>CAWIUL010000001.1:0-274060 GCA_963839305.1 uncultured delta proteobacterium
CGAACCCTCGACGTCCACCTTGGCAAGGTGGCACTCTACCTCTGAGTTACTCCCGCATTCCCTTGTGGACGCGCGAAGTGTGCGGAACTGACATCCTCAGTACGGGTTGTCGGCTGTCGCGGTCGCGCTCGGTTTCGGCTTCGGGTGGTGCTGCGTGGTGGTCGTCGCGCCGGCGGCGCCTGCGTCGTGGTGATGCTTGCCGCCATCGCCCGCGTCGTGACCGCCATCGTGCATGTCCGCGTCGCTCGCGCTCGCGTCGACCATCGTCTCGATCGCGGTCGCGTCGGCGACGTTCGGCGACGCGTCGGCGATGTCCATCGCGCTCGCGCTCGGCGCCGCGCTCGCGCTCGGCGCGGTCGATGCGCTCGCGGAGACCGTCGGCGTCGGCGAGACCTCGGGCGGAATGATCTTGTCGCGGAAGTAGTACGCCGCACCGGCCAAGCCGCCGACGATCAAGAGGATCAAGAGCCACTTGCCGGCGCCGCCTCCTTCGCGCTTCGGAAGCTCACGCGGCGGCGGTGGCTCCTCGACCACGGCGGCCTTCGGCGGAGGCTTCACCTCCTTGACGGGCTCGGGCTCCGGCTCGGGCGCGGCGACCGCGGGCGCGACCTCCTTGACGGGCTCCGGCTCGGGCTCCTTCACAGCGACCGGCTCGGGCGCGATCTCTTTGACGGGCTCCGGCTCGGGCTCCTTCACCAGCTCCTTGACGGGCTCGGGCGGTGCGGCGGGCGCCTCCTCCCACGAGAGCTCCTGCTCGCGCGGCGCGGGCGGCGCGATGCCGAGCACCGTGCGCTCGCGCGACTTCACGGGCCGCGGCGGCTCCATCTTCGGCTTCTCTTCGACCTTCGGCGGTTCGACCTTCGGCGGTTCGACCTTCGGCGCTTCCGCCGGCAGCACCGCGGGGGCGGGGATCCCGAGCACGGTGCGCTCGCGAACGTTCTTCTTCAACCCGACGAGCCGATCGATCGCGAGGAGCGCGTCGTTGTCGACGTCGATGTATTTGATCCCCATTCCGGCCGGCAGGTCCCCCGCCGCGGCCTCGCGCACCCAGATGACGCGCGCCATGCCCGTGATGGCCGCGCCGCCCGTCACCTGGACCTCGAAATCGATTCGCTTTCCCGCTGGAAGCGGCGTCTTCGTCGCGACGAACATTCCGCCGCGCCCGATGTCGTGGAGCTCGCCCTCCGAAGGCGTCTCGCTCGTCGCGTCGGTGAACGTCACTTTCGCGGTGGTTTTTCCGCGCGCATGGGTGCGTCGTTCGGTCGTCATCCGGTCCGGATGATCGTGCGCCACGGCACGGTGAACAAGTTATTTGAGCGTATACTCCGTACATGCGGATCTTGGCGGGCTTGGGAGTCGTGTGCGCGCTCGTCGCCGCTTGCAGCGGCGACAACAACAACAACGGCGACAGCGGCGTTGGCCCCGACGGCGGCATCCCCGACGGATCGAACAACGGCGACTCCTCGCAACCCGACGGCACGCCGCAGGGCGACAGCGGCTCGACGCTCACGAGCTTTCCCTCGAGCTCGACGATGTACCAAGACATCTCGAACGCGAAGGTCGACTCCGCGTGGACCACGATCTTGAACGGCGCGCTCGCGAGCGGGTGGGGCAACGCGTTCCAGCTCGATCCGTCGTTCAACATCAACTACGCGGACACGAGCGTCGCCAAGCGCACGTTCACGCAGGATCCCGGTGCGCTCCCCGACTGCGACAACGCGCCCGTTCCCGTGCCGGCCGGCGGCAAGATCGAAGGCGAGAACGACTACTTCTGCTCGACCGGCGGCGACTGCCACATGCTCATCTACTCGGGCACGCGGCTCTACGAGCTCTATCAAGGCAGCATCACCGGTGGCCTCGCGACGGGCGGCACGTTCACGAGCTCGTGCGAGGTCGTGTGGGATCTCACGCACGACTACTGGCAGCCCGGCACGCCGTTCTCGCGCGGCGACGGGTGCAACGGCGCGGACGCGGCCGACGTGCCCATCGCGCCGCTCCTCCTTCAGAAGGCCGAGATCGCCGCGCACCAGATCAACCACGCGCTGCGCTTCACGATCGACAACAACAAGATCGACAACACCTACTACGTGCACCCCGCGACGCACCTCGGAGGCAGCGGACCGATCGGCACGACGATCCCGTACGGCTCGCGCCTGCGGCTCAAGGGGACGTTCAACGTCTCGTCGCTCGCGACGCCCGAGGCGCAAGCGATCGCCGTCGCGCTCCAGAAGTACGGCATGTTCATGGACGACGGCGGCGGCTTCTACGTCTCGGGCACGACGGACATCGTCGACGTCATCGACACGCACGCGCTGAAAGCGCTCCTGCCGACCGACTTCGAGATGGTCGACGGCGGCACGCGCATCAACTTCCACCAGCAGAACTGCGCGCGCACGCCCATCACGCAGTGACGCTTCTCCACGTGGCGAAGTGGTGCCATGCCACAGCCTGCGGCGCGAAATTCGCGGGCGCGCAGATCGGCACGAGACTTGGAGGAGCCCGGACCCCGTCGAAGGAGGTCCGTGGATGGAGCAGATCGACACGCGGTGCTGCATCGTGGGTGCCGGCCCGGCTGGCCTGATGCTTGGTTACTTGCTCGCGCGCGCGGGCGTCGACGTCGTCGTGCTGGAGAAGCAGGCTGATTTCGAGCGCGATTTCCGCGGCGACACGGTGCACCCCTCGACGCTCGACGTGCTCCACGAGCTCGGGCTCCTCGACGACTTCCTCGCGCTCCCGCACACCGAGCTCCGCGAGATCCGCGCGCGCGTCGGCCAGCGCGAGATCCCCTTCGCGGACTTCGCGCACGCGCACACGCGCTGCCAGTTCATGGTGCTCATGCCGCAGTGGGATTTCCTCTCGTTCCTCGCCGAGCGAGCGAAGGCGTACAAGTGCTTCAGCCTTCGCATGTGCAACGAGGTGAACGGCCTCGTCGAGGAGGCGACCGTCGGCGGCGTGCGCGCGACGACCCCGCACGGCGAGCTCGAGGTCCGCGCCGATCTCGTGATCGGTTGCGACGGGCGCCACTCGAGCGTGCGGGCGCGCGCGGGCCTCGAGATCGAGGACATCGGCTCGCCCATCGACGTCGTCTGGGCGAACGTCTCGAAGCGCCTCGGCGATCCACCGCGGACGCTCGGTTACTTCGAGGTCGGACGCGCGCTCGTCCTGCTCGATCGCGGCGATCACTGGCAGTGTGGCCTCGTCGTGGGCAAGGGCGAGCTCGACGACATGAAGCCGCGCGGCGTCGGCGTGCTCCGGAGCGAAATCGCGCTCGCCGCGCCGTTCCTCCGCGATCGGCTCGACGAGATCCGCGTGTGGGACGACGTCAAGTCGACCACCGTGAAGATCGATCGGTTGAAGCGCTGGTGGCGCCCAGGCCTGCTCTGCATCGGCGACGCGGCGCACGCGATGTCGCCCATCGGCGGCGTGGGGATGAACCTCGCGATCCAAGACGCGGTCGCCGCCGCGAACATGCTCGCGGAGCCCCTCCGAAAGCGGCACCTCACGAACGGCCACCTCGAAGGCGTCCAGCGCCGCCGGGCGCTGCCGACGCGGCTGACGCAGGATCTCCAGGTCTTCGTGCAAAACCGCATCTGGCGGCGGAGCGAGCGCCGGCGCGGCGAGCCGTTCAAGATGCCGCCCCAAAGCGTCCTCATGTTCGAGCGCTGGCCCTGGCTCCGGCGCATCCCGGCGCGGCTCATCGGTGTGGGTTTGAGGCCCGAGCACGTACTCGCCGATTGACAGGGTTTTCGGCCGTGGTATTCACGCTCGCCTGCAATCCAGGCGGGAGTAACTCAGTGGTAGAGTGCCACCTTGCCAAGGTGGACGTCGAGGGTTCGAATCCCTTCTCCCGCTCCACTTCGTTCGGCACTTCGGTCAGTGCGCAACCTTGCGCACCTCGACGTTGCCCAGGCCGAGCGATTCGAGCTCGCCGCGCAACGTGATGGCGTCGCCGAGCACGACGAGCTGCGCACGCGTGGGATCGAGGTACGTCCGCGCGACCTTGAGGATCTCGTCGGCGCCAAGAGCTCCGATCAACAGGCGCATCTTGTTCCAGTGGTCCGCCGGAAGACCGTACGCCGCGAGCGTCGTGAGCGACTGGGCGACTTCGTCGACCGTTTCATAGGTCAGACCGCTCAGCACCCAACTCTTCAACCGATCGAGCTCACCGGGACGAGCGAGCTGAGCGTCGAGGTTCTTGATCGCTTTGACGGTGCCGCCGATGGCCTCGTCCGCGAACGCGACGTCGACGGCCATCGAGAGCGTCACCGGCGCGCTCGTTCGCATCATGCGGATTTCGCCCGAGGTCGCGTACGTCGTTCCATGCGTCAGGCGAACCGACGCGCGCGTCTCATCCTGGAGCACCTTCGACAGGAACCAGAGCGCGGGGTAATCCGGGCTGTCGAACGGGACGCCTGCGAAGCCGAGCGCGATCTGGGCCTGGCTGTCACGCGGATGATCGAACAGGACGACGTGAGCCGAGCTCGGAGGAGGCGACTCGGGTAGCTGGCGCCGTGCGCGCGCGCCGGGCTTGAGCGAGCCGAGGGCGTCATCGAGCAGCGGCATGAGCTGCGCGAGCGTGACGTCGCCCGCCGCGACGACCGCGACGTCGTCCGCGCCGACGTACGAACGAAGCGCCATGATCGCTTCGCGCGTGACGCCCTCGAGCGGGTGGTCGCTGTCCGCGACGTAGTCCGCGTAAGGGTGCCCGTTCGGAAACAGCAGCCGGGTAAGCTCCCGCTTGGCACGGTCGCCCGGCTCGTCGCGCATCTGCGCCGCCTTCCGCTTGTGTTGATCGACGAGCAGCTTGAGCTCCTTCTCCTCGAACGACGGCGTCGCGAAGGCGGGCACGACCATCCGCACGACGTCGTGGAGCAGCGGCGCGACGAACTGCGCAGAGACCACCGACGTTTCGCGCGAGACCGTCACGCGGTGCTCGACGGCATATTCGTACAGGTGTTGATGCAGCGGCTCGGGGTCGATCAGATCGCTGCCGCTCGCCATCGAATCGACGAAGAGGTCGAAGACGCCGGGCGCCGCTTCGGCGGAGCCGCGCTGCAGCACGACGCTCACCGCGACGAGCGGGTGCGTGTGTCGTTCGAGCAAGAGCACGCGAACTCCGTTCCTCAGCTTGGCTTCTCGAGCGATCTCGATGTTCGGCGGCGCGCCAACCTGCGGCGTGGGCATGACGGACGCGAACGGCGGCGCCGCGGAGTCGACTTGCGCGGGCCTCGGCTCGATGTCGAGCCGAATCGGTTTCCGCGGCAGGAACTCGGCCGCGCAGCCCGTCGCGAGCAAGAGCGCGAGCGCGATGCGCGGGCTCATCGTGGCACCTCGGAGACGACGCGTCCGGCGCGCGGCGCGTCATGGTTCGGCGTGACGACGACGACTACCGCACGCGCGGGATCGAGGAACTTGTCGACCGCGCCGACCATGCGCGACTTCGTGACCGCCTGCACGGCCCTGAGGTCCCTCATGACGTCGGGCTCGCCGTAGAGCTCGAGGAGCTCCTGCATTCGCTTGGCGCGTCCGTCGAGGTTCTCCGCGGCTCGCACTTCCGTCGCGATGTAGAACGAGCGATACGCGCCGAGCGTCCCGAGCTCGCGCGCGACGATGCGCTGACGCGAGATGTCGATCGAGTCGAGGAGGTCGTCCGGCGCCGCGTCCTTCGTCGGCGTTCCATAGATGATTCCGATCGACCCGAGGCGATGAGGGACGACCAGCCAGTGCACCGAGCCTGGTCGCAGCGACCCGTGTTTGTCTTGCGCGTTGTACGACGCATATCCCGTGAGAATGGAGATCGCGTATCCCGCCTCGTAGAACCCGTCGTCAGTCGGCGCCGGCAGCGGCCACGCGACGTAGACCGTGGGTTCGTCGACGTCCGCTACGATGTCGAGGCGTTTGTAGGCCGCGCGTTCGACCGGAGCGACGAGCCGCGCGTCGAAGCGCGAGGCGCGGGGAGCAACCGCGCCGAAGTACTGCGCCGCGAGCTCCTTTGCGCGGGGCGCCGTGACGTCGCCGACGAGCATGAGCGTCGCGTTGTCCGGGCCGTACGCGCGCGCCGCGAAGTCGACGAGCTCCGCACGCGTCGCCGCGCGCTCTTGAGCCTCCTCGGCGAGCGCCTGGCGATACGGATGCCCCTGTGGATAGACGCCGCGCGAGAGGAGCTGGTGCCGCAGGCCGTTCGGTTCGTTGTCGAAGCGAAGCCGAAGCTCCTGGGCGACCACGTTCTTCTCTCTCTCGATCGCGTCGTCGCTCCACCCGAGCCTTGCCGATGCCATGCGGTCCGCCTCGATCCACAGCACCGACTCGAGCGACGACGACGGGACCGTCTCGAAGTACGAGGTTCCGTCGACGTCGGTCGTGCCGTTCACATCGCGCGCGCCGAGCGCCACCATCGTTCGAAAGAACTCGTCGCGCTTCGTGTGCTGCGACTCGACGAACTGAAGGTGCTCGACGAGGTGCGCCATACCCGCGCGACCGGGTGGATCGTTCTTCGACCCCGAGTGGTATCGCAAGTTCACGGCAACGTGCGGCGTCCGATGATCCTCTTGCACGACGACCTCGAGCCCGTTCGGAAGCGTGAATCGCGTGACGGGCACGCGAATCTCGACGCGAACGGGCGCGGTCGGCGTTGGCGGCGCGCACGCCGCGAGACCCAGGACGGCCAAGAGGGCAAACTTCAATCGTGTCGAGCCCATCACACCGAAAGGATTGAACCACGCTGCCACCCGGCAATGTGGAGTAATGTGATGCGGTCGGGAACGCGCGCTAGTTCCAGAGCGTCGACAGGCCGCGGTACATCGCGCGCGACGCGTGGACGTCGGGCATGCCGATCGCGCTTCGCGGGCGGGTCGCTTCGATCGAGCGCGCGAGATCGCGGGCCGCGGCGCGGCGCGCGTGCGTGACGCGACGACGCTCGGCCGCGCTGAGCTTCGCGAGCGCCCATCGGTGGATGCGCCAGCCGAGCTCCGCGTGACGGGATTCGTCGCGAGCGATGCCGCGCATCACCGCGCGCACGCGTGGGTCACGAGCCTGCGCCGCCTGCCACCCCGCGAGCGCCGCGCCGTAAGTCTCGCGAACGCACCCTTCGACGGCGTTCTCGATCGCGATGTCGACGAGGCGCCGCACGCGGCTCGTCGTGGAGGACGGACGACGCGCCTCGCCGCCATATGCGCGGGCGAGCGCGGCCATCGAGCGCGCGTGACGAACCTCGTCGCGCGCCGAGCGCTTGGCCTCGCAAATCAGCTCGGTCGGCGCGCCGTGCTCGCGGAGCTCCTCGGCGAGCGCGTGGAACGCATCGACGGACGAAGCCTCCAACGCTGCCGCGCGCGCGAGGACGTCCCCGTCGGTCTCGTCGAGCGGCTCGCAACTCTCGGCAAAATCGAGGCGCGCGCCCTCTTGGAGGCGGCCGATGCAGCCCGCTCCGCACGTGAGGTATTCGCCCGCGTCGCCGAGCGAGTAGTAGATGCAGTCGGGCTCGTCCCACGAGCAGAGCTCGTTGCACACGTTCGCGTCTTGGACGCCTCCGTCGGCGGTCGTGTCGACGAGGCACGTCGCCGAGTCGAAGATTTGCTCGGTGTACCCGCACGGCGCGAAGTGATCTGGCTTTCCGAACAACGTGCACCCCGGCGGCGGTCCGATGTCGGGCGGCACGAACCCGTCGTCGATGACGTCGGCATCCGTGTCGAGCGCGTCCGCCGTCGCGTCGTTCACGGTCGCGTCGGCCGTGCTCGCGTCGAAGCCCGCGTCGATGGGCTGTTGCGACGCGTCGCCGCAGGCCGGCGCCATCGCGACCAGCACGGCGCGCCGAATGACCCAGGAGATGGACTGCCTTCGCATGAGACGCCCGAGTCTAGCTGGGGACTCGGGCGCGTGCAGTCACAAGTACTTGAGCGCGAGGCCCGTCAGGCGCGTCTTCTCGTTGCCGCCTTCGCCGTGATGGAACTGCACGTCGACGAGCACGTCGGCGTTCAGGTCGCCGGCCTTTGCGCGCAAATCGTGGAGCCCTTCGGCCTCGTGGCCCATCTCTGCGTCGACCTGTACGGCGGAACCTCACGGCCAGCCCGGAGAGGTGTGAAACTCGACGCCGAGCACCGCGTCCGCGCCAGGGTCGACCGAGGAGCGGCGCGCTGTCGCATCGCGCTCGCGACTACGGGACATCCAAGCGCGCGAGGGGCGAGCGCGTCCAACCGGCGTGCGTATCGTTTCACTGTGCGCGTGGGTCTTGGTCATCGGCTGCGTCGAGGACGCGCGGCCTCCGGTCGCCCCAATCGCGTTCGTCGATTCGCTGCCGGCTCCCGTGGTCGATGGCGCGTACACGCGCGTCGTCGAGCGCGTGGCCTCCATGGTGGCCGATGGGGAGCTCTCGGCGCGCGTCAGGAGTCGCGGCTTGCGCCTCGCGAACGTCACGTGGGAGGACACGGGGCGCGCGTGGGGATCGGCGATCGGCCCGAACATCACGGACTTCACGCTGCAAGTTCGGCACGGGGTCGTGACGGTGCCCGCGGTCGAGCCATGGTTCGACGCTGCCGACACGCCGCCGCTCGCGCGGTGGGAGTCCACGCTGATGCCCGTGATCCGCGCGCCGAATTTCGAGGACGTCACCGGCGACGTGCCTGCCGATAGGTTCTTCGTGCGCGTGGGCAACGCGAGCGGCGGCGAGCTCACGACCGTCCCGCTCCTCGACCTCATTCGCGATCTCGGGCGCTACGCATCCTCGGCCGCGTCGTTGAGCGACGGCAAGAGCGCGCGGGTCGATCTCTCGGCGCCGCGCGACACGCACTTCCTCGTGAGCGCGCAGGCGCTGTTTCTGCCCATTCCAAAGGAGAGCGCAGCCGAGTTCAACCCGGTGCTCTTCAACTATCAATCGGCGCCCGGCTCGCCCGCGGTCCTCGCGATCCTCGCGACGCGCGAGGGGACGAGCATGACCGTCGTCGAGAATCGACCCACCGACCGCGGCGCGCACTGGGGTCAGGAGCTCTACTTCAACGAGGCGGGCAAGCGCGCGTACTTCACGGCGCAACGCCGCAGCGACGTCGTCGCGCGCATCGCCGCGCAAGGCGGGCCGAAGACCGAGGCCGACCGGAGCGCGCTCGGGCGTGGAGCGGACGTGATGGCGATGATCCAAATCCCGCTCGTGCACGACGACGAGGGCGTCCTCCCGGGCCTCTCGGGCGGGACGGGCGAGGGCTACGGATACGAGTTCAGCGACGAGCCGCTCTCGGCGGGCGCGTTCGGCCCGAACGACGCGACGGTGCGCGTCCGCGATCCCCGCGGCGATCTCGAGCGCGCGGTGGTCGGTCACGGCGTCACGCTCGGCGCGTTCACCGAGGGTTACGGCACGAAGCTCGCGCGCGACGCGCGCTTTCCGATTCGCATCACCGTGCAGTTCTACAAAGCGACCGCGACCGGCGACGCGAGCGACGCGGACCTCGACGCGATCCGCACGACGATCGCGAGCGTCTACGCGCACGCCGACTACGTGGGCTCGCTCGTCGTTCCCTCGGGCGACGCGCGCAGGCCCACCGCGTGGCAGCACGTTCCCGGCGAGTGGTTTCCCTGGTGAGACGCTCAGTGCGGCGTCGGCGGGACGATGACCGAGTTGATCGGCTGGACGTTCATGCCGCCCGGATACGAGTACGACACGTTGCACGTGAACGTGGACGTGTTGGGCGTGCCCCAGCCCCAGACGTTGAGGCCGAAGGGCGCGGTGCTCGTGAGCTCGTGGCGGCCATTCGAGCAGCCGTTCACGTCCTTGAAATCGCCCGTCTGGAGATCGAGCCGCGTCCACTGATACGCGCCCACCGTCTGCCAGCCCGTGATGGGCGTCGTCATGCAGTCGATCATCACGTCCTGGAAATTGTTCTTCGCGTCGGGGCGGCGGATGAGGACGAGGTTCGTCTCGGGGTACGTCGGGTCCGTCATGATGACGTAGTGCGAGAGGTACTGCTGCGGCGGGACCTGCACGCTGAAATCCGGATCGCCGAAGCCCGCCCACGTGGACGCGGTGCAGAAGCCGCTCGCGCCCATGGCCGTCCAGTTCGAGCCGGACATGTACTCGAAGAGCATGAACGGGTGCTGCGTGTCCTGGCTCGTCACGACGAACGGCGTGCCCGTCGCGAACTCCGCCATCTGGCCTTGATTGAGCGACGTCGGCGCCGCGGGGAACCCTTGGCTCGCGCCGATGGACGGCGAGAACGTGAGCGTCGTGCCGTCGACGGCGCCGATGACGCGCCAGATCGCGGGCTCGGCGTGGCGCGGCCGGTACTGGACGCCGACGTACTCGCTTCCGAGCGCGCGGATCGGCGGGAGCATCTGCTCGCCGTGATCGCAAAACGTCACGTTTTGTGGGCTGTTCATGCACGGGTTTCCGGCCATGACGCCGACGGGGTTGTTCGTCGAGACGACCGAGCCGACGAGATCGGTGGCTTGCTCGATCTGCGCCTGCTGGCCTTTGTTGAGCGTGAACTTGACCGTGGTGTTCGCCGCGCCGCTCGGGATGCCGCCGCCGCCCGTGAGCGCGACCTTCGGGAGGAAGCTCACCTGCGTGTTGTCTTGCGCGGCGATGATCGTGATTCCGGGCGCGCCCGCGGTGTCGGGCGACGCGGTCGACGCGATGTAGTTCGTGTCCCAGGCGCTGACCGGTAGGAGCAGCGACGCGCCCGTGACGGCGACGCTGCCGCCGCCGTACGGGTTCATCTCGTACGAGACGACCGGGACGTCCGTCGAGATGTGGAACGAATTCCCGATGCCCGTGCCGCTCACCATCGCGGTCGTGCCTTCGGCGCTCGCGATCGGACACTGCGGCGCGCCGCCCGAGCCGCCGCCGAGGAACAAGATCGCGACCTGACCCGCGGGGAGCGCGCCGTTGTACGGCGCGTACGTGATGCTCTGCCCCTTGCCGCTCGGGATGCGCGCGAAGCTCGCGACGGGGAGCGTCGCGCCCTTGAAGTCGACCGTGATGTGCGCGTCGGTGTTCCACGTGTTCGCGACGAACGCGACGTAGCAATACGAGCTGCCGATCGAGTTCTCCATGTGCGTCGCGTAGTACTCGCAGCCGACGGAGTTCTTGTTGTTCACGGCCGCCTGACACGCGTTGATGCACGTGCCCGTCCCGACGTCGCACCCGTCGCTGCCCGTGCACGTCTGGACGACGTTGTTGTTGCAGTCGATCACCGAGTGGAGATCGCTCGAGCACCCGCGCGCGCACGCGCTCCCGTCACCGAACGGCGCGTCGTTGAACTGGAACGGCGCGTCGGCGCTCTGCGCGTCGGACGCGCCGTCCACGAGCGTCGCGTCAGTCCCGCCGTCACCGAACCCCGTGTTCGTTCCGCCACACGAGACCCACGACGATCGCCGCGCACGCAGCGACCGCAAAATAACGGAATGGACGCATACCCGTAGATTAGCACCACGACCTCAGTGCGTGCGGTTCGTCGCGCAGTTGTTCGTCGTCGCGACGGCGTTCGTGAGCGTGGCTTCGTTCGAGGTGAGCGAAACGACGTCAGTGCCGTTGTTGCTCGTGAGCGAAGTGCCCGTCGACGGCGACGCGTGATCCCACGTGTTTCCTGCGAAATTCGCCGCGGCCGCGTTGCTGTAGTTCAGCGTGAGGTCGAAGCCCTTGCCCGTCGTGTTGGTGTTCTTCGAGTTGCAGTAGATCTCGTTCGTGTTCGCGGTCGAGCCATCCGAGCTGAAATCGAAGCTGCTGCCGCCCGCGGCGTTGACGAAGACGCCGTTGTCGTTGTCGTGGATCTTGTTGGCGTGCGCCTCGAGCACCGTCCCGGCGCCGAGCGCGATCGCGTAGCCCGTCGTCGCGCCTGCTGACGTGTCCGCGGCGTTCGACTCGGAGATGTTCGTGAACGTGTTGCCGTCGAGCTTGTTGATGGTCGCGGTGCCGTTCGTGTTCACGCCGATGCCCATCGGGAACGACACGCTGCTGCCGTCGAAGGTGTTGCCGAGGATCTCGAAGTACTGCGCGGCCTGCGAGACGAGGACGATGCCGCGGTAGCCGCTCGTGAGCTTGTTGCCGTTGAACGACTGGATCGATCCGCAGCCCTGGCCGAAGATGTCGATCCCCGAGGCCGTGAACGTGTTCGCGTTGGGCGTCGTGCCGTCGCCGACCTGCGCGCTGGGCCACGAGTTGACCGGGTTGGCGCCGCCGCAGGTGCCGGTGCCGAGGCCGACGTTCGATCCGGTGATCGTGCTCGCCATGATCGACACGTTGCAGGCGGTCTTCGGCGTCGGCGACGAGCCGATCGCGACCGCGGTGTCGAAGTTCGGCCCGACCGTTACGCTCTTGAGAATGAGGTTCGGCGTGGGGAGGGGAAGGCTCGAGCCCGTGTTGGGCCCGTTGCCGGTGATGCACGCGATGCCGAGGAAGCTCGCCGTGGGCGTCGTGATGTTGCTCGGCGGGAGCACCGTCACGCCGGAGATCGTGGTCGCCCCGAGGCTGTTCGTGCCGCCCATCACGTCGCCAACGAGCAACGTGACGAAGTGCGTGCCGCTGTCGAGGAACGAAGCCGTGCTCGTCGTGTTGTACGTCGATGATGCGCCCTGGATCGTGGTGGTCGACGCGCCTGCGCCGACGAGCGAGCGACCTTTGTCGACCACGATCGGGAAGGTCTCGCCCGCGCCGTACGTGCCTGCGGCGAGGTCGAGCGTCGCGTTGAAGTGCGTCGCGGACGCCGTGAGCGCGGCGGTGATCGTCTTGAACGCGCAGGACGGCGCGGCGCCGTTGTTCGAGTCGTTGCCGGTGGCGGCGTCGACGTAGAACGTCGTCGTAGGCGCGGTCGCGCACGGGTTCGGCGCGTCGTTCGCGACGTCACCGCTCGAGTCAGTCGGAGAGTCCTTCGCGACGTCCGGCGTCACGTCGACGCCCGAGTCGGTGCCGCCGTCCGTCGTCGCGTTGTCACCACCGCAACCCGCGATCACGAGCACACATCCCCATCCGAAATGCCTGAGCATCATGGTCTCTCCCTTTTCTCTTTAAGAAGTCAGTGAACGCGGCCGGTCGCGCACGCGTTCGGCGTCGCCGACGCGCTCGTCGTGGTTGCGGTGCCCGAACCGACGATGTCGGTTCCGTTCGGGCTCGTCGTGGTCGACGCGCTGATCGTCGGGCTGCCGTGGTCCCAGATGTTGCCCGCGAAGTTGTACGTCCCCGCGCTCGGCAAGATCAGAATCATAGCCGTTACCCGAGGTCGTCTTCGAGTTGCAGTAGATCTGGTTGCTGAAGTTCGTGCTGTTGTCGGAGCTGAAATCGAAGTTGCTGATGGGAGCGCCGCCCAGGTAGACGCCGTTGTCGTTGTCGTGGATCTTGTTGCCGTGCGCCTGGAGAACGCGGCCGGCGCCGAGGTTCATGGCCCAACCCGCAGTCCCGCCGATGAGCGTGTCCAACGCCGGAACGTCGGAGATGTTGGTGAACGTGTTGTCGTTCAGCTTGTTGAGTGTCGCTCCGGCGCTCGTGTGGAGCCCGTAGCCCATCTTGTTCGTCCCACTGGCGCCGTCGAACGTGTTGCTGAGGATCTCGAAGTACTCCGCGGTGTTCGACCCCGTGACGATGACGATGCCCCGGTAGCCGCTCGTGAAGTGGTTGAAGTTGTACGACTGCGCCGAGCCGCAGCCTTGACCGAAGATGCCGATGCCCGACTCGGTGAACGTGTTCGCGTTACCCGAAGTGCCGTCGCCGATTTGCGAGCTCGGCCACGAGCTGACGGGGTTTCCGGCGCCGCCGTCGCCGCCGTAGCCGCAGACGCCCGTCGAGATGCCCACGTTCGAGCCGGTGATCGTGCTCGTGACGATCGAGACGTTGCAACCCGCTTGCTGCGACGAGGAGTAACCGATCGCGATTCCCGTGTCGTAGTTCGGGCCGATCGTCGACGCCTTGACGATGAGGTTCGGCGCGGGCAGGGGAGGCGTCGTGCCCGTGTTCGGCGCGTTACCGAGGTAGCAGACCATGCCGATGTAGTTCGTCGTCGGCGTCGTGAGGTTGGCGGGGATGACGGTCACGCCCTGGATCGTCGTCGCGCCGAGGCTGTTCGTTCCGCCCATCACGTCACCGGCGATCATCGTGATGTAGTGCTGGCCGAAATCGAGGAACGAGCCGGTGTTCGTCGTGTTGTACGGGGCCGAGTTGCCCTCGATGGTCGTCGTGGACGCGCCGGCGCCGACGAGCGACCGTCCCTTGTCGACGATGAGTGGGAACGTCTCGCCGACGGCGTAGTTGCCGGCCGCCACGTGGATCGTCGCGTTGTAAGCGGTCTTCGATGCGTTGAGCGCGGCGCTGATCGTCTTGAACGCGCACGTGGCCGCCGAGCCTTTGTTGGAGTCGTTGCCCGTCGCCGTGTCGACGTAGAAATCGGTCGTGGGGCTCGCGCCGCACGGGCTCGCGTCCTGGATCGCGTCGGTCGACGTGTCCGGGATGACGTTGTTGTCGGTGGTAACGTCCTTGCCACCAGCGTCCGTCACCGGGATCGTGCTGTCCCCCACGCAGTGAACCACGCCCATCAGCGCACAAACCCCGAAGCAAAGCCCTACTCGCGACATGGATGAACTCCCTCGTTTCACGCTTACCAAAACGGTCCAGCCAGTAACCTAGTCAATTCATTTACGGATGGGCTACGATGTAAATTCGCGTGCGCAGAGCGACTGACGAAGAGATGGACGCGTTTCGCGTCGAGGTCGGAGGTCAGGTTCTCACCGTGGTGAGCCTTCCGGCTCCTCCTTCGACCCATGCGCTCTCGCCGGCCGAGCAGAGCGTGCTCGTGGAGCTCCTCCGCGGGCGCTCGAACGCCGAGATCGCGCGCGCGCGGCGCACGTCGGCGCGCACGATCGCCAACCAGATCGCGAGCATCTTCGAGAAGCTCGGCGTGCGCTCGCGTCGCGAGCTTGCCGCGCGGATGAAGGGGCCGTGAGCGACTTCGTCGGCGTCCTCGAGGCCTCGTACGACGTCGGCGCGTCGGACGAGAGCGCGCTCCTGAACCGCATCGCCGACTCCGCGCGCGCGAAGCTCGGGTTCGACGCGGGGCTCGTCGCGTACACGTTCGACATCGCGGAGAACGGCTGGATTACCCCGCGCGCGATCGCGATCTCGGGCACGGACCCCGAGCTCGCGGCGGATTTGCTGAACCCCGGCGCGTTTCCAGAGGCGGAGGCGAAGGCCGTCATCCACACGCACAGCACCTCGGGCGTCAGCCTCGCGACGCGCATCGGCGGGACGGGGATTCACCGGAGCGTCGTCGGACGCGCTTATTTCGAGCGCGTGCTCGCGGCGCGTGGTTTCGCGGACGCGCTGACGATCAACACGATCGACCCGACGCGCAGCGGGTGCCTCTTCTTCGTGCCCGTCCGCAAGACGCCGAAGCTCGAGGGCAAGACGAAGCAGCGCTACGCGCGGATCGCGGCGCACATCGCGGCGGGGCTGCGCCTTCGTCGTGCGGCGCCCTCGCTCGCGGACGAGGCCGTCCTCGACGCGTCGGGCAACGTGCACGACGCGCGCGGCGCGGCCACCGAGAAGGAAGCGCGCGCGGAGCTCCACGACGCGGTGCGAGCGGCCGAGCGCGCCCGCGGGAGCCTTCGCAAACGCGATCCCGAGGCCGCGCTCGAGATTTGGCGCGGGCTCGTCGCGGGCCGGTGGTCGCTCGTCGATCGCTTCGAGGCCGACGGCAGGCGCTTCGTCGTCGCGCACCCCAACGCGCCGAACGCGCCGGATCCACGAGGGCTCACGGAGCGCGAGCGGCAGGTCGCGGGGTACGTCGCGCTCGGTCACTCGAACAAGTTGATCGCGTACGAGCTCGGCATCTCGGCGAGCACCGTGGGCGTCCTCGCGTCTCGCGCGGCGGCGAAGCTCGGCGTGAAGTCGCGCGCGTCGCTCGCGGCGGCGCTCACGCCGAAGGCGTGAGGAAGAGCGCGTCGAGCCACGCGGTCCACTTGTCGATGCCGGCGCCCGTGCGCGCAGAGACCGTGATCATGCGCGGATCGGGCATGACGCGCGCGAGCGACTCCTCGATCGCGCCGATGGAGACGTCGTCGAGGTAGGGCAGGAGATCGATCTTCGTGAGCACGACGAGATCCGCGCGCTGGAACATGACCGGGTACTTCACGGGTTTGTCGACGCCCTCGGTGACCGAGAGTGCGACGACGTTCGCGCGCTGGCCGAGATCGTAGATCGCGGGGCACACGAGGTTTCCGACGTTCTCGACGAAGAGCCAGTCAATCGGGCCAAAGCCCGCGTGGTGGAGCGACTCGTGGACCATCTCGGCGTCGAGGTGGCACGCGGAGCCCGTCGTGATGCCGCGCGAAGGGATGCCCGCCTTGCGGAGGCGCTCGGCGTCGTTGTCGGTCGCGAGGTCTCCGCTCACGGCGGCGATGCGGCGCCGCTCCTTGCACGCGCGCGCCGTCGCCTCGAGGAGCGCGGTCTTGCCCGCGCCTGGCGAGCCCATGAGGTTGATCGCGAGGACGCGATCCATCTCGAAGTGCTCGCGGTTGTGGAGCGCGTGGCGGTCGTTGTCGGCGAGGATGCGATCGTGGATCTCGACGGGGACGATCTTCGTGTCCCCGCAGCCGCAAGAGTCACACATCGGGGACCTCCATCTCGATTCGTTGAAGAACGATTTCGTCGCCACGAACGAGCGTCGCGGGGCGTCCGCACGCGTCGCAGCGCAGTCGGCCCGCGAGCGTGCGATCGCAACGCTCGCACCTCCACTCGGGCGCGATGCGATCGAGCACCATGGGCGCCGTCGCGCACACGGTGCGATCGCGGAACGTGTCGTACGCGGTCGCGAGGAGCCCGGGCTCGACCCCGGATAGCTCACCGAGCTTCACGTGCACGCAGACGACACGCGTCGCCTTGCGCGCCGCGGCCTCGCGCTCGATGCGCTCGATGAGCGACTGCACGATCGAGTACTCGTGCATCACTTGCCTCCGAACTTGGGTGGAGTCTTCTCGAAAAACGCGCGGATGCCCTCGGCGAAATCGGGTCCGTCCGCCACGCGACCGAGCTCGTCGAGCTCGCAATCCAAGTGGTGATCGAGGCGGTCGACGCCGGCGGCCTCGTTCATCAAGCGCTTCGCGGCCGCGATCGCCGACGTCGGGCCGCTCGCGAGGCGCTCCGCGAGCGCCGTGACCTCGGCCTCGAATGCGTCGTCCGCGTAGACCTCGCTGATGAGGCCGATGTCCTTCGCTTCGCGCGCCGAGAGGCGCGGGTTGAGGAGCGCCATGTCCTCCGCGCGACGCAGGCCCACGAGCTTCGGCAAGAAGAACGTCGAGCTCTCGGCGCCGCTCAGGCCCGTCTTGAAATACGCGTACTCGAACGTGGAGCGCTCGGACGCGACGACGAGATCGCACGAGATCGCCAAGCCGAGCCCTCCCGCGGCGCACGCTCCGTCGACCGCCGCGATGAACGGCTTCGGGGCGCGCCGGATCTCGGAGATCGTGCTGTGGATGTACTCGAGGATGAGCCGGAAGATCGCGCCGTAGCCCGTCGGGCGTGTCGCGCAGCGCCGGGCTCAGGTAGCCGAGGTCGCCCTCGTCGCCGCCGGCGCGGATGTATTTCAGATCCGCGCCGCTGCAGAAGACGCGACCCTCGCCGCGGAGGACGACCGCGCGCACGCTCGGATCGCGCGCGAGCTTGAGGCCGGCCTTTCGGAGATCGCGCGCGGTGCGCACGTCGAGCGAGTTGAAGCGTTCGCGACGATCGATGACGAGCTCGCCGACGGCGCCCTTTTGCTCGATTCGAATGTGCTCCACGGGACGTCTCCTTTCAGCAGATGCGGGGGAGGGGCTCGCCTTCGGGCTCGGCGACGAGCCTTCGACCGAAGCCCGTGTCGAGCACGAGCGCGCCTGGTCGCTCGCTCGTGACGACGCCGATGACCGCGGCGTTTCGTCCGAGCGGGTGCTCGTGGAGCGTCGCGACGACCGCGTCAGCGTCCTCCGCGCGCACGCCCATGACGGCCTTGCCCTCGTTCGCGACGACGAGCGGGTCGATCCCGAGGAGCTCGGCGGCGCCGCGCACCTCGTTCGAGATCGGGAGCGCGTTTTGATCGAGCACGACGCCGACGTTGCCCTTGTGGGCCATTTCGGAGAGCGCGCTCGCGACGCCGCCGCGCGTCGGATCCTTCATCGCGGTGAGCGCGCCCGGGTGGCGCGACATCACGAG
Organism: uncultured delta proteobacterium; assembly: GCA_963839305.1. GTDB lineage: Bacteria > Myxococcota_A > Polyangia > Polyangiales > Polyangiaceae > DASXHD01. Next base: position 18,152 of record CAWIUL010000001.1, read on the forward strand.
CGCGACGAGCGAGTTGATGGGCGCGACGTCCGACGCGAGATCGCCCTCGAGCCCGAGATCGTGGCGCGCGGAGAGGACCGCGAGGCCGTGATCGCCGATCGTGCCCGTCACGATGATCCGATCGCCCGCGCGTAGGCCCGCGTCGCGGATGACGTGCTCGGTGATGCCGACGCCGGTGGTCGAGATGACGATGCCGTCGATCTCGCCGCGTCCCATCACCTTCGTGTCGCCGGTCACGATCGGGCTGCGCGCCTCCTTGCACGCCGCGAAGATCGACTGCTGGATCCGCTCGAGCTTCTCGCGCGGAAAGCCCTCCTCGAGGATGACTGCGCACGTGAGCGCCGTGACGTTCGTGGCGCCCATCATCGCGAGGTCGTTCACCGTGCCCGAGACCGCGAGCCGCCCGATGTCGCCGCCCGGAAAGAAGATCGGCGAGATGACGTGCGAGTCCGTCGTGACGACGAGCCATCGGCCGCCGCCGATCGGGATCGCCGCGCCGTCGTCCATCGCCGAGAGGCCGATCGAGCCCTCGGGCAGTCCGCCGGGCGCGCCGCGCACGAAGAGCTCCTCGACGAGCGTGCGCATCGCGCGTCCACCCGCCCCGTGCTTCATGAGGATCGTGTCGCCGGTTTTCATGCCACCACCTTCAGCCTCAAGTTTCTGTGGAGATCGGGGTGTCCGCCGTACTGGTGCCAAATCTTGCAAGTGCCCTCGCTCGAGACCATGCACGCGCCGACGGGCGACTCGGGGACGCACTCTTTCCCGAAGAGCGGGCACGCGTGCGGCGACGCGGTGCCGGACATGATGTCGCCGCAGATGCATTGCGCGGCGAGCGGCGAGGGCGAGCTCGCCCAGAGGCTCGCGAGATCGATCTCGAAGCGGCGCCGCGCGTCGACGTGCGCGAGCTCGTCGCGGAGGCGAAGGTTTCCGTTCGGCACGTGCGCGATCCCGCGCCAGCGTCCGCCGGTCGGGCGAAACGCCTTCCACAACTTCTCCTGCGCCGGCGCGTTGCCTTCTTTGGTCACGCAGCGCGGGTACATGTTGACGACCTCGGGGCGGCCCTCGTGGACGAGCTCGACGAGGCGCACGAGCGCCGCGAGGATGTCGAGCGGCTCGAACCCCGCCACGACGACCGGGATGTGGTGCTCGGCGACGAACTCCTCGAACACGCCCCAGCCCGTGATCGTCGCGGCGTGTCCCGCGGCTAGAAATCCCTCGATCCGCGTGCCCGGCATCTCGGAGACGATCTCCATGACGGGCGGGATGTATTTGTGCGCGGAGAGCACCGAGAAGTTCGGCGGCGGATCGCCGAGGAGCACCGCCGCGGTCGCGACGGCTGTCGTCTCGAAGCCGGTCGCGAAGAAGACGATCTCGTCCTTGGTCTTTCGCGCGAGGTCGACCGCCTGCGCGATGCTGTAGACGACGTCGACGCGGCCGCCCTGGGCCTGCACGTCGCCGAGCGAGAGCGAGGAGCCAGGCACGCGGAGCATGTCGCCGTACGTCGCGACGCGGATGCCTTGCCTCGCCAGCGCGACGGCCTCGTCGACCTCGGGCATGTCCGTGATGCACACGGGGCAGCCGGGGCCCATGACGACGTCGAGCGCGTCGGGGAACGTCGCGCGGAGGCCGTAGCGCGCGATCGCCTGCTCGTGGCTCCCGCACACGTGCATCACCGAGACGGGATCGCGCCCGATCTTCGCCGTCACGCGCGAGAGCGCCTCGCCGAGCATGCGCGCGCGGACCGGATCGCGCAGCGTGTCGAACGCGTTCGGAGAGCTCATCGCTTCGTCTCCGCTCCGGCGATCTCGCCGCGCACGTCCGCTCCCATGAGATCTTCGGCGGCGAGCAGCTCCTCGTAGAGCGAGAGCGTCGCCTCGACCTGCTCGGCTGGAATGCGTCGAATCGCGTAGCCGACGTGGTTGAGCACGTAGTCGCCGACGGATACGGGCTCGTCGACGACGTCGAGGCGCACCTCCTTGCGCACGCCCCAGAAGTCGACGAGCGCGATCTGGTCGTCGATCTGGACCACCTTGCCGGGGACGCCTAGGCACATGACGAAGATCTCCCTTCGAGAGAAGCCGCCGCGACGGCGAGCTGGCCGAGCGCCACGCCGCCGTCGCCGGGGGGCGCCTGCTCGTGGACGTAGACGGTGAAGTCGGGCGCGAGCGCGCGGACGAGGCGCTCGGTGAGGTGCACGTTCTGGAAGCAGCCGCCCGTGAGGACGACGGGCATCGCGCCGCGTGCGAGCATGACGCCGCGGACGACGTCGGCCGTGGCGGCGACGAGGGTCGCGTGGAACCGCGCCGAGATCGTCGCGACCGAGCGTCCGGCGATCACGTCGTTCGTCGCAGCGCGGAGCGCGTCGCGGAGATCGATGCGCATGAGGGGCTCGCACGCGTCCACCACGAACGCGTAAGGCGTGGCGACCTCTTCGCCTGCGGCTTGCTCCCAAGCCATCGCCACCTGACCCTCGAAGTGGGCGCGGTGGCGCGCGAGGGCGATCGCGCCGAAGGCGTCGAAATAGCGCCCAGCGCCGCTCGCGAGCGGCGCGTTCGTGTCGGTCTCGATCATGCGGCGCACGAGCGCGATCTCCTTCGGCGAGATCGCGTCGAAGAGGCGCAGCCGATCGAGCGGGGGATCTCCGGCGTACGCGTCGTCGAGCAGCGCGAGCGCGGTGCGCCACACCTCGCGGATCGCGCGGTCGCCGCCCGCGAGTCGAACGGGACGAAGCGACGCGACGCGCCCGAACGTCGCGAGCGTCGCGACGAGGATCTCCCCGCCCCAAGCGGTCCCATCCGTGCCGTAGCCGGTGCCGTCGAACGCGACGCCGACGACGGGACCGTCGAGCCCGTGCTCGACCATCGCGCTCGCGACGTGCGCGTGGTGGTGCTGCACGGCGACGCGCTCCACGCCTTTGCGCTCGAGCGCGTAACGAGTCGAGAGGTAGTCCGGGTGGAGATCGTGCGCGAGCACCTCCGGCCGCGTCTCGAGGAACTTCTCGAGGCGCTCGATCGCGCGCTCGTAGCCGTCGAACGCCGCGACGTTGTCGAGATCGCCGATGTGCGGGCCGAAGTAAGCGCTGTCGCCGCGGCCGATGCAGAACGTGTTCTTCAGGTGCGCGCCGCAAGCGAGGATCGGCCTTGAAATAGGACGTTTCAGCGCGATGCGGCCCGCGACGTAGCCGCGCGACCTCCGCGTGACGACGGGCCTTCCGAGCGCCACGAACGCGACCGAGTCGTCGGCGCGGCTCGCGATCGCGCGGTCGTGGAGCAAGAACGCGTCCGCGATCGTGCCGAGCCGCGCGAGCGCCTCGTCGTTGTCGCACGCGATCGGCTCGTCGCTCAGGTTTCCCGAGGTCATCACGAGCGGAAAGTCCACGTCGCCGAGGAGCACGTGGTGGAGCGGCGTGTAGGGGAGCATGATCCCGAGCCGGTCGCTGTCCGGCGCGACGTCACGCGCGACGTCCGCGTTCGCGCGCCGCCGCACGAGCACGATCGGGTGCGCGGCGCTCGAGAGGAGCTCGCGCTCCGCGTCGCTCAGCTCGGCGAGCTTCTCCGCCGCGGCGAGATCGCGCACCATGATCGCAAACGGCTTCTGATCGCGCCGCTTGCGGACGCGGAGCTCGCGCACGGACGCCGCGCGGGTCGCGTCGCACGCGAGGTGGAAGCCCCCGAGCCCCTTGATCGCGACGATCGCGCCGCCCGTGAGGAGCGCCGCGGTCTGGAGGATCGCGTCGCCGAGCCCTCCGGTCACGTCCTTCGCGTGCGCGTTCACGAGCCGAAGGCGCGGCCCGCACACCGGGCACGCGTTCGGCTGCGCGTGGAAGCGGCGGTTCGTCGGGTCCTCGTATTCGCGCTGGCACGCCGCGCACATCGGGAATGGCGCCATCGTCGTCTTTGCGCGGTCGTAAGGGACGCCGAGCGCGATCGTGAAGCGCGGCCCGCAGTGCGTGCAGCTCGTGAACGCGTAGCGAAAGCGTCGGTCTTCGGGGTCGGCGATCTCTCGCGCGCACGCGTCGCACGTCGCGAGGTCCGCGGGGATCGAGGGGCGCACGTCGGCGCCGGCGGTGCTCGGCGCGATCTCGAACGAGCGCGGCGCCCCCGCGGGATCGAGGCGCGCCCACGTGAGCCGATCGATGCGCGCGGCGGGCGGGAGCTCGGTGCGGAGGCGCGCGACGAACGCGTCGAGGTCGTCGTCGGTGGAGGCGTACGCGTCGATCGAGACGCCGCACGAGTCGTTGCTCACCCAGCCCGTGAGGCCCACGCCTCGCGCGAGGTTGTAGACCCACGGCCTGAACCCGACGCCCTGGACGACGCCGCCGATCTCGATGTGGCGGCCCGCGCTCATGGGCCCATCTCCTTCACGGACCACACGTAGGCGGTGAGGTCCGCGATCTCTTCGTCGCGGAGCGGCCACTTGGGCATCGACGTGCCCGCCTTGCCGTCGCGGATCGTGAGGAAGATCTTCTCCGGGCGTCATCGACGCGCGCCACGCGGCGTTCGTGAAGTCCGCGGGTGTGCCGATGAGACCCTCGCGGCGCGCGCCGCGACCGTCCGCGCTCTCGCCGTGACAGAGCACGCAGTGCTCCTTGAAGAGCGCTCTCCCGCGCGCCCGCGCCTCGAGGGAGCGGAGCGTCGCATCGCTCACGTGTGCCGAGGCAGGCTCACAGCCCGACAAGGCCATCGCGACAAGCGCTCCCTGAATCGTTCGCATCGCGTTCCTTGGGCGTGAAGAGGTGCCCGAGGCTCGCGGCCTCGAGCACGGTGGCTCTGACGAGATCGTCGATGCGCGCCTCGACCTCCGGGGTGCGCTCGACGGAGAGCTCGATCGCGGCGGGGACGATCCCGACGATCGTGATCGACTCGGGAAAGCCGCCGAGCAAGCGGGCGCCGTCGAGCAAATCGGCGACGCCCACCTGGTGCGGCGAGAGACGGTTCGCGGCGACGGGACCGACCTCGTCGCCCGTGACTCGGACGAGCGTTCCCACGGGCGCGTCGGCGCCGACCGCGTCGACCAAAATCACTTGGCGCGCCTGCCGCATGTACGGCAAGAGCGAGAGCCCGAGCGTGCCGCCGTCGAGCACCGCGACGCCGTCGGGCGCGTCCCAGTCGCTCTTGAGCCGCGCGACCGCCACGACGCCCGCGCCGTCATCCCCGCAGAGGAGGTTACCGAGCCCGAGCACGAGGAGGTCGAACGTGTCGTTCATCGCATGCTCTTCTTGTCGCGCTCGACGAGCGCGCGCGGGAACCATTTGCGGCCCGTGAAGATCGACTCCATCGTTCCCTTGCGCTCGACGAACGACGTGAGCAGCGCGCTGTAGAGGTGGTGCACGAAGAACCCGAGCAGCAGGTACATCACCACGTGGTGGATCCACCGCGTCGGGCCGATGCCTCCGAAGACGTTGACGAAGCCCTTCGCCCACGCGATCGGCGAGTGGACGGCGTCGACCGCGTACAAGCCGAAGCCCGTCACGATCATGACGAGGTAGAGCCCGAACACCGCGACGTACGCCGCGGCCGCGAGCGGGTTGTGACCGATCGCGAACGCGGGCTCGCGGGCCATGAACGAGTAGAACTTGATCGTCGGGATGAAGCCCGCGCGGCGCTCCGCGTCGACCGGAATGAACTCGCGCCACGACGCGTGCCCCTTGCCGACGAACATCCACGCGATGCGCGTGAGCACGGAGAGCGTGAACACGATCGCCGCGTAGAAGTGGACGATGCGGACCCACCCCATCACGAAGCGCTCGCCCGCCGGCCCGGGCGAGACGAGCACCGGATGACCGATGTCGAACCCCGTCGCCGAGAGGACGAAGATCGACAGCGCGACGCCCCAGTGCGTCACGCGGACCGGCACGTCCCACACGCGCACCCGGACGATGTCCTGGTCTTCGTGTTCGGCGCTCATACCGCCCTCACGCGCAGCACCTCGTGTCCCGTCGAGTCCACGAGGTGGACGCCGCACGCCATGCACGGATCGAACGAGTGCACGGTTCGGAGGATCTCGAGCGGCTGCTCGGCGTTCGCGACCGGCGTCGCGAGGAGCGCCGACTCATAGGCGCCGCGCGCGCCGTTCGCGTCGCGCGGGCCCGCGTTCCACGTGCTCGGCACGATGCACTGGTAGTTCGCGATCGCGCCGTCCTTGATGTGCACCCAGTGACCGAGCGCGCCGCGCGGGGCCTCGTGGAAGCCCGCGCCCGTGCAGTCCTTCGGCCACGACGACGGATCCCACTTGTCGTTGTCGTGGATGCGGAGATCGTGCTTGCCCATGTTGTCGGCGAGCGCGGACGCCCAGCCGTCCATCTTCTCGACGAGCACGAGCGTCTCGACGGCGCGCGCCGCGACGCGACCGAGCGTCGAGAAGAGCGCCTCGGGTCCGACGCCGAGCTTGCCGAGCACGTCGCCGATGACCGCCTTCACGCGCGGATGACCGCGGCCGTACGCGACGAGCATGCGCGCGAGCGGCCCGACCTCCATCGGCTTGTCGTCGTAGCGAGGCGACTTGAGCCAGCTGTACTTCGCGTTCGTGTCGAGCCAATCGTACGGAGGCTTCGGCCCCGTGTACTTCGGGTTCGTCTCGCCTTGGCTCGGGTGCAGGCCCTTGCCGTCGCCGCCCGGGTACTCGTACCAAGAGTGCGTGACGTACTCGGTGATCTTCGCCGGATCGAAATTCTCGACCGCGCCGATGTTCTTGTCGTGGATGACGCCCGACGGGAAAAAGAGCTGCGGGCTCGCGCCGTCGTCGTCCGGGTACTCGCCGTAGACGAGGTAGTTGCCGAGGCCGCCGCCAATCGCCGCCCAGTCTTTGTAGAACGACGCGACCGCGAGGACGTCGGGGATGTAGACGCGCTTGACGAAGTCGTGCGCCTTCGCGATGAGCTCCTTGAGCTGCGCGATCGTGCCGATGTTGAGCGACGCTTGTTTGTCGGGGTCGACCGGCGTCGCCATGCCGCCGACGAGGAAGCTCTGGAGGTGCGGGTTCTTGCCGCCGAGCACCGCGTGGAGGCGAATGAACTCGCGCTGCCAGTCGAGCGCCTCGAGGTAGTGCGCGACCGCCATCAGGTTGGCCTCGGGCGGGAGCTTGTACGCGGCGTGTCCCCAGTACGCGTTCGCGAACGGACCGAGCTGACCGCGCTCGACGAACGCCTTCACGCGATCGCGCACGCCTGCGAAGTACTTCGTGCTCGAGAGCGGCCAGTCGCTGATCGACTCCGCGAGCGCGGAGGTCTTCGCGGGATCCGCCGAGAGCGCGGAGACGACGTCGACCCAGTCGAGCGCGTGCAGGTGATAGAAGTGGACGACGTGGTCCTGGACCATCTGCGCGCTCATGATGAGGTTGCGCAAGATGCGTGCGTTCGGCGGTGGCTTGGCGCCGATCGCGTTCTCGACGGCGCGCACCGACGCGATCGCGTGCACCGTGGTGCAGACGCCGCAGATGCGCTGCGTGAAGACCCACGCGTCGCGCGGATCTCGGCCCTTCAGGATCAGCTCGATGCCGCGGAACATCGTCGACGAGGACCACGCGTCCTTGACGGCGCCCCCTTCGACCTCGGCCTCGATGCGCAGGTGTCCCTCGATGCGCGTGACGGGATCGACGACGACGTGGGTCACGGCTCCTCCTTCTTCTTGTCTTTGGCGCGCATGCCGATTTGCACGAGCCCGTGCGCCGCGAACGCGACGCCCACGCCGGCGACTGCGGCGGCTCCGATCTTGTCGACGTCGGACGCGACGCCCATCCCGGGCACGCCGGAGAGGTGTCTGTAGAACGGCGTCATGCGGTCCCAGAAATCAGGCTCCGCGCAACCGATGCACGGGTGACCGCAACCGATGGGCCAGTTCGTTCCTCCGTTCCAGCGGACGACGGGACAGTTCTGGTACGTCGCGGGTCCCTTGCAGCCCATCTTGAAGAGGCACTCGCCGCTGCGGTGCGCTTCGTCTCCCCACGCCTCGACGTACTGACCGGCGTCGAAGTGCGCGCGCCGCTCGCAGTTGTCGTGGATGGTCTTTCCGTACGCGAAGAGCGGGCGGTGCTTGCCGTCGAGCGGCGGGAGACGTTTGTACGTGAGGTAGTAGACGAGGAGCGCCGTGAGGTTCTCGACGTTCATCGGACACGCCGGGAGGTTCACGAGGTTCTTGATCCCCGGCACCGCGTCGGCGACTCCGAGCGCGCCCGTCGGGTTCGGCGCCGCGGCGGGGATGCCGCCGTACGCCGCGCATGTTCCGACCGCGATGACCGCAGCCGCGTGCTCGCAGGCCTCGCGCGCGATGTCGAGCGCGCTTCGCCCGCCGATCGTGCAGTACGCGCCGTTCTCTCCCGTCGGGATCGATCCTTCGATGACGACGAGGTAGCCGTCCTTCTTGTCCTTCATCGTCTGTTGGAGCGCGCCTTCGGCCTGCGCGCCCGCGGCGGCCATGATCGTCTCGTGGTAGTCGAGGCTGATCGCGTCGAGGATGATCTCCGCGACGGTGGGACGCGACGCGCGAAGCAGCGACTCGCTGTTGCCGCAGCAGTCTTGGAACTCGAGCCAGACGAGCGACGGCTTCAACGTCTTCTCGACCGCCGCGACCATCTCTGCCGCCGCAGACTTGGGGAGCGCGAAGTACGTCGCCACCCCCGCGCAGAATTGTACGAATTGACGGCGGCTCACGCCGCGCCGGGCGAGCTCGTCGCCCAGCCAGCCTTTGGTTGCCATCGTGACTCCTTTCCGAGGAGTGGACCTGCAACGGCAAAGCAACAGCCGTACCGCGTGTTTCACGGCGAAAAACGACGAAACGCTACGCAACTCGCGCGCACCCGGCGCAGCGCCTGCAGTTTACGAATATCAACCGTGCGCGAGGCCGACCGCGAAGAGTACGGCGTACAGCATGAGGACCTGTCCGGCGCGCGGCGTCATCGGGATGAGCGCTTGGTGCGTGCGCGCACGGAACACCTGCCGCGCGACGACGATCGCGTACGGAACCGAAGCAATCGGAAGAAGGATCCACGCGCTGAATCCGCGCGTGAGAAGGACGAACGGGATGACGTACGCGAGCGCGAGGAGCCCTGCGTATTCGACGCGCGCCCAGCGCGGGCCGACGATGACGGCGAGCGTGCGCTCGTCCTTCGCGCGGTCGAACTCGAGATCGCGGATGTTGTCGATGACGAGGATGTTCGTCGTGAGCGCGGCCATCGGGAGGCTCACGAGGAGCGACGTCGTCGTGAGCGCCGCGCGTCCGACGGCCGCGCCCTCGACGTAGTAGGTCGCCATCACCGACACGAGCCCGAAGAAGACGAAGAAGAGCGGGTCGCCGAGGCCGAGACGATCGCCGAGCGGGAAGGGGCCCGACGAGTACGCGAGGCTCGCGGCGATGCTCGCGAGCCCGATCGCGAGCACGGGCCAGCCGCCGACGATCACCAGGTAAACGCCAACGAGGAGCGCGACGCCGTAGCACGCGGCGATCGCGGCGCGGAGCTGGCCGAACGTGATGACGCCCTCGCGGAGCGCCTGCACGAACCGCGGATGCTCGCGGTCGTCGCCGTGACGGCGGAGGTTGTTGTAGTTGTCGGTCACGACGCCGCCGAGCTGCACGAGCCAGCCCGCGACGAACGCGAGGAGCGCGGGTCCGAGCGCGAACCGCCCGTCGTGGTGCGCGAGGCACGACGCGACGAGCACGGGCGCGGCGGCCGTCGGCAACGTGTGCCGCGGATAGAGCAGCATGCTGCCCCAGACCTCGCGCTTCGTGACCGCGATCGTCTCCGTCATGGCGTCCATGTCGGGTAGTCGGTGTAGCCCTTCGCGCCGCCACCGTAAAACGTGCTCGGATCAGGCGCGGACCAGGGCGCGCCGCTCGCGATGCGCTCCGGGAGATCCGGGTTCGCGATGAATGGGCGCCCGAACGAGACGAGATCGGCGTCGCCCATCGCGAGCGCAGCCTCTGCGGTCGTCGCGTCGTAGCCGCCGTTGACGATGAACGCGCCGCCGAACGCTCGGCGCATCGCCGGCGAATGCCGCGGTGCGCCGGCGAGTGGCGCGAGCGGCTCGAACACGGCGAGGTAGGCGAGGCCGCGCCTTCCGAGCTCCTCCGCGACGAAGCTGAACGCCGCGGCGGGATCGGAGTCGCTCATGTCGCCGAGCGTGCTCGTCGGCGAGAGCTGCACGCCGACGCAATCGGCGCTCCACGTCGCCGCGACCGCGTCGACGACCTCGAGCAGGAAGCGCGCGCGGTTCACGACCGAGCCTCCGTACGCGTCGGCTCGCGCGTTCGCGCCGTCACGCAGGAATTGATCGATGAGATAGCCCTGCGCCGCGTGCACCTCGACGCCGTCGAAGCCGGCCGCGCGAGCTCGCTCGGCCGCGCGCGCGAAGAGCGTCACAAACGCGGGGAGCTCACTCGCGTCGAGCGCGCGTGGCGCGACGAAGGCGTGCTCGTGGTCGCCGACCTTCACGTCGCCGCGGATCGCGATCGCCGAGGGCGCGACGGGGAGCGCGCCGTTCAAGAACGCCGGATCCGACACGCGCCCGGCGTGCCAAAGCTGCAGAAAAATGGGCGCGCCGCGATCGTGGACCGCGCGCGCGACGGCGCGCCACGCCTCGAGCTGAGCGTCGTCGTAGATGCCGGGCGAGCCCGGGTAGCTCGCGCCGTCCGCGCACACGAGCGCCGCTTCGCTGATCACGAGGCCGGCCGACGCGCGCTGCGCGTAGTACTCCGCCGCGAGCGGACCCGGGAGGTTTCCCGGGAGCGAGCGCCTCCGCGTCATCGGCGCCATCACGACACGGTTCTGCACGGTGACGGCGCCGAGCTTCGCGGGCGAGAGGATTCGCTTCGTCGTCATCGCGGCCGGATGTTAGCGCTAAGCTGCGCGACGTGAACGTTCCCGTGTCGCGCGTCGTGTTCGTGCTCGGCAAGGGCGGCGTCGGACGGAGCACGATCGCGACGGCGCTCGCGCTGTCTCTCGCCGAGGGCGGCGAGAGCGTGCTCGTGCTCGAGTGGACGCTCGCGGAGGGGATCGCGCCGTGGTTCGGCCAGCCCGCGGCGGGGACGCAGCCGTTCGAGATCGCGCCGGGCGTCTCGGTCGCGAACTACGATCTCGGTGAGGCGCTTCGCGCGTACTTCGTCGATCACCTGCGGGTCGGCTTCTTCTATCGCCACGTCGTTGCGACGCCGGCGCTGCACAAGCTGATCGACGCCGCGCCGGGCATCGCGGAGATGCTCTTCCTCGGGCAGCTCTGGTGGCTGACGACGCTCGCCGAGAAGGAAGCGGGGCTTCGCTTCGATCGCATCATCGTCGACGCGCCCGCGACGGGGCACGGGGCGAGCTTGCTCGACCTGGCGGGAACGCTCCGGAGCATGGGCGCGGGCGGCCTCCTCAGAAAAGAGATCGAGCGCGTCGGCGAGATGATGTCGGACCCCGCGTGGACGAGCTCGATCGTCGTGTCGCTCGCGCAGCAGCTCGCGACCGAGGAGACCCTCGAGCTCGTGCCGCGCGTTACGCGCACGATGGGGCGACCGCCGATCTTCGCGGTGATCAACCGGAGCGTCACGCATGTCGTCACGCCGGCGGGCCGCGAGCCGTGGCTCGACTCGATCGAGTCGCTCGTGTCGCCGACCGCGCGCGCGACCCTCGAGACGCTGCACGAGGAGCTCCAGAGCCGCGCCGCGCACGAGGCGACGCTGTCGCGCGCGCTCGAGGGCACGACGCGCGCGGGCGTCGTGTCGATCGACGAGATGCTCGCGATGCCCGCCGGCACGACCTCGCGCGAGGTCGCGTACGCGGTCGCCGGAGAGCTCGGCGCGTTCTTGCGAGGCGGCACGTGAGCGCGCGCCTCCACGTGCTCCTCGGCGCGGGCGGCGTCGGCAAGACGACGCTCGCCGCGGGCTACGCGCTCGCGCTCGCGCGCGCGGGGAGGCGCGTCGGGCTCCTCGGGATCGATCCTTCGCGCCGCCTCCAAGGCGCGCTCGGCGTCGAGCTCCCGGATCTCGACGTCGACGTGCCGCTCGCGGCGGGCCTCCGCGCGGCCGTGCTCCGTCCGGAGGAGAGCATGCGTCGCTGGGCCGCGGATACGATAAGCGACGCGAGCGCGCGCGACCGATTGCTCGCGAACACGTTCTTCTTGGCGCTATCCGACAGGCTCGCGACGGCGACGGACCTCTTCGCGGCCGCGCGCGTCGCCGAGTGGTCGGAGCGCGATCCGACGCTCGACGATCTCGTCGTCGACACCGCGCCGGGGCTCGACGCGATCGAGTTCTTGCGCAAGCCGCAGCGCCTCACGGCGTTCCTCGAAGGCTCGCTCGTCACGTGGCTTCGCCGCGCCGGAGGCGCTTCACCGGGCGTCGTCGCGCAGGGCGCGCGAAGGGTCCTCGGCGGGCTAGCGCGCATCGGCGGCTCCAAGCTCGTCGTCGAGCTCGCCGATCTCGTGACGCTCGCGCACGATCTCTTCTTGCAGATGCTCGAGCGCGTGGAGCGCACGCAGCGCTGGCTCTCCGCGCCCGAGACCGAGCTGCTCCTCGTCACGACCGTGCGCGAAGACGCGCCCTACGGCGCGCGCCGAATCGCGGACGCGCTCCGCGCCGAAAACCTCCACCCGAGCGCGGTCGTTCTCAACCGCGCCGTCTTGTCCGAGGCGATGAGCGAGCTCGAGGCGCTCGCCTCGCGCCCGCTCCCGGCCGAGACGCACCCGTTCGTGCGCTACGCCGCGTCGTACGTCGCCGTGCAGCGCGCGATCTCGGAGCCGCTGCGCGAGCTCGCGCCGCGGATGATGCTCGTCCCGACCTGTGGCGGCCTCGACGGGCACGAGCGCGCGGACGTGCTCGCGCGCCTCGGCGACGCGCTCACGCAGTGAACGCCACGGACGCGAAGCTCACGATGCTCCCGTCGTCCGGGTCGATGTTCTGCTCGTAGTGGAGGACCTCGCCCCACGCGCGGTCGTCGAGAACGTCGACGAGCGAGAAGATCGGCGCGAGCCCGCACACGCGCCGCTCGTCGAGATCCGCGGCCACGTGCTCCCAGAAGGCGCTCGCGTCGCGCTTCGTCGCGAGGCCGAGCGACGCGCGGTCGGTCCCCTCGAGCGCGCTCCGCATCTCGGCATCGTGTGGCTTCGCGTCGCCGAAGCGCGGGCCCACGTGCGCCATGTCGGCGCCCGCGACGACGATCACGCGCCCGCCGCGCTTGGCGATCCCCTCGCGGAGCGCGTCGAGGAACCGCGCGACCGCGGCGGTCCTTCGAGGATCGGTCCTCGTCGCTTGCTCCTCGCCGAGACCCGCGAGGATCGGAACGATGCGCGCGGCGCGTTTTCCGAGCACGTGCCGAAGGAACACCGCCTGAAACTCGATCGAGTGCTCGCGTTTGTGGTTCAGCAGATCGGCGTAAGGGTCGAAGTCCGCGGCCTTCGCGAGCTCCGCGACGAACGCCTCCTCGACCGGCATCGGCCCGAGCGGCGTGTCGTACGCTTTGTTGCAGAGCGCGAACGGCTCGCGCATCGGCGCGTGCGACGTCCCGAGCACGACGAACGTGTCGACGAGGTGATCCGCCGCGAGCGAAGCGGCGAGCGCGCCATACGCGTGCCCGTAGCCGACCGCGCCGCGCCACGGATCGATGTGCGGCGCGACGAGCGCGCGCATGCGCTTCTTGGCGCTGGGGCGCTTGCCCGCGGCGTCGCCGGAATCACGCCGCTGCTCCGAGGCGGCGATGCATTTTTGATCGATGTATTCTGCAAGCTCCACGCGCTCGCCTGGATACGCGCCGCCCGCGTGCGACGCGGGGCGCGCGTCGCCGGATGCGAACTGCCTTCGAACGCCGTCGAGCGCGCGCTCGAACGTGTCGCCTTCGAGGAAGAGCCCCTCGTCGAGCTGCTGCGCGAGCTTCTCGACGAGCTCGGTCGGGACCTCTTCGCCGATCTCCCGCGACGCCTCCTTGGCGATCTGCGCGCACGTGAGGCGCCCGGTGAACCGCGCCACGATCGGGATCAGCGGAGGCGGCAGCACGGCGTGGCCCTGCGCGACGCCTTGCGTGTCGCGAAGGACGAGCACTTTTCCGTGCTGGGGATCGGGGACGACGATGGTCTCGACGGGCCTTAGCCTGGGACGCACTTCAGAGGTATCGCACGTCCCAGTCGCGCGCGCTCTTCGCCGCGAGCACGACCGCGTCGCCTACGAGCGGCGCGAACGCGTAGCGCCGCTTTCCGCTCCACGAGAAGCTGAGCCCGGCCCACTCGGCCGTGGCGAGCAAGCGGCCGAGCCACGCCTCGTCGCCCGAGCGCTTCGCGAGCGCGATCGCGAACCCCGTCGCGGAGGGGCTCGCGCCGCGCACGAGAGGACCCGAGTCCACGTCGCCCTGGCCGCTGCACGACTCGAGCTCGCAGACCGCGCCGAAGACGCCGAAGACCTCGTCGTCGAAGTGCGCCGCGATCGCGCTCGCTTGCTCCTTGGCGAACGCCTCGTCGACGTACCCGAGCATCATCCCCGAGAGCGCCGCGCCCGACGCACGCGGCTTGGCGCGAGATCCGGGGCCGAACACGAGCACGCCGGTCGACTTGTCGACGAGCGAGGCGCGCCACGTCGCGAGCGTCTTCGAGAGGAGCGCCGCGTGCGGCCCCTTCGCCGTCGCGTTTCCGGAGGCGTGCGCGCCGCGGCCGACGTCGGCGAGCGCGAGCGCCGCGAGCACGACCGCGTTGTCCGCGACGTACGTCTCGTTCGGGTACGTCGGCAAGAGCCCGCCCTCGGCGTGCTTCAGTTTCTCGGAGAGCGCGTCGATGACCTTCGTCTCGAGCGCGGCGAGGTCGGCGTCGTGACCGCCGAGGAGGCGGTGCGCCTCGAGGATCAGCGCGAGGTGACCGAGGTAACCGATGTGCGAGCTCGGACCGTTCATCCCGTCGATCGGATCGTCGCCCCATCGCCCCGCGTCGAACGCGCGCGCCTCCTTGCGCCGCGCCGCCTCGGCGCACCGCGTGGCGAGCTCGACACCCCTCGGCACGGTGTCCGAGTGCTCGAAGCCGATGTTGCCGGTCGCGAGCGCGGTCATCGAGAACGTCACGAGCGCCCACTCGCCCGCGAATTGACGCGCCTCGCGATTCCCGGCGGGGGGAGAATCCTTGGGAGCCAATGCTTTGGCGGCCTCGTCGATGTGCGCACCGAGATAGTCGCGGCGTTCGGCGAGGTCCGACTCGGCCCGACCGTCGAGGAGCTCGCGCGGGCTGTCCCGCTCGAACAAATGCCACGTGACGCGCAGCAGCACGAGCGCCAAGACGACGAGAAACACGCGGGCAAACGCGTTCCTGACGCGCCGCAGCTTGCCCGCGAGCGTCGGTTTCAGACCCGAGGGTTTGGGCGTCTCGGTCATTGGCCGCAGGTGAGATTTTAGGCCTCTTGCCTTGCGCTCCGCATGGAATTTTTCGATAAGAACGCCCTCGGAGTCACACATGTCGCAGTTCGCAGAAGCCGATGTCGGTGACTTTCCCTTCGAGCTCACGCCCGACGAGCTCGCCAACGCTTGCAGGCGCGCCTACCTCCGCCTCGTCATCGGCGCGCACGTGGGCTGGGGCAAGGTCGAGCTCGCGCGATGGCTCACGGGACCGTACCGCCGCATCGCGGTGGGCCAGCGGATCTCCGACCCGCCGCCGTCGATGGCCGTCGCGAACGATACCGCGTCCGCGCTCGATGATCGCCTCGTGCCCGTCCTCGAGACGATGCGCGCCGACGTGCTGCTCGTGCTCCGCGAGCTCATGGCCGCCGACGGCCGCGCGGCGTTCATGACGCTCGCGTTCGACACGCACCTCGTCGAGCGCGCGACCGGAGACGAAGGCTTCCTCGTGATCCCGCGCGCGCGCCCGCGCATGACGCTCACCGATCGCGTGCTCTCGCTCGTCGCCGTGGACGCGCTCTCGCGCCCCGAGGACTTCGAGCACTCGCTCTTCGTGTGCACGCGGTGCGAGCAGCCGGTCTTCGACGTCGCGTCGCGTCCGCGGGGCGTGTGTCGGATGCACGTGAGCGGTATCGTCGAGGCGTGACGATCGTTCTTCGCTTCGATGGCGGCACCATCGAAGCGCGAAACCTGCCTCCGGATCACGCGACGCCCTCGTTCCTCACGTGGGACGTGCGCGCCGCGGCGCACCGCGCGCCCGCGGTGGCGTACGCGGATCTCGTGCGCTGGCTCGTGCGCGAGAAGCTCGCGTTCGACGATCGCGCGCGCGCGTATGGAGATCTGCCCCACGAGCCGCGCGTCCACCGCGACCCGCGCCCGTATCAGCGCGAGTCGGTCGACGCGTGGTCGAAGGCGCGTGGCCGCGGCGTCGTGGTGCTTCCAACGGGCGCGGGCAAGACGCACGTCGCTGTGATGGCGATCACCGAGAAGAAGCGGAGCGCGCTCGTCGTCGCGCCGACGCTCGATCTCGTGAGGCAGTGGTACGACCTCCTCACGGCGACGTTCGGGGTCGACGGATCCGCCGAAGGCGGGACGTCGCGGACGGCGATGCAGGTGGGCGTCGTCGGGGGAGGGGACTACTCGCTCGCGCCGCTCACCGTGACCACGTACGACTCCGCGCACCTCCACATGGAGCGCTTCGGCGATCGCTTCGGGCTCGTCGTCTTCGACGAGTGTCACCACCTCCCGAGCGAGGCGTACGCGATGGCCGCGCGGGCGTGCCTCGCGCCGTATCGGCTCGGGCTCACCGCGACGCCCGAGCGCACCGACGGGCGTGATCCGATCCTCGCGGAGCTCGTCGGACCCATCGTCTACCGTCGCGACATCGTCGAGCTCGCGGGCACGTATCTGTCCGAGTACGAGACCGAGCGCGTCGAGGTCGACCTCTCTCCGAGCGAGCGCGAGGAGTACGAGAGCGAGCGCGGCGTCTACCTCGATTTCGTTCGCAGCCACGGCATCCGAATGAGCGATCCGCGCGGGTGGGGCGAGTTCGTGATGCTCTCGTCGCGCACGGCCGAGGGCCGCGCCGCGATGGCCGCGTACAGGCGCCAGCGCGAGCTCGCGTTCACTGCGCCCGCGAAGCTCCAGTACCTCGAGCACCTCCTCGCGGAGCACGCGCGCGATCGCGCGATCGTCTTCTCGCAAGACAACGCGACGGCGTACGGCGTCTCGCGGCGCTTCCTCCTTCCGTGCATCACGCACCAGACGAAGGTGAAGGAGCGGAGCGCGATCCTGAAGGGCCTCTCGGACGGCACGTACGGCGCGGTCGTCACGTCGCGCGTCCTCAACGAGGGCGTCGACGTGCCCGACGCGAACGTCGCGGTCGTCTTGTCGGGCAGCGGCTCTGTGCGCGAGCACGTTCAGCGGCTCGGGCGCGTGCTTCGCAGGCGCGAGGGAAAGCGCGCGGTCCTCTACGAGCTCGTGACGCGGGGCACCGTCGAGACGCGCACGAGCGATCGCAGGCGCGAGCACAGCGCGTATCGCTGAGCCAACTCTGATAAGCTGCAGGCGGGGAGGTTTTGTGCGCTTCTCGATCTTGCTTCTGTCGCTCACGGTCACGGGCTGTACGCAGGACTTCAACGTCTTCGCGGGCGACGCGTCGTTCTCCGCGGACGCGACGAGCGACGCGTCGAGCGACGCGACGACGTTCGACACCGGAAACGACGCCGTGGCGACCGATGGCGGTCCGCTCGTCTTCCAATGCAACGGAAACCCCGTGTCGGACTGCTCGCAGTGCAGCGGCTCCCCGATGCCGTGCGTTTACTGCGCGACCCAGGGCTCGTCGCTTGCGGGTCGATGCACGCAGCTCGGCAGCTCGTGCTTCAACGGCGCGCCGAACGGCTACCAGCTCTGCTCGTGTCAGAACAGCTCCACGTGCCCCGAGGGGTACGACGTTTGTCGCAACGGAAGCTGCCGCACGTGCGCCGAGTCGACGAACAACAACGGCCTCACATGCCAAGGCGGCGGCAAGTGCAACCCCGCTGACGGAGGCTGCATTTGAACCCGTACGGGCAGTATCCGCCGTATCCGTATCCGCAGCAGCAAGTCACGTACGAAGCGGCGAAGCCGCCGGTGTGGACTTGGTACATCGTCTACGCCGTCATGATGGTGGTGACGTACGTCGTCGTCATGGGGTTCGGCGTCCTGCTCGCGGTCATGGCCGACAAGACCGAAGACAGCCTGCAAGGCGTGATCATGGTGGCCGTCGGGTTGCCGCTCGCGATCACGTACGGCATCGCGCCGTTTCGCGCGAAGACGCCGGGCGCGTGGACGTACCACCTCGTGCTCATCTGCATCGGCCTGACGAGCGCGTGCTGCATCCCGATTTGCCTGCCGCTCTTGATCTTCTGGCTGAAGCCCGAGACGAAGGCGTACTTCGGAAAGATGTGAATCAGCGCGTCGCGCGCTCGAGGAGCGCCTTCGCACGGTCCGCGACGGCGCGCGCGCTCATCGCGCCTTTGTACACGTAGAGCGCCGCGGGGAGCTCCTCGGGCAGCGCCTCTTCGCTCACGCGGAGGCGCGAGCTCACGCAGAAGATGACGCGCGCACCGAGGCCGCGCTGCGCGAGCTCGATGCGCCGCCACACCGCGTCGCGGCTCCAGAAGCCGAGCACCTCGACGTACGCGATTCGTCCGCGCGCGTCGCGAAGCTCCAGATCCGGCACGCACGTGCCGATGCCGGGGAGCGTGAGGATCGCCGCGCTCCGCCGCACCTCGAGGCCGTTGTCGGCGCGCGCGAGCGCGTCACGAAGCGCCTCCACCTCGTCGGGCAGCGGAGGCTCCTCGCCGGAATTGCCTGCGAGCGCGTGCTCGTGACGGAACACGAGCCGCGTGCGCTCCTTGCCCCACCGGACGATCGCCTCGAGCTCGAGACGGTCGCAAGCCTCGAGCGCGGGGAGAGCCATCGCGAGGCGCGGCCCGTATTTCGTGCTCGCCTCGAAGAGGCTCATCGGCCCATCGATGCCGATGACGTGCACGTCGCCCTCGGAGATCGCCGTGAAGAGCAGGCGATGAAACTTGAGCGCGCGAAAGAGCGCCCGGAGCGACGAGGGCGACTTGCACGTGACGCGCGCGACCACGCGCTCGGCGCGTAGGAGGACCGCCTGCGCTTGCCCGC
Organism: uncultured delta proteobacterium; assembly: GCA_963839305.1. Lineage (GTDB taxonomy): Bacteria > Myxococcota_A > Polyangia > Polyangiales > Polyangiaceae > DASXHD01. Next base: position 37,163 of record CAWIUL010000001.1, read on the forward strand.
GCGCGAACGTCTCGACGAGCGCGCCGGGCGCGATCGCGTCGAGGGCGAGGAGCGTGTGCGACGCCTTGAGATCCGCGTAGAGCGCGCGCTCGAGCGCCTCGGGGGCGAGCGCGTGTCCCTCGGCGACGCTCGCGACGAGCGCGTCGCGATCGATGTGGCCGTGCGCGCGCCTCTCGGCCGCCGCGCGCGAGAAGACCTCCTCGCGGAGCGCTTGCGGCGGCAGCGGCGGATCCGCCTCGAAGGTGCATCGATCAATCAAGAGCTTCGTGAGCCCCGCCTTCACCTTCGCGTCGCGCGCCTCCGAGTCGACCGCGGCGAGGGCGGACTCGAGCTCGCCGCGCGGGCGCCCGACGTGACGCTTCGTCGCCTCGACGAGCCCGATCGCGACGAGCTCCGCGCGCGCGCGCGCCGCCGCGTCGAACTTGCGGAGAACGAGGCTGTCGCCGCGCTTCTGCGCGAGCACGTGCTCCGAGAGCAGCATCTTCGCTCAGGGTCCGACGAGCTTCGCGAGCAGCCCCTGACCCACGCTCACCGCCTGCGCGTGGCTCTCGATGGGCGAGACGAGCGCGCTCGCTCCGGTGAAGGCCACGTAGAGCACGTCGGGCGTGTCGACCCCGCCCACCTTCGGATCCGGATTCACGCCGAGCGCCTTCGCGGTCGCGTACGACGCCTCGCCGATGTCCGCGCTCGGTCCGACGTCGCCGTAGACCGCGTACTCGGCCTGCCCTTTGTAGACGACGAGGATGACGTCACCGAGCTTCAAGCCGCTGGCCGCGGGGTCGAACTTGGTGCTCTTGCCGGGCACGACCACGTAAGGAAGGTTCGCCGCGTCGAGTGGGTTTCCTTGCGAATCGGTCGCGGCGGTCTGGTTCTGGAAATACGGATCGGTCGTCGAGCTGCACTGCGTCGTGATCTTCCCATCGCAGTCGATGTCCATGTCGGCCTTCCAGAAGAGCGCGCCGGTGAGGCCGCAAATCGGGACGGTGGGCGTGCCGCCGCCGTTGAGCGCGAAGAGGCCAGTCGAAACCTGGTTGCACGTCGCCGTCATCGCGAGGAGCTTCGCGATCGGATCCCCCGCGTCGCCCGCGTCGGTCGCGGCGTCGCTCGTCGCGTCGACGCCGGCTTCGCTCGCGGCCTCGGGCGCCGCGGCGTCGAGCGGGGCGCTCGCGTCTTCGGTGCTCGGGCTGCTCGCGCCGCATCCGAGCGCGAGCGTTGCAAAGAGAATCGCGTATCGGCGCATCGCGAAATCGATCGTACAATCACCGCATGAAACGTGCACTCGTCTCGATTTTTGCCGCCGCAGCGTTCTTCGCGTCAGGCGACGCGCGCGCCGACAGCGACGCCGAGATGTTCGAGAAGGCCGTGCAGATCCTCGAGCGCGTCGCGACGGTCGTCCAAACGAACCAGAGCGACTGCGACAAAATGGGCGACAAGCTCGCGAAGATCGTCGACGAAAACGTCGCGTTCCTCGCCACGGCGAAGTCGCGCGCCGACTCGATGCCCGCGCCCGAGCGCACCGCGATCGAGTCGCGCCTTCGTCCGCGGATCCTCGCCGCCGTCGAGAAGATGCGCCCCGGCATGGCCAAGTGCGGCTCGAACCCGAAGGTCAGCGGCGCGCTCGCGCGCATCAATCACTGAGCTTTCTTCGGCGCGAAGATGAGCTCGCGCCCGGTCGCCCACAAGAAGAGCGCGAGCGCGAAGAACGGCAAGAGCGAGAGCGCGTCCGCCCACGCTCCGGCATAGAGCGGATTGTGCTCGGTCGCCCACGTGTCGACCTTCGACTGGAAATCGCTGAGCACGCCCGCGAAGAACGCGATGATGATGCCCGCGATCGCGCCGCCGGCGATGTAACCGGAGGCCATCAAGACGCCCGGGCTCTTGTCGCCCTCGGCGGCGATCTCCTCCTCGGTCGCGCCCTTCTTGAGCTTCGTCTTCGTGTACCGGTCGACGAGCCAGCGCACGCCGCCACCGACCAAGATCGGCGTCGACGACGAGAGCGGTAGATACACGCCGACCGCGAACGCGAGCGATGGAATGCCGCTCATCTCGAGGACCACCGAGATCATGACGCCGAGCAGCACGAGGCCCCACGGGAGCTGCCGGTTCAATATGCCCTTGATGATGTAGCTCATCAGGGTCGCCTTCGGCGCGTCGAACTTGGTGACCTTCGTCCCGTCGGGGCGCGTCGAGTGCGTGCCGTTGATGCCGGGGTCGACGAGGTACTTGGGCGTCCCCGTGTCGTCGACGAGGTAGCGCCCCGCCGGCCCGCGCGACTCGTCGGTGTTGTTCCAGACGAGGTACTCGTGGCTGTCGCTCGCGGCCTGCGGGCCCGTGAGCTTCTCGTGCGTGGCGAGCGTGTGCGGATCGACGCGCATGGTCGCGGGGAGCTGCAGCTCGTCGCCTTTACGGTCAGGGGCTACGCCCCCGACACCCCCATCCCTCGACTCACTCCGCTCCGCTACGTGAGTCTCGACGTACACGGTCGCCGCGTCGTTCAGCTTGAGGAGGATCGGCCCGAGGATCAGCGCGGACGCGAGCGCGCCGACGAGGATCGAGATCTGCTGCGCGCGCGGCGTCGAGCCGACGAGAAACCCGGTCTTCAAATCTTGCGACGTGGTGCCGCCGTTCGACGCGGCGATGCACACGATCGCGCCGACCGAGAGCGCCGTGACGTAGTACGCCGGGCCGGTCCACCCGAGGACCAGGAAGATGAGGCACGTGAGGAGCAGCGTCGCGACGGTCATGCCCGAGATGGGGTTCGACGACGAGCCGATCTCGCCCGTGAGGCGCGAGCTCACCGTGACGAACAAGAAACCGAAGAGCACGATGAGGATCGCTCCGATGATGTTCATGCGGAGCGGCGTCGCGAGGACGATCGCGACCACGAGCCCGACGGACCCATAGAGCACGAACTTCATCGAGAGATCGCGCTCGGTGCGGGGCACGTCGCTCTCGGTCTTTCGCTCCTTTCGGCCGCGTCGGAAGTCCGCGAGGCCGCCGCGCAAGCCGTGCCAGATCGTGGGGAGCGAGCGCACGAGCGAGATGATGCCGCCCGCGGCGACCGCGCCAGCGCCGATGTAGAGGACGTACGCGCCGCGGATCTCGTCCGGCCCCATCTTCGAGATGAGCTCGTGACCGGGCGCGAGCACCTCGGGCAGGCCGCCGCCGAAGAGCTTGATCATCGGGATGAGCACGAGGTACGCGAGCACGCCGCCCGCGCACATGATCGACGCGATGCGCGGGCCGATGATGTAGCCGACGCCGAGGAGCTCGGGAGAGATCTCCGCGCTCACGGACGCGCCCGGGAGCGCCGCGCGAAAGACCTTCTCGGGCGTGTCCTTCCACGCCTTGAACGCCTCCATCGCAGCCTTGTAGACGAGGCCGATGCCGAAGCCGGCGAAGATGGTCGTCGCTCCCATGGAGCTCTCGGTGATGTCTTCGCCGCCGCCCGCGCGGTGCGCTTCGATCGACTCGGGCGACGCGCCCGCCTTGAGCACCTCGGCGCACGCGGTGCCTTCGGGGTACTTCAGCTCCTCGTGCTGATCCACGATGAGCGCGCGGCGAAGCGGGATCATCATCAGGATCCCGAGGAGCCCGCCGAGCACCGCGACGAGCGCGACGCGCGCGATCTCGAGATCGAAGCCGAGGATCATGATCGCGGGCATCGTCACGCCGATGCCGAACGCGATCGACTCGCCCGCGGAGCCCGCCGTCTGGACGATGTTGTTCTCGAGGATCGTCGCGTCCTTCAGCCCGAGCTTCGCGCCGAGCTTCGAGAGGATGCGAAAGAACGTGATCGAGATGACCGCGACGGGGATCGACGCGCTCACCGTCAATCCGACCTTCAACACCAAATAGAGCGACGAGGCGCCGAAGATGACGCCGAGGATCGTGCCGAGGATCAGCGGGCCGGGCGTGAGCTCACGGAGCTTCGCGCTGGCGGGGATGTACGGTTTTACTGCCCGCACTGGGGGAAGCCGCCGTCAGCGACGCCGCCGTCCGTGCCGAAGCAGCAGTTCTGCCAGTTGGCGTACTGCGCGCCGCACGTGCCGTTGGTGATCGTCTCGTCCGTCGTGCCGCTCGTCGTGCACGCCTGGTGGCTCTGGAAGCAACCGAGGTAGTCCGAGTAGAGACCGCCGCACGCGGGGTTATTGAGCTTGTTGTTGCAGGCCGTCACCTGGTCTTGAGTCATCGGCGCGTCGTTTCCGCACTTGCTCGTGAACGTGCACGAGCCGCCGTTGGAGCACGCGGTGGTCGAGACCGACAGCGCGATCGCGCCAACACAAGTCAATGCCGAGAGCCAAAGAGCGACCTTCTTCATGGCGCGCGACACTACCCCAAAGCAGAGCTCGATACATGCGGAAAACTGCCCGATCGGGCAGGCTGACACGGGACCTCCGAGCGTTACGGTCTCGTACATGGATGGCTCGATTTCCGAGAACGTAGCGCTCGACGCGTACTCCACCGCGGTCATCGGGGCGGTCGACAAAGTGGGACCTTCGGTCGTGAGCCTCGCGGTGGGGCGCCGAGGACGGTTCGGGCAAGGCGCCGGCAGCGGCGTCGTCATCGCGCCCGACGGCTACGTGCTCACGAACGCGCACGTGGTCGACGGGGCAGGGCGCGTCGAGGTGACGCTCCATGACGGAAAGACCGTCGAGGCGCGCCCCGTCGGCGGCGATCGCGGAACGGATCTCGCGCTCGTGCGCGTGAACGCGACGGGCCTGCCGCACGTGAGCATCGACGGCGAGCGGGATCTCTTGCGCGGGCAGCTCGTCGTCGCGATCGGAAACCCGCTCGGCTTCGAGTCGACCGTGTCGGCCGGCGTGGTGAGCGCGACGGGTCGCTCGCTCCGCGGCGTCGACGGGCGCCTCGTCGAGAACCTCGTCCAGCACACGGCGCCGCTCAACCCGGGAAACTCGGGCGGTCCGCTCGTCGACTTCCGCGGTCACCTCGTCGGCGTGAACACCGCGATCATCGCGTTCGCGCAGGGCATGAGCTTCGCGATCCCTTCGGAGACCGTGAACTGGGTCGTGCCGAAGCTCATCGCGGACGGCAAAGTTCGCCGCGCGTACCTCGGCATTCAAGGCCAGACCGTCTACACGTCGGCGCGCAAAGGAACGGGCGTGCTCGTCGTCTCGGTCGAGAAGGGCAGCCCGGCCGAGAGCGCGGGGCTCATGCAGGGCGACATCATCGTCGAGCTCGGCGGCAAGTCGATCACGTCGATCGACGCGCTTCTCCGCGCCCTCGCGCGTCAGTCGGCGGGGAGCGACCTCGAGCTTCGCACCAAGCGCGGCGGCGATCCGCGCGTCGTGAGCGTGAAGACGCGCGAAGCGGCCTGACGATGTGTCACACTCTCGCGCGTGAACCGCATCCTCATCGCGCTGAACCTGACCATGTTGCTGCTCATGCTGATCGCTTGGATCAGTAGCCTTCGAAACCTCAGCGGCAAGACGTCGCGCACGTCGATGCTGATGAACGGATTTCACGTCTTCGACGGCGAGAACTTCACCGACGAGGGTCGCCGCTGGCGAAGGCTCTTCTTCATCGGCCAGGGCGTCTTCTTCGCGAGCCTCTTCGGCGTGGTGGTCGCGCACTAGAACGCATTTCATAACCCGTCGCGCGCGCAAGTGATCGACATCGCTCCATCTTTCGCGACGCTATTTCCATCGGACGAAAAAGGTGTTTGTACCTTCGTCGATGGACCTGAAGGACGAGCAGTGGGAAGCGATCAAGCGGTTCGTTCCAGGGCCGGAACGACGGCGCACGACGGCGAAAGGCGGTCGGCCGTGGCGCGATCCGCGCGACGTCTTGCACGGCATTCTTTGGGTGCTGCGCACTGGAGCTCCGTGGGCAGACATGCCTGGTCGCTTTCCACCGTATGCGACGTGCTTTCGTCGCTTTCAGAAATGGGAAAGCGAGGGCGTGCTCGATCGAATACTCGCAGCGCTGGCGCGCGATCTTCATGAGCGCGGGAAGGTCGATCTCACCGAAGCATTCATCGACGGCAGTCATGCCGGCGCAAAAAAAGGGGTCTTCTGGTTGGGAAAACTCGACGCGGCAAAGCGACCAAGATCATGGCAGTGGCAGACCGCCATGGTCTTCCTATCGCCGTCGGGATTGCGAGTGGTCAGCGCCATGAAACGCAGCTCGTCGTCGAAACACTCAACGCCAGCTTCCTCAAGAAAAAGCTCCCCCAACGACTGATTGGTGACCGCGCGTACGACAGCAATAAGCTCGATGCCGAGCTGAAGAAGATGGGCGTGGAGATGATCGCTCCGCACCATCCGACGCACAAAAACCAAACGCAGGACGGACGCCAACTTCGCCGCTACAAGCGGCGCTGGCACGTCGAGCGACTCTTCGCGTGGCTCCAATGCTCACGGCGTCTCATCACGCGCTTCGAGCACAAGGCGAAAAACTTCCTCGCCTTCATCAAGCTCCGCTGTGTCGTGCTTCTTCTGAGGAGGTTATGAAATGCGTTCTAGTCAGCAGCGAGCTCCAAAGTCAGTTGCTCGCGAAGCCGAACCACATGTTCCACTGCGTCGAGCTTCGCTGCGCGTAGACCCAGAACTCGGTGCCGTTGTACTGGCCCTTGGCGACGCGCGTGATCGTGAGGTGCAGCACGTCGCCGTTGTTGCCCTTGGTCACGTCCCACGTGAAGTCGAGCTCCTTGGGCTGGTTCGTGCCGTAGGTCGTGTCGACGGCGCTCACGTTCCAGTCGGGCACGGGGCCGTCGGAGAAGAGCTCGACGTCGATCGTCTTCGTCGTGTTGAGGGGGAGCGAGACGCCCTTCGTCGACACGGACTGACCGTAGTAATCGAGCGTGACCGTGTCCTTCAGGACGGGCGCCGCGTTCCAATAATACGCGCCAGCGAGCGGTGGCACGCACGGATCGTGGCCGGCGAGCGCCGCCGCGTTCGACCACGTGCGCTGCACGACGTAGCTGCCCAGGATTCGCGCGTAGCTCTGCGGCTCGTACGCGCACATGTCACCGACCTCGCCGAGCGGGCGAATGCTCCACACGATGTGATCGACGTCCGTCTGCGCGAAGCCCGTGCCGAGCGGATCGGTCGCGGCCTCGATGAGCTCGTGCGAGATCGGCCCCGTGAGCGCGTCGAGCCCGCTCAGGTATCCGAACTGCGCGCAGCGCGGGAGCATCGCGTAGACGAACGGCTGGTTCGTCGCGGTCTTCGCGTTCGAGTGATACCCGCCGTAGTCGACGCAGCTCGTGCCGACGAACGTGTCGCTGATGGTCGTGCCCGAGGGCTCGAAGAGGACGTAGACGTTGTTCAGCGCGACCGCCGGAAACTCGGGGTGCGTTCCGTCGAGGTAGTTCTTGAGGAGCGTCTCGATGTCCGTCGACGTCGTGGTCGTGAGCGGCGCGTCCGTCAGCACGATCGATTTGTCGAGCGTGATCGGGCCGACGCCGTACTCGAACGTGGTCGCCTTCCAGTACGACGAGCCGACGACCTGGGCGAGCATCTTCTCGACGTCGCTCTGGAGCGGATCGTTCGCGTAGAAGATCGGGACGACGTTCGGCGCGGTGAGGACGGCGCCGCCGAACGACTCGACCTGTGGCACCGCGGGGTGCGGGCCCGGAAAGCCCGCGTCGATCTTCGGGGCGGCGGCCTCCGCTTCGGGCGGCGCGTCCACGGACGCATCGAAGTGAATGACGCCGGTCTCGGGCGAGGCGTCGCTCGGGTTACTGCTGTCGCCGCCGCACGCGAAGAGGAAGAGTGAGCACGCAGAGAAAAAGCCACTTCACTCACGCAGCATAGACCGCGCGAGGAGCGAATACACGTCCTTGCGCTTGTCGTGGTCGTGCACGTTGCACGCGATCATGAGCTCGTCCGCGCGGGCTTCTTGCGTGATCGCGCGGAGATCGCGCGTCACCGCGTCGATCGGTCCCACGAAGAAGCGACCGCGCATCGCGAGGCGGAGCGCTTCTTCGTCCGCGTCGAAGACGTGGTCGCGCGCCTCCGCTTCGCTCGGAAATGGGAGATCGCGGAGGCCCTGCGCGAAGCGCACCATCCCGAGATCGAGCGCGCGCTCGAGCGGCGCGAGGGCCTCGCGCGTCTCCGCGGTCGTCACGCCGACCGCGAGGATCGCGTAGGGCGATGCGTTCTTGGCGCTCGGCACGAACTCGTCACGGTAGCGTCGCATCATCGCGACCGCGTCGACCGGGTTGATGTGGTGCGCGAACGCGAACGGCAATCCGCGCTTCGCCGCGAAGCCCACGCCGCCGTCGCTCGAGCCGAGGATCCAGATCGGCGGCGGCTCGACGCCCATCGGGATCGCGATCGTCGTGCTCGCGAACGGGCCGCGCGGACCGCCGTGCTCGTCCAGGTACGCGACGAGCTCGTCGAGCATCGCGTCGAAGCTCGCCTCCGGCACGTTCCGCCGGAGCGCGCGTGCGGTCCGCGCGTCCGTACCCGGCGCGCGCCCGATGCCGAGATCGATGCGACCCGGAAAGAACGCCGAGAGCACGCGAAATAGCTCCGCGACCTTCAGCGGCGTGTGGTTCGGCAGCATGATGCCGCCGGCGCCGACGCGCATCGTCTGGGTCGCGCGCGCGACCTGGCCGATCACGATCTCGGGCGCCGAGCTCGCGAGCCCGCCCGCGTTGTGGTGCTCGGCGAGCCAGTAGCGCGTGTAGCCGAGCGCCTCCGCGTGTCGTGCGAGATCGATCGTGTTCTCGAGCGCCTCGTGTGCGTTCGACCCCGAAGCGATCGGCGAGAGATCGAGGACCGAGAGCTTCATGGCCGCGGGCGGCGGAGGAGCGCGCACGATTTGGCGACGAGCGTGAGCCGCTCGTGCGGGCGGATGCGGCGCATGACGGGGATCTTCGTCGTCGCGGTGTCGACGATGACGTCCCACGCGACGTCCGGCAGGTGCCGGTCACGTTCGAGGGGCAATGCCCCTCGAGCTCCCAAGAGGCTCGGCTCACTCCGCTCCGCTATGTGAGCCTCGGGCACCGAGAAGCTCACGCTCGCGTCGCTCGCGTTGAGCGCGAAGAAGAACGTGTCGTCCGAGAGCGGGTGGCCGAGGTCGGTCTTCGCGTCGAGCTCGTCGCCCGCGAGCAAGAGGCCGATCGCGCGCCGCTCCGGATCCGACCAGTCCGCGCCGGTCATCTCGATGCCCGCCTCGGTGACCCACACGATGTCGCGCGAGGCGCCGCGCACGCGCTCGCCGCGGAAGAACGTCTTGCGCTGGAACGCCGGGTGCGCGCGCCGGAAGTGGACGAGCTTGCGAACGAACTCGAGGAGCTCGGTCTCGTCCGGCGTCTGGAGCTCCCAGGTGAGCCACGAGATCGGGTTGTCCTGCACGTAGGCGTTGTTGTTGCCGCGCTGGGTCTTTCCGACCTCGTCGCCGCTCGAGATCATCGGCACGCCCTGCGAGAGGAGCAGCGTCGCGAAGAAGTTCCGCATCTGGCGCGCGCGCAATTCCACGACGCGCGGGTCGGTCGTGTCGCCCTCGACGCCGCAGTTCGAGCTCGCGTTGTCGGTCGTGCCGTCGTGGTTGTCCTCGCCGTTGCCCTCGTTGTGCTTCGTCTCGTACGAGACGAGGTCGCGCATCGTGAAGCCGTCGTGCGCGGTGACGAAGTTGATGCTCGCGTCCGGGGTGCCGCCCGTCGTCCTGGAAGAGATCGCTCGAGCCCGTGAGGCGAAAGCCGAGATCGCCGATCTGATTCTTGTCGCCGCGCCAGAAGCGCCGCACCGTGTCGCGGTATTTGCCGTTCCACTCCGTCCAGTGCACGGGGAAATTGCCGACTTGGTAGCCGCCCTCGCCGACGTCCCACGGCTCGGCGACGAGCTTCACGGTCGAGAGCACCGGGTCCTGGTAGACGATGTCGAAGAACGTCGCCAATCGCGACATCGCGCCTTGCTCGCGACCGAGCGCGCTCGCGAGGTCGAAGCGGAAGCCGTCGACGTGCATCTCGGTGACCCAGTAGCGCAGGCTGTCCATGACGAGCTTGAGCGCCTGCGGGTGCATCATGTCGAGCGTGTTGCCGCAGCCCGTGAAGTCCTCGTAGCGATCGAGCGCGCCCTTCTTGAGGCGGTAGTACGTCGCGTTGTCGATGCCGCGGAGGCACACCGTCGGCCCGAGGTGATCGCCCTCGCACGTGTGGTTGTAGACGACGTCGATGAGCACCTCGATGCCCGCCGCGTGGAGCGTGCGCACCATCTCCTTGAACTCGCGCACCTGCGAGCCGGGCTCGCGCGCGAAGCGTTGATCGGGCGCGAAATAGCCGAGCGTCGAGTAGCCCCAGTAGTTCGACATCCCGCGCTTCGCGAGCGGCGGCTCGTCCATGCACTCGTGCGGCGGCATGAGCTCGACGGCGGTGACGCCGAGCGAGACGAGGTGCGAGACGATCGGCGCGGAGGCGAGCCCCGCGTACGTCCCGCGGAGCTCGCGCGTGAGGTGCGGGTGCTGCTTCGACATCCCCTTCACGTGGAGCTCGTAGATGACGGTCTCCGACCACGGGATCTTCGGCGGCGTGTCGCCTTGCCACTCGAAGCGGCGATCGAGGACGACGCTCTTCGGCACGCCCCACGCGTCGTCGCGCAGGTCCGGCGCGTCGGGATCGGCGTCGGAGAAACCCTGAATCGGCGCGCGCGGGTCGGCCTTGCCGTCGATGGCGTGCGCGTACGGATCGACGAGGAGCTTGTTCGGGTTGAAGCGATGACCGCGCTTCGGATCGTACGGCCCGTGCACGCGAAACCCGTAGCGCTGCCCCGGGTGCGCGTGCGGGACGTACCCGTGCCACACGAACGCCGTGCGCTCCTCGAGCGGAAAGCGCGTCTCGGCGCCGAGCTCGTCGAACAAACAGAGCGTCACGCCCGTCGCGTTCTCCGAGTAGAGCGCGAAGTTCGTTCCCTCGCCGTCCCACGTCGCGCCCTGCGGATAGGGTCGTCCGGGGAGCACGCGGATCGTCATGGCCGGCGAGGGTAGGTCATCCCACGCGGCCGCGCGGAAGTAGCATGTCCCCGGACTACGAGCCCACGCCGAGCAGCCACGGCGTCGTGTCATTCTGATCGCCGTTCTGTCCCCAGCAGTAGACCTGACCGTCGGCGCCGAGGGCGCACGTCCAGTGGCGGTGAGCGGCAACGTCTTGTGCGGGCTGCGCCGCCGACGGGAGCTGGGTCTGCGTCGGGCCGACGCTGCTACCTCCGAACGTGCCGTTGCCGACCTGTCCGTGATTGTTCTGACCCCAGCACCACACGCCGCTTCCGTTCGGCGTGATGGCGCATGCGTGGCGCCAGCCGGGCGAGAGATCGAGAATGCGCCCTCCGGCTCCGAGCGTGAGCGGCGTCGGCTGGTGGAGATCGCTGCAGCCGTTGAGGAGCGGGCACCCCTCGCCCAAGTTGCCGCCCCAACAGAACCAGTCTTGGTTGTCGTCGCGCGCGCACGTGTAGAAGTCCGAGCCTCGCAAGGTGGTGACGGTGGACGGGAGCACCGGCTGCGGGCTCGATTGGGTGCAGCACGAGTTGCTCGCCGTTCCGTCGCCGAGGTTTCCCCAACCGTCTGTGCCGAAGCAGTCGATGAAACCGGAGAGCGTAAAGCCGACGCAGAGCGCATAGAGCCCGTTGGCGAGGAACGCGGGCGGGTTCACCGAGGGGAGCTTCCGCGGCACTTGCAGCGTCGCGGTGTACGGTGATGGCGCGCCACCATCTTCGCAGCTGAGGCCGTTGTCGCAGCCCATCTTGCCGTTGCCGTTGGTCCCCCAACAGAAGACCTCGTTGCCAGCCGTGCCGCTCACCAGGGCGCACGCCGAGTCATTGGCGGCGCTGATCTCGAGGACTGCGGCGTTCGAGAGGCTGACCGGCTGCGGCTTCGTCTGACCGCCGCCGCCCTGGCTCGTGCCCCAACACCAGACCGAGGTGCTTCCGCCCACGAGGCGAAGCGCGCAGGCGAAATCGTACCCGAGCGTGATGTCCTGGATCCCCGTCATCGGTTGGCCGTTCGCGTCGAGCACCGTGTGTGGTGTCGCGATGCTCGTCGGCGAGACGTGGTCGTAGCCGAGCTGACCTGCCTGATCCGCGCCCCAGCACCGCGCCGTTCCATCGGAGAGCACGGCGCACTCGAAGGTCGACATTCCGCGCGCGAGGCGCGTCACCGACGCGCACTGGTTCTGGCTGCAGATCACGCCAGCGTTCGCCGCCACGCAATCGGCGCCCGTTTGGCACCCGACGCTCGGCGGAGCGTCTGCGGAGTCGGCATTGCTCGAGCCGCCATCGCATTCGCCTCCGACGCACGCGCGGTAGTTGTCGACGGCGAGGAGCGCGTTGCAGCCGAACGCGCAAGCGAACGCGCACGCGAACAGCGCTGCCGCTGGCAAAACGTGAGCTCTCACCCTTTCACGATATCGAATATATTGGCTACGAGCGCATGAAGATCGAGCCGGGCGCCAGCGTGACTCCGAACGTTCGCCTCGTGCGGCCGATTGGCGAGGGCGGCATGGGCGAGGTTTGGCTGGCCGAGCACCTCGCGCTCGGGACCGAGGTCGCCGTGAAGTTCTTGCTCGGCGACTACGCCAAGGACGCGGCGGCGCGCTCTCGCTTCTCGCAAGAAGCGGCCGCGGCTTCGCAGGTGAAGAGCTCGCACGTCGTGAAGGTCTACGACTACGGCATCACCGACGACGACGTGCCGTTCATCGTGATGGAGATGCTCGAGGGGACCGATATCCGCGAAGCGCCTCGAGACCGAGAGAGAAAATCGCGCCGGCCGAGCTCGTCACCATCGTCACACAGTTGTGCAAGGCCCTCGCGCGCGCGCACGAAAAAGGCGTCATCCACCGAGACATCAAACCCGAGAACGTTTTCCTAGGCTCGGAGGGCGGCGAGCTCTTCGTCAAGCTGCTCGACTTCGGAATTGCGAAGACAGAGACGGTGCTCCGCAAGACGACGGGCAATCGCCGCTCGACGATGGCGGGCGAGAGCCTCGGCACGCCGTATTACATGAGCCCGGAGCAGTTTCGAAGCGCGAAGCAAATCGACCTGCGGAGCGATCTGTGGAGCGTGGGCGTGCTCGCGTACGAGGCGCTCACGGGATCGTTGCCGTTCGTCGCCGAGACGGTGAGCGGCCTCGCGATCGTCGTGAACGAAGGGAAGGCGGTCGCGCCGTCGACCGTCGAGCCGACCCTTCCGGCGCAATTCGATGCGTGGTTCGCGAGAGCCTGCGCACACGAGCCGAGCGAGCGATTCCAATCCGCGCGCGAGATGTCGGACGCGCTTCGCGCCGCGCTCGGCGGAGCATCCGAGGCATGCGACTCGAGCACGTCGGGCCCGCGTCGCGTCGTGATCAGTCACGTCGGCATGGCCGAAGCCAGTCGCCTCTCGCTGAGCGACACCGCGTTCGCGACGGCCGGCGGCAGCGGGCCAAAGCCCGCGCGTCGCATCGCTCCGATCGCCGGGGTCGTCGCGCTCGCGTCGATCGCGCTCGCGGTCGGCGTGTGGGTTTCGCGCCAGCACGCTACGCAGAGCGCCACGCGAACCGATCCGCTTTCGGCGAGCGCGGTCAACGAAGCGCCGAAGCCGTCGGTCGCCGAGCCGCATGCGAGCGCGATGGCGGAGGCCACGCCGGTCACCTCCGCTCCGCTAATCGCGACGCGCGAGCGCGACGACGAAGCCTACGGCGACGCACGCGGGCGTTCGCCCCACGCCTTCGGCGGCACCGTCCGCTTCCAAAGGAGATCACCATGGCGACATTTGGTGACGAACGTCGTGTCGCCGCGATCGCGCTCGTCCTCACGGCGCTCGCGCCCCGCGCATACGCGGGCAATCCGTCGCCGGCGGACGTGGCGACAGCGCGTGAGCTCTACAAAGACGGCGCCGACGCGCTCGACGCGGGAAACGTCAAGGTCGCCGCCGAGAAGCTCGCGCAAGCGTGGTCGCTGGTGCAGACGCCGGTCATCGGAACGGACCTCGCGCGTGCGCAGCGCTCGCTCGGCCGTCTCGTGGAAGCGCGAGAGGCCGCGCTTGCCGTTCAGCGTCTGGCCGTCGCTCACGACGAAACGTCGCGGTCCACGCAGGCGCGGACCGACGCCGACAAGATCGCGCTCGAGCTCGCGCCGCGCATTCCCCACGTGAAGGTCACCGCGCAAGGAGTCGGCAGCGGACACGCCGCGACGGTCAAGCTCGACGGGGCCATCGTGCCCGAAGCCGCGCTGAGCGCGGCGCGTCAAGCGAACCCCGGCAAGCACACGGCAACGATCGACACCGACGACGGTCGACACGCCGAAGGGGCCGTGACGCTGGCGGAGGGTGAGACGAAGGAGATCTGCTCGTGGTGCCCGCGCCGGCCACGACCTCGACGACGCCGACCGAGACCAAACCCGCGCAGACGGAGTCGCATCCCGCGCCGCCGTCATCGATCATGATCTCCGCCAGAGGCGAAGCATACGTCGCCGGTCGTCTGGATCGGCGTGGCCACGGCCGGCGTCGGTCTCGTCACCGGCGCGCTCGCCGGCGCGTTCGCGCTGAGCGAAGCCTCCGTCGTGAAGAACAACTGCTTCGGCGCGAGCACGACCGGCGACGGAAAAATCGTTTGTCCCACCGCCTACGCAGGCGATTCTCCGCCGCCAACACGCTTGGAACGGTGTCGACGATCGGCTTCGTCACGCTAGGCGTCGCCGCCGCGTCGGTCTTGGTCGGTCTCGCCGTCTCCGGTCACAGCGGCGCCGCGAAGCACGCGCACGTGGAGCCGTGGGTCGGCCCCGTCAGCGCGTGCTCGCCGTGTTCTAGCTCGGCTACATGCGCGGGCGGACCTGCTTGCGGATCTTCTTGATGAAGGTCTGCGTGCAGTCGCCGTGCGTCGACTCGTGCTCGATGATCTCGCGGATGATTCGCGCCTTCACGTCTGCGGCGCACGTGACGCTGTTCTTCACCTCGTTTGCGAGGAGCTGACCGGAGGGCGACGTCGGCCACGGGTCTTTCGACGCGGCGGGTGCTCCCTTCACGACGGGCGGCTTGTGGTGCGAGGGCTTCGTCTTCGTCACGTCGTGGAAGCCGGTGGTCTCGACGCGCCGACCGCCGCCGTGGCAGCTCGGGCACGTCGTGTGGCTGCCGAACGCGTTCGCGATTCGTCCGTCGCCGCCGCAGATGCGGCAGAGCTCGCTTTGCTGGTTCATCGATGAACCATACGCGATCCCCCGACGTTCGCGCATCAAAGCACGAGATATGACGATATAGTGGTCGCAGTATGGAGCTCGGCGCGCTCGTATCGGGCCGCTTTCGCATCGAACGTGAAGTCGGGAGCGGCGGAATGGGGACCGTCTTCCGCGCGCGGGACGAGCTGTCGGGAACGCACGTGGCGGTCAAGGCGCTCCACCAGAACGTGCCCGAGGGCACCAACCGATTTTCGCGCGAGATCGCCGCGCTCGCGCGCATGTCGCACCCGTCGATCGTGCGCTACGTCGCGCACGGTGACGCGCCGCCGTTCGTCGCGATGGAGTGGCTCGAGGGCGAAGATCTCGCGCAGCGCCTGCGAAGCGGGCCGCTCCCGGTGCACGAGGCCATCGAGATTGCGGCGCGCACCGCCGAGGCGATCGATCACGCGCACACGCTCGGCATCGTCCACCGCGATTTGAAGCCGAGCAATTTGTTCTTCGAGCACGGCGAGGTGTCGGGCCTTCGAGTCGTCGATTTCGGGCTCGCGTACATGGCCGACGTCGAGTTCAAGAGCTCGACGGGCGTCCTGCTCGGGACGCCCGGCTACATGGCGCCCGAGCAGGTGCGCGGCGAGGCCGTCGACGCGCGCGCGGACGTGTTCTCGCTCGCGTGCGTGCTCTACAAATGCGTGACCGGTCGCGGGCCGTTCAGCGCGCCGGGCGACGCGGTCGCGACGCTCGCGAAGGTGCTCTTCCAGGAGCCCGAGCCCGCGTCGTCGCTTCGCGCCGGGGTGCCGCGGGCGCTCGACGCGCTCTTGTCGCGCGCGCTGAGCAAGGACCGCGCGGGGCGGCCGCAGTCGGCGCGCGCGTTCGCCGAGGAGCTCCGGTGGCTCGAGCGCGCGGACGAACCGAGCGAGGCGCACTCGATCGCCGCGCCGCCTTCGAGCGCGATGCTCACCGATCGCGAGCGGCGCATTCTCAGCGTCGTCGTCGCGGCGCGCGAAGGCCTCGGCGAGGAGATCTCGACGCTCCGCTGCGAGGTCGAGACGATGTTCCTCGAGCGGCAGCAGGCGCTCCGCGACATCGCGGCGAAGCACGGCGCGCGCCTCGAGATCTTGCCCGTCGCCATCGTCGCGGTGCTCGATGGGCGCGGGAGCGCGACGGATCGCGCCGCGGCGGGAGCGCGGCTCGCGCTCGCGATGCGAGAGGTCCTCGGCGGCGTCCCGATCGCGCTCGCGACGGGCAGCGCGGAGGTCGGGCGCTCGCGCGATGGGAGACGTGATCGACCGAGCCGTCGCCGCGGTCACCGTGAAGGAGCGTGCCAACGTCGCCGTCGCGATCGACGACACGACCGCGGGGCTCCTCGGTCCCGCGTTCGTGGTGAAGGCCGACGGGCACCGTGCTCGAGCTCGACTCGGAGCGCGCGTCGACGATGCAAGTGAGGACGCTCCTCGGCAAGCCGACGCCGTGCGTCGGGCGCGATCGCGAGCTCGTCGTTCCTCGACGCGACGCTCGCCGAGTGCGAGGACGACGACGTCGCGCGGTGCGTGGTGGTCACGGCGCTCGCGGGCGTCGGGAAATCGCGCCTTCGCTACGAGTGGCTCCGGAAGCTCGAGCGGGCGCGACGCCCAGGTGTGGACGGCGCGTGCCGACCCGATGACCGCGGGCGCGCCGTTCTCGCTGCTCGCGCAGATCGTCCGGCTCGCCGCGGGCATCGACGCGTCGGACACGGTCGAGACCGCGCGGGCGCGCCTCGCCGCGCGCCTGTCGCGCACGCTGGCGGGAGACGACGTCGCGCGCGTGTCGGAGTTCTTCGGCGAGGTCGTCGGCGCGCGCTTCTCGGACGAAGGCCGCGTGCAGCTTCGCGCCGCGCGCCAAGACGCGCTGCTCATGAGCGATCAGTTGCGGCGCGCTTGGGAGACGTGGGTCGGCGCGGAGGCGCGCGAGCGCCCGCTCGTCATCGTCCTCGAAGATCTCCACTGGGGAGATCTCCCCACCGTGCAGCTCGTCGACTACGCGCTCGCCGCGCACGGCGATCTCCCGATCATGGTGCTCGCGCTCGCGCGGCCCGAGGTGAAGGACGTCTTCCCGAGCCTCTGGCAGAAGCGGCGCGTGATCGATCTCCAGCTGAACGAGCTGACGCCGAAGGCGAGCGCGCGGCTGGCGCGACACGTCCTCGGCGACGCGGTCGACGACGCGGCGATCGAGCGCATCGTCGCGAAGTCCGCGGGAAACGCGTTCTTCCTCGAGGAGATCCTTCGCGCCGTCGCGGAGGGCCACGCCGAGGACGTGCCCGAGACGGTGCTCGCGATGGTGCAGCGGCGACTCGACGCGCTCGCGCCCGAGGCGCGCCGCGTCCTTCGTGCGGCGAGCGTCTTCGGCGAGACCTTCTGGCGCGGCGCGGTGAGCGCGCACCTCGGCCAGACGTCGAACCCGCTGTCTCGCGTCGAGGATCGGATCGACGAGCTGGTTCGGGGCGAGCTCCTCACGCGCCGCGATGAGAGCCGCTTCGGGGGCGAGGAGGAGCTCACGTTCCGACACGCGCTCGTCCGCGACGCCGCGTACGCGATGCTCACCGACGAGGACCGCGCGCTCGCGCACCGCCTCGCGGGCGCGTGGCTCGAGGACCACGGCGAGCGTGACGCCGCGGTGCTCGCGCAGCATTTCGATCGCGGCGGCGAGCCCGCGCGCGCCGTGCCGCACTACGTCCGCGCGGTGGTGCAAGCGCTCGAAGGCAACGATCTCGTGCGCGTCCTCGGGCTCGCGGACCGCGGCGTCGAGCTGGGCGCGGCGGGCCCCGAGCTCGGCGAGCTGCGGCGCGTGCAAGCCGAGGCGCTCCGGTGGCGCGGGCGCATCGCCGATTGCGAGACCACCGCGCGCGAGGCGACCCGGCTCCTCACCCCCGCGACGCCGAGCTGGTACCTCGCGGCCGCCGAGCTCGGCACGGCCTCGGGCGCGCTCGCGCACATCGACGATTCGATCTCCGCGCGCGACATGCTGCTCGAGCGCGGCGAGGCGGGCGCGCCGAACCTCGTCCAGGCGCTCGCGCGCCTCACGATGCAGCTCTACGCGGCGGGCCGCCGCGAGCCGGCGGACGAGGCGATGGTCCACGTCGACGCGTTCGACCCGTCGCGCGGCAACCCCATCGTGCTCGCTCGCATCGAGCAAGCCCGCGCGTTTCGCGCGCTCTTCGAGAGCGACCACGGCACGTACTACGAGCACATGAAGTCGGCGCGCGCGCTCTTCGAGGCCGCCGGAGATCGCAGGAACGCGTGCGTGCAGAGCGCGAACATGGGCTACGTGGCCGTCGCGCTCGGCGCGCTCGACGAAGCCGAGCGCGAGCTCATCCCCGCGGCGCGGACCGCGGAGCTCCTCGGCATCGTCCGCATCGGCGCGATCTTCCAGCAGAACGTCGGCTTCTTGCGCGTCTTGCAGGGCCGGTACGACGAAGCGATCGATCTCGAGGTGAGATCCGCGGCGGTGTTCGACGCGCAGAGCGATCCGCGCCTCGGCACGTTCTCGCGCGTCTACATGGCGATGGCCTACGCGGCGCGGGGCGAGCTCGAGCGCGCGCGAGACATCGCGACGGAGGCCGTGAAGATCAGCGAGCCGCAGCTCCCCGCGCACGCGAGCGCGCTCGCGCACCTCGCGGGCATCGAGCTTCGCATCGGCGACGTCCGGTTCGGCGCTCGAGCACGCGAGCGCGTCGTACGAGATTCCTCACGAAGCTCGGCGGCATCGAGGACACCGAGTCGAGCGTGCGCATGATCCACTGCGAGACGCTCCTCGCCGCCGGCCGCGACGAAGACGCGAAGACCGCGCTTCGCGCCGCGGTCGCCGCGATCGAGTCGCGCGCCTCGAAGATCAAGATCGAGCGCTGGCGCGCGACGTTCCTCGCGACGCGCGACAACGTGCGCACGTTCGAGCTCGCGAAGAAGCTACTTTGACGCGGGCGCGGGCGGGTCGTACGCGATCCGCTCCTTGGCGTCCTTGATCACGTCGGCCTTGAGGATCCACACCGGGCGGTTCTGGTTTCTGCGCCAGCGCTCCGCCTCGTTCGAGAAGTACGGGCTGCCGTTGTCCCAGACTTCGCCTCCGGGGAGCGCGTTCTTCGAGACGGGCGCGGGCGACTGGACGTCCGCGACGAAGCGCTGCGTCGGGCCGCTTCCGTACGTGAAGTCGAGCGCGTCGAGGCTCGAGGGGTGCGAGCCGAAGTTCGCGACGTCGACGGTGTGGAGATCGCCGTGGCGCGGGAAGCCCTTCGGGAACACCGGGTCGCCGCCTTGCGGGATCGAGAGCGAGCCCCAGAGCGGCACGAGCGCGTCGAACGTGAGGGTGTGCGGCACGCCCCAGCGCCACTTCGATCGATCCGCCCCGTACTTGCCGTTCAGATAATCGAGCGCGTCGAGGAGCGCCTTCACCGCGAGCTGGTTCGACGTCTCCGTGACGCTCGTCGTCGTCATGTCGTCGAAGAGCGCGCTCTCGCCGGTCGTGGCGTCGTACGTCGCGAGCTTCGTCGGATCCTGCGCGGTCCAGATGTACGTGAGCACGCTGCGGCACCTCGCCGCCGCGCGAGCCGCCGAGCTTCGCGATCTCGTCGTCGAACGTGAGCATGCCCATGCGGACGAGCCACGTCTCGAAGAGGAGCGTGGCTTGCGCCGGCTCCATCGTCGCGTCCGTGAGCAGCGTGTTGTCGTCCGGGCTCACGCCCGCTTCGGTCGCGTAGTCCGCCGTGGCCCAGTCGTTCATCCACTGCGTGACCTGCGCCACGTTCGCCGCCGCGTAGCGCGTGTCCGCGACCACCCCGGTGAGATCCGGGTGCGTTCCGGGCGACGTGCGCTCGGCCTCCGCGGCCGCGATCGCGGCCACGAGCTTCGGCGCGAGGAGCGATCCGTACGGCGAGTGATGATCCGCCTGGATGCTCGCCATGTCGTCGGGCGTCGCAGGATGCCCGAGGGTCTGGAGACGGTGCGTGATGCGCCCGACGCGGAAGCCGAGATCGAAATCGCCGCCGATGTAGACGGGATCGCCGTTCGGCAATTTGTCGTTCGAGGGATCGTTGTCGAGCGTGACGCCGACCTGATCCGCGTTCGCCGTCGCGACGAAGCCCTGCGACGGGTTCTTCACGTGCGGCACGTACGCCTCTTCGAGATCGCCGGTCCACTCGGCGCTGCCGTCGCCCGGGAGGACGAACATCGGGAGCGTGCCCTGGTACTTCGACGCGTCCCACGCCACCGCGCCGGCCGCGCGCTTCGGGATGCGCGACTGCGAAGTGTAGAAGATGTTGCCCTGATCGTCCGCGCTGACCCAGTTCTGCGCGCCGACAGCGAAATCGCGCAGCGCGGTGCGCACGTCATCGACGCTCTTCGCGCGCTGGAGGTTGTCGATCGCGGGCACCTCCTTCGACGGATCGAGCCCGGTCCAGCGGTACGACAGCGCGCCCTTCACCGGATCCGGCGGGACCACCGCGTGGTTCACGATCGTCGGGATGATCGGGCCGTGGTGCGGGACGACGAGCACGTCGTACTCGACCGGCGAGCCCCCTTGCACGGCGATCGTCTCGTGGATCTTCTGGAGCGGGACCTGCTGGCCGTTGAACGTGACCGAGGAGCCGTCGCTCGAGAGCGTCTCTTTGTAGACGTCGGTGACGTCGTAGCCCGTGACCGTCGCGCCCCACGCGACGTGCTCGTTCTCGCCCAGGATTACGACGGGGATGCCGGGGAAGGCGAGGCCCGCGACTTCGAGATCTCGCGAGGCGTCCTGTCCGGGCGGCGCGTGCACCGAGAGGTGGACCATCCAAAACACCGACGGAGCGGAGAGCGACAAGTGCGGATCGTTCGACACGAGTCGCGTGACCGTCCGCGCTCATGCCCGGACCGACGACCCAGTTGTTCGAGCCGCGCGTCTCGAGATCGCCGAAGACGCGGTCGACTCCGTGCTGCGCGTCGAGCCAGCCGCGCGCGCTGTCGATCAGCTCGCGAGGGAGGATCATGCGCGGCATCGCCATCCGCGGCTTCTGCTGCGAGACGTGGAAGCTCTGCGAGAGCGACGTGTCGTTCGGGAATCCGCCCGGCAAGACGAGCGTCGGATCGAGCGGCGCGAAGCGGAGCATGTCCCGCTCGAGGCCGACGCGCTTCTGAACCTCCGGATCGCTCGACGTGGAGACGAACGTGGTCTGCGCGGCGTCGAGGAACTGTTGGCGGCCGATGTCGCTGCCCGCGTCGAACGAGAGCGCCTCCGACTGCAGGCGTGCGATCGCGAGCGAGTCGGCGCACGTCCACGGCGTGAAGAGCGCCTGCGGGAAGCCGACGATGCCGCGCGGGAGCGCCTCGTCGCCGCTCTGGACGCGCGCGTAGTACTGCGAGACGCCGTCCGCGAACGCGTCGAGCGCCTTCTTCTCCGGCCCGTTCGGGTCGAGCGCGTCGCACATCGGTTTGCGCCACGCGGTAGAGTCCGATCGTTCGTGCGGTGATGTCCTCGTCGATGAGGCCCGGCGAGAGCGCGCCGAACGCCTCGGCCATTCGCCCCTCCGCGCTGCGTCGAATGAGCTCGAGCTGCACGTGGCGATCGCGCCCGACCTGGTAGCCCATGACGCGCATCGCGTCGCCGACGTTGGTCGCGTAGATGTGGACCATGCCGTACTCGTCGCGCACCGCGTCGACGGGGCCCGTGAGGCCGGTCATCGAGACGTTGTCGGTGATGGGCACGGTGTCGTCGCCGAGCGGACGCGTCGGTCGCCGGGCTCGACGAGCAGGCGAGCGGAAGAAAGAGCGCGGAAGCGAGACCCCCAACGAACAATGCGGCGCGTTTCATGGCGCGCGCACTGTAAATCAAAATCACTTCGGCGTGAGCTTCATCACGCGGTCGCCGCTCCAAAAGTAGAGGCTCGTGGAGTCGACGGCGATCCCGCCTCCTTTTCCAGGGGCGTCGAGCGCGGCGAGCTCCGTCGGGGCGTTCGCGCAGCCCGCGGTCGCGCAGCGCATGACGCTTGCGTCCGTGACCCAATAGACGTGGAGGCCATCGGAGGCGAGCGCGCTCGCGCCCCTCTGGTGGGTCGCGACGACCGTGGGATCGCGCCGCATCCGCTCTTCTTGCACGAGAGGACGACGCCTTCGTCGGCGTACGCCCAGTAGACGTTCGCGTCGTCGACCGCGAGCGCGACGTGGCCGGACACCGCGGCGAGCGCAGTGGGCGCTCCGCTACAACCCTCGACAGGGCACGACCAGATCGCGTTCCAGTCGCTCCAGTAGACGTTCGCGTCGTCGCTCACGATTGCGAACGACGCGTCGCCGCCCGCGACGTTCACGGGCGCGCCGACACAACCACCCTCCGGGCACACCATCACCGGGCCCCTCGTCGCGTTCGTCGTCCAGAACACGCGACCGCCGGCGTCCGAATCCGCGCCGGCCGTCTTCGACGGGCCGACGACCGCGATTCCCCAAGGATCGTTGGCAACTCCGATTCGCGAAACTTCACCCCCCGCGATCGGCGTCTTCGACACCGCGCCCGCGGCGACGTCGGTGAAATAGACGTCGCTCCCGCTCACCGCGATGCCGGCCGGCGCGCCCGCCGTAGCGAGGCGCGTCGGACGCTCTCCACAACCCGCGACGTCGCACTTCATGACGTCGCCTCCCGTGGAGTTCGTCCAGTACACGTTCACGCCGTCGCTCGTGATGCTCGACGGCGATTGCCCTGCCGCCAGCTCGACGAGCGAGCTCGCCGGCGCGGAGCAACCCAAGAGAGCCCAAGCCAAGAGCAGCGCCGATCTCATGCGTCGAATGTGCCGTCTGGGCGCATTTCGAACATGTGCCGGAAGTCATATGCCCGCCTTCGTGACCTCGCGGCGGTGCGCCCGCACGAGGTAGAGCGCAGCGGGAAGCACGAGCACCGCCGCAAGAAGACACGAGATTTCGCCCACGACCGCGATCGCCCCGAAGCTGCGGATGGCCTGGTTGGTCGACCGGAGGAGTGCGACATAGCCGAGCATGGTCGTGAGGCTGCAGAGCACGACCGCGCCGCCCGAGGTGCGGAGCGTCTCGGTGATGTCCGCGTCGCGCCCCTCGCGGTGGCGCTGCATGACGTTCACCGCGTAGTCGACGCCGATGCCGAACGTGATCGGCAGCGCGGCGAAGTTCAAGAAGTTGATGCGCACGTGCCCGAGCAGCAAGAAGAGGACGACGCCCGACACGCCCACGGCGAGCGACGCGAGCACCGCGAGGACCGGCCCGGGACGCCTGAGCGCGACGAGCACCGCGAGCACGGTCATCGCGAGCGAGAGGGTGACCGCGATCGGAATGTCCGCGGCGACCGTGCGCAGGATGTCCGCGAAGACGACCGCCTTGCCCGAGCCGCGCACGACGGAGCCGTCGGGGAGATGGACCTCGCGGAGCGCGTCCGCGTAGCGCAAGAGATAGTGGAGATCGTCGTCGCGCTGTCCCTTCGTCGACTCCACGAGCACGATCGTTCCGCGCGTGCCGTCCTTCTCGGTGAACGGCGCGGCGAGCGCGGGCGGGAGATCGCCAACGCCGAACGTGCGCAGATCGGGCGGCGGCAAGAGCGGCTCGATCTCTCGCCACTCGTCGTCGGTCATCATCTGGAGCTCGTGCGCGCGCCTGACGCGCGCGTCGATCGCGAGGAGCGTCGGGAGCTTCTCTTCTTGATCCGCGGGGACGGCGTCGAAGATCGCGTGCACCTCGCCGAACGGGCGCGCCGCGGGCGGCGTCGTCTTCCAATCCTCGCGTAGACGCTTCTCGAGCGTCTCGGCCTGCTCGGGAGAATTCGCGAGGATCACCGTCGCCTGCGGTAGCTGGCCGAGGATGTCGATCGCGACGTCCCACGCGTGGTTGGTGGCGTCTTGGCTCGAGCGATCCGTTTGGATCTTGCGGAGATCGTACTCGAGCGGGCTCGACGCGGCGTACGCGGTGCACGCGGCGATGCCCGCGACGAGGACGATCGACCCGAGCGACACGATCGCGCTCGGCGCCTTGACGACGGCCGACGCGAACACGTTTCCGTACGGAACGCCGCGGCGCGCCGGGCTCACGCCGTCGTCGGCCAAGAGGAGGAGCGTCGGGATCACGGTGATCGTCGCGATCCAGCAAGCCACCATGCCCGTCGCGCCGATGAACGCGAACTCGTGGAAGGCGGGGAACTTGGTGATCGCGAGCGACGCGTACGACGTCGCGGCTGCGAACGCCGCCATCGCCGTCGCGGGCCACGTGCTCGCGTGCGCCGCGCGGATCGCCTCGGGCACGGTCTGCCCGCGTCGTCTCTGCTCGTCGTAACGCGCGAGGTAGATGATGCCCGCGTTGATGCCGTTGCCCGCGACGATGCTGAAGAGGAACCCCGTCGCGATGTTGAGGTGCCCGATGACGAGCGCCGTGAGGCCGAACGTGAGCGCGAGGCCGATCGCGATGCTCGCGCCGAGGACGACGAGCGACCGGACGCGCATGAAGTAGAGGAGGATCGCGCCGAGCACGAGCACGAGCCCCGTGCCGCCGACGCCGAGGAGATCCGCGCGGACCGCGCCGTACTCCTCGAGGCTCGACACCATGTCGCCCGCGAAGCCGATCTTCAATCGCGCGTATTCGGGCCGCGTCTTCGCGAGCGCGACGGCCGTGGCGCGAACGCGACCGACCACGTCGCGCGTTCGCGCGAGGTCTCCCGACGCGACGGGGGAGCGCACGACGACGACGAGCGCCTTGCCGTCCTTTCGCTGGTAGTAGCCGTCGGGGTAGCGATCGATGGCATCGCTCCCGGCGCCTCGCAGACGCTCGCGGAGCGTGTCGTTGCCCTTCGATTGCGGTTGCGGCTCGTCGTCGTCGAGGGAAGTGCCCGTCTGCTTGGCGACCTCGCGATCCCAGCGATCGTCGACGTCGGCGCGAAGCTTCTCGAGGTCGTCCTTCTTCATGTAGAGGCCCGCGCGCGGCATGACGAACGAGCGCGCGTCGTGGACGCCGTCGTCGGCGGAGCTGACCGCGTCGGCGCCGAGCGCGCGGACCTCTGGAGCGAGCGCGTCGGCGAACTCGCGGAGCGCCGCGGTGTCGTCGCCCTCGACCGTGACGAGGATGGTCTGCGCGCCGCTCACGTGCTGGCTGACGCGCGCGAGCTCGGTCACGCTCGGCGCGCCATCGGGCAGGAGCTGATCGAAGCGCGTTCGGAGCTCGAGGCGCGTCGCGAGGAGCGCTCCCGCGAGCGCGAAGAGCGCGACGATCGAGAGGACGAGCTTCGGCCGGGCGATCTCGAGGCTCGCGAGCTTGCCGACGAGGGCGTCGATGGCGCGGGTGAGGCTCATCAGAACGGCCCCACCGTGACGACGAACCCCGCGCCCATCGTGCGCAGGGCGAGCATGCGATCTTGCTTCAAGCGATCGACGCGGCTCGAGAGCGAGAGCGCGTCGAAGCCGAGGGGAAACGACGGACCGTCGGCGCCGGTGGGCGCGATCGTGATCGCGCGCGCGCCGCTCGACCACAGCTTCACGTTCTGCGGCACGGAGTCGAAGACCCCGTGCGCGGGGCTCGGGGCCGCGATGGGCTGCACCCACGCGGAGCGGACGGCGGTCGCTGCGAGCACGGCGACGAGGGTCGAGGCGAGCGGTGTCATGTCACTTCCCCTCGCAGCGCTGGGCGTAGACGCAGCGCCACGCGTCCATGCCGTAGGCCGGGACGTTTCGCGCGTGGCGAGCGCGCTCGGTCCACGCGAGGTTCTCGTCGACCGCGCTGAACCCGACGTGCGGAGCCTCCGCGAAGAACTCCGTGTCTCGCTCGAGCGACGCGAGCGGCACGCACCAGAGCACCACCGCGGCGATCGTCGGCAGGACGTGCGACGCGAGGACGAGCTTCGCCGCGCGCGGCGCGCTGGCGAGCTTCACGGCCGCCGCGGCGTAGATCGGCGGCGCGGCCGGCGCGAACCAGTGCACCTCGGGCCTGCGCCCCGAGACAATCGCAGAGAAGACGATCGCGCCGGCGATCGCGGCGATCGATCCGACGCCGCCGGGGATCTTCGCGAGCACGTCGCGAGCGCGCATCCCGACCACGATCGCCGCGGGGCCGAACACGATCCACACCGCGAGCGCGATGACGCCGAGCGCGGGGAGGACGCCCGACTGCCCCTCGGAGAGCCAAGGCCCGCGCCCGAGCACGTGCGCGCTCTGCCCGATGAGCGACGTCGTGCACGAGGGCAGCGCGGCGAGCGCGCCGAACGCGACCGAGTACGCCGCGGTCAGCTGCCGCTTCATCGCGAGCGACGCCGCGACGACCGCGAGGCACGGAAGGGCCGAAGCCTTCGACGCGAGCGCGCACGCGGAGAGCAGCGCGAGCACGGCGCAAGCGACCTCGCGCCGCGCGACGCGCCCCTGCGCGATCTCCGTCGCGACGCAGAGCACCCACGCGAACGCCGCGAGCAGCGCGCACTCGGGCACCGCCTGAAGACCGCTCACCATGGGGAGCAAGCCCCAGCTCGCGAGCAGCGCGCCGATGAACGCGGCGCGAGAGCGCGCGCGAGGCGCAGCGAGCGTCGACGCGAGGCGCGCGATGCCGAGCGCCGTCGCCGCCGAGAGCGCGACGGCGACGAGTCGAACGCGCAGCTCGATCGGGAGCCCGTGCAGCGGCGCCGTCGCGCGGAGCAATATGCCGAGCATCGGCGGATGTTGCGGGATCGGCCAAGGCACGCCCTGCGCCGCTCCCCACGCGTAGTACGCCTCGTCGAACGTCAGCCGGCGCAGCGGCGCGATGCAGACGTGAACGATGGCCGTCGCCATCACGACGAGCAACGCCGGCGCGAACGGCGCTTCGCGCGCGTCCTCACCGACGCCGAGCGCCGTCCCCTCTCTCCAACCCACGTTCGTCATGAACCGCTCCCCAGTGCAGCGCGCGTGCCGCGCGGTAAAAGCGCGCGAATGCGCGCGCGTCGTGAAATCGGCGTGTGCAACGCCGTGCTCGGTCGACTCGAAAATTGCCCGCTACTTCTTCAGCGGGTTGTTGGCGGGGTCGTCGATCGGCGCCTCGAAGGTGCCGCTCGTGACATCGACCGTGTTGCCCTTCGTCGAGACGAGTCCGGCGCACGTGAAGTGTCCGGTGACGGGGCTCCCGTTCGTCGCGCCGTGCGAGTCGAGCCACACGTTGCAGGAGCCGCCGAGCGACGCCATGAACGTGTCGCCCGTCGTGGGTCGGGCGATCTGAAGATCGCCCGCGCCCGCCGTGATCGTGTGGTTGCCGGGCGCGAGGCCCTGCAGGTCCATCGTCAGGCCCCACGTGCTGTCGTTCAGCGTGAGGAAGCCCGCGTTGTCGACGCTGCCACTCGCGTTCGGGCTCGACGTCGCGACGCTGCCGTCGCTGAGCGTGAACTGGAACGTCGAGTGAACGGCGCACCCCGCGAGCGCGACCGTCGTAGCTGCGATGATTCGTCGGTTCATCGCGCGCCTCACATGTGCGTCAGCGTGAGCGAGAGCCCGGCGACGTTCGAGCCGGCGCCCGGCGTGACCGTGACCTTCGCGGTCTTGTCCTGCCAGATGACGAACTTCTTCTGCGCGACGAGGCCGGCGATCGCGATGGTTGCGCCCGTCACCTGAAGGCCGCCGTCGAACGCCGCGAGCGCCGCGCCGCCGACCGACGTCGACATCGCCGCCGTGATGAACGGCCCGACGACGGGGAAATAGAGCCACGCGGCGCCGCCGGTCGCCGAGCAGTCCTTCTGCGGACCGCACGCGACGATCGCCGTGATCACGGACGGGAGGTACGCGGCTCCGAAGATGCCGATGCCCGTGCCGATGAGCGCGAGGTTCGGTCGCTTCTCGATCGTCGCGCCATCGGGGACCTTTCCCCCTTCGTACGCGACCGCTTGCGGAACGACGTAACCGCCGCTCGCGGGTTTGGCTTGAGGCTCGTCGTCCGCGAACGCCGCGGCGGGCGCGAGGACGAGAGCGGCGGCGATGAGCTTGAGAAAGTTGCGCATGTCGATGACCTCCATGCGAGCAACTTGCCGCACGCGAGCGTCTTCAACATGTGCCGGAAGTCACACGATCAGAGCAGACCGAGCTCCGCGGCCTTCAGCACGGCGCGCGTTCGATCGCGCACGCCGAGCTTCTGGAGGATGCTCGACGTCTGGTTCTTCACGGTGCCTTCGCTCGTGCCGTTGGCCTCCGCGATCTCGCGGTTGCTCATCCCGCGCGCGATGAGCCGCAGCACCTCGAGCTCGCGCGCGGTGAGCTGCGTGGGGCGGTCGCTCGCCGGAAACTCGGTCGCGTCCATGCGTATCGTCTCGCCCGCGGTGTTCGTCATCGGCATGACGAGCGTGCCGCCCGCGGCGACCTTCTTGATCGCGTCGGCGAGCGCCTCGAGCGAGACGTCCTTGAGGAGCCAGCCGCTCGCGCCTTCGTGGATCGCCTCCTTGAGCGCCGCGTCGTCGTCGAACGTCGTGAGCATGATCGTGCGCAGGGCGACCTTGCGCTTCTTGAGCTCGCGGAGCGCGTCGATGCCGCTCGCGACGGGCATGCGCACGTCGAAGAGGCCGACGTCGGGCTTCGTCGCGAGGACCACGTCGACGGCCTCGAGACCGTCGCCCGCTTCTCCGACGACCTCGATGCCCTCGATCATCCCGAGGAGACCGCGGATGCCTTGACGCACGAGGAGCTGATCGTCAGCGAGGACGACGCGAATCACGAGGCGCCCGCCTTCGGCGCGTCCGCGACAGGCAAGCGCGCGCGCACCATCGTGCCGCGCCCCGCGACGCTCTCGACGTCGAGGTCGCCGCCCAATTCTTCGATGCGCTCGCGCATTCCGCGCAGCCCGTTGCCGATTCGGAGGTCGCCTGCCGTGACGCCGTCGTCTTCGATCGTGACCATGAGATCCGTACCCTCCCTGGCGAGCGCGACCCGGACGCTCTTCGCGCGCGCGTGCTTCACGGTATTCGTGATGGCCTCTTGAATGCAACGCAGCGCCACGTGCGCGCACGCGGCGTCCGAGACCTCGAGGCCGGCCTGCATCGCGAGCTCGATGGGCGGCTCCGGGACCGCCTTCACGAGCGCGTCGAGCGCGCCGCGGAGATCGTAACGATCGGCTCGCATTTGAGAGACCGTCCCGCGGACGTCGGCGAGCATGCGCTGCGCGACGCCGTAGGCTTCGTTGAGCGGCGCGCGCGCGTCGCCCTCCGTCTTGCGACGCGCCAAATCCAGCTGGATCGTCAGCGCCGCGAGGTGGTGACCGAGCACGTCGTGGAGCTCACGCGCGATCCGCACGCGCTCTCCGGCGCGGGCGAGCTCGACGCGCGCGCGACGCTCCGAGTCGAAGAAGCGCACGAGCGCGACCGCGAGGGTCGCGAAGCCGAGGTAGCTCCCGACTGACTTCGCGATCTCGATCCAGTTGTACTCGCGCGGCAAGATGAACCAGAGCACCGCGCCTTGCGCGATGGCCCACGCGACCGACGCCCACACGGGGAGCGTCAGCGGGAGCTGCGCGGCCACCAGCGCGAACCCGGCGCCCTCGAACGCCGGCAGCCCGATGTAGGTGACCACCCCCGCGAAGATCGCTTCGCCGACGAGGCACGTGATCTTGCGCGAGCGCGACGCGCGCCGATCCGTGCCGAGCCAGAAGAGCACGCCGAATCCGACGTACGACGCGATCCACAAAGCGCTCGATCGCGGATCGCGCGCGACCCGCGACACCGAGGTCGACCCCGCGAGGGCCCACACGCCGAGACAGATGAAGCGCAGCCACCTCGGAACCTGCACGAGCTCGAGCTTAAGCGCGTACGTCTCCACCTGCGCGAGAAAACTCGCACCCCCAGCCATGACCCGCGCGTGTTTGCACCGCACGTGCCATGAGCGATCCGACGTGTGAGCGGCGCGATCGCTCGCGAAATGGGAGTGGCGCGCGGCGCGCCGTGAGCAGCCGCGTTCTCAGCCGCGAACGGCGTGAGCCGACGAAGTGCTCAGGCGATCCGACTCTCCGAGCAGCTCGCGAAACATGTCGAGGCGCGCGCGCCACTTGTCGTCGGTGTCGAGCTTCTCGATCGACGCGGGCAGGCGATAGGTCCAGTTGTGCGCGCCGACGGTGTTCGGCGTGTTGATGCGCGTGCGCTCGCCGAAGATCTCGGTGACGAGCACCATCGCGAGCGCCGAGCGCGCCGAGAAGAGCAATCGCAAGAGCGCGCGCTCCCGCTCCGCCTCGGGCGCGTCCTCCGTGGTCTTCGCGAGCTTCGCGAGCGACGCGCGGTCGCGCGCCGGCAGCTCGTCCCAGAACTGGAGCACGGGCGGCGTGTCGTGCGTGCTGTACGTCGCGACCGAGAGCTCCGGGAACTGCGCCGGATCGCGCATGGTCTCGTCCTTCTCTTTTTCCCAGGGGATGACCTTGTATCCGGGCATGCCGAGGTCGGCGAGCGTCTGGCGCACGAACGCCGGGATCACGCCGAGATCCTCCGCGATGATCTCCGCGGGTGACGCGGCCGCGCGCATCGCGGCGAGCACGGTGCGGCCGTGCGCCTCTTGATCGCGCTCGTCCTTGGGATCGAACTGGCCGAGCGCCTCGCCCTTGCGGACGTACTGCCGAAAATATCCGACGACGTGATCGACGCGAAACCCGTGATAGAGGCGCGCGGCGTGCGCGGCGCGCGCGCGGAGCCACGCGTGCTGCTCGGCCTCGAGCGCGGCCCAGTCGTATGGGGGCAGGCCCCACGACTGACCGATGTCCGAGAACTCGTCCGGCGGCGCGCCGAGATCGAGGTCGTCTCGGAAGAGTCGCGATCGCGACCACACGTCCGAGCTCTCGCGCCCGACGACGAACGGCAAATCGCCGAAGAGGTGCACGCCCTCGCGCTCGACCGCCGCGCGCGCGGCGCCCCACTGCTCGAAGAGCTGCCACTGGAGGTACTGATGGAAGCGGATGCGCTCGGCGAGCCGCACGCGGGCCTCGTCGAGCGTCGCGGGATCGCGCGTGCGCTCGGACATGGGCCACGTGCTCCAGCCCGTACCGCCGTGCTCCTCGCGGAGCGCCACGTAGAGCGCGAGGTCTTGCTCCCAGAGCTCTTCGCGCGCGCAGAACGCGCGGAGCTGAGACGCTCGCGGCGAGTCCTTCTGCCATTCGCGGACGACGAAGTTTTTGTACGCGCCCTCGAGCACGCGCATCTTGAGGGCGCGGACGCGCTGGTAGTCGACCTCGGGAAGCGCGCGGAGCTCCTCTCGCTCGCGTCGCCCCTCGTCGCCGAGGATGGCCTCGACCTCTCGCGCGTCGAGGTCCGGGATCGCGCCGAGCGAGGCGTAGATCGGGTCGAGCCCGAACCCGGTGCGCGCTCCGTAGGGCGACGTCTCGCCGCGCGCGAGCTCGTGCGCGGGCAGGAGCTGAACGACCGAGAACCCGCGCTGCGCGAGGAGCTTCGCCAGAGCCGGGAGGTCGCCGATCTCCGCCGATCCCCCAGTCGCGCTCGCTTCGGAGCGAAAAGAGCGGGAACGTCACGCCTGCGATCTTGGACTTCGTACCGGCCATGGGAGCGCGCCTATTCGCACGGCTTTAGCCTGCGCGCAAGCGTAACGTAACTCAGGCCTGAGTTACGAATCTTGTATGCTACGGTCCGCACCATGCCCGTGACGTATCGGCAGGCGGGCGTCGACATCGACGCCGGTGACGAGCTCGTCGAGCGCATCAAGCCGCTCTCGAAGAAGACGCGCATCGCGGAGGTGCTCGCCGACGTCGGCGGGTTCGCAGGGATGTGCCGCGTTCCCGGCGGGGTCGACGACCCAGTCCTCGTGAGCGGCACCGACGGCGTCGGGACGAAGCTCAAGGTCGCGTTCGCGACGGGCGTCCACGACACGATCGGCGTCGACCTCGTCGCGATGAGCGTCAACGACGTCGTCACGACGGGCGCGCGCCCGCTCTTCTTCCTCGATTACTTCGCGACGGGGAAGCTCGACGTCGGCGTGGCCGAGAAGGTCATCGCGGGCATCGCGCGCGGGTGCGAAGAGTCCGGCTGCGCGCTGCTCGGCGGCGAGACCGCGGAGCTGCCCGGCATGTACCACGAGGGCGAGTACGATCTCGCCGGCTTCTGCGTCGGCGTCGTCGCGCGCTCGCGCATCGTCGACGGAAAGCGCGTCGCGGAGGGTGACGCGATCCTCGGCCTCGCGAGCTCGGGCCTTCACTCGAACGGATATTCGCTCGCCCGCAAGGTGCTCACCGACTTGGGCGAGCGACCGAGCGAGCTCGGCGGCGACACGGTCGGCCAGGCGCTCCTCCGCCCGACGCGCCTCTACGCGAAGACCGTGCAGGCCGTGCTCGCCGCGGGTCACGACGTGCGCGCGATGAGCCACATCACCGGCGGTGGGCTCCCCGGCAACCTTCCGCGCGTCCTTCCCGAAGGCCTCGGCGCGAGCGTGAGCGCGTCGCTCCCGCGCTCGCCGCTGTTCGATTCGATCGCCGCGCGCGGACCCGTCGACCTCACCGAGATGCGCCGCACGTTCAACCTCGGCATCGGCTTCGTCATGATCGTCCCCGAGCGCGAGCTGGCCGCTCTCTCGACCACGCTCCGCGCCGCCGGCGAGACGCCCGTCGAGATGGGCCGCGTCGTCTCCGTGCCGCAGGACATGCCGTTCGAAGAGCGTGTAGTGTACACGCGATGACCTCGCCGCTCGCGAGCACGCGCTCGGTGCCGCCGGGCGCGCCGAAGAAGCCCCTGAAGATCGGCGTGCTCCTCTCGGGCAGCGGGACCAACTTCCAGGCGATCCTCGACGCGATCGACGCCGGCAAGCTCGACGCGAAGGTGAGCGTCGTCATCTCGAACGTCGCGTCCGCGGGCGGGCTCGAGCGCGCGAAGACGAAGGACATCCCCGCGATCGTCATCGACCACCGTCGCTACGGAAATCGGAAGGACTTCGACACGGCGGTCGTCGAGGTGCTCGTCGGCCACGACGTCGACTACGTCGTCTTGGCGGGCTTCATGCGCGTCGTCTCGAACGTCCTCCTCGACGCGTTCCCGATGCGCATCGTGAACATCCACCCCGCGCTGCTCCCCGCGTTTCCCGGGCTCAACGCGCAGTCGCAGGCGTTCGCGTACGGCGTGAAGGTCTCGGGCTGCACGGTGCACTTCGTCGACGCGGGCACCGACACGGGGCCGATCATCGCGCAGGCGGTCGTGCCCGTGCTCAGCGACGACGACGACGAGAGCCTGCGTCAGCGCATCCTCGCCGCGGAGCATCGCTTGCTCCCCACGGTCCTCCAGTGGATCGCGGAGGGGCGCGTCACCGCGAAGCCCGGTCCGAAGGGAAACGAGCGCGCGCGCGTCGTGCTGAGCGGCGTCGAAGGCGCGTTGATCTACGACGCGCGGAGCAGGGATTTCTTGGACAGCAACGCGTTCGATCCCTTGAGCCGCTTGAAATAGTCGATGCCTGAACGCGAGCGTCGGACGATCGGTCGCGACGCTCGCTTCTTCGGACGGCGGCGGGACCTCGGCGGGCCGCGAGGACTCGACGACGGCGCGGTCCTGCCCGAGGATCTTTCGGTTGCCGACGTCGAAGAGCGGATCGAAAAGACCGAGCTTCGCGAACGCCCGCGCGCTCACGATGAGCATGCGCGTCTTGCCGGGCTCGGTGGGAATGCAAAACGCGTGGATGCGGAAGAGCTTTGGCGCGGGCGCGAGGAGCAGGGTCATGCCGTTCGGCGCGAGGTACTCGAGGATGTCGCGCTCCGGATCCTCGTCGAAGCGCACCGTGATGCGTGCGCCCCAAGGCTGCTCGTGCCATCCCATCGCGAGCGTCGACTGCGCCGTCATGCGCTTCTGGATGTCGCGGCCGATCGTCGACCGGTGCACGAACGGCAGGTGCGGGTAATCGAGCATGTTCTCCATCGCGCGCGTCCAGTGTGTGCTCCAGTCGGCGGAGAGGTACGTGCAGTGGACGTCGTCTCGGAGGAGCGCGTCGGGCACGTTCGGCTCGATGTCGGTTGTCTTGCCCGGCGCCGTGTGGACCCAGATCAGACCGCCGATCTCGCGCGTCGGCAGCGGCGTCGCGCCGAGCGTCTCGCGCTTGGCGTCGGGGTTGAACGGCACGTGGGCGTTCTTGCCCGAGCCGTCGAAGGTCCATCCGTGGAACGGGCACTCGACGCAACCCGCCGCGGTGCGCTTGCCGAGCGAGAGCGCCGCGCCGCGATGAGGGCACCGGTCGACGAGCGCCGCGGCCTTCCCCTCGCCGTCGCGAAAGAGGACGATGCGCTCGCCCGCGAGCGTGAACGGGACGAGCGATCGCCGGAGCTTTTTGGCCGGCATCACCGGCGTCCAGACGTTCGCGAAATCTTGGAACACGTTCAACCTCCGATCGCTAGGTTTTCGAGCTCGCCCACGTCGCGGAGGACCCGTCCTCCGGCCTCGCGCACCAAGCTGGCGATCGCCGCCGAGCCCGAGCCGCCGACGACCCACGGCACGGTCCCGCACGCGCGCGCGTAAGCCCTCAGGAGCTCGCGCGCACGTTCTCGCTCTGGTGTCACCGTCACCGAGAGCGCGACTGCGGACGGTCGAAGCGCCGTCACCGCGCGTCCGAGCGCGTCGGGCGGCGTGCGCGCGCCGAAGAACACCGGGCGAACGCGCGCGTTCGCGAGGTGCACCGAAACGGCGAGCGCGCCGAGGTGATGCTGCTCGTCGGCCATGCACGCGACGAGCGCCGTTCGATCGCCGCCCGGCGCCAAACGGATGAAGTCGTGCATGGTCGCGTCGAGCTTTTGCGACACGAGGTGCTCTTGCGCGACGGAGATCTCGCCCGCGAGCCACCGATCGCCTACCGTACGAAGCACGGGGACGATGACCCGCTCGATCACCGCGGTCGCGGGGCCCGCGTACGGGAGCCTGCGCACCTCGCGATCGATCGCCTCTTCGTCGAATCGCTCGATCGCGCAGAGGAGCGCCTCCGACGCCGAGCCCAGCGCGTCGAGCGCCACTTCGCGTTTCGCCGTCGCGCGCCGCTCCTTCGCGACGCGCTTCGCGGCCTCGGCCGCCGAAATCCCGTTCGCGCAGAGCGCACGCATGCGTCGCACCTGCGCGATCTCGCGCTCGCCGTAGAGCCGGTAGCCCGACGCCGTGCGCCTCGGAGAGGGGATGTCGTAGCGCCTCTCCCAAGCGCGGAGCGTCGGCTCCGGAACGCCCGTGAGCTCGGCCACGGCGGCGATGCGATAAGGACCAGAATCGTTCGGGGTCATACTAGACAAACATTATGCAGCCGCCTTATGGCCGGCGCAAATGCACGGATATTTGTGAGAGCAGCGCTACAGTTGTCTAGGGTCTGTACAATGTTAGCTCAGCCGAGCTCGACCTTGCTCCACATCTCGCGGCGCATCCGCTCCTTCTTGCGGTCGGTGCGCGTGATGATGCGGGCGACGCCCCAGGCGGCGAGGAGCTCTCCCTCTTGTCCGAGCGCGGGCATCGCGGAGCGGCCGACGAGGAACGCGTTTCCGAGCGGCGCGCGGAGCATCTCGCCCGCGAGGCCGCCGAGCGACGTCGGCTCGATCGCGTGGAGCGGCTGCATCGCCTCGGGCTCGGCGAATCCGCCGGTGCGTCGAAGGAGCGAGCGATCACGAGGGCGCGCGAGCCGCCGCGGTAGTCCCAGAGCGGGAGGCCGTCGTGCGGTGAGTCGACGACGAGCAGGTGTCGCTCGAAGAAGGGGAGGAAGGGCGAGAGCGTCGTCAGCACGCGCTGACGCGCCGTCTCGAGCGCCTCGTCGATCTCGCGCGGCTCGGAGGCCTCGAGGAGCGTCTCGGCGACGAGGAGCGAGGCGCCCTTCGGCGCGTCGCGCGGCGCGGTGCGCTGGAGATGGATCGCGCCGTCGAGCGACGGCGGTCGTGGAACGATGAACGCCTCTTGGCCGAGCGCGGCCGGCAGGCCCTCGTCGCGCACGAGCATCGAGACGACGAACCTCCGCACGGGCGACGAGACGATCGGCAGCGAGGCGAGCACGCGACGTGGCGGCTCGTAAGGTTGCGCGAGCTCGAGCAGCGAGGTCGCGGTGCCGTCCGTCACGACGAACTGGACGCCCGTGGGCGCGTCGTCGCCGAACGCGACGACTCCCGTGATCCGACCCGAACGGACGACGATCTTCTCCGCGCGGTCGCCGAGCGAGACCTCGCCGCCGTGCGCGCGAACGCGCTCGACGAAGAACTCCGAGAGCTCGTCCTCGCCGCCCTCGAGGCACTGGAGGCCGCGCGTCCAAGCGCCGTGTAGCCGCGCGACGGCGAAGGGCGAGAGCTCGCCGGCGCCGGACGCTAGATCCGCGGAGAACCGCGCGGTCACGTCGACGACGGTGCGATACGCATGCTCGCGCGGAAACTCTGCGAGGAGCGGGCGCGCTCCGTCCGCGTGCGGCAGACGCGCCATCGCGCTCTTCGCCTCGCGCTTCTCCCAGAACCCGCCGGGCGGCCACGTGACGTCGCGTTCGAAGACCGCGTCGGCCGCGGCGTTCGTCTTCGCGAGCTCGGCGTAGAGCTCGTCGACGACGCGTCGCACCTCGGGGAACTCGCGATCGATCTCGCGCGCGAAGAGCTCGGTCGCAGGCGGCATCTCGATGCGCCGCCCGGGCATCAGCACCTGCAACATCGGGTCGACGGCGCGCACGCGGCGCCGGAACGTCTGCGACTGCGCGAGCTCCACGAGCACGCGCGAGAACGCCGGCGACGCGCCTGCGAGGAGCGTGAACGCGCGGCGCGCGAGGGGCAGCCCGTCGTACGAATAGCGCGCGGGCTGTCGTCCCTGTCCGAGCACGAGCACGCGCCACGACCGGCGCGCGAGGAGCGCGGCCGCCGCGAGCGCGGAGACCCCCGCGCCGAGCACGACCACGTCGTAGTGCTTGGACATCCGCGTCCTGATTAGCACAAGGCACGCAGAGATCTTGGCCCTCGGTTTCGCCGGCGACTTACGATTTGATCACAAGGATCGGAGGGCCATTCATGCCGCCGGAGCAAGTGCTCGCAGAGCTCGTGGAGCTTGCGAAGCGCACGGGGATACGTGTGCGTTTCGACGAGGTCCAGACGACCTCGTCTTCGAAAGGAGGGTTGTGCGTCGTGCGCGGCGCGCCGCTCGTCGTGCTCGACGTGCACGCGAGCCCCGTCGATCAGGCCGAGATCCTCGCCGCGGCGCTCGCCCGGTTCGGCGTCTGGGCGTTGGTCCATCACCGCGCGCGCGCGCGGCGGACGGGGTAAGGCCCCGCGCCGCGAGACCCGGCGTTTCACCTTGCGTCGCTGAGGAGGATCGACGACGC
Source organism: uncultured delta proteobacterium (assembly GCA_963839305.1). Taxonomy (GTDB): domain Bacteria; phylum Myxococcota_A; class Polyangia; order Polyangiales; family Polyangiaceae; genus DASXHD01. Next base: position 74,488 of record CAWIUL010000001.1, read on the forward strand.
TGGTCAGGACTTTTCCCCAGAGCTTCGCCGCATGTCCGAACAAAACCGGAGCGCCTCGCCGATCGTCACCGGAACGGTGATCAACGATCGCTACGAGATTCGGCAGAGCCTCGGAAAAGGAGGCATGGGCGAGGTGTTTCTCGCGTACGACCGCACGACCCAGCTGCCGGTCGCGCTGAAGATCGTCCGCGAAGAGTCGCGCATGCCCGGCGACGACGAGGCCCTCCGCCAGGAGCTCCTCCACGCGCGCTCCGTGAGCCACCCGAACGTGTGCCGCGTGCACGACCTCGCGCCCTCGAAATACGGGCCGATCCTCGTGATGGAGTACATCACGGGCCAGACGCTCCACACGCACATCCGCCGAAAGAAAGCCCAGGGCGGATACACGTCCGACGAGTTTCGAAGGCTCGCGAGCGAGATCTGCGCGGGCGTCGCCGCGATCCACGCGCAAGGCCTCGTCCACGGCGATCTCAAGCCGGGCAACGTCATGGTCACGTCGACGCCGGACGGCGGGCTCGGCAAGGCGGTCGTCCTCGACTTCGGCTTCGCGAAAGAGCGCGCGCGCGTGAGCGCTCGCAGGCCCGGCGCGCCGCCCGACGGCGGGACCCCGAACTACATGGCGCCCGAGCGCATCCGCTCCGGCGGCGCCTCGCCCGAGGACGACGTCTACGCGCTCGGGCTCACGCTCTGGGAGATGTGGACCTGCCGCGTCCCCGAGCCCGGCTACAAACCGCGCGCGAAGCCGATGCGCGCGCAGATCATGTTCGACGTGCCCGCGGGTCTCTCGATCGACGAGATCAAGCAGGTCTTCCGCTGCCTCGCCGACGATCCGCAAGCGCGCCTCCCTGCGCGGCACTGCCGCTTCTTCAACCCGACGACGCTCACGACGAACCCGATGCAGGTCGCGCGCGAGCGGCTCGACCCGGGCCCGCCGCCGGGACGCAACGCGACCGCGCAGTTCTCGCCCGGCCAGCAAGCGCTCCTCGCGACGTTCGCGTCGAACGCGACCGAGTACGTCGGCGAGCTCATCTCGCTCGACGCCGCGGAGATCTCGATCGGCCGCCGCGCCGACAACGACATCTGCGTCCCCGAGCCGACCGCGTCCGGCCAGCACGCGATCCTTCGCTGGCAGAACGGCACGTGGAACATCGAGGACAAAGGCTCGACGAACGGCACGTACGCCGAGCACACCTACGAGCGCCGCCACACGGTCTCGCTCATGCACGGCGGCGAGGTCCAGTTCGGCGAGCTCCGCTACAAGCTCGTCTCGTTCGCGCGCGAGAGCCCGCACCACAAACGCGCGCGCGCCTACCTCGCGAAGCGCGACGGCCTCACGGGCCTCCTCACGCGCGACACGATCCTGAAAGCGCTCGACGAAGAGGCGGGTTTCGCCGAGTGGGTCGACGCGCCGCTCCACGTCGCGCGCTACGAGATCCGCGGGCCCAATCGGCTCGTCTCGGATCGCCCGACGATCCTCGAGATGCTCGCGCTCCGCCGCGCCGCGACGCGCGTCATCGAGCTCACCGACATGCTCCTGCTCTCGATCGTCGCGGTCACCGCTGGCAAGACCGGCCCGCTCCGCTTCGCGGTCGCGATGGTGGGGCCCGGTCCGCAAGAAGCGCGGAACCTCGTCGAGCAGGTCGTCGGCCAGGTGCAGGGCCTGTTGCCCGAGGGCCTCGATTTGGTCGCGTCGATCGCCCGCTGCGAGAGCGCGGCGACCGTGCGCCAGCTCGTCGATCCGTGAGGCGTCCTAGGATGGCAGCGGCTCTCGCGAGTCGCGCCACGACGCGGGGATGCCCTCGTCGCCCACCTGAGCGGCGGTGATGCCGCCGACGATCGCGCACGTCGTGTCGCGGTCGCCGAGCGCGGATACGGTCTGCCACATCGCCTCGACGAAATCGTGCGAGTACCACGCGGCGATCCACAAGCAGAACGGCACGGTGTCGGGCGCGGTCACGTCGTAGCCGCTCCCGAGCGCGTTTGCGGCCGCGGCGGTCGACGTCGACGCGGGGAGCGCGATCGCGCGATCGATGCCGTCACGCACGAGGCTCGGCGGGACGAGCGCGCGCACGTCATCGAGCCACGCGCGCCCCGCGGGGAGCTCCGCGCCGCGGCGGTGCGTGGCGAGCGCCGTAGCGACGGCCACGGCGATCGCGCCCGCGATCCCTTCTTCGTGCGCGTGCGTCACCTCGGACGACGCGCGCGCCTCCGCCACGCAGCGATCGAGATCGTCTGCGAAGTACGCGCCGAGCGGCGCGACGCGCATCGCGGCGCCGTTGCCGAACGAGCCCGCGCCTCGAAACACCGACTGCGACGCGTGGCGCCAGTGCGTCCCGTCGCGGATGGCCGTGAGGATCCGAAACGCGCCCGAGCCGTAGCCGCGCGCCGGATCCATGCGGCGCGCGAACGCCTCGGCGAGGGCGCTCCGGTCGATCGCGCCGCGCGCGGCGAGCTCTTCGACGATCGACACGGCCATCTCGGTGTCGTCGGTCCAGCGCCATGGTCCCGCTGGCTCGGCGTGGCGCGCGATGAGCATCGCCATCGTCTCTTCCACACCGAAGAAGCGCTCGCCGAAGGCGTCTCCGACGGAGAGGCCCTCGAGGGACAAACGCGCACGTTCGATGCGATCCACGGGCTCTTGACGGGGAAGCGCGCCCCGTCTGGACAATATTCCGGAATCCCAAATAAAAGGGCGGTTCGCTCAGCAATGGCCGAACCGACCCCGCCCTCACGCGCGCGCCTCGAAGACGACGCGGACGACGAAGCGCTTCGCCGCGAATCGCGCTCGCGTCCGCTGCGGCTCATCGATCCGAGCGTTCGCGCGTCGCAGCCGTCGCACTCGCCGAGCGAGCCGCGGCCCATCCCCGGTCGCCCAGGCGCTGACGCGAGCGCGGATCGCCCTGCGCGTGTGCAGCTCATCGCGGCGCTGCTCCTTCTCCTCGTGCTCGTCGTCGTGCCGCTCTACTTGTGGCGCCGTCCGCGCGCGGGCGCGAGCGAGGTCGAGAACAAGGCCGCCGCCACGCTCGCGTCGACGCAAATCGTCGAGACCTCCGCGCCCGTCGTGGACCCGAAGGTGCACACGCGCGACGGCGTCACCGTGTCCGACGCGAAGATCGTCGCGTGCCACGATCCCGGCTCGAAGCGCACGGCCGCCGCCGCGTGCGATCACCTCCCGAGCTTCGAGGCTGCGCTCTCGAAGGCGATCCTCGACTCGGCCTCGTGCGTTCCGCCGGGCACGCCCGCGGGCGCGATCGCTTTCCTCGCGGACGCGAGCTACTCGCGCCACAAGAGCCCGATCCACGTGAAGTCGACGCACGAAGGAACGACGATGCCCGCCAAGGTCGTCGCCGGGTGCGTCGCCGACGTGAAGAAGGCGCTCTCGTCGACGTCGCTCGATCAAGCGCACGGTCACGCGCGCTACGACGTCGAGGTCGACGCGACCTACGCGAGCAAGCGGTAGTAGCGCACCTCGTCGAGCGTGATCGTGATCCCGCCTTCGGTCACGGCCTTCGCGAGCTCGGCGCCGTCCGTGCGCCAGCTCTCGCGCTCGTAGAAGCGTCGCGCGCGCGCGTTTCCGCGAAGGCACCAGAGCACCGCCCCGCGAAAACCGAGCTCCGCGAGCGCGCGCGTCGCGCGGTCGAGGAGAAGGACGGAGACGCCCGAGCCCCACGCGCGCGGATGGACGTTGATCGCGTAGAGCTCGCCGCGATCGCGTTCGGGCGCGGGCCGAAGCGGCCCCACGTCGGCGAAGCCCACGAGCTCGTCGCCTTCGACCGCGACGAAGAGCCTCTTGTCCCTCCCGCGGCCTGCGAGGATCGCGCGCCACCGGTCCCCGCGCGTCGTCGGGTCGAGCGCGTCGAGGAATGCGTCCGGCATCATCCCGCGGTAGCCCGCGCGCCAAGCCGCGACGTGAACGCGCGCGAGCGCGGCGGCGTCGTCGAGCGTCGCGTCGCGGATGATCATGCAACCTCGCACGCCGGAGCGAAGCGGAGGTACGAGGTTGCGCCGGTGATCAGTGCCATTGAAATGATTGTACACTCAGCCTGTGCGCCTCCCGGTCCTGACGCTGCTCGCTCTCGCGGCGTGCGGCGCGCGCGACGAGTCCGCGTCGACGTCCTCGGCGGTGGTCGGAGGCTTCTGGGATCAGAGCACGGGGCCGACGGTCGGCATCTTCCGCTGCTCGGGGACGTGCGCGTTCACGCCGTATTTGAACGCGGAGGAGATTTGCAGCGGCACGCTCATCGCGCCGAACCTCGTGCTCACCGCGCGCCACTGCGTCGCGCCGCAGCTCAACTCCGACAGCGGCGTCCTCTGCTCGGTTTCGACGTTCGGCCCCACGTACCCGGCCGACAACTTCATCGTGACGCCCGCGAAGGACACCTTCGAAGGCGGACCTTGGTACGTCGCGCGCGAGGTCGCCGTCGACGGCAAGGACGGCGACTTGGTCTGCGGCAACGACGTGGCCATCCTCGAGCTTCGCCAGTCGTACCTCGGCGCGACGCCGATGGCCCCGCGCCTCACGTCACCCCCCGTCGAGAAAGAGGTCTACTCCGCGATCGGCTACGGCGACGACCAAGACGGCGGCCTCGGCTACAGGCACCGCCGCGACAACCTCAAGATCCAGTGCGTCGGGACCGCGTGCAAGCTCCTCGGGCTCGACAAGCTGCCGATCGTCCAGGCCGACGAGCTCGAAGGTCAAACGGGCCTCTGCGGCGGCGACTCGGGCGGACCGGCGGTCGACGTGAACGGATTGCTCATCGGCGTCACGTCGCGCGCGGACTCGACCTCGTGCACGCTCCCCGTCTACTCGCGCGTCGACTCGCACGGCGCGTGGCTCCAAGCGCAGGCTGCGCGCGCGGCGAGCGCAGGCAATTACCCGCTGCCTTCGTGGGCCTACGAGCCCCTCCCGAGCGACGCGGGCGCAGACGCGTCCTTCGACGCGAGCGCCTTCGACGCGAGCCACGGCCAAGATGCCTCGTCGTCCCAACCGCCACCCGAGGCGCAGGGCGGCTGCAGCGCCTCCGGAGGGTCCGCGGATGCGTCGTGGCTCCTCGTTCTGCTCTTGCGTTTCGCGCGGAGAGGGTCAAAATCGAGCTCATGAAGCACGCCGCTGCTGGGCTCATCGCCTTCGTCACCACGACGGTCGTCGCGCCGCTCGCGCTCGCGTGCCCCGGCTCTGCGTCGTGCGGAACGTGCGCGGGATTCAGCAGTTACGTTTCGACGGTGAGCCTCGGAGTTTTGATTGGCGTCGCCTCCGTGGGTCTCGAGAACGTGCTAAAACGCCGTCGGTGATTCCGAACCGTCATCTGCCGGTGCTCTCGCAAAGAGACGAGGCGGACGACCATTTCCGCGACGAGTGCGGCGTCTTCGGCATCTACGGCCACGCCGAGGCGTCGAACCTCACGTACCTCGGCCTGCACGCGCTCCAGCACCGCGGCCAAGAGTCGTCGGGCATCGTCTCGAGCGACGGCGAGCAGCTCCACCTCCACCGCGCGATGGGCCTCGTCCAAGACGCGTTCGGCGAGCAGCACCTCGCGCAGCTGCCGGGCCGCGTCGCCATCGGTCACGTCCGCTACTCGACCGCCGGCGGCTCGCACATCAAGAACGCGCAGCCGTTCGCCGTCGACTACGCCAAGGGCTCGCTCGCCGTCTGCCACAACGGAAACCTCACGAACTCCGACGAGCTCCGCGAGGAGCTCGAGCAGCGCGGATCGATCTTCCAGTCTTCGGCCGACACCGAGGTCCTCGTCCACCTCGTCGCGATGAGCCAGGAGATCTCGATCGAGGATCGCATCGCCGCCGCGCTCGAGCGCGTGAAGGGCGCCTACTCGCTCCTCTTCCTCACCGAGGACACGATGGTCGCGGTGCGCGACCCGATGGGCATTCGCCCGCTCTGCCTCGGCATCTTGCCGGGGAACAAGGACGCGCACGTGGTCGCGAGCGAGCCCACGTCGTTCGACCTCATCGGCGCCGAGTACGTGCGCGACATCGAGCCGGGCGAGATGCTCGTGATCGACGGCGCCGGCCTCCGCTCGACGCGCCTCAAGGCGACCGCCGACCCGCATTTCTGCGTGTTCGAATACGTGTACTTTGCACGTCCCGACTCGCACTTCGCGATCAACGGACAGACGCGCTCGGTCTACGAAGTGCGCAAGTCGCTCGGCGAGGAGCTCGCGCGCGAGCACCCGATCGACGCCGACGTCGTCATCCCCGTCCCCGACTCGGGCGTCCCCGCGGCCGTCGGGTACGCCGGCGCGCGCAAGATCGCCGTTCGAGATGGGGCTCATTCGCTCGCACTACGTCGGGCGCACGTTCATCGAGCCGCAGCAGTCGATCCGCCACTTCGGCGTGCGCCTCAAGCTGAACCCCGTCGCGCCGATCCTGAAGGGCAAGCGCGTCGTCGTCATCGACGACTCGATCGTCCGCGGCACGACGTCGCGCAAGATCGTGAAGATGGTCCGCGACGCGGGCGCGCGAGAGGTGCACCTGCGCATCTCGTCTCCGCCGACGCAGTGGCCTTGCTACTACGGCATCGACACGCCGACGCGCCGCGAGCTCATCGCGTCGAGCCACACGACCGACGAGATCGCGCGCTACGTCACCGCGGACACGCTCGGTTACCTCTCGCTCGAGGGCATGCTCCAAGCGGTCGCGGGTCCCGGCAAGCCGGCCAATGGCTTCTGCCACGCCTGCTTTTCGGGCCAATACGCGATCCCGTTCAAGCAGCACAACGGCTCGAGCAAGAAGCAGATGCGCCTCGTCGGCGTCTGATATTCCGTAGCGCGTGAAGATCGGAGTCGTCGGCCTCGGCACCGCGGGCGCGGCGAGCGCGCTCTTCTTGTCGCGCGCGGGCCACGACGTGACGCTCCTCGAGCGCGTCCCGAACCCCGGGCCAGCGGGCGCCGGAATCATGATGCAGCCGTCGGGGCTGCTCGTGCTCGAGCGGCTCGGGTGCGCCTCGCCCATCCTCGAGCGCGGCTCGCGCGTCGACGCGCTCGTCGTGAGGACGACGAAGGGGCGCCGCGTGATGGACCTCCGCTACGCGGAGCTCGCACCCGGTCTCTACGGCGTGGGCCTCCACCGCGGCGTCCTGTTCGAGACGCTCCACGAGGCCGTGCGCGCGAGCCGCGTCGACCTCCGCGTCGGCGTCGACGTCGTGTCGATCCGCGACGGGCGATTGATCGACCGCGACCACGTGAGCCACGGTCCGTTCGATCTCGTCGTCCTCGCCGACGGCGCGCGCTCGCACCTGCGCGACGCGCTCTTCGGGCTGACGATGCGCGTTCGCCCGTACCCGTGGGGCGCGCTCTGGTTCATCGGCCGCTCGACCGACGTGACGCGCGAGCTCCGCCAGATGGTCGAGGGGACCTCGCGCATGGTCGGCGTGCTGCCGACGGGGCAGGGGCTCGCGAGCCTATTTTTCAGCGTCCGCGTCGATCGTCACGACTCGGTCTTCGAGGACGGGCTCGACGCGTGGAAGCGCGAGGTGCTGCGCATCGCGCCCGTCGCCGGCGAGCTGCTCGATCAAATCCGCGCGCCGCACGATCTCACCTTCGCGTCGTATTTCGACGTGAGCATGCCGCGCTGGCACGCCCATCGGGTAGTGCTCCTTGGCGACGCGGCGCACGCGACGAGCCCGCAGCTCGGGCAAGGTTGCAACCTCGCGCTCTGCGACGCGGAGGCGCTCGCGGACGCGCTCGCGAAACAAGACGACGTGGACGCCGCGCTCGACGAGTACACGCGGGCTCGCCGCGAGCACCTCGCGTTCTACCAGCTCGCGACGCGCGCGCTGACGCCGCTCTTCCAGAGCGACTTCGAGGCGCTCGGGCTCGCGCGCGACTGGCTCACGCCGCTCGCGACGAAGCTCCCGTTCGTGCGTCGCGAGATGCTCCGCTCGATGGCGGGCACGAAGACCGGTTGGTTCCTCGGCTCGCGCGAGACGCGCATGCCGCGAGCCTCGTGATTGATGCTCAGTGACACGTCGACGGATCGTGCACCGTGCACGTTCCGCTCGTGCTGCCGTCGGCGTCGCCGAGCTTGCACACGGCGGGCGGGAGACACAGCGGCCCCTTCGTCACGTCGCACGCGGCGCCATCGGCGGCCGGAGCGATGCACGTGCCGAGCCCCGTCTGCGTGTCGACGTTGCCGCAGAAGCCCGAGCCCGAGCAGTACGAGTAGTTGCCCGTCTTGATGTCGTAGCCGCACGGCTGGCCCGTGCCCGCGGCGACCGCGAGCTGGCAGCGCGTTCCGATCGGCGTGCAGAAATAACCGTTCGCTTCGTCGCAGAGCGTCGGCTGCACCTTCGGATCGCACGCCGAGCCTCCTGTGAGCGGCGCCTGGCATTTTCCGGCGTTGCAAACGAGACCAGCCTGGCACGGCACGATCGGCACCTGCGTGGAGCACGTCCCGCCGGAGGCCGCCGGCGCGATGCACGTCGACGTGGCCGAGGTCGATGTGGTCGCCGTGAGCGCGCAGACGAGGCCGCTCTGGCAGTCCGTCGTTCCGTTGCAGGTGCCGCCGGACGCGACGGGCTCGATGCATTTTCCGCAACCGGTCGAGTCGAACTGGCAGACGCCGCTCTTGCACTGACCCGCGGTGCCGCAACCGGCGCCGTCGGCGAGCGTGCCCGGGTTGTGCGCGCACTGCTTCGGAGGCGTGTTGTCGAGCGCGTCGGTGCACGAGATCGTGGCGTACGCCTTCGCGCAGTCTTCGACGTTGCCCGGGCTGTCGCCCGTGTTCGTCACGGCGAGCGACGCGGTGCACGTGCTCTCGGTGCGCGTCGCGCACGCGGTGACGTCGCCGTAGTAGAGGCTGATCGCCGCCGACGCGCACTGTTGGATTTTGTTGCACACGGCCGCCGACACGTCGGCGCACGCCTGCGTGGGGCTCGTCGAAGAGCACGCCGGCACGACGAGAAGCAACGCCAAGACCCCTCTGATTTTCATTTCAAGTCTCCGTATAGATTCGCAGCGAACGGACGAGCCCGCTGTCGCCGCGTTGAAGCACGAGAAGCGCGAGACGATTCGTGTCGCCGAGCGAGGCTTCGAGCGCGCACACCTGGCCGTTGTCCGCGACGCCGCGGACGTCGAGCGGAGTCGGCAAGAGCCTGCCGACTGCTTCGCGCGGGTGCTCCGCGCCGCTCGCGTCGCGCACGCCGCTCTCTTGCTCGAAGCACGCGACGATCGCACTCGGGTCGCGCTTGGCGAGCGCCGCGAGCAGATCGCTCGCGAACGACGGAACGGCCGACGCCGACGCGGGCCCCGGTGTCGGTCCCTTCGCGGTGCGGCCGAACGGGCTCGTCGCGAAGAACACGCGCAGCGCGACCTCACGCTCGCGGCGCCGCTCCATCAAGAGCGCAACGGGCAACGTCCGGTGGTGCCCATCGAGCCGGAGCTCGAGCGTGCCCTCCGTGACGTCGCGATCCGCGCCGACGACGGTGATGGTCCGGTCGTAGCGCGCGTCGTACTCCGCGAGGAAACCGTGGAGCTCGACCAGTCGCTCCTTCAACGGCGTGAGCCCCGCGGCCAAGCCGAAGATCGGATCGTCCAGCTCGGCCTTGTCTCCGAGGCGTCGCATCAGCGGTTCGAACATCTCGCCGAGCAACGCGGAGAAAAACACCTCGCAGAGCCGGCCGCGTAGGCTCGACGGGGGCAGCTCGTCTTCTGCGTGCCGCATGTCGAACTCGACGATAACATGCAATGCGATGATTCAAGCGCCCGACGAGGTGAGCGTCTACGAAGTGTCGCCCCGCGACGGCCTTCAGAACGAGAAGGCCACCGTGCCGCTCGGCGACAAGCTCCGACTTATCGAAGCGCTTACGGCCGCGGGCGTGCGGCGGATCGAGGCGACGAGCTTCGTGTCGCCGAAGTGGATCCCGCAGCTCGCGGACGCCGACGACGTCGCCCGCGCGCTCCCGCGCATCGCTGCGGGGCGCGACGTGACCTACTCGGCGCTGGTCCCGAACGCTCGTGGCCTCGAGCGCGCGAAAGCAGCTGGTTTGAAGGAGATCGCCGTCTTTCTGAGTGCGAGCGAGACCCACAACCAAAAGAACATCAACAAGTCGATCGCCGAGACGCTCGCGGCGTTCGACTCGACGATCGGCCCGGCGTGCGCCGCTGGGATGCGCGTCCGCGGCTACGTCTCGACGGTGTGGGGTTGTCCCTACGAAGGAGCCGTCGACCCGAAGAAGGCGCTCGACATCGCCAAGCGTCTCCTCTCGATGGGCTGCTACCAAATCTCGCTGGGCGACACGATCGGCGTCGGAACGCCGGTTCAAACGCAGAAGATCGTCAGCATGATGCTCGCCGAAATCCCGCGTGAAGCGATCGCCCTCCACATGCACGACACGCGCGGGACGGCGCTCGCGAACGTGCTCGCCGGCATCGAGATGGGCATTCGCGAGTTCGACGCGTCGGTCGGTGGGCTCGGCGGTTGTCCGTACGCTCCAGGCGCTGCGGGCAACGTCGCGACAGAAGATCTCGTGTACATGCTCCACGGGATGGGGATCAAGACGGGCATCGACCTCGAGCGGTTGGTTGAAGCAGGGCGCGCCGCGGAGAGCATCGTCGGTCGAGCGCTCCCAGGGAAAGTCCACCAAGCGGGCGTTCGAAGCCTTCGCGCTTGAGCATTTTTCGAAAGTGAAAAACGGACTCGAAGAAACGTTGCAGAAATGAAAAGCGTTGAAGGCAAATCACGGTGGTTTTTGTTGGCATGGTCCTCGCAAAGTTACCCGCGTAGGCATCGTGCAGGACGGCTCTCCCCCCCGGGCCACTGCGCGATGCCACTTTTCATTTTGTCGTCCGTGATCGCGCTGAGCGGCTGCAATCGCGCACCGGACGAGCCTCGACCCGATCCGCTGCCGACCGTGGCGACTGTGACGGGCGCCTCGAGCGCGAAGACGATGGTGTCTCCCACCGCGAATCGCTGCATCGTCCCGCTCGCGAGCGCGTCGCCGACCGTTCCACCGGTTGCTGGGGCGCGTTGCCCGCCTGATCCGCAAGGTCCGTTCAAGCTCGCGCGTGCGCGCGTGAACGTCCCCGAGGCGAACGCGTCCGTCGACGCGGAGCTCGCGCGCTCGGTCGCGGAGGGCGAGCGCGGCCTCATGTTCCGCAAGTCGATGGGCGAGGACGAAGGGATGTTCTTCTTCATCGACGACAAGAAGGTCCAGACGTTTTGGATGCACAATACATGCATCCCGCTCGACATGATCTTCATCGACGACGACGGGACGATCGTGGGCGTCGTCGAGAGCGCGCCCGTGCTCGACGACGGGGCGCGCCAGGTCGACTGTCCGTCGCGGTTCGTGCTCGAGGTCAACGCGGGGTGGGTGAGGCGCCACAACGTCAAGCCAGGCCAGCGCGTGGTCTTGCCGTCTTGATTCGTGCTATCTCCGCGCGCGATGAAGCGAACGCTCCTCGTCGTCACCGTTTTTCTCGCGGTCGCTGCGTGCCGCACGGAAGCCGCGCCCGAGCCGCGTCCTGATCCGCAGTCGCAGACGCAACCGCAGACGCGACCGCCACGCAGATGGGCGCGGGCGGCGCGCACCAGCCGCAGCCGGGCGGGCCGCAGCCGGTCGCGAGCGTCCCCGTTTCGCCGGACGATCCCGTGCACGGAAAATTCACGCTCGACGACGCGACCAAAGGCCTCTCGCAAGGCGACAAGCTCACCGCGACGATCGACACGTCGCACGGCAAGCTCACGTGCACGCTCCTCGCCGACAAGGCGCCCATCACGGTCGCGAATTTCGTCGGCCTCGCGCGCGGCACGCGCCCGTGGAAGGACCCGACGGGTCACTGGGTGAGCAAACCCGCGTACGACGGCACGACGTTCCACCGCATCATCAAGGGATTCATGATCCAGGGCGGTGACGCAGCCGGGACCGGCGCGGGCGAGCCCGGCTACGTGATCCCCGACGAGATCTGGGGCGGCCACCACGACCACGCCGGCGAGCTCTGCATGGCGAACCGCGGGCCGAACACCAACGGCGCGCAGTTCTTCATCACCGACGCGTCCGCGCCGCACCTCGATCGCAGCTACACGATCTTCGGCGAGTGCGAGCCCGAGCCGGTCATCCACATGATCGCGGGCGTCCCCACGGGCCCGATGGACAAGCCGACCTCACCCGTGACGATCCGCAAGATCACGATCACGCGCGGCGCGAGCGGCGCGGTTCCGTTCGCCGGCGCGCCGCGCGACGCCGGACACGATTGATCACGCGACGAAGAGTCGCTCGACGTCACGGAGGAGATCGCTGATCTGCGAAGGCGCTAGATCGGCGAAGCGCTTGGCCTTGGCGAGCGTGAGATCGCCGAGCGTCTGCTCCGGGACCGACATCGGCTCGTCGTAGGGGAAGCCGTCGGAGAAGCCGAGCGTCACCTCGAACGCGCCGACGCGCTTGACCATCTCGACGACGCCGTCGTCGTCGGCCTCGCCGTACCGCCACACGCGCCGATCGAGGTGAAGGAGCGATTGCGTCGAGCATGAGCGTCCCGAAAATCGCGAGACGCGACTCTTCTCGAGGTCGGCCGCGTCGAGGCGATGCGTCGCGCGCCCGAGCTGCTCGAAGGGCTGGAGGATGCGGTAATCCGCGAAGATCTGCCCGAACGCGTGCACGACGCCGGGCTTTATGTCGACCGGGTGAAGGAGGACGACGTCCGCGTCGTCGCGGAGCTCGAACGACGCGTCGGACGCGTCCGTGAGCGCGCCGGTCTCGTCCACGCGGAAGCAAGCGCTCGTGCCCGCGACGCGCCACACGAGGCGCCGCGCGAGGTGCACGAGCAGCGGGTGCGCGACGACGAGCCGGCGAAACGCGGGCGCTCGCCACGCGCGGGCGTTGGACATCGCGAGCTCGAGCCGTCCGACCTGCGCCTGCGCGATCGTCTTGGCGTCCTGCTTGAGCGCGAGCCATCGCGCGATCGCCGCTTCGGCCTTCTCGACGTCGTCGCCTTGTCGGACGCGCGGGAGATCCGCCGCGAGCGCGCCGTCGTCCAGGATCATCGGTCGGAGCTGCTCGTCGAAGGTCACGCGGAACGATCGCGCGCCGAAATCGAGATCGACGCCGCCGCGATCGTCGAGGCCGAGCGAAGGCACGAGGCGATCGCCGAGCTCGTCTTCCGTGAGGCCGCGTGATTTCGCGACCTCGGCGATCTTCTGGCGCGCGTGCTCTTCGAGCGCCTTGAACTTGATGCCCTGGGCGATCGCGTGGAGGTGCATGAGCGCGACGTCGGTGCCGATCGACGCGAGGACGTCGAGGCCGGCCTGCGCGCGCTTGGCGAAGCCCTCGCCGGGAAACGCGCGCACGAGCGGCGCGAGCTTGCGCGCCACGTCGTCGTCGCCGAAATGGCCGAGCGCCGAGAACGCCCAATCTTGCGCCGGCGGTCCGCCCGCAGCGAGCCACGCGCGCGCGAGCGCCCACACGAATTCGGCGATCGAGCGCTCGTCGACCGCGGCGCGAACCTCGTCGAGCTCGGGGCGCGGTGATTCGAGCGTCGAGACCGCGAGGAGGCCGAGGAGGCGCGCGATCGCCGAGGAAGGCAGCGGCTCGCCGGTCGCGCGGAGGCAAGGAGACGGGAGCGCGGCGGGATCGGCGAACGCCGGGAGCTTCGGCGAAGCGAGCGGCTCGCTCGTGCGCAAGACGTGATCGACCGTGGCGCGCGCGGCATCGCCGAAGCGCGCCGCGACCTCGGCGACGACCATCGCGTGCTCGCGCGCGAGCGCACGGAGAGCCTCACGCGCCGTCGCGCGACCTTTCCCCTTCGCGAGCGCCATCGGGATCGCCGCGAGGGCGCCCGTCTCGGGATGACGCCCGAGGTACGCGAGCGCCGCCTCGCGCCGCGGCGCCTTGGCGAAATCACGCACGCAGATCTGCGCGAGCAACAGCGCGTCGATGAACGCGCACTCGGCGATCACGCGCGCGTCAGCTTCGATCGTCGCCGCCGCGAGCTCAGCGCCGCGATCTCCGAAGCGCGCGACGACGTACGTCGCAGGCAGGCGCGGCTTCGTCTTCTCGATCACCGCCATCGCCGCCGCGTCGCTCATCACGTGGAGGAGGCCCTGCACGTTCCACGTCTGACCCTTCGCGAGGCGTTCGTTGCAGAATGCATCCATCTCCGGCGACCGGTTCGCGACGGATGGCGCGACCTTCGTGAACTGCCGGAAATTGCCCGCGTCCCCGTCGGCGCTCCCGAGCGCGGACGCGGCTCGCTTCGGTTCGAGGCTCGCGCGCGCGGGCCGAACGACGGGCGCGAGCGCCACGACCGCATGCTCCGGCGCGGGCGCCTCCCACGGCGCGACGACGAGGCACGAGGGCAGCGGCATCAGTGCTTGAACGTCCCGACGAGCTCCCCCTGGGCGATCACGTGACCCGTCATGGCGCGATCGAGATCCGCGCGCTTGTCCGTCGGTTTGAGCGTGAGCGCGGCGTCGAGCCCGTACACGCGGAAGTGATAGTGGTGGAGCTGGCCCTTCGGCGGGCACGGGCCGCCGTAACCGAGCTTGCCGAAGTCGTTCATGCCGGAGATCCCGCCCGCGTAGCCGCCGTTGCCGCCGGCGCCGAGCACGCGCGTCCCTCCGCTCACGTTCCACATGATCCAGTGCGTGAACGTGCCGCTCGGTGCGTCGGGATCATCCACGACGATCGCGACGGTCTTCGCCTTGTCGGGCATCGCCGTCCACGTGAGCTGCGGGCTCAGATTGGCGCCGTCGCACGTGTCGTCGACGGGGATGCTCGCGCCGTTCGAGAACGTCGACGAGGTGACCGTGACCTCCGCCGCGGTCTGTCCGGGCGGCGGCGTCGGCGAGATAGGCGAGTCTTTGCATCCGAGGAGCATCACAGCGACGACGATTCGCTTCATGTCGAGCCTCCGCGAAGTTGATCGAGCTCGTGCTTCGAGTGTGCGCAGAATAGCCGTACGTCGTGGTGTGTCGACTTGAGCTCGCGCAGCCTCCGTTGGTTGTCGCGCCGCGCGCGATCGTCGTCGGCGACCGTCCGCTGGAACAGCTCGAACCCAAAAGGCGCGCGCGCTTCGTCGGTCATCTCGTCGTGGTGGAAGTATGCGTCGCCGCAGTGGAGTAGCCAGCCCGTGGCGCTCCGCACCGCGACGGCGGCGTGCCCGCGCGTGTGCCCGTGGAGCGGAACGAGGAGAAGATCGGGCTCGTCCTCGTGGAGCGCGCGCACGGCCGAAAAGCCCTTCCACGTCTCACCGCCCGTCGCGCGCGTCTTCCACTTCGGGCCGTGGGTGAAGTGCTTCGGGACGTAGCGGCCGCGCTCGTGGAACGTCCGACGCGCGCGCGCCGCCGCGCGCTCGGTCTCCATGACGTGGACCTCGGCGTCGGGAAAATCCGAGAGACCTCCGGCGTGGTCGATGTCGAGGTGCGTGCAGACGACGTGCGTCACGTCGCTCGCGCGGTAGCCGAGCCGCTCGAGCTCTCGCTTCGCGCTCTGGCGCGTCGGCCGCATGAACCGCGAAAACGCGCGATTGAAGCGGAACCCTGCGTCGTCCGCGTCGGCGAAGAGGCCCGTGTCGACGAGCACGACGCCGTGCTTCGTCTCGACGGCGAGGCAGTGACACACCATCTCGGGCGAGTCCCCGAGCGCGAACGCGCCCCGAGGACACATCGAGCCCGCGCTGAAGTGCGTCGCCTTCATCAGTCGTCTTGGTAGAGGACGCGCTGCGTCCCTTCTCGGAAATAGTAACGATCGAAATTCGATCGATCGAACGTCACCGCGCCGAAGAGGTTCCACGCGACGCCCCATGCCGCGAGCGCCTTGAACATCGCGGACAGCGGCCGCGCGCCGATCGCGAGGGCGACGAAGAGGAGCGGCGCGTAGTCGTTCGAGAAGCGGTAGCTGAACTGGCGCCACCCGCTGTTCTGGTAGAGGAGATCCATCACCGCGGGGCCGAGCGCCGAGAGCAGGATCGCGTCGTGCCAGAAGCTCCGCTTCTTCGGCCAGAGCAGATAGAAATAAATCGGCGTCACGAACCACAGCGCGAGGCCGTGCTCGTTGACCTGGAAGGGCGCGGTCCCCGGCGGCGAGCCCTTCGCAGGCAAAAACGGCAGGATCGTGAAGACCACGCCGAGGTTCTTCGCGAGGTAGTGGTACCCGAAGACGCCCCATTTGTTCATGCGCGCTTGCCACGCGACGGTGAGGTACTCGTGGCCGAACGCCGTCGGGCTCGGGCGGCCCCACCGCGTGAAATTCATCCACGACGCGATCGCCATGCACGCGAGGATCGGGATCGAGAAGGCGATGACGCGCCTGAAGAACGCGGGCTTGTCGACGCGCGTCCACGTCGCCTCGACGCGCTCGAGGAGCGAGCCCTCGGTGACGAGGCCTTCCTTGCAAGATACACGTATCGCCTCGAGCGCGAAGAACGCCGACGCGAGGAGCACGTGCGGCCGCGTGAGGAACATGAAGCCCATCATCAGCCCCGCCACCCAGGGTCTCTCCGCGTCGATCGCGTAGAGCAGGTAGATCACGAGGAGCGCGGCCGCGATGACGTGGTGCGCGAACCACGTCGTGCCCTCGACGGCGGTGAAGAAGTAGACCGTGCCGAACGCGAAGAGGAGCGCGAAGAAGACGTTCTCTTTCTCGCTGCGCGCGGAGATGCTCTTGCGGCGGAGCTTCTCGAGAACGAGGAAGAGCACCGCGGGCGCGATGCCCGAGAGCCACACCATGAACTGGCCGTCCTGGAACTCCTCGGGGCTGCCCGCGAGCGCCACGAACGGGAACATCAGCATCGCGGTGAACGGCGGGAACGTGACGTACCACTTGCCGTTCGGATCGTTCGGCGGGAAACGCGCGAAGTCGTTGTACTGCGAGTACGGCGCAGGGCCTTTGTAGAGGTCTTGGTGGCCGTGCGCCCACGCGTCCGCGAGCTGGGCGTAGTGGTTGAACGCGGTGTGCGTCCGAAGCCGCTCGGGGCCCGCGACGATCGCCATGACGGCGACGACGACGACGTAGATGCCGAGCGCGAGGAGCAAACGGCGGCGCTTCGTCTCCGGCTCCAGCCAGTTCTTCTTTTCGGCCATCGCGACGCGACCCTACTACGAGACGCCCGGAGCGTCCGCGTAGGGCGTCGAGACGGCTCGGCGCGAAGGGATTTACGCGTTTTTCGTGCGCGATGGAGACCCGCCTACGCACGTGCGGCTCGAAATCCCCGCATTTTTACTCATTTCGGCGTGGCATGCATGTTGAAGACAGGCCGCGCATGGCGATGTCGATTCCGACCAGCGTTGACTCCAGCACCAGTCGAGATCCGCGCACGCACAACATCCTCGCGAAGAGCATCTACAAGGAGCTCCGCGCCAACGGCTACGACGAGCAGGTCGTCATGGCGATCGCGGGCGAGCTTCTCGGGATGGTCGCGGCCGAAGTCAAAGACAAACGGACGCGCTGACCGAGGTTCCAACAAAAAGCGCAGGTACGTTGACACTTACGTGCCGCCCCCAGCACAATCGCGCGTGAACAAATATGTTCACGATCGTCATCAGCGAAAAGGGGGGTGCCGAGCGTAGGGAGACGTTCGACAAAAACGAGATCAACGTCGGACGCGTTCAGGGCAACGACCTGATGCTGCCGAAGGGCAACGTTTCGAAGCACCACGCGAGGCTTCTCTACCGCGACGGTCGCTTCATCGTCACCGATCTCAAGAGCACGAACGGCACCTACGTCAACGGCCGAAAGATCGCGCAAGCGACGATCGTCCGTGAGGGCGACAAGATTTACATCGGCGACTTCATCCTCCGCATCGACGGCGGAGGCGCCACGGCTGGAGCGGATGCGTCCGGCGAGGCGCCGCCCCCGCCTGCGGATCAATCCGCGGGCGTTGGCGTTCCGCCGCCGCCGATGGGCGCGCCGCAAGCGCCGATGCTCCAGCAGCAACCGCAAGGCTTCGCGCCGCAGCCTGGGCCGCAGCCTGGCTTTCAGCAGGCGCCCCAGCCGATGGGCTTCGCGCCGCAGCCTGGCCCCGCGATGCAGCAGCCAATGGCGCCCACGGGGACGCCGCTCGGGCCGCCCGTCGCGCCGATGATGACGTCGCCCGCGCCGCCGCCGGCGATGCCGATGAACCAAGCGCCGATGCCACCGAACATGCCGCCGATTCCGGCGCAGATCGGCAACATGCCGACGCCGGGCGTGATGCCGGTGCAGCGCTACCCGAACGCGATGCCGCCCGTTCCGGCGCAGCAGGGGCCCGGGCCGCAGGTTCGTGGCGTGGGCGAGTCGCAAGGCGTCAGCCACTACCCGCTCGAGCGCGATCCGGACGAGCCCGAGGCGCCGCCGCAACAGCAACCTCCGGCTCAGCGCGGCGGGCCCGCGCAGGCCGTTCCTGCTCCGCCGCGCGTGCCGACGCTCGGCAGCGCTGGGATGCGTGGCACGCTCGCGATGCAGCAAGGCGGCGGAACGCCCGCGGCGCCGCCGGTCCAGGTGCAGCAGCGTCCTGCGTCGATGCCTCCGCAGCCCGCGCCGCCAGCGCGCGCATCGCAGCCAAGCTCCGCGCCCTCGCGCATGCCGCCGCGCGAGTCTCCGGCGCAAGCTGGGCGAAGGCTCGCGCTCGGCTCGCTCGTCGACAACATCGTCGAAGCGCTCGGCGACGCCGCGATCGTTCGCGGCGCGCAGGTCCCGCCCGACGTGGTCTCGCGCGTCGAGAAGCTCGCCGCCGAGCAAGCCAAGTCGATGAAGGACGAAGGCGACGTGCCCGACGGCGTCGACATCGAAGGCGTGAAGAACGACGCGATCCGCGAGCTCACGAGCTTCGGCGGGATCGGTCCGCTCCTCGAAGACGAAGAGGTCGCCGAGATCTACTGCCTGAAGCACGATCAAGTCGTCGCGGTACGCGCCGGCGCGGTCGTCCTCGCGGACGCGAGCTACACGAGCGACGCGGCGCTGGGCCGCGCGATCGAGCGCCTCGCGTCGACGTCGGGACAGCCGGTTCGTCCAGACGAAGCGTTCATCGATCGCCGCCTCGCGCGCGGCGCGCACATGCTCGCGTTCCGTCCGCCCGCGTCGGCCTCGAACGCGATCGTCATCCGCAAGCGTCGCAAGATCGAGATGTCGCTCGAGGACTTCGTGCGCCTCTCGGCGGTGTCTCGCGCGATGGCGACCTTCCTCGAAGGCTGCCTGCAAGCGCGCGCGAACGTGCTCGTCTGCGGGTCGACGCCGAGCGCCTCCGCGATGTTCCTCGGCGCGCTCGTCGCGAGCGGAACGCCCGGCGACCGCGTCGCGGTCCTCCAAGACGAAGAAGAGTTCGGCATCGCGCACGGACAAGTGCTCCGACTCGCGGCCGCCGCGGGCATGACGCCCGAGGCGCAGGTCCGCGCGGCGGCGCGCATGCGCCCCGAGCGCCTCGTCGTCGGGAGCATGAACGGTCCGCTCGTCGCCGCGGTGCTCGAGGCGATCGGCGAGGGCTCCGAGGGCGTCATCGCCGCGGTGAACGCGCCGTCACTCCGCCAAGCGCTCTCGCGCTTGAGCGGTCAGCTCTTGCTCGCGCGACCCGGTCTCGCGAGCGATGCCGCGCGCGAGCTCCTCGGCGAAGCGTTCGACATCGCAGTCGAGATCCACATGCTCCCCGACGGCCGTCACCGCGTCGCGCGCGTGTCGGAGCTCGCGGGCGCCGACCCCAAGGGCATCGTCTCGCGCGACATCTTCCTCGCCGCCGACGGAAACGCCGGCGAGAGCCACGTCGCGACGGGCGTCGTCCCGCGCGTCGTGAACGAGTTCGCGATGCGCGGCGTCCGCGTCGACACGAACCTCTTCAAGAAGAATCGCTGAGCGCGCCCGCCTAGCGGTGGTAGCGCACGTGGCCGCCGTACGGACGATGGCCGCCGTCGTAGTGCGGGTGCCACGTTCGCACGCCGTACGGCCAGGGGTTCGCGCGCCACGCGCCACGGTAGGCGTACGGACCCGCGCCCCACGGCGACGCGTACCAGTTCCACCCGTACGGACGCGTGTAGAGATAGACGTACGGCACGCCTCCGACGTTGTACGTGGTCGCGCTCCGAGGAACGAAGATCCACGAGCCGTTGTTGAGCTGCACCCACTGCCCCGGTTGGCTCTGGAAGAACTGAACCGAGACCTGGGCCTGCGCGTCTTTCGGAACGGCGAGCGGCGCAGCAAGAGCCAGCGCGCTCGCGAGCACGAATGCGGTTTTCATGATGTCACCGATCGATGACGAACTTATGCACCGCGCGGACCACTCAGCGCTTCTCGACGTAGAGCGTTTGTAGTGCTTGCCCGATCGTGCCGCGGCCGTCGAAGAGCCGCGCGCGCGTCGTGCCGACGCCCTCGCTCGAGAGCTGCGTCTCGGCGCGCATGCCGACCCACTCGCCGTCGGGCGCGCGCGTGAGCGACACCGTGAGGTTCACCGGAACGAAGAGGTAGCTCTTCACGTCGAGCTCGGCGCTGATGCCGTTGGCCGAATCGACCATCGCGAGCACGCGCGACACCGCCGAGATCGGCTCGCCCTCGACGATCGCGACGCGCAAGCGCGACCACACGGAGGCGGGGCCAATCTCCGCGAAGTGTCCCTCGGAGAATCGCCACTCGAGCGCGTCGCCGTAGCCGAAGCGCGGCACGTCCTCGAAATACGTCGACGCGGCGGTCTCGGGCATCGGCGGCACCGCCTCGTCCAGGTGCATGCTCGGGTTACGTCCCTCGCTCGTCTGAAGGAGCCACGCCGAAACGCGCGCGCGCGGTTTTCCGTCGACCGACGCGACCGCCGAGCGCAGCTCGATCTTCTTTCCGGCGCGATCGATGGACGTCGTCACCTCGAGATCCGCGACGGGAACCGGCCCGAGGAAATCGAGCGAGAAGTACGCGAGTCGCGAGCCCTCCTTCTCGAGCCGCGACGCGAGCAGCGACGCGACGGGGCTCCCGTGCTGGAGGCGCGGATCCCAAGGCCCCACGGTCGACGGCGTGGACTCGTAGAGGCTCGGCCCCTTGCGGACGTAGAACGAGCTCAGGGCTATTCCGCTGAGGCCGACTCGTCCGCGCGCTTGACCATCTTGCGGTGGGTCATGCGCTTCTTCAGCGGGCCCATGTGGTCGATCATCAGGACGCCCTGGAGGTGATCGTACTCGTGCTGGATCGCGACCGCGAGCAAACCCTCGGCCTCGAGCTCGAACGTCTTTCCTTCACGGTCCATCGCGCGCACGCGGACCTTCGCGGCGCGCTCGATCTCTTCGTTCACGCCGGGGAAGCTGAGGCAGCCCTCGTTCCAGGTGATGTCGCCTTCGCTCTCGAGGATCTCCGGGTTGATGAAGACGCGGAAATCGCTCGGCGCGCCATCCTCCGCGGTGTCGAGCACGAAGAGCTGCACCACCTCGCCGATTTGCGTCGCGGCGAGGCCGACGCCCGGCGCGGCGTACATCGTCTCGGCCATGTCATCGACGAGCTTCTTCACCTCGTCCGTGACGGCCTCGACCTTTCGACCTTTTTCGCGGAGGCGCGGGTCGGGGTAGTGGAGGATCGTACGAATCACGCCGGTCAGTTTAACTCATTCTTCGGGGTACACCAGACGTCCGAAGACGTGAGCGTCGTCCCCGCACACTTCCCAGGCGGGATTTGCGATGCGCGGGGCCTTTTGCGGGACGTCCGGACCGGCCCAGTCGACCGCGCCGGGGCGGCCGCGCGGGCCCAGCAGTATGGGCGCGATGAACGCGTGCAGCTCGTCCGCGAGGCGCGTCGCGAGGAAGCTCCCGGCGAGCTCGGCGCCGCCCTCGACCATGATCGAGACGATGCCGCGCTGTGCGAGCGCGCTCATCGCCGACATGACGTCGATGCGCCCCTCGGCGCTGATGGGCGTGCGCATGACCTCGACGCCGAGCGCAGTGAGCTCTTCTTCGGCCTCGAACGGCGCGTCGGTGCTCGCGAGGATGAGCGTCGGGATCTCGGTCGCGGTCTGAACGAGGCGCGTGGTCTTCGGCGTGCGGAGCTTCGTGTCGAAGATGATGCGCATCGGGCTCGCGCCGACCGTGTCGCGCACGTTGAGGCGCGGGTCGTCCGAGAGCACGGTGCCGATGCCCACCGAGACGGCGTCGCACGAGGCGCGGAGCGCGTGGACGCGCGCGCGCGAGTCGGGCCCGGTCACCCAACGGGATGCGCCGGTGCGCGTCGCGATGCGCCCGTCGAGCGAGAGCGCGAGCTTGATGAGCACGTAAGGGAGCTCGCGCGTGACGAACTTCTTCCACGGCGCGATGAGCGCCTCGGCCTCTTCTTTGCGGACGCCGGACGTGACGTCCACGCCCGCGGCGCGCAGCTTCACGATCCCGCCGCCCTCGACGTGCGGGTTCGGATCGTCGCACCCGACGACGACGCGCTTGATGCCCGCCTTGACGATGGCCTCGGTGCACGGCGGCGTGCGGCCCACGTGGTTGCAGGGCTCGAGCGTCACGTAGAGCGTCGCGCCCTTGGCGTTGTCCTTCGCGGCCTTCAGCGCGACGACCTCGCCGTGGTCGATCCCTGCGCGCTCGTGGAAGCCCTCGCCGATGATCGCGCCGCCCTTCACGACGACCGCGCCGACGTGCGGGTTGGGGAGGGGCGCCCTCCGCGCCCGAGCTCCAGGGCTCGCCCCATCCACTTTTCGTCGTCTTGGAGCTGCGTCATGGCTTGGGTCGATCGCTCTCCCGCTTGTTCTCGGCGATCTTGTCGAGCTCTTTTTGGAACTCGGCGATGTCCCGGAACGAACGGTACACGCTCGCGAAGCGCACGTAAGCCACCTCGTCGATGTCGCGCAGGCGCGTCATCACCTTCTCGCCGAGCTTGTCCGCGGAGACCTCGCGCTCGCCCATCTCGACGAGCTCGTGCTCGATCGAGTCGACGAGCTCCTCGAGCGCGTCGCGGCTGATCGCGCGCTTGTCGCACGCCTTCCTGATGCCGCCGAGGAGCTTCTGGCGATCGAACGGCTCACGCCGCATGTCCTTCTTCACGACGAGCGGCAGCACGTCCTCGACGCGCTCGTAGGTCGTGAACCGGCGCGCGCACTTCTCGCACTCGCGCCGCCGCCGCGTCACGTCACCCGACGCGCCAAGCCGCGAGTCGATCACCTTGCTCTCCACATGCGAACAAAATGGGCACTTCATGAGAATTGGAACAGGAAGCTCGGGAAGATCAGAAAGGAGAGAGGAGTGTTTGGAAAACCAACCCAATCATCCTTCTGAGCTTTCTGATCTCCCTGTTCACCCTCTCACTCGAAGCGGCTGAGGACGAGCGAGCAGTTGGTGCCGCCGAAGCCGAAGGAGTTGTTCACCACGTGGCGCAGCTTGCGGTCGCGCGCTTCGTGGGCGACGAAGTCGAGGTTGCAGGCGGGGTCGGGGTCGTCGAGGTTGATCGTCGGCGGGACCTTGCCGTCGTGGATCGCGAGGGCGCAGATCGCGCTCTCGAGCGCGCCGGCCGCGCCGAGCAGGTGGCCCGTCATCGACTTGGTCGAGCTGACCCAGAGCTTCTTGTCGTGCGCGTGAGCGCCGAAGACCGCCTCGATCGCGCGCGACTCTTCCACGTCGCCGACCGGCGTCGACGTGCCGTGCGCGTTGACGTAGTCGATGTCGCTCGGGTTCACGTGCGCGTCCTTGAGCGCCATGCGCATCGACCGCTGCGCACCTTCGCCGTTCGGCGCCGGTTGCGTGAGGTGGTACGCGTCGCTCGAGGCGCCGTACCCGGTGATCTCCGCGTAAATCTTCGCGCCGCGCTTCTTCGCGCGCGTGAGCGACTCGAGCACCATCACGCCGGAGCCTTCGCCGCAGACGAATCCGTCTCGGCCCTTGTCCCACGGGCGTGACGCCTTCTCGGGCGCGTCGTTGCGCTTCGAGAGCGCCATCATCGCGGCGAAGCTGCCGATGCCGACGGGCGTGACCGTCGCCTCGGCGCCGCCGGCGACCATCACTTGCGCCTTGCCTCGGCGGATCCACTCGGCGGCTTCACCGAGGGCGTGCGCGCCGCTCGAGCACGCGCTCGTGTTGCAGTACGAGGGCCCGCGGAGCCCGTGCGCCATCGAGACCTGGCCCGCGGCCATGTTCGCGATGAGCCCAGGGATCGAGTACGGGCTCATGCGGCCCGGCCCCTTCTCCATGAGGACGCGCTTGGCTTCCTCGAGCGTCTCGAGGCCGCCGATGCCAGAGCCGATGAAGCAGCCGGCCTCGTTCTTCTCCTCGTCCGTCGGGAGCTCGAGCTGCGCGTCGGCGACGGCCATCTTGGCGGCGCCGAGCGCGAACTCGATGAAGCGGTCGATCTCCTTGAGCTTCTTCTTCTCCATGAACTGGAGCGGATCCCAGCCCTTGACCTCACCCGCGATGGTGACGCGGAACTGCGAGGCGTCGAACAAGGTGATCGGCGCGATGCCGCTCTTGCCCGAGAGAAGAGCTCGCCACGTCTCGTCTCGGCCAACGCCGACGGGAGTGACGAGCCCGATGCCCGTGATGACGACGCGCTCCATGAGAGCTACTTCTTTTTGGCGTTCTTCTCGATGTAGTCAACCGCGTCTTGGACCGTACGGATCTTCTCCGTGTCCTCGTCCGGGATGTCGATCTCGAAGGCCTCTTCGAAGGCGAGCACGAGCTCGACGAGACCGAGCGAGTCAGCGCCCAGGTCGTCGATGAACGTCGACTCCGGTTTGATGTCCTTTTCGTCGACGTCGAGCTGCTCTTTGATGATGCGCTTGACTTCGCTGGCGATGTCCTGAGCCATTCGTGCCTCGTATCAGGTTCTCATTCAAACGTACATGCCACCGTTGACCCGCAAAACCTGGCCGGTGACATAAGCAGCTTCGTCGCTCGCGAGGAACGTGACGGCCGCGGCGACTTCGCGCGCGCTGCCGATCCGTCCCAGCGGAATCATCTTAAGAACGTAACCCTTCATCTCTTCGTTCATCGTGGAGGTCATCTCCGTCTCGATGAAGCCGGGAGCGATGGCGTTGACGGTCACGTTGCGTGACGCGTACTCCCGCGCGATCGATTTCGTCGCGCCGAGGAGCGCGGCCTTGGTGATCGCGTAAGCGGTCTGGCCGATGTTTCCCATCTCGCCGATGACGGAAGACATGAAGACGATGCGGCCCGTTTTCTTGCGCATCATGCTCTTCATCGCGACGCGCGCGCACGTGAGGGCGCCCTTCACGTTCGTGTCGAAGAGCTTCTGGAGGTCGTCGTCCTTGATGCGAAGGAGCAGGCCGTCGATGGCGATGCCGGCGTTGGCGACGAGGATGTCGAGCTGGCCGTGCTTCTTGATGATCGCGTCGATCGCGGCCTCGGTCGCCGCGGTGTTCGCGACGTCGAAGCCCGAGATTTCGGCCTTGCCGCCCTTGGCGATGATGCCGTCGGCGACGTCCTTCGCGGCGGCCTCGCCCTTCACGTAGCTCAAGACGACGGTCGCGCCCTGCTCGGCGAGCGCTTCGGCGCACGCGCGGCCGATGCCGCGGGAGCCGCCGGTAACAAGGGCGATTTTTCCGTCGAGTCGAAACATGCTCGTTTTGGGCGCGCCTCTTCTACAAGGGAAAGAGAGGACCCGCAAGCGCGTGCGGCGCGAATCCTCTGAATGCAGTGCGTCAGCGGCGAGGCGAAGCGCTACAACCCGAGGTGCTCGGGCACCTTCGCGAGGGACTCGGCGTCGCCGACGCTCAGCACCTTGAGGTCCTTCGAGATGCGCTTGATGAGGCCCGCGAGGACCTTGCCGGGACCGATTCTCGAGCACGTGCGTGACGCCCTCGCTCGCCATCAGGCGAATCGTCGCTTCCCACCGAACGGGGCCGTCCACTTGGCGGACGAGCAGCTCCTTCACGCGCGCCGGCTCGACGTTGGGGCGAGCGTCGACGTTGGCGATGACGGGGAACGCGAGCTTGGAGATGGCGACCTTGTCGAGCTCCGTCGCGACGACGCGTGCCGCGGGGGCCATGAGCGCGCAGTGGAACGGCGCGCTGACCTTCAGCGGGATGGCCTTGCCCTTCTCGGCGGAGGCGAGCTCGTTGGCGCGCGCGACGGCGGAGGCGTGCCCCGCGATGACGACCTGACCAGGCGCGTTGAAGTTCGCGGGCGAGACGACTTCGTTCTGCGCCGCGCGCTGGCAGACGTCGACGACCTTCTCGGGGTCGAGGCCCATGATCGCGGCCATCGCGCCTTCTCCCGGCGGAACGGCCTCCTGCATCGCGCGGCCGCGGGCGCGAACGAGGCGCACCGCGTCCTCGAGCGTCATCGCCGACGCGGCCACGAGCGCCGAGTACTCGCCGAGCGAGTGGCCCGCGGCGAACGCCGGCGCGCCGAGCGCGGGCACGCTCTCACGGAGCGCCGCGAGCACCGCGCAGCTCACGGTGACGATCGCAGGCTGCGTGTTCGCGGTGAGCGTGAGCGTCTCTTCGGGCCCCTCGGCGATGAGCCTCGAGAGCGGCTCGCCCAAAGCGGCGTCGGCTTTCGCGAGGACGTCGCGCGCGGCCGCGGACGCCGCGAAGATTTCTTTTCCCATGCCGACGGACTGCGAACCCTGCCCGGGAAAGACCCACGCAACCTTCATGAGATTGCCTTTAGCCTATTTGATGCCCATGTGAAGCGCGCTCGTGGGCGCGGTGGTCGTCGCGGGCGTGGCGTTCGTGCTGGTCGCGCTGGGCACGGCCTTGGCGCTCGCGACCGGCTTCGCGATCGGTCTCGAGGTCGGCGCGATCGCCGCCGTCGTCGCGTTGCTCGGAGGCGGCGGAGTCGACGCGGCCTGCGCGGTGGTGGCGGTCGCGATCTCCGCGGGCGGCGGCGGCGGAACGTGCGGGACGTCGATCGACACGGCGAGCCCGTTCGAGGAAGGCGTCACTTGCGCTGGAGGCTTCTTCATCGCGAGCACGACGGCGCCTACGCCGCCGAGACCGATCACCGCCGCGACGCCGAGCCACAGCCCGGTGCGTGACTTCTTCGGCAGCCCGTCGCTCGTCGTGCCCCAACCGGGCGAAGTGCTCGCGTGCGCGGGGGTCGCGGTCGGCGCGGTGATGGGCGTGCGCGACATCGCGACGGTTCCACCGCGGCCCGCGTCGCTCACGCTCGCGCGCGGCGCGCCGCTCGGCTCGGCCGGCGGGTGGATCGAGCTCCCGAGGACGCGCGAGATGCGCTCCACGGATCGCGCGCCGTCCGGCGTGAGCGTCGCGAGCGCCGTGGCGAGCTCGCCCACGTCGCGGTAGCGTCCTGCCGCGTCCTTCGCGAGGCAGCGCGCGATGACCGCGTCGACCTCGGCCGACACGTCCGAGCGATGCGCGGTGACGCGTGGCGCGTCGCCTTGGAGGATCTTCGCGACGATCTCGGCGAGCGTCTCTCCGACGTACGGCGGAGAGCCGACGAGCGCCTCGTAGAGGACGATGCCGAGCGACCATACGTCCGAGCGCGCGTCGACGTGCTTCGCGCTCATGAGCTGCTCGGGCGACATGTAGTAAGGCGAGCCCATCACGGCCTGCGTGCTCGTGATGCCGCCCGCGGCGCCGCCGACGTTCGCCTTCGAGATCCCGAAGTCGAGCACCTTCACGCTCGACGTCCTGTCGGCGCGCTTCGCGAGGAAGAGGTTCGCCGGCTTGATGTCGCGGTGGACGATGCCGGCCGCGTGCGCCTCGGCGAGCGCCTCGCACGCCTCGAGGAGAAAGCGCGCCGCCTCCGCGACGGAGAGCGGCGGCCCCGACGCGATGCGATGCGCGAGATCGCTCCCCTCGAGATACTCCATCACCATGTAAGGAGCGCCCGACTCGAGCTTGCCGACGTCGCTCACGCGCGCGACGTGCTCGCTCTGGATCTTCACCGCCGCGCGCGCCTCGCGCGTGAAGCGCTCGACCACCTCGGGGTTCGCGAGCGCCTGCGGGAGGAGGAATTTGATCGCGACCTTCTGATCGAGATCGACGTGCGTGGCCGCGACCACGACGCCCATTCCGCCCGCGCCGAGCACGCGATCAATGCGGTATTTCCCTGCAAGGACGTCTCCGACTGAGACGGGTGAAGTCGCCTCTGACATCGATCTTCCAGTTTACTCCTTTTCGCGCAATTCTGGCGTCGTGCGGTCTCATGTCTTCGCTGTCCTTGTGCTGCTCGCGCCTTACAGTGCATGGGCGGATCAGCCTCGACCGACGAAGGCCTTGAGCGAGACGCTCACGGGGGACGCGAAGGCCGCGTACGACGCCGGCAAGCTCCTCTTCGGCGACGGCGACTACGCGGGCGCCGAGATCAAATTCAAGGCGGCCTACGACGCGAGCGGCGATCCGCGGCTCCTCTGGAACATGGCCGCGTGCGAGAAGAGCCAGCGCCACTACGCACGCACCGAGGCGCTCGTGCGCGAGTACGTCGACAAAGGCGGCGCGCAGCTCACCGAGCAGGACCGCGCGGACGCGAAGGCGCTCCTCGAGACGATCGACTCGTTCACCGTGAAGCTCACGCTGACGGTCAACGAAGAGGGCGCGGAGGTCTTCATCGACGACGCGCCGGTCGGAAAGACGCCGCTCGCGAAGCCCGTCGTCGTCGACATCGGCTCGCGAAAGATCGTGGTGCGCAAAGACGGCTTCAAGGACTTCGAGCAGCAGATCCCCGTCGGCGGCGCGGCGACCGCGAAGCTCGACGTGAAGCTCGAGCCGCGCCTCCACGAGGGCAAGGTCGACGTCATCACGCAACCGAACGCGGAGATCTTCCTCGACGGGACGAAGGTCGGCGTCGGGCGCTACGCCCACGCGGTCAAGAGCGGCGGCCACACGCTGCGCGTCGTCGCCACAGGGATGCAGCCGTACCAGACGGAGATCGTGGTCTCCGACGACGAGACGCGCCGGATCGACGTTCCGCTCGAGCGCGAGCGCGAGCGCGACGTCGTGGTCATGCAAGCGGCGCCGAAGCCCTGGGGCCCAGGAGGCGAGGTCGCCGCGTCGCTCGGCGCGGGCGACAAGATGCGCGCGGGCGGAGCTGGCGTGTTCGACCTGCGGCTCGAGATCGGCGTCAAGCCACGCTGGCCCACGGAGCTCGCGTTCGTCGTCGACGTCGGCAGCATCGTCCCCGGATCGAACAACTGCGCGAGCGACTACCACGGGCCCCAGCCGACCTCGTCGACCGACTTGGCCGTGCGCTACGCGTTCCAGAACTGTCTTTACGTGAAGCCGGGTTTGCTCTTCGGCCTTCACTTCACCCCGAGGAGCCGGTTCGACGTGTACGCTTCGATGGAGGCTGGCTTTCGGTTCGGGTTCGCCTCGTCGACGTCTTACGATCCGCTACAAAGCCCGCCCAACGGCGCGAGCACGGAGCTCCTCTTGGGCCTCGACGTCGGCGGACGCGTCGGCGTCGACTTTCACCCGTTCCGACACGAAGCGCCCGGCGTCGCGAAGCCTTCGATGGCGTCGCAGTGGGGCGTCGGGGTCTTTGGTGGAGGCTTGGCGACGATCATCAGCAAAGAGAACGCCGACGGCGGCAACAACAACACGAGCACGCCGAGCACCAACAACAACAACAGACTCGGAACGGTTTACCCATGGCTACTCTTCGGCGTCCGTACATCGCTCACGTTCTGATCGTCTGCGCGTGCTCCGGAGCGGACCCGTCCGCCGGCGGGAGCATGATCGAGGGCGTCCACGCGCTCGAGTCACTCCCGTGCAACGGTAACTGCCCAGAGGAAAACACCGCGGGAGCGGCGCTCGCGCGCGGTCACGTCTGGTTCTCGCGCGACTACATGTACTGCCCGACCAACGGCGGCGGCTGCGGGGCGAACGCCACGCTTCACGTCGGGTTCGCACAGGCGGCCTTTGGCGCTGACGGCGGGCTTTCGTTGATGGAGCAGACTCCGGACACCCAGGGGGCGAGCTTGTCTTCCGGCGTCGGCGTCGCGCCGGACGAGAGCGTCGCGTACTTCGCGTACACGAACGACGTGAAGGGCTTGGTCATCGTCCAAGGCTTCTCCGGTGGCGCTGACGCGGGCGTCGGGCAGATCGCGCAGCAGGGCTACATCACCGGCGTCGTCGCTGACGGGCGCTCCGCGGTCGTAGGCGTGAGCTCGGCCGCCAACATGGGCGGCGTGGGGATGGAGCAGGTCGATCAAGGCGCCGGCCCGAGCCTCGTGAACGGCGGGCCCGGGAACCAGCCTAGCGGCGGGCTCTACCGCCTCAACCTCGACGACGGCGGCGTCGTGCAGCGGAGCGCGTCTTTCGACGTCACGGTCACGCACCACCTCGTCGTCTCGAACGGTGGATCGAATCTACGGCATCGGGATCGGCACCGTGTGGGCCGCTCCGGTCGACTTGTCGGCCGCGCCGACCACGATCGGACAGATCCCGCCCGCACAAACGGGGAGCGCATGTCCGACGGGCACGTGCGTATCCTCCGGCGTGGGGATCGACGTGGCGAACGGCGTCGTCGCGTGGTCGGTCCTCCAAGGGATCTCGATCTGCAACAACGGACCATGCGTGTTCGAGTCCCCGAGCTGCAGCGTGTGGAAGAACGGCGCGTCGCCGACGCAGTCCACGCGTATCTATCAGAGCGCGGGAGCGTGCCTCGGGCTCGCGATCGACGCGACGTACGCCTACTTCGCGCTCGTCGAATCGCAGCTCGACACGTCGTGCAACGGGTGCAACTCCTACGATCTCTTCACGACCGGCATCGCGCGCGTCGCGCTGAACGGCCCCGACACCCAGAAGGCCACGGTGCTCACCCTCGACGCGAGCCGGCTCTACGGACCGCGTCGCTTCTTCGCGGACGACACGTACGTCTACGGCGTCGATCCCGCGTACGTGCTGCGCATCCCGAAGAGCGCGTTCGGGCCCTGACTCACATGCGGATGAGCGCCGCGCCCCACGAGACGCCGGCGCCGAGCGCGCACATGAGCACGAGGTCGCTCGTCTTGATGGTGCCGTCGCGGACGCGCTCGTCGAGCAGGATCGGGATCGAGGCGCTCGACGTGTTGCCGACGCGCTCGATGTTCGTGAGCACTTTTTCTTTGGGGTAGCGCGCGCGCGCCGAGACCTGGTCGATGATGCGCGTGTTCGCCTGGTGCGGCACGACCCAGTCGACCTGCTCGTTCGTGAGGCCGCTCGCGTCGACGAGGTCTTGGCTTGCAGAATACAAGTTTCGGACGGCCGCCTTGAAGATGTCTTGGCCCTTCATGTGGACCTTGTTGCGGCGCGCCTTGAGGCGCTCGTCGTCGAGCGGCTCGCGGCTGCCTCCGCCGGGGATCATCAGCGACTCGGCGAGCGAGCCGTCGGAGTAGATGCGCGTGCCGAGCACGCCACGCGCGCCGCCGGTCGACGGGCCCAGGACGGCCGCGCCCGCGCCGTCTCCGAAGAGGACGCAGGTCGTGCGGTCCGCCCAGTTGACGACGCGCGAGAGGAGCTCGACGCCGACGACGAGGACGTGCTTGGCCGCGCCGCCGCGGATGAACTGGTCGCCGATCGTGAGGCCGTAGAGGAAGCCCGCGCACGCGGCGGAGAGATCGAACGCCGGACAGCTCGCGCCGATCTTCTGCTGGACGAAGACGGCCGTCGCCGGCATGGGCATGTCGGGCGTGACCGTCGCGATGACGATCAAATCGAGGTCGCCGGGGTCGAGCTCGGCGCGCGCGAGGGCGCGCTTCGCCGCCTCCGACGCCATGTCGCTCGTGACCATTCCGTCGGGCGCGATGCGCCGCTCGCCGATGCCCGTGC
Source organism: uncultured delta proteobacterium (assembly GCA_963839305.1). Classification (GTDB taxonomy): domain Bacteria; phylum Myxococcota_A; class Polyangia; order Polyangiales; family Polyangiaceae; genus DASXHD01. The sequence continues at coordinate 106,095 of CAWIUL010000001.1, forward strand.
GCTCACGGATCCACGCGTCGTTCGTGTCGACGAGCTGCTCGAGATCGACGTTGGTCCGCGTCACGGGCGGCAAGAAGCTGCCCGTGCCCAGGATGCGACTACGAGGGGCGAGCGTGTCCTGTGCGCCCGCCGAACGAATCACTCAGCCGCCTTTTTGCCGACTTCGCGCGCCTTCTTGCCTTTGTAGAAGCCGCACGACGGACACGCGCGGTGCGGGACCGAGGGCTCGCCGCAGTTGGCGCACGCGATGAGCTGCGCGGCCGTCACTTTGTCGTGATTGGCGCGGCGCATGTTGCGCTTCGATCGGGTCGTACGTCGTTTCGGGAGGGCCACGGCTCTCTACTCCTTCTGCGTTGCTTTCTTCAGCGCCAAGAGCGGCGCGAGCCTCGGGTCTACCGGTGGCTCGCTCGCTACAGCTTGTTCGGCCGACGCAATACCTGGGCACGTCTCCGAGCACAAGGGGATCATGGGGATTTCGAGGAGCAAATCGTCGCGAACGAGGTCGTCGAGGACCACGTTCTCCCCGTCGTACGGCAGCACGTCCGCCTCGCTCGAGGCCATCTCGTGCTCGCGGTCGTGGCGCACTTTCGACGCCGGCACCATCAGCACGCTGATTTCCGGCTCGAGCGCGACCTTCACGGCCTCGAGGCAGCGCGAGCACGGAAGCTCCACCTCGGCCTTGGCGTGACCGTGCACGACCACGTCGGTCCCGCTCCTCGAGATGCGAACGTCGATCGACCCGTCCGCAAGCGGTGTCGCGTCGCTCTCCTCGAACGCGCCCTTGAGCCACGCCTCGGGGATCGGGCGCGTGTACTCCTTGCCACCGGCATCGAGCTCGGAGGCAGAGACCACGAAGGATGGCTTGGGGGAGGCCATTGGGGGGCCGGTAAACAAGCACGCTGTAAGGCGCGGCGCAAGGAAGAGAATCAGGTCTCGGCGATCCGCACGCCGTGGTGAGTCGCGACGTTCTCCCGGATTTGGGCCGTCATGAGCATTTCGAGCGATTCGCGGTTCGAGAAGAGCGACCAGGCGTGGTCGTGGTCGTCGTTCGCGGGCGGGGCACCCGTCGACTCGAGCGCGCGCGCCCATTTCTCGCGATCCGCGGGGCGGGGGTGGCTGTCGTAAGCGGAGGGCGCGCGGTTCCAGGCCTCGTCGAGCGCCTTCGCGAGCGAGTCGGTCGAGGCGGGCTGATCGGTCGCGTGCTGGTACAGGTTCGCGAGCGGGCGCTTGTTCGCCACAACCTCCTTGAGCGTTGCGTCGGCGTGCAGGTCGAACGCGATGCTGCGCGTCACGACGTGCTTGAGGCCGGTGACGAACGCGTCGCTGCCGTACGAAAGCACGGCCCAGCGATCGGCGAGCACCTCCTGCAGACGCGAGGCTCCTTGCGAGACGCGCAAGTAGATCGCCCAGTACCCGCGGACGAACCACCACGCGGGGTTGTACCAAGTCGCGACCCCGCGCATCGCCATGTGGAGCGCCATCAAGCGGAGCGCACGGCGCGCCGCGAGCGCGAGCCCGCCGCCGGCCGTGTCCTCGTTCTGGAAGTGACCATACTCGTGCGCGAGCACGGCCTTGAACGGGCGCACCTCGAAGCCGTCGAGCGCGCCGACGCCGAGGATGAGCGCGCGCTCCGCTTTTCCGCGCATCTGTTTGAGCAGTCCGCCACGCTCGGTCACCGCGAGCGCCGCGTCGGGTACGAGGTAGACGCTGTCGACCGGGCGCGTGTGGACCTGGCGCGCGGTCTCCTCGAGCACCGCGCGAAGCTTCGGCTCCGCGCTCAAGTCGAGTCGAACACCAGGGTCTTGCTCCTTGATGCGCATCATCAGGCTGCGCGCGATCGCGACGAGCGTGTAGAGCGCGACGAGGCACACGATGAGCAACAGCTTGATCGGCACGTGCCCGACCATGAACGAGAGCACCACGAGCCCGCCCGCGAAGAGCACGACGAGCAGCGCGACGATCGGGATCGAGACGTAGAAGTAGAGCGCGCCGAGCGAGACGACGGCGCGGTACGCACGTCGAAGCGCGCGCTCCCAAGCGCTCGCGTGTGCGCTGCCCATACGCGGAGTCTGCAGCGTGCGCAGCGTGAGCCCGCTCAGCGCCATGCCGAGCGCGAAGAGCAAGAGGAGGCCGCCCACCCATCCGCCGAGCACCGGCCCTATCACGCGAAAGAGCTTCACGTACATCGGTCGCGCGTCATCGAACATCGCGTGGAGCGCTTTGTACTTGTCGGCCTCGAGGCCGAGCGCGCGCGCCCGATCGAGCTCGCGTTCGCCGGCGTCGAGGTCTCCAGCCATTCCCTTCGAGATCGCGGCGTACACGTGCGCGCCCGGATCGTCTGGCGTGAGCGACAAGAGCTCGTCACTGCAGCGCTTGAGGTCCGCCGACTCGCTCAGGAACGTCGCGGCGCTGCACAGCGCCTCTTGAGCGAACGCGTTCTTCGGGTCGAGCGTGACCGCGTAGCGCGCGACTTCGAGCGCCTCGTGCGCGTTCGCGTCCGTCGGTTTCGGCGAGCGAAGGAGCGCGAGCGCGAGCGCCGCCTCGTTGTCAGCGCTCTTGTCGATCTTCACCGCGTTACGACAGTGTTCGAGCCCGACGCTCGCGCGCCCGCGATCGATCTCCACGTAGCAAAGGCGCCGTAGAGCGGGCGCGAAGGTCGGCGCGCCCGCGATCACGGCCTCGTAGTCGCGCGCGGCGCCGTCGTTGTCGCGCGCGTCGAGCTCCTTGGTCGCCGCGTCGAACTTCGGGACGAGCGACGGATCGATCGCCGCAAGCTGCGCGTCGAGCTTTTGCTCGAGCGCTGCGTCCCGCTTGGGCGCGTCGGCCGTCGCGGTGGCGACGACAAGAAAAAGGACGCACCCCACGCACACCCCGGCCCATCGCGCGAACATGCGCAAATCGTCGCGCAATCGCGCGCGCAGAACAAGAGACGGAAGATTACAGAAAGTGACTGCGGAGCTCAGAGCGTGCGCAAGTACGCCACGATTGATTTCTTGTCTGCGGGCGTCATCTGCTTCGTCATCCCCATGCTTCCGTCGCACTTCTCGATGAGGTCCTCGAGGGACGCGTAACGGCCGTCGTGGAAGTAGGGGGCGCTCGTGCCGACGTTCGTGAGGGACGGGACGAGAAACTCCTTGGTCTGATCGGAGGCGGTCGCGCTGCGGACGTCGTGCGTGTCGTGATCCGTGAAGCCGCTCTTTTCGGCGTGGCACTGGCTGCACTGCGCGTCGCTCGAGTTGAACAGATCGCGGCCGTGGATCTCCTCGTCGGTGAGCGTGCGCCACTTCTGCGCCGGCGGCTTCAGCGACACGAGGAACGCTGCGAGCTGGTTTCGCTCGTTCTCTTCGAGCCCGCTGCCCTTGAGGTTCTTCATCGTCGTCTGCATGTGGACCTGGAGCGACTCGTGCTTTCCGAGCCAGCCGAACGGGCCCTTTCGGTTCACGCGGCCCGCGAGCATGATCGTCTGGCGCGGGCCGTCGGGCGTCGACCACACGAGGCCGTCGTCGCGTCCGTCGGGGTGACAGCTCGAGCACGCGCGGCCGTCCTTCGAGATGCGCGAGTCGCCGCCCGAGAAGAACAGCCTTCGCCCCGCCGCGGCTTGCTCGGTGAGCCCGCTCGCGCGAAGGAGCTTGATCGTCACGGGCTGCTTGTTCGTCGCGAACGCGTCGAGATCGACGAGCGACAGCGACCCGTCGAGCTGCGAAAACGAGACGAGCCGTTTGTCTTCCGCGTCGATCGCGATGCCGGTCGGACCAGACGCCACGGGGACGCGACCCGCCGCGGCCATCGAGATGTACGAGACCTTCTGCGGCGGAGCCTTCGGCTTGGTGGCGGGCGTCGACTTCACGTCGCCGCGCGCGTCCACGACGAACTTGAGCTTGTCGGTCGGCTTGGGCTCGACCGCGATCTCGTAGCTCTTCTCCGTCGCGGAGAACGCCATGAGCGAGTCGCTCCCGAAGCATGCAACATACACGTTTCCGCTCCCGTCGGTCGCCGCGCCGCGGGGCAGGTGACAGCCCTCTTTGTCGCGCGCGTCGCCGGTCTGCGCGAGGAGCCTCCGCTTGCCGGTGGTGGCGTCGAGCATCGAGAGCGTGAATCGCTCGGTGGGCTCGTCGATGTCGCCCTCGACGCCGCCGCCGCCGTACCCGCTCGAGATGACCATCGGATCGCCGGTCATGACCTCGGTGTGCGGGACGATGAACGTCTCGACGTCGCCCTTGCCGGTCTTGATGACGACGTGCGCGAGCGCGTAGCCCTGGCGCGCGAAGCGAGCCGGCAAGAACGTGTTGAACCCGCTCGACCCGCAGTCGAAGCAGTCGTCGAACGCGACTGCGTCGGCGGGAATCCGCGGCGGGGATGAGCGCGTCGAAGATCACGCGACCCGCCATGGGCATGCGCGCGACGCCGAATACGCCTCCTCCTCCGTCGTTCGAGGATGGGATGCCGAGATCCGTCGTTTGCGCGATTTTCCCCGCCCCTTCGAGGTCGACCACCTCGAGCTTGCTCGAGGCTGCGTGCGCGACGAACGCGCGCTTGCCGTCGGACGAAATCGCGACGGCGCGCGGCTCGCGATCGACGTCGACGTCGAGCGTGCGCTCGCCGAGCCCCGCGTCGCTCGCGCGAAACGCTTGGAGCGCGTGCGAGAGGCCCGTCGCGACATAGAGCGTTGCGTCGTCGGCGGACACGGCGAGGGCGACCGGCTCGCGGCTCGGTCGGCGTCTTCTTGTCGAGCGAGAGCGACCCGTTCGCGTGCGCCTCGAGGAGCGCGACCGACGCGTCGTCACGCAGGGCGACCGCGAGCCGTCCGCCCTTCGTGACGAGGAGCTGCCCCGGACGGCCGCCCAGCGCGACCGACCCGATCTCCTGTCGCGCGACGAGGTCGATCGTGCGAACGCTCCCCGTGTCTTCGTCGGCGACGAACGCGACCTTCTTGCCGTCGATCTTCCCGATGACGACCGTGGAGCCTTCCCGCGAGGGCATGGCCGGCCGCTCGATCGGGACGACGTCGTCGACCGCGTCTTGCGCCGCGTTTTGCTCGGGCGTGGGCGGAGGGTCGTTTTTCTTCGAACAAGCCGCGATCGCGGCGATCAGGACGACAAACTTGCAGAGGTGGAGGCTTCGCACCCAGCTTCTAACGCTCGAGGCGAAGAAAAGCTTTGACGGACCAAGAATTAGCGTCCAATTATTTCGCACACGAAACTTTCGTGTGCGCCCCATGACCATCCCGTTCACCCCCGACGAAAAGGCTGAGGTCGATCAGATCCTCGAGGCCATCCTCTATCTCTATACGGAGGGGCGGCGCCTCACGAAGGAGTACGCGCGGCGGGCGAACCTCACGAGCCCGCAGCTCACCGTCATCAAGGTGCTCGAGACGTTCGGCGACGTCTCGTTGAGCGAGCTCAGCGAGCGCATCCGCGCGCAGAACAGCACGGTGACCGGCATCATCGACCGCATGGAGCGCGAGGGGCTCGTGAAGCGCGAGCGGAGCAAGGAAGACCGGCGCGTCGTGCACATTCGCCTCACGCCGAAGGGCGCCGAGCTCGCGCGCGACATCCCCGTCGAGCCGATGGAGATCTTGCGACGCGCGATCTTGAGCCTTTCGGTGGCGGAAGGGCGCGAGCTGATGAAGATCTCGACCAAGCTCGCCAAGCGCGTGAAGGACCTGGTCGAAGGAGAAAAGAAGACATGACCACTCGCGATCCGGATGTCTGCGTCATCACGTGCGCCGTCAGCGGCGTGCTCGCGAACCGAAAGCAGTGCCCGTACATCCCGTACACGCCGGTCGAGATCGCCGAGGAGTGCAAGCGCGCCTACGACGCGGGCGCCGCGGTCGTGCACATCCACGCGCGCAACGACGACGGCTCGCCGACGTTCTCGCCGGCGACGTTCGCGAAGATCAAAGAGGAGACGCGAAAGCGCTGCCCGATCATCCTGAACTTCTCGACCGGCACGATCCTCGAGGACGTCACCGAGCAGTGCACGTACGTCAAAGAGAGCCGCCCCGAGATCGCCGCCCTCAACATGGGCACGATGAACTACGCGAAGTTCAGCAAGAACCAGAAGCAGTTCGTCTTCGACATGGTCTTCCCGAACACGTACGGAAAGATCTTGAAGCTCCTCTCCGCGATGAACGAGGCGGGCGTGAAGCCCGAGCTCGAGTGCTTCGACACCGGGCACACCTCGGGCATCTGGCCGCTGCTCGAGATGGGCGCGCTGAAGAAGCCGCTCCAGTTCTCGTTCATCGTGAACGTGCTCGGCGGCATCCCGCCGACGGTCGAGAGCCTCCAGCTCCAGAAGAAGATCGCGCTCGACCTCGCGCCGGGGAGCGAGTGGGAGGTCATCGGCATCTCGCACTGCCAGTGGAAGATGCTCGCGACGGCGCTCGTCCTCGGAGGCAACGTGCGCGTCGGCCTCGAGGATCACCTCTATCTTCCGAACGGCGAGCCCGCGAAGTCGAACGGCGAGCTCGTCGAGGTCGCAGCGCGCATGGTCCGCGACACGGGACGCAAGCCCGCGACGGTGGAGCAAGCGCGCGAGATCCTCTCGCTCTCCGCGGCGTCATGAGCCGTCAGTACGGAAAGATCCGCGTCACGTCCGAGAACGCGATCGCGCGGATCACGCTGTTCAATCCCGAGCGGCGCAACGCGATCGGCCCGCAGATGGTCAACGAAGTGTGCTGGGCCCTGTCCGATGCGGCCGAAGACGCGGGCGTGCGCGTCGTCCTCGTGACGGGTGAGGGGAAGGCGTTCTGCGCGGGCGGAGACTTCGCGCAGATGACCGGCGCGACCGCGGACCAGGTGGAGCTGCCGCACAAAGGCGACTACGCGGATCTGCTCGTCGCGATGACGCGCTACGAAAAGCCGATCGTCGCGCGCGTGAACGGCGCTGCGATGGGCGGCGGGCTTGGCATCGTCGCCGCGTCGCATTTCGCGATCGCGCAGAGCGACGCGAAGCTCGGGACGCCCGAGGTCGACGTCGGGCTCTTCCCGTTCATGATCGCCGCGGTGCTCGCGCGCATCGTGCCGCGCCGACAGCTCATGGAGATGATGCTCCGCGGGCAGAAGCTCGAGGCGACCGAGGCGCAGCGCATCGGTCTCGTCACGCGCGTCGTCGCCCCCGAGGCGCTCGACGCCGAAGTCGATGCACTCTGCACGGACCTCGCCGCGCGCAGCCCGACCGCGCTTCGCCTCGGCCTCCGCGCGTTCGCGGCGCAAGACGACCTCGCGCTCGAAGACGCGCTGCCGCTCCTCCGCAACGCCCTCGGCGAGGCGCTCGGCACCGAGGACGCGCGCGAAGGCCTCACCGCGTTCCTCCAAAAACGCAAACCCCAATGGACCGGGAAGTGATTTGTTGAACAGGGAGATCAGGGAGCTAAAAAAGGGTTTTGTTGGGTCCGAACCCCAAGACCTCCTGATCTTTCGATCTCCCTGTTCCCCCCTCTCGAGAGGATCGAAAAATGGCGACGATGCGTGAAATGGTCGCGGACCTCGAGAAGCGTCTCGAGCAGATCCGCAAGATGGGCGGCGAGGACAAAATCGCCAAGCAGCATCAGCGCGGCAAGCTAACCGCGCGCGAGCGGCTCGCGAGCTTCTTCGACGGCGGCGTGTTCTTCGAGATCGGCGCGCACGGCACGCAGATGGGCCTCGCCGCGGGTCCGGACGGAACGGACAAACCTCCGGCCGACGCGGTCGTCACCGCGTTCGGAAAAGTGGACGGGCGGATGGTCTGCTCGGCGGCGTACGACTTCACCGTCAAGGGCGGCAGCATCGGCTACACGGGCGAGGAGAAGGTCACGCGCCTTCGCACGATGGCGCTCCGCGGCCGCTGGCCGATGGTGTGGTTCATCGACTCGGCGGGCGCGCGCATCGACCCCGGGAGCTCGCACCCCGACATGATTTCGCTCTTCGCGGGCACGGGCCACTTGTTCCGCGAGCAGGTGCACATGAGCGGCGTCGTGCCGCAGGTCGCGGCGATGGTCGGCCCCGGCGCGGCGGGGACGGCGTACATCCCAGGCCTCGCCGACTTCGTGCCGATGGTGAAGAACATCGGCTCGATGGCGCTCGCGGCCCGGCGCTCGTGAAGGCGGTCACGGGCCAGGAGATCGCAGAGCAAGAGCTCGGCGGATCGAAGGTCCACTCCGACGTGAGCGGCGTCGGCGACGGCGAATACGAAAATGACGCCGCCGCGATCGCCGCCGTGAAGAAGTATTTGTCGTACTTGCCCTCGAGCTGCGACGAGTCGCCGCCGGAGCTCCCGGTGACCGATCCGATCGATCGCCGCGAGGAGATGCTCCTCGACCTCTTGCCCGAGTCGACGCGCAAGCCGTACGACATGTACAAGCTCATCAAGGCGATCGTCGATCACGGCGAGATCTTCGACATCAAGCCGCGCTTCGCGCGCAGCATCATCACGTGCTTCGCGCGCATCGGCGGCAAGAGCGTCGGCATCGTCGCGAACCAGCCGAATTACCTCGGCGGCATCCTCGACGTCGACTCGTCCGACAAGGCCGCGCGCTTCATGCAGGTGTGCGACGCGTTCAACGTGCCGCTCGTCTTTCTCCAAGACGTGCCGGGCTTCATGGTCGGCTCGAAGGTCGAGCACGCGGGCATCATCCGCCACGGCGCGAAGATGCTCCACGTGATGGCGGCGGCGACCGTGCCGAAGATCACGGTCGTCGTGCGCAAGGCGTACGGCGCGGGCTACTACGTCATGAGCGGCCGCGCCTACGAGCCGGATCTCATCGTGTCGTGGCCCACGGGCGAGATCAGCGTCATGGGCGCCGAGGGCATGGTCGGCATCGCCGCGCGGAAATTGTTCGGCGGAATGGATCCGCCGCCCGAGGCGAAGAAGATGATCATCGACCAGATCCAGAAGAACATCGACATCTACAAGGTCGCTGGCTGGGGGCTCGTCGACGAGATCATCGACCCGCGCGACACGCGCCGCACGATCGCGTGGGGCCTCGAGCTCGCGCGCCACAAGAAGGTCGAGCGCCCGCACCGCAAGCGCGGCGTCATCCCGGTCTGACCTACGGGACCTTGGTCGCGACGTAGAGGTCGTAGCTCGCGCCGCGGTTGCTCGAGAAGTAGAGGCGGCAGCGGTCTGGCGAGACCCAGTCGGGCGTTTCGTCCAACGTGCTCGAGACCTCTGCGACGACGCGCGGCGTGCCGAACGCGACCGACGTCGACGCGCGCGTCGCGACCCAGATGTCGTAGCTGCCCTGGCCTCCGGTCCGGTTCGACGCGAAGTACATGACGAGCTGGTCGGCGGTCACCGCGGCGAAGCGGTTGTCGCCCGTCTTGAGCGCGGTGCCGTTGACGTTCGCGGGCGCGGTGAACCCGCCGTCCGCGAGCGGCTGCGCGACGAAGAGCTCGGAGACGCCCGCGTCGCTGTTGCGCGTCGACGAAAAATAGAGCGAAGAGCCGTCCTCGACGAGGTACGGCGCGAACTCCGAGGCGCCGGAGTTGAGCGGCGCCACCGCGACGGGCGCGCCGAACGCCGTCGACGTGGACGCGCGCGTCGAGCGATAGATGTCGGTCGAGCGCGAGACGTAGAGCGTGAGCTGGTCGGCGCTGATCGTCGGGTCCGCCTCGCTCGCCGTCGAGTTGACCGGGGCGACGGCCGCGAGCGCCATCCACGAGTCCGCGATCGACGTTCGCGTCGCGGTATAGATGTCGTAGCCGCCGAGCCCGCCGTCGCGCTGACTCTGGAAATAGCCGGTGAACTCGTTGGGCGCGAGGCGAAGGTGCGCGTCGCTCGCGGGCGAGTCGAGCGTGGAGAACGCGGTGGGCGCCGCGAACGCTGCGTCGACGTCGCACATCGGAGGCGCCGCGTCGCTCGCGTCGGCCGCGTCCTTCGCGGCGTCCGCGGGCGCGTCCGCGAAGCTCGCGTCGCTCGCGTCGGACGACGCGCCTCCGTCGCGCGGGACGCCGTCGTCGATGCCCAAGATCGCCGCGCACCCCGCGGCCGCGAGCGCGGCCGCGGCGATCAGCACGCGAGCGAGGCGTTTCACGGGCGCCGAGCCGGCTCGATCCGCTCGAGCAACGGGCGCACGGCCTCGAACAGCGCGCGGTGCGGGCGCAGCGCCTCGACGTACGCCGAGATGCGCGCGGCGCTCGACGTCGGCTCGGTCCTGCGCGGCACGGAGCTACCGTCTTGCGGGAGCATCGACTCGAGCCAGCGCCGGAGCATCGACGGGAGCTCGGGCGCCGCGCACGCGCTGAGCGTGCGGGCCGCGAGCGACGGATCGGGCGCGATCGCGAAATACGTGATGAGGCGCGTCACGTCGCGCGCGCGCGCGCGCCGCGCGAGGATCTCCGCGAACGCGGCGCTGGCGAACGGGTGCGCCTCGGTGTCGAGCATCTCGGCGCCGATCGCGTCGAGCGCGGTGTCGCCGCCGCGCTGCACGAGCGCGAACGCGCGCGGCACGGTCGAGTTGCCGCGCTCGAGCGCGCTCGCGAGCGACACCGCGGCGAGCGGCGAGTCCCAGTCGTGGGGGAGCCACGACGGACGCGCGGACGACGGCGGCTGCGCGACCGTCTCGGGGAGGTTCGATGCGACCGCGAGCACGAGCGCGCCGGGGTGCATCACGAGCGCCGCGACGTCGGCGAGGAGCGAGTCGAGGCGCATCGACGCTGGGCTGCTCTGATCGGTGCGCGCGAGCGTCGCCGCGAGATCGCGCGGGTCGCGCTTGGCGGCCTCTTCGAGCGTCGCGCGGTCGAGCGCGGCCATGCGTCGCGAGCGCCGCGGGAGGTCTGCGTCGATCGAAGGCGGATAGAGCGCGGGCCCCGCCTTCAAGAGCACGAAGCCCACGCGCGAGAGGCGGCGCGACGCGTCGAGCAGGCGCGACGCGGGGACGGGGCCGAAGCGCGCCGAGCTCGCGAGGCGAACGCACGCCTCGAAGAGCGCCCCGCGCGGATCGGGCTGCATCAAGCGCGGGTCGTACTGGATCGCGCCCTGGCGGATCCCTTCCATCGACTGCGCGATCTCGAGCATCGCGGTGACCTGGAGGCCCTTCGTGGTGGACTCGACGAACGCCTCGGCCATCGACGCGTCGGGGCCGGGCGCGATGGCGACGGCGAAGACGAGCGTCGCGATCGTCGCGTCGTCTGCCGCGATCGGCCCCTCGACCGAAGCTGCGCGCGCCTGCCTCGCGACGGCGGCCCGCACGCGCGCGACCGCGTTCGTCGACCCGCACACGGTCGCCATGATCGCGTCGAACGTGAACGCGGGCTGGCTCTTCGTGTCGGCGACGAGCAAATCGCGCTCGTCGCGACCGGCTCGCGCCCTCGCGAGCAACCTCGCCGCCGGCACGCCGTCGAACAGGGCGCGCGCGGTCGACGGGTCGGACGCGAGGAGCTCGACGGCATCGCTCGCCGCGATGTCCAGCCCCACGAGCTCGACAGCGTCCATGACGAGACCGAGCGTATCACGTCCGCGTCAATGAATCGTCGGATCGCTCGGCGCGGAGTCCACGTCGTCGGGGACGCCGTCTCCGTCGAAGTCGCGAATTGGCGCAGTTTGCACCACAACCGCCGGCACCTTCCCCGCGAACGAATCCGCAATGAACGCGGCGAACTGCGCCCCGAGCGCCCGATACGGGTTCTGCATGTCGAACGACGCCGTAAGCCGGCTGTAGAGCACGGGCGCGTCGTAGCGGACATACGGAATGGCGTAGTCGTGAGAGCCTTTGCTCGACACCCAATCGGAGCCGTGGTCGCACGGATCGGCTTGCACGACGACGCCCGTGAGCCCGGCTTGCGGCACGTCGTGAATGGTCCCGCTGCCGTCGGGTGGCGCGACCGTGAGCGCCACGTGCCAGCGCCCGGTCGAAGGGCTCTTCAGGTCCATCACGCTCGAGTTCACGCCCACGTTCGGCGACGTGAGCACGAGCCCGGCCTCGCGCGCCCACGCTTCGCCCGCCTCGTTCGCGACGAGCTCGTCGTAGATGCACTCCATCAGCATGACCGAGTGGGCCTTCGCCGGGAGGCTCGCGACGGGCTGCGGATCGCGCAGGAGATCGCGCGCGTAGAGCAGCGGGTCGGCGGACTCGACGACCTCCTGCACGAGGTTCACGAGCGGATGAAACTCCGTGAGGCGGTCGTGGAGGAAATGGAAATAGAGCCCGGCGGCCGCGCCGAGGAGCGCGCCGATCCCGGGGCCGTGCACGCCCGCTTCGAAGATGAAGCCGCCGCCGCCCACCGAGAACACCCACGGCTCGATGCGCGGCTCGAGCGCCGCGGCCACCTCGCCCTCGATCGATCCGAGCGACTCGCCGACGTACGCGATGTGCGTGGGGTCGATGTGCGGCGTGCCGTGATCGGTCGTGAGCGCGCCGAGATCGGGATCGCTCGAGATCACGCGGAAGAGCTGCGCGGTGTCGAGCGCGGCCTCGCGGAGCTGATCGCGGAACGCGCCGAGGTTCTGGAAGTTGCCGAAGAGATCCGTCGGCGGGTCTCGCCCTTGCGGCGTGTTGTCGGCGATGCCGTCGGGGCCGGCGTATTTCGCGCCTGGCGCGTTCACGTAGTCGGTCGTCGTGTCGACCTGGAACTGCGGCTCCACGGCGCGCGCGCCGAACGTGATGCTGTCGATGCCGACGACGAGCCAGCCCTTGCTGCAGAAGAGGTTCGCGGCCTGAACGACGTACTCGCGCGAGGCGCTGAGCCCGTGCTGGATGATGACGGTCGGGTAACCGCCCGCGGGCATCGGCGCGTCCGGCACGGCGAACGACACCCAGATTTTGTAGGTGGGCGCGGTCGGGTTCTGGACGATGTTGCCGCTCGCGTCGCGGACGAAGTGAGCTTGCGCGGGGACCTCGAAGCCGCCCGGGAGCGCCTGGAGAAAGTTCGCGGCGTCGAACACCGCGGTGCCCCACGCGGCGATCTTGTCGTGCGCGCGAACGGGGAGCTGGTTGTCCCAGTCGTCGGTGCCGTCGGGGAGCTTGTTCGAAGCGGGGACGACGCCGAGCCAGTCGTCGAGGCTCGCCGTGAAGCCCGCGGGGAGCGTCCCCGAGACGAGCTTCGAGAAGAGCCCGACGCCCATCGGCGCGAGATCGGCCGCGGCGAACGACAGCGCGGGCTTCGGGATCGTGTCGAGCGTCGCGCGCGCCTGAAAGATCTCTCGCGCGCGCGTGTGGGTCGTGAACGGCGCGATCGAGACGATCGAGGCGCCCGCGAGCGCTCCGCCGAGGAGGCCGTTCGCCGTGGCGAGCGCGTCTTGATAGAGCTTCTGCGTCGCGCTCGGCGCCGCGACGCTCGCGAGCCCGGTGAGTGCCGACGGGGCGGTCACCGGCCGGCCCGCTTGATCGCGCACGCGGCTCGTCATCACGGCGGCGTAGCGGTGACCCTCCTCGAGCACGACGCCGCGCGCGGGCCCGACGGCGACGACGGGTCGTGACTCGGACCCGATGGAGCGATCGTCCTGAAAATAAGCCCGACAAGGCACGCGCGCGCTCGCGGCGTCCTTGGCCTCGAGGTCGAGCAAGGAACACCGACGACGCGTCGCTCGTGCACGCCGCCTCGTCGAACGGGAGCGAGCTCTGGTCGATCGTCGCGCTCTGCGCGTTGCCCGAGTCGTCCTTCGGGAGCGAGAGATCGTCGACCCAGAACATCGCGTGCGTGATGCGAGAGAACCCGTCCATCTCGGCGAGCTCGCGCTCGAGCTCGTCGCCGTTCTGCGTGATGATCGCGTCGAACCCGGGGATCGGGTTCATCACGTGCTTCGTCCCGTCGAGGTACGCGTCGGTGGGGAAGGGCACGTCGAGCATGTTCGGCAGCGCGTCGCCCGAGAGCGCGAAGTGCGCGACGACGTCGCCGCCCGAGCTGCATCCGTGCGCCGACGTGATCGCGATCGCGAACGCGAGCATCGCGAGCGGCTTGGCGAAATGCATCCCGAGCAATGTATCGCGTATGCTCCGGGCGTGAGCAGTAAGATCGAGATCGGCCCGAAGGAGCGCGTCTTCGTGCTCACGGGCGCGGGCATCAGCGCCGAGAGCGGCGTACGTACGTTTCGCGACGCGGGAGGGCTCTGGGAGGAGCACCGCCTCGAGGACGTCGCGTCGCCGGAAGCGTGGGAGAGAAACCCCGTGCTCGTCTGGCGCTTCTACTCGCAGCGCCGCAACGAGCTGAAGGTGAACGCGGTGAAGCCGAACGCGGCGCACGTCGCGCTCGCGGAGCTCGAGGGCAAGATCGGCGATCGCCTCTTCCTCTGCACGCAGAACGTCGACCCGCTCCACGAGCGCGCGGGATCGAAGCGCGTCTTCCACATGCACGGCGAGCTCCTCAAGAGCCGCTGCGAGAACTGGGAGACCTGCGAGCGGCCGCCGTTCGACGACGACAAGCTCTACGAGAGCGCGAGCGCGATCCCGCGGTGCGCGTGCGGCGCGCGCGTTCGTCCGCACATCGTGTGGTTCGGCGAGGTCCCGATGTTCATGGAGGAGATCGCCGCCGAGCTCGCGATGGCCGACGTGTTCGTCACGATCGGCAGCTCGGGAAGCGTCTATCCCGCCGCGGGCTTCGTGAGCGCGGCGCGCTCGCACGGCCACGCGCGCACGGTGTACGTGGGCCCCGAGCGCCCCGACAACTCGAGCGCCTTCCACGAGCTCTGCCTCGGGACCGCGACCGAGGTCGTGCCGTCGCTCTTCGACTTCCGCGCGATGAACGCGCTCGTCCAAGAAGGCGCTGCGCTTCGTGGGCGTCACGGCGCTCGTCTACGCGCTCGCGTGCGGCACCGTCGCCCTCGCGTATCGCCCGTTCCTGTTTCCAGCTCCGCATCGAGCTCCCTCGACGGTGACGGCCGCGACGCGCGTCGACGCGACCACGAGCGACTCGGTCCACGCGCACGCGCTACGGTTCGGCCCCGCGGACGCGACGACCTCGATCGTCTTCTTCCACGGTAACGGCGAGCTCGCGGACGACGGCGCGGACCTCGCGCGCGCGCTCGCGTCGCACGGCTACGAGATCGTCCTCGCGGAGTACCGCGGCTACGGCATGTCCGCCGCGGAGGGCTCCCCGAACGAGCGCGGCATCTACGCCGACGCGGAGGCGATCGTGTCGTCCGTGAAGGCCCGAAACGATCACGTCGTCCTCATGGGCTTCTCGCTCGGCACGGGCGTCGCGACGGAGATGGCCGCGCGCGGTCACGGTGGCGCGCTCGTCCTCCTCGCGCCGTACACGTCGATCCCCGCCGTCGCGCAGCGCCACGTGCCGCTCTTTCCGATGAACGCGCTCATGCGCGACAAGTTCGACACGCTCTCGAAGGCGCCCGCGATCTCGCTGCCGGTCTTCGTGGCGCACGGCGATCGCGACGAGGTCGTCCCGTTCGACATGGGCGAGACGGTCGCTCACGGTTTCCCGCGCGGCCAGTTCGTCGCGGTCTCCGGCGCGACGCACATGACGCTCTTCGAGCGCGACGATCACCTCATGGACGAGATCGTCGACTTCGTGATCGCGTCGCTCCCTATTTGAGCGGGCGCCCGTGCCCCGGCCCGAGGATCTCGGGGAGCTTCGCGACGGGATCGAACGTGTGCACGTGCGGCGGGTGGTGGCAGCTCGTGCACTTGTCGGTGCCCGGCCTCGGGATCGGCGGGTTCACGTGCTCGGGATCGGCGACGTGCTTCGACGACGGCCCGTGGCACGTCTCGCACTGCACGGACTCGAGCTTCTCGACGTGCGTCACGCTGCTCCCGCCCGGCTCCTCGTAGCCGGTGACGTGGCAGCTCACGCAGTCGAGGTTGAACTGCTTGAACTCGTCGGCGAGCGTCTTGTACGCGCGCGCGTGCGCGGTCTTGTCCCAGACCGCCTTCGGACCCGGGTGGCACGAGACGCACGCCTGGACGCCGGCGTACACGTTGCCGTCCGGCGGCGGAGGCGGCGGCATGCGGCTCGCGAAGTCGACGCGGTTCGTCTCGTTCACTTTCTTGTAATATGCAAGGAAATCGTCCTTCACCTTCGGGTCGGACCCGAGCGACGTGCGCACCTCGAAGACGCGGTACTTGAAGAAGCTCCCGTCCTTCGGCACGGGCGCGTCGTCGACCGCGCGCTTTTCGTCCTCGAGCTTCTTGAGATCGGCGCGGCGCGCGTCGAGGTCCTTCGGCGCGATCTTCGGGTCCTTCTCCCAATCGGCGATCTTCGCGTGGAGCTGGTCGATGCGCCCCTGGAGCTCCTTGCGCTTCTGGCCCTGCGCGATGCCCGTGCCGTCGTGGAACCGGAACGAGCCGTTTCGCACGAAGAGGTCGAGCGCGCCGACGGTCTGGAGGTGGTTCGAGCGTCTCGGCGACGAGCACGTCTCCGACGAGCTCGGGCGGCGGCGCGTCGGTGTTCTCTTCGCCGCCCATGCCGGTCGCGCCGACGACGATCGCGGTGAGCTCGGGCGCGACGTCCGCGATGCGCTTGGCCTCGCCGCGGCCCACCGCGGCGATCGCGACGAGCACCTGCGCGCCCTTGGCCTTCAGCGCCGTCACCTCGGTCTTCACCGCGTCTGCGGGCGCCTCGAACGTGACCCCGTCGAGCGGCGCGCCCACGTCCGATTTGTCAGGCTGCGCGACGCCGATGAACCCGACCTTCACGCCGTCGATCTCGCGCACGAGCGACGCGTGAAAGAGCTGGCCCTGAGACTGGCGGCTTCGCGTTGCACGCGAGCACTTGCCCGCCGCTCCGCGCCTCGAGCTCGGCGAGGATCGGCGCGCCGAGCGCCCAGTCGTTTCGCCCGGGCGAGACGCCGACGAAATCGAGCCCCTTGAAGATGTCGGCGATCGTCTCGGCCTTCGCGCGCTCCTGCGGTCTTCGCTCCTCCTTGATGACCGGATCGAGGAAGAAGAGCGGCCCCGCCTCGACGAGCGCCGCGTTCGGCGCGAGCGGCCTTTGCTGCGTCATCAGCGCGGCGACGTGATCGAGCCCGCCGAGCTGGTCTTTGACGCACCCGCAGGGCTCGAGGGCGCCCGCCACGTTCGACACGAGATAGAGCCGCACCGTCGGCTTGCTCAGGGAGCGCCTCGGCGGTGCGCGACGGGCGGCACCCGTCGCAAGCCCCCATGAGACAGACGAGACCCGACCCGGCGAGGATCGACGAGACGAAGAGGCGCAGCCACCGGCTCACGACGGAACTTCATAGCCGTAGATGAAGCGAGCGACCACGGATATAGAAGTAGTTAGGGTCTTCGCGTGAAATTCGGTCCGTACGTCCTCGAGAGCCGCATCGCCGTCGGTGGTACGGCCGAGGTTTATCTCGCGCGCCCCGAGGATCCGCACGCCGAGCCGCAGAAGCTCGTCGTGAAGCGCATGATCCCGGACTTTCTCGCCGACGCAGAGGGTCGCACGATGTTCGCGCGCGAGGCCGCGCTGCACGCCGCCGTGCACCACGCGAACGTCGTCAAGGTGTACGCCACCGGCGAGACGCCCGAGGGCGAGCCGTACCTCGCGATGGAGTTCGTCGACGGGTTGGACGCTGCGCGCCTGCTCCGCCGGCTGAAGCAGGACCAAGGCGGGATGCCCGTGGACGTCGCCGTGTACGTCGCGCACGAAGTGCTCCGCGCGCTCGCGAGCGTGCACGAAGCGAAGGACGAGCACGGTGCCCCGCTCGCGATCGTCCACCGCGACGTGACGCCGTCGAACATCTATTTGTCGCGCTCCGGCGAGGTGAAGCTCGGCGACTTCGGCATCGCGCGTGGCTCGGAGCGCGCCGCGCTCAAGAGCACCGCCGCCGGAATGCTCAAGGGCAAATTCGCGTACCTCGCGCCCGAGCAGGTCGCGGGCGAGGCGGTCGATCTTCGCGCCGACCTCTTCAGCCTCGCGACGGTGCTCGCGGAGCTTTTGCTCGGCGAGCCGCTCTTTCCGGGGCAAGGCCAGCTCGCCGTGCTGCTCGCGATCCGCGACTGTCGCATCGACGCGCTGACGGCGATCAAGTCGAAGCTCCCCGCGGGGCTCTACGACGTGCTCACCAAGGGCCTCACGCGCGACGTCGACAAGCGCTGGCGCTCGGCGAGCGACTTCGCCGACGCGCTTCGTCCGTTCGTCACGCCCGCGTCGCAGACGCACCTCTCGACGCTCGTCGCCACGGCGACGTCCACGCGAACCGATCTCCGCGACAGCGCGCGCAAGCTCGTCGCGGCGGTCCCCGAGCCCGAGGACGATCGCGCGACGGGCGAGTACACGAGCCTGCCGTCGTTCGTGCGCACGCGCGAGGGCGTCCAGCACGGCCCGTGGCAGTTCGCGCGCATCGTCGAGGCGGTCGCGACGGGCGAGGTCGGACGCGGCGACCTCATCGACTACATGGGCCAGGGTTACCAGCCGCTCGACTCGATCGAAGAGCTCGCGCGCTTCCTCCCGATGCGCACGCCGCAGACGAGCCGCGTCGACGAGCCGTCGAGCCCGGACCAGACCCTCGACCTCGCGCACGTCTCGATGCTCGAGGTCCTGCTCGGCGTTCTCGAGCGCGACGAGACCGGCGTGCTCTTCGCGGAGCGCTCGAGCGGCGACGATCGCTCGCGAAAAGAGCTCTATTTCCAGCGCGGGCGCCTCCATCACGTGGCCTCGTCGAACGCGAGCGAGCTCCTCGGCGAGTACCTCCTTCGCCGCGGCACGCTCTCGCGCGAGGAGCTCGACATGGCCCTCGCGGTCCTCCCGCGAAACCAGGGTCGCATGGGCGACACGCTCATCTCGCTCGGCCTCGTGTCGCCCGTCGACATCTTCCAGGCGATCCGCGAGCAGGGGCGCGATCGCGTCGCGGACCTCTTCATGTGGAAGAGCGGTCGAGCGACGTTCTATCGCGGCGAGCAGGCGCAGCGCGTCGAGTTCCCGCTCGACCTCGACCTCCCGGGCTTGATCCTCGCCGGCATGGAAGCCGCGGTCCCGGGCGAGTCGGCGCTCGAGCGCTACCGCACGCGCCTTCATCACGTCGTGGGTCCGGGCAAGCGCGACCGACCGGGGCTCCTTCACGTGAAGTGGCCGCCGCAGATCGCGGCGATCGAAGCGCTCGCGCGCCGCCCGCGCCGTCTCTCCGAGATCCTCTCGGACGCGACGCGCGGAGGTCACAACACCGCGGGCTCGGTCCTTCGCGTGATCGACGTGCTCCTCGCGTCGCGCCTCTTGGAGCTCTCGCCGCGCTGAGGCGCGCGCCGCTCACTTCCCGGGGAAGCTCCCCGCGAACGGGAGCAGCGTCTTGAGGTCCTCGTCGTTGTAGCGGAGCTGCAAGCCGATGAAGTAGTCGCGCTGCGCGTCGAGGAAGACGTTGTCGACGCCGCCGAGGAGGAACAGTTTGTTGATGAACTGGTACGCGACGTAGCTGCGGAAGCGCGGCACCGACTGCTCCGCGAACCCGAACAGATCGTTGACGAGCTCGAAGCGCCCGTTGAACAAGACGAGGTCGAGGCCGATGCCGCCCGTCGACTCGATGATGCCGAACCTCCCGCGGACCGGCCCGAGCTGGCGCGCGATCTCGAGCGAGAAGCGGAACTGGTTCGACGTGACCTGCGTGATCGTCGTCGACTTCGCCGGCTGCGTCGGGTTGTCGGTCTCGGTGGTGACCTTCTGATAGCTCGTGAATCCCTTCGGATCGTTGACGAGCTGGATCATGATGTACTTGTCTTCGCGCGGCTGAAGACGGAGCTCGAAGTAGCTCTTGAACGTGTTCGCGAGGAAGTTGTAGTCCGCACGCAATCCGACGACCGTCTGCAGGCGCCCGATCGGCTCGACCAGGCTGTTGACGCTCTCGACCGTGCTCTGCACGTCGTTGATGAGCGTCTCGTCCTTCGAGAGGCGGCCGAGCGTGCCCTCGCCGCGATCGAGTCGGTCAGTCACATGGTCGATGTGGTCGAGCGCGCTCTGGAGCGACTTCGACGACGTGTCGAGCCGCGTGATCGTCTCGCGGACCTCGTTTCCGGTCTGCGAGCCGCCGCGCCCGTTGATCGCGGCGACGAGCTCCTTCACGTCGTCGGAGATCGCGCGGATGTTCTCGAGCGCCTTCGCGAGCGGCTGCTCGTTCTGCGCCGTGATGCGGTCGATGCGCTGGAGCGTCTCGCGGACGGTGTCGCGGTTCTCGCGGATGGTCTTGTTGAGCGCGTCGGTCGCGTCCGCCACGTTCTGGAGGATCGCCTTGATGTTCTGCCCGCCCTGCTCGGTGCCGACCGAGTTCGCGAGCTGCTCGGCGACCTGCTTGATGAGCTTCGCGACGTCGTTGATGTTCTTCTTGATGTCGTCGACGCTCGCCCTCTTCGGGCACGACGTTGATCTCGTCGCCGTCGTGGAGCTTGGGGTCCTTCACGCCGGGCGTGAGGACGACCACGTACTCGCCGAGGAGCGACGAAGAGTGCTTTCCGAGCGTGCCGTCGTTGAAGAGGGGCACGTCTTTGTTCACGCGCACGTCGACGCGCGCCTGCCCGCGGTGCTTCGACTTGGGGTCCGTCTCGAGGCGGATCGAGTCGATCGTCCCCACCGGGATGCCCGCGATCGTCACGCGAGAGTGCATCGCGAGGCCCGACGCGTCATCGAGGTACGCGTGGACCACGTACCCGCCGCCGCCGCCATACTCGCGGAAAATCGCGGAATATATGGCCCACGCCCCCGCGGCGACGAGCAGCATGAAGGCTCCCACCTTCGCTGCTTGGCTGACTTTCGGCGCCGCCATTAACTCCCGCGAGTTAACTTAGCGCGAAACGGCCGTCCGCGTGCAGATAGCACGCGGACACTGGCCTCGTGGCATCGGCGGCGTCAGCGCGTGAGGTTCAATCCACCCGGGTACCAGTAGCTCGTGTAGCTGCCGTAGCCGTACACCTGGATGCCGAAGCCCACGGCGCTCGACGCGGTGTGGTTGGACGAGTAGCTGCCGCAGTTACCGCTGCAGATTTGGTAGTGGTAGAAGCCATACCCGCTCGTACCGATCGCGGTGAACGACGACGACGGGATCGTCGTCGTGTCGATCGTGACGGTGTTGCCGGTCGGCGCGATGACGGTCGCCCAGTTGATGTAGTAGTTGTTCGGCGCCGTGAACATGTAGCTGTTGCGGAACTGGCTCGTGCCGACTGCGACGCTCATCGCCGGATCGCCGTTCAGCGTGCCGCCGCCGTAGTTCTGCGAGCTCTCCATGTACATGCCGATGATGATGGGCGAGCTAGCGGTGACCTGGAACGGCGTCGACGTCTCGAAAATCGAGACTTGACCGGCGTTGAGCGAGGTCGGCGCGCCGGTGACCGAGGGCGTGTAGGAAAGTGTCGTTGAGTTGACGGTGCCGACCATGCGCACGAAGTGGCTCGGCTTCTTGGTCGTCGTGATGCCGGTCATGTTCGGCGGTACGACGAGATACGACTTCGCCAGCGTCTCGAGGGGGAAGTTGATCTCTTCGAGGTGGTCGCAAGCCTGGACGGCGTTTGGAACGTTCGTGCAGTCTGCGCCGCCGAAGACCTCGACCGGCTGCGTGGCGACGATCTTCGAGCCGCTCGGATCGGTTCCGTACGAGGTCGACGTGGCGTTGGCCGCCGCGTTGATCTGGAGGACGTCGCCCTGATTGAGGGTGACCGTGCTCGTGCCCGTCGCGGTGATGCCCGCGCCCGCGCTTACAGATCCGTTCGGCGTGAACTGGACGGACGTGTTGTTCACCGTCCCGACGATGGTAATGAGCCCGGGCAGGTACTGGCTCGCGTAGCCGTCGGCGGACGCGTTCCAGTCCGGGTGCGCGACGACGTAGTAGTTGCCCGTCAGCGCGTTCACAGGGATGAGGAGCGACGCGTCGTTCGTGTACGAGAAGCTCGTGCCGATTTGATAGTCGCGCGCGTTGAACTGGTAGACGGTGACGGGCTCGGTGCTCTTGATGTGGTACGCGCCGCCGGTGACCTTCAGCGTGCCCGTCGTGGCCGAGATGCTCGAGACCCACGGGAGCACGATCGACTGAATCGAGTTCGCCGCGATGGTGAAGGGGCTGCCGCTGACCGTGTTCGGGCCCGTGATCGTGACCGTCGCGCTCTTCGTGCTCGTGTTCGCGACCGAGACCGCGAACGGGAAGGTCCCTTGCGAGAGTTGGTCGTTGAGCATCGTGGCCGCGTAGTACTCGCAGCCGATGTAGCTCTCGCCGATGTTCGAGCAGTCGCCCGTGCAGATGCCCGCCTGGCACGTGAGCCCGAGCTGCGAGTCGCAGTTGTTCGTGACGTAGCCCGTGCCCGTCGAGTTGCAGAGCGTGCCGGTCGAGCCGCTGCACGTGCCGCTTCCGGGGACGCACGTGACGCAGCCGTAGCCGTCCGCGCAGATCTTCCCGTTGGTGCACGTCTGCGTCGTGAGGTTTCCGTTCGTGCAGATCTCGGCGGTGTTGCCGTTGCACAAGATGCCGTCGGGCGAGCACTTGCCGCCGGTGTCGACGCCGCTGTCGGTTCCGCCGCCGCCCGTGTCCGCGGTCCAGATCGCGTCGCCGAAGTTCACGTCGAGCGTCGCGTCGTTCGACGGAGGGATCGTCGAATCTTGCGGACCGCCGCCCGTGTCTTGTTGCTGGCTCGCATCGGGACCAACGGTGACGTCCGGCCCGCCGCCGGAGTCTATGCCGACCTGCGCGTCGTCGTCTCCGACGCCGCCGCCGCTTCCGCAAGCGACGATCAACATCGCGCTGCCGATGGTTCCCACCACGCCCAGTCGAGCGACACGCATGGATGCACCCACGCTAAGAAGATCCCACGAGGCGGACCCTTCGCGCAACTGCGATCACTCGGTTTCTTCCGGCTCGGAGGCGGTTTGGGTTTGCGTTTGGTTTTGCGTCTCGGTCTGAGCTGGCAGGGAGATGGCGTCGATTTCGGTGTCGAGGGCCTTTCGGAGCTCGTCGAAGTCGCCGCGAAGGCGAGGTGGGATAATCCTTACACCATCGAGCTTCATCACCATCGGATCGATGAACTGCTCGATACCCGCCATTTTGACGCTTCACCGCGAAGTGGAGGTGGGGGCCTGTCGCGCGGCCGGTTTGGCCTACGTATCCGATCAGCTGCCGCGTCTCGACGTGCTCGCCGGCGGAAATCGAGGCGAACCGCGACAGGTGACAGTAGGCGCTGATGAGGCCACCAGCGTGCTCGATTTGCACCATGTTGCCGCACGGCCCGCTGTCGCCCACGCTCCGGATCGTGCCGGACGCCGCCGCGTACACGGGCGTGCCGGGCGGGGCCGCGAAGTCGATGCCGTTGTGCGGCATGACGACGTGAAGGACCGGGTGCATGCGGTTCGGGTTGAAGCGCGAAGAGATGCGCGCCATCGGCACCGGCGAACGCCACGCGCCGTGGTAGGGCTGGCGACCTTGCGCGTCGTAGTAGCCGCCGCGCGCGTGATGGTGCGGGTCGTTGCTCGAGCTGTTCTGTTCCGTTCCCTTTGCGTACCAGTACACGCGGATCGCGGGCTTTCCGGCCGGGGTGTACTCGACGGCGTCGATGGGCGCGTAGCCGACGAACGCGCCCTCGATGCGCTCCTCCGTCGCGACGATGCGCAAGCGCGTGCCGGCGCGGAGATCGGAGAGCTCCGCGTGGCCGTCGAGGGCGTCGTCGAGGAGCCGTCGCGGCCTCTTCGTGGAGCGCGGCGCTCGCGATCGAGCTTCGGAGCGCGTCGCCGACCACGATTCCCACCTTGACGCGCTTTCGTTCGATGGGGAGCGACACGCGCGTCGCGGCGAGGCGCTCGCCTTCGGCCTTCTCGCGCTCCTGGAAGAAATCGAGGCTGTCGCCGTCCATCGCGCCCGCCGGGAACGAGCTCGAACGCGACGACGTGACCGTCTTGAGCCTTGGCGAAGGTGAACGCGTCGACCGCGCTCGCGCGATCGAGGTTTCGCACGCCCGCGAACCCCACGAGGACGCGGTGCGCCTCCTTCGGCGAGAGGCCCGCCGCGACGACGGCGCCCAAAAAGCCGTGCTTTCCGACGGTGCCCGTGCCGATGGAGACGCGCGAGTCGCTCGCGAGGTCCGCGACGCGGAAGGTGTGCGGCGTTGGCGCGGCGGGCGCCGGCGGCGTGGCGCTCGCGCGTCTCGGCCACGGCCACGGCTGCGAGCGCGGGGGCCGACGTGCGCGTCACGGGCGCGGGCGGCGGATCCTTCGGCGCGTGCCGCTGTCCCACCACGGCGAAAGGCCCCGCGACGCACGCGATGGCGGACGCGCCGAGCACTGCGGCCAAAACTGCTCGACGCCTCATCGCGAAGCCCTTGTACCGAAAAAACTCGCGACAAGCACGCCGCGCATGACCTACGTTCGGTCGTTGGAATGGACGACCGCATCAAGCAGGTCTTGCTCCTCGGGCGCGAGCACTACGGGAAGCGCGAGTACGACAAAGCGGAGCCCCTCCTTCGCGAGGTGCTCGACGCCGACGATCGCTTCGCCGACGTGCACGACATGCTCGGCGTGATCGCGCACGCGCGCGGAAACTTCATGGCCGCCGAGCGCCACTTCGAGCGCGCGCTCGAGATCAACCCGTCGTACACGGAGGCGGCGCTGAACCTCGCCGTCACGTACAACGATCGCGGAAAATACGAGGCCGCGCGCGAGGTCTACAAGCGCATCCGCGGCAAGCCCACCGGTGAGAAGGAGGGGCTCGATCCCTTCGCGCGCGGCAAGCTCGCGAACATGCACGCCGACATCGCGCAGGCGTACGCCGATCTCGGCCTCCCGCACGACGCGGCGGTCGAGCTCCAGAAGGCCGTCTCGCTCTGCCCGCAGTTCGCCGATTTGCGCACGCGCCTCGGAAACCTCCTTCGCGAGACGAAGGAGCCGCAGCGCGCCCGCGAGCACTACGAGGCGGCGCTCTCGTCGCGCCCGAACTACGTGCCCGCGCGCGTCGCGCTCGGCGTCACGCTCCTCTCGCTCGGCGAGCTCGACGGCGCCGAGTACCACTGGAAGAAGGTCCTCGAGGCGGAGCCCGAGAACCCGCAGGCCAAGATGTACCTCCGCATGCTCGACAGCGAGCGGCGCAAATCGACGGCGCCACCCAAGGCGTGAACGCGCGAGGCGCGTCGCTTGCGGTCGCGCTCGTTTGCGCGTGCTCGCAGACCGGCGGCAGCGGCGACGGCGGCGCTGGCGCGTGCGGGCTCTCGCTCTCGTCGTGGCCGCAGGCCGACGCGCTGTTCACGCACGATCCGGCGTGGATCGGGTCCGACGCGGCGTACTCGATCGATCTCGGGAGCTCGCGCGTGCTCTGGCTCTTCGGCGACACGTTCATCGCGAAGGACGCGACGCGCACGCGCCAGAACGCGTGGTTCATCCGCAACAGCGTCGGCGTGCAATCCGGCAGCTACGACCCGTCGTCACCCAGCGCGGTGATGACCTTCACGTGGAAGGCCGCGTCGAACGGCGCGGCGTCGTCGTTCATCCCCGAGAACGGGACGCACTGGTTCTGGCCGCTCTCGGGCGTGCGCCTTCCTTCGCGGCTCGTCTTGTTCGTGCTCGAAGAGGAGCCCGTGACGACTGGCCTGGGCTTCCAAGCCGTGGGCACGAAGGTCGTCTTCGTGACGAACCCCGACGCGGACCCCGCGACGTGGACGCTCTCGTTCGGGAACCTCCCGACGTTCGCCTTCCCGATCGCGTTCGGCGCCGCGGTCGTGCACGACGGGACGTACGTCTACGCCTTCGGCGACGAGGAGCCCGGCGATCATTCTGTGTATGTTGCACGCTTCGCCGCGGCCGACCTCGACGGCGGCGACGCCTCGCAGCCGCTCTTCTACACCTCGGGGCAGTGGCGGCCGCCCACGGGCGCGCCGCCCGACGTGATCTTCCCGTTCTCGAGCGCGCTCGACAACCCGCCGACGGAATTCTCCGTGCAGAAGCGCAACGACGGGACGTGGCTCGCGGTGCACTCGATCGGCTTCGGCGGCACGCACGTGGCGGTCCGCACGGCGCCCGCGCCCGAGGGCCCGTGGACATTTCCGTGCGACGCGTTCACGCCGCCCGAGTCGAGCCGCACCAACGTGCTCGTCTACGCGGCGAAGGCGCACCCCGAGCTCGCTGGTCTCGGCAGTGGGGGCTCACCCGTGATCACGTACGCGACGAACTCGACCAACTCGGCGACCCTCGCGAGCGACATGACGTTGTACTTCCCGCGGTTCGTGCGCTGAGTCTGCGCGGCGTGCGTCAGTGCGCGTAGTAGCGGCGCGTGCGCGCTTGCCGCTCGTGGACGCGCTTGGCGAGGTCATCCGTGAACGGCGCCGGCCCCATGTCGCCCTCGAATCCGCCTGCAAGGAGGAGCGGAAACATCGCCAAGGCCATGAGTCCCCCGAGGATCGCGAGCGCCGGCGACGCGGCCACGATCGCGAAGACGACGATGAGCTTCTGCCAAAGCGGAAGCTCGTGGAACGTGTCGGCGATCACCCCGAGGTATTCGTGCTTGTGTGTGCGTTCCATGACCGCTCGCGTTGCAAGCGGAGGACCACACTCGGAATCAGCGCTGACGGCGCTCTCTTCGGCGGCGCTTCTTTTGCACCTCGTCTCGCGGAACGTGTCACGGATGACGTGCGCGGTTTCGTCTTTGATCGGCCAGGTCACGACGGTGCGCGAGGTCGCTCGTCGAAGCGAACCAGTCCACGTCGCCGCCAGCCGGTGCCCGCCAGCCACGTACGCGCGACCGCAACGGGAGATGGCTCGCCCGGAAGCTCGTGTACGCGCGCGAAGCCGTCGAACCACGGCGCAGAGGAGCACGCGTCGATGCCGCTGCCGATTCGGTGACCGTGCTTTTTAGCGTTCATCAGCACGTACACGATGGCGTTGCGAACCTCGCGTGGCGTTCGCAGCTCGCGCGCATGGTAGCGTTCGCGCCAGACACCGCCGCGCATGCGCAAGACGCGGTTGATGGCGCGCGCCATCCGCACGTTCAGCCCCTGCATGCCGCGTGAAAGCGCGGATTTGTCATGCGCCTCGACGACGAGGTGCACGTGGTTGGTCTGCACGGAGAAGTGCACGACACGGAACGCTCTCCGCGGCACCGCGCCGATGACGTGCCGAACGGCCCGAGCGAGCACCTGTTCGCGAAGAGGCGGCAGGCCCGTGCGCGCGCGAATGGTGATGTGAACCGGGTGTCGCTCGCGGTGAAGCGGCCTCGCGCGATGCAGGACCGTCTTCCCGCGACCCGGCTTGCGACCGGCTCCAGGCCGAGCGCCGCCCCACGAGTTGCGTCGCAAGGGAAGCTCCAGCTGAATCGCCATCTTGAATAGGGGCAGATTAATTGTGAGCGCGACCGATGTCAACCGTAGCTGGACGGGGCGCGGCTCTTTCAGAGGCGTCAGCTCTCGGTTCGCATGCGGCCGTGGGCGGCGTGGATCGCTGCGAAGTCGGGGAGGCTCGCGGCCCCGGTGACCTGCAGGAACGCGAGGCGCATCTGGGTTGCGCAGCGGCGCGCGGGCATGCCGCCGACGCCGGTCGCGAGGCCGCTGCAGAGGAGCGTGCGAATCGATGGCGCCCCCGAAGCGTTGTGCGCGCGGACCGCGAGCAGGATCGCGCGGAACGCGACGTAGGCGTTCACCGTTCGGCTCACGTCTTCCGGCACGCGCATCGTGGGCGCCGCGATGAGCCACGGCCAGCGCGAGTCGTCCGTCTCGACGATCTCCGCGCCGCCGATGTGGAGCTCGCCGTGATGGCGCTCTTCGATTCGCGCGCGGACGCGATCTTGGATCGACGGCCCGAGGGTCTCCACGATGGCGCGGTCGAGCCCACCATCGATGATGCCGAAGCTGTTCGCGGGGCTCGCCATCGCGTCGGCGCGGACGTCGAAATAGTCGCGGCGCTCGATCGAGAACGTCGGCAGATCGCGGAAGGCATCGGACCAGGCGCGCACGAGCGCCGCGTCGTTGTCGACGAGGTGAATCCGCGCGAGCATCAGCCCCGTCGGCGCTCGCGACGTAGCCGCTTCTTCTGCACCTTCGCGAACCGCTTCAAGAGCTGGCGCTCGGTGGGCATGCGGCCTGGGAGGGCGTCTTGCTCCTCGTGGTCCTCGGCGAACTCTCCGGGCGCGGAGCCGAGCTCGAAGATCGTGATCTCACGTCGCGCGCGCGAGCCGATGCGGAACGGCATGACCGCCGCGCCGAGCCCAGCGCCCACGTAGACCGCGCGATCGTGGCGGCGGCTTCCATAGAGTCCGTGCACGTATTTGTGGCCGACGAGGTGGCCAAGCGCGATCTCGTGCATGCGCGCGAGCGTGAACTGTCCGGCGTGCGTGTGGCCCGAGAGGACGAGCGGCACGTTGTGCTCCCAGCAAACGATCCGCCTCTTCGGCGATGTGCGAGAGCGCGAGGGTCGGCACGTCGCGGCGTAGGCCCGTGATCGCGCGATCGACGTCGGCGTGCGTCGTGTACGCGTCGTCGAGCCCGACCACCTGAAGGCGCTGGTGCCGCACGTGGATGACCGTGTGCTGGTTTCGGAGGACGAGCGCGCGCGCGCGGACGAGCGTCTGCTCCACCTCGTCCGCGCCCGACCAGTGGTCGTGATTGCCGAGCACGCAGATCGTCGGCGCCTCGAGCGCGCTGATGACCTCGTAGAGCTCGTCGAGGAATTTCTGGCTGTGGCAGACGAAGTCGCCCGTGATGACGCAGAGGTCGGGCTTCGCCGCGTTCGTCATGCGCACGGCCTCTTGGTGGATGCGCATCGGCGTGACGCGGCCGACGTGGAGATCCGTGAGGTGCGCGACGCGGATGGGATCCATCTGGTCGACGTAGCCGGCGACTCCTGCGAAGCGGCGCATGTGGATGCGGCTGAAGCGCCCTTCGTCCGCGGGCGACTCGAGGAGCTCTTCGAGAGAGAGAGGTCGCTCGGTCACGAGTAAAAGGATAACACTCGGCTCGGTGGAACCAGACCTCATTCGGCGTGTTTCGGAGCGCTACGACGCGGTGTCCGCGCGCATGTACGCGCGCGGCAAGCTCGGCAGTGATCCCATCGCGACACAGCTCGTCGAGCTCGGGCGTGACCAGAACCTCGGCGAGGTCGTCGACGTCGGCTGCGGTCGCGGTCAGATGGCGATCCTCCTGCTCGAGGCAGGCGTCGCGACGCGCGTCACAGGGAGTGACTGGGACGAGGGCAAGCTCGCCGACGCGCGCATGGCGGCCGAGGGACGCGTAGCGCAGCGGAGCGTCCCGAGCGAGGCGGGGGGCGCGGGGGGTGAATCCCCCCGACAAGTACGACTGCCCGCGACGTTCGAGAAGGCGGACGTGCGCGAATTCTCGCCGCCGCCGTGCGACACGCTCCTCTTGATCGACGTCCTCCACTACCTCACCGACAAGCAGCAACTCGAGGTGCTCGAGCGATGCATGCAATCTGCACGCACGCGCGTCGTCATCCGCGAGCTCGATCCCGATCGCGGCTGGCGCAGCGCGACCACGAAGGTGCAAGAGGCCGTGACGACGTTCTTCGGTTACAACGTCGGCGAGCGCGTGCGCGTCTTGCCGATCTCGGCGTTCAGCGAGGTGCTCGAGCGCGGCGGCTTCAGCGTGCGCGTCGAGCCGAGCTGGGGGAGCACGCCGTTCGCGAACGTGATGATCATCGCCACGCGCTGACGTTCACCTCGGCGCCGAACGTCTCGCCGAAATGTTGCGCCGCGCGCCGAGCGACCTCCTCGACCGAGGGCGCGTCGGCGCCGAGATCCTCGAGCGACGTGACGCCGTACTCGCGGATGCCGCACGGCACGATGAGCGAGAAGTGCCCGAGGTTCGGCCGCACGTTGAACGCGAAGCCGTGCATCGTCACCCAGTGCGAGAGGCGCACGCCGATCGCCCCGATCTTCGCGAGGTGCCGGTAGGGGAAGCGCGCGTCGTCCGCGTCGATCTCGGTCCACGCCCCATTCGCAATGAGGGGCGCGTCGCGATCGACCCAGACGCCTACGTAGCGCGAGTCGCCGGGGATCGTGCCCGCCGAGACGCCGTAATCCTTGCAGAGTGCAACCATCACCGACGCGAGATCGCGCACGTAGCGGCGCACGTCGCAGCGATCGGGTCGCAGGTCGAAGATGGGATACGCCACGAGCTGACCGGGGCCGTGGTACGTCACGTCGCCGCCGCGGCCGGTCTCGGAGAAGGAGAGCCCGCGCGCGCGGAGCGCCTCGATTGCCGTCTGCGACGTCCCGCCTGCGGCGGCTCCGTCGACCCCGCCCAGGACGTGCGCGATGTCGCCGCCGCGACCGAGCGTGACGACGGGATCATGCTCGAGGAGGAGGAGCGTGTCGGGCACCTCGCCGGCGATGCGCTTCGCGAGGAGCTCTTTTTGGAGCGTGTGCGCGTCTTCGTACGCGATGCGCCCGAGCCAGCGCGCGGTGATGGGGCCTTTCATCGCGCGTGCCTCTCGAGCCACGCGACGGCGAACTCGTGGAGCTCCGCGGCGTCGAAGACGTGCGCTGTCGCGCTTCCGACCGCGCCGACACGCCCACGGCCGCTCTCGAGGTACTCGACCGCGATGCGCCCGAAATGATCCTTGGGGAAGACCTGGCTCACGGGCTCGCTCGTCTCGAACTCCTCGAAGCGCACGACGTTCGCCATTGGCGACGTTCCGCCTTCGGCCATGCGACGTTCGTAGTGGGTGACGCGTTTGTCGGGAATGGACGCGACGTGCTCGGAGTGATGGAGCAGCGTCACCGTGTCGAGCGGCGCACCGAGCATGAGCACCTTGCCGCGCGCGAGGACGAGCTTGTGGAGCGGCGAGCCCTCGCCGTAGCCGTATTGGAACGGGTGCTTCGCGGTGATCCACGCGGCCTTGTCGCCGATCGCGGAGACGCCCGCGTCCGGATGCGCGCTGCGGATGGCGCCCGGCCACGCGCGGATCGTCTCGGCCAGGATCCCGTGATCGCGCGTCGCGCGCGCGGTCTTCGGATCGAACACCGCGTCGTCGGACTCCATCTCCCAGTCGACGTACGCGACGACGGTCCCCGCCGTGTCGACGAGCGCAGAGACGAGCTCTTTCACGTCGCACCGAACGGCGCGCATGCTCGCGTGCACCATCACGACGTCGTCGCGGTCGAGCCCGAGCTCTCGCAGTTGGTCCCGAGTGTCGTTCACGCCGGAGGAGTCTTAGCTCATGGACGCGGCTTTGCGATCGCGAAGATGTCGGAGCGCTTCGTCGCCCTGTCGTATGCGAGGAAGTACACGGTGTCGTCGTCCAGCGCGAGCGCAGTGGGTACGCGATTCCCGATCGGAAGCGCACTCGCTTCGCCGCCGCTTTTCGGGACGCGCACGATGGAGGGGTTCACCTCGACGACGTCGAACAAACCGACCTCGCCTTGGACCACCGCGTAGACGTCCAAGGTGTCGATCGCGATCGCGTTGACCGTCTTCAGCTTCGAGGCGAGGACGGACGTCGCATGGCTCGTGTGATCGAATCGCGTGATTGTCCCAGCGCACCAGTCGCTCACGTAGACCGCTTCACCGTCGGCCGCGAGCCCGCCGGAGTACGGTGTCGCGGCCGCGAGCGTGCTGATCGCTCCGTCGTTCGCACGCTGGCGCAGCGGAGCTTGGGAGCGGCCGTCGCATGGGTCCCAGCAAACGCACCAGTCCAGCCAGATCCCGTCGAACCAGTAGACACCGGCCGAGTCGAGCGCGATCGCCATGCTGCCCTGGCCGGCGACGAGGACCTCGGGGCTGCTCGCGTCGAGCACGAGTCGTTTCACGGCGGGAGGCGAGCTGCTCTGCACGGCGAACGTGCTCCAATAGACGTCGCCCCCCACGTTCGTCGCGACCGCGGTCACATCGCCGCCATCGATTTGCGTGATCTCCGAGGTCGCGCGATCGACACGGAACAAACCGTTGCTGAAGGTGCTCACGTAAATCGCCGACTCGTCGAACGCGAGCTGGCTCCCTTCGGCGATGAAGCTCGCGACGTGGAGCGGCCCCGAGATCGGGGAGCCCGACTTCGGAGCGAAGTACAGGTCACCCGCCTGCGTCGCCCAAACGAGCTCGTCACCATCGACGCCGAGCGCGACCGGAATGTCGATCACGCTCACGAGCATGCGAACGGCAGGCTGCTGCGGGCTCGATGAGCCGCACGCGACCGCCGCCGCACAGACGAACGCCACCCAGCGCACGCGCATGGGTCGAGAATGGCGCGTCCGCTCGGGCGCGCCATGGTCAATGCGTCGTCGTCATTTCGTCACGTGCGGTAGTTCGGCGCCTCTTCCGTGATGATCACGTCGTGCACGTGGCTCTCGCGGAGGCCCTGCGAGGTGATGCGGACGAAGCGCGCGCGCTCGTGGAGCTCGGCGATCGTGCGCGAGCCCGTGTAGCCCATGCCCGAGCGGAGGCCGCCGACGAGCTGATAGAGGATCCGCGCGAGCGCGCCCCGGTAGGGGACGCGGCCCTCGATGCCCTCGGGCACGAGCTTCTCGTCCGCCGAGCCCGCTTGGCCGTAGCGATCCTTGCTGCCCTTCTTCATCGCGCCGAGCGAGCCCATGCCGCGGTACATTTTGTACGAGCGGCCCTGGTAGAGGACCATGTCGCCGGGGGCTTCGTCGGTGCCCGCGAAGAGCGAGCCCATCATGACGGTGCTCGCGCCCGCGGCGATCGCCTTCACGACGTCGCCCGAGTACTTCACGCCGCCGTCGGAGACGATCGGAACGCCGCGGCGCTTCGCGGCGCGCGCGCACTCGAACACCGCGCTCACCTGCGGGACGCCGACGCCCGCGACGACGCGCGTCGTACAAATCGATCCAGGTCCGATGCCGACCTTGACCGCGTCCGCGCCTGCGTCGATGAGCGCCTCGGTGCCCTCCGCGGTCGCGACGTTGCCCGCGATCACGTCGATGTGCGGGTGCTCGCGCTTGGTCGCGCGCACCGCGTCGATGACGCCCTTCGAGTGACCGTGCGCCGTGTCGACGACGATGACGTCGACGCCCGCGGCCGCGAGCGCCGCCGCGCGAGCCTCGCGATCGGGGCCCGGGCCCACCGCCGCGCCGACGCGCAGTCGTCCCTTGCTGTCCTTGATCGCCTGCGGGTTGCGATCCGCCTGGAGGATGTCCTTGATCGTGATGAGCCCGACGAGCTTGCCCGCCTCGACGACGAGGAGCTTCTCGATGCGGTGCTGGTGGAGCAGCTGCTTCGCGGCCTCGGCGGTCACGCCCGGCTGCACCGTGACGAGCTCTTTCGTCATCAGCGCGCTCACGGGTTGATCGAGGTTTCGCTCGAAGCGGATGTCGCGCGCCGTGAGGATGCCGACGGGCTTGTCACCCTCGGTTACGGGGACGCCCGAGATGTCGTGCTCGCGCATGATCGCGAGCGCGTTTCGCAGCGACTCGTTCGGCCGAACCGTGACCGGCGAGAGCACCATGCCGCTCTCCGCGCGCTTGACCTTCTCGACCTCGCGCGCCTGATCCTCGGGCGAGAGGTTCTTGTGGATGATGCCGATGCCGCCCTCGCGCGCCATCGTGATCGCGGTGCGGGCCTCGGTGACCGAATCCATCGCCGCGGACAGCAGCGGCACGTTGAGCTCGATGCTCCGCGTGAGACGTGACTTCACGTCGACGTCTTTCGGCAGCACCTCGCTGTACTGGGGGACGAGAAGGACGTCGTCGAACGTCAGCGCGTCGCGCAAATCCGTGAGGGCCATGGGCGTATATAACTCGATGTATAGTCGCCGTCATGCCGAACGAAGCATGGGGCCCGCTCGCGAGCCTCATCGGTGAATGGGAAGGCGCCGAAGGGCTCGACGTCTCGTTTCACAACGCGACCGGCAGGGTCGGCGAGACCCGTTACCGCGAGCGCGCCACGTTCGAGCCGTTCGGCCCGGTCGACAACGGCAACCAGCACCTCTGGGGGCTCGACTATCGGATGATGGCCTTCCGCATCGGCGAGGACAGCGCGTTCCACACCGAGGTCGGCTACTGGCTCTGGGACGAAGCGGCGAAGCTCGTGCTCCGATGCTTCATGGTCCCGCGCGGCGTGACCGTGCTCGCGGGCGCGAAGTGCGCCGCCAGCGACACGACGTTCGCGCTCGACGCGACCTGCGGCCAAGAGATCTTCGGCATCCTCTCGAACCCGTACCTCGCGTCGAAGGCGCGCACGTCGAAGTACACGTGCAAGGTCGCGGTGAACGGCGACACGTTCTCGTACGACCAGTGCACGACCTACCACCACGCGATCGGCGGCGAGATCGCGCACACCGATCGAAACACGCTCGAGCGCATCTCGCGCTAGCGCGGCGTCAATCCGGGATCGCCATCCCCTTGCTGTGCATGTCTTCGCGCAGCTCGTCGAGCCACTTCGTGAACGTGCGCGCGACCTCGGGATCGAACTGCGATCCGGAGCAGCGCTCGATCTCGGTGACGGCGACCTCGTGCGGGAGCGCGCCGCGGTAGGCGCGGTCGCTCGTCATCGCGTCGTACGTGTCCGCGACGGCGATGATGCGCGCCATGAGCGGCACGCCCTCGCCCTTGAGCCCGAGCGGGTAGCCGCGCCCGTCCCAGCGCTCGTGGTGGAGGTGAACGCCCGGGATGAGCGGGTGCAAGAACTTGATCGGATCGAGGATGTCTTTTCCGTAGCCCGGGTGCTTCTTGAAGATCTCGTACTCGTCCTGCGTGAGCTTGCCCGGCTTGTTCAGGTTGAGCACGCAGCCGAGCTTGCCGATGTCGTGCATCAGCGCGCTCTGGCGGACGATCTCTTGATCGTGCGCGCCGAGTCCGAGCTTCTGCGCGATGTAGACGGCGTACGTCGCGACGCGCGACGAGTGGCCCGCGGTGTAGCGGTCCATCTTGTCGATCGCCTGCGCGAGGCCCTCGATCGTCTGCTGGAACGTCGCCTGGAGATCCTCGTAGAGGCGCGCGTTGTCGATCGCGGCCGCCGCGCGCGAGCCGACGATCGCGAGCACCTTGCGCTGACCTTCGTCGAAGCGTTTGTTCTTCGCGAACGCGAGCGCCGCGATCCACCCGAGGAGCTTGCCGCGGCCGCGGTGCGTGTGGAGCGGCACGGCCACGATCGACTGCGCGGGTATGCTCGGCCGCTTCGAGAAGAAGCGCTCGCACGCCGCGCCGTGCTCGAGGAGCATCGAGCTCTCTTTGAAGTGCGCGATGAACGTCTTCGGCTCGAGCGCGCCCACGTCCGGCGGGAGCTGCGCGGCCGAGGCCTCGCTCGCGGTCGCGATGTGCTGGCGCTCGAAGTAGCCGCCCTGTCCGTCGTCGAGCCACGTCGAGACCCAATCGGCGCCGAGCTCGTGGAGCGCGGTGTCGCTCACGGTCGCGAGCACCTGCTCGAGCGAGAGGCTCGCCTGGATGGCCTCGCTCACTTTGTAGAGCGAGATGGCCTCCTTCAGACGAATGTTCTCCGCGGCGAGCTTCTGCTTCTCGATGCCGCGCTGGACGACGTGGATGACCTCTTCGACCTTGAAGGGCTTGAGGATGTAGTCGTAGGCGCCGCGCTTCATCGCGTCGATCGCCGTCTCGACCGTGCCGAAGCCGGTCATGATGACGGTGAGCGCGTTCGGCGCGGTCGTCGTGATCTGCTCGAGCAGCTCGATGCCGCCCATGCGCGGCATCTTGAGGTCGCTGATGACGATGTCGTAGCTCGCGGAGCGGAGCTCGGTCAGCGCGGCGGCGCCGTCCTCCGCCGTGCGCACGGCGTACCCTTCCATCCCGAGAAAGTCCGCGAGGATGTCGCGAATGAACTTCTCGTCGTCGACGATGAGCACGCGCGGGCGCTCGGTGCCCTCCGCCCCCTTGGCCGCGTTGGGACGATCCACGAACGGGGACTGTAGCATGCTCCCGTCGCAACCTTGGAGCGTTGCGCGCGCCGGCTCGTCGTGCGATGTGAGGCTCATGCGCGGGCCGTCACGCCTGTCGACTTGGGTGCTGCTCGCGTACGGCGGGTTGGGCGCCCTCGGCGCGAGCCTCTCGGTCGCCTTGGGCGGGAGCGCGTTGACGCGCGAGCCGTGGCTCGCGGTGAGCGGATTCGAGGGGATCGCTGCGTCGATCGTGCTCGGCGCCGCCGGCGGGGCGCTCGCGGTCATCGCGAGCCGGGTCCTCTTCCGAAAGACGCGCTGGGCCCGCGCGCTCCACGACAAGCTCCGCCCGCTCGTGAGCACCGAGGGCGACGGCGTGATCTGGCTCATGGCGCTCGCCAGCAGCATGGGAGAAGAGCTTTTTTTCCGGGGTTTCCTGTCCGTGACGGCCGGCGTGTGGCTCTCGTCGCTCGCCTTCGGCCTCCTCCATCAAGTCCGCGGCGCAGGCCGTTTCGGCTGGGCCGGGTCGGCCTTCTTGGTCGGGCTCTTCTTGAGCGTCCTCTTCGCGCTCACCGGACAGCTCGTGGGATGCGTCGTCGCTCACGCGATCGTCAACGTCGTCAACCTCCAGTACCTGCGAGACCACGATCTCCACCCGAAGCCGCGCAAGCTCGGCGGCCTGCTCAAGCAGTCCTGACTGGCACAATCGAGCACACGCGCTGCCCCGAGTTTCTCGGCGATTTCGCGCGGCACGGGTCTTGGAAAGGGAGGTGGTATGCGCTCCGTCTTCGCCGTCACGTTCGCGTTCGCAGCCATCACCGCCATCGCCTGCGGAGGGAAATACGACGGCGGAAATCCGGACGGCGGCAGCTGCTCGTCGACGGAGTCGTGCTCGACCGAGGGCGCGACGTGCGCGTTTCAGGCGATGATCTGCAACAAGCCCGAGACCATGACGTGCACGTGCATGCAGGGCATGTGGTCGTGTCCGGACTACGGCGCGTGCCCGGTCGAGGTGTGCCCGATGGACACGTACCCAGGCGATTCGTGCTCGACGCAGGGCCTCGAGTGCCAGTCGATGATCATGGGCTGCAACAACCAACCCGTGATGTGCATGTGCGACGGCTCGCAGTTCGTCTGTCCGATCCCCGATTGCCCGGTGCAGACGTGCCCTCCGCCCGATCAGATCGTCCCGGGCACGAGCTGCAACGTGCCAGGCAACGATCTCTGCCCCGGCTCGGACGGAGCCGAGTGCACGTGCCTCGGCACGTGGCAGTGCAGCTACCCGGTCGACGCGGGAGGCACGGACTGATCACCGCCGCTTGCGCGACGTGACGAGCGCCGCGGCGTCGTCGAGCGTCCGCACGATCTCGTGCGTCATCGCGCGCACCGCGGAGATCGCGCCCTCGAGCTCGCCCGTCGCTGCGGCGTAGTCCTTGTCGAAGCGTTCGTTCTTCGCCTCGAGCTGGAGCTGGAGCTGAACGACTTGAAACGTGAGGTCCTCCTCGACGGACTTCACGCGCTCCTCTTCGGCCGAGAGCGCCGCGGCCTCCCACACGTTCGCCTCGCGCTGCGAAGCCGCGGGCGGCGCGTCCACCTCGATCTCGTCGTGGCGCGATCTCAGCGCGGTCCAGTGGGAGCGCTCGCGCGCCCGATCGCGCCCGAGCTCGTCGATCGCGCGACCGAGGTTCGCACGAAACTCGCGCCCGTGCGCCTGCAGGCGATCGACGCGGCTCTGGATCTCGGCGACCTGCGTGGCCGCGCGCTCGAGCTTCTCGACGAGCGTGCGCGCGTGCGCCGCGAGATCCCACGCGCGGAGCGCCGTCGCCTCGGAGATACCCTTCTTTCGGGCGCGCGCGACGGCCGATTCGATCTCGTTGATCGCGCCGCCCCAGCGCGACGCGAGCTCGGACGTCGGGAGGCGCCCGAGCTCCGCGGTGCTCATCGGCGGCCGCTCTTCCTCTTCCGGCAAGACCTCCGCGACGGTCGTTGGCATCTCGTCGCGCCCCGTCGCGCTTCCCGGCTCCGCCGATCGCGGCGGCGTGGAGCGCGAGGGCGCGTAGCGCCGGAGCACGTCGAGGAGCACGTCGTGCACGACGAACGCGTCGTGCGGGCGATCCTCCGGCTTCTTCGCGAGCAGCGAGAGCACGAGCGTGTCGAGCTCGGGCGGGACCTCGATGCGATCGGAGAGCGGCTTCGGCGCGGCGGTGAGCGGACGAAGGAGGAGCTCGGCTTGCCCCTTCGCCTCCCACGGCAGAAGGCCCGTCATCGCCTCGTACATGAGCACGCCGAGCGAGAAGAGATCCGCGCGCCCGTCGGCCTTGATCCCCTCGACGTACTCGGGCGCGATGTAGCCCGGCGTTCCGAACATCTGCTCGGAGAACGTGAGCGCGGGCGCGTCGACGATCTTCGCGATGCCGAAGTCCGTGAGCTTCACGCGATCGCCAGGCGGCTCGCCCGGGTTCGGGCTCGTGTCGAACAACAGCACGTTCTCCGGCTTGAGATCGCGGTGGATCACGCCCGCTTCGTGCGCGCGCGCGAGCGCCGACGAGATCTGCTCGCCGATGCGCACGACGCGATCCCACGCGAACGGCCCGCGCTTCAGCGCCTGGAGCAGCGACTCCGCGGGCGCGTACTCCATGACGAGGTAGGCCGTCCCCTCGAACTCGCCGAAGTCGGTGATCTCGACGATGTTCGGGTGGTTGATGCGGTTGACCGCGCGCGCCTCGCGCAGAAACCGCTCACGTTGATTCGGATCGAGGCTGAGATCGCGCCGGAGGATCTTGATCGCGTTGAGCCGATCGATCATCACGTGCCGCGCGAGGTAGACGACCGCCATGCCGCCCATGCCGAGCTTCTTCACGAGCCGGTAGCGCGACGAGATCGTCCGACCGAGCATGGGATCCGTCGAGACGGCGAGCTTCGTCCCGTCGAGCGGGCAGAACGCCGCGTCGTCGGGGTAGAGCTCACTGCACTGCGAACAGATCTTCACTCGAGACGAGAATCACACAGGCACAGGGCCGCCGAACAGCCCGAAGAATCTGAGCGCCCAGATGGGAAGTTGCAGCACCGTGGCGAGCACGAGCCCGCGGAGGGCCCATCGCGCTGGACCGCTCAACGCGAGGTCGCGAGCGTGACCGTCGCGCACCACGCGGAACAATCCCTCGGCCGCGATCACACCGATGCAGATCGCCACGATGGGCGCCGAAGGATTCAATCGGAGCGCGTCGCCGAAGTGGAAATGCAGGAGCGCGATCACCGCGCGCGTCGAGCCGCAACCGGGGCACGGCTGGTGCGTCATCGCCGCGAACGGACACCGTATCGCGCCCGAAAGAAGGAGCGCGCCGAACGCGGCCATGGCGGCGGCATAACCGCTCGCGATGGCAATTCTCGTAGGTAAAGATCGCTTCTGCATCCCGTAAACGTGTGCGATGCTCCCGCGGAGCAACGAAAGGCGAGACATGATGGTGGATCAGCCGATGAGCGCAAACGCAATCGTTCACACCGCGGGCGGATATGGTCCGCCGGGCGGCGGCGGGTATCCGCCGGGTGGCGGCTACGGTGGCCCTCCGCCAGGCGCACCGCCGGGTGGTTACGGTGGTCCTCCGCCAGGCGCTCCTCCGGGTGGCGGTTACGGCGTTCCTCCGGGTGCTCCGCCTCCTGGCGGCTTTGGCGCGCCTCCTCCGGGTGGCTTCGGACCGCCGGGCGGTTTCCCGCCTCCGGGCGCGATGCCGGGCGGCCCCGACGTCAACACCACGCTCCCGCTCGTGCTCTCGATCATCTGCCTCGCGTGCTGTTGCCTGCCGCTCGGCATCGGCGGTCTCATCTTTGCGATGAACGCGAACAACGCGAAGAAGACGGGCGATCTCGCGACGGCTCAGAGCAAGGCGAAGACCTCGCTCATCCTGTCCATCGTCGGCATGGTGGGTGGCGCGATCATCGCGACCGTCTACGGCGTCATCATGGCGATGAACAACGGCAACCTCTGATGTACGGGCCTCCGGGCGCGCCGCCGCCGGGTGGATACGGTCCCCCCGGCGGATACGGTCCGCCGCCCGGCGGATACGGCGGGCCGCCTCAGCAACCCTACGGGTACGGCCCGCAGATGCCGCCTGGGGCGCTCGGTCCGCCTGGGTTTCCGCAGCCCGGCGGCTCCGACGTCCAGACGACGCTCCCGCTCATCCTCAACATCGTCGGCATCCCTCTCGGATGCTGCAACTACGGCTTCGGATCGATCCTCTGCATCATCGGCCTCGTCTTCACGATCATGGCGATGACGAGCAAGGACATGGATCCGATGGGCGCCCGCGGCAAAGCCAAGGTCGGCTTGATCATGGGCATCGTCTCCGTCGTGCTGTCGCTCTTGTTGTTCGGGCTCTTCCTCGCGCTCGGCGTCTTCAGCGCGCTGATGAGCTAGATGCTCGGACCCCACAGCCGAAACATCACGAGCACGGCAAAGTCGAAGAGCCCGTGGCTCACGATGCTCGGGATGAGCCGATTGCGGAAGATCCGCGCCATCCCGCTCCATACGAGGCCCGCGCCGAGCGCGCCGACGAGCACCACGGGGTTCTTTCCGGCGGTCGTGTCGGCGAGCGCCCAGAGCGTCGGCACGTGCGCGAGCGCGTAGAGCACGCCCGCTGCGATCCATCCCGCGCGTGCGCCGACGAGATCGTCGAGGAGCGACTTCGCCCAGCCGCGCCAGACGATCTCCTCCATCGCCGCCATGATCGCGATGCCGAGGCCGACCCAGCCCTGGTGCTCGCGGAGCGGCTTCGGATCGCCGAGCTGCAGGTAGAGGCGCGCCATCCACGCGGCGCGCGGCGACGCGCCCATCGTGATGACCTTCACGAACGCGAACGCGCACGCGAACAATAGGAGCGCGGCGAACGCCCCGCGCGTCAGGTCGCCGCCCGTGGGGACCAACCAGCGCTTGAGTCGTTCGGTGCGCCACGCGTAGACGAGGCCCACGGTGGTGAGGACGCCGTACGTCACTCCGAGCGCGACGAAGGCGCTCGTCGCGCCGGCACGCTGCTCGTCGAAGGCGTAGCTCACCGCCCACGCCACGGCCGCCACGATCGCGACCAGCATGAGCACGTTCGCCACGTCCGTGCGTTTCGAGTGTTCCACGCGGCGAACGCCTACCATGTTTGACGACCGTTTGGGTCCGGGCTATAGGCATCTCCGTCGGAGTGGGCGCTGTCCCCCGGCTGGGAAATCAGCGGGGACCGGCTCTAGGCCGACGGGAACGCTTCACGCGTCGTGGTCCGTCACAGTGATGGGGGCCACTTCCGAACGAAGCAAATTCACGGAGAATCGACACATGACGTTTACTGAAGCCGCTGCAGAGGTCCTACGCCTCGCCGGCAAACCGCTTCACTACAAAGAGATCACCGAGCTCGCGATCGAGAAGAACCTTCTCTCGCACGTCGGCAAGAGCCCCGAGGTGACCATGGGCGCTCGCCTCGCCGCCCTCCTCAAGAAAGAGGACAAGACCAATCCGATCGTTCGCGTGAAGCCGGGCGTCTTCGCCCTCCGCGAGTGGAAGAAGGGCGCAGCAGCCGCCGCAGCCGACGACGTGGATGACAGCAGCGACGACGTGGCGGTCAACGCCCTCGAGGTCGAAGCGCAAACGAACGTGCGGCCGCCGACCTCGTCGAGCGCGCTCGTCGAAGACGAAGACGAAGAAGACGTGTCCGGCGACGACGCGCTCCGCGCCGACCTCGCCGCGAGCGGCGCCGAGCTCTTCGACGACGAAGAGGACGACGATCAGCCGATCCTCGGCGGCGCACCGCAACCGAGCGCGCAGCTTCAGGGCGGCGCGCCGCTTGCGGGCGGCGAGGCGCAGGGCGAGGGCGGCGGTCGTCGTCGTCGTCGTCGTCGTCGCCGTCGTGGCGGCGGTGGCGCCGGAGACCGCCCGCAAAACGGCGAGGCGTTCGGCCGCGAGATCACGCAGCCTGGAATCGGCAGCGCGCTCGAGAACGAGCCGGCCCTCCACGGGGGCGAGGGGATGGCGCGCGAGCAGGCGCAGATCGTCTCGCGCCCGATCGTTCGCGATCGCCAGCAAATCATGTCGGCCGGCGCGCAGCAGAACCTCGACGCGTCGCTTCCCGAGGGCGACGAGCTCGCGGGTCGCGATCTCGCGGACGCAGCACTCATCGTGTGCGCCGCGTTCGATCGCAACGCCGGCCCGGTGCCGGTGCGCGCGCTCGTCGAGCACCTCATTCGCCGCGGTCGCTTGAGCGGCGATCCCGCGATCGCGTCGACGCAGCTCTCGGCCTCGCTCCGCGCGGACAACCTCCGTCGCAGCGACACGGGACAGCGCCCGCGCTTCCGATTCGCTTCGGGTGGTCGCGTCGCGCCGACGGAGTGGCTCCTCGGCGCCGACCTCGTTCGCCTCGAGCAAGACGCCATCATGGCGGTCGAGCGCTACCGCGAGGGCGCGCGTCGCGCGTTCTTGCGCCGCGTCCAGGAGCTCCCGGGTCACGCGTTCGTCGAGCTCGCGCTCGTCGCGCTCGAGAAGCTCGGCATGACGCAGGTTCGCTTCGTGCGCCGCGCAGGCACGTCGGGCGGCGAGGCTCACTTCGCCGCGATCCACAAAACCGGCGGAGACGAGATCCGCACGGCGATCGTGATCCGCAAGGACGGCCGCGAAATCGGCCGCGAGCGCGTCGGCGATCTCCGCGGCACGCTCCACCACTACGGCCCCGCGTCCGTGGGCTGGCTCATCACGACGGGCCAGGTCCTCTCCGGCGCGCGCGAAGAAGCGGCCGCGAGCGGCGCGCCGCCGATCGCGCTCTACGACGGCATCGCGTTCTGCAAGCTGCTCGAAGATCAGGACGTCGCGGTCGTTCGCACGAAGCACATCGTCTCGCTCCCGAACCTCGAGCTGCTCGAGGCGATTCGCGGCGGGTGATGGATTCGGAATGGTGAAGGCGCGGCTCGCCTCGCTCGTCGTCGTCTCCGGCCTCGGGCTCCTCATGGTGCTCGGCGCTGCGACGCCGCGTGGCCGATCCGCGCCTCCACCTCCTCCTCCGCCACCCGCGCCGCAGGTCGATCTCACGCTGACCGCGTCGGCTCCCGATCGCGGTTGGATCGTGAAGCTCGTCAACACGGGCACGGACCCCGTGCGCATCGTCGCCGATCCGCGGCTCCTCTCGTTCGACGTGACGAGCGCGGGGCACGAGCAACACTGCAGGCTCCCCGGGGACATGACGCCCACGACCGACACCGAGCGCACGCTCGTCGTGCCGCCGGGGCGCTCATGGTCGCAGCGCGTCGACCCACTGCTCTACTGCTACAGCACCGCGCAGGCCGCGGCGCTGGCGCCGGGAGCGACGGTCATCGCCAACTTCGGGTTCTCCGCGGGGCGCTA
Organism: uncultured delta proteobacterium; assembly: GCA_963839305.1. Taxonomy (GTDB): domain Bacteria; phylum Myxococcota_A; class Polyangia; order Polyangiales; family Polyangiaceae; genus DASXHD01. The sequence continues at coordinate 149,070 of CAWIUL010000001.1, forward strand.
TGCGCCGCCGTTCGCGGTGACGCCGGCACTCACGAGCGCGAGCGACGCGGGCGTCGGCCCGGCGCGCCGCATCAGCGCGCCCGTCGTGACGCTCGCCGCGCCGCAAACTCCCGCGGACGGGGGCGCGACGTTCGCGGACGCGTCGACCACGCTGAACCCGCCGAACGCGTACCCCGTCAAAGTGAAGACGTCGCTCCCCGCGCGGCTCGATGTCTCGCGCGCGTTCGAGCAAACGGTCACGGTGACGATCACGAACGAGGGCGATCGCCCAGTTCACTCGCTCGTCGGCCCGCTGACGATCGGCTTCGTCGTCGAAGCTCCGAACGGCACGATCGCGCGCTGTGGCGCCGAGCGCGCCATCGCCGCGCAGCCCGAGCTCGTCACGACGCTCGCTCCTCACGCTCGCTCCGCGCAGTCGATAGACATCGGCGCGTGGTGCGGCGCGTTCATGCGCGCGCCGGGGCTCTACCGCGTGCAGCCGCGCGTCGACACGCGCCGCGTCACCCCTCCGCCCCACGCGACCTCGTTCTGGACGGGCGAGTCGATCGGCGAGCCGATGCTGATGCGCGTGCGAAACGGCGAAGATCCCCTGCCGCCGCCGCACCTCGACCCGCGCTAGATTCCGCGCAACTTCGCCTTTGGCCGGGCCGACGGGCTCGCATGAGGCTTCTCGTCGCGTCGGTCTTCGCAGGTCTCGTCGCCAGCGGGTGCGCCAGCACGGCGCCGCTCGCTCCCAAGGCCATCGCGCTGAACGACGACGGCGCGCGCGCGCTCCAAGACGACGACCTCGAGCACGCCGAAGCGAAGCTCGGCCTCGCGCTCGAGTACAACCCGCGCTTCACCGAAGCGTGGGTGAACCTCGGGCTCGTCGAGCTGCGCCTCGGTCGTTACGAAATCGCGCGCCACGACTTCCGCAAGGCGATCGAGCTCAACCCGGATCTGCCTGCGCCGTTCCACGGCATGGGCCTGCTCGAGGAGCGCGTCGGCGATCTCGAGAAGGCCGAAAAGAACTACCGCGACGCGCTCAAGGTCGATCCCGGCTTCGGCCCGGCGCGCGTGAACCTCGGTCGCTTGCTCTTCGCGCGCCGCGAGTGGGACGCGGCGCGCGAGCAGTTCCTACGCCTCACCGAGGTCGCGCCGAACGTCGTCGAGGGTTGGTCGGGTCTCGTCGAGTCGCTCCTTCGCCTTCGCCGCGACCACGACGCCGACGACGTGCTCGATCGCGCCCGCGAAAAGCTCGGCGAGCGCCCGCAGCTCGTGATGCTCGTCGCGCGCCGGCTGCTACGCCAAGGCGACGCGCCGTCCGCGATCGCGGCGCTCGAGCCGATCACGCGCGATGGCAACGCGAAGATCCAAGCCACTGCGTTCGCCTGGATCGCCGTCGCCCACGCGACCCAGGGCGACATCGAAGCCTCGCGATCCGCCGCGAACCGCGCGCTCGCGCTCGACCCGAAGAACGAGGTCGCTCTCTACGCGACCAACGTGCGCACCAATTTGTGACTAGCTGCGTCGACTTAGCGGAGTAGCAGGAACGCGGTTCCTGCGAGCAGCGCGATGACTCCGAGGATGAGCGCGACGACGACGCTCGCGGGGACGTGCGTGCCCGGGATCTCGATGCGCTCTTCGTCGGCGCCGGACCACCCGGCGTTCGCGGCGGCGGGCTGCGGCGTCGCCGTGGTGGCCTCGCTCTGGTGATTGGGCGCGGGCGCGACGGGCGAGGGGACCGCCTTGCGCGCGGGGTCGGTCGGCTCCTCGGGGAGCGCGTACTTGCGGTACTTGAGGGGCTCGCCGCCCTCGGGGAGCGGCTGCAGGCCGTCGCCGTCGAACTGCGCGACGATGACCGTGATGTTGTCGTGGCCGCCGGCCATGTTCGCGCGCTCGGTGAGCGTCTTGCACGCCTCGAGCGGATCGGCCGCGGACTTGAGGACCTCGCGGATCTCGTCGTTGCGGACCATGCCCGAGAGGCCGTCCGAGCAGAGCATCAGGATGTCGCCGCGGCGGAGCTCGGCGTACGTGAGATCGACCTGCACGGTCTCGGCGGTGCCGAGCGCTTGCAGGATGATGTTGTTGTGCTCGAACGTCTCGGCCTCTTCTTCGGTGAGCTGGCCGGCTTCGATGAGCTGGTTCACGAGCGATTGATCGCGCGTGACCTGAACGAGCTGTCCTCCGCGGAGGATGTACCCGCGCGAGTCGCCGACCTGCGCGAGGAAAAGGTGATCGTCGACGAGCGCGGCGGCGGTCGTCGTGGTGCCCATGCCGCGGCGCGTGCGGTCGTTCTTCGCCGTCTCGAAGATGCGGAGGCCCGCGTTCTCGACGGCCCGAACCAGGCGGCGCGCGAGATCGTTTCGCGTGAGCTGCACGTCGGGCGAGATGTCCTCGGTCATCTTCTCGTAGATGATGTCGACCGCGAGCTGGCTCGCGACCTCGCCGGCCGCGGCGCCGCCCATGCCGTCGCACACGGCGACGAGGTTGCCGTTCTTGCCGACGGTGACGACGCGGTTCTCTTCCTGGAGGCCGCGCGTGCGCTTGGTCAGGTCCGCGACGAGGAAGTTGTCCTCGTTGTGCTCGCGCACTTGGCCCACGTCCGTCCGTGCGAAGAGCTTGATCAGCACCTCGCCCTTGGTCTTGGCCGGGGACTCGCTCGCTTGCGGAGCGGCCGCGCTCGCCGTCGTGTCAGTCACGGCATTTGCCTCATGACGTCACGCCGCACCGCGCTGAAGGTCGACGCGCAGGAGCTGTTGGCCGACGCGCACCTCGTCGCCGTGTTTGAGCTGAACCTCGCCCCGGATGCGTACGAAGGTGCCGTTCGACGAGCCGAGGTCGGCGAGGCGGAACGTCCTGCCCGGGCCGTCGGAGACCGTGACGCTCGCGTGGCGGCGCGACATGAACGGGTCGTCCGGAAACACGACGTCACCGGATTCTCGCCCGAGGACTGTCTCTGGTTTTCGAACGTGGAACACGTCACACGAAACCCCTTCTGTCGTTCGCTGCGAGAGGCGAGCGTATCGTGGAGCGGCCGGCGTGCCAAACACGAGCGTACCTTGTTCCGAGGTCGCCCCGAAACCCGCCTCCGCGTCTTTCACGATCTCGAACCTTAGCACTTGTTGACCAAGCAAAATCAAGTCTTGGTCTTCGAGGAGGACACCGTTTTCTTCTTTACGCAGACGGATGTAGACACCGTTCGGCGTTCCTAGATCGCGGACGTACAGCGAGCCGTCGCGGCGCGTGACCCGCGCGTGGCGCGGCGCCATGTAGCGATCGTCGGCGAAGAGGCACTCGCCGGACTCGCGGCCGACGTCGACTTGATCCTGAAGCGGGAAGCTCTCGCCCTCGCCGCCGTCCTTGTGCACGACCACGAGGCGCCCTTCGGGTTGCGACGAGGCCTTGGGCGCCTCGCTCGGACCCGCGGTGACGAGCGTCGTGTCGAGGCGAGGCGAAGGCGGCTCCTTCGCTCGGGCGGGCTCTTGCGAGGGCATCGTGGGGCGCGGCGCGGGCGCCGGCGCGGGCTCGGCGAGGGGCGCGCCGCAGAACCGGCAGAACTGCGCGTTCTTGTCCGACGTGCCGTGGCAGCGCTTGCAGGTGCGCGTCTCGACGGCCGCCGCGGGCTGCGCGACGGAGACGACCGGCGACGCTGCGATGGGGACCTGCGCGACGGGCGCGACCTGCGCGACGGGCATGGTCGCGGCGATGGGCGACGCGGCCACCGTCGGCGGGACGGGGACGGGCGCGATGGGCTTCTCGAGCGGGCTGCCGCACGTGATGCAAAAGCGCATGCCAGGCGCGTTCTGCGCGCCGCATCGACCGCACTTCGCCCCTTCGGCGGGCACGACCGAAGGACGGCTCGGCGGCTGCTGCGGCACGCCGATGGGCGGCGTCGGCGGCGCGATGCGCGGCTGCAGGCGCGCGCCGCAGTCCTCGCAAAAAACGAGATGGTCGGCGTTGGCCTTGCCGCACGTCGCGCAGATCACGTGGCCACCTTTGCCGGACCGCTCGCGCCCGTCAAGCATTCAGAACGGGTCGCGCGCTTCGACGATGAGGTCCAAGCCGATGAGATGCGCGAAACCGGTGTTGACGTCGCCGGGCGGACGCTCGGTGTTCGCCGAGTCGGTGAATCGCGCGAAGAAGAGCGCGCGGTACGAGACGGCGAGCCCGAGCACGAACGTCGTCGAGATCTGGAACTCGGTGCCGAGCGCGATGCCGATGAGCGGCCCGCCGGTGTCGATGCCCCAGAGGTTTCCGTACGTGTCCACGCCCGCCGTGAGCATGACGTAGGGCTCGATCGACCGGCCCGTGTGGACGTAATACCGGCCCTCGGCTCGGAGCTGCTGGAGGATGCCGAGGCGATAGAGCTGGCTCGAGTCCATCTTCGAGAACTCGTAGGCGCCGCCGAAGTACCACGGCCCACGTAGCCGGCGCCCGAGGCGGAGCGTGAGGCCGCCGCCCGTCCCGAGGATGCAGGCAGGCGCGTTCGGGAAGCTGCAAATCGGCCCCGGCGCGATGACGAACTCGCCGGTGAACGCCAAACCCCACTGAATGAACGCCTGGGCGAGGTGCTCGGGGGTCGAGGCTGCCTCATCCGACGCCGTGGCGTTCGTGTCGGCATATGCGGCGGACGGCACGAGCGCTAGCACGAAGAGCAGCGCTGTGGAGCGCAAACGCACTCATCGAGCATACGCGAGCGGTGCGCTGTTGACAGCTCACACGATGCTTTTGTATTCGCCGGACGTGGAGATCCTTCTCGACAAGCGCGTGGTGCGACAAATCCGACTCTCGGCGACGGACGCGATCGAAGAGGGCGACACCGAAACGCTGCGCGAGGACATCCTCGAAGCGTTCACCGAAGAGCAAGTCGAGGAGATCGAGCGTCGCCTCGACAACGGCGACTTCTTCGAGTTCGTCACCGACATGCTCGACGAGTGGTCGGGCGACGACGTCGACGAATTGTTCGAGCTGATGGACACGCAGCTCGGCGACGTCGGCATCGAGGTGAAGTTCGAGAAGGCGGCCGCTGCGGCGAACGTCGACGAACGCACCGAGGGCGACGAAGAAGAAGAAGAGTCGAGCTCGGAGTACGAGGACGACGAAGACGAAGAAGACGGCGACGAGGAAGAGCTCGAAGAGGAAGAGGACGACGACGAGGTCTGATCAGTCGCGCGTGATGTACGCGTGACACGTCTTCGGAGCCTTGCTCTCCTTCGGCCGCTCGATGCCGGTGCACCGCGCGACGACGCACGGGACGTAGCGTGAGTCGGGCAGCGCCGAGACGATCTTCGCGAGGCGCCCGCACGCGGCCTCTTCATCGCCTCCCGATTTGAGCAGCTTGGCCTCTTGCCAGAGCGCTTCGTCGCGGCGGAGCGCGTTTGGGAAGAGGTCGTAGTAGCGCTCGAAGGACGCGATCGCCTTCTTCGAGTCCTTGGCTTTGTCGCGGTAGAGCTCCGCGACGCGCCACGCGGCGTCCGGGAAGCGCGGGCGAACGTACGTGCCGGGCAGCGTCGACGACTCGAGGACGGCGAGCATCTGCTCGAGATCGGCGATCGCCTCGGGGATGCGCCCTTGGGCCTCGTCGATCTCGCTCGCGCGCCAGAGGGCGTCGTCGAAGTACTCGCCGGGGTAAGTGAAGCGCGTCGCGACGTCGAGGAACGCGGCTCGCGCTTCGTCGGGCTTGCCGAGCTTGGCGATCGACTCCGCGATCTCGAACGCGACGCGCGCGGCGCTCTCGCTCTTGTCGATCGCGGGGGCGAGCGCGCGGAGCACCGCGAGGGCCTCGGCCTCGCCGCCCGCGTCGCGCGCGATGCGCAGGCGCGTCTGGAGCGCGGGGTAGGCGAGGCCGTCGTTCGGGTAGGTGCGAAGGAACTCGTCGAGCTCGTCCTTGACCGTGGGTTGGCTCGTCGCGAGATCGAGCCGGATGATTTGCCAGCGGGACTGCGCGGCGTGCTCGCCGTGGCGCTTGGCGATCTCGTCGAAGCGCCGCGCGGCGCCTGCCACGTCGCCCGCGCGCTCGAATTCGAAGGCGGCGAGGAAGAGTGCGTGATCGCGCTCGCGCGGAGACGCCGCGTCGCGCGAGGCGGCGTCGAACGCTCGCGCGGCCTCGTCGTGCCGGCCCGCGGTCTCGGCGCGCTCGCCGGCCGCGAAGTGGACCACGTACGCCGAGGGCGCTCCGCCGCCGCACGCGGCACAAACGAGCGCGATCGCCAGTCCTCGCCTCGCGTGGATCAACTCGTCTCCTGCGCGGCGCGCCCGAGGATCTCCGCGGCGCGCTCGACGTCGCCGCGCGTCACGTCGAGGTGCGTGACCGCGCGGAGGCGCTTGGGGCCGGACGCGTTGATGAGCAGGCCAAGCTTCGCGGCCGCGCGCGAGACGGCGTCCGCGGGGGCCTCACGTTCGAGGGGCGTCGCCCCTCGAGCTCCCCCTTCGCTCGACGCGCTTCGCGGCGCTCCGCGCGCCTCGATGTCGATGTTGACGATGTTCGTCTCGACGCCCGTGAGCTCGACGCGGAGGCTCGGCGCGTACGAGACGAGCTCGGCGAAGTGGCGCGCGTTCTCGTGGTCGTCACGGAGGCGCGCGCGGTGGTGCTCGATCGCGTGGAGCGCGCCCGCCGCGAGGATCCCCACCTGGCGCATGCCGCCGCCCCACATCTTCCGGAAGCGGCGCGCGCGCTCGACGTTCTCGCGGCTCGTGACGAGCGCGCTGCCGACGGGCGCGCCGAGGCCCTTCGAGAAGCACACGCTGATCGTGTCGAACGGCGCCGCGAGCTCGCGCTCGCCGAGGCCCGTCTTCGCCGCGGCGTTCCATAGTCGCGCGCCGTCGAGGTGCGCCGCGAGCCCGAGCGCGTGCGCGCGCTCCGCGATCGCGACGGCGTCGCGCTGCGGGAACACGCGGCCTCCGGCGCGATTGTGTGTATTTTCCACGCAAACGAGCGACGTGCGCGGCGTGTAGTACGCGCGCGGCTTCACGACGGCCTCCATCTCGTCGGCCGTGTAGAGCCCGCCGCTCCCCGCGATGGCGAACTGAACGCCGGAGAGCGCGGGCCCCGCCCCGGCCTCGTAGAAGACCGGGTGAGCGCCCTCGCCGACGATCACCTCGTCGCCGTGCTGCGTCTGGATCGCGATCGCGAGCTGGTTGCCCATCGAGCCCGACGACACGAAGAGCGCGGCCTCCTTGCCGAGCAGCGCCGCGACGCGCTCCTCGAGCGCCTTCACCGTGGGGTCCTCGCCGTAGACGTCGTCGCCGACCTCCGCGCGCATCATGGCTTCGCGCATGGCGGGCGTGGGCTTCGTCACCGTGTCGCTGCGGAGGTCGATCATGGAGGCCGAACATACCGCGGCGGGGCTCGGGAAAATGAAGTGCGAAAGTTCTTGCGCACCGCCTAAGGATGGGTTACTGGTTGAACCACTGGATCACCTGATGACGAAACCCGTCAAAGTGCAAGGCCACGACGAGTCCGAGACGCTCTCGGTGCTCGCGCCCATCGCCCGATCGTCGATCGTGGACGCCGTCGTCGAGCGCATTCGCGGGGAAATCCTCGCGGGGCGGCTCGTCGCGGGGTCGCGGCTGCCCTCGGAGCGGGAGCTTTCGCTCGCCCTCGGCATCAACCGACTCACGCTCCGCGCTGCGCTCGCGCGGCTCGAGGCGATGGGGCTCATCATCACGCGCCACGGCGCGGGCACCATCGTCGCGTCATGGCGCGAGCGCGCGGGGCTCGACGCGCTCGGGGCGCTGGCCCAGGCGCTCGCGCCGAGCGATCCGGCGCGCGTGGAGCTCCTCGCGGCGATCCTCGAGGTCCGGCGCGTGCTCGCCGCCGAGGCCGTGGCGCTCGCGGCCGCGCGCGCGACCCCCGCGGACATCGAGACGCTCCGCGCGATCGCGGAGGCGCAGCGCGCGAATCTTCACGACCCGCTGGGGATGGCGCGCGGGGACGTCGCGTTCCAGCGCGCGGTCCTCCGCGCCGCGGGCAACGTCGGGTTCGAGCTCATCTTGAACACGTTCGCGCGCTTTCCTGACGAGCAGCCCGAGCTCGTCGCGCAGCTCTACGACGAGCCGGCGCGCACGCTCGAGCACTATCCGCTCGTCATCGGCCTCATCGAGGCGCGGGACGAGAGCTCCGCGCGCGAGCTCGTTCGCTCCGCGCTCGAGGTCGTCGATCGCGAGCTCGTGAGGCGCGCCACGCCCCCGCGAGCTCCTGCACCTCCGAAGACCCGCACCAAGAAGAAAGGCGGCAAGCGATGAGCCTCACGAAGATGGAGCGCGGCTGGGCGCGCGTCGTGTTCGGGACGATGTTCCCGACGGTCGACCCGCGCGTCCCGGGCGCCGACTCGGTAGACACGGGCGCGGCGCTCGAAGACGTGTGTCGAACGGTGCCGTCGCGCGTCGCGCTCGGGCTCCGCGTCGCGCTCTGGATGATGGTCCTCGCGCCGCTCGCGCTCTTCAAGTTTCGCACGCTCCCCGGGCTCGACGCCACGACGCGCGAGGCCGTCGTGCTCACGCTGCTCTCGAGCCGGCTCTACTTCGTGCGGCAGCTGACGCTCCTCCTCAAGGCGTTCGGAGCGTTGATGTTCGTGTCGGCGCCGGGCGTGCGCGCGAAGATCGTCGGACGTGAGTCGCTCGTGCAGCTCGGTCGCAAGGAAATGGAGGTCGCGTGATGTCCCGTGAAGACGAGAACCTGCCGGAGGGATCGGTCGTCGACGGCGCGACGATCAACGCCGACGTGGACGAGGCGTTCGATTTCGTCGTCGTCGGGACGGGCGCCGCCGGCGCGGTCGCCGCGCACCGGCTCGCGGAGCTCGGCCACAAGGTCGCGATGGTGGAGGAAGGCCCGTACGTGAAGACGCGGGATTTCCAGCCGAACGTGATCGACGCGTTCAAGACGCTGATGCGCGACGCTGCGACGCAGGCGATCGAGGGCCGCAGCTTCATCCCGCTTCTCCAGGGCCGATGCGTCGGCGGGAGCACGGTCGTGAACTCGGCGATCGCGTGGCGCATGCCCGACGACGTGTCCGACGATTGGGCGTCGACCTACGGCCTCGCGAAGAAGGTCGACAACGAGGCGCTCGCGCCGCACTACGACGCGCTCGAGCGCGAGCTCGACGTGCAAGACGTGAAAGAGGAGTCGCTCGGCAAGAACAACACCGAGTTCCTCGAGGCGCTTCGCCGGCGCGGCGTCGATCACCACCCGATGCGCCGCTACGCCCCCGACTGCGCGGGCTCTGGGCGGTGCCTTCAAGGCTGCCCGAGCGGCGCGAAGCGGGGCATGAACGTGAGCTACGTGCCGTGGGCGCTGCGCCTCGGCGCGCGCCTCTACTGCTCGTGCCGCGTCGAGCGCGCGCACGTCGAAGGTCGGCGCGCGACGGCGATCGTCGCGCGGTCGAAATCCGGAAAGCGCGTCTTCTTGCGCGCGCGCCGCGGCGTCGTCATCGCCGCGAGCACGATCCAGACGCCGAACTTGCTGCGCCGCTCGGGCCTCCGGTCGAGCGCCCTAGGCAAGCACTTCATGGCGCACCCGGGCATCGGCGTCGCGGGGGTCTTCGATCGCCCGATCCACATGGACTTCGGCACGACGCAAGGCGCCGAGACTGCGACCTATCGCGCGAGCGACCGCTTCAAGGTCGAGACGATCTCGATGCCGCCCGAGCTCCTCGCCGCGCGCATGCCCGGCGCGGGAGCCGATCTGATGCGCAAGCTCGGCGAGTACCCGAACATCGCCGTGTGGGGCATGCAGATCCGCTCCGAGGCCGAGGGCGTCGTGAAGACGGGCTTCGGCGGCCGCGACAAAGTCGTGTACTCGCTCACCGAGCGCGACATGCACCACGCGCGCAAGGCGCTCGAGTTCGTCTCGACGCTCATGCTCGAGCAGGGCGCGCGCGAGATCTGGCCAGGCGTCTTCGGCAAGCCGTCGGTCATGCGAACCGTCGACGAGGCCAAGACTCTGAAGGACGGCCCGCTCGACCCGCGCGCCTACGGCTTCATCGCGACGCATTTCTTCGGCGCTGCGCGTATGGGTCAGGATCCGCGCGCGAGCGTCGTCAGCCCCGACTTCGAGACGCACGAAGCCAAGAACCTCTACGTCGTCGACTCCAGCATTTTCCCGACGAATCTCGGCGTGAACCCACAGCACACGATGATGGCCGTCGCGCGCCTCGCCGCCACGCGGATCGCCGAGCGCTCGGCGACCGCGCAAAGCTCCGACGCGGCGTGAAAATGCCCGTTCAGGACACGCAGGCGTGAAACGTCGGTGAGTGCTTGACGTGAGCGCGCCTCCAAGTAGATTGCGCGCTCGTTTCGGTCCGCCGCCTTAGCTCAGTGGTAGAGCAACGGTTTCGTAAACCGTAGGTCTCGAGTTCAAATCTCGAAGGCGGCTCCAAGAGGGTCACGCCGCGCGTTGCGCGCGCCTGCCGCTCATCTCCTCGATCGTGATCCGGAAGTAGATGGGCTCGAGGGTGTGCGGGTCACCGTGGCCCGCGCGCGTTCGCAGGTATGCGGGGACCCACCAGCTCGCGTGGCGCTTGAGCAGCTCGTAGGCGCGCGCGCGCGCGGCGGCGTGCTCGGAGCTGTCGGTGAGCTCCTCGAAGCGGCCGAGGATGACGACGCTCGCCCAGCGATCGTTGGTTGCGCCGAGTTCGTCGACCTCGACGCACGCGCGCGGGTTGGTGCGCAGCCAGTCGATCTTGCGGCCGAGCGTCGAGAAGCCATAAAGGCAGTCGTCGTTCTCGTCGTAGGCGACGTAGAGCGGCACGATGTACGGCTGGTCGCCCGAGGCGCACGCGAGGTGCGCGATGGGATTGCGCGCGAGGAGCGCGGCACAATCCGTTCGCGAGAGCTCGTCGATGATCATGGCGCTCACGATTTTCTTGCAATCGGCGGACCTGGAAACCGTAGAGTGCCGTCATGGCACGCCCCGGCAAGCTCGTGCGTGACGCGCCGGCTTACCGGCGCATGGCGGCCATCTTGTTCGAGCGCCGCAACGAGTCGGCCGTGTACTTCGAGGACGCGGTCGACGTGACCGAGACGCTGAAGTTCGTCGACGCGTGGAACGCCGAGCCAGGCGCGCCTCGCCTCACGCTCTTCTCGCTCGTGCTCTACGCGGTGGCGCGCACGCTCCACGAGCACCCGCGGCTCAACCGCTTCGTCGCGGGGCGAAAGCTCTATCAGCGCGACGGCGTGTGGCTATCGTTCGCGGCGAAGAAATCGATGTCGCCCGAGGCGCCGCTCGTCGAGGTGAAGCGCGAGTTCCCAAAGGACGAGTCCTTACGCGAGTTCCTCGCCGATCAACAGGCGCGCCTCGAGGGCGCGCGGAGCGACGCAGACTCGAAGCTCGACCGCGACGTGAAGACCTTCCTGAAGATCCCGCACCTATTATTGATCCTCTTCGTGCGGCTCGTCCGCGTCGTCGATTTCTGGGGGCTCTTGCCGAGGTCGTTCATCGCGGACGACCCGTTCTTCGCGAGCGCGTTCCTCGCGAACCTCGGCAGCGTCGGGGGCGCCGCGGCCTTTCATCACCTCTACGAATACGGCGACATCCCGCTTTTCGCGACGCTCGGCCGTGTGCGCGAGGAGGTCGTCGCCGTCTCGGGTGAGGCGGTCGTGCGCAAGATCGCGCGCGTACGGTACACGTACGACGAGCGCATCGAGGACGGGTTCAACGCTATCCGTGCGCTCGCCGCGATGCGCGAGAAGTTGGAGCGCCCGGAGGCGCTTGCGTCACCGCGTGGCGAATGAGGGCGTCACAGCGTCCGGCAGTTTCGTCCGTCGGCGTCGGCCTCGAGGCTGCCCTCGACGTGACGCAGAATCGACTCGAGCCGTGCGATGTCCGCGAGCAGCGCGCGGTGCATCGCGTGATCGTCGGTGTGCACGACCTCGCTCTCGAGCTCCTGCAAGCGACGCTTGAGCTGACCGTGTAGAAAGCGAGCTTCCTCTGCGTCCAGATCGAGTCGCATGCGGCGAGCCGATGCATCCCTCGCGCCGCCACGAGGGGTCCGTGGCACGTGTGGTGCACCGTTCGAGCTTCATGCGGAACGGAATCCGACTCGGTCGAATCTTTGGCATTCAAGTCACCCTCGACCTGAGCTGGATCGTCGTCTTCCTCCTCATCTGCTGGAACCTGACGATGGTCTTCGCGACGTGGCACCCGAAGTGGGCGCTCGCCGAGAGCTTGATCCTCGCCGTCGTCGCGGCGCTTTTGTTCTTCGCGTCGGTGCTCGCGCACGAGCTCGCGCACTCGCTCGTGGCGCGCTCGTATGGCGTGCCGGTGCACGAGATCCGCCTGTTCCTCTTCGGCGGCGTGTCGAACCTCGAACGCGAGCCGCCTTCTCCCGAGGCCGAGCTGCTCACCACGATCGTCGGTCCGCTCACGAGCATCGGCTTCGGCGTCACGATGCTCGTCGTCGGATCGCTGTTCGTCCCCACGGTGGCGCCGGATCGAGCGCTCGAGACCATCGCGGCCACGGGGCCGGTCGTCACGCTGCTCCTCTGGCTCGGCGCGATCAACGTCGGCGTGGGCTTCTTCAACCTCATCCCAGGATTTCCGCTCGACGGCGGTCGCATCCTCCGCGCGCTGATCTGGTCGTGGACGAAGGACCTCCGCGTGGCGACGCTCTGGGCCGCGACCATCGGCGAGGGCGTCGGTTGGCTCTTCGTGCTCGTCGGCGTCGCGATGTTCTTCGGTCTGCACGTGCCGTTCTTCGGGCAGGGCCCCGCGGCGGGTTTGTGGATGGCGTTCATCGGGTGGTTCCTCGCGTCCGCCGCGCGCACGAGCCATCGCGGCGTCTTCTTGGAGGCCGCGCTCGAGGGCGTGCGCGTGTCGCAGCTGATGCGGCGAACGGGCTACGTGATGCCGTCGGAGACTTCGGTCGGAGACGCGGTGCGCCTCTGGTTCATGCGATCCGCGGAGCACGCGTTCCCGGTCGTCGACGAAAACGGCGCGTTCATCGGGCTCGTGTGCACGAGCGACGTCCGCAAGATCCCGGACGATCAATGGGAGGCGACGCCCGTCACGCGCGTGATGACGCCGCTCGCCTCGCTCAAGACGACGACGCCCAACGAAGAAGCGACGCAAGCGCTGGCGAAGCTCGCGAGCGGCGACGTCGAACAACTCCCCGTGGTCCGCGAGCGAAGTGACGAGCTCACGGGCATGCTCGAGCGCCGCGACGTCGCGCGGTGGCTCGAGCTCCACGTGGGTCAATCCCTTCGTCGCCGCCCAGTGTGAAGGCCATGTCGAGCCCCTACGAGCGCAGCACGTCCATCCCCGAAACGTTGCCGGTGCTGCCGCTCCGAGAAACCGTGCTGTTCCCCGCGACCGTCGCGCCGATCCTCATCGGCCAAGAACGCTCGCTCGAGCTCGTGAACGACGCGCTCGGCGGCGACCGGCTGATCGCCCTCGTCGCGCAGCGAAACCTCGAACGCTCGCCGCCCGATCCGACGGATCTCTACACCCTCGGCACGATGGCGCTCGTTCACGACGTCACGCGCGTGGGCGATCGCACGTTCCGACTCGCCGTGCAGGGGCTCGAGCGCATCAGGACTCACGCGTTCGTCCGCACCGAGCCCTATTTCGTCGCGCGCGTCTCGCCCGCGCCGGAGCGGTACGACCGCGGCACGGAGCTCGAAGCGCTCACGCGCACCGCGACCGATCTCTTCACGCGGCTCGTCGAGCTCACGACGGACGTCTCCGACGAGATCGCGTCGGCCGTGCGAAACATGGTCGATCCGCACCTCGCGTACATGATCGCTGCGAGCATGCCGCTCGCGACCTCGGTGCGACAAGAGATCCTCGAGCTCGACACCGCGACCGCCAAGCTGCGGAGGCTCGTCGGCCTCTTGCAGCACGAGGTCGCCGTGCGCCAGCTGATGCAGCAGGTGACCGCGCGCACGAGCGCGGAGCTCTCGAAGACGCAGCGCGAGCACATCCTCCGAAAGCAAATGGAGGCGATCCAGAAGGAGCTCGGCGACGAGGACCCCGAGCAGGGCGAGTCGCGAGAGCTGCGCGAGAAGATCTCCGCGATGCCGCTTCCGGACGAGGCCTTTCGCGAGGCGATGCACGAGATCGATCGGCTCGAGCGGACGCCGTCGATCTCGCCCGAGCACGGGATCATCCGTACGTACCTCGACTGGATCGCGAAGCTCCCTTGGGGCAAGCACACCGCGGGCGTCATCGACATCGCGCGCGCGCGCGAGGTCCTCGACGAGGATCACTTCGATCTCGTGAAGGTGAAGGAGCGCGTCCTCGACTACCTCGCCGTCCGCAAGCTGCGCGATCAGCGCCACGACGAGATGGAGCGCTTCGCCGACAAGGTCGGGCGCACGGAGCCGATCCTTTGCCTCGTCGGTCCGCCAGGGGTCGGCAAGACCTCGCTCGGTCGATCGATCGCGCGCGCGATGGGGAGAGCGTTCGCGCACCAGAGCCTCGGAGGCGTCCACGACGAGGCGGAGATCCGCGGGCACCGTAGGACCTACGTCGGCGCGATGCCTGGGCGCGTCATCCAGGCGCTCGCGCGCGCGGAGGCGGCCGATCCGGTGCTCATGCTCGACGAGGTCGACAAGCTCGGCGCGTCGATCCACGGCGATCCGGGCGCCGCGCTGCTCGAGCTGCTCGATCCCGCGCAGAACCACGCGTTCGTCGACACGTACCTCGGCGTGCCGTTCGATTTGTCGCGCGTGCTCTTCATCTGCACCGCGAACACCACCGAGACGATCCCGCCGCCGCTGCTCGACCGCATGGAGGTCTTGGAGATCCCCGGGTACACGGAGCGCGAGAAGCTCCAGATCGCGTCGCGATTCATCGTGCCGCAGCAGCGCGCGGCCAACGGGCTCCGCGAGGGCGAGGTCGTGATCGGCGACGACTCGATCGCCACGATGATCCGCGCCTACACGCGCGAGGCGGGCGTGCGAAACCTCGAGCGCGAGATCGCGACCGTGCTCCGGAAATCCGCGCGTCGCGTGAGCGAGGGCTCGGCGGTGCCGATCGCTATCGACCCGGCGATGCTGCGCGAGATGCTGGGCTCGCCGCATTATTTCGACGAGATCGCCGAGCGCATCGACCGGCCCGGCGTCGCGACCGGCCTCTCGTGGACGCCTGCGGGCGGCGCGATCCTGTTCGTCGAGGCGACGATGATCCGCGGAGATCGCGACAAGGTCGCGCTCACGGGCATGCTCGGCAACGTCATGCGCGAGTCGGCCGAGGCCGCGCTCACGTACCTGCGCGCGAACGCGGATCGCTTCGGCCTCGACGCCGAGGACATGCGCACGAGGCGCGCGGTGCACGTGCACGTCCCCGCGGGCGCGATCCCGAAGGACGGGCCTTCCGCGGGCGTGACCATCCTCACGGCGCTCGCGTCGAGCGCGCTCGGGCGGCCGATCCGCAGCGACGTCGGGATGACCGGCGAGATCACGCTGCGCGGCAAGGTGCTGCCGGTCGGCGGCGTCAAGGAGAAGGTCCTCGCGGCGCACCGCGCGGGGCTCGCCGTCATCATCTTGCCGCGGCACAACGAGCGCGACCTCGAGGACGTGCCGGAGGACGTGCGCAAGGCGTGTCGCTTCGTCTTGGTCGAGTCGGTCGACGAGGTGCTCGCCGAGGCGCTCTCGCCGCAAGCGCCGGCGGCCGCAGCCGCGGAGTGATCGGCGCATCAGTGAAGCGGCGGCGGCGTGCGCGACCTCGCGCGCCTTCGCGCGCGAGAGGAGCTCGCGGACCTCTTCGTCCGTCGTCTGCGGGAACTCCTGATACCAGAGGCCGACCGCGAGAAAGTCCACGGGGCGGCGCGCGCACACCACCTCGTCCGCGTAGCGCGAGACGTCGTCGCACGCCTCGGGCGATGCGACGGGGACGCCGACGACGATGCGCTCGGGGTTCGAAGCGCGAAGCGCCGAGACCGCCGCGATCATCGTCGAGCCGGTCGCCAAGCCGTCGTCGACGACGATGGCGATGCGTCCTCGGACCGACACGGGCGGCGCGCCGGCGCGGTATTCGGTTTCGCGACGCTCGAGCTCCGCGCGCTCGCGCGCTTCGATCTTCGCGAGCGCGGCGTCGTCGACCCCGAGCTGACCGATGACGTCGGAGCGGAGCACGCGAACGCCTCCCGCGGCGATCGCGCCGACCGCGAGCTCAGCGTGACCCGGAGCGCCGAGCTTGCGCACCACGTAGGCCTCGAGCGGCGCGTCGAGCGCCATCGCGACCTCGTACGCGACGGGGACGCCGCCGCGCGGGAGCCCGAGCACGACCACGTTGCCCTCACCCGCATAGCGGGCGAGGTGGCGGGCGAGCTCACGACCTGCCTGCCGGCGATCGTGGAACAGCGGGTGGAGGCCAGCGTGATCGAACATCATCGGACGACGCGCTCCGACGGCCTGAGGTGGCGTGCGTACCAGCGTGCCGCGAGGCTCGCTGCTTCGGTCAAGGTGCCTGGCTCGGCGAAGAGGTGGCTCGCGCCGAGGACGACCTCGACCTTGCATTCTGCACGCATCGCGCGCTTCGCCTGTTGGTTGAGCTGCAGCACGACCTCGTCCTCGCTCCCCACGATGAAGAGGGTCGGCGCGCGGACGGCCGAGAGCGCCGCGACGCCCGCGAGATCCGGGCGGCCGCCGCGCGAGACCACCGCTGCGATGCGATCGGGCATCTCCGCTGCCGCGATGAGCGCCGCGGCCGCGCCCGTGCTCGCGCCGAAGAGGCCGAGCGGGAGCGAGCGCGTCCGCGGATCCCCGCTCGCCCACTGGCAGATCGCGCCGACGCGCTGGGCGAGGAACGGAATGTCGAAGCGGAGCGCGAGCGTCGACTCGTCCACGGACTCCTCGGCCTCGCTGAGCAAGTCGACGAGCAGCGTCGCGCAGTTGCTCTGCTCGCGCAGCGTGCGCGCGACGAGCTTGTTGCGAGGGCTATGACGGCTGCTGCCGCTGCCGTGCGCGAAGACGACGAGCCCGATCGCCGCCGGCGGGATGGCGAGCATGCCGCCGAGCCGCAAGCCGTCGGCCTTGATTTCGAACGAGCACGCTTTCCACGGCCAGAGGACGCGGCTGCTGATGGAGCATGTGGGCCATCGGTGCAAAGCGCGCGCCGCTTGGCGCCGAACCGCTACGCGACACGGGCTTGCCTCGGGGCGGCTCGGCGGGTGATCATGCGGCGATGTTCGGCAAGGCGCTCGGCGCCGTGGTCGCGCTCGTCTTGCTGCTGTTCTGCCGCTCGGCGCTGGCGATCGAGGAGAAATGCAGCGGCCCAGAGGAGTGCTGCCCCGACAAACAAGTCGAGTCGCTCGACCATGTCGTGACCGTGAACGAGGGAATCGTCCTGCTCGGCATCTCGAACGTGAGCGAGAAGAGCGGCACGTGGGACGCGGATTTCTACCTTTACGAGCAGTGGCCACCGACCGCGGGCTTCACGCCGCGCACGGAGGTCGTGAACGAGGTCGTCCGCCAGAGCGTCGGCTTCGACGACACCGACCTCCGAAACGGCATCTGCACGCGCTCGCGCCGCCTCCACTCGACGCTGCGGAGCGAGTTCAACCTGCGGCGCTTCCCGTTCGACCAGCAGACCCTCACGCTGCGCCTGTCGGACAACGAGTTCGACAGCAAGAGCGTGGTCTACTCGGAGAAGCCGTACGTCCTCGGGCTCGACGACGGCGTGCGCACGATGGTGTCCGGTTGGAAGGTCTCCGGCGAGCCGACGTTCACACACACGCGCTCCGCGTTCGAGTGGGAGCCGGGCGCTCCGCAGTACGACTACGGCCAGTTCCAGGTCTCGATCCAACGCCACGTGACGTTCCACCTCACGCGGTACTTTCTGCCGCTCATCCTGATCGTCGTCGTCTCGATGCTCGCGTTCTGGATCGACCCCGAAGATCTCTCCTCGCAGATGCAAATCGGCGTCACGTGCCTCCTCGCGGCCATCGCGCTCCAGTTCGCCGAGGGCGGAACGCTCCCCGAGGTCTCGTACCTCACGCTCGCCGATCGCGCGTACGCGGTGTGTTACGTCGCGATCGCGGCCGCGGTGGTCGAGTCGATCAGCGTGAACGCGCTCGTCCGCAAGGGCTTCAAGGAACGCGCGATACGCCTCGACCGCATCTGCAGGATCCTCTTTCCGGCCGCGGTGGTCGTCGGGCTCGCGGTCTCGGTCTGGCGCGCCACCGTCACGTGACGACGCTGCGATCGGTGTGCTTCAGCTGCGTGCGAAGGCACGCCTCGGGTTCCTTGTCGTCGCGGACGCGCACGAACACGGGCTGATAGAGCTGATCGTCGGCGGTCGCGTAGAGGTACTTCACCTCGCAGACCGGCTGCTCGCCGCGCGCGAGGCGCTCGTCGAGATCGCGCCGCGAGGCGTTCGTCGTCCCCGCGAAGACACGGCCCACGTCGAACGCCTCGCCGCCCTCGTCGTGGACGATCATTCGGTAGGCGTTGCCCGCGTTCTCGACGATGACGACGTCAGCGCTCTTCACGAACTTGTGCTTGAGCTGCGCTCCGCCCGACGCGGGCCGGCCTGGCGTGTATGGCGCGTGCTTCTGCTTGAAGACGATGCCCTCGGCCTTCGCCTTGCGCAGCCGCTCGAGGAGCGCGCGCTTGTCCTTGGGCGTCGCCGCGAAGGGGAGGATCGCGATGGGCCCGAAGAGGCCCGGTTCGAGGTCTCCCTCGAGACGCTGCCATCGCTCGACGTAGCCGTGCTTCGAGACGTCTTCCGTGCCGACGGAGAGCACGTCGAAGAGCCAATAGCGGTGGCCGTCCTCGTGGGGGACGAGCTCGCCGTCGACGATCGTGCCGCGCGGCAAGTGCTCGAGGCCCGCGAGCACGTCATGCGCGATCTCGGTCGCCTGGCCCGCGCGGTTCGTCGCGACGAGCGTCTCGCCGACGTGGACGATCACGCGCACCCCATCGAGCTTCTGCTGCGCGACCACCGAGTCGTCAACGAGGAGGCGCTCGACGAGATCTTCCTCGACCGCGTTGAGGAGCTGCGCGGCGCGTCCGACCTTCGCGCGCTTGCCCTGGACCTTGCTGCCGGAGCCTTGTCCTTCGGGTGGCGCGACGGCCGCGGGCTTCACGTCGGTCGTGATCTCCTGGTAGCCCTTGCCCGTCTTCTCGCGGACGAGCTTCGCGTACGTCTTCTCCGCGGCCTCGAGCGACACACCGACGGCCTTCTTGCCCTTGTTGAGCGCGCTCCCGCGGCGACCCCACTCGACCTCGACGTCGTGCTTGCCGGGCGCGGTCTCGATGATGCGTGCAAGATACAACTTGTCGGACGTGCCCTCTTGGAAGAAGAGCTCCGTCGCCTTGAGCAGGCGGCTCATTGCCTCTCCAGCGGATAGTCGTCATCGATCGCGCAGATAGACGAGTAGCTCCACTGAACGAGAAGATCGGTGGGGCTGTTCAAACCCGAGATGGTCGCCGTGGCCGAGCTCGGCGACCCGACCGCGAGCACGGGCGCGCATGGCAGCGCGTCGCCGACGAACAGCACGCCGTCGGTGTCGGTGTCGACTTTCATGTCGCACGCCTGCGCTCCGGAGACGACGTGCACGCTCTCGTTGGCCGTGCCGTGGCCGGGAAAGGTCACCGTGATCGACGGCGGAGATTTTTGCGCTGCGAGGGCCGTGCACTGCTCGACGGCTCCGCCCGCGTCGACCGCGGCGGCGCCCGCGTCCTCGACGCTGCGAGCGCCCGTCGACTTGAACGTGTCCGTCCAGCTCGCGGCGGTGCACGCGCAGAAAAAGAGCGGCGCGAGAAAAACCACCGTAAATCGCATCGAAGGAGAGCGTAACACGCGCCGTTGATTGTACGATGCGAGCACTGCCTCCCAACATGGATGCGGGCACGCTCATCGCGGGTCGCTTCGAGATCGTCGGTCAGGCTGGCCGGGGCGGAATGGCCGCGGTCCACCGCGCGCTCGACCGTTCGACCAACGGATACGCGGCGCTCAAGGTCATGCACGTGACGACGGAAGACGCGGGCGAGCGCTTCCAGCGCGAGGCTCAGGTGCTCGCGCGCATGCAGCACCCGGGCATCGTCGGCTACCTCGCGAACGGCGAGACGCCCGACGGCCGCGCGTTCATCGCGATGACGTGGATTGAGGGCGAGACGCTCACCGCGCGTGTGCGGCGACTCGGCCGGCTCGAGCCGGGCGACGTCGCGGAGCTTGGAGCGTGCGTCGCCGAGGCGCTCGCGGCCGCGCACGCCGAGGGCATCGTGCACCGCGACGTGAAGCCGTCGAACCTCCTGCTCGCATCCGACGGCTACGACCGGCCCGTGCTCGTGGACTTCGGCATCGCGCGCGTCGGCGACGTGGCCTCGCCGATGACGCAAGAGGGCATGCTCATCGGCACGCCCGGGTACATCTCGCCCGAGCAGGCGCGCGGATCGCTGCAAGTCGATCCGCGCGCGGACCAGTTCTCGCTCGCGTGCGTGCTCTACGCGGCGCTCACGGGGCGTGCGCCGTTTCGCGGCGAGGATCTCGTCGGCGTGCTCGCGAAGATCCTCTTTCAAGAGACGCCGCGCGTGCGCGTCGAGCGCGCGGACGTGCCGGCCGAGCTCGAGGCCGTGCTCGTGAAGGCGATGGCCAAGAGCCCCGAAGAGCGCTTCCCCGACGCGGCGTCGATGGCGCGCACGCTGCGAAAGATCCACGCGCGGCTCCTCGGTGCGGACTCGGTCTCGGCGCCGTCGCTCGTCGTCGCCCACACCGAGCCCACGACGCCGGGCATCTCGGCGCGCGAGGCGCGCCTCTCCGCGATGGTCTTCATGGGGCGCGCGGTGGTCGACGAGCACCCGGCGCCGCTCGACGAAGCGTCGACCATCGGACGGCGGTTCGGCGGTGACGTCGAGCGCCTCGCGAACGGCGCGCTCGCGCTCCGGTTCATCGAGGCGGCAGGCGCCAGCGAGCGCGCGCTTGCGGCCGCGCGCTCCGCGCTCGCGCTTCGTCAGAAGTTTCCGCAGGCGCCCATTTCGCTCGCGACCGTGCGAGGGACGGGCGGCGGCGAGGACGTCGTGCGCGCGATCGATCGCGCCGCGGAGCTCGTGCGCGAGGCGCCGCGCTCGACGCGGACGGGCTCCATGCCGATCCGCATCGACGAGACCACCGCGGGGCTGCTCGACGCGCGCTTCGACGTGCGGCGCGGCGACTATGGCCTCGAGCTCGTCGCGGAGAACGGCCCGGGAGACGAGTCGCGCAAGCTGCTCGGCGTCGCGCTCCCGTGCCTCGGGCGCGATCGCGAGCTCTTGACGCTCGACGCGACGCTCGCGGAGGTCGAGAGCGAGCGCATCGCGCGCGCCGTGGTCGTGACGGCGGAGGCCGGGGTGGGGAAGAGCCGCCTTCGCCGCGAGTGGCTTCACCGCGTCCGCGAGCGCGGCGCGGACGTGACCGCGTGGACCGCGCGCGCGGACCCGCTCGACGCGAGCGCGCCTTACGGCGTCTTGGGGCAAGCCGCTCGACGCGCGCTCGCGATCGCCGACGACGCGCCGGCGCCGATGAAGCAGTCGCGCCTTCGCGAGCACCTCGCGGGGATCCTGGACGACGCGGACGTCGCGCGCGTGTACCCGTTCGCCGCGGAGATCATCGGCGCCCCGCTCGACGCGAGCGCCTCGGGTGCGCTCGCGGCCGCGCGCGCCGATCGCACGCTGATGGCGGAGCACATCCGCCAAGCGTTCGCGGAGTGGATCGTTGCAGAATGCAAGCGTCCGCTCCTCATCGTGATCGACGACGCGCACTGGAGCGACGCGGCGACGCTGCGCTTGCTCGACGCGGCGCTCAAGGCGGCCGCCGATCACCCGCTCTTCCTCGGCGTCTTCGCGCGGCCGGCCCTTCGCGCCGCGCACCCGACGCTCTTCGCCGAGCGCAGGGTCCAGGAGCTGAGGCTCGAGGAGCTCTCGAAGCGGAGCGCCGAGCGTCTCGCGCGCGTCGTGCTCGGCGCGACCGCGAGGCAAGAGGTCGTCGACCGCGTCGTCTCGCTGTCGAACGGCAACGCGTTCTTCCTCGAAGAGCTCGTGCGCGCGGTCGCGGACGGCAAGGGCGCCGAGCTACCCGAATCGGTCTTGAGCGTCGTCGAGACGAGGCTCGAGGCGCTCGAGCCGGACGCGCGCCGCGTGCTGCGCGCCGCGAGCGTGTTCGGGCAGTTCTTCTGGCCTGGCGGCGTGTCCGCGGTGCTCGGCAACACGGACCCAGAGGCCACGGGCGCGTGGATCTCCACGCTCGTGCGTCGTGAGATCGTCTCGCCGCGCGTGCACTCGCGCTTCGACGACGAGCCCGAGCTGACCTTCCGCCACGCGCTCGTGCGCGACACCGCCTACTCGATGCTCACGCCGGAGGATCGCAACGTCGCGCACCGCGCGGCGGCCGCGTGGCTCGAGGCGCGCGGCGAGTGCGAGCCTGCGGTCCTCGCCGCGCACTTCGAGGCCGGGGGCGACGTCGTTCGCGCTGCGAGCCACTACCTCCGCGCCGCGACGCAGATGCTCGGGAGCGGCGAGCTCGCGGCCGCGCGCGAGCTCGTGGCGCGCGGCCTCGCGTGCCGTCCGAGCGACGCCGTGCGCGCCGAGCTGCTCATGATCGACGTCGACGCGCACCGCTGGATCGGCGAGCTCGAGCGATGCGTGGCCTCCGCCGAGGAGGTCATGCTCCTCGCGCGGAGCGGCACGGACACGCACCTGCGCGCGATGGCGGCCGCGCTCCTCGCGCACCTCAAGCTGGGCCACAGCGCGCGTCACCTCGAGCTGCTCGCGCAGGCGACGCCCTTCCTCGTCAACGCGGAGCCGAGCGCGATGGCGTGCCGACTCGCGACGACCACGGGCGTGGGCGCGGTGTTCGCGAACGACATCGCCCTCGCGTCCGCGATGGATCCGATCATCGAGCGCCTCGCGCAGACGCCGTCGATGGACGCGAGCACGCTCGCGCAGATCCACGTGTTCCGCGCGTTTCTCGCGGGCACGCGCACGGACTTCGAGGGGCAGATCCAACACTTCGACGCGGCCGCCGAGTGCCACAAAGACGCTGGCGACGCGCGCGCGATGCTCCTCCACGTCGCGAACGCCGCGTACGCGCGCATGGCCATCGGCGCCTACGAAGACGCGGTCGCGAGCCTCTTCTCGGTGCTCGAACAGGCGCAGCGCCACGGATTGCAGTTCATCGTGGACACCGCGCACGCCGACCTCGGCGTGACGCTCGAGCGCCTCGGACGATACGAGGAGGCGCGCGCGCACGCGGAGACCGCGGTCGAAGGCTTCAAGCGCGAGGGCGACCAGCGCATGGAGGCCGCGAGCCGCGCCTACCTCGCGAACGCGCTCCACAAGCTCGGCCGCACGCGCGAGGCGATCCCCGAGATGGAGCTCGCGGTCACCCTCGCGCGGGGCGCGAGCCAGCTCCTGCCGCTCTCGCTCTCGGGCCTCGCCGACATGGAGCTCGCCGACGGACGACTGGAGGCCGCCCTCGAGCACGCGCGCGAGGCGGTGATGGCCTCGCGCCCGCGCCCGGACGAAGCGCGCGACGTCTTCGTCCGGCTCACGTGCGCGCGCGCCCTCCACGCGTGCGGCCACACGGAAGAGGCGACGCGGGTGCTCCAATCGGCGCACAGACACCTCGTCAAGCGGATGGAGCTCATCCGCGATCCGCGTTACCGCGCCATGTTCGCGCGCATCGAGGAGAACGCGACGGTGCTCGCCTGGGCTGCAAGCGGTAAGACATAGTCATGCGCGCGGGAGCGGCGGTCGCCGTCATGTGTATTCTGCAATTGGGCTCGCTCTCGGCGTGCAAGCACCGCTTCGGCGCGCGCGCGGACGCTGGCCCTCCGCCGGTCGTCGCCGCCGCCCCCGTGGGCTACGTCGAGGCGCACGTCCTTCGTGGGACGTCGCCGACCGGCAGCGGCACGTCGATGGTGCTCGTGGCCGACGCGGCAGAGAAGCTTGCGCTCCCGATCTTCATCGGCGGCACCGAGGCGACGACGATCGACCTGCGCCTTCGCGGCGATCGTTACACGCGCCCGCTCACGCACGACATCCTCTCCGAGACGGTGCGCGAGCTCGGCGGCCGCGCCGTTCAGGTCCAAGTCGACGACCTCGTGTCCGACACGTACCGCGGGACGATCGTCCTCGAGCGCGCTGACGGCTCGTTCGCCACGCTCGACGCGCGCCCGAGCGACTGCATCGCGATCTCGCTCGGCGAGAAGGTGCCGATCTACGTGAAGAAGCAGATCCTCGAGGAGAACGGCGTGCCCGTGCCGGCTGTCGGCGGCGGCGGCACGAGTCACACGCACACGCCGACGACGCTCTAGCCGCGCTGGCTCGGCGGCGGTGGCGGCGGTGGACGCATCGCGGCGCCGCCCTTGAGGCGCGAGATGGTCGCGAAGATCGCCGACTCGTACATGTCGACGCTCTTGAACCCTTTGAGCAACAGCTGGTCGCGCACCATGCGCGCTTGCTCGCCGTCGTCGAGCGTCGGGTTCGCGACGATCACCTTGCGCGCGACGTCCTCGATCGTCTCCGACATCGACGCGACGTGGAGCTGCGTGCCGAGGTACCCGCCGGGGCCCGCGTCCTGCTTCCGCTCTCCGATCTTCTGCAAATAGAGGACGATCAGGATGAAGAAGAGGATCCCGATGATCGGATAGAGCCGCTCCGGGTGATCGAGCGCTGTCTGGAGCACGCGATCAGGCTACACAAAAAGACTGGTTAGCGCGCGAGGAGCGGAACGGCCGTGCCGGCGCTCTGCGCGCAGCAGTCTTTGTGAGCGCGCGCCGAGCCGCACGTGCAGGGATCGTTCGAGAGCGTGCGCTTCGGCGACATGCGACCGAAATCGCGCGCGGGCGGGCGCTTCGTATTGCGCGCGCGGCCCTCCTCGGCGGCGGCGCGCACCCGCGCGACGAGACCCGCGAGCACGTCGGGCCGCTCGAGCTCCGCGCGCGCCTCGGCCTCGAGCTTGCGCGCGCGCGTGTAGTAGCGCGCTTCGTGATGCCGCCGGTCGAGGTGCGCGACGGGACGAAACCCGCGCGGCACCGAGACGAGCGCGTTGCCCGAGGCGAACACGTACGTCCCGACGTCGCGCGCCGTGCGGAGGTTCCAGTCGATCCCGAAGAGCTCGCGGCCGAGGATCCACACGCCGACGAACGCGCGCGCTTCGCCCTCGTTGAACCGCCCGAGGTAGCGCTCCTCGTCGCTCGGCGCGACGTCCTCCGGCACGCCGTAAGGCAGGCCGAAGGGGATGCCGTAGTTCGCGCGCGTCACGTCGCCGTGGAGCGCGTGGAGGATCTCGTGGAGCATGCTCCCGACGAGGCGCTTGTACATGCACTCGCCGAAGCGCACGGCGACGCCGCGATAGCTCGGGTCGCACTTGCGCTGCGCGTCGCGCCAGAGCGCGTCACCGTGGAGCTCGTAGAGCGGCTCGTACGCCCAGCCGCGCAGCACGTCGTCGCAGAAATACACCGCCTCGACGCCGCGCACGCGATCCTCGGGCGACAGATCGCGATGGCAGTTGCACGCGCAGATCCTCTGCTTCGCGTACGCCTCGACGAGCGAGAGCATGCTTCGATCTTAGCGCCGCTTCAGTTCGGCGTCTTCTTCGCGCAGAAGCCGTTGATGCACGTCAGCTGTACGCCTCCGCCACAGCAGTCTGCGTCGGTCGTGCACGTCTCGAACTCCTGCGCGCAGCCGCCCGTGTTGTTGGTGCAGACGAGCCCGCCGCCGTCGGCGTCGTTGCGGCAGAAGCCGTTGCAGCACTCGTCGCCCGTGATGCACGAGTTCCCGTTCGCCTTGCACGGGTCGACGACCCAGAAGCCGCGGAGGTTTCCCGCGTTGAGCTCCTGCCCGGGGAGGTAGAACGCAGGGTGCGACGGGTCGGTGCCCGGCGTCGGGTTGATGTCGACCGCGGCGACCCAGAGCTTCTTCGTGATCGGGTAGGTGCCGTTGCCGTTGTCGTACGGGTCGCCCGCGGCGACGTTGCCGTACATGCGGCGCGACGTGTAGACGACCCAGAAGTAACCGCCGGACGCGATCGGGTTCACGGTCGGCTCGTAGTTCAGCTTCGCGTCGCTCGGGTGAAAGCCGTTCGTCGGCAGGTAGCTCGCGCTGTTTGCGTCGAGGCCGTTCAGCCAGTTCATGCGCGTGGGCTTCGGGGTCGTGCCGATGTCCGTGTACCAGAGCTCGGCTTGCGCGCCGTACCACGTCGCGATCTCGCAATCGGCGCAGTTTCCGGCCGTCAACGTGTCGTGGAAGACGATGCCCGCGGAGTCCGGCGTGAACCCGGGCCAGCCGACGTAGCGCGACGCGTCGTAATAGAGCTCGCGCAGGTTCGAGAACGCGTACGTCGTGCCACCGCACTGCGTGGGCGCGCCGCCGTCGACCTGACCCTGACCGCACGAGAAGTCGACGATGTCGAGCGAGCGTCCGGAGCGCGGCACGACGCCGTTCGCGCCCGCGCCTGCCCAGAAGTTGAACGCGAGGTGTTTGCCGTCGGGCGAGAACGCGGGCGTCACGGCTTGCGTCACGGCGTTCGTCCAGCCCGTCTCGGTGATGCCGCTGCCGTAGGTGACCTTGTTGCCCGTGTCGCGCACGTAGAGATCCGAGTTGAGCGTGTTGTGCTCGCGCGCGTGCGTCGAGTTGGTCATCGCGAACGTGCCGTCAGGGTACACGCCGGACCAGAGGAACTTGCGGTTGTTGGACGTGCCGTCCGGCGCGCTGTTGACGTACGAGCTGATGAGCGCGCCGTTCTTCGTGAGGTCGTACGACGCGCCGTTCGTGTACGTGCCGTCCTGCATGAAGATCGTGCTGCCGTTGCTCGAGACCTCGTGGCAGACGTGGCACGCCGTGTTCGTCCCCGGAACCGCGAGCGAGGGCGCGATCGCGCCAGGCTGTATCGCGAGGACGGCGCCGTTGTTCGCGCCCGTGAGCTGCGAGTTGTACGAGTTGTAATAAACGGTGCCCTTCAAGACGCCGTGCGCGACGTTCCACTTCTCCGTGATGGGACCCCAGCTCGTCGTTCCGTCGGTGATGTAGAGATCGCACTCGAGCGCGTCGCCTTGGTTGCCGTAGAGCGCCTTGCTCCACGCGGCCTCGTCGATCGGCTCGTTCACCCAGCCCGGCGCGTTGTAGTAGCCGTCGAACGTGAAGCCCTTCTCCTGGAGGTGGATCTTCACCGCGGTCGTCGCGCTCGCGTGCGTCGTCTGCCACTGGAGGAGCGGCGCGAGGATGCCCTGCGGCCAAACGGTCTTGTCGTACGGGTAGAGGTAGCCGAGCTCCGCGGCGTTCGCGGGAGGGGTCGCGGTGCCGTCGAGCACCTGCTGCACGTTGGTGCTCACGGCGGTGCCGTAGTCGTTTCCGCCGACGCCGTTGTTGCCGCCGAGGTTTCCGCCGTCCGCGCCGGCGTCGCTCTGCGTCGTGGGCTTTCCGTTTTGCGTCATCGTGATCTGCACGGTGACGTTCGTCGACGCGAGGAGCGGTCCACCGTCGGCGGTCGTGCCGGACTGATACGACGCGGTGACCGTGCCCGTGCCGGCAACGTTGCCCGACGCGGTGAAGAGGCCGCTCGAGGCGACGAGCGTCCCGAGCTCGCCCCGGTCGAGGGTGAACGACGCGGGGACGACGAGCGTTCCGTTCCCGAGCGCTTGGAAGGTGATCGGCGTGGTCGAGACGACGCCGTTGGCGATGGTCACCTGCACGACGGGGTTCTGAGGTTGGATCGTGAGCGACGTGATCTGTGTGGAGCCCGTGTCGCCGAAGGGGTTCGTGTCGCTCAGCGTCGAGTCCGGAGGACCGCCGCTGTCGTTCGACTGCGCGTCGACGCCGCCGTCGAAGGTGCTGGTGTCGTCACTCCCGCACCCGGCGAGCGATGCACCCACGACGAGCGCCACCATGACCGCGACCGCAGTTGCCTCACGCTTCATCGAAGAGCCCCTTTCAGCCCGAAAACGCCATTCACTCCCATGGTAGCCCACGAGCGAAACCGTCGAAGCCGTTTCCACGTACATTGGGTACCCGAATGAACGAAAAGCTCACCCTCTTCGCGCTCGCCTTGTCCGTCCCCATCGCTTTCACCGTCGCCTGCAAGAAGGAAACCCCCGTCGCGCTCGCCGAGAGCGCGAGCGCGGTCTCCGCGGCGCCGCCGCCCGCGAACGCGAAAGCCGTGACCTACGACATCGACGCCGCGAGCAAGACGTCCATCGACATGCCCGGCGTGAAAGAGCACATCGTGGCAGACACCGACGCGGCGGGCGGGAAGCTCGAAGTCGATCTCGGGAACCTCGCCAACACGCGCGGCGAGGTGAAGGTCGATCTCACGAGCCTCAAGATGCACACGTTCAAGGACGACCACGACGCCGCACAGACCAAGCATGCGCTCAACTGGCTCCAGGTGGGCGACGTCGCCACGGCGGACGAGAAGAAGACGAACCAGTACGCCGTCTTCGCGGTGCAGTCGCTCACGAACATCAGCGCGGCCGACGTGTCGAAGCTCGCGCCGACGAACGAAAGCGGCGAGGAAATCCGCACCGTGACGGCGACGGCCCACGGCGACTTCCTCGTGCACGGGCACAAGGCCGTGAAGGACGTGCCCATCGAGGCGCGCTTCCACTACCCCGCGGGCGCGAAGGCGGACTCGAAGCCGACCAAGATCGACATCAAGTCGACCGCGCCGCTCCACGTCACGCTCAAGGAGCACGACGTCCACCCGCGCGATCCGGTCGGCAAGCTCACCGACTGGACCACGTCGCTCATCTCGAAGGTCGCCGAGACCGCCGACGTCACGCTCGATCTTCACGCGAACCTCGAATAGTCACGTAACAGGGAGAACACACAGAATGCGTCCGAATCTTTCGCTCACGAACCTCGCCACCACGCTCGCCGCGCTCGGGACGTCCGCCGTCATCGTTGCCTGCGGAGGCGACGCGAAATCCACCGAGACCCCCGCCAACGCGACGCCGAGCGCCACGGCTGCGCCGAGCGCGAGCGCGGCAGCGAGCTGCAGCGCGAGCGGCGGCAGCGTCGCCTCGACGAGCTCGTCGGGCGCTACGCCGACGACGACCACGCCGACCGCGACGACCGCGGCGGCGACGCCCTCACCCACGACGACGACCGCGACCTCGACCTCGACCAAGCCGGCCGGGACGACCGCGGCGCACGCGTCACCCGGGACGGGCGGCGGCAACGTCGGCGGCACGAAGAAGCCCGCTTCGACGGGCCAGGCGAGCTGCGGCGCGGGCACGTGCTCGTCCGATCCGAAAAAGAAGTGATTTGATCCGCGCGAAGGGAGTCGGCATCGGGCTGCGCTGGGAGTTCCTCGAGGAGCTCCTCGCGCAGGCGGCTCCGGAAGAGCTGCCGATCGACTTCCTCGAGATTTCTCCGGAGAACTACGTGGGGCGCGGCGGGTACTACCCCGCCGCGCTTTCGCGTTTGTCGGATCGGTACGCGATCCTCACGCACGGCCTCACGATGTCGCTCGGCGGCTCCGACCCGCTCGACGCGACGTACCTCCGCGAGCTCCGCGCGTTCATCCACGACGTTCGCGCGCCGTGGCACTCGGATCACCTCTGCTTCTCGACCGCGCACGGCGCGGTCCTCCACGACTTGCTCCCGCTTCGCTTCACGGAGCGGAGCGCGCTGCACGTCGCCGACCGCGTGAAGCGCGCACGAGACGCGCTCGGCGTCCCCATGGCGGTCGAGAACATCAGCTTCTACGTGGATGCAGGCCCGCGCGAGATGGACGAGCCCGAGTGGATCTCGCTCGTGTGCGACCGCGCCGACTGCGGTCTCATGCTCGACGTGAACAACGCGTACGTGAACGCGCAGAATTTCGGCTTCGACGTCGACGCGTGGATGCGAAACGCGCCGCTCGAGCGCACCGTGCAGATGCACGTCGCGGGGCACGAGCGCTTCGAAGAGTCCGACTTCGTGGAGGGCGCGACGGGCACGATCATCCTCGACACGCACGGCGCCGACGTCCCCGACCCGGTGCTCTCGCTCCTCGCGCGCGTCCTTCCGCGTACGGGCGACGTCCCCATCGTCCTCGAGCGCGACCAGAACATCCCGTCCTTCGAGGAGCTCATGGCCGAGCTCCGCCGCATCCGCGAAATCCGCGACCGCGTCTTCGGCAAATAGAGGATCAGCGCGCGCCGAGGAGGATTCCGCGGGCGCCGAGGTCGGCGAGGAGGCGCGCGATCGACGCGAGCGTCTCGTCGTTCATCGGGACGCCCGTCTCTCCGCACGCGGCCGCGATCGCCTCGCGCAGCGGGACGCGGTCGGCGCGCTCGAGGAGCGCGACGGCGAGCGGCGAGAGCTCGAGCGTGTCGAGCTCGTGCGCCTCGTTTCGAAAGTAGAGGATCGCGACGGCGCGTTCGGGCGGCGGAACCGCGTCCTCGTGGACGGCGTGCGCGTAGCGCTCGATGCGAACGAGCGACGAAAAGAGGAGCGCGCGCTCGATCGAGACTTCCTCGGCGCGAGGCTCCTCGACGTGGGGCACCGTCGAGATCGCGAACGACGTGACCTCGTGGCGCGCGAGATCCACGAGCCACGGCGGCGCGCCTTCGTCGCGCCAGCGGTCCGTCGCCCAGCGGACGAACTCGAGCGGCACGTCGCGGAGGTAGTGCGTGCGCGGCGCGTGCTCCTCGAGGAAGCGCGCGAAGCTCGCGTCGAAGGCCTCGCCCATGTGCTCGCGCGTGCGCGGCAAGAGCTTGAACACGACGCCCTCGAGCGTGTTGCGCACGAGCCTCCGGTAAATCGCGATGCGCGGCGGCAGACCGCCGAGCTCGGGCGTCTCGGCGAAGCACGCGTCACGTATCGCGCGCTGAAGCTCCGCGTCCTCGTTCACGGGCGGAGCCTATCAGATCAGAAAACACCCGCGACCCCAGCGCCGCCGCCGCGCTCGAACGCAACGGGGATCGGGACCCACATCGCGCTCGGCGGCTTGCCGTCGTCGCTCGCGCGATGTCCGTGGAGGTGCATCACGTAGGGGATGCCCCAGCCGAGGAGACCGCCGAGCGCGCCGCCGACGATCTGATCGGTGGCCCAGTGGTTGTCGGACATGATGCGGAACACCGCGACGGTCGCGCTCGCCGTGATCGTCGTCGCGCACGTGATCGCGTCCCACGGCGAGCCGTAGAGACGCATGTAGAGGTGCTGCGTGCACGTGAGGCCCGCGGCCGCAGCGCTGTTGATCAGGTGACCGCCGGGAAAGGAGCGCGTGCTCTCGACGCCCTCGAGGCAACCCGGCTTGCCGCTCGTGTAACAGTCGTAGACGTCGGGACGGATGCGCCCGCTGAGATCGCGAATGAGCAGATCGATCGAGCCCGCGATCGTGAGCGTCACCATGTCTTGCCAAAATAGGTCGCGCGCGACCGCAGACCCGTAGCGCGCCCACGCGTACGGAACGTCCACGACGACGGGGTAGGCGACCTGCGCGCCCCAAATCACCCACGCCGTCGTCTCGAGGGTCGAGCGCGCGCCCGCGTCGGAGAGCCGCATCGCGCTCCGCGCGTCGGCGTCGAACAAGATCGGCGAGTCCCATCGGAGCGGCGGTCGGATCGGTTGAAAGATCGCGAAACCGACGACGAGGCCGGTCGTCCCGATCCCGGCGAGCGTGTAGTCCCACGCGTTCGCGTGCGACCACGCTGCGTCCCAGTGCACCTGGTGCACCTTGCGCACCGGTTTCGTCGGTTCGGCGGCGTTCGCCGAAGTCGAGAACCCGAGGCACATCGCGACCACGAGGCAGAGAGCACGCACGATTTTGCACACGAGCCGTGCAAACGTGGTGCCGCGCCTCAGCTGGCGTTGGCGCACGAACGTGTAGGCCTGGTGCAAGAAGTCCGAAGACCGCGGTCGCCTGAGCATGCTCGCGACGATGAGCGCCGCGAAGAGCGCCGAAGCGACCCACGGCCCAGCGCAATACTCAACGTGACGAGCGTGCCGATCGCGCGCTGCAGCCCCGTACCCTTCATGCGCGAGAGCCGGTGCGTCGCGGCGCCGAGCAGTGCCCCTCAGGGCTGCGGCGGGATGCTTTTGCAGCAGCGAAAGCCGAGGTGATAGTTCACGTGCCAAGCGCTCGAGATCGGCTCGACGTGCCAGCGCGGATCGAAGTTGCATTGGTCGGGGTAGGTCTCGCGGCTGCTCGGCTTCTGCGGCTCGTCGGGCTTGCGCGCGACCTCCGAATAGAAGAACGCGCTGCCCTTGAGCTGCGTGACGATCGTCCCGTCCTTGTCCTTGCGGGTCATCACCTCGGCGACGTTGCCGTGCATGTCGAACACGCCGAAGCGCGAGCGGCACTTCGGAAACGCGCCCGCGGGCTCCGTGTCGGTTCCGCACGTCGCCCACGTCGTCTGCGCGTCGTGCGTGCTGCACTTGTTGTCGGGCCCGCGCGGCTTGTTCGTGTTGCAGACGTCGAGGTCGAGATCGTTTCCGTACGCGTACAGCGTGTCGGGTCCTCCCGCCGGATCCGCGCGGCACGCGAGGTTCCACTCGTCTTCGCTGCAGAGGCGCTTGCCTTGGATCTGGCACATCGCCTGCGCGTGCGTCGGCGCGGCCCACACGAAGGGGAGCTCGCACGGTTTGTTCGGGAACTCGAACGCGTCGATGCAGTACGTCGCGCTCTTCGGATCGCCGCGCTTGTAGATCGGGATCATGTTCGGCGCGCCGCAGCGGGCGAGCTGCTCGGGCGTCTGGATGACCACGTGCTCGAGCGCCGCGCGGCAGGCGCGCTGTCCGCGCGAGTGGTGCGAGATCGCCTTGTTGCCCTGGTTCATGCGCGTGACCGCGGGGCCGACGTTGAAATTCAAGAAGATATCCGGCCGCACGAGCTTGTACTCGGCCTCGGTGAGCGGGCGCACGTCGATGAGCGCGATGAGATCGGCGCGCGTCTCCTTGTGGATCGCCATCGGATCATCGAACGGCTCGGCGTCCGCCGGGGCGAGCGCGTCGAGATCCGCGTCGACCGTCGCGCCGTCCACGTCGAGATCGGCGTCCACGGCGACGGCATCGGGAGGCGCTCGAGGCGTCGCGCGCTCCTCCGGAGGTCGCTGCGCCGCGTGCGAACAGCCGAAGCTCGCGACGAGGAGCAGCGCGCGTTTTCGCATCGTCAAGGGTTGGTGGTGAAGTGGTGATGGGTCGTCTGTCCTTCAACGACCGAGACGCTCACGATCTTCGCGATGCCCGACGACGTCTCGCACCGAATCGAGTGGGGGCCGGGCACGACATCGAGGCTCGTCGGCGTCGTCCCGCGCGCCTTGCCGTCGACGCTGAGCGTGCACGCTTGAGGTGACGCCTCGACCGAGAGCCTGCCGACGTGGAGCTTCGACGAAGGCGCCATCGGCAGCGAGTCGACGCTGATGACGGGGACCTCGTTGGAAGACGACGCCGCGACGGGAGGCTGCGTGATCGTCGCCTGCGGCGGCGCGGTGGCGATCGGCGGAGTCGAGACCACCGGCTCATCGTGCGCCGCGTGGCGCTTGAAGAAGAGGAGCGCGAGGCCCGCGACGATGACGAGCGACGCGAACGCGGCGCCGCCCACCGCGAAGAGGAGGATGGGCGGCTTCGAGACCGGCCTGTAGCCTGGGAGCGAGCCAGCCCACGGCGCGGCCGAGCCGGACGTCGGCGCCTGATCGGGCCCCATCGGCGGCGGGCGATCGCTCGGGCGGATGATCGCGGGCATCGCCGCGGTGCCCTCGGGATCGGTTGGCGACTCGCCGTGGCGGCGCGCGGGCTTCGGCAAGCGCGTCGGGTTGCGCTCGAGCTCCGCGAGCAGCGGCGTCATGCGCTCGATGATTCGATCGAACGACTCGATGCGCTGGTTCTTGTCCGTCACGAGGCAGTCGCGGATGAGCGCGCGCACCGAGTCCGGCATCTGCGGCGAGCAGTGGTCGACGCTCTTCGGCTGCTGCGTCGCGATCATGACGATCAGCGCGTTGAAGTTCGGCGCGTCGAAGCAGCGGTACCCGCAGACGCCCTCGAAGAGGATCGCGCCGAACGCGAACACGTCGGTGCGGTGATCGATGTCGAGCTGCCCCATCGCTTGCTCGGGGCTCATGTAGAGCGGCGAGCCGAGCACGGTGCCGGCGATCGTGAGCGAGTTGTCCCGGTCGGTCTCGAGGAGGAACTTGCTCACGCCGAAGTCGAGCACCTTCGGGATCGCGACGCCGCGCGAGTCCTTGTGGAGCAGGATGTTCGAAGGCTTGAGATCGCGGTGCACGACGCCGCCGCGGTGCGCGGCGCTGAGCGCGCGCGCCACGTCGAGCATGACGCCGATGAACTCGTAGAGCGTCATCGGCGGATCTTGCTTTCGCATCGCGTGCTCGAGCGAGTCGCCCTGCAAGAGCTCCATCACGAGGAAGAGCGAGCCGTCCTCGGCCTGGCCGACGTCGAGCACCTCGATGATGTTGGGGTGCTGCACTCGCCCCGAGACCTTCGCCTCCATCAAGAAGCGCTGCGCGGCCTCGGGCGTCTTCGCGAACGTCGGGAGCAGGAACTTGATCGCGAACTGCCGCTCGGTGAACGTGTTGGTCGCAGACCACACCGACGCCATGCCGCCCGTTCCGAGCAGCGCAATGAGCCGGTACTTCCCGGCGATGACCTGCCCGGCTTTGAGGCTCACGTGATCTGTAGACCGCCGTCGACGACAATCACCTCGCCGGTGGTGAAGCTCGAGGCGTCGCTCGCGAGGTAAAGGGCGGCGCCGGCTATCTCTTCGGGCTGCGCGACGCGGCCGAGAGCCGTGCGCGAGTTGATTTCTTTGACGAGCGTGTCGTTGCCGACGATCGCCGCGGCGAGGCGCGTGTCGACCATGCCGGGCGAGATCGCGTTCACGCGGATGCCCGACGAGCCGAGCTCGAGCGCGAGCGTCTTCGTCATGGAGATCACGGCGGCCTTCGTCATGCCGTACACGCCCTGAAGGGGCGCGGCCATCATGCCGACGATGCTCGCGATGTTGACGATCGACCCCCGCGTCCGAGACGCGCCGCCGCTCTGAGGCGGCGACTCTTCTCGCGCGATGAGGTGACGCGCGACCTCGCGCGCGAGCCAGAAGTAGCCCTTGAGGTTCACCTCGAAGGTCTTGTCGAAGGCGCCCATCTCGGTGTCGAGCATCGGGCCGAAATAGGGGTTCGTCCCCGCGTTGTTCACGAGGATGTCGACCTTGCCGAACTTCGCGATGGTCTTTTGGACGAGTGCCTTGCAGTCGTCTTCCTTGCCCGTGTGCGCGGCGACGGGGAACGCGGAGCCCGCGCGGATCGCGTTGAGCTTGTCGGCGGCGGCCTTGACGCCCTCTTCCTTGCGGGACGCGATGACGACGTTCGCCCCGTGCTCGACAAAACACGTCGCGATCGCCTCGCCGATTCCGCGGCTAGCCCCCGTAATGATTGCGACTTTGCCGGGCAGTGCGAGAGAAACCGACATAGGCTCCAAGTTCTAACACGAAAACGCTTCGCGATGTGCTCCGAACTCTCGCCTAAGGCTCGAGCGTGCGGAGCGTTTCGATGTGCTCATCGAACCACCGTTCGATGGTCTTTGGGAAGGGCCACATCCAGCCGTAGTCCGGACCGACGAAACGCCGCACGATGCCCTTCTTCAGCGCGCGGGCGGCGTCGAGGCCGACGAGCTCGGCGGTCGCGGCGAGGGTCTCTTCGTACGCCTCCCACTCGATGCGGGCGCGACCGTACGCGAGAAAGAGCGGGAAGACGGGGACGAGGTAGACGAAGGCCATCACGACGTCGCCCATGCGGGCCCGCTGGCGAAGGTGGACGCGCTCGTGTCGAAGGAGGATGACGCGGTCGATGTCGCTCATGCGGTCCCACGAGCCCGGCACCCAGAGCGTGCCGAAGAGGACCGTGTGGTACTCGGTCGCGTAGGTCTTCATGCGGTCGAGCGTGAGGACGCGGAGCGCGACGTGGATCGCGCGCTGGAGCGCGCTGTCGCGTTTGTAGCGGATGGCGAAGCGCGGGAACTCGGCGTGCATCTCGGCGATGAACGCGTCGGAGAGCGGCATCGTCGCCGTCACGAGTGGAGCTCCGCGCTTTCGTCGGCGAACCTTCGCTTCGCGCGCTTCATCCAGCCGCGCGCGCCGAGGACGAAGCCGGCCTCTTCAAGCGCGGGGCCGAGCGAGCTCGTGGAAGCCGGCTCGCGATCGATCGTCTCGATGAGGAGCGCGCGGCGACCGGGCGCACCTTCGTCGACGCGCGCGGCGAGGCAGCGCGCGAGGTGGCTCGCGGCGTGCGCGCGATCGGGCTCGTTTTCGGGCAAGAACGTGAGGATCGCGGACTCGCCGCGCGACACCCACGCGAGCAGCGAGCCGGCGTGGACGATCACGTGCGCTCCAGCGGCTCGTTGCGGTCGTGCGTCTTCGGAGGGCGTCGCAGGCCACGGAAGGAGCGCGCCGTACGCGTTGGCGGGATCGGTCGCGGCGAGCCAGCGCGCGGGCTCGGTCGCGGCTTCGGAGAGGCGAGTGCGCTCGAGGCGCAGGCGATCGGCGGCCTCGGGCATCGCGAACTGCGCGGCGCCCGCGCCGTCGACGAAGTAGCCGCGGCGAATGCGACCCGACTCCTCGAGGTGCTTGAGGACGTCGTAGACCGCGCCGAAGCCCGACTCTATCGACTCCGCGTGCGCGCTCTCGCGCACCACGACGCCGTAGCGCTCGAGGAGCGCGCGCGCGAGCGCCGCGCGGTGCTCGGTCGGCGTGGGCACCTTCTCCCAGCGCGCGGTGCGGAGCGAGAATCGTCCCGAGGCGCCCGGCGGCGTCCCTCGCGACCGCGTGAGCCCGCGGAGATCGCGTACGTGCGGCCTCCCGCGCGGCGACTCGACCTTCACGAACGCGCGCAAGGGCTCGAGCGTGTCGTTCGTCACCTCGCCCGACCAGATCATGTCCCAGAGCGTCTCGTGCACCTCGGGCCCGTAGGCCTGGACGATGCGGACGAGGTCGTTGAAGAAGAGCGCGCCGCGCTGCCGGAGCGTCTCGCGGAGCTTGTCGGCGAGCGGGGATTCGCTGAGCTTGGGCGGAGACGAGAGCACGGCCTCGTGCTCCGCGAGGTAGAGCGCGACGCGTCCATCGCGCGGGCCGACGCTCTCGACGCCGGCCCAGACGACGAGGCCGGCGGCGACGAGCTCGTCGAGATCGCCCGGGCGATAATCCGGGACGCGCGCCGGGAGGAATCTCGGTCTCGAGCGACGACGCCAAAATTGGGCAACCTTCCAGCTGCGTGACGGCCGCGAGGAGCGCCTCGCTTCCGCCGCGATTCGTCTCGGCGACGCCGTGCCACGCGAGCAAGAAGCGCTGGTACGTCGGACCCGAGACGGGCTCGACCTCCTTGCGGAGCGCGGCGAGCGCTTTTCTGCGAAGCGCGCCGAGGACCTCGCGATCGCAGTGCTCGAGGCCCGTGCCGCGCGGGGTGAACGCGCCGACGACGACGCGGCCGCGTCGAACGAGCGCCTCGAGCGCGCTCGCGACGCGCGCGTCGGGGGCGCCGAAGCGCTTGGCTACGTCCGTCGCGACGAACGGACCGTGCGTGCGCGCGTAACGCGCGACGAGCGACGTGAACGAATCGGGCTCCGCGCCGAGGAGCGCGTCGGGCAAGCCGACGGGGAGCGCCACGCCGAGCGCGTCGCGATAGCGCGCCGCGTCTTCCACGGCGACGAAGCGCGCCTGTCCTGCGACCCGAACGCGGACGATGCGGCGATCGCGCTCGAGCTCGTCGATCCACGATCGGCTGCTGCCCTCGCTGCGCTCCGCGATCTCGCTCGACGAGAGATCGCCGATCGAGCGGAGCATGTCGCAGAGCGCGTCGGCGCTCGTCGCGGGCGACTCGAGGCGCTGGAGCTGCCGCTCGTGGGACTCGAGCAGCTCGTCGTCGAAGAGCTGGCGGAGCTCCGACTCGCCGAGGATCTCGCGGAGCTGGGCGTGGTCGATCGTGAGCGCGTGCGCGCGGCGCTCGGCGAGCGGCGCGTCGCCGTCGTAGATGAAGTTCGCGACGAAGGAGAAGAGCAGCGACGACGCGAACGGGGAGGGCGACGTCGTCTCGAGCTGCGTCGCACGGATGCGCCGCGTCTCGACCTTGTGGAGCACGTCGCGGAGCGCGGGCATGTCGAAGACGTCGCGCAGGCACTCTCGGTAAGCCTCGAGCACGATCGGAAACGACGGGTAGCGCGACGCCACGGCCAGCAGATCCGACGCGCGCTTTCGCTGCGCCCAGAGCGGCGAGCGCTTTCCGGGCGAGCGCCGCGGCAAGAGGAGCGCGCGCGCCGCTGCCTCGCGAAATCGCGCGGCGAAGAGCGATGATTGCGAGAGCGCGGCGGTGACGAGCGACTCGACCTCGTCGGGACGCGGAAAGAAGCATTCGAGCGGAGGCTCCTCGGTCGTCGCCGTGATGCGGAACGCGATGCCGTCGTCGGACCACACGACGTCGGGCTCGCCAGGGATCATCGCGTGGAGCTTCGCCATCGTCGCCATCGCCCAAGGCGCGTGCACCCGCATGCCGAACGGCGTCATGAGGCACACGCGGAGATCGCCGATGTCGTCGATGAAGCGCTCGAGGACGATCGTCTCGTCCGTGGGGACCGCGCCGGCCTTCACCTGATCGGCGACGTACGCCACGAGGTTCATCGCGGCGCTCTTGTCGAGCCGGTGCGTCTTCTCGAGCATGCGCGCGGCTTCGCCGGGCTTGGCTTCACGCTCGGGGGCTGCGCCCCCGAGACCCCCGTCTCTCGAAGCTCGACGCGTCGCGCCGAGCTTCTCGGCGATCTTGCGCGTGAGCTCGCCGATGCGCGCGCCGAACGCGGGCGAGCGTCCTGCGCGGTCGCCGTGCCAGAAGGGCATCTTTCCTGGCTCTCCGGCCGCGGGCGTCACGAGGACGCGATCGCTCGTGATCGTGTCCGCGCGCCACGAGCTCGCGCCGAGAAGGAACACCTCACCCTCACGGAGCTCGAAGACCATCTCCTCGTCGAGCTCGCCGACGCGCTTTCCGCCCTTCTCGCCGCCGGTCGCGAGGAAGACGCCGTAGAGGCCGCGGTCGGGGATCGTGCCGCCGTTGACGATCGCGAGGCGCTTGCTGCTCGAGCGCGCGCGGAGCGTGTTCTTCAGGCGATCCCAAGTGACGCGCGGGCGGAGCTCGGCGAACTCGTCG
This sequence comes from uncultured delta proteobacterium, assembly GCA_963839305.1. Lineage (GTDB taxonomy): Bacteria > Myxococcota_A > Polyangia > Polyangiales > Polyangiaceae > DASXHD01. Next base: position 188,090 of record CAWIUL010000001.1, read on the forward strand.
GAGGGGTAGCGCCCGGAGAGCATGTCGAGCACGCCCTCGAACGCGCTCCGCGGGAGATCGCAGTACGGCGCGGCGCCGCGGATCAGGTCGAAGCACGTGTCGACGGGAACGGGATCTCGCTCGACCGCGACGATCGCGACGATCTGCTGGGCGACGACGTCGAGCGGGTTCTTGAGGACGAACGTCTCTTCGATCGCGCCCTCGTTCATGCCGGCGGAGGCCGCGGCGCATGCGAGGAGATCCGCGCGGTGCTTCGGCATGAGGACGCCGCGCGGCACGCCGCCGACCTGGTGGCTCGCGCGCCCGACGCGCTGCAAGCCCGACGCGATCGACGGAGGCGCCTCGACTTGGATGACGAGGTCGACGGCGCCCATGTCGATGCCGAGCTCGAGCGACGACGTGGCGACGATCGCGGGGAGATCCCCGCGCTTGAGGCGATCCTCGATGACGGCGCGCTTCTCGCGCGCGACCGAGCCGTGGTGCGCGAGGGCGATCTCCTCGCCCGCGAGATCGTTGAGCGCGGTCGCGAGGCGCTCGGCGAGCCTTCGGCTGTTGACGAAGATCATCGTCGAGCGGTGCGCGCGGACGAGCTCGACGATGCGCGGGTGAAGGTGCGGCCAGATCGAGTGACGCCCCGCGCTCGCCGCGGCCGAGCCGGCGTGGACCTCGTCGTCTTGTCCGATGCGCGACATGTCGATGTCCGGCGCTTGCACGGAGAGGACGAGCTTCTTCGGCTCGCCCGCGTCGACGACCTTCACGGGGCGCGCGGCGCCGTCCACGTAACCACCGAGGAGGCGCGCGGTCTCCGCGAGCGGCTTCTGCGTGGCCGAGAGGCCGATGCGCTGGAGCGGTTTTTCAGTCTGTCGCAGCGCCTCGAGGCGCTCGAGCGACACGAAGAGGTGCGCTCCGCGCTTGTTGTTCACGAGCTGGTGGATCTCGTCGATGATGACCGTCTCGACGTTCGCGAGCGTCTTTCGAGCGTCGGACGTGAGCAAGAGATAGAGCGACTCGGGCGTCGTGATGAGGATGTCCGGCGGGTGCCTCAGCATCCGCGCGCGCTCGGACGCGGGCGTGTCGCCCGTTCGAATGCCGACCGTGATGCGGCTCGCGCCCGCGAATCCCGGCGAGCGGCGCCCGAAGGTTCCGCTCGACGTCCACCGCAAGAGCCTTGAGCGGCGAAATATAGAGCGCTCTTACGTGTTCTCTTTTGGGGGGGACAGGGGGGGCAACGCCCCCCGTTGCGGTCTGAGCCGCAGGCGAAGACCCGCGGGGAGCGGAGCGAAGCGACGAGGGGGCGAGCAGCCCCCGATCGATGACAGACAAGAAGGCCGCGAGCGTCTTTCCCGAGCCGGTGGGCGCGAGGATCAGCGTCGAGTCGCCGCGCGCGATCGGCGGCCAGCCGAGCGCCTGAGCGCGCGTCGGCGCGCCGAAGGCCGCGCGAAAATAATCGCGCGTCTCTTTGGCGAAGAGCGAGAGCGGGTCCATCGCAGAATGGACAAGACTAACCTGGCGCTCGCGCGTGTCGACCTCGGCTATTGCGCCTGCAAGACGAGGGTCGCGGCGCCTGCGACGATCGCGGTGACGGCGGAGACGACGCCGGCGCGCGTCCGCGCGTCGATGATGCGCGTCGCGAGCGCCGCGTCTCCGTAGACGGTGCTCACGGTCTCGCTCGCGTGACGATACGCCGTCGGCGGATGGGTGCAGAGCTCGTGGCGCGCGTCACCGACGCCGAGGTCGAGAAACCACGGCGGCGAGGCGATGGCGCGGCGCGCGCGCCTCGCGTGGGCGACGAGCGCCGCGGCGGCGGACGTCGCGATGGCGACCGACGCGAGCATCGCGAACGTCGCTTGCGTCGTTTCGCTCTCGCACATCGGGTAGCTCCTCCAGCGCGCGAGCGTGAGGACGGACGTGACCGCGCCGACCGCGCCGAGCACGGCATAGGTCGAGTAGCGCTCGGCGATGTCGGTCATCGAGCTCGGGCGCGAGCGCGCTCGCATCGCGCGAAAGAGCGGCCAAATCAGCGGCAGCGCGGCGACGCCGAAGGCGAGACCGTTCGCGGCGCCGAGGCCGACGGCGACCGGCCACCAGAGGAGCGCAGCCACGATCCCCGTGACCATCGCGACGAGCGGCACGAGCACGACGACCGCGAGCGAGCGGTCCAAGCGCGGCGGCTGCGCTGCCACCGCGGCGACGACGGCGCCGACGAACGCGCTCGCGCACGGAACGAGCACCGGCAGCGAGAAGAACGAGAGCGCGTCGTCGTGCTCGAAGCACCCGACGCGAAGGAGCAGCCCGAGCTCTGCGGCCCAAATCAAACCGAGGACGGCGAACGCAAGCGCGCCGCGGACGACTCTCGCGACCATGATCTGCTTACGGTCGAGGCCGCTACGCTATTCCGCCGAGCACGTCGCCCTCGGCGACGCCGCGACCGAGGAACCACTCGGCCGCCGTGACGGGCTTCTTCCCCTCGAGCTGCACGCGCTCGAGCGTCACGTGCCCCGCGCCGCACGCGACGATGACGCGCGTCTTGTCGGCCAAGACGACCGTGCCCGGCGCCGCCGCGGCCGCCGCGATCGCGCCCGTCGTGTTCTTCGTGCGATGGATGATGATGCGCTTGCCGCGCACCGTCGTGGAGGCCATCGGCCACGGGTTCATGCCGCGGACGTGATCGTGCACGCGCTCGGCGGGCTTGGACCAGTCGATGCGCCCCATCTCCTTTTCGAGGAGCGGCGCCATCGTCGCCGCCGCGTGGTCCTGCGGGATCGGCGCGAGCTCTCCGCGGAGGTAGCGCGGCAGACCCTCGCGCACCGCCGCGGCGCCGAGCTGCGAGAGGCGCGCCGAGAGCTCGCCCGCGGTCTCGTCCTCGCCGATGGGCGTCTTCGTGATCTCGAGCATGTCGCCGGTGTCCATGCCGGCGTCCATCTTCATGAGCGTGATGCCCGTCTCTTTTTCGCCGCGCACGACGGCCCACGCGATCGGCGCTGCGCCGCGATATTTCGGGAGGATCGACGCGTGCACGTTGACGCACCCGAGGCGCGGCCCATCGAGGACGTCCTGCGGCAGGATTCGCCCGTACGCGATGACGAGCGCGACATCCGCGTTCTGATCGCGGACCCACTGCGCGAATTCGCCCGTGCGGAGCTTCGTCGGCTGAACGACGGGCAAGCCCATCGCGATCGCGCGCTCCTTCACAGGCGGCGCCGCGAGCTTCATCCCGCGGCCCACGGGCTTGTCGGGCTGGCACACGACGCCCACGACCGTCGTGATCGACGCGAGCGCTTCGAGCGATGGAACCGAGAACTCGGGGGTGCCGAAGAAGAGCGACCTCGTCATGAGGTCACTCCATGCACTTCTTCCAAGTCGTCGTCGTCCTCGCAGCCATCGCGCACTTGTGCTGCTTCTTCGTGGTCGTCTGACCACACTCGTTGATCATCGGTCCGAAGATCGCGTGCTGCGAGAGGTCCGCCGCGGTGGGCGCGGTCTGGTGGCTCTCCTTGGAGGTGAGCTTCGCGAACACGAGGACCGCGTCGGTGCACTCTTTTTGCGTGAGGCCTCCGGTGCGCTGCACGAAGCCCGACGGCGCGGACGCAGCCCCGGCGTCGGATTGCACGTCGAGCGACTGCGGACCGACGCCTGGAGGCGCGCTCCCGTCGGGGACCGCCGCCGAGCTCGTCACGATGGACGAGTCGGCCATCTCGTCAGGCGGGAGCGTGCCGGAGCCGCCTCCTCCGCCCTGATCGATCGGAACCTCGGCGACCTTCGTGTGCTGCGTGGAGCCACCACACGCCGCCATCGCGAAAATGAGAAACGCCCGTTTCATGCCCAAACCTTGGGACCGGAGATTACACGAAAGCTCAGTGAAACTCGAAGCAGGCTTCCCACTCGTTGGGGGAGGGCGCCTTCATGGCGCATGCGTGCTCTTGGCGGGTGACCTCGGTCGTGCAGCGTTTTTCGGCGTTCAGGTACGGTAGGGACGCTCGCCGCTCGGCGACGCGGGCCGCGCGGACCCCCGCTCGAGGCTCGCCCGTCATGCCGGCGAGGGTGGGATCGTCGTCCTCCGTCATGTCGACGTAGCGGTCGAGCATGGCGTCGCACTCGGTGCTGCTCGGAGATTTCGAGCAGGCCGAAACGAGCACGGCGAAGAGGACGACCACCTTTTTCACGCGGGCATCCTATAATCCCGGCCCATGCGCGTGCTCAACTTCAACGCAGGCCCCGCGACTTTGCCGCTCTCCGCCCTCGAGCTCGCCCGAGACGAGCTCCTCGACTTCGCCGGCACGGGCATGTCGATCATGGAGCACTCGCACCGCGGCAAGGACTACGACGCGGTCCACCAAGAGGCGAAGTCGTTGATGCGCGAGATCATCGGCATCCCCGACACGCACGACATCCTCTTCCTTCAGGGCGGCGCCTCGCAGCTCTTCGCGCAGATCCCGATGAACTTCGCGCCGAAGGGAAAATGCGCGGACTACATCGTGACCGGCGCGTGGGGCGAGAAGGCGGTCTCGGAGGCGAAGATCGTCGCGAAGATGCTCGACACGGGAGCACACGTCGCGGCGTCGACCGGCGTAGGCGACGGGAAAGAGAAGCAGTACACGCGCGTCCCCACGGACGCAGAGATCTCGCCGGATCCGAACGCGGCGTACTTGCATTATACAAGCAACGAGACCATCCACGGCGTCCAGTTCCACCGCGTCCCGAGCGCGGGAAATGCTCCGCTCGTCTGCGACGCGTCGAGCGACTTCATCTGGAAGAAGACGGACGTCTCGAAGTTCGCGCTGATCTACGCGGGCGCGCAGAAGAACGTGGGGCCGAGCGGCATCGTCGTCGTCCTCGCGCGCAAGGACTTCATCGCGCAAGGGCGCACGGACATCCCGAAGATCTTCCAGCTTCGCACCGTCGCCGACAACGACTCGCTCTACAACACGCCCCCGACGTTCGCGATTTACCTGATCCGCAACGTGATGCGGTGGATCAAGGCCGAGGGCGGGCTCGAGGCGGTCGAGAAGCGCAATCGCGAGAAGGCGAGCCTCGTCTACGGCGCGCTCGACGCGCACGCGGGCTTTTATCGCGTGCCGGTCGAGAAGGAGAGCCGGAGCGTGATGAACGTGGTCTTCCGCCTCGCGAACGAGGCGCTCGAAGAGAAGTTCCTCGGCGAGGCCAAGAAGCACCGCATGGTGGGCCTCAAGGGACACCGCTCCGTCGGCGGCATGCGCGTCTCGCTCTACAACGCCGTGCCCGTCGAGTGGGCGAAGGCGCTCGCCGATCTCATCGAGGACTTCGCGAAGAAGAACGGCTAGGACCCGAACGCGAAGCCGGCGCCGGCGCCGGCGGCGTACGAGAACGCGCACCTTCCGGAGTCGTGAAAGCACTGAAAGCCGAGCTCGCCGGGGCGGGCGAACACGAAGAAGCCGCCACCGAGAAAGAGCTTCACGTCGAGGCCGCCGGACGCGTTGATGCCCGCGTGCGGACCGTCGAACACGTACCCGGCGCCCACGGTCACGAACGGGTCGACGTTGATCTCGAGCTTCTCCGCCTTGAACGCGAAATCGTAGCCGATGCGCGCGACGGTGGTGCCCGCCGCGTGGCTCCCGAGGATCGGGCCCGACGCCGTGATGATGAACGACTGGCGAATGCCGAGGACGAACCCGTCGTGCCGACCGGTGAGGTGGAAACCGACCTCCACCGTCGGATTGAAGCCGGTCCACGCGTAGTCGCCGAATGGGCCGAAGAGACCCGGAAAATCCCAGTAGTTGATGCCGGCCGAGCCCTGGAGGTAGACCGGCCCCTGCGACGAGTCGTCGAGTGCGAACGCGCTCGTGGTCGCGAGCGCGGTGATGGCGGCGGCTGCGACTGCAACCGCGCGCTTCATTTGGCCGCGGTGGGCTTCTTGAGCTTGCCGAGGTTCGACTCGAGCGCGGTCGCGACGGCCGCGTCGATGACGCCGCCGCGGGCCCACTGATCGGCCTTCAGCAGCGTCGTGCCCGCCGCAGTGGCGAGCTTCTGGCGGCGACCGCGGGAGAGCGACGCGAAGCGCGTCTGGTTTTCGGATTGGACGGGACGTTTGGCGGGAGATTGATGACCACGCATGGCGCGCGGGAGATACCACATCACAAGGATGGAAGGTAACTGAGCCGACAATCGCCCTCGGTTCGGAAGGCGAATCGCTGCGAGGCTGCGCGGCTATCGAGCTCGATTTCGCCCTTCAGCATGACCCGGCCCTCGACGGCTCTGTCGAGCCCGAGGACGTTCGCGAGCGCGGCGACGCCCTTGCCGACCTCGCCGTAATTGGCGGCTTGGGACCGCACGGCGTCGAGGCAGGTCATCACGCCCGACGAGTAGCGGAGGCTCGCCTTGAAGCCCACGGCGGGGTCGACCGCGAAGCCACCCTCGATCGCGCCCGTGAACGGGCCCGCGCGGAGCGTGCCGGCGCTGAGCTTCATCGACGTCTTCGGATCGCCGGCGTAGCGCGCGTCGACCGCGAGCGACGTGCGCGCGGTGGACGCGCCGAGGAAGACGTTGGACGCCGCGGCGACGAAGGTGCCGCTGGCGTGCTCGGCGTCGCTCTCGTGATGGTGGAGGTGGACCTCGAAGTGCGTGGTCTCGTCGCCGTAGAGGCCGAGCGCCTCGGGCGGCATCCCGAGATCGCGCACGGTGATGTTGGGCGTGTCGAGGTCGATGCCGCGGGTTCCGTTCGCGGCGAGATCGATCGTGGCCTTCGCGTTCGACGGGAGCGCGAGCGCGATACGCGTTCCGCCGGCGACGCCGTCGGCCACGAGCGACCACGGCGGGAGGGCCTTGTCGAACGCGTGGAGCTCCTTCGTCTCGAGGTGCCAGTCGCCGCTCTTGGCGAGCTCGCCGCCCACGTGCTCTGCGTCGAGCACGATTCGCTCGCTCGAAAACGCGTGCTTCCATTCGACGGACGCGTCTTTGAAGGTGACCTTCTCGATCGACGCGACGCCGTCGCCCTTTTCGCGGCCCTTGAGCGCGGCGCGCACGTCGCCCTGATCGCCGTCGACGCGAACCACCATGCCCGTCACCGTGACCGCGGTCGGCGTGATGCCGTCGAGCGTCACGTCGACGACCTGAGCCGTCGCGTCGGCCTTGGGCGCGCCCTTCGCGTCGTTGCGGATGAGCGGCGAGGCGCGCACGCCCTTGAGCTGGGCGCGACCGGGCGCGATCGAGAGATCGTCGATCGTCAGCGCGACGCCTTGCGCTGCGGCCGCGGCGATGATCTTCGCCTTCACCCAACGCGGAACGAGCACGACGAGCGCCGCCGCCGCGACCACGAGGAGCACGCCGATGACGAGGACGATGCGCGTGATGGGACGCTTGGACACCGAGGTACTGTATCTCGTGTACCTTCGGCGTCGATGACCGCAGTGCGTGCGACCCACACCGAGGAGCTCTCGTCGGCGCCGGCCGACGTGTGGCCGCTCCTCGTCGACACCGATCGGCTCAATCGGCTCATGGGGATGGCGCCCGTCAGCTATCGGTCGATCGAAGGGGGCAAGCACGAGGCCGCGCGCTTCCTCGCCGATACGCGGATGGGGGGCTTCGCCGCGACGTACGAAGAATTTCCATTCGAGTGGGAGCACCCGAAGCGCTTCAGCGTGTACCGCAAGTTCGTGCGCGGCCCGCTCGCGTGGCTCCGCATGCAATGGACGCTCGAGCCCCGCGGGACGGGGAGCACGATGACCGTGACCTTCGAGGCCGAGAGCAAGAACGCGCTGCTCCGCCCGGTGGCGTGGATCGGCGGGCGTCGCGCGGTCGCGGGCATGGCCACGCTCGCGCGCGAGATCGACGCGCACGTCCACGACAAGGCCCCGAGCCCGTTCCTCGAGCCCGTCGCGCCGAGCGATCCCGCGGCGCTCGCCGCGGCGACCGCGCGCCTCAAGGAGCACGTCACCGCGGAGCTCGCCGACCGCGTCGCGACCTTCGTCTCGAAGAGCCCCGACGCCGACGCGATCCGCATTCGCCCGTTCGAGCTCGCGGACGAGTGGGGTATGCCGCGACGCGACGTTCTAGCCGCGATGCTCCACGCGGTGCCCGCGGGGCTCGTCGAGCTCCGCTGGGCGATCGTGTGCCCGAGCTGCCGCACGGCGAGCGAAGAGGTGACCGAGCTCGCCGACATCGGCAAGGAAGGCCACTGCACGCTCTGCGACATCGCGTTCGAGCTCGATCTCGATCGCGCCGTCGAGGCCACGTTTCGCCCGCACGAGGGCGTCCGCGCCGTACCCACGCAACTCTTCTGCATCGGCGGCCCCGCGCGCACGCCGCACGTGATCGCCCAGCACATCGTCCCATCGGGCGACGACGTGACGTTCACCGCGCCCGAAGAGCCCGGTCGCTACCGCGTCTTCGCGCGCGGCGGCGCGAGGGCGACGCTCGAGGTCGCCGACGGCGCCCCCGGCGAGGTTCGCGCGCGCGCCTCCGCGGAGGCGATCGAGCCCGCGGATTTACGCGTCAAGCCCGGCGGCGCGGTGATCGTCCGCAACGATACAGGCGACGCGCGTCACATGAAGCTCGAGCGCCTCGGCTACGCGAGCGCCGCCGCGACCGCGCACGAGCTCGCGACGCTCCCCGAGTTCCGCGCGCTCTTCTCGGGCGAGCTCCTCAAGCGCGAGACGCCGCTCAAGGTCGCGCGCTGCGCGATCCTCTTCTCGGATCTCACTGGCTCGACCGCGCTCTACTCCGAGGTGGGAGACGCCGCCGCGTTTCGGCTCGTCGACGATCACTTCGACGTGCTGCGCGAGGCCGTCGCCAAGCACCGCGGCGCCGTGGTGAAGACGATGGGCGACGCCGTGATGGCCGCTTTCCCCGACGAAGAGTCGTGCGCGGAGGCAGCGCTCGAGTGCCTCACGCGATTCGAGGGGTTCCGCAAGAAGGCCAAACACGGGGAAAAGACCCACCTGAAGCTCGGGCTCTACGGCGGGCCGTGCTACGTCGTCACCGCGAACGGCGCGCTCGATTATTTCGGCTCGACCGTGAACGTCGCGTCGCGACTGCAGCACCTCGCCGAGAGCGGCGAGATCGTGCTCGAGCGTCGCGTGGCCGAGCGCTTCAAGGACGACAAGCGCGTGAAGGCGTCCGAGCCGACCCAGGTGCGCGTGAAGGGCATCGATCACGCGCTCGAGGTCGTGCATTTGCGCCTGGTCTGACATAAGAAAGCCCCGATGACCGAACCGCTCACGGTGATGCAGGCGTTCTCGGCCGTCGTGAAGGAGCACGGCGACGACGTGGCCTTGCGCGCGAAGCGCGGCGCCGAGCACGAGGACACGACGTGGAAGGCCTACGAGGCGAACGCTCGCGCCTGCGCGAAGGCGCTCATCGCGGCCGGCGTGCAGCCGCGCGAGGGCGTCGCGATCGTCGGCTTCAACGCGCCCGAGTGGCTCTACGCGGACCTCGGCGCGATCCACGCGGGCGCGATCCCCGCGGGCATCTACACGACGAGCAGCGGCGAGCAGGCCGCGTACATCGTCAACCACTGCGACGCGCGCGTCGCCTTCGTGGACTCGCGCGAGCAGGCCGAGAAGCTCGTGGCCGCGGCGTCGCTGATGCCGAAGCTCGAGCGCGTCGTCCAGTGGGCGGGCGAGAAGGCCTCCGACCCGATGGTTGCAAACTACAAGGACTTCGTCGCAGGCGGCGCCGAGGTGGACGAGCGCGCGCTCGAGGCGCGCATGGCGGCGCAAAAGCCAAACGACGCGTGCACGCTGATCTACACGTCGGGCACGACGGGCAACCCGAAGGGCGTGCTCCTCTCGCACCACAACTTCACGTGGACCGCGAAGGCGAGCGAGGCGCTCGGCTTCCAGAAGGGCGACTGCGGCGTGAGCTACTTGCCGCTGAGCCACGTCGCCGAGCAGATGCTCACGATCCACGTGCCGATGCGCCTCGGTCTCATGATCCACTTCGCCGAGAGCCTCGAGAAAATGCCGGAGGCGCTCCTCGAGGCGCGCCCCGCGTATTTCCTCGGCGTGCCGCGCGTCTGGGAGAAGATGCAGGCGAAGATGATGGCGGCCGCGGAGAACGCGTCGCCGCTGCGAAAGCGCATCGCGCGCTGGGCGCGACGCGTCGGTCTTCGCGCGGGCTACGCCGAGCAGCGCGGCGAGCCGAAGCCGCGCTTTTACGGGCTCGCCAACGCGCTCGTCTTCTCGAAGGTGCGCGCGCGCCTCGGCCTCGATCGGTGCCGCTTCGCGCTCACGGGCGCGGCGCCCATCGGCAAGGACACGCTCGAGTTCTTCCTGAGCCTCGGCCTGCCGCTCTACGAGCTCTACGGGATGAGCGAGTGCACGGGCCCCGCGACGCTGTCATTTCCAGACGCGTACAAAACGGGCTGCGTCGGCAAGCCCGTCGAGGGGACGGAGCTCCGCATCGCGGCCGACGGCGAGGTCCTCGTGCGCGGCGACCACGTGTTCGTCGGTTACCTGAAGGACGAGGACGGCACGCGCGAGGCCATCGACGACGAGGGCTGGCTCCACACGGGCGACGTCGGCGAGGTCGACGCGGACGGCTACCTGCGCATCACCGATCGGAAGAAGGAGCTCCTCATCACGGCGGGCGGCGAGAACGTGGCGCCGCAGCTCGTCGAAGGGATGCTCAAGTCGATCCCCGTCGTCGCGCAGGCGGTCGTCGTCGGAGACCGGCAGAAGTACCTCGCGGCGCTCTTGACGCTCGATCCAGACCGCGTCGTGGCGGAAGCGCAAGCCGCGGGGAGCTCCGCGCGTGACGTCGCCGCCGCGTCTACGTGCGAGACGTTCCGCGCGCACGTCGAGAAGCAGATCGAGAAGGTGAACGAGCGCCTCGCGCGCGTGCAGACCGTGAAGCGCTTCGCCATCTTGCCGAACGAGCTCACCGTGGAAGCGGGCGAGCTCACGCCGACGCTCAAGTTGAAGCGGAAGGTGATCTCGCAGAAGTACGCCGACGTGATCGCGTCGATGTACGCATGAGCCTCGTGACAATGCGCCACGGATGACGCGGGTACGGCCGCTGCATCGTCCGTCGCGTGCAGCTCGAAGCGCGTGCGAACGTCAGCGTGTCCTATCCCGTGTGCTTCACGGAGCGAGCGTTCGATCCGTCCAACGTGACGCTGCGCGACGCGATCACGCGGCTCGAGCCGGGCCGCACGCATAGGCTCGTCGCGATCGTCGACGACGGGCTCGCGACCGCGGTGCCCGAGCTCGCCTTCCGGCTCGTGGGCTACGTCGACGCGCACCGCGACGCGCTCGCGCTCGCCGTGCCGCCCGTGCTCGTTCCGGGCGGCGAGCGCGCGAAGAACGATCCCGCCGTGCTGGCGCGCGTGCAGCACGTGCTCCACGAAGCGCGCCTCGATCGCCACTCGTTCGTCGTCGCGGTCGGCGGCGGCGCCGTGCTCGACATGGCCGGATACGCCGCGGCGATCACGCACCGAGGCGTGCGCCTCGTGCGCGTCCCATCGACCGTGCTCTCGCAGGCCGATTCGGCCGTCGGCGTGAAGAACGGCGTCAACGCGTTCGGGACCAAGAACTACCTCGGCACGTTCGCGGCGCCGTTCGCCGTCGTGGAGGATACGTCGCTCCTCGACGTGCTCCCCGCTCGCGAGCGCATCGCCGGCATGGCCGAAGCGCTGAAGGTGGCGCTCCTCCGCGACCCGAGCTTCTTCGCGTGGATCGTGCAGCACGCGCCCGCGCTCGTGGCGGGCGAGCGCCTCCCGCTCCGGCGTCTCGTCGAGCGCAGCGCGTCGCTCCACCTCGAGCACATCGCGCGCTGCGGCGACCCGTTCGAGCTCGGGAGCGCGCGCCCGCTCGATTTCGGGCACTGGTCGGCGCACAAGCTCGAGTCGCTCTCGGAGCACCGCGTGCGGCACGGCGAGGGCGTCGCGATCGGCATCGCGCTCGACACGCTCTACGCGCGCGACGCGGGGTTTTGCGGCGACGCGCTCGTCGACGCGGTGCTCGGCGCGATCCGGTCGCTCCGCTTGCCGCTCTGGGACGCCGCGCTCTCGCAGCGCGCGCGCTTGCTCGCGGGGCTCGACGAGTTCCGCGAGCACCTCGGCGGCGATCTCGCGATCCCGCTCTTGCGAGAGCCCGGTTGGGCGATCGACGTGAAGACGATGGATCGGACGCGCGTCGGGTGCGCGCTCGATCGCCTCGAGGAGATCGCATCATGCGTTTGAACACACTGGGACCGGTTCACCTCACGTATTGCACGAACGTCCACCCCGGCGATTCGTGGGACGAGGTCCGCGCGGCGCTCGACGGGCCCGTCGCGGAAGTGGGCCGGAGAGTCTCGCCCGGCGCGCGCTTCGGCGTGGGCCTGCGGCTCGGCGGCCGGCCGCTTCGAGAGCTCATGGGACCGGTCGCGCGCGCGGAGCTCGACGAGGTCCTCGAGCGCAACGGGCTCTACGTGTTCTCGCTCAACGCGTTTCCATTCGGCGCGTTCCACGCGCGCGGCGTGAAGGAGGCCGTCTACAGGCCCGATTGGCTCGAGCACGCGCGGCTCGCGTACACGTGCCGCGCCGCGGACCTGCTCGCGTCGCTCCTGCCCGAGGGCGTCGTCGGATTCGATCAGCACGGTGCCCGGCGCGTACGGCGCGCGTGTTCACACCGAGGACGCGAAGCGACACGTCGCGGGCCGTCTCTTGATGTGCGCTGCGCACCTCGCTGACCTCGAGCGGAGCACGGGCAAGCGCATCGTCCTCGCGCTCGAGCCGGAGCCCGGGTGCCTGCTGGAGACGGCCGCGGACGCCGCGGCGTTCTTCCGCGAGCACATCTTCCTGCACGAAGCGCTTCACGGCGCGCACGTCACCGAACGGACCGTGCGGCGTCACCTCGGCGTTTGCCTCGACGCGTGCCACCTCTCGGTCGCGTTCGAGCTCCCCGGCGCCGCGCTCGCGGCGCTCGAGCGCGACGAGATCACGATCGCGAAGGTGCAGGTGAGCGCGGCGGTCCAGGTCGAGGGCGCGAGCTCCGCGCGCAAGCTCCTGCCGCGGCTCGACGACGGCGTCTACCTGCACCAGACGCGCGTGCGCACCGGCGACGGCTCGATCCTTCGCTACGACGACATCTTCCAAGCCCTCATCGAGTCGCCCGAGGGGCTCTGGCGGAGCCACGTCCACGTGCCGATCGATCGCAAGCCGCCGGCACCAATGGAGACGACGCGCCACGAGCTCGAGGCGCTCCTCCGGCTCGTCATCGAGCGCAGCGCGACTTCGCACCTCGAGGTCGAGACCTACACGTGGAACGTGCTTCCGCGCGAAGCTCGAGGGAGCGACCTCGTCGAGGACGTCACGCGCGAGATCAACTGGGCGCGCGACGTCGTGGAGGCCGCGTGAGCGCGACCGCATCGGACGTGCGCCGCCGCTCGGAATCGGCGACTCGCACGATCGGCGCGAGCCCGCGCGGTAAGCGCAAGGCACGCCTTCGCGCGTACGTCGAGCTCGCGCGCGCGTCGAACCTGCCTACGATCTTCACGCAGACCGCGGCGGGCATCGCGCTCGCTGCGCCGTCGTTCAAGGTCGCGGACTGCGTGCTCCTCGGGGGCGGTTTTTCGTGCGCGTACTCGGGCGGCATGTTCCTGAACGACGCGTTCGACTGGAAACACGACGTGCGCGCGCGGCCCGATCGACCGATCCCTTCGGGGCGCGTGATGCCTTACGACGCGTTTCGCGCGGGCGGAACGCTCCTCGCGACGGGCGCGGTCGCGATCGTCGCAGACGGGGCGCTCCATGGCCACGCGCTTTTGGCGTTCATCGGGGCGCTCGCGCTCGTCACGGCGATCGTCGTCTACGACGCGTGGCACCGAGAGAACGCCGCGGCGCCGCTCGTCATGGGCGCGTGCCGCGCGCTCGTCTACCTCTGCGCGGCGTACGCGCTCGCGGGCCGCGCGTCGATCGACGCGGGCACGGCGGCCGTGGCCATGCTCGTGTACGTCGCGGGTCTCTCGGAGATCTCGCGCGCGCCGCGTCTGTCGCCGCTCTCGCTCGCGATGCTCCTCGTCGCGCCTTTCTTGCTCGCGGCGCTCGCCGGATCGGCCCGCGACGTAGGCGCGCTCGCGTTCGTGGTCCTGCTCGGGCTGCTCACGGCCATCGCGCTCCTTCGCGCCGCGCGCGGCGACTCGAAGCGGGCGACCGTGCTGCTCCTCGCGGGCATGTCGCTCGTCGACGCGGTCATCCTCGCGCGGTTCGGCCATTTTGCGCTCGCCATGTGCGCGGCCGCGCTGGTGCCGATCACGAAGGCGCTTCAGCGCGTCGTCCGCGGAACATAGAGAGCAAGACGTCCTTCACGTCGGTGGCCGCGAGCCTCCGCTCCGGCAAGAGCTCGGGCATCGTGGAGAAGAGGAGAGGGCCCTCGGAGGGATCGTCGGGGAGCCGCCCGTGCGAGCCCCGCACGAGCGACGCGTCGAGCGGCACGACGTCCATCAGGTAACGCATACCGAGCCCCTTCTGCGCGAGGCGCATCGCGATGCGGAGCGCCGGCGCGCGAAGCGCTGGGTCGACGAAGAGCTCCGCCGGGTCGTACCCGGGCTTCTTGTGGATGTCGACCGTGCGCGCGTAGTCCGGCGCGCGCGCGTCGTCGAACCAGAAGTAGTACGTGAACCACGCGTCCTTCGCGGCGACCGCGACGAGCTCGCCGGAGCGCGCATGGTCGAGCCCCGAGCGGCTCTTGCCGAGCGCGTCGAGGACGCGCTCGACGCCGGGGATGTTCTCGAGGAGCGCGCGCACTTCGTCGACGCGCTCCGGTCGCCGCACGTACACGTGAGCGACCTGGTGATCGGCGACCGCGAACGCGTCGGACGCGCCCGCGTCGAGCTTGTCCTCGCCGAGCTCGTCGCGCACGCGCAGGAGGCCCGCGTCGCGGAGGACGCGGTTGATGTGGATCGCGCGCGAGACGTCGGTGATGCCGTACTCCGAGAGGACGACGAGCTCGGCGCCGCGACGCTCGACGTAGCGCGCGAGCTCGCCACAAATCGCGTCGATCGCGCGGAGCGCCGCGCGCGTCCGCGGATCGCGCGTCCCGAAGCGTTGGAGATCGTAGTCGAGGTGCGGGAGGTACACGAGCGTGAGCGTGGGCCGCTCGACGTCGAACACGTAGCGCGCGCACGCGGCGATCCACTCGCTCGAGCGAATGCTCGCGCGCGGGCCCCAGAAGTCGAACAGCGGAAAGGGCCCGAGGCTCCGCACGAGCGTGTCGCGAAGCTCCGGAGGGTTCGTGTAGATGTCCGGGATCTTGCGGCCGTCGGCGGCGTAGATCGGCCGCGGCGTCACGGAGACGTCGGCGCCGCTGTACATGTTGAACCACCAGAAGAGCTTCGCGCAGCGAAAGCTCGGATCGCGCCGGCGCGCCTCGTCCCAGATCTTTTCGCCGTCGACGAGGTGGTTCGACTGGCGCCAGAGCGCGACCTCCGCGAGCTCGCGGAAGTACCAGCCGTTGCCGACGACGCCGTGCCGCGCGGGCGGCGCGCCGGTCAGCATCGTCGCTTGAGCCGAGCAGGTGACCGCGGGCAGCGGCGGCGTGAGGGGACGCGCTCCGCCGCATCGGGCCGCGAGGGCGCGGAGCGCGGGCGTGTCGTCACCGATGAGCGAGGGCGTGAGGCCGACGACGTCGAGGACGACGACGCGCGTCATGCTGGCGTGCCGACGCGCGGCGTCTGCCCGCGGAGCACGCTGTTGCCCTGGAACTGAGCGCGCTGGTCGACCGCCGCGGGTCGATCGAAATCGCCGAGCGCGATGCGCCCGCTCTGCGCGAAGAACGCGATGGGGTTCTGCCACACGATCGCTTCGACCGCGGCGCGCTCGATCCCCGCGCGGAGCATCTCGTCGGCGGTCTTCGGCACGCTCAGCGGATCGCTGACGCCCCAGTCGGCCGCGCTGTTGACGATGATGCGCTCGCTCCCGAAGCGTTTCACGAGCGCCGTCATGCGCGCCGCGTCCATCTTCGTCTGCGGGTAGATCGAGTGACCGGCCCAGCAGCCAGCGTCGAGCACCGCCTGCACGGTCTCTTCGGTGTTGTGGTCGATGACGGCCATCCCGCTCGGGAAGCGGTGCTCGCGGAGGAGCGCGAGCGTGCGCTCCGTTCCGCGCTTCTTGTCGCGGTGGGGCGTGTGCACGAGGATCGGCAACTTCGCGCGAATGGCGAGGTCGACCTGGCGTGCGAACACTTCCTCCTCGGCCTCGGTCTGATCGTCGAACCCAATCTCGCCGACGGCGACGACGCCGTCCTTCACGAGCCAGCGCGGGAGCATCTCGATGACCGCGTGCGCGAGGCCCGTGTCGTTCGCCTCTTTCGGGTTGAGCGCGAGCGCGCAGCAGTGGCGGATGCCGAACTGGCTCGCGCGGAAGCGCTCCCAGCCGACGAGCGACGCGAAGTAGTCGGCGAACGTGCCAGCGCTGGTCCTCGGCTGGCCCACCCAGAACGCGGGCTCGAGCACCGCGCGCACGCCGGCGCGGGTCATCGCCTCGTAGTCGTCGGTGGTGCGCGACGTCATGTGAACGTGCGGGTCGAACATCGAGAGGGTGGTGCTCATGCGGCTCCTTGGTCTGCGAGAAGATCGAGGACGTCTTCGGGGACGGCGCGTCCAGCGGCGCGCCGCTCGGCGGCGTAGTCGCGCGCCATGCGAACGAGCTCTCCCGTGGTGCGCTCGCGCAGCCCCTCGATGCGCGCGACGCGCGTGCCGACGAAGACGGCCTTGAGCACCATCTGGCAGAACGGTCGCTCTCCGAAGTGGCGCGCCGGAAATGGGTTGTCGCAGGCGATCGCCTCGAACACGGTCTTCACGTTCGAGCGGCAGCCCTCCTGCGCGAGCTGGGTGTAGGCGCGCCCGTCCTCGAGGAGCGGGAGCGCCTTCAAGATCGCGGCGCGCTCGTCGTTGTCGCCCTCGACGTAGAGCGTCCGGAGCGCGCGGGGGCCGTCTTCCGGTGCGCTCGCGACGATGGCGCGCGCGAGGATCACGCGCGCGAGCTCCGAGACGTTCGCGCCGCGGGCGAGCCAGCCGACGCCGAGCGCGCGCGCGTCCGCGGCGAGATCGGGGTCGACGACGACGACCTCGCGCCCGAGCTCGCGACCCGCGCCGCCGAAGCAGAGCGACACGACGTCGAACGCGGGCGCCTTCCCGGCGATCGCGAGCTGCACCCACGGAGGCGGGTCCGGAAGCACGTGTAGGAGCGCGCGGACGATCACATCGTGCTCGTTCATCGGGGCGTCCAAGCCAAAGCGAGCGCCGTGCCAGCGCGCCGATCCTGGGGCATTCGCGTCGCCCGTGCGTGTCAATGCGCCCTGCTCTGCACGCGCGCCTCGTGCGGCGAGCGCGACGACCGAGACGACCAAGAACGTCCCGTACGCCCACTGATCGATCGACGGTGCGCCTCGCGTGATCGCGTCCGAGACGAACACTCCCCCGAAGAGCGCGACGGACGCGACCCAGAGCACGCGCTCGGCCCAGCGCTCTCCGCGCGCGTACGGACCGACGACGATCGCGAACGCGAGCGCCGACGCGGTGAAGTATTTGAACGCCTCCCAGACGACGTGGAAGTTCTGGTGCGCGGTCGCGCCGGGCTGGAACAGGTGGAGCTTCGCCGCGAACGGCGCGCCGGCCATGCCGAGCGCGTGAACCGTGGCGAGCGCGACGACGTCCAGACGCGGGCGCATCGTCAGTGGTGGTTGCGCCGAAGCGCCTTCATGTAGTCGACGAGATCGTCGAGCTCGAGGTCGGAGATTTCGTTCGTCGAGAAATGCGGCATGTCGAGCCCGAGGCCGGTGCGGACCTTGGCCTTGAGCGCGAAGCCGGGCAGATCCTTGTTGTTGATCGGCGGACCGAGCCCGCCCTCGCCGAGCGGATGACACTGGTTGCAGTTGCGCATGAAGACGAGCTCGCCGCGCACTTGTTGGGGCGTGACGATCTGCGCGGCGGTCGCTTGCACCGTCTCGCTTCGGCGCGCGCTTCCGCACGCGAGGAGCGGCGCGAGCGCGAGCGGAGCGAGGATGACGCGCGCGTTCACGACCCACCTCCTTCGGAGTGCGTGACCTTCCAGAGCACGCCCGTGCCAGCCACGGCCTTCAATCCCTCGTTCGATACGCTCATCTCGCCGAAGTCGACGACGTACATCGCGTCGCCGTTCGGGCTGAATCTCACGGCGATCGGCCGTTCGATGCCGCCGTTCTTGAGCACCGACGCGGGCCCGTTGCTCCCGCCGCGGTTGCTCACGAAGTCGTGAATGACGCCGGAGTGCGGCTCGACGCGCACGACGCGAAACCCGACGGGCGAGAGGATCTTGCCCGTCGCCGGCCCCATGTCGCCGAACTGCGCGACGAACGCGTCGCCCACGAAGCCGAACGCCTGGCTGCGCGAGAAGTCGAGCCCGTTCGACGACGAGTGCACCGCGAAGTACGCGCGCGGCTTGATCGGTTGCGCGGGATCCTGCGCGAGGACGCGCGCGATCGGCGAGTGCCCCGGCACCTTGAAGCGCGTCTCGTCGACGGGACGCGCGCCGCTGTAGTCGGGCCAGCCGTACCACCCACCTCGCTGGATCGCGAAGAGGTGATCGGCCGCGCCCCACACGGGGCGGCTCCCGCGGACGTCGAAGCCGTTGTCGGTGACGTAGAGCGTGCCGTCGGGTGCGAACGCGATGCCGTACGGATTTCGGAACCCCCACGCGACGAGCTCCGGAGGGCCGCCCGTCTTCGCGACGCGCATCACCGCGCCGTTGCACGGGACCTGCCCCTTGATCACCTCGCCGCGCTCGGTCGGTGTGCCGAAGGGGACGAACGCGCCCGTCTTCACCTTGTCCTCGGTCCCCCGCACCACGTCCTTCGACTCGTAGTTCGTGCCCGCGAGCGTCACGTCCGCGCACGCGATGTCGTGCAGCTCGGGATGCCGCTTGAGCCACCCGAAGCGCGCGTCGTCCTCGCCGATGACGCCGCTGTTCGTGAACGTCCCCTGCCCGAAGTAGATGTAACCGTCGGGTCCGATCGCGGGGCCGTTCGTGTGGTGATCGCCTTCGCTCGGAAGCTTCTCGACGAGCACCGTCGTCTTGCCGTCGCGGTCGATTCGAAGGATGCGGCCGCCTGCGAGCTCGCCGCCCTCGGCGACGTAGAACACGCCGTCCTCGTACGCGACGCCGTTCCAAGGACCGTTGTTTCCACCCACGGCGATCTCGCGGTTGCCGTCGGCGCGCACCTCGAGCAAGCGCGGCTTGGTGAACGTCTCGCCGTAGGAATATCCGCTCTCGACGACGTACGTGCGTCCCGCCTCGTCGACGACGACCCCCGTCGGAAACGTCAGGTTGAAGCCGACGGGCGCGATCGCATAGCCCGGTACGAGCGCGATGCGATCGGGATCGATGCCGCGCGGGTACTGCGGGGAAGCTCGGCCGCCGTACGACGACGGGCGCATGCGATAGCACGACGTCGCGACGACGAGCGCGACGAGCGCGGCGTGAGCGGTCGTGATGCGCATGAGCAAAGCTCTGCGTCTCGAATCGGCTTCACGCAACGAGGCAAATGACTACGTGGACGAACGCCACGCGTGACGACCTTCGAGCTGGTGATCGAACGTCATGCTGAGGCGGCCTAGCGCGATCGCGCCGAGGAACAACCCGAAGTCACGCAGCGCGATGTCGTAGTACTTCCCCGTGAGCAGGAGGTTCACGATGATCGCCGCGAGCCACGCGCCGACGATGTACGCGCCGATCTTCGGCTTGAGCGCAACGACCAATCCGGCGATCACTTCGACGACGCCGACGACGAGCATGAACGTGTGGGTGTTGTCCCCGAGCATGCTCTGCATCTGCGGCGCGAGATATTGATCCCAGTTGGTGAGGAGCCGAGCGAACTTGTCGAGCCCGGCGATGACGGGCGCCGCCACGAAGGCGACGTGCAGGAGCTGATAGGCCTGGTACGCAGGCTCGTGCCTCTCCGAAACGGTGACGCTCGGGAGGCCCGGTTGGGTCGTGTTCATGCGTTACATACGAGCAACACGCGCGCCAAAATTCAGGCCCAGGCGGTGCTCATTCGACGCTTGAGCGCGGCAGCCTCTGGCGTGACCGCGAAGCGCGCGACGTCTCCGGCGTACGGGTGCTCGAGCGCTGCAGCGAGCGCGGTTCGGCCGGGCTGTTCGGTCGAGCGAAGGAGCGCCGCGTCGGCGCCGCGCACGTCGTCGATCGTCGCGAGGAGATCGCCCGTGAGCACGTAGGCCGTGCGTAGCTCGCCGCGTGCGAGCGCGGCGACGAAGTGTCCAACGGGCATCGGGCGGCCGTGCGGAGCCGAGAGGTGCGACGAGAGCTCTTCGAGCAGTTTGCGCTGGCGCCGCGCGATCGCCTTCGCCACGGGGCCTTCGTATTGCGCGATGAGCGGCTCGGTCGCGAGGTCGAGCTCGCGAGCGTATCCGGGGACCACGAGCCGCGCGGCGGCCACGAGCAGCGCCTCGATGTGCGGCCCGGGGAGCTCCTCGAGCCAGGGCACGCCGAACGCGATGCGCGCGAGCGCCCGGCCCATCGACGCGAGCTGCGCCATCTCGGGGAGATCGGAAAGGCCCGGCGGCACGACGACCCACGGAACGTCCTGCGTGAGGACGCGCGTCCGCGGGACGTTCGGCGTGATCACGAGCTCGACGTCCGAGAGGCCGAGCATCCTCAGCAAGCGATCGAGGAGCGCGCGCGTCGGGTGACCGCTGCGCGACGAGATGCGATCGCGCGACGAGATGCCGAGCTCGGCGACGTCGCTGCGGAGCATCTTCGCTTCGATGCCGTAGATCGCAGCGGCGACCTCGAGGAGCACGTGGCGTCCTTCGGGCGGAAGGACGTGCGTCACGAGCGTCGAGCGGTCGAGCACGGTCTGACCGGACTCGAGCGGGCGAGGGCGCCTGCCGCGAAGCCACGCGTAACGGCCGTCGTCGAGATCGCCCGCGACCGCGCGCAGCTCGCTGACCGCGAGCGCCTCCTCGTTGCGCCGCTCGGAGTTGAGGCAGTTCTCGAGGAGCTCGAGCGCCGCGGCGGGATCCGCGAGCGCCAGGAGCGGGCGCGGATCGGGCGCGAGCATCGCGTGGATCGTGCGCGCCGCGTCTTGGTTCGCCTGCGCCTTCGCGTAGGCGCTCGCGAGCTCGAACCGCGTCTCGAAGAGCGACGAGTCGATCGTCACGGCCTGGAGCAGGTGCGGGATGCCGTCGCGCACGCGCGCGAGGCGCTCGACCTCGATCTGACCCAGCGTCGCGAACCACGACGCGTCGACGCGCCCGAGGCGCTGGCCGAGCGAGATGACGCGCTCGAGCGAGGCCGCGTACGCGGCGTTGTCGGTCGAGCCCTGCGCGCTCTTGAACGCCGACGCGTGGCGCGTGAAGACCTTCGCGTTGCCCGGCGCGTGCGCGACCGCGGCGACGAGCGCGCGCTCCGCCCCGGCCGTGTCGCCGAGGCGCGCGCGCATCGACGCGAGCTCCGAGAGCAGATCGCATTTCTGGATCGGGTCGTGCTCGACGTCGGCGAGCTGCTCGAGGATCTGCGCCTGCTCGGCGCGCGTGTCGGTCTTCGTGTTTTGCGCGAGGTGACGAAGGAGTGCGCGGAGGGCGCGCGGGTTGAGCGGCTCGATCGAGAGCGCCGATCGGAGCGCGCGCTCGGCGTCGCCCTTGCGATCGAGCACGCGCTCGTACACGCTCGCGAGCGCGAAGAGCGCGGTGAGGCGCGGCCCGGCCTCGCGGCTCGTCGAGACGACGGACTCGAGCGCGTCGACCGCCTCGGCCCACGCGCGCTGGGCGATGCACAGCTCGGAGAGCGTGAGCAGCGAAGGGATGTGGTCGGGCGCGGACGCGCGGACGCGCTGCATCGCCTCGATCGCAGTCGGGAGATCCTTGAGCTCGTCGCGCGCGACCCGCGCGATCTCCGAGCCGAGGAAGATGACCGCGTCCGCCGTCGTCGCCGTCTTCATCGCCCCGCGGAACACGTCGACGATGCGCTCGGCGTGCCCGTCCTCGCTCCAGAGCGTCGAGAGTCGGCTCGCGGCGACGATCGAGTCCGCGTCGGCCTCGACCGCACGTTGCAAGAGCGCGCCGGCCCGCGAGCGGCGCTCCGGGATCGACCCGAGTCGCTCGTCCTTCGCGGTGAGCAAGAGATCCGCGGCCTCGAGGAGGTAGCGCGCGCGCACAATCGGCTGCGCGGCGATGTCCGCCAGCGAGAGCGCCGCGGCGAGCGCGCCGTCGGCCTCCTTGAGCTGCGCGGCGAGGCGCGCGAGCCCGGTCGCGGCGGTGACCGAGAGTCGATCGAGGCCGAGCGCGGCGCGGTAACGATCGTAGGCCTCGCGTCGCATCGACGAGCCAGCCTCGGGATCGAGCACGGACATCGACTCGAGCGTCAGCGCGAGGCGGAGCTGGTGCGCGATGCGCGTGCCGTCGTCGGACGCGATGCCGACGAGCGCCCGCATCGCCGCGAGGACGTTCTTTCGTGCGCGCGGGTCGCCGCGTCGCGCGAGCGGCAAATCGCGGCGAAGCGTCGCCTCGAGCGCGCCGGGATCGCTAGGATCGAGCTCCAAGATCCGCGCGTAGGTCGGACCGGGATCGGACGCAGGGAGCTTCCACTCCTCGAGCGCCGCGAGCGACCAGAGCGCGCCAAGCCGCGCGCGGACGTCGCGGAGCGCGTCGCCCTGTCGCGAGAGCGACTGCGCGAGACCCGGCAAATCCGACGAGCGCCGCGCGATCGACTCGAGCGTGCGGAGCGCGGGCACGTGCGTCGGGTCGTCCTTCACGACCGACTCGAGGAGCTGCACGGCGCGCGGGAGATCTTGCGACGCGTCGATCGCCGACGGCGATCGCGAAGGGCGATCGACGAGGAGCGAGGCCGCGGCGAACGTGAACGCGCGCGCGGATTCGCCCGAGCCAGCGCGCTCGGCGCGCTTGAGCGTGTGCGTGAAGACCTCTCCAAACGCGGTGGCCGCCTCGGCGCGCCCCGCTTTGCCGTCCGTGGCGGCGCCGCGTCGCGCGAGCACTCGTCCGAGGCGATCCGCGGCGAGCTCGTCGTCCGGGTACGTGACGAGCGCGCGCGCGTACGACGCCGCGGCACGCGAGTCGTCGTGGAGCTGGAACTCTTCGACCTCGGCGGCGCGGATCAAATAGTGCGCGCGCTCCGCCGGGTCGGCGGCGCTCTCCGCGAGCTGAGCGAGCGCGTCGCGGTACGCCGATGGATCGCCGGCGGACTCGAGGAGCCGAGCGATCTCCTCCGCGGGGACCGGGTGCGTCGGATCGAACGCGCGTGCCGACTTGAGCGAAGCGAGCGACTCGGCCGTCGAGCGCAGCCGATCGCGCTGGACCTGTGCGAGCGCGAGCCAGAGCGCGACGACGTCCGGCTTGGGCGCGTTGCGCCTCGTGCCGGCGTCGATGCGCGCCTTGAGCGACGTGGCCACGCGCTCCCAACGGCTCGAGTCTTCGTGGAGGCGCGTCTCGAGCGCGCGCGCCGCGCTGTGGTCGTGATCCTGCGCGAGCACTTCCTCGACGAGCGCGAGCGCGCGCGCGGCGTCGGTCTTCGCGAGCGCGGCGGCGGCGCGCGTCTTCAGCGACAGGACGTCGGCGCCGTCCTCGGCGAATTTCGCCTCGTCGAGCAGCGCCTTGGCGAGCGCGGGCTCGTCGCCGAGGCGCTCCGCGCACCGCGCGATCCCGAGGATGGCGCCGCGTCGATCGGGCTCGATCTCTCGGACCTGCTCGTAGAGCTTCAGCGCACGCGACGCGTCGCCGAGGACCTCCTCCCAGAGGAGCGCGGCCTTCTCGAGGTATGCGACGCGGCGCGCCGAGTCGCGCGCCCGCTCGGCCGCTTGCACGTAAAGCTCGAGGAGCGAGCGCGTGTCCCCTTCGAGCTTGTCGGTCGGCGGCGCCGAGAGCGCGCGCGAGAGCGCGTCGAGCACCTCGACGTCGCCCGGGTTCGCGATCCACGCGGCCCGAAGGTGCCGCACGGCATCCGGATGGCGCCCGAGCTTGTCGGCGATCTGCGCGGCCCTGAGCAGCGCGCGCGCGCGTTTGGTCGCGTCTGGGTTGCGCGCGGCCTCCGTCACCCAGAGCGCCATGCGCTGCTCTTGGCGCGACGTCGCGTCGTAGAGTCGATCGAGATAATCGAGGAGCGTCCCGTCCTCGTTCGACGCCTCGAGCGCCGTCTGGACGTGCTGGATCGCCGCGTCGAGCATGCCGGCTCTCTCGGCGAGCGCGGCGAGCGCGCGGTGCTCCTGCGCGAGCGTCGCGGGCTCGGTGATGTACTGGAGGCGCGCCGTCCGCACGCGCGAGAATCGCGTTGGTGTCGCCCGCGGCCTCGTAGAGTCGCAAGAGCTCCTGGAGGACCCGGCGATCCGTCGACGGGTGCGTCGGCGCGCGAGCCGCGGCGCGCTCGAGGAGCAGCCGTGCGCGATCGACGTCGCCCAACCGAAACGCGGCGAGGCAGGCCGCGTCGAGCTCGAGGCGCGCGGCGCGCGAAGGCGTCCGCTCGAGGAGCGCTTCTTCCTCGAGGAGCGAGGCGAGCGCGGAGGGATCGTCGTGCGCCGCGACGAAGCGCACGCTCGCGTCGCGCACGGGACCGACGCTGCCGTCGAGCTCGAGCGCGCGCTCGAGGGCCGCGCGCGCGGAGTCGATCTTCTCGAGGCCGTGCTCGAGGATGCGCGCGCGCTCGACGTGGAGCCACGCGGCGAGCTTCGCGTCGCTCGCGTACGCGTCCGCCATGCGCGCGAGGTGCGCCGCGAACGCCTCCTTGGAGGCCACGTCGCCGTGCTCGGCGCGATCGGCGAACTGCCCCTCGAGCCCCCTCAGCGCGCCCGCGTGGTGCGGCGCGATCGCGAGCGCGCGCTCCCAAGCGTCGATCGCCGCGCCGCCGCGGGATTCTCCGGTCGCGTCCAAGAGGCGCGCGCGCAGCACGAGCAGCTCGACGCGCGCGGCGTCCTCGGTCGCCGCCGAGAGCTCGCGCTCGAGGTGCTCGAGCATCGCGGCGACGTGCGTCCGCCCGTGCTGGCGCGAGCGGAGGAGGTTGTGCGCGGCCGCGAGCGAAGGATCGACCACGAGCGCGAGCTCCGCGTGCGAGACCGCGCGCGCGTCGTCGCCGAGGCTCGACTCGCACGCGATCGAGAGCTCGAGGTGCGAGCGCGCGATGCCGAGCTTGTCTCCTGCGGCCTCGAGCGTCGCGATGCGCGCGGTGAGAAGCTCCACGAGCGACTCGGCGCTCATCGGATCGAGCACCGAGCGAGTCCGCTCGCGCAGCGGCTCTTCCACGGCCACCTTCGGCGACGAGTCGGCCGCGACGGGAGCCGTGAGCCCGCCCGATGACGACGGGGGAGGGACCGGCGCCTTCTTCGGTACGGGCGGCGGCTTCTTCGGAACGGGGAGCGGCGGCTTCGAGATCTTGGGCAGCGGCACCGAGCCCGCCGCGGCCTTCGCGGGAGGAGGAAGCGGCGGAGGGAGCGACTTCTTCTTCCCCGCGTCGGGCGGGAGCGGCGGCGGCATCGACGACTTGCGAGGCGCGGCCGGAGCGAGCTCTTGCGCGCTCGGCAGCATCATCTCGGACGTCGGCACCGCCTTCATCAACTTCGACGGCGGATTGCCCGACGCGATTTGAAGCGTGCGCACCTGCTCGTCGATGTCCCAGCCCTCGTCGGTGAGCGAGAGCAGCTTGTCGATGGACGCCTTCTCCTCTTCGAAGAGGCTCTTCGACTCCGGCGCAGGCGGTATCGCGGGCGGAGGCGGCGGGAGCGTCTTCTGCTTGGAGGGAAGCGGCGGCGGGCGAGACGATTTGGCCGGCATGAGCCCGCAGCGATGGTGTCACAAGACGTACACGGCCTGCTACCCTTTAGCGCGTGAGAGCTCGCGCGGTCTTTCTTTGCGCGCTGCCGCTCACCGCGGCTGCGTGCTCGCTGCTCGTCACGTTCGTCGATGCGCCCGACGCGGGCCCCGACGCGACGTTCGACGCGCAGTCCGACGCAGCGGGCGACGCGTCCGACGCGGGGCTCGACGCCTTCGACGCGTCGAAGCTTTGCAAAGGCGAGATCGACGGCTGGTACTGCGGCTTCAACGGGCTGAACGGTTCTCCGCCTCCGAGCTGGCTCGTGCACTGCATCGATGCGTCCGCGACGATTCGCGTGTGCGACGGCGGCTGCCTCGCGTTCCCTTCGGGCACCTCCGATCGCTGCGACGAGTGCCCGGGCATGCCCGACGGCGTCTACTGCGGCTCGCAGTTTCCGACGTACGCGACGGACAACGCGCCCTTTCTGATCTCGTGCGGGCAGGGCATCGCCGCGATCCAAGTCAAATGCGTCAACGGGTGCCAACCCGGACCGGGAGACGCGAGCTGCAAATGACGGCTCGGACGATCAATCCCCCCGCGGAGCGCGCGCGCCAGATCGCGCTCATCCTCTCGGGCCTCGCGGTCTTGTTCGCGGTCGGGTTCGGGTTCTTGATCCGCAAGTGGTACGGCGAGCTCCACGGGTCGCTCTCGTCGTTCCTCGACGGCACGGACGCAGCGTTCCTCTATCTCATCGGCGCGCTCCTGCTCTTGCTCGTCGCGGTGATGCTTCGGATCGTCGCCGGCATCTGCGAGCTCATCTGGCTCGAGCGCACATGGTCGAACCTCCCGGCCGAGCACCGGCGCGTCGGGCCGATCGAGAACGTGACGCCGATTCACATCTTCGGGATCGCCGTCATCCCGGTCGTCGCTTGGTTCTGGAAGCTCGCGCTCGTGTCCGCGGTCGCGAAATCGCTCGAGCTCGTGCGCAAGGACACGGGCTTCCGCGCGCCGGTCCCGCGCGGCCTCGGCATGACGGCATGCATCCTCGGGTGGCTCCCGCCGCTGAACCTCTACGTCGCGCCGTTTCTCTGGGAGATGTTCGCGCGCCGCATCGACCGCGTGTGCCTCGAGCTCGCGACGCTCAATCCGCGGCGTCCATCTTGATCGTGGGCTCCGCGCCGAAGAGTCGGCGAATCGCGAGGAGCAGGCGGTGGAACGCGCTCTCCTTCTCGACGTCCGCGCCGTGGCGCGAGTGCGCGGGGAGATCGAGCTCCATGAGCGGCGTGAACGACTCGCGCGGGACGAAGCAGCCCGCGCAGTCCGAGCAGCGCAGGAGCACGATCGATCCGCCGAAGCTCTCGGGCGCGAGCGGCTGCGTGCATCGCGGGCAGAGAGCGCGCGCCGGATCGATCGCGACGGGAGAGCGCATCGAGAGCGGCGCGGTCTCCTTCACGATCGCGAGGAGCTCGCCGTCGAACCAATCGACCCAGAGGCCGCGGCACTTCGGGCACGTGTCGACGGTGGAACCGGAGAGGACGCGCGGCTCGAGCACGTCACCGCACGCGGGGCACTTCATCGGCGCTTCGCGATACTCGTCGCTCAAAACGGCCGCCCGCGCTGCGCTTCGGCGAGCGGCACGAGATCCGCGCACGCTTGGGTCCCGAGATCGACGAGCTCGAACGGATCCGTCGAGACGTCATAGCAGCCCCACTTCTGATCGCCCTGGTGCGCGAGGAGCTTTCGCGTGCCCGAGATGGCGCCCCAGTTGCGGAAGGCGCACGCCCAGAGCTCGCTGCAGTTCGTCATCGGCGTCGGCGTCTCCGGCGGCGTGCCGCCGCGAAGCAAGCTGTGACCCGGCATCGACTTCTTCAGCGCGTCGAGCTTCGGATCGTCGTAGACGCCCATGAGGTCGAGCATCGTCGGGAGCACGTCGAGGTTCGTGAGCGGCGTCGCCTCGAGCGACACGAGGCTCGCTCGCTCCTTCGCGGTGAGCGTCGCGGGCGGCGCGTCGATCCACGCCGGGACGCGGATCTCCTCGTCCCAGAGCGTGCCCGTGTGGCCGACGGCGCCCTTCTCGCGCATCTGCTCGCCGTGATCCGAGATGAAGAAGATGACCGTGCGTTCACCCTCGGGCCGCGCGCGCATCGACCGAACGAGCCGCCCGACCGCCATGTCCTGCAGGTAGATCGCGTCTTGGTAGCGGTTCTTGATCTCGTTCTCGTAGCCCGGTCCCGTCGCCTCGACCTCGGGCACGAACGGCGAGTAGCGCTCGTCGACTTTGTACGGGAAGTGCGTGTTCGAGAGGTGCACGACGGCGACGTACGGCTCCGGGAGCTTGCCGATGTCGCCGATGACGTAGTCGACGAGCTTGCCGTCGTCGGCGCCGATCTCCATCGTCGCGTCGGGCTCTATCTGCGTCGCGTTGATCGTGCGCTCGAGCGGCACCGACTGGATCCACGTTCCCGAGTTTCCGAAGAGGAGGTTCTGCGAGGTCCAGTACGCGGTGTGAAATCCGGCGGCTTTTGCGTACTCCCAGAGCAGCGGCGCCGAGTGGAGATCCTCGCGCTTCGATCCCGGCGCGAGGCCGCCCCACATGATCGCGAGCGAGATCGCGGTCGTCGAGTCGAGCGCGCGCATCTGCGTGAGGCCGATGCGATCGGGCGCGGCTTTGTTCGAGAACGGCGTCCACTTGCACGCCGGGTCGAACGCGACGCACGTCGACTGCGCGCGCACCGACTCCGTGATGACGAAGAGGATGTTGCGCGTCGCGGATTGCTTCGGCACGAGCGGCGGCACCGCGATCGGCGTGCGCGGTCCCGGGTGGATGCGCTCGACCGTCTCGTTGTGATCCCAGTGCGCGCGCCCGAGCTGTCCCATCGCGGAGAGATAGAGGACGTCGGGCGTCGCGATTTGATCGTCGCCCACGTTTCCGAAGAGCGAGACGACGATCGCGAACGTCGCGAGGTCGACGGCGAAGAACGCGTCGCTGCGCGTGTGGCGGAAGAACCCGCCGAGGAACGGCACGGCGCACGCGAAGAGCACCGGCACCGCGAGCGCGGACGCGAACCCCCAGCGATCGTGCCAGAGCTGCTGCCCGACGCTCGGCATCATCGACGTCCCGACGAGCGCCGCGCGGTGATCGAGGTACGCGCCGTAGCGCGCGAAGACGTAAGACTGCCCGCCGAGCGCGAGCGCCGCGCCCGCGATGAGGAGCAGACGCCCCCACCACTTGAGCCACGTGCTCCGCGCCATCGCCACGTAGACGAGGGCGCCCCAGAGCGTCGCCCCGAGGATGGCCCACCACGCGTACATCGCCCCGTTTCTCCGGCCGAAGTGGAGGATCTGCTCGTGGCGCCGCGAGAGGTCGACGATGAAGCTCACGATCCCCGGAAGGACCATCAGCGCGATCATCGTGGACGAGCGCTTCCACCCGCCGTTCTTGGCGGTGACGTGCTCCCCGGATTTCTCGGGCGCGATCAGCGCTTCGGTCGCCGTCGGGCTCGCCTCCCCGGCGGGATTGTGACTGAGCGGTGACGCCATCGAAACGACCCTGTTTACCGTTTCTTCGAGGGCCTCGATGTAAAAACTTGTAGACCACCGCGCCCGGCCGCCGGCTCCGACGGCTATGGTTGCACTCATCCGCATAGATGTATATATGCATGTCGTGGTCACCGAGACGCCTCAGCGATGGGAGCTCTACCGGCTGCTTTCGGAGCCGATTCGGCTTCGTCTGCTCGCGGTCACGGCCGAGGAGGAGCTCTCGATCGGCGAGCTCGTCGAGGTGCTCGGCGAGAGCCAGCCCAACGTGTCGCGCCACGTCTCGACGCTCAAGCAAGCGGGGCTCGTCGCGCTTCGGCGCGAGGGGACGCGGGCGCTCGTCTCGCTGCGTGACGACGGCGACCTCGTCGTGCGCGACGCGATCGGGACCGGGCGCTCGATGTGCGAAAGCGACGGGAGCCTCAAGCGCCTCGCCGACGTGATCCGCGCGCGCGACGCGATCGCGCGCGACTACTTCGACGCGGCGCGGGGACGCGAGCCCGCAGCGCCCGCCACGGAGCTCGGCGCGTACCTCGCGGCGCTCGCGCCGCTCATCGAGCACAAGAAGCTCGCGGTGGACGCGGGCACGGGCGACGGCGCGCTCCTCGAGGTGCTCTCGCCGATCTTCGATCGCGTCGTCGCGATCGATCGCTCGGAGGCGCAGCTCGCGATGGCGCGCTCGCGCGTGAAGCACCGCGGGCTCCAGAACGTGGAGCTCGTTCGCGGCGAGCTCGACTCGGCGGACGTGTTGCGCCTCTGCGGCGGAAAGGCAGACGTCGTGTTCGCCGTGCGCGTGCTCCACCACGCGCCGAAGCCCGCTGCTGTCCTCGAGAAGCTCGCGGAGCTCTGCCACCCCGACGGCGCCGTCGTCGTCCTCGACTACGCGCGCCACGACGACGAGCGCATGCGCGAGCAGGCCGACCTCTGGCTCGGTTTCAGCGAGGCGGAGCTGAAGAAGCTCGCGCGCTCGGCGGGTTTGCACGACGCCCGAATTTCTGCCATTTCCCCGCGCCTCGTGGGGAGTGGTCCCGATTCGCACCTTCCCTGGCAACTGATGGTCTCAAGGAGAAAAGCACATGGCTGACGGTTCATCGTTCGTTCCCGGCAAATACAAAGTCGCTGACATCTCGCTCGCGGACTGGGGTCGCAAGGAGATCGCCATCGCCGAGACGGAGATGCCGGGCCTCATGGCGCTCCGCGCGGAGTACGGCGCGAAGAAGCCGCTCAAGGGCGCGCGCATCGCGGGCTGCCTCCACATGACGACGCAGACCGCCGTCCTCATCGAGACGCTCACGGCGCTCGGCGCCGAAGTGACCTGGACGTCGTGCAACATCTTCTCGACGCAGGACCAAGCCGCCGCCGCGATCGCCAAGACCGGCGTCCCCGTGTTCGCGTGGAAGGGCGAGACCGAGCAGGAGTACAACGACTGCATCGAGATGCAGCTCAAGGCCTTCCCGAGCGGCAAGGGCCCGAACATGATCCTCGACGACGGCGGCGATCTCACGATCATCGCCCACGAGAAACACCCCGAGCTCTTCACCGGGCCGGACGGCATCCGCGGCATCTCGGAAGAGACGACGACGGGCGTCCACCGCCTCTACGAGATGTTCAAGAACGGCAAGCTCAAGGTGCCGGCGATCAACGTGAACGACTCGGTCACGAAATCGAAGTTCGACAACCTCTACGGCTGCCGCGAGTCGCTCGCCGACGGCATCAAGCGCGCGACGGGCGTCATGTTCGCCGGCAAGGTCGCGGTCGTCGCGGGCTACGGCGACGTCGGCAAGGGCTGCGCGCAGTCGCTCCGCAGCTACGGCGCGCGCGTCATCGTCACCGAGATCGACCCGATCATCGCGCTCCAAGCGGCGATGGAGGGCTACGAGGTCACGACGATGGAAGAAGCCGCTCCGCAGGCGGACATCGTCGTCACGGCGACGGGCTGCCTCGACATCGTGCGCGAGCCGCACTTCATGGCGATGAAGGACAACGTCATCCTCTGCAACATCGGCCACTTCGACTGCGAGATCGACGTCGCGTGGATGGAGAAGAACTGCAAAGAGGAAGTGAACATCAAGCCGCAGGTCGACTCCTTCACGATGAAGAACGGTCGCCGCATCATCCTCCTCGCGCGCGGTCGCCTCGTGAACCTCGGCTGCGCGAACGGCCACCCGTCGTTCGTCATGAGCTCGAGCTTCACCAACCAGGTCCTCGCGCAGATCGCGCTCTGGACGGAGAAGTTCCCGCTCGGCGTGCACGTCCTCCCGAAGAAGCTCGACGAGAAGGTCGCCGCGCTCCACCTCGACAAGCTCGGCGTGAAGCTCACGAAGCTCACGGCGAAGCAGGCGGAGTACCTCGGCATCAGCGTCGAGGGTCCGTACAAGCCCGAGCACTATCGTTACTGAGCGCGCCCGCGGCGCCGACGTTGGCAGATGGAATGGCCAACGTTGGCGCGCGCGCGCCAATCAGGCCTGAAGCGCTCGGTCACGTCACTTCTTCGCGTTGATGGCGATCTTTTGCGCCTGCGCTTGCCGCGTCTTGCCGATGGAGAGCGTGAGCACGCCGTCCTTCAGCTCTGCGTTCACTTTGCTCGTGTCGGCGCCTTCCGGCAGCGTGAACGAGCGCGCGAACGAGCCGAACGAGCGTTCGTACGCGTAGTACTGCGCGCTCTTCTCTTCTTTTTCTTCTTCGCGTTTGCCCGAGATGCGGAGTCGATTGCCACTCACGTTGATGTCGAGGTCGGACTCCTTCACGCCGGGCACATCCGCGGTGAAGACGTAGCCGTCGGCGGTCTCCTTGATGTCGAACGACGGCGCGAACTCTGCGGTGAGCTCGGGCAGCGCCGGCGCCATCTCGCGAAACGGGTCCCAGTTCAAGAGCTCGCGCATGGCGCGGAAAGGCGTGAGGCGCTCTCGGGTCGGTGCTGCGGGCTTGATCGCCTCACCGTTTCTTCGAACTTCGATGGCCATGATGGACCTCCACCGATTCGCGACGCACGGCTCGTTCCAGTCGTCACGCGAGCTGAGCCATCCTCGAAGACGTCGGCACCGCGCACGCTCGGCGTCATCGAAGCGGCTCGACGCATGCGCGACGCGCACGTCGGCGACCTCGTCATCGTCGACGACCTCGAGGGTAAGAAGTCCCCGGTTGGGATCGTCACCGACCGCGACATCGTCGCGCGTTGCAGCGCAAGTCGGTCCGCGCGCGCGCACCTTCGGACGTCCGCACGTCAACAACCGCGGTTGGATTTCGGCGTAAGTTAACCGTGCTGTCGAGTGAGCGGCTTGGCGTGAAGCGCAAGCGGCATGATCGAGCGTTCTGAGAGAAGGTCGTCGCGAGGGTCTCAGACTTGCCACGGTTGCGGGCTTCTCCGTCCGCATGCCGTGCGCGTGGACGCACGGAGCGTGAGCTCGCGACGCTAGACGGCGTCGTTCGAACACGGGTGCGCCGCGATGCTGTTGGCGCGCTCGTCGTCCTCGTCGCATTCCGCCTCCGCACAATCTTCACGCGATCGATGCCACGCGTGTTCGGAGCCACGCAATTCGCCGAGCACGACGGATGGGCTGCGCTGCCCATGGAACGAGCGATGCACCGCGGCTGCTTATGTTCTCGCCGTCGATCCCCTCGCCATCGAACTACGTATCGCACGCGGACGCGCGTGCTCCTTCTTTTGTGTGTCGTGCTCGCGACGATGGTCGCACTCTCCGCGTGTGGGTCGCGCCAAGACGTCGGGAGCGCCTCCGCGGCCGCGACCGCGTGCTGGGATCCGGGTTTTGGCGTGTACGGCTGCATGCAGGACGAGTGGTGGATCGAGTTCTCGGCGACGGACACGACGACGACCGCGATGCAGCTCGAAGTCAGCTCCGCCGACGGTGGGCCATCGCAGATCATCGATCTTCCGAACCTCGTGCAGGACGGCGCGGAGATCAAGTTCTCCGGCGGTCCGGACAACTCGCCCATTACGGCGGGCACGCTGGTTCGATTGAAGGCGACGAAGGGCACGCAGTCGGCGACCAGCGTTTGGTTTCCGTACCTCACCGGAGCCCCCACGTTGGATTGTCCCGACGCTTCGGCGGGTGCCGACGCGGGCTCCATGCAAGACGCAACGAGCGACCAGACCGCCGCGCTCGACACGGGCGCCATTGACGTGACGGGGTGTAGCTCGAGCTGGAACCCGACGTGGCAGCAGACGACCTCGACCAGCATTTGGTGGGCCGAGTACGTGGTTACGAGCAACAAGACTCCGGTCAGCGTCGAGCTCGACGTCGTGAACGGGGCGGCGTATCCGCTCGCGTACGCGTGGGGAAAGTGGAGCGGCGGCCTCGGCGGCGTCGCGTCGGGCACGCTCGTGGTGCTCCACGCGGTCGCCGCCGACTCGACGACGACGCAAACGCTGCCCTTCCACTACCTCGTGGATCAAACCCCCACGACGGGGTGCTCGAACGGAGTCGCAGACTCAGGTGCGTACGACGCGACCCTCGAGTCTGGAGCGCCCGAGTCGGGAGCGCCCGAGTCGGGTTCGTTGGACTCTGGCCAAGGCGGCTGCGTTGCGCCGTGGGATCCCTTCTGGACGCAGACGCAGAACGCCGGCAGCTGGTGGGCCGAGTTCATCATCGTCGGCGGCGGCAGCCTTCCCGTCAGCGCCACGCTGGAGATCGTCGGTGGGACCTCCTACTCGCTCTCGTCTTCGTACGGAAAATGGTGGGCCGGCCTCAACGGCGTCTCATCGGGCACGACCGTGATTCTTCACGCGACCGACGCGACGGGTGCGACCGCACACACGAAGCCGTTCCAGTACCTCGTCGACACATCGGCCACGACCGACGCCTGCAAAGGAACGCCGAGCACGTCGCCGAGCTGCGTACCGCTCAAGCGCGGCATGCTGACGATCTCCATGGACGACTCACACGACACGCAGAACACGATCGCGGGGCCGGTCCTGACCAAATACGGAGTCAAGGCAACCATCTACAACATCACCCAGAACCTCTCCGTGTACGGCGATCTGCCCAACGCGCAGGCGCTCGCGTCCGCCGGCAACGAGACCGGCAGCCACACGGTCACGCATCCGTACCTGACACAGCTCACGCCGCAGCAGCTCGACGACGAGCTCCGACTCTCGCAGCAGTACCTCCTCGCGAACGTGGGATCTCCCGTCGTGTCGTTCGCGAGCCCGATGGGCGACTACAACGCGACGGTGATCGCGGCGATCAAGAAGTATTACACGTCGCACCGCACCGTGAACCCGGGCATGAACTACATGGGCAACAGAGTCTGGGAGCTCAACGCCGACGGCGTGGGCAACATCAACTCGCCAGCTAACGTATGCGCGTGGATTCAAGACGCGGCGAAGTACCGCGGCTGGAGGATCCTCTTCTGGCACGACTTCACGAGCGCGACGACGTCCAACACGCTCGACAGCTATCCGGTCGCCGACTTCGACGCGATCCTCAAGTGCGCGACGACCACGCCGGGCTTGGACATCGTCACCACGGCGAAGGGCGCCGACGCCATCCGCTGCGCGAGCCCGCCGTGAGCGCGGGGAAACCGACGTCGCTCCGCCGCATAGATCGTTCGTGCCCATCGTCGAGAACCGATACCTCACGGGCTGTAACAGGTTGACGTATTTGCCAATCGCACTTGCGGCGTCGGTCGAGCCAGCCAGGCTCGCAACCGCTGCACAAACGCGCAAACCATTCTGCCACGTGTACGCGCGCGTTCTCGATGCTAACTTCGACGGGTGAGCAACCTGATCGCGATTACGCTGCGCCGTCTTCGACGCGACCGGGACCTGCCGCTACGCTCGCTCCTGCGAAAAGGGATGACGAACGCGCTCGCGCTCGCGACCGCGCCGCTCTGGCTCGCGCCGGCGGATCGCGTCGGCAAGCGCTGCCGAACCGTGGGCCGACCGCGCCTCGTGAACGAGGGGACGATCGAGATCGGCGACGACGTGACTCTCGACTCCGACCTGGTGCCGCTCGAGCTCGTCGCGCGTGGGGGCGCCCTCGTCATCGGCGATCGCTCGTTCATCAACCACGGCACGAGCATCTGCGCGACCGGATCGGTGCGAATCGGCGCGCGCGCGCTCATCGGACCGTTCGTGATGATCGTCGACACCGGCTTCCACGATCTGCACAACCGCGCGAAGGTGCCGCCGCCGAAGCCGGTGGAGATCGAGGACGATGTCTTCATCGGCGCGAAGGCGGTGATCCTGCCGGGTGTGCGCATCGGTCGCGGCGCGGTGATCGGCGCGGCGGCGGTCGTGCACCGCGACGTCGAACCATTCACTGTCGTCGCCGGCAACCCCGCGGTCGTCGTGAAGCGGCTCGACCCCGAACGTTTCGTGGTCGCCGACGTTTGAACCCTGGTGTTAGACTTCCGGACATGGCGCGCCTCGAACGACCGCACGTTCACACTCGAACCCTCTCGGTCCAACGGCGAGCCTGAGCGGGCATAGTCCATGCTTTCGCTTCGGCTCATGCAGACCGTGCTTCAGGGCAAGACGCGGGATGTCGTGCAACCGTCGGGAACCGGCAGCGCGGATTCTCGGGTGGCGCTTCGTCCCGCCGCGGCGAAACGATCGAAACGGATTCTGATCCTGCTCGCCAAATCCCCGAATCTGACCGCGGCCGAAGAGGCCGATCGCGGCGAGATTCCGCGCATCGAGTACGTGGAGCTCGCGCGCGCGATCGGCGCGACGATCCTCGACTTCCACGACGTGGCGCAATCGCAACACCCGTTCGTCAAGCTCGCGCGCTCGCGCGGCGCGCGGTATGGCCTCGCGGCGCTCGGCATGACGCGTCGCCACGACTTCGACGAGTTCTACGTCACCGGCGAAGACATCGGTTTGCCGTTCGGAATGCTGATGCGCGCCGCTGGTGATCTTGGACGCATCACGATGGTCGTTCACCATTGCGGCACACCGAAGCGTCGTTTGCTCTTCCGCTCGCTGGGCCACACGCCGTATCGCAACGTGATCGTCCTCGCGACGCGACAGCGCGAGATCTTCGTTTCCGATCTCGGGTTTCCTCCCCACAAAGTCCACGGCTTCGAGCAGTGGCTGGACACGCGCTTCTATCGGCCGCTCGACGTACCGCTCGACGACTACGTCTTCAGCTGCGGTCGCGAGAGTCGGGATTACGCGCTGCTGCAGCGTGCAGCGCGAATGGTCCCGCACCAGTTTCGCGTCGTCGCGTCCGGGTGGGCGCCGCACAGCGGGTTCGATTCGGCGACCGACATCGGGACGTCGGGAAACCTCGAGGTCGTCGCCAAGCTCACCTACAACGAGCTGCGCGACGTCTATGCGCGTTCCCGCTTCGTCGTCGTCCCGCTCGACGAGGTCGATTACGCAGCTGGCGTCACTGGCATTTGCGAGGCGATGGCCATGGGCAAGGCGGTCATCACGACCGACTCGCCGGGCATTCGTGACTACGTGTCGCCCGGCGTCTCCGGGCTGATCGTGCCGATTGGCGACGCGCGCGCTCTCGCGGGTGCGATCGAAGAGCTCATGAGCGATCCCGAGCGCTGCGCGCGCATGGGGGAACACAACCGCGACTGGGTCGTGCGCGAGATGAGCGTCGATCGCTACGTCGATCGAGTGTCGGGACTCTTCGGCCTCGGCTGACGAGCGACGCCGCGCGAGGGAGCGCCAGACGGGTGGTAAGCTCTATTAAAGCGATTACCTATTTGGTATTGGTTGAGCTGTCATGGCTGACGGGTCGTGGTCAGGTCGTCGGCCCTGAAGTACACACTCCCGTTGTTCGTCGTCGTTGGGCGCGAGCACGTTCTACGCAGACCTCGAGTCGAAGCAGATCCCGAGTCTCGCCTGGGACTTCGAGTCCTTCAGCAACTGCGCGCCGGACCTGCTCCAGGTCAATGACAGCGCGACGAACCTCGTGCCCACGACGTGGGGCTCGACGGTGCAGCAGTACCTGCTCGCGCACTGACCACGCCTCGGCGCCGGCCGAGCGCGCGCTTTCCCATCGTCGTCACGCGGGTCCGGGTCAACCCGAGCCGACGACGGTGAACGTGTCTGGCGCGCTCGGCAGCCCGTCGTTGTCCGTGTCGGTCCATTCGAGGACGTAGAACGCCTTGGAGAACGCCGCGAGGTTCGTCATGACCTGCTTCTGGAACCAGAAGACGCCTGCGGCGGTGCCCGGCGAGTAGAAGCCGTACACGGTGAAGACGAGCGTGCCGCTCTGCGGCTCGACGGCGGTGTACGAGACGAAATAGTCGTGGTGGTTGGTGAGCGCTGCGTTCGAGACTTGAACGACGATTCCGTTGTCCGAGCTGCGCACGAACGAGATGCTGCTCGAGTCGCCCGAGACGTACACAGGCGCGGCGTGCGTCGACGAGAGGTACGCGATCGCCTTCTGACCGAACCCGCCGCCGGCGGTCACGTACGTGTCGCCCGGACCGAGCAGCGGGCGACCGGTGCTGTCCATCGAGCTCGACGCCCCCTGCACGATCTGGTGCACGACGACGCTGGGCGAGCAGGCGTTCATCGCGATACCCAGCACGTTGCCGGCTTGATCGTCGGCGCTGAGCCCATCAAGAACGACGGCCGCCGCGGGGTTGATGCACAGGTTGCTGACGACCGCGTCGAAGCACGCTTTGCCGTTGCAGAACTGGTTGGCATTGCACGCGACGCCGCAGGCGCCGCAGTTCTGAGGATCCTTGTCGACGTACGTGCATCGCGAGTTGCAGCACGTTGCGGCTTGGTCGGCGCACGGCTCCGTGGAGCTGCAGCTCGGTGCGTCCGGCACCGTGGCAGCGTCCAACGTGGCGACGTCGGCTCCCGAGTCGGACGTCGATGGAGTGTTCGAGCACGCAGCGAGCGGCAAAGCGACGAACACGAGAAGCGAACCGATGTAGCGGCTTGGCATGGCTAGACCCTCACGGTCGCAATGCATCCTGTGTTCCATACGGTGGTGCACACGAATCGGCAAGTCGTCCTCCGTAGTCGGGCGCACTGACCGCACGCGCGTGCGAGGAAGTTGCATGTTCTCCGTGGCCATTTCGCTGGTTTGGGACCAATGGACACGCGTCAAAACGACGAGCTCACCGCCGTCGCGAACGTCCGATTCCACGCCGCTCACCGCGTTGATCCATGTCCGCAATACTTCACGGGCTGAAAGAGCTTGGATCGTGCCGACGTCGCGCGCCGCGTTGGAGACGCCCTGACTGACGACGCCGCCGGCCCGGAACGACGGCTGCTCGCCGAAGGCCGACGCCGATGCGCGCCGCGATCGCCGAGCGGCATCTCTTCATCGGTGAGCTCGCTGGCCTCCGCGAAAATCCGCGCAGCTTCGCCCGGCCGAAAGCGCCGCGATGCCGTCCATCATCACGACGTTTACCAATTTGCGCGGACGCGCGAACGGATTGCGCGGGCGCGCGGTTCTTCGAACGAGAAACATGGGGTCGGCACACCGATTGCTGCGGCACTGAAATATGCGTGCATCAACCCCGATGACGCGCGAGGTCATCGTCGCGCCGCCCGAGATGCGCCTCGCGGAGGCGTGGGAAATCATGAAGCGCAAACACATCCACCACCTGCCCGTGGTGAGGTCGGGGCGACTGCTCGGCATCTTGTCGGATCGTGACGTGCTCCTTCGCGCGACGCGCGGGCCAGGAGACGAGGCGCTCATCCGGACGAAGGACCTCGTCGCGGCTGCGATGACGCCGGCGCCCTACGTGTGCGGTCCCTCGACGCCGATCGACGAGCTCGTTCACACGATGACCGAGAAGAACATCCACGCGATCCCGGTGGTGTCCGACGACGACAGGCTCATCGGCCTCGTGACCGCGACCGACCTGCTCCTCTTGCTCTTGAGCACCAACGGCGCGCGCGCCGACCGACCCGTGCCGTTCGAGTACGACGTGCACGAGACGGGCGAGCACCCGGTGGCGTGATCGAGGTACGAGCATTACGTTCGCGCCATGGATCAAGTGAGGAAATGCTCGCGCTGCGGCGCGGAGAACCGCATTCCCCCCAAGCACCTCGCGCACGCCGGCAAATGCGGCAGTTGCAAGGCAGAGCTGCCTCCGGCGTCCGCGCCCATCGAGGTCGACGCCTCCGAGTTCGATCGCATCGTC
Source organism: uncultured delta proteobacterium (assembly GCA_963839305.1). GTDB lineage: Bacteria > Myxococcota_A > Polyangia > Polyangiales > Polyangiaceae > DASXHD01. The sequence goes on from CAWIUL010000001.1 coordinate 227,421, forward strand.
AGCGAGTCGCCCGTTCCGGTCCTCGTCGACTTCTGGGCGGAGTGGTGCGGGCCGTGCCGAATGGCGGCGCCCGAGGTGAAGCACGTCGCGCACGATCTCGCCGGTCGCGCCGTGGTCCTCAAGGTCGACACCGAGCGAAGCCCCGAGCTCGCCGCCCGCTACAACGTCCGCGGCATCCCGAATTTCGCCGTCTTCCGCGGCGGCAAGCTCGTCTTCCAACAGGCAGGCCTCGTGAACCGCAACGTCATGCGCTCGTGGGTCGAGCGCGCGGCGTAGCGGCTCACTTCTTTTCGACCACGATCTCGACGCGGCGGTTGTTCGCGCGGCCCTCGGGGCTCGCGTTGTTCGCGATGGGGCGCGCGGGGCCGAAGCCTTCTGCGCTGATGCGGTCGGGGGCAATTCCGTGCGACACGAGGTACGAGCGGACCGCCTCGGCGCGCTGGCGCGAGAGCTCGAGGTTGAACGTCTCGCTGCCCTGCGAGTCGGTGTAACCCTGGACGACGATCTTCGAGTCGGGGTCTTGGCGCGTGAGCACGTTCGCGACCTCGCTGAGCTTCGCCATCGCCTCGGGGAGCAAATCGTATTTGCCCGAGACGAAGAGCACGCTGCCCGAGAGCGTGATGACCATGCCGCGCGGCTCTTGCTTCACCGACGCGATGCGCGAGAGATCGGACTGCGCTTGCTGCGCGCGCTTCTCGGCCTCGGCGCGCTGGCGCTCGGCGAGGTCGCGCTGCTGCTCGGCGGTCATCGTTCGGTGCTCGGCAGCGGCGCGCTGCTGCTCGGCCTCGGCGAGCTGCTGCTGGGCGACGTTGAGCTGCGCGGACGTCGTGCGCACCTTCTCGTCGCGGAGCTGGTCGAGCTCGGCGCGCGCGTCCTCTTGCTGCTTGGACGCAGCGCGGGTGTGCGCGCGGATCTCCGCGAGGCGCGCCTTGCGCTCCGCGGCGTAGGCGAGATCGCGCACGCGGTAGTCGTCTCCGCGCTCGCGCCAGGCGTTCTCGGCCACCGAGAGCTGCGTCGCGGCGACGTGGAGGTCGGCGGGCGCGAGCTGCGAGGCGAGACCGTTCGAGGCTCGGTCGTACGCGGCGCGCGCGTCGACGAGCTCCGGCGGCGGCGTGTGCGCGCACGCTGCGAGGAGCGCGAAAATCGAGAGCGGGGCGAGGCGAGCGAGCTTCATGGCTTCTTCTCCGTGTCCGGGCGCGGAATGGGCGCGCCGGTCGTGGTCGTGGTGCCGGTCGCGCGGATCGCCGCGACCTCGTCGAGCGCGCGCCGCGCCTCCGTGCGTGCGATTTCCTCGCGCGCCTCGGCGAGGGCGAGCTCGGCGTCGCTCTGCGCGCGAATGAGCACGTAGTCGGCGCGCTCGTAGTCGTGATCAGCGATGAGCCCTTGTGCCGTGGCGATGCCTTCGTGCGCGAGCCTCAGGTGCAGCTGCGCTTGCGGGACGTTGGCCGCGCCGTTTTCCTGCGCGCTGCGCGCGTCACCCTCCGCGCGCGCGAGCCGTTGAACCGGCAGCGGATAATGAGAGCAACCTGCCAGGATGGCGACCGCGCCGAGCGCGGAGATGGAACGCAGCATGTCTTTGCCTCGCGAGACTTGAGAGCAAGCGCGATGCCTCTCGAGCACGAGCGCACGATCGAGGCGACATCCCACATTCCGCGACAGTCGCGGTCGCGACACGCACGCCACGCGATGTCACGCGCGCCACGCCACGCGTCGCGAAACGGCGAAAAAGGGCTGGTCCCGTTCATGCTCTTTGGTCGAGGCGTGGGATTCGCCGCGGTCGTGGTCGATGACGATGAAGACATGCGCACGATCGTCGCGTCGGCGCTTCGGCGGATGGGCTTGCGTGTGGTCGAGGCGCGCCACGGTCTTCAAGTGCTCGACTACGTCGCGCGGCTCATGCTCGATCACGCGCGCGGCCCGGACCTCATCGTGAGCGACGCGCTCATGCCGGGGGTGAACGGCCTCTCGCTGCTCGAGGGTCTCCGCGGGTGCGGGTGCGACGTGCCGGTCATCTTCATGACCGCGCACCGCGGGCCTGATTTCCGCGAGAGCGCCGCGAAGCTCGGCGCCGCCGATGTCCTCGAGAAGCCGTTCGACGACGACGCGCTCCGCGCAGCAGTCTTCAAGCATCTCCGGTAACATCCGGTCCCATGCGGATTCTGTACGGCGTCGTGGGCGAGGGGATGGGTCACGCGACGCGGAGCAAGGTCGTCTGCGAGCACCTCGTCGAGCGTGGGCACGAGGTGAAGATCGTCGTGAGCGGGCGCGCGCACGAGTTCCTCGCGAAGAGCTTCCCCGACGTCGTCGAGATCAAGGGCCTCACGATCCGCTACGTCGACAACCGCATGGACCGCGACGGCACGCTCGCGCGAAACCTCCTCGCCGCGCCGAGCATCGTCGATCGCAACATCGCCGCGTACTACGACGAGGTCGTCGGCTACGAGCCAGACCTCGTCATCACCGACTTCGACACGTTCGCGTTCCTCTTCGCGAAGCGACACGGGCTGCCCGTCATCTCGATCGACAACCAGCAGATCATCAGCCGCTGCAAGCACGACGCGGCGATCAAGAAGGGCGCGAAGGTCGACTACCAGATGACCAAGACTTTCGTTCGCGCGAAGATCCCCGCGTGCGACCACTACGTCATCACGACGTTCTTCGAGCCGCCCATTCGCAAGAAGTTCAAGGGCACGACGACGCTCGTCCCGCCGATCCTGCGCCGCGCGATCCTCGACGCGAAGGCTCGCGCGAAGACCGGCGATCACGTGCTCGTCTACCAGACGTCGGCGAGCGACTCGGGCCTGCTCCCGACGCTCGGGCAAATCCCGGAGTACAAATTCGTCGTCTACGGGCTCAAGCGCGTCGATCAAGGAAAGCAAAAGAAGACGCCGATCCCGGCGAACTGCGTCGTGAAGGACTTCAGCGAAGATGGCTTCGTGGAAGATCTCGCGACGTCCAACGCCGTCGTGTGCAACGGCGGCCTCTCGCTCATCGGCGAGGCGCTCTACCTGGGCAAGCCGATCTTCAGCGTCCCGGTGGGAAACCAGTTCGAGCAGGTGATGAACGCGCGCTACCTCGAGGAGCTCGGTTACGGCCTCGGGTCCGACTCGCTCGACCCGCAGCTGCTCCGGCTGTTCCTCCGGGAGCGCGACAAGTACGCCTCGCGCGTCGCGAAGCACAAACAGAAGGGCAACGAGCGCCTCTTCGACGTCGTCGACAGCCTCGTGAAGAAGATCGCGAAGCGCGCGCGAAAGTAGGACTAGACCTTCTCGACCAGATCACGCTGTCGGTGTCGTCGACACGCGGCAGCGAGAAATTCGCGGCGGGGCCGCGACCTGCCGCGTCGACGCGCGAGTGGCGCACCGAGGTTCTGGCCACATTCTTCGATCAAGACGGAACGTGCCGGTCCGGCCGGAGTCGTCGGCGCTGCCGCATCTCCATCACCACTCGTGCTCAAGACAAGGTCGACTCACGCGAGCGCTGGATTACTTCGAGTCGAGGTGCTGGATGACCTTCACGGTCATCGCTTGATCGGGTTGGCCGGGCACCTTCTGCGTGATGTCGTTCTTCGCCTCGCCGTCGACCTTTTGCGACACGCCGTCGAAGCGCGTGATCACGGTGAACGTGGCCGTCGTGTTTCGCTGCATCGCCGAGCCCTTCGGCGCGCGCGGATCGTTGATCGCGATCGTGCCGGAGTTCGTCGCCTCGACCTTGATGGTCGCGGTCTGCGCGTCGCGCGCTTGCAGCGTGAGGGTCACGGTGGTCGAGACCTGCGCGCCCTGATCCGCGAGGCGCTTGCTCTCGATCTTCGTCCACTTCGCGCCGATGCCGACCGGCTCGTTCGGCAGAGGCACGACGAGGAACTCGAGCGCCTGCTGGAGGAGCCCGACGATCTCGCCCGCACCCTGCGCCGCCTTCTCGGTGTCGAAGTCGATGTTCTCGATGTCGCCGTGCGTGGTCGCGTCGAAGTGGCCGCCGAGGCCGACGAGCGCCTTCTCGAGCTGGTCCTTGCCCGCCGCGGCGTTTGGCGGCGCGTTCGCCGGGAGCGTCACGTCGAACTTGGTGACCTTCACGTCGAACGTCGCGGTCCCGCCGATCATCCCCTTGGGCTTCGGCGTCGCGGTGAACGTGAAGTGGAGCGGCGGTTGATCAGCGGCGCCACCGGGGCCTCCCGCGGCGTTGATCATGATGTTCGCGTTGACCGTGCGCGTCTTCGTGGAGAACGCGTAGACGAGCGGCGCCTTCGGGTCGGCGCCCGCGTCGACGAGCTTCGCGGTCGAGCCCGTCTGCGCGCCCGCGTCGGTCGCGGCGACGACGCCCGAGTCGGTCGCGATCACGACCTTCGACGCGCCGGACTTGTCGTCCATGAAGGAGTTGTAGACGAGGTCGCTCGGGATCGGCTCCGCCGATGCCGCCGTGTGCGTCTGGGTCTTCGGCTTGTCTTCGTTGCACGCGGCCGCGAGCAGCAGAAGCAGGAAAATTGCGGGTCTCGAACGCATCGCGACCGCACCTTGGACGGACGCTCGCGCCGAGTCAAGAACTCGTGGTATGGCGGGTCATGCGGTTGCTCGTGATGGGCTGCGGGGGGATCGGCGGCGTCGTGACCGCGCTCCTCACGGAGACGGGGCACGACGTGACCGCGTACACGACGAACGCGACCATCGCGGACGCGGTCGAGCGCAACGGGATCCAGCTCCGCGGTGACGGTGCGCCGCGCGGCGTCGGCGCGCGGGTCGTCCGCGTCCTGCCGGACGAGACGTTCGACGTCGTCCTCTTGTGCACGCAGCCTCCGCAGGTCGAGGACGCGGCTCGCGCGGCGCTCCCCGTGCTCGCCGAGCGCGGCGCGATGGTGTGTCTCCAGAACGGCCTTTGTGAGCCGCGCGTCGCGGCCATCGCGGGCGACCCGCGGACGATCGGCGCCGTGGTCGCGTGGGGCGCGGCCATGCCGGAGCCGGGCGTCTACGAGCGCACCGCGCCCGGCGGGTTCGCGATCGGCTCGCTCGCGCAGCCCGCGATCGATCTCGACGAGCTCGCGCGCGTGCTCGAGGTGATCGGGCCCGTCGAGGTCGCGGCGAACCTCGCCGGAAAGCGCTGGAGCAAGCTCGCGATCAACGCGGCCATCTCGTCGCTCGGCACGATCGGCGGCGACCGCCTCGGTGGGCTCATGCAGCACCGCTTCGTGCGGCGCACGGCGCTCGAGATCATGACCGAATGCGTGCAGGTTGCACGCAAATGCGACGTGCGCCTCGAGAAGGTCGCGGGGACCGTGGACCTCGACTGGCTCGCGCTGACCGAAGAGGAGCGCGCGGCCTCGGGCTCACCGGCCATCGCGGTCTCCGCGACGCTCGTCGCCAAGCACGCGATGCTCCTCGCCGTGGGCTTCCGCTATCGCCGCATGCGAAGCTCGATGCTCGCGGCGATCGAGCGCGGCCGCACGCCCGCCGTCGACTTCTTGAACGGCGAGATCTGCGAGCGCGGTCGCGCGTTCGGCGTCCCGACGCCCGCCAACGACGCGGCGCGCGAGCTCGTCTGGAGCATCGCGCGCGGAGAGCGCAAGAGCGGGCTCGACGCGCTCCGCGAGCTGTCGAGCGCCACTTCGCCACGTTCGTGAGGTCGATGCTCGGCCCGAAAATCGCATCGACCGAACGATATGACTCAGTCGGACGGGGCGGTGGGGGACAACCTTCACAGCGCGTGCGAGTCGCTCGAGCGTAGCCCCGAGCGCTTTCGCCTCATCGTCGAGTCGATTCGCGACTACGCGATCTTCATGCTCGACCCAACTGGCCACATCGTGAGCTGGAACACTGGAGCAGAGCGCATCAAGGGCTACAAGGCCGACGAGATCATCGGGAAGCACTTCTCGATCTTCTACGAGCCCGCGGAGGTCGCGGCGGGCAAGTGCGATCGCGAGCTCGAGCTCGCCGCGCGCGACGGCCGCTTCGAGGACGAAGGCTGGCGCCTTCGCAAGGACGGCTCGCGGTTCTGGGCGAGCGTGATCATCACGACGCTCCATGATCCGACGGGGCGCCTCGTGGGGTTCGCGAAGGTGACGCGCGATCTCACCGAGCGCATGCTCGCGGAGCGCGCGCGCATGCGCCTCGCGCGCGCAGAGGAGGCGCGACGCTGGCTCGCGACCACCCTGCGAAGCATCGGCGACGCGGTGATCACGACCGACGCCAGAGGCAACGTGACGCTGATGAACGCCGCCGCCGAGTCTTTGCTCGGCCTGCGGCTCGACGCCGTCCGAGGGACGAAGCTCGGCGCCTCGCTCCGCATCATCGACGCCGGGACGCGAGAGGCGATCGAGAACCCGATCGACCAGGTGCTGCGCCTGGGCGTGATGGTCTCGTTTGGCGACGCCGTCGTCGTGCGCCCCGATGGGCGCGAGACGCCGATCGCCGATAGCGCCGCGCCCATCCGCGAGGAGGGCGGGGAGATGGAAGGCGTCGTGGTCGTCATCCGCGACGCGACGGCCGAAAAGCTCGGCGCGGCGCGGCGCGCCTTCATGATCGACGCCTCCGCGGTGCTCGCGTCGTCGCTCGACGAGTCGCGCGCCCTCTCGGGCCTCGCGGACCTCGCGGTCCCGCGCATCGCGGATTTCTGCGCGATCGACATCGTCGACGACGACGGGCGCGCGCGTCGCGTCGCGACCGCGGGTGTCGCGCCGGTCCCTCCGACCCCGTCCGACGCGCTCCGCGCGGGAGGCTCGGTGATGGGCCCTCGCGGGGCGTGGATCGGCGTCCCGCTCACCGCGGCGACGCACGTGCTCGGCGCGATCACGCTCGCGTACGGCGACTCGGGTCGAGTCTACGGGCCCGACGATCTCCGCGCGGCCGAGGAGCTCGCTCGGCACGTGACGATGGCGCTCGAGAAGGCGCGCCTCTATCACGCCGAGCAGAGTGCGCGACAGAGCGCCGACTCGGCGAACCGCGCGAAGGACGAGTTCTTGGCCGCGGTGAGCCACGAGCTCCGCACGCCGCTCACCGCGATCCTCGGGTGGTCGAAGATGATCACCGGCGCGAGCCTCGATGACTTCCAGCGAGCTCGCGCGGCCGAGACGATCGAGCGAAACGCCGTCGCGATGACGCAGCTCATCGAGGACCTCCTCGACGTCTCGCGCATCGTGAGCGGCAAGATGCGCATCGACGTGAAGCGCGTGGATCTCGAGGAGACGCTCGACGCCGCGCTCGACTCGGTGCGTCCGGCGCTCAGCGCGAAGGGGATCCACCTCGAGAAGGCTGTCGACCCGCACGCGAGCGAGGTCCGCGGCGACGCGTCGCGCCTGCAGCAAGTCGTGTGGAACCTGCTCAGCAACGCGGTGAAGTTCACGCCGCCCGGCGGCCACGTGCGCGTCGTGCTTCGCGCGGCGGGCGGCGCGACGGACCTCGTCGTGAGCGACGACGGCAAGGGAATCGAGCCGCAGTTCATGCCCCACGTGTTCGAAGCGTTCAGGCAGGGCGAAGGCGGGATCGTGCGGCACGCGGGCGGGCTCGGGCTCGGCCTCGCGATCACGAAGCACATCGTCGAGCTCCACGGCGGAACGATCGACGTGCAGAGCGACGGGCCTGGGAAGGGAACCACGTTCACGGTCCGCCTGCCGTCCGCGGCGCAGCACCGGACGATCGAGACCATCCAACACCAACCCCTGGAGCCGGCGCTCGAGCACGAGGCGCAGCTCGATGGGCTCCGCGTGCTCATGGTCGACGACGAAGAGGACGCGCGCGACCTCGTGCGCGCGGTGCTCGAGCACAGCGGCTCGATCGTGACGACCGCTTCGAGCGTGAAGAACGCGCTCGAGGTGTTTCGCGAGGACATCCCCGACGTGCTCCTCTCGGACATCGGCATGCCGGGCGAGAGCGGCTACGATCTCATCAAGCGCGTGCGCGAGCTGCCGCCGGAGCACGGCGGCAACGTGCCCGCCGCCGCGCTCACCGCGTACGCGCGGCCCGAGGATCGCCGCAAGGTGCTCGGCGCAGGGTTCATGATGCACGTGCCGAAGCCCGTCGATCCCGCGGAGCTCGTCGCCGTAGTCGCGGCGCTCGCGCGCATCTCCCCGGCGCGCGCCTGAGTCACGCGCGCATCATCACGGCGCGCGGGACGAGCTCGATCGACAGCGGGAGCCCGCCGAGCGGCTCGCCGTCGACGTCGAGTCGAAAGCTGTCGCGCGCGTCCTCGTTCTCGAGGTCCATCTCGATGCGCTGACACGTGAAGTGGCGAACGTCGCGCGAGCGGAGGTGCGATCCGTCGTAGATCTTGCGGGAAAACGCGGCGAACGCGAGCTTGCTCGGCGCGTCCATCGACACGACCTCGAGCTTTCCGTCGTCGACGAGCGCCATCGGCGCCACGTGCATCCCGGAGCCGAAGTAGCGACCGTTGCAGACTGCAATCATGTACGAACGGAGCCTCACCGTCTCGCCGTCGATGACGCAGCGGAGGTTGCCGGGGCGCACGCGGAGGAGCGCCTTGGTCGACGCGACGAAATACGCGGCCGTGCCGCCGAGCGCGCGAGACCCGGTCGCGACGTACTCGTCGACGAGGCCGCCCATGCCGGCCGAGAGGATGTTCACGAAGTAGCGCTCGACCTCGCCGTCGCTCCCGCGGAAGCGCGCCTTGCCGACGTCGAGCAGGCGCTCTCGGCCCGAGGCGATCGCCTCGATGTAGCGATCGAGCCGGTGCTCGATGCCGAGCGTCTTTCGAAAATCGCCGCCCGTGCCCTGGCCGATGAGCGCGACGCGCGCCTTCGTTTCCGTCGGGGCCGTTGGGGGCGTGGCCCTCAATACGCCGTTGACGACCTCGCTGAACGTTCCGTCGCCGCCGACCGCGACGACGAGCTCGCGGCCCTCGCGCGCCGCCGCCTCCGCGAGATCGATCGCGTGGCCGGAGCGTTCGGTGACGACGACGTCGACCTCGCCGAGCGTTCGCTCCACGGTCGCGCGCAGATCGGGCAGCATCGCGCCGGTGCGGCCGCCGCCGGACTTCGGGTTGACGACGAGGAGCGGCTTCATCTTCAGGGCCGAAGGGCGTCGCCGCCACGCGAGACGGGCGGCTCGGGCCACACGACGCCGCGATCGCGGAGATCGCGCACCGTGTCGGCGAGCGTCTCGTTCGCGTCGCGGTGGGTCCAGCCGAGCTCGTGCTCGGCGCGCTCGCTCGAGCAGTACCAGTAGTACTGCGCCATCTCGAGGCTCACGGGATCGATCGGGAGCGTCGCGCCCACGCGCCGCGCGATGCGGCCCAAGAGCGACGCGCCCGCGCGCGCGAGGTGCGGGGCGCGCGGCATCGGAAGGGTCGGCGCGGGGACTCCCGCGATGCGCCCGACGCGCGCGAAGAGCTCGCGCAGCGTGATGTTGCACGCGGTCAGCAGATAGCGCTCGCCCGGCTTTCCGCGCTCCATCGCGAGGATCATCCCCTCGGCCGCGTCGCGCGCGTCGACGAAGCTCGCGCCGCCGGCGGGCACCGCGGGAACGCGCCGCTCGAGGAGCAGCTTGATGTCCTCGGTCGAGAATCCGCGCACGTCGCCCGGTCCAAGGAGGAGCGACGGGTTCACCGCCACGACCTCGAAGGCGGGCTCGTTCATCGCGAGCGCAGCGCGCTCGGCGAAGAGCTTCGCGCGGTAGTACGGAAACAACGAGACGAGGCCGATGGGCGTCTCGTCGCTCTCGCTCGCGACGTGATCGGGGTCGTCGCTGATCGCGACCGTGCCGCTCGTCGACGCGACGACGACGCGCTTGACGCCCGCTTGCTTGCAGGATGCAAGGACCGTCTTCGTGCCCTCGACGTGCACGCGGTAGAGCGCCTCGGCGTCGCCCTCGTCGCGCGAGACCTTGCCCGCGCAATGGAACGCGCCGTCGCATCCCTCCGCGGCTTCCCTCACGGCGGCGCGGTCGAGGATGTCGCCGCCCTTCGCGCGCGAGAACGAGACGACCTCGTGGCCGCGCGCTTGGAGGTTCGAGACGAGGTGGCTTCCGAGAAATCCGGTGGCGCCGGTGACGAGGTACTTCACGGCGCGTTTTCTATCACGGAACGCGCCCCGCGCGGCCACGAGTAGGCAAATGCGAAGGGGCGCTTCTGCGGCGCGCGCGCGGCGCAGCCCTGGCCAAGTGCGTCGGAAACCTGGTCAGGGGTGTCGGAGGGGGTCGACGCGGCTCACCTCGGTCTCCGCCGTCGATTGAACCTGCGCGCCGTCAACGTCGAACGTCACGCGGAAGGCGAAGCGATTGCAATGCGTGTAGTATGCATCGACAGGCGCGAACTCGACGGTGAGCGGCGTGTCTCCCGGCGGAACGGTCACGCGCGCAGCAATGGCCCCGCCGCTGCCGATCGAGATGCCATCGACCTTCGGCGATGATCGCACTTGGCTCGGGAACGCGGCGCACGAGTTTCCCGCGAGGAAGACGACCCGCACCACCGAAACCGACGCTCGGCGCGTGCCCGCGTTGTGAGCGACGAATCGCGCCGCGTAAAGATGCGCCGGGTCGCCTCCGTGCTCGTGAATGGCGTGGCTCTTCTGCGGGCGAAGCTCCACCGCGGCGAGCGTTCCCATCGCGTCCGCGGCGGTGGCATCTTCCGTCGAAGCATCGACGATCGTCGCGACGACGTCCGCGCCCGACGTCGCGTCCGCGATCGAGGTCGCGTCCGCGCTCACCGGCGGCATCGAGTCGGCGGCGTGCTCGGGCATCTGCACACTCCGGCACCCGGTGAGGGCGATCGCGATCAACCACGTGCGAGCCACGCCAAGACAATAGATCGCCTGGGCTACCGGCACACGCACCTCGGTGAACGCGGCGCTCGACGTCGCTCCCGCGCCGATGAACCGTGCGACGCCGCGGCGCAAGAAAACTTCGCGCCGCCTGGAACGCCGTGACGCGTAGACTGGGCGCATGACCGTTCAACGACACGCGGCGGTGTTCATCGATCACCACGAAGCAAAAATTTATCATGTCGACCTCGACAGCTTCGACGAGAAGACGATCGCGTCACCGCAAGAGCACGTGCATCGGCATCCGAAGGGCGCGGCCGAGAAGCACGAGCACCCGGACGACATGAAGAGCTTCTTCGCGGAGGTCGCGAAGGCGCTGTCGAATGCCGAGGCAATCTTGGTCGTCGGACCGTCGACGGCGAAGCTCCAACTCATCAACTACGCGCACACGCACGATCGCGCGCTTGCGGCGAAGATTGTCGGTGTCGAGACGGTGGACCACCCGACCGACGGCCAGCTCGTCGCGTACGCGAAGAAGTACTTCGGCGTCTCGGACGCGCGCGTCCACTGAAAGGTTCGGTGAGCTGGCGCCTTCTTCCTGCAAGGTGGTCTCGACCGCGCTCCGGGTTGACTTCAAGAACCTTACACTGTAAGACCCCCCCCGAAATGCGCTCCTCGGCAGTCTTCTTCGTGTCGTCTTGCTGGCTCCTCGCGTGCGTCGGCGACGTCGCGGGCGGCAAGCCCGCAGGCGGTGACGCCGGTCTGGATGACGCACCCGCCGAAGCGAGCGCGACATCCGATGCAGCGAGCTCGGGCGCGGACGGCGCGACATGCCAAGCGAGCCTCACCGCGACCTGCAGCATCTCGAGCTGCTCCAACACTTCCGCGTGCTGCGTGATGACCAACGGGACGACGTGCACGTCCGGATGCGCCGCGTACCCGACGTGGGAGTGCGCGCAGCCGAGCGATTGTGCGAGCGCTTCGCTCACCTGTTGCGTCCACATGAGCGCGACGGCGACCGTGTCCGCCGGCTGTCCGCGCGTCGCGACCGGCGCTCACGGCGCAACCTGCGACGCCTACTCGGGCACGACGCCAGCATGCAACGACGGTGACTATCTAGCGTGCACGTCGAACGCAGACTGCGGCGGTCACGGCGTCTGCACGCCCGTCGAGCTCGACATCGGCAACATCGTCGTTGGCCTGTGCCTCTGACGCCACGTACAGGCTCGCGGCGTCGTGATGGGTCAGCGGTCCGCCTCGAGGGGCGTCGTCGCGTCGCCGCAAGTTGCGACCTGCGTCTTCAGCGTGTTCTTCCATCCGTCCTGGACGATGTACGCGACGAGCACCTTGTTTCCGGCGAGAGGGGCGACCTTCGCCTCGAGCACGGTCTCGTCGGTCCCGCCGACGCGCGTGCGGCCTAGGAGTGTGCCCGCGGCGTCGTAGCGGAAGAGATCGACGGAGCGCTTGTCGCCGGTCTTCGCGGTCATCGCGACGATCGTGTCGAGCTCGCGGCGCGTGACGGAGAGCCATCCGCGCTCGTCGGCCGTGGGCGCGTCGCCGAGCGACACCGTGCCTGGCGAGCCTGGCTTCTTTGCGTCGATTTCGAAGCGCAGCGCGTAGAGGTCCGGCTTGCCCGCGAGCGTGTGCCAAACCTCGACGGTTTCGCCGCCCAACGCCGCGACGGGCGCCGTGATCGCAGTACCGAGCCACGAGTCGAACTCGCTCGTCTCTTTCGCTTTGCGGCCGACGACGAGCAGACCGTTCCATCGTGCGACGACCACGTCGCCCGCCTCGCCGTGGGCGGCGTTGACCATCGTGAATCCCCAGCGCTCGCTTGGCGCTTCGTTCTTGTCGCGCTTCGCGAAGGGAACGCCGCCGAGCGCTAGCGTTGCCGTGAGCGCGGCTCCGTTCTTGGCGAGCGAGCTCTCGACCGCGACGACCTTGTCCGCGAGCACCGTGCGGCAGTCGATCGTCTCCGTCGTCGCGCTCGGGTCGCCGGCGGTCATGCTCGCTCCGTCGAAGCTCACGAGCCACGCCTCCGGCGGGCCGCAGCGGAGCGTGCGGTGCTTCGTCGTCGCAGCGAGCTCGAGGTAGTCGATCGCGACGCGCACCTTGCCTCCTTTGATCTCGAGCGGCACGACGCGCTTCACGACGCGGGTGGTGCTCTTCTCCGCCTTGGCCTCGAGCTCTGGCGATGGGTTCGCGACGTCGGCCTTCGTGACGACGCCGTCGTCGCCGTACGTCGCGGTCGCCGCGGTGCCTTCCTTCGTCGACCATCCGAGCGCCTTCGTCGCGAGCCCCAGCGACACGCCCGAGTCCGCGCGCACCAGCGTCCCGACCACGGTCGGATCGCCTTCGAGCGCGCACGCACCGACTGGCGGGCTCGCCGTCGCCCGTGCCTTCGCGCTCGTGATCGCGGGCGCGTTGCTCGACGTCGAGGGCTTCGCGGACGAGGACGAAGTCGCCGACGCCGCGTCGACCGCCGCGTTTTCCTTGGAGCAACCGTCGCATCCCGACAGCGCGACACCAAGGGCCACCAAAATTAGTCTCATGGCGAGTGCTTATCCGTAAGAGACCGATGCGTCCAACGGGAAGCTCGCCACGAGGTGATGCGAACGACCCTCGGCCCCGCGAAGATGCTTGCTGCGTGATCAGGCGAGCTGAAAGGCCTTCTGGAACGTCTGGAGGAGGCCGACGTCGTTGCTCTTCACGGCGCCAGAGAGAAACTCCGCGACGCCAGGGACGTACGCCTCGCGGACGATGCGCGTGAAGATCTCCGGCGTCGTCTTGAGGACGCAGTCGGCCGTGCCGCCTTCGGGCTTTCCGACCTTCACCTCGCAGCTCGCTTGGTCGATGCGGAGCGTCCACTTCGAGAGCTCGTCCGAGCCGAGCGTGAAGTAGAACGAGACGGGCTTGTCGACCGCGCCGGGAAGGAATTTTCCTTCGAGCTCCTCGAAGAGCGACACGAGCGGGTGCTTCGCTTCGATCTTCTCGTCGCCGCGCGCGATGTCGAACGGGCGACCATCGCGAAGCGCGACGAGCGCCTCACGCGCGAGGCGCGCGACCTCGCGAGCGGCCTCCGCCTGCGTCTTGCCCTCGGTGAGGCGGCGCAGATCGGCGATGCAGAGCGGCGGCCCGATGCGCGCGGTGATCTCGCGGCGCGTCGGGAGCGCGGCGCCCTTGGGCATCGCCTCGTACGTCCCGCCGAGATACACGGGCAGAATGTCGACGCCGTGCGCGAGCGCGAGGTGGCCGACGAGCGGCTTGAACTCTTGGATCTCGCCAGTCGAGCTGCGCGTTCCCTCCGGGAACACGAGCACGGTCTGGCCGTGCTCGATCACGTTCTTCGCCTGACGAAGGCTCGCGCGCGCGCCGCCCTTGCGATCGATCGCGCGGAGGTTCGTGAAGTTCTCGAAGAACGCGCGCTTCATGCCCTGATCGAAGAAGTAGTCCTGCGCCGCGAGCGAGACGATGTCCTCGCCGTAGGTGCCGAGCGCGTGCCGCACGAAGCCCATGTCGAGGTGGCTCGCGTGGTTCGCGACGACGATCACGTTTCGGTTGTGCGGGATGAACGCGCGGCCCGTGACCTTCGGCTTCATCATCTGGCCGTAGAAGGTGTCCTGGAGCTTGCCGATGAAGCCCTTCGCCGCTTCTTGGAGCTGCGGCGGAAGGCGCATGTCGCTCTGCTCGCGGCCCTCGATCTTGGTCGCGTGCTTTGTCCTTCTTCGCGACGAACTTCGTGTGGCGCCTTGTCGTACGAGGCGCTCGACGTCCTCGACGCTGCGGCACGCTTGGAGCTCGGTCGGGTCGACGACTCGGCCGCGCGCCTCGAGCGCCTCGAGGAGCTCGGCGAGCATGAGCGAGTCGAAGCCGAGATCGCCCTGGAGCGTCGTGTGCGACGTGATCTCGCGCGCGCTCCGCCCGCCGACCGCGGCGATCGCGAGGCGCACCGGACCGAGCTCGGCGGACTCGTCGTCCGGCGTGGTCGTCGCGAGGACGAGGCGCTCGAGGATGCCTTGCACCTCCTTGCGCTTCACCTTTCGCGTCGCGGTGCGCGGGAGCTGCGCGTCGTAGAGATGGATGACGCTCGGTTGCTGGTGATACGGGAGCGTCGCGATCTTCGCGCGGAGCGCGCCGAGCGCCGTCTCGCGCGTTGTCGGACTGCATCTCCGGGAGGAGCGAGTCGCGCTTCGGCCACAGCGAGGCACGCGACGCGCTCGCCGCCCTTGGGCGACGAGATGCCGACCACCGCGAGCTCGCTGATGCCGTCGATCTCGCCGAGCGCGCGCTCGACGTCGTCGGGGTACACGTTCTCGCCGGTCGTCGTGACGATGACGTCCTTGAGGCGACCGACGATCTGCAATCGCCCTTGCTTGTCGAGCTTTCCGAGATCGCCGGTCTTGAGCCAGCCGTCCTCGGTGAGGACGCGCTGCGTGGCCTCTTCGTCGGTGTAGCCCGCCATCACGTTCGGGCCGCGCGCGAGCACCTCGCCCACGCCGCCCTCGTCGGGGCTCTCGATCTTGATCTCGACGCCGGGGACCGGCTTTCCGACGTGGCCGTGGCGCGTCTTCGGCGACGGCTTCGACGCGGTGAGCACCGGCGCCGCCTCGGTGAGGCCGTAGCCCTCCGCGAGCGGGAGGCCGAGGCCGAGGAAGAGCTCCTGCGTCTCCTTCGGGAGCGCGGCGCCGCCCGAGATGAGCATGCGGAGCGAGCCGCCGAGCGCGCCGTGGATCGGCGAGAAGAGCACCTTGCCCGCGTCGAGGCCGAGCGTCCGACCGAGCTTGCGGTTCGCGCTCGACGCGAAATCGAACGCGGCCTTGACGAGCGGACCGCGCGAGTCGACCTGCGCGCGCACGCGACGCTCGATGACCTGCCAGAGCGCGGGCACGCCGACCATCGCCGTCGCGCGGCCCGCCTCGAGCGCGTGCGGTGAGCCGCTCGCCCGAGAGCTCGCCGACGTACTGCACGCGAGCGCCGCGCGAGAAGGGAAGGAGGAGCCCGCACGAGAACTCGAACGTGTGGTGGAGCGGCAAGAACGCTGAGCACGCGGTCGTTCGCGTTCAGCGGGAAGATCGTCGCGAGCGCGGCGATCATCGTGGCGAAGTTCTTGTGCGTGAGCTTCACGCCCTTGGGCTTGCCCGTCGTCCCGCTCGTGAAGATGACGCTCGCGAGATCGCTCTCTTCGATCTCGACGCTCGGCGGCTGCGCGCTCGCGCTCTCGCGGCACGTCTCGTGGAGGTCGAGCACGTCCACGCCGAAGCTCTCGCCGACGTGTTTGTCGCGCACGTGCGCGTCGAACAGCGCGACGCGCGCGCCGGACTCGTGCGCGATGTTGGCGAGCGCGCGCCGACTCGAGCTCCGGATCGACCGGAACCGCCGCCGCGCCCGCGCGCAGGATCCCGAAGTACGCGATCGCCCAATCCGGGTGGTTCTTGCGCCGCGAGCACCACGCGATCGCCGCGCGTGACGCCGAGCGAAGCGAGCCGCGCCGCGACCGCGTCACGCCGCGCGCGAACCTCTTCGAACGTGACGCGCGTGAAGAGGCCGTCCTCTTCGAAAGGACATCAGCGCGACCGAGTGGCCGTGGCGCTGCGCCATCTCGTCGACGAGCGTCGCGAGCGTCGCGTGCGCGCGGAGCGGCTTGGGCTCGCGCACCATCCGCTTCTCCATCTCGGGGAGGATCCACTTCTCGAGCGCGGGCATGTGGATGCCGAAGTAGTAGTCGGCCCAGTCGATCGTCTCGGGCGTCCAGCGGACGACATCCTTGTATTCTGCAGGCAATCGCGCGAACGCCGCGCGCACGTTCTCGCAGGAGAACGGGCCGAGCGTGTTGCCCGAGAACGGCGCGAAGAGGCGCAGGAGATCGCCGATGCGCTCCTGGCCCTTGCGCCATGTCCTCGAGCGCCTTGCCGGCGGGCTTCGCGAGCGGAACCGGTGTCTGCTTGAGCGCCGCGGCGAGCGTCTTCGCGACGCGCGCGAACGCGGGCGCGCCGACGCTCTCGATCGTGCCCATCGACACGACGGCCGGCTCGAAGTGCGCCTGCACGAAGTTCAAGAGCGGGTTACCGCCGCGCTTCTGGTAGCTCTTTCGCTTGTAGAGCCCGCCGAGCTCGCCGAAGCGCGCCGAGCTGCACGGGTTGATGTCGCTCGCGCCGAGCTGATAGAGCGGCGCGGGCGATGCCCTCGAGAAGCTCGAGGAGCGCGAGGATCATCCCCGAGGCGACCATGTCGCTCGGGATGAAATCGAGGATCGCGTCGCGCCCGCCGGGCAGGTGCGTCTGCCCCTTCATCGCGAGGAACATGAACGGCACCGTCGTCGAGATGCCCTCGTTCCACCCGACGAACGGGTACTCCATCGTCGTCTCGCAGCACGCGGGGCGCACGATGGTGTTGCGCAGGCCGCTCCGCGCGATGAGCTGCTCGCCGATCGACTTCGTGTACGTGTACGTGTTGGGCCAGCCCCAGTGCGTCGCGCGCTCGATGCCCGCCTCGACGAGCTTGTCGGCGACCCAGCGCCGGCGCACCTTCGCGAGCTCCTCGTCGAGCACGTTGCCTTGCGTCGGCTCGCCGCGCTTGAGGAGGTTCTTCTTCGCGGTCTCGAGGAACTCGCTCTGGCGGAACGCGTCGTCGCAGCGGTGCTTGGCCTGCGCGATCACGTCGAGGCAGTCGGCGACCTCGCGATCCGGATCCCAGAGCTCGCGCGCCGAGCTCGTCGCAGCGCGGGAACGGGTGAGCCGACGGGTTTCTCCTCGAGGATGGGCCCCTTGCGGAAGCCCGCCGTGTAGCAAGTGCTCGTGTGGAGGAGCGGCGCGTCGCCGAGCTCCTTGGCGAGCGCGATGAGGTTTTGCGCGCCGAAGGCGTTGGCGTCGAGCGCCTCGTCGAGCGGCGGGTTGAAATCGACGACGCCCGCGACGTTCACGACCGCGGCGATCGACCCGCGGAGCTCGCGCAGGAGGCCCTTGTCGATCCCGCAGAGCGGCAGACCCACGTCGCCGTCGATCGGGACGATCTTCTCGCGCATGAACGCTTCGTACCCGTCGCCGTGGCGCTCGCGGATCGGACGGAACGTCTCGCTCTTGGCGACGTCGTCGAAGAAGCGCGCCTCGCTGCTCGCGAATTTCCCTTTGCGAACGAGCAGGTAGACCCGCTCGAGCTCCGGAAACCGGAAGAGCAGCATGCTCGTGAAGATCTTGCCGAGGAAGCCGGTTCCTCCGAGCAAGACGAGGCGCTTGCCCGTGACGAGCGCGCGGGGATCCAGCGGATCACGCCCCGCCACGAATTGGGCGGGTGAAACGTGCCCATTCGTGTGGCCGTTTTGCTTCATTTTGCGGGATGAAGCTTTTCGTACGCACGCGAGACCCTGTCAACGGTTCGTGTCTGCGTTCTGCGCCTGTAGAATGCTGCGCGTGATCGACGACCCGAAGCAAGCCGAGCGCCTCGCCCGCGCGATCCTCGACGACATCACGCTCTACAACGAAGCGCGCGTGCGCGACTCGCGCGATCTCACGGCAGACCTCGCCAACGAAATCGAGGAGGGTCGCGCGCTGTTCCGCGCGCGCGTCGCCGAGCCGCTCCACCGCGTCTTCGACGACGAGCTCCTGCCATGGCAGGGCCGCGCGAGGGACCGGGCGATCAAATACAGCGGCGGCGAGCGCATGGATCGGACGCGGCTCTTCCTCGCGCTCGGCGCCGCGCTCACGTTCGTCGTGATCGTCGTGTGGCTCGTGATCCGCGGATGAGCTAGCGCGGCTCTTTGGCGGCGCCGCGCGTCTTCTGGCTCTCGCGGTACGCGGGGTTTCGCGCGCGCATCGCGGCGCCGAGCGGACGAAGCTCCTCGCACGCGTGCCACGGATCGAACGCGAGCGTCTCGACGAGGTCGTCGATCGCCGTTCGCGCCGTCCCGCCTTCGGCGGATCCGGCGACGGGGTCACCCTTGGGGATCGTGACGCGCGCGATCGGAACCGCGGGCGCGTCGGACTCGTTCCACTCGCGCGACGTGTCCTCGATGGGCGTCACGTCGTCGTTCACGAAGAGCTGCGCGCGGAGCTCCCACGCGAGCGGCGCCTCCGCGAGCCGCGCGAGCAGATCGTCACGGAGCGTCGCGCCTCGGCGGCCCGCTCTGTCTTGCTTCGGCGCGAGCGAGAGGCGGGCCGCGTGGTCGCCGAAGCGAATCGGCGCGACCGTGAAATACTTCTCGGTCGCGAGCGAGTCGATCTTCCGCGCCGCGGCGAGGAGCTTCTTCAAGAACGCGAACGTCCCGAAGCCGAAGTGACCGAAGAGGCGAAACGGCAAGAGCGCCGGCGAGCTCGACGCGCGTACGAAGAAGACGAAATCTGCGACGCTCGAGAACGCCAGCGCCGGCGTGTTGATGAAGAGGAGGTCCTGCGTCGTCTCGTCTTCCATCCCCGGAATGAGCTTCTTGCCGGAGACTCCGAGGATCTTGATCGCGAAGCCGCGGAGATCGGGCTTGTCGTCGGAGACGACCGCGCCGGCCCCGTTCGAGAAGCGCACGTACGCCTCGTATTTCTTGGGCGCGGCGAAGAGCGCGACGCGCATCGTCTCGGGCAAATCCGGCAGCACCTCGACCTCCGCGCGGAGCCCCGCGTGCTGCTTCGCGTGGAGCGCGCGCCGCTTGCCGCCGCGCGCGCGCTGCATGTCCGCGAGGATCGTCGCGTAGCGCTCGAATTCCTCCGCCTCGCCCGGCGGGATCGTCTCTTTCCAGTCCTTCGAAGGCTCCATCACAGCGTGACGTCGCCCATCGCGATCGGCGGGACGTGCATCAAGAGGATGTCGGGCGTCTTCGGCGCGGTGCCCTTCGCCATGTCGAGCGCGTCTTGCATCGTCTTCGCGGTCTCGTAGCCGAAGAGCTTCGGGATGTACTCGTTGTCCGCGCCGACGACGATGACGCGGCCGACGTGCTGGCGCCCGGCCTCGCCCCAGTACCACATGAAGAACGGGTGGGTCGGGTGGTACGCGTGGCCGGTTCGGTACATCTGGATGTACGCCGGGTTCTTCGCGAACTTCTGCCTCGAAGTCTTTGTGCATCGTCATCGCGTCGCGCGTCTGCGGGAGCACGTCGTGCACGAACTCGATGTACGGAGCGTGGTGCTCCTTGTCGAACTGATCGGTCATCGGGTGCGCGATGATGATCGTGCCCGCCCTTCTTCACGAGCGGCGCGCCTCGATAGAGGTTGAAGAGGTAGCCCTGCGCCATGACCTGCACGAGGAGCGGGTTCAAGAACGAGTTCACGTTGTACGGCGAGATGTACGGCACGCCGCACACGAGCACGTCGGCCTGACCGCGCACCGGCACGAGGTACTGCTCGAAGCATTTGGCGAGCGTGCGCTCGTGCACCGCCTCGGTCTCGCCCGCGAAGACGCCCGTGACGCCGTACGGCGACGGAACCCGCTGAAAAATGGCCTGCCGCGCGGGCTGCGGGAGGTTCGAGAGCGTGAAGTGCAGCGCCTTGAGCGCGGTCTTCTCGGTCTGCGTGAGGTCGTCCTCGTTCTTGCCGAGGAACGCGAGCGGCGAATCGAACATGCGGTTGTTGATCGTCGTCTCGATCGTGAAGACGTCGAGCGCCTTGTTCGTGACCTTGCCCATGCGGTTCACGCTGTCGGCGAGCGCGCTCGTCTTCGGGTCCATGTACGAGTGGCAGTCGCGCATGACCTTCGGGTTGTGGTGCGCGCGGAGGCTCCGGTAGCCGCACAGACCGACGGTCACGGATTTGTGCCCGCCGTCCATCGGGACCAAGTTCAGGTTCACGTAGATGACGAGGTCGGACTCGACGGCCTTGCGATTGAGCTCGACCTCTTCGCCGAGCTCGGTCGTGCCGACGAGCTTCATCCCGTTCGGATCTTCGGCGTCGTGGTTGTAGAGGCGGTCGGGCCAGTACGAGCCGAAGATCTTGTCGCCGACGATGTAGCGGACCTCTTCGGCCGTCATGCGGCGGTGCACGCTCGTCGCGATGATGATGTCGACGTCGTCGACGCCGTGGTCCGCGAGCAGATCGAGCACGATCGTGAGCACGCGCTCGCGGATGTCGGGCCGGCGCATCGGCGGCAGCGGGAGCGAGATGTCGTCGACGGCGATGACGACCTTCATGCCCGGCCGGAGCTTCGCGTAGAGCGGCTCGGAGTTGTGCGGGTGGTTGATCGCGTAGCGGATCGCCGCGTCGACGTCCTTCAACGCTTCGAGCGGCGGGCGTGGGTAGAGCACGCGCGTCCCAGCGGGAAAATCTGCCTCGAGGAGGCGATCGCCGTAAAAGAGGGTGCGCGGCGCGCTTCGTTTGTCGAGCGTGACGACCAGCGGGTGAGACATCGCGCGCGCAAGCTAACACAGTTACGCTCGTCTCCATGCAGAGGAGGCGCTCATGAAATCCACGCGCGCGGTCGCGCTCGTATGGGTCGCGCTCGCAGCCGCGTGCGGCGCGCGCACGGGTCTCCTCGCGCCCGAGACGGTCGACGCGTCGCCCGACGCCGCCCATGACGCGCACGCCGACGTCCACGACGCGACGGCCGAGGACGTCTTCGTCGAAGAGGACGCGACCGAGGAAGACGTCGTCTTCCCCGACGTGCCGATCATCAGCGACTGCCCCGACGCGGGCGACACGCTCGTCTACGTGCTCGGCGCGCACGACGAGCTCTACAGCTTCTTCCCGCCGACGCTCACGTTCAAGCCGATCGGCACGATCTCGTGCACGACGAAGTCCACGCCGAACTCGATGGCGGTCACGCGCTCGGGCATCGCGTTCACGAACTTCCTCGACGGCGAGCTCTTCGAGATCAGCACGGCGAACGCGGCGTGCAAGGCGACGACGTACGTCCCGAACCAGCTCGGTTGGTCGACGTACGGCATGGGCTACGCCGGCAACTCGGACGGAGGCGAAACGCTCTTCGTCTCCGGGTTTGGAATGCAGGGGCTCGCGGCGATCGACACGTCGTCGTTCACGCTCGTCCCCATCGCGCAGTATCAACCGCAAGTGCAGTTCCCCTGCGAGCTCACGGGGACCGGCGCGGGCAAGCTCTACGGGTTCTGTCCGTTCGGCTCCGGCGCGTATTTCTACGAGATCGATCCGGCCACCGCGAAGATCCTCTCCTCGCACCAGCTCGCCACGGGCAACAAGACGAGCTTCGCGTTCGCGTTCTGGGGCGGCGAGTTCTGGATCTTCACGGGCAACGGGAATTCGTCGGTGACGCGCTACGACCCGAACACGCAGACCGAGACGAACGTGACGACCGCGCCGATCGAGATCGTGGGCGCGGGCGTCTCCACGTGCGCGCCGCTGTGATTACGGCGAACGGAACGCCGACGGCGTCTTGCCGGTCCACCGCTTGAACGCGCGGTGGAACGCGCTCGGCTCGGAGAACCCGAGCATGAACGCGACCTCCGCGAGCGGCATCTTCGCGTCGCCGACGTAAGCGCGCGCGAGCTCGGCGCGGGTGTCGTCGAGGAGCGCGCGGAACGTCGTGCCGCTTCGCTCGAGGCGCCTGCGAAGCGTGCGCTCGCTCGTCGCGAGGCGCGCGGCGACGACGTCGATCGACGGGACGCCGTGCTGAAGCTCGTTCGCGAGGATCCGCCGCACGCCGTCGAGCGGGTCGTCCTCTCCGAGCGCGCCTCGCTTGCCGAGCGCGCCCTCGGCGATCTGCCGCAAGAACGCGCCGAGCTGCGCGTCCGCTTGCGCGACGGGGAGGTCGAGGTGCTCGGGACGAAAGACGAGCGCGTTCTCCTTCGCGCCGAACACGACCGCGCACCCGAAGAAGGCCTCGAGGCGAGTGGCGTGGTCGGGCGACGCGTGGACGAAGCGGATCTCGCTCGGCACGACGTGCGTTCGCGTGAGGAGCCGCGCGCCGTGGATCACCTCGATCGGCGCGGCCTCGGTCGCGTGCCGAAACCCCGGCGTGTCGGCGAACGCGTTCCGGTAGGCGAACCTCAGCGTCGCGCCGTCGCGCTCGAATCCGGGGTCGTCGGTCCAGAGGCCGATGTAGCGCTCGAGGTGATCGAGCGCCGTCGCGAGCGTCGCGCTGTTCATCACGACGAAGCCGACGATGCCGTAGTCGCCCGGCGCGTACGCGGACCGGTCGATGTCGATCGTCGGGTTCTTCGCGAGCCACGCGTCCCACATCGCGTGGAGCGCGGAGATCGGCACGCGCGCGTCCGCGTCTTCGAGCGCGCTCGCGGTGACGCCGGCCGCGGCGCAGAGGCCCTCGGGATCCGCGCCGGCCGCGCGCGCGGTCGTCAGGAGCTTCTTGAGCGCGCCGCTCGCGATCGTCGGTACGGCCATCGGGCCGCGTCATTCTACTACTGCGCGTGGAACGTCGCGTAGCTCGACCAGCTCGACCACGTCGACGACACCATCGCGCGCACGCGGAAGCGGTAGTCGATGCCGCGCGTCTGCGGGTAGAACACGCGGGACGCGGTCGCGCCGGAATACGTGTAGTATGCAACCCATGACGAGCCGCTCGCCGAGTCGATCGCGAACTGGTAGCTCGTCGCGCTCGTGACCGGCGCGCACGAGAGCGTCACGCTCGACGTGGTGACCGTCGTCCCGTCGGGCGCGAGCGAGGTCGGCGTGGTGCCTTGCTGCTGCTGGGGAGGCGGCTGCGGCGGCGGGTTCGTGCTCGACGGCCGCGGGCCCGTGTACGCGCCGTAGTCGAACGCGTCGTACGCGGACCACGCGCCCCAGCCGTAGGCGCTCTGCGCGCGCGCGCGGAATCGGTAGAGCGCGGGCGTCGTCGGCGGGCTCACCTTCACGTACGCGTTCGCCGACGTCCACGTGTAGTAGGGCGCCCACGACGTGCCCGTGTAGCGCTCGAGCGCGAGCTGATACGAGGTCGCGCGCGGCACCGTGCCGCTCATGAGCTTCACGTAGTCGATCGGGATCGCGGCGCCGTCCTCGGGAAAGAGCCCCGCGGGCGCGACCGGTGGGGCGAGCGTGTCGGGCGGGAGCGCGCGATCGACGGTGACCGTCGGCGTCGCGGAGACTTGGAGGATGTCCCAGTCGGCGCCGCCCGCGCCGCAGAGGGGCGCGGTCTGAAACTGTTTGCCGACGGGCGCGATCCAGCCGCCGAACTGCTCGGTGGGCCAATCCGAGAGCGAGCGCTTCTTGTTGTAGAGCGCGTACCAGAGCGGCACGTTGTCGAACGCGTGCGTGTCGCCCACGTACGTCTTCCACCAACCCGAGCCCGTGTAGAAGCCGCACTTCACCGTGCCGTTCGCGTTGCACGTGTCGAGCGCGGTCTGGATCATCGGCGTGAGCGCGTTCGACCCGAGCGACGTCGCCTGCTCGATGTCGAGCCACATGCTCCCGATCGGGTATCCCTTCGTCATGGCGAACGCGTCGTTGACCTGCGTCGCGATGTCCTTGTCCCAGTAGAGGTAGACGTACGCGTCGACGGTCATTCCGCGCGAGACGGCCATCTCGAGCTGCTGGTGCGCGACGATCGCGTCTTGCGTGCCGACGACGACGTGGCGCACGCCGGAGTCCCAAAGGCAATCCATCTGGCTCTGGGCGAGCGGCTCTTCCCAGACCGACACGTCCACGGCGAAGAGCGCGTGGTTCGCGGTGTCGCCGCCGAAATACGCCGCCGGCGTGAGCGCGGCGGCCTGCGAGCCGTCATCGCCGGCCGAGCAAGCGAGGAGAACGAGGGCACCCAAGGAGGCGATCGTCGTACGCATGTGCCGCATTTCCTCGCACGAGATCGCGTGTGCGTCGTTGACCGGCGCGGCCAAAACGATGGCCAGAGCGGCCAATCACCAGGCGAAGAGGCGCGCCGCGTGCTTCGGGACGGTCACGGTGCCGCCGGCGAAAGCCTGGTGATCGAGCGGCCCGAGCGGCACGGTCGGCGCGAGGACCTCGTAGGTCCCCGCCGGCACCTGGACCTGCGTGACGTACGGGTCCACGCCCCACCCGAAGACCGCAAGCCACCCGTGCGCGCCGTCCTTCGTCTTCTTGCTCCACACGTGCGGGACCGCGGTGTCGTTGTTTCCGACGAAGAACGGCGTCTGGAAGACCTCGACGTCCGTCTCGGATCCGAGATCCACCGGACGCGCCGCGACGCCGTCGCGACCGATCGCGAGCACCTCGGGCGCGAGCTCCATCGCGCGCCGGAGATCGCTCGCCTGCGCCGGATCGCCGAGCAAGTAGTTCCCGCCCGCCATCGCGGAGAAGACGACCACGGTCCACGCGTCCACGTCGTCGATCGCCGTCCCGCGAAGGAGCACCACGTCGGGATCGAGCGACCACCACGCGTCGGTGTACGACCGCATCGCGACGTGGCGCGCCTCGGTCGAGAGGAACGGCCAGAGCGGCTGTGGGCTGTTCGCGAACGCGATGTCCGGACCGATGCGCATGCTGTCGACCCAGCCGACCGAAGGCAGCATCGGCGCGCCGCATCCGACGAGGTGCACGTCGGGCACGGCGTCGCGGAGCGTCTTCATCCACTGCTGGAACGATTCGAGCGACGTGAGCGGCTGCGAGCGCCCGCCCTCGAGCGCGGCGCCGAAGAGGAAATCGATCTTCAACGTGCGAAAGCCCCACGCGCGGAGCTGCTGGACCGACTGCGTGACGAAGTCGCGCGCGCCCTGCTGCGTCACGTCGAGGGCGGCGTTGTCGCCGTTGTTCGGGTACGTGCGGAGCGTGCCGTCGCCGTTGTGGATGAAATACTCCGGGTGCTGCGCGACGAGCGCGTCGCTCGTGGCCACGTAGAACGGCGCGAGCCAAATCGCCGGGCGAAGGCCCGCCGCGATTTGCTCCGCGGCGAGCGTCTGCAAATCCGCGCCGAACGTGGGCGACGCGGACCACGAGCCCCAGTGGACCTCGTAGCCGTCGTCGAGCAGGAAATCGGCGAGGCCCGCAGGCACGAGCGTGCTCGACGCGTTCTGTGCCTCGCTCCGGAGCGCGCTCGCGGTGATACTTGTATAGTACATGTTCCACGAGCCCCACCCGCCGAGCGCGGGCGCGCGTGGAGACTGCGGCGGGTGGAGCGAGCCCACGTAGCGCGCGTAGTCGTCGAGGAGCGCGCGGACGTCGCCGAGCGCGACGTAGAGCCCATCGAGCGCGCGTGACTCGCCGGGCGCGAGCGTGATCGCGTCGCCCGTCACGCCCTCGATGATGCGGAGGCGCGTCGTCGATCCGCCGGAGTCCGCGGCGAGGTACGTCTTCAGCACCGTGCCGCCGTCCGCGCCCGCGACGAGGCCTTGGCCGTTCGCGTCCGAGAGCGCCGTCCACCACCACGAGACGCCGGGCTTTTCGTCCAAGATGTCTTCGTTGTCGCCGCCGTGCGGCGCGGTCCCGTTCACGTCGGCGATCGAAATGGGGATCGACTCGACGCCGGAGTACGTCCAGCTCTGGTAGCCGTCGTGGAGCAAGCGATCGACGGGGAGGCCGACGCCGCCCGCGTCGGTGGACCACTCGAGGCCGACGAGCGTCACGGGCGCAGCGCTCGTGTTCACGACGGTCACGCTCCGCACGGCGCCGTTTTGTCGAGGCGTCCACGCGCCCTGGACCTGCACGGGCGAAGAAGAGGCGTCGCTCCACGCTGGCGCGCTCGGCGATCCCGTCGCGACGCGGAGCCCGAGGCGCAGCGTGGTCGCGCACGAGCCGCTCCCGGTGAGCACGAGATCCGCCCCGGAGCCGAGCGCCGTCGTGCACGGCGGGGGCGACGACGAGCACGCGACCGAGAGCGCGATCGACGCGACGAGCCTCTTCATGGCGTGATCGAGAACACCGCCGAGCCGCCGCCCGGGAGCTTCACGTGGACGTTGCCAGCCGCGAGCGACGCGTCACCCGAGCCCCACACGAGCGCTCCGATCTTCGCGATCGAAGCGGTCGCGTTTCCTTCTTGAGGATCGCCCGAGAAATTCTCGACGACCAGGAACGCCTCGTCGCTGCTGCTCCGCACGAACGCGAGCATCGACGTGTCGTCGATCGGGAGCACGGTCATGTCGCCCGTTCCCCACACCGCGTGCCCGCGCCGGAACGTGAGGAGCTCGCGGTAGAACGTGAGCATCGACTGCGAGTCTTTGTCTTCGGTCGCGACGTTCGTGAGCTCGGGGCTGTCGGAGAACGGGATCCACGGAGCCTGCGAGGTCGTGAAGCCGTGACCTGGCGTCGCGTCCCACGGCATCGGCGTCCGCGCCGAGTCGCGCGAGTCGACGACGAACGTCGTCCCGTCGTGGAGTGCGAGCTCGTCGCCGTAGTAGATGAACGGCGTGCCCTTCGAGAGGAGCGAGATCTCGGTCGCGCGCTGCATGCGCCACGAGAGCTCCTGCGCCTTGCTCCACGCGCGGCCGACGTCGTGCGAGCCGATGAGCATCGCGTCCTGCGCGCCCGGCGGGTACGCGGTCACGACGGTGTTCAACGCGTCCGTCGCGATCTTCGCGCTCTCGCCGAGAAAGCCGATGCCCCAGAAATAGCCGTACGGAAAATCGAACGCCATGTGGAACATGTCGCTGCCGTTTCCGAAATACGGCACGGGCCCGAGGCCGATGTCGGTCTCGGCGACCATCACGGCGTTCGGGAACTGATCGATAACCTGCCGGAGCTGTTTGATGTAGTCGATCGTCTCCGGGATCATGAGGCAGCCCGACGCGCTCTCGAAGAGCAGGCCGATGACGTCGCAGCGGAACCCGTCGATGCCGCGCTGGAGCCAGAACTTCACGGTGTCGAGCGTCTCGGCGACGACCGCGGGGTTTCGATAGTTGAGGTCCGGCTGCTGCGGGTAGAAGCGGTGGAAGTAGTACTGGTTTCGCGCGGGCTCGAACGTCCACGCGGTGTCGCCGAACTGCGGCGAGTACGTCCCGCAGCCGATGTTCGGATCCGAGGGCGTGTCGGACCACACGTACCAATCGGCGTGCGCGCTCGTCTTGCTCGAGCGCGAGTCTTGGAACCACGCGTGTTGATCGGACGTGTGGTTCAAGACGAGGTCCATGATGACGCGCATGCCGCGTTGGTGGGCGGCCGCGAGGAGCGCGTCGAACGCGGCGAGATCGCCGTAGTCCGGGTTGATGTTCCGGTAGTCGGAGATGTCGTAGCCCGAGTCCTTGAAGGCGGTCGGGTAGATCGGCATGAGCCAGATCGCGTCGATGCCGAGGTCTTTCAGGTAGTCGAGCTTCGACGTGAGGCCGGCGAGATCGCCGATGCCGTCGCCGTTTCCGTCCTCGAACGAGCGCACGTAGACCTCGTAGAAGACGGCGTGGCGATACCAGTCGGGCCCCGTGAGGAGCGCGGTCGCCTTCGCCTCTTGATCGGGCGTCGGGTGCGTCGGCGTGTCCGGGCCGGTCGCGCACGCGACGAGAGCAGCGAGCGCGACGAACCTGCGCATCACAGCGAGATGACGGGCCAGCCGTAGGCCTGCGCCAAGTTACGCAGACGCGAGTCTGGGTTCACCGCGGCGGGGTGGCCGACGACGCTGAGCATCGGAACGTCGGAGTAGCTGTCGGAGTACGCGAAGCACTGCGCGAGATCGTGTCCCTGCGCCTTCGCGTGCTCGCGGATCGAATCGGGCCTTCTCCGGACCCGCGACGACCGGGCGGAGCAAGCGACCCGTCGCGTAGTTCGCCTTGAACTCGAGGCGGTTCGCGATGAGCCCCGAGGCGCCGAGGTATTTCACGAGGTGCTCGAGCACGAAGTCGAGCGCGCCCGAGACGAGCACCACCTCTTGCCCCTCGTCGCGGCAGCGCTTCACGAGGTCGCGAGCGTTCTTGAAGAGGGCAGGGCGCATCATCTTGTCGAAGCACTCCTCGGACAGGATGAGGAGGCGATCGCGCGAGATGCCTTCGTATGTAGAATACAAGAGCTCGTTGAACGAGCGGCGGTCGCGCATCTCGGCGAGCGCCATCTGCGGGGCCTTGAGCGCCGCGCGAAGGAGGCGGCCCGCGGACTGCACCGGCGTCTGCTGGTTCGCGAGGTAGAAGACGGTGGGCTGGAGGAGGTTCGTGCGGACGAGGGTCCCGTCGACGTCGAAATAGGCTGCTGCGGTCATTTACGGCGCAGCCCTTTTACCACCGTCACGTCAGATGCGTGTATCAGAGAAAACATGCATCAAGACGAAGCGAAGCTGCTCGCCGCGCGCGCGGCAATCGAAGAGCTCCCCGCGTCGGGCGTCATCGGCCTCGGCTCGGGCTCGACCGCGAAGTTGTTCGTCGAAGAGGTCGGCGCGCGGGTCAAGGCGGGGGCGTCGTACGTGGGCGTCCCGACGTCGAAGGGCACGCGCGCGCAGGCCGAAGCCCTGGGAATCCCACTGCTTCCGGACGAGGACGGCTGGGGACAGATCGCGGTGACGGTCGACGGGGCCGACGAGGTCGACGAGCACCTGAACCTCATCAAGGGCGGCGGCGGCGCGCTCACGCGCGAGAAGATCGTCAACGACTCGACGCGCCGCAACGTCATCATCGTCGACGAGTCGAAGATCAAGAAGCGTCTCGGCGAGACCTGGGCGGTCCCCGTCGAGGTCCTTCGCTTCGGCTTCGGTCACACGCGCGACGCGCTCGGCAAGCTCGGCCCCGTGCGCGTCCGCGCGCGCGAGGGTTTGCCGTTCGTCACCGACGCAGGCAACTTCATCGTCGACGTCATGACCGGCCCGATCGCGGATCCCGCGTCGCTCGACCGCGCGATGCGTGACATCCCCGGCGTCGTCGAGACGGGCCTCTTCGTGGCGCGCGCCTCGCTCGTGATCGTCGCGGGCCCGAACGGCATTCGCCGCCTCACGCGTTAGAGCTCCCGACTATCGCGCCCGCGCGAGGTAGTCGTCGACGAGATCCATGGGCGCGTCGCCGAGGCCGCGCCAGTGGTGGGCTCGCGGGCGCGCGTGGGCGGCGCCTTCACGCGTGAGGATCGTCGCGGCGATGCCGACCGCGAGGGCGCGATGAGGGCGCGCGCGCGCGAGCCGGAGCAGCGCCGACGACTCGGAGGGCGTGAGATCGAGCCGGAGCTGCGCGCGGCGGAGCGCGGCCTCGGGCGCGCGGATTGGCCCGTGCGTCGAGACGGCCCAGCGCGCGACGACAATCGCGTCGCGGAGCGCGAGATCGGCGGCGAGCTCGTCGAGATCGCTCGGCGCGTCGTCGAGCGCGTGAAGGAGCGAGCACGCCCACGCGCGCTCGTCGGGCGGACCCATGTCGAGCGGGCCGCGGACGGGCACGCGCGGAGCGCACGGCGGCGCGTTCAAGAGGATCTCCTTCGCGCGGGCTCGAACGCGCGCGCGCGCCGCCGCGTCGAGCACCGAGAGGCCCGCGTCGACCTGCACCTCGAACGAGAGCGCCGCCGACTCGAACGAGCCATCGAGCGAGTCGAACGGCATCGGCGTGCCGACGTAGACCGCGAGCTCTTTGTCGAGGGTCGCCTCGTCCTCGGTCGCGTAGGGCGTCACCCACATGCCGTCGAGCGCCTTTCGGAGCTTCGCGAGGTTCGCCAGGACCTTCGGCATGCGCGCGACGAGCGGCGAGAGCGCCGCGAGCGCGTCGCGGAGATCCTCGCGCTCGGCGTCGCTGAGAGAATTGGGCGCGAGCGCTTGCTCCAGGTTCTCGAGCCGCCACGCCACCATCGACTCCACGTCGTGCATCTGCGCGGGACGCGGCACGACGGGCCACGCGACGATGATCGCGCGCACGAGATCCGCGGCGCCCTTCGGGAGCGTACGCTCGCGCTCGACGCGCGCGTCCTCGGCGTCCAGCGTGCGCCGGAGCGCGCCCTGCTCGAGCCGCAGCTGGCGAAGCTCCGGATCGTCCGAGACCTTCACGAGCGGATCGTAGAGCTCCGCCCGGAGCGCGACGTCGTTCGGGAGCGACACCTGCTCGAGCTGCCCGCGCGCGCTCTGGAGCGCCGCCTCACGGTCGGTGAACGAGAACGGGTCGACGAACGCCCGGTTCAGCCACGCGCCGCTCCCGAAGCCCGCGGTTTCCGTCGACGCGGGCTTCGGCACGACGCGCGCGAGCATGCGCGAATCGCCCTCGAGCCCCTCGACGAGCGCGGGCTCCGCGTTGCGAAACGCCTTCGTATACGAGGCGATGCGTATGGACCGGTCGGTGAACGTGGCGCTGTACGTCTGGGGTGGGGGGCCGCCGCAGGCGCCGATCGAGGCCACGAGCCAGATCGCTCCGCTGATCCGCATGCGCATTGAATGATGAGACGTCTTCCCGCGCACGGTCTTGGGGCCTACTCTCGATTCGTCACGCATGCAGCAGCAGCAACCTCCCTACGGCTACGGCGCCTACCCCTACAATCCTTACGCAGCTCCGGCCGTCATGCCGCTCGGCCCTGCGTCGGTGGATTCGACCGGCCACAGGCCGGGATTGCGCGTCATCTTCCTCGTGCTCGCCATCGCGTCGGCCTTCTTCTACCTCGGCGGGATCGGCCTCATGATCGCCGCGTTCGCGACGTCGAGCGCGCACCACCCGCCGGAGCTCGAGTTCATCCTGGCCGGTGAGGGCGTGATGCTCCTCGGAGCGCTCCTCCTCTACGTGAAGATCGGCGTCGCGATCTACTGGCTGCATGGCGCCTGGAAATGGGTGCCGATGGAGTGGCGCGCCGGCAAGGACAACAAGCGCTACACCCCCGGCGACGTCTTCATGCTGCTCATCCCGTACTACCATTTGTATTGGATGTTCCCGATCAACCTCGGCCTCTGCGACGCGATGGAGCGCCTTCGCCAGCAGAGCGGCGCGACGGTCGTCGCCAAGCGCGACACCGCGATGTGGGCGGCGATCTGCGAGATCATCCCGTTCGCGAACTTCTTCGTCGCGCCGTTCTTCTGGTTCGCGCACATGAAGGCGATCGACGCGATGCACGAGGACATCATGAGCGCGCTCGCGCGACGCGCATGAAGCGAGCGCTCCTCGTCGTGCTCGCGGCGGCGTGCAACGTCTACGACTCGTCGCTCCTCGTCAGCGACGGCGGCGGCCTCGACGCGGCGCCCGAGGCGTGCGCCTCGACGTGCAACAACGGCTGCGTCGACCTGCAGACCGACAAGAACAACTGCGGCTCCTGCGGCCACGCGTGCGAGGTGAGCTGCTCCTCGGGGACGTGCACGCCGACGCTCCTCGCCGGCGGCCTCGGCGCGCCGCACGGGATCCTCCTCCACGACCCGTCGCTCTACGTCGCCAACAACGGCAGCATCAACGTCCAGGTGATGAGCAAGATCGACGGCACGGGCCTCAAGAACTTCGCGACCTCGCAGCTCCTCCCCGATCGGCTCGCGACCGACGGCACGACGCTCTTCTGGACGAACGACAGCAACAACCCATTCCCCGCGAGCGGGCAGATCGAGGAAGAGGCGTTCGATCAATCGTTCTGCAACGTCCAGACGAGCTCGACGTTCTGCTACCTCGTGGAGAACCTGCCCGGGCCGTACGGAATCGCGGTGCAGAGCGGCAACATCTTCTTCACGACGACCGCGTCGACGAACAACGCCGGCGTGGGCTGCCCGACGACGGCGTGGGCGAGCTCCGTCTTGAGCTGCCCGACGACCGGGTGCGCGACGACCTCGTGCAACACGTCGGGAGGCCCCGTCGTCCTCGCGTCGGGTCAGACGAAGCTCGCGAGCATCACGGCGGACGCCGCGAACGTCTACTGGGCGGACACCGGCGCGGGCGTGGTGCGCTTCTGCCCGCAGCCTTCGTGCGCGGGCGGACCCAAGACGTTCGTGCAGACGAACGGCGGCCAGCCCTTCGACGTCCTCTCCGACGGCACCAACGTCTTCTTCACCGATCGCAAAGCGGGCACCGTGAGCGCGTGCCCGCTCAGTGGTTGCGGCACGAGCCCGACGGTGCTCATGCAAGGCATCAAGGACCCGCTGCTCCTCGCCGTCGACGCGACCGCCGTCTACGCCACGAGCTACGCCGGCGGCGCGATCGTCGGTTGCAAGCGCCCGTGCTCCACGGGCGCCGTGACGATCGCCCAAGGCCTCAAGGCCCCTTACGGCATCGTGCTCGACGCGTCGTACGTCTACTGGACCGAAGAGGGCACCGCGGGGAGCGCGTCGACGGATGGGGCTGTGTCGAAGATCAAACGGCCCTTCTGATAATTGGTTTTTTTTGGTGTGCCCCCTCCCAGCCGTGCTCGGGCTGGTGCTCGGCCGTGCTCGCCGGCCAATGAGTGCAATATACAAGCTTCCGGCTGCGCGCGGCTCTGCGCGCCAGCCCTGCGCGCGGCTGCCTCCCCCACGGCGTCGCTCCGCGCCGCCGGGGGAGGTTATGAGGCATCGGCCTCGGCGCGTCGAACCCGGCCGCGCGCGATCCGCGCAAGTGGCGCGGCCGCAATCTGCTCGGCTTCGCCCTGATGGAAGCGCGCGCGAAGATCTTCAGCGGAACCGCGTCAGCGTGATCACGACGCCGGCGCCGAAGGCCGGCAGCTGCGCGACTCGCTCCGCCTTCAGGCGATCGAGCTGCGTGATCGCGTGCATCGTGTCGAGCGGAGCGGGCTTGGGCGGTCCATCGGCTCCGGCGGGCTCGATCGTGAGCTTGGACTTTGCCGTGTGCAGCAAGACGAGGCCGCGCGGGACCCCGCTGAAAGGATCCGACCCGCGCGGGGCCTCGCTCACGGCGTGCGCCCAGTCGAACGTGGGTGTGCGCGCAGGCGACGCGGGGGCGACGAGCGCTGCGAGGAGGAGCGAGAGTGCGATCGGGTTCATGCGACTCACTCTCTCTCGACGCGCCCGCGCGGACATGTGCAGGAAGTCATAGGCGCGTCGTGATGTCCTAGCCGTCGAATCGTGACGGCCGCCGCCGTGAGCGATCCGCTGATGGCGTCATGGTAACTTCGTCGCATGCGCATCCTCGGCGTGGGCTTGTCCGCCGTGCTCCTCCTCGGGTGCGCTCCCGAGGACACGCGTGCGTCGAAGGCTTGCACCGGGTCGGGGACTTCGGCCGAGTGCAAGTCGTGTTGCCGCGGGCAAGGCGACCGCAACTACTTGTTCCGCACCAGCGGCACGACCAAGCGCTGCATGTGCCAATTCAGTCGCTGACGGGAGACCGCGGATTTGTGGCAGACTCCCGCTCGTGCGTTGGTTGAAGAAGCTCGCTCGGTTCTACGCGCGCTCGTACTACGCGCTGCTCGAGCTGTGGGGCCGCCCAGAGCTCCCGGACGAGGACGCGTCGCGCGATGAGTGAGCTCGGCGAGCGCGTCGTCTTCGGGCGCACCGGCTTGCAGGTCTCGCGTCTCGGCGTGGGGTCTTCGTACGGCGTGCCGACGCGCGCGTGCCGAAGGGCGTTCGACGCGGGCGTGAACTACTTCTTCTGGGGCTCGGTCCGCAGCGTCGGCATGGGCATGGCGCTGCGCGAGATCGGCCGTCGAGACCGCGCGGGCCTCGTGCTCGTGCTCGAGGCGTACGTCCGCTCGCCCAAGCGGCTCGAGAAGAGCGTCACGAGCGGGCTCGCGTCGCTCCGCTTCGACTACGCGGACGTGCTCCTCCTCGGCTGGCACGACGAGCTGCCTCGGCCCGAGCTCCTCGACGAAGCGACGCGGCTCCGCGAGCGAGGCCTCGTTCGGCACATCGGCGTGTCGAGCCATCACCGTCCGCTCTTCGTCGAGATGATGAAGGACCCGCGGCTCGAGGTCTTTCACGTGCGCTACAACGCCGCGCATCGCGGCGCGGAGAAGGAGCTCTTCGCGCGTCTACCGAAGACGGGCGGTCCTGGCATCGCGTCGTTCACGAACACGCGCTGGGGCGATCTGCTCGCCGCGAAGAACATGCCCGAAGGCGAGTCGCCGCCGAGCGCGACCGACTGTTATCGCTTCGTGCTCTCCGATCCGCGCGTGCACGTCGCGATCTCCGGCCCCAAAGACGACGACGAGATGAACGCCGTGCTCGAGGTCCTCGCGAGCGACGCGATGACCGAAGACGAGCTCGCGCGCATGCGCCGCATCGGCGATCACGTGCACGGGATCCGCTCGTTCATGAGCGTGATGTCGTAGCCGGCTTCTCATCGATGAGAAGTGCGCATCTCATCGTTGAGAAGCAGCTCTTGCGCGTGACTTTCGTCACATGCCGGCTCGTGAGATCGCGCGCATGGTGACGGCATGAACACCGTCCGAAAGCTCCTCACCGCCACTTCCTACGCGACTGCCGTCGTGGCGCTCGCGGCCATCGTCGTCTTCATCGCGGAGACCATGGGCGTCGTGCCGTAGCGGGAAGGGCGCTACGATTGCTTGCCATGAGGCTCGCGCTCTTCATCTCGACGCTCGCGGTCTGCGCATGCGAGACGCGTCACGTCAACCGCGACAGTAAAATCATGCGGTGTCGTTCGCGATCCGCGTAGGCTTACGGTTTTTTCGTTGGCAGCGAGGTTGCTACGATGGCGAGGATGAAGCTTCCTCTTACCCTCGTCCTTCTCTTCGTCGCGCTCACTGCGAGCGGGTGCTCCAGCGGTGAGACCTGCAACGCCGGGTGCCTTTGCAACTCCGTCGATTCATGCCCGACGGGTTGCTTCGTCACGCAGCCGAGTGACGGAGGCGCAAAGTTCTGCAGCAACGCTCCCGGCGCCGATTCAGGGACGGACTGAGGCGCGTTCTCCGAGGCATCGTGCGTCACCTCGCTCGGCTTCACCGCGCGGACGCCAACGCGTTATCTTGTCGATGGCTTCCTTCCGAATCGTCCTCATCGCGTTCGCAACTCAAGAGACTAAGAAATCCAAAACGGAACCCCCTAAGAGAAAGTTACAGATCGCCCATGATGCGACGTGGAAAGCGCGAGGTCCAATGGGGCTGGAATCACGGACCCGTGTACCACGGTGAGGAGAACAGGGCGTCCAATCGGTATCGCGCGAGGCGAAAGTTGACGGATCCACATTATGCGATCTTGAAGCGTGGAAGTTCAGCGAGGGCGGAAGGGCGAACTGTGGGGCTGAACGATCGCCCCCAGCGACCGCAGATCTCGATCGCGTGCGCCGGGACGTTCGCGGGATCGCGTCACCTGACCTTGCACTCCAAGAGCTCCGCCCGATCCTGCGATGGCTCTCGCGGGTCGGCCACGATGCCTGTGACGGTGATCGCCTCCGACGCCTTCTTCGGCGCCACCGGCGTCTCGTTCGCGGGCGGTTTGCAGTAGAGGAAGGTGTCCTTGTCGGCGTCGCCCGTTGCCTTGATCCTCATCTTGGTCCCGCCGGACACGCCTTCGTAGGTGCCGTGCAGGGTGACCGTCTTGCCGATCCACAGGCTCGGCGCCGCGTAGAGCCCGCGCTGGAGCGTGGCGTGCGTGATCGGTCCGCTCGGTCCCTTGCCCTTCGGATCGTCCGGCGGGAGCGGGAGCTTCTTGCCCAACACGGCGAAGCACTCCGCGACATCGCGCCAGTCGCCGTATACGCTCGCGATAGCGCCCGTCGCCGACGGATCGTCGATCACGTGCGACGGGATCGTCACCGACTTCGCGTGATCGTCGACGAGCTTGCTCGGATAGCTCGGGAGCAAGTTCGGCTGCTCGACCGCGCCGTACGTGGCGCACGTCGTCGCGTTGGCCGCGGCCCAGTCGTACCACGTGCGCTTCGGACCGATCGTGGTGCCCTCGCGCGTGCGCGTGGGCGGACCGAGCTTGGCCTCGAGATCGGCGAGCGCCTCGCGCAGCGGCTTTGGCGCCGGCAGGGAACCCTTCGCTGACTGCACGAGCTCGACGGTGAGCGTCCCGGTGAACGGCGGAGGCAGTGGCGCTGACGACACGGGCGGCGCTGGCGGGAGCGCGCGCGCCGACGCGACCGAGCTGACCGCCGGTGCGGGCGTCGCATCGGTCGACGAATCGTGGCACGCAACGAGCGAGAGCAGGACGAGGAGATGTGACTTCATCGGTCAAACGAAATACGCGCGAACGCTCGAGAGGACGCGGAGCGACCGGAACTGCATGTACACGCCGACCATGCCAAGGCCGATCATCATGAACAGCGAGAGCGACCACTCCGACTGGAAGAGCGCGGTGCCCATGCCGATCACACCGATCACGCCGAAGAGACCGGAGAGGATCATCAAGGCGACCCGCACGAACGACGACTTGTTGATGAGCGCGCGTCCGATGAAGAACGTGATGAGGCACGTGATGAACAGGGAGATGATCGATCCGAGGATCGAGAAGATGCCGATGCCGTTCATGAGCAGCGAGGCGACGCTGCTGAACACCGCAAAGCCGTACCAAGCGTGGGTGAGGTTCTCGATCTTGTCGCGCGCGGTCATCATCACTTCACCTCGAGCCGTATCCTACGCGCAAATCGTGGTGCGTCTTCCTTCTGTGACTTCAGGCACATGTCGGCGCGCGACATCATCGTTCCTGCGGATCGTCATGCTGTGCGCTCCCCACGCCACTTCGATCGTGAACACCGCGACGGGGCGCCGAAAAGTGGGCACCCACTGGGCCGAAGGCCTGGCTATCGGCTTCGCGCTCGACCTCGCGCTGACGCTCGCGGGCGTCGCGGTGGTCGTCGATACCAACTCACACCCGTGGGGGAGGCGGTGAGCGAGCACGCCGCGCGCCAGCTCACTGCTTCGCGAGCGCCATGACCTCGGCGGCGCTGAGCGCTCTCGAGTAGACGCGGACGTCGTCGATCGTGCCGTCGAAGAAGTTCGTGTCGTCTCCGCGGCAGCCGACGCGGATCGTCGACGCGATCGGATCGAGGATGATGACACTCGCGGGACCGGAGGAGAGCGTCTGCACGCCGTCGAGGTAGATCGCCTGGGTCGGGCCCGCCGGGTCGAAGACGGCGGCGAGGTGGTGCCAGTTCCCGGTGTCGGTGTCGGTGATCGCGTTGTCATCGTTTCCCGCGTCGTCGCCCGTCCCGATCGCGAAGCCGAGGTGGTTTCCGGCGTCGTCCTGCTCGATGTCGATGCGCCACGCGAAGCCCGTCTGGTGCCGCTGGCCGACGATGTACCCGCCGCCGCCCGAGGCGGACATGTCGTACCAGGCGGTCGCGGTGAGCGGTCCGCCGCTCTGGTTCGCTGCGCTCGAGGAGACGATCACGCAGATCGAATTCGACGAGACGAATGAGATGGCGCTCTTGACGTGTCCTTGCGTCCACGCGCTGCTGGCGTTCGAGCCGCTCAGGACCGCGTCGTTGCCATGGCCCGAGCAGTCGTGGACGATCAGCCCGGCCCCTTCGTCGAACGGGTAGTACGCGACGAGCGACGGATCGTTGTTCGGCGGGCACATCCCAGCCTCGGCGCTCGCGTCGGAGCCGCCATCGCTCGCGACGTCGATGGGCGCGTCGCTCGCGCTGCCTTCGGACGTCGCGTCAGCGCCGCCGCCGTCGGTTAACCCGTCGAGCGACGGAAAGAGGCACCCGCCGAAGACGGCAGCGAAACAAGCCAAGACCCTTCGCACACCGGTAATCTACCGGAAGGCGGTCGGCCGCCCGCGCGTAATCGTAGGGGTGAGGTGCATCGCGGAAACCGTCATGTGGAGCAAGCCCGGCGCTCGAGCGCGGACTCACTGGGGACCGCTGCCACCGCGCAACGGAGGCGCCGTTCCGCGAGGGCGACGCCTCAGCCGCCGCCGTCCTTTGGACACCCCGCGCAGCGGAAGTGTTTCAAGTACGGATCGAACTGGCACTCGTTGCCGTTACTGTTTTGAACGCAATCGCTGTCGTTGATGCACTCGTCTGCTCCCGAGTGGCATGCAAAAGACCAGGTGATCCCGCAGCCGGCTGCGACCGGTGAGCAGAAGCCGGACACGCAGTCCACGTCGAGGCGGCAATCGCCAAATGAGCATCCGTTGGGCGTGGAGCTGCTGGCCGACGCGCGGCATGTGCAGGTCGAAGGTTCCGTGCAGTCCGTGTCCAAGAAGCACTTGTCGTACGAGCAATACGAGCCATAAGCGCCTCCCTCGAAGCCCCAATACTCGAAATCGCAGCGGCCATTCGCTCCACCATCACACTCCGAATCGCCATGACACGCGTACGTCACATCTGTCGCGTCGACGCCTGCATCGTATGAAAAAGATCCCGGCCCACGTTGCTGAGGGCACGGCGAAGCTGCGTCGCGGTGAATGAGCGGCACCTCGGGCGCGACGTCTATCGCTGACGGTGCTGCCTTGGCCGCACGACCAACACCGCCTTCATTGCGTCGACCTCCAACGCGTACTGCGCCACGACTCGACGAAGGCGCGTGTTTTCGTCTTCGAGTCGTCGCTTCCTGCGCTTCGCTCACGCTGACGCCGCCGCACTTCGCGCGCCGACGCGACATCGTCTCGCCGCTCACGCCGTACTTGCGCGCGGTGTCTTCATCGTCGCGCCCGCTGACCTGCCTGCCTTCAGTGGACCACCGATTGCTGCAAACTCGACTCTCTCGTTCTTGATCTCAAATTCTTATTACACCCATTTGCCTCTCGCGTGAATTCAATGGGCGTTCGGTAGTCCAGGCTCGAATGTGGCCGTACTTCGTTGTAGTGGCGACGCCACATCTCGATGACCGCAGCCGCCTCGACGCGATTGCGAAGCCATTGCATCGAGAGGCACTCCGAGCGAAACGTGCCATTGAAGCTCTCGTCCATTCCGTTCTGCCATGGCTTGCCCGGCTCGATGAAGGCCGTGTCGATGCGCTCGTCCTTCGTCCAGCGCAGAAGCGCTTTCGAGACGAACTCCGGCCCGTTGTCGCTGCGGACATAGCGCGGAGCGCCGCGCTCGCTGACGAGGCGCGCGAGCACGTCGACGACGCGCCTCGAGCGAATGCTGCCGGCCACGTCGATCGCGAGGCATTCGCGCGTCCACTCGTCGATGATCGTGAGGCACTTGATCTGTCGGCCGTCCGCGCACGCGTCGAAGACAAAGTCGATCGCCCAGACGTCGTTCTGCCCCTTCGGCGGCGTCGGTCGCGGGCGCGACGCCGCGACGCGCTTACGCGGACGTTTGCGCGGCACCTGCAAGCCCGCCGTGCGCCACAATCGATAGGCGCGGTCGGCGCTCATCGCGTGACCTTCGCGCTCGAGGAAGATTCGAATGAAGCGATAGCCGTAGCGCGGGTACTGAGCCGCGAGCTCGCGCATGCGCGCGAGGATCGGCGCGTCGGCCTTCTCGCGCTTCGATTCGAGCTTCAGACCCGAGCGCGCCGTGCCGACGATCTGGCACGCTCG
The DNA here is from genome assembly GCA_963839305.1 of uncultured delta proteobacterium. Taxonomy (GTDB): domain Bacteria; phylum Myxococcota_A; class Polyangia; order Polyangiales; family Polyangiaceae; genus DASXHD01. Next base: position 267,157 of record CAWIUL010000001.1, read on the forward strand.
TCGAGCGGAGATGCCGCGTGAGCGCGCGTAGCCGACTTGTTGCCGTCGACCGCGCGCGCTCACCATTTTTTTGCGTTGATCTCCTTGAGCACGTCGATCTCCAGCATCCGATCGGCGAGCATCTTCTTCAGCTTCGTGTTCTCGACCTCGAGCGACTTGAGGCGCTTCGCGTCGTCGCCGCTCATCGCGCCGAACTTCCGTCGCCAGACGTAGATCGTCTCGTCGCTCACGCCGTGTTTCTTCGCGACCTCGGCGACCGGCGTGCGGTCGGCCTCACGCACGATCTTGACCATCTGCTCTTCGGTGAATCGACTCTTTCGCATGCGCCTCTCCGTGGCTGGCGGAGAGAGTCAAATTTTTAGCAATGAATGGCCCAACTTTCGGCAGGCAGATCACGACGTCAGATCGATTTCGTGCGTGACGCCGATTTCCATCTTGACGTCACCTCCCATAGCAAGAAATCCAAAACGGAACCCCCTGCGAGAAAGTTTACAGATCGCCCATTATGCAACGTGGAAGGCGCGAGGTCCAATGGGGCTGGAATCACGGACTGATTTGGTGTAGGTCGTGTAGATTCGACGTCATGCCTCGGCGTTCGTTTTATGCAGGGCTCGCGGTCCTCCTAATCGGCTGCAAGCGCCACGTGCCCGCGCAGGAGTTGGCGGCTGCACCCTCGAGCGCGACAGCGCGGCCGAGCGACGCGGACTTCGACAAGCAACTCGAGGCGCCGAAGCTGGAGCTGAAGGGCGACCGGGTCGTGCTCGACGGGCGGCAGGACTTTTCCTGCTCCACGACGACGATGCGCGAGATCACGTTGCTCGGCAATCAGCTGACCAAAAATCCCGCAATCTGGAAAATGCGTCACACGGGCGGCCGGTTCGAGGACGTCGCGCTTCCGAGCGTGCTCGTCGACGACGGGATGGGCGTCGTGCAGGTCGCCAGTGTCTTGATGACCGTGGCGGACGCGGGCTACCCGCGCATGCGCGTGGTCGCTGGCGGTCGGACGCTCACGATCCGATGGCACACGCCCTCTTCGAGCACGCCTGACACGCTCGAAGTTTCGCAGTCAGCGAGAGGTTTCCAGCTCGCGTTTCGTTCCGCGCGCGGACTGAGCAGTCCCGAGCGCGTCGCTTCCGCGGATGCGATCGGCCCCGCGCTCGCGAAGATGTGTTCTCCGTCCGGGCCGCCGTGCCCCCAGCTCGTCGTCTTTGGATCGCCGTCCACCGCCACGTTCGCCTCGATCGTCCCGGTCCTCCGCGCGACGCTCGAGTCGGAGCCGTTCCAGAGCGGCACCGCCGTCGTGGATTTCGCTCTCCCCGGCCACCCACTCACGCAGCCGACCGAATCCACGTGGGGTCGAGAGTGATGCGCCTTGTCTCTCCGTGAGGACGGCCCCAGAACGAAGGCGCTTGCGGTTGGGATCTGGGGCTTCGAAACGAAGGACACGGCGCAAGCGACGCTCGAGATGACGACGATGCAGCGGCGCGCCGATGAGGAGATCGAGCAAGAGAGGCGCTACGGAGCGGAATATGATCGACCAGCGCTCCGCCGGAATACGCGTGCCGTAGCGGTTCGCGAGCTCACTTCGGAGATTGCGGTCGAGAGCGAGCGCGAGAAGGGAGGCGAAGAGCATGCACTCGGCGGCGGCCTTGTTGCCGCTCGGCATGTGGTCGAGGTGCAGCTGCGATTTGAGCTCACGAAAGAGCAGCTCGATTTCCCAACGCACGGCGTAGACCTCCGCGGCGACGGCCGCGGGAAGCGCGAAGACGGGCGCGCTGGTCAGATAGAGTCGATGCCGTTTCAGGTCTTCATTCCAAACGGCGACGAGGCGAAGCTCGAGATGGCGCCAGGTCCAGTCGCGCTCGGGGATGTGCCGATACTTGTAATCGATCCACACATCGAAGGAGTGGCCACGCATTTGGCCAAGCACGCTCCTATGGCTCAACCCCACCCAGCGCGCGTCTTCGGCGGCGACGATACGGAAGTTGGCATCCTTCTTCACACGACAAAGGAAGTGCCCTCCGCGCTCGACGATTCGGCGAAAGAGCTTGCCTTGGTAGTAAGCCAAATCGAAGACGTAGAGCGAGCCGATGCAGCACGCCTCGACCTTCATCAGGGTCAAGCCATGCGCCGAGCCCGGTGCGATCTGCACGTGGTCGGGCGTGCGCGTCGTGCCATTCATTGATCACGTGGAGCTTCGCGCTCGCACGCGTGTGATTCGTCCACACCGACGGATAGTGACGCTCGAGCGCATCGGGCAGCCGCACGAGCGAGCCGTCGGCGATCAGTAACTTTGTGAAAACGCCGAATGCTCGGCCTCTCTTCGTGCCGCGCGCGAGCTGCGCGAGCGCTCGCTCGGAGAGCTTTTGCATCAGCATCGCGAGCGACGGCGTGAAGCGATCGTAGAACGCTGACGGCGCGAGCGTCGTGCCCGTCGCCGCGGCGTACGCCCGTCGCAGACTCGCGAGGCTCCTTTTCCTGCCCCGCGCGAACGCCAGGACCAGCGTGCAGACGAGCGCGACGACGTCGACCTTTCGCCGTCGCTTCACCGCGCCGAGCGCGGCCGCGTGGTGACGAATGAACTGCGGCGACAACAGGCTGGTCAACGCGTCTCGAATGTGGCTCTTTATCGAACGGGTCATCGCTCGCCTTCTCTTGGTCTAGACACCCTTGAGAAGATCAGAGCGATGGCCCGTTTTGAAGCGCTTCTGCTTCGACCGTCTTAAGCGATCGAAACTGCTCCATCTTTTCGCCCTTCAACGCGACGCTAAGGGGTCACCGATGATCGCCCATTATGCGACGTGGAAAGCGCGAGGTCCAATGGGGCTGGAATCACGGACTGATTTGAGCGACTGCGTGGCGGCGTCGACACGAAGCAGTGCGGCGCCTATCCCGCCGCGGGCACGAGCTGCGGCTCGACGTGCAGCGCGGGCGTCGAGACCGACCAGACCTGCGACGGCAACGGCGGCTGCGTGGCCGGCGCGACCCACTCGTGCGCCGAATTCGCGTGCGCCGCGGACGGAAAGCAGTGCAAGACGACCTGCAGGCGCGTGCGTGCCGGGCGTGGCGTGCCCCGACTGCGGCGCGTCCGACGCGTGCACCGGCAGCGAGTGCGTCGCGGTGCCCTCGTCGGGCGGCTGCAGCTGCAACCCGGCGAACGACCGCTCGCCGCCTTGGGCGCTCCTCGCCGTCGCCGGCGCGATCGTCGTGACGCGCAAGCGTCGACGCCGCTCGCCGTAGCTCGTCGGGCGCCCGTCTGTGAAGTAGCGTGTGATATCTTTCGCCGGTGAGCAGGGGGTTCGCAGCTCTGTTGTCGCTCGCTGCGTGCGGTGGAGAGCTCGTCACGCCGCCGCCGCCCGACGCTGCAACCGACGTCGACGTCGTCGTCGATGCTGGTTGCGCGGCGCCGAAGATCGTGTGCAACGGCGAGTGCGTCGCGAGTGACGTCGACCATTGCGGCGCATCGTGCGTTGCGTGCCCGACGGCGAAGCCATTCGGATACTCGAAATGCGCGAACGGGACGTGCGTCGAGGGATGCGTCAGCCTCACGTGCAACGGTGTGTGCATCGGCCCGGCAGACGATCAGAACTGCGGCTCCTGCGGTCGAAGCTGTGGCGGGCAGCCATGCGTCAACTCCGTGTGTGCGGGCGAGATGATCGCGCCGGGGTTCACCTCGGCGTTCGCCGTCGATGACACCAACCTCGATTACGCGCTCGGCTCCGAGGTGCGCTTCGTGCCTGCCGCCGGCGGGACGTCCACGCAGCTCGTGCCCAGTTGGGCCGACCTTATCGTGCTCGACGACGCGAACGTTTACTGGACGGACAACACCACGATCCGCAAGGCGCCGCTCGGCGGCGGCACGAGCACCGACGTGGCATCGCTGTTCGGCGGGTTCTACGTGTACGGCAGCGAAATCTACGGCGGCGGAGCCGCCGAGGTGTACGACGTCCCGACCAGCGGCGGGACGCCGACGCTCTTCGCGTCGACGATTCACTTCACGAACCTCGCGGTTGACGCGACGGACGTCTACGCCGTCGGCGAAGGCCTCGTCCGATTGTCGCGCTCGGACGCATCGTCGACGACGATCTTGCCGACGAATGTCTCGGTCGAGGGACTCGCGATCGACGCGCAGACGATCTTCATCACCGAGTACAACGTCGGTGTCGTCGCCGTCGACAAGACGTCGGGCACTGCCACGACGCTCTCCACGCTCGGCACCAACAGCGGCTTGGCGCTCGACTCCACCAACGTGTACTTCATCGACGCGTCGACCGTGTATCGCGTCGCGAAGAGCGGTGGCGCGTTGGTTGCGCTCTCGTCTGGGGCGCTCTCGATGGCCGTCGCGGTCAACTCGACGCACGTGTACTTTGCAACCTCGACCGGCGTGATGCGCACGCCGAAGTGATCGCGGGGCGTTCGCAAAACCGCCGGGCGACTACTCGTTCGTCGAGCCCGGAGACGTGACGCGCGCCCACCACGCGACGACCCGCGCGTCGATCTCCGCGGCGTCGTTCGTTCGAAGCGTCGCCGAGATCGCTTGGTTGAAGACGAGCTGTGGCGCGACGCGGCTGCTCGGATCGAAGGCGAGCTGGTGGAGGTTGTAGACCGAGTAGTACGCGTGTGCGATCGGCCGCGGCATCTCCAGGTCGCCGTCCTGCATGGCGGTGATCGGTTCGAGGTAATCGCGTTGAGTGCTCGGATTTTCTTGGCGCGCGCGGATCTCCGCGAGCGCGCGCGCCGGCAGCTCCACGTCGACGACGTGGCTCATGCCAACGACCGAGTCCGCATACTCCAGCTCGTTCGCGGCGGCCCACGCGGTCCACACCGCGAGCGCGTCTTCACACGCGCCGACGAGCGCGTCGATCTGGGCTTCGCGTCCGAGCGCCTCGAACGCTCGAAATACGTCGCGCGCGTTCGCCCGATGCACGATACGCGCGGAGATGATCGACAGCGCCTCGTGCGACGCAGGACAATCGATCGACGCGAGCCGCTCGCGCGCGACGCGCTCGACGCGCGCGAAGTACATTCGTCCGGCTCCGGGTCGCAGCTCCGCAGCACCTCGGCCGCCGTCCAGAACGCGTACGGTGCGTCGTCGTCGCCGTACTCCGGCCCGTCACGCGCGCATTCGCGCGCAAACGCCTCGACGCGCGCGAGCTCGGCGACGCATGCATCCCGCGCGCGCATCGTTTCGAGCACCATATCGTCTAGGATAGCGCGATGCGACGCTTGCTTCTCGCGGTCACGCTTCTCGCGTGCGTCAGCCTTGCTTCGGAAGAGAGAGAAGGGTTTCCAAAAGCGGACCCGCTTGGACAAATTTTACAGAACGCTCCATGATGCGATCTGGAAGGGTGGGTTCAATCGGGCTCGAATTGCGGACTAATCTGGAATCGTCCTGGCGTTCGCGGCGGTCTATTTGAGGTTCCTGAAGCGTCCCTGAAAATGCAGCGTCGGGCTAGCAGGCGGCGACCTAACTTTGACGTCGGAAGATGATCGCACCCCTACCCACGAACGCGCCGTCCGGAATGACCTGGCGCGAGACAAGCGACGACGGTGGCGTTCGGACGATCCATTGCTCGGCGATCCGACCAGCCACTCCCATCGCGAGCGTCGGCATCGCGTTTGGCGCGTTGGGCCTCGCCAGCGGGGTATTCCTCGCGCGGCTCGTCGGGTTCGACGCCGTCGAGGAGTGGATCGTCATGCCGGTGCTTTTGCTGCTGGTTGGCGCGGTCCTCGTTGTCGTGGGGCAGCCCGGCGGTCCGAGCCGCTTGACCATCACGGTGGGACCGAGCGAGCTGCGACTCACCTCCGGTCGCTTTCGCAAACCGCTGAGCATCGCCCCGGCCAGCGTCGAGGCGTTCCAAGCCGTCGTCGCCGCTTCGGTTTCGCTCACGATCGGCGTGCGCCGAACGGCGAGCAACGTGTCGAACCACTTCGCGCGCGTGGTGCTCTACGAGCGAGCCGGCGTGCCTCGCGTGGTCGCGTGCTTCGCCGACGAGCGCTCGCCGAGTTCTTCGCTAATCGGATGACAACTCTGCTCCACGAGTTCCCCGCACGCTCCGACGACGCCCGGCATGCGCCCGTTTCGCTGACCGCGATACGGCGGAGACAGAGCGTCCGCCCGAGCGAAGCGGGTCGGCGGAATCGAACACCTACGGGGCCTCCGACAGCAGAGCTTCACGGCGAACGCCTCATGGACGACGTACGACGGCCAACGACGCACGTTGGGTTGGGCGAAGCCGCGTTTGTGCGCCGCATCGGCGATCACGTGCACGGGATCCGCTCGTTGATGAGCGTGATGTCCTAGCCAGCTTCTCATCGATGAGAAGTCCGCCTCTATCGATGAGAAGCGGCGTACCTTCATTGTGAAAGAAGCAGAGAAGGTCGCCGCGCGAAGAGAGCAAGCCAACCAACGCGCGTGGCGCGCTCGCGCGTCCGACGAAGCCGCTCACGGCTGCCTCCGCGCAGGCGCGAGGATCATCCACGCTCGGCGCATGCCGCGAGTGTACCGAAAACACATCACCGAGCGCGCGCCGGATGGGGATCGACCGAACACGGTCCCCCCCCATCACGAAGCGCGCGCTCGACGCGCCTACCTCACGGGTGCGCGTGCGTGCCGATCTTGGCGGTGTGCTCCATCACGTCTTTGAGGTTCGCGAGCATCGTGTCGGCATCCGCCTCGTTGATTTTCGCGAGGAGCGCCTCGGCGATCTTCCCGAGGACCGGCGCGGGGATGTCGTATTCGACTTCGAGCGTGAGCTTCGTGCCCGTACCGTTCAGCCCTTCGTACGTCCACACAAACATGCTCGGGATCCCGCTGGCGTTTTGCATGCGCACGAGCTTTCCCGGCTTCGCCTCCAACGTCTTCGCGTGACCTTTGAAGTGAATGCCGGCCATCTTGTAGACC
>CAWIUL010000002.1:0-15860 GCA_963839305.1 uncultured delta proteobacterium
ACTCCGACTTTCCACGCGCTCCGACTCGCCCTCGGCGCGCGTGAAGACCTTGCCGCAATTGCGGCACGCGTACTCTTCGTCCTCGGGGCCGCGGGCTCGCGCTTGGACCTCGCCGCACTTGGGGCACGTGAGCTTCACGACGGCGGCGCGGGAGGCGGCTCCGAAGATGTTGGGCACGTCTACACACTAAGGCTCGGTTCGATCGGCGCCACCCGGGATCGCGAGCACCTCGCCGCGCACGCGGGCGCGCGCGACGTCGAGCTGCTCGGCCGTGGCGCCGAGCCTCGTGAGGAGGCGCTCGACCATCGCGAGGGCGACCTCTCCCTCCGCGGAGACGACCTCGGTCGCGCCCGCGGCGCGAAGCATCGAGACCTCCCTCACGTACGCCGCGCGCGCGAGCACGACGAGGCTCGGGTTGAGGTCCTTCGCGATGCGAATGACCGCGTCGGGAGAGCCTGACGCGGTGAACATCAGGCTCCCAGCGGAGACGACCCCGGCGCGCTCGAGGATTTCTCGCTGCGCAGCGTCGCCGTACACGGCCGCGAAACCGCCGGCGCGAAGGCGCGCGAACGTCTCGTGGTTGAGCTCGATGACCGTCGGCGTCACCCCGTTCTCCGCGAGGAGACGCGTCAAGCTCTGGCCGACGGGCCCGTAGCCGACCACCACGGCGCGATACGGCGAGTCGCTCGGCGCCGGCGTCGCGTCGGAGCTCTCGATCCGCGCGTGCCACCGCCTCGACACGCGCTCCCCGAGCATGAGCAAGAGCGGGTTCACGGTGATTGACACGATCGATGCAGCGACGAGCGACTGCGACGCGGCCGCCGGCAACATGCCGAGCTGCGTTCCGAGCGCCGCGAGCACGAACGAAAACTCCCCGATTTGCCCGAGCCCGAGCGCGACCGTGAGCGCCGTCTTCGGCGAGCGCTTCGAGAGCAGGATGACGACGAGCGCGACCGCGGGCTTCGCGATCCAGATCACGGCAAGAGTCGCGAGCGTCAGCGGCAGGTTCGAGGCGACCTTCGAGGGATCGAGGAGCATGCCGGTCGCGACGAAGAACACGACGGCGAACGCGTCGCGCATCGGGAGCGCCTCGGACGCCGCGCGCGACGCAAAATCGGACTGCCCGACGACGATCCCCGCGAGCAGAGCGCCGAGCGCCATCGAGGCGCCGAAGAGCTTCGCCGCGCCGACCGCGACGCCGAGCGCGATGACGAGGACCGCGAGCGTGAAGAGCTCGCGCGATTTCGTCGCCGCGATGAGCTCGAGCACGCGAGGGATCGCGCGTCGCCCGACGAGCCACGTGAACGCGACGAGCCCCGCGATCTTCGCGAGCGCGACGGCGACCGAGATCGCGAGCGCGCCCCCGCGAGCCGCGGGCGAGCCGACGAGCGGCAAGAGGACGAGCACGAGGACGACGAAGAGATCCTCGACGAGCAACCAGCCGATCGCGACGTGACCGGGCTGCGTGTGCAAGACGTTGCGGTCCGCGAAGACGCGCAGCAACACGACCGTGCTCGCGACCGCGATCGCGAGGCCGTACACGACGCCGGATCGGACGCTCCACCCGAACGCCACGGCGACCAAGAGGCCCGCGCACGTCGCCGCGGCCATCCCCGCGAGCGCGCCCGGTAGCGCGACCCAGCGCACGGCGACGAGCTCGCCGAGGTGAAGGTTCAGCCCTACACCGAACATCAAGAGCACGACGCCGAGCTCGGCGAACTGGCTCGCGAGGCCCGCGTGCGCGACGAACCCCGGCGTGAACGGCCCGATCGCGACGCCCGCGAGGAGGTAGCCGACGATCGGCGATAGGCGAACCTTGCGAGCGACGAGCCCGAAGAGGAGCGCGCCGGTGAGCGCGCCCGCGAGCGTCAAGACGAGGTCGAGCTCGTGATCCACGCGCTGCAAGTACCCCACGACCCTCGTTCGCTCAAGGAACGGCCCTACATCGGAGTCAGTTCGGACGGCGGCCGCGCGTCCTCACACATCGAGGAGGCACTCATGCAAGCCATACTGCGAATCCATTGGTTCCCGCTGCGTCTACGGACGCTTCGGCGAGCACGCATCGCGATCGTTCGCTTCCTCCGCGCGCGTCTGCGCGAAGAGAGCCCGGTCGTCGATCGCCTACAACCGGAGCACCGCGACCGCTTCGGTTTCAGCATCCGTACGCGCGGATGAGAACGCGAACGCGCGTTGCGCCGGCGGCAACGTGCGTTCGTGCGAAAGAAACGGGCATGAGACGACGCCTCGTCGGAACTTGCCACTGTTCGACACGACGGCCTCGACGCGCGGCGCGAGGGCGCGTGATTCCGCGTGGCACATGACTCGCACTCGGCTGCCCGCCAAGGAGAGCCACAATGCCCACTCGCCGCGAATTTCTTTCCACTGCCGGAGCGACCGTCACGCTGCTCATGATCCCGGTCGGATGTTCGTCCACGTCGACGCCGTCGCCCACGCCCGACTCGGGCTCGGGTCCGCCGGACACGGGCACGACGCCCGAGACCGGCGCCAAGGACACCGGCGTGCAGGATACGGGCGCCGCGGACACCGGCGCCGGAGGGTGCGGAGGGACGAGCACCTCCACGACGATCGCGATGCACAACCACACGCTCTGCGTGCCCGCGACGGACCTCACGTCGCCACCTTCTGCAGGCGCCACGTACACGTCGTCGTCCAGCCCCGATCCCGAGGCTGGAAACGCGCAGCACACGCACACCGTCTCGCTCACGGCCGCGCAGCTCACGACGATCGAGGGCGGCGGCACCGTGACGGTCACGTCGGCGATCTCGCTCTCGCACACCCACGACTTCGCCATCATGAAGGCGTGACCGCGTCCTCGCGATTTGGCCCGTGACTCCGGTCCGTGGTGTACTTCGCGCCATGGGCCGGAGCGCGAGCGCGAAGCGCGCGACGAAAGAGACCGACATCGAGGTCACCGTCGAGCTCGACGGGACGGGCAAGGCGGACGTGCAGACGCCGCTGCCGTTCCTCACGCACATGCTCGAGCAGATCGCGCGGCACGGGCTCTTCGATCTGACGATCCGCGCGAAGGGCGACGTCGAGATCGACGGGCACCACACGACCGAGGATCTCGCGGTGCTCCTCGGGCAGGCGTTCGCGCGGGCGCTCGGCGACAAAGCCGGAATCGCGCGCTACGGCGCCGCGACGCTCCCGATGGACGAGGCGCGCGCCACCGTCGCGCTCGATCTCTCCGGGCGCCCGTACTTCGTCTGGGAGGTGGCGCTCCCGAAGGGGAAGATCGGCGACTTCGACACCGAGCTGGCGGAGGTCTTCTTCGAGGGCTTCGCGCGCGGCGCGATGTGCAACCTCCACGTGGTCCTCCACGCGGGCACGATCATGCACCACATCGTCGAGATCTGCTTCAAGGCGCTCGCGAAGGCGCTCATGGCGGCGACGCGCGTCGATCCTCGCGCCGGCGGAATCCCGTCCACGAAGGGCACGTTGGAGTAACCTGTCGGGCTCGGATGAGCGACGAGATCGAGCTGGGAGAGTCCGAGCGCGCGAGGCTCGTGTCGCGCTACGGGCGAAGCTTCACCGCAGGCGCGACGCTCTTTCGCGACGACGAGCAAGCGACGGAGGCGTACCTCCTTCAAGAGGGCCGCGTGCGCTTGCTCAAGCACATTCGCGGCGTCGACCGGAGCCTCATGGTCCTCAAGCCGGGCGATCTCTTCGGCGAGTCCGCGCTGCTCGACTCCGCCGCGCGGAGCTCGACGGCCGTCGCGCTCACCGACGGCGTCGCCCTCGCGCTCGATCGCCAGACGTTCCGCTCGCTGCTCGTGAACTACCCGGCGATCGCCGTCCGCGTGATGGAGCAGCTCGTTCGGCGCGTGCGCGACGCCGAGGACCAGATCGAAATCCTCATGCTCCACGACAGCCAGTTCAAGGTCGTGAGCACGCTCCTCAAGCTCGCGTGGCGCGCGGCGGAGGCGGTGAGCTCCGCGCCGCTCGAGATCACGGTGTCGCCCGTGGAGCTCGCGAGCCGCGTGGGCCTCGACGTCGACTCGGTGAAGCGCGACGTGCAACGCCTTCGTGACCAGGGCTACCTGCGGATTTCAGGCGAGCGCATCGAGCTTCCGGACATCGAAGCGCTCCGACGTCTCCACGCGCTTTTGAGCACGAAAGACGAGCTCCGGGGCGAATAGTCTCGCGCTTTTTTCGCGAGGGTTGACGGTCGAGCGGGCATTCGGGTACGCACCTAGGTCGCACTCCATGCATTCGGTCGGGATTCGAGCATTTGCCGTCTGTTGCGCGGCCGCGGCGTGCGCGCCGGCGACGGGCAACCCGCACGCGCAGAGCCCCGAGCGCCAAGCGGAGGCCGAGTACGATCTCGCGCGCGAGTACTTCTACAAAGGTCACCCGCGAGAGGCGCTCGATCACGCGCTCAAGGCCAACAAGCTCGACGAAGATAACGCCAAGGCGCTCTACTTCACGTCGGCCATCTACCTTTCATTTTGCTCTGGAGACGCGGGCCTCAAAGCGTCGGATTGCAAGATGGATCTGGCCGACCAGTACGCGCGCAAGACGCTCGAGCGCGACGCCACCTTCCGCGACGCGCGAAACCTGCTCGGCAACATCTTGATCCTCGAAGAGAAGTACAAGGAAGCGATCGCGGCGCTCGAGCCGCTGGTGAAGGATCCTTCGTACAACGCGGTCCACCTCGCGTGGGGCAACCTCGGCTGGGCGCAGGTCCAAGAAGGGCACGTCGACGAGGGCATCGCTTCGCTCCGCAACGCCGTCACGCAGCCGAAGTTCTGCGTCGGGTTTTATCGGCTCGGCGTCGCGTACGAGAAGAAGGGCGATCTCCCGAACGCGGAGCAGAGCTTCTCGAGCGCGCTCGCGGTCGACAGCCCCGATTGCCAGAACCTCCAGGACGCGTGGCGCGCGCGCGCCGAGGTTCGCGTGAAGCTCAATCACGTCGAGCAGGCGTGCGGCGACTTCGGAAAGTGCCGAGATTTGTCCATGTCGACGGAAGCCGGGAAGGCTTGCGCGGCGGAGCTGTTGAAGTCGGCGTGTCCCGTCCCAGTCGGCGCCAAGCCTGGCGCCTCCGCTGCGACGTCCGGGCGCGTTGTTCGGAGGTGGACGTGACGGAGACGAGAACCATCGGCGCGATGCTCAAGAAGAGCCGCGAAGGAAAGCGCATGAGCGTGGTCGAGGTGTCGCGCGTGACGCGCATTCCCGCGACGACGCTCGACGCGCTCGAGGCCGATCGATTCGACGACTTGCCCGGCGAGGTGTTCGTGCGCGGCTTCTTGAAGTCGTACGCGCAGGCCGTGGGCCTTCCGCCGTCGGAGGTGCTCGCGCGGTACACGTCGAGCCGCAACGTCACGATCGTGACGCCGCTCCCGGCGACGTCGCCCGTGACCGCGGTCCGTGGTGGCAGCCGCCGCTTGGGCGTCGCGATCGCGTTCGTCGTGCTGCTCGTGCTCGTGACGCTCGCGCTCTCGATCGTGCTGACTCCGCGCGGGCACGGCGTTCCCGCCGAGCTGAGCCAGACGAACGTCTCCTCGGCTGCGTGGCTGGACGCGTAGCCCGTCGCGCCGCGCGGCGCGTGACCACGACCGCGCTCGTCGTGAGGAGCGTCCCCTACGGCGAGAGCGATCTCATCGTGACGCTGCTCACCGAAAAAGAGGGCAAGGTCTCGGCGATCGTGCGCGGGGCGCGAAAAGGCAGCCGGCGCGTCGCGGGCGCGCTCGAGCCGATGCACACGCTCTCCGCGGCCTACGAGGACAAAGGCACCGAGCTCGTGACGCTCAAAGAGGCGCACGTGACACGCGCGCGCACGGGTCTCATGACGCGCCTCGAGGCGCTCGACGCCGCGGGGACCGCGCTCCGCTGGGCGCGCCACATGTTTCCGCCGAAGACCGAGGAACCCGCGGCGTTCGCGACGCTCACGCAGACGCTCGACGCGCTCGACGCGGGCGGCGATCCGAACGCGGAGCTCGCGATCGCGGGGCTTCGGCTCCTGTCGGACGTGGGCTGGGGGCTCGAGCTCGAACGGTGCATCGTGTGCGGCGTCAAATGCCCAGAAGACGCCGCGGCGCAGCTCGATCCGGCGCGCGGCGGGATCATCTGCCGGAAATGCGGCGGCGCGCGGGTGCTCTTGCGCGCGGCCGTGCGTCGAGCGGCGATCACGAAAGAGAACGTCGCGCCGCACGCGCGCGAGCTCATCGAGCTCGTCGAGGCCGCGATGGCCGCGCACACCGGGTTCGGCGAAAAATGAAGCGCCCGTCGGTCGTCGCGTTCGGTGAAGCGCTCTGGGACGTCTACGAGACGGGCCCCGACACGTACCGCCGCGAGATCGGCGGCGCGCCCACGAATCTGGTCGTGGCGCTCGCGCGGCTCGGCGTTCGCGCGTCGATCATCGCGGGCGTCTCGAAGGACTCGTTCGGCGACGCGCTCGTCGAGCGGCTCGCGAGGTCGGGCGTCGACACCTCGCGCATCGTGCGCCTGCCGCATCGCACGGGCCTCGCGTTCGTTCGGCGCGACGCGCGCGGCGAGCCGAGCTTCGTCTTCTACCGCCACGAGACGGCCGACATGATGGTGCGCCCCGAGCACCTCCGGCGCGCGATGCTGAAGGCCACGTTCGCCGTCTGTGGCACGAGCACGCTCGTGCGCGAGCCGCTCGCCTCGGCCACGTGGCGCTTCGTGAAGCTCGCGAAGAAAGCGGGCGCAGCGCTCGCGGTCGACCTGAACGTGCGCGCGCACCTCTGGAGCGATCTCCGGACGATGCGAAAGCGCGTGGGCGAGCTCGCCTCGCACGCGGCGCTCGTGAAGGCCTCGCGCGCGGATTTCGTCGCGCTCGGCGACGACTTCGTCGAAAAATACGCGCCCGAGGCGACGTGGATCTTCACCGACGGCTCGGGACCGGCGCGCGCGGCGGGTCCCCACGGGCACGTCTCGAGGCCTGCGCTCGCCGCGAAGTGCGTCGACGCGACGGGGGCAGGGGACGCGTTCTTCGCGGGCGTGCTCGCGGTGCTCGCGTCCCGCGGGGCCGTCCCCGGCTCGGCCGCTTGGCGAGATCCAGCCGTTTTCTCGGACGCTTTGCGCGTCGGGCATATGCTTGGCAAGAAGGTCGTTTCCAAGGTGGGCGCCGTGACGGGGCTCGTCCGTCTCGACGCCGAAAAGAAGATCATCGAGCGAGTGTCATGACCGATCCCCAATTCGTCGCGAAGGCCATCCGTTCCCCGCGCGGCGCGCGCGTCACCGAGATCGACTGGGCCGACGGCCACAAGGGCGTCTACCCGCACGAGATCCTCCGCGGCTACTGCCCCTGCGCGGGCTGCCAGGGCCACTCCGGGACGATCACGTTCCTCAAGCGCGAGGGCATCGCGCTCGAGATCGACGACATGCAGCCCGTCGGAAACTACGCGCTCCAGATCGACTGGTTCGACGGCCACAACAGCGGCATCTACTCGTACATCTACCTCCGCTCGCTCTGTCAGTGCCCCGAGTGCAGCGGTCCCCACGGGGAAACGATCCCGCGGTGAGCCCTTCGAGCGGCGCGACCGAGGGCGAGCGCGAGAGGCGAAAGCTCGCGGGGCGCGCGGGCATCGTCGGCCTCGGCACGCTCGCTTCGCGTGTGCTCGGCCTCGGCCGCGACATGGCGCTCGCGGCGGTCTTCGGTCGCGGCGAGACGGACGCGTTCTTCGTCGCGTTCACGATCCCGAACGCGCTCCGGCAGCTGCTCGGCGAGGGCGCCGTCGCGAGCGCGGTCGTGCCGGTCCTCAGCAGCAAGCTCGCGACCGAAGGCGACGACGCCGCCAGAGACTTCTTCGCGAAGATCCGCGGCGTCTCGCTCCTCGCGCTCACGCTCGTGACCGCGCTCGGCGTCGCGTTCGCGGGCCCGCTCTGCGAGCTCTTCGCGAGCGGGTACCACGACAAACCCGGCGAGTTCCAGCGCACGGTCGCGCTCACGCGCATCGTCTTTCCGTACATCTTCTTCATGGGCACGGCCGCGCTCGGCATGGCCGCGCTCAACGCGAAGAAGAAATTCGCCGTCGCGGCGTTCGCGCCCGGCCTCCTCAACGTGAGCTTCCTCCTTTGCGCGTTCCTCCTGCCGGGGCCGCTCGAGCGCGCGGGCATGGACCGCGCGTGGGCGATGGGCGTGGGCGCGCTCGTGGGCGGCGCGCTCCAGGTCCTCGCGCAGATCCCCGCGCTCGCCGCCATGGGCTACGCCGGGCGACCGAAGCTCTCGTTCGCAGATCCCGCCGTGCGCGACGCCATCCGCCGCCTCGCGCCGATGACCTTCGGGATAGGTGTATATTACATAGACCTCGTCCTCTCGCGGCGCTTCCTCTCGGAGCTTCCGCAGGGCTCGCAGAGCTATTTTTCGTGGGCGATGCGCCTCTGCGACTTTCCGCAGGGCATCTTCGTGATGGCGCTCTCGACCGCGGCGCTTCCGTCGCTCGCGACGTTCGCGGCGAAGAAGGAGTGGGGCGAGCTCCGAAAGACGTACGCCCACGGCATGCGCCTCGCGATGTTCGTCGCGATCCCTTGCAGCGTCGGACTCGCGCTCCTCGGCGAGCCGATCGTGCGCGCGATCTTCGAGCGCGGCGAGTTCAACGCGATCGCGTCGCACGAGACGGCGAAGGCGCTCCTCTGGCAAGGCGGCGCGATCTGGACCGTGGCGGCCGTGCGGCAGCTCGTGCCGGTGTACTACGCGCTCGGCGACACGCGAACGCCCGTGCTCGTGAGCGCGATCGATCTCGTCGCGTTCATCGCGCTCGCGGTGACGCTGCGCGGGCCCATGGGGCAAGAAGGAATCAGCGCGGCGGTCGCGGGCTCGAGCGCCGTCCAGATGGCGCTCTTGTTCGTGATGCTCCGCAAGAAGCTCCGCGGGCTCGAGCTCGGCGAGCTCGGCGGCTCGGTGGCGCGCACGCTCGTCGCCTCGGGCATCGCGGTCGTCGCGGCGTACGCGGTCGCGCGATTGTGCGGCGTCTCGTCGCACGTCATCCCGGGGATCGCCGCGATGGCCGTCTTCGGCGTGCTCTTCGTCGTGGTCGCGTGGGCGGTGCGCTCCGAGGAGCTCGAGGAGATCACGAGCGGCTTGCGCCGCCGCCTCATGCGGGGGAAAGTCGCGAGCTGATGAAGCCGAGGCTACGAGGCAAATATCGGCGTGCTATACAGCACGCCGATTGAAGCCGCCGACCGAGCCGCCCAAGATCCTCGACGCGACGTACCTCGGGAGCGGCACGACGCCCGAGCAGCTGCCCGGCGCCGTGCACCCCGAGATCGCCTTCGCCGGACGCTCGAACGTCGGGAAATCGAGCCTCCTCAACGCGCTCGTCGCGCGAAAGGGCCTCGCGCGCGTCAGCAAGACGCCTGGCCACACGAACAAGATCAACCTCTTCGCGATCCAGACCGAGGCCGGTCCGATCGTCTTCGGCGATCTCCCCGGTTACGGCTTCGCCGCGCGCTCGAAGGAGCAGAAGAAGGCGTGGGGCCCGATGATTGAGGGCTACCTCTTGCGGCGCGGCTCGCTCCGCTCGCTCGTGCTCCTCGTCGACGTGCGCCGCGGCGTCGAAGAGGACGACGACGAGCTCGCGGAGTTCTGGGCGCAGACGAAGAAGCCGCTCATCGTCGTCGCGACGAAGGTCGACAAGCTCCCCAAGTCCCAAATGAAGCCCGCGCTCGACAAGCTCCGGGCCACGACGAAGGCGCGCATCATCGGCTTCTCCTCGGAGACCGATCAGGGACGCGGCGAGCTCTGGGCGGCGATCCTCGCGACGACGCGCGCGTGAACGCCGCCCTTCGGTCGTAGCGTGACGAGCGGCTCGGAGCCGACCTCGCGATCGCTCTCGAGCTCGAAGCGCACGTGCTGCATCATCGTCGCGAGCACGACGTGGCTCTCCATGAGCGCGAAGTGGTTGCCGATGCACACGCGCGGCCCCGCGCCGAACGGCATGTACGAGAGCGGCCGGAGCTTCTTTTCGTTCTCGACCGAGAGGCGATCGAGGTCGAAGCGATCGGGGTCCTCGAAGAGGTCGGAGCGGCGCTGCATGCCCGCGACGTTCAAGAGGACGACGCGGCCCGTGGGCACCTTCACGCCGCCGAGCGTGACGTCGCGCGTCGCCTGTCGACCGATGATGTACGCGGGCGGGTGGAGGCGCATGGCCTCTTTGATCGCCTGGAGCGTGAGCGGGAGGTTCTTGAGATCATCCGCGGTCACGCGGCGTTTTCCGACGGACGCGTCGACGGATCCGCCGAGGGCGGGACGTCGCAGACACTGGTCGATCTCGCGCTCGACGCGCTCGCGCGCCTGGGGCTCTCGCCCGAGCCGATAGAGCGTCCACGCGAGCGCGTTCGCGGTCGTCTCGTGGCCCGCGAGCATCAGCGTCATCGACTGGTCGCGGATCTCCGTGTCGCTGAGCGGCGACTGGTCGTCCTCGTGCTTCGTCGCGAGGAGCATCCCGAGCAAGTCGCCACGATCAAGGCCGCTCGCGCGGCGCTCGCGGACGAGCCGGTAGACGATCTCGTCGAGCCGCTTCACCGCGTCGCGCATCCTCAGGTTCGCGCGCGTCGGGATCGAGGGCGGGATCGGGATCACGCGCACCATGCCGCGCATCATCGCGGTCATCGCGTCCGTGAGCGCATCGCCCACGTCGTCCGCGTCGCCGCCGAGCTCGGCGTCGAAGAGCGTCTTGCCGACAATCTCGAGCGTCACGCGCATCATGGCATCGACGATCTCGACGCGCTGGTCGTGCTCGAGCGAGCGCGCCATCTTCTCCGCGCGCTCGGCCATCACGTCCGCGTAGCCGGCGATGCGCTTGTGCGCGAAGAGCGGCGCCATCATCTTGCGCTGCTTCTTGTGCTCGCCGTGCTCGCTCGTGAGGAGCCCCTCGCCGAGGAGCGGCTTGGCGAAGACCGAGAGTCCCGCGCTCTTGATGAACGCGTCCTGCTTCTCGACGAGCATCTCGTGGGCGAGGGCGGGGGACGACGTCATCAGCACCGGGATGAACCCGATGCGGAGCTCGGCGATGTCTCCGAGCTCGCGCGCGACGCGGTGCTGGAGGCCGATGCGGTCCTTCTGGAAGTCGAACAGGTTGCCGAAGACGAGCGACCCGGGCATGCGCGGGGCGCCGCTCTTGCGGCCGCGGACGAAGCTCTTGACGAAAGCGGCTTGCATGAGATGATTAATGCGAGCAATCACTCGTATTGTCAGCTCGCAATGTTCGGATCCGAACTTTGAACCGTCGAATCGCCATCCGCCCTAGAAAACAGGCATCCCAAGCGCGCTCGGAGGCGACCGTGAGCGCCATCATGCGAGCAACTGCTCGCATTTTGGTCAAGCGCGGCTACCAGGCGACCACGACCAACCACATCGCCGAAGCGGCCGGCGTGAGCGTCGGGTCGCTCTACCAGTACTTCCCCAACAAGGAGGCCATCGTCGCGGCGCTCCTCGACCGGCACCTCGAGGAGTCGCAGGAGTTTCTGCGCCGCGGCACCGAGAACGCGCTCGAGCAGCCGCTCGCCGTCGCTGCGCGCGCGCTCATCGAGGGCCTCCTCGCCGCGCACCGCGTCGACCCGGACCTGCACCGCGTCTTCGCCGAGGAGCTCCCGCGCCTCGCGACGTTCGAGCGCATCCACCAGCTCGAACAAGAGACGCTCGCGCTCGTGCGCGCGTACATCGAGGTGCGCCTGCCCGAGCTCGCCAAGAAGCGAAAGGTCGACGTCGTCGCGTTCGTCATCGTCCACGCCGTGGAGGCCGTGACCCACGGCGCGGTCCTCTTCCGCCGCGATTTGCTGGAGGACCCCGCGTTCGTTGAGGAGGTGGTGCGCCTCGTCGTGCGCTACGCGGAGTGAGTTTTGGGGCCACACCGGGCTGAAGCCCGGGGCTGACTTGAGTTGGATGATCAGCTGGGTCTTCGCCAGCCCCGGGCTTTGGCCCGGGGTGGCCCAGATCTGCCGCCGATGCTGCGATGGCGGTCGTGTCCATCGCCAGCGGGAACGAGCTTGCCGATCAGATCGCGTCGGCCCGCTTTCAGCAGCGCCTCGCGGGCGAGCGGCCAGTGCTGCGCGTCCCAGTAGAAGAGGAGCGCCTTCATCATGCGCTTCTCGCGCAAATCGCGTGCAACATGCACGGGTTTACCGGTGAGCGGGTCGAGGCCGGTGAAGTACATCGCGGTCGCGATCGCCATCGGCGTCGGGATGAAGTCTTGGACCTGGCGCGGGCGCATGCCGCGCTCCTTGAGCCAGAGCGCGAGCTGGATCGTGTCGTCGAGCGTCGAGCCCGGGTGGCCCGTGATGAAATACGGCACGAGGTACTGCTCCTTGCCGGCCTCTTCGCTCGCCTGACAGAACGCTTGGGCGAAGCGCTCGTAGTGCTCGACGGGCGGCTTCTTCATCTTCTCGAGCACGTCGGGGTCGGAGTGCTCGGGCGCGACCGAGAGTTGACCGCCGGTGTGGTGCTTGGCGAGCTCGGAGATGAACTCCTTGCTGCGCATCGCGAGGTCGTAGCGGACGCCGCTCGCGACGAAGACGCGCTTGATTCCGGGCTCGGTGCGGACCTTCTTGAGGAGCGACACGAGCGGCGCGTGATCGGTGACGAGGTTCTCGCAGATGCCAGGGTGCACGCACGAGAGGCGCCGGCACGCGCTCTCGGTGCGCTCGTCCTTGCAGTGCATCTTGTACATGTTCGCGGTCGGGCCGCCGACGTCCGTGACGACGCCGGAGAAGCCCTCCATGCGCGAGAGCTGGCGAACCTCGCGGAGCACGCTCGACTCGCTGCGGCTCTGGATGATGCGCCCCTCGTGCTCGGTGATGCTGCAGAACGTGCAACCGCCGAAGCAGCCGCGCATCGTCACAATCGAGTGCTTCACCGTCTCGAACGCGGGGATGCGGTCTCCGCGGTAGCTCGGATGCGGCGCGCGCACGAACGGGAGATCGTAGAGGCCGTCCATGTCGCGCTCTTCGAGCGGCAACGCGGGCGGGTTGAAATAGACGGCTTCGCGTCCGTGTACTTGAAGGAGCGGGCGGCCGTTGTGCGCGTTCGTCTCGAACTGGAACGCGCGCGCCATCTTCGCGAACGCCTCTTTCGAAGACGAGATCTCTTCGTACGACGGCAAGACGACGAGGCCGCCGTCCGTCGTGAAGCGGCTCTTCTTCTCGAGGAGCGGCTCCCAGCTTGCCTGTCGAGGGGCTTCGCCCCTCGAGCTCCCCGAGCTCTCGGCTCTCTCCGCTTCGCTCCGCGAGCCTCGGCCCATCGCGTACGCGGTGCCGCGGATGTCGCGCATCTCGGAGATGCGCTCTCCGGCGTCGAGCCGCTTCGCAATCTCCCACGCGGCGCGCTCGCCCATGCCGAAGACGAGGAGGTCGCACTTGCTGTCGAGCACGATCGAGCGGCGCACCGAGTCGCTCCAGTAGTCGTAGTGCGCGATGCGCCGGAGAGAGGCCTCGATGCCGCCGAGGACGACGGGAACGCCGGGAAAAGCCTGGCGCGCGAGGTTCGCGTAGACGATCGAGGCGCGGTTCGGGCGCGCGTTCGTGCGGCCGCCGGGCGAGTATTGGTCCTCGCCGCGCACCTTCTTTTGCGCGGTGAGCTTGTTGAGCATCGAGTCGAGGTTGCCCGCGCTGATGCCGACGAAGAGACGCGGCGCGCCCATGCGCGCGAGATCGTCCGCGCGATCCCAGCGCGGCTGCGCGATCACGCCGACCTTGTAGCCGCGCCCCTCGAGGAAGCGCGCGATGAGGATCGGGCCGAACGCGGGGTGGTCGACGTAGGCGTCGCCAGTCACGATGAGGACGTCGAGCTGCTCCCAGCCGCGCGCTTCCATCTCCGCGCGCGTCGTCGGGAGGAACTTGCGCGCGTCCGCGGCGGGCGGGCCGTGCTTGCCGATGCGAAGCTGGGCGACGGTCATGTCAGTTCGCGAGGCGCCTCACGAAGCGGCGAAAACCGACGGCGAACACGCGACCGTCTTCGACCCCGACGAGGCCGCCCCAGCGACATTTCTCGAGGAGACGCCCTCGGACCTTCTCGTCGAACACGACGTCTTGGCCCTCTTCGAGCTCTGCGAACGCGCGCGCGTCGACCGCGATCGGGCCCATCGCGACCGTGGACGGCGCGAGTGAGGCCTCTTCGACGCACACGCGCTTGATGCGATCGCTTCCGAGCCACACGTCGCATCGGACCTCGTCCGACCAGAGGACGACCCCGACGTCTTCGCCGACGCGCACGAATCTCGCCGCCGCGACCGTGCGACGAGACGCGGCCGCCGAGCTTCTCACGCGCGCGCGCGAGCGTCATGCGGGGGTCGACCGAGATGGGGAGCGAGACACGCCGGGCCACGGCCGGATCATAGCAGCGACCGCTCACGGGCGCGGCGCGACCGTTCACGGACTTCGCCGCGAAGAATGCGCCTCCGCGCCCGTAAGCACGAGCATGAAGCGCATCTTCGGGATCCTCGTCTTGCTCGGGTTTTCGCCGGTCGTGCTGTTCGTCTTGAGCGGGCCGCCGACGCTGTCGGGCGCGGCATACGTGCTCGCGCCGATGGTGCTCGCGGCGTCGCTCGTCGCGTCGCGCAAGTGGGCGCGGCGTTTGGCGATCGCGGGAGCCGCGCTCTTGCTCGTCCCCGTCGGCGCGCGCCTGCTCACGACGAAGAAGGCCGGCGACGTGCGCGCGATCGACCGCGTCGTGGACGAGCGAGACGTCGCGGTCAACGCCGCGCGCGCCATCGCGCACACGCATTTCATGTCAGACCCCGACGTGCCCGAGCTGCCAGCGGCGATGCGCGCCGCGTACGACGACATGGACCGCGAGGAGGGGAGCCTCCCGTCGCCGTTCGTCGCCACGTACCTTGGCCTCGAGGGACCGGGGGCCACGGACACGATCGAGCTGATGCGCGACGGCGACGCGGCCGTCGTGTTCCTTCACGGCTCCGCCGGGAACTTCACGATGTCGTGTTGGCTCTTCGCGCGGGCGGCGGCTCGCGCGGGCATGTCGACCGCGTGCCCGTCGACGTCGTGGGCGGGTGCTTGGTGGACCCACGCGAACGAGCGAATCGTCCGCGACACAATCGCCTCTCTCCACGCGCGCGGCAAGACGCGGATCTACCTCGCCGGACTCTCGAACGGCGGGATCGGCGCGAGCCGTCTCGCCCCGAGGCTCGCCGGCGAGATCGACGGGCTCGTCCTCGTCTCGGGCGCGGCGCCGGACGCGGGTGCGCCGGGCGTCTCCACGCTCGTCATCCAAGGTCGCGTCGACGGCCAGGTCTCGACGCCGATGGTGCGCGCCTACGCCACGCGAGTCGGCGCGAAGTACGTCGAGCTCGACGCGGGTCACTTCGCGCTCCTCGTCGAGCGCGAGCGTGCCGAGGCCGCGATCACCGACTGGCTGACCGCGCGCGCGGCGAGCCACGGTCGCGCCCATCGTCTGGCATCGCGCGTGAATCACTCGAAGCAAACCCAACGCCAGAGGAATCCATGAGCCAGAGCGTCAGCGATTTCATCCGCAATCGACTTGCAGCCTGGGGCGTGCGGCGCGTCTTCGGCTACCCCGGCGACGGCATCAACGGGATCATGAGCGCGTTTCGCGGGCGCGAGAAGATCGCGTCGCGCTCCTGATCGCTACCTCGCGAACGCCGCGTGGAACGGCTCACAACGCGAGGCGCGCGTCGGACCGAGGCGCGTAGACAACTTCTGGCGCCCAGTCCGAGCCAATGGCGGATCTCACGCGACGAGCGCCGCCGCGTTCGCATTGCGTCGCGCGCTCTGAATCTTTGTGGGCGAGCGCGATCTGAACCTGCGACTTCAACCGTGTGAAGGTCGCACTCTACCGCTGAGTTATGCGCCCGTAACCGGAAGACGCGTACCGCAACATCGAGCTGACCGCAAATGCGATCGCTCGA
>CAWIUL010000003.1:0-22865 GCA_963839305.1 uncultured delta proteobacterium
AAGCGATCGCGAACGTTCCCCGCGAGGACCGGCCGTTTCACGCGCACGTGACGCTCGCGCGCTCACGCACGCCGCGCGACGTGCGCCCTATCGTGAAGCGCTTCGGCGAACGCGCAGGCGGCCACGCGACGCGCGTCGTCCTCTTCGAGAGCGAGCTCTTGCCCACCGGCCCGCGCTACACGGAGCTCGGCTCGCACCGGTTCAGCTGATCAATCCCACCACTCGACGTTGCGCACCATGCGGACCGCGCGCGCGGGCTCGTCGTAGTGAAGGAGCGAGATGTGCCCATCGTGCGAGACGACGATCGCGAAGCAGTCGCGGTTCGCGCCGACGAAGCGCGCCGCCGATTGGTGCCGCGTCCCGCCGATGTCCTCGATCGACGTCTCGTCCGCGTCGACGATCACGTGCGACGTGCCGTTGGTCGAGACGATCTTCGCGCCGAAACCGACGACCTCGAGATCGCGCGTGATGATGACCGCGCCGTCGACGTTCGCGTAGGGCGCCACGCGCCTCAAGGCTGCGGCCTCCGCCGAGAGGTGTCCGGGGATTGAATCCGACGACCTGCCACTTGAGGGCCTCGGGCATGTCGGGCGCGAAGGACCGCGCGTCCTCGCCGCCGAGCTCTCGAGCGACCGCTTCGTGGAGCGACGCGTCGGGCGTCGCGAAGCGGTGCGCGATTTCGATGTGCGCCTCCACGCTCCTTCACCCGCGGGCACGACGAGGAGCGTTCCGCCGCTGCCGCGATGGAGCACGCGCCTCGCGAGCGCCGCGAGCATCAAGCACTCTCGCCACGCGCGCTGCGTCTTTCGAATGTCCGCGCCGACGAGCGATTTCCCGAGGAGCTCGCGCAGCCGCTCCGGGAGCATGAGCGCGGCGTCCGCGAGCACGGCCGCGATGCCGTTGCTCACGACCGCGAACGGACGAAGCGGTCCGATGCGCACGTGCAGCACGCCGGGCATCGGGATCACGATCCCGAGCGCGTTGAGCGACGACCCCGGATCGACCGCGTTCACGCCCCAGATCGACATCGTGCTCGGCGACACGCCGATGCAACCGCCCTCCGGCACCGCCGGCGCGAGCCGCGTCACGCGCGCGGGCTCGTAGGGGACGGGATCGGCGAAGCAGAGCGGCGTCGGAAAGAGCGGCGGCTCGGCGAAGAGCACGCGCGTGCGCGTCGGCCGCCCCTCGTTCGTCCCGAGGCTCGCCCAAAACGCGACGTCGAGCGCGCGCGAGGCCTGCTCCGGCGAGAGCTCCTGAGTCTTGCGCAGCGTGCGGATCGACGCGAAGTGACGAAGGCTGTCGACCACGCGCAGCACGAGCGCTTCGCCGGGCGCGAACATCGGCGCGAGCGCGAGGAGCTCGACGTCGCTCATCCGCCGTCAGATCGCGGTGCAGTGGTAATCGAACGCCGTGATCTCGACGCGCGCGGCGGCGACGCGGAACTTCGGCGCGTACGTGCACTGGTGCTGGCTCTCCACCGTGACGACCTGCGCGCGCTCTTCGAGCGAGCTCGCGAGCTGACGCCACGTGAGCGGGCCCGTGCCGAGGATGTCCTGCGAAACCTTCACGGCCGCCTCGTTCGGGCACGCGGCCGTCGCGGAGACGGTCACGTTCGGGCTCACCTGCGGAGCCTTCTGGTCCTCTTGGCCCGGTAGCGGCGTGATCGTGCCCTTCACCTCGACCGAGTACTTGCAGTTGCCCTCGAACGTCCTGTCGAGGCGCTGGTCGAGGCGAACTGGAGCGCGGATGTAGTCGTCGTCGTTCGCCTGTTGTTGTTGAGCATACGCGGCCGCGGGTACGAGCGCGGCGACGAAGCTCATCGCGAGAATCGTTTTCATGCTGGCCTCTCGCGCGAGAGGTCGCACGAGGCGTGCCAGATTTCAGATCGCTTCGAAGTAGCGGCGGAGCTCCCACTCCGTCACGGCTCGTTCGTACTGCCGCGCCTCCCAATCGCGCGTGCGCGCGTAGTGATCGACGAACTCGGGATCGAGGATCTTCGGCGCCGCGGCGCAACGCGAGAGCCGATGCGCCGCCTCGCGGAGCGTCCGCGGAAGGCGCAGCGGCGACTCGTCCGCGTTCGCGGAGGCGTCGCCTTTCGACTCGGGCGGCGGCTCGGTCGCGTTCTCGATCCCCCAAAGTCCCGCGCCAAGCGCGCTCGCGATCGCGACGTACGGGTTGATGTCCGCCGCGGTCTGCCGATACTCGAGGCGCGTCGCCTTCGGCCCGCCGGGGATCACGCGGATCGCGCACGTGCGGTTCTCGACGCCCCAGCTCGCGGTGAGCGGCGCCCACACGCCGGGCACGTAGCGTTTGTAGCTGTTCACCGTCGGCGAGAAGAGCGCGGTGAGCGAAGGCATCAAGCTCGATCTGCCCGCCGAGGTAGTGTCGTGCGAGCTGGCTCAGCTGGTTCGGCGCGTTTGCGTCGTAGAACAAGTTCGTCTGGTGGTCGGCGCTCCAGAGCGACTGGTGGAGGTGCCCGCTCGAGCCCGGGAGCTCGTCGTTCCACTTGGCCATGAACGTCACGGAGATTCCGCGGCGCGCGCAGAGCTGCTTCATCCCCGCCTTGAAGAGCGCGGCTTTGTCGGCCATCGCGAGAGCCTCGTCGTAGCGAATGGCCACCTCGTAAACGCCCGGACCGGTCTCCGTGTGCAGGCCCTCAATCGGGATCTCGAACGCCTCCATCTCGTCGAGGATCGCGTGGCAGAGGTCGCTGTTCTGCCCCTCGCGCACCCACGAGTAGCCGAACATCCCGGGCGACAGCGACTCGAGCCCGCGAAATCCCTTTTGGTGGAGCGTCTGCGGTGTCTCGTGGAAGAGGAAGAACTCGAACTCCGCGGCGAACGTCGGGTGGTAGCCCATGCGGATCGAATCGTTCGATGACGCGCTTCAGCTGCGAGCGCGGGCACGCGGGGTGAGGCGAGCCGTCGTGGTTCACGAAGTCGACGAGGAACGCGGCCGTGTCCGGCTCCCAGGGAATGACGCGGAACGTGGAGAGGTCGATGCGCGCGTGCGCGTCCGGGTACCCGGTGTGCCAGCCGGTGACGCGCGTGTTGTCGAGGAGCACGTCGCCGATGTCCCAACCGAAGATGACGTCGCAAAATCCGAAGCTCGACTCGGCCGCGCTCCAGAATTTCTCGGGCATGACGTACTTGCCGCGGAGGACGCCGTCGACGTCGAAGCCGCCGACCTTCACGCGACGAATGCCGAGACGTTCGAACGCTGCGCGCAGCTCGACCAGTTCCATGAACCGAAGGTACCCCCTGCGGCGCGCGCGGTGCTAGATGGTCGGCCATGGCATTCGATCCGAACGCGGCCGCCGAGCGCGACGCTGGAATTTACGGGCTGCCGTACACGCCCGACGAGGCGCGCGTCGTGCTCTTGCCGGTGCCGTGGGACGCGACGACGTCGTATCGCGCGGGCGCGAGCGCCGGACCGCGCGCGATCTTCGACGCGTCGATGCAGGTCGACTTGTTCGACGCCGAGGTCGGCAAGGCGTACGAGCGCGGCATCGCGATGCTGCCCGAGTCGAGCGAGCTCCGCGCGTGGAACGAAGAGGCGCGCGCCGCGGCCGAAGAGGTGATCGAGGCCGGCGGCCGCGTCGAGGGCAACGCCGATCTCGAGAAGGCGCTCGCGCGCGTGAACAAGCTCTCCGAGAGCGTGAACGAAGTGGTCTACCTCGAGACCAAGCGCCTCCTCGGACAGGGCCGCATCCCCGCGGTCGTCGGCGGCGATCACGCGTCGCCTTACGGCGCGATCCGCGCGTACGCCGAGCGCTTCCCGGGCCTCGGCGTCCTCCACGTCGACGCGCACGCCGATCTGCGACGCGCGTACGAAGGCTTCACGTTCTCGCACGCGTCGATCATGGCGAACGTGATGCGCCTCGAGGGCGTCGCGCGCATCGTGCAGGTCGGCATCCGAGATTTCTGCGAGGAAGAGGTCGAGCGCATCGCGCAGAGCGGCGGGCGCGTGCGGACGCTCTTCGATGTGCAGCTCGCCGCCGCTCGTTCGCGCGGGGCGCTCGCGGAGGCGTTCGCCACGGCGATTTCGTCGCTCCCCGAGGCCGTCTACGTGTCGTTCGACATCGACGGGCTCGATCCGTCGCTCTGCCCGCACACGGGGACGCCCGTCCCGGGCGGCCTCTCGTTCCACGAGGCGAGCGCCCTCCTCGGCGCGGTCGCGCAGAGCGGCCGACGCATCGTCGGCTTCGATCTCAACGAGGTCGCGCCCGGCGACGGCGACGACGAGTGGGACGCGAACGTCGGCGCGCGCCTGCTCTACAAGCTCATCGGGTGGACGCTCGCGTCGCAGCGCCTCATCGAGCCGCCTCGTCTTCCGTGATCGGCTCTTGTTCCTCGTCGAACGCGAGCGCGATGCGCTTCATGCGGGCGTCGAGGAGCGAGGAGAGCTGATCGGCGAGGCCGTCGTCGCCTCGCGCTCGCAAGCGCTTCGCCGAGCTCCGCACGCACCACCAGGTGAACGCCTCGTCGTGCGGCACTTCCGTGTACGCGTCGATGAAGGCGCGCACCGCCGCGGCGCGCTCGGGCGCCTCGTCGAGCTCGCTCGAGCAGAGCATCAAGAGCGAGCGCTCGGAGGTCGTGTGCCACTTGTCGCCGCGCGCGACGATCACCTCGAGGTACTCGAGCGTGCGCGCGCGCGCCGCCGCGTAGTACCCGCGAACCGCGTCGAGCGCCGCGAGCGTGTGGTTGAAGTAGCGGCGACCGATTTGTGCGCCGACTTTTTCTGCGGCGGCCGAGCCGCGCTCGACCGACGCGACGGCCTCGGCCACGTCGTCGTTCGCGAGGTAGTACTCGGCGAGGGTCGCTTCGCCGACGAGCGAGAAGTAGACGTCGCGACCGGCGTTGACCGCGAGCGAGCGCTTCTGATGCTCGATCGCGCTCGCCAGATCGGCGCGCATCGCAGCGATCTCCGCGAGCCGGTGGTGGCCGCGCGCGTGCGCCAGCGGATCGGCGATCGGCTGATCGACGTACGCGATGTAGCGCTTGGCCTCCACGAAGCGGTCTTCGTAGAAATACGTTCCGGAGATGTCGAAGAGGGTGCCGTGAAGGTCACCGGTCGCGCCGAGCGCTTCGAACGTCGCGCGGGCGCGCTCGAGGTGCTCGCGCGCGAGCGGATAATCCAGCGCGAAGTACGCGCGGATGCCGCGCGCGTGCTCGAGGATCGCGTCGTGGAGGTGCCCGGGCCCAGCGCGATCGGCCTCGTTCCAGCTCGCGAGGAGGGCGATCGCGCGGTCGGCGGCGTCCACGAGCGACGTCGCCACGAACGCCCGAATGGTCTCGGCGGCGCGCCG
This sequence comes from uncultured delta proteobacterium, assembly GCA_963839305.1. Taxonomy (GTDB): domain Bacteria; phylum Myxococcota_A; class Polyangia; order Polyangiales; family Polyangiaceae; genus DASXHD01. The sequence goes on from CAWIUL010000003.1 coordinate 5,309, forward strand.
CACCGCGCTCTCGTTCGCGCCGCCTGCCCGATAGAGCTGCGCGGTCGCGAGCCCAGTCTCGAGGCTGCGCTTTCCGTAGACCGCCGTGAGCGCGTCGGCGGTCGCGCGAAATATTTCCTTCGCGTCGGCGCGCCGCGCGCACCGATCGACGATGACGTCCAAAAAGAGGCGATGCTCGAAGCGGTACCCGGCGCGCCCGTCGACGCGGAGGAGCCCCGCGAGGAGCGCGCGATCGAGCACGCGATCCACGTGCCCGGCCACGCCCTCGCACGCTCTCAGCGCGCGCTCGTCGAACCGAAGCCCGAGGAGCGCGGCGTGACAGAGCACGCGCTCCGCGTTCGCCTGGTCAGCGCCCAAATCGCGGAGCAGCGTCGCGACGCGCTGATCGATGACCGACTCGCGCGCGCGCGCGACGAGGTCGGAGGTGCGCGCGCCCTCGCGGAGCACGTGGTGGCCGTCGTCGGACGGCACGAGCCACCCTTCGTCGATCCACGCGCGCACAGCCTCGACGAGCACGAGCGTCGGCTCGTCGAGCTCCACGGCGAGCGCGGTCGCGAGCTCTGGCGCGACGTCGCCCGCGGCCTCGAGGAGCGCGACGCGATCGCTCGCCGAGAGCGGCGGTAGCATCTCGAAGTGCGCTCCGGCGCGCGCCGCCTCGAGGAGCCACCGGCGAACCGCAGGGTGCTCGGCGGTGCCGCTGCGCAGCGAGCCGACGACGAGGACGCGCGCCCTCCGCTCGTCGAGCAAGCGAACCATGAGCTCCATCGCGCCGTCGCGAGACCACGCCACGTCGTCGAGCCACAAGTAGATCGGGTGAATGCGCGACGCCGCGAGCACCGCCATCGCGGCGACGTGCGCGCCGGTCTTCGTGTCGTACGCGCGCTGCCCGGGGGTGAGCCACTCGTGGATCGCGCCGAAATCGACGTCGGGCTGCGGGACGCGCGTGAGCCACTTCCAGCGTGACTCGAGCGACTCCGCCACCGTGGGCAGCGGGCTACCGAGCAGCCGCGTGATCCCCGCGCGGACGCCGACGTTCACGTTCGCGATCGTCTCGTCGAAGCTCGCCGCCGCGCCGATCATCGCGCCCGTGCGCTCCATCTCGGCGAACCCGTGGCGGAGGAGCCGCGTCTTGCCTTCGCCCGGGCGGCCCGAGACGATGACGCCGCGAGGTCCCGCGCCGCCGATGACCTCCTTCGCGAGCTCCAAGAGACGCTCGGTCTGCTCGCGGCGTCCGAGCAGTGGGAGCGGTCGCAGGCGGTGGAGCGCGACCTCGGGCGCGTACCCGCCCAAGCACGGAAGCGAGAACGGAAGGCTCCGCGTGCTCCCCATCGATTGCGGCAGCTGCTCGGACGACGTGATCGTCGGCGCGCTCCCGAGCGGCGACTCGATCCACGTCGCGAGCGAGCGCTCCACGGCAGACGTCGCGCTCGGTCGCTCGGCCTGGACGAGCAGCGCGATCTCGGCGAGCGAGCGACGCACCTGCGCGGCGAAGCGCGGCCGCACGCGCGGATCGGGCTCGAGCAGCCTCATGACGAGCGTCGTGAGCTCGCGCGGAACCGAGAGTCCCTTTCGCGGCACGAGCGGCGCGACCGCTGCGAGCTTTCGCGCGACCATGTCGCCGAGCGTGCCCTCGGCCGAGTACGGCTCTCGCCCCGCGACGAGCTCGTAGAGCATCACGCCGATCGCGTAGAGGTCCGTCGAGGGTCCGATCGACTCGAGATCGAGGAGCTGCTCGGGCGCCATGTAATAGGGCGTTCCCTGCACGCCGCGTCGCTCGGCGCGCCGAAGCGGATCGATGACGTGCGCGATGCCGAAGTCGGTGACCTTGACGCGCCCGTCGTCCGTGAGGAGGACGTTGCCAGGCTTGAGGTCGCCGTGGACGATCCCTTGCGCGTGCGCAGAGGCGAGCGCGTCGAGGATCTCGTCGAACGCTCGGAGCGCGACGTGCAGTCCAGGAAAATTCGCGCCCCACGCCTCGAGGCTCGAGCCGCGCACGAGCTCCATCACGAGGAACATCGCGCCGTGGTCGTCGCGTCCGACGTCGAGGATCTCCACGATCGCGGGGTGCGCGAGCTGCGCGGCCGCCGCGGCCTCGTTGAGCAAGAGGCGCTGAGAGCTCGCGCTTCCGTGCTCGGTGCGCAGCGTCTTGATCGCGACCACTCGGCCGCTGGGGTGGTGCACCGCCTCGTACACGCGCCCCACGCCACCCTCGCCGAGTTGACGGACGACCTCGTAGTTTGCGCGCGTGCTCTGCTGCATCACGACTTGGATCCGTTCGACGAACGGGCAGCTTAGATGTTCTTCTCAGTTGCGAGAACGCCGCTGAACGGCGATCGCGTCCACGGGGGTCAACCGGGCGAGCTCGGCCGTAGTCGCGGCCTCGTAATCGCGCTCACCCGCGGCGGTCGCGGCTTTTGCGCGCGCCCGCAAGAGGTCGGCCGTGGCGTCGGCGAGCGGCGGGTCGCCGAGGATCGCGGAGAGCGTCTCCGCGTCCATCGGCGCGAGGGCACGCGCGCGCTCCACCGCGCCCCGCGGCTCCACGAAATACCGATCGAACGCGCGCCATCGAACCTCGCACGCCGGAGCGCAGCGAAGGTCCGAGGTTCGCACGTCGACCTCCGGGACGAGGTGGCGCGCGAACCGTTTGTCCCACCGCGGATCGAACGCGACGAGCAGCGGACGCGTCGCGGCGAGCTGCGACAGAGAGAACTCCTCGGGCGCGCCGTAGAGCGCGAGATCGCGCACGAGCGGCGCAAGGAGCGGCTCGCGGCCAATCTCGTGGCTCGTCGCGCGCGAGCCGAGCCCGTAGGTCGGGATGACCATCACGTCGTTGCGCAGGGCGCCCGTCGCTGCGGCAGCCCTCGCGCGCAAGAAGAGCCGCGCGGTCGGCACCATGAGCACCGCGCGCGCCGGCAGCTCACCGAAGACGCTCGAATTCCACCTCTCCGTCATGCCGCGCGGCATCTTCGAGAGCGCGAGCGACGCGTCGTCCGCGACGCGCACGGGAACCGCGAGCTCGAGCAGCACGATCATCGCGGCGCTCGCGCGCGCCATCGGCACCTTCGCCTTCGAGACCCACGCAGCGACCGCGGCCATCCCCGCGGCCGCGAGCACCGCGGTCGCCGCGAGCCCCGCGAGGAGCACGCACCCGAACCGCACCGGACCCGCGGGCGCGCCCACGAGCGGCGAAGCCGCGCCGCACGCGGCGATCGTCACGAGCGCTGCGCCGAGCGGACGCGTGACGCGCCCGCGGAGCGCGACGACGGCGCCCACCACGGCGAACGCGAGCGCGACGACGCCGAGCTCGCCCCGCGCCAGCACGATCACGGCCGAACGCGGCACGTTGCGCGCGCCTTCGCCCATCCAATCCGAAAACCAACCGACGTCGAGCGACGCGGACGGCGCGGCCACGCGACGCCACGCCATCCAAGCCGGCGGAGCGAGCCCCACGAGCGCGCCGATCCCCGCGCGCCACGAGGCGAGCTTCTTCGCGAAGGCCGCGAGCGCGCCGAGCCCCGCGCACGCCGCGACGGCAACGGGCGCGTCGTACGTGAGCGCGAGCCCGAGCGCCGCCGCGACGATCGCGGGAGGTGCCGCTTCGCTCGCGAGCACGACCGGCGCGATCACGAGGAGCGCGCCGAGCACGTTCCCCGCGACGAGCCCCGTCTCGCGCTGCGCCGGAAACGTGAGCGTCGCGAGCGCCGCCGCGACCACCGCGAGCGCGAGCCCGAGCGCGCCCGGCTGGATCGCGCGCGCGAGCCGCCGCGCGGCCGCGAACGTCACGACGCCGAGGAGCCCTGCGCACGCGATCGACGCCCACTGCGCGCGAGGTCCAAACGGCGCAGCCGCGAGCGCGTCGAGCCCGCGGAGCACGCCCGTGTAGCCGCGCCCGATGACGCGGATCACGCCCTCGTCGCACGCCGCGTCGATCCCGTCGTCGCGCCGCGCGCCCGCGACCGCGAACGCGATCGGCAGCGCCCCCGCCAGCACGCCGAAGACGAGCGAGGCCACGCGCCGCGAAAAGAAGCGCGGCGCCGAAGGCGCGAGCGGCGCCGTGAACGTGAAGGCCACAGCCCGCGATTACCGCATCGACCGCCCGCGGGCCCAATTCATGGCGCAGATGCCCAGTGTCCGAAATGGGGGTAGATTCCCGTCCCCCAAACCATGGCCAGATTCATCGACGAGCTCAAACGCACGCATCACAACGGCGCCCTGCGCGCAGCGGACGCCGGCAAGGAAGTCGTCCTGTTCGGATGGGTGGCGAGCTACCGCGACCATGGCGGCTGCGTCTTCGTCGATTTGCGCGACCGTGAGGGCATCACGCAGGTCGTCTTCGACCCGGAGCTCGCGGGCCACGGCGATTTCCCGAAGAAGGCGCATGACCTCGCGCAGTCGCTCCGAACCGAGTGGGTCATCGGCGTCCGCGGCACGGTCCTCGGCCGCGGCTCGAACGTGAACCCGCGCCTGCCGACCGGCGAGATCGAGGTCCACGCGATCGAGCTCACGGTCTTCAACAAGGCCGACACCCCGCCCTTCGAGATCAAGGACGACCTCGACACCGCGGAGGAAAAACGCCTCCAATATCGCTACCTCGACCTCCGCCGCGCGCCGCTCCAGCGCACGCTCCGCGTCCGCCACAAGACCCACCAGGTCACGCGACGCTATTTCGACGAAAACGGCTTCCTCGAGCTCGAGACGCCGGTGATGGTGAAGTACACGCCTGGCGGCGCCAGAAACTTCCTCGTGCCGAGCCGCATGAGCCCGGGGAAATTCTTCGCGCTCGCGGAGAGCCCGCAGCTCTTCAAGCAGCTCTACATGGTCGCGGGCTTCGACAAATACTTTCAGATCGTCAAATGCTTCCGTGACGAAGACCTGCGCCTCGATCGCCAGCCCGAGTTCACGCAGATCGACGTCGAGATGAGCTTCGTCAACCAGGACGACGTGTTCCGCGTCATGGAAGGGCTCGATCTTCGCGATCTGGAAGGACGTCCTCGGGATCGACCTCAAGGAGAAATACCCCTCCGGCCGCTTCCCACAGATGCCGTTCGAAGAGTCGATGAGCAAGTACGGCAACGACAAGCCGGACATGCGCTTCGGGTTCCCGCACACCGACGTGACCGATCTCGTCATCGATCACAACGGCGGCAACGTCCCCTTCTTCAAGGAGATCGCCGAGAAATTCTCGAGCGGCAAATACCGCCGCGATCTCCCGAGCGAGATCGTCAAGGCGCTCCGCATCCCGGCCGAGCACGCGACGAAGCTCTCGCGCACGGAGGTCGACAAGCTCGAGGAGTTCGTGAAGGGCATGGGCGCCAAGGGCCTCGCGCGCGCCAAGGTCGACGCGCAGGGCAACTGGGCGCAGTCGCCACTTCAAAAGACGATCTCACCCGAGCTTCGCCTCGCCATCAATGCGAAGACCGGTGCAAAAGAGAACGACCTCCTCTTCTTCCAGTTCGGAAAAGAGAGCGTCGTTCAAACCGTGCTCGCGAACTTGCGCGTTCACCTCGCGAAGAAGCTCGGTTTGATTCCCGGCAGCGGTCACGGCGGCAACTTCGAGTTCCTCTGGGTCGTGAACCCGCCGCTCTTCGAGTACGACGACGACAAGAAATCGTGGGTCGCCGCGCACCACGCGTTCACGCGCCCGCACGACGAGTGCGTCGACATGCTCGACAAGGATCCGGGCAAGGTCCTCTGCTACCGCTACGACCTCGTGCTCAACGGGTTCGAGATCGGCGGAGGGTCGATCCGCCTCCACGACCCGAGCGTGCAAGCCAAGGTGTTCCGTGCGCTCGGGATCTCCGACGAAGAGGCGCGATCGAAATTCGGCTTCTTGCTCGACGCGCTCCGCTTCGGCGCGCCGCCCCACGGCGGCATCGCAATCGGCATGGACCGGCTGTCGATGCTCCTCTCGGGCGCCGAGTCGCTGCGCGACGTCATCCCGTATCCGAAGACGCAGAAGGGCACCGACCTCATGACCGACGCGCCGAACGAGGTCTCGCCCGAGCAGCTCCGTGACGTGTTCCTGCGCGTCGTGAAGCCCGAATGAAACGCTCGGTGCTCGTGTTGCTCCTCGCCTGCGACGCGAGCGGAGCCGCTTACCTTTACAGCGGCAACCTTTGGGAGCCGCAGCGAGGCTGCCTCGACCCGACGAGCATCGTCGACGTCGCCGAGGGGACCGATCCTGGCGCGGGGTGTGGCGCAAAATGCCTCGCGGCGCACGACGGCGGCCTGCCGGTTTACGTCACGACGATGTGCGGTCCGCCGCCAGGAGTCGCGGACGTCTCGGGCTCCAACCCCGCGTGCGCACCGGCGCTCGCCGCGTTTGCGCGAGGTGATTTCTGCCTCGACGGTGGTGGCTCGACGAACCCCCTCAACGACGCTGGCACCGACTGACCGTTCAAGTTGAGCTGGCGGTTGAAGGCTCTTTGCCGTAGAAAAGACGCGGCCCTTCCGCGGCCGTTGCGCGCTGCCCCCCCTCGCGCGCGCGGTGCGGAGGGGCCATTTTTTTCCATCAATCTTTTTTGCGGAGCGCGCGGAGGATCTCGAGCGGGCTGAAGCCGAGCACCGACGCGATGTCTTTGTCGCTGGCCTCTCCGACGCGTTTGCGAAGCGCGTGCATCGCGGGCTCGAAGATGGAGAGCGGAGCCACCCCATGAAATGAGACGGGCGCGACGCTGCGGATCGTGTCGAACGCGTAGCGCGCGCTGTCGAAGCCGAGCGCGACGCCGATCGCGAGCGGCATCGGAGAGAGCGCGACGTCGCGGACGGCGACCGCGCGGCTCCACGCGCCCGAGCGGCCGTCCGCCTGGAGTCGCGAGAGCACGTCGAGCTCGCCGAAGCACCCGAGCGCGAGCGGCGCGTACTTGTCTTCGACGGCGTCGACGAGGTGCCGGTAGTCGCGACGCCAATCGCCGGAGAGGAGCCCCATCGCGGAGCGGAGCTCGTCGGGTCCGCCGACGAGATCGAAGCCGCGCGGACCGCGCCGGACGACGAGCGCCGTCCAGAGCTCGCCGTTCTTGAAGACGCCGAGCGCCATCGCGCGACCTTCTTTGCAGAGCGCGTCGACCGCGCGACGCACCATCGGCTGCGTCGGCGCGGGGATGTTCTTCAAGCGGCGAGGCCAACCCTCGATGCGCACTTCGATCATCAGCTCCCGGACGATCTGCACGAGCGTGAGCGACTGCGCGACGAGATCGTCCGCGCGTCGTGCGCGAGCGCCGAAGCGCTCCATCACCTCGTCGAGCGCGCCCACCTCGGCCGCGACGACCCAGCTCGCCTGGTGCGCCTCGGCGAGCGCGGCGAGCCGCTTCTGACGCTCGGGCTCGGCCTCGGCGGGCCACTCGGCGAAGGTTCCTTCGCGCTCGAGGCGGCCGCGGCGCGTGTGCAGCATCTTCCGAACGGCGCCGTTCTGGTGGATGACGAAGATGCCGCCGAGCGAAGCGCTCGCGCTCGGTGAAGGCGCCGCGCCTTGCGGCTTGAACACGTCGACGAGCCGCCGCCAATCCTCGGCGGTGAACCCTTCGAGCCGCACGTCGGGCGCGAGCATTCGGCGCACGATAACATGCGGCGCTGCATGCCGACCGCCGAAGAGATTTTCGCGAAGTACCTCCTGCCGCTCTACCCAAACGACGTCTTCAGCTCCGGTGCTTCGCACCGAGAGCGCGATTTGGAGAAGGTGCGCGCGACCGACGCAAACCCCGCTCGGAACCCGAGCGTGCTCGCGCACGTCGACGACGCGGCGAGCGTCTTCGTGAAGATGCACGCGAGCGTCTTCGGGAAAGATCTCGCTCTCGACTTCAGCGACGCGAGCGTGCATCGGCTCTCGGCGGCGCTCACGCGTGACGTGCGCGACGCGCTCGCGAGCTCGGGCGACGCGGGGACGCCGGAGAACGCGCTCTTCAACGTGATCGTGCACGGCGCTGCCTACGTCGGCGCGTGCGTCGTTCGCGCGCATGGCGGAGCGTGGCTGGTGCGAAGGCCGCTGTGGGAGAGTCGCGTCCGATTGAAGTCGCACGCGGGCGAAGCCGAGCTCGCCGTGCTCTCGTGGTGGCTGCGCGCGCTCGGGGACGACGCGTTCGACGCAGACGGCGCCGTGCGCGCGGGCCTCGCCGAGCGCTACCGCGCGTACGTCGAGGTCGCGAGCGCGCGCCCCGACTCGCTCGAGCCGCTCGTACCTGCTCCGGCGCCCGGCGCCGAGGGGCCCCCGCGCGTCCTGCCGCGTCTCAAGAACGTCAAATACGATGTATTCTACAAGTACATCCGCGCGCACGTCCCCGAGCTCCGCGACGTGGGCGCCGATTTCCCGTCACCCCAGCGCTTCGACGCGTACCGATTTCGGTGGCTCGATTTCTTGCTCGTGGGCGGCGGTCGCATGCTCGTCGTGTGCGGTCCAGGCGAAGGCGGCCTCCACGCGTTCTGGCTCGATCGCGGCGGCTTCCTGAAGAGCGCGCTCTTCGCTGCGGACCCGATGCCCGAGCCGATGGCCAAGCTCGACGGCGACAAGCTCGCGTTCGTCGTGTCGCACGACGGAAAGACCCAGGTCCACGAGACCCTGTGGTGGGGGCCCTAGATCCAAATCAGTGCAGCACCGCGAACGCTCCCTCGTGCACGACGACGCGGCCCTCTTCGGGCTCGCGGCGTAGCGCGATCACTTCGTCGCGCTCGCAACCGAGGGTCACGGCGGCCGCCGACGTCGCGACGATCCACTGCACGCGCGGGAGCGACGCCTTGAGCAGCGCGGGGAAGTGGCGGAGGATCGCGGCGTCTTGCTGGGCCTCGAGGTCGTCGACGAGGACGACGCCCTGACGCTCGCGCACCGGGCGCTCCGAGTCGAGGTAGGCGCCGTGGAGCACGCGCACCGCGCCGGTCACGATGGCGAGCAGGTGGCGCGCGCCGCGCGGCAGCTCCTCGAAGATCGCGTCGCGGCCTTCGACGGAGAAGATCGGCTCGAGCGTCCGCGGGTGGACGCCGTCGTACTGCGCGTGGAACGGCGCGAGCGCGATCGACGCGACGTCACGGAGCGCCGTGTCGAGCGCGGTGAGCTCGCGGTCGCCCTGTTGATCCTTCTCGAGCGCGCTCGCGATCGCCGCGAAGCTGAGGACCTGCTTCGTCTCGCGCGTGAGGTCGGAGCGGCTCGCGTCGTCGAACGAGTGCGGAGCGCGCACGTCGTAACGAATCACCGTGCGCTCGGGCGTCGCGAGGAGCACCGGCGTGCGCGAGAACCAGCGCGCGCCCGAGAACGCGGCGAACGCGTACCCGCCGCGGTCTTGCGCGCGTTTGTCGAAGAGCGCCTGCTCGCGTCGCCGCAGCGCACCCTCGTCGTCACCGAGCTGCGCGTTGGGGCTCGCGACGCGGAGCGCGTGCGGCCTTTCGGGCTCGTCGTCGCCGAGCATCCACTCGGTGATCGCGAACGGGATCTCGCGCGGAGCCTCGTCGTCGGCGCGCGCGCGACGCGGAATGATCGGAAGCGCATGGCCGGGGCGCGTGCTCGCGATCGCGCCGAGCACGGTGGTCTTTCCGACGCCGTCGGCGCCGAAGAGCACCGTCAGCGGCCGCGGCTCGTCGCCGAACGCAACTTTGACGCCGGATAGTGCGCCCGCGCCGAAGAGCTCGAGTGTCGCGAGCCACATGGTCACGAGAGTAACGCGTGTTACACCTAGAGGCACATGAAGGCCTCCGCGCGTGATGACAGCGTCTCGAGTGCGGTCTACGCCGTGGCTGGGGCGATGCTCATCGTCGGGCTCTTGGCCGCGTTCGCGTGGCTTCCTCGGCTCATCCACGCGCGCGAGTCCGAGCAGGTCGGCAAGGACGCGCCGGTCGTGAAGGTTCCGCTCGTGCTCAACGCCGAGCAGCTCACCGAGCCGCCGAACCTCGCGCCAGCCGCGATCGGAACGGATGAGCTCAAGGGCCACGCGGTGCTCCTCGATTTCTGGGCAACGTGGTGCGGCCCTTGTCAGGCCGAGGCGCCCATCGTCGACCGCGTCGCGAACCGTTACAAGAGCCGCGGCCTCGTCGTCATCGGCGTGAACACGAGCGACCGCGAGGGCCTCGCCGCGCCGTGGGCCTCGAGCCACAAGCTCACGTACCCGATCGCGTTCGACAACGGCCCCGCCGCCGAAGCGTTCGGCGTCGAGCAGCTCCCGACGCTCATCGTGATCTCGAAGACCGGAAAGATCATCGCGCGCCGCACCGGCATGACGGACGGCGACGAGATCGAGCGCCTCGTCAATCAGGCTCTCTGATCAGGCCAGCGGTCATGGCCACACTCTTCGACTCAGGCGAGCATTAGATCAGCGGCGCATCGGCAAGAAGAAGCGCGCGCCGTTCACGTCGTTGACGCCGCAGTAGAGGTCCGCGTCGAACGTCTCGCGGAGGCGGCGGTACGTGAGGACCTCGTCGATCGCGCCGATCGCCACGAGCGAGCCTGATTTCAGGAGCGCGACGCGCGAGGCGTACTGCGCGGCCGCGTTGATGTCGTGCATGGTCAAGACGACCGCGAGGCCGCCCTCGGCGAGCTCGACGAGGAGATCGTAGAGCGCGAGCTGGTGGCGCACGTCGAGGAACGCTCCGGGCTCGTCGAGGAGCAAGAGCGAAGGTGACTGCGCGAGCGCCCGCGCAATCGCGACGCGCTTCTGCTCGCCGCCGCTCAAGGCGTCGACGTGCCTCGACACGAGGTCCACGAGCTCGAGCCGCCGCATCGCCTCGTCGACGGCGTGCTCGTCGGCTTCGGTCGCGTTCATCCAGTTGCCTTGGTGCGGCGCGCGGCCCATCATCACGACCTCGCGCACCGAAAAACCGAACGCGACGTCCGCGGTCTGCGTCACGAAGCCCACCCGCCTCGCGAGGCCGCGCCGGTCGAGCCCGCTCACGTCGCTGCCCTCGAGGCGCACGGTGCCTGCCGCAGGCGCGAGCGACCCCGCCATCACGCGCAAAAGCGTGGATTTCCCCGCGCCATTGGGCCCGAGGACGGCCACCACCTCGCCTTTCGAGACGTCGAGCGACACGCCGTCGAGCGCCGGGACGCCCTCGCCGTATCGAACCGTCACCCCCTCGAGGCTGATCATCACGCTTTCTTTCTTCTTCGACACGCCGCATCATAATCAAAGAGAAGCGAGGGCCGCAGTGGATGTGAAACCCGAAGTCCCGCAGTCGCAGACGCCCGCGAAGCGCGTCATCAAGCGCTACTCGAATCGGAAGCTCTACGACACGAAGGACAGTCGATACGTCACGCTTCTGCAGATCGCGGAGATGGTCCGCGGCGGCGAAGAAGTCCAAATCATCGACAACAACTCGAAGGAAGATCTCACCGAGGTCACGCTCGCGCAGATCATCTACGAGGAAAAGAAGGCGAACAGCCGCGCCGTGCCGCTGCAGACGCTGAAGGACCTCATTCACACGCGGACGGAGAAGGTCTTGTCCGACTTGCGCGAAGGGCCCATCGGTCGCCTCATTCCCGGCGGCGTCGGCAAAGAAAAGCCGCCCGAGAAGCAGGAAAAATTGCCCGAGCCCCCGCCCGAGCCTACGCCGTCGCGCCCCGGTATCGTCGAACGTGCCCAGGTCACGATCGAGGACTGGCAGCAGAAAATTGACGAAAGGATCAGAGCGATGCTCCCTTCTTCGTCACCTTGGCAACAGCTCGAAGCCGAGGTCAAACGGCTGAACGCACGTATCGATGAGCTCGAAAAGAAACTGAAATCCGCCAAAGGCTCGAGCGGTAAAGAGGAATAGACGCCCGGTTGGGCCTGTTGACTTGGCATCGGCACGAACCATGCTGAAACGTGCCGCATCATGAGCTCCTTCGACAACCCGCCCCGCGCCGATGGCTTCCTTGAAGAGTGCATGTCCCACATGGACGCGCTCTATGGCGTTGCCTGTCGGCTGACCCGAAACCCCACGGAAGCCGAGGACCTCGTGCAGGACGCGCTCGTGAAGGCGATGCGCGCGCGCGACCAGTTCCAAGCCGGCACGAACCTCAAGGCGTGGCTGTTCCGGATTCTGACGAACACGTTCATCAACAAGTACCGCCGCGGCGGCCTCGAGCGCTCCGTCCTCGAAGGCCCGGACGCCGATCCGTTGGCCGACGGCTGGGTGAGCGCGTCGACGATGCGTTCGCTCCGCGACCCCGAGCAGATCGCGCTCCTGCCGATCGTCGAGGGTGAGGTCCGCAAGGCGCTCGACGCGCTCCCGCCCGAGTTCCGGCTCGCGGTCGTCTTGTGCGACGTGGAAGAATTTTCGTACGAAGAAATCGCCGATATCATGGGTTGTCCGATCGGCACCGTCATGAGCCGATTGCACCGAGGACGAAAGCTCTTGCAGAAGTCGCTGTACTCGCACGCGCTCGCGATGGGCATCGTCAAGAACGAAGAGGCCGTGGGCGCGCGTGGCTCGCAGAAGAACGGCGAGACGCCGCCTTCGCTCGAGGCCTATCGCGCCCGCAAACGAGGAGCTGCATGAGTCGCCCGTGTCCTGAGTTCGGGCCGCTACTGGGCCCATTCGGCGATGGCGAGCTCGAGCCCGCGAAGATGCTCGAGGTCGACGCCCACGTCGAGCATTGCGAGGGTTGTCGCGAGCGCGTGCTCCTCGACGAAGCGATGCGCCACTCGCTGAAGCAGACTTGCAAGCAGGACGCGCCGGAAGGTTTGAAGGAGCGCATGGCCGCGGCGATGGTCGCGGAGAACGTTCGCGTGATCGCCCGCGAGAAGGCGAACGGCAAGAACACGGCGTGGCGCACGGTGGTTCCGCTGGCGACGGCGGCCGCGTTCGCGCTCGCGTGGGGAGCGATGTCGCGCGGTCCGATTGCGCGCACGACCGCGAGCGACTCCGTCCGCGCGGGGCCCGATGATTTCTTGAGCGAGCTCGTCGCGGAGCACTCGCGTCCGCTTCCGCCGGAGCGCACCGACCCGAACAAGGTCGGCGAGCTCGGGCAGTACGTCGGCGTGCCCGTCCACGCGACGACGCTCCACCAGCAGAACGCGCATTTCGTCGGCGGCCGGGTGCTGCCGGTTCATCAAGAGCGCGCGGCGATGCTGCAGTACGAGATCACGCAAGGCGGCGAAGTGCGCCGCGTGAGCGTCTTCGTGTTCGACCCGCGCCGCATCCAAGTGAGCGGTGACGATTTGACGCCGCGCCCCGTGGGCACCTCCGAGGTGCGCGTCGGCCACGCCAACGGTTACTCGGTCGCCGTCACCCAGCGCGGCGGCGTGGGTTACGCCCTCGCGTCCGACATGGACGAGCGTGAGACCGCCGAGCTCGCCGTCGCGACCAACCCGGATTTTTGAGTTAGCAGCTCACTCATCAGACCACGCGATCGTTGTCGTCGACATGCGGCAGCGAGACATTCGGCGGGGCCGCAACGTGCCGCGTCGACGTGCGAGTGGCGCACCGAGGTTTTGGCCACATTCTTCGATCGACGCCGCACGTGCCGGTCCGGCCGGAATTGTCGACGCTGCCGCATCTCCACCACCACTCACGCTCAAGACCAGCTCCAATTACGCGACCGCTACGTCATAGAGCGGCCGCGAAACCCCACTTGCGCGGGTCGCTGGCGGCGAGGATTCGGACGCCGTTCGTGCGGTCCCAGCCGATCATCTGAACGCCGGTGCCGGTGAACGGCTCTTGCTCGACGGTCTCGCCGCGGAGGCGGAGCGCCGCGCGCACGTCCTCGCTGACTTCGGGGTCGACGACCAGGTTCGAGCCGTTCGTGTAGATGCGCGGCGCGCTCACGCACGCGCCGGGATCGAGGCCGAAGACGAGCCGCGCGAGCGCGGCCTGGGTGACTTCGGTCGCGATGCGACGACCGCCGGAGCCGCCGAGCGCGACGATGGGCTCGCCGTTCTCGAGCACGATCGTCGGCGCCATGCTCGAAACGGGTCGCGCGCTCGCGCGGGCGCGGTTGGGTCCGCCACCAGTGACTCCGAACGGCGTGACGTCCGCGGGCGCCGAGAAGTCGTCGAGCTCGTTGTTCAAGACGATGCCCGTGTCGCCCGCGACGACGCGCGCGCCGAACGGGCCGTTCACGGTCGTCGTGAGCGAGACGACGTTGCCCTCGTCGTCGGTCACGACGAGGTGCGACGTGCCCTCCTCACGCGACTTGAACTCGGTCGCCGTGTGGACCTTGTAGGGCTCGATGCGCTTCAGCCGCGCGTCGAGCTGCTTGGGCTCGAGGGCGTGCTCGAACGCCGGAGCGACGTTCGGATCGAGATCGGGATCGCCCGCCAAACGCGCCCGATCCGCGATCGCGCCGCGCATGACCTCGGCGATCGAGTGGTAGTACGAGCTCGAGCCGAAGCCGACCGACTTGAGCGACGAGGTCGAGTCGGCGCCGTAGACGAGCAGCGTCTCGAGCACCATGAGGCCTCCCGCCGAAGGCGCAGGCATGGTGGCGACGGTGCGCGTCCCGATCGTGCGCGTGAGCGGCGCGCGCTCGCGCACTTTGTAGGTCGCGAGATCGGCCGCGTCCATCGCGCTCCCGTCGCCGCGCGCGGCTTCCACGATCTTGGTCGCGATGTCGCCCGTGTAGAACGGCGCCGCGCCTTCACGCCCGAAGCGCGCGATCGTCTTCGCGAGCGCGGGGCGCTTCCACGTCGAGCGGTAAGCGAGCGGTTGCCCGTTCGGCAAGAGCTCGGGCGCGAGCGGAGTCCCCGCGATCGAGCGCTGCGCGACGAAGCCGATGACGTCCGAGAGGTGACGCCCAACGGTCACGCCGTCCTCCGCGAGCGCGCGCGCGGGCTCGGCGTCGTCCGCGAGCGACTTCCTTGCATAATGCACGGAAAGCCACGCGAGGCCCGCGGGCTCGCCCGGGACGCCCACCGAGGTCCCACGCTTGTCGCGAACGACGAGCGACGTGTCGCTCCCGTGCGCCGGCGCGCTCTCTCGAAAATCGAGCGCGATCATCTTTCGCTCGCGCGCCACCCAGACGAGCGCGAAGCCCCCGCCGCCGATCCCGCTCGCGCTGGGCGCCGCTACGCCGAGCGCGAGCGCCGCAGCGATCGCGCCGTCGAACGCGTTTCCGCCACCCCGCATGACCGCCAGCGCGGCGCGCGTCGCGTCCGCGTTGTCGGTCGCGACCGCGAGGTGCGAGCCCTCCGCCGCGGGTTGGTATGCGCTCCTCGCGGGCAGCGCCAACGTGAGCAAGACGGTGGCGGCGCTCGCTCCGAGCAGTGATACTGTTCGCGACCCCATGCGTTTCGTGTACGTGATGGATCCCATCTCGCGTGTCCTTCCCGACAAGGATACGACGTTCGCGTTCCAGCGCGCGGCTCAAGCCCGCGGCCACGTCAGCCTGCACTGCGAGCCGCGCGACGTCTACATCGACGGGAGCGAAGTGGGCGCGCGCGTGCGCGAGCTCCGCGTGAGCGACCAGGCGCCCTATTTCGAGTGGGGTGTGACGCACGACGTGCGCTTCCACGAGGTGGAGGCGGTCTTCATCCGCAAGGATCCGCCGTTCGATCGCGCGTACCTGTACACGACGCTGATGCTCGAACGCGTGCGCGGCCGCACGGTGCTCGTGAACGACCCGCGCGGGCTCCGCGACGCGAACGAGAAGCTCTACACGCTGCATTTCGCGGAGCACATGCCGAAGACGCTCGTCTCGGCGGACCGCGACCGCGTCTTCGACTTCCTGAAGACCATCGGCGGGCACGGCGTCATCAAGCCGCTCGACGGCGCGGGCGGCAGCGGCGTCTTGCGACTCGAGCTCGATGACTCGAACGCGCGCTCGATCGTCGACGTGCTCACGCACGAAGGCCGCCGATTGGCGATGGTGCAGGAGTATCTGCCCGACGTGAAGAAGGGCGACAAGCGCGTCCTCCTGCTGGACGGCGAGCTCCTCGGGGCGATCAACCGCGTCGCGCGCGCCGACGACGTGCGCTCGAACATCCACGTCGGCGGCACGGTCGAGAAGACCGAGTGCACGCCGAAGGAGCGCGCGATCATCGCGCAAATGGCGCCGCGGCTCAAAGCCGACGGCCTCGTCTTCGTGGGTCTCGACTTCATCGGCGAGCGCCTCACGGAGGTGAACGTCACTTCGCCAACGGGGATCCAAGAGCTGAGCCGCCACATCGGCCGCGACGTCGCCGTGGACGTGATCGAGTACGTCGAAGAGAAATGCCGATCACATTGATTGTGCGCTCGGACGCCGGCAAGGACGGGAGCGAGCCTTCGCTCACGTTCGACGCGTCGCGCGTCGTCATCGGGCGCAGCGCGAGCTGCGACGTGCGACTGCCCGATCCCAGCGTGAGCCAACGCCACGCGGTGGTCAGCGCGCACGGACCCGACTACCAGATCATCGATGACGGGAGCACGAACGGGACGTTCGTCGGAGGCGTGCGCCTCTCGCCGAAGGCGTCGCGCGCGCTTCGAAGCGGAGACATGGTGCGCGTGGGCCGCGTGTGGCTCGAGGTCCGCATCGACCAGACCGCGCCGACGCCGGACTTGGCGCTCGCGACGCGCGACCTCGCGCTCGCGCTCGTGCAGAACGCGATGCGATCGCAGGGGAGCGACACCGTGCCGAAGGTCACGGTCGTCGAGGGCGCGGACATGGGCGCCGTCTTGCCGCTCGCCGAAGAGGGGCGCGTCTACCTCGTCGGACGCGGCGACAATTGCGATCTCCCGCTCGCGGACGCGGACGCGTCGCGCGAGCACGTCCAGATCGTGCGTCGCGGCGCGACCGTGCTCGTGCGCGACCTGCGATCCAAGAACGGGTCGATGATCGGCGAGCAGCCGATCCCGACGGGACGCGACGCGCCGTGGCGTCAGTCCGCGATGGTGCGCGTGGGCGCGACGGTGCTCGCGCTCGACGAGCCGGTCGCGGTCGCGCTCGGCGATCTCGAGACCGCGGCCGACGAGAAGATGACCGGCGGCGACACGCCTCCGCCGCCGCAATCGGCGAAGGAAAAAGAGCCCGAACCGCCCCCTCGCAGCCAGCGCGGGGCCGAGGCGCCCATCGCGCGCGTCGAGAAATCGCTCATCACCGTGTCGACGCGAAACCGCAAGCCGCGCATCAAGATGGCAGACGTCGCGATCATCGGCTCGGCGCTCGCGATCATCGCGATCTCGATCGCTGCGCTCGTTTGGGTCCTCAAGTGAGCTCCGAGACGCGCGCGCACCCGCTCGGGGCGCTCGCGGCGTTCATCGCGATCTTGCTCGCGTGCAAGGCATCGACGATCACCAAGGACGCGGGCGCGGACGCGACGGTCGACGCGGCGGAAGAGCTCGACACCGAGGCGACCGGCGAGTGTGACCAGACCATCTACGGCAACGACAAATGCCTCGGCGGCGGCCGGGCGGCGTTCTGCAAGACGGTCTACTCGCACGGACGACCGCACCTCGCGCACGGCGAGTGGGTCACCTTCACGTGTCCCGACTGCGCGAAACCCGGCACGCGCTTGACGTGCAGCAACGTCGTTCCCGGCGAGCCGTGCAACACGTTCGTCGTGTCGGAGATGTGCACGCCCGACAAGCACGCGATGTACGTGTGCGACGTCGACGGCACGTGGAAGATGCAAGGCTGCTCCGGCGGCTGCACCAACGACCCGCCGTTCCGGCCGACCTGCAAGGA
>CAWIUL010000004.1:0-43833 GCA_963839305.1 uncultured delta proteobacterium
ACCTCCACGTCGAGGTCACGCCGGACGCCGGATGGATGCTGGTGCACTGATGGCGATGCACGTCCGCGTAGGCGACGTCGAGGGCGTCACGAGCCGGAGCCCGCGCGAGCGCGATCCTCGCGACGCCGGGCTCACGCGCGACGACGTCGAGGCCATGTGGCGCGCGGTCGTGCGGCTCTATCGAAGCGGGCTCCACCCCGCGATTTCGGTCTGCGTGCGCAAGCACGGGCTCATCGTGCTCGAGCGCGCGATCGGTCACCTCCGCGGCAACGCGCCCGGAGCGAAGCGCGACGCGCCGAAGGTCCCCATTCGCTACGACTCGCTCTTCGATTTCTTCTCCGCGTCGAAGGCGGTGACCTCGATGGTTGCGCACCTGCTCGAGCAGCGCGGCGTGATTCACCTCGACGACGCCGTGGTCGAGTACGTGCCGGAGTTCGCGCCGCACGGAAAGGACCGCGTGACGATCCGCCAGGTCCTCACGCACCGCGCCGGCATCCCGACGGTGCGCGAGGCGCCGATGAACCTCGAGCTGCTCGCGGACTGGCCGCGCATCGTCGAGATCCTCTGCAACGCGAGGCCCATCTCGACGCCTGGGCGACGCCTCACGTACCACGCGCTCACGGGCGGCTACGTGATCGGAGAGGTCGTCCAGCGCGTGACCGGCGCGGACATTCGCACGTTCTTGCGCCGCGAGATCCTCGACCCGCTCGGCTTCGAGACGTTCGGCTACGGCATCGACGCGCGTCGCGTCCACGAGGTCGCCGAGAACGCGACGACGGGGCTGCCATCGCTACCGCCTCAGAGTTGGCTCATGGCGCGCGCGCTCGGCGCGGGGCTCGAGGAGGCCACGGCAATCTCGAACGATCCGCTCTTCCTCACGGCGATCGTGCCGTCGGGGAACATCATCGGCACGGCCGAGGAGGCGTCGCGCTTCTTCGAGCTGCTCCTGCGCGGCGGCGCGCTCGATGGCGTTCGCATCTTCGAGCCGCGCACGATCCGCCGCGCGGTCGCGGAGCAGTCGTGGCTCGAGATCGACTCGTTCCTCGGCCTGCCCGTGCGCTACGGCACCGGCTTCATGCTCGGCACGCCGTTCGTGAGCTTCTACGGACTGCGATCCGCTCGCGCGTACGGTCACGTCGGCTTCACCAACGTCGTCGGCTGGGCAGATCCGGAGCGCGACATCAGCGTCGGCTTCATGACGAGCGGCAAGCCGTTCATCACGCCCGGCCAGATCTTGTGGCTCAGCGCGATCTACGCGATCGCGCGGCACACAACGGGTTGGGGCGCGGAGCGCGCGGCGTGACGATTTAGGTGCGCGTCTCTGTCGAACGTGAGCGCGAGCTCGGCCAAAAACTGGTCAGTGGCGGCGTCGAGCCCGCGGGCGCGCCAGCGAGTCGATCGACACGGTCACGGCGGCGACCTTCGACGCGACACCGGTTCGGCGATCGGAAGAATGAACGGACCGCACGAGCGCCTTGGGCGCGTGCTTCGCGATGCCGATGGGGCCGTCGTCGGAGCTCGACGCGAGGGCATGGCCGACTCCGCCGATCGCGAGGACGCCGAGGACGAGCGCCGCGGCCAGCGCGGCGAGGAACGCGTGGTCGCGCGGCGGGGGCCGCACGATTCTTCGGGTGGTGTCGGTGGTGTCGACCGTCCACGGCACGGACGGGGTGTGAGGCGCGCTCATGCTCACGGGCGGCAAGGTCGCGAGCCGCCGCGCGTACGACGCGGGGAGCTTGAGGACGAACTGCGCGGGGCCCGTCGCGTCGTCTTCGTCGAGCTCGTCGATCTGCTCCTCGAGTAGCCTCATGGCGCTACGCGCTTTCATGCAAGCCGGAAGCCGGCACGGACCGCACGAAAGCCTTGTTCTTTTCGTAGTCTCCGCCCGACGCTGGATCTCGCGTGAACCACGCGGGCGATCCAGCGGTCACCCTCAATTTGGGTTGATCGTGCCGCCGCCGTCGGCGCAACCGTCGGCCGATTGTTGGATCGCGGCGAGCGCCGCGATGAACGCCTGCGGGTTGCCGTTGCCGACGTTCCAGTGACGGCACGGGCTCGGGCTCGTGCCGCATGCGCCGGTGAGCGGGCCCACGACATCCGGGTGGAGGGGCGCGTTGCCGCCTTTGGCGAGCTGCTCGAGGTTCGCGTCGTTCGCGCCGGTCATGCCGATGACGTACGTGCGGAGCGTCGTCGCGGCGAAGTGCGCCTGCAGCAGGTTCGAGAGGTTCGTGAGGTTCGTGTCGCACGTGACGGGATCGCCGTCGGTCACGAGCATGCCGATCGTCACGCGCCCGCCGCGGCGGTTGCTCGACGTGAACTTCGTGAGGCCGCGGATCGCGCCTTCGGTCGGCGTGACGCAGGGGTTGTTGTCGGTCGTCGCGTTGAGGAGCCCGTCGAACGCGTTCGTCGGCAGAGTCGTGTACGGCGGCGGCGTCGTGGGCGACGCGGGCGTATCGTACGTTGCGCCCGTCGTGCACATCGCGGCCGTGTGGTTCACGACCGGGAAGAACTGGAGCGCGGCCGCGTTGCCCGTCGCCGACGTCGAGTTGAAATACCCAGAGAGCGCGTTCACCGCGTGGCACCACTTCGAGTTGGTGCCGCTGTCGATGTTGCAGTCGTTGCCCATGCTGCACGAGCGATCGAGCATGATGTACATGTCTACCGGCGCGTAGCAGGAGTCGCTGGTCGGCTTGCCGTCGGTGCTCCCCGTGTCGGGATTTCCGAACGGGCTGTCACCGTTCGTGGTCGTGTCCGTCCCGCTGTCGAGCGCCGTCCCGTCGTCGCCGTTGCCGCCGCACGCGCAGAGCGCCACCAAAAAGACCGAAGCGAGGCGAGTTACCACGCCGCGAGTGTAGCACCGGATTCGCGTCCGACCTCAGCGCATCGCGAGGCTTACGCAGTCAGTTCGCGGTTTTTCGGACCAAGAGGACGCGACCGCGCGCGGGGTCGCCCTTCGCCTCCACGGTGACGATGGCGTTCGCGCCGAGCCTGCCGACCCACATGCCCGGCGGCGCCGGCGGCGCGACGAGCGCGCCTTTCAGCGCGGAGCGATCGAACATCATCACAGCGTCCTCCGAATCGTCGCCTTCGCCGATCTCGCCGTCGACGAAGATCAGCGAGTCGATGATGGTGCCCGAGTAGCTGGACACGAACTCGTCCGCGAAGGGCGCGCTCGAGAGCGTCTCGAGGCCCGGCCACGCGTGCGTTCGGAGCTCGTCGGCCTCGGCCAAGTGCACGCGCGCGCTGTCGGACGAAAAGCCGACGAACCCGGCGGGCACGGAGCCTTGATCGAGCGCGGTCTCGATCGCGACGGGCGGACCATCGGACCACCCTGCGACGCGCGCGAACGTCCCGTCTTGTCCGCACGCCGCGAGGAGCAGGACTGCGTCGTCTTGCGGGTGAACGTAGAGCTCGTGATACGCGCTCGAGGGAAACGGCGCGCTCCGTACGACGCCGGCGAGCGCGTGGGTGCGCGGGTCGATCAAGACGAGCGCGGTCTCGCGACCGCTCTCCGCGGAGAGCCAGAGGCGCGCCCCCGTGCGATCGAACGTGACGGCGTGCGCGACGAAATCGGGGCCCGCGAGCGCGTCGAGCCGCGTGCGACGGACCTCGCCGCTGGCGTCGAGCGTCACGACGACGCTCTCGCCGTCGGTCGTCCCGGTCACGGCGAGGAGCTCGCCGCGTGGATCGAATCCCGAACCCGTGGACGCCACGCTCGGCTCCACGATGCCCGAGCTCCGGCGCCTTCTCCACGGGCAGCGCGAGATCGCCCGGCAGCGCGAACGTCGTCCCTTCGGACAAGCGCCCCTCGGCGAACGCGCGCGTCGCGATGCTCTTGTCGCTCTCGGCGAACGCGAAGCGCGCGCGCGTCGGGTCGATCGTCACCCACGGCCACACGAGCGCGCGATGCGTGACCTCGAACGAACCGATCTCGACGAAGTTCATGGTCTAATTCCTAGCGTGGCCCAGACGCGCAGCAACTCGTCCGCGGCGCGAGCGCGCTGTTTGGCCTTGGCGAGCATCGAGTGGTCGACCACGTCGGACGCGGGCGCCGCGCCCAGCACACGCACCGCTTCGTGCGGCGATCCGTTGAACAGCCAATATTCGGCCGCGTGTCGACGTTTGGCCTTCGGCGCGTCGGGCATCGCGAGCAACGCCTCGGCGAGCCGGAGCGCGGCCGGGCGCTGCCCCGCGAGCTCGGCGACCTCGAGGCGCCTCATCGTGCGCGTGACCGTGTCGCTCGAGTCGTACTCGGGTGTGGCAATGAGCGCCTCGAGACGCGGGAGCTTCGCGAGCACGATCTCGGCGGCGGCCGAGGAACCATCGCGTTCGATCGCCGAATGGATGAACGCCCGCGATGCGTCGAATCGCAGCCGGTGCAGCTCCACGCGTCCTCTTTCCAGGTCGTACGCGCCGACCTTCGGGAAATGCTCGCTGAGGAGCGCGAGCTCCTCGAGCGCCCCATCGTAGTCGCCGATCTCGGCGAGAGCCTTGGCGTGGTTCGGCCACGGAATCATTCTGCGTCCCTGGTTGCGCTCGGCGCGCGGGTAAATGGCCGCTGCCTCTTCGAAGAGCCCGGCGCGATCGTACAAGATGCCGAGCTCGTTGCCCGGCACGCCGTTGCCCTTCGGCGTCTCGCGATACGTCTTGCTCCAGAGGTCGAGCTCGCTGCACCAATCGCCGGCCCGCACGAACGTCGCTCCCGCGAACGAGACCGCCAGCGCGCCGCCGAGCGCCTAGAAGAAGTTTTCGCGTCGACCCGAGCGCCCACGGCTGCAGCAGCGGCGCGACGAGCAACGCTCCGGCGGCGAGCGGCAGGTACAAGAACCGATCGGCCGCGATCACGTTCAGCGCGATAGGCACGAGGTGAAGCACCATCCCGAGGCTCGTGATCGCGATGGCGCTCCCGAGCACGACGAGCGGCTGCACGTTCTTGCGCGGCGTGAGCCAGAGCCCGCGAAATCGATGAACCAAAAAACCAAGCCCGAGCAGCGTGAGCGCGCCGACGACGATCATCGCCGCTTGCGGCGAAGCGGTGTCGCCGATCTGGAGCTGCGGGTGCCACGGAAACGCGATCATGCGCGCGTAGGTGCCGACGGTCTCGAGCGCGAGCAGCGCGCGCTTGCCAGCGCCCAAGGTGGACGACGCCGACACGCCCGCCACCGCGCGTTGCCGCAGGATCAGATACGCGACCAGCGCGACGACAGGCACGAGCGCGAGCGCTGCGCGCTTCACGAATGGAACGGGCTCGCGACGACGCTCCACGACGAGCTCCGCGATCGCGAGCGCCACGATCCCCGCCGCCGCCATCTCTTTCGTCAGCAGGCCGAGGAACACGAGGAGCGTCGCCGCCACCATGCGCGCGAGCCGATGCGGGCGATAGACGAGGAGCGAGGCGAGGACGAACGTCGTCGCGAGGACGTCGGTCCGACCTGCGATCCACGCCACCGCCTCCGTGAGGCGCGGGTGAAGCCCCCAGAGCAGGACGAGACCGAACGCGATGCTCGGCGCCACTCGGAACCGCCGAAGAAGGACGTAGAGCAGGACGACGTTGAGCGCGTGGAGCATGATGTTCGTGAGGTGAAACCCGAAGGCGTTCGCGCGGCTCACGCGGTAGTCGAGCGCGAAGCTCAGCGTCGTCAGCGGCCGGTAGTAACCGCGCTGCTCCTGGGGTCCGGAGCTCGCCCAAAACGCCTGGTCGAAGTAGCTCCCGATCGGCTGAAGCGTCGTCACGCGCGGCGAGTCGAGGATGACGTGGTTGTCGTCCCAGACGAACGGCGCGTCGAGCGTGCGGATGTAGACGAGGAGCACGAGAAGCGGCGCGAGCACGGGCGCCCACCGGCGGAGCGCCGCTCTCATCGGGCCACGGAAGGCGTGAGCGCGTAGATCGACGCGCCGTTGATGGTCGATCGGTAGACGAGCGCGAGCGCGTCCGGGTGCGCGTCGGCGTAGCGCCTCATCGCGTGCGTCCAGTGGACGGCGACGAGTCGAACGCCGCGATCCCAGAAGCGGCGCAGGATCGCGGGCGTCTCGGGCGACGTGTCGGCGTGATCGTGGAGCGTCCACACGTCGTGAAAGAGCTCTTTGTACGGGTAAATGAAATACCGGCTCAAGGCCTGGACGCAGACGACGCGGTCGTACTGCCAAAGGAGCATGCAGTAATCGGCCTCGGCGATGTTGAGGATTGGATGATCGCCGTTGGCCTCGAGGAGCGCGCGCGCGCCGTCGTACTGGTGAGTGGGCAAGTGCGTTCGAATGAGCGGCAACGTGTCTGCGCCGTGGACTTCCATCGTGATCGCGAGGACGACGGCGAGCAGCGCTTGGGCGAGTCGCTGCCTTCGCGGCGAGCTCGCGAGCGTGCGCGGCGCCATCACCGCGAAGAGCGAGAACGCGACGGGCACCGAGTACTCGCGCGTTCGCATCGCCTGCGCCGTCAGCACGATCCCCGCGGCGCACATGCCCGCGAGGACGATCGCGTCGCGGCTCGGGCGCGAGGTCGCGCGCGCCGAGAGAGCACGCCACGCGACGAGCGAGATCGCGACGAGCGCCGCGACCAAGAGGAGGAGCCACTGCACGTCCTCGAAGAGGAGCCGCGCCGGAAATCCGTGAAACTCCGCGACGACTTGGTCCTCGTAGAGGTGCGCCGTGTCACGTCCCATGTCACCGACGTGCAGCGCGAAGAACCTCCAGGTCGACGCGCGCGCGTCCATGTACGGGTTCAGCGTCAGGCCGAGCGCGAGCCCCGCCGCGGTGATCGCCGGCTCGAAGAGCTGCCCGCGCGCGAGCTCCGCTCGACCGAGGAGCCAGAGCGCGAGCACGCCGCCGACGTGGAACGGCAAGAGGACGACCCCCCCGTGGTAGCTGAGCATCGCGACGTAACCGAGCGCGAAGAGCGCGACGCGGCGCCTCTGCGTGCGCTCCTCGAAGAACGCGACGTGCGCCATCGCGAAGAGGAGCGGGACCATGAGCTGTCCGCCGCGGAGCTGAAGGTAGCGCCAGTCCTGCGTCGAGAAGCACGCGCACGCGAGCGCCCAAGCCCACGGATAGAGGACGCCGCGCGCTCGCAAGAAGAGGTGCACGCTCACGAGGACCGCGGCGAAGAGGACGACCGTGGCGACCTTCATGCCGAGCTCGGCGTTCGCGAAGAGCCCGAACGGAGCGAGCAGCACGTGGTAGCCCCAGTAGTGGTCCACGGGCATGTCGTGAAGGACGGTCATCGGTAGCGCGCGCGCGACGTCCGGCACGAGCTTTCCGTGCGCGATCGCGCGCCCGATCATGAAGTGGTAGTGGCTGTCGGCGCCGGGTTGGTAACCGGGGCTCAGCGCGAGCAGCGCGGCGGCGTACGCGGCCGCGATCAGCGCGACGCCCCACGACCCCGCGGCCTTGGCCACCGCAGCTACCAAAACACCGTGGTGCGCTTCTTCGAGTCGCCCCAACCGCTGCTGCCCCACAAGCGGAACACGATTCGCTGGCAGCTCGCGGACGGCAACGTCCCGAAATCGCGCGAGTCGAGGTGCAAGACGCGGTTGTCGCTCGCGAGGAAGGCCTTCTGACCCTCGACCTCCGTGATGGTGTCGCGCGCGGCGCCCCCGCTGGTCGTCGAACGGAGGACCGTGTGCGTGGCGCCCGCGAACTCCTCGAGCGCGCAGCCGTACTCTTCTTCCTCGCCGGTCGCGGGGTTCTTGAGTCGAACCGACGGCGGATCGCACGCCGACGGGGCCGACGGGAGCTTGCCGTTGATGAGCATCGAGCCCTTCGAGAACTCCACTTTGTCGCTGGTGCGGCCGACCACGCGCCCCACGACGAAGCGAGCGGGCGCGTCGGGATCGATGCAGCGCACGAGGGCGCCGTCCGAGACGCCCGTCGAGCGCGTCACCAGCACGAGATCGTCGGCGCTCAGCGTCGGCTCGATCGAAACCGCGAACTGCGCGTCGTCGCCGGGCACGCGCCAGGGCTCGAGGAAAACGAGCGCGATGCCCACCAAGACCCCGACGACCACGAGGGCCCACAAGAGGACACGAACGGCCTTACGCCACATCATCGATGCTCCGGCGATCTTACGCCGGAATGGCCTCCACGGGTTCCGAGCGAGCCGGCGCCCTTGACATGCAAGCGTTTACTTGCATATTGTCCAACGCATGAGCGACGCGGACCTGCTGTTCAAGGCGCTCGCCGATCCCGGCCGGCGCAAGCTCATGGACCGCCTCCACGCCCACGACGGGCAAACGCTCACCGAGCTCTGTCAGCACCTCGACATGACGCGCCAGGGCGTGACCCAGCACCTCGCCGTGCTCGAAGCCGCGAACCTGATCGCCGTGCAATGGCGCGGGCGCGAGAAGCTCCACTTCCTCAACCCCGTGCCGCTGCAAGAAATCTACGACCGTTGGATCCGCAAGTTCGAGCGCCCGCGCCTCAAGGCGCTGCGCGATTTGAAACGCCGTCTCGAAGAAGAAGAAGAAGAGGAGAACCCATGAACGCAGCCGATCGAAGCCGCTTCGTCTACGTCACGTACATCCGCACGTCGGCCGCGAAGCTGTGGGAGGCGCTCACCGAGCCGCGCTTCATACGCCAATACTGGTTCGACACGATCGTCGAGTGCGAATGGAAGGTGGGCGCGCCGTGGAAGATGGTGCGCGGCGACGGCGCGCTGACCGACTCGGGCGAGATCCTCGAGATCGATCCGCCTCGGCGCATGGTCATTCGCTGGCGAAACGAGTGGAGCCCCGAGCTCAAGGCCGAAGGCGCGAGCCGCTGCACGATCGAGCTCGAGCCCGTGGACCAATCGGTGAAGCTCACGATCACCCACGAAATCGAGCGCCCGGGCTCCAAATTCATCGACGCCGTGTCGGGCGGATGGCCGCGCATCATGTCCAATCTGAAGTCGCTGCTCGAGACGGGCGAGATCGCGATTACGTCGCACCCTGGGCACTGAATTCGGCGCCGCGCGCGCACAGCGGGCAGCTTCGCTCGGCGTGCGCCGCGTCTCGCCGATGCAGATCGAGGAGCGCCCGCGAGATCTGCGCGAGCTCCCGCCGAACCTCACGCCGCGCGCCCTTGATGCGCGGAATGTTCATGTGGTCGTAAGCGGTCGTCCGATGACGCAGCCAAGCGATGACGGCCGCCTCCGCGCGCCGCTCGACGGGAATGCGTTTGGTCCGCGCGACTGTGCCGCTCCCAACCGGCGTCGCGTGCTCGGTGATCGCGCGCGCCATCGCCCGCTCGAGCTCGGCGAACCGCCGCGCGAACCGAAGAAAGCCACGCACCTCGTCCTCGAACGACGCGACATACACACGCTGCTGATCCGCGCGCCGCACGCGAGCCCCCTCGAGCTTCTTCGCATAGCTCTCCGTCGAGCGCTCCGCGGAGAGCGCCGCCCTCGCCGCCTCGATGTTCGCGCGCGGCGCCCAGAGCCCCTTCGAGAACAGCTTGCGCCCCTTCTTCTCGATCACGGCCCACGAGGGCCCCGCCGCCTTCACGCGGCGAGTGAGCCCCGCGTCGCCCGGTGGAAGGCAAGCCCAGTCGGGCGGTGGTGTGAAGCGTTGGCCGCCCGGGCCAAGGAAGACCTTCGGATCGGACGTGGGGGCGAGCGTGAGAGCCGAGTGACTCATCCGACGAGACGATCGACGAGCGCGACGTACGCTTCCATCGCTGCGTCCTTCGACGTGCCTTTTCGCTTCGCCCAGGCGTCCCATTTCGCGCGCCCTTTGAAGTCCATCATCCCAGGGCGCGATCCGGTCACGTCGCCGGCGGTGCCTTGCTTGTAGAGTGCATACAAATCGAGCAGCGCGTCGCTGTCCGGCATGCTCGAGAGTGTCTTCACTCGCTTTTGCGCATCTTCGAATCGTTCGGTGAGGGTCATGTCACCTTCTTGAGCTTGCTCAGCTCCGAATAGAGCAGCAGCACGCGTTCGTGCATCCCCATCCGCTGGACTGCATCAGGCGGTGTAGCGTTCCATGTGTGGATTGCGCGTTCGCACTCGAGCGCGTTGTCGGTCAGCTTGCGTGCACCGTGAGAGGTGGGCAACGTGGCGAGCGCGCGCAACACGGCCTGCACGTTGTCCAACAGAAGTCCGACGGTCGCAGCTCCCACGTCCAAGCATGATAGCTCGAACGCTGCTAACGTGGCCGGGCTTCGACGATGAAACGATCGATCCGTCTCGGCACATTCGTGGCGCTCGCCGTCGCGTGCGGTGGCGCGCCCTCCTCGGCCACGCCGGCTGGTGCAATGTCCGACGACGACGAAATCTTCGAGGTCGTCACCTTCCACGAGCTCGAGCAGGCATCGCTCGCGTCCGGCGAAGCCGTTTGTGTGGGTGCGCGAGGCGCGACGAGCGATGGCACCGCGCTCCTCGCAGCGATTCGTTCGCGTTATCCGACTGCGGTGCCTGATGGCCAGTGCTCGGGCGGCGGCCCAGATGGTTCCCACGTCGTCGTCACCGCGACACGTGCCAAAGCCGTTCGCATCGACGTCGGGCCCATCGAATGGGCACAGGAGGCGGGCAAGGCGCGCATCGTCAGCGGCGGCGCATATCGCAGCGGCGGCGTTCGCGAGGTCGAGTACACGCTCGAGAAGCACGGGTCGAAGTGGCAGATCACGGCGACGAAGCCGAAGATTCAGACCTAGTCTCGCCGAGCGCCTGAAGTCCCGATTTTACTTCGTCGACGGGAACGAATACACCGCGCCCTCTCGCACGCCCGCCGACGGCCACCGCTGCGTGATCGTCTTTCGCTTCGTGTAGAAGCGCACCGCGTCGGGACCGTACGCGTGCAGATCGCCGAAGAGCGACCGCTTCCAACCGCCGAACGAGTGCCACGCGACGGGGACCGGGAGCGGCACGTTGACGCCGACCATCCCGACCAAGATGTGGTCGCTGAAGTAGCGCGCGGCCTCGCCGTCGCGCGTGAAGATGCACGTGCCGTTGCCGTACTCGTGGTCGTTGATGAGCTTCATCGCCTCTTCGAGCGTCTTCACGCGGACGACGCCGAGGACCGGGCCGAAGATCTCTTCCTTGTACGTGACCATGTCGGGCTTCACGTGGTCGAAGAGGCACGCGCCGAGGAAGTAGCCGTTCTCGTGGCCGGCGACCTTGACGCCGCGACCGTCGACGACGAGCTTCGCGCCTTCCTTGATGCCCTGCTCGATGTAGCCGCGCACCTTGTCGAAGTGCTGCTTCGTCACGAGCGGGCCCATGTCGTTCTTGGCGTCGGTGCCGGGGCCGACCTTCATCTTGCTGATCTGGTCCTTGAGGCCCGCGATCACCGCGTCCGCGGTCGCGTCGCCGACGGCGACCACAATCGGGATCGCCATGCAACGCTCGCCGCACGAGCCGAAGGCCGCGCCCATGAGCGCGCTCACGGCGTTGTCGATGTCGGCGTCGGGCATCACGACGGCGTGGTTCTTCGCGCCGCCGAGCGCCTGGACGCGCTTGCCTGCCGCGCACCCGCGCGAATAGATGTATTCTGCAATCGGCGTCGAGCCAACGAAGCTGAGCGCCTGAACGCGGCGGTCGTCGAGGAGCGCGTCGACGGCTTCTTTGTCGCCGTTGACGACGTTGAGGACGCCGGGCGGGAGGCCCGCTTCCTGCGCGAGCTGCGAGACGAGCATCGCGCTCGACGGATCGCGCTCGGACGGCTTCAGCACGAACGTGTTGCCGCACGCGACCGCCATCGGCCACATCCACAGCGGCACCATCGCCGGGAAGTTGAACGGCGTGATGCCCGCCGTGACGCCGAGCGGCTGGAGCTCGCTCCACGAATCGATGCCGGGGCCGACGTTTCGCGAGTGCTCGCCCTTGAGGAGCTCGGTCACGTACGACGCGTACTCGACGTTCTCGATGCCGCGCTGGACCTCGCCCATCGCGTCGCCCGCGACCTTGCCGTGCTCGGCCGTCAGCAGCGACGCGACGCGCTCGGCGTTCGCCTCGAGCAGGTTCTTGAGCCTGCTCATCACGCGCGCGCGCTTGAGCGGCGGCGTCGCGCGCCACGCGGGGTACGCCTTCTCGGCCGAGGCGATCGCCATGTGCACGGTCTCGCGATCGGCGAGGAGCACGCGCCTCTCCGCGACGCCGCGCGCCGGGTCGAAGACCTCTTGCGAACGAGACGAGGACGGCGTGACGGTCTTGCCGTCGATCAGGTGACCAACGATGGGCAGCTCGGACATTTGTGCTTCTCTCACTTCTTGGGTTTCTCGCGTTTGACCGCGGTCGGCGTGGCGAGCTCGTTACGAATCTTCTGAGCGCCCCAGTAATCGGCGAAGGGCGCGCGGCTCACGTACTTGCCCCAACCCTTTTCGGTTTGGAGCTTGTCGTTCTCCCACAAAACGCGCCCGCGGCTCAGCGTGACCGCGGGGTTGCCGAGGACGGTCATGCCTTCGTAGATGTTGAAATCGATATTTTGATGATGAGTCTTCGCGGAGATCGTGCGCGACTTCTCGGGGTCCCACACGACGATGTCCGCGTCCGCGCCGACGGCGATCGCGCCCTTCTTCGGGTGGATGTTGAAGATGCGCGCGGCGTTCGTCGACGTGACCGCGACGAACTCGCTCGGCGTGAGGCGCCCCGTGCGGACGCCGTGGTGCCAGAGCACCGCCATGCGATCCTGGACGCCGTTGGTGCCGTTCGGGATCTTGCGAAAATCTTCCAATCCGGCTTGTTTCTGCGGGGTGCAGAAGCAGCAGTGATCGGTCGCCGTGGTCTGCAAGACGCCAGCCTGGAGACCGCGCCAGAGCGCGGCTTGGTGCTCCTTCGAGCGGAACGGCGGCGACATCACGTAGTGCGCGGCGAAATTCCAATCGGGGTTGCGGTAGACGCTGTCGTCGATGACGAGGTGCTGCGAGAGCACCTCGGCGAAGACGCGCTGCCCCTCGAGGCGCGCGCGCGTGACCGCCTCGAGCGCGTCGATGCAAGACGTGTGAACGAGATAAACGGGGACGCCGAGGACCTCGGCGATACGAATCGCGCGGTTCGCGGCCTCGCCTTCGACCTCGGGCGGACGCGAGAGCGGGTGTCCCTCGGGACCCGTAATGCCGCGTTCGAAGATCTCCTTTTGGAGGCGAAACACCAATTCGCCATTTTCGGCGTGCACGGTGCAGAGCGCGCCGAGCTCGCGGGCACGCATGAACGACGAGACGAGGATCTCGTCGTCCGCCATGATGGCGCCCTTGTACGCCATGAAGTGCTTGAACGAGTTGACGCCGTGCTCTTTGACGAGCGTCCCCATGTCGGCGTGAACGGTGTCGTCCCACCACGTGATGGCGACGTGGAGCGAGTAGTCCGCGGCCGACTTCTCCGCCCAGCCGCGCCACTTCTTGTACGCGTCGAGGATGCGCTCCTTCGGATCCGGGATGACGAAGTCGATGATCGTCGTCGTGCCGCCGGCGGCCGCCGCGCTCGTGCCGGTGAAGAAATCCTCCGACGCGACGGTGCCCATGAAGGGGAGCTGCATGTGCGTGTGCGGGTCGATTCCGCCCGGCATCACGTACGCGCCGCCTGCGTCGATCGTGCGCGCTCCCGCGGGCGCCTGGAGGTTCGCGCCGACCGCGACGATCGTCTCGCCAGCGATGACGACGTCCGCGCGGGCCTCGCCCGTCGCGTTCACGACGGTGCCGCCCTTGATCAAAATGGCAGAGCTCATCGCTTCGTGATCTCCTCGTAAGCCTCGGGCCGGCGATCACGGTAGAACTGCCACGTCTTGCGGACCTCGTCGATGAGGCCGAAGTCGACGTCGCAGACGAGCAGCTCGTCTTTGTCGTCGCTCGCTTCCTTCATGATTTGGCCGCGCGGGTCGACGAAGTAGCTCGTTCCGTAGAACTTGCCGATGTTCCACGGGGCCTCGGTGCCGACGCGGTTCGAGCACGCCATGAAGTAGCCGTTCGCCGCCGCGTGCGCGGGCTGCTCGAGCTTCCAGAGGTACTTGGAGAGCCCCTCGACCGTGGCCGATGGGTTGAAGACAATCTCCGCGCCGTTCAGTCCGAGGCAGCGCGCGCCCTCGGGGAAGTGGCGGTCGTAACAAATGTAGACGCCGACCTTCGCATAACGCGTTTGGAAAACGGGATATCCGCCGTTACCCGGCTTGAAATAGAACTTCTCGAAGAAGCCTGGCCGCACCTGCGGGATGTGCTGCTTGCGATATTTGCCGAGGTATTTTCCGTCCGCGTCGATGACGGCGGCCGTGTTGTAGAAGACGCCGGCCATCTCGCGCTCGTAGACCGGCACGACCATGACCATCTCGTACTTCTTCGCGATGGCGCTCATGAGCTCGACCATCGGCCCCGGAACGGGCTCGGCCGCGTCGTACCAGCGCGTGTCCTGCGAGGGGCAGAAATACGGGCCGTTGAAGATCTCCTGGAGGCCGAGGATCTTCACGCCCTGCTTTCCGGCGCTCTCGATCATCGGCATGTGCTTGTCGAGCATCGCCTTCTGGATCTCGGCGACCGGCTTGCTCTCGTCGTTGAGAGGGTTGCTGCACTGAATCAACCCGCACTTGATCACTTTGCTCATTTGCTGACCTCTCGAGAGGGGTGAACAGGAAGATCGGAGAGATCAAAAAGGTTTTGGGTGGGAACCAACCCAAAACTCCTGATCTTGCGAGCTTCCTGTGAATTCTTAATGGGCGCCTTTTTTGGGGCGGAGTTGTTTGTGTTCGGTGACGTGCTCGTTCCACGTCGCGGGCTTGAATCCGTTTTGAACCTCGACCATCGAGATGCAGTCGGGGACCGGACATACGATTTTGCAGAGATTGCAGCCGACGCACTCGGACTCGTCGATGCGAGGAACGCGCGTGTCTTCTTGCGGGAAGATGCACTGGTGCGCGCCGTCCATGCAGGCGGTGACGCACAGCTGGCAGCCGATGCACTTCTTCGCGTCGATCTTGGCGATCGTCTCGTAGTTGAGATCGAGATCGCCCCACTCGGAGTACGCGGGGACCGCCTTGCCGATCATGTCGTCGAGCTTCTCGAAGCCCTTCTGGCGCATGTACTCCTCGAGGCCCTGGATCATGTCCTCGACGACGCGGTAGCCGCGGAGCATGACCTCGGTGCACACCTGCACCGAGCTCGAGCCGAGGAGGAGGAACTCGACGGCGTCGCGCCAGTTCGAGATTCCGCCGATGCCGCTGATGGGCAGGCGGAAGCGCTCGTCGCGCGCGAGCGCGGCGACCATGTGGAGCGCGATGGGCTTCACCGCGGCGCCGCAGTAGCCGCCGTTCGTCGAGAGCCCGCCGACGCGCGGCTCGGGGACGAACTTGTCGATGTCGACGCTGATGATGCTCTTGATCGTGTTGATGAGCGACACGCCGTGCGCGCCGCCGCGCTTGGCCGCGAGGCCGTGCGGGACGATGTCGCTCACGTTGGGCGTGAGCTTCACGAGCACGGGGATGCTCGAGAACTCGACCGCCCACGACGTGATCTCCTGGTTCACCTTCGGCTCTTGGCCGACGGCGGAGCCCATGCCGCGCTCGCACATGCCGTGCGGGCAGCCGAAGTTGAGCTCGAGGCCGTCACCGCCCGCGTCGATCGAGCGCTTGATGATGTCCTTCCACTCGTCCTTCGTCTCGACCATGAGCGAGACGATGATCGCGTGCTTCGGATACTTCTTCTTGGTGTCGTAGATCTCTTTGAAGTTCGTCTCGAGCGAGCGATCCGTGATGAGCTCGATGTTGTTGAACCCCGCGGCCTGGACGCCGCGCACGTTGTGACCGCCGAAGCGGCTCGAGACGTTCTGGATCGGCTGGCCGAGCGTCTTCCACACGGCGCCGCCCCAGCCCGCGTCGAACGCGCGCTGCACTTGACCGCCCGAGTTCGCCGGCGGCGCGGACGCGAGCCAGAACGGGTTCGGCGATTTGATTCCGCCGCAGTTCGTCGACAGACTCGGCATCACTTGCCTCCCAAGAACGTGTGGATCGCGCGCGCGGCGGTCTTGCCTTCGGCGGCGCCGTTCACGACTTCCTTGCCGCCGTTGCGGCAGTCGCCGCCCGCGAACCATTTCGCGCGGCCGGTGAACCCGTGCTCGTCGGTGATGACGCGCCCGCGCTCGATCTTGATGCCCGACAACGACGCGAGCATCTCGCCGAGCTTCGACTGGCCGATCGCGACGAGCACGAGGTCCGCGTCCATCGTGAACTCGGTGCCGTGCATCGGCTTCTTCTGCGCATCGAGCCGGACGAGCTTCACGCGCTCGACCTTCGTTTTTCCCTCGAACGCGACGGGGAGCGCTTGCCACTCGGCGCGGCAGCCCTCCATCTCGGCGGCCTTCCACTCGTGCGCGTAGCCGCTCATGTGCTCCTCGACGCCGCGGTACACCATCGTGACGCGCTCGATGCCGAGGCCGCGCGCTTCACGAACGCAGTCGATCGCGGTGTTGCCGCCGCCGACGACCACGCAGTGCTTCATGCCCTCGGTCGTGACGCGCGTCGTCTTCATGTGCTCGATCCAGTCGACCGCGCCGAAGACGTTCTGGAGATCCTCGCCGGGGACCTTCATCGACGTGTCCGCGCCGAGGCCCGCGCCGAAGAAGACCGCGTCGTGCTTCGCTTCGAGATCCGCGAGCGAAACCGCGTTGCCGCTTTGCGCCGTCCCGCCTTCGGCGGATCCGGCGACTCCGATCTCGACGCCCGTCTTCACCTCGATGCCGCCGATCGAGAGGATCCACTCGACCTCGTCGACGCTGCGATCCGCGCGCATCTTGTAGGGCGCGACGCCGGTCGTGTTGAGGCCGCCGAGCACGGGGCGCTTCTCGTAGATGGTCGCCTTGTGGCCGTAGCGACGGAGCTCGTGCGCGCACGCGAGGCTCGCGGGGCCGCCGCCGACGAGCGCGACGTGCTTGCCCGTGTCCTTGCCGGCCTCGAAGAACTTCCACTCCTTCTCGAACGCGACGTCGGTCGAGTAGCGCTGGAGCTTGCCGATGTTGATCGGCGGCATGTGCATCTCGTTGTAGACGCAGTCGCCGACGCACAAGACCTCGACCGGGCACACGCGCGCGCAGCTCATGCCGAGGATGTTCGCCTCGAAGATCGTCTGGGCCGAGCCCCTCAGGTTCTCGGTCGCGATCTTCCGAATGAACTGCGGAATGTCGATGCGCGTCGGGCACGCCTTCACGCAGGGCGCGTCGGTGCAGAACAAACAGCGGTTCGCCTCCGCGACGGCTTGCTCGCGCGAGTACGGTTCTTTGTAATCGCCAAAAACGGATTCCGATCGATCGCGCGAGAGCTCGGGCATCGTGGGGTGCTCCTGCCTAGCGTTCGGGACAGCGCCAAACCGCCGTCACTACGAACGAAGGAGCCCGTTTTAGCTCATCTTGCACACTTTGCCATACTGAACTAATGACGGCCCATGCGGGGAAGCGCTCTCCTCTTGATGACGCTCTCGTGCGGAGCGCAGCAATCGAAGCCGGCCGCTGGCGATCCGAGCCGTGCCGTCGCGCTGGGTGAGTGGTGCAGCCTGCTCACGCAGACGATGTGCATCCGCGCAGGCTCGTGCATGGGCTCGATCGAGATCGCGAATTCGTGCACGGACACGGCGATGACGAGCTGCCTCGCGGGGCGGCCGAACGACACCCCGTCGGGTCACAACGACGCCGAGCTCCGCTCGTGTGTAGATACGATGCAGAACGCGCCCTGCGACGGCTACATGACCGCGGTCGCTTCCCACGCGGAGTGCCAAGCCAAATGAACGTGACGGCGAACGAGACCGACGCGGAGCACCTCCAGCACGAAGACGGACGCGTCGAGCTGCGTGAAGGCGTCTCGTCGTCGCTCGAGGCGTCGCCCATCTTCAACCACGATCTCGCGCCGACGAGCGTCGCGCAGCGCACGTGGACCACGTACACGTTCGCGGCGCTGTGGATCTCGATGGCCCACTGCATCCCGACGTACAACCTCGCGGCGGGGCTCATCGCGCTCGGGATGAACTGGTGGCAGGCGCTCGTCACGATCTTGACGGGCAACGTGATCGTGCTCGTGCCGATCCTCGCGAACTCGCACCCGGGCACGAAATACGGAATTCCGTTTCCCGTGTTCGCGCGCGCGGCCTACGGCACGTACGGCGCGAACGTCCCCGCGGTGATGCGCGCGCTCGTCGCGTGCGGGTGGTTCGGGATCAACGCGTGGATCGGCGGGCAAGCGCTGCAGACGTTCTTCCGCGCGCTGTGGTCGGGTTGGCCGACGCTCCTCGGCGGTCCGGTGGGCGGCCACCTCGTGACGGAGTGGGTGAGCTTCCTCCTCTTCTGGGGCATCAACATCGCGATCGTCGTGCGCGGCATGGAGCTCTTGCGAAAGGTGGAGAACCTCGCCGCGCCGTTCGTCCTCGTCATGACCGCGCTCCTTCTGATCTGGGCGATCAAGAAGGCGTACGAGGTCGGCGGCGGGCTCGGGCCGATCATGAGCGGCGTCGACAACTTCGCGAAGCCCGGCGAGTTCTGGAAGGTGTTCGTCCCGAGCGTGACCGCGATGGTCGGCTTCTGGGCGACGCTCTCGCTCAACATGCCGGACTTCACGCGGTTCGGCAGATCCCAGCGCGAGCAGGCCGTCGGACAAGTCGTGGCGCTGCCGACGACGATGACGGTCTTCGCGGGGATGGGCGTCGTCATCACGAGCGCGTCGATCGTGATCTTCAACCATCCGATTTGGGATCCGATCGATCTCGTCGGGCGCTTTCCTTCGCGCATCATCGTCGGGATCGCGATGTTCACGGTCGTCATCGCGACGCTCAGCGTGAACATCGCGGCGAACGTCGTCTCGCCCGCGAACGACTTCGCGAACCTCGCGCCGAAGCACATCTCGTTCAAGATGGGCGGCGTCGCGACGGGCATCATCGGCATCTTGATGATGCCGTGGAAGCTCATGGCCGATCCGCACGGCTACATCTTCCAGTGGCTGCTCGGTTACTCGGGCGGCCTCGGATCGATCGCGGGCGTGCTCGTGTGCGACTACTGGATCGTGCGGAAGAGGCGCCTCGTGCTCGCGGATTTGTACCGGCCCGAGGGGAGCTACCCGAAGTGGGGCTTGCCCGGCATCGTCGCGACCGGCGTCGGGTGCTTCCTCGCGTGGATTGGGCTCGTCGTGCCGCTGCTCCGGCCGATGTTCGACTACGCGTGGTTCGTCGGCGCGCTCGGGTCCGGCGCGACGTACTGGATCTTGAAGCAAGTCGACAAGTGAACGCGTTCAGCCGCCTCGTACACGCTCGGCGAGACAACCCGCTCGCGCGTCCGAGGCAAAACGATCTCGCCGCGTCGTTCCCCGAGGCGGCGACGCGCTGGACGACCTCGCGCAACTACTGGGCGCAGGGCTGGGAGCACCGGCGCGACGATCGGGTCGCGCTCGAGCGCGCGGCCGACGAGATCATGTCGGGTA
Source organism: uncultured delta proteobacterium (assembly GCA_963839305.1). Lineage (GTDB taxonomy): Bacteria > Myxococcota_A > Polyangia > Polyangiales > Polyangiaceae > DASXHD01. The sequence continues at coordinate 19,344 of CAWIUL010000004.1, forward strand.
AGGGATTGCCCGACGCGTTCGACGTCGACGTGCTCGCCGCGTGCGAGCGCATGCTCAACGGCAGCGCGTCGATCCTGTGCGCGATCGCGGCGCGCTTCGGCGCGGCCGCGGCGCTCCGCGTGAAGCTCGGAGCGAGCGATTGGGCCGTCGCGAGCGGGCGCAAAGACCAGACTTGGTGGTGGGCGCTCTCGCCCGTCGCGGCGACCACGCCGCTCGCGATCGACGTCGGGTGGCGCGCGCTGCGCGTTGCGGCGTGCAGCGCGACCGAAGACGGGTGGCGCGAGGCGCGCGACGTCGCCGCGGAGGTGCGCGCGAAGACCGAGGTGGCGCGTCACATCCCGATCGATTTCGCGTTTCCCAACGAGCCCGGCTGGGCGCTCGAGGACATGCGCGCGCTCCTCGTGAGCCCGAATTTCGCCAAGCTGACGTACCTCCTCGCGCCCCTCTTCGCGTCGCTCACGGACGAGGATGCGATGATCGAGTTCTTGCGCAAGTGCAACAGCCGTCAAGCGCAGGCGACGATGGCGTACGCCTGCGACGTGGTCGCGGCGCTCCCGCCCGAGGGCGCGACTCGCGTGCTCGACCTGATGGCGCAGACGACCGTCGGCCGAAAGCAGTGGGACGAACGCGAGATGCAGAAGCTCGCGTGCGCCATGACGGCGATCCGCACCGAGGAGATGGCGCGCGTGCTCGCGCGCTGGGTTCGGCACGCGCGGTTCGGGCGCTACGTCGTCGGGTTCTTCGACGCGAGCCCGGAGCTTGCGCGCTTGGCGCTCGCGGAGGCCGCGCGCGCCAAGAGCATCGCCGCGGATGGCACGCGGAGCATCCTCGAGACGCACGCGCGCGCGACGGAGCCCGACGAGGGCTCGCTCGACGACGCTCCGCCGCTCCTGCGCGATCCGCCGTGGAAGAAGCGCGAAGCGCGAACGCCGATCGAGCTCGCGACGCTGCCTTGGGACGAGACGATCGCGTGGGAGCCTGGCGAGCGCGAGCAGCTCGCGGAGGCGCCCGCGGCCACGTACGGCAACGCGCAGGTGCGGCCGATCACGGACGCCGAGCTCGCGGAGTTCGACGCGCTCCCGCCCGTGCAGCAGTACGTCGACTCCTGGCCGCGGTGGCAGAGCAAGCACTGGCTGGTGCTCGATCTCCCCGACGCGAAGAGGCTCGCGCTCTGGAACGGCGGGCAGGCGCGGCTCTATCAGCGACCGCCGCTCTTCATGCTCGCGCGCTTCGGGAAGGCGGCGCTCGACGGGCTCTTCGCGCGCGATCCGTTCGACGCGTGGGACGATCGAATGCTCCTCGCGTGCTTGCGCGTGGACTCGCCGCGCGCGGCGATCGTGTGCGCGCGCGTGCTCATGCGCCGGCGTCAGTGGCGAAGGCGCGCGAAGGCGTGGCTCCTCGCGCACGCCGAGGCGTCCGTGATCGGGCTGATTCCTCAGGCGTTCGGGCGAGTGGGGCGCGGGCGGCGCATGGCGGAGCGCGCGCTCCGTTATCTCGCGGCGCACGAGCCGAGCCTCGTGCGCGACGTCGCCGCTCGCTACGGAGCGGAGGCGCGCGCGGCGGTCGAGGGCTTCGCGTTCGGCGATCCGCTCGCGCGCATCGACGTCCGCGGGCACACGCCGCGTTTCGTTCGCATCGAGGGGCTCCCGCGCGTTCGCACGCACGACGGGCGACCGCTCCCGCGCGAGGCGACCGAGAACCTCGTGACGATCCTTCGTTCGCGGAGCGACGACGTCCCCTACGCGGGGATCGACGAGCTCCGGGCGGCGCTCGACCCGCGGTCGCTCGCGGACCTCGCGTGGGCGCTCTTCTTCGCGTGGGATCTCCACGGGCGGCGCCGCATGCACGACTGGATGGGGCGCGCCGTCGCCGCGTTCCCGGCGGAGGACACCCTCGCGCGCCTCACGCCCTACCTGCGCGATTGGGCGCAATCGGATCCGCGCGCGTGCGTCGTGCTCGTCGACGTCCTCGCCGAGATCGGGACCGACGCCGCGTTCCTCGAGCTCTCGGCCGTCGCGAGCATGGCGCGCGGGCCCGTCCTCGTCGAAGCGGTGAACGAGGTGCTCGGCCCGCGCGGCGAACGGAGCCACGATCTCGGCCTCGATGCGCGCGGCGAGGCGGTGCTCGATCTCGGCGGGCGCGAGGTGCGCGTGGTCCTCGACGAATCGCTCGTCCCGATGATCGCGCTCGCGGACGGCCGCCGCGTCGCGCAGGTCCCGCGTGCGTCCAAGACCGACGATCCCGCGAAGGTTGCCGCGGCGATCGCGCGCTTCAACCGCTTGCGTCGCGAGTCGCGCACGATCGCGAAGACCGCGCTCCGCCGCCTCGAGCGCGCGATGGTCGAGTCGCAGAGGTTCACCGTCGCCGAGACCGAGTCACGCTTCGTGCGCCACCCGCTCCTCGGGCACGCGGCGCGCAGGCTCGTCTGGGGCGTCTACGAAGGAGCCGCGCTCGCCTCGACGTTCCGCGTCGTCGAAGACGGCACGTACGCCGACTCGGACGACTTGCCCCTCGAGCTCGCCGGCGAGTCCCAGGTCGGCATCGTCCATCCGATCGATCTCGACGAGGCGACGCTCTCGCGCTGGGGCGCCCTCTTCGCCGACTACGAAATCCTCCAACCCTTCGACCAGCTCGGTCGCCTCGTCTTCACCGGCACGCTCCAAGAAGCCGCGGACATCCTCAAGCGGACGCAAAACACGCTCGTCGAATCGCGCTCGCTCCTCAAGACGATCGCGTCGCACCACTGGGAGCGCCCCGCCGGGACGCGCGTCGCGACCGCGTGGCGCGAGCTCCGAGGCACGCGCACCGCCGCGCGCGCGGTCCTCACGTTCGCGCCGGGCATCCAACTCGACAAAATCCGCGCGTCGCCGCCGCAAAAGCTCGCGGCCATCGCAGTCTCCGCGGCCCCCACGCTCGAGGGGATCGACCGCGTCGATCTCAGCGAGCTCGTCCGTACGGCGCTGACGCTTCGGGGCTGACGGCTCGTCAGTTTTCGCGCTCCCCGGCGTCCGTTCTCGCAGACGTTCGGGGTGCTCCGGGCCTGCCCGCAGGTCATCTCGTCCCCGCCGCAGTCGAGCGCATCCCCCGAGAGGGACACGATGCGCCGCAGAAGCGGCACCTTTCGAGCCACGGCTCTCGCTCGTGGACTCCTGTTACGATGGCACGCGAATGGGCGTGAAGTTCGTTCGCACGACCGACGGCAGACGCCTCGCATACAAAGAGACCGGCGATGGGCCCACGCTCGTCATCACGGCGTGGTGGGTGAGCCACCTCGATCGCATGGAAGAGGACCCGCCCTTTCGGCGCTTCTTCGAGAAGCTCTCGGAGCGCTTTCGCGTCGTGCGGTACGACCGCGTCGGCGTGGGCCTGAGCGATCGCGAGCGCGACGCATTCACGCTCGACGGCGAGGTCGCGGACCTCGAGGTCCTGGTCGATCGCGTGGGCGCGAAGAAGGTCCACCTCTTCGGCTCGTCGTTCGGCGGTCCCCTCGCCCTCGCGTACGCCGCGCGTCAGCCGGAGCGCATCGACAAGATCGTGCTCTACGGCGCCTCGGCCGACGGAACGGCGCTCGCTCCGCGCGACGTCCAAGAAGCGTTCGCGACGCTCGTTCGTTCGAGCTGGGGCGTCGGCTCGCGCGCGATGACCGATCTGTTCCATCCGAACGCCGACGCGGACACGCGCGCGCGGCACGCGATGATCCAGCGTGAATCCGCGACCGCCGAGATCGCGGCGCGCCTCTTGAAGCTGCACTACGCGATCGACGTGACGTCTCGGCTCGACGCCGTGCGCGCCCCGGCGCTCGTCCTTCATCGGCGCGGAGATCGCGCGGTTCGCTACGAGCTCGGTCGGCAGCTCGCCGCAAAGCTCCACGACGCCACGCTGAAGACGCTCGAGGGCTCCGAGCACATGCCGTGGGAAGGCGACGGCGACGCGGTCGCGTCCGCGTTGATCGAGTTCTTGGCAGGCGGAAAGCCCGAAACGGTCGCGAGCCATCCCGAGCTGCGGCAAGACGGCGAGGTGTGGACGATCGCGTTCCGGAAGAAAGAAGCGCGCGTTCGCGACAGCAAGGGCATGGGCGATCTCGCGCCGCCGATGGCGAGACCGGGAGAGGCCGTCCACGTCCTCGAGCTCGTCGGCAGCCCCATCGTCTCTGGCGCGATCGACTCCACGCTCGACGAGCGCGCGCTCCGCTCGTACAAACAGCGCCTCGCGGCGCTCGATGCGGAGCTCGACTCCGCCGAACGCGACGCGGACGCCGGGCGCACGGAGAAGCTCGCGAGCGAGCGCCAGGCGCTCCTCGACAGGCTCGGCGCGGACGTCGGCCTGCGCGGGCGCGCGCGAAAGCTCGGCGATCCCGTCGAGCGCGCGAGAAAGACAGTCGCCTCGCGCGTGAAGGACGCGCTCGAGCGCATCTCCGCCGTGCACCCGGACCTCGGCGAGCACCTCGAGCGGAGCGTCGCGCTCGGCGTGCGGTGCACGTACCGACCGCGGCGCTAGAATTCGGCCAGCGGAGTCGCTAGACGATTCCCAGCGCGTCTCGAAATGATGATCCTTCGCGTCTATCGCCTCCTCGCCTACGCGTCGTTCGTCGCGAGCTTCACCGCGCTCATCTTTGCGACGACGGGGCTCGCGCTCGTGCCGTCGATCGACGGTCCCGCGCGCCTCGCCGGATCCGCCGCGCTCGCGATCGACATCGGGCTCGTGCTGCTCTTCGCGGTGCAGCACACGATCATGGCGCGCCGCTCGTTCAAGCTCGCGTTCGCTCGCGTCTTCCCGAAGACCGCGGAGCGGAGCACGTTCGTCCTCGCGAGCTCGGCGTGCGTTGCGGCGATCGCGCTCGGCTGGTCGCCGATCGACGGCGAGATCTGGCGCGTGTCCGGTCCTGCCGGGGCGATGCTCATGGGGCTCGCGCTCGCCGGCTTCGGTTTCGCAGGGCTCTCGACGTTCGCCTTCGACCACTTCGAGCTCTTCGGGCTGCGCGATTCGAGCGGCCGTCCCGCGTTCGGGATCCCGCTGCTCTACCGGTTCGTTCGTCACCCGATGATGCTCGGCATGCTCGTCGGATTCTGGGCGACGCCTCGCATGACGATGGGTCACCTCGTCTTCGCGCTCGGGCTCACCGCGTACGTCCTCGTCGGCGTGAAATACGAGGAGCGCGATCTCGAGCGCACCTTCGGCGACGACTACGCGCGTTACCGCGCGAGCGTGCCTTCGCTCGTGCCGTGGCCGCGACCCAAGCGCTGATCACGGCGGAGCTCCGATCCGGGTACGGCGCGTGCTTCACGCATGGATGTGGCGAGCGTCGTCCTCGAGCACGTCGAGAAGCGTTATGGCCGCGGCCCGCCGACGGTGCGCGATCTCTCGCTCACCGTGAAGGACCACGAGCTGCTCGTGCTCGTCGGCCCCTCGGGCTGCGGCAAGTCGACCGTGCTCCGGATGATCGCGGGGCTCGAGTCGATCTCGGGCGGCTCGCTCTTCATCGGCTCGCGTCGCGTGAACGAGATCGCGCCGAAGGATCGGGACGTGGCGATGGTGTTCCAGAGCTACGCGCTCTACCCGCACATGACGTGCTTCGACAACATGGCCTTCGCGCTCGCGCTGCGTGGGCTGCCGAAGCGTCGGATCGAGGAGCGCGTGATGACCGCGGCGCGGACGCTCGCGATCGAGCCGCTCCTTCCGCGCAAGCCGCGTGAGCTCTCGGGCGGGCAGCGCCAGCGCGTCGCGATCGGTCGAGCCATCGTCCGCGAGCCCAGCGTCTTCTTGATGGACGAGCCGCTCTCGAACCTCGACGCGAAGCTGCGCGTCAGCATGCGCGCCGAGATTCGCCGGCTCCACGACGACCTCGACGCGACGATCGTGTACGTCACGCACGACCAGACCGAGGCGATGACGCTCGGCGATCGCATCGCCGTTCTCCGCGCGGGCGAGCTCGTCCAGTGCGACACGCCGGAGGAGCTCCACGCGAGGCCCGCGACGTCGTTCGTCGGGAGCTTCATCGGCTCGCCCGAGATGAACCTCCTTCGCGCCGAGCTCGGGCCCGAGGGCCTCGTCGGGCCCGGGCTTCGACTCGACATGCGCGCGCCCGAGCGGCGCGAGGTGCTCGTCGGCGCGAGGCCCGAGAACGTCGCGCTCGCGCACGACGGCGACGCGACGCTCCACGGCGACGTGGCGCTCGTCGAGTCGACGGGCTCGGACGCGTTCGTCCACGTCGACACCGAAGCGGGGCGCGTCGTTTCGAAGCTCGGCGATCGACCGCGCCCGCGCATCGGCGAGCGCGTCGGCCTCGCGGTGGACCGCGCGCGCGTCCATTTGTTCGATCGCGCGACCGAGGCGCGCATCGGATGACGCGCGTCGCGTTCGCCTTCGCGCTCGCGGCGGTCGTCGCGTGCGGGAGGCACGCGACGGGCCCGCCCGGAACCGTCACGATCAGGTTCGTCGGCTGGGGCGCCCCCGAGGAGCGCGCGTTCGTGCGCGAGGCCGTCAGCGCGCTCGAGGCGCGCGATCCGACGTTACATGTAGTTTACACGCAGGTCCCGGGCGTCGGTTACGACTACCTCAACAAGCTGCGGCTCATGATCGTCGCGGGCGACGCGCCCGACGTGTTCTACGTGCCCGACGGCGCGTTCGCGGAGCTCGTGCGCGCGGACACGCTGCTCGATCTCGACCCGCTCGTCGCGGCGGGCGGCGTCGACGTCTCGGCGATGTGGCCCACCGCGGTCGAGCGGTATCGCTGGGACGGTCATCGCCTTCACCAAGGCGCGCTCTACGCGCTGCCGAAGGATCTCGGACCGATGGCGCTCTACTACGACAAGGACATCCTTCGTCGTCGCGGCGTCACGCCGCCGGATCCGCGCGAGCCGATGACGTGGGACGAGGCGACCGCGATGTGGCGCGCCCTCACGTACGACGACGCGGGCGTCCACCACTACGGGCTCACCGCGTTTCCGTACGAGGCCGCCGTGTGGTCGAGCGGCGCGGAGATCCTCTCGCCCGATCGACGCGCGTGGCTGCTCGCGGATCCGAACGCGGAGCGCGCCGTTCAGTGGTGCGCCGATCTCGCCAACGTCGAGGGCGTCGCCCCGAGCCCCGCGCGCGTCACCGCGACGACCGAGCTCTTCGAGGCCGGCATCGCCGCGACGCACATCGACGGGCGCTGGATGGTGCCGCGATTTCGCACGCTCCCGTTCGACTGGGACGTCGCGCCAATCCCGGTCCCGCGCCGCGGGGCTCCGTCAATCGCGCGCTCGGGCTCGGTGGGCTTCGCCATCGGCAAGAAGACGCGCCACCCGCGCGAGGCGTTCGAGCTCGTGAGCTGGCTCGCGGGGCCCGAGGGCCAGAGCATCCTCGTGAAGAGCGGATTGCAGCTCCCGAACCAGCGTGCGACGGCGAACACGGAGCTCTACCTCCAGCGCGACCGAAGGCCTGCGCACGCCGAGGTCTTCGTCGACGCAGCTCGGACGAGCCGCTCCGCGCCGCAGACCGAGACGCTCAGCGCGTTCTGGTTCGACGTCTACACGATCTTCTCCGAACCGGTCTGGCGCGGCGAGCACCGCGCGTCCGAGGTGTTCCCCAACATCAAACCGCGCATCGATCAAGCGCTCCGCACCGCGGACGAAGGGGTTCGATGAGCTCTCGTTTTCGGCGCGAGGGCGCGTGGGCGTACGTCTTCATCGCGCCGCCCATCTTGGGGTTTCTCGTGTTCGGGCTCGGGCCGATCATCGCGTCGTTCGTGCTGAGCTTCACGCGCTACGACATCCTCACGGCGCCCAAGCCCGTCGGCCTCGACAACTACCATCGCCTCTTCACGAGCGATTACTTCGTCGGAAAGACGCTGCTCAACACCGCGTTCTACTTGCTCGGCGTCCCTCTGGGCATGGCGGTCGCGCTCGCGCTCGCGTGGCTGCTCGATCGAACGAGCTTCCTTCGCGCGTTCTTTCGCACCGTGTATTTCGTCCCCTCGGTGTGCTCGGGCGTCGCGATCGCGCTCCTCTGGGGGTGGATTTACCGCCCCGACTACGGCCTCCTCGACATGGCGCTCCGCTCCGTCGGCGTGCGCTCGCCGCCCGCGTGGCTCGCCGACACGCACCTCGTGAAGCCGTCGCTCGTCGCGATGGGGATCTGGTCGAACCTCGGCTACGACGTCGTCATCTTCCTCGCGGCGCTGAAGAACGTGCCGCGAAACCTCCTCGAGGCCGCGGAGCTCGACGGCGCGAACGCGTGGCAGCGCTTCCGGCACGTCACCTTCCCAGCGATCAGCCCCACGGTCTTCTTCGTCTCGGTCACCGCGACGATCGGCGCGCTCCAGAGCTTCGATCAAGTCTTCGTCATGACGCGCGGCGGACCCGCGTACGCGAGCGCGACGTACATGCTCTACGTCTACTTGCGCGGTTTCCAGTATTTCGACATGGGCTACGCGTGCGCGATGGCCTGGCTCCTCGGGCTCGTGATCCTCTTCATCACGTGGGCGCAGTTCAGGCTCGCGCGACGTTGGGTGCACGATGAGTGAGCGGAGGAAGCTCGGCGTGCTCGTGCCGCTCTCGATCGCGGCGCTCCTCGTGCTCGTGCCGTTCGCGTTCATGCTCAGCACGAGCTTCAAGTCGCCGAGCGAGATCTACGAGGTGCCGTTTCGCTGGATCCCCCGCCACCCGACGGTCGCGAACTACACGAAGGCGTTCACCCAGGTGAACCTCGCGCGCGGCACGCTCAACACGCTCGCGATCGCGCTCCCGTCGACGCTCGGCGGCCTGCTCACGGCGTCGTTCGCGGGGTTCGCCTTCGCGAAGCTCCGCTTTCGAGGCAAGGACGCGCTCTTCGGAGCGCTCATGGCGACGATGATGCTCCCCGGCATCGTCACGGTCATCCCGCAGTTCGCGATGTTCGCGCGCATCGGCTGGGTCGACACGTATTGGCCGCTCATCCTCCCGGGCGCGATGGGCACCGCGCTCGCGACGTTCATGATGCGGCAGTACTTCAAGAGCGTGCCCGACGAGATCATCGAGGCCGCGGCGCTCGACGGGGCGACGCCGTTCCAGACGTTCACGCGGATCGTCTTCCCGCTCGCGCGCCCTGCGCTCGTGACGCTCGCGGTCTTCGGCCTGAAGGGCGCGTGGAACGACTATTTCGGGCCGCTCATCTACATCACGTCGGCCGACGAGATGACGATCCAACAGATGGTGGCCTCTACGCAGAACGCTTACGGCGGCGACCCGGGCGTGCTCATGGCGGGCGCGTGCCTCGCGATGCTCCCGCTCGTCGTGCTGTTTTTGTTCGCGCAGCGCGCCTTCGCCGAGGGCATCGCGACGACCGGTCTGAAATGACTCACGCGTAGACCGTGCCGTCTCTCCGGCGATCGATGTCGCTGTCGCCCGACCTCGAGACTCGATGCGAGCATGGCCGGCCGGAGCAACGCCGGTACCGTCGGCCCGACCGTTGCTTTTATGTAGCGCCATGACGTTTGCTCAAGCCCGCACGACCGCGGTGCTCACGACCTCGGATTACATCGGGACGCTCGCTGCCACGCGTTGCCTCGGGCGACGTGGTGTTCGCGTCATCGTCGCGGCGTCCGGTGTGCTCGGGCCGGCGCAATGGTCGCGCTCGGCGGCGCGCGTGGTGCGCTGCCCGAAGCCCACGGATCCGGAGGCGACGATCCTCTGGCTGGACGAGCTCGGCACACGCGAGCGCGGCGCCGTCCTCCATCCAACTTCGGACGAGATGGCGTGGCTCATCTCTCGCCACGCCGAGCGGCTGAGCCAGCGCTTTGGTTTGTACGTGCCGTCGTTCGAGGCGATTCGCACGTTGCTCGACAAGGCGCAGCTCGACCGAGCCTGCGCGGTCATCGGACTGGATCGCCCCGAGACGTTCTTCCCGCGCGACGAGCACGAAGCGGCCGAGCTCGGCGCGACGGGCCGCGCGTTCGTGGTGAAGCCGCGGACGCAAGTCTTCTACACCTCGCACGCGAAGGGCGAGATCGTCTCGGGACGCGACGAGGTCGCGCGTGCGTGGCGCGCGTGTCGCGCGTGGCGCCACGCGCCGACGGTCCGCGAAGACGCCCCGTACATCGGCGAACCGCTCATACAGGCGTTCGTGCCCGGCGCGCTCGACGGCATCTACTCGATCACGGGCTTCGTCACGCGCAGCCACGACATCCTCGCGGCGCGCGCCGCACGGAAGATCGTCCAGCGCCCCACGGGCATGGGCGTCGGGGTTTGCTTCGAAGCGGCCCCCGTCGAGGAGGCGCTCGTGAACAAGCTCGCCGAGCTGGTGCGGCACGTCGGGTTCTTCGGCGCGTTCGAGGCCGAGTTCGTCTCCGACGACGGCGTGCGGCGCCTCATCGATTTCAACCCGCGCTACTACGGGCAGATGGGCTTCGACATCGCGCGCGGCGCTCCGCTGCCATGGATGCTCCATCTCGGCGCGCTCGGTCACGAAGACGCGATCCGCGAAGTGTCCACCGACGCGATCGACGATGGCGCGCCGCGGGTCTACGAGGACTTCATGACGCTGCGGCTGATGCTCGCGAGCCATCGCCTCGTGGGTGCGCTGCCCGCGGACCGACAAGCGCAATGGAAGCTCTGGCGCGCGGCGTACGACCGCGCGCGGATGGACGCGACGCTCGCCCCCGATGATCCGCTGCCGGCCGTCGCCTCCGCGTTCTCGACGCTCTTGGGAGCCGCGAGGCATCCGCGCGGCTTCTGGCGCTCGCTCTCGCGCGGAAAGATCTGATCACCAATCGCCCTGATTCGGGCGCGACGCCCACGGCTCCTTCGGCGGCAGCGCCTCGCCGCGCTGGAGGAGCTCCACCGAGTGACCGTCGGGCGATTTCGACGAACGCCATGCGCCCGTCGCGCGGCGGTCGAAGGACCGCGACGCCGGCGCGCTCGAGCGAAGCGCACTTGTCGTAGATGTCGTCGACCTCGAACGCGAGGTGACCGAAGAAGCGCCCCGTCGGGTAGGCCTCCTTCTGATCCCAGTTGTAAGTGAGCTCGATCTCCGCGTTCGGCGGATCCGGCGGCGCGAGGAAGACGAGCGTGAAGCGCCCCTGCTCGCTGTCTCGCCGGCGCACCTCGCGCAGGCCAAGCTTCGTGAAGAAATCGAGCGCGGCGTCGAGATCGCGCACGCGAAGCATCGTGTGCAGGTAGCGCATGCGCCGCAAGATAAACTACGTTCCGTTGATGCGCCGCGACGGTTTCTACGATTTGGTGCTCGACGGTCCGGGGAAGAACGCGCTCGGGACGGCGATGATGCGGTCGATCCTCGCGCGGCTCGACGAGGCCGCGGGCGATCCCGTTCGGTTCTCTGGGGCGGGCGACGCGCTCTCGGCGGGGCTCGATTTCGAAGGAGATCGCGTCGCTCGACCCCGGAGCGATGACGCGCTTCGTGGAGCTCGTCGACGAGGTGATGGCGCGCATCTTCGACTACCCCGGGCCCACCGTGGCCTGCGTGAACGGGCACGCGATCGCGGGCGGGTGCGTCGTGACGCTCTGCTGCGACGTCCGCGTGATGACGACGGACGACCGCGCGCGCATCGGCCTCAACGAGGTCGCGCTCGGGCTCGTCTTCCCGCCGAAGATCTTCCGCATCGCCGAGAGCCGCCTGCCCCCACGCTCGGTCCACGAGGTGCTCCTCCGCGGGGCGCTCCACGCGCCGAACGACGCAGTGCGTCTCGGGCTCGTCGACGAGCTCGCCGAGGACGCGCGAGCTACGTCCGAGGCCCGAATTCGCGAGCTTTCGGCGCTTCCGCGCGCGGCCTACGTCGCGACGAAGCGCGCGCTCCGCGCGGGCGTGACGAGCTTCTCCGACGGCGAATACGCGGCCGCCCTGAAATCGGCGCTCCCCTCTTGGACCGGCGATGACATCAAGCAGCGCGTCCTCGCGCGCTTGAAAAAATGACATAGTTCGCTCCCATGAAGCTCACGCACGTCTTGGTCGTCGCGCTCGCCGCCGCAGCGCTCGTTCCCGCGTGCGGCAGCCACGGTTTCGGCGACGGGAGCGACGCGGGCTCGGACTCGCCATTCGCCAACGACGTCGTCTTCGGCGGCGACTCGAACCAGAGCGACGGCGCCAAGAAGAACGGCTGCGACCCGACGTGCGTCCAAGTCGGCGGGACGTGCGCCGCCGGCGTGTGCACCATCCTCGACAACGGCGGCAACGTCCCCACGTCGACGCAGACCCAGCTCGAAGGCGGAGGCAACGCCGACTCGCAGTTCGCTTGGGTCTACCCCTACGACAAGACCGTGTGGGCGCGCGGGCTCTTGTCCGCTTCGCTCCAGTTCGGCGGCACGTCGGCGAGCAACATGTACGTGCACATCACGTGCTCGACGCTCGACTACAAAGGCTTCTTCGGTCCCTCCGCGCCGGCGCGCCTCTCGCTCTCGCAGCCGATGTGGAACGCGGTGATGTCCGCGGTGCAGTCGAGCAAGGATCCCGTCAAGGTCGAAGCGACGAAGCTCTTCAACGGAAACCTCACCGGGCCCATCAGCGAGACGTGGTTCGTCGCGCAGGGCAGCCTCCGCGGCACGATTTACTACGAGACGTACGACTCGCAGATCGCGGGCGGGCTCGGCTCGGTCGGCATCATGAAGATCCAGCCCGGCGCGACGACGCCGGCGGTCGTGAAGCAAGGCTGCGGCAACGTGTGTCACACGGCGAGCGCCGATGGGTCGACGCTCGTCGCCAACACGGGCTTTCCCGGCGGGAGCGCGAGCTACGATCTCAAGAACAACGCGAGCGTGATCCACGCGGACCCGGGCACGATCTACACGTACGGCGGCATTTACCCGGACGGGAGCCTGCTCGTCTCCGCGACGAACTACCGCACGTGGCTCGGCGCGCCGTCGCGCGTGTACGACGTGAAGAGCGGCGCGAACATCCCGACGCCGAGCTGGGACAACGCCGTGAAGAACGGCGGCACGCCCGCGTTCTCCCCCGACGGCAAGCACATCGCGTTCGTCCACGAAGACAAGGACGCCGGGCAGACGCTCGCCGTCATGAGCTACGACTCGAACACGAAGGCGTTCTCGGGCCTCGTCGACATCGCGACGCACCCCGGCCAGTACGTCGCGTGGCCGGCGTTCACGCCGGACTCGCAGTACGTCGTCTACCACGTCGGATCGAGCGCCGCGTTCGAGACGGACAGCGGCGCGACGGGCGACGTCTATGCCGTCGATCTCGCGACGCACACGACGAAGCGACTCGACGCGCTCGACGGCTACACGTCCGGCTCGCAGACGTATTTGCCGGCGAACGATCCGCAGCTGAGCTTCGCGCCCACGGTGCTGCCCGAGGCCGTCGGCGGGTTCTTCTGGGTCGTCTTCACGAGCCACCGCTCGTACGGCAACACGCTCCCCTCGCAAGACAACGGCGACGAGTACGGCAAGCTCTGGGTCTCCGCGATCGACATCGGCGCGGCGCCCGGAAGCGACTCGAGCCACCCCGCGTTCTTCCTCGACGGACAAGAGCACACCGCCGACAACCTCCGCGGCTTCTGGGTGCTCGACCCGTGCAAATCGAACGGCCAAACGTGCGAGACCGGAGACGAGTGCTGCGGCGGCTACTGCCGAAGCGACGACGGCGGCGCGCTCACGTGCGTCCCGCCGCCGGGCGGCTGCTCGCACGAATACGAGAAGTGCACGACCAACGCCGACTGCTGCGACTCGAACGACCAGTGCATCAACGGGAAATGCGCGGTCATCGTAAATTGAGCGCGTCGAGCGTCGCGAGCGCGACGAGGACCGTTCCGCCCGCGAGCATCCGCGCGGCGAACTCGGCGGCGTAGGACGGGCTGCCCCCGTCGGGCGCGCGGCGCCAGCGCGCCATCGTGCGCTCGGCGAGGACGAACGCGGGAAAGCCAAAGACGACGAGCCGCGGATAGACTCCGGCAGCCGCGAGCGCGAACACGGAGCCGAGCGTCACGCGCGTGCAGATCGTCGCGACGCGAAGGCACGCGGCAGGTCCCCGCGTGACGACGAGCGTGCGATATCCGCGGCGCGCGTCGTCCTCGCATTGATACGACTGCGCCGCGAAATAAAGGCCGACGATGAACAGCGTGAGGAGCACCATCGCGATCGCGGTGCGCGCAGTCATCGCGACGCCGGCGATCGCGAACCCCGCGATCCACGAGAGGATGCCGTAACCGGCGCCGTTGACGAACGGGCCGAGCACGGGGTGCGCCTTCCACATCGTTCGCGGGTGCGAGTAGAGCACCGCGAGCGCCGCGCACGCCGCGCCGGCCGCGCCCGACCAAACGCCGGCCGCGCAGGCGAACGCGACCGAAGCCGCGAGCGCCGCGTATCCGAACCACGCGAGGCGAGCGGGTCGCGGCTCGCCGTCCCGCGCGAAGAGCGCGCCACGCTCGTCGCCGTCGAGCGCCGCGTTCAACCAGAGCGAGCCGGAGCTCAGCAGCACCCACGCGAGGAGCACGAACCCGAGCGCGAGCGGCCGGCGCGCCGAAAGCGCGTAATCCCAGTGCGCAAACCCATAGCCCGTGAGCGGAACCGCGAGCAGGAGCAGCGTGCCCTTCGGCCGCGCGAGCGCGACGAGCGAAGACGCTGTGCTCATGGGCTCGGAGCTTATCGCATGTGATAACGTCTGCGCGGTATGCGCGTCTCGTCGCTCGTCCTCGCGCTCCTCGCCGTGCTGGGTACGGTCGCGTCGGGGTCGCTCGAGTGCACGCCCGCGAAGCAAGCGTACGAGGAGCATCGCGGGGGCGAGCTCTACGGTCGCATGTGCGCCGTCTGTCATGGGATGAAGGGCGAAGGCTACAAGGCCGATCAGGCGCCCGCGATCGGACACTCGGACTACCTCGCGTCCGCGAGCAACGAGTACCTGCACCACGCGATCAACGACGGACGCGCCGGGACGACGATGTCCGCGTGGGGCCTCGATCACGGCGGCCCGCTGAAGGCGCGCGACGTCGACTCGACGATCGCGTTCATGCGCACGTGGCAGAAGGACGCGCTCATCACGCTCGACGAGCGACCCGCGACGGGCGACGCGAAGGCCGGCGCCGGGATCTTCGCGCGCGAGTGCGCGAGCTGCCACGGCGCGCGCGGCACCGGCGGCCAGTACGTCGGCATCGGTGGCTCGCAGCTCTTGGCCACGGCGAGCAACGGATTCTTGCGCAACGCGATCGTGCGCGGTCGCCGCGGCACGGCGATGCCCGCGTTCGAGGGCAAGCTCGACGACGGCACGGTCGAAAACCTCGTCGCGCTCCTTCGCGAGTGGCAGAAGATGGGACCGCCCGCCGCGCAGCAGCGCGCCGCGCCGGCGAGGCCGCCACCGATTCCTCTTGGTCCGGTGCCGCTCAATCCCAAGGGACCCGAGCCGGTGGGGTTCAACACGCAACCCCAGACGACGAAGGCCAATGTGATCAAACGAGAGCTGGACCGCGGCGCGAAGTTGGCGCTCCTCGACGCGCGTGCGCCGAGCGATTACACGAACGAGCACATCGCGGGCGCGGTGAGCGTGCCCTTCTACGATCCCGATCAGTACTTCGACGGTCTGCCGAAGGACGCGTGGCTCGTGTGCTACTGCGCGTGCCCACACGCGGAGTCCGGGCAGCTCGCGTCGAAGCTCGCCGCGCACGGGTTCAAGAAGGTGACCGTGCTCGATGAGGGCCTCGGGTACTGGCGCGGTCACAACTACGGCACGCACACGGGGATCGACCCGTGAAGCGGCTCGCGATCGCCGCCTCGTTCGCGATCGCGTGCGCCGAGTCGAAGCCGCCAGCGACCGTGACGGTTCCGCTCCCCGTGATTTCCACGGCGGTCGCGAGCGACACGCCACCGGCGCTCTCTCAGCCGACCGAGGCGCCGAGCGCGGACGCCGCGCCCGAGGTGCTCGCGCCGGGCAAGGTCACCGTCGTGCATTTCTTCGCGAGCTGGTGCGCGCCCTGCGCGAAATCGCTCCCCGAGCTCGAAGCGCTCTACGCGTCGCACGGCGGCAAGGTCGCGGTCATCGGCGTCGGCGAGGACGACGACGAGCCCGACATGCGCGCGTTCGTCGCGCGCGCACGCACTTCGTACACCGTGCTCTGGGACAGCGCGAAGGCGAAGGCGTCGCGCTGGCGACCGACGACGATGCCGACCACGTTCGTCGTCGACAAGCGAGGCATGCTCCGCTTCACTCACGCCGGCTACCACGACTCGGAGAGCGACTCGCTCGAGACCGAAGTGCGGGCGCTCCTCGCGGAGCGTTAAGACAGGATTCGGCTGACGCCAGCAGCGACGTCGTCGGCGATCGCTTCGCCGAGCGACGCGATGACGTAGCGGCCACAGCGCGACACCGCGAGGCTCTCGGGCGTCGGACCGCCCGCTGCCGCGCGCGCCGCGAGGACCGCGAGGAGAAGCGCGCCGTCGCCGGATCCCGCGACGAGGCGTCCATCACGCGTGCTCACCGCGAGCGCGTGGGCTCCCGTCCGCGCGCGACACGAAGCGAGAAAGAGCGACAGCGCCCTGCAGGGTTCGGTCATGCGCTTCACGCGGCGGTCTTCGGCGAGCATCACGGCGCGATCGTCGGACAACGCAGGCGAAATGGCCAAATTGTTGGCGCGGCGATTGTCGACGGTTCTCCCGCCCGGCGGCCATACTCGAGCATGCGGTTCGCCCGCTTCGTCCTGGCAGTGCTCGGCGCTTGCGGCAACGTCGCCGAGGTTCCCGACGGCAGCGCCGTGGACGCGGGCGACGCGACCGTCGCCGACGCCGCGAGCGAATGCACCGGGCCGTTCTGCGACTACCAGGGACCTTGCCCGCCCGTGACGTGCGGTGGTGGCCTTTGCTTGAAGCAGATCTGCTGTGACGGCGCGCCAGCGACGTCGATCAGCGGCGTCGTTCACGCGCCGAACGGGACGCTCCCGATCGCGGGCGCCGTCGTCTACGTGCCGAACTGGTCCCTCGTTCCGCTCTCGCACGGCGCCACGTGCAGCTCGTGTGGCGGCGCAACCCTCTTCGGCGACCCGCTCGTCGCGGCGGTGACGGACGCGCAAGGTCACTTCACGCTCGCGAACATGCCCGCGGGCGCCGACATCCCGATCGTGGTCCAGCGTGGAAAATGGCGTCGCCGAACCACCGCGACCATCACACCGTGCGTCGACAACCCGCTGCCCGACGACAGCCTTCGCCTGCCGACGCGTCCCGGCGAGACATCGCCGGACGACGACATGCCGACGATCGCCGTCGCGACCGGCGCGGACGACGCGCTCGAGTGCACGCTCCGGACGCTCGGCATCGACGCCTCGCAGTTCACCGCGCCTGGCGGCGCCGGCCGTGTCAATATCTGGCGGGGCGAAGGCGGCGCGACGCTCGGCGGGCCTTCTGCGTCGAGCCTGTGGGCGAGCAGCGACGGCGGCGCGTCGGCGACGCTCGACGGCTACGACATGCTGGTCCTCGCGTGCGAAGGCGCCGACTTCCTCAGCGACAAGCCCGCGTCGTCGCGCGCGGCGATCGCGAGCTACGCGAACGCGGGTGGCTACGTATTCGCGACGCACGCCCAGGGCGTGTGGCTCGAGCAAGGCCCTGCTCCATGGCCGTCGACGGCGGTTTGGAATCATGTGGCCGATCCGCTGAGCAAGACGCTGGTCGTCGGTCAAAGCTCGGACGCGGGCGCCGGCTTCGCGCAGTGGCTCGTCGGCGCGGGCGCGTCGACCACGCTCGGCGCGCTCGAGGTATCGAGACCGCACCATGACGTTGACGCGCTCGATGCGGCCGCACCGCGCACGACCTGGGCCTTCGGCGACGACGCTGGATCCATCGCGCTCTACTCGTTCCAATCCGGCTGCGACGGGCGCGTCTTCTACGCCGACCTCGACGTCGCAGCGAGCGGCGGCGAGACGTTCCCCACGGGTTGTGCGACCACGCTCACGCCCGATGAAAAGGCGTTCGCGTATTTCCTCTTCGACCACCCGATGTGCGCGATCAATTACTGATGTGTTTTCAGGGTTTGGCGTTCGCGAGCATCCAGGCGTAGACGTCGCCATAGCCCGCGGACAGATCGTACGTCTGTGTCCAGACGTCGTGCGGACCACCGTCGACGCTCGTCCAGCGAACGTCCGCGCGCGGCTGCGGGCACGCGAGCAGGTCGGTCATCTCCGTCTCGTCTGGAGCGTAGGCAACGGTCCCGTCATTGGTGCCGTGGACGGACCAGAGCGCGAGATCCTTCACGAGCCCACAACCGTCGGCCGACCACGCGCTCCCTGGATCGCCCGCGACGAGCAGCGTCGCCGCGACGGCCTTCGCTTCGTACGCCGTGATGTACGCCCACGATCCGATCGCGCCGCAGCTGAGCCCCGTGAGGTAGACGCGCTTCGGGTCGACGGCGTAGTGCGCGATCGCCCACGTGATGAACGCGTCGACCTCGCTCGCCGACGGACATCCGCTCATCCCGTGCTGCGGCGAGAGGACGATGAACGGACGCACGTTGGGCCACTGATCGGCGGCGATCAGCTTCGGCGGACCGTTCGTGAGCACCTTGGGCAAGTCACCGCCGCCGTCGGCCTCGAAGAGACCGTCGCCGTCCTCCCCGATGCCGTGATGGCTGCGTCGCTACCGCCGTCGCCTCCGGCGTTGGGCTCGCTCGAACAGGCGACTACGGCGACGACGCACAAGAGTCGAAGCCATCGCATCTCACTTCTTCTTCGTCGTCGGTGGCTTCGTCGGCGGCCGCGTCGTGGGCACCACGGGCGTCGCGGTGGTCGCGGCGGGCGGCGGGGTCGCGTGCTCCACGGGCTTCAGCTCGGGGATTTCACGAGCTCCTCGATGTTCGGCACGAGCACGATCTCGATGCGCCGGTTCTTCGAGCGCCCCTTGTCCGACGCGTTGCTCTGCGAAGGATTCGAACTCCGCGTACCCGGCTGCCGAGAGCTGGTCCGCCTTCACGCCCTTCTCGACGAGGAGCTTGACCACGGCGACCGCGCGCGCCGTCGAAAGCTCCCAGTTCGAGGGGAACTCCTTGTTGTGGATCGGGAACGTGTCGGTGTGACCTGCGACCTGGAAGTGGCGGCCCGTGACGCCCTTGAGCGCGTTCGCCACTTCGGTGACCGCGGTCTTGCCCTCGGGCTTGATCTCCGTCTTGCCTTCGTCGAAGAGCACGTCGGTCGCGAGCGCGAGCACGATGCGTCCGTGGCGCGTCGCGATGTCGAGCTTGCCCGCGTCGATCATCGACTTGAACTTCTGCACGAAGTCGTCGAAGAGCTTCGCGCGCGCCTCGGCCTGCGCCTTTTGAGCGCGGAGCTCCTCGAGCTCCTTCTTCGTTTGCTCGTCGAGCTGCCCGCTCTTTCCTTCGAGCTCGGTGATCTTCGCCTTGAGATCCGCGATCTCCTTGTCGGAGTCGGTCTTTTCTTTCTGCTCCTGCGCCTGGAGCGCGTCGTACTGCGATTTCGGGACGCCACACGCCATCGCGGCGAGCGCGAGAGAAAGCACGATCTTCTTCATGAGGAAGGCGATGCTAGAGCGCCTTCACCCACGCCGTCCACGCGGCGTTCGCGCTCGCGGGCGTTTGTCCCGTCGCGCGCTCGAACGCTTTTTCGCCGGTCGGATCCGATTCGACGCCGTCGCGCCAGGCGCGGTAGAACGGCCAGAGCATGCCGCGCGCGTCGAGCCACTGACACACGTAGCGAGCGGTCGCATAGTAGAGCTTCTCCTTCGGCCCGCGAAACGCGTCGTCCGTGAGCGCGAAGAGCGCGTCGAGGCGGGCGTCCTTGCGCTCCGCGTCCGACGTCATTCCCGAGAGCAAGCGCGGGAGGCGCCAATTCTTCACGCCGTGGATCTCGCCCGCCTTCGGGATCACCGGCGCCTCGAAGAGCGACGCGATGCCCTCGTTGAGCCACGTCGGCGCGCGCGGAAAATCCGTTTCGACGATTGGGTGCACGAGCTCGTGCGTGAGCGTCCCGAGCCCGGGCCCCGCGTTCATCACGATGCGTCGCACGTTCGGGTGATACATCCCGAACGGCGAGTCGCACTCGCCTCCGAGGTGGGCGCGGCAATACGCCTGGTAGCTCTTGGCCTCCGGGAACAAATAGACGCCGATCGCGCGCTCCGGTTTCTTGTCGAACCGTCCATTGAAATACGCGTCGATCGCGCGCGTCGCGAGGTCGATGCTCGCCGCGAGCGCGCGCGCGTTTGCGCTAGGCGCCGCGACCAGCACGAAGACGCCTTGCGCCGTCTGCACCGAGGTCCCCTCGCCGAGCTCGTCGCGCGCGAGCGACGCGATGCGCGCGCGATCGGCTTCGAGATCATACGGCGCGACGGTAGCGATTGCGGCGATCGCGGTCGTCGGCGGTGTCGACGCAGGTGCGACCGCAGAAGTGACCGCCGGTGGCTGCGCGCGTGAGCACGCGAGGACCGAAATCAACGCGACGACGCAACATTTCATCGACCGTTCGACGCAGAACTTGTCCACACCTTGGGCGTGGTCCGAAACCTGCATCGGGCGCTCACGTGGGAACGAGCCTGCTCATCGTCGACGACGACCGAATCCTCGTCGACGCGCTGCGCGAGCTGCTTTTGCGCCGATTTCCGGGGTCGACCATCCAGACCTGCACGTCGGCCGCGCAGTCCACCGCCCTCGTCGCGCGCGAGGACTACGACGTCATCATCAGCGACGTCCGCATGCCCGGGACGGACGGGCTCCAGCTGCTCGAGCGCGCTCACGAGCTCCGGCCGGACACTCCGATCGTGCTCGTGACCGGCCTCGGCGACTACGATCTCGCGGTCAAGGCGCTCCGCGGCGGCGCGTTCGACTTCCTCACCAAACCCGTCGACACGGACTACCTCGCGGCCACCGTCGCCCGAGCGCTCCGCGCCCGCGAGGTCGCGCGCGAGCTCGAGGCGCAGAAGCGCGCGCTCGCCGAGCACGCGGCCGCGCTCGCGCACATCGTCGATGACCAAACGCGCGAGCTGCGCGAGGCCAACCGCATCAAGGACGAGTTCCTCGCGACGCTCTCGCACGAGCTTCGAACGCCGCTGACGGCGATTCTCGGCTGGTCGAGGCTCCTCGTGCGAAGCGAGCTCGACTCGGCGACGCGGGCCCAAGCGCTCGAGACGATCGAGCGCAACGCGGCCCATCAGGCCAGTCTCGTCGACGATCTGCTCGACGTCTCGCGCATCATGACCGGCAAGCTGCGCCTCACGCCGCGAACCGTTCAGCTCGGCCGCGTCGTCGAATCGGCGGTCGATGCGATCTCGCAGGCGACGCGCGGCCGAAACCTCGTCATCGAGCGCGACATCGACATGGTCGACGCCGGCGTCCACGGCGACGCGAACCGCCTCCAGCAGGTCGTCACCAACCTCCTCTCGAACGCGGTGAAGTTCACGCCCGACGGCGGCCGGATCAAGGTGCGGCTGCACCGCGAGGGCGATCGAGTCCGCCTCACGGTGAGGGACACGGGCGTCGGGATCGCGCCGGATTTCCTGCCGAAGGTCTTCGAGCGCTTCAGACAGGCGGACGCGTCGCTCGCGCGCTCGCGCGGCGGCCTCGGCGTCGGCCTCGCGATCGTCAAGCACATCGTCGAGCTCCACGGCGGCACCGTCGAGGTCTCGAGCGAAGGCCGCGACAAGGGCTCGTCGTTCACGGTGACGCTCCCCGCGATCGCGTCCGCGCGCGACACGCCGCCTCCGCTCGAATCGATTCGAGAGAGCAATCTCCAAGGCCTTCACGTGCTCATCGTCGAGGACGACGACGACGCGCGGATGCTCTTGCGCTTCACGCTCGAGCAGAGCGGCGCGCGCGTCACCGACGTCGACTCGGCCGCGAGTGCGCTAGCCGCGATGGATCGCGCCGTCCCCGACGTGCTGCTCTGTGACATCAGCATGCCGCACGAGGACGGCTACGCGCTGATCCGTCGCGTGCGCGAGCGCCCCATCTCCGCCGGCGGCGCGGTTCCCGCAGCAGCGGTGACCGCGTACGCGCGCCCCGAGGACGTGCGACACGCGCTGGCCGAGGGCTTCGACCTTCACCTCGCGAAGCCGCTCGAGCCGCAAGATCTCGTTGCGGCGGTCGTTCGTTTGGCCCACAAACCACGGAGCGAAGCGTCGCCGATCCTCGAGGGTCGAAACTCCCCGACGTAGCAAAATGCCCGTGGCAGAAATGGCGCTTAAGAAGATCCTGATCGTCGACGACGAGCCCGACATCCTCCGTCTGGTCGAGGTGATCCTCGAGGGCACTCGCGAGTGGTCGGTGGTGTGCGCGACGGACGGCATACAAGCCCTCGAGGTCGCGCGTCGTGAACGCCCTCACGCCATCTTGCTCGACGGCCGCATGCCCGGCAGCGACGGCTTCGAAACGCTCGAGCGCCTGCGCGCAGAGCCCAACACTTCCGCCACACCCGTCATCTTGATGACAGCCTTGGCACGCGGCTCGGATCAAGCCGTGCCGCCTGGGTTCGCCGGGGTCATCGCCAAACCCTTCGATCCCATCACCCTCCCCAAACAAATTAGGGATATTTTGAAGTCATGAGCACGATGGCAGCGCGTCTTCGCGATGAAAAATACGAGCAGCTCGTCACACAGTACGTCGCGTCGCTCCCCGAAAAGCTCACGGCGCTCGAGCGTGCGATGTCCAAGGGTCGCACGGGCGACGCGGCGGCGCTCTCCGAAGCGCGAGAGATCGCGCATCGCATCCACGGCACGGGCGGCTGCTACGGCCTTCGCGAGCTGAGCGAGGCGGCGGCCGTGCTCGACGATCTGCTCACCTCGATGAAGCGCGGGGCGGGCGGCAGCTGGGTCGAGGCCAACAGCGCTGCCTTGCTCGTGCGCGCGGTGGCAGAGGCCGCGTGCAGGTTCTGATCAAATCCCGCTTCGCTTGACGTCGGTATCGCCGTCGGCCTTGCCGACCTCGTCGCCGAGCGCTTGGTAGCGCTCCAGCTTGCGGTACAGCGTCTTGCGATCGAGCCCGAGCACCTTCGACGCGAGCGTCTTGTTGCCGCCGACCGCGTCGAGCACGCGAAGGATGTAGCTCCGCTCGACGTCCTCGAGCGGAACGAGATCGACCGGGCCCGCGTCGGCGCCCATCGCACCGATCTGGCCGCGCTGGTAGTCGCGGATCGTGTCGGGCAAATCGTCGACCGTGAGCTGCTCGTTGCGCGTGAGCGCGACCGCGCGCTCGATGCAGTTGGAGAGCTCGCGCACGTTGCCCGGCCACGGATACGTGAGGAGGCGCTGCGCGGCTGATTTCGTGAGCCCCGTGACCTTGCGGCCGCTCACGACGGCGTAGCGCTCGAGGAGCATCTGCGCGATGAGGAGCACGTCGTTGCCGCGCGCGCGGAGCGGCGGCAAGTGGATGCGCACGACGTTGATGCGGAAATAGAGATCCTGCCTGAAGCTCTTGTCCTCGACGCACCTCTCGAGGTCGCGGTTCGTCGCCGTGATGATGCGCGCGTCGAACGGGATCTCCTCGTTTCCGCCCACCGGTCGGAACGCGCGCTCCTGCAGCGCGCGAAGGAGCTTTGGTTGCAGCGCGAGCGACATGTCGCCAATCTCGTCGAGGAAGAGCGTGCCGCCCGCCGCTTGCGCGAGCAGGCCCGATCGCGGCGAGCGCGCGTCGGTGAACGCGCCCTTCATGTAGCCAAACAGCTCGCTCTCGAGCAACTGCTCGGGCACTGCCGCACAAGACAACGCGACGAAAGGCCGCGAGGCACGCGGACTGCGGCGGTGTAGCGCTTTTGCGACGAGCTCCTTGCCCGTCCCGCTCTCGCCGGTGATCAGCACGGAGGCCTCCGCGTCGGCGGCGCGATCGATCAGATCGAACACGCGCTTCATCGCGGCGCTCGCTCCGACGATCTCCTCGAAGGCCGCGGTCTCCTTCACCGCGCGTCGCAGGCGAAGGACCTCGTCCTTCAAGCGGCGTTGCTTGATCGCACGGTCGAGCGCGATGCGCAGCGCCTCGGGCTCGGGCGGCTTCGTGACGAAATCGTACGCACCGGCGCGAATCGCACCGACAGCCGTCTCCAAAGTGCCCTGCGCGGTCATCACGACCACCGGGAGGTTCTCCCACCGCTCCGCGATGCGCGCGCACAGGTCGATCCCCGAAGTTCCATTGAGGAAAACGTCCACGAGCGCGACGTCCCAGCTCTCCGCGGCGAGCGTGGCGAGCGCTTCCTCGGCGCTGCCGCACGACTTCGTCTCGTATCCGAGGCGCGAGACCGCAAGCTCGGCGAATCGCCTGAAATCGGGGTCGTCGTCTACGACCAAAACGCGGTCGGTCATGGGCCTATCTCGAAAAGCATAACGCCTCTTTCCAGAGCAATGCATCGCGAACGCCGTACCAACGCGAATCGTGGCGTTGTGGCATCGCGCCACGGGGACGGCACCGGGATTGCAATCATGACGCTCCCGGTAGCAGGGTCCATCAATGATGCGAACGAATGGTGCGAATGGCATCGCGATTCCGGCTCGACCGAAGTCGAAATGTCGGAAGCGCACCGCGCACGACGACGAGCCCGTGGAATTCTCGAAGTGCTCGAGGCGGTCAAGCGCGGCGACTTCACGGCGCGCGTCGAGGT
>CAWIUL010000005.1:0-29496 GCA_963839305.1 uncultured delta proteobacterium
AGCAGGCCGAAAGCTGCCGCTGCGCGCATGGCTCATCGATGCGCGGTTTCGCGCCCCTGGGCCAACTTTTCGGCGCGCAACTTTGGCTGCGCTCGGCCGAAGGGAGGCCATGATCACTCTCGCGCTCTTCTGGGGTCTCTGGGCCATCTTCATCGGCGTCGTCATGGTCGTCGACCGCAACATGCGTGTCGAAGAGGACTTCGCGCCGACGCCGGGCGGTTACTTCGTACTCGCGGCGATCTCGCCGTTCATGGTGCTGCCGATCGACTTCTATTCGTCGCGCCGCTCGTCGACGACCGGCAGGCGCGCGCTCGCGGCGCTCGCGGGCGTCGCGCTCACGGTCCCGTGCTGGTGCCTGGCGTCGTGGCACATGAGCTACGTCGCGATCACGCTTCGTCTCCTCGCGGGCGCCTGATCACGCAGGACGGAGCGCGACCGGCGGAGCGAAATCCGCGCCCGCCGCGCCGAGGCCGCGGTTGACGACGTCCTCCCAATATCGCGAGCCGAGGATCACCGCGGCCATATCGAGGAGCGAAAGCCGCGCGCGCGCGCCGTCGAACGAGCGGATCGCGAGGCGCAGCAAGGGCATGAGCCGCTCGAGCCGCGAGCGCGGAATGCCGAGCGCGTCCGAGAGCTCCGCGCCGAGCAGATACCGAGACATCGCGAACGCGACCGGCGCCATGCGCTCGGCGCGTTTTCGTTCGCGCACGTCTTTTGCGCCGCGCCTCCCCGATTCGAAGAGCGCCTTCGTGAGCGCGCGCGAGTCGTCGTCGGGCGGCGCCTGCGTCTTCATGATCAAATCGGCGATCTTGAGCCCCTCGGCCTCGGTCGCGAAGAGTAGCTCGAAGTCGGTGCCGAGCAGCCACCCGACGTATCGCCAAAGCTGCACGTAGCGCTGCGCCTCGGTCGCGCTCACGTGAAAGCCGAGCTTGCGGAGCCCGTCGAGCACGACGATCGAGAAGAGCATCGTCGTGGCGACCATGTCGTGCTGGTTGATCGGCTCGCCCCACGCTTCGCTGTTCCATTTGCCCGAGCGCTTCAAGAGCCGCCGCACCTGCGCGTGCATCACGCGAACCTTCACGCAGATCGAAAATCCTTCTGCGCCGCGTCGAAGCCCGCCCGGCATGCACACCGCGTGAACGAAGCGTGACGTCTCCGAGAGCCTTCGCGGCGCTTGCTCCGTGAGTCGCCCCGAGAACGCGAGCGGCTTGTTTCCGCCCGGCGACGCATACCCATACGGCAGCGACTGCAGCCCGAGGATCAGCCCGCCGAACGCGCCGCTTCGAAGGAGCAGCTCACCCGCGCGATCGATCACCGTGAAGTCGACCCAAGGCGGAAGCCGCTCCACCTCGCGAAAGAGCGCGACGATCGCCGGGTGCGCGCCCTGCACGTGCGAGATCCCGACGGAGAGCGCCTCCTCGATCTGCGAAAACCCGCGCTTCGCCCCGATCTCGTCAAACGCCTCGACCACCGCGTCCGCAAGCGGATCGGTCCGCATCAGATACGGCGCGAGCCGATCGACGCGGTCTCCGTGAGAAGACCGCGCCCGAATGTCATCGATGAACCGCGACGGGACCAATTCGCGTGGAGTCTACCAAATGGACATCGTGGGCGCATGAGGGTCACGTCGTGTGCTTATGGATGGCGAGGTGCACCTCATGCACGCGATCTGGACACGCGTCCCCCGACGTGTTCGCGCTGAAGCACATGCTCGGCGCGGACCGCGAGACCGCGTTCTAATGTTGCACGACGACACCGCTCACGAAGCACCCTTCGTCAGGCGCGTGCACTTTCGCCTTTCGCCGCGGTCGCTCCGACGACTGGGTCAGGAAGTCTGTAATTCGATGGTAAAATCAGTTACAACCTGGCGCTTTAAAGTCGAGCATCGGCTGCGCATCGCCGTCAACGCCGTCGTTATTGGCAGCGCCAATACCGCCGCTACCCTTGAGCACTAATGGCGATCGCCGCAGTTGTGGCCGCATCGATGGTTGTTGGGATCCCTTGTCGAACACTCCAACGGATAAGCCGCCCGCGCCGCCTCCACCGGCGCCGCCGTTTCCGCCAACACCGCCGATATCCCCCGGAGCACCCGATGAGACAATGCATCTCCACCTAGCTTACCGCCGGGTGATTCTCCCGACTGTCCAGCAGCGCCTTTTCCGCCCTTACCCGCGTACGTCGTCGGTAACGTGCTCGACTGAAGCACCATTGACAGTCTTGGAAAGTTATCAAACCAAGCTCGAATCTCCGCCCGTTCCACCCCGCCGCCAGCACCGCCAGCACCCCCCGCACCACCGGAACCTGCGCCGGCGTGTTTGTCGAGCCCACGTAGTTCGCGGCACCACCACCACCACCTTGACCGCTTCCGCCCGGAGACCAACGGCGCCTCCTGTCGCGGTCGCCAGTGTGGTAACGAACCATTCGTTGCTGCACCGGAGCTTGCGTCACCAGCCGGACCAACTTCCCACCCGGAGAGCCGCTTGTGCACGACGCCAGATCCACTTACCCCGCCAGTCTGCCCCCACCACGATTCGGCTCGACCGTTATCCCGTTTCGGTTTCCCGCGAATGTCGCCGCCTTTTCCGCCGATGGTCGTATCGCCAGCGGAACAGGATTCACCGTTAGCGGCTCCTCCATCATCGCCGTTCGCGTCATTTCCGTCGAGTGAGCCGGTAAACGTATAACTTGAGAGCGTTCCGTCAGTGCCATTTCGCTCCGGCACCTGCCGTGAGCGCCACACTCGAAAGCATGATGTTCTTGCGACGCATTCACGACCATCGCGATACTCGAATCGCCAGCGCTTGCCACCGTCGGCGGAGTTGAACGCCAAGTCCTCGAGCGTCACCCCCGTCGTCAGCGAGTATAGCTTCGCAGCGAGACTCGTCTTCCCGACACTCGCCTTGTTCCCCGAGTAGCTCCAATCCGCACATTTCCAGCCGCCGTAAATCGATATTCCGTCTGCGCCGCATCGATCAACGATCTTCCGCGTACGTTCCTTCGCAAACATAGATCCGAGGACGTGCGTTCTGCTTTGCGCGCGCCAATCGCCTTCGTGAGGGTCGCAACGGGGCTGGTCTTCGAGCCGCGTTCGTGTCGCTCTTCGTCGCGCGACGAAGATTCCGAGCGACTCGAGTCACGCATGTCGGGTCGTCTTTCGGCTCCTTGCCTGACGGACACGTCGCACCGCCGTCTTTGCCGCCGTCGCCGGCGTCACCCGTCGACGCGACGAATCCCCACAAAATCCCGGGTACCCACACACGTCGTCCGGTGCGAACTGGGGGCACGCGACGAGCCCCGCGACGAGCAGGGCGGCGCCTCCCAAAGACCACAGTGTCCATCGCTTCATGATTCGCCTCAGAAAGAGAAAGTGAACGAAGCGCCGGCCGTGTGCGGGCCGACTTGGGGAACGACGAGCGCCTTGTGCTCGACCGACTTGCGCGGTGCGGCGATCCACCAGACGAGCGCCGTGACGAGCGCGACGCCGCCGGCTACGTAGCCGATCGTCGAGATGAGCGCGTCGGTTTGCTGCGAGTCGCGTGTCGACTTGCCGTCCAAACACACTTGCGCACTCGGGTTCGTCGAGCAGATGCCGCCGGCGGTGGTACCACGCGTGAGGTTTTCGCTATTTGCATTAGCGGACGCGACACCAAAACCGATTCCCAAGCCGACGCCAACCAAGCCGATGACGCCGGTGACAATCGCGCCGGTCGGCGGTGGGAACATCGTCTTCTTCTCCTCGGTCACGGGCGGCGGGTTTCCACCTTGATTGCCCTCGTTGCCCATTTGCGGGAAGCGATCGCTGAAATCGATCTTGATGACTTTGCCCTCGGAGCACTCGACGTTCTTGCGCTCGGTCTTCTCGTCGATCGTGACGCTCACGACGTGGCCGCCGACCGTGACGTGGACGACCTCGGTGAGCGGCGCGTTGCCGACGTCGATCGTGTCGTCGATGCGGACGTGACCGCCCGCGGGCGCGTGAACCTCGAGGTGGCCCGTCTTGTCATAGGCCTGCTGCATCAAGTCGGTGACTTGCTTGCGCTGCACGTTGTCGAGCTCTTTGTCCTCGAGCGCCTTCTGCAGGTTGCCGAGCGCTTCGAGGTAACGCTTCGTATAGAAATCAGCGAGACCGAGCGCGCGCTGACACGCGGGCGTCTTTAGCACCGCGCACGCTTGCTCGAACTTGAGCCGCGCGCCATCGATGTTGCCCTGGCCATAAAGCGTTTTGCCTTCTTGAAGGCGATTGCGCGCCTCGACGTACTCGGGTGAGCTCGTGTCTTGCGCGCGCGCCGTGCTCGCCAAGAGCAATCCGGCGCAGAAGAGAATCGAAGTTTTTCGCATCATCATCGATGAGGATCGTCAGGAAGGAAATTCATCCCCGGCGGCGCGCTGCCCGTCGGGCGCGGGGTCGTGGTCGCGGTCGTCGCCGCAGTCGAAGTGGTTGCGGAATGCACGGATTTCGCCGTGGCAGGCACCGCGGGGGTCGCGGTCTTCACGGTGGGGAGCGAGTCGACGGCCATCGTCGTGATGGGGGTGACGACCTCGGTGGGGGCGGGCGTCGTGGCGGCGGTCGTCGCGGCGGTCTGCGTCGCGGTGGCCGTTGGCGTTGTCGCGGCGGCGTGGTGTTCGAGCCGCTCATCTTCGCGACGATCGTCACGCCGACTCCGGCGACGATCAGGAACGTGACGAGGGCGAGCGCGGTGTTGCGTTTGCGCTGGCGCTTTCCCGGCGCGGTCGGCGTGAGCTCCTTCCGGAGGGGCTCGGGGGGCGGGGTCGTGTCGGCCTTCGGGAGGATGCGCGGGAGATCGGGGCGCGAGGGGCCGAAGCCGCCGAGGAGATTGTCGAGGGGGTCGTCTTGGCGCTCGACCTTGCCGACGCCGGGCTCGGTCACGGCGTTCTTGTCGACGGGCTTCTTCTCGACGGCGGCGGGCTCCGGAGAGGGCGTGATTTCGGCAGATGCGCCCTTCTTCGAGCGCGCGTCGAGATCGCGCTGCGCCTTGAGGATGGCTTCCCTCGAGCGCTCGCTCCCGGGTCCGAGCCCTTGATCGGTGTCGGCCTTGCTCATGTGATGCGCCCGGAAGCCTAACCCGCTTTGCGTTTCTTGCCCAAAGAGACGCGACATCGCGCGCCCATCGGCCCGACGCCGCGGCGAGTTGTCAAGAAAACTACTTTTTCCACATCACGACGCCGCGACGCACGCGCGCGTCGGTCGCGTCGGGACCGTCGTCGGAGAAGATGAACTCCTCGCCGCGCAGGGTGAGGGCGACGTCGAGCGACGAGGGGCCGTCGAGCGTGAGGAGCGGATAGCTCTCGACCTGGCCGGCCGCGTCGAGCGGGAGGCGCGCGGCGTCGAGCCAGAGCTCGTCTTGCGAGCTTCGCGCGGCGATCGCGTGGAGCAAACGCGACTGCGCGTCGGCGTCGAGCGTGATCGCGGTGATCGTCCCGGGATCGCGCAAGCGGAGCTTGATCGGATCACGCACCGGGTGGGCCTTTTCGTCGAGGAGCGCGAACATGGCGCCCTTGGCCTCTTCGCTCGCGCTTCCCGCAGCGGCCTCCTCGATCCATGCGAGCGCGGCGCCTTGCGCGGTCTTCGCGAGGGCAGGGGAGCGCGAGTGCGCGGCCGTCGAGAGCACGCGGCCTTCTTTCGCGATCGGCTTGCCGGTCTTGGGTGAGAGCGCCACGGCGTAGATGTCCGCGAAGCCGTCGTGCGGGCTCTCGCGCGGATCGGCCCACGCGAGGATCACGTTGGCGCCGATCGCGACGAGCGCGGTGTCCGTCGCGTCCCCGGGCGCGTTCGTCACGCGCGTGCCGCCGCTGACGATCGAGAGATCGCCCTTCAGCTTCGCCGTGTAGACCTCGCCGTTGCCGTCGCGCGTGTCGACCCACGCGACCACGTATCCGTCGTCGACCGCGGCGATCGACACGTCGCTGGCTTCGCCCTTTCCGCTTCCGGCGAGCGGAGCCTCGTTGCGACGCACGCCTTTTTCGTCGAGTCGCGCGACGTAGACGCGCGAGCCGCCGCCATCCTTCGCGACGTAGGCGATGGCGGCTTCTTTGCCGCTGTTGGACGTGGCGATTGCGACGCCGCCCGTGGCGAGCGCCTTCGTCGAGAGCGTCTGCGTCTGCGTGGCCTGCGGCTTTCCGGAGACGACCAGCGTGAGGCGCAGCGCGCTCTTGTCCTCGTGCGTCTTGTCGTCGACGCCGGTGCTCACGATGGACGCGACGAGCGTCGTGTCGCCGAGGTGTGCGGCCGCGACGTCGGCGACTTGGACGCCGCTCGCGAGCGTCGTCGTCGCGCCGAGCCGAGGCGCGTCTTCGGGGAGGGATTTGGGGACGGGCGCGCCGTTCAGGCTCGCGCGGTCCGCGAGATTCGAGGCCGTAGATGCTCGTCGGCGTCTCGGGTCCGGCGGCGAGCGCGAGGCACGCGTCCTTGCCGCAGTCGAGGCTCCACGCGAGCGACACGGGAGGCCCCTGTACGAGCGCCTCCGTCTGCGCGATCTCGAGCGACGAATCGAGCCGCACGAAGATCGGCGCGACGGCTCCGCACGGGCCCTCGACCATGCCGCACACGCGGGCCGAGACGACCATGCCCCAGCCGTCGCCGCGCGGGCGGGCTTCGATCGCCGTGCCGCCCGCGAGATCGAACGTCGACTTCGTCGTGAGCGGCGCGGAAGCGTCCTTCATCGACGCGAGCTGCACGCGACGCGTCGTGCGATCGCGCTTCTGCGAGCGCGCCCAGACGACGAGCGCGCCCGAGTCGCCGCCGGCGATGAACGCGAGCGACGACGAGCCCGCGTCGGGGAGAGCTTCGTGCGCCGCGACGAGCTTGTTCTCCGCGTCGACGCCCGCGACGACGAGCGCCGGATCGACGCGGGAGTGATCCGTCCACGCGAACACGAGCGACTTGCCCGCGCGCACCATGTCCATGTCGGCGGTCACGCTCTTTGCGATCGGCGCGGGCTCGCCCACGACGTGGCCGTTGTCGTCCAGCCTCATCAAAGAGAGGACGCCTTGCGCGATGACCGCGAGGGCGACGCCGTCGTTCGACGCGACCGCTTGCCACGACGACGCGCCGCGCGTCACGCGGCTCGGGACGCCGCGCGGACGACCGGTTCCGTCGAGCGACTGCGCGAGCACGTTCGCGCCGCCGGTCGGAGGCTCCTCGGCCCACACGCACACGGCGCCCTTCGGTGTCGGCACGGTCTCGACCCACACGACGTGATCGCTCGTGCGCGCGAGCTCGATCGCTGGGCCGCGCGGCGCACCGTCGTCGTCGACCCCCACGACGCTCAGCGACTCGCCGCGATCCGTGAGCGAGGTCCACGCGAGGATGTACCCACCCGAGACATGGCGTACGACGAGCGAGCTCGTGTCCGGCGCGGCCTGAGCGACGACGCGAGCCTGCGATGTCGGCGCGCCGTCGAGCCCGAGGCCGACGGCGACCACGGTGCGCGTCCCCGTCCCTTGCGGAGCGCCCGCGACGTACGCGGCGAGCGCGCCCTTCTCGCCGCGCGCGAGGAACGGTCCGACGGCGCGCTCCTTGAGCGACGCGACGGTCGCCATGTGCGCCTTCTTCATCGCCACGTCGCCCGCGTCGACCTCGACGCGCGCCGTGCGCTCTCGATACGGCTGCAGCGGCTCTCCGTAATGCGGCCCGCCGCACGCGACGAGCGCGCTCCACACGAGGACTCGCGCTCTCACGGCACCTCGATGATCGCGTCGGCCGCGATCGCTGGATAGAACCCGGCGCAGCTCCCGGGGCCGTGGACGATCTTCACGTCCGCCGAGAAGCGCGTGCCGTTCGCGAGGTCCACGTCGACGTGACAATTGCCCGTGGCGATCGGGAGGACCCAGTATTTCGTGCACGTCCCCGCGTCGGAAGGCGCGGCGCACGACGGCGTCACGCCGATGCACGCGGTGTCCGACGCGGCGACGTCGAGGATCGGATCGGTCGTCGCGACCACATCGAACCCTTGCTGTCCGCACGGCGGATCGGAGCACGACGCGAGCATCGAGGTTGCAACCGCCGAGGTGGCGAAAAGCATCCCAGCGTTTGCCGCACGTGCCATGGCGCGATTGGTAGCATACGTTCTCGTGATGCAGCCGCGTTCGCTTCTCGCGCACCTGCTCCGTCCCGCTGGGGGCGGCATCTACGTCGTCTCGACGGGCTCGGCCGAGCAGCGCGCGATGCAGGAGAAGCTCTACGGCGTACGCGGAGACGACGCGATCCGCGCGCGCTTCGAGCAGGAGCTCGACCGCATCGCGAGCGCCCGCGTGGCGGTCCTCGGCGTCCCCTCCGACGTGGGCGCCGGATACCTGCGCGGAGCCAACATGGGCCCTCAGGCGATTCGCAGCGCGATGCTGGAGCGATTCGGCGGGTGGCCGGCGGGCGTCGTCGACGTGGGTGACGTGCTCGTGGTGCCGCAGCTCCTCCATGACGACATGCTCTCCGAACGGCAGAAGCTCGCCTCGCAAGACGCGCAGTACGGCGACGTGGCCGAGCCCGAGCGGCGCGCGCTCCCGGTGTCGCCGCTCTCGAAAGAGTCCGCCGCGCTCGAGGCGCTCTTCGCGATCAACCCGAGCATCAAGCCGTTCGTCCTCGGCGGCGATCACTCGTGCGCGTGGCCCGTCGTGGAGACGCTCCACGGCGCGAAGAAGGATTTCGGCATCGTGCAGATCGACGCGCACACCGATTTACTGAGCGAGCGCCTTGGCGTTCGTTACTGCTTCGCGACGTGGTCGTACCACGCGAACGATCTCGTGGGCCGCGGCGGCAAGCTCGCTCAAGTGGGCATCCGCGCGACGCGGCACGAGCGCGGTCATTGGGAGACGACGCTCGGCGTGCGCCAGTTCTGGGCGGACGAGTGCGCGCGCGATCCGGCGGCGGCGATCGACGCGATCGTCGCGCACGTGAAGCGGACAGGCGTTCGCTCGGTCTATTTCTCGAACGACATCGACGGCACCGACGAGCGCTTCGTCGACGCGACGGGCACGCCCGAGCCCGGCGGCCTCGAGCCGGAGCTCGTGCTCGAGCTCGTCGCGCGCCTCGGTCGCGAGGTCGGACTCTGCGCGGGCGACATCATGGAGGTCGCTCCTCCGATCGCGCGCACGCCCGATGGCGCCGCGCGCACGCTCGACGTCGCCGTGCGCTACGCCCGCGCGACGCTCGACGCCTTGCTCTCCTGATCGGGCTCGATCTCGAAGCCGACGTGATCGCGCAACAGCGCGCGCAAGCGATCGGTCATCTCGCGCTCGATGTCTTTTCGGTGCGCGAAGAGCGACCACGCCGGCGCCGCGTCGTCTTCGTCGGCCTCCGTGTAGCCGACCTCGTCGAGCGTCGTGATCCGCTTCTCGCGCTCCGAGAGCTCCGCGAGCGCCTCGTCGATCGCCTCTGCGGTCTCGCCGGCGCTGTTGATCGGCGCGGGTGTGTACACGTCGTCGAGCGCGCCACCGTCGAGCACCCCACGGAGCGTCGCTTGCGTGCGCGACTCGATCTCCACCCCGCGACGCGCGAGATGACGAAGACCCGAGACGAGCGTCGCGCTCCCGTAGGCCTTCGCTGCGCGCGCGTCGGCGAGCTCTTGCTGGAGCTCGACCGCGCCCTCCGTGACGCGCTCGAACATCACGCGGTACGCGCGCGCGAACCACCACGCGGGGTTCGCCGCGGTCGCGACGCCGCGGGTCTCCATTCGCTCGGCGAGGTCGTCGAGCGCGACGCGCTCCACGATCGCCACGTCTCCGCCCGCGCCTTCACGCTCGCGAAACTGCGCGAGCTCGCGCGCGACGAGCGCCTCGAGCTCGCGCACCGAGAGGCCTTCGAGCGCGGCGACGCCGATCACGAGCGAGCGCGCGTTCGTTCCGCGCAGGTGACCGAGCGCGCTGCCCGACTCGACGACCTCGATCCCCGCATCCGGTTCGATGTAGACCCCGTCGAGCTTCGGCATACGAAGACGCTTCGCGACGCCATCGAGCATTTCGCGAAGCACGGGCTCCTCGTCGAGATCGATCGCCGTCCCGAGGTCGCGCACCTGAACACGCCCGAGGAGCGCTCGCAGCGCGGCGAAGACGACGTATGCGCTCACGACGCCGACCACCACCTGCACGAGGTGCGCCGCGGCGGACATGTACAAGAACGCAAGCACGAGCAGGCCCACGAACGCGAGGAGCATCACTGCGCCGAGAAGCCCCGACACGTAGAACAGCGCCGTCGCGGCGACGATCAGCCATCGATAAGCGACGCGCGCCGATCCCCCCAGCTTGCCCCGCGATGCCGCGTCGCTGAAGAACAAACCGAGCACGACCACGACGAACAGCGACGCGAGCCACGCGATGAGCGTGCTCTCACCGACCTCGAGCCAAATGTTGGGCTTCGGCCTCGCGAGCTCGAAGCGCTCGTGCATCGCCTGGTACGTCTTGTCGTCGAGCCCGTAGCCGTGCGCGACTTCGAGCTCCTGCTGCGCCTCGTCGATCTTTTGCCGTCCAGCGAGGGCGATCGCCGCGAAGAGGTGGGTCGACGGCGACCGCGGCGCGATCGATCGCAGCGCAGTCGAGCACTGCTCGACCAAATCGAGGTCACCCGTCTCGACCGAGACCTGACAAAGCGTCGTCTGCGCGTACTCCGCGTTCGGCGCGCGCGCGACCGCCGACCAAGCCTCGAGCTTCGCCTCGTAGAGATCGGCCTTCGCCGCTGGGGTCTTCATGAGGATCGCGACGGCGAGCGCGGCGTGATTCTCCGGCGAGTCCTCCTTCGCCAGCGCTTCGCGGCAGTGGATGATCCCCCGCGCGATCTCGCCCGAGCGCGCCTCCGCGGTGCAGAGCCTCCTCGACACCGAGGCGACGTCGGGCGCGCTCGCGTGCACCGCGCCGTATTTCTGCGCGGCCGTCGCGGGATCGTTGCGATCCATCGCGGCGTTCCCATCGTGGAGCGTCGCGACGAGCGAGGGATCGACGGCCTCGACGGCTTGGTCGATCGCCGCTTCCTGCGCGAGGTCGCGCGGCGCCGGAGCCGCCGTCGCGGCGCCGGTGATGGTGATGCCGAGCAGGGCGACGACGGCTGCGAGACGTCTCACGCGCGCAGCAGTCGATGGAGGTGTGCCCTCTCCCAGGCGAGAGCGCGCTCGTGGTGACGAAACTCGGTCTCGCGCTCGCGGAACTCCGGCGGGTGCAAGAGCCGCCGACCTTCGCCGCGCGTGCTCGGCATCGCGTGGTGAAGCATCTCGTGGAACATGACGTACTCGAGGAAGTATCGCGGCACCCAGCGGCGATCGAGCGCAGGATGAATGCGCACGAGGCGATCCTGGAACGCGTAGCTCCCGAGCTTGATCGTCGCGCGCGGTTTTCCTCCGCGGCGTCCCGCGCTCTGTCCCCACGTCACGAGGCAGTGGATCGAGCCGTCGAAATATTTCTCGTTGAGGCGATTGAAGACGCTGAGCAGATCGTGGTGCTTGCCCTGCGTGACGAGGCGCGTGCTCCGAGAGGCGCGCGCGAGGCGCGGCGTGTTCGACTCGATGTAGCGACCGATGAGCACGCTCGCCTCACGGTCGCCCTCGCGCACGTAGCGAACGAGCGCGTCCTGCACGCGCGCTGGCGCGTCGAGGAACATGTGGTGCACCCGCGCACGCACGACCCCGCGCTCCTCCGTGTGGGAGATCATCGCGTGGCGGTTGTCGGTGATCGACACGAGCACGGGCCTCGGCGAGCCGGTGTTCAGCTTGCGCTCGAGCGACTGCCGCGCGCCCTCGTGTACGAACAGCCGCGGCGAGAAGCGCGGGAAGACCTCACTCGGCGCACGCTCCGGCACGCGAATCGCAACGGCGCCCATCGGGCGCGCATCGCCACGATAACGAACCGTCCCCGTCTCGGTTCCGAAGACCCGCAGCGCGCGTGGCGTGCTCGGCGAGAGGAGGGGAACCGTGCTGCGCGCTGCCATCAAGTTTGGGATATGGGGCGCTACCCACCCTGTCAAGGAACCAGCTTTTCTTTTGAAAATTCATACATTTGAGCAGGTGTGCGCTCGCGCTCGTAAGTGCTTGAAGCGCCCATGTAGGCTCATGTACGCTTCTTGTGGTTACGCCGGGTTGCCACGCTCGAGGTGCATGGCCTTCGGGTCGAGCACGAACCGGAGAACGGGCTCCTCATCCGTCCGCACGTGGAGGCCCACGACCATCGCCTTGAGCATGTCGTAGGCGAACGAGCCGCTCAGGAACGTCGCGACGAGCGTGGAGAGATCCGGCTCGTGACCGACGATCATCGCGCGCTTCTTGTCGTCACGGACGAGCGAGCGCGCGAAGGCGAACGCGTCGCCGCCGGGCGCGAGCTCGCGCGAGGTCTCGACACGATCGACGCCGGCCTCGGCCGCGACGATCTCCGCCGTTTGGAGCGCGCGCACGAGCGGGCTCGAGATGATGATGCGGGGTGATTCGTCGCTTCGCACGAGCAGCTTCGCCACGTCGCGCACGCGGTCGCGCCCGCTCGGAGTGAGCGCGCGATCGGCGTCGCGCCCGCTCGGCGCGAAGTCCTCCGCGGGACCGTGTCGCATCACGTAGAGCTTCATTTGCAGATCAGAAACGGTGGGAGCGCCGAGACGCTCGGCCCGCAGCCTGCCTCGGGAGGACAGTCGGCGCCACTGTCGTCGCCGCAGAGTATGTAGTGGTTCGGGATGGGCGTGCACTTGCCCGAGGGCACGCAGCCCACCGATTGC
The DNA here is from genome assembly GCA_963839305.1 of uncultured delta proteobacterium. Classification (GTDB taxonomy): domain Bacteria; phylum Myxococcota_A; class Polyangia; order Polyangiales; family Polyangiaceae; genus DASXHD01. The sequence goes on from CAWIUL010000005.1 coordinate 12,698, forward strand.
GCGACGTAGATGCCGCCGTCGTCGATGACGTCGGTGGTGCAGCACTGCATCGCGCCCGCCTCGGTGGTCTGCGGACATTGCTCGGGACGATCGCAGGGGATGTACGTGCCCGTGCAGGCAGCGGACGCATCGACGCATTTGTACGTCGTCGAGCCAGTTCGGCAGCACGCCTCACCCGCGGCGAAATTGCACGTGTTGCCGGAGCCGCAGAAGAGAGGGCTGAACGGCGCGTCGGGCGCGGCTTCCGCGGAGCCGTCGCGCACGTCCGCGGTCGCGTCGATCGGCGCGTCGAGCGACGCGTCGTACGAACGCGGGATCCCGTCGTCGATGCCGAGGATATCCGCACACGCGGCCACGCCAGCAGCGAACATTGCAGCGGCTATGAGGATGCGGCTCCTCATCGACCCTGAACCATAGCGCCAACGACGTCGCGCGTGAACGTGGAGACGTCCGCGTGGAGCTTGTAGCCGCCTAGTGACCCGTCGAGGGTGAGCGTCACGGCGCCGCCGCGCTTCGGCTCGAGCTTGTCGACCTTCACGGTGAGCGTACAGCGCTCCGCGGCGCACGAGGCCTGCGGCGCGCCGGGGACGGTGAGCGTCGCCTCGTTGATCTCGATCGGTTTGTCGGGCGACGTCGTGAACTGGAGCGCGAGTCGCGTGCGGTCGAGCGGCTGCGCGGCGTGCGGAGTCGCGGAGGCCTCACCGAGCCGGCCGAAGCTCACGCGCGTCTTCTTTCCGTCGAGGACGACGACGACGCCCGAGCCCACGTCCGCTTCGAGATCGGCGCTCGGCTGCGCGGGATCGGGCTTGGCGGTCACCTCGCCGTGAATCGTCAGCGTGCCCTTCGGCTGCGGGACGCTCGTGATCGCGGCGCTCCCGACGACGACGCCGCGAAATCGAGCGGCGTCACGCGTGCACGGCGCGCGGAGCTCGTCGAGCGGGATCGCGTCGCACTTCTTCGAGTCCTTCAGCAGCGTCGCTTCGCACGCGGGCCTGTCGCGACGCTGAGCGCCCATGCACATCGCCGGGCTCCGGAGCGCGATGGCGACGCACGTGGCGTCGCGTCCGAGATCGGGCTTGCTCGGCGCCTTGAGCGGGCAACCGTCGGCGTCGCCGCTCACCATCGCGGTCACCGCGCGGCATCGCGCGCGCAAGGCGCTCGAGTCGATGAGCTCGCACTTCTTCGGGTCCTTCGTCTTCGCGGCCTCGAGCACGCGGCACGCGTCGCGGAGAAACGTGTCGTAGCCAATCGCGTCGATCGCGTCGCCGACGAGCGGATCGAGCGTCGTCGTGCGTTGCTTCATGCACGCTTCGACGGTGGTGAACGACGCCACGTCGGCCGCGAGATCGCCCGCGGGCTTCTCGGGGTCGACGAGCTGCCCGCCGAGCGTCGCGGCGTCGATCCCGAGCGCGCTCGCGATGGCCGAAGGCCCTGCGGGCTCCACCTCGTGAGGTTTTTTTTCGTCGTCACAAGCACAGAGGTTGACCACTGAACACAAACCCAGTATGGGTGGACCCATGGAAGACAACAAGAACCGCCAAAAAGCCATCGAGCTTGCCGTCGCCTCCATCGAGAAAGAGTACGGCAAGGGCTCCATCATGCGCCTGAAAGACGGCGCGCTCACGACGGACGTCGTGGCGGTTCCTTCGGGGTCTATCGGTTTGGACATCGCTCTCGGCATCGGCGGCTATCCCAAGGGCCGCATCATGGAGATTTACGGGCCAGAGTCGAGCGGCAAAACGACCCTCACGCTCCACGCGATCGCGAGCATCCAGAAGCTCGGCGGCGTCGCGGCATTCATCGACGCAGAGCACGCGCTCGATCCGACCTACGCGCGCAAGCTCGGCGTGAAGACCGACGAGCTCCTCGTCTCGCAGCCAGACTACGGCGAGCAAGCGCTCGAGATCGCCGACATGCTCGTCCGCTCTGGCGCGGTCGATCTCATCGTCGTCGACTCGGTCGCCGCGCTCGTTCCGAAGGCGGAGATCGAGGGCGACATGGGCGATAGCCACGTCGGCGTCCAAGCGCGCCTCATGTCGCAAGCGCTCCGCAAGCTCACGGCGACCGTCGCGCGCTCCAACACGATCCTCATCTTCATCAACCAGATCCGCATGAAGATCGGCGTCATGTTCGGCTCGCCCGAGACGACGACCGGCGGCAACGCGCTCAAGTTCTATTCGTCGGTTCGCCTCGACATCCGCCGCATCGGCGCGATCAAGGAGACGTCGCCCGTCGCCGGAAAAGATCCGACGGTCATCGGCAACCGCACGCGCGTGAAGGTCGTGAAGAACAAGCTCGCGCCGCCGTTCCGCGAGGTGGAGTTCGACATCCTCTACGGACAGGGCATCTCGCGCTCGGGCGACGTGCTCGATCTCGCGAGCGAGATGAACATCGTCGAGAAGAGCGGCTCGTGGTTCTCGTTCGACGGCGAGCGTATCGGCCAAGGCCGCGAGACCGCGCGCGGCTTCCTCGACAGCCACCCGGACATCATGGAGAGGATCGAGCAGATGATCCTCGCCAAGCACGGCATCAAGCGCGGCGCCTCGGGCACGAACGTGGTGGACCCGGCGAAGGACGCGCCGAAAGACGCGCCGAAAGACGCGCCGAAAGACGCGAAGGCTGCTCCCGTGCCAACCGAGAAGGCCAACGGCAACAGCGAAGGCAAGAAGGTCCCACACCTTCCCGCCAAGCCTGCCAACTGACACTGCGCTAAGGTGAGCCGCATGCGTGCGGCTCTCCTGTTTCTCTTTGCGCTCGGTTGTAGCTCGCAGAACCTCGGGCCGCCGGTGACGTGCACGATGACGTTCTCGTCCGCGAACGGCAGTTGCACGTTCGACGCGTCGCAGCCGTGCAGCGACAACAACTTCTACACGATCGATTGTCAGGACGACTCGACGTGCAGCTGCGATCAGAACGGAACGCCGGTCGTTTCGGTGATCGCGTCGAACGCGCAATTCGGGTTCTGCGCGAAGGTCGACGCGACGTCCGTCCACGACCTCGCCGCCAAATGCGGCTGGAACATCAACCCCTAATCGGCCGGGCGCGAAGAAGAGTTAATTAACAGGAAGGTCGGAGAGATCAGGAATTTTTTGGGTGACGACCCCCAAATTCCTGACCTTTCGATCTTCCTGTTCATCATCTGGAGGTGGACCGGGCGCGGTCGATCAGCGCCTCGAGGCGCTGCGCCATGAAGAGCGCCGAGTCCGCGTCGGCGAACATCGCGAGCGCCTTGCGGCCGCTGCGCGTCATCGCGTAGACGCGAAAGCGTCCCTTGCCGCCGTCGTCGTCTTCGGTCTCCGCCGAGACGTGATCGATCTCCGCGATGGGCACCTCGTACTCGAGCCGCCACGACGCGGCGGGAACGACCTTGATGCGCGGCCTGATGACCTCGAGCGTCCCCGCACTCACGCCGGGGAATTGGCCGACGACGAGCGAGATCCCGGCGATGGCGAGGACCACGGGCATGAGGCGCATGAGCGAGTCGTGCGTGATCGGCTTCGGATGAACGGGGACGTACGTGAAGTAGACGAGCATCGCCGCGAGGACCACGGCGCTCGCGCCGAGCCACGCGCGCGCGGGCGATGCGGGCGGGCCTGCGAAGACGACCCGCGCGCCTCCGCGCTCTTTCGTCTCTTGCCAGGCGAGCTGCTTGCTCAAACGCCGATGAAGAGGCGATGCGCGAAATTGCGCTCGAGGCGCGCGCGCAGCACTTTGTCCGCGGCGAGCTCGATGTCGTATTCGATTCGTTTGAACTCGAACCGTTTCTTGTCGGTGTCGTAGACCGTGTAGCTCGCGCGGTTGTCGAAGTCGCGCGGCTGGCCGACGCTGCCGACCGACACGATGTATTTCTTGTCGCGCTCGAGCTCGAAGTCGGTCGACGGGAGCTCCTCGACGCTGTTCTTCGAGAGCGCGAACACCTTGCAGAGGTGCGAGTGCCCGATGAGCGTGAGGTGACCGAGCTGATCCCAGATCGCGAGGCACTCGCGCGCTTGCTCCGGCGCGAAGATGTACTCGAACTCCTCGAGGCGCACGGGCGAGCCGTGGCAGAGGAGGAGCTCGATCTCGTCGAGGTGCTGCTCGTACGGGAGCCCCTTGAGCCACGCCATGTTCTCGGGCGAGAGACACGCGGCGTGCGCGTCGAGCGCGTGGCGCGCGGCCTCGTAATAGTACGAGTAGTCCATGCGACCCGAGACGGCCGCGTCGTGGTTTCCGAGGATCGTCTTCTTGGCGATCTCGCGCACGAGATCGGCGCACTCGTTCGGCGAGCCGCCGTAGCCGACGGTGTCTCCGAGGCAGTAGTAGACGTCGATGCGCTCGGATCGATACGCCTCGAGCACGGCGCTGAGGGCTTCGTAGTTCGCGTGGACGTCGCTGAAGATGCCGAGGCGCACGGGGTGGCCTTCTACGTTATGAAGGCTTGCTCCAAAAAGCCAGCACGAGGCGTGCTACACCGCACGAATGGGTTCCGGCTTGAACGGGTCGGGGCGGCTACCGCCCGACGACGAAGGCGCGCACGTCGACGAATCGCCGTCTCCTCCGGCTGTCCTCGAGCTCGCGGCGAGCTGCGTGAGGTTCGTCGGGAGCCGCTATGGCGTAGCGCTCGATTTCACGGAAGACACGCTGCCGGTGGTCGATCAGTACGTCCGTGACGCACAAAAAGAGATCGATCAGCGGCCGGAAGCGCTCGCGCTGGTCGCCGCGACCGTAGGCGCGTACCTCGGCGAGGTGATGAGGCGCAGCTTTGGCGCGTTCTGGTTCGCCGACGGCGAGTACTCGGCATGGCGTTTGTATTTCACGCACGTGTACCTCGCGTGCAATCCGCTGGGCATGGTGCTCGAGGCGCTCGCGCCAGAAGAGGCAGAGGGTTGGCACGCGCACTTCGAGATCGATCCCGGCGACGCGGACGTCGTCGCGGCTCGGCTCGCGGCGCTCCCCGAGGTCGAGGCCGAGCTCTTCTCCATGCCGACGACGCGGATCGAGGCGCTCACGATCGTCTACGAGGCGCTCCGCTCGCACATGGAAGAGCAGAACACCGGCGACGTCCGCTTCGGCCCAGAGGACTACAAATAACGATGACCCGCGCGATGGCGCTCGACAAACCTGGGCCCATCCGCGAAGCGCCGCTTCGAGCGCGCAGCCGAGAAGACGCGACGCCTGAGCCGGGCGAAATCGCGATCGAGATTTCCGCGTGCGCCGTGTGCCGCACGGATCTGCAGCTCTGCGAGGGCGATCTCGCTGCGCGCATGCTGCCGATCGTGCCGGGTCACCAGATCGTGGGGCGCGTCGTCGCGGTCGGCGAGGGCGTGAGCGCGTTTCGCATCGGAGACCGCGCGTGCATCGGTTGGCTCGCGGGCTCTTGCGGCACCTGCCCGCACTGCCGGCACGGCCGCGAGAACCTCTGCGAAGAGGCGCGCTTCACCGGATGGGATCGCGACGGCGGCTACGCGACGCGCGCGATCGTGCGGGCGGACTTCGCGCTCCGAACGCCCGATTCGTTCACCGACACGGACGCAGCGCCGCTGTTGTGCGGAGGCGTCATCGGGTATCGCTCGCTCGTTCGAAGCCGAATCGAGCCGGGCGGAAAGCTAGGGCTCTACGGCTTCGGCGCGTCCGCGTCGCTCACGATCCAGGTGGCGCGTCACTGGGGCTGTCGCGTGTTCGTCTGTACGCGCTCGTCGAACGAGCAGGCGCGCGCGAAGCAGCTCGGCGCGGAGTGGGCGGGCGGCTACGACGAGCTCCCTCCGGTTCCGCTCGACGCGGCGATCACCTTCGCCCCCGCGGGCGACGTCGTCATCGCGGCGCTCCGCGCGCTCGATCGCGGCGGCACCGTCGCGATCAACGCGATCCACCTCGATCGCATCCCGCAGTTTTCGTACGACCTCCTCTGGTGGGAGCGGAACCTCGTGAGCGTCGCGAACTACACGCGTGACGACGCGCGGAAGTTCCTCGAGCTCGCCGCGACCATCCCGATTCGCGCGACGTACGAGACGCACCCGCTCGAGCAGGCGAACGTCGCCCTCGAGCGCCTCCGCGACGGCCACGTGAGCGGCGCCGCCGTGCTCACGATGAAATAAGTGGCCCGGCGGCGACCCATTCGCGACTCCGCGAGCGTCTCCCCGCGGCAGGTCGGTCAGCGGACGATCTTCCGAGGGTCCGCCCATCATGCCTGGGTTCCGACTGCTTCGCCGAGTCCGCGCGCTAAGGGCCGCCGCCGGACGCAATCACACTGGTGCAGCGCGCATGCCACTCCCAAACCGGCCATTCGCTGCGTCCCAATCGCGCGACACGCGCCCGCCGCACGGACAACACGACACGATCGTGGTGCACGGGAAGGGACTTGAACGGTGGAACCGAAATCCGCGTTTTGCGTAGCGAGACGTCGCGAGACGGCGGTTTCCGCGGCGCTTTGAAGCGCGACACGGACGTCTGGCGACGTCTCGCGACGTGCCGCTACCTTTTCAAGGGCTCCTGCTACCTTTTCGCCGCGCCTGAAGTGCCCGTACCGCGTGCTATCGTTGTCCGCATGAACGCGCTTCGTGCACACGTCGAGAACGGCCGCATCGTCGTCGACGATCCCACCGATCTCCCGGAGGGCACGGTGCTCGAGGTCGTCGCCTTGAAGGACGTTGACGATCTCGACGATGAGGAGCGCGCCGAGCTGCACGCGGCGATCCGCGAGGGCATCGCCGACATGAAAGCCGGCAGGACCCACGACGCGGCGGAAGTCCTCGCCGAGCTGCACGCTCGGAAGTGAAGACGCGCCTCTCTGCGCGAGCGCGCCGCGAAGTGCTGCGCATCGACGAGCACTGACGCGGTTGGCGCACGATTCGAATCTCGGCGTGCCGTACGACGCGGCGACGGAGGAACGCGTGTGGCGAACGCGTCTCGTGACGTCGGAGTACTACGTCTACTACACGCGAAATGTCGACGAGGTTGTCGTGCTGTCGGTGTGGAGCGCGTTTCGGCGACGCCAACCGAAGTTGTAAGAGTTCGTGGCAGCGAACCGTTGACGATCGTCGCGCTAGAACCTCACACCCAAGTCGAGGATGCACTCGACGAAGGGCCCGCCCGCACCACCGAATTGATCCACAAGCAAGACTGGCCCGGCGAGCGCGTCGAGGGTGAACGCGCCGATGTCGAAGCTCGGGCCGACACGCATCGCCAAATGAAAGAGCCAGGCCGGCGAAGGGAACGGTCCCGAGGCCGCGGGAGACTCGATGAACGCGCCCCCGACGCCTCCGGCGAACACGAGCGCAAACGCGCCGGTGTGCCACGTTGCGAGGCGCGGTCTGAGCCCGACGTCGACGTCGGCGATTCCGCCAGAGCCGCCGTAGTTACCCTCCGCGCCGCCGAGGAACGCGAGACGCCCGCCGAAGAAGAAAAGGCGTTGCGCGCCGACAGCGTAGTGAACGCTGACCGTTCCGCCGAAACCCCACAGATCGTTCCCGGGAGGGCTGAGGAAGAGAATGGGCCCGCCCTCGATGCGCCACGGGCTCGGTTGGTACGTCGTTGGACTCTCCGCTTGCGCAAAGGCAAGCGAAGGTACGAGCGCGCCGAGGACGCATATAGAAGTTGTGGCCAGTGCGGTAAGAAAGCGCCTGTACGTCAGACAAGCATTCGTTGGTCTGCATTTGTCGTCAAGCGTCGACACACAAGTTCGCCAGGACGTTGAGCGCGTTCGCCACGTTCAGCGCGCGATGTCGCTCACCCACAGCGGCCGTTTGGGCGGCTCCGCGCACTGCTCGTCGGTGTATCCGCGAGCGAGTAAAACTACTTCGGCGTGAAGGACAAACCACCAACGGAGCTGAGGCTGCCGTCGCTGGTCGTCGAGAGAGAGACGCTCTGCAACCAGCGCCCTGCGAGCTCATCGACGGTGGTGACCGGCTCGATCGCTGTGAGCGAGCCGTTGCACAACGTCTTCGGCATTGGCAGCGTCACTCCGAGGCTCGCCGCCGTCGGGAGGCTGGTCGTCGTGCCGGCCGTCACGACGGTCGCTTGGTAGACCACTGCGGCGCCCACCTTGCATTGCATCTGCAACGCGTATCCCTGTCCTGGCGCGCTACCCCACGCAAAGCTCGTGGTCTCGTCGAACGTCGCGCCATTCGTTGGGCTCAACCACTGCGGCGCGGGTGGTGGAGCGAGCGCAATGTTGGACGTGCTCGCAGTCAGTCCAAACTTCCACTGGCTCGCTCCTCCGTTGAAGGCTCTCACTCCCCACGAGACGCCAGCTTCGTCGAACGAGGCGACGGTGAACGCTCCGCCCATCGCGGCTTCGGGTAACGGCGCGGGTTGACCATCCGCGACCATGATCGCTTGCACTGCTCCCGTCGTTGCACCATCGGGCCACGCGATCGTTCCTTGCAACTGCGTCGGTGTTGGAACCGCCATCACGATGTCCGCTTGCACGGTGCTATTGACCATCACCGTTGCGGGAACGCTTCCATAGCCATTGATGACGGACGTGCTCATGTAGAGCGCGCGTAACGTTCCGCCCGCCGATGTCGCGTCGCCGGGAAGAAAGACAGGCCACGTCGGATACGGACCACCCACCGCCTGCGTTGCCGCGAAGTGCGTGTCGTTGACGAGGCCCAACGTCGGCGTGAAGACGAGTACGAACGATCCTGTCGGAGATGACGGTGGAGCGCCTGGTCCACTCACCGTTCCGACGAGCTGCCCGGTGCCAAAACGCCGGGCCTCCACCTGGAGCTGCGGATTGCGCGTCGCAAGGCCTACGAACTTCGTGATCCACAGCGGTGTCGTATTCGGCAGCTCCGCGAACACGACGAGCGCGTCGTACATCGCGGGCGCCGCCACGGTGAACGCTCCTTGCGCGTCCGTCTTCACGTCCTGGTTGTCGATGAGGACATCTGCACCGGCGAGCCCACGACCGTCGACATCGATGACGTGCCCCACCACTTGTGTCGTCGGGGTTGCTTCGCTCGATGCGTCACCTGCATCGCCACCCGGTGCCACGGTGCCACCGCAAGCAACGAGCGTGACCATCACGGCGAGCGCCTCTCTTCGCACCATGCCCTCCCGAGTAGATGAGAATAAGCTTCATCGTGAGGTGGCGTTCGGATTTCCACGGGTGAGCGCGCGAGAACTCTGGTTCCGTAATCGGTCTGTGACCGAGCGGTGGACTGCTACCCCTTCAGAGCGCTCCGCTACCTTTTCACGGCGAATTTCCAAGAATCCACTGCGTGCATGATCCAGCCGATCGGAAATCGGGCGGGTTTCTCGGTGCACGGGGCGGGACTTGAACCCGCATGCCTTTCGGCGGTGGAACCTAAATCCACTGCGTCTGCCAATTTCGCCACCCGTGCGGTGGCTGAAACATAGCACCGCGCGTCACACGGCGGTCCAGCCGCCGTCGACGTAGAGCTCGCTGCCCGTGATGTACGAGGCGTCGGGGCTCGCGAGGAACGCGATCGCGCCGGCGACCTCTTCGGGGCGACCGATGCGGCCCATCGGCGTCGTCGTCTCCATGTACGCCTTGAACTGCTCCGAGGCCGGGTCCTTGCCGGTCGTGAACGGCGCGATCATCGGCGTCTCGATGAAGCCTGGGTGAATCGAGTTGATGCGCACGCCTTCCTTCGCGTAGTGAATCGCCGCGTTCTTCGTCATGAGGCGCACCGCGCCCTTCGACGCGTGGTACGCGAGCGCCGTTCCGTTGCCGCCGCTCGCGCCGTAGATCGACGACACGTTGATGATCGAGCCGCGCGCCTTCTTGAGCTCCGCGATGCACGTCTTCATGCCGAGCCACACCCCGATCTGGTTGATCTCGATGAGCTGCTTGTAGCCCTCGAGCGTCTCTTGCTCGACATCCTCGAGGCGCGCGATGCCCGCGTTGTTGACGAGCACGTCGAGGCGGCCGAACGCTTCACGCGTCCGCGCCACGGCCTTGTTCCACTCTGCCTCGGAGCGAACGTCGAGGTGCACGTACGCCGCGCGGCCCTCGCCGTCGCGGATCGATTTTGCGACCGCTTCACCTTCGTCGTCGAGGAAGTCGGTCACGACGACCGCGCAGCCCTCTCGGGCAAAGCGCTCGCACGTGGCCTTGCCGATGCCGCGCGCGCCGCCGGTGACCAGCGCGACCTTGCCCTGGAATCGTTTCGCCATGATTTGGCTCCTTTCACTCGTACCGAAGCGCCTCGATCGGATCGAGGCGCGATGCCTTGCGCGCCGGGTAGAGGCCGAACGCGATGCCCACGATGGCGCTGAAGGCGAACGCGAGCACGATCATGTCCGGTCGCGTCGCGAAGACCCATCCGAACTTCGTCGCGACGACGCGCGCCGCGATGAGCCCGATGGCGATGCCGATGAACCCGCCCGCCATCGACAGAGCCGTCGCCTCGACGAGAAACTGCGCGAGCACGTGCCACGGCTTCGCGCCGACGGCCATGCGCACGCCTATCTCACGCGTACGCTCGGTCACACTGACGAGCATGATGTTCATGATGCCGATGCCGCCAACGATCAATGAAACAACGGCGACGGCCGCTAGCAACCCCGTGAGCGCTTTCGTGCCTGCCTGCTGAGCGCTCGCGAGCTCCGTGAGGTTTCGCACGGAGAAGTCGTCCTCTGCGGCCGAGGCGATGTGGTGACGGTCGCGCAAGATGCTCTCGACCTCGCGCTGCGCGCGCTTGGTCTCGTCGAACGAGACGGCGCTCACGAGGATGGCGCCCGCGACGTAGTTCTGGAGGCCGCCTTGGATCTTGGTCTGGAAGGCCGTGTAGGGCACCGCGGCCGTGTCGTCGTAGTCCGACCCCATCGGCGACTGGCCCTTGCGCTCGAGAAGGCCGATGACCTGAAACGGGGCGGAGCGGAGCCGCACGACGCGCCCGATGGGGTCGACGTTCGGACCGAAGAGCTTGTCGGACGCGGTCTGACCGAGGACGATCACCTTCGCGTTCGCGTCGACGTCGTCTTGGTCGTAGAGGCGACCGCGCGCGAGCTTCCACGCGCGGATGTCGAAGAACTCGGGCGACGAGCCGGTGACGTTCGTCGTCCAGTTGGCTTCGTCGGAGATGATCGTCACGCGCGCGTTCACCGCGGGCGCGGCGTAGCGAACCGCGGGCGCCTGCGTGCGGATCGCGCGGAGATCTTCCCACGTGAGCGTGGGCATCGAGCCGAAGCCGCCCATGACGCCGCCCGAGCTCGTCGACCCGGAGAGCACGACGAGCATGTTGGTGCCCATCGCCGCGAAGACGCCCTCGACGCGCGCCTTCGCGCCCTCGCCCACCGCGACCATCGAGATGACCGAGGCGACGCCGATGACGACGCCGAGCGTCGTGAGCAGCGCGCGCGCCTTGTTGCGCATGAGCGCGACGAACGCGAGCGGGAACATCTGGGCGAGGCCGAGGCTCTTCATGCGGCCCTCGCCTGCTGCGCGGTGTCCGACACGATGCGCCCGTCGCGCACGACGATGACGCGGCTCGCGTACTGCGCGACGTCCAGCTCGTGGGTCACGTATGCGATCGTGAGGCCGCCGTGCCAGAGCTCTTGGAAGAGCGCCATCACGCTCGCGCTCGTCTTCGAGTCGAGGTTGCCGGTGGGCTCGTCGGCGAGCACGAGGCGCGGGCGGTTGACGATCGCGCGCGCGATCGCGACGCGCTGCTGCTGACCGCCGGAGAGCTGCGACGGGCGGTGATCGAGCCGCTGCCCGAGGCCGACGCGCTCGAGGGCGACGCGCGCGCGCTCGTGACGCTCCTTGCGCGAGACGCCCGAGTAGATGAGCGGCAGCTCCACGTTCTCGACCGCGCTCGTGCGCGCGAGGAGGTTGAAGCTTTGGAAGACGAAGCCGATGAGCTTGTTGCGCACCTCCGCGAGCTCGCTCCTTCCGAGGCGCGAGACCTCGCGGCCCGCGAGGACGTAGCGCCCCTTCGTCGGGCGATCGAGGCACCCGAGGACGTTCATGAGCGTCGATTTTCCAGAGCCGGAGGCGCCCATGATCGCGACGAGCTCGCCCTCTTCGATCGTGAGGCTCACGTCGTCGAGCGCGTTGAGGATCTCGCCGCCGAGCGCGTACGTCTTCGTCAGGTGCTCGGCGACGATGAGCGCGGTCATTTCTTGGCCTCGGGGTTCGCCTCTTCGATCACGACGTCGTCGGGGCGGACCTCGCCGGAGACGAGCTCCGTGCGCACGCCGTCGCTGATGCCCACGTCGACCAAGACGGGCGCTGGCTTTTCGCCGCGCATCACCCACAGGACGCGCTGGTTCGGGCGCGCCGACGGGGGCGCGGAGGCGCCCATGAGCGCGAGCGTCGGCGCGTCGGGACGAAAGCGCAGCGCGGACGTGGGCACGCGCACGACGTCTTTCTTGTCGGCGTAGACGAACGTGACGCTCGCGGTCATGCCCGGCTTGAGCAGGCGCTCGGTGTTGTCGACGTCGATGACCGCGTCGTACGTGACGACGTTCTGGACCGTCTGCGCGTTGTCGCGCACCTGACGGACGACGCCGTCGAACTGGCGACCGGGATACGCGTCGACGGTGAACGTCACCAGCATCTGCGCGCGGATCTTCCCGACGTCGGCCTCGGTGACGTTCGTGTCGACCTGCATGCGTGTGAGGTCCTGCGCGATGATGAAGAGCGTCGGGGCCTGCAGCGTCGCGGCGACGGTCTGTCCGATGTCGACGTTGCGCGAGATCACGACGCCGTCGATCGGCGAGACGATCGTCGTGTAGCGAAGGTTCAGCTCGGCTTGGTCGAGCGCGGCCTTCGTCTGCTTGACCGTGGCCTGCGCGGCCGCGAGATCGGCGATCGCCGCGGCGTGCGCGGCCTGAGCCGCTTCGTAGTCGGCGCGTGACATGAGCCCTTCGTCGTGGAGCGCCTTCGCGCGGACGACCTGCTTCTCTTGGAGCTCGACCTGCGTGCGCGCCTTCTCGACGCCGGCTTTCGCGGACGCGTTGTTCGCGCGCGCTTGTCCGACCGCGGCATTGAAGAGCGACGGCTCGATCGTCGCGACGACCTGGCCCTTCTTCACGGGCGATCCGAAGTCGGCGCCGAGCGTCTCGATGCGTCCGGAGACCTGGCTGCCGACGTTCACCGTGACGAGCGCCGAGAGCGTGCCGGTCGCGGTGACCTTCGCCGCGATCTCGCCCGTGTCGACCTTCTCCGTGTGGTACCGCACCGCTGGCGCAGACTGTCGCGTCCCCAAACGCCACAAGACGAGCGCCACCCCAGCCGCGAGCGCGACGAGCAGCGCCCAACGCCCGAGCCGCGCGAGCAGGTGCATCATCGCAGCGGAGGGCTCAGGGTGTGCTTGTGCCGCGTGCGGAGTCGTGGCCATGGTGGCTCACGTTGCAGACCGCGGGCCATCCACGCGGCCAGAAATGCCTGCGATCGTGTGCGCACGCGATGCACCCGTTGCGGTCGAGCGCGTCGATTGCGGGTCACGGAAGGGCCTGGTACACGCGAGCGGGAAGGTGACGCATGGTCGACGAACACACGCTCCGCGAGGCTCTCGGCAAGACGCTCGATCGCACGGATTTCCCTACGCTCGGTAAGAAGTACGAGGGCAAGGTTCGCGACAACTACTCGCGCGGCGATCGGCGCTTCATCGTCGTCACCGATCGCATCAGCGCGTTCGATCACGTGCTCGGCACGATCCCCTTCAAGGGTCAGGTGCTGAACGCGCTCGCCGCGTATTGGTTCGATCGCACGAAGGACGTCGTCCCGAATCACATGCTCGGAACGCCCGATCCGAACGTGCTCGAATGCGTCGAGTGCGAGCCGCTCCTCGTCGAGATGGTCATGCGCTCGTATCTGACCGGGACCACGTCGACGAGCATCTGGACGCACTACGAGAACGGCTCGAGGAATTTCTGTGGGCACCCGCTCCCGGGCGGGATGAAGAAAAACCAGAAGCTCCCGAAGCCGATCCTCACGCCCGCGACGAAGGCGCCGAAGGGCGAGCACGACATCAGCGGCTCGCGCGAGGACATCCTCGCGACCGGGAACGTGTCCGCCGCGGATTTCGACGCGGCCGCCGCGCTCGCCGACAAGCTCTTCGCGGCGGGCCAGAAGATCTGCGCCGAGCGCGGGCTCATCCTCGTCGACACGAAGTACGAGTTCGGAAAGACGAAGGACGGCAAGATCATCGTCATCGACGAGATCCACACGCCGGACTCGTCGCGCTTTTGGATGATGGACACCTACGAGGCGCGCTTCGCCGCCGGCGAAGACCCCGCGCCGCTCGACAAGGACTTCGTGCGGCGCGCGTACATCGCGATGGGTTACAAAGGCGACGGACCGCCGCCGAAGATGCCCGACGACGTCCGCGTGGGCGCCGCGCAGCGCTACATCGAGGCGTTCGAGCGCATCACGGGCAAGGCCTTCGCGCCGAACCTCGAGGATCCGATCCCGCGCATGGAGCGCAACCTCAAACCTCGAACGGCGTAGGCATGAAGAGCAGCACGAACATCGCGAGCGTGAAGATCGCGATGGCCTTGCGCTTGCCGTCGAGAGGGGCCGCGCCCGTCGGAGGGTGATCGAGGAGGTCGTGCGGACGGAGCACGCCGCTCCGGCGCTCCATGGCGAGCGTGAGCGCGAGGACCACGGCCCACGCGAGCCAGATGATGGTGCGGTTGTATTGCTCGCCGAGCGTCGCGAGCGCGAGGAGCGAGCCAATCGCGAAGATGCGCGTGCGGGTGCTGAGCGCTTCGGGATCTCGTTTGTGCCCGGGGATGTTGCGCGATGCGAGCGCGCCGAGCACGGCGAGGACCTCGAACCAGACGAGCCACACAATCGAGTTCGACACGTGGTGGCCGAATCGGATGAGACCGAAGCCCGCGCGCACGTCGCGCAGGACGTACGACGCGAGGCTCACGAAGAAGAACGCGAGCACCGCGCGGTGCGCGTGGCGCGCGTACGTGTCCTGCTTCGGGCCGAAGAGCGCGTAGGCGACGTGACCGCCGTCGAGCTGGCTCACGGGCAAGAGGTTGATCATCGTCACGAGCATGCCGCCCCACGCGGCGAACGCGACGGGATGAAGGAGGATGTCGTGGCCCGCGGGGATCGCCGGCGCGAAGACGTGGTCGAGCACGCGCATGAGAATCGACGAGCCGAGCTGCTCGTAGTCGCCGTTGAGCGGGATGATCTGTGAGTGTGCGACGCCCCACGCGTAGAGCGGGATCGCGAAGGCGAGGCCCGCGAGCGGTCCGGAGGCGCCGATGTCGAGGAGCGCGCGCCGTGTGGGGATGCGGCTGTTCATGCGGATGATCGCGCCCATCGTGCCGAACGGCGAAAGGAGCGGCAGCGGGATGAAGAACGGGAGGGACGCGTCGACGCGATGGATGCGCGCAGCGATGAAGTGACCGAGCTCGTGCGCGACGAGGATCGTGAGAAGCGCGCCGGCGAACTGCGCGGCGTGGACCATCGCGGCGCGCGAGAAGTGCGGTCCTGGATCGAGGCTGAGACCGGTGAAGAACACCGCGCCGATCGTGAGGACGAACAGGACGAGGTTGAGCCGCCACTTCACCGGGGGTGGCGGGGGCATGCTCGAGTCGCGGTGGTCCTCGCTATCCGGCGAGCGCGTCTCGGAGGGCGGCAGCGAGTCGTTCGAGCTGAGGTCGGAGCTGGGCATCGATGGTTCCGAGATCTGTGTGCAGGCGCAGGGACCCGCGTTGGAGCGTAGCGTCGCTCGTAATCGACGCCACCTGCGCCATGTTAAGCATCGCGACGTGACGCTCGAGCGTCGCGACGTCTTCCGGATGGGCCTCGATGCGCACGGTTCGCGCGCCCTGGGCTTCTGCGAGCGCCGTCCGCGCGAGCTTCGCGACGGCCTTTGGGTCGAGCTGGATCGACTCGCCCAAGAGGCGCTCGGCGAGCACGCGCGCGAGGTCGACGGAGCAATCGAGCTGCGCCTCGGCCGAGCGCTCCTCGCGGGCGCGGAGGGCGAGGTACTGCGCCGCGAGCTTCGCTTGCTCGGCCTCTGCCGCTTCGCGCGCGGCGTTCTGCGCGACGCCCTGCGCCTTCGCGCGCGCCTCGGAGACGATCGCCTCGGCGGCGCGAGCTGCCTCCGCGAGCGTGCTCGACGCGGACTCGCGCGCTTCGATCTCGGCGCGCGTGACGCGCTCGACGGTGCGCGTCGTGGGCGCCGTGCTGACCGGCAACGGCGCTCCCGTGGCGCCACGAACGACGCGCGCTCGCGTCACGCGCGCCATGTGGCTTCCATCGCCTCGAGCTCGGCCGCGACCGGCGCGAGGTGCTGCGCGATCGCGCGCGCTCGCGCCTCGCGTGTTCCTGTGCGGAGCGTGCTCTCGAGCGCGCCCGCGATCTTCGCCTCGTCGCCGAGCGCGGCCACCGCGTCGTCGATCGTCTCGCCGATCGCAGCGCTGGTCGCGAGGAACACGTGCTGCCACGTGCTCATAGGCCGAACCCCACGTCGACGCCTGCGCCCACGCCAAGCGCGGTGGGTCCATCTGCGCCGAGCTCGACGTACGCCTCGGCGTGCTCGAGCACCGCCGCGATCGGCATGAGGAGCCATTGCCACGCGTCGCGCGGAGACGCGTTCGCGTGGCGCGCGAGCCCGAGGAGCGCGCCGAGCGCCGTGTACCCGGCGCCCGCGCGAAAGCGCCAGACGAGCGCGCTCCCGCTCGAGTACGTCGAGCTCCATCGATCCTCGCCGAGGAGGAACGCGAGCTTGCCGTAGAGGAGCGTCGACGGGATCGCGCCCTTCGGGCTCGCGTCCTCGGTGCGCACATAGCCGACGCGGATCGACGGGCCGACCATCCACCGCGAGCCGCAAAACCCGCCACTTCCAGCAATCGTCGGGTCGTCGCACTGGGAGCGCGTGATG
>CAWIUL010000006.1:0-107729 GCA_963839305.1 uncultured delta proteobacterium
CTCCCCGGTCTTCACGAGGTACGTGAGGTTCGAGTGGCCGCCGGGGAACTGCATGATCTGGATCTGCTCCGCCGGGACGTCGAGGAAGCGCGCGAGCGCGGGGACGTCGAGCTCTTCCCCTTTGCGCACGGGTTTCGTACCGTCGAACGAGGCTTTCATGCGACGCAGCATACTAGTCCTTCTCGGAGCGATCGCGTGCACGCGGGCGCAAGGCGGGACGAGCGCGACCACGAGCACGAGCACGAGCGCGGTCGCGAGCACGACGGCGCATGCGAGCGTGGGGCCGAGCGTGCGGTCGTTCTTCGTGACGCCGTCGGACTCGGGGCTCCAGCCGGTCGTCGACGCGATCGCGGGCGCGAAGAAGTCGATCCGCATGATGATGTTCCACCTCACCGTGCCCGAGGTGGTCGACGCGCTCGTCGCCGCGAAGGGGCGCGGCGTCGACGTGAAGCTCATCCTCGACGCCAAGAGCCTCGAGAGCCGCGGATCGGCCGCGATCGCGCAGCGCCTCGTCGATCACGGCGTCGAGATCGTGCGGGAGCTCGCCGGGCTTCAGCATCACGCACGTGAAGGCCATCGTCATCGACGACGCGCGCGCGTTCGTCATGTCGATGAACCTCACGCGGCCCTACGACCACACGCGCGACTACGCGATCGTGACCGACGACGCGGGCGTCATCGACGAGTTCCTTCGCGTCTTCGCGGCCGACGTCGAGAACGCGACGAACCGGACGAACGTCACGCCGCCGCTCGCGAGCCCCGCGCTCGTGTGGAGCCCCGGGGCCGAGTCGCGCATCGTCGCGCTCATCGACTCCGCGCAGCACACGATCGCTGCGAGCACGGAGAACCTCGGCGACAAGCCCATCGGCGAGGCGTTCGCCCGCGCGGCCAAGCGCGGCGTGAAGGTGCGCCTCGTCGTTCCGCTATGCGATCAGGGGACGAGCCCGCTCCGCAACGTGAAGTTCGTCGAGGAGCTCGATCACGCGAACGTCGACGCGCGCGTCATGCCGGGGCCGCCGACGCACGAGCAGCCGTACGTCCACGCGAAGATGATGATCATCGACGGCGCGCGCGGGTTCGTCGGGTCGATCAACTTCTCCGACAACTCCACCAAGCGCGCGCGAGAGCTGGCGATCGTCTTCGACGATCGCGCCGCGATCACGGCGTTCTCGAACGCGTTCGACTCGGACTGGAAGTTCGCGATGCCGCCGCCGCGCGACACCGACGGCGTCTGCGGCAAGGGCGGCGGTCAGGCTCAGACCGATTTGCCCATGGCGTGGTAGCCCTTGTCGACGTAGACGACCGAGCCCGTGATCCCCGCGCTGAGCGGGCTGAGGAGGAACGCGGCCGTGTTCGCCACGTCCTCGGCGGTGATCGCCTCGGGGAGCGGCGAGTTCACGCGCGCGTACTCGACCATCGCGTCGATGATGCCGATCGCGCTCGCCGCGCGCGACGCGTACGGGCCCGCGGAGATCGTGTTCACGCGCACGCCGTATTTCCGGCCCGCTTCGAACGCGAGCACGCGCGTGTCGCTCTCGAGCGCTGCCTTCGCGCTCGACATGCCGCCACCGTAACCGGGGATGACGCGCTCGCTCGCCATGTACGTGAGCGAGACGCACGCGCCGCCTGGACGCATGAGCGGCGCGAGGCGCGACGTGATCGACACCATCGAGTACGCGCTCACGCCGACCGCCATGAGGTAGCCGGCGCGCGACGTCTCGAGCAGCGGCTTCTTCACCTCGGAGCCGTTCGCGAGCGAGTGGACGAGGTAGTCGATCGGTTTTTCGCCGAAGTCGCGTACGAGCTGGGCGGCGAGGCCCTCGACGGTGTAGTCGCCGCAATCCGTGTAGCGCTTGCTCGTCTTCACGTCCTCGGGGACGTCGGCCATCGTGTCGTACGACGCGTCGAACGGGTAGATCTTCTCGAACTCGAGGAGCTTGCCGTTCGACATCTTGCGCGAGGCGTCGATCTTCCCGCGCGCGATGAGCGTCGTGAGGATGTTGTACGCCGGCGGCCACGTCGCCGCGATGACCGTCGCGCCTGCCTCGGCGAGCGCCTTCGCGATCGCGAAACCGAAGCCGCCGTCGTCCGCGATGCCCGCGACGACCGCGCGCTTGCCCGTGAGATCGATGGAAAGCATGCGCGCGTGTCTCGCCGATTTCGGCCTCTTGCACAAGCTCTGCAGCTCATGTAGGTAACCGCCTTACACTTCCAGGGGAGAGCCAAATGAAGCTTCAAGCCGTGTTTGCAGTCGCCGCGATCGTCCTTTCTGCCTGCGCCGTCTCGAGCGAGCCGACGGGCACGAACGACGGAACCGACGAAGCCGCCAAGAAGACGTGCGTCGAGACCGTGATGTGCGTGCAGGGTTACGTGTGGTCGACGCGCTCGTGCTCGTGCGTCCCGGCTTCGAACACGTGCGGCAACAAGGTCTGCGGAAAGAACGAGTACTGCTGCTCGTCGACGTGCGGCATCTGCGAGAAGATCGGCGCGATGTGCCCGGCGCTCGCGTGCCCGTGAGCTACGGACAGTAGCTCTTGTCCTTGCGGGCGACGGCCTTGCAAACGGCGTCGCTCCCACAATAGCTCGCGTCTCCGCTCGCGACGCCCTTGCAGAAGTCCGTGCGGCAGTAGCTCTTGTCCTTCCGCGCGATCCCCTTGCAGTCGTCGGATTGGCAGTAGCTCGCGTCCATCTTCGCCCAGCCCTTGCAGTCGTCCGACTGGCAGTAGCTCGAGTCGTGGCGGACGATCCCCTTGCAGTCGTTCGTCGTGCAGTAGCTCGCGTCGCCGGAGGCGAGCGCCTTGCAGTCGCCGCTCGACCAATACGTGATGTCGGCCGTCGCGCTCGAAGCGACGGCGATCGTCGCGAAGGCGAGCGTGGACACGAGGAGCTTCTTCATGTGCGGAGGATACGCCGCTGCGGGGAATTGCTTCCTCGGCGAGCCCGTCAGCTCACCTTGAGGCCGTAGCCCCTCAAGATGCGGCGCGCGACGGTCGATTTGTGGACCTCGTCGGCGCCGTCGTAGATCCGCGCGGCGCGCTCGAACCGGTAGAACGACGCGAGCGGCGTGTCGTCGGTGATGCCGAGAGCGCCGTGCGTCTGCACCGCGCGATCGACCGTCTTCATGAGCACGTCCGCGACGAAGAACTTGAGGAGCGAGATCTCCTCGCGCGCCGCGTACGCGCCCTCTTTGTCCATCTTCCACGCGGCGTGGAGGATCATGAGGCGCGAGGCGTGGATCCCCGCGCGCGCCTCGGCGATCCACTCCTGCACCATTTGGCGCGTGCCGAGCGGCTTGCCAGGCTCGACCTCGCGCTTCGCGGCGCGCTCGCACATGAGCTCGAACGCGCGCTCGCAGATGCCGACCCAGCGCATCGCGTGGTGGATGCGACCGGGACCGAGCCGCTCCTGCGCGAGGAGGAATCCCCCGCCCTCTTCGCCCAAGCGGTTCGACTGCGGCACGCGCACGCCCTCGAATTTCAGCTCCGCGTGGCTGATCCAACCGTCGCCCGCGTGGCCCATCACGGGGATGTTGCGGATGAAGCGAACGCCGGGCGTGTCCATCGGCACGATGATCTGGCTGGCGCGCCCGTGCGAGGGCGCTTCCGGGTTCGTCACCGCCATCACGATGCAGAACGCCGAGCCCTCGGCGCCGGTCGTGAACCATTTGTGCCCGTCGATGACGTAGTCGCTTCCTTCCTTGCGCGCGGTCGTCGAGAGCCACGTCGGGTTCGAGCCCGGGCGATCGGGCTCGGTCATTCCGAAGCAGCTCCGGATCTCGCCCGCGGCGAGCGGCGCGAGCCATTTCTTCTTTTGCTCGTCGGTGCCGAAGCTCAGGAGCAGCTCCATGTTGCCCGCGTCGGGCGCTTGGCATCCGAAGATGTAGTGGCCGAGCGGCGAGCGCCCGAGCTCCTCGCTCACGCGCGCGTGCTCCATCAACGAGAGGCCCATGCCAGAGGCCTCCTTGGGGAGCTGCGGCGCCCAGAGGCCTTCCTTCTTCACGAACGCGCGGGCTTCGCGCAGATCCGGCTCGATCGCGCCGAACGAGCCCCGCTCGCCGAAGAGCCGCTCGAGCGGCATGACGCGCTCGCGGACGATCGTGCGGATGCGTTCGAGGATCGGAGCCAGCGTGGACGGCATCGAAAAATCCATGCGCGCATCCTAATCCAATCTCACCCCTCGAAGTCGTGCGCGGCGATCACCACCAGCGTGTCGCCCTTCACGAGGACGCGGTCGTTGGCGTTGATGTGCGACTTTCCGTTCTCATCCATGACCGCGACGAGCGTCACGTTCTTCTTCTTCTTCATGTCGACGAACGCGTCGACGAAGGGCTTGCCGAGGAACACGGCTGGCACGTCGATCCGGCAGAATTTGTGGCCGTACTCGTAGCTGAGGAGCTCGGAGAAGACGTTGAGCGTGCCGCGGTTCAGCGCGGCCTGCGCGAGCAAGAACGCGCTGTGCTCGCCGCCGACCACGTAGTCGTCGACCGCGCCGAGGGCGAGGTGCTGCGCGTACTCGCGCCGATTGAGCTCGGCGCACGTGTAGACGTTCGGCGCGAGCTTCTCGACCGTGAGCGCCGCGAGGATCGTGCGCGCGTCCGCGTCGCGCTCGTTTCGCCCGCGCGTCGTGTCGCTGAGGACGACGCACGTCGAGGCCTTCTTCACGTTCGCCTTCTCGAGCGCGGAGATCTTCGTGAAGTCGTCGTCGAGGAAGAGCACGCGCTTGCGCAGGTTCGGATCGGTGAAGGTGGGCGACCCCTCCACGCGCGCGATGACCACGACCGGCATCGGATCCTCGCGGTGGGCGGCGTCGTACTCGCGCACGATGATCTCCGCCTTGCGGTTCCACCCGCAGATGATGAGGTGGCCCTCCAAGTCTTCCCAGTCCATTGCTGCTCCTTCGTCTCGCAGCGTGTGGAGCACCGCCGCGGACACGCTGCCTGTGAAAAGTGCGAACGTGCTCAAACCCACGAAAATCAGGACGAGCGACACGATGCGGCCGCCGAGCGTCATCGGCGGCTCGGGCGTCGGCTGCGTCGCGAAGATCGAATAGAGGCTGAACCAGAACGCTTGCCCGAACGATCGCATCGAGCCGTTGGTGGGCGACTCGAACGCGAGGAGCGCCGCCGTGCTCGTGAGCGCGGCGAGCAAGACGAACGCCGCGAGGCCTAGCGCGCGGCGCGCGGTGCGCCTCCGCGCGAACCCAGGGAGCGTCGGGAGTCGGCGGGCGATCGCGACCAAACGCACGACGCGAAGCAAACGAAACAAGCGCGTCGCCGGCCAGAGCGCCGCGAGGCCCGGCGCGACCGACGCGACGGCGACGAGGTCTCCCCAGTGCTCGCGGAAGAAGCGGCTGCGCGTCGTCGACGCGACATAGCGGAACACGAGCTCGATCGCGAAGAGCACGCCGAACGCGAACGAGACCCACTCGAGCCATCGGACCGGCACCGCAATCTCGGTAACCGTGACGCCCAACCACGCGAGGATGAGGAGCGCCACCGTGCCTTGCACCACGGGCCGCGCGAGCCACGTGCGCAGCCGGTGGTACATGTCGAGCTCGCGGGGCGCCTTCTTCGCCACGCGACGTTTTTCGCACGAATTCGGCAGCGCGCGGGAACAAAGGCTGGCTGGCCCGCGTAGCCATTCACGCATGGTCGCGAACCGCGACGTGAGGGAGAGCCTCTTCGGGAGCGTCGTGGCGTTCATGACGTCGATGATCGCGCTCGGGATCGCGACCGTCGTCCACCTGGCGACGTCGTGGCCGATGGCGGCGATCGCCGCGGCACTCGCGTCGATCGCGCTCGTCGGCGTGGCCGCGAGGGCACGGGCGCGCGTCGCGATGAGCGCGGCGATCGGCGTCGGGTGCGCGCTCGTTCCCATCTTGCTCGTCGGCTGCAGCTGGGCGCTCACTCAGCCGCTCGCGATGAGCGCGCCGTCTGCCGATTTTGGTTTGCCGTTCATCGCCGTGCTCGTCGGCTTCCTCGGGTCCGCGCTCGGGCTGAGCGTGTCGCTCGTCGTGCGCTACGTGCCACGCGCGGCGCCGCCGCTCGCCGCGGCCGCCATCGTCGCGGGCGCGCTCGTCGCGGCGCTCGGCGTGCGCTCGACGTCGAGACCGGACCCCGACTCCTACTTTCGACTCTTCGATCGACAGCGCGTGAACGCGGGCGCGTCCGGCACGCTCGGAAGCGAGTCGTTCGTCTACGACGCGACGCCGCACCCCGCGCCGCTCCTCGGAGACCGCTGGTGCGCGCTCCGCGTCGGAGACCAACAAATCTCGGTCGATGCGAGCTTCGACCTCGACACGTGCCCATCGATCGTCGTCGCGCGCGATCCGAGGACGGGCCTCGTGCTCGTGCTCGCCGAGAAGTCGGACCTCGTCGCGACGCGCAGCGCGGTCACTCCTGCGCCAGACGCGCTCTTCGTCGAGGACTTCCGTGGTCGACTCGGCGCGCCGCGCGGGTGGGTCTTCGGCGCGCTCGGCGGGCTCGTCGTCGCGCTCGGCGCGCTCGCGATGGCCATTCGCGCGAGGCGCGCGCGCGAGGCCGAAGGCGCCATCGAGGCGACGCACACCGGCCAGGGTTGGGTCACGCTCGACGGCGTCCCACGCTTCGTGGCGCAACTCGCCACGCGTTCGCCGGGCCCTGTCGTCATCGCGACGCACGACGCCACGCGCGCTCCGACCTACCGCGACGACGGGGCCGCGAAAATATTCAAAGTGACCCCCGGAAATCTCGCCACGCTGCGCGCCGAGGCACGCATCCGCGCGGCAGCTTGGGCGTTCGTGGCGATCGCGTCGGTCGCCGCGACGTCCGCGCCGCTCTGGGCGGCGCGCGTATTTGGGCTTTTATGAGCCCGATGTGCCATAGATCCATCAGATGATTCGGCGCGCTCTCTTTGCTTTCGCCCTCGTGCTCACGCAGACGAGCGACGCACGCGCGGACGTCTCGTTCGGCGCGCACGACATCCAGACCGTCTTCTTCATCAACAAGAGCGACGATCACAACCGCGTCGACTACGGCATCCACTTGACCGAACACTGCGCGCCGACGGGCGACGACGCGGTGTTCCCGTACTGGCGCGAGTTCGAGAACTCGCCGCCCGTGCGCACGCACACGCTCAACGTCTTCGAGTACGTGCCGTACGGCTTCTCGGAGCAGCGTCTCGTGCACCGCACGCTCAATGGCGGCGACCAGATGCTTCGTTTGAAGCAGCTCGCGCGGCCGATCGTCGTGCGCACCAAGAAGGAGGCCGACGGGAGCTGCAGCGCGACCGCGTACGCCCGCATCGACGGCGTCGAGGGCGCGCGGCTCGTGAGCGTCTACGCGAAGCTCGCCGGCGCGATGTCGGTCGAGTACGTCGACATCCACGGCAAGAACCCGACGACCGGCGCGGACATCACCGAGCGCGTCCGCAAGTAGCGCCCGCGCACGTCAGGCTGACGCCGTGACCTCGGCGGCGTTCATGTCGACCTTGAGCCACATCGCGCTCTGCTCGCCCGTGTAGACGAGGGTCTGACCTTGGAAGAACTCGAACGCGTACCGCGCGAAGACGTTCTTCTCGCTCCGGCGGACGTGGCTGACCTTGCCCTCGAGCACGAGCGGCTCGCCGGGCTTGGCGAGGGCGCGGAAGCGCGCGTCGTAGATGCGTCCGCCGTAGCCAATCCACCCGTCCTTGTGCTTGAGGTCGAGCACGTAATACGCGTGGACGAAGCCGACCATCCCCGTCATGTGGACCATGAGCCCGCCGGAGACGTGGCGCGGGTGGCGGACGGGGTGAGCGCGCTGCTCGCGCGTGAGCGGGAGCTCCTCGTGCGTCGACATGCGGCAACGCACGAAATGGTTCTCGCGATCGATGGTGAGGATCTCGTCGATGAGGAGCCCGCCGGGACCGTAGGGACAATCGGCGACGAAGTCGGGATCGAGCGGCATGGCGCGCACGTATCACACGCCATGCAGAACTCGAAGCTGTATCAGCCGCCGCCGCCGCCTCCGCGCCCGAGGGAGGCCGCGCGAGATCCTCTGATCGCGCTGAGCCGCGCGCCGACGATGGTGTCGCCCGTCGCGCCGCAGCCGGCCACGGAAGAGCTGACCGATCTGACCGACGACGAGGGCCTCGAAGAGTGGGCGAATGGCGGCACGCGCGTCATGCCCAAGCCGCAGCGGCAGGTCGCGCAGACCGCGATGCAGGCGCCGCCGTCGGTCGCGCCGACGGTGTCGATGGATCCGCGAAGCGGGACATCGCATTCGGGGTCGATGGATCCGCGAAGCGGGACATCGCATTCGGGGTCGATGGATCCGCGAAGCGGGACATCGCATTCGGGGTCGATGCAGCCCTCGTACTACCCGGTGGCGATGAGCGCAGCGCCGGCGGCACCGAAGAAGACGAGCTCGGCGGGGCTCTGGATCGCGGCAGCGGGGGTGCTCGTTTTGTTGATGGGTGCGGGGGCGGCGGCGGCGGCCGGAATTTATGTGTATCATACACACGATGTCGCCGCTGCGTCGGTGCCGGTGACGGAGACCGCAGCGCCGACGGTGACGGCGACGGTCACGGACGCGCCGACGGTCGCGGCGACGGCGACGGCAGCGCCCACGGCGACCACGACGAGCACGAGCACGCTCACGAGCACGAGGCGCTCCGCGCCAGCGAGCACGAGCGCGAGTCCGACGAGCACGAGCTCCGGTACGGGATCGATTCGCACGTTCGCGGCGGGGAACGGCAAGCCTGTCTACGTCGACGGCAAACAAGTCGGCGTCGGGAGCGGAAAGCTCACGACCGTCTGCGGGCATCACTCCGTCGCGGTCGGCTTGGGTCACGCCAAGACGGTCGACATCCCGTGCAACGGGTCGACAATCACGGTCGGTACCCCCGACGGCACCTGACCCCGAAGCTCAAGGCGTTGGGGCTTCGCGGTCCGCGGCGTCGATGACGCCCGCGAGCAAGTGCACGATGTCGTAGCGCTCGTAGATCGTCGGCTCGCCCTCGAGATCGACGTGCACGATCGCCCGGCTCACGAGGGCGTCTGCGAGCGCGCCCTGCGGCACGTCGTGCGCGAGCCAGCGCGTCTCGGTCGCGGGGATGACCGTGTCGCCCTCGCCGTGCAGCAAGAAGACGCGCGCGCGGAGGCCCTCGAGGCGATCGTGCGGCGAGACGCGCTTCATGTCGACGGTGTGGAGCGCGATGACGCGCTCGATCTCGGGGCGAAGCGCGTCCTCCCGGTGGCCGAAGACGAGCGCGATTTTGTCCTGGCCCTCGGTAGAGAGCTTCTTCGCCTCGGCGCGCGCTGCGTCGAAGTCTTCCCAGAGCCACAAACGAATCGCCTCGCGCGCCGAAGGGACGTCGCGCGGCGAGAAGAAATGGTCGACGTACATGTAGACGAGCACCACGGCGCCGTAGTCGTGGGCGTGGAGCTTGAGCTTTCCGCCGTCGGCCGTGTCGATCTCGTCGGAGACGAAGAACTTCGCGACGCGTTCGAGATCGTCGTGGGCGCCCACCGCGACGACGAAGTCAATCGACGGCGCGAACTCGGGCTCGCTCGCGGCGAGGAGCGAGAGACCGCCCGCGAAGCTGAGCCCGAGCACGCCGACGCCGCTCCGCTTCACGCGGGCCTTGAGCATCACGGCCGCGCGGCCGATCGTCGTGATGCTGCGCGGATCGATGTGATAGTCGGCGAGCTCCTTGAGCTCCGGCGTGAGGACCGCGACGCCCGACGACGCGATCGCCCGCGCGAACCGCATCATGCGCGGCTCGTCGACGCCGAGGTGGTGGACGCCGTGGCACACGACCATCCCGGGCGGATCGGAGACGCCGCGCGGCCAATAGAACCGCGCGCGCATGGGGCCCTGCGGCGTCTCGACGGTCGCGCTCTCCTCCGCCACGTCGTGCATCCCGAAGCGCGCGAAGCCCTTCGGCGCCTCGTCGCCGGCGCTGAACCGAAGGAGCAGCGCCGCGGCGCGCGCGTGCCGATACGCGGGCTGCGCGAGAAACAGCGCGACCAGCGCGACGGCGAGGAAGATTCTGCGGAGCCAGCGCTTCACGCGCGCGAGCTTACTCCACCATCAACGCGCCCAGCGTCCCGGAACGCGCTTGTAGCGATTGCCCTCACGCACCCAGTGATCAGGCTCCCACCGCATGCCCGCGCGCGGCGCCGACCAGCGGCCGCCGACCCAGACGTGCCGCGAGCCGTTCCAGTGCCAATATCCCGGGATCCACACGCCGTTCGGCGGCGGCGGCGGGCGCACCTCGACGATCGGCGGCGGCGGCGCGGCGGTCGCGGCCTCGTCCGTCGGAGGAGGCGGCGGCGGTTCATACACGACGTTCGGCGCGGTCGGCGCGGCGCGCCAGCGCCCTTCTTCGAAAGCCCAGCGACCGCTGCGGTTCTCCCACTTCGGCGCTTCCCACGTCATGCCCGCCTGCGGAGGCGCAGCCCAGTGACCCGGCGTCCATTGATGGCGCGCGCCGTTCCACGCCCAGAAGCCGGGCACCCAGGTCTGACCCGGTGCGGGCGGCGCGCCCTGCGTCTCCGGTTGCGGCGGCGGCGGCGCGACGGTCGTCTCGAGCACGGGCGGCGCCGCGGTCATCACCGGCGCGTGCTCGCGGTATCGACGGATGTGATCCTCGAGCATGTGATCGGCCTTCGCGAGGAGCGAGTCGACGCGCGCGATGGTCGCCTGATCGTGCGCCTCGTTGGCGAGCTTGCGAATGCGCCAGAGCTTCGCAGCGCGCTTCCAGTGATCGTCGATGAAGTGCCGCTCCTCGTCGGTCGTGTCGTGATTGCCCTCGTGGATCCACGAGCGCATCTGGCTGTCCATGCGTCCTTGGTAGGCGCGCTCCTCGGGCGTCTCGTCGTCGGACTGCGCGTGAGCGAGCGGCGCGATCAGCATCGCCGCGAAGAGAAAGGCCGTCTTCTTCATGGGCGGAATGTTGCGCCCGCTGCCGGCAGCCTTCCAACCATCTTTACAATGAGGCGTTTCGTCACAACTCGTTCATAGGCCGAACGGGACTTCGAGCGAGCGGTGCTTTCGCCAGGCGCGATCGCCCCCCGCGATCTTCCGCTCGGCGAGCTCGTGCATCATCAGGTTGATCGGCCAAAACGCGATGTTTTGGATCCACGAGTGCGAGATGCCGAAGTCGTAGCGCCGTCGGATCGACTTCATCGAGTACATCTCGCGCCACGCGCGCACCCAGCCGTCGCGCAGCGCCTCGCGCGACATGCGCTTCGGCACGAAGAACGGCGCGCCCGTGTCGTGGTCTTGCGAGAGCCACCAGCGATCCTTCGTGAGCCGCTCCTCTTCCTTCAGCCGTTTGTAGAGGCGCGTCCCCGGGTACGGCGTGAGGAGCGCGAAGAGCGCCATGGTCATCTTCGACTCGACGCAGAAATCCACGGTGCGCATGAACGAGTCGCCGCCGTCGTCGTCGAGGCCGAAGACGAAGCTCCCCCACACCGCGATCCCGTGATCGGCGAGCATGCGCACGACGTCCTGGTACTTGCGCGGTTTGTTCTGCTTCTTGCCAGCGCCGCGCACGGCGATGTCGTCGACCGACTCGAAGCCGATGAAGAGCGCCTTGCAGCCTGCGCGCGCCATCACGTCGACGTTCTCGACTTTGTGGAGCGCCGCGAGCGAGGCCTGCGCGACCCAGTGCTTCTTCATGGGCACCATCGCCTCGAAGAGCTCGTGGCTGTATTTCTGGTGGATCATCACGTTGTCGTCGCCAAAGAGGACGCGCGGCGCGACGGTCTCGAGCTCCGCGAGCACCTCCTTGACGGGGCGAAAGCGAAACGTCGACCCGTTGTAGGTCGAGACGCTGCAGAACTCGCACGGAAACGGGCAGCCGCGCGTCGTCTGCACGACGTCGAAGGGGACGTACTTCACGGAGTGAACGAGATCGCGCCGCGGGAGCGGCAGGTTCACGAGCTCGGGCCACTCGAGGTGCTTGTAGACGTTCCTGTGCATCAGCGACGTCGAGGCGCCGAGCTTGCCGCGCTTCATGTCCTCGATGACCTTCTCCCAGAGAAACTCGGCCTCGCCGGAGAGCACCGCGTCGGCGTGCTCGAGGCCCTCTTCGGGGAGCGCGGTCACGTGGATGCCGCCGAGGATCACCTTGCTCCCGCGCTTTCGGTACGCGTCGGCGAGCGCGTACGCGCGGCACGCGGTCTTGCTGTTGACGCTGATCCCGACGAGATCCGGCGCGTCGCTCTCTTGCTCGAGGTCGATGGGCTCGAGCCCGTCGTCACGGAACGTGACCTCGACGTCGTCGGGCGTGTGCGCGGCGAGCGTCGAGACCCAGAGGGGCTTGATGTACGTCGAGTCCTCGTTCGAGGGAGCGATGAAATGAACGTGCATCGGGGAAGTATACGTGCGCCGTCGCGTATCTGGGCACCAGGAGAAACATCATGGGACTTCTCGACTCGATGTTCGGCGGCGGCACCAACCTCGCGCTCACGCTCGATACGACGACCTCTTCGCCGGGCAGCGTCGTCGGCGGACGCGTCGTCCTCGGCGGCGGACAGAAGCCGCTTCGGCTCACCGAGCTCAAGGTGAGCCTCCTCTACGTGCGCGTGCAGACGCGCGAGGGGCAGTCTCTCCCGGACGTCGACGCGCGCGAGGTCGCCCATCAAGTGGTCGCGGCCGGCGGCGACATCCCGCCGGGCTCGCAGCAGAATTTCACCTTCCGCATCACGGTCCCCGGCAATCTCCCGCCGAGCGCGCACAACGTCTCGTACACCGTCGTGGCCACGGCCGACATCCCGAGCGTCAAGGACCCGAGCGCGAAGGCCGATCTCAAGGTCATCGAGGCGTCGAAGAACCAGAACCATCGCCTGCCGCTCCAGGAGATCGAGGCGCGCTTCCAGAACCTCCGCAGCCAAGACGAGGACGCGCTCTGCGAGGCGCTCCGCGAATTCTTCCTCGCTTGCTACTCCGAAGGCGCGCAGCTCATGGAGGCCGAGCAATTGATTGCATGGTACATGCAAAATGGCACCGTCCGCGCGCGGCGATCCGCGCTCGAGGCGTGGGCGAACCTCGTCGACAACCGCGTCCAACCGCAGCACCTCCAGACGCTCTACGCCGTCGCGAACACGCCGGGGCTCGACGACGACACGTTCGAACAGGTGATCATCGCCGCGACGAAGTTCGCCGAAGAGGGCGCGCTCCCGCTCGTGCAGCAGCTCGCACAGAACCCGAGCGCCGACGTCCGCGAGAAGATCGCGTCGAATCTTCGGTTCAACGCCGCCGACAAATTCAACGGCAAGCGCGAGCTCCTCGTGCAGCTGGCGCAGGATCCTGCTCCCGCCGTGCGCAAGGCCGCCGTCGGCGCGCTCTCGTGCTTCCGCGACGATCAGCAGCTCATGTACTGGGTCGCGAACATGGCCGACGCCGACGCGGACGCGAGCGTGCAGGCCGAGTGCGTCGCGACGCTCTCGCTCGTGCACTACAACGGCATGGGCGAGCTCGCGCTCGCGGTCTACGAAAAGCACGCCGGCAGCCCGCACGCGAAGGTGCGCTCCACGATCGCCGAGCAACTGAGTTACCAGCCGCCGGTCGCGATGCAGCGCATCTGGGCGATCGCGCAGCGGCTCGCGCAGGATCCGGACGAGGAGGTTCGCCGCTCGCTCGCCTTCCAGTTCTGCAACATGGAGAAGATGCCCCAGCTCCTGCCGATCGCGCAGCACATGGCGCAGCAAGATCCATCGGCCGAGGTTCGCCGCGAGGCGCTCGCGTCGATGGCGTCGCTCATGCCGCCGCAGCAAGCCGCCGCGCTCTACTGGAATCTCTTCTCGCAGGCGCGCAGCGAGGACGACGTGTGGCCGATCGTCCGCGGGCTCCGTCACCACCGCGACAACGGCGACGTGAAGCGCGTGCTCTCGCAGATCGGCCAGAGCCCGTTCGCCGGCGCAGCCGACGCGGCGCGCGAGGCGCTAAGCTGAGCGGGTGAACGTCGAGACCTCGTACCGTCAGGCGCCCCCGCGGGCGATGACGTCGGGGCACGTCGTTCACGGGCCTTTTCCCGCGAGGCTGCGCTACTTCGGGATGGCGGCCGCTGCGTCCTTCGTCGGCGTGGTGTTCCTCCTCATGGGGCTCCAGACGGACCGCGTCTTGTGCCCGGCGCGAGGGACGTGCACGGAAGGTTACGGCGCGACTTTCGATCGTTCCGAGCTTCGAAGCGTCCACGTCGAGCACCGCACCGGAGCGAAGAACGCGAAGTATGGCGTCGTGGTGCTCGATCTCGACGCCGCACGGCGCGTCGAGATGATGCAGGTCGACCCCGACGAGGCCGAAGCGGCGGGAGCGAAGATCCGCGCGGCGATCGCGAGCGGCTCCGCGTTCGACGAGACCCTTCGTCAACCGCCCTGGCTCGCGCCCATCGGGGCGACGGGGATCGTCTTCGCGCTCGTCGCGCTCGTGCTCGGCCTCTCGAAGATGGGGCGCTTCGATCTCGTCGCCGACGGCGGACAGCTCTGCGTGCGTCGCAGCCTCTTGGCGATCCCGCTCGGCACGCGGCAGGTCCCGCTCGATCGCGTGACCGAGGTCCGAGTCGAGCGCGGGACGGTGCCCATCATGCTTCGCCAGCGCTACGAAAAAGAGATCGAAGCGGGGCGGCTTCGCCTCGTCTACCGCGACGGCGAGGAGCGCCCGCTCACGGGCGCGCTCTTTCCGGGCCACGCGCTCCACCTGCGCGCCGCGAGCGCGCTCCGAAGCGCTCTCGGGCTCGAGGCGAACGCGCAAGACGACGAGGAGCTCTCCAGAATCCCGATGCGCACGTGGTCGGCGAGCACGCGCTTCGCCTTCGCGTGGATGGGCGTCACCACGGGGGCGCTCGTCGGCATGGCGATCTTCGGGCTCTCGCTCGTCCTCTTCAAGATGACGTCCTTCCACGCGAACATCGAAGGTTGGATGGTCGCTGTCGGGGGAGGAGGAGGCGCGATCGGCGGCGTGGCGATCGCGCTCCACGCGACGAGGCCGCGCCTTCCGCGCTGATGCGCGACGTGCGCGCGGGAGGCCAACGCACTACAGTCGACGGCGTGACGGTAGGCTGGCGCCAGCGGTCGGATGAGACGTTCCTCGTCGCCATGCCTCCGCGGGGGCGCATCGCGCTCGAGATGCTCCTCGTCGTCACGCTCGTCTTCGCGGGCGGCGCGGCGTCGCTCTCGCCCGTTTTCGCCGCGTTCGTCGTGCTCTTCGAGCTCGCGCTCGCGACCGTCGTCGTTCGCCCGTGGTCGCCCGCGCACGGAGGCGTCGCGTCGCGCGTCCTCACGGGCTTCGTGGTGCTCGTCGCGGTGATCGCGCCCGTGCTCGTCGAGCGCCCCGATTTCGCAGGCGAGCAGCGCAGGCTCGGCGTGCGCATCGCGACAGGACAGCTCGAGGCGGGCGATCCTCCGTGGAGCGGAGGCGCCGTGAGCGTCGAGCGCGTCGATCCGAAGACGCCTGCCGACGGCGTGATCGTCGCTGGCGATCGCATCGTCGCGATCGACGGCGCGCACCTCGACGCGATCGATCCGACGTCGGACCTCACGACTCGAACGCACTCCGACCAGCTCCCCGAGGACACGCGCGTCACGGTCTTGCGCGACCACCAGCTTCGCGAGCTCGCCGTCCACGTGCCGCGCGTCCAGAAGCCGCGCGCGTTCGGGCGCACGCTCGGGTCGATCCGCGATCTCTCTTCGCGCCACATCGTGGTCGCGGCCGCCGCGCGCGGGATCGTGTTCGTGCTCCTCCTCTTGCTCGTGCTCCGCGCCGATGGGCAGCCGCTGCGCGCCATCGGCATCACGAAGGCGGGCCTCGGCAAGGAGATCCTCGCGGCGACGTGGATGACAGCGGGCGCGTTCGCGACGATGATCGTCGTCGCCATCCCGGTCAGCGCGATCGGCTGGGCCACGGGCGTCCTCGAGCGCGAGAGCGCGCAGCGCACGCAGACGATCGGCGTCATCGCGTCGCAGGGCACGATCGCCGAGTTCATCCTGGCGGCGATCTTCGCCGCGGCGTTCGAGGAGATCGCGTTCCGCGGATTTCTGACGCCGCGCATGCGCGCGGTCGTGGGCTCGTGGCCGATCGCGGTCTTGATGGTGAGCGCGATCTTCGGCGTCGGCCATATCTACGAGGGCGTGCTCGCGACGGTGCAGACCGCGGCGCTCGGCGCGTACTTCGCCGTGATGATGCTCGTTCGACGCAACGTCGTCGCGCCCGCGCTCGCGCACGCCGCGTTCAACTCGATCCAGCTGGTGTTCGTGCGCCTGCTCGTTCAGGGCCACGTGCTCGAGAAGCTACGCGCGATGTCGCACCATTGATCTCACGGCAGCTCATCTGCGAAATGCACGAAATAGAGGGCCGCTCGCGATCACGTCGGGGAACCGGCGCACCACGTCGCGCGTATGAATCGGCATGAGCTTACGACTCCTTGCCTTCACCTTCCTCGTCGCCGCTTGCGCCGCTCCCGTCGAGGAGAAATCCGTCGCGGCGCCCACGCAGACGACCGCGGTGGCCAACGACGACGATCTCTGCCTCGCCCACCATTTCAAAGGTGACTTCGCGACCGCACTACCCGAGTGCACGTCGGCGTGCAGCGCGTCATCGAAGGACGCGTGCTTCGTGCTCGGCCGCATGTACGACGGCGCCGAGGGCGTGACGCGCGATGCGCATCGTGCGCAGACGCTCTACGCAAAGAGCTGCTCGCTCGGAGGCAAGAACGCGTGCGATCTCGTCGCGACCGAGAGCGCGGCGCCTCCGACGTCGACGCCGGCGACGCACCACCTCGAGCCCACGGGCGGCGCGGTGATGTCGGCTTCGAAGATCGAAGCCGACGGGATCGTCCTCACGAGCCTCACGTGCTCGAGCGCGTCGGGCGGCGCGGGCCTCTTCGGCGTGCTCACGCTCGCGGGCGGCTTCACGTCGCGCAAGGCGCAGCTCGCCGCGTGCGGCGCGAAGGCCGACACGCGCGTCGAGTGGCAGGGCGCCGGCGGACGCATGACGCACGTGAGGGCGAGCGGCGGAGGCCCCGCGAGCAATCGCTGCGTCGAGCGCGCGCTGACCGACGCGCCCACGACGCTCGACGCGACGTGCGGCGCGACGCTCCACCACTAGGCGATCAACGCGACGTTCTCCGGGACGTTCTCGAGGAAGCTCGCGCGGCGACGCGGGTCTTGGATCTTCGCGGCACGCTCGCGGAGGCGGCGACGCGCGTCGTCCAAGAAGGCGCGCGCCTCGTCGGTGCGCGCGAGGGCAGCGAGCGCGGAGGCGAGCGTGAGTCGGAGCTTCTCCTCGCCTTCCTCGAGCGCGCCGAGCTGCTCGACGATCTCCATCGCGCAGCCCGCGGCCTCGAGGGCCCCGCTCGCGTCCGCGCGACCGAGGCGCGCCGCGGCGAGCGCGCCGAGCGCCGTCGCCCTGCGCGCCGCGTAGCTCGCGGACATCTCAATCGCGACGTTGGCTTCGATCTCGGCGGCGTCGAAGTCACGCGCCGCCTCGAGGATGTTCGAGAGATACACGTGGCTCGCGGCCTCGAAGCGTTTGTCGCCCGCGTCGCGAAACGCGGCGATCGACGCGCGCTCCATCGCGAGGGCCTCGCCGAAGCGTCCTTGGCGCGCGAGCACGAGCCCGAGGTTTTGCTGATGCGTCGCGGCTTGCAGCGGGAGGCCGACGCGCGCGGACTCGACGATGCCTTCGCGGAGCACGGTCTCCGACTCCGGCGCGCCGAGCAGCGTCAGACCGTAGCCGAGGCTCGTGCGCTGCAGGGCGGCGCTCCGCGCGTCGCCCGCGGCCGCGAAGCGCTCGAGCGAGGCGTGCGTGAGCTCGACGTACGCGCCGATGTCCTGCTCGCCGCGAAACGCCCACGACGCGCGCGCGCGAAAGCGGTGAGCCTCCGCGAGCGGCACGCCGGAGAGATCGGTGGCCTCGAGCAGCGCGAGCAACCGCGTCGCGCGCGGCCGGTCGCCCGCGAGGAGCATCGGCGTGAGGGCGCGAGCGGCTGCGATCGCGGCGGCGTATGGGTCCTCGCGCGAGTCCCACGCCGAGAACAGCGCGTCGACCCAATCGCGCGCGATCTCGCCGTGACCGAGCCCCATGCCCGCGGCGTTGATCGCGTCCGCGACGGCTTCGAACCACGGACCCGAGCCCCGCTCGAGCAGCGTCGCGGCGGCTATCGCCTCGCGCTCGGCTCGGCGCACGTCGCCGCTCCAGGTGCACGCCTGCGCGATCGTGAGCTCTAGCCCACCGCGAACCTCGGCGTCCGCGCCGAGGCCGATCCCGCGCTCGGCGCACGCGACCGTTTGCTTCCAGTCGTTGCCGGCGAGCGCTCTCTCCGCGGCGCGCAGATACCACGCGGCAGCCTGAGCGCGATCTCCACCGCGCTCGAAGTGTTCCGCGATCGTGACCGCGTCGCGCTCGCCCGAGCGCACGAGCCAGACTCCAGCGAGGAGGTGCCCGAGGCGGCGATCCTCGTCGGTGAGCGTGCCGTAGACCGCCTCGCGCAGGAGCGCGTGGCGGAACGTCCACTCGTCGTCGCCGCGGAAGCGGCTCTCCGCGCGTCGCTCCACGAGCTCGCGCGCGGCGAGGTCGTCGAGCATTTCGGCGAGCGACGCTTCGCCCGCGCGCCCGACGAGCTCGGCAAGGCCGCCGGTCCAGAACGAAGACCCGAAGACGCTCGCCGCGCGAAGGACGCGCCGCGGCTCCGGAGCGATCTCGTCGAGCCGGCGCTGCATCATCGCGAGCACCGTCTCGGGCAGCTCCGCGCCGTCGCCCGTCGCCGCGGCGCGCACGAGCTCCTCGAGCGTGAACGCGTGGCCGGCGGCGCGATCGACGAGCTTCTCGACGAGCGCATCGCCCACGTCGCCGAGCGCTTCGCGGACGAGGCGCGCCGCGGCCTTGCGCCCGAGGCCGGCGACGTAGACCACCGAGAGCCCTTCGTCCTCCCAGAGCCGCGGGAATCAGATCGTGAACCTCGGGGCGCGCGAGCGCGAAGACGAAGAACGGCAGCTCACGCGCGGCGCGCAGCGCGGCCTCGACGAGGCGAACCGTCGGCAAATCTCCCCAGTGCAGGTCCTCGAGCACGAGGACGAGCGGGTGATGCTTGCATTCTGCAACGACCAGCGCCTCGAACGCGCGACGAAGCTGGTCGCCCATCAAGACGGCGTTCGCGCGCGCGGCGAGGAGCTGCGCGCTCGGCGTCGGCGCGACCGGAACGCCGACGATCTCGCCGATGAACTCCGCGAGCTGCTCTCCCTCGGGTCCAGCGCTTCGCTCGACGAACGACGCAAGCCGAACCGACTGCGCCGCGACGGCGTCGCCCTCGCGCGCGCCCATCGCGCCCCGGAGCGCGCGGCGCACGAGCGCGAACGGGGAGCCCGCGCTCAGCGCGTCGCCGCGCGCGGTCCAGACGTCGACGTCGGATCTCGCCTCGCGCAGCCGCCGGAGGAGCTCGTGCCGGATGCGCGTCTTGCCGATTCCCGCCTCGCCGACGACGAGGACCGCGCGCGCCGTCGGCTCGTCCGCGCACTCGTCGAAGAGCGCGACGAGCGTGGCGAGCTCGCGATCGCGCCCCACGCACGACGTCGGCTTGCCGAGGAGCGTGCGCTGACCTTGCGTGGACTCGCGCGGCCCGACCAGCGTGGGCACGCCGTCGACGACGCGCACGTCGAAGCGATCGTCGAGGAGACCGCTCGTGACCTCGTCGAGCAACGTGCAGCCGCGCACGGCGCGCGCCGCGAGCTCCGCTGCACGAATCGATGACGGGCCCGACCGGGAGCCGCTCGGCCACGACGCCGCGCGCTGTCGCAATCGCGATGGGCGCGGTCCCGACGTGAGCGCGGAGCGAGAGCGCCAGGAGCGACGCGTCCGACGCTTGATCGGTCGCCGCGCCCGTGTCGATCCACGCGACGAGCGACCCGTCGATGAGCCGCTCGATGTGAGCCCCGAGCGACGCGGCGAGCTCGCGCACCTCGACTCCAACACGCGCGAGCGGCTCCTCCGGGCTCGAGCGACACATGAGGAGAGTGAGGAATCGCTGCTCCGACGATCCGAGCGACGGATGAACCGCGGCCTCGACTGGACGCGCTCGAACGGCGTCGAGCGCGACCAAGGCGAGAGCCTCGCGGACTGCACGCGCGTCGGGCGGGCGGAGATCGCGCTCTTTCTGCAAGAGCTTGCCGATGAGCGCCGCGAGCGCCGGCGGCACGTCGGGTCGGACCTCGTCGATCGGCCGCGGGTGCTCGAGCACGATCTTCGTGAGCACGGCGATCACGCTCTCGCCCGAGAACGGCGCGCGCCCCGCGAGGCACGCGTAGAGCACGCACCCGAGCGCGAAGAGATCCGCGCGGCCGTCGATGCTGCGATCGCCGCGCACCTGCTCGGTCGACATGTACGCGGGCGTTCCGACTAGCACGCCGGTCTTCGTGCTGTCGCCCGAGCTCGCTCGACGCACGACGCCGAAGTCGATGAGCTTCGCGTCCTCGACGCGTCCGCCGACGAGGAAGACGTTCGACGGCTTGAGATCGCGGTGCACGAGGCCGCGCGCGTGGATCTCCTCGAGCGTCGCGGCGAGCCGCGCGCCGAGGCGGACCGCGTCCGCCACCGAGAGCGGTCCGTGCTCGTGCAGGTGCTGACGGAGGTCTCGGCCGTCGAGCCACTCCATCGCGAGAAATTGCCCGCCGCTCTCGAGCGCGTGCGCGACGTACGCGACGACGCCGGTGACCGACCCGAGGTCCGCGAGCACGCGCGCTTCCATCATGAAGCGCGCCTCGTCCTCGGGCTGCACGGCGCGAAGCACCTTCACCGCGACGACGCTCGTCGTTCGGCGATCGCGTGCGCGGAAGACGGTGCCCATGCCGCCGGCGCGAACCTCTTCGATCAGCTCGAAGCGGTCGCCGAGTAGGTCACCGACGCGCATCCATCGAAGGTATCACCTGCGACGCGGCGGGAACGACGACATCATCTGCGTGATCGTCGCCGCGAGACGCGACTCGTCGACGTTGCCGCGCTGCACCTCGCCGATCGCGACGGACTGCCAGACGCGCTGGCCCCTCGCGTCGAACACCTCGATGATGAGCGAGCCTGCGGGCACCGTGATGTTCTCTTCGTGCTCGCCCATCACAGCCGTAGCGGTGCGCGTACGGTGGCGCTCCTTCGAGGCCTCGCCTTCGCCCGCGACGACGACGACGCGGAGCTCGCCCAAGCTCGGGGTGCTCTCGTATCCCTTCGCGACGAGAGCGTTCGCGACGAGCGGCATCATGCGGTGCTGGACGTCGACGGTGCGCTCGGAGACTTCGAATCCACTCGGAGCCTCTCTCGCGACCTCGAACGTGAACGTGCGGTACCGATCGAACGTGACGACGGACGCGCTCGTCGTTTCGACGGTAGGGGTCGGCAACCCACCGCACGCGGCGAGACACGCGCAAAAGACGATGCCTTTGAGGGTGCTCATGATGAACGGTCATCGTGCAAGCCGTAGACCACGAAGCGTCCAGTCGAATCGCCGGCGAGCGACGCGCGGACTGCGCAAACGAGGCGGAATGCGCCAACTCTGCATCGGGTGACATTTGTCATGCGCATGAGCACGGCCTTCACCCACGATGCATGCAGGAGGGCGCATGCACGCTCTGTTCGGACGGGCGGTCGTGGTCTCGTTCGTGGGTTTGGGCGCTGCGGTCGCCGTCGCCTCGTGCGACGTGAAGCAGCCCGAGCCGACGACGTACTTCGAGCAGGTGATCTCCCCGATCCTCGCGTCGGGCTGCTCGCGCGGACCGACGAACGCGGGCTGTCACGTCGCGGACGCGAAGGGAAACGCCTTCGGCAACCTCGACGTGTCGACGTTCGCGGGCGTCGACAAGCGGCGTGACCTCTTGCAGACGTACGGGCCGTACCTCCAGCCGACGTTCCTCTTGAAGGTGACGCCGATGACGCAGCTCCACCTCATCGCGTTCGACGGGCAGACGCTCGACACGATGCCCGACATCAAGCACACGGGCGGTCCGATCCTCGACATGACGTCGTCGGGCTATTTCGCGCTCCGCCAGTGGATTGACAACGGCGCGACGGAGCGCAACACGGGCCTCGTTCCGCCGCAGGCAAGCACGCAGCCGTGCGTGACCAACGTCCCATCCGCGCCAGGGTTCGATCCGACGGTGGACCCGACGAGCGCCGACTTCGCGACGTTCCGCGACAAGGTGGCCCCGGTCCTCAAGTCTTCGTGCGCGGCCGGAAACTGCCACGGCGCGGCGTCGAACGATCTCTACCTCACCTGCGGCGACGCGCCGGAGCAAGTGCGGTGGAACTACTTCGCGTCGATCGACTACCTCGCGTCGCCGATCCCGCGGAGCGAGCTCTTGAGCCGCCCGCTCGGGCTCGCGCAAGGCGGGAGCTTCCACGAGGGCGGCGTCGTCTTCTCGACGACGACCGACGCGGGCTACCAGGCGATGCTCGCGTGGGCGACCGCGCACGGACCGCCGGACCCGGGCACGCTGTCGAGCAACTTCATGTTCTTCGCGCACCGCGTGCAGCCGACGCTCGCGCGGAAGGGCTGCATGATGCTCCACTGCCACTCCGCGTCGATCTTCCACGACTACAAGCTCCGCGGCGGCACTTCGGGCGCGTTCTCGCTCTCGGCGACGAAGCACAACTACGCGCTCTCGCTCGGGCAGGCCGCGCTCGAGAGCGACGACCCCGGCGCGAGCCGCCTCGTTCGAAAGAACCTCTATCGCCCCGAGCTCGTCCCCGGCGCGCACGGCATCGTGCACCGCGGCGGGCCGCTCTTCGAGGACTTCGGCGCGCAGACGCCCTCGCCTGCCCTCTGCGACGCGCAAGCGTACGACTACGACAACGCCAAGCTCGAGACGATCCCCGCGTACTGCGTCATCCGCGAGTGGCTCCGGCGCGAGCGCGTCGCGGCGGCGCTCGCGCCGATGAGCGCGATCGTCTACGTGCGGAGACCTCCTCCGAGCGCGGATCGCCTCCAGGACTTCGACGTGTACGCCCCCGGCGCCGAGCTCCACGTCGCGGCCGCGACGATGGACGCGGCCGGCGCGATCACCGTCGGCGCGGACAACGTGGTCGACGCGGCGTGCGGGCTTGATCCGTCCACCGCGGACATTCGGCGGCCGCAAGCGTCGTGGAAGGGCACGAAGGTCGCGTTCGCCGCACGCTCGAGCGCGGCCGAGCCCTTCGCGATCTACGAGATGAACCCCGACGGGTCGTCGTGCGCCAAGATCGCCGACATCGGCGCGCACGGCGCGACCGACAATGGCCTGCTCGTGCACGATTTCGATCCGGCGTATGGGCTCCCCGACGCGAACGGAAACTCGCCGCTCGTCTTCGCGTCGACGCGCGGCAACCTCGACGCGAGCGCGTACGACTACACGGGCGCGCAGCGCACGCCCTCGGATCCGAGCAAGCCGAACTCGAACCTCTACGTGTACGAGCGCGACCCGAACGACGCGACGAAGACGCGCATCAGGCAGCTCACGTACATGCTCGACATGGAGCGCGCGCCGTCGTTCATGCAAGACGGCCGCGTCATCTTCACCGCCGAGAAGCGCGAGCCGGGCTTCTATCAACTCTCGCTCAGGCGCATCAACCTCGACGGCGGCGACTATCACCCGCTCTACGGCCAGCGCGGGAGCATCGGTTTTCACGAGGTGTCGCAGGTCGTGATGCTCTCGGACAAGAACTTCGCCGCGGTCTTCGCGGATCCGGGCACGCCGCACCACGCGGGCTCGCTCGGCATCTTCAACCGCAGCATCGGCATCGACTTCGGCAGCGATCAGACGAGCGACTATCCGATCGATCCAACGGTCATCAACCCCGCGTCACCCACGTCGCCCGAGCAGGCGTTCTTCCTCCACTCGCTGAGGTTTCCCGACACGACGGCGACGGGGCTCTACACGTCTCCCTCGACGCTCCCGGGCAACCAAATGCTCGTGAGCTTCGGATCGCAGAGCGGCGACTTCGACGTGTACGCGCTCGACCCGGACAGCGGCCAGAAGACGAAGCTCCTCGGCGCGCCGGGCATGGCGGACGTCGAGGCGATCGCCGTGTACGCGCGCGCCACGCACCCGCTCTACAAATCGAAGGCGAGCGAGCCCAACGCGTACGCGCTCGACGAGTCGCTCCCGTACGCGGACGTCATGCTCCACGACGCGCGCATCATCGGCTCGCTCATCTTCCAGAACACGCCGACGGGCCGCATGCGAGAGACGCTCCAGAGCTTCGAGGTGTGGGAGGAGCTCCCGCCGACGCTCGACGTGACGAGCTACGCGCAAGGCGGCGCGTTCGTGACGAGCGATCAGTTCGGACAGCTCTACTCGCGCCGCAGGCTCGTCGGGAGCGTTCCCGTCGCGGACGACGGCTCGGCGCACTATCGCGTGACCGGCGGGCTCCCGCTCATCCTCAAGCTCTCCGATACGCCGCAGTCGCTCGCGAACAACCTGCCGCGCTGGCAGCGCGAGGCGTTCATGTTCACGCCGGGCGAGTCGGTCCACGAGGCGTTCCCCACGAAGTTCTTCGACGGCTTCTGCGGTCAATGTCACGGCGCGATCAGCGGGCGCCAGGTCGACGTCGCGATGAGGCCCGACGTTCTCTCGGGCGCGTCGCTCACGACCGCGTACGGCTCGGCTCCGACGAACCTCTTCCTCTCGCCATCTCAGCGTGGCGCGCCGATAGGCCCGCCGTTCTCGCCCTGATAGTCTCGTCCTCCGACAAATGGCGTCGCTCTTCGCCCACTCGGCGGCGCTGCTCGCGCTGCCCGAGGATCGCACGCGGCGGCTCGCCCTCGCGGCGCTGTTTTGCGCGTGCTGGCAGGACGTGGACTACGCGTCGCTCTTGTTCGAGGTGCGGCCGCACGAGACGTTCGGTCATCGCGGCGCGACGCACTCGCTCTTCGTGGCCGCGGCGGTCGCCGCGATCGTCGCGTTTGCCCTGTTTCGAGCC
Source organism: uncultured delta proteobacterium (assembly GCA_963839305.1). Taxonomy (GTDB): domain Bacteria; phylum Myxococcota_A; class Polyangia; order Polyangiales; family Polyangiaceae; genus DASXHD01. The sequence continues at coordinate 24,902 of CAWIUL010000006.1, forward strand.
CGATTTCGACGCGTCTTCCCGATCCTCTTCGCGGTGGGCGCGTCGCACGGTCTCCTCGACGCGCTGACCGCGGGCGACGTGGGCGTCGCGCTCTTTTGGCCGCTCACGAGCGCGCGATTTCATTTTCCCTTCTCGCTCATCGCGTCGTGCCCGGGCGGCGTCGACGAGTGGCTCGGCTATTGGGGGATCCTCACGCTCGCGAACGAGCTCCTCTACGTCGTGATCCCGGTCGCGCTCGTCGTGTCGTTCCTGCGCCGTCCCGATCGACGGCGCCGCGTCGCGATGGCCGGCGGAGCGTGGCTCGTGTCGCTCGTCGCGCTTCGGCTGAGCATGCCGGAGGACTTCACGCCGACGCGGCCGCGCGTCATCGAGCCGATCGACACCGAGCGCGCGGGACGCCTCGCCGATCTCCCGCACGACGATCTCCCGAACGGCGAGCTCGTCACCAAGCTCGACGCGCTGAAGGCGCTCGGCCTCTTCGACACGACGCTGCGTCCCTCCGTAGAGACTTGGTCGTCGAATTTTTTCCCCGCATGGTTCGGGAGCGAGGGCGGTCGCTGGGCGGACGGCGCGCCGAAGCTCGCGTGGCGAACGCTCTTCGGGTTCTCCGCGCCATCGGACGTGCATGGGCTCGACACGTTCAAGCTCTCACCCACGGAGAAAATCGACATCGCGCTCGGCCGCAACGATTTCCCTGCGACGAACCAGGCGCTCTCGCGCACGCACAACACGAGGCCGCGGCCGCGCTACTGGAAGGGTCGCTGCAACGGCGTCGCGACCGCGTCGCTCGCCGAGCCCGAGCCGTTCCGCGTCGTCGACGTCATCGGCAAGGACGGCACGAAGGTCCGGTTTCATCCGAACGACGTGAAGGCGCTTCTCGCCGCGGCGTACGACGATCCCGAGTCGAAGGTGATCGGCCAGGTGTGCACGACGGTCGCGTTCGACGTGGGCGCGACGTGCAGCATGAACCCCGCGGTGCTCGTCGTCGCGGCGCTCAACCGGATCGGCATCGCGAAGAAGTCATTCTTGATCGACGCGCTTCCGACGATCGCGAAGCAGTACTACGCAGTCGCCGCCGCGCGCGTTCACGTCGGGACGCCGAAGCCCGTGTCGCCTCCGCCGATCCCGAGCGCGACGCAGCTCGTGGACGCGGAGATTGAGCTCACGCTGAGCTCCACGACGCTCCCGATCGCGCGCGCCGACGTGCCCGAATCGGGCGATTCGACGCGTTACAAACGCGTCGGCCTCGTGCCCGTCGTGATGCATTACTCCGCCGTCCTCGCGCTCGCCGCCGACGGCTCGCTCGTCGGTGGGAAGTGGACGGGCGATCCGGCCGATGGTCCCGATGACGTCTTGATCGTCTCGGCGAAGCCGATCGTGAAGCCGAACGGCGGGCTCGACGCGGCCGACGAGATCCCTTGGTCGCTCGTCGAGAAGCTCGCGAAGGCGAGCGTCGACGACGGGCCGAACGTGCCGACGGTCGATCTGCGCTAAGCCAAGGCTGCTCGGTGCGACGGTGGTACGCTGCGACCATGATGAGAAAAACGGGGTGGAAGGAGACGCTGCAGTGCATCGTCGCTTGCGTGTGCCTCGCGTTCGTCGCGCTTGCCTGCAAGGGCAAGTCATCGACGACGACGACCACGACGACCAGCGGCGCAACCGCGACGGCCGACGTGGTGACGCTGCGCGACGATCTCCTTCAGTTCGAAACGCACGTGAACTGGGCCGCCGTCTCCGGGGCGTGGGTCGGGAAGCGACCGAAGTGGCTCGCGGACGTGAACGACGCAAAAACCGCCTCCGACGTAGGGGCGCGCCTCCTCGAGCTCGAGACGGCGATGGGATGGGAAGCGGTCCAACCGACGTGGAAGGCGCGTCGCGACGACTGGATCCGCGAGGTCAAGAGCGCGAGCACGAACAAAGCCGTCGCCGACTTGCTGGCGGAGCTCGAGACCGCGACGAAATGGAACGCGGTCGACGCCGGCTGGGCCGCCTTGCGAAACGCGTGGCTCGCGAGCCTGCATTCGCTCAAGACCTGAGGGCGCGCCTGCGCCGTCGCGGGTCCCAGTTGCGAAGCCGACCGTGGGCTAGGCCGACTGAATCACTCGTCGCCCTCGGCGCTGAGCCGAGCGAGCGCTTCGCGCTTGCACTCTCGTGACACGTCAGTGAGCCTCGCGAGCGTCGGGCGCTCGGTGACGAGCTGCGCGAGCGTCTTGCGCGCGAGCTCGAGCTCGAGCTCGAGCATGTCGGGGTCGTAACCCAGACGACGCCGCTGCTTGCCGAGCGCTCCGGCGAGGCGTATCGCGCCATCGCTGCTCCCTTGGAGCGCGTCCGCGAGGGCGATGATGTAAACACCGAGCAGCGGCGGCTCACGGTCGCGCGGTAGCCACATCGGCCTGGCCGTTGCGCGCAGTCGTTCCACGATCGTCATGACGATGCGCGCGTTGTGCGAGCGAACGATGGTCTCGATCATGTGCGCACCTCAAGCAAGGAGCGCACCTCGACGGATGGCCGCGATTCATCACGGGCACATCACGCGAAAACGCTACTTCGGATCCAAGTAGTCACACGCGGACGAGGTTGCGCCCGTTCAGCACTCAGGATCCGGCGGCGATCGAGAAGTCCGTGCGTCCGCGCGCGGGCGTGCGCTTCGTGAGCATGCGTCCGCGCGCGTGGTAGCGGTTCCAAAGCGACTCGACCTCGCGGCGGAGCGGCATGTCGTGGGCGCCCATCGCGAGCGCTTGGTCGACCGCGAAGCGCATCATCGCTTTCTTGTCTCGCCAAGAGGGCGAGCGGACGAGCGCGATGAGCTCGCGCATGCGCGCCACGGTGTCGCGGCGCACGCGCATGCCGACCTCGTCGACGGCCTCGCTCAGGTCGACCGCCTCGGCGCTCGGGAGGAGCTCGTCGTGGATTTGCCGCGCGAACGACACGCTGATCAATCGATTGAGCAAGCTGTCGATCGCGAGCGCGCGCTCGTGGAAGCTCACGCGCATCACGCGGAACATGACCTCCGCGCGCTCGTCGCGCATGTGATAGCCCCAGCTCCGCCAGTCGCCCTCGAGCCCATTTTCAGCCGTCAAACGCTCTCGAAGCGACGTGCCCGAGTAGATCTCGGTGCGGCACACGTTCCACGGCAAATCGAGGTTTCGCGACGCCATGTCGACCGTCGTCTCGACGTCGTCGAGCGCGCAGTCCGGATCGAAGAGCATGAAGTTGAACGACGGCGTCACGTTCGCGGCGCGCAAATTGTCGAGCGCCGAGTCGTTGTGCTGCGGGAGGTGCAGCCGGCCCAAGTATTTGAGGCGCGGCGCCGCGGCGTTCTCGACGCCGAGGAACATGTGGATGCCGCCCATGTCGCGCGCGGCGCGAGCGACCGCGGGCGTGATGCTCTCCGGCCGACCCTTCACCCAGAAGACGACGTCCTTCACGCCGCGCGCGCGGATGCCGTCCTTGATCTTCTCCATGCGCGCGACAGCGTGGCGCTCGCTCGGCAACACGAACAGATCGTCCTGCACGAAGAACACGCGGGCCTGGCGCTCGTGGTACGCGTACGCGATCTCCTCGGCGACCGACTCGGGCGCGCGCAGGCGATACGACTTCCGCTGCTCCGACGTGTACGCCGCGATCGAGCAGTAGTTGCACTCGCCGACGCAGCCGCGCGCCGTGATCAAGAAATCGACGACCACGCCGCCGACGACGTACTGCTCGGTGCTCCGCGCGGGCCACGGAAGATCGTCGAGCGTCGCCTTCGCGACGCGCACGGGGCCCTTCACGACGCGCTCGCCCTCGCGCCACACGAGGCCCGCGAGATCGCGCGGGCTCTCTCCGCGCGCGAGCATGTCGAGCATCTCGACGAGCGTCTCCTCGCCGTCGTGGCGCACGACCGTGTCGAGCCCGGGCACGTCGCGCATCAGCTCTTCCCAGCAGAACGTGCCCACGTGACCGCCGCACGTGAGGTGCCCCGTGTAGCCGCGCGCGCGGAGCTCCCCGAGGAGCGCGAGGTACTCGTCGATGCGGTTCTGGAACGCGATGCCGAGGCCCACGAGATCGGGCTTTTCCTCGAGGATGCGCCGCGCGCACTGGTCGAGCTCGATGCGGTCGCGATACGGGACGACCGTCACGTCGTGGCCGCGCTTTCGCGCGTAGCTCGCGAGGTAACCGAGCGCGAGGTTCTCTTGTTGAATCGGCCCGACGAGGAGGGCCTTCAAGCGGCACCCCAGTAGAAGTTCTCGACGATCGCGCCGTTGTCGTTCCACACGGCGAGCTGCCCGAAGGGCGGACCTTCGCTGTCCTCGGGGAGCGTCCAGACGATCACGTCGTCGCTCACGCGCTCGATCGATCCGCCGGAGACGCGCCAGTCGTACTCCGCGCCGTCGCCCGCGTCGTTCTGCGCGAAGAGGACGACCTGCTTGCCCGCGCGCGCGACCTCGATCACGCGAAGCCGCAGCGCGCGCGAGAGGGGGAGATCGTCACCCATGTTGTCGCTGAGGATCGGCGTCGGCGCCATCTCGCAGACGACGCAGCACTGGATGCACGTGCTGCCCGAGCTCTCCCAAGTTTGCGGGGCCGTGACGCCGCAGAGCGCGAGGTCCGTCGTGCTCTCGACGGTCTGCACTCCGCCATCGAGCCCCGCGTCGCCGCACGCGACCTGGAACGTGACCATCGCGGTCATCGTCTGCGGGATGCTCGACCACGACGCGGTGAACGTGAACCCCGTGCTCGTCTTCGTCGTGATCTGCGCGGTCATCACGTTCGGCGACACCGCGATCACGGGGACGCCGACGATCGCGGCGAGGAGATCGGCCTTCATCGCGATGAAGCCGTCCGCCGTCTTGGCCTGCGCGTCGAAGTTGCTGAGCGTGACCGTCGCGGCGTCGTTCGACACGACGGGCGACGCGACCGCGCAGACCGACGCGAGATCCGGAAACGTGCCGGCGTCGGGGACCGGAACGGTGAACGAGCACTCGCCCTGCGGGCACGGACCGGTCTCCACCGGTTGCGCGTCCGACGCGTCGGACGGCGGGAAGACGAGCTCGCTCGTGACGTCCTTCGAGGTCGTCGCGTCGCTGCCGCCGTCGGAGGTCGTCGGTCCACCCCCGCAATCCATCGCGACGCTCGCCACGAGCGCCGGCATCGCCGTGCCCACACCGGTGATGACGATACGGATCTTCCGCATGCGACCCTCCGCCAACCAAATTGCCGCACGCAAGGCATTCCGTCGAGCCGATCCGCCGAAGGCGGGACGTCGCAACTCGGACCCGTGAGGGTCAGCCGGCGTAACCCTCTTCGCCGTGCTGCGTCGTGTCGAGTCCCTCGCGCTCGTCCTGCTCGGTGACGCGAAGACCGACGAGCTTGTCGAGGATCTTCAAGATGACGAATGTCATGACGACCGCGTACACGCCCGACGCGGCGCACGCGATGATCTGCACGACGAGCTGGTGCGGATCGCCGAAGAGCGCTCCGTTTCCGCCCGCGTCGTTGAGCGTCTTCTGCGCGAACACGCCCGTGAGGAGCGCGCCGGTCAAACCGCCGACGCCGTGGACGCCGAACGCGTCGAGCGTGTCGTCGTAGCCATACTTGTACTTTGCAAGCACCGCGAGGTAGCAGACCCCGCTCGCGATCGCGCCGATGAGGATCGCCGCCCACGGCGCGACGTAGCCCGCGGCCGGCGTGATCGCGACGAGCCCGGCGACGAGACCCGAGGCGACGCCGAGCGCGGTGGGCTTCTGCCTGTGGATCCACTCGATCGCGAGCCAGCCGAGCGCGCCGCCCGCCGCGCCGAGGTGCGTCGTCATGAACGCGAGCACCGCGAGCGACCCGGACGTGAGCGCCGACCCCGCGTTGAAGCCGAACCAGCCGAACCAGAGGATGCCCGCGCCGGTGAGCGTCATCGTGAGGTTGTGCGGGAGCGGCCGCTCTTGCGGGTACTTGAGGCGCTTGCCGAGGACGAGCGCGCAGACGAGCGCCGACATGCCGGCCGTGAGGTGAACGACCGTGCCGCCCGCGAAATCGAGCGCGTCCATCTTCGCGAGCCAACCGCCGTCGGCCCACACCCAGTGCGCGACCGGATCGTAGACGAGCGTCGACCACAGAAGGATGAACGCGACGTACGCGGAGAACTTCATGCGCTCGGCGAACGCGCCCGAGATGAGCGCGGGCGTGATGATCGCGAACATCATCTGGAACGCGACGAACGCGAGCGTCGGGACGGTGTCGTGCTGCGCGTACGCGAGGCCCTTGAGACCGAAATAATCGAGGCCGCCGATGATGCCGTGGACGTCCGGCCCGAACGCGAGCGAGTAACCGACGAGCGCCCACTTCACCGACAAAATCGGGATCGCCGCCATCGAGTGCATGATCGTCGAGAGCACGTTCTTCCTACGCACCATGCCGCCGTAGAAGAGCGCGAGCGCGGGGGTCATCAAGAGCACGAGCGCCGAGCTCACGAGGAGCCACGCCGTGTCGCCCGTGTCGATCTTGTTCACGGGCTTTCGAGTTAGCACCGCTCGTGTTTCCGGTTCGTTTCGTCCATGATGCAGTGCGTGAGCCGGAGCATCTCCGTCCGCGCGTTCTCGTTCGCCTCGACGCTCTCGCCGAAGGACCTCGCGCCGATCCTCGAGAAGGCGAGCAAGACCGTGCGCTCGACGAAGACGCAGGTCCTCGCCGAGTGCTCGAAGGAGTCGTGGATCCTCGCGTACGACTTCGGCGCGATCGCGTTCGCGGGCGTCGACGACGCGACGCGCGAGATGGTGATGGACGCGATCCTCAAGCGTGTCGGTCCCGAGCCGCACCCGCCCATGGAGGAGCAGGCGACGATCACGATCGCCCCCGACGAGAAGCCTTCCGTGAAGTTCGACGGCGTCGTCGTGCGCGAGCTCGATCCGAAGGCCGTGCAGCTCGTCGCGCTCGTCGTCGCGCAGTCCGCCGCGATGGAATACTACGAGGAGGACGTCGACGACATCCTCGCGCGCCTCAACAAATTCTCCGAGAACCTCGCGCAGACCGGCAAGCTCTCCGCGCGCCCGCGCGAGCTACTCAAGTTCATCGGCAGCGGCATGTCGGTGCACAACCAGGTCATCTACACGCTGTCGCTCCTCGACACGCCGCAGCTCGCCTGGGAAGACGAGACGCTCGATCGCCTCTACGTCGGCCTCCGCACGCAGTTCGAGATCGCCGACCGCTTCCGCGCGCTCGACCTCAAGCTCCACATGATCCAGGACAACTTCGAGCTCTTCGTGGACCTCACGCAGGAGCGCCGGAACTACGTTCTCGAGCTCACCGTGGCCGTCCTCGTCGGCCTCGAGGTCGTGCTGTTCGTGTACGAGATTTTCTACCGGCGGCTCTGAGCGAGCAGCCCCGCGAGCGTCTTCAGCGCGTCCACGGTCGTGAACATCCCGACGACGCGAGCCTCCTGCGTCACGACCGCGGATCCCAGCTTGCGCGCGGCCATCGCCGAGACGACGTCGCCGAGCGGCGTCGCGAGGTCCACGGCGTACGGGTGCGACGTCATCGCCTCGGCGACCGTCGTGTGCGGTTCGCTCGACACGACGTTGCGCTGCGAGAGGATACCGACGAGCTCCTGGTCACGCACGACGGGCAGGTGCCGAATGTGGCGGTCGCTCATGATGCGTTGGGCCAGCGCGAGGGTGTCCTCCGGCTTCACGACGAAGGGCACGGGCGTCATCACCTCTGCGAGCGTCAGGTGGTTCATCGAAGAGCGTACCCAACCGTCTAGTCGAGGCGCGCCATCGAGCACGTGACGCATGTCATTTGCGCTAGAATCGGCGCCGTCTCGAGGTCGCCGCAGGGCTAGCCTTCCGTCCGCGATGTCACGTCGCGGCTGACCACGTCCGCCATTGAAGAACGATGAAGAACTCCGACGACCTCCAGCAACTCGTTGGTTTTTCTTCTGCCGAGAAAGTAGCCGGCGACCTCGAGACACCTCAGGCGTAGCATCGCTCTCATGACGCGCGCGTGGTGGGTCCTCGCGTTTGCGTTGACGCTCGTTCCCGCGAACGCGTCGGCGCAAGCCATCTTTCGGCTCGAGAGCGGCAAGATCCCGAGCTCGCCGCTCAGCGGAGATTTGAAATACTTCGGCGGGCGCGTGATCTCGAACGTGAAGATCGTCGAGATCGCGTGGGGCTCCGGCGTCGACTCGAATTACATGACGCAGCTCCAAGGGTTTTACACGGCGATCGTGAAGAGCCCGTTCGTCGATTGGATGACCGAGTACGACACGATCGGCCTCACGGGCTTCGCGGATTTTCTGCCCGGATCGAACCAGCACATCGGCCGCGGGAGCTTCGTCGCGAACGTCGTCATCACGCCGACGAACAAATCGACCGCGCTCACCGACGCCGACATCCAGACCGAGCTCGCCGCGCAGCTCGCGAGCTCCGCCCTCCCCGCGCCCGCCGTCGACTCGGGCGGCAACGTCGACTCGCTCTACATGATCGATTTTCCGCCGGGCACTTCGATCACGCTCGTCAACATCCAATCTTGTTCGAGCTTCGGCGCTTATCACTTCACGCTCACGTATCAGGGCAAGAGCGTCCCCTACGGCGTTCACCCGAACTGCGGTTACTCGTTCAACACGTCGACGCTGATTCACTCGCACGAGCTCGCCGAGGCGATGACCGACATGGAGGTCGGGCTCGTCGAGACCAACACGACGAACAAGAACGCGCGCCCGCTCGCCTGGACCACGATCGCGCAGACCGCGTGGCAATCGTCCGAGTCGGGCGATCTCTGCGAAGGCACCAGCGACACCGTCGCGACCTACACCGTGCAGAAGATCTGGTCGAACTACGCGCAGGCGTGCGTCGCGCAAATCCCGATTTGCGACGGCGTGCTCGTCCCGCCCGCGTGCCGGCCCTGCAACGCGTTCGACAGCGGAAACGCGTGCACGAACGCGTGCGCGACCGGCGGCACCAAGTCCGGCCAGTGCGTCACGTGCACGTCGAAGTACGAAACGGCGTGCACCGGCGCGACGCCCGTGTGCGACGACGCGACGTACACGTGCGTCGCGTGCGTCGCCAACGCGGACTGCAAGACCGCGAGCGCGCCCGTCTGTGATTCGACGAGCCACACGTGCCGCGGGTGCACGAGCGACAACGAGTGCGGCGGCGGCGACGCGGGAGTCGACGCGGGCGCGTCGCTCCTCTGCGACGTGCCGAGCGGCCAGTGCGTGCAGTGCAAGACGAACGCGCAGTGCAAGGTCGACGAGACGTGCACGGCGCACGCGTGCGTCCCGATCCCGAAGAGCGACTCCGGCGTCGGCGACCAGGAGTTCATCGGCGGCACACAGACCGGCGGCTGCGGATGTGACGTCGTCGGCGATCGATCACGCGGCGGCTGGGTCGCGGCCGTATTCGCTCTGTTATTTCTCCGACGGAGACCGTCGAGGTCGTAACATGGCTCCCGTGGGATCAAGCAGCCCACTCCAAGCCGTTCCGCGCGCGCTCGTCCTCGACGCGACCGTGCCCGCGGGGAGCGGCCAAGCCGGCGCGGCGCCCGTTGCGCCCGCGTCGCGCTTCGAGCCCAAAGGCGTGCTCGGCGAGGGTGGGATGGGCACAGTCGAGCGCGCGCAGGATCGCGATCTCCTACGCGACGTGGCGGTCAAGCACCTCCGGCCCGAGCTCGAGTCCGACGGCGCGCTCCTATCGCAGTTCTTGTGGGAGGCGCGCGTCACCGCTCACCTCGACCACCCGAACATCGTGCCGGTGCACGACCTCGGTCGCACGCCGGACGGTCACCTCTTCATCGTGATGAAGCTCGTCGTGGGCGACACGCTCGACGACGTGATCCAGCGCGCGAGAGAAGCCGCTGCCGAGACGGGCATGCAACGGCGGTTGCGCCAGTTCCTCCAGCTCTGTCACGCGATCTCGTTCGCCCACGCGCGCGGCGTCCTGCACCGTGATCTCAAGCCCGCGAACGTCATGATCGGGGCGCATGGCGAGGTGCTCGTGACCGACTGGGGGATCGCCGTGCCGCTTCGCTGCGACGCGGGCGGCGCGTTGCGAGCGTTCGCGCCGAGCAACCTCGAGAGCACGAGCGCGGGCACGCCGATGTACATGTCGGCGGAGCAGGCGCGCGGCGACGCGCTGGACGAGCGCACCGACGTCTACGCGCTCGGCGCGATCCTCTACGAGGTGGTCGCGCTGCGACGCGCGATCCAAGGTGACAGCCTTCCGGAGGTGCTCGGGCGCGTCATGCGGGGGGAGGTGGAGCCGCTGGTGAAGGTGGCCCCATGGGCGCCGCGCGCGCTCGGGCTCGTGGTCGCGAAGTCGATGGCGCTCGACGCGAAGGACCGATACGCCACCGTCGACGCGCTCGCCAACGACGTGGAAGCCGTGCTCGACGGAAAGACGCCGAGCGTCGAGGACGCCTCCGCGCTCAGGCGCTTCGCGCGCTTTTACGTCGGCCGCGATCACGCGTTTGGCGAGATGCGCGTCGGCGAAGTCGATCTATGGGTCGCCTCGGGCGGTGTGATTGGTGCGGGCGTCGGGATCCTGCTCGCGCGATTCACCACGCTATGGTGGCCCTTCGTCGTGATCGGCTCGATGCTCGCGGCCATTCCGACGTTCCATTGGATCCAACTGCGGAGGCGATGAATGACACTCAACAGTACGAGCAGGCCATCGTCCGGAACGCCGACTTCTTCGTCGCGATACAAGACGCGAGCGGCTTCATCAAGATCCCCGCCGACGAGTACTAAGGCGTCGCCGGCGACGCGTCGCTCATCGGGCACGCCATGTCGACACGAACGTACGCGTGGGTGGTTACGGGCGAAGCCGACGCTCTCTACTTCATCGTGAGCGGCCGTCGCGGAGGCGTTGAAGCACGGGGAGCGATCGTCGAGTCCGGACCTCTCGATGCTACGCTGCGCAAATGGGCGGTGAGGAGGAGGAGCTCGAGGGCGCAGTCGCTGCGGGGGAGCGGGCGACCGCCCCATTGGGCGTCCTCGCGAGCCCTTTGGTGGTCTTCGTGGGCGTGTTCATCGCGGCGACGGGCGGGCTGTGCGCGCTCATCGGTCTCGTGAACCATGAAACGGAGCTCACGATCTTCGGCGGCGCCGACGTGATCTCCGCCGGTGGCGCATGCGTGCTCGCGTGGATGATCGGCCGAAAGGCGGCCGCCGCGGGCCTCGAACGCGAGCTCACCTGGCTCGAAGGTCTGCCGTTCGCCATCGAGAACCACTTCCTCTTGATGGCGACCGGCCACGCGACCGTCGATATCCATTTTCGACACGGCGCACCCGCATCCGACGTGACCGAGCAGCTCGCGAAGGATTCGACGGGCGGCGTGCTCGTGTTCGAGCAACGATCGCGTGACGGACGGACCGCCACGTTGTCGTGCAAGACGTTGCCAGCGCTGCCGGGCGGGCATCGGATCTGGCGCGCGTGGCACGACGTGATCGAGAAGCACCTCGTGCCGCTCCACGCGCGGCACGAGATCGCATCCGTTCGAATCAAGCCGTGACGCTCACGCCGTCCGCGACGACCCATCGTCCGACCCAGTGGGCCAACGTCTCTCCGCCCGCCTGCGGTGAGGAGCTCCTTCGTACCCAAGCGTTCTTCACGATGTCCGGAGTACAGAGCTCGTCGAGCTCGTCGATGTCGCCGCCTTCGAGCACGGCGTTGAAGCGATCGATGACGACCTCTAAGCGAGCGCGAGCGTATCGGCGACGACGCGCACCGCGAGCCAGCTCGCTCGTCGACGACCTTCGCGAGCGCGTCGATGGTCTCGCGCGCGAGCGCACGGTCCGTGGGATTCGCGAGCGCTGCGCTTGCTCGAGAGCAGCGCAACCGCGAGTGGAGCCACCTCGGCGCGGAAGACTTGCCCCATCCCTCCCTGCCCGATGGATTCGCGCAACGCGAAGCGCCCGCCAATCGTCTCGCCACCGTGCATCACGTCTTACGACGATAGCGTCTTTCTCGATGCCGGATAGACGGAGACGTGATGGGTCGAGGGATATCACTCGGTCTCCGCGTCGTGCTTTCACGGGTGCGATCGTTCCAAGCTGGAATGACTGTATCGTCGGAGCAGAGGGAAGATGCGCGAGCTGACACTGTGGCTGGGCGTTTTGACGACGATGCTGGCATGTGGAGCGCGCACCGGTCTCGACTCGGGCACGTTGGGCCCGACGGGCGCCGCGGTGGGCCTTCGCCTCGTCGCGCCGCTGTCGACGTCGACGGTCACGACGCAGCGGCCGACGCTCCGATGGACGCTCGGACCCGGCAACGAAGGCGCGCAGATCGATCTCTGTCGTGACCGCGCGTGCACGATCGACGTCACGACGTTCGAGGTCGCTGGCACGAACGGCGTGACGCCCTCGGTCCTCGGCGCCGGGGTCTGGTACTGGCGCGCGCGCAGCACGAGCGGCGGCGCGGTGGGCGCGGTGTCGAGCCCCGTCTGGCAGTTCTGGGTTCCGGCGCGGACGGCGCCGGTCGACACGTCGTGGGGCACGACGCTCGACGTCAACGGCGACGGTCTCCCGGACCTCGCCGTCGGCGACGAGGACGTGGGCTCCAACCAAGACGCGTCCAACTCGGGACAGGCGTATCTGTACCTCGGGAGCGCGAAGGGCTTCTCGACGACGCCCTCGACGACGTTGTTCAACATCCCGGCGAAGGAGGGTCAGACGTTCTTCGGGCACATCGTCGCGAGCGCGGGAGACGTGAACGGCGACGGCTTCGGCGACTTCCTCGTCGGCACCGGCAACAGCGCCCTCGGCCAACCGGTGGCGTACGTTCATTTCGGCGGTCCATCCGGCATCGCGACGACGCCTTCGAACACGATCACGAGCCACCGCTTCGGCGGCTTCACCTCGGTCTCGGTCGCCGCGGCGGGCGACGTCAACGGCGACGGCTTCGCGGATCTCATCGTCGGCGAGCTTCCGGACGATTCGAGCACGCCCCGCGCCGAGGCCTACGTCTACTTCGGCAGCGCCGCGGGCGTGACCGAGGCGTCCGCGACGATGCTCCTCGGTCCGAGCAACGACGCGCTCACGAATCCGGTGGTCGCGAGCGCGGGCGACATGAACGGCGACGGCTTCGCCGACGTCGTCGTGAGCGCCGAGTTCAGCAACACGTCGACGGGCGACGGCGGCTTCCTGTACTTCGGCGGCCCGAAGGGCCCGAGCGCGACGCCCATCGTACTGAACGGACCGAACGGCGACGGCATCAACTCGTTCTCCACGCCGCCGTGCGCGGTCGACTTGAACGGCGATGGATTCGCCGACCTCGTGATTCGCCAGTTCGACGGGACCGCGTTCGTCTTTCCGGGGAGCGCGAGCGGCGTGGCGTCGACCCCGACGACGACGCTGACCTCGTCGGGCGCGGACAGCTTCGGTTGGGGCATCGCGCTCGCGGGCGGCGACGTCAACGGCGACGGCTTCGCGGACCTGCTCGTCGGCTCGAACGGCGCGGGGATCGTCTACGTCTACTTCGGAAGTGGCGCCGGCATCCCCGACCTGCCCTCGGCGACGCTCATCGGGCCCAGCGGTCAGGACGCGTTGGACTTGTTCGGCTCAGCGTTGGCCGTCGCGGGCGACGTGAACGGCGACGGCTTCGCGGACGTCATCGTCGGCGCACCGCGCGCAAACGACCAGCTCGGGGCGGCCTTCCTCTACCTCGGGAGCGCGACGGGCCTCGCCGCGACGCCCACGACGACGCTGATGTCTTTGGACGCCAACGTCGACGACATCCCGGAGTTCGGAAGCACCGTCGCGACGCGCGATGTGTGCGAGTCGTCGCGGTCGGTGTGAGTGGTCAAGGACCAGCCGGCTCCCACCACTCGACGTGCTGCGATTCCGTGTCCTCGGTGGCGTGCCACCAGCGCGTACCGCACTCGTCGCACGCCCAAGCCGCTGCGTTGTAATAGCCGTCCCAGTCGTGGCCGATGCGGCGCAGCTTCGGTGACTCCGGCGCGCGCGCGTTCGTGCCGAGCTCCTTGAGCACGAGGCAGTCGCACGCCGTGGGCAGCTTGGCGCGGAGCAGCTCATAGCGGAGGTCTTCGAAACGCCTATCGAACGCCCCGACGATCTCCGCCCAAAGATAAACACGCTCGTTTGCGACCACGTATTTCTGCGGGCCGTGGGCGAGCTCGAACGGCAGCGAATCGCAGACGTCGCGCTGCTGCGCCAGTAACGCAGCGAGCTCGTCGATCGGCACGTGCTCGCCTCGCGGAACACGCGCGCGGAGCTCGGAGAAACGCGCCTCGAGCTCGGTGAGCGCCTGCTCGATCACCTCGCGCGTCGCGGGCCTCGTCATCTGCTCGCACGCTCGCGTCGAGAGCCGGCGAAGAGCGTCGAGGGTCAGGTCGTCGTTCACGGCGAGAAGAGGTGATCGGTTAATTCGGCAGAGAAGGGACAATAGCGCGAGCGCGATCTGGCAGCGAGAGGCGGTCGCGATGGCGGGGCGATGAGGAGCTCGGGTGACACTGTTCGCGCGGGTCGCCGACTGCCTCCCGCGTCATTCACGTTGCGCGGCCGGCAAATTCAGGAAGCGGCAGACGCGTTCTCGTTGCGCTCGGTAGAGGGCTTCGCTTCCCCAAAACGATTCGTCGAACGCGAGGTCGGCGTGGCGCGTGCCGAGGACGAGCCGATGAACGTAACGTAGCTCGCCGGTCTCCGACGACGCGGGCTGACGGTCGATGGCGACGTCGACCAAGTCCGCTCGCGGAATTCGTTCGGTCCGCGTGACGGCGTTGTCGCGGCGCCACTCGACGACGAGATCGTCTTCGTGCACGACGAGGCGCACGGTCGTGCGCGCCCCCCGCACCGCGAGCCAGAGCGGCAGCGCGGCGACGCCGATGAAGCCCAAGCCCATGACGAAGAGAATGACCGCGACGGTCTCGGTGTCGCCCTCCGGTCCGCGCACGTGGAACGCGCCGGCCATCAACGAGACGCCGATGGCGATGAAGGCGATCGTCACGGGAACGACGAACGCCGTCGTGCGGCGCGGCTGCGGGCGAAACTCGAAGACGCGCTCGGGATCGCTCATTGCCCAGCGATGTTAGTTGCAAACGGGTGGCGACGCGCTGATCGACACCTTGCCGCTCGCCTCGTGACGCAACCTGTGAGTGTTTACGGCGTCGAAGTCCGAATTACGTAACCACCGAGTGGCGCACACGCACTATCGCTCCGACGCGTGCTCGCGGGTATGCGATGGACCAATCAAACGCTCAGAAGGTAGACGGGGCCGCTTTCCGGAGTGTCCTGGAAGGCACCACGGACGCCATCGCCGTTCATCGCGACGGTAAGATCGTCTACGCGAACCCGGCGGGGCTGAAGCTCCTGGGCTATGCGCGGCTCTCGGACGTCGTCGGCCGTGTGGTCCTCGATTTCGTGAGCGCTCACGATCGCGATGTCGTCGCGAAACGCGTTTTCAAGACGTACAACGAAGGCGGCAACTTGCCCGAGATCGAGGAGCGACTGCTCGACGTCGGCGGCCACGAGGTGCCGGTCGAAGTGCTCGCGATCCCGCTCGTGTTCGAGGGGCTTCCGTCGACGCTCGTGCACATCCGCGATCTGCGTGTACGCAAGGAGCTCGAGGGCAGACTGCGTGCGGCCGATCGGCTCGCGCAAGTCGGCTTCGTCGCTGCCGCGGTGATGCACGAGATCCGCCGGCCCCTCGGCTCCGCGCTCACGAGCGTCGAGCTGCTCGAGGCACGCATCGGCGAGAGCGCGCCCAGCGCGGAGCTCGCGCAGCTCTGCCAGCACCTACACCAAGGGCTCGACCAATTGCGGGAGGTGGTCCGCGACCTCGGCGTCTTCTCCGGGACGGTGCGTGACTCGTCGACCGACATCGACGTGCAGGCGGTGCTCGACTCGATCGCGAACCTCGTCGGCTTCGCTTTGCGGGGGCGCGCACGCCTCGTGAAGCGCTACGGTCGAATCGGCCGCGTTCGCGGGACGCGCGCGAAGCTGGGCCACGTGTTCTCGAACTTGTTGGTGAATGCGGCGGAAGCGATCCCAGCCGGCGCTGAAGACAAGAACCAGATCACGGTGCACACCTACGCCCGGGAAGGCAAAGTGTTCGTCGAGATCATCGACACGGGCGAAGGCATCCCGAGCGACAAGCTGCGCGAGATCTTCGAACCGTTCGTCACGACGAAGCCTCACGGCACCGGTCTTGGCCTCTCGATCTCTCGCACGCTGGTCGAGGAGTCGGGCGGCACGCTCCACGTCCAGAGCCAACCAGGACTCACCAAATTCACCGTGGAGCTGCCCGCGGCATGACCACCTGGCCGTGCCAGGCCAAACAAACGCTCGAATGACGCCACGCGTCATGTCATACTGGACGCGTGTGCGGCCTCGGATTCGTCGCAGAGCTGAACGGTAGTCCTTCTCACGATCTGGTCTCGAAGGGTCTCGAGATCCTCAAGCGCCTGGCGCACCGCGGCGCGGCGGGATCGCGACCCCGAGAGCGGCGACGGCGCGGGCATCCTCATCCAGATCCCGCACGCGTTCTTCCAGCACGAGCTCGAGCGGCGCGACGTCGAGCTCCCGCTGCCCGGCGACTACGGCGTCCTCCAGTGCTTTCTCTCGCGCGATCGCGCGCGCTGCCAGAAGCAGATGCGCACGGTCGAGTCGGTCGTTCGCTACCACAACCAGATCGTCGTCGGCTGGCGCGACGTGCCGGTGAACCCGAAGGTGCTCGGGCCGCTCGCGGAGTCGACGCGGCCGACGATGAAGCAGCTCTTCGTCGCGCGCGTCGCGCCGGTGCAGTCGTTCGAGCGCACGCTCTTCATGATCCGAAAGCGCGCGGGGCAGCTCGCGGGCGAAGACTTCTACATCGCGAGCTGCTCGTCGAAGACGATCGTCTACAAGGGCCTCGCGCTCCCCGAGAAGCTCTCGGCGTTCTACGCCGACCTCGCGGACACGAACGTGCGCACGTCGATCGCGGTCGTGCACTCGCGCTTCTCGACGAACACGTTCCCGACGTGGGAGCGCGCGCATCCTTACCGGCGCATCGCGCACAACGGCGAGATCAACACGCTCCGCGGCAACACGACGTGGATGAGCGCGCGCGAGCCGCTCCTCGAGTCGCCCGCGTTCGCCGAGCACATCTCGGACTTCAAGCCGATCATCCGCCCCGGCGGGAGCGACTCGGCGTCGCTCGACAACGTCGTCGATTTCCTCGTCGCGAGCGGGCGCCCGCTCCCGCACGTGATGATGATGCTCGTGCCCGAGGCGTGGTCCACGCAGCGCGACATGCCGGAAGATCGCCGCGCGTTCTACGAGTACCACGCGAACCTCGTCGAGCCGTGGGACGGGCCCGCGGCGCTCGTCTTCAGCGACGGCTCGCTCGTCGGCGCGACGCTCGATCGAAACGGGCTTCGCCCCGCGAAATACGTGGTGACGAAGAGCGGGCTCGTCGTGATGGCGAGCGAGCTCGGCGTGCTCGACTTCGATCCGGAGGACGTCGTCGAGAAGGGGCGCCTCCACCCGGGGAAGATGCTCCTCGTCGACGTCGTGAAGCGCTGCATCGTCAACGACGACGAGATCAAGCGCGAGATGGCCGCACGGCAGCCGTACGCGCAGTGGATCGAAGAGAACAAAATCGACCTCGCGAGCTTGCCGCCGGCGCTCCCGCGCCCCGCGATGCCCGCCGAGGAGCGCGAGCGCCTCGAGCGAGCCTTCGGGTACACCCGCGAGCAAAAGCGCGTCGTGCTCGAGCCGATGGCGAAAAACGGCGAAGAGCCCACGGGCAGCATGGGAAACGACACGGCGCTCGCCGTCTTGAGCGACAAGCCGCAGACGCTCTTCCGCTATTTCAAGCAGCAGTTCGCGCAGGTCACGAACCCGCCGATCGATCCGATCCGCGAGGAGCTCGTGATGTCGCTCGCGAGCTGCGTCGGCGGCGAGGGCAACTTGCTCGGCGAGACGCCGCGCCAATGCCGCATGCTGGAGCTGCCGCATCCGATCCTGACCAACGACGACATGGCGCGGCTCGAAGTCTCGGGCATCGACGACTTCCGCGTGGCGCGCGTGTCCGCGCTGTTTCAGGCCGAAGGCGAGAAGGCGCTCTCCGCGGGGCTCGAGGAGCTCTGCGCGTCCGCGATCAGCGCGGTGTCCGGCGGCGCGAGCATCCTCGTCATCTCCGACCGCGGCGTCACGGAGGAGCGCGCGGCGATCCCGAGCCTCCTCGCGTGCTCGGCGGTTCACCACGCGCTCATCCGCGCGGGCAAGCGCATGCGCTGCGGCATCATCGTCGAGTCGGCCGAGCCGCGCGAGGTGACCGACGTCGCGCTCCTCATCGGCTTCGGCGCGGGCGCCGTGAACCCGTACCTCGCGCTCGACCTCGCGAGCCTCGAGACTTGCGGAGCGAAGCGGAGCGAGTCGAGGAATGACGGGGGTGTCGGGGGCGGAACCCCTGACCGTGTAGGCGAGAAGAACTACGTGAAGGCCCTGAAAAAAGGGCTCCTCAAGATCATGGCGAAGATGGGGATCTCCGCGCTCTCGAGCTACCAGGGCGCGCAGATCTTCGAGGCCATCGGCATCTCCGAGGGCGTCATCGAGCGCTATTTCCCGGGGACCGCGTCGAAGCTCTCGGGCATCGGCCTCGGCGAGATCGCGCGCGAGGCGCTCCTTCGTCACGCGGCGGGCTTCTCCGAAGAGCCGCCCGCCGACGTCGGCGCAGGCGTCTACGCGTGGCGCGCCGAGGGCGAGCGGCACGCGTGGTCGCCGGACGCGATCGCGAAGCTCCAACGCGCGGTTCGCGCGGAAGACTCGGCGTCGTACGAAGAGTTCTCGCGGATCGTGAGCGCGAACGAGGGCGGCCCTGTTCACCTCCGCGCGCTCTGGGACCTCCACTCGACGCGCGAGCCCGTGCCGCTCGAAGAGGTCGAGCCCGCGAGCCAAATCGTGCGGCGCTTCGCGACGGGCGCGATGTCGTTCGGGAGCATCAGCAAAGAGGCGCACGAAAACCTCGCGATCGCGATGAACCGCATCGGCGGCAAGTCGAACAGCGGCGAGGGCGGCGAAGATCCCGTTCGGTTCCTGCCGCTCGCGAACGGCGATCTCAAGCGCTCCGCGATCCACCAGGTCGCGAGCGCGCGCTTCGGCGTCACCGCGCACTACCTCGCGAACTGCGACGAGATGCAGATCAAGATCGCCCAAGGGGCGAAGCCCGGCGAAGGCGGCCAGCTCCCCGGGCACAAAGTCGACGACGTGATCGCGCGCGTGCGCCACGCGACGCCGGGCGTGACGCTCATCTCCCCTCCCCCGCACCACGACATTTATTCGATCGAGGATCTCGCGCAGCTCGTCTTCGACTTGAAGTGCGTCAACCCGCGCGCGCGCGTGAGCGTGAAGCTCGTCAGCGAGGCTGGCGTCGGCACGGTCGCCGCGGGCGTCGTGAAGGCGCACGCCGACGCGGTGACGATCGCGGGGCACGACGGCGGAACGGGCGCTTCGCCGCTCTCGTCGATCCACCACGCGGGCACGCCGTGGGAGCTCGGGCTCGTCGAGACACAGCAGGTGCTCGTACAGAACGGGCTTCGATCGCGCGTCCGCGTGCAGGTCGACGGGCAGCTCAAGACCGGCCGAGACGTCGCGTTCGCCGCGCTGCTCGGCGCCGAGGAGTTCGGGTTCGCGACCGCACCGCTCGTCGCGAGTGGCTGCGTCATGATGCGAAAGTGCCACCTCAACACGTGCCCCGTCGGCATCGCTACGCAAGACCCAGTCTTGCGCGCGCGGTTCCGCGGCACGCCCGAGCACGTGATTCGCTACTTCTTCTACGTCGCCGAGGAGCTCCGCGGGATCATGGCGCGCCTCGGCTTCCGCACGGTGGACGAGATGGTCGGCCGCGTGGACTGCGTCGTCCCGCGCTCCGTTCGGGGCGACGGGCTCGGCGCCGACAAAGCGCGCACGCTCGACTTCTCCGAGCTGCTCGCGCCCCAAGACGAAGGCGCGGTCCTCCACTGTACGACGCGCTTCACGCCGCCTTCGCCGAGCCCGCTCGACGCGCGGATGATCGACGAGGCGCGCCTCTCGCTGAAATACCGCGAGCCGACGACGATGCGCATCGACGTGACGAACGCCGATCGCGCCATCGGCGCTCACCTCGCGGGCGAGATCGCGCGCGTCTACGGCGCCGAGGGACTGGCCGACGGGACGATCACGATCGAGGCCTTCGGCACCGCGGGACAGAGCTTCGGCGCGTTCGCGGCCAAGGGCATGCTCGTCGTGCTCGAGGGCGACGCGAACGACTACGTCGGCAAGGGGCTCTCGGGCGGGACGATCGCCGCGCTCCCGCCGCGGCGCTCGCGCTTCCGCGCGGAGGCGAACGTCATCGTCGGCAACACGGTGCTCTACGGCGCGACGAGCGGGAAGGCCTTCTTCGCGGGTCGCGCAGGCGAGCGCTTCGCCGTGCGCAACAGCGGCGCGACCGTGGTCGTCGAGGGCGTGGGCGATCACGCGTGCGAGTACATGACGGGCGGCACCGTGGTCGTGCTCGGCACGACGGGTCGCAACTTCGGCGCGGGCATGAGCGGCGGCGTCGCGTTCGTCTTCGACGCGGACGGCTCGCTCGAGCAGCGCCTCAACCCGCAGACGGAGCTCGAGCGGTCGCCGCTCGACGGCAAGGACGCCGAGCACGTGCACGCCCTCATCGAAGAGCACGTGCGGCACACGCGGAGCGCGCGCGGGCAAGCGCTCCTCGACGACTTCACCGCGGCGGCGCGACGCTTCGTCCGCGTCGTGCCCCTCGAGTACAAGCGCGCGCTGGAGAAGACCGCATGACTCACCCGCGCGGATTCTTGCAGATCGGAAAGAAGAAGGAGCGCGAGCGCGATCCCGCGGCGCGCGTCCACGACTGGCGCGAGATCGTCGTGCCCGGATCCAGCGACGAGGTGCGCGAGCAGGCGACGCGCTGCATGGACTGCGGCGTACCGTTCTGTCATCGCGGCTGCCCGCTTGGCAATTTGATCCCCGAGTGGAACGAGCTCGTCATGGACGGAAAGCTCGACGAGGCCGCCGCCCGCCTCGCGCTCACGAACAATTTCCCCGAGATGACGGGGCGCGTGTGCCCCGCGCCGTGCGAAGCGTCGTGCGTCCTCGCGCTCGAAGAAGCGAGCGTCACGATCAAGACGATCGAGCGCACCATCGCAGACGCCGAGCGCGCGAAGGGTCTCGCGCCCCGCCCCGCGACGCACAAGACCGGCAAGACGGCCGCGATCGTCGGCTCGGGCCCCGCCGGTCTCGCGGCCGCGCAGGAGCTCGCGCGCGCAGGTCACGACGTCACCGTCTTCGAGCGCGACGATCGCCTCGGCGGCTTGCTCCGCTACGGCATCCCCGATTTCAAGCTCGAAAAGGCCGCGATCGACGAGCGCGTCGCGCAGATGCGCGCCGAAGGCGTCGCGTTTCGCTGCGGCGTCTGTCCGACCAAGGACGACCTCGCGGGCTTCGACGCGATCGTGCTCGCGATCGGCTCGCGGCGCCCGCGTGATCTCGCCGTGCCCGGTCGCGATCTCGACGGCGTGCGCTTCGCGATGGACTACCTCGAAGAGCAGAACCGCCGAATCGCAGGAGACGTCGTCGATGCTCCGGTCGCGACGGACAAACGCGTCGTCGTGATCGGCGGCGGCGACACGGGGTCGGACTGCGTGGGCACCGCGATCCGCCAGGGCGCCAAGAGCGTCGTGCAGCTCGAGATCATGCCCAAGCCCGCGGACCACCGCGTCCCCACGAACCCGTGGCCGGAGTGGCCGCTCGTCCTCAGGACGTCGTCGTCGCACGAAGAGTGCGGCGCGGCGCTCGACCGCGAGTGGGCCGTGATGACGAAGGCGTTCGTCGGCGAAGAGCGAGTGCGCGCGCTCGTCGCGAAGCGCGTCGATCCTCACGCGCAAGGGGGCGACGAGATCGAGATCCCCTGCGAGCTCGTCCTGCTCGCGATGGGCTTCGTCGGCCCCGAGCCCGAGCTCGCGCAATCGCTCGGGTGCGAGCTCGACGCGCGCGGAAACGTGCGCGTCTCGCCCGCGCAAGCGACGAGCGTCCCGAACGTGTTCGCGTGCGGCGACGCGTCGCGCGGGCAGTCGCTCGTCGTCTGGGCGATCGCCGATGGGCGACGCGCCGCAGCGAGCGCGAACGCGCTCCTCTCGCGCTAGCTCACTTGCAGCAGACGGTCCGCGGTTGATCGACGGACGCGGTCGCGGCCGACGGCGGCGCCTGGCCCGCGCACGACGACGTCTGGAGCTGACCTTTGTAGCTGTACGAGTAGTAGGGCGTCGTCGTCGACGCGACGTTCGAGGTGCAGGCGCCATTCGCGGTGAAATCGATCTTGCCGGTCTGACACTGCGTGTCCGTGAAGAAGCTGAGCGTGCCCGTGCAAGTGCCGGTGGCGAGGCACGTGGCGGCGCATGCGCCGCACGTCGCGGTCGCGGATTGACCGACGAGCGTCTTCGTCGCGAACTCCGCGGGGCACGCGACGTCGCCGTCCGCGGCGATGCACACCGCGCCGCCGTCGCAAATCGCGCCTTGGCACGTCGCAGGCGGCGTGCAGACGAGCGTGGGCGTGGCGGTCACCTTGGTCGAGTCGAGCTTCGCGTCGTACGTGCACGCGCCGCCGGTCGCGGGAGGCGCGTTCACCTCGTAGTGCGCGTGGTTCAAGTAGAGCGTGTTGCCGATCTCGTACACCCGCCGCTGTTGCCCGCGAACGTCGACGCTTGCGTCCCGCACGTCGCGGAGAGCGAGTCATCGAGGTAGCGGAAGATCTGCCCGGTGCCGCACGCCGGATCCTGCGTGACGTTGCAGTTGCACGTGCACGTGCCGTCGGCCGCGACTGGGCTCGTCACGGCGTTCACGGAGCTCCAGTTGCTCGGGCATGCCGCGTTCGCGTCCGCGAGGCGCACGGCGTGGAAGCCGTTCGGGATCGTCGCGCACTTCGCGACGTCGCACTGGTTCGGCCCCACGTCGGGCGTCATGTTGACGTCCTTGCCGCCGCCGCTGTCGGTCGTGCTGCTTCCTCCGTCGAGGAGCGGGCTGTCCTCCGCCCCACCACAACCGAAGACGGCCATCGCGGAGACGGAAACCCAAGCAAGAGCGCGCATCGTGTGAATGTAGCACTTTTGCCACGCGCCCGATGAGCTGCAAACGCCCGCGTCGTGCGCACGATTTCCACATGACGCTCCTCGGATTGCTCTTCCTCCTCATCATCGCCGGCGTGTGCGGCGCCATCGGCCAGAGCATCGTCGGCTACAGCCACATGGGCTGCCTCGGATCGATCGCCGTCGGCTTCGTCGGCGCGCTTCTCGGCAACTGGTTCGCGCGCGCGCTCCACCTCCCGGAGATCTTCACGATCCGCGTCGCCGATCAGACGTTCCCCGTCGTCTGGTCGATCATCGGCGCGGCGCTCTTCGTCGCGCTCATCTCGGCCATTTCGGGACGCCGCTGGAGGTACCGCGAGATCTGAGTAAGATCGAGGGGTGCACGGCCGTCGCGCTGGAGTCTCTCTCTCCCTCGCGCTCGCGGTGGCGTCTTGCGCGCTCTTTCCGTCGCTCGACGGTCTCACGAGCGGCGATGCGTCGCTTCCGGACGCCGCCGACGCGATCGCGAGCGACGCTCCGCCCCAGGCGGACGCGTCACCCCAGGGCGACGCGGAGGCCGGCGCGGTCGACTCCGGCAACGACGCGAGCGACGCGGCGACGTGCGGCTTTCCCGGCCCGACGACTGGGCTCATCGCCTACTACCCGTTCGAAGAAGGCCAGGGCAGCACGGTCCACGACTGCTCGCCGAACCACTTCGACGGCGCGTTCGTCTCGCAGGGAACCGGCGGCAACTGGACCACGGGCAAGAAGGGCGGCGCGATCTTTCTCCAAGGCACGAACAACGGATGCGTCGATTTCGGCACGCACGCGGCGTTCCAGCCGACCGTCATCAGCATGACCGCGTGGATCAACGTGAGCGCGTACCCGGGCGTTGGCAGCGCTTCGGGCTACGTCGTGGGCCAATCGTTCAACGCGGACACCGACGGCTGGCGCTTCGGCGCGCGAAACCCCGACGGCGGCGTCGCGCTCGGCTGGGAGCACTCCACGGGCGGAACGCATTTCTTCGAGGACGTGGCCGGCACGCCGATTGGAACGTGGCACCACATCGCCGTGACGTTCATCAACGGCACGATGCAAATCTTCGTCGACGGCGCGCTCACGAAGAACGCCACGTCACTCTCGCCGATCACGTACGACACGGCGCCGCTTCGCATCGGCTGCCGCGCGGACGACGCCAACTCGTTCAACGGCACGATCGACGAGGTGCGCCTCTACAATCGCCAGCTCACGTCGAGCGAGATCAGTTCGCTCGCGCAGTGACGCGCGCGCGCGTGTAAGCTCGGCTCCATGCACAGGCAGATCAAGGTCGTGGCCATCCTCCTCATCGTCGAGGGCGGGCTCGAAGCGCTGATGGGCATCTTCTTGTGCGTCATGGGCCCCGTGATGATGGCGCTCATAAGCTCCGCGCCCCCTCCGGCGGCAGGCGCGGGTCCGGCGCCGCCTCCGGAGCTCTTCGGCGCGCTCTACATCGGCATGGGCGTCGTGACGCTCATCGCCGGCATCTTGAAGATCGTCGGCGGCATCCGGAACGTGAGCCTCAAGAGCCGCACGCTCGGGTTCGTCGCCCTCGGCTCGGGCATCCTCTCGTTCATGAGCTGCTACTGCATCTTGCCGGCGCTCGCGCTCGGCATCTACGGGCTCATCGTCTACTTGAACGACAAGAGCGCGCAGGCGTTCAAGATGGCCGAGAGCGGGATGCCGCCCGACCAGATCATGGCGCAGCTCGACGGCATGGGCATGTACCCGAACACGTATCCGCCGGGCCCGCCGCCGCCGCAGTATCCGCCGCAGTACCCGCCGTATTCGTGAGCTAAGCCGCCTTCAGCTCGGAGCTGCGGATCTCGGTGTAGACCGGCGGCGCGTCGAGATGGAGGCGCTCGCGCACCTCGGCGAGCGGAAGCGCGAGCATCGACTCCCACTCCTGGCCGGGGAGCCACGCCGCCTTGCGTCCGCGCCGGTAGCCGTCGAGGATCGTCGCGCGCGCGGCGCTCCCGCCGTGCTCGGCGCCCGCGGTCTTGGCGAGCGCGATCGCGATGATGAGCGCGATGCCCGGGTTCCACGTCTGCGCGAAGGTGAAGCCGAGGAGCGCGGCCTCTCCGAGCACGTCGCCCGAGTAGCCCGTCGCCGCGTGCCACAAATCGTGCGTGTCGCGCATGCGCGCTTGCACGAAATCGAGCGGCGCGGGGATGAGGTCCGCGTGGGCCATGCCCTTCTTCGCGGCGTCGCGAATGCCGTCGGCGGAGATCTTCTCGCGCTCGACGAACGCGAGGTAGGCGCGGGCGAGCGTCCCCTCGGGCATGCGCGCGAGCGCTTCGCGATCGGCGAGGCGCGGAACGAGGTCCGGTCGGGTCGCGAGCAGGCGCCTTCCCTCCACGCTCTCCCCCATGCGCCGCGCGATGCGCTGCAGCGTATCCACCGAGAACGATTCGATGATCGTGAAGACTTGCGGAAGATCGTCCGGATCGTCGGCGAGGATGCGTGCTGCCCGAAGCGCTCGACGCGGCTCGAATTGGAGGAAGCTCATGCCCATGAACTTGTGGGCTACGAACAACATTGTCAATAGCTACGGACAAACTTGTCGGCAAATGTGGGAACGGGCATCTTGTGGGGCGTGCCGAAGAAGAAGCGACGACGCCTCGACGCGGACGCCGCGCGCGAGCTGATCCTCGACGCGACGGAGAAGCGGCTCGTCATGAGCGGGCCCGCAGGCATTCGCCTCCAGGAGGTCGCGGGCGACGCGGGCGTCTCGCACCCCACGGTGCTCCACCACTTCGGCAGCCGCGAGCACCTCGTGAAGGCGGTCATCGCGCGCTCGATTCGCGCGATCAACGAGAGCCTCGTCGAGGCGCTCCTCGGCTCGAGCGGCGACGAAGAGAAGCTCGAGGCGCTCGTCGAGAACGTGGCCGCCGCGTTCGAAGAGTCCGGTCACGCGCGCGTCGTCTTCTGGCTCGCGCTCGAGGGGCACCGCATCGACGCCGCGGAGGCGCGCCTCGCCGAGGTCGTCGACGCGGCCCACGCGCTCCGCCTCGCGCGTCACCCGCAGAAGAAGCCGAAGCGCGCGGACACCGCGTACGTCGTCGTCCTCGCGGCGCTCGCGCTCATGGGCGGCTCGCTCCTCGGCTCGACGCTCCTCGAGAACGCGGGTCTCGGCGAAGAGGCGCGCGTCTCGGTCGACTTCCGCAAGTGGCTCGCGCGCGTGCTCATCGAGCACCTCAATCAGTAGTCGCCGCGGCCCCGGTCCGCCTTGGTGCGCGAGCGGTGCTTCTTTTGTTCGATGCGTCGCTCGACGCTGCCGCGCGTCGGCTTCGTCTTCCGGCGCGGTTTTGGCCGCTCGAGGGCGCGGGCGACGAGCACCCTCACCTTCTCGCGCGCGTCCTCGACGTTTCGGTGCTGATCGCGCGTGAGCTGGCTCGTGACGAGGAGCCGCCCCTCGGAGTCGAGGTCGTTCTTGCAAAGTACAAGCAATCGCCCGCGCGCGTCCGGCGACAGGCCGATGATGGCGCCAAGATCGACGCGCAGCTCGACCTTGCTGGCGACCTTGTTGACGTTCTGACCGCCGGGTCCGCTCGACCGAACTGCGCGGATCGACACGGCGGAATCGGGGACGGTACAGCCTGAGACGATGATGGGCATTGCAATTCAGAGGAGAGGACGGGTATTCAAAGCACCTTCCGAAGGGATGGAGAACGTACCCATGAAGAATAGCAAGCTGCTCGTTGTTGCGTTGGCGGTCGTTGGTCTCGCGGGCTGCGGCGGTGTCGAAGGCACCTACAAGCTCGACAAGGAAGACACGAAGAAGGCGATGGAGGCGGACGTCGCAAAGATGCCGGCGGACCAGCAGCAGTTCGCGAAGCTGGGCATGGCGATGATGGACAAGATGGACGCGACGCTCGAGCTCAAGAAGGACAACTCGATGTCGATGTCGATGACCATGGACGGCAAGTCCGATGGCAAAGAGAAGACCGGCACGTGGAAGAAGGAAGGCGACGACGTCGTCCTCACCTCCGACGGCAAGGATCTGAAGTGCCAGAAGAGCGGCAAGAAGCTCACCTGCACGGACAAGCGCGCGAGCGGCGACACGACGATGGTGTTCACCAAGTCCTGATCGCGCTTCGGCGGAACAAGAAGGCGGCTGTCGCGAGAGCGGCGCCGCCTTTTTGCTTTAAGTCGTTCGAGCACAAGCAGCGAACTTTGTCGGTCACGCTGCCGCTTGTTGAGAACGACGACGGTTCAAGACCGGCGACGCAGTCGATCATACAGCTTCGTACTCGACCCAGATCGTCTTCGACTCGCCGGGCTCGATCGTGATGAGGCGGTCGCGCGTGTTGAGCGCGTTGCCCGGGCAGGTCCACGGCTCGACGCAGACGAAGTCCTTGCCCTCGAGCGTCCACACGACGAAGTGCGAGTACTCGGGCGAGCCGCGCACGACGACCTTGCTCGTGGGCGACGCGATCGTGCACGGCTCCGCGCCGTGATCGAGGAGGTGGAGGTCGACCTCGCGCTTGGTGAGATCGATTTTCTCGAACGTGATCTCCGCCTTCGCGACGTTGTCGAACGCGCGCGTCGCCTTCGTGCCGATCTTCGTCTGGGCCTTCTCCGACTGCTTCACGTGGAAGTACGGGTGAAAGCCAGCGCCGAAGGACATCGCCTCGCCGCCCGAGCTCGTGAAGCGCTGCTCGATGCGCAGCATCGTGCCCTTCAGGATGTACGTGTATTCTGCAACGAAGTCCCAGGGGAACAGCTCACGCGTCATGTCGCTCGACCGAAGGCGCAGCGTGGCGCGCGCGTCGCCGTCGGCCTGGGTGCTCGCGACCTCCCACGGGAGGTTCCGCGCGAAGCCGTGCTGCTTCATCGCGCCGCGCGCGTACGTGTCGTTCTCGAGCTTGCCCGGCGAGGGAAAGAGCACTGGGTTTCCGCCGCGGACGTTCTTGGTCGGATCGCGCAGCGTCGATTCGTCGAGGAAGAACCGGTGGCGACCGCCGAGCGAGAGGCGCGTCGCCATGCCGCCGCGCGCCGGCGCGAGCACCAGCATGCTCTTCGCGTCCGCGTCGCGGAGGACGAGGCTCTCGATCGTGTCGCGCGTCTCGACCGTGAAGCTCACGTGTCGCTCCGCGCGCGCGCCACGTGCTCGAGGACGGCCATGCGCAGGCTGACGCCATAAGCGACCTGATCGAGGATCACCGAGCGCGCGCCGTCGGCGACGTCGGTCGTGAGCTCGACGCCGCGGTTGATGGGCCCGGGGTGCATCACGATCGCGTCGTGCTTCGCCGCGCGGACGTTCTTCGCGTTCACGCCGAAGAACCGGCTGTAGTCGCGGAGGCTCGGCACGTAACCGCCGGCCATGCGCTCGTGCTGGAGGCGCAGCACCATCACCACGTCCGCGCCCTCGAGCGCGGGCTCGATGCGGTCGTAGACGAGCGCGCCCATGGCCTCGATGCCCTGCGGCAGAAGGCTCCGCGGGCCCGTCACGCGCACGGTCGCGCCGAGCTTGCCGAGCGCGTGGATGTTCGAGCGCGCGACGCGGCTGTGCAGGATGTCGCCGACGATCGTCACCGTGAGGCCCCCAAAATCTCGATCGGCGCTCTTTTTGTGCCGGCGGATCGTGCCGCAGTCGAGGAGCGCTTGGGTCGGGTGCTCGTGCGTGCCGTCGCCCGCATTCACCACGGCCGCGGCGACGTGCTTCGCGACCATCGCGGGGGTGCCCGACGAGCCGTGGCGGAGCACGATCACTGCGGGCTTCATCGCGTCGATGTTTCGCGAGGTGTCGAGGAGCGTCTCGCCCTTCTTCGACGACGAGAACGCCTCGGACACGTTGACCACGTCCGCGCGGAGGCGCTTGGCCGCGATCTCGAACGACGTCCGCGTGCGCGTCGACGGCTCCATGAAGAGGTTCACGACGGTGCGCCCCGCGAGGACGTCCGTGGGCTTGCCGCCCGCGTGGATCGCGTCGCCGCGGTCGAGGAGCGCGACGATGGCGCTCTTGTCGAGCGGCTCGATGGCGAGGAGGTGCCTCACGGGAGCCCCCCTCGCGGCGCAGCCGCGGAACGGGTGACCTCGAGCCGATCGCAGAGCGCGACGCCCTGGGCGATCGTGAAGACCGCACGGCCGCGCATCGTCTTGCCGAGGAACGGGCTGTTCTTGCTCTTGGACGCGGTGTCTTCCGCGGTGACGGTCCAGTGGAGCTCGGGGTCGATGACGACGAGGTCGGCGATCGAGCCCTCGGGCATCGTCCCCGCGTGGAGCTTGAACGCGTGCGCCGGACCCCACGTGAGCCGCTCGATCGCGCGCTCGATCGGGAGGATCCCGCGCTCGACGAGCGACAGCGCGATCGGCAAGGCGGTCTCGAGCCCGATGACGCCGAAGGCGGCGCAGTCGAACTCGACCTGCTTGGCGCTCTGCGAGTGCGGCGCGTGATCGGTGGCGATCGCGTCGATCGTGCCGTCGGCGAGGGCCTGCGCGAGCGCCTCGACGTCCGCGTGCGTGCGGAGCGGCGGGTACATCTTGGTCGACGTGTCGTAGTGCCCGCACGCCTCGTCGGTGAGGACGAGGTGATGCGGCGTGACCTCGCACGTGACCGGCAGGCCGCGCGCCTTCGCGTCACGGACCATCGCGACGGTCTTCGCGGTGGACACGTGCGCCACGTGGTAACGCGCGCCGGTCATCTCGACGAGGATGAGATCGCGCGCGACGATGACCTCTTCGGCCTCGGCGGGCTGGCCCGGAATTCCCGCGCGGGTGGACGTCGCGCCCTCGTTCATCGAGCCGCCGTGCGAGAGGTTGTGGTCCTCGGCGTGCTGCACGATCGGCAGATCGAAGGTGCGCCCGTACTCGAGCGCGCGGCGCATGACCCGCGCGTTCATGACGCAGCGGCCGTCGTCCGAGAGCGCGACGACGCCGGCCTCCTTGAGCTCGCCGATGTCCGAGAGGTGCTCGCCCCCGAGGCCGCGCGTGATCGCGCCGATCGGGTGCACGTGGACGCCGCCGATTTCGCGCGCGCGCTCGCGGATGAGCATCGTGATCGCGCGGCAGTCGTTCGGCGGCTGCGTGTTGGGCATCGAGCACACGGTGGTGAAGCCGCCTGACGCCGCGGCGTTCGAGCCGGTCTCGATGGTCTCCTTGCCCTCTTCGCCTGGCTCGCGGAGGTGCGCGTGGAGGTCGACGAACCCGGGCGCGACGATCTTGCCGCGCGCGTCGCAGACGAGCGCGCCGGTCGGCGTCGCGAGGCCCTTGCCGATGCGCGCGATGCGCCCGTCCTGGACGATGACGTCGAGCTCGTCGTCCACGCCGTGACGCGGATCGATCAGGCGTCCGCCGCGAATGTGGAAGGCCGGTCGCATCGCGCCGACGATAACCTATTCGCAGGCCGACGGAAGGACGCAGTGAAGCGTCGGCAGGCCGCCCGGCTCCTCGAACGAGCAGGACACGACGTTCCCCGCGTCGCACCGACGCTGGCACTCGGCCACGTCGAGATCGCCCGTGTGAGCCGGCAGATCCGTGGGGGGCGCCGCGTCGCCATTCGCCGGCGGAAGGATCGGCAGGGTCTCGTCGACGTTCGGGCACGTGAAGCACCCGACCGCCGCGAGCGCGATGGCGACGAACGCGAGGCGCTTCATGGCGCGGTCTCGAAGACGATGGTTCGCGTCTGCGTCAGCGGCTCGGCTCCGCGCGTCGCGGCGAACGTGACGCTGCACGCGCCCGAGATCGTGAAGAGATCGGCGGGCTGAATGACCGCGAGGCCCGTGTCGGGCTCGAAGTGCGCCGAGAACCCTCCCGGCGGCAAGCACGGCGCGCCCGTCGCGACCACGTTCATCGGGAAAGACTGCGCGACGTCCCACGTGATCGTCATCGAGGCCGAGCGCGAGGCCGACGTGGGCGCGACGAGCGTGAACGGCGGAGGGAGCTCGATCGGGATCGTCCGATCGAGCGTGCCGTTTCGCGTGAAGTCGATCGCGAGCGCCACGTCGGTCGTCGGGATCTCGGCTTCGTACTCGCCTCCCGCGGCGAGCGCGTCCTCCTCGAACGGCCGCGAGCTCCCAGCGCCGTCGTGAAGGACGAGCGCGTCTCCTTCGCCGAGCGCGGCGCGCTCTCCGTTCACGTGGAGCTCGATCTGCGCCTGCGCAACCTCGCCGTTTCCTCGCGCGAAGAGGACCGTGATCGTCACGTTCCCGCTCGCGACGCCCGCGGTCGTCGGGATCCCCGGCGGCTCCGCCGCGGTGCACGCCGCGAGCGACAGGAGCGCGAGCGCGCCCTTCAAGGAGCCCACGCGATCTCCGCGGACTCGCTCTGCGTGACCTTGGCGTCCATGAAGGCCTCCCCGAACGGCGCGTTCGTCACGTCGGACGCGCGCGAGAGCCCGACCGTCAGCGTGCACGACGACGGAAGCGCCTGGAGCTGCGCCGCGACGAGCTCGTAGTGGCCCGTATCGGTGCGGATCGTGATGGACTGCGGCTCGATGCACTTGCCGGTCACGGTCAGCGTGGTCGTCACGCCGCTCACGAGGGTCGGCGTCCAATCGACGACGAGCTTGCCGCCGCTGCTCGCTCCGTGGATGCCCGACGGCGGGGGCAGCGTCGCGATCGATTTCACGTCGTGGTCGCCCTCGTGGTGGAGGACGAACGCGAGCTCGCCGCTGCGCGCCACGAGGTCCGCGATCCAACGCGACGAGGTCCACGCCGAAAACGGCGTGGGCGCTCCGTCGACGAAGAGCGAGAACGAGTCGCTCGGTCCGAGATCGGGATCGCCGAACGGGCCCGTGAGGGTCGCGTCGACGTGCGTGCCCGCGTCGGACGAGTCGACGGTCACGTAGAGGCGCATGTCGCGCGTCGCGGTCTCGGGGCTCGTCGCGAGCATCGAGCACGCCGTCGAGAGCAGCAGCAGCGCCGCGAAGAGCCTCATCGCGTGCCGCGCGCCGGCGCGAAGCGCGCGCCGATCCCCAAGTAGAAGCTCACGCCGAGATCGCCGTACGTGCGCGCGGGATCGCCGCCGTCGACGCTCGAGAGCGCGACGCGCGCGCCTGCGAAGAACAGGCCGACGCTCCCGCCGATCTCGAAACGGTTCTCGACGGCCCACGTGTGCGCGACGAGGCTCGTGTCGATCGGCGCGACGGCGGCCTCGGCGAACATGGACGTCTCGCGCGTGAACAAATACGTGAAGCGCGCGAGCGCGTACGGGTAGACGCGAACGTCGGCCCACCACCACCGGCCTCCGACCGTGACGCCAGCGCCCGCGCCCGCGAGCAGCGAGTAGCCACGCGGACCGTCGTGCCGAAGGAGCGGCGTCACCGCGGCGAGCTCCATGCGACCGAAGTACTCGTCGCCGCTCGACGACGTGACGCCCGCCTCGCCGAACGACATGCCGAGGTCGATACCGACGCGCCGCGAGAGCATGCCCGTGAAGAGGAGATCGCCTTCGACGAGGGCGCCGACATACGGCTGCCGCGAGCCCACACCCACGAGCTCGGTGCCGCGGTAGATGCCCGCGACGCCGGCGAGGTACGCGAGGTCCGTCGACGACACGACGCGCGGAGCCTCGGGCTTCGGTGGGTCCTCGGCGAGCGCGCTCGTCGCGAAGACGGAGACAGCGAGCGCGGCGAGGCCGGCTCGATAAGCGAAGGTCACACCTTCGTTGACGTACGACGCACCCTCCGCATTCAAGTCCCTTCGGCGGAGCGCAGATCGGCGGGCAAATGCGAGACGTCGCCGAGCATCGTGAGCATCGCGGTCCCGGCGGGTTTCACCTCGAAACGCGAGAGCGCGCAGACGGGCTGCGCGATGCGCTCGCGGAACAGGCGCACGTCCATCCCGAGGAGCGCGCACACGAGGATGCGGAGCGTCGCCTTGTGCGACACGACGAGCACCTTGCCCGTCGCGTGCTCGCGGCGAATGCGCTCGAGCACCGGGGCCGCGCGCGCCGCGACCATGAACGCCGTCTCGCCGCCGGGCGTCGCGCGGCTCGCGGTGTCCTGCGACCAGTACGCGTAGACGTCGGGGAACCTCGACTTCACGTCCTCGTGCTTGAGGCCTTCCCACTCGCCGTACGAGATCTCGCGCAGGCCGTCGTCGAGCGCGGGCTCGAGCTTCGCGCGCTTCGCGAGCGGCGCGACGGTCTGGCGAGCCCTCTGGCTCGGCGAGCAATAGATCGCGTCCCACTTTGCTTCGCCGTGCGAGGCGCCGAGCGAATCGGCCATGCGCTGGCCGACGTCGCTGAGCGGCGGGTCGATCGACCCACAAAAGCGGTTCTCACGCGAGAATTCGGTCTGTCCGTGGCGAACCAACCAGAGCTCGAGCATGGAACCCATCAGTCCTTCGAGACCTCGACGAGCGCCGCGTTCCACGTGCTCGTGTAGGCCTGCTGCGTCGTGAGCTTGACCTTCACGGTCTGGCACGCGAGCGCGGAGTTGGAGAGATCCTTCACGACGTCCTTCTGATCGGGCGTGAACGTCACGTAGAGGAAGTTGAGGCCGCCCGATTTGCCGCACGGGTACGCGGTGAACTTCTTCTCTTCGGTGTTGCCGCGGTACATGCGGAGCTGCGCGATCTTGCCGGCGGCCTTCTTGCCGTCGATGTTGATGTCGTCCATCGTCACGTAGTCGACGCCGGAGGGGAGCTTCTCGGCCTCGGCAGGCGTGACGTCCAAGATCTGCTGGACCTCGCCCTTGAAGTCGTTCGTGTAAGGCTCCTTGCCCGTGAGCTTGACGACGACG
Organism: uncultured delta proteobacterium; assembly: GCA_963839305.1. Classification (GTDB taxonomy): domain Bacteria; phylum Myxococcota_A; class Polyangia; order Polyangiales; family Polyangiaceae; genus DASXHD01. The sequence goes on from CAWIUL010000006.1 coordinate 58,656, forward strand.
CGCGGGCAGTGCCCTTGCATCGGGATCGACGCGGGGATCGATTTCGACGAGCGGACGCTTGTCGATCGAGTACGTCGCGTTGAGGAAGCCGCCGGTGCCCGCCTTGCCGCACGCGAAGAGCGTCACGGTCGTCGCGTCGGTCGAGCCGCGCCACACCTTGAGGAGCATCGTCTTGCCGATGGCTTTGTTGCCGTCGAGCTTCGCGTCGTCGATCGCCTTGTAGTCGGTCGTCGGATCGGGGACGTCCTCGGGATCCGGAGTCTTCGCGGTGCTCGCGGTCGTCGTGGCGACGGTAGTCGTCGACGGCCCTGCGTCGCTGATCGTGACCGACGTGCGCCGCTGGCTGCCGACGCCGAACGCGACGAACGCCAAGAGGCCGAGCGCCGTCAGCGCGTTTCGCTTGCCCATGTCCATTTCTTCATCCCTTCAATGACCAACGCCGCCAAGAGAACACTCCCCGTTTGAACGAAGAGGTCAGCCCAATCGAAGGCCCCACGCCATATCGATGTAGACTGCAACAATTCCACGCCAGCCGCGGCGAGCGCCGCGACCGCAATCCACCCGAGCCTCGGCGCGCGAGCCGCGTCGGCCCACACGAGCGACACGAACGCGCCGAGCGCGAATCCCCAGGTCGCGTCGGCGAAGTGATCGCGCAGCGCCCGCGGTGCGCTCGGCCAGAGCGCCGTATGCGCGCCGAGGAGCGGCACCCACGTGCGCAAGACGAGGTAGCTCGCGACGCCGAGCCCGAGCGGCAGCGCGACCCATGCGACGTACGCTGTGAGCCCCGGCTTCACGCGGCGGACCATACCACGGAGATGCTACGTCGCGGCGGGCGTCGCCGTTCCCCGCGTGTGAGCGTGACGCCTGCTCTGGGCCATGAAGCTCGTGACGATCGCCATGACCATGACGACGACGAGGAAGATGATCCTGAGCGTGCCCACGGCAGCGTTCGCTCCGGACGCGACCTGCGCGGGTCGGATGATGCCTGGCGCGTCGGCCTTCATCTGGAGCGAGCTCCCCGCCGCCGTCACGGCTTGAACGGGGAGCGTCTGCGAAGCGGGCTTGAGCGCGTCGACGCGGCGAACCGCGGTCCCGATGCCGACGATCTCGATGAGCCCGCGCGACAGCTCGCGGATGACGAGACGATTTCCCATGACGCGATCGGCGCCGATCGTCTCGCCTTCGTGGCGCAGGCGCTCGAGGCAGCGCTCGCGCGCTTCGTAGACGAGCTGCGTGAGCTCCGGGAGCTCGCCGCGCGAGATGCTCTGGAAGAGCGTGCCGATGCCCGCCGCGAAGCCGAGCGAGCAGACGCTCGTGGCCATGACGAGCTTGAGCGGCTGAAACCCCATCGTCGCGAGGCTCCAGAGCTCGTCGCCGCGGAGCTCGCTCGTCACCATCGCGCCCTCGGGGAGCGCCGCGTGGTGCGAGGCCGTGCCCGTCATCACGAGCTCCACGACGCCCGGCATGAACGGCATGAGCTCGGTGCGCACGTCGACGACCGCGTTCGCGCCGAGCTGCTTGGCCTCTTGTTCGAGGCGGTGGAGCGCGAGGTGGCGAATGTCGTTGTAGAGGTCCGAGTACTCCTTCACCTCGCCGCGCGCGAGCGTGCGAAGTCCGCCGGTGAGCCCGCGGCCGATGCCGAGCGCGTACGCGACGTTGCCCATCACGAACGACACGGGCGCGTAGCCCGCGTCGAGGTGACAGAAGAGCTCGGTGCCGCTCACGGCCGCCGAGAAGAATTTCGTGTTGTCGGCGAAGCGCACCGTCGTGCCCTGCGCGAGGAACTCCGTGTAGCCGGAGAGCGTGCGCAGCTCGCTGACCACGGCGATGACGCCGCTCGCGCCGTGGCGCTTGGCTTCGTCGGTCATGCGGGTCATCGCCGCGTGCCGCCCCTCCGAGATGAGCCTCGTGATGTCCGCGATCTCGCCGCCCGCGAGCGAGCCGAACGACGACCGCAGCGACCCGCCGACCCCGAGCGAGCGCACGCTGTTGCCGACCGCGAGATCGCCGGGCGAGATGCCCTTGAGCGTGAGGCAGAAGAGATCGTTGCCGGAGAGCGCGCTGACTTCCATCCAACGAGGGTACATGGGCGGTGTACCGTGAGGGCGTGGAATCACGGCTCGCGCGGGTTCGGCTCGTCGTCGATCGCGATCACGTGACGACGCTCGTCGATCTCGTGCGGAACGCGAGGACGTCGCTCTGGATCGCGACGGCGAACTTGAAGGAGCTGATGGTCGAGGCGCCGATCGGCACGCGGGCGCGCGCGCGCGGGCGCTACATTTCGATCGTGGAGGACCTGCGCGATCTCGTGCGCCGCGGCGTCGACGTGAGGATCCTCCACGCGTCGCGGCCTTCGGGGCCGATGACGCGCTCGCTCGCGCGCGAGACCGGCGTGCGCGCCCGGCTCAAGATGTGTCCGCGCGTGCACCTCAAGGTCATCGCGGTGGACGGCGCGTCGCTCTACCTCGGCAGCGCGAACTTCACGGGCGCGGGCCTCGGCGCCAAGGGAGACGACCGGAGGAATTTCGAGATGGGCATCCTCACCGACGACGACGTGATGCTCGACGCGGCGCAGGCGCGATTCGACCGGATTTGGACCGGAAAAGAATGTGCATCCTGCAAGCTTTACGACCTGTGCCCGAGGCCGATCTCGAAGCGCGAGGTCAAACGTGGCAAGTGAGGGCAAGCGCACGCTCGGCGCGCTCGTGGTCGTCGCGGTCGCGTTGCTGCTCGTCGGTCGCTACGTGATTCGTCGCGACAAGGTCGATGAGCCGAACGCGGCCGAGAGCGCGAGCGCCTTGGCGACGGCGCCGACTGCGAGCGCGAGCGCGGCCACGAGGATGCGGCGCGCGCGCTACGAGTCGGCCCTCGTCGACGCGAGCATCCGCGGGCTCAGCAGCGGCGCGGGAACGGCGCTCGCGGTCGGCGACGGCGGCGCGATCTTCGAGCGCACGCTCGAAGACTCGAAGTGGAAGAAAATGAACGCGCCGACCTCGGCGACGCTTCGCGCCGTCGCGCAACGGCTCGACGAGGCCGTCGCGGTGGGTGACGACGGGACGATCCTCGAGCTCGAGGACGGCGCGTGGAAGGTCGCGGCGAGCGGAACGAAGCGCGCGCTCCGCGCGGTCGTCTACACGTCGTACGGCGTGGTCGCCGCGGGCGATGGCGGGACGCTCCTTCGCCGTCCGGCGCTGCACTCGCCGTGGCAAGCGGACGCGAGCGGCACGTCGAGCGATCTCTTCGGCGCGTGCGCGGGCCTTCGCGACGCGTGGATCGTCGGTCGCGCGGGGACCATCGTCGGCCGCGTGGGCGATGCGTGGACGCTGCAACCTCCGCCGACCTCGTCTTCGCTCTACGCGATCGCGTGCGACGACCACGCGGCGGTCGCCGTCGGCGAAAAGGGCGCGATGGTCGAGCGCCTCGACGACGTCGGCTGGCACGAGACACCGAGCGGCGTCACCGTGGATCTCCTCGCGGTCGCCGCGCCGCTCGGGACGCGCAGCTTCACCGTCGTCGGCGCGGCGGGCACCGTCGTCCACGTCGCGGGCGAGCCCGCGAGCGAGCCGCAATCCGTGAGCTTCGATTGGCGCGCGGTCACCGAGGGCCCGCTCGGCACGTGGCTCGGCGCAGGCGGCGGCGTCTTCCGGCGCGCGCCGATGTAGAGATGTAGCTCGCCTGAGTGGACCTTGTCTCCTGATCAGTCCGCGCAGAGCTGCGGGATCGACTCGCCCGCGCCTTGGGCAACGACGCGCGGCAAGCCGAGCAGACATCGGATCGTCGGCGCGACGTCCTCGAGGTGGCGCACGCCCGCGTCGATCGGCCCGCGAGCCTCGACGCCCGCGCCCTTCGCGACGAGCCACACGCGCCCCGACTCGGGCGCGCCGCCGCCGTGATCGCGGAAATTCGCCGCGCGACCGTGATCCGCGGTGACGAGGATCACCGCGTCTTTCCCCGCGATCACCTCGAGGGCCGCGAGGAAGTCGTCCGCGGCGCGCAGATCGGCGATGTATTTGACGTGCTCGTCGCGGTGCGCGTGCTCGTCGGTGTCGCCGAGGCCGACGAACACGAATTTCGGTCGACGCGTCGCGACGAGGTCGAGCGCGAGGCGCTTGGTGTGCTCGTCGGGCCGATACTCGCCATATCCGGGCCAAGGCTCCGCGCGGCTTCCAGCGTCGAGCGCCTTCGCGTCGAAGGCCTCGGCGTGCGCGAGCCTCGAGCGGCCCGTGCTCAAGATCGCGCGCGCCGGAAACCTCGCCGCGGCGCGATCGATCGCCTCCCACGACGAGAGCACCGCCGCGGTCGCGCCCGAGTCGATCACCTCGTCGACGATCGTCGGCTCCGTGATGGGCGCGCAATCGTTTGCATGGCACGCGCTCCTTCGCCCCGTGAAGATCTCCGTGTAGCCGGGGAGCGAGACGTAGTTCGGCCCGCTCGCGCGTATTTCTCCGTGGCCGGGTGCACCGATCGATGCGCCATCGCTCGTCATCCAGCGCCGCAGCGTCGGCATCACGGGCTCGGAGCCGAACACCTCTTGCCAGCGCGTTCCGTCGAGCGTGACCAGAATCGCCATGGTCGCCCGAGGTGCCAGCGCCGCGGGTTCCTCGAAGAACGGTGTTGCGAACGCCACACCCGCACGGGTCGGGGGTGGCGCAACGGCGCAGGATGCGAGCGCGAAGACGCTGAAGAATCGCACGATCGCGTGCATGCGAGAGACTTGGAATGCAAATGCAACGCCCTCGCGAACGCGGCGCGATCAACGCGTTACTTCGGATCAGGCGGGACGACGACGTTCGTCAATGCCTGCACATTTTCGCCAGCCGGATACCCGTACGACACATAGCCAGTGTACGTCGTCGTCTCGGGCGTCCCCCACCCCCACACCGTGAGCCCGAACGGATCCGCGGACGTCATCTCGTGGCGTCCGTTGTCGCATTTTCCCTGCGGCTGGAAATCGTGGCGGACGAGATCGATCCGCGTGAACTGGTGCTCGGAGTCGATCGTCTGCCAGTTGCCGAGCGTGCCGGCGCAGTCGAGGCTCACGTCGGCGAAGACGCCGTTCGTCCGCTTGCGCGTCACGACGAGGTTCGTCTCCGGGTAGGTCGGGTCGGTGAAGAAGACGTAGCGCGAGAGGTACTGATCCGTCGGAACGGTCCGCACGAAGTCCGCGTCGCCGTATCCGTTGCTCGGCGTGATGCCCGCGGCGCCCGTCATGTAGCCGACGAGGAGGAACGGGTGATCGGCGTCTTGCGATTTCACGACGAACGGCGTGCCCGTCTGGAACTCGAGCACGTCTCCCTGGTTGATGGTGCTCGGACCGCCGACGGGCGTCGAGTACGTGAGCTGGGTCCCGTCGACCGCGCCGATGATTCGCCACGGCGGGTTCTCGGGCGACTGCGCGCGCTGCCGGTACGTGACGGCCATGTACTCGTGCCCGAGCGCTTGCACCGGCGGGATTTGCTGCTCGGCGTGATCGCAGAACGGCTGGCTCGTGGGCACGTTGAGGCACGGGTGGCCCGCGAAGAGCCCGATGGGTTTGTCGGATTGGATCGGACTGCCCGTGAGCTCGGCGGCCTGCGTGAACTGGAGCGTCTGTCCCGCGTCGAGCACGTACGTCGTCGGCACGTTGGCCTTCGCGGCGGGGACGCCTCCGCCCGCGAGGATGTCTTGCTTCGGCAGGATCGTGATCGTCGTCTGATCCTGCGACGCGACGAGGTCCATCGAGGTCTGGATCGCGCCGCTCGTCTCGCTCGCGCCGTACGCGTCGACGGCCATGTAGTTCGTGCCGTACGCGCTCGTCGGGATGAGGAGCGTCGCGCCGGTGACCGCCGCGTTGCCGCCGCCGTACGGGAGCATCTGATACGCGACGACGGGCTCGGTCGTCTGGATGTGGAACGCGGCGCCCTTGCCGGTGCCGTGCAGCTGCGTGAGCGTCGAGAACGCAGGGACGATCGGGCACTCGACGGCCTGGCTGAGATCGCTCGGGTTGTGGTTGTCGCCGGTGGTCGGCGGCCCCGCGAGGAACAAGATGCCGACCTCGCCCGGCGGGATGCCGACGCCGCCCGGGTCGAACGGATCGAGCGTGAGGTTCTTGCCCGCGCCGTGCGGGAGCGCCGCGTGCTGCGAGAGGTCCACGTCGATGCCCTGGAAGCTCGCGTGGACGCGCGCCATCGCCGAGGACGTGTTCGCGACGAACGCGACGAAGCAACCGTTGTTGCTCGACCACGCGCCATCCATGTGGATCGCGTAGTAGTCGCAGCTGACCGACGAGTGCGCGTCGTCCGCGGCCCTGCACGCGTCACTGACCGCGCCGTCGCCGAAGCCGATGCCCGCGTCGCCGCCGTCCGGCGCCCCGAAATTTCCAGAGCTGCCGCAAGCGAGGACGAGCCCCACGATGACGATCGCCGCGAGCGCGCGAAGCGAGATTTTCATGCCGCCACGATGTCCGCCTTCGCGCGCGAAAGCCGCTAAAACAGGCTAAATCACCGGCGACGGACACCGGCCTGACCGCCTCGCCCATTTCAGCCCGTTTCAGGTGAAAGCGCGGCGCGCGCGGCGCAAGGTGGGCCCATGCGCAGAAACGCTCTATTTGTTTTTGTCCTCGCGTGCGCCGCGCCCGAGGATCTCACGTCGCAAGCCGCGACGCTCACCGACTACTGCCAGCAGCGCGCCAAGATCGAGTGCTCGGGTCAGCTCGTGACGTCGTGCAAGGTGAAGGACGTCTCGACGTGCGTGACGGATCGGTCGACGAAGTGCCTGAGCGACGTCCCGCAAGGAACGGACTACGTGCCGACCGCCGCGCCCGCGTGTTTGCAAGCGGTCGCCGCCGCGTACCAGACGACGACGATCACGGCGACGGCCCTCGACACGATCACGACGGCGTGCGAGCCGATCTTCAGCGGCCCCGGCTCCGCGCGAACGCCGTGCACGGTCGACTACGACTGCTCGCTCAAGGACGGCCTCCGCTGCCTCATCCCGTGGGGCGAGACGGCAGGAAAATGCATGCAGCCGAACATCATCGAGGCTGGCGGCGCTTGCCCGGGCGAGGCCGACGTCTGCAGCGGTCCGTACTTCTGCGATCCGAAGTCGAAGGTTTGCGTCGCGGAGGGCGGCGACGGCTCGTCGTGCAGCCCGTACTACGAGCCGTGCATGAAGGGCTATCAGTGTCCCGGAAGCGGCCTCTTCGGAGCGACGTGCCAGCCGCTTCGCTTCGCGGGCGACGCGTGCACGGCGGGCGCCGATTGCGGCTCGGGTCTATGCGACAAAGCCATTGGTCAGTCCGAGGGCGTTTGCGCGGATCAGATCCAGCTCACCGCGCTCGACAGCCTGTGCGCCGCCTATCAGTGATGTGCTAAGAGCGCCCCATGCGCGCAGTGGTGTCGGCTTTGGTGGTCGCTGCGTGCGGCGCAGCGACGGCCAGCTCCGCGCCTCGCATCGAGCTCACTGCCGACGCGTCGCTCCCGCCGAGCGCGGGGCTTCACGTCGAACGCAACAGGCTCGTCAGCCGCGGCGCCACCGTGCGCCTCCTCGGCGTGAACCACTCGGGCACCGAGTACGCGTGCGTGAAGGGCACGGGCATCTTCGAGGGCCCGCGCGGTGACGCGCTCTCGAGCGCGATCCTTTCTTGGCACGCGAACACCGTACGCATCCCGCTGAACGAGCACTGCTGGCTCGGCTTGCACGGGCTCGACGCGCGCTACGCCGGGCCCGAGTATCGAAAGGCGATCGCGCAGCTCGTCGCGGAGCTCCGCGGTCGCGGCCTCTATGTCGTGATCGATCTCCACTGGTCGGCGCCGAGCGACTCGCTCGCCGATCACCAGCTCCCGATGGCCGACGCGGACTACGCCGTCGACTTCTGGAAATCGGTCGCGAGCACGTTCGCGGGCGACGCCGGCGTGCTCTTCGACGTATTCAACGAGCCGTTCCTCGACGCGGTCCTCTGCACCAACGGCAAGGGCGCGAGCATCGACAGCTGGGATTGCCTCCGCGACGGCTGCGTCGTCTCTCTCCCTGTCGCCGGATCCGCCGCAGGCGGGACGGCGCAATCGTCGACGAGCGCGGAGACGTACCGAACCGCGGGGACGCAGGCGCTCGTCGACGCGATCCGCAGCGTGGGGGCGCGCAACGTGATCCTCGTTCCGGGGCTCGGCTACTCGAGCGATCTCTCGCGCTGGCTCGATCACGCGCCGCGCGATCCGCTCGGGCAAATCGCGGCGTCGCTCCACCTCTACAACTTCTCGGGTTGCACCGACGACGACTGCTTCTCGAGGCGCTTCGACGCGATCGCCGCGGCCGTCCCGCTCGTCGCCGGCGAGATTGGAGAGAACGACTGCGGCCACGCGTTCGTCGACGGCTACATGACGTGGGCCGACCGCCACGGCGTCTCGTACCTCGGCTGGGCGTGGAACACGTGGGACTGCAACCGCGGCCCCGCGCTCATCACGAGCTACGACGGCACGCCCACCGCGTACGGCGAGGGCCTACGCCGCCACCTCGTCCGAAAAGAGTAAAAACAGGGAGATCGGTGAGATCAGGAAGGTTGCGGGTTCGGACCCAAATTCCCAAACTCCTGATCTTTCCGATCTTCCTGTTACTCCTTCTGGCGTAGTCAGACGCGCTTCGCGAAGTGCTTCATGAGCGAGATCGCGTGCGGCGCATCGTCGACGGACGCGACCATCTCCTCGTGCGGCAGTCCCTCTTCGACGATGACGTCGCGGCGCGCGTGCAGGTAGCCGCGCATCAGCTCGCCGTCGATCTCCGGGTGAAACTGCACGCCGTACGCGCGACGCACGCGGAACGCGGCATTTCCGTCGAGCTTCGTCGTCGCGAGGCGCTCGGCGTGCTTCGGGAGCTCGGCGACCGTATCGACGTGCGTCGCGTTCGCGTGGAACGAGCGCGGGAGCTCGCCGAAGACGTGGTCGCGCTCGGCGCCGTCGTCGAGCGTCACCTTCACGGTGCCGATCTCGCGCCCGCACGGGTTCTTCACGACCTTGCCGCCGAGCGCCTCGGCGAGGAGCTGGTGACCGAAGCAGATGCCCAGGATGGGTTTGTCGAGCGCCGTCGCCTCGCGGAGCCAACCTTGCGCGCGGAGCATCCACGCTGCTTGCTCGGTCACGCTCGCGGACGATCCGGTCACGATGTACCCGGCGCCGGCGTTCGGATCGGGGAGCGTCGCGCTGGGATGGCGCAGGTCCACCTCGCTCCACTGCCCCGTCCACGCTTCGCCGATCGCGTCCTTGATCCAACGGAAAAACTCGCCGCGTCGCAGCGCTACCGTCGGGATCGCGTCTCCTGCTCGTAAGACGATGAGCATGCCTTTTTCGTAGCGTTTTGGGACACCTCGCGCAACTTTCAAGGCTGTGCTAGTTCGCTCCTTCGGCTGGGGGTTAACGGGTTTTGGCCATGTCTTCGGATCGACCGACTTCTTTTTGGCTTCGTCTGCTCAAACAGCGCCGCGAGCGCATGTACGACGACAAGCTGGACCTCTCGCAGCCCGTCCTTTGGGAGAGCGTGGAGGAGCAGCAGGCCGCGATCGCGTTCTTCAACGCGGCGTTTCGCGCGGAGGAGTCAGGCCTTCGCCAGGCGCACGAGATCGCCGGCGACATCGAGAAATGGGATCCCGAGCTCGCCGAGACGCTGCGTCTCTACGGTGACGAAGAGGGCTGGCACCGCGAGCTCTTGACCGAGTTCCTCGGCTGGCTCGGCGGCGAGGTTCGCCCGATGGGGCCGACCACGACCACGTTCTACAAGCTCTACGCGCGCGCGAAGCGCCCGGAGACGATCGTCCTCGTGAACCTCATGTTCGAGACGATTGGCTCGACGACGTACCGCCTCGCGCTCCGCACGGCGAAGCCGCACCCGGCGATTCGCCACATGCTCACGATCCTCACGCGCGACGAGTCGTTCCACGTGCCGCTCAACGTGCATTTCCTCCGGCGCATCTTGGAGCACGAGAAGGTCGGAAACCCGCCGCGCCTTCGCGCCGTCTACCACGGGCTCTCGGTCGCGCTCGCTGCGTCGGCCGCGGCGAGCCGCCGGCGCGCGAAGAAGTTCGACAACATCCCGTTCCGGACGCTCGCGCGCGCCTACACCGAGCAGCTCGGTCGCCTCTTCGTGCACGCCGACGATCTCGGGTTCGAGCCTTCGCGCGCGCTGCTCTTCGCGTTCGGCATCCGGCGCAGCGATCTCGACGACCACGGCGACATCATCAGCGCGGACGCAGCCGAGCGCGCCGCCGATCGCAAGAACGTCGTCGTCGAAGCCCTCTGACTGATCAGTAGGGGCACTTGTCGAGCGACGCGGCTGCCGTGTTGGCGATCGGGCTGCCGTTGCACGCCACGGTCGCAGGGATGACGCCCTCCAACGGCGGGTTGCCGAAGAGCGCGTGGATCTCCACGGCCGCGTCGTCATCCGCGGCGCCGACGCTCAACAGATCGCTGTTCTGCGGATAGCAACCACGCTGACAGACGAGCGCGCCCTGCGGGAGGCTCGCGGTCGTGCAGGACACGTCCAGCATCGTGCCCGTCGCCGACGCACAACCCCCGTCGAGATCGCCGACGTCGACGACGAGCGACGTGCTGTTTTGCGCGAACGTCACGACGCAGCTCCGCGCCGCGCCGGGCACCGCCGTTTGGAAGAAGAAATCGGGGATGCACTCGTGGCCGCTCGTGCACGCGAACCCGAGCGTCAGAAGCGACACGCCGAATCTCAGTCGCCACCCCATCGCTCGAGCGTAGCGCTACGTTCACCTCCTCGCTATTCAGGTGAAGTGAACGGCCGGCGGACCCTCTTCGCGCTCTCGCTGCTCTACGCGGCGCAGGGGGTGCCGTACGGGTTCGCGAGCGACTACATGCCCGTCGCGCTCCGGCAGGCGGGCTACTCGATGGGGCTCATCGCGGCGGTGTCTTGGCTGCAGCTCCCCTGGCAGCTCAAGATCCTCTGGTCGACGCTCGCGGATCGTCCCGCGGTGCGGGCGCGGTCGCGCGAGATCCTCCTCGTCTTGCAGACGCTCCTCTTCGTGACGATCGGGCTCTTCGCGGTCGCGCCGCTCAAAGAGGCGCCCTCGATGTGGTTCGTGCTCGTGTTCTTCACGGCGCTCTTCGCGTCGACGCAGGACATCTTCGTCGACGCGCTCGCGGTGCGCTCGCTCGCGCCCGAGGAGCTCGGGTTCGGGAACACCGCGCAGGTCGCGGGTTATCGCCTCGGGATGCTCGCGGGCGGCGCGGGTCTCCTCCTCTTGATCAAGCCGCTCGGCCTTCGCGGCGCCGTGCTCGTGAGCGGCTCGCTCGTGCTCCTCGCGACGCCGGCCGCGCGCCTCCTCCGCGAGCGCGACGACGCGCCCGACTCCTCGGCGCCCAGCCGCATGGAGGTGAAGAAGCTCTTCGGTCACATCCTCTCGCCCGGCGCGTGGCCCGTGATCGTGATCGCGGTTACGTACAAGCTCGGCCTCCACATGGCGACCGTGCTCATCAAGCCGATGCTCGTCGACGCCAAGTGGACCGAGCAGCAGATCGGCCTCGCCGCGGTGACGCTCGGGATCACCGCAGGCCTCTTCGGCGCGGCGGCAGGCGGGGTCCTTCATCGCGTCATGAGCGAGACGCGCGCGCTCGCGATCGCGGGGGTCCTCCAGGCGATCGTGTGCGTGCCGCTCGTCGTCGCGCTCAAGCTCGGCGTCCCGCTCGGGTGGACCACCGTGAGCATCGCGACCGAGTCGTTCGTGAGCGGCCTCGGAACGACCGTGCTCTTCGCCGCGCTGATGACCGCGACGCGCAAGGCGGACGCGGGCCTGCACTACACGCTCTTGACCAGCGCGAACACGATCGCCATCGGCATTGGCGGCCAGCTCGGAGGCTCGCTCGCCGATCGCATCGGAAAAGGCAACGTCCTCGCGCTCGCCGCCGTCGCCTGTGCGCTCCCCCTCGCCCTCTTGCCCCGCTGGAAATCCGCGTCCGCGTCCTCCGCCCGTTGAGGTATAAGGCCGAGGCCGTGAAGGTTCGCTCCGTTTTCACGCTCTCCGTCCTCGCGCTCTCGCTCGCGCCCGCGTGCACGCACGACGTCGTCCTCCCCTCGCCTTCGAGCGGCGACGTCTGCGGCGATGGCGTCGTCGGGTCGACCGAAGACTGCGACACGCAGAGCCCCGGCTGTAGCGACTGCCACGTCACGCCCGGGTGGCAGTGCCAGAACAACATCTGCTTCTATCCCTGCGGCGATGGCCTCGTCGGAAACGGCGCCGACTGCGAGAACGCCTACAAGGCCAGCTCGTGCGACATGAACGGCTGGTGGATCGCGCGAGAGAACGACTCGGTGCGCGACGCCGTGCTCCAGGAGCCGCAGCCAGCGAGCACTTGGTACCTCTATCGGATCAGCGAGACGAGCGGCACGTTCCAGATCGAGCAAGCGCTCCACTGCGGCTTCCACGTCACGGGGAGCGCGACGGTCGACTGCACGCCGGCGACGCTCAAGGCGCTCCTCTACAGGAACGATCCATCGGTGAACGGATCGCACGGGCCGCGCAAGGGCACGTTCGCCGTGCAGGGCACGAGCTGCTCGTTCACGTTCGACCGCTTTTATCGCGTGCGCGGCGGCACCGACGCGCTCTTGCCGACGGATTTCTCCGCGAAGACGCCGCTCACGAGCCTCACGCCGATGCCCTACGAGGACGACCCGCTGAAGCCGACGGGCCAGCACCTCCAGAACGCCGAGGACACCGACGGCGACGGCATCATCGGCGCGGCCTTCGCGATCACCGGCGTCACGAGCGGCATCCGCGAGGCCACGCAGCGCGACTACAAGGAGTACGCGAGCGCGCAGGGCGAGGTCCCGCAGAACGCGATCCAGTTCACCGCGCACGGCGACTGGGACCTCGAGGAGAGCGTGCTCTCGGTGAACTCGTGCACCGCGTGCTCGCTCATCGCGACGCCGGGCCACCCGGACAACGCGACGCTCGTCCCGCGCATCACGTTCCGCTACCTCGGCTCGTCGATCGATCCGAACGTGAGCCCGCGCGCCGCGGCGGTCGTCGTGCGAAACCCTGGCGAGGACGTCGCCGCCGATCTCGAGACGTGCGCGAACGTACGCCTCGCCCTCCCACACGATCCGAACCCCTGATGAAAAAACACGCACTCCTCGTCGGCGCAGTCTTCATCGTCGTGGCCTCGCCGGCGCGCGCGACGCCGCTCTTCGAGGCGCTCGGCGCCGCATCGAGCACCGGCGGGTTCAACTGGGCGGTGAGCGATCCGAGCTCCGCGTCGACGTACTTCAACCCCGCGATGCTCGAGGACGCCGACGACCGGCTCGACGTCGGCGTCGCGGTCATCAGCGAGCAGATCTCGATGACGCTCGACGGCCGCACGCCCGGCGCGGACGTGCCGCTCGCGGTCGGCGCGCGCGACATCGCGACGGTGCCCGAACACGGTCGTCCCGACGCAGTGGCTCGCAGATGGCTGCGACACGACCTCGAAGCCGCCGTGCGGGAGCCAATTCCCCGCGCGGCCGCGCCAAGCCGCGGGGACGAGCGGCCAGACGCGCCCTTACCTCGTCATCGGCGGCGTGAAGCACCTCATCAAGAACCGCTTCTCCGTCGGCATGTTCGTCATGCTCCCGCTCGGCAACCTCACGACCGCGAACACCTTCTACAACGACGAGCGCGAGGCGCTCTTCTCGAACAGCCTGCACCCGGAGCTCTACGGCGATCGACTCACGGCGATGTCGATCGCGATCGGCGGGAGCTTCCGCCTGCTCAAGCAGCTCTCGCTCGGCATCGGCGCGACGCTCGGCCTCGCGAACTCCGCCACGTCGTCGTCGTACGTCGTCGCGTCGACCGACTACACGAAGCTCCTCGTGAACAACAGCATCGGCGTCACCGCGGCGCTCGCTCCGCACGCGGGCGTCTACTGGACGCCGGACGAGCGCGTGCGCGTCGGCGCGGTCCTTCACGCGCCCTCGTCGTTCGACATCGACACGACGATCGCCGCGACGCTCCCGAACGGCACGGTGTCGACCGGCGTGCAGCACGAGACGCACGACTACATGCCCTGGCGCATCTCGCTCGGCGCCGAGGGCGACGTCATCAAGAGCCGGAACTACACGTTCGGCGTCGGCGCGCAGATCCGCTGGATGAACTGGTCGACGTACAAGGATCGCCACGGCGCGGCGCCCTCGAACTACTCGACTCCCAATGGTCCGAACTACGGCTGGGGCGACTCGCTCGTCTACTCCGTCGGCCTGCGTCACAAGTACAAATCGGTGCGTGGCTACATCGACTGGCAGTACGCGCCCTCTCCGGTGCCTGCGCAGACGGGACGCTCGAACTACGTCGACGGTGATCGCTACGGCGTCGCTTTCGGCGGCGACTTCGAGGCGATGGTCGGAGGCGTTCGCTTGCGCCCCGGCGTGCAGCTCGTCGCGTACCGCCTCGCGTGGAACCACGTGACGAAGGACAACAGCCAGATCGTCGACGAGGTGCCCGACGACTCGCGCTCCTCGTCGACGGGCGATCCCGTCGCTGGCGCGAAGGGCCTCCAGACGAACAACCCCGGCTGGCCCGGCTTCGGCAGCGACGGCTGGGTCTACGGCGGCACCGTCTCGCTCGCCGTCCTTTTCTGATCGCGATCGTGCAGCGGCTTGCACGGCCCGAGTCGCCGTGCACACCCATGGACGCGCGATCCGGCTGAAATCGGTCGCCATCAGCGTGGCATGTCCGTCGCAATGTAGGTGGACATGCGAAACATGAAGCTCTTCTCGGGTGCCTTCGTCGTGATGTCGACCTTCGTCTGCGCGAGCGCGCTCGCCGACGACCAAACGAGCGTCGTCGTTCAGAGCGTTCCGGAGCAAGCCTCGGAGACGCAGGCCAAGCCGGGCCTGATCGCGACCGGCATCGTGCTCTCCGCGTTCGGCGTCGGACACATCGCGCTCGCGGGCGCGCGCGTTTCAGTCGGCCGCGAGCTGCGCAGGTCGAGCACTTGTGCTTCAAGGACTTGGACAACGCGGTCGGCGGGATCTCCGTCGCGATCGGCGCGACGCTGCTCCTCGTGGGCGTGCCGCTCATCGTCTACGGATCGACGGCGAAGCGCCCGCGCGCGCAGCTCGGCGTGTCGGGGAGCGGTCTGCTCTTCAGCGGGACGTTCTGATCAACGTCGCAACCTCGTAGCGAGGTTGCATGATCACTTCACGCAGAAGCCGAGCGGCGCGCTCTGGAACGTCGTCGTGTCGCACTTGCCGGGCGTGCAGTCCGCGTCGGTGCAGCAGAAGCGGGCGCACTCGTTGCCGTTCGGCGTCGCGATGCAGGTCGAGGTCGGCGCGCACTCCGGGCCGTTCTGCGGATCGCAGGCGGCGCAAAGGGCGGCGGTGTTCGGCGGCGGCGGCGGGTAGCACTGGAAGCCCGTCTGCGAGAAGTCGCACGACTCGCCAGCGTCGGTCGCGCAGGTCGCGCTGGTGACGGGGTTGCACGAGACGCCCGCGTCGTCGAGCGTGACGCACGAGCCGCCGCTTGCGGGAGCGCTCGGCGTGGCGCACGCCGGATCGATCGTCGGTCCCGTCTGGCCGCCGTCGTCCGCGTCGGGCGTCGTTCCCGAGTCCTTCACGCCGGCTTCCTTGCCGCCCGCTTCCTTCGACGCGTCGGTGCCGGCGTCGTTGGTGCTTCCGCCGCCCGAGCAGGCAGCGGTCGTAAGGGCGATGGCGAGCGAGAGAAAGCGGAGCGAAACCTTCATGGGACCGACGGTCTCGCGCAAATTCGCCCTGAATGCAAACGGAAAAATATTCCAGACAGGCGCCGCTATCGAACGCGCACGTGCCCGCGTTCTCGCACTTCAGGCCGTTGTTCGTGAACGCGTCCGAGCACGTGTGGCAGCGGCCGAAATTCGTGCAGACCTGGTAGCTCTCGGGGCACGCGCTCGCGTCGACGCAGGGACAATCCTGGAAGCCGTTCGGGATCGCGTTGAGGCAGTTCGAGTGCATCGGCGTGCAGACGCCGCTCTGCGCCGAGGCGTCGGTTGCGCAATAGACGCAGGGCTGCGTGGCGCCCACGCACTGCGTGCAGTCGTTGACCGACGCGTCGCCGCAGCGAAGGAGCACGTTGCTGCCGCCGCCGTCGGTGACGCCGCCGTCGGTCGTGCCGCCCTCGGTCGTCGTTCCGTCGCCGCCTTGACCCGTGTCGTTCGGGTTTCCGCCGTCGTTCTGTTGCGCGACGTCGGGGTTGTTCACGGGGCTGTCGGAGATCGTGCCGTCATCCGATCCGTCGCCGAGGCCCGATCCATCGGCGCCACCACATCCTTGAGCGATGCCCCAACCGGAGAACACGAGACAAAGAAAGACAACACGACGCATGGCGGGACCTCGGCTCAAATAGTATCGGCTTTCTAGGGACTTTTGGCGTAATTTCCGCGCACGACCTCAGATGTCCGCGTGGAAGCATCAGCTCCGTCGCGCGCGCCGAATTGCTTGCACTCTACAAGGAAGTCGACGCGCTCATCGCGCCGTTCTCGTGTCCTTCGAGCGGCGAGTGCTGTCACTTCGCGCGCACGGGGCGCGAGCCGTACCCTCACGCCGTGGAGCTCGAGGAGGTCGCGCACGCGGCGAAGGCGACCAACGCGCTTCCGAGTGGCGCCGCCGCTCGGAGGCGGCGACCTCCGAAGAGGCTGAAGCTCCTCGACCGGCGACGAGGACCGGACCTGCGCGCTCCTCGGCGACGACGGGCGGTGCCGCATCTACGCGAGCCGGCCCTTCGGGTGCCGCACGTTCTTCTGCGACCGCGTCGAGGGACCGAAGAAATGGCCGCGCGACGAAGTGCAGGCGATCGGGCGGCGCATCGCCGACCTCTCGGCGCGGGCGTTCCCGCGCGATCCTGGGCCGCGCGCGATCTCGAAGGCCCTTCAAAAATGATCGCGCGCTCGGGCAGGCTATGCCGGGGGTTCCAAAGGGGGTCTCGCGTCCTCGCGAGTGCCCCTTTGCCGAAGCGCGAAGCGCTGAGGGGGAGCTCGAGGGCAAAGCCCTCGAACATGAAAAGTCATGACGTGGCAGAAGGAGCTCCACCTTTTCAAGAAGGTCGCGCGCGCGCTCGCGCGGCCGTCGCTCCTCGGCGCCGCGTACATGCTCGCGCTCACGCTCCTCGCGTCGAGCGCGCCGATCGTCGAGGAGGGAGATCGCGCGCTCGGGGCGCAGGCGCGCGAGGTGAGCACGTTCGTCGTGACGCGGTTCTCCGGAGAGATCCGCGATCTCGTGCTCGCGATCGGCGCGTCCGCGATCGGCATCGGGATCGTGCTCGGCGCGATCGCGGGGCGGCTCGTGCAGCTTCGGAGGGTCCTCGCTCGGCGCGCGCTCGCGAGCGGGCCCGCGCTCGGATTTCGCGCGCTCGGGGTGCTCGTCGCGCTCCACGCGTGGCTCGTGCTCGACGCGATGGCGCGGAGCCCGCAGCTCTACGCGGACGCGTGGTACGCGCGCGGAGGCGTGCGGCGCGCGGTGCAGGTCGTCGTGACCGACGCGCTCGGAGCGCGAGGGACGCTCGCGCTCGGCGTCATCGCGCTCGCCTTGTATCTCTCGGGGCCGGTCGCGTCGTGGCGCATGTGGCCGCGGAGGATCGCGTCGCTCTTCTCGCGCGGCGACGTTCGGAATGCCGCGGCCGTCGTCGTGCCGCTCGTCGCGCTGGGCGCGCTCTGGCCGAACGCTCGCGAGGCGCGCGCCGCCGCCACGTCGTCGAAGCCGAACGTGATCATCCTCGCGGCGGATTCGTTTCGCGCCGATCGCCTGACGACGAGCGTCGCGCCGCACCTCTCGGCGCTCGCGTCGCACGGCACGCGATTCGACACCGCGTACGTCTCGCTCCCGCGCACGTTCCCGTCGTGGGTCACGATCCTGACCGGGCGTCACGCGCACCACCACGGCATCCGCACGATGTTTCCGCGCTGGGAAGATCGCGCGAAGGACTTCGACGCGCTCCCCGAGCGCTTGCGCAAAGCGGGCTACGAGACCGCGGTCGTGAGCGACTACGCGGGCGACATCTTCTCGCGCATCGACCTCGGGTACGAATGCGTCGACGCGCCGACGTTCGACTTCAAGCAGCTCGTCCGCCAGCGCGCGCTCGAGAGGCAGACGCCACTCCTTCCGATCCTGCACTCGCGCTTCGGGCGCGCGCTCTTCCCCGTCTTGCGCGAGATGAACGTCGCCGCGGATCCGCGCATGCTCGAGGACGACGCCGAGCGTGCGCTCGACCACGTCTCGCGCGGCGGAAAGCCGTTCTTCATGACGGTCTTCTTCTCGACCGCGCACTTCCCGTACGCCGCGCCGTCTCCGTATTACGCGCGCTACACGGACCCGAATTATCGCGGGCGCTTCAAGTACCACAAGCCCGTGGGGCTCGGAAACGAAGGCCGACTCGACGACGCGGACGTCGCGCAGGTGCGCGCGCTCTACGACGGCGCGATCACGAGCATCGACGACGCAGCCCAGAGCCTCGTCGCGGCGCTCGACAAACGCGGCCTACGCGAGAACACGATCATCGTCGTCACGGCCGATCACGGCGAGACGCTCTTCGACAACGGGCACGGGCAGGGCCACGGCGATCACCTCTTCGGCGACGAGGGGACGCACGTGCCGCTCGTGATCGTCGATCCGCGTCACGCCCAGGGACGCCGCGACGGGCGCGTCGTGCGAGACGTGGATCTCGCCGCGACGCTCTACGACCTCACCGGCACCGAGCCGCCGCGCGATCTCGACGGCGTCTCGCTCGCGCCCGCGCTCGACGGAAAAGCCACGCCGGAGGAGCGCGCCTTCGCCGAGACCGAGCTCTGGATGGGCGACGTCCCCTCGCTCCCCGACGAGCTGCGCCTGCCCTACCCGGCGCTCGCGCACCTCACCGAGGTCGACACCGAGCACCACGACGAGCTCGTGCTCCGCAAGGACGTCGAGGCCGTGACGACGGTCGCGCGCCACAGGATGATCCGCGATGGCCGCTGGAAGCTCGTCTACGTGCCCACGCGTAAAGGTGTAAAGTACATGCTTTACGACGTGGTCGCGGACCACGCGGAGACGCGCGACGTCGCGGCCGAGCACCCCGACGTGGTCACCGCGATGCGCGGCGCGCTCTGGCGCTGGATGCTCGAGGACTCGCGCATGGTCGAGCGCGCGGGCTACCTCGTGACGCGCGACGCGCCCGACGCGGAGAACGTCGACGCGAACGCGCTGCGAATTCCTTGATCTGATCAGTCCACGCCGTGCTCGCGGCAGAGCGCGAGCACCGCGGCGTTCTCTGGGACGGCCGCGACGAACTGCTCGCGGACGGCGTCCTCTCGGATGCACGCGGCGGCGCGCGTGATCGTCCGCTTCGCGTCGTGGAGGAGCGACCTCGCTTCGTCCGCGCGGCCGCACGCGAAGAGCGTCTCCGCGCGAACGAGCCTTTGGAAGACGTCGCCGCCCTCCGCCCGCGCCGTGACCATGGCGACCATCGCCTCGTCCGAGATCGACTCCGCCTCGGCGACTCGCCCGAGCCGCAAGAGAGCGCGCGCGAGGATCGCGAGCGCCCGCGCTCTTAGCGGCGGGAGCGACTTCGAAGACTCGAGCGCCTCGCGAGCGACGCTCTCGGCGCGCTCTCGGTCGCCGGCCATGTCGTGGATCATCGCGAGATAAATCCAGCACATCGCGAGCATCCGGTCATCGCCCACGGCGGCCATCGTGTCCACCGCCTCCCGCTCGACGCTCACGGCCTGCGCGAAATCGCCACGACAAGCGAGCACGAGCCCGAGGTTGTGCTGCGCGGCGGCGACCATGCGTTTCAGGTGAAGCGCGTCCGCCGATTTGATCGCGACGCGCAGCGACTCTTCGGCCCGATCGTACGCGCCGACCATCATCCAGCCGTAGCCGATGTTCACCTTCGCGGTCGTCGAGAGGCCGCGGTCGCCGATCTGGTCGTAGCATTTTCCGATCTCCACCCAATGGTGGAGCTCCGCCCAAGGATCGCCGTCGTTTCCCGCGTTGGCGGCGCGCATGCGATAGACCGTGAGCGCGACGCTCGGATCGCTCATGAGCGGCGCGGCCTCTTCTTCGACGCGCTTCATGAGCGCGTCGCCCGCGCTGTGATCGCCGGCGTGATGGCTCGCGATCGCGCCTTCGCCCATCACGCGAATGCGAAGCGCGCGCGAGCGTGCGTCGCGCGGCGTCGTCGGAAGGGTCGCGGCGACGAGATCGCGGACCACGTCTCGGCGACCGCCCGAGTCGCCGAGGAGGCAGGCCTGGAGGACCGCCGCGAACCACGGCGCGGTGCCGGGCTCGAACATCGCCATGGCCTCGCGCGCGTCGTCGAGGCCAGCGACGAGCTCGCCGCTCCAGCGCGTCGCGATCGCACGTGCGTAGAGCGCCTTTCCGCGGAGCTCGCCCGTGACGCCTCGCTCGAGCGCGCGGTTCGCGTGCGCGTGCGCGGCGGGCATGTCGCTGCCGTCGAGCGCCTGCTCCGCGGCGCGCGCGTACCATCCGGCCGCGCGCGCGGGATCGCCGCCGAGCTCGAAGTGCATCGCGAGCATCGACGCGTCGTGCTCGCCCGCGGTCTCGAGCCATTCGCCCGCGAGCGCGTGGCCGACGGATCGATCGGCCTCCGTGAGCATCGCGTATGCGGCGTCTCGAACGAGATCGTGTCGAAACCGCACGACGCGCGCGTCCTCCTTGAGAAACTCGAGGACCTCGCGCGCGACGAGCGTCTCGAGCGACGCGCGCACGAGCGCGACCGCGTCGTCGTCGCCGAGCAAGTGCGCGACGCCCTCCTCGCGTGCCGTTCGCCCGAAGATGCTCGCCGCGCGCAAAACACGCCGGAGCGCCGGCTCGAGCGCCTCGAGCCTGAGCTGCACGAGCGCGAGCACGCCGTCCGGCAACGTCGCGTCGTCCGCTGGACGCTCGGCGAGCGCGCGCACGAGCTCTTCGAGCACGAACGGGTTGCCCGCTGCGCGCTCCACGGCGCGCGTGATCGCCGCGTCGTCGACGCGCGTCCCCGCGAGCGCCTCTCGCGCGAGCTTCTCGGCCGCGCGCGCGGAGAGCGGCGCGAGCCTCGAGATCTGCATGCCGTGGTCGGCCCACAGCTTCGGAAACGCGCCCTCCACCTCCGGACGACCGAGCCCGAGCGCCATCACGGGCCTCTCGCGGTGTGCGGCGAGCGTCGCGTCGACGAGCTGCACGGAAGCCGCGTCGATCCAGTGGATGTCCTCGAGCACGAGCAAGAGGGGCGCGCGGTCGAGGTGAGCGGACACGAACGTGGTCCACGCGCGAGCCACCTGATCTTGCATCAACTGGCGAGACTCGCGCGCGAGGCGGAGCTGTGTGCTCGCGGCGTCGTCGAATGGAGCGCCGATGATCTCCGCGAGGAAGAGCGTCGTGTCTTCGCGCTGGCTCGCGTCGAGGACCACCTCCGCGACGCGAGACGCGAGCGCTTGGCGCGCGGCGTCGCCTTGCATCTCGTCGATCTCCGTCACGGCGCGCAGCGTTGCAGCGAGCGCCGCGTAAGGCTGCGTTCGCAGCGGATCGCCTTGGACCATCCACACGACGGTGGTCGGCTCGCGACGCTTCGCCGAGCGAACGAGCTCCTCGCGAAGCCGCGATTTTCCGCTTCCCGCGCCGCCGATGACGAGCGCCGCAGAGGCTTGCGGCTCGACGATGGTGCTCGCGAAGGCGTTCTCGAGCATCGCGAGCTCGCGCGCGCGCCCGACGAACGGCGTCACGCGACCGAGGACGACGCGCGCCGACTCGAACGACTGCCGCTCGCCGTGGAGCAGCGTGCCCGACGCGCCGGGCGCGACGATGAAGCGGGACTGGAGCATCGGCACGACGCTCGCCTCGACGTGGATCGCTTCGTTCGGATCGCGACTCGCCGTCGCGAAGAGCGCCGCCGCGCGCTCGATCACCTCGCCCGAGGCGCTCGCGCCCTCCGCGAGCCCTCGTCCAATCGCGAGCGCGATCGCCGCGCCCGGGCACACGGCGCGAAGCGCTATGGCGCAGCGCGCGGCGCGCGTGGCTTGGTCCGTGGCGGCTCCTCCGCGAAGCGTCACGATCGTCGTGCCGTCCGCCGCGACGTCCGCCGCGGCGTCGAACCGCGCCACGGTCGCGTCGATTGATGCGCGAGCATCTTCTGTGCGGAGCGTGATGACCGTCGCCGCCGCGGAGCTCGTCGTCGACACGTTCGTCAGCGTATCCGCCAGCGCGCGCTTCTCGCCCACGAGGATGACGGACATGACGCGCTGCTCGTCGCGCGTGAGCGCTGCGGCGCGAGCGCCCGCGCTCGGGGCGAGGCTCGGCACGCTCGACGCCTGCGCGATGCGCAAGAGCGCGTCCCGCACGGCGCCCGCGTTCGGCGGCCGCGCCTCCGGGTTTCGCTCGAGCATGCTCGCGACGAGCGCGTCGAGCGCGCGCGGCACGTTCGGTTCGAGCGACCTCACCCGCGGCGCGTCCTCGACGAGGAGCTTGGCGAGGATCGCGACCGCGTGCGCGCCCGAGAACGCCGGTTTTCCGGTCAAACACTCGAAGAGGATGCACCCCATCGCGAACACGTCGCTCCGCGCGTCGACGTTCGCCGCGCCGCGCGCTTGCTCGGGCGACAGGTACCCGACGCTCCCCATGATCGCGCCGACCACGGTGAGCGGGCGGTTCGTCGTCGCCGCGAGATCGCGCGCGAGCCCGAAATCGAGCACCTTCGCGCGATCGACGCGGCGACCGACGAGGAAGACGTTGCTCGGCTTGAGATCGCGGTGGACGACGCCGCGACGGTGCGCGAGGCCGATGGCGTCCGCCACGCGCGCGCCGACGGCGATTGTCTCCTCCACGGAGAGCGGCCCCTGCGCGAGGCGCTGCGCGAGATCTTCGCCGTCGAGCCATTCCATCGCGAGGTACGGCGCTTGGCCGTCGTCGCCGTGGTCGACGTACGACACGATCGCGTCGTGCTCGAGGCCGGCGAGCAGCTCCGCCTCGCGCGTGAAGCGCGACGCGTGGGCGCGATCTCCGAGGACCTTCACGGCGACGGTGACGCCCGTGCGCCGGTCTCGCGCTTCGTAGACGACGCCCATGCCGCCGGAGCCGGCTTCGCGCACGATCTCGAATCGGTCAGCGACGACCTTCGTCATCCGTCTCGGGAGCCTCTCAACGCTCTGCGCGCGTCGCGTCATACGAGCCGAACGACACGCTCGAGTGGTAGCGCGGCGGGTGAGGCCGAAACGCCTTGTGGTCGGGCTCCGGCGGCGCGGAGATCTCGGGCGTCTTCGCGCGGCCTTCGAAATCGTCGGGGCGCGCGATGAGCACCGAGCAGGGCGATTTGTGGAGGACCTCCTCGGCGACCGATCCAAGGACGAGCTTCGCGACGCCCTTGCGGCCGTGGGTGCCGAGCAAGATGAGGTCGGCGGAGTTGTCGACGGCGATCTGCACGAGCTCGTCGGCGGGATGCCCGATGGCCACGTCGAGGTGAATCTGCGAGCGGAACGGGTCGATGTAGTCGTCGTGGGCCTTCTCGTGGACCCACTGGTGCAAGCGCTCGAGCGCGTCGTCGACGAGGCTCTCGTTGCTCGTCTCCGCCTTCACGGCGTTGCGACCGACGACGTGGACGAGGTGGAGCCGCGCGTCCGGCATCGACAAAAGCAGCGCCTCGGCCTTGATCCAGAGCGGGTCAGCCGTCTCGTCCCAGGCGACGCCCGCCACGATCACGAGCTTTCGTTGTTCCATCCGTTCATCCTAGACGCGAAACGCGTCGACGAGGAACGCGATGAACGCGCGCACGTTCGCGGACGTCGATCGCGCCGCGCTCGTGACGGCGCGAACGTCGGGTCCCTTCGCGGACGCGCTCGAGAGGACCTCGACGAGCTCGCCCGCGTCGACGCGCTCGGCCACCATGAAATCGAGGACCTGACACACGCCCATTCCCGCGGCGGCCGCGTCGAGCAAGTACGCGCCGTGGTCGATGAGCAGGTTGCCCTCGGGCGCGAACGAGCGCGGCCGCTTGCCGTCCGAGAACGTCCACTCCGCGGGCTTGCCGTTCGGCGCGACGAACCGAAGGCAGTTGTGCGCGCCGAGGTCCGACGCGGTCTTCGGCTCCCCCGCGCGCGCGAGGTAGCTCGGCGAGGCCACGGTCACCCAGCGCGTTCTTCGCAAGAGGCGCGAGACGAGCGTCGAGTCGTCGAGCTCGCCCATCCGCACGGCGACGTCGTAGGTCTCGCGTCCGAGGCGCACGACGCGATCGCTCACGTCGAAGCGAAACGAAAGGCGCGGGTACTGCGCGCCGAGACGCGGCAAGCTCGACACGACGAACGGCGCGAGGATGAACGGGAACGTCGCCGAGATCTCGCCGTGCGGCTCGCGGCGAATGCCCTCGATCGCGTCGCGCGCGCCGCGCACGTTGAGGACCGCCGACTGGCACCGCTCGAGGAAGACCTCGCCCTCGCGCGTGAGCGACACGACGCGCGAGCTCCGGTCGAGGAGGCGCACGCCGAGGTCCTCCTCGAGCCTTCTGACCGCCTTGCTCACCGCGGCGGTCGTGACCCCCAGGCTCGCCGCCGCACGCCCGAAGCTCCGCTCCTCGGCCGCCCGCACGAACGGCAAAACCCCTGCAAACAAGTCGGATCGAACCTTCGAAGGCGGTTGTGCCATTGTCAACCTTTTCTCAACGATAGGTTTCCAATCCAGCCATGGTCAACCGTTCCCGCGTCGTTATGTTCGTGCGCAGGAGATGACGAACATGAACATCGCGGTCCTCGGTTCTGGCATCGTGGCGAAGACGGTCGCGGGCAAGCTCGGCTCGATCGGCCACTCGGTGAAGCTCGGCACGCGCGACCCCAAGGCGACGCTCGCGCGAAGCGACAACGACATGGCGGGCGGCCCGCCCGTGCGGACGTGGCTCGAGACGGCGAAGAACGTCTCGCTCGTGACGCTCGCGGAGGCCGCGGCGCACGGCCACATCGTGTTCAACGCGACCGAGGGGCGCAGCGCGATCGCGGCGCTCGAGGTCGCCGGGGCCGACGCGCTCGCGGGCAAGGTGCTCGTCGACATCTCGAACCCGCTCGACTTCTCGCGCGGAATGCCGCCTTCGCTCACGGTCGGAAACACCGACTCGCTCGGCGAGCAGAATCCAGCGCGCGCTTCCGAAGACGAAGGTCGTCAAGACGCTCAACACGGTGAACGCGTTCTTGATGGTCGATCCGGGCCTGCTCGCGGGCGGCGACCACTCGATGTTCGTCTGCGGCAACGACGCCGAGGCCAAGGGCGAGGTCGCGCGCGGCCTCCGCGAGTGGTTCGGGTGGAAGGACGTGATCGACCTCGGCGACATCACGAACGCGCGCGCCACCGAGGCCTACGTCACGCTCTGGGCGCGCCTCTACGGCGGCCTCGGCACGCCGATGTTCAACGTGAAGGTCGTGCGCTGACGATGTACTGATACGGGAGCTCCACGGACGGGCGCGCGGTCGTGAAGCCCGCCTCGTGGAGCTCGGCCTCGAGCGCCTCCGGCTTGATGCGGTGCTCGGGCGGAGGACCTTGCGGGGAGTCGAGCTTGTACTCGACGATCGTGAGCGCGCCGCCCGGCGCGAGCGCCGCGGCGATCTTTCGTGCGTAGGCGATGCGATCGGGAATGTGGTGCCACGTGTCGACGACGAGCACCCGATCCACGCCTCGCGCGGGCAGCTTCGGATCATCCACGGCGGCGAGCGTCGGGCGCACGTTGCTCCAATGCTCGCGTGCGGCGCGATCGCGCATCCAGTGGACCATCGACGGCTCGATGTCGACGGCGAGGACCGTCCCCGAAGCGCCGACCGCGCGCGAGAGGTACGGCTCGAAATAGCCCGTCCCCGCCCCCACGTCCGCGACGGTCGCTCCGGCCGCGATGTCCATCGACGCGACGATCGCCGCGGGTTTTTGCCACGCGTCTCGCGCGGGATCGTCGAACTGCTGCGACCAACGCGCGGGATCGTCGAAGCGATGCACGAGCGGTTCGTGCGCCGAGGCCGTGTCGTGGCCGCCCCGACAAGCAACGACGGCGAGCGCGACGAGGACGGGTTTGTGGTGCATGGTGTCTGTGTATCATCGCACGATGCAAGTCATCCTCGAGACGAGCAACGGAACGATCACGATCGAGCTCGACCCCGCCGGCGCGCCGAAGACGGTGGAGAATTTCCTCCGGTACGTCGACGCCAAGCACTACGACGGGACGATCTTCCACCGCGTGATCTCCGGGTTCATGGCGCAAGGCGGCGGCTACGACGCGACCTACGAGAAGAGGCCGGTGCAGGCGCCGGTCGAGAACGAGGCGCGCGCGGACGCGAAGAACGTCCGCGGCTCGGTGGCGATGGCGCGCACGAGCGATCCGCACTCGGCGACGGCGCAGTTCTTCGTCAACGTCGCCGACAATCGCGCGCTCGATCACACGGCGAAGACGCCCGCCGGGTTCGGCTACTGCGTCTTTGGCCGCGTCGTGTCCGGCATGGACGTGGTCGATGCGATCGTCGGCTCGCGGACGGGCGCGCGAGGCCCGTTCGCGAAGGACGCGCCGGTCGAGCCGATCGTCATCACGTCAGCGCGCCGCGCCTGACTCTTCCCAGTCGGTCCACTCGACGCCGCTCGTGTCGAGGTACGCCTTCACCGCGACGCCGATCGTCGGGAAGAAGAACTCGCGACCGAGCCGCTCTTGTAGCCCGTAGCGGTGCAGTCGGTCCTTGACGGGGTCCTTCATCTCGGCGAACGCGAGCTCGACGCCGCGCGCGGCGAGCTCCTTGTCGAGCTCCTCGAGCATCTCCGCGGCCGTCGTGTCGACGTCGGTCATGGGCTCGGCGGCGACGACGACCCATCGGAGCGCGGGCTTCGAAGAGTCGACCGCGTCGAGGATCTCTTCGCGGAAGTGATCGGCGTTGGCGAAGAAGAGCGGCGCGTCCCACCGGAACAAGAGGAGGCCGGGGACCTGCTTCGCCGTCGGGTAGCGCTCGACGTCGTGGTAGCCCTTCACGTTCGGGGCGCGCCCGAGGATCGCGTGGTGCGGGCGCCACGCGCGGCGAACGAAATCGAGCAGCGAGAGCGAGACCGCGACGGCGATCCCCGCGAGCACTCCGAACGCCGCCACGCCGAAGAACGCGATGATCGACAGCGCGAAATCCGAGCGGCGCACGCGCGCGAACGTGCGGAGCGCGCCCAAGTCGACGACGCGAGAGATCGCGGCGATGACGATCGCCGCGAGCGCCGTCGCGGGGAGATCGCGGAGCAGCCCCGGCCCGGCGAGGAGCAGCGCGATCATCACGAGCGCAGCGACGATGCCGGTGAGCTGCGTGCGTGCCCCGGCGGACTCCGCGACCGGCGTGCGCGTCGCGCTGCTCGAGATCGGAAATCCGTGCACGAGCCCGGAAGCTACGTTGGCGAGGCCGAGCGCGAAGAGCTCGCGGTTCGGATCGACCCTCTCGCGCCGTCGCGCCGCGAGCACGCGCGAGAGGACCGTCGTGTCGGCGAACGACACGAGCGCGACGCCCGCGGCCGCCGCCGTGAGCCTCCCGAGCTCCGCGAGGGTCACCCGCGCGATCGACGGAGTCGGGAGGCCACGCGGCAGCGCCCCGACGACACGCACGCGCGAGTCCAAATGGAGGACCGCGACGACGAGCGTCGCGACGACCGTCACCGCGAGCACGCCAGGAAATCGCGGGGCGACCGCGCGCGTGATCACGACGAGGGCGAGGCTCCCCGCGCCGATCGCGAGCGCGATCCCGTTCGTCTTCCCCTCGGCGACGCCGCGGCCGAACGAGAGCGCGTCGCTCCAAAAGCTCGTGGACTCGATCGAGAAGCCGAAGAGCTTCGGCAGCTGCGACACGAAGACGGTGAGCGCGATGCCGTTCATGTACCCGACGCGCACGGGCTTCGAGAGCAGGCTCGTCGCGAACCCTGCGCGCGCGAACGCGGCCGCCACGCAGAGGATCCCGGTGATCACGGCGAGGAGCGCCGCGAGATCCATCGCGCGCTGTGCGTCGCCGGCCGACGGCGCGACGACCGCCGCGGCCACGAGCGCCGCGAGCGCGGAGTCGGGCCCGACGACCAAGATGCGCGACGGCCCGAAGATCGCGTACGCGACGAGCGGCGCGATCGTCGCATAGATCCCTGCGATCGCGGGAAGCCCCGCGACCTCGGCGTAGCCCATCCCGGCCGGCACGAGCAGCGCCGTCAGCACGATCCCCGCGGCGACGTCTCGCCCGAGCCAGCTACGATCGTAGCGACGAAGGACCTCGAGACCCGGAAACCACGCCGCGAGCCCTTTCATCCCGTTCAGGGATTACATCCGTACGCGGCCATCGTCACCACGCCTCCGTCGGGACCGTAGAGCGTGTTGTCGCCCGCGTCGGGCAGCGGCAGCGAGCCGCAGTGGTCTTGCATGAACGGCGCAGTGTCCGACGACAGGTTGTGAAGCTCGCCGCTCTGGCACACGCCGGCTTTGCACCAGACCTGCACGGCGGGCACGATGCAGAGGTTACAGGCCGTGCTCGGCATCTTCACTTGGTCGCCCGCGTGGACGACGTACGCCGCCGAGCGGCACGAGTCGGTGACGACGCAGCAGTCCGAGTCGGTCGTGCACGGAATGTTGTCGGGCGGAATGCTCGTGTAGATCGTGCCGCCGTCGGGCGTCTTCGAGCTTCCGCTGCTGCAACCCACGAGGACCAAGAGGAGAAGGCGGCGCATCGTCCTAGGTTACGTCTGGCGTCGCGCTTGCACCACCGGAAGGCGCCATGACGACGCACCACCGATTGCTCACGCTCCTCGCCATCCTCGCCCTCGTCGCCTGCACGAAGAGCTATCTGCACGCCGAACTTGCGCAGGCCGAGGACGTCATCGTGCAACCCGAGAACGTCTGGATCGACCGCCACAAGCTGTGGGTCCGCGTCGAGGTCATCAACCAAGGCGACGAGCACATCGTGGTGAACCGCGACGCGATCGTCGCGAGGCTGCCGAGCGGCCAGATCGTGGATCGCGCCATGGGACGGACTACGGTCCACGCCACCTACGTGATCCCGCCCAAGGCCTCGCGCGCCGTGTACGTCGAGTTCGCCGAGGCTGGCTTCGACTGGGACCGCGTCCCGAGCGTCACGATCGATTTCACGAACGCCATCCAGTGCGGAAACCGGCAGATTCCCGTGCAAATGCCGGTCAGCTTCTAAAAGAACGAACTTTCTCCCGCGCGCGGTTCCTCACACATGAAAGGCAGGCTTCATGTGGCGCGATTTCTACTATGCGGGTGGCTTCGGGATGTATCCGGTGACGATCTTCGGGTTCTTCCTCGTCGTGTCGTGTGCACTCTACACGCTTCGGCTGAGGCCCCATCACGCCAAGCTCGCGCGCGTCCTCGCGGGCACGACGCTCATGGCGGGCCTGCTCGGTACC
Source organism: uncultured delta proteobacterium (assembly GCA_963839305.1). Taxonomy (GTDB): domain Bacteria; phylum Myxococcota_A; class Polyangia; order Polyangiales; family Polyangiaceae; genus DASXHD01. The sequence continues at coordinate 88,005 of CAWIUL010000006.1, forward strand.
GCGACGGGCATCTGCAACTCGGCGTTCTACCTTCATCAGGTCGAACAGCCGAAGCAGCTCGAGATCTTCACGCTCGGTTTGCAGGAGTCGCTCCACAACCTCATCCTCGCGCTCGTCTTCGTGATCATCTCGAGCCTCATCGCGAGTGCCGGCATCCTGCGTGAGGCCAAGGCGAAGGCGGCCGCCTAGTGACGGCGACGACGGGCTCCGACGAGGCGCTCTATGCGCGGTGGGCGGCGGGCGACATGCGCGCCTTCGACCAGCTCTACGCGCGCTTCGAGCGTCCGCTCTACGGCTTCGTCCGCGCGTACATCCGTGACGGAAGCGAGGCCGAGGACGTGCTGCACGAGGCGTTCATGGCCGTGCTGCGCGAGCGACGGAAGGACATCCGGAGCTTCCGCGCTTGGATCTACGAGGTGACGCGCCACCTCTGCCTCAACCGCGTGCGCTCGCGCCAGCGCGCGGCGCGCGCCGCCTTTGGCGCCGAGGCCGACTCGCGCAGCGTCGCGCAGCCGAGCCCCGAGGATCAGCTCGAAGAGCGCCGTCGCGCGGCGACGCTCGAGCGCGCCGTGTCGCGCCTGCCGCCGCCGTTCGCGGAGGTCTACCGCCTCCGGGCGTCCGGCATGTCCTACGAGGAGGTCGCCGACATCCTCGAGATCCCCGTCGGCACCGTCAAATCGCGCATCCACGACATGGTGATTCGTTTGAAAGAAGAGGTCTCCCGATGAGCTGCAACGAAATCGAAACCGATCTCGTCGGCTATCACTTCGGCACGCTCGGCGACGAGGCACGGCGCCGCGTCGAGGAGCACCTCGTGTCGTGTGCCGATTGCGTGCGCGCGTTCGTCGAGACGAAGCGCGCGATCGAGACGAGCGAAGAGGCGCCCGCGCCGTCTCCCGCGGCCCGCGCTCGTCTGCGGCAGTCCGTCGCGCGCGAGCTCGGCATCGGGCTCGAGCGTACGTGGTGGGAACGCCCCGTCGCGATCGCGCTCGCCGCGTCGGTGGTGCTCGTCGCGAGCGCGACGATGCACGTGCTCACGACCAGTGACGGATCGCCCCCGTACGCGCTCCGCAAATCGGCGCGTCGCCCCGCGACGAATTTGAACAGGACGCATTGACGCGCTTCGCCCTGAAAATCGGGGCGCCGCGGATCTGGTGCGACCACGCGCGTTCGCGCAAACATCCGTCGCTCGAATGATCCAGCGTCTCGTGGCGATCGCGGTCCGATCGCCGTTCGTCGTCCTCGCCATCGCTCTCGCGCTCGTCGGTGCTGGACTCTTCGCCTTTCACGAGCTCGACATCGAGGCGTACCCGAACCCGGTGCCGCCGATGGTCGAGGTGATCACGCAGCCGCAAGGTTGGAGCGCCGACGAGGTCGAGCGCTACGTGACGGTGCCGCTCGAGGTCGGCCTCGCGGGCATGCCCGGCCTCGATCACACGCGGAGCCAGTCGCTCTTCGGTCTGTCCGACGTGAAGTGCTACTTCGCGTGGGGCACCGACTACGAGAAGGCGCGCCAGGAGGTCATCAACCGCATCGGCTTCGTGACGATGCCGCAGGGCGTCCAGCCCGGCCTCTCGCCGTGGAACGCGATCGGCGAGGTCTTCCGATACACCGTCGAGGGCCAGGGCTACGACCTCAAGGATCTCAAGTCGCAAGAGGACTGGGTGCTCGAGCGCCAGTTCAAGCAGGCCAAGGGCGTCATCGACGTCACGAGCTTCGGCGGCGAGACGAAGGAGTACCACGTCGACGTCGATCCCTATCGCCTCAAGGGTCACAACGTGAACCTCTCGCAGCTCATGACGGCGGTGCAGGCGGCGAACCAGAACGTGGGCGGGCAGCGCCTCTTCATCGGCGAGCAGAGCTTCGACGTGCGCGGGATCGGCCTATTCAACAACCGCCACGACATCGAGAACGTCGTCGTCGCCGAGCAAAAGGGCACCGCCGTGCGCGTCCACGACGTCGCGGACGTCGACGTCGATCACGCGCCGCGCCTCGGGCGGATCGGCAAGGACGACCGCGACGACGTGGTCCAGGGCATCGTGCTCATGCGCTACGGCGGCGAGACCGAGCCGACGCTCACCGCCGTCCACGCTCGCGTGAAGCTCATCGAGGAGCGTCACCTCCTGCCGCCGGGCATGCACATCGTGCCCTACTACGATCGCGGCGATCTCGTGCACGTGACCACGCACACCGTGCTCGAGAACTTGCTCCTCGGCATGGGGCTCGTGAGCGTCGTGCTCCTCTTGTTCCTCGGGCACGCGCGCGCCGCGCTCGTGACGGCGCTGAACATCCCGATGGCGCTGATGATCGCGTTCTGCGGGCTCGTCGGCACCGGCACGTCCGCGAACCTCATCTCGCTCGGCGCGGTCGACTTCGGCATCGTCGTCGACTCGACGGTCATCATGATGGAGAACATCTTCCGTCACGTCGGCGGTCACGGGCGAGGGTCGATCCAGGATCGCGTGCTCGCGGCCGCGCGCGAGGTGGCGACGCCGATGACGTTCTCGACGCTGATCATCGGCGTCGCGTTCCTGCCGCTCTTCACGATGACCGGCGTCTCCGGCGTCATCTTCGCGCCGATGGCGCGAACATACGCGCTCGCGATCGGCGGCGCCATCGTGCTCGCGCTGACGCTCACGCCGGTGCTCGCGAGCAAGCTCGTCCCCGCGAACGCCGAAGAGAAGGAGAACTGGTTGATGCGCGCCATCCACGGCGTGTATCGCCCCGCGCTCTCGGCCGTTCTGCGGCGACCGCGACTCACGCTCGGCATCGGCGTCGTCCCGCTCGTCGCGTGCATCGCGCTCTTTCCGTTCCTCGGCGGCGAGTTCATGCCCAAGCTCGAGGAAGGAAACTTTTGGATCCGCGCGTCGCTCCCGATGAGCGTGAACCTCGATCAGTCGTCGAAGTACGTGACGCGTATGCGCGAAATCCTGCGGAAATGCCCCGAGATCGTGACGGTCGTGTCGCAGGTCGGACGCCCCGACGACGGGACCGACGTGAGCGGCTTCGGCAACATCGAGTTCTTCGCGCCGCTCAAGCCCTTCGACCAGTGGCCGAGCGGGCTCACGAAGGAGAAGCTCACCGACCAGCTGAACCACGAGCTCTCGGACGCGTTCCCGGGCGTCGTCTTCAACTTCTCGCAGATGATCAGCGACAACGTCGAAGAGGCCGTGTCGGGCGTGAAGGGCGAGAACTCGGTGAAGGTCTTCGGCCCGCGCATCGAAGACAACGAGAAGATCGCCAACGACGTGAGCGACGTGCTCGAGAAGGTCAGCGGCGTCCACGACCTCGGCACGCTGCACTCGCTCGGGCAGCCGAGCGTCCACATCGTTCCCGACCGGCTCGCGTGCGCGCGCTACGGCCTCAACACCGGCGACGTCGGCAACGTGATCCAGGCGGCCATCGGCGGGCGCGCCGTCACGCAGGTGTTCGAGGGCGAGAAGCGCTTCGACGTGGTCGTGCGATGGAAGGAGCCGTATCGCTCGTCGGTCGAGGCGATCCGCGAGATCAACGTGGCGACGCCTGACGGCTCGTCGATCCCCCTCGGGCAGATCGCGAAGATCAACATCGCCGACGGCGCGAGCGTGGTCTATCGCGAGGACGGCCTGCGCTACACGCCCGTGAAGTTCTCGGTGCGCGGGCGCGATCTCGCGAGCACGATCGAAGAGGCGCGAAGGCGCATCGACGAGGGCGTGCACCTCCCCTACGACACGCACCTCGAGTGGAGCGGCGAGATCAACGAGCTGAAGGAGGCGCAGCAGCGCCTCTTGATCATCGTGCCGCTCACGCTGCTCGTGATCGCGGTCCTCGCGTACAGCGCGGTGAAGAGCTGGATCGACACGCTCATCGTGCTCGTGAACATCCCCGTCGCGTGCGCCGGAGGATTGCTCGCGCTCCTCGTCACGCGACACAGCTTTTCGGTCTCGGCGGCGATGGGGTTCATCTCGATCTTCGGCATCGCGATTCAAGACGCGATCCTCGTCGTGACGTATTTCCAGCGGCTCCGTGACGTCGACGGGCTTTCGATCCCGGACGCCGCGCGCGAGGCGGCGGAGAAGCGCCTCCGGCCCGTGCTCATGACGACGCTCGTCGCGGCGCTCGGGCTCTTGCCCGCGGCGATCTCGAACGGGATCGGCGCTCAGACGCAGAAGCCGCTCGCGATCGTCGTCATCGGCGGCGCGCTGATGCTCGCGGTGCTCACGCGGCTGCTCCAGCCGCCGGTGCTGCTCGTCGCGCATCGCTGGCTCCAGGGAGTTCGCGATCGCCGCGCGAGGCTCGAGCCCGCCGATCCGGAGGCCACGTGAACCTCGCGGACGTGATGACGAGCGCGCTCGTCGCGGCCGCGGCGGGCACTTCGGTGACCGTGGCGGGCGTGGCGTCCGCGCGCTCGGCGGCGCGAGCGGCCAAGCCGAACGACGTCGGCGGCCCCTATCGCTCGCCGCGACCTGCGACGCTCGCCAAGGCGCGACGACCCGGGGAGCGCCTCGTCGCGGCGGGCGGCGCGCTCCTCGCGTGCGCCGCGGGTCCCGCGCTCGTCATCGCGCTCGTCGCGCTCAAATGGGAAGGCATCGGCGTCACGCTCTTCCCAGCGCTGCTGGTCGTTGGCGCGCGCCTCTACGCGTCGTTCGTCGCGTTTCGCCGCGGCGACCTCGGCCCTGCGCGCACGATCGCGCACGCATCGCTGCTCCTCGACGTCCCGCTGCTGGCGTTCTCGATCATCCACGCGAGGCTCGACGAGAGCGGCTCGCACGAGGCGATTTCCCTCGCCATCGTCGCCGCCGCGTTCGCGCTGACCGACGGCGTCCAGGCCACGCTCGTGCTCACGGTCCCCAAAATCGACCGATGAGTTTCGGGCGGCGGTCCGGTCATGACGTTCGAAGGAGTCGTCATGAGCCAGAAAATCAATGTGGTCACGGGTGCGCTCGGGGGCATGGGCGTCGAGATCTCGATGGGCCTCGCGCGGCGCGGAGGGACGGTGCTCATGGTCGGGCGCGATCGCGCGCGTGGCGAGGCTGCGGCCGAGGCCGTGCGGAGCGCGACGGGCAACCCGAACGTCCAGCTCGTCGTCGCCGATTTCGCGTCGCTCGCGTCCGTGCGCGGCGCGGCGAAGTCGATCACCGACAAGCACCCGAAGATCGACGTCCTCTCGCACAACGCGGCGGTCTTCTCGGGCACGCGAAAGACGACCGCCGATGGTCACGAGCTGATGTTCGGCGTGAATCACCTCGCGCCGTTCTTGTTCAGCGCGCTCCTCTTGCCCGCGCTCCGCGGCGGCGGGCGTGTCGTCTTCAACAGCGGCGACTGGAAGAACGAGATGGCCTTCGACAATCTCGAGTCGGAGAAGGAGTTCAAGGCGCTCGAGGCGTTCGGCCGCTCGAAGTCGGCGAACAACCTCGTCGCGGCAGAGCTCGCGAAGCGCGCCGAGGGCGACGGGATCTTCGTCAACGCGGTGCACCCGGGCTTCGTGAAATCGACGCTCGTGCGTGAGGCGCCCCTTCCGCTTCGCCTCGTCTTCTCCGTCATCGGGCAGAGTCAGAAGAAGGGCGCGCAGTGGCCGCTGCGTCTGACCGAGCTCGAGGGTGTGACCGGGAGCTTCTTCGTCGAAATCGAAGCATCAGCCGTATCCGGAGCCCGCGCGCGACGAGCAAGCGCGCGCGAAGCTCTGGAAGATCAGCGAACGCCTCGTCGGCATCGCGTAGAGTGATGCATGGCCCCAGAGTTGGACCGCTCGGTGCTCGAGGCGGCTCGCGCAGGCGATGCGAAGGCGTTCGACGAGCTCGTTCGCCCGCATCGCCGCGCGCTCGCGGCGCACGGTTACCGCATGCTCGGCTCGCTCGCCGACGCGGACGACGCGGTCCAAGAGACGCTCGTACGCGCGTGGAAGGGCCTTCGCGGCTACGAAGAGCGCGCGTCGCTCCGCGGGTGGCTCCATCGCATCGCGACCCACGTGTGCATCGACATGTCGGCCGCGCGAAAACGCCGGGTCCTCCCGCACGAGATCGTGCCCGCGCTCGCCGCGGGCGTTCGACCCCAGCCCTCGAGCGCGGACGAGGTCCCTTGGCTCGAGCCCGCTCCGTCCGAATTTTGGGAGGACGAGAGCCCCGAGGCGCGCGTGAGCGCGCGCGAGTCGGTGCGCGTCGCGTTCATGTGCGCCATCCAGAAGCTGCCCGCGTCGCAGCGCGCCGCGCTCTTGCTCCGTGACGTGCTCGGTTGGTCGGCCGAGGAGGTCGCCGATTCGCTCGAGACGAGCGTGCCGGCGGTGAACAGCCTCGTTCAACGCGCGCGTGCGACGATCGAGTCACGCCCGATCGCGCAGCCGCGTGACGAGGCGTCTCTGCGCGACCTCCTCGAGCGCTACATGCGCGCGTGGGAGTCCGACGCGCCCGACGCCTTCGCCGCGGTCCTCCGGGACGACGCGATCATGACGATGCCGCCGATGGCCGCGTGGTTCGCGGGGCGCGAGGCGATCGCCGAGTTCGTCGTGTGGATGCGCGCCCAAACGGGCGGCTTCCGTTGCGTCGCGACGATCCTCTCCGGAGGGCCGGCGATCGCCATCTACGCGCGCGTGCCGAACGAAGACCGCTGGGTCGCGTCTTCGCTGCACGTGCTCGTCTCCGAAGGCGATCGCCTCTCCGAGGTGCACGCGTTCTTGCTGCCGCAGCTGTTCGAGCGCCTCGGCCTTCCGAGCTCGCTCTGAGCGCTCAGCGCTTCAGCGCCTGCTTCTCCTTCTTCTTCTTCTGCTTCTCCTTGGTGGAGAGCTTCGGTTTGTTCTGCTTCTTTCCTCGTTCGATTCCTTTGGCCATGGCCGGAACATAACTCAGTTCACGGGCGGGATCCCGAAGAGGTCCCACGCGGGCGTGTGATTCGACTCGGCCTCGGGTTGGTTCCACAAATAGATCGCGGCGCCTTGCTTCACGATCGCGCCGTTGTCGATCTCGAGGCCCGCGACGTAGAGCTGCGGGTGCCCGGCGCGCGTCGACGAGAACACGAGCCAGTAGAAGCTTCGGCCATTGGTGCTGCCCACCGCGGGCGACCACTTCGGCCAGCTGTTCGTCACGCCCGGGCTCGACGTCCCGCTGCACGCGGGAGGATCGTTGGCGGCGAGGCGCGTCGCCACGCCGCCTGCGCTCGGGACGACGAACACCTCGCCGAGCGGGTTGTTGTAGGTCGAGCCGCTGTCGGCGCGCGTGAAGGCGATGAACGCGTCGTCCGCGGAGAACGCTGGATAGTACTCGTTCTTCGATCCGTCGCTCGCGCCCGTGAGCGCTTGCGTCGCGCCGCCGTTGCGGTTGCCGAAAGGCACCGTGTAGATGTCGGCGTTGCTCGTGCTGCCAGCGACCGCGACGGAGCTCGCACGGTGATACGCGAGCGTCTTCCCGTCGTGGCTGAACGCGGGGTTTCCGGCGCCGTTCGAGCCGTCGCCCGTGCGCGTGATGACGCCCCAACCAGCGCCTTGCGTGGTCGAAGAGGCCTCGAGATCCGTCCAGATGATCTCGCTGACGTTGGCGATCGGGAGCGAGCTGATCATCACGCGATCGCCCGTCGTCCAGTGTGATTTGGAGAACGTCGGCAGCTCTTGGTCCGTACGCGCGATGAGCGTCGCGGCGGACGCCGAGAGCCACGGCGGCGCGCTCGCGAGCCCGTCCGAGCTGCGGAGGAGCGGGTTCGCGGGATCGCCGTTGCCCGCTTGAGTCGACGCGGACATGCCGATGAACGCCCCATCCGGCGTCGACGAGTGACACCCGATGCACTGCGTGGCCCCCGAGCCCACGCTCGCAGGCGTGTACACGGAGACGACCGACTCGTCCGCGACGCGAAATCCCTTGAGCGCGGAGCCGTTCGACGTCGTCCAATAGACGATCGCGCCATCGGCCGACGCGGGCGCGATCTGCCACGGGCCGCTCGTTCCGGTCTGCGGCGAGCCCGTCAGCTTCGTTCCGTCGAAGGGCGCGCCGCGGATCGTCGTCGTGATCGGATCATCGGCGCTGTGCGCGGCGAGCGCGGTCCAGATCGCCTTCGGCATCGTCCAGCTCGTCGAGAGCGTGTAGACGACGAGATCGTTCTTCTGCGTCGCCGCGTGGAGCCGAAGCTCGAAGAGCGTCTGCCCGCTCGGCGGCACGAATCGAAAGCGCGGCCTCAGCCAGTTGTTCGGAAAGAGCGACGCGGGATCTCCGACCTGCGGCTCGACGAGGCACGGACCACCCGTCGCGCTCCCGGGATCTTGGAACAGCTGCGGCGCGTTCGCGGGCACGTTCGTGTCGAGGATCGGCGTGCTCGGAAAATCGGCGCACGGGCTGCAACCGACGGGCGCGTCGACGAACGCAACGACGTCAGTGACCGACGCGTCCGAGCCTCCGTCGCCGAAGCTCGTCGGGGTGGTGCCGCAAGCGGCGAGCGTGACCAGAAGAAGAACGCGCCTCACACCTCGAGGCTAGCGCATCACACTGCGAGGCGCGTGCTCGCCGCGACGGGCACGTTGCCGTCGATCGTCAGGTTGCCCTGAGCGTCGGCCGTGACCTGATAGTGCTGGAGCGGGCTCGACGCCGGCCCTTGGAGCACGTTGCCGTCGACGTCGAACATGCTCCCGTGACAGGCGCAGAAGATCCCGGTCGAGCCCACGTTGCCCTCGGTCGCCATGTCGCAGCCCTGGTGCGTGCAGATGAGGGTGAGCGCGTAGACGCCCTGCGCGTCGCGTGCGACCGCGGCCGAAGATCCCTGGACGACCTTGATCGCGCCGACGCCGAGCGCGCTCGCGTTGCCCGCGCTCACGATCCCGAACGGCGGCCCACAGGCGACCGCCGCTCCGGAAGCCGCGGCGGCGCACGCCACCGCGACGGTCTTGATGAAGTCGCGCCTCCCCTGCACGACCGGCAAAGCGCGTTTCTCGGACATCGACCTAATGGTTGCTCGCGGTCGCGAGGAAATTCGAGAGGAGCGTGTACCAGCTCGTCCCTCGTTGGTTGTTCTTGTCGTCCATGAACTGATAGGCGCCGTTCGGCCAGATCGCGACGTTCTTGATGCCGAACGCCTGGGTCATCGCGCTGATGTTCGCGTTCGGCACGTAGACGCACATGAGGTCGAGCTCGCTCATGAAGTCGCTCGAGCATAGCGCCGGTCCCCGGCGGCGTGTCGGTGATGACGTTGTGGATGCCCTGGTCGGTCCCGCCGTTGCCGCCGCCCGCGATCTGGGTGAGCTGCGTCGAGCTCAGGCCGTCGAAGTCGTCCGTGGTGCGGTTCCACCACTGGTGGCATACCCGAGACGCAGTTGTAATTCATTTGATAAAGGTCTGGGCTTACATGAGTAAAGCTCGACCTGTGCGAAATGACCGTAGAGGTCGAATTCGCGTAATCGACCAGGACCCACACGAGCGATTGAGCCGTGGACGTGGTCGTCGGCGGTGGCGGCGGTGACGCATCATCGCCGCTGTCGACGTCGCTCGTGGCGGGCGATGCGCCCGCGTCGGTGGCGCCGTTCGGCCGCGGCTGCGGCGCCAGACGCGCTCGGCGCGACCTGGGCTTGATCGCCGCTGGTCGCGGACGTGGCCGCCGGACCGTCGCTAGGGCCCGAGCACGCGACTCGCGTCAACCCAGTTTCGACATTACCTCTTCATCGGTGATCGGTTAATTCGGCGGTGAAGGGATGATAGCGCGAGCGCGGTCAGGCAGCGAGAGACGCTGGCGATTCGGGTCGGGCGCTTCGACACGCAGCACACGGCGCAGGCGACGTTCGAGGTGACGACGATGTCGCGGAACGCCGATGAGAAGATCGAGCAGCAGCGGGGCGACGGACCGGAAGAGGATCGACGAGCGTTCCGCGGGGATGGTGACGGCGTCGCGAGCGGCGAGATCGCGGCGCAGGATGCGGTCGAAAGCGAGCGAGAGGAGTGCAGCGTAGAGCATGCACTCGGCGGCAGCCTTGTTGCCGCTCGGCATGTGGTCGACACGCAGCTGCGACTTGAGCTCGCGGAAGAGAAGCTCGATCTCCCAGCGCACGGCGTAGACCTCGGCGGCGACGTCGACGGGCAGAGCAAACCGAGGAGCGCTCGTCAGGTAGAGACGATGGCGTTGCAGCTCAGGGTTCCAGACAGCGATCAGGCGCAGCTCGAGGTGCCGGAAGGTCCAGTCGCGTTCGGGGATGTGTCGATATTCGTAATCGATCCAGCAATCGAAGGAGCGGCCGCGCATCGCCACGAGGACACTCTTGTGTCGTTGCCCGACGAGGTGCGCGTCGTCGGCGGCGACGATACGAAAGTTGGCGTCCTTCTTCACGCGACAGAGAAAGTGTCCGCCTCGCTCGATGATGCGGCGAAACAGCTTCCCCTGGTAGTAGGCCAGGTCGAAGACGTAGAGCGAGCCGATGCAGCACGCCTCGAGCGTCATCAGCGACAAGTCGTGTGTCGAGCCGGGAGCGAGTCGCACGCGCTCCGGCGTGCGCGTCGTCCCGTTCATGATCACGTGGAGCTTCGCGCTGGCGCGCGTGTGATTCGTCCACACCGACGGGTAGTGGCGCTCGAGCTCGTCGGGCAGACGTACGAGCGAGCCGTCCGCGATGAGCAGCTTCACGAAGACGCCGAACGCGCGTCGCTTCTTCGTGCCGTCGTGCGACAGCTTCGCCAGCGCGCGCTCAGCGAGTCTCTTCATCAGCTTCGTCAGCGACGGGGTGAAGCGATCGTAGAAGGCCGACGGCGCGAGCGTCGTGCCCGTCGCCGCCGCGTACGCGCGCCTCAGGCTCGCGAGGTTTCGCCTCGCCCCTCGATCGAACGCGAGCACCAGCGTGTAGACCAGCGCAACGATGTCGACCTTGCGCCGCCGCCTGACAGCGCCGAGCGCTGCCGCGTGGTGACGAATGAACTGCGATGAGAACAGACTGGTCAACACGTCGCGAATGTGGCTCTTTACCGAACGGGTCATCGCTCTCCTCCTTGGTCTTGAACAACCCGAGAAGATCAGAGCGGTGGCCCGTTTTGAAGTGCGACTGCCTCGACCACGCCAAGGGATCGAAACTGCTCCATCTTTCGACGCTTCACCGCGACGCTAAGCGGTCACCGATGATCGCCCATTATGCAACGTGGAAGGCGCGAGGTCCAATGGGGCTGGAATCACGGACTGATTTGGTGTAGGTCGTGTAGATTCGACGTCATGCCTCGGCGTTCGTTTTATGCAGGGCTCGCGGTCCTCCTAATCGGCTGCAAGCGCCACGTGCCCGCGCAGGAGTTGGCGGCTGCACCCTCGAGCGCGACAGCGCGGCCGAGCGACGCGGACTTCGACAAGCAACTCGAGGCGCCGAAGCTGGAGCTGAAGGGCGACCGGGTCGTGCTCGACGGGCGGCAGGACTTTTCCTGCTCCACGACGACGATGCGCGAGATCACGTTGCTCGGCAATCAGCTGACCGAAAATCCCGCAATCTGGAAAATGCGTCACACGGGCGGCCGGTTCGAGGACGTCGCGCTTCCGAGCGTGCTCGTCGACGACGGGATGGGCGTCGTGCAGGTCGCCAGTGTCTTGATGACCGTGGCGGACGCGGGCTACCCGCGCATGCGCGTGGTCGCTGGCGGTCGGACGCTCACGATCCGATGGCACACGCCCTCTTCGAGCACGCCTGACACGCTCGAAGTTTCGCAGTCAGCGAGAGGTTTCCAGCTCGCGTTTCGTTCCGCGCGCGGACTGAGCAGTCCCGAGCGCGTCGCTTCCGCGGATGCGATCGGCCCCGCGCTCGCGAAGATGTGTTCTCCGTCCGGGCCGCCGTGCCCCCAGCTCGTCGTCTTTGGATCGCCGTCCACCGCCACGTTCGCCTCAATCGTCCCGGTCCTCCGCGCGACGCTCGAGTCGGAGCCGTTCCAGAGCGGCACCGCCGTCGTGGATTTCGCTCTCCCCGGCCACCCACTCACGCAGCCGACCGAATCCACGTGGGGTCGAGAGTGATGCGCCTTGTCTCTCCGTGAGGACGGCCCCAGAACGAAGGCGCTTGCGGTTGGGATCTGGGGCTTCGAAACGAAGGACACGGCGCAAGCGACGCTCGAGATGACGACGATGCAGCGGCGCGCCGATGAGGAGATCGAGCAAGAGAGGCGCTACGGAGCGGAATATGATCGACCAGCGCTCCGCCGGAATACGCGTGCCGTAGCGGTTCGCGAGCTCACTTCGGAGATTGCGGTCGAGAGCGAGCGCGAGAAGGGAGGCGAAGAGCATGCACTCGGCGGCGGCCTTGTTGCCGCTCGGCATGTGGTCGAGGTGCAGCTGCGATTTGAGCTCACGAAAGAGCAGCTCGATTTCCCAACGCACGGCGTAGACCTCCGCGGCGACGGCCGCGGGAAGCGCGAAGACGGGCGCGCTGGTCAGATAGAGTCGATGCCGTTTCAGGTCTTCATTCCAAACGGCGACGAGGCGAAGCTCGAGATGGCGCCAGGTCCAGTCGCGCTCGGGGATGTGCCGATACTTGTAATCGATCCACACATCGAAGGAGTGGCCACGCATTTGGCCAAGCACGCTCCTATGGCTCAACCCCACCCAGCGCGCGTCTTCGGCGGCGACGATACGGAAGTTGGCATCCTTCTTCACACGACAAAGGAAGTGCCCTCCGCGCTCGACGATTCGGCGAAAGAGCTTGCCTTGGTAGTAAGCCAGATCGAAGACGTAGAGCGAGCCGATGCAGCACGCCTCGACCTTCATCAGGGTCAAGCCATGCGCCGAGCCCGGTGCGATCTGCACGTGGTCGGGCGTGCGCGTCGTGCCATTCATTGATCACGTGGAGCTTCGCGCTCGCACGCGTGTGATTCGTCCACACCGACGGATAGTGACGCTCGAGCGCATCGGGCAGCCGCACGAGCGAGCCGTCGGCGATCAGTAACTTTGTGAAAACGCCGAATGCTCGGCCTCTCTTCGTGCCGCGCGCGAGCTGCGCGAGCGCTCGCTCGGAGAGCTTTTGCATCAGCATCGCGAGCGACGGCGTGAAGCGATCGTAGAACGCTGACGGCGCGAGCGTCGTGCCCGTCGCCGCGGCGTACGCCCGTCGCAGACTCGCGAGGCTCCTTTTCCTGCCCCGCGCGAACGCCAGGACCAGCGTGCAGACGAGCGCGACGACGTCGACCTTTCGCCGTCGCTTCACCGCGCCGAGCGCGGCCGCGTGGTGACGAATGAACTGCGGCGACAACAGGCTGGTCAACGCGTCTCGAATGTGGCTCTTTATCGAACGGGTCATCGCTCGCCTTCTCTTGGTCTAGACACCCTTGAGAAGATCAGAGCGATGGCCCGTTTTGAAGCGCTTCTGCTTCGACCGTCTTAGCGATAGAAACTGCTCCATCTTTTCGCCCTTCAACGCGACGCTAAGGGGTCACCGATGATCGCCCATTATGCGACGTGGAAAGCGCGAGGTCCAATGGGGCTGGAATCACGGACTGATTTGAGCGACTGCGTGGCGGCGTCGACACGAAGCAGTGCGGCGCCTATCCCGCCGCGGGCACGAGCTGCGGCTCGACGTGCAGCGCGGGCGTCGAGACCGACCAGACCTGCGACGGCAACGGCGGCTGCGTGGCCGGCGCGACCCACTCGTGCGCCGAATTCGCGTGCGCCGCGGACGGAAAGCAGTGCAAGACGACCTGCAGGCGCGTGCGTGCCGGGCGTGGCGTGCCCCGACTGCGGCGCGTCCGACGCGTGCACCGGCAGCGAGTGCGTCGCGGTGCCCTCGTCGGGCGGCTGCAGCTGCAACCCGGCGAACGACCGCTCGCCGCCTTGGGCGCTCCTCGCCGTCGCCGGCGCAATCGTCGTGACGCGCAAGCGTCGACGCCGCTCGCCGTAGCTCGTCGGGCGCCCGTCTGTGAAGTAGCGTGTGATATCTTTCGCCGGTGAGCAGGGGGTTCGCAGCTCTGTTGTCGCTCGCTGCGTGCGGTGGAGAGCTCGTCACGCCGCCGCCGCCCGACGCTGCAACCGACGTCGACGTCGTCGTCGATGCTGGTTGCGCGGCGCCGAAGATCGTGTGCAACGGCGAGTGCGTCGCGAGTGACGTCGACCATTGCGGCGCATCGTGCGTTGCGTGCCCGACGGCGAAGCCATTCGGATACTCGAAATGCGCGAACGGGACGTGCGTCGAGGGATGCGTCAGCCTCACGTGCAACGGTGTGTGCATCGGCCCGGCAGACGATCAGAACTGCGGCTCCTGCGGTCGAAGCTGTGGCGGGCAGCCATGCGTCAACTCCGTGTGTGCGGGCGAGATGATCGCGCCGGGGTTCACCTCGGCGTTCGCCGTCGATGACACCAACCTCTATTACGCGCTCGGCTCCGAGGTGCGCTTCGTGCCTGCCGCCGGCGGGACGTCCACGCAGCTCGTGCCCAGTTGGGCCGACCTTATCGTGCTCGACGACGCGAACGTTTACTGGACGGACAACACCACGATCCGCAAGGCGCCGCTCGGCGGCGGCACGAGCACCGACGTGGCATCGCTGTTCGGCGGGTTCTACGTGTACGGCAGCGAAATCTCCGGCGGCGGAGCCGCGAGGTGTACGACGTCCCGACCAGCGGCGGGACGCCGACGCTCTTCGCGTCGACGATTCACTTCACGAACCTCGCGGTTGACGCGACGGACGTCTACGCCGTCGGCGAAGGCCTCGTCCGATTGTCGCGCTCGGACGCATCGTCGACGACAATCTTGCCGACGAATGTCTCGGTCGAGGGACTCGCGATCGACGCGCAGACGATCTTCATCACCGAGTACAACGTCGGTGTCGTCGCCGTCGACAAGACGTCGGGCACTGCCACGACGCTCTCCACGCTCGGCACCAACAGCGGCTTGGCGCTCGACTCCACCAACGTGTACTTCATCGACGCGTCGACCGTGTATCGCGTCGCGAAGAGCGGTGGCGCGTTGGTTGCGCTCTCGTCTGGGGCGCTCTCGATGGCCGTCGCGGTCAACTCGACGCACGTGTACTTTGCAACCTCGACCGGCGTGATGCGCACGCCAAAGTGATCGCGGGGCGTTCGCAAAACCGCCGGGCGACTACTCGTTCGTCGAGCCCGGAGACGTGACGCGCGCCCACCACGCGACGACCCGCGCGTCGATCTCCGCGGCGTCGTTCGTTCGAAGCGTCGCCGAGATCGCTTGGTTGAAGACGAGCTGTGGCGCGACGCGGCTGCTCGGATCGAAGGCGAGCTGGTGGAGGTTGTAGACCGAGTAGTACGCGTGTGCGATCGGCCGCGGCATCTCCAGGTCGCCGTCCTGCATGGCGGTGATCGGTTCGAGGTAATCGCGTTGAGTGCTCGGATTTTCTTGGCGCGCGCGGATCTCCGCGAGCGCGCGCGCCGGCAGCTCCACATCGACGACGTAGCTCATGCCAACGACCGAG
Organism: uncultured delta proteobacterium; assembly: GCA_963839305.1. GTDB lineage: Bacteria > Myxococcota_A > Polyangia > Polyangiales > Polyangiaceae > DASXHD01. Next base: position 103,340 of record CAWIUL010000006.1, read on the forward strand.
TCCGCATACTCCAGCTCGTTCGCGGCGGCCCACGCGGTCCACACCGCGAGCGCGTCTTCACACGCGCCGACGAGCGCGTCGATCTGGGCTTCGCGTCCAGCGCCTCGAACGCTCGAAATACGTCGCGCGCGTTCGCCCGATGCACGATACGCGCGGAGATGATCGACAGCGCCTCGTGCGACGCAGGACAATCGATCGACGCGAGCCGCTCGCGCGCGACGCGCTCGACGCGCGCGAAGTACATTCGTCCGGCTCCGGGTCGCAGCTCCGCAGCACCTCGGCCGCCGTCCAGAACGCGTACGGTGCGTCGTCGTCGCCGTACTCCGGCCCGTCACGCGCGCATTCGCGCGCAAACGCCTCGACGCGCGCGAGCTCGGCGACGCATGCATCCCGCGCGCGCATCGTTTCGAGCACCATATCGTCTAGGATAGCGCGATGCGACGCTTGCTTCTCGCGGTCACGCTTCTCGCGTGCGTCAGCCTTGCTTCGGAAGAGAGAGAAGGGTTTCCAAAAGCGGACCCGCTTGGACAATTTTACAGAACGCTCCATGATGCGATCTGGAAGGGTGGGTTCAATCGGGCTCGAATTGCGGACTAATCTGGAATCGTCCTGGCGTTCGCGGCGGTCTATTTGAGGTTCCTGAAGCGTCCCTGAAATGCAGCGTCGGGCTAGCAGGCGGCGACCTAACTTTGACGTCGGAAGTTGATCGCACCCCTACCCACGAACGCGCCGTCCGGAATGACCTGGCGCGAGACAAGCGACGACGGTGGCGTTCGGACAATCCATTGCTCGGCGATCCGACCAGCCACTCCCATCGCGAGCGTCGGCATCGCGTTTGGCGCGTTGGGCCTCGCCAGCGGGGTATTCCTCGCGCGGCTCGTCGGGTTCGACGCCGTCGAGGAGTGGATCGTCATGCCGGTGCTCTTGCTGCTGGTTGGCGCGGTCCTCGTTGTCGTGGGGCAGCCCGGCGGTCCGAGCCGCTTGACCATCACGGTGGGACCGAGCGAGCTGCGACTCACCTCCGGTCGCTTTCGCAAACCGCTGAGCATCGCCCCGGCCAGCGTCGAGGCGTTCCAAGCCGTGGTCGCCGCTTCGGTTTCGCTCAGGATCGGCGTGCGCCGAACGGCGAGCAACGTGTCGAACCACTTCGCGCGCGTGGTGCTCTACGAGCGAGCCGGCGTGCCTCGCGTGGTCGCGTGCTTCGCCGACCAGCGCTGCGCCGAGTTCTTCGCTAATCGGATGACAACTCTGCTCCACGAGTTCCCGCACGCTCCGACGACGCCCGGCATGCGCCCGTTTCGCTGACCGCGATACGGGCGGAGACAGAGCGTCCGCCCGAGCGAAGCGGGTCGGCGGAATCGAACACCTACGGGGCCTCCGACAGCAGAGCTTCACGGCGAACGCCTCATGGACGACGTACGACGGCCAACGACGCACGTTCGGTTGGGCGAAGCCGCGTTTGTGCGCCGCATCGGCGATCACGTGCACGGGATCCGCTCGTTGATGAGTGTGATGTCCTAGCCGGCTTCTCATGGATGAGAAGTCCGCCTCTCATCGATGAGAAGCGGCGTACCTTCATTGTGAAAGAAGGCAGAGAAGGTCGCCGCGCGAAGAGACAGCCAACCAACGCGCGTGGCGCGCTCGCGCGTCCAGACGAAGCCGCTCACGGCTGCCTCCGCGCAGGCGCGAGGATCATCCACGCTCGGCGCATGCCGCGAGTGTACCGAAAACACATCACCGAGCGCGCGCCGGATAGGGGATCGAGCGAACACGGTCCCTCCCCATCACGAAGCGCGCGCTCGACGCGCCTACCTCACGGGTGCGCATGCATGCCGATCTTGGCGGTGTGCTCCATCACGTCTTTGAGGTTCGCGAGCATCGTGTCGGCATCGCGCTCGTTGATCTTCGCGAGGAGCGCCTCGGCGATCTTCCCGAGGACCGGCGCGGGGATGTCGTATTCGACTTCGAGCGTGAGCTTCGTGCCCGTACCGTTCAGCCCTTCGTACGTCCACACGAACGTGCTCGGGATCCCGCTGGCGTTTTGCATGCGCACGAGCTTTCCCGGCTTCGCCTCCAACGTCTTCGCGTGACCTTTGAAGTGAATGCCGGCCATCTTGTAGACCCAGTGGAAATCGTGCAGATCCGCCGCTGCTGGCGACGACGTTCGACACCGAAACCATGTTCGGCCAAATGCCGGGCAGGTTCGTGGGCTGGGTAAGAAAAATCGTAGACCGCCTGAACGGGTGCGTTGATCTCAATCGTGCGCTTGATTTTTTTCATGGGCTCTCTCCTCGAGCGGCGCGCTACGTGCACGACGCGCGCCATCTCGCATCGGCGTGGATTGCTCCGAGTTCGCACGAGCCGGGCGTGCGACGCATGCGCCAATGCGCATCCCACTGCGGAATATTGGTGTCCCTTTTTCGTCCTCCGTCCCCACCGCCCGAATTGTCGGTCACGCACCGCCCACCCGGCGCCGGTGGGTGTTCGCTTCGCGTCGATGATCAATCGATTCTAGTGTGACATCCGTCGGTCACTCCCGTACCGCCATCGCAACGTACATCGACTGCGCAACCGTCGACGGCGCGGCGCGTGTTCCGATTCGACGAATCGCGTCAGCCTGACGCTCGGCACGTCGGCATCGAACGTGAAGCTCGTCGCGTTCGTCATGAACAACATCCTCAAAGCGGCAGCGACTGCGTTCCTCGCTGCGTGCAGCGCACCTCCGACCGGGACCGATCTGACAAACATTCTCGAACGACGATCCGATCGGCGCGTCGCGCGGCATTGGGCACGTGGCGCGCGTGATGACGCGCAACCTGTACCTCGGCGCGGACCTCGCGCCGGCGATCGGCGCGTCGAGCCTCCCCGCGTTCGTCGCCGCGACGGGCGGCGTCGTGCGGCAGGCGACGGCGACCAACTTCCCCGTGCGCGCGAAGGGGCTCGCGGCGGAAATTGGATCGAAAACTACAAATCGTGGGCCTTCAAGAGGTCGCGCTGTGGCGCACGGGCTCGCCGTCGCTCGCGCCGCTGCTCGGCGCGGGCAACAGCGCGTCCACCGTGCGTTACGACTTCCTCGACCTGCTGCTGACGGAGCTCAACGTCAGACCGGATCGTTACGAGGCCGTCGTGATCCAAGAGGAGTTCGACCTCGAAGCGCCGGCGGACGAAAACGAAATCGCCGGCGACGGTCCGAACCCGTACATCGCGAACGCCGAGCTCAACGTGCGTCTCACCATGCGCGACGTGATCCTCGAGCGCGTCGACGCCGGTGTCAGCGTCTCGAACGCGCAGGGCGGTCACTTCCAGAACCTGCTGGTTCTGCCCGTTCTCGGCATTCCCATCGCGGTGACGCGCGGCTGGGTCGAAGTGGATGCGCGCGTCCGCGGGACCAATCGCTTCCACTTCGTCAAGCGCTCGCACCTCGAGGCGTTCGACCCAGCGGCGTACCACCCGAGCGTCCGCGCGCTGCAAGCGAGCGGGCGAGCTCGTCGCGTCCGGCGGGCCCATGACCGGGGATCTCCCCGTCGTCCTCGTCGGCGACCTGAACTCCGATGACGACACCGTCGTGCCCGACGACCAACAGGCCTATCGCGTGCTCCTCGACGCCGGCCTCGTCGAGCGCAGCACGAACGACCCCTTGAGCTGCTGCATCGAGTCGTCCTACGATCTGACGACCGGCACCGCCGCGGAGTTCGATCACCAGGTCGATCACATCATGACCAACGCGCCCGACATCGGTCAACTCCTGGATTCGTCCGTCACCGGTCGGACGATGCAGAACGGTTATTGGGACTCCGATCACGCCGGGCTCTTCAGCGCCCTTCGGATCCGTTAGGCGGCGCAGGTCGAGTGGAGCATTCAGCGCGACGTGAAGGCGACGGCGAGCTTGGAATCGTCGCGAAGCGGTGACGAGGGTTAGCTCGGCCCGATTGCTGGTGTCCGGGAGCACCTCGCGCAAGCGCCGCGCGAGGAATCGTCGAGCGTGAACGGCTTCGGCAGGAACGTCGTGATGCTGTCCACGGTCAGCCAGCGAGCGTCGGTCTCGTCGTATCCGCTCATGACGACAATCGGCACGTCGCCGCGGAGCGCGCGGAGCGCGCGCACGGTCTCGTCGCCGCCCATTCCGGGCATCGTCATGTCCACGACGACGACGGCAATCTCGGCCGCCCTCGACGAAATGTGCCCGAGCGCAGCGCTCCCGCTGGAAGCCTCCAACACGTCGAAGCCCTGCATCGCGATGAGGCGCGACGTCGTGCGGCGGACGTTGTCGTCGTCGTCGACGACGAGCGCGAGGCCTTTGCCGCGGACCGCGTCGCGACGCTGCTCGGGGTCGAGTGGCGCCGCGACGGAGTCGCCGCTCGGGAAGAGCACGCGAAACGTCGTCCCTCTG
>CAWIUL010000007.1:0-8876 GCA_963839305.1 uncultured delta proteobacterium
CATTTGCTCGAGCAAAGACTGCCCCGACGTCATCTCCTCCGACTGCACGCAGTGGCTCGGAGAGGTCGATCGCAGCGTGGCCTCCGTGGTCCTCAAGCCGGTGGACGACGCAGGTCACCGCATCGATGGCGTCAAGGTGACCGAAAACGGCGTCGTGATCGCAGAGCGCGCCGGCGAGGGCGCGGTCGAGGTGGATCCGGGGCAGCACGTCCTACGCTTCGAGAAGCCCGATTTCGATTTCGTCGAGCAGCATGTTCAGCTCGACGAGGGCCGGCGCAACCAAGAAATCTCCGTGACGATGCATCCGCACGTGACCCCCCCTCCGCCGCCCAAGCCCGAAACCGGATCGAGCGGGACGGGGCTCCTCGTTGGCGGCATCACGTCGACGGTGTTCGCGGTGGCCGGCGTGGGCGTCTTCATCGGCGCGGGCCTTGCGGGCATTTCGGATCAGAACGCGCTGAAGACCTCGTGCGCGCCGAACTGCACCGCGTCGCAGGTGTCGCCCGTACAGACGAAGTTCACCGTCGCGAACGTGGGGCTCGTGACGGGCATCGTCGCGGCCGTCGCGGCGGGCGTCTTCTGGGTGCTCTATGGAACGCGCGCGCCCGACAAGCACATCGGCCTGTCGGGCGTCACGTTCGCGTTCTGAGTGGCTACGGCATCATGATGCGGCCGGGGGCGCCGTTCGCGCCGTTCACCGTGTGGCACGAGTTGCAGTTGCCGTCGGTCTGCGTCGCCGCCATCTCGCGCGTCTTGCCGTTCGCGACGATCTTCGCGCGGTAGGGCTTCGAGATGCCGGTGCTCGACGTGAAGTTGCCGGCGGCGTTCGTCGTGAGCGTGAGCTGCGTGTTGCCGTTCGCGTCCATGATGATGACTTGCGCGGCGCCGCTGCCGACGCCGAAGCAGTCGTTCGGCTCGTGCGCCGTCGGGTAGACGGTGCCCCCAATCGTGAACTGCGGAGCCTCGCTGCCCTGCGTCGCGTGGCACGTGTTGCACGCGCCGCCCGGGTGCATCTCGTGGCCGATATCGGACGACGAGTTCGTGACGCCGCTCGTGCAGACGAGGGGCGTGTTGTAGTTCGTCGACGCGCCCGCGTCGGCCGAGCAGGTGCCCTGCGGGTAACCCGCAGAGATCCAATTCTGGAGCGTCGTGATGTCCGCCGACGACGCGCCGCCGCCCGGAGGCATCGGCGTGGTCGCGTTCTGCATGCGCGAGACGCACATCTCGGCGACGGTCTTCGTCGGATCGCTGATCGCCTTGCCCGTGAGGTCGGCGTAGCTGAGGAGCGCCATCGGCGCGCCGCCGATCGGCGGATTCGAGTGGCACGACGTGCACGTCGCCTGGAGCACCGCGGCGACGTCGCACGGCAGGTCAGTCGAGGTCGTCGGGCTGCTGCTCGGGTTGTTGTTGTTGTTGTTGTTGGCGCTCGGGCCCGTCGAGGCGCCATCGGGCACGCTGAGGTAGCACCCGGCCGCGGCGGCCGCGAGGAGCGCCGCGCCGAGGAAACGATGCGCGCTCATTCTTGCGCTCCGAACTTCACTTCGACGTCGACCTCGGGCTTGACGGTGACGCCCAGGTAGCTCGGGACGCTGATGCCGTAGTCGCGCATGTCGACGCGCACCGTGCCGCCGACCCTCATCGCGTTTCCATCCTTGCGCGCGACGTAGTGGAACGAGACGTCCTTCGTCTTTCCGTGGAGCTTCATCGTGCCGTGCGCGTCACCCGACGAGTCGCCGCCGGGCGCGGGGATCTCTGATCGCGCTCTTGGCGACGACGAGCTCCGCGTTCGGGTACTTCGGCACCTCGAGGTACTTGTCGCGCATGTGCTGGTCGCGAAGGTCGACGCCGGTCTTGAGGTTGCCGAGCGGCACGGTCACCGTGATGTTCTGCGCGTCGTCGGAGACGGAGAGGTCGCTCGACGAGCCCACGATGCGCATGCCGGCGGGACCCGTTGCGGCGAACGACACCGAAGCCAATCCGGAGGCGGCGAGCTTGGCGTCAGCGGCGAACGGCATCAGCAAGACGAAGAAGACCGGGGCGAGCTTGGTAACCTTCATGGCCACCCCCTCAGCAACAGGAGTGCCACGCGTTTTTCCCGAGAAATCGGGGGCTGCCGGTCGATCGAATGGAATGGTCCCTTCCATGTCTGGAAGGGATCGTTCTCAGGGGATGCAGTTGAGCTTGTAGTGGCGGATGCCGTCGCGGCCCATGGTGTACGGCGGATCGCAGGGGTCCTTCGCGGGCTGGCTCGGGGGCGGACGATGCGTCGGACGCGACGTCGACGCGGTCGCCGGGGGTGGCGCCGTGTCCGACGAGGCGGGGAGCACGGGAAGGGCGATCGCGATCGAGCTCGACGGAGGCGCAGGCGCCAGCGCACGTGGCTGAGGCCGAGCGACGCTCGCGCGGATCGCCGCGCCGACCGAGATCGCCGCGACCGCCGCGGCGACCCCGAGGCCCCACGCGCGTCGCCTGCGCGCGCCCATGATCCCGCTCGCGGGCGCGATCACCGACGGCTCGTACCAATCCCACGGCATGCCGATCGTCGTCGCGCGCTCGATGTCGCCGAGCAGGCGCGTGCGGTTCGCGAGCGCGCTCTTCGCGGTGCTCTCGACCCACTCGGCGACCTGCGCTTGCGTCGCGACGGGGAGCGCCTCTTCGAGCGCCGCGGCCATTTGCTTCGCCGTGTCGAAGCGATCTTCGGGCTTGCGCGCGAGCGCGCGCATCACGACCTCGTCGACCGCGGGCGGCACGTCGGCCGCGAACGCGCTCGGCGGCTCGACGTTGTGCTGGAACATGTTGTCGATGGTCGTCGCGTCGCTCTTGTTGGCGAACAGCCTCACGAGCGTGAGCATCTCCCAGAGGACGACGCCGGCCGCGTAGATGTCCGTGCGCCGATCGATGCGCTCGCCGTGGAGCTGCTCGGGCGACATGTAACCGAGCTTGCCTTTGACCTTGCCGTCTTGCGTCGACTCCTGCGCGCGGCCGCGGGCCTTCGCGACGCCGAAGTCGATCAGCCGAGCGACGCCGTCCGCGCCGACGATGATGTTCTGGGGCGACACGTCACGGTGGACGAGATCGAGCGGCTTGCCCTTTTGATCGCGGACCTCGTGCGCGGCGTGGAGCCCCGCGAGGACGTTCGTCATGATCGCCGACACGATCTCGAACGGGATGCGCTCGACGTCGCCGGCGACGAAACGCATGAGGCGCGAGAGCGGCTCGCCGTGGACGTAGTCCATGACGACGAAGACCTCGCCCGCGTCCGAGACGACGTCGAGGGTCGCGACGACGTTCGGATGGCGGATGCGCGCAGCGAGGCGCGCCTCGTCGAGGAACATCGCGGAGAACTCCGGGTTCATCGCGAGGTTCTGGTGGAGTCGCTTCACCGCGACCGTGCGCGCGAAGCCGACCTCGCCCGTCAGTCGAGCGAAGTGCACCGTCGCCATTCCTCCGGAGGCGATCTGTGCATAGAGCGTGTAACGCCCGAGTTTTTGCACCGCTCCCTGCTATAGCATTCCTCGGCATGCGAGAGGATTGGGCGACCGAGGTCCAGACGGCTCAGAACGTCCAGATGACGAGCACGTACAAGCTCGTCGTCGTCGACGGAGCGGATCGCGGCGCCGAGCTCATCCTCGACGGAACCCAGTCGAACCGCGTGCTCGTCGGGCAAGGCGCGAGCTGCGATCTGCGCCTCACGGATCCGAAGGTGTCTCGGCGCCACGTCGCGCTCGACCTCGGCGACTCGGGTTTGCGCATCGTCGATCTCGAGTCGCGCAACGGAACGTTCGTTGCGGGCGTGCGCGTGTTCGACGCGATCCTCGAGGGCGGCGAGATGATCCGCATCGGGAACACGATGCTCCGCGTCGACGCGCTCGAGAAGGCTCAGCCGATCACGATCTCGAGCGCGACGTCGTTCGGGCACACGGTGGGCGCGAGCATCGAGATGCGACGGCTCTATCCGCTCTGCGAGCGGCTCGCCGCGAGCGACGTGCCGGTCGTGATCGAGGGGCCGACGGGGACCGGCAAGGAGGTCCTCGCCGAGTCGATCCACGACAAGAGCGCGCGCGCGAGGGGACCGTTCGTCGTCTTCGACTGCACCGCGGTCCCGCCGAACCTCGTCGAGTCGGAGCTCTTCGGTCACGAGCGCGGCGCGTTCACGGGCGCGACGGCGCAGCGCAAGGGCGTCTTCGAGCAGGCCCACGGCGGCACGCTCCTCATCGACGAGATCGGCGACCTCGAGCTCTCGCTGCAACCGAAGCTCCTTCGCGTGATCCAGCGCTCGGAGATCCGCCGCGTCGGGAGCAGCAGCGCCGCGCCGATCAAGGTCGACGTTCGCGTCATGGCCGCCACGCGTCGCGATCTCGATCGCGAGGTGCAAGACGGTCGCTTCCGCGACGACCTCTACTATCGGCTCGCGGTCGCGCGCATCGAGCTGCCGCCGCTCCACGCGCGCAAGGGCGACGTCGCGGTGCTCGCGACCCATTTTTGGCACGAGATGGGCGGCAAGGACGAGCCGCCGTACGAGCTCCTTCGCCGCTTCGAGCGGTACGCGTGGCCCGGCAACGTGCGCGAGCTCGCGAACGCCGTCGCGCGGTACATCGCGCTCGGCGATTTCGTCGAGGGGCAAGCCTCTCCCGCGCCGCTCCCGGGTGACGTCGTCGAGAGCGTGCTCGGTCTCGATCTACCGTTTCCGCGCGCGCGCGATCGCGTGCTCGCGGAGTTCGAGCAGCGCTACGTCGCGCGGATGCTCGCGCGTCACAACGGAAACGTCACGCAGGCCGCGGAGGCGTCGGGCATCGGCCGCCGCTACTTCGCGATGATCGCCGCGCGCCACGCGAAGACCTGACTCACTAGTCAGGAGCTCAGCTCGGTCGAAGCGGCAGCGAGACATTCGCGGCGGGTGGCGCACCGAGGTTCTGGCCACATTCTTCGATCAAGACGGAACGTGCCGGTCCGGCCGGAGTCGTCGACGCTGCCGCATCTCCGTCACGACTCGACTCACGCGAGCGCTGGGATTAGTCGAGCGACGACTCGGCGAGGACGACGAGCCTTCGGACGAACGGCGCGGCGGCCGCGAGCTCGACCGCGACGACCGGGTGGCCGCACGTGAAGAACGCCGCCGCGTCGACGAAGAGCGCCGCGCTGAACGTGGTCGCGATCGCGAGGCGCGGGCTCGTGCTCGCGTTCATCATCGTCCCGACCCACGCGACGTACGCGAGGAGCGCTGCGATGACCCAGGGATCGCGCGCCTCGGTGGCGACGAGCAGCGCCGGCGCGACGAACACCAGCGCGGACGGCAGGATCACGCGCGTCGCCCACGTCGCGATCCCCAGCGCGTGCGCGATGAGCACCGCCGCCATGACGAGCCCCGTCGGCATCGACGGCGCGCTCGCAAGCCTCGTACCGAGCACAAACGAGGCAAATCCGGCGCAAGGCGGCGTCCCGCCTGCCACGTTGCGTCGACTCGCCACGGGCGGGCGCAACATGCCGTGGCGGCCCGGGCGCAGTTTGAGTAGGGTGGGTGCCGCGCCATGGCCGTACAAACCACCCCTCCAACGTCGGCGGGCTCGGCGTCCCCGACGCACACCAACGACCCCGACGTGATTCGCGTCCTCCGCGACGACGGCTCGCTCGACCCGGCATTCGATCCGCACATCGACCCCGACGCGGTCGTTGCAATCTACAAGCATCTCGTCTTCGTGCGCATCCTCGACGAGCGCCTCGTGACGCTGCAGCGCCAGGGGCGCATCGGCTTCCACATCGGGTCGCTCGGCGAAGAGGCGGCCATCATCGGCTCGGCGGCCGCGCTTCGCCCGTCGGATTGGCTCTTTCCGTGTTACCGCGAGTTCGGCGCCGCCCTCTGGCGCGGGATGACGCTCGAGGCCTACGCGAACAACATGTTCGGTAACTCCGCCGATCCCGCGAAGGGCCGGCAGATGCCCGACCATTACACGTGCCGCGCGGCGAAGTTCGGGTCGATCAGCTCGCCCATCGGAACGCAGATCACGCAGGCCGTCGGCTTCGCGTGGGCGGCGAAGATGAAGAAGGACGACCTCGCGACGCTCGTCTACTTCGGCGAGGGCGCGACGAGCTCGAGCGAGTTCCACAACGGGATGAACTTCGCCGGCGTGTTCAAGACGCCCACGGTCTTCTTCTGCCGCAACAACGGCTGGGCGATCAGCGTCCCGGTCGAGCGCCAGACGGCGTCCGCGTCGTTCGCGGTGAAGGGCGTCGCGTACGGCATCCCGGGCGTCCGCTGCGACGGAAACGATTTGTTTGCAGTCTACAAGGTCACGAAGGACGCCATCGCGCACGCCGCGGCGGGCAAGGGCCCGACGATCATCGAGGCGATGACGTACCGCCTCTCGGGTCACTCGACGAGCGACGACCCGAAGGCGTACCGCAAAGAGGGCGAGGTCGATCTGTGGAAGAAGCGCGACCCGATCGCCCGCCTCCTCAAGCACCTCGAGCTCAAGAACCTCTGGGACGCAGAAAAGCAGAAGACGCTCGAGGCCGCGATCGAGACGCAGATCAAAGAAGCGGTCGCGAACGCTGAAAAGACGCCGCCTCCGGCGCTCGAGACGATGTTCGAGGACGTCTTCGCCGAGCCCCCGTGGCACCTCCAAGAACAACGCGCCGCGCTCCTCGCCGGACCCCGCGCGAAGGGACACTGAGTCATGCAGATGAACATGGTGCAGGCCATCAACGACGGCCTGCGGCACGAGATGAAGCGAGATGATCGCGTCGTCGTCCTCGGTGAGGACGTCGGCAAGGTCGGCGGCGTGTTCCGCGTCACGCAGGGGCTCTTCGACGAGTTCGGCGACGACCGCGTGATCGACACGCCGCTCTCCGAGGGCGGCATCATCGGCACCGCGATCGGCATGGCGCTCTACGGGCTCGTGCCGGTCCCCGAGATCCAGTTCGCGGACTTCATCTTCCCCGCGTACGACCAGATCGTCAGCGAGCTCGCGAAATTCCGCTACCGCTCCGGCGGCGAATACCCCGCGAAGCTCGTCATCCGCACGCCGGTCGGCGGCGGCATCCGCGGCGGCCACTACCACTCGCAGTCGCCCGAGTCGCAGTTCATTCACGTCGCGGGCCTCAAGGTCGTTTGCCCGTCGAACCCGTACGACGCGAAGGGCCTTCTTTTGGCTTCGATCCGCGATCCGGATCCGGTGATGTTCTTCGAGCCGAAGCGCATCTACCGCGCCGCCAAGGGCGACGTGCCCGAGGGCGATTACACCGTGCCGATCGGCAAGGCCGCCGTCGTGCGCGAGGGCCAGCACGTCACGATCATCGTGTGGGGCGCGATGCTCTACGAGGCGATCGCCGCGGCCGACGAGGCGAAGGCGCAAGGCATCGAATGCGAAATCATCGATCTGCGTACGCTCTGGCCGCTCGACATCGACACGATCATCGCGAGCGTCAAGAAGACCGGCCGCGTCGTCGTCGTGCACGAGGCGCCCAAGACCTGCGGCTTCGGCGCGGAGATCGTCTCGCTCATCAACGAGAAGGCGTTCTTGAACCTCGAGGCGCCCCCGGTCCGCGTCACCGGCTTCGACACGCCGTTCCCGTATACGCTCGAGATGGAGTACCTCCCGCTCGCGCACCGCATTTTGCCCGCGATCGTCGAGACCGCGCGGTACTAGTCACTCGTCGGGATCGGTCGTCTCGAGCGGCGAGAGCTTGAGCGTGCGGTCCGTCTTGTCGACCGTGACGTGGACGACGAAGAGCGACGTCTTGCCGTCGCCGTCGAGGTCGCCGCGCGCGATGACGTCTGCGCTCATGCCGTCGGGCGCGGCCTTCACTTCGTATTGGTAGCGCTGCGGCTGATCGATCTCGAACTTGAGCGGGGACCACGCTGACCAGTCGGCGGCGGTGGTCTGGTACGCGGCGCCGCGCGGCACGGCTTTGGGCACCGGCGGAAACGAGCGGAGGCGCTTCTTCGTGCGCGGGACGGGCGTGATCTCCTCGCGCTCCCATGACTCGATGACGTTCCTCGAGATGGAATGGATTGCGTTGGTTGCCTCGGCCTCCTTCGAGGCGTTCAGGTATTGCCGCACTCCCGCGGCGGCGAACGCCGAGAGCATCCCGAGATCGCGGGCTTGGTCCGTGAGGCCCTCGTCGAGAACCAAAGCGTAGGTGACGTGCGATCCGGCACGCGTGATCTTCGAGGCACCCAGGACGCGTGCGACCGCCTTCGCGTCGCTCTCCGAGATGCCGGGTGGAGGTGACTTCTCGAGGCTCGCGACCTGCGCGCCGAAGCCCGACTCGAAGTTGCGGGCGAGCGGCTCGGGCACGTCGGCCTCCGCGCGCACCGCGAATCGCTCGTCGCTCATCGCGAGCCCGGCGTCGACGCTCACCGGCTGGTCGTCGAAGAGGAGCCGCGCGTACTCGCTCGGGCCGAGCGCGAGCTTGCTCGGCACGCTCCCTCCGCCGCGGAGCGATTGCTCGACGCTCGTAGGCGTGCCGACCACGAGCACGCCGGGCGCCGCGAGCGTGCGCGTCGCCTCCTTCGCGAAAATGCGCCCGAAGCAATCCTGCGCGGATGGAAGGCGCGCATCGTCGTAGCGCATGACGAAGAGCCACTCGCCCGAGCTTCGCCCTGCGAGGATCTCCTTCGCGCTCGCGAACGCGTCGTCCACGCAGGCCGCGCTCGGCTGACCCTCGAGGGAGCGCGCGGCGAAACCGAGGAGCTGCGGCGCGAGGGCCGTCATGAGCTTGGTCTTCTCGAGCCCCTCGACGTCGAGGAACACGGCCAATTTCGGCGCATGGAGCGTGAAGCGGTCCACGACCGACCTCGACGGCGCGTGCACCGTGGGCGCCGCTGCGTGAGCGGTCGCCGACGGGAGCGCGACCGCGGTCGCCCGAGGCGTGGG
>CAWIUL010000008.1:0-25965 GCA_963839305.1 uncultured delta proteobacterium
AGATCGGACTCATCGGGGCGGGCAACATCGGCGGCGAGCTCGCTCGTCTCTGCGCGAACGCGGAGCTCGGCGACGTCGTCCTCTTCGACATTCCCGCGAAGGAAAACTTCGCGAAGGGCAAGGCGCTCGACCTCGAGCAGAACTGCAGCGTCCTCGGTTACGACGCCAAGATCACCGGCACGTCGAACTGGGCGGACCTCGAGGGCGCGGACGTCCTCATCGTCACCGCGGGCATCCCGCGCAAGCCGGGCCAGTCGCGCGACGATCTCGTCGCGGTGAACCTCCCGATCATCCGCGACGTCGCGAACAACGCGAAGAAGCACTGCCCGGACGCGTTCGTGATCGTCATCTCGAACCCGCTCGACGCGATGGTCTACGAGTACAAGCGCGTGACCGGCTGCCCCAAGGGCATGGTCGCGGGCATGGCGGGCGTCCTCGACAGCGCGCGCTTCCAGCTGTTTCTCGCGCGCGAAGCGGGCGTGAGCATCAAGGACGTGCGCGCGATGGTGCTCGGCGGCCACGGCGACGACATGGTCCCCGTGCTCTCGATGTGCACGATCAACGGCGTCCCCGCGACGCAGTTCATCAAGGCCGATCGCATGCAGGCGATCATCGACCGCACGCGCAAGGGCGGCGGCGAGATCGTGAACCTCATGGGCACGAGCGCGTACTACGCGCCCGCGTCGAGCGCCGTCGCGATGGCGACCGCGTACCTCCGCGACCAGAAGCGCATGCTCGCGTGCGCCGCGTACCTCGAGGGCGAGTACGGCTACAAGGACCTCTTCATGGGCGTCCCCGCGTTCATCGGCGAAGGGCGGCGTCGAGAAGATCGTCGAGATCCCGCTCACGGCCGAAGAGAAGGGCATGCTCGAGAAGAGCGCCAAGAGCGTTCAGTCCGTCGTCGACGTCTGCAAGAAGTCCTGAGACGTTGAGGGTCGCCGCGCTCGAGATCCCGGCGCGCTACGATCGCGCCGCTGACAATCTCGCGCTCGTCGACTCGCTCCTCTCGCGTGGGCCGTGCGATCTCGCGCTGCTCCCCGAGGCGTCGCTCACGGGCTACGTCTCGCCGCAGGGCGACTTCGATCTCTCGCGCTTCGCGGAGCCGAAGGATGGCCCCACGGCGCGCGCGCTCGCCGAGCTCGCGCGCAAACACCGGACGCACCTCGTCGGCCCGCTCATCGAGCGCGACGGCTGACGCCGTCTACAACGCGATGCTCGGCTTCGACCCCGAAGGCCGCGAGATCCTTCACTATCGAAAGCGCCACCCCTGGTACCCCGAGACGTGGGCGACGCCAGGGACCGAAATCGCACAGATCGTTCGGATCCGAACGTTCAGCGTGACGATCGCGGTGTGCTTCGACATCCACTTCGCGGACTTCCCGCAGGCCGACGTCCTCTTGTTCCCGAGCGCGTGGGTCGAAGAAGAAGACACTCGCCCCGAGCTCCTCTCGAAGCTCGGCATGCACGTCGTCAACGCGAACTGGGGCGAAGGCGAGCCGCGCGTTCCGGGGCAGGGCGGTTCGTGTATTCTGCACGCATCGGGCGCGGTCCTCGCGCGAGGCGGACCGCGCATCGACGCCGAGCTCTAAACGTGGACCCGAAGGAGCGCGGCCACGAGCGCGGTCATCGCGATGAGGAAGATCCAAGTCGTTTGGGTCAGGTTCATTGCATCCTCGTCACTGGCACGTCTGGCCGCAGAGATCCTGGACGTCTTGGAAGCACGAGAGGCCCCAGTAGGTGTCGCAGCAGTACGGGTCCTTCGCGCAGACCTTCATCGTGCACGCGTCGCACTGCTGACCGAGCTTCTCACCCGCGGTGCAGACGTCGTGCGTGCACGTGCCCGGGATGATGCTCGAGCCGCCGTCGGCCGGCGCCGGATCGCTCCCGAAGCACGCGGCGGGGTTCACGGGCGGCTTCGGCGGAAGCGAGTAGTCGTTGTTCATGCTGCACGACGCGTTCTTGCCGCCGGGGAGGACGAACGTGTCGTCCTTCTGCCACTCGACGTCGTAGTCGAAGAGCGTGCACTCCTTCTGCCACTTGTAGAGACCGAAGAGATCGACCTTCGCGAGCACGGTCGCGGAGACGCCCGCCTCGGCGTCGCCGTGCATGAGGCCGAGCGAGTTGCCGCCCGAGTCCGTTCCGCCGCAGACGACCGAGCCGCCGACGCCCGCGTAGCCCGTCGCGGTGAGCTGCGCCATCGCGACGCCGAAGAAGTGGAGCTCGAGCTTCGGCGTGATCGAGCAGTACGCGCGCGTCGCGCCGTCGACGGTCCAGTCGGGACCGGTCTGCGAGAGATCGCCGGACTTGTCGAACACGGGGCTGATGGCGCCGTTCTCGTATTTGATGCCCGCGGTGATGCTCGCCTTCGCGGTCCCGCCGACCTTCACCTCGACGCCGCCGCCCCACGCGAAGTCGCACGCGAGCGTCGCCGTGAAGTGCGCGCTCGAGGGCATGTTGAACGGACCGACCTTGAGGCTGCCGAGGTTCACGTTGTAGTCGGCGATCGTGCTCGACTTCGAGCCGAAGACCTTCTGCGCGACGAGCTGCGTGAACGTCGCGTTGTCGAGCGTCGTCGTGAGCTGCACGCCCGCGTCGACGAGGAGCGTCGCGTCGAGCTCGCCCGTCGCCGTCGCGTGGAACGAGTTGATCTTGAGGAAGCCGATGTCCGCGCCGACGTCGTAGCTCGGCGAGAAGCTCAGCGTGCCCGTCTCGATGCTCGCGAACGCGTGATACCCGACGCTCTGGTTGTTGACGGTGACGTTGCCCGTTTGATCGAGGAGCTTCGTGCCGGAGAAGTCGATCACGTTGATCGTCGTGCCGCCCTTGAGATCGGCGAAGTGCGGACCGGCGCTCTGCCCGGTCGGGCCCGTGAGGCCGAGCGCGGGGACCTGCAGCGTGCCTTGGAACTTCAGCGAGTCGATCGCCTCGGGGAGCATCGCGGGCTTGGTCGCGACGAGCACCGTGCCGTCCGATTGCCGAGTGACCGACGAGATGCGGCGGAGGTAGCCCTCGGCGTTTTGGCCGGACGTCCCGGGCGATTGACGATCGCCGATGAGCACGTCGCTCTCGGGGATCGCCTTCAGCTCGTCCCACGCCGACGACGGAAATACGAGCGAGTCGGGCTTCACCACGACGACGTCGTTGAGGCTCTGCGAGATGACGTGCGAGCCCGTGTGGAGCGACGCGGTCCCGTCCGGTCCCGAGCCGCTCGTCCCGTTGACGTTGTCGATCGGCGCCGCGCTACACGCAGCAACGAGAGCGCCCAGCACGAAGATCACTTTGCGCATCGTCTCTCTCCTCACGTGAATTGTTGGGCGGTCATGTCGCCGGACTGACGAACCTTCTTGCCGACGGTCCGATAGACGGCGGCCGCGACGACGAGGACGAGGAAGAGCAAAATCGCGTATTCGACCATCGTCGCGCCGCGCTGATCGCGAACGAGATTCCGAAACGTGTGAGACGCCATGCGTACATGTAGGTGCAGGCGCCGTGCCGACCCGTTTGCGATCCGTTGCGATCTCGCGAGGTCGCGAATTCTCGCGAATTCCGAGCCCTCGGTTGGGCGAAATCTGAGACCTCTACGATCCACCCCCGGATCGGACGAACCTAGAAACCGACGCTGAGAGTGAAACGTGAACCGGTGAAGGAGACGTTCACGGGCGTTCGAACTTCGTGCGGCACGAGGCCGACGGAGAGCAAGCCGACGCCGATCGTCTCGACGAGACCCATCGCGAAGAGACCCGGATCGACGAGCAACGACGAGCAGCTTCCAGTGTTCACGTCGAGCGGGCAGCGGCTTTGGTTCGCCATGTCCCAGCCGAATCCGATGAACGGCCCGGCGACGGGCACGAGGACGACCGGCGAGAGACCTTTGAACGAGTAGGCGATCGCCGTGATGAAGCTCGCGATGAATCCGCCCGCGAGCATGCCCGCCCCAGCATAGACGAGGCCCATGCGTGGCTTTCGCGAGACCTTGTAGCCCGTCGTTTGCGCGTCACAAGGACGAGTCGCGGTCGAGACCGCGAAGACGATGGCGAGGGTGACGGCCGCGCGGCGCATGTGGTACCCACGTTCGCGTGAAGATCCACGAGTATCAAGGCAAACAGCTCTTCGCGAAGTACGGCGTCCCGATCCCGAAGGGGTACCCCGCGTTCACCGTCGACGAGGCGGAAGCGGCGGCGAAGCGCCTGGTCGACGAGACGAAGAACAACGTCGTCGTCGTCAAGGCGCAGATCCACGCGGGCGGTCGCGGCAAGGGCGGCGGCGTGAAGGTCGCCAAGGGCGGCGCTGCGGAGGCGCGCGACCTCGCGCAGAAGATCCTCGGCATGCAGCTCGTCACCCACCAGACCGGTCCGCAGGGCCAGAAGGTGCGGCGCCTCTACATCGAGCAGGGCCTCGCCGATCGAACGCGAGCTCTACCTCGGCGCGGTGATCGATCGCGACAAGCGTCGCATCGCGTTCATGGCGTCGACCGAAGGCGGCGTCGAGATCGAGAAGGTCGCCGCGGAGACGCCGGAGAAGATCCTCACGGTGCACGTCGACCCGACCGTCGGCCTCGCCGGCTACCAGGCGCGCGAGCTCGCGTTCGCGCTCGAGCTCGATCACGGAGAGCGGCTTCACGAAGCTCCTCGCGTCGCTCTACGAGCTCTTCGTCAAGGAAGACTGCTCGCTCTGCGAGATCAACCCGCTCGTCGAGCTCGAAGGCGGCGACGATCGTCGCGCTCGACGCGAAGCTGAACTTCGACGACAACGCCGATTTCCGCCACCCCGAGTGGAAGGCGCTCTTCGACAAGGACGAAGAGGACCCCGTCGAGATGGAGGCGAAGGAGGTCGGCCTCAACTACGTGTCGCTCGACGGCAACGTCGGCTGCCTCGTCAACGGCGCGGGCCTCGCGATGGCGACGATGGACATCATCAAGCACGCCGGCGAAAAGCACGGCGTCGCGCCCGCGAACTTCCTCGACGTCGGCGGCGGCGCGAACCAGGAGCAGGTCACCAAGGCCTTCAAGATGATCCTGCGGAGCCCGAAGGTGAAGGCGATCTTCGTCAACATCTTCGGCGGCATCATGAAGTGCGACGTCATCGCGGCGGGCGTCGTCGCGGCGGCGAAGGAGCTCGGCCTCAAGGTGCCGCTCGTCGTGCGGCTCGAAGGGACGAACGTGGAGCTCGGGAGAAAAATCTTGAACGAGAGCGGGCTCGCGATTCAGGCGGCGACCACGATGGCCGACGGCGCGCAGAAGATTGTCGCGGCTGTCACGGGCACGGGAGGTGCGAAGTGAGCATCCTCGTCGACAAGAGCACGCGCCTCTTGGTCCAAGGCATCACGGGCAGCGCAGGCAGCTTCCACGCGAAGCAGTGCATCGACTACGGCACGCAGGTCGTCGCGGGCGTCACGCCCGGGCGCGGCGGCGAGAAGTTCGAGGGCAAGGTCCCCGTGTTCGACACCGTGAAGCAAGCGGTGAAGGCGACGGGCGCGAACGCGAGCGTCATCTTCGTTCCGCCGCCGGGCGCGGCCGACGCGATCCTCGAGGCGTTCGACGCGGAGATCCCGCTCGTCGTGTGCATCACCGAGGGCATCCCGGTGATGGACATGATCAAGGTGCGCCGCGTGCTCGAGGGCCTGAACGGCAAGACGCGCCTCATCGGGCCGAACTGCCCGGGCATCATCACGCCGGGCCAGGTGCAAGATCGGCATCATGCCGGGCCACATCCACAAGCCGGGCAACATCGGCGTCGTGTCGCGCTCGGGCACGCTCACGTACGAAGCCGTCGGCCAGCTCACCGCGCTCGGCATCGGGCAGTCGACGTGCATCGGCATCGGCGGCGATCCGGTCGGCGGCATGGACTTCGTCGACGCGCTCACGCTCTTCAACGAAGACAAGGACACGCACGGCGTCATCATGATCGGCGAGATCGGCGGCGGCGCGGAGGAGCGCGGCGCGGCGTACATCAAGGCGAACATGAAGAAGCCGGTCGCGTGCTTCATCGCCGGCACGACCGCTCCGCCGGGCAAGCGCATGGGCCACGCGGGCGCGATCATCTCGGGCGGCAAGGGAACGGCCGCGGCGAAGATCGAGGCCCTCGATCGCGGCCGGCTGCAAGATCGCGCCGACCCCGAGCGACATGGCGTCGACGCTCAAGTCGATGATGTGAGCTTGCTAAAACGGCTTCCGTTCGGTAGAAGCCGCGCAACGCCATGGCCACCGAACGTACGCTCTGCATCGTAAAGCCCGACGCCGTCGAAAAGCGCAAAGCGGGGGCGATCCTCGCTCGCCTCGAAGAGGAGGGCTTCGAGATCGTCGCGCTCCGCCGCACGCACCTCACGAAGCGCGAGGCCGAGGGGTTCTACGCGGTTCACCGCGAGCGGCCGTTCTTCGGCGAGCTCGTCGCTTTCATGACGCGTTCGCCGGTCGTCATCGCCGCGCTCCAGCGCGACTCGGCCGTCGCGAAGTACCGCGAGGTGATGGGCGCGACCGACCCGGCAAAGGCCACCCCGAACACGCTCCGCAAGCTCTTCGGTAGCAACGTCGGCGAGAACGCGGTCCACGGCTCGGACTCGATCGAAAACGCGAAAATCGAGATCGCGTACTTCTTTCCGGGCTGTGAGGTCGCGCCTCACGCCTGATAGACTTTGATTCACGCGTGGGGGGATGAAGGACTACGCGTGGCGAGCAAAAAAGAGACGAGCCCATCTACGGCGCCAAGCTCCACCGAGCGCATTCGCTCGTCGGGAACTGGGCTGCGATCCATCGAGGCGACGGCGCGACGCGGTCGTGTGCGCGACGCGCTCGCGGCGCTCGGAAACGTCGAGGCCATGCTGCGCTCGCGCAGCGCCGACGGCATCGGCGCCGAGGTCGAGGAGCTTCGTCGCGGGATGCAATCGCTCTTCGAGGCGTTCGAGGTCGCGGTGCTCGAGGCGAGCGACGAGCAACGCGCGGCCCGAAGCGCGCTGTGCGCGTTCGCAGCGGATCGCATTCGCACGGTCGAGGCCGTGCTGCGCGATCCCAGCGCGCCCGGCGTCGCGACGTCGCTCGCGGCGGTCGCTCTCGACCTCGACACCGCCGCGGGGTTGCTCGAGCTCGCGGAGCGCGCCGCGGAGTTCGCGCCCGTCGAGGTGTCCGTCGCGACGCTCGCCGAGCAGGCGCTGCACCTCGCCTGGAGCCTTCGCTCGCACAGCGCCGTGAGCGTGCGCGTGCGCTCGTCGGTCGGCGACTGCTCGGTTTCGTGCGATCCGCACGTCGTCGCGCGCGCGCTCGCGATCGCGGTGGCGATCGTGCGCGAGACGTCGCGCGAGGTCCTCGTGACCACGCGGGTCGAGGACGCCTTCGGCGTCATCGAGGTCTCCGCCGCGGAGGCAACCGACGAAGCGCGCGTGATGCAGACGCGCATCCTCCCGCGGATCGGACCCACGGACGCCGTGCTCGCGACCGCGTCGCTCGCCGCGGGGATCGCCCTCGACATCGAGCCTGGCCGCATTCTGTTGCGGTGCCCGCGCGTCGTTTCGTGATAACTGGGCGGGGATGAGCGACGAGTCGTTGCGCGCGAAGATCGAAGAAGCATTCGCCGACCGCAGCAAGCTCGAGGGCGCGGAGCACGCGCGAGCCGTCGAGGAGACGATCGCGAAGCTCGACGGCGGCGAGCTCCGCGTCGCGGAGAAGGTCGGCGAGGAGTGGGTCACGCACGCGTGGGTGAAGCAGGCGATCCTCCTCTACTTCGCGCTCCGCAAGATGGAGACGATCGAGGTCGGCCCGTTCGAGTTCCACGACAAGATCCCGCTCAAGAAAGAGCTCGCGAAGGCTGGAGTGCGCGTGGTCCCTCCGGGGACCGTTCGCTACGGCGCGTTCCTCGAGCGCGGCGCGATCGTGATGCCGGGTTACGTGAACATCGGCGCGCGCGTCGGCGGGGGGACGATGGTCGACACGTGGGCGACCGTCGGTTCCTGCGCGCAGATCGGTCGTGACGTGCACCTGTCGGGTGGCGTCGGCATCGGAGGCGTGCTCGAGCCGCCGGCCGCCTCGCCCGTGATCATCGAAGATGGCGCGTTCGTCGGATCGCGCGTGGTCGTCGTCGAGGGCGTCCGCGTCGGCGCGGAGGCCGTGCTCGGCGCGGGCGTCGTGCTCACCTCGTCGACCGCGATCCTCGACGTGAGCGGCGCGAGCGTCGTCGAGCACCGCGGGTACGTCCCGCCGCGCAGCGTCGTCATACCCGGCATACGCACCAAGAAATTTCCGGCCGGCGAGTTCGGCGTCCCGTGCGCGCTCATCATCGGGCAGCGCACGTCATCGACCGACCGCAAGCTGTCGTTGAACCAAGCTCTCCGCGACTTCGCAGTCCCCGTATGAAACCCGGGACTCTCGACGAGACGCTCCTCTGGCTTTGCTCGATCGCCTCGCCGATCGGCGAAGAGTCCGCGATTTGCGACGCGGTCGAGGCGCGCCTCGGAAAGGTCGCGACCCCGAGGCGATACGGAAACTCCCTGGTTTTCCCTTGGATAAGGGGAGATCGTTCGGATCCGAACGATCATGTCGTTTTGGCGGGCCACCTCGACACCGTCCGCACCGAGAACGGCCCCGCGCGCATCGAGGGCGATCGCTGCTTCGGCTCCGGCTCGAGCGACATGAAGAGCGGGCTCGCCGTCATGATCGAGCTCGCCGAGCGCGTGAAGCCCGCGGACTGCAAATACGACGTCACCCTCGTGTTCTACGCGCGCGAAGAGGGTCCGTTCGTCGAGAACGAGCTCGGCGTCGTCATCGAGCGCGATCCCGACGTGCGCCGCGCGGACTTCGGCGTCTGCCTCGAGCCCTCGGACAATCGGCTCCAGCTCGGGTGCATGGGCTCGGTCCACGCGACCGTCACGATCGAGGGACGCACCGCGCACAGCGCGCGGCCGTGGGAGGGCGAGAGCGCGGTCACGAAGGCCGCGCCGCTCATCGCCGAGATCGGCGCGATGAAGCCCGAGGAGCACGTCATCGACGGCCTCACGTTCCGGAGCGTGCTGACGGTGACGCAAGCGCGCGACGGCGGGCGTGGTCGCAACGTCGTCCCGGATCGATTCGTGCTCAACGTGAACCACCGCTTCACGCCCGACGTGACGCTCGAGCAAGCGCAAAAGCACGTCATGGACGTCGTCGCGGGGCGCGGGCACGTCGAGTTCACCGATCTGTCGCCCGCGGCGATGCCGCACCGGAGCCACCCGCTCGCGCAGAAGCTCGCGGCGTGCGGCGTCGCGGCGGTCGAGCGCAAGCAAGCGTGGACCGACGTCGCGCGTTTCGCGCAAATCGGCGTACCCGCCGTGAACCTCGGCCCCGGCGAGAACGCGCAGGCGCACCAGAAGAACGAGTCGACGTCGCTCCGCCTCGTTCACGAGGGCTACGAAATCTTCGAAACGTTTCTGACGGCGGATCGATAGGGGCGCATGGCGAAAGTCACCACGAGACACGTGTGCCAGGCTTGCGGCGCGAGCTTCGCGAAATGGATCGGTCGCTGCACCGAGTGCGGCGCGTGGAACACGGTCTCCGAGGAGGTCGTCCGCGACAAGCCGCGGGGCGCCGCGCCGAACCAGCGCGCGGTCCCGCTGTCGGAGATCGCAGCCGACGAGTTCGCGCGCGTGCCGACCGGCATCGGCGAGCTCGATCGCATCCTCGGCGGCGGCGTGGTGCTCGGCGGAGTCACGCTCGTCGGCGGCGATCCGGGGATCGGAAAATCGACGCTGCTCTTGCAAGCGCTCGCGGGGCTCGCGTCGCGCAAGCTTCGCTGCCTCTACGTCTCCGGCGAGGAGAGCGCGGGTCAGACCGCCGCGCGCGCGCGTCGCCTCGGCGCGTCGGAGGACGCGTCGCTGCTCCTGCTCGCGGACACGCAGCTCGAGAGCGTCGAGGCGGCGATCGAAGAGCACAAACCGCGCGCGCTCGTCGTCGACAGCGTGCAGACGATCCGCTGCGCGGGTCTCGAGTCGGCGGCGGGCACGGTGAGTCAGCTCCGCGAGGTCACGTCGCGCATCATCGAGCAGGCGAAGCGAAACAACATCGCGGCGCTCCTCGTCGGTCACGTCACGAAGGACGGCGTGCTCGCGGGACCGAAGGTGCTCGAGCACCTCGTCGACACGGTGCTCTCGTTCGAAGGCGAGCGCACGCACTCGCTCCGCACGCTCCGCGCGCAGAAGAACCGCTTCGGAAGCGCGACCGAGGTCGGCGTGTTCGAGATGCGCGCCGAGGGCCTGCGCGAGGTCCCGAATCCGAGCGCGATGTTCCTCGCCGAGCGGCCGCACGGAGCTCCAGGCAGCGTGATCGCGGCGACCGCGGAAGGGGCGCGCGCGCTCCTCGTCGAGGTCCAGGCGCTCGTCGGCACGAACCTGTTGCCTTCGCCGAGGCGCACCGCGAACGGCGTCGACGGCGCGCGCCTCGCGATGCTCATCGCCGTCCTCGAGAGGCGCGCGGGCCTCGCCATCGGCGGCTACGACGTGTTCATGAACGTCGCCGGCGGCGTCCGC
This sequence comes from uncultured delta proteobacterium, assembly GCA_963839305.1. Taxonomy (GTDB): domain Bacteria; phylum Myxococcota_A; class Polyangia; order Polyangiales; family Polyangiaceae; genus DASXHD01. The sequence continues at coordinate 10,487 of CAWIUL010000008.1, forward strand.
GTCGACGAGCCCGCGATCGATCTCCCCGCGGCGCTCGCGCTCGCGTCGAGCTTCCGCGGCAAACCCATTCGCGACGATCTCGTCGCGTTCGGCGAGGTCGGCCTCGCGGGCGAAGTACGAAACGCGTCACGCGCGCGCGCGCGCCTCGCAGAAGCCGCGGCGATGGGATTCCGCCGGGCCATCTTGCCTCGTACGGACAAAAACGAGCTACCGGACTCCATCGAGGTGACGATGGTGCGCACGCTCGCCGAAGCGCTCGAAGTTGCTTTCTAGAGGTGATACGAAGGACGCCATGCGTTCTCTTCAATTCTCTCTCGTCGCAATCGTTCTGGGTCTCGCGGCATGTGGAGAGTCGAGTGGTGGTGGGGCCGACTCTGCATCCGGACAAAATAACGAGCTGATCGGAAAGCCGGCGCCGTCGTTCTCCGTGAGCACGGCAAACGGAAAAGGCAAAGTCGATCTCGCCTCGCTCAAGGGCAAGGTCGTCATCGTCGACTTCTGGGCGACGTGGTGCGGCCCCTGCAAAGAGTCGTTCCCGAAGCTCCAGGAGATCTATACGAAGTACAACGGCAGCGGCCTCGAGATCGTCGGCCTCTCCGAGGACGACGAGAACCAAGGCATCGCCGAGTTCGGCCAGGCGCACGGCAACGTGAAGTTCCCGATCGGCTGGGACAGCGGCAAGAGCACCGCCGGGCAATACAAACCGCCGACCATGCCGACGAGCTTCGTCATCGACAAGAACGGCATCGTTCGCTTCGCGCACGTCGGCTATCACGACAACGATCAGGCCGAGATCGAAAAAGAGCTGAAGACGCTCCTGTAGTCGAGGGTGCGAGCGCACCCTCGTCCATTCGCCGCGATGGGTTGCGAGCACCTCATCGATGTGGTGATCTTTACAGCGTGAGGGCGCACGCGATCCTTCTCGCGATCGCCGTATGTGCGGCGGCACCTGCGTTGTTCGCGCAGGATTTGACGGTGCCGAAGCGCGACATCGCGGCGGGCACTGATTTCCGCGTCCGCATGGCCGCTGCGCTCGCGCTCGGGCGCAGCCACGATCCGTCCGTGCGCCCGCTGCTCGAGCAAGCGCTGTCGGACTCGAACGCCGCGGTGCGCACGGCCGCCGCGGCCGCGCTCGGCGCCCTCGGCGAGGGGGACGCGGTGCCCGCGCTCGAGCGCGCCAAGGCGCACGAGCCCTCCGACAGCGCGCGCGCGCAGATGGACTCGACGATCGCGAGCCTGAAGCGAACGACGACGCTCCAAGGCGTTCAGCTCGTCGTGCAGATCGGCACGATGCGAAACAACACCGCCATCCGCGGCACCGACGTCGCCGACGTCCTCCGGAACGCCGTGGCGTCACGCGCGCGGAACATGCACAACATCGCCGTGGCGATGCCGAGCGACAGCGCCATCATCACGCGCGCAGCGGGCGCCCACGTCCCCGTCATCTTGCTCGACGGCAACGTGACGAAGCTCACGCAGCAGGCCAGCGGCTCGAACGTGACGTGCCAAGCGGAGGTCGAGTTCGTCGTCCGGAAGATCCCCGAGCAGTCGCTGCGGAGCACGCTGCAAGGGAGCGCGGCCGCGATGGGCTCGGGCACGACCTCCGCGCGCGGGATGGCGTCGCTCCAGGATCAAGCCATCGGCGGCGCAGTCGAGAGCGCGCTCCGAAACGCCGATCAGGGCTTGTTGCTCGCGGCGCGCTGAGCGCGTATCAACGCGCCCGTGCGCGTCCTCTTCGTCTCGAAGCCCATCGTGCCGCCGTTCGACGACGGCTCGAAATGCCTCGTGCGCGACGTGGCTCGCGCGCTGAAGATCGCCGAGCCGACCGTCATGGTCTCGCCGGGCTCGCCGGGCCTCGGGCCGCGCGTTCATCGTGAGAACGTCTACGGCACCGCGGGCCGCTTCGCGCCGTCGCCCGCGACGCTCGCGTTCAACCGCATCATGTTCGGCGATCCGCTCGACCTCTGGCACTTCGTGTTCGCGCCCAACACGGCCTCCTCCACCGCCGCGCGCGTCGCGATGCGCTCGCAGCGCTCGCGCGGATGGCCGGGGAAGGTCGTGCAGACCGTCGCGAGCCGCCCGAAGTCGTTCGAGGCGACGTCGCTCTTCTTCGGCGATCGCATCGTCGCGCTCTCGGAGTGGACGCGCGGGCGCCTGCTTCGCGCGGGGATCTCCGACTCGATCGTGCGCGTGATCCCGCCGTGCGTCGCCGAGCCCACGCCGCGGTGGACGCGCGAGGAGGTGCGCACGCGCTACGAGCTCGGCGACGGCCCCGTGATCGTCTACCCGGGCGATTTGCACGTCTCGTCCGGAGCGGCGACGGTGGCGATGGCGGCGCCGCTCGTGCTCCGCGAGGTGCCCGGCGCTCGTTTCGTCTTCGCGTGCCGCAAGAAGGGCGCCGACACCGACCCGTACGAGGCCGGCTTGAGGGAGGCGCTTCGCGGACTCGAGCCCTACGTGCGCATCGTCGGTGACGTGCCCGACATGCACGGCCTGCTCGCCGCCGCCGACGTCATCGCGTTCCCCGTCGACGATCTCTACGGCAAGGTCGACCTGCCCATCGTCCTCCTCGAGGCGATGGCGCTCGGAAAGCCGCTCGTGGTCTCGACCGGCGGTCCGCTCGAGGAGCTGCCCGCGAAAATGGTTCCGCCGCGCGACGCGCACGCCCTCGGCGACGCCCTCGTCGATCTCTGCCGCGACGCGAGCGCCCGCAAGGAGCTGGGCGAGCTCGGCCGCGCCACCTGGGAGCGCCGCCACACGCCCGAGGTCATCGGCGCCCAGCACGACGCGCTCTATGTGGAGCTGTGCTAGGAAAACGGCCCGATCATGTCGCTGACTGGCGTTCCCGACGACCTCAAGAAGACCTCCGCGCAGGTGCGGTCCACGTTCCTCGATTATTTCGCGGAGCGCGGGCATTCGCTGCAGAAGAGCGCGCCGCTCGTGCCGCGCAACGACCCGACGCTCATGTTCACGAACGCGGGCATGGTCCCGTTCAAGGACGTCTTCACCGGCAAGGAGACGCGCCCCTACAAACGCGCGACCTCGTCGCAGAAGTGCATTCGCATCAGCGGCAAGCACAACGACCTCGAGAACGTCGGCGTCACCGCGCGCCACCACACGTTCTTCGAGATGCTCGGGAACTTCAGCTTCGGCGACTACTTCAAGGAGGACGCGATCGCCTTCGCGTGGGAGCTCCTCACGAATGGCTACGGCCTTCCGAAGGAGCGCATGGTCTTCACCGTCTTCGGCGGAGAGACCGGCGTCCCCGCGGACGACGAGGCGCGCGAGCTCTGGAAGAAGATCGCCGGCGTCGGCGACGACCGCGTCTTCCGCCTCGGCGCCGCGGACAACTTCTGGCAGATGGGCGAGACCGGCCCGTGCGGCCCGTGTACCGAGGTACATTTCTACCTCGGTAAGCTCGAGGACGGCGCGCCGAATTATTCGACGTTCGGCCAGGAGCCCGCGCCCGACGGCACCGGCTGGTTCGAGGTTTGGAACCTCGTTTTCATGCAGTTCGAGCGCTCGCTCGTGGACGGCGCGCCGAGCCTCGCGCCGCTCCCCGCGCCGTGCGTCGACACGGGCATGGGCCTCGAGCGCATCGCGAGCGTCGTTCAGGGCGTGACGAGCAACTACGAGACCGATCTCCTGCGCCCGCTCGTCGACGAAGCGGCCGCGATTTCGGGCAAGACATACGGCGCGAGCTTGGCGGACGACGACGTGTCGATGCGCGTCATCGCGGACCACGCGCGCACGACCGCGTTCTTGATCGCCGAGGGCGTCTTCCCCGAGCGCGGCGCGCGCGAGTACGTCCTCCGGCGCGTCATGCGCCGCGCGATCCGACACGGGCACCGCCTCGGAATCCGCGAGCCGTTCCTCCATCGCGTCGCGCTTCGCGTGGTCGACGAGATGGGCGGCGCGTACCCCGAGCTCGTGGAGCGCCGCGATCTCATCGCGAGCGTCGCGGAGCAAGAAGAGGTGCGCTTCCGCGACACGCTCGAGCGCGGCCTGAAGCTGCTCGACGAGGAGATCACGTCGCTACGTTCGCGCGGCGCGAGCGAGATCCCGGGGAGCGTCGCGTTCAAGCTCTACGACACGTTCGGCTTCCCGAAGGACCTCACGGAGGTCGTCGCGCGCGAGCGCGGCGTCACGATCGACGAAGAGGGCTACAAGAAGGCGCTCGAGGCTCAGCAAGAGCAGAGCGCGGGCTCGAAGGTCGGCGAAGAAGCGGTCGAGAAGGTCTGGCACCCGATCGTCGAGGAGCACGGCGCCGTGAAGTTCACCGGCTACGAGCGCGAGGACGGCGACGGCGTCGTCGTCGCGATCGTGAAGAGCGGCGCGCTCGTGGACCGCGCCGAAGAGGGCGACGAGGTCTCGATCGTGACCGACGCGACGCCGTTCTACGGCGAGGCGGGCGGCCAGATGGGCGACAAGGGCCAGATCAGCGGGAATTCCGGCGCGTTTTCCGTGCAGGATACACAGAAGCCCGTGACCGGCATGATCGCGCACTCCGGCAAGGTCACGCGCGGCGCGATCGCGAAGGGCGACGCCGTGAAGCTCGAGGTCGATCACGCGCTCCGCACGGCGACGCGCCGCAACCACTCGGCGACGCACCTGCTCCACTGGGCGCTCCGCACGGTGGTCGGCGAGACCGCCACGCAGAAGGGCTCGCTCGTCGGGCCCGAGCGCCTCCGCTTCGACTTCGCGCACGGCAAATCGCTGAGCGAGGACGAGGTGCGCCGCATCGAAGACCTCGTGAACGCGAAGGTCCTCACCGACGCGCCGGTGCAGACCGAGGTGCTCCCCATCGACGAGGCGAAGAAGCGCGGCGCGATGGCGATCTTCGAAGAGAAATACGGCGACGTCGTCCGCGTCCTCACGATGACGAAGGACTCGGTCGAGCTCTGCGGCGGGACGCACGCGCGCGCGCTCGGCGAGATCGGCATGTTCAAGATCGTCAGCGACTCGGCCCTCGCGGCCGGCGTGCGCCGCATCGAGGCGGTCACGGGTCTCAACGCGCTCGCGCACGTGCGCAGCGTCGAGTCGGTGGGCAAGCACGCGGCGCACACGCTCGGCGTGGGTTTCTCCCAGCTCGCGGAGCGCGCCGAGAAGCTCGTCGCCGAGAAGAAGACCCTCGAGCGCGAGGTCGCCGATCTCAAGCGCAAGGTGGCCCTCAACGCGATGGGGCGGGAGCGGCGCCGCCGATCACACCGCGAGCGCGCGCGAAATCCCCGGCGGCAAGGCCCTCGCGGTCCGCGCCGACGTGCCCGACGCGGCGACGCTCCGCGAGCTCGCCGAAAAACTACGCGACAAGCTCGGTCCCTCCGTGGTCCTCGTCGGCGCGGCGGGCGCGGACAAAGCCATGCTCGTCCTCACGGTCTCGAAGGAGCTCACCGAGCGCTACAAGGCGGGCGATCTGATCCGCGGCGTCGCCGAGATCGTGGGCGGCAAGGGCGGCGGACGGCCCGACATGGCGCAAGCCGGCGGCGCCGACGTCGCCAAGCTCGACGAGGCCCTCGCGAGCCTCTACGCGCGCCTCGCGTGACCGCCTAGGACCATGAAAAATCATAGTGGCACTATGATATTTCATGGTACCGTTTGGCCGTGATCGACCGGGGCGTCGCGCGCAAGAACGTCGAGCGCCTGCTCCGGGATTTTCGCGTCGTCGCGGTCGTGGGAGCGCGCCAGGTCGGCAAGACCACGCTCGCGCGCGAAATCGCCGGGGCCCGCCGCGACGCCACGTATCTCGATCTGGAGGATCCCGCGGATCTCGCGAGGCTCGACGATCTGTCGCTCTTCATGACCGACGCGCGCGGGCTCGTCGTGCTCGACGAGGTCCAGCGGCGACCGGACGTCTTTCCAGCGCTGCGCGTGCTGGCGGACGAGCGCGGCGGCCCTCGTTTCCTCGTGCTCGGAAGCGCGTCGCCCGAGCTCTTGCGGCAGTCGTCCGAGTCGCTCGCGGGTCGCATCGCGTACGTCGAGCTGCCGCCGCTGGAGCTCGACGAAGTCGGAGTGCGGTCGACGAGCAAGCTCTGGCTGCGCGGCGGCTTCCCGCGGTCCTTCGTCGCCAAGACGGACGCGAAGAGCTTCGAGTGGCGCCAGAGCTTCGTGCGAACGTTCGTCGAGCGGGATGCGCCGCAGCTCGGCGTGAACGTCGCGCCGCCGACGCTGCGCCGATTCTGGACGATGCTCGCGCACGTTCATGGCCAGACGCTCAACTACTCCGACCTGGCGCGATCGATGGGCGTGAGCGACATGACCGTGCGACACTACGTCGACGCGCTGGCCCACACGTTCATGGTGCGGACGCTCCCGCCGTGGTTCGAGAACCTGAAGAAGCGCCAGGTGAAGGCGCCAAAGCTGTTCTTCGGCGATACGGGGATATTACACGCATTCTGGAGCGTTCGGTCCGCGGCGGAGCTCCGGTCGCACCCGCGCGCTGGGGCGTCGTGGGAGGGCTTTGCGATCGAGGCCATCGTTCGGGCGCTCGGCGCGTCACGCGACGAGTGTTACTTCTGGGCGACGCATCAAGGCGCGGAGCTCGACCTCCTCGTCGTTCGTGGCAAGAAGCGTTTGGGGTTCGAGGTGAAGCTCACCGCGGCGCCGACGGTCACGCCGTCGATGCGCATCGCGACGACCGATCTCGCGCTCGACTCGCTGGACGTGATTCACGCTGGGCGCGAGACGTACGGAATCGGCCGCGGCGTGCGCGCGGTCGCGCTCGAGCGCGTGTTCGCCGACGTGAAGAAGCTGCGGTGACGCTCACGCTTCGTCGGCGCGGGGCACGTTGCCGAGGATCTCGTCGATGCGGTGCATGCCGCTCGCGTCGAGCTTCTTCGCGACCTCGAGCGACTTCATGTTCTCGACGACCTGCTCCTTGCGGCTCGCGCCGGTGATGACCGACGAGACGTGCGGGTTCTTGAGACACCACGCGATCGCGAGCTGCGCCGTCGTGCAGCCGAGCTCCTTGGCCACGGGCACGAGCGCGCGGACGCGCGCGACGCGATCCTCGTCGAGCACCATCTCGGCGAGCCACTTCATGTTCGCCAAGTCGAGCCGCGAGCCCTTCGGGATGCCGTCGTTGTATTTCCCCGTGAGCACGCCGGACGCGAGCGGGCTCCAGATGGTCGTGCCGTAGCCGAGCTCTTTGTAGAGCGGCGCGTACTCGAGCTCGACGCGACGGCGCCACAGCATGTTGTATTGCGGCTGCTCCATCGTCGGCGGCGTGAGGCCGTGGTCCTTCGCGACGCCGTGCGCGCGCATGATCTCGGCCGCGCTCCACTCGCTCGTACCCCAGTAGAAGATCTTTCCCTGACGGACGAGCACGTCCATCGCGCGCACGGTCTCTTCGATCGGCGTCTCGGGGTCGGGTCTGTGGCAAAAGCAGAGATCGACGTAGCGGAGCTGGAGCCGTTCGAGCGCGGCCTCGACGCCCTCGAGGACGTGCTTGTGCGAGAGCCCTTTTTCGTTCGGGCCGTCGCCGCCCCAGAAGATCTTCGTCGAGACGACGTACGACGAGCGCTTCCAGCCCGCCTTCTTGAGGACGCTTCCCATGACGACCTCGGCCTTGCCGCCGCCGTACGCCTCGGCGTTGTCGAAGAAGTTCACGCCCGCGTCCCACGCGGCTTGCATGCACTCCGCGGCGACCTCTTCGCCGATCTGGCTGCCCATCGTGACCCAGGCGCCCAGAGACAGCGCGCTCACTTTCAAGCCGGATTTCCCGAGGCGCCGGTATTCCATCCGAGAAGTTGAACAGGAAGATCGAAGAGATCGGAAGTTGATTTTGAAAAAACAAAAAAAACCTTCTGCTCTCCCCGATCTTCCTGTTTCTCTCTCCTCATGCGCATCGCGCTCCTGCTCGTCGTAATGCTCGCCGCCGGTTGTCACACCAAGGATGAAGCTCGTGCGCTCGTGACGGCGATCGACGCCTTCCGTTCTGCGCCGAACGACGACAAACCCGCCAAGGCCGACGCGCTCGACAAGGTCGAGTGCAACGACAAGGAGATTTGCGCGGTGAAGGACGCGTGCCGCAAATCGGCCGACGCGACCGCGCGTGGGCTGCGCCTCCAAAAAGAGGTCCAAGACAAGGCTCGCGACGCGGGACCCTATCCGGATGACCTCGCGGCAAAATGGAAGCAGTCGAACAGCGATCTCCAAGAGGGGTTCGGCCTGCTCGACGACTGCCGAAACAAGACCCTGGCGCTCAAGGAGCGCTTCGGGATCTGAGCCCGCTTTCGTGGTAAGCCTTCTGCCCCATGTTCGACGCGCTCGCAAAGGGCTTCAAACAGGCCAAAAATAGGCTCGCCGGCCTCACCGAGCTGACCGAGCAGAACGTCGAGACTGCCCTCCGCGAGGTGCGCCTGTCGCTGCTCGAGGCGGACGTCGAGCTCTCGGTCGTGAAGGCGTTTCTCGCGCGCGTGAAGGAGAAGGCGCTCGGCGAGGTCGTGCGCGTCAAGACCAAGGGCAAGGACGGCGGGACCGTGAAGGTCAGCGCGTCCGATCAGTTCGTGAAGATTTGCCACGACGAGCTCGTGGACTTCATGAAGGCGGACGGCGAGGCCATCCGCTGGGCGGACAAGGGCGCCGTCACCGGCATCATGATGGTCGGCCTCCAGGGCTCGGGCAAGACGACGACGTGCGCGAAGGTCGCGCGCTTCCTCCAGAGCGAGAAGCACAAGCCGATGCTCGTCGCGGCGGACATGCAGCGCCCCGCGGCGGTCGAGCAGCTCCAGGTGCTCGGTCAACAAATCGGCGTGCCGGTGTTCAACGTGCCCGGCCAGTCGCCGCTCGAGATCTGCAAGGCGGCGCCCGCCGAAGCGAAGGCCAAGGGCTGCGACGTCATCATCTACGACACCGCGGGCCGCCTCGCGATCGACGAAGCGCTCATGACGGAGCTCGCCGACATCAAGGGCGCGGTCGCTCCGGAGAACATCTACCTCGTCGTCGACGCGATGATCGGCCAAGACGCCGTCAAGGTCTCGCGCGGCTTCCACGATCGGCTCGACCTCACCGGCGTCATCCTCACGAAGCTCGACGGCGACGCGCGCGGCGGCGCCGCGCTCTCGATCCGCGAGGTGACGGGCGCGCCCGTGCGCTTCATCGGCATGGGCGAGGGGACCGACAAGCTCGAAGAGTTCCGCCCCGAGGGCATGGCCTCGCGCGTCCTCGGCATGGGCGACGTCGTCGGCCTGATGAAGGACTTCGAGCAGGTCGTCGATCAGAAGAAGGCAGCCGAAGACGCGCTCCGCATGCTCGAGGGGAAATTCACCCTCGACGACTTCCTCGACCAGATCCGGATGATCCAGAAGATGGGCTCGCTCAAGGACATCGTCGGCAAGATGCCGGGGATGGACCAGCTCCCCGAGGGCATGGCAGCGAACCTCGACGACCGCGAGCTGGTGAAGATCGAGGCGGTGATCTCGAGCTTCACCAAATTCGAGCGGCGCGATCCGTACGCGCTCGTCCGCGAGCCGTCGCGCGCCAAGCGCATCGCGAAGGGCTCCGGCAGCGAGGAGGGCGCGGTCACCGAGCTCGTCCAGAAGTTCCTCTTCATGAAGCAGATGATGGACAGCCTGGGCGGCAACATGGGCATGCTCGGCAAGATCCCCGGGATGAAGAACCTCGGGATGGCGAACGCCCTCCGCAAAATGCAGAAGGGCGGGGGAATGCCCGACTTGAGCGCGCTCGGCGGCATGGGCGGCCTCGGCGGTCTGCCCGGCCTCGGCGGCATGGGCGGCCTCCTTGGTGGGATGGGCATGGACCCCGGCGGCGAGAGCATGACCAAGATGAAGGCCCTCACCGACAAAGAGCGGAACGCCAAGAAAGCCGCCCGAAAGCGCGAGAAAGAGGCGCGGCGCAAGAGCCGCCGCTGACGCTACGAGAGTTGAACAGGAAGGTCGGAAAGATCAGGAAATTTGGGGGTTCGATCCCCAAAATCTTCTGACCTTGCGAGCTTCCTGTTCCCTTCTCCTACAAATCGTCGAACACCCGCGAGAGTGGGACGGCGCGAATGCGCGGGCCGAGCGGGTAGGTCTCCGTACCTTCGTAGATCACGTCGAGGGCGTCGAGCCGGAGATCCTCGAGCGCGATCTTCATCGACGGCGTGACTTTGGGGACGGCCGTGCGCTTGATCTCGAAGCCCCTGCGTTGGCCGCCGGCCGTGACGAGCAGGTCGAGCTCGGCGCCCTGGTACGTCGACCAGAAGAAGCACTTCTCGCGTCGCACGTCGAGCCGCGCCACGATCTGATCGATCGCGAAACCCTCCCAGGACGCTCCGATCTTCGGATGCCGCTCGAGATCCTCCTGCGAGGCGATCCCGAGGAGCGCGTGCAGGATCCCGGAGTCGCCCAGATAGATCTTCGGCGAGCGAACCTGGCGCTTGCCGAGGTTCTCGTGCCACGGTTGGAGCTGACGCACCATGAACGTGCCGGTGAGGACGTCGAGGTAGGCGCGGACCGTGCTCTCCGACATGCCGAACGCGCGCGCCAGCTCGGCGCCGTTCCAGAGCTGGGCGTGGTAGTGCGCCAGCATCGACCAGAATCGGAAGAGCGTCTGCGACGGGACTCGAACGCCGAGCGGCGCGAGATCACGCTCGAGGAACGTGCGGACGAAATCGTCGCGCCAGCGCAGGCTCTCGCGCTCCGACTGGGAGAGGAACGACCGAGGGAAGCCTCCGCGACGCCAAAGCGTCTGGGCCTTCACGGCGCCGACCTCGTCGACCGTGAGCGGCGGCAGCTCGTGGTAGGCGACGCGGCCCGCGAGGGTCTCCGAGGATTGGCGCAGGAGCTCCCCGGTCGCGCTCCCGAGCACCAGGAAGCGCGCGGGCGCCTTCGGCCGGTCGGCGAGCACGCGAAGCACGGGGAAGAGCTCCGGGGCCCGCTGGATTTCGTCGAGCACGACGAGCCCGCGCAGCGGCTCGAGCGCGAGGAGCGGATCGCGGAGCCGCTCGAGATCGCGCGGTGACTCGAGGTCGAAGCGCGTCGCCCGCTTGCGACCGGCGAGCACGCGCATGGCCAGCGTCGTCTTGCCGCTCTGCCTCGGACCGACGAGCGCGACGACGGGGTTGCTCCGCAGCAGGCGCTCCACGATTACGGTGTGCCGATGCCGCTCGAGCATGGTCCAAAGTACCATGAAAATCCGTGGTGGCCATGCGGAAATTCATGGTGAGAACGAAACCATGAATTAGACTGCCGATACCACGGATTTTCATGGTGCGACCGAGCTGAGACGCCCCTTTTCGAACGCCGCCTGTCTCTGGTAAACCGCTCGACATGAATTTGCGCCCGGTCTTTTTCTTGGCCGCCATGGTGGTCGCCTCGAGCGCCTGCGTCGGCGGGTCGAAGGGTTTGTCGAGCGAGGACAAGGAGCGGCTCAAGCCGTACATCTCGGACAGCGAGCCGGCGGACATCCCGCACAAGCTCGACATCAACTTCGAGAACAAGATCCACCTCGTCGGCTACAAGGTCGACCCGGAGATCGCGAAGCCGAACACCGACATCAAGATCACTTACTACTGGCGCTGCGACGACACGCTCGACGACGGTTGGGCGCTCTTCACGCACGTGACCGACGAGTCGCAAGGCAAGAGCGACAACCTCGACTGGACCGGCCCGCTCCGCGACAAGAAGGACAACGACAAGCAGATCCTCGGCCCGTCGAAGTGGGAGCGCGGCAAGTACTACATCGACGAGCAGCCGTACAAAGTGCCCGATTGGGTAAAGGGCGCGGAGCTCACGTTCTACGTCGGCATCTGGAAGGGCTCTGCGCGCCTCCACGTCGTCGCGGGGCCGAACGACGGCGAGAACCGCGCGATCGTCGCGAAGGTGAAGACCGGCATCGCCGCGCCGCCTCCGATGGAGATCCACTCGGCGCTCCCCGAGGCGACGCTCGGGCAGAAGCTCGCCGCGAACGACAAGATCACGATCGACGGCAAAGCAGACGAAGCCGCATGGAAGGGAGCCGCGGTACTCGGCCCTTTCGTTGACCAGGGAACGGGGGCGCCGAACGCCTCGTTCCCTACGAACGGCAAAGTTCGACTGCTCTGGGACGATCAGAACCTCTACATCTTCGGCGAGCTCACCGAAAAAGAGGTGACCGGCGGCTTCGACGACAAGACGAAGAAGATCCCCGGCAAGGACGACAAAGACGGCGCGAGCGTGTGGACCGTGAGCGGTCAGCCGAAGCTCTGGACCAAGGACGCGCTCGAAGTGATGATCGACCCGGGTCCCTCGGGCGACAACAAGAACTACTTCGAGCTCCAGTTCAACCCGCAGAACAAGAACTTCCACGCGCAGTTCGACGACTTCCGTCAACCGAGCACCGAGCCGAACGGGCCCTTCGGGCACGAGGACTGGGATCCGAAGCTCAAGAGCGCGGTCCAGGTGCACGGCACGATCGACAAACCCGGCGACGAGGACAAAGGCTGGGACGTCGAGATCGCGATCCCGTGGGTCGCGTTCGCGAAGAACAGCGCGTCGACCCCGCCGAAGCTCGGCGACGAGTGGCGCATGAACTTCTACGCGATGCACCAGAACAACGCCGTCGGTTGGTCGCCGACGCAGGGCGCGTTCCACCGCGCGTCGAAGTTCGGCCGCGTCCACTTCGGCCCGCCGCAAGCGCCCGTCGGCGCAGCGAGCGGTGGCCCGCCGCCCGGCGCGCCGCCCGTGGTCGTCGGAAGCGGCGATCCCGCGAACCCGATGCCCGTTCCGCACTTCCGCATGCGGATGCCAGGCATGCGCCCGCAGGGCACCGTCGCCGCGCCGCCGCAGTGAGAGTTTGAACAGGGAGATCGGGGAGATCAGGAATTTGGGGGGAGGGAGAAGCGGCGGAGGCCGGTTCGGAGGCTCGGGACGTTGAAGTTCACGAGGAGGCCGATCGGGATGCGCGCGAGCTTCAGGTACGTGATCACCTGTGCTGCGTGAATTCGCGCGAGCGCGTCGATGGCTTTGAGCTCGAGGAGAATGCTCCGTTCGACGATGACGTCGATGCGGTATGCGCAGTCGACTTCGAGGCCGCGATAGAGCACGGGCACCGGCACTTGCCGCTCGTATCGAAGGCCGCGCAGCTCCAGCTCGCGGCACACGCACGCTTCGTACGCGGATTCGAGAAGCCCAGGACCGAGAGCACGGTGAACGGTGATCAATGCCCCGATCACCTCTCGCGTCCCATCCCCAAAATCCTTTCTGAGCTCCCGTCCTTCCTGTTCCACCCTCTTTCATCGGCCCCACGTGCGGCGGGTTGCGCCGGAAATTCGCAACCGGCGCGGCGCGTCGAATAGCATGGGAGGATGCGTCTTCTCCTAGGCTGCGTCGCTTTGTCCGCGGCCTCACTGATCACGGCGACCGCGGGTGCGCAGCAGAAGCCGCCGCGGGGACAGATCACGTTCAGCGTCGACAAGTCTCGGAGCGGCATGGGCGAGTCCGCGCGCGCGAAGGCCGCCGCGGGCGACTGCAAGGGCGCGCTCGATCTCTTCGACGAGGCGCTCCGCCACTCGATTGATCCGACGCTCTACCGCGATCGCGGCGCGTGCCACGAAAAGCTCGGCAACGTGTACCCGGCGATCGACGACTACCGCGCGTACCTCTCGCAGTCGCCCGACGCCGCCGACGCCGAAAAAATTCGACAGCGACTCGACGACCTCATCAAGACGTCGTCGCAAGACATCGGCCCCGACCTCGGTCGCGGCGGCGACTTCGACTCGGAGATGCGCGGCGGCATGGTCCACGGCGGTGCGCCCGTGAAGAAGGAGTCGCAGCCCGAAAAGGACGAGACCGAAGAAGAGAAGAAGTCACCAAAAGCCCAGGCCGACCCCAACAAGCCGCTCGACGTCATCGAGTACGAAGAGAAGCGCGCCAAGGAAACCGGCACGAGCGCGAACCGCGAGGGCAAGGGCTTCATCGTCGGCGCGTACCTCTACCCGCGCTACGTCTTCAACCCGTGGGCGTTCCGCTTCGGCCAAGGCGTCGGCGCCAAGCTCGGCTACGCGCTGAACTCATGGAGCCTCCTCACGCTCGAGCTCGGCTACATGTCCCAACTCTCGACCGGCGCCGCCTCGAGCGCCGACGGATTCACGACCCTCTTCTCCTGGGAAATGCGCTTCCCGCTCGACCACTGGTCCAATAACCAATTCGTCTTCAGCGTCGGCGGCGGCTACGAAAACCTCACGAACGGGACCATCGGCCAGGCGTACGCGAGCTTCGTGGGCCGCGGTCGAGCCGGGTGGAGGCACGTGTTTGGGCCCTCGTTTGCGCTCGACGTGGTCGGCGGACGGGGGGCTCATGGCGACCGCGCCGATCAATGCGCCCGTCGGGGGCGCAGACGTTCGGGGTGGGGGGTTTTGTGGGCGGTGAGGTGCTGGTGAGCGTGGGGTTCTAGGCCTTCGCGTAGAGCGCGTGCCACGCCTCCCAGGTCGCTTGGTTCGTGAAGCGCTCGACGACCCTCGCTCGACCGGCGCGGCCGTGCGCTTCGCGCAGCGCCGGATCTTCCGCGTAACGCAGAAGAGCGCGACCGAGCGCGTCGGCATCTTTCTTCGGGACGAGCAAGCCCGTGACTCCGTCCGACGACCGCATCGACGACGCCCGTCACGCGGTAACCGACGACGGCAGCTCCGAGGCGGCAGCTTCGAGCGGCACGTTCGGGAAGCCCTTCGCGGTACGACGCGAAGAGGAGCACGTCCATCGCCGCGTAATACGGTGCGGGCTCGCGCACATGACCGGTGCGCACGACGCGCGGGTGAGCCGCGACACGTCGCGCGAGGTCGGCCGGCAAGGTGTCGCCCGCGGCATCGCCTCCGACGACCAAGAACCAGGCATCTTGGACATGATCGAGCGCGCGCAACATGTCGTCGATGCCCTTGTCGGCGACGAGCCTCCCTACGAATCCCGCGACGAACGCATCGTCGGGAATTCCGAGCTCGCGCCGCACGCGCGCCGCCTCGTCACGCGTCTCCTTGCTCGTGCGAAAACGCGCCAAGTCGATTCCGTTGGAAGGAATGACGGTGATCTTCGCGCGGTCGACGAGGCCGTCAGCGCATAGCGCATCGGCGACGCTGTGGCTCACGCAGACGACGTCCGTGGCGAGCGCGGCCGCGATGCGCTCGGCCTGCGCGAGAATGAGCCGCTTCGCGCCGTCATATCCCTCGTAACGCAAACCGCGGACGAGATACACGCGCCGCGGCACGCGAAGCGCGTACGACGCGACCATGCCGAGGAGGCCCGCCTTCGCGGTGCTCGCATTCACGATGTCCGGCTTCAGCCGCGCGAGCGCGGCGACCATGCGCGAGAGAGCGCGCGGCCCTTCGTACAAGCGCACTTCGCGGCTCATGGGCACGGCCGCAGTCGTGACGTGCTCGCGATCGCGCACGGCATCGAGATCCGGCCCGGGCGAAGCGACGACGGCGACGTCGAATCCGCGCTCGCGAAGAAACGTGAGCTGGCCCCGCAAGAGGACGTTTGCGGTCATCGCGTGGGTGACGACGAAGACGA
>CAWIUL010000009.1:0-15302 GCA_963839305.1 uncultured delta proteobacterium
CTTCGCCCGTACATGAACGGAATGGAGAAGATCGCGCGCAAATGAAGATTCGGTTCGGCACGTTCTCCGCCGCGCTCGGACGCAAGGCGGAGCGCGGCGGCTTCACGTTCATCGCGTGCGCGGGAGAGCCGACGGGCACGAGCTTCGAGCAGGCGCATCGCCTCGAAAACCACGTCGACGTGAAGAACGCGCCGCGCTCGCTGAAGCGCGTGCTCGCCGCAGGATCGGACGCAGCGTGGGTCCGCGCGCGCCTGCCGCGCGTGTTCGACTACGCCGTGGGCGATCCCGAGATCGAAAAGACGCTCTTCTGGGAGACGTTCGTCGCGGTCCGCAAGGACGACGCGATCATGTTCACGTGCGCGGACTACTACGGTCGAACGGGGCTCGCGTTCGCCGAGAAGCTCGAAGCGAAGACCAAGGCCGAGATTGCGAAGGCGTTCTGGGATCTGCTCCTCGCCGAGCCCGACGACCTCGCCGACTACGAGCTGCGGATGTTCCACCTCGGCGCTGGCGTGTGGCTCGACTATGGGTGCGAGGACGGCGAGGTCACGGTCACCGAGACGCCCGAGTGAGTTAGAACGTCATGCGCAGACCGCCGCCCGTCGGCGTCACGTACGCGGATACGCGATGGACCATGCGGCCGCCGACCTCGACAGAGACCAGCCCGGTCACGAGGAAGGCGAGGCCGTTGGCCATGACCACACCGGCTGCGATGAGGCCGTCCCTGGGGCTCGACGCGCACGTCGCGTTGCTCGTCGAGAAGAGGTTGTCCACCTGACAGCCGAAGTTCTGGGTGGCGCTCACGAGCAGCGCGCCGACGCCGACCATCAAGCCGGCTCCGAGCATCACGCTGCCCAGCACCACGCTGGCCTTTCCGAACTGGGCGAGGGCGGGACTGTACATCCTCGTCTCGACCTTCGTGGGCTTCGCCTGCATGACCGGGCTGCGCGGCACAGCTTGGAGGCGTGCGTCGAGCTCGCGCGCGACGTCCGTGATGGTGACGCGAACGTCCTCGGCGGCGTGCTCGCCCTCGGGGATATCGGCTTCGATCGTCACGCCGTTCACCCCGCCGTCGAGCGCCTCGATCTTCACGCGCAGCGGTAACGCGTCCTCGGGCTGCGGCTGCGTGGAGCAGCGCTGATCGTCGAGGCGCATGTCGATCGCGCGCGTGCGACCGTTGACGAACGCGGCGCCAGCGAGGTGACAGACCACGCTCTGGATCGCGCTCGTCTCCTTCGCCGTGGAGAACGTCGCGCGCGCGAACTTGTCGTCTTGGCGCTCGTCCGCGAACGCGCTCGAAGCGCGGAGGATCACGGCGGTGCTCAGGAGTGCGATCGCGATGCGCTTCATGCCCGTGCACTCCGCAACCGCGATGCCGCGCGATTTCGGGCGAAAATCAGGGCGATCGTGTGCGAGCGCGTGCAGTGCGCTGCACGACGCTGCTCAATCGTGCCCGACTACACATGTCGCCTGTGCGCGATCGCTCCCGGGAGCTTCGTCACGTCGACGACCACGGCGAGGAGCAGCGAGAAGAGCCGACGATAGGCCTCGTGGTCGCGCGCGAGCTCGGGGAGCGCGCGCGCGAGCGTCTTGGCGCCCGCGTCGTGGACGACCTTCTTCGCCATGTCGAGCGTGTACATCGAAGGCGAGTAGTTGGACGCGTCGCCGCTCTGCATGCGCTTGATGATCGTCAGGTACTCGTCGACGTGATGCTTGATGTCGCCGTGCGGCACCTCGAGCGCGCTACGCGGCGCGCCCTGCTCGTCGAACGTCGAGAGGAGCACCGCGTGATGCGCGTTCGCGATGTGCAAGAGGTGATCGCCTTCGTCGCCGAGGCAAGGCTCGTCGACGAGGTCCGCGATCGAGATGCGCCAGTCGTCACGACGTAGCCGATTGGCCGCGTCCCACAGGTCGTCCTCGATGCGGACGACGCGGATCACTACTTGTTCTTCTTGCGAACCTTCACGGCGTGGCGGACGAGCACGAGGCTGCCCTTGCTGCCGGGAACCGCGCCCTCGACGAGGAGCAGGTTCTTCTCCGGGATGATCTTGGCGACCTTGAGGTTCAAGATCGAGAGCTTCTCCGCGCCGTAGTGGCCCGGCATCTTGAGGTTCGGGAGCGTGCGGCCCGGCGTCATGTTCGTGCCGATCGAGCCGCCGTGGCGGCGATACTCGTGCGTGCCGTGCGTCTGCACGAAGCCCGCGAACGCCCAACGACGAACGACGCCAGTGAAGCCGCGACCGCGGGTCTCGCCCTGCGCGTCCACCTTCTGGCCGACCTCGAACATCTCTTCGAGCTTGAGCGTCTGGCCCGCTTCGAACTTCGCCGCGTACTCCGCGGGGACGCGGAGCTCTTTCACGACCTTCTTGGGCGTCGTGTTCGCGTCTTTGTAGAGCGACTTCTTGCCCTCGGTCTTCTTGTACTGACCCGCGCGCGACTTCGACGTGTGCTTCTCTTTGAGCTCGCCGAGGCCGAGGACGAGGGCCGAGTAGCCGTCCTTCTCGGGGGTGCGCTTGCCGAGCACCGTGATGGGACCGGCCTCGATGACCGTGACGCGCGCGACGGAGCCGTCCTCGCGGAAGAGCTGCATGTTGCCGAGCTTGTACCCGTACACACCGGGAGACTGATTCATGGGAACCTCCATCCGCCGGGCCGTCACGAAATCGTGAGGGGTTACAAGGAACCCACTTCGGCCTTTAGGAAGGCGGGGTGTTTAGCGCAGTCAGGACAGCCGCGCAAGACAGTCGCGGACGCCCTCGACGTGGGTCTTCGCGGAGAGCTCGGCCTGGAAAACGCCGGCGATCTTGCCGTCCTTGTCGATGACGTAGGTGACGCGCGAGGAGCGCCCGAAGAGGCTCGTCATGAGGCTCTTGGCCTCGTACTGGTCAGCGAGGGTCTTCTTCGTGTCGGCGACGAGCGCGAACGGGACCGCGTGTTTCTCGCGGAACGCCTCGTGTGACTTGTCGTCGTCGAACGAGACGCCGATGACCTCGGTGTCCTTCGTCTTGAGCTCTTCGTACATGTCGCGGAAGCCGCAAGTCTCCCTTGTGCAGACCAGGGTGAAATCCTGTGGATAAAAGTAGAGGACGACGTTCTTCTTCCCGCGGAAATCAGCCAGTTTGAGCGTGCGGCCGTCGCTCGAGACGACCTCGAACTCCGGCGCGAGGGATCCAACCGAAAGCGTCATTTCTTCTCTCGGATGCCTAGCACGAGCGGCGCGTTGCGTTGACACTTCGGTGCTCAAGTGCTTTAAAGTCCGCGCCCTCAATCCTGGAGAAATGACGATGCACACCCAAAGCAAGATCGCAGAGCTCGAGCAGGAGCAACTTCGCACGAACCTGCCCGATTTCCGCGTGGGTGACACCGTTCGCGTGCACTACAAAATCGTCGAAGGCGACAAGGACCGCATCCAGGTCTTCCAGGGCGTCGTCGTGAAGCGCCAGCGCAACGGCGCGCGCAGCACGTTCACCGTGCGCAAAGTGAGCTTCAACGTCGGCGTCGAGCGCGTGTTCCTCTCGCACTCGCCCCGCATCGACAAGGTGGAAGTGGTCTCGAAGGGCGTGGTTCGCCGCGCGCGTCTGTTCTACTTGCGTGACCTCGCCGGCAAGGCCGCCCGCGTTCGCGATCAAAAAGACGCCTGATTCACCGAAGCGAATCGACCACCAGCTTCGCGGCTCTCCCGAGGTCGTGCTCGGCGCGCCAGAACACGTGGGGCTCGAAGGCGTGGCGGCTGCCGCCGGTGAAGCGGACGCGCGCGAGCTTCGGTGAATCGAGATACTCCGGGAGCCAGCCGTAGCCGAGGCCGGCGAGGATCGCCTCGCGCTTGGTGTGGAAGTCGTTCAGCTGCATCGACGCGTGGCGCTCGAGGCGCGCGGTCGGGAGCGCGAGGCGAGGATCGGAGCCGCGCACGGTGAGGAGCGGGTACTCGGCAAGGTCGCGCTCGGTCACGCGGCGCTTGTGCGCGAGCGGGTGATCGCGGTGCGCGACGAGGTGCGCGACGAGCGGCGGGAGGCTCGCGCGCTCGAAGTGCTCCTTCGGTTGGAGCACCGAGATCATGAGGTCCGCCTCGTGCTCGGCGAACGCGCGCTCGACGCCGTCGAGGAACTCGGCGAACACGTCGATCCGCGTGGGCACGCCGGCCATCGCCTTGATCGCCGAGAGGATCGGGCTCACGGGGAAGATGCCGTCGAACACGACGCGCACGCGCGGCTCCCAGCCCGTCTTGATCGCACGGCACGTGCGCGCGAGGTTCTCCGCGGCGTGGAGCATCTTCCGGCACTCGCCGAGCACGCGCTCGCCCGCCGTCGTGAAGCGCACGCGGTAACCGCTGCGATCCAGGAGCGCGAGCTCGGTCTGGAGCTCGAGCTGCTTGATCGAATAGACGAGCGCGCTGTGCTGCTTCTTGAGCGACGCGGCGGCCTTCGCGAGCGTGCCGTGGCGCGCGAGGGCGTCGAGCGCGCGGGCCTGTTCGAGCGTGACGTGCATTGGCGAATATTTTGACACACTATGGTGGTCTTTTGCGAATGGTTCGACAAACGCCGCGACGCTAACGTCCCTGCATGGACATTCCGTGGATCCGGGGGCGCGTCGCTGCGCAGGCGCACGTCGGGCTGCCTGACGGGACGGTGGAAGAGGAGTACGGGCGAAACGGGTTCTTCGGGCGCTACGCGCACCTCTACCGCGCGCACGCGCCCGTCGGCTGGACGCGCATCGAGGGGCCGCTTCGCCCGCGCGCGTTCGACCTCCGCGACGCCGGCACGATCGACGTCCTCGGAAACGACGACGTGCGCGTCGGCGTCGCGATCCACGACGAGCCGATGAGGGCGTTCTTCCGCAACGCGGACGCGGACGTGATCCTGTTCGTCCACGCCGGCGCGGGCCGCATCGAATCGGATTTCGGTCCGCTCGCGTACGAGCCGGGCGACTATCTCCTCGTACCGCGCGGAACCACGCACCGCGTGGCGCCGACGTCGCGCACGTTCATGCTGAGCATCGCCGCGACGAGCGAGTTTCGTTTTCCGGACAAAGGGATGCTCGGGCAGCACGCGCTCTTCGACCCCGCGATCATCGCGGTTCCGACGCCCGAGGCCTCGGCGCTCGCCGCGGACGAAAACGGCGAGTGGCGCGTCGACGTGCTCCACCGTGGCCAGACGACGCGCGTCTTCTACCCGTTCAACCCGCTCGACACCGTGGGCTGGAAGGGAACGACGAGCCTCGCGAAGCTCGCCGTGCGCGACATCCGCCCGGTGCTCTCGGATCGCTACCACGTGCCGCCGAGCGCCCACACGACCTTCGTCGCGACCAACGTCGTCGTCTGCACCTTCGCGCCGCGCCCGCTCGAGAACGGCGACGCCTCCGCGCTGAAGGTGCCGTTCTTTCACTCGAACATCGACTTCGACGAGGTCATCTTCTACCACGCCGGCGAGTTCTTCAGCCGCAAGGGCATCGCGCCTGGCATGCTCACGCTGCACCCGCAGGGCATCCATCACGGGCCGCAGCCCGGCGCCGCGGAGCGATCGAAGGCCGCGAGGCGCACCGAAGAGGTCGCCGTGATGATCGACACGCGCCGCCCGCTCGACGTGCTCCCCGCCGCCGAGCCGGGCGAGCTCCGCGAATACTGGACGAGCTGGAAGGAGTCGAAATGAACCCGGTCGGAATTTGTGGAATCGAGTGGGTCGAGTTCGCGTCGCGCGATCCGAAGACGCTGCACGAGCTTTTCTTGGAGCTCGGCTTCTCGCGCGTGATGGAGCACGTCGAGAAGAAGATCGATCTCTATCGCCAGGGCGACATCACGTTCCTCCTCAACCGCGATCCGAAATCGCACGCCGCCGCGTTCGAGAAGGCGCACGGACCGTGCATCGCTTCGATGGCGTGGCGCACGATGCTTCCGGCCGACCAAGCGCTGAAATCGGCCAAATGGCGCGGCGCGGTGGATGCGAAGGGCGACTACGAAGGCGTCCACGCGATCCGCGGCATCGGCGACTCGCTGATTTATTTCACGGCGAAGGGCGACGCGCGCTCCTATGCGTCGCTCGGGTTCACCGAGTGCCCGCGGCCCGATCGCGTGCCCGAGAAGGGCTTCTTGGCGATCGACCACCTCACGAACAACGTCGAGAAGGGCGCGCTCGCGAAGTGGGCGTCGTTCTACAAAGACGTCTTCGGCTTCACCGAGGTCCGCTACTTCGACATCCGCGGCGTGAAGACGGGGCTCAAGTCGTACGCGCTCCGCGCGCCGGACGGCTCGTTCTGCATCCCGATCAACGAGGGCACCGAGGCCAAGAGTCAGATCAACGAGTACCTCGAGGAGTACAACGGCCCGGGCATCCAGCACCTCGCGCTGCTCACGAAGGACATCCTCGCGTCGCTCCGCGCGCTCGATGGCACGAGGCACGTCGGATTCCTCGACATCGACGACGAGTACTACCGCGATCTCGCGGAGCGCTTCCCGCGCGTGAAGCAAGACTTCGCCGAGATCGCCAAGCGCAACGTGCTCGTCGATGGCGACGACGAAGGCTACTTGCTCCAAATCTTCACGAAGAACCTCGTCGGCCCGATCTTCATCGAGATGATCCAGCGCGAGAACCACCTCTCGTTCGGCGAGGGGAACTTCGGCGCTTTGTTCCGCTCGATCGAGCGCGATCAGGCGAAGCGCGGTTACTTGGAGGCGTAGAGGCCCGCCTCGATCAGCTCCGCGGCGCGCGCGGCGCCGTCTTCGGCTCGAATGCGGGCGCCGATCTCGCGTGCGCGCTCGGCATACGCGCCGTCGAGCGCTGCGCGAATCGTGGCGCCGAGCTTGCCCGCGTCCAGCTTGGTGCGCAGGAGCGCGCGCGGACCGGTGCCGATGGTCTCGTTCAGCCAACCCCAAAATGGCTGGTCCGCGAAGAATGCTGCGATCACCGTCGGTCTCCCCGCGCGCAGACCTTCGGCGAACGTCCCCACGCCACCGTGGTGGACGACAGCGGACACGCGCGGAAAGAGCCAATCGTGCGGGACCTCGTCGACGACGTAGACGTCTTCGGACGGCGCGACGTCGAGCTCGGCCCAGCCCGTCGCGATGACCGCGCGCACGCCCGCGTTGCGCGCGGCGCGCGACGCGAGCTCCGCGAGCTCGGTCGGCTCGAAGCCGGTCATCGAGCCGAAGCCGATGTAGATCGGAGGCGGTCCCGCCGAGAGAAAGTCGAGGAGCGATCGCGGCGGTTCGTAAGCGAGCGCACGAGCGAACGTGAACCCTGCGACGTGGTGGTTCGATTTCCAATCCTTCGGCCGCGGAAGCACGGCCTCGCTGAAGAGGTGCACGCACGGCACTCCGCTCTCGAGGATCGCGTGCAGCGTGTCCGGCGCGCGGTACCGCGGGAGACCGACGCTGGTCCGATAGGACTGATGCTCCTCGTTGAACCCAGAGAACGCGATTCGGAGGACGAGCTCACCCGCGAGCTTCTTCACGAAGCCGGGCGCGCCCGAGAGCCACGGCATGGGGAGCGGCGCGATCTCGGTCGTGGGAACGAGCGGCCATGGAGAAAGGGCGACGGACGGAAGCTTCCGGCGTTCGGCCGCGTGCATCGCGTGCATCGCGATGGCGTAGAAGACGACGCCGTCCGCGCCCTCGACGGCCGCGTCAGCGTCTTCGCAAGCCGCTCTTTGCAGGGGAAGAAACAGCTCCTTCGCATACCGCGCGTACTTGCGCGGCGAGTCTCCGGAGGTCAGCCATGCGCGCCCCAGATCGCTCTGGAGGAGCTCGCGAAAGTTCCCGCGCATCACGTGGTGGGGTACGCCGTACGCGCGCAGCAGCGACGCGTGGTCCTCGCTGACGGCGAGCTTCACGTCGTGCCCACGCGCCATGAGCGCGTGCGCCACGGCGATGTAGGGCTGGACGTCGCCGCGAGTCCCAAGCGTGACGAGGCTGATCTTCATTGTACCCTGCAGGAATGGAGACCGAGGCGATCGACGCCCCCGACTCGCCGACGGCGAGCGGCTTTCGACTCACTGTCCTCGACGAGAACGTCACCTACGACGCGACGTCCGCGCGCTGCGCGATCGGGACGCACGAGTCGAACGATCTGCGCCTCGGCGATCCGCGCGTCTCGCGCTTTCACTGCGAGATCGTCCTCGACGGGCCGGAGGCCCAGCTTCGAGATCTCGGGAGCCGGAACGGGACCACGGTCGACGGCGTGCGCGTGGTCGACGCGTTCCTTCGCTCGGGCAGCATCATCAAGATCGCGGGCACATCGATCCGATTCGATCTGCTCGAGCAAATTCGCCGGCTCCCGATCTCTTCGAAGCGCGAGTTTCATGGCGTCGTCGCCGAGTCGGTCCCCATGCGCGCTGCCCTCGGGCTGATCGAGCGCGCCGCGGGGAGCGACATGACCGTGCTGCTCGAAGGCGAGACCGGCACGGGAAAAGGGAAGGCGGCCGAGGCGATCCATCGCGGGAGCGCGCGAAGCAAGAAGCCGTTCATCGTCGTCGACTGCGGCGCGATCCCACAGAACCTCCTCGAGTCCGAGCTCTACGGCCACGAGAAGAACGCGTTCACGGGCGCGACCGAGAGGCGCGTCGGCGCGTTCGAAGAGGCGAGCGGCGGCACGATCTTCCTCGACGAGATCGGCGAGCTCCCCGTCGAACAGCAACCCAAGGTCTTGCGCGTCCTCGAGAGCCGAGAGATCAAGCGCGTCGGGGCGAACGTGCACCAGAAGGTCGACGTGAGGATCATCGCGGCGACGAACCGCGATCTCCGGCGCGAGGTGAACGAGGGACGCTTTCGCGCCGACCTGTATTTCCGCCTCGCCGTGATGCGGATCACGCTGCCGCCGCTCCGCGAGCGCGCCGAGGATCTGCCGGCGCTCTCGAAGGAGCTCTTGGCTTCGCTCGGCGCGTCGCGCGAGGCGATCGCCGCGCTCTGCACGCCCGAGCTCTTCGCGCAGCTCCGTCGCGGCGCGTGGCCTGGAAACGCGCGCGAGCTCAGGAATCACCTCGAGCGGTGCCTCGCGTTCGAGGAGCCTTTGCCCATCGGCGAAGAGATCGCGCCGAGCGCGACGATCGACGCGAGCCTGCCGTACGCAGAAGCGCGGCGTCGCGCGCTCGACGCGTTCGAGCGAACGTACGTCGCGGACCTCCTCGCGCGTCACGGAGGAAACGTGAGCCGCGCGGCCGAGGCCGCGGGGATCGACCGCGTCTATGTCTACAAGCTCCTCAAGCGTCATCGCTGAGCGAGCTCGAGGACGTGGGCGTGCTCGGGGAGCTTGCGAAAGCTCTCGCGCAGCTCCGGCGGAAGGGACTCGCTGTGCCGGTCGATGCGCGCGACGAGGGCCGCGATGTCCGCGGTCGCGTCGCGGCCGAGCGCGCGCAAGACGTCGATGCGGACGGACTGGCGAAACGAACGGTTGTAGGGAGAGCCGCCGCCCGGCAAAGACTTGGCGGAGAGACGATCGGCTTCTTCGAGGCGCCCCGCGCCGAGCGCGATTCTCGCGGCGACGGCGTGCGCGGTCGACACGACCCATGGGGTGACGAGCGCGTCGTCGATCCCCTCGAACGCGCGCGCGATGAGCCGTTCGGCTTCGCTCGAGTCGCCGCTCAGGAAGTGCGCGCAAGCGGCGGCGGCGTAGGCGTGGTGCGGGTCGAGCTCGAAGGCCTTGCGCGCCCACGAGATGGCCTCCGCGTAATGGCCTTCGACGATCTCGACCCACGCGACGTGGATCGAGCACCACGCGGCGAAGAGCGGGGCCTCGCCGAGGGTGCGGAGCGCGCTCATGTAGAGCTGGCGCGCGCCTGCCGTGTCGCCCACCTCGGACTTCAAGATGCCGCCGCCAAAATCGAACATCCGCTTCGCGAGCTCACCGACGGCGTCGCTCAGCCTCGCGTCACCGAGCCCGGCGATGACCTCTCCGAGCGCCCGATCGCGGCGCATCGCCATCGCGGTGCGCGCGTACACGACGTACGCACGAAACGCGGGATCCGGATCGCTGCGCATCGCGAGCGCGAGCGCGCGCTCCATCAGGCGATCGCTCGCGTCTTCTTGACCGATGCTGTCGAGAATGTCCGACGTGATCTGCACGGCGAAGCCGTACGGCCCGGTCGGCTCGGCGGGCTCCGTCGTCAGCAGATCCTGGATGATCGTCGGCGCGAGCTCCACGTCGCCGACGTACGCCCCAGACGAGAGAGCGTACGCCGCGCTCCCGTACCAGTACACCGACTGCGGCGGGAGCAGCGCGTACGCTTGTTTCGCGGCGCGCACCGTTTGAGCGTGCTCGCCCGCCGCCGCGTGCGCCATCGTCTGGATGTATTTGAGCTTGCCGAGCAGCTCGCCCTGCGCGCCGCACTTGATGCCGCGCTCCGCGAGCGTGCGCGCCGCGATGAGGTTGAGCGACTCGAGCGCGCGCTGCGACGCCTGGAAGAAGAACGGCGTCGCGCGCGCACGAGCGCCCGCGCGCTCGAAGTGCTCCGCGAGGACGAGCGCGTCTTGCTCCCCCGCGCGTTCGAGCCACGCGCCGGCGGCGAGGTGGAGCGCCGAGCGATCCTCGTCGGTGAGCATCGCGTACGCCGCGTCGCGCAAGAGGCCGTGGCGGAACTGGTGCTCCCGAGCGAATTTTCGGCCCGGTCCTTCGACGATGACCTCGTTTTCGACGAGGCGCGGGAGCACGTCCGAGGGGGACGCCTCGAGGAGCGCGAGCACGCCGGGCTCCCAGAACGTCTCGCCGAACACGCTCGCGACGCGCAGAAAGCGGCGCGCCTCCGGATCGAGGCGCGCGATGCGAGCTTCCGCGAGCGCGAGCACGGTGTCGGGAAGCGAATCGACGCTCCGCTCGGCGACGTGGCGAATGAGCTCCTCGAGGTGGAACGCGTTTCCGTCGGCTCGCTCCGTGAGCCGCGCGACCATTTCGTCCGAGACGTCGGCGAGGACGCTCTTGATCAGCTTCTCCGACGCGCGCTTCGTGAGGCCCTGGAGCTTGAGCTCCTGCACGTTCGCGCGTGACCACAAGCTCGGGAACAGATCGTGGACCTCCGGTCGAGCGAGCGCGAGCAGCATGAGCGGGCGGCCCGCGTTCGCGCGGAGCGCGTCGTCGAGCCACGCCACGCTCGCTCCGTCGCCCCAGTGCAGATCCTCGATCACGCAGAGGAGCGGCGCCGCGTCGCTGAGCGCGGCGATCCACTCCGCGAACGTGCGCGAGAGCCAGCTCGCGAGGATGCGCGCGTCGTCGCGCGCCGCACGAAGCTGGGCGCTCGGCGAAGGCGCCTTGGCGTTCGCGAGCTCGCCCAGCATCTCGGCGACGCGGCCGAGCGCGTCGCCCGTGAAATAGCGCTCCAAGTGCTCGCGCAGCATCCGGTGCTGCGTCTGCGCGTCGTCGCGATCGTGCAGGCGCGCCGCGTTTCGTACGAGCTGCCGCGCGAGGCCTAGTGCGGAGCCCGCGCCGACGGGATCGCCGCGCGCGATGAGGACCGTGGCGTCGCTTCGCACGCGCGCGAGCAGCTCGTGCGCGAGTCGCGTCTTTCCGCTGCCGGCTGCGGCGGTCACGATCACGCTGCGCGCGATGGGCTCGCCGACGCACTCGCGAAACGTCGCCTCGAGGAGCGCGAGCTCTTTGTCTCGGCCGACGTACGGCGTGTTCTTTCCGAGCAACGTGCGCGGCGTCGAATCGGCGCGCGTGGTCCCGACGAGGACGCCGTCAGCGACCTCGAAGCGATCGCCGAGGAGCGTCGCGGACACGCCGTCGATCGGGATGCCGTTCGTGCGCGGCTCGAGGGTCGCGACGCGGTCGATGATGGGACCGTACGCGCCCGCGTGGCTGTCCGCGATGCGCCCTGTTGCGATCGCGAACGACGCTCGAGGGTTCTCCTTCGCGAGGCGAAGAGCGGCGGCGGCCGCGCGCGTCGCGGGATCTTCCCCGCCGAACTCGATGAGCTTGGCCCCGTCCGCGAGCGGGATGGCGCCCTCGAGCGCGCCTTCGATCCCCCGCGCGAGCACGATCGTGACCATGCGCTTCTCGCGATCGAAGGCGCCGCCGCTGCTCGACCCGCTCGAGCGCTCCGTCGCGCTCGCCTCGAGCGCGCGAAGCACGGCCCCGGCGTCTCGTGGACGAAGCGTTGGATCCTTGGCGAGCATGCGCGCGACGAGCTCGTCGAACGCCGGCGGCACGCTCGGCTCGAAGTGACGCGTGCGCGGCGCGTCTTCGAGGAGGACCTTCGCGAGAACGGCGACCGCGTTGGCGCCAGAGAACGCCGGCCTTCCGGTCAAGCTCTCGAAGAGTACGCAGCCGAGCGCGAACACGTCGGTCCGCGCGTCCACCGACCCGCCGCCGCGCGCTTGTTCGGGCGACATGTACCCGACCGTCCCCACGACCATGCCCGTGCGCGTGATCGGCATGACGGTGGAATCGAGCGCGCGCGCGAGCCCCGTGCGCGCGATGCCGAAGTCGAGGACCTTCAATCGCGAGACGTCGCCTGCAGGCAGGAACAGATTCCCGGGCTTGATGTCGCGATGCACGATGCCGCGCGTGTGCGCGATCGCGAGCGCTTCGGCGACGCGACGAGCGAGCGTTCGCGCTTGGTCGATGGAGAGGCGCCCGCGATCGAGCGTCGTCCGCAGGTCTTCGCCATCGAGCCACTCCATCGCGAGCCACGGCCGCGACTCCGTCGTGCGCCCGTGCGCGACGTACCTCACGATCGCGGGGTGGTCGAGCTCCGCGAGGACGCGCGCCTCCTGCTCGAAGCGCGTGTCGCTCGCCGCGTCGCCGACGACCTTGAGCGCCACGACGTCGTCCGTTTGCCTGTCGCGCGCGCGGTACACCTCGCCCATGCCGCCGCTTCCCGCCAGCGCCTCGATGACGAAGCGATCGCCAACGACGTCTCCTCCCTGCATCCCGTCCACATTCTCGACCATGTTGCGCTGCAATGCGAGCGCTGGACCAACGCAAAACGCCGCGCTTCGTACGTGCTGTAAACTCCCAGGCAACGCCGCGAACGGACGCTGTCTCCACGCAGGCAACACTTCTCGTAGAAATCAGCGTCTCGCGTGCGGCATCGACTTTGCTCAAGGGGGCCGACATGAACCAAGCACTCGTCACGGGCGCCAACGGACACATCGGGACCAACCTCGTCCGCGAGCTACTCGAAAACAATTGGAAGATCGTCGCGCTCGTGCGCGAGGGCTCCGACGCGCGTGGGCTCGAAGGGCTCGACGTCCAGATCGTCCGCGGCGACGTGCGTGACGAAGCGGTCGTCGACAAGGCGATGATCGGCGCGACGCACGTCTTCCATCTCGCGGCGCCGTACGTCACGTGGGCGAAGGATCCGAACGCCATCGTCGAGCCCGCGGTGCGCGGGACGGAGGTCGTGCTCCGAGCGGCGAAGAAGGCCGGCGTGAAGCGCGTCGTCGTGACGAGCAGCTGCAACGTCGTGGGCTTCACGCGCGGCGAGCCGCTCGACGAGTCCACCTGGCGTGAGGACGCGACCTCGCCGTACCTGCGCGCGAAGCTCGAACAAGAGCGACGCGCCGTCGCGCTCGCGAAAGAGCTCGACCTCGACGTCGTCACGGTCCTTCCGACCGCGGTGCTCGGCCCGTGGGACTACCGCATGACGCCGACGACGCAGCCCTTCGTCGACGTGCTCCGCGGAAAGAGCCCCGTGCCGTTCCCGATGAACGTCGTCGACGTGCGCGACGTCGCGCGCGGCCACAGGCTCGCGGCGGAGAAGGGCACGCGCGGCGCGCGCTACTTGCTCGGCGGCGACAACGTCGACATCCCGACGCTCGCCGCGATGATCGCGAAGCACACCGGCAAGAAGCCCGGGGAAGGCCTGCCGCCCGCGTGGGTCCTCCGCACCGTCGCGGCCCTCTCGGAGGCGATGTCGTCGATCTCCGGCAAACCGCCGATGATCACGCGCGCGCTCCTCGACGACGTCGCGGGCGGCGTGCCGCTCTTCAAGATCGACAAGGCGAAGAACGAGCTCGGCTACGCGCCGCGACCCGCGCAAGAGGTCGTCGACGCGACCGTCGAGTGGGCGCGCAAGATGAAGTGGATGTGACGCGGCCGCGCTATTCGGTCGGCTTCGGCGGCGGTCCGAGTTGGATGCGCTCGCCGAGGTACGCGCCGATGAGCGTGAAGAGGACGCCGATCGCGGCCATGATGATGTAGAGGAAGCTCGGCATGCGGCGCACGGTCTGGTTCTCGACGAGCTGATAAGTCGTCGGGATCGCGACGATGAAGCTCGCGACGACCGGCTCGATGAACGTTCGTCCTGGCGAGATCATGCCGACCAAGAGGCCGCCCACGAACCAAACGGGGATGCAGATCGCCATGCCGTTCGACCCCTCGAAATCGAGGGCAGGGATGACCATCGGGAGCCCAAAAACGAGGGCGGCCGTGAGCACGCCCTGGACCACCAGCGCGATCCCCATCCAGGTGAGGCTGACGCCTTCCTGCTGGTACCGGCGCTCGAGCTCCTCCTCGCGCGTGCGCTTGACCGCGCCGAGGGCCTCGATTTTCGTGCCGCAGGACACGCACCGGGTGCTGCCAGGCGGGTTGGTTTTGTAACCACAAGTCGGGCAGACGATGGTCTGGGCCATGTAGACTTGGGAGGGTAATCCCGGGAACATGGGCGAAGCAAGCGTGTCTAGGACGGTGATAGGGTAAGAAGCCGATGAGTCCCGCCGAAGCCAGCCAAGTCGAAATTGGCCTCCTCGGAGAGGAAGAGGTCGATCCGGAGCTGCTCCAGCTCCCCGACCCCCCGCGTGGGGAGCGGCGTTCGACGCTCGCGGTCTTGGCTCTCGCCGCCGTCGCCTCAGCCGCGATGGCCGGTGCGCTCACGCGAGACGCGGCTTATGCCTTCCGATCGACGTCCGCGACCGATCTCGGCGATCTCGCGAGCACGCCCACGTCGGCCTTCATCAGCAACGAGCTCGTCCAAGGCAAGGGTCAGCTCGCGGGCGCCGGACAGCTCCGTTACGAGCGCCCCTTCGAGAGCGACTCGTACCGCATCGCACATGTGACAGGACGCGCGGACGTCTGGGTCGAGCTTCGCGTCCCCGCAGGCACGGAGTCGAATCGGTTCGTTCCCAAGGCCGAGTTCACGGGGCGTCTCGTGCGCTTCGCCGACGCGGGCCTTCGGCATCGCGGTCTACGCAGCGCCATCGAGGACCGCACCGGTCAGAAGGTCCCCGACGGCGCCTACCTCCTCGTCGACGGTCAAGCGCCCGAGAACTCGCGCGCCTTCGCGCTGCTCTGGGCGATGTTCGCGAGCTTCGCTTTGTGGAACGTGGCGGCGATCGTGCGCTTGGTTCGCAAGGTGAAGTGAGTCAGTGCGAGGAGTACGTG
>CAWIUL010000010.1:0-1931238 GCA_963839305.1 uncultured delta proteobacterium
AGTCGCGGGTGCCGACGAATCACCCGATTCGGCGCATCAAGAAGCTGGCCGACGACGCGCTCGCGAAGCTGTCGCCGGTCTTCGACGAGATGTATTCCGGGACGGGCCGGCCTTCGATTCCGCCCGAGCGGCTGCTGAAGGCGACGCTTTTGATGGCGCTCTACACGATTCGAGCAGCGGAAGTTCTGCGAGCAGCTCGACTACAACCTTCCTATCGCTGTTTCCGACATGGACATGAGGAGTCGGCTTCAACGCGACGGTGTTCACGCAAATCGCGAGCAACTAATTGCGAACGATGTCGCGGGAGAATTCTTTCGTGCGGTGGTCGAACAAGCGCGCGCCGCGCAGTTGATGAGCAGCGAGCACTTCACCGTCGACGGCACGCTGATCGAGGCGGCTGCGAGCTTGAAGAGCTTCAAGAAGAAGGACGACGACGACACGACGCCGCCGGACGACCCCGGAAATCCGAGCGTCGATTTTCACGGCGAAAAGCGAACGAACGAGACGCACGAGTCGACGACCGATCCGGATGCGAAGTTGATGAGGAAGAGCAACGGCACGACGGCGAAGCTCTCTTACTCGGCGCACGCGCTGATGGAGAATCGCAACGGACTCCTCGTTGATTTTCAAGTCGACGTCGCCGATGGATGTGCTGAACGACGCATGGCGCTCGTGATGCTCGACGAAAGTCTGCCCGGCGATCGTCGGATCACACTCGGCGGCGACAAGGGCGACGAGATACGCGAATTCGTTGCCGAGTGCCGAGCTCGCAACGTGACGCCGCACGTCGCGCAGAAGAAACATTCCGCGATCGACGCGAGGACTTCCGGCACGGATGGCTACGCGATCAGTTTGCGAATTCGAAAGCGCGTCGAAGAAGTATTCGGGTGGATGAAGACCGTCGGCAACTTTCGAAAGACTCGTTATGTAGGAATCGGCAACAACCAGCTCGCAGCAACGATGATCGCCACCGCGTACAACCTGATCCGAATCGCAACTCTGCTCGAGCAGCCCGTGTGACGATGACCGTGGAGGCGATGTCGTCGTTGTCGGCGACGAGAGAGGGATCACGCCGTGCGCCTCAAACAGCCGTTTTGCAGCAGCCTGCTAAGCACCCGCTCGCCAGCCTTATCTATTTTTTCATGCGCCTCCATCAGTTCGTGTCCGAGTTTGCCAATCCCCTTAAAAAAAGGTGAATACTGTTCCCAGGTCGTGATGTTGCTCTTTACGTCCAGCGCCGGCAGCACGGATCCCAGAACCTTGCCAATCGCCTTTTCTGCGGATGGCTTCGCAGCGGTCAGCGGTGATAGCTCCCCCTTCTTCGCCGCATCTGCGGTGGGAGAAGAGGAAATGCAAAGCCGGTGCAAAGCGAGACCCCTTGGACAAAGTTTACAGAACGCCCCATTATGCGATCTTGAGGGCGCGAGGTCCAATGGGGCTGGAATCACGGACTAATTTCGGGACTGAGCAAGCAAACGGCAGAGACGGCGGCGGTCGAATATGCGACGGCACTCGTTACAAGCATTCCGAACGTGGCCGTTGGGATCTTCCTATTTCACGCGGCCGAAAGGGCAGTCTCTGCGTATAACACGGGAGGCGCTATTTCCGCGCTTGCGTCGGCGGGCCAAAGCCACGACGAGTACCTCAAAGGTCTGATTCCCGTCGTTCCGTCCGCGATTTCGGCGTACGAAAGTTGGCAGCGGGCGGCGGCAACCAAGGGCCCCGAGAGTGCTGGTGCAGCTACCGATACATACGTCGCCACACTCCAGGCGCTCACTCAAGCTGTTGGTCTGTTCGGTGGCCTTAAGGCGGGTGCGGGAGAACTCGACGAGTCCGGCTCGCTGGCACGAGTCATCGCGGATCAACGGGGAGTCGCGATCACGGTAAACACGGAGCTTGAGACTACCCTCGCCGAAGCGATGAAGGACGAGCCGGGCGCCGAGTTTGCCGAGACGTGGAAGCTTGAGCGTATCGACGGCCCCCACGCGTTGGCGGGCGAGGACCCTGCGCTACCGGGAGCAACACGCGCGAAGCGTTTCTACGCCACGTTTCTCGAAGAAATGACCGGCGACCGACACACCATCTCATTCAATTACGACCAAGCAACCGATCGCATCGGAACAGTAAAGTTCTCTTCGGGGAAACCATGACGCAAACTCAACGAGCAGAGCAAGCATTCGATCGCGGCGATTACACCACCGCCGTCTCACTCTGGCGCGAAGCGATCGCGATGGCACCACCTACACATACGGACGTAGCGAACTTAGCGCGCGCGGAGCGATTGGCGATTGCCACCGAGCGAAGGGCCGTCCTGCAGAAGTGGCCCAACTCGCCGATCGCCGCACTTGCATTGGCTCAGTCGCTGTACGAGGCCAACCTCACGAACGATGCTTTGCAGGTAATTCAGAGCCATCGGAGCACGTTCGACGGCGGTGACGCGATCCGGTGTGCTCATCTAGAACTCGTCCTTTTGACGCAATGTGGGAGAGTCGATGACGCGTCTGCGACATTGCGCAATCTGCGAACGGTCACGTCAGATTCCGAACGAACCCTGGTCGCCACGGTTGGGTATTGGTTCGGCGAGATTATGTGGCGCCCGCATAGAGTGGGCATCGAGTGCCTGGTTGGAGTTCTTTCATCAGCATCTGAGATATTTCAATCTAGCGTGCTTGACGCATTGAGACGGGCATACGTCGACACAGGCAAGGCGTGGCTCGCCGCACACGCTCGCCCCACGGAGAGTGGCTGAACTGCTGCAAAAAGCTGCGCGACATTCCGAAGCTGTAGGCGCTCACGTCAGCAGGTCGTGTTGCGACGACGCGGCTTTGAACGCCCACTTCACGATCATCTGCCCTTCGAGACTCGCCCGCTCATTCACCGTTGCTTCGAGTTTCAAGTACGCCTTCCAAGCGCGGTCGTCGACGAGTGTAGTGCTTCGGCAAGAGAAGAGGAAATGCAAAGCCGGTGCAAAGCGAGACCCCTTGGACAAAGTTTACAGAACGCCCCATTATGCGATCTTGAGGGCGCGAGGTCCAATGGGGCTGGAATCACGGACTAATTTGAGCACGTTTTAGCGAGACGTGGCCGGGCGCTGGGCGAAGGTCAGCACGAGTCGTCGAGGGTGGGGGCGGGGTCGAGGGTTGCGGGATCGCGGGCGCGGGTTGGGGGTGGGGTGCGCGGGACGCCGAGCTCGTCGAGGATTTGAACGGCGAGCGTTTGGTCTTCGACGATTGTGAGGATGCGCAGGCGGGCGGTGCACTTGGGGCACTCGAGGACGTCGACGTCGAAGGTGCGGCGCATGAGGGTGGGCCAGTCGACGCGCGGGGAAGCTGCGACGAGGGCGCCGGAATGCAGGCGATCCCAGTGGTGGATGGCGAGGATGTTGGGAGTGAGCGATTCGGTTTTTGCGACGAGTGACGTTGGACCTGCGGCGCGTCGGGGGCGCTCGCGCGGTGGTGCTTGCGGCGGCGGGGCGCTCGGAGTGCGAGGGGCGTGAGCGTGTGGTTTGGCGTCGGGCTCGCGGGGTTTGGGGACGACTTCGCGGCGCCACGACGAGCGGGGCGCGAACGCGCCGTGGAAGCGGACGAGCGGGTGGCGCGGTGGAGGGATGAGCGCGACGAGGCGGGCGAGGAGCTCGAGCGGGGTCATGACGCGGAGCTTGCTGCGGCCGTTGCGCAGTTGCTTGATTCGGTATCCGAGCTTGCCGCCGGGTAATTCGATTAAGCGCGCGAGCGACATAGGCGGGCGCGCGCCATATCGAAGTAGGTGCTCGCGACCGAAGTCGTCGTTGGCTGGGATGCGGACCGTAGCTTCGAGGTTGTAGCCATCTTCGTCGACGGCGGAGCCATCTCGCGGCTCGGGCGGCGTCGGCTCGTCGGAGGCTTCGAGGGTGGCGGTCACGGCGCGCACCTCACCGCGCGAGAGGGCGACGCGAGCGCACGCCGCGAGCGGTTGTTTCATTTCGAGCGTGGACTCCGAGAGCTTGTCGATGCGGCGCTTCACCTTGCGCACTACGTCGAGCATTTCGGCGCGCGTCGGCGGAGAGGCCGCGGTGAACGCGAGGCCGTTACTATCGCGTGAGAAGACGCCGTCGACGACCACGACGTGGAGGTGCACGTTGAGATTGAGGCTGCTGCCGAAGCGTTGGATGAACGTGATCGCGGCGAACTCGGCGTCCTTCAGCGCGATCGAGCGCGCCCACTTGCGGTGGCGATCGCCGAGCGCGGTCGCGAAGGCGCGAACGAGCGTCGTGAGGAAGGCCGCGTTGAACGCGGCGCGGGCGCGCACGTCGTAGGGAAGGGAGAGGACCCACTGACGGACGGGGACGGCGGGGATGATGCGATCGACGATGTGCGCGGCAGTGTTCGCCATGCGGCGACCGGCGCAGCTCGGGCAGAGGCCGCGCGCCTTGCACGAGAACGCGATGAGGAGATCGTGGCCGCAGGCGTCGCAATGCGCGCGCGTGAAGCCGTGGTCGAAGATGCCGCATCGCAAGTACGCGCGGAGCTCGTCGCGGACGTATTTCGGGAGCGGCGCGTCGTAGGTCTCGCGGGCGTGCGCGAGGAACGTCTCGAGGTGCGCGCGCACGACGCGGTGGAGCACCGTGTCCTGCGGACGGCGCGGACGGTACGCGGGAGCGAGCTTGCCCACGTCGCCGCGTTTGCGCTCGGCGTGCCACGCGAAACCGTCGAGAAACGCGCATGTCGGGGCCGGCCCGGCCGGGCCCGGGCCGGCCTCGGGCCAACCGCGCTCGGCTTCTCATCGATGAGAAATGCGCATCTCATCGATGAGAAGCGTCGTACCTTCGCGGCTTATGGGGAAGAATGCAGAGAAGGTCGCCGCAGCGACGCAGCTCGCGAAGCTCGGCTCGAAGAAGAAGCACGCCATCGCCGCCAAGGCGCGCGCCGCGATCGCGCTCATCAAGTCCAAGAAGGACGAGATTGCGCGCGACTTCTACCTCATCGGCCAAGCGCTCGTGGCGCTCGAGGACAAAGCCGTCATCGCGGCGCTCGGCCACACGAGCTTCGGGCAGCTGTGTGACGTGGAGCTCCAGATGAGCGCAGCGCAGGCGGCTCGATTGATGAACGTCGTGAAGAGCTTCTCGAAGCGCGACGCGGAGAAGCTCACGGCCGCGAAGGCGACGGCGATCATCGACCTCGCGGCCGCCATCGGCGGCAAGACCACGCCGAAGGGGCTCCTCTCGCGCGGCACGGTGCACGTCCCCGGCGTGGGCGCGGTCGACGTCCACGGCGCCGACGCAGCGGCCATCGCGCGCGCCGCCCGCTCCGCGCGCGCCAAAGGCGCGAAGAAGACGATCCACGGCGTGAGCCTCAGCGCGACGGAGAAGGCGCTCGTCGCGCACATCCGCGCGGCCCTGCGCGGCGCCAAGGTGAAATCCGCCGACGTCGAGGGCATCGCCGCGAGCGCCGCGACCGGCGGCCGCTTCCGCATCAGCGGATACCTCCACGACGTCCACGCCATCGGCAGAGCCCTCGCTCACGTCGAGTCGTAGAGCGCGGCGCGAATGATCGCGAGCGCCGCCTCGACGTCGCGCTCGACCAGCCCCGCGTCGACGCGAAGCACGCGCACGCCGTAGACGCGAGCGAGCTCCGCATCGCGCGCGGCGTCGTACGCCCGCGTCTCGCGGTGGACGCCGCCGTCGACCTCGATGACGAGCCGATGCGAAGCGACGAAGAAGTCCGCGATGAACGGATGCAGCGGATGCTGCCGCCGCACCCGCACGCCGAGCTGCTTACCGCAAACGCGCCGCCAGAGCAGCGCCTCGCTAGCCGTCGGATGCTTCCGCATGTGTCGAGCAAGGGGAATGGTGGAGAAGAGCGAAGGGCTGTCGTGCGAGCGCATGCCCCCTCGAGCGAAAGAAGCATGACAAGCCGTCGCGCGTTCACACCGCCTCGCGAAGAAGGCTTGGCAGGCTTCTTTCGCGTAGGGCCTGCGCTCGCACGACAGCCCGCAGCGAGTCTCACCAGCGACGCACACACTCGAGCGCGCGCCCCAATTGTGTCACCCAACCCCCTCGGCCGAGCGAAGCGACGGCCGAGAGGGGGCACGCGCACGCGCAGGCGAAGCCGAGCATGCGCGTGGGGGGAGCCCCCCTTTAAAGATCACTCCGCGCCGCAGTCTCCAAATCATGCGCCAGCGCCTTCAGCTTCTTCTCGTTCGGCCCCTCGAGCATGATCCGAAGCTTCGGCTCCGTCCCGCTCCACCGCACAAGCACCCGCCCATTCTTCCCGAGCGCACGCTCCACCTTCGCCTGCAGCGCACCAAGCGCACGCATCTGATCGAGCGGTTTCCGCGAGGGCAACGTCACGTTATGCAGCACCTGCGGCACGCGCTCGAGCGCCGCGGACGCGAGCTCCGAGAGCGGCTTCCCACTGCGAAGCATGACCGCGAGCACCTGCAGCGCGGCGACCGTGCCGTCGCCCGTCGACGCGTGATCCAAAAATACGAGGTGCCCCGACTGCTCGCCGCCGAGGTTGAAGCCGCCCTTTCGCATCGCGTCGACGACGTAGCGATCGCCGACCGACGTGCGCACGAGCTTCGCGCCGCGCGCCTCGAGGGCGCGCTCGAGGCCGAGGTTGCTCATCACCGTCGCGACGACGGTCTTCTTCTTGAGCGTGCCCTCGTCGATCATGCGGCCCGCGCACATCGACATGACCGCGTCGCCGTCGACGACCTGGCCCTTTTCGTCGACGAGGATCACCCGGTCCGCGTCGCCGTCGAGCGCGATGCCGATCTGCGCGCCGCGCTTCACGACCTCGGCGCGAACGTGATCGGGGTGCATCGCGCCGCAGTCCCGGTTGATGTTCGTGCCGTTCGGCTTCACGCCGATCGCGGTGACGCTCGCGCCGAGCTCGGCGAAGACCATCGGCGCGACTTTGTAGGCAGCGCCGTGCGCCGCGTCGACCACGACGCGCACGCCGTCGAGCGCGAGATCCTGCGGGAACGTGCGCTTCGCGAAGACGACGTAGCGCCCGCGCGCGTCTTCTTGTTTCTCCGCGCGGCCGATGCCGGGCCCCGTGCGGAGCGGCTTGTCGCTCTGGATGATGCGCTCGATCTCCTCTTCGGCGGAGTCGGGGAGCTTGAACCCGTCCGAGCCGAAGACCTTCACGCCGTTGTCGTCGTAGGGGTTGTGGCTCGCGCTGATCACGATGCCCGCGTCCGCGCGCATGTCGACCGTGAGGTGCGCGACCGCGGGCGTCGGCACCGGGCCGCACAAAATCACGCGACCGCCCATGGCGGTGATGCCCGAGGCGAGCGCCGTCTCGATCATGTAACCCGAGAGGCGCGTGTCCTTGCCGACGAGGATGCGCGGCGCGTGCGCCTTTCCGCGGCCCGCGACGTACGCGATCGCGCGCCCGAAACGGAGCATGAGCTCGGGCACCATCGGGTACTCGTTCGCCTTGCCGCGGATGCCGTCCGTTCCGAAGAGCTTCTGCATCGCGCTCAGTCTCTGAAGTTGATGAACTGGAGATCGAGCGGGAGCCCGGCGGCGCGCAGCGAGCGCGATGACCTGCTGGAGATCGTCGCGGTTCTTGCCGCTCACGCGCACCTGCTGGTCCTGAATCGACGCCTGCACCTTGAGCTTGCTGTCCTTGATGCGGCGCACGATGTCCTTCGCGTGCTCGACCTCGATGCCTTGCTTGATCTTCAGGTTCATCCGCGCGCCCTTGCCGGCGGGCTCGACCTCGCCGACCTCGACGCTCTTGAGCGACACCTTGCGCTTCACGAGCTTGTCCTCGAGCACCTTCCACGCTGCTTTACAGCGGTCTTCGCTCGACGACTTGATGACGAGGCCGTCTTCGGATTTTTCGACGGACGTCTCCGTGTCCTTGAAGTCGAAGCGCTGCGAGAGCTCTTTTTGGGCCTGAAGGAGCGCGTTGTCGACTTCGTTCATCTGCACTTTCGAGACGATGTCGAAGGTGGGCATGGCGCGGAACTTAGCATGTAATAAAGTCCTGGCGATGCGAGCCGCTTGGTCACTGGTCCTCCTTTTCTCGGTGGTCGCGTGCGGCGGTGGAACGCAGGTCGAAGGAGGCGACGCCGGGCCCGACGCGACCACCTCGGACGCGCAGACCGAGGCCGCGAGCGACGCGAAACCGAGCGACGCGCAAAACGACGTCGCGGTGGCCGACGCCGGGCCCTGCGGCGTTCGCACGGGAAAGCGCGGACTGACGAGCCGCACGCTCACGATGACGACCGCGCCGACGACGCGCACGTACCTCGTCTACCTCCCGCAGACGCTGAACCCCGGGACGCCGGTGCCGCTCGTCTTCGTCCACCACGGCTACACGATGTCGGGGCAGGCGATGCAGGTCATCACGCAGTACGACGCGCTCGCCGACAGCGAGGGCATCGCGATCGCGTACCCGGACGGGGAGGGCGGCCCGAACACGTTCGTCGCCCCGTGGAACGTGGGGACGAACGTCTGCAACGGCTCGACCGGCCCCGTGCCGCTCGCGACGGGCGACGACTTCGGGTTCGACGAGGCGATGCGCGCGGACATCGAGCAAGACCAGTGCGTCGACGGCAAGCACGTCTTCGTCACCGGCTTCTCGATGGGCGGATATTTCTCGCACCACATGGGCTGCATGCGACCCGACTTCGCCCGGGCCGTCGCGCCCCACTCGGGTGGCACGCACGATTTCTCGACGTGCGTCGCGGGGCACGAGCCGGTCATCGTCTTTCACGGCGACTCCGACATCCTCATCCCCGAGTCGTGCGACGCGAAGGCCGTGCAGCAGTGGATCGCGAAGAACGGCTGCGCGGCGACCGCCGACGTGGTGAACGTCCAAGGCGGCGCGTGCAGCTACTATCAAAACTGTCCCACCGACGGCCAGGTTGCATACTGCAAGTTCACCGGCCTCGGGCACGCGTGGGCAGGCGGCGCAGCGGACGGCGGCGTCTTCAGCAATCCGAACTACGCGAGCGCGACGCAGCTCGAGTGGGCGTTCTTCAAGAAGTACGCCTGGTGATTTGCGGCGTAGCTGTGGTAAGGCCGCCCGCCCTTATTTGCGAGGGTATTGGGGTTGGTCGATGCGTCTGCTGTTCGCTCTCGTTTTGTCGTTCGTGGTCCTGTCGATGGGGTGCGCCGAGGAACGGCCGCCGATTGATCGCGTCCAAGCGGGCGCCGTGGCCAAATCGTTCTTCGTCGGCGACATCGCCGACACGAGCGACAACCCCGAGTTCTACATGCGCACGACCGTGGTCGACGTCGCGTCGGGCGCCGGCTCCGAGTCGCTCTTCACGAGCTCGGACGCGCAGACGCTCGTGCGCGTGCGGTTCGAGATCACCGAGACGGAGCTCATCGCGCGCCTCTCGTACGAGCTCGTCACCGACACCGACTACAAGGGCGCGCGCCGCAGCGCCACCGGGCAGGTCGTCGCCGCGTACACGATCCTGAAGCACTTCGACGTCCGCCGCGATTACAACCCGCAGACCGGCGAGGAGTACAACGTCATCGTCGAGAACGACTCGGACAGACCTTGGTACCAGCGCGAGTACATGCGCGTGGACTGGTCGAAGAACCTCATCACCGACGCCTACGACCTCGACACGCTCTCGCAGATCGGCATCAGCGACGGCGTCAAATTCGATCCGATCTCGTACTACATCAACGATCCGAGCAGCCCCGACAGGCCCGTCTTCGACGTCGACAACGGCTACTTCGACGTGACGAACAAGGCGTACGCGTCGCCGCAGGTGATCCACGATCCGGACTGGGGCGACATCCCCGCGTGCGAGCTCGTCGGCGAGTACCCGATGACGAGCTGCAACCCGAGCGAGCTCACGCTGCGCCAGTCGTTCCTCAAGGTCGTCGACCACGACTACGAGGCGCTCGACTACGACGGAAACCGGATGGACACGTTCGGGTTCTTCTCGGACGACCGCTACGGCTACGACCGCCACTACGGCGTCGTCGACGACAAGTGGCACCGCTTCGCCGCGCGCTGGAACATCTACGACAAATCGCACGTGACGCCGATGGTGGCGTGCGCGACGCCCGACACGACGCCCGTGGGCCTCTCTCCGCACCGCGACGACAACGGCGACGGCACCGAGGACGAGTGCGCGAGCGTCGGTCGCGGATCGAAGTGCGACGAGTTCCGCGGCGAGTGCACGATCCCGATGCGCGATCGCACGATCAAGACGACGGCTTGGTACGTGAACCAGGGCTTCCCCGCGGAGCTCTTCGACGGCACGTCGCAGACGCTCGACGGTTGGAGCGAGGCGATCCGCGTCGCGGTGATCGCGTCGCGCCTCGCCGAGTGCCGGCGCACGAAGGACAGCGACTGCGAAGGGGCGATGGGCTGGCCCGCGCGCTGGGCGGACGATTTCTCGCCGCCGCTCGGCAAGGACACGCCGAACCAGGTCCCGAAGGTGTTCGTCCTCTGCCACAACCCGGTCGACTCGTCGAAGGACGATCCCGCGTGCGGCGCGAACGGTCTCTCGCCGCGCCTCGGCGATCTTCGCTACAACTTCGTGAACCTCGTCGACGCGCCGCAAGTCGCGTCGCCGTGGGGCATCGAGATCGACGCGGAGGACCCGCTGACGGGCGAGAAGATCGCCGCGAGCGTGAACCAGTGGGGCGCGGTGCTCGATCGCGCGGCCGCGACGCTCGTCGATCTCCTCGGGCTCATCAACGGCGACGTCGACCCGGCGACGTACATCGCCGGCCAGAACGTGAGCGATTGGGTGAAGGCGAACCAGCCCGGCGGCAAGGCCGATCACGGCGACGCGATGTCGGCCGAAGAGGTCCAGTCGCGCATGAGCGCGTTCGACCCGCAGGTGCTCGCGCCGTACTCGCTCGGCAACGCGGCTGCGAAGAAGACGGCGTCGTCGAGGTCGCCCGCGCTGCGCCGCAAGACGCGCCTCCAGGCGCTCCTCGACGCGAACAAGATGGGCCCCGGCAACGACGTCCTCGCGACGCGCCTCGGGATCCTCAAGGGCTCGCAGCTCGAGGCGCGCATGGTGACGCCCGAGGTCGCGCAGGCCGCGGGCTTCGATCCGACGCAGTCACTCTCGAAGCAGGCGATCCAGAAGGGGTCGCCGTTCGGGAAGATCAACCCGACGGTGCGCCGCGCGAGGAAGCGCTCGGGCCACATGGCGAACGCGCAGCGCCACGCGTGCCGCATCGAGTCCGACGAGCCCGATAACCTCATCGGCCTCGCGAAGTACGCCGCGAAGCTCTTCCCCGAGGCGGACCCGAAGAACAAGGCCGCGGTGCAAGCGCGCCGCGATCAGGTCTACCTCTGGGCGCGTCAGCAGTACTCGAACGGCGTCTACGCGCACGAGATGGGCCACTCGATGGGCCTGCGCCACAACTTCGCCGCGACGTTCGACTCGCTCAACTACCGCAACGAGTACTGGCAGCTCCGCACGAAGAACGGGACGATCACGAACGCGTGCGCGAACGGGACGACCGACGGCACGAACTGCATCGGTCCGCGCTGGCGCGATCCGATCAGCCAGGACGAGATCGACGGCAACATCGGGCGCTACGCGACGACGAGCGTCATGGATTATCCCGGCGACCAGAACCACGACCAGCTCCTCCAAGGCAAAT
Source organism: uncultured delta proteobacterium (assembly GCA_963839305.1). Taxonomy (GTDB): domain Bacteria; phylum Myxococcota_A; class Polyangia; order Polyangiales; family Polyangiaceae; genus DASXHD01. The sequence goes on from CAWIUL010000010.1 coordinate 11,585, forward strand.
ACGACCGCGCCGCCATGCGCTTCGGTTACGGCGGCGTCGTCGACGTGTGGAACCAGCCGGGCGTGACCGTGAAGGGCACGGGCAAGAACCAGCAGATCGCCTACGAGCTCTCCGCGTTCGCCTCGAGCCCCGGCTTGTTCGGCGTCATCGATTTCCCGCCCGTCGATCCGACCGCGAACTGGATCCACATCCACTACAGCGGCTACCAAAAGGAGTTCGGCATGCTCGGGCAGTGCTCGAACGACTCCTCGCCGGACGCGATCTTCGGCCAGAAGTGCAACGGCGCGCCGCTCGACGTCGTCGACTACCGCGACATGACGGACTTTGCGCCGGACCCGTCGATCGCGCAGTACAGCTTCGGCGTCACGCCGCACGCGGTCGACGCGTCGGGTCGCGTGCGCCGCGGGTACATGTTCTCGTCGGACGAGTACGCCGACTCGGGCAACGTGCCGTCGTTCACGTACGACGCGGGCGCCGACGCGTACGAGCAAGTGCGCTTCCTCGAGGCCGCCTACGAGAACCGCTACATCCTCGATTCGTTCCGCCGAAACCGGACGGACTTCAACTCCGACGCCGTGATCGAGCGCGTGCAGGCGCACTACCTCGACACGATCCAGGAGATCGCCAAGACGTTCGCGTTCGGCGCGGTGCTCGACGGCGATCCCTCGGCGCCGAGCACGGGCTTCCTCGACGACGGCAACTACGGGCCGCTCGCGATGAGCTCGACGGTCGCGCTCGACCTATTCGGACGCATCCTCACGCGCCCCGATCCGGGCTCGTATTGCGATGGCACGAGCGTCGATTGCGCCGGCGTCCAACCCGACGGCCTCGACTACGATCTCTTCATGGTCGACTCCGCGCCGATCTCGACGTCGAAGTACGACTTCGCGCTGCCGCTCGGAACGGGCCGCTACGTGCACAACGACTTCGACTACACGAAGGGCTACTGGTGGGCCGACTACCAGACGCAGGTCGGCGCCTACTACGACAAGACCTGGGCGACGTACTACCTGAGCGAGGCCTTCGACGACTTCATCTCGAACTCGAAGGAGGACTTCACCGACGGGCGCTACAAGAACGTGAGCTTTGCGACGGTGTACCCCGATCAGGTGCGGCGTCTCTTCGCGAACACGTTCACGAACGATTTCCCGTCGTACTCGCCGTGGTTCGCGCAGAACGCGCTTCAGTACCCGCAGTGGCACGCGGCGAGCCTCGCGGCGCGCCCCGCGGGCGCCAAGATCGTCGACCCGAACTACGGCTTCAACGAGCAGATCTACTCGATGGTGTGGGGCTCGATTTATTTCCCCACGAACTGGTCGACGTCGTGGATCGACGACGCGCGCATCGTCGCGCTCCAGGGCGAGACGATCTCGTGGCCCGCGAACGAGACGTACGCGTTCTACGATCCGAAGACGGGCATAACGTACAAAGCGCACACCGACGGCACCGAGACGATCCTCGGCGACGTGCACCAGAAGGGCGTCGGCGCGCGCATGCTCGAGTGGGCGAACAAGCTCGTCTTCTACTCCTACGTCTGCAAGATCAACTCGAGCGGCGGTCCCGTGCTCAACCCGGACGGGACGCCGGTGCTCATCCTCGACACGAAGGGCAACCCGCAGATCGATCCGAGCGCCGGGACGATCCCGTCGACGCTCGAGAAGTTCGTCCAGAACATCGACATCATGCGCCAGCTCACGTCGACCTTCAATCGACCGCTCGACGACAGCAATTTGCCCCAGCCCTGATCAACGCGACGGGTGCGTCGAGATCAGCGCGCCGCGATCGAAGGTCCACATCTCGCCCGGTTTACCGAGCGTCCAGGTCTCGTCGCGCGTGAGCGGCGTCGTCGCGATCACCGCGACGCGATCCTTGGGCGTCGTGACCTCCGCGAAGTCGACGCGGACATCGTCGTCCGAGAGGGTCGCCTTGCCGAACGGCGCCTTGCGGATGATGTACGCGAGCTTGGTGGCGCAGCGCGCGAAGAGGTGGCGGCCATCGCCGAGGAGGAAGTTGAACGTGCCGCCCCGCCCGAGCTCGCCGCCGATCTTCGCGACGGCCGCGGAGAGCTTGGCCGGCGAAGGATACGAAGCGAAGCGGTTCGCGAGCCGATCGAGCAGCACGCAGAACGCGTGCTCGCTGTCGGTCGTGCCGATCGGGTGAAACGCGCCGAGCCGATGCCGACGAACGCGAGGGACCGTGCCGTTGTGCGCGAACACGAACGGCCGCCCCCAGAGCTCGCGCACGAACGGGTGCGTGTTCTCGAGCGCGATCTTCCCGCGCGTGCGCCGCCTCACGTGCGCGATCGCGAGGAGCGTCTTGATCGGATTCTCCCTCACGAACCGCGCGAGCGGCGAGTGCGCGGCGGCAGTCGGCTCGAGGAACGTTCGGACCCCGCGCCCGTCATAGAGCGCGAGCCCCCACCCATCCGCGTGCGGCCCCTTGAGCCCTCCCCGCAGCGCAAGCCCAGAAAACGAAAACACGATGTCGGTCGGAACGTTGCACTCCATCCCCAAGAGCTCACACATCGAACCCCACGCCTATCACCCCTGGCCCCAGGCCAGCCAGCGGCCAGGCCCGGCCACCCCCCACCTTCGCATCAAAAATCCGAGCTTTTCGCACGACCCTCGCAAACTCGTTAGCTTGCTTGCGGAATTCGAAGACGTGTTGTGAAAGCCCGAGAAATGGCTTCAGTGGCATGGGTACTGCTGAAGGTTCGGGAATGGACGAGGTCTTCTTCGGGCTGAAGCGGGGGCATTTGGCGGCGACGCGGTTTTCGGCGCGACTGCTTTTCAAGTTTGGGCTGACGCCGGCGCGGTTCGATTTGTTGCGGTTGGTCCTTCACTCTGGTGCGGCGGGGATGTCGCAGGCGTATTTGCGCGCGCGGCTCGGGGTTGCGCGATCGACCGTGAGTCGGATGCTTCGCGCGCTCGAGCAGCTCGGGCTTGTCGAGCGCGACGCCACCTCCTTCGACCGGCGATCGCGCACGTGCAAGCTGACGGTCGAGGGGCGTTCCCGCGTGATGGCGGTGATGGGCGAGCTCATCACGACGTTCGTCGTGGCGCACGCGATCGACGAAGCCCTTCGGTGCGGCCGAACGGACGCGGACCCGAAGCGAGAACGGGCCGCAGCCGAGACCATTTGTTTGGGGCTCGTCGTCGGGTTCGCGTTCGAACGGGGCACGCTCGCGTTTGGGTTCGATTGATTCAGAGCGCGATCGGCGGGTCGCGTGGCAAATCGAGGAGGAGCGCGCGGAGCTCGCCGACGATGTTGATCGAGCCGCACGCGACGACGTACGGCGCCGCGCGCGAGGCGCGCTCGTAGGCTTCACGGACCGTGTCCACGACGACGCCGGGTTGGCGCGCCGCGATCGCGCTCGGCTCCGTCGCCGCGCGACCCTTCGGGGCCACGTAGAAGCGGTGCGCCGCGCGCGGCGCGAGCGCGTCGATCATCTCGGGCCACGCCTTGTCGGCGAGCGTCCCGAAGACGAGCGCCGTTTGGTTCGGATCGCGCGACGCGAGAAAGCGCGCGAGCGCGTCGGCGCCGTCGGGGTTGTGCGCGGCGTCGAGGAGCACGTCGCCCGAGGGCGTGTGGAGCGTCTCGAGTCGCGCGGGCCACTTCACGTTCGCGATGCCGCGCGCGCACGCCTCGGCCGACACGCCGACGCGGCGCCCGAGCACGTACGCGATGCGCGCGTTGTCGCGCTGGTGCGCGCCGTCGAGGCCGATATGTGCATGTTGCAGGTATGTCGCGGCCTCCGCGTCGTCCTCGGCCGCGGTCACGGTCGCGCCCGCGGCGCGCGCGGTCTCCGCGATCGCCGCGCGGACCGACGGGCTGCACGGGCCCACGACGATGTCGAGCCCGGGCTTGGCGATGCCGGCCTTTTCGCGCGCGATCTCCTCGAGCGTCGCGCCGAGGAGCTCGGTGTGGTCGAGCGCGATGCGCGTGATCGCGGCGGCGAGCGACCTGTCGAGGACGTTCGTCGCGTCGAGCCGCCCGCCGAGCCCGACCTCGATGATCGCGAGATCGACGCGCGCCGCGCGGAGCGCGAGGAAGCCCGCGAGCGTCGCGGTCTCGAAGAAGCTCAGCTCGTGCGCGAGCGCGCGCTCGAGGTGCTCGTCGAGCGCGGCGTCGGTGATCGGCTCGCCGTCCACACGGATGCGCTCGGCGAAGCGACAAAGATGCGGCGACGTGTAGAGCCCCGTGCGAAGGCCGCCCTCGCGCGCGACGCGCTCGACCATCGCGCTCACGGAGCCTTTGCCGTTCGACCCCGCGATGTGGACCGCTCGAAAAGCGCGCTCGGGGTGACCCTCGGCGGCGCACGCCTCCTGCATCGAAGCGAGGCCCATGCGCATCCCGAGCGGGGCGCGCGCGTAGAGCTTTTGAATGGGGCCCCCGCTCGCGGGGAGGTGTTGGGCGGTCACGGAAGGTGAGGCGTCGACGTGTCCGTGTTGGGCCGCGTGCGCGTGAGCAGCGACACGATGTTCGCGATCTGCGCGCGCATCTCGAGGCGGCTCGTGATGCAGTCGACCATGCCGTGCGCGAGCAAGAACTCGCTGCGCTGAAACCCCTCGGGCAATTTTTGGCGGATCGTCGTCTCGATGACGCGCGGCCCCGCGAAGCCGATGAGCGCCTTGGGCTCGGCCACGTTCACGTCGCCGAGGAGCGCGAAGCTCGCCGCGACGCCGCCGGTGGTCGGATGCAAGAGCACGCTGATGAAGGGCAGGCGAGCCGCGCGGTGGCGCTCGAGCGCGGCGACCGTCTTCGCCATCTGCATGAGGCTCAAGATGCCCTCTTGCATGCGCGCGCCGCCGGACGCCTGCAAGAGAACGACGGGGAGCCTTTGCCCGGTCCCGCGCTCGAAGAGGCGCGTGATCTTCTCGCCGACGACCGAGCCCATCGAGCCGCCCATGAACGCGAAGAGGAACGCGCCGTACGCGATGGGCAAGCCCTCGATCGCCGCGCGGCCGATCTCGATCGCCTCGTGCGCGCCCGAGGTCCGCTGCGCGGCCGCGACGCGCTCGCCGTACGTCTTTCCGTCGGTGAAGCCGAGCGGGTCGACGGGTTGGAGGTGATCGTCCCACGTCTCGAGCTGGCCATCGTCGAGCAGGAGCTCACGCCAGCGCCTTCCCGCGAGGCGGTGGTGCTGTCCGCACTCGGGGCAGACCTCGAAGTTCTTCGCGAACGTCTCGGCCGTCAGCGTCGCGCCGCAACCGTCGCATTTGCGGAACACACCCTTGCCGATGCTCTTCTTCTCGCTCGCGTCGGTCGTCGTCGGTTTGCGCTGAGGCCAGACCATTCGAGGCCTTTTTCTAGCACGGTTACTTGACCGCGCGCAGCAGCGACGGCGGCGGAGCCGAGGAGACGACGCGATCGCGGCCTTGCTCCTTGGCGGCGTACATCGCGACGTCCGCGCGGCGCTGGAGCGCCTCGGGCGACTCCTTGAAATCCCAGCAGGCGGCGCCGATCGAGACGGTCTGGCGCAGGCGCTTTCCGCCGCCAACGTCGAGCTCGGCGTCCGAGAGGTTGCGACGGATGCGCTCGGCCGTGTTGCGCGCCTGTTCCAGCGCCGTGGCGGGCATCACGAGGAGAAACTCCTCGCCGCCGCGTCGGATGAACACGTCGACGCGACGCACGATCGACCGCACGCGGTCCGCGAAGAGCCGGAGCACCGTGTCGCCGACCTCGTGCCCGTGCTTGTCGTTGACGACCTTGAAGTGGTCGAGGTCGAGCAGCAAGAGCGAGAGCGGCTGACCCGAGCGGCGCGCGCGCTCGAGCTCTTCGTTCACGCGCGGCGAGAGGTAGCGCTGGTTGTACGCGAGCGTGAGATCGTCGGTCATCGCGAGGCGGCGAAGGCGCGCGCGCTCGATCGGCGGGGTGCAGCAGTTCGCGAGCAGGCGCGCGAGGAGTTGGTGCTGCGCCGTGAAGCCGCGCTTCTTCGACGACGAGAGCGAGAGCACGCCGATGACCTGCCCCGCCGACCAGAGCGGCTCGGCGAGCATCGATCGAATCGGAAAACCCTGCCGCCGAACGAGGAACCGCGGATCCTTCGCGACGTCCTCGATGCAGATCGACTCTTTGTATTCGACGACCCAGCCGATGACGCCCTGGCCGCGACGAAAGCTCATCGGCCTGTGCTGCGCGCCGTCACCCGAGCGCGCCCCCGAGAGGAGCTCGCTGTGCGAGCCGTCGAGCAAGCGGATCGACGCGTGGTTCGCGGGCAGCATCGCGAGCGCCGCGTCCGTGACCGCGCGCAGCGACTCTTCGAGCGGCTTGCTCTCGGTGAGCTTCGCCGTGAGCGACAGGAGCGCGCTCGTCGGATCGGCGGACTTCGCGCGGCGAGTGACGCGTCGCTTCACTTGGCGTCGCGATCGCTTGGGCGGCTTGGCGCGCGGCATTGCGGGCGGGAGTATACGTGCAGAATGGAGGTCGACGTAGCGGTGATCGGCGGTGGGGTCGTTGGCCTCGCTTGCGCTGCTGCGTTCGCGCGCGCCGGGAAAACTACGGTCGTGCTCGAGCGACACCGCGCGCTCGGCCTCGAGACGACGTCGCGAAGCTCCGAGGTGATCCACGCGGGCCTCTATTACCCGCGCGGCTCGCTCAAGGCGACACTGTGCGTGCGCGGCGCGGAGCTCCTCTACGCGTGGTGCGCGGCGCGGTCGGTTCCACACGCGCGCTGCGGCAAGATCGTGGTCGCGACGAGCGAGGCTGAGGAGGCCGCGCTCGAGGGGATCGCCGCGCGCGCGGGCGAAAACGGCGCGCGCGTCGAGCGCATCAGCGGAGCGCGCGCGCGCGAGCTCGAGCCGAACGTCGTCGCGACCGCCGCGCTCTCTTCGCCGAACACCGGCATCGTCGACACGCACGGCTTCGTCGCGAGCCTCGCCGCGGAGATCGCGTCGCACGACGGCGTGATCGCGCGCGGAAGGCGAGTCATCGCCGCCGAGCGCGCCCGCGATCGCTGGGTCCTCCAGTGCGACGGCGTCGCGGGGCGCGAGCGCGTGGACGCGGCGATCGTCGTCAACGCCGCGGGCCTCTGGGCGGACGACGTCGCGACGATGCTCGGCGTCGACGTCGCGTCTCACGGTTTGCGCCAGCGATTCGTGAAGGGGAGCTACTTCCGAAGCAAGCGCGCGCTCGTGAAGCGCCTCGTCTATCCGCTCCCGACGCACGAGGGGCTCGGCGTCCACGCCACGATCGATCTCGCGGGCAGCGTCCGCTTCGGTCCCGACACCGAGCCCGCGAAATCGCGCGAGGACTACGACGTGGACGAGTCGCGCGCCGCCGCGTTCGCCGAGGCCATTCGTCGTTACGTCCCGAGCGTGCGCGTCGACGATCTCTCTCCCGACACGTGCGGCATCCGCCCCAAGGTCGAGCTCGGCGATTTCGTGCTGCACCGACGATGGCGCGGCGATGCACCTCGCCGGGATCGAGTCGCCCGGGCCTCACCGCGGCCCTCGCGATCGCCGAGCGCGTGGCTATGATCATGGGATGACGCCGTATCGCGCGGGAGGACCCGGTGGACTTCGCTGCACCGCGTGCGGCGCCGAGCGCGCCCCCGACGCGCGCGCTTGTCCGCGGTGCGGCGCGGAGGTCCCCGCGGTCCGCTGCGCGGCGTGCATGGCGCTCAACGCGATCGGCGAGCCCGCGTGCACGCAGTGCGGTGCGGAGCTCGCGCCGGAGCCCGAGGCCGTGCCCTCGACGCTCATCTGTCCGCGCGGCTGCGGAGGGCTCGCAGCGTTCGGAGATCTCTCGGAGTGCGAGCGGTGCGGCGGCCTCTTTCTCTCGCACGCGTCGCTCGCCGAGCGCGTCGCGGCGCATCGACCCCAAGAGGGCGAGCGTCGCGCGTCGATCAACCCGCCCGCGCTTCCGCCGCCCGAGCCGGCCACGTACCTTCCGTGTCCGACGTGCAACGCGCGCATGAACCGGACGATCTTCGGCAAGAGCTCCGGCGTCATCGTCGATGTGTGCCGCACGCACGGCACGTGGTTCGACGCGCGCGAGCTCACCGCGTCACTCGCGTTCGTGGAGCGCGGCGGCCTCGAGCTCGTCGCCAAGCGCGAGAAGGCGCGAAAAGCCGAGGAAAAGCGCCAGGCGGAGCTCCAGGAGCGCGTGAGCAAGTTCGGCCTCGTCAACCAGCCGATGGCGCCGCGCGGCTTCGATGTCGATCGCGGCGCGCGAACCGAGGCGCTCAGCGACCTCATCGACGTCCTGTTGTCATTGTAACGTCACTTGTGCGTAGCTTGGTAGGATGTTACCAAGCTTCCATGACAACCAAGAAGCCGCGCACGGTCGAGCGCGTCCAGACCGGCGTTCGGATGGAGAAGCGCATCTTCGGCGTGCTGAAGGCCGTCGCGGACCTCCACGGGATCTCGCTCGGCGATCTCCTCGAGGGCCTCGCGCTCCACGCGTTCGACGGCAAGGTCCCGTTCGGCGCCGACACGCGGAAGAAGATCGCCTCGCTGCGCGACGCCTTCGGCCTCGATCTCCACGCCGAGGACAGCCACCTCCTCAAGGAAAAGAAATGATGGCCGCCGCCGCCGTCGCGATCACCACGAAGAGCCTCGTCGAGCGCTTCGAGGCGTGCACCCTCCAGCCCTGGGCGTTCGGCCACCGCGAGCACCTGCTCGTCGCGTGGACCTACCTTCGCGCCGCGCCCTTCGAGGTCGCCGCGATGCGCTTCATCACGTCGCTCAAGCGCTTCGCCGCCCGCCATGGCGAGCCCGGCAAGTACCACGCGACCGTCACGTGGGCGCTCTTGATGCTCCTCGCCGAAGCGATCGACGAAGACCCAAAGCTCGACTTCGACGCGCTCCTCGCTAAGCGCCCCGACCTGCTCGACGCCCGCGAGTTGCTCAACCGCCACTACGACCTCGACACCCTCGACGCCGACCAAGCAAGACGCACCCCTCTTCTCCCACGCTAGCCGCGCGCACACGCATGCGTCGATGCAGGCAGGCAGCACCCGGTTAAATCTCAAAAGGGTTTGTGATCTCCGCCCGGGAGACCTGCTTCAGCAAACTGGGAGTGGACACACCACAAAGGCCTCGCTCATGGCGAGCATTTGTTGACGCGGCGCCCCTAATGTCAGGCGCGAGGAGTACCTGCACCCTCCGCGGTTGCCCTCGCTCGTTGGTACTGCGGGCGGATGCGGAACACCGCCATCCGAGCTGTCTGATGACCCGAGTAACCCGATGCGACACTTAACCGGTGTCTTCGTCCTCGATGAGGACGCTCGGGCTCGGCGGGATTGCACAGCCGACCCACCAACGAGCGTGCGCTTGCACCCTCTCAGTCCCGTTGCATAGCCTTGTTCGATTGAATTTCCTTTCGTGAGAAACGAAATGAGTTGAACGACTCGGCTGGGCCCAGCCGGGCGCGAATGGAGCAGCGCGCGTGCCACGCGGAATCCCCGCGTTTTCGCGAAAGCCGCTTGGCCGGGCCAGGCACGTGGCCGGCCTCGGGCCAGCTCAGAACGTCATCGTCGCAAGGTCGCTCGTCACCTTGAGCGTCGGCTCGGTCTTCTCTTGCACCTCGCGGGCGCTCACGTTCGGCGCGACCTCGCGGAGGAAGAGGCCGTCCTTCGTCACGTCGATCGTGGCGAGGTCGGTGATGATGCGGTGGACCACCTTGCGGCCCGTGAGCGGGAGGTTGCACGCCTTGAGGATCTTCGGCGAGCCGTCCTTCGCGGCGTGCTCCATGATGACGACGACGCGCTTCGCCGAAGCGACGAGGTCCATCGCGCCGCCCATGCCCTTGACCATCTTGCCGGGGATCATCCAGTTGGCGAGGTCGCCGTTTTCGCTGACCTGCATCGCGCCGAGGATCGCGAGGTCGATGTGACCGCCGCGGATCTGCGCGAAGCTCGCGGCGCTGTCGAAGATCGCCGAGCCGGGGAGCATCGTGACCGTCTCCTTGCCGGCGTTGATGAGGTCCGCGTCCTCTTTGCCTTCCATCGGCCACGGGCCGATGCCGAGGAGACCGTTCTCGCTCTGGAGCACGACCTCGACGCCCTTCGGGATGTAGTTCGCGACGAGCGTCGGCATCCCGATGCCGAGGTTGACGTAGTAGCCGTCGCGGAGCTCTTGCGCCGCGCGCATGGCGATTTGTTCACGCGTGAGCATCAGGCGGCTCCTTTACGAACGGTGCGGCGCTCGATTCGCTTCTCGAATTTCGGGCCCTGGAAGACTCGGTGGACGTAGATGCTCGGCGTGTGGATCTGCGAGGGGTCGAGCTCGCCCACTTCGACGAGCTCCTCGACCTCCGCGATCGTGACCTTGCCGGCCATCGCGCAGAGCGGGTTGAAGTTCATCGCCGTGTGGCGATAGACGAGGTTTCCGAAGCGGTCGCCCTTCCACGCCTTGACGATCGCGAAGTCGCCCGTGATCGCGCGCTCGAGGACGTACTTGCGACCGTCGAAGTCGCGCTCCTCTTTCTTCTCGCTCGCCTTCGCGACGGAGCCGTCGCTCGCGTATTTCAGCGGAAGGCCGCCCTCGCTCACCGCGGTGCCCGCGCCGGTCGGGGTGTAGAACGCGGGGATGCCCGCGCCGCCCGCGCGGAGGCGCTCGGCGAGCGTGCCTTGCGGACAGAGCTCCACCTCGAGCTCGCCCGAGAGATACTGACGCTCGAACTCTTTGTTCTCGCCGACGTAGCTCGAGATCATCTTCTTGATCTGCTTGTTGCGAAGGAGCACGCCGAGGCCGAAGTCGTCGACGCCGCAGTTGTTCGACACGAAGACGAGATCCTTGCTGCCGATCTCGCGGATCGCGGCGATGCAGTTCTCGGGGATGCCGCACAGCCCGAAGCCGCCCGCCAACACCGTGGCGCCGCTCGGGATGTCCTTGCACGCTTCTTTCGCGCTGGAATAAACCTTGTTCATGCTCGCTGCGCCCCGATTTACTCCTGCCGGGCGGCGAAGTCACGCGAGCGCCGCCACCATCGCGGGGTGGTTTTTCACCTTGCGGAGCGCCTTCGCGAGCAGCGTCTTTCCGGGCTCGATTTTGTGCCACGGCGAGGCGCCGCTCGGGTGCGGGAGCGCGATCACGTCGACCTCGCGCCCGTGGTACGTCGCGCGGAGGACCTTGCCGACGATGTCCTCGAGCTTCTGGTGCTCGCCGCCGAGCACCTGATCGATCGCGAGCGTGCCGACGGCGAGGATCAGATCGGGCTCGAGGAGCTCCACCTCGCGAACGAGCCATGGCTTGCAGCGCTCGATCTCCTTGGCGTCGGGGCGCCGGTCGCCGCCGCCCTTGGCCTTGCCAGGGAAGCACCGCGCGACGGCTGCAAAGTACACGCATCTTCGGATGGTGGCCTCGTCGGCGCCCGTCGATTGCTCGAGCCACTTGAAGAGCGTCTTGCCCGCGGTCCACGCGAAGGGGCGGCCGAGCTTGCCCTCGCGCGGGCCGGGCGCCTGACCGATGAGCAAGACCGGGCTCGCGATTGGCGGTCCGTGGACCACCGGGCCCTTCATTTTCGGCACTTCTTGCAGCCGGCAAGCTCGCGCTGGAGCACGCGGAGCTTGGGGGTCACACTTTCGGGGCCTCGCACGACGAGGGGTTGTGTGTAGTCGAAACGTCCTCGGCGTCACGTTCGTTTTTCTGCTCGCGACGGCTTGCGCCTCCGCGCCGGTCGCGTCCGATCTCGCGCCGCTCGCCGCGACCGTCGCGCCCCCCATCGACGCGGGGAACGCCGATGCGGGGAACGACGCTCCGCCCGAGGCCGCCGCGTGCGCGCCGCGTGAGACGGGGCCGTACGCGATGCCGTTCGCGGAGCGCTCGAAGCGAAGCGTCTACTTCGTCGCGCCGCGCGAGGCCTCGTGCGCTGCCCCTTCGCACAGGCTCATCGCGAACCTCCACGGGCTCTGCAACCCGCCCGGTTATGCATGTGGTTATTGGACCGGCGCGGCGAGCGCGCGCGGGTTTCTCGTCTGTCCCGAAGGCAACTCGACGTGCGGGCCGGGCGGGCCGCCGACGTGGGACGAATCGTTCGACGGCATGGACCGCGATCTCGAGCGTGCGATCGACGACGTGAGCGGGCTCTACCCGAACGAAGTGGATCGCACGGGCGCGGTGCTCACGGGTTTTTCGCGCGGCGCATACGCGGCGCCGTTTCTCGCGGCGCGGCACCCGAATCGTTGGCCGTACCTCGTGCTCGTCGAGGCCGACGTGCCGCTCGACGCGGCGACGCTCCGGCGCGCGGGCGTGAAGGCCGTGGCGCTCCTCGCGGGCGAGTGGGGCTCCCAAATCGGAGGCGAGCGCGCGACCGCGAACAAGCTCCGCGCGCAGGGATTTCCCGCACGGTTCTGGATGATGTCGAAGGCGGGCCACTACTACTCCGCGGACATCGACGCGCTCATGGGGGAAGCGATCGATTGGGTCGTTCGCCAGGGCGAGGGCGAGTCCACGTTGTCGCCGAGTGCGCCGGCGCGCTAGGTTGCGCGCATGCGAATTCCGAAGGACGCGCGCGCGATCGTCACTGGGGCGGGGAGCGGCTTCGGCCGCGCGGTGAGCCTCGAGCTCGCGAAGCGAGGCGCGAGGTTGATCTCTGAGCGACGTGAACCTCGAGACCGTCGAAGAGACGGCGCGTCTCGCCGGCGGAGGCGCGCGCGCCATGCGCGTCGACGTCCGCGACGCCGATCAGGTGAAATCGCAAGTCGACGCCGCGGTCGACGCGTGGGGCGGGCTCGACGTGGTGGTGAACAACGCGGGCGTCGCCGTCGTCGGTCGCGTCGGCGACGTGGCGCTCGACGATTGGCACTTCGAGGTCGCGGTGAACTTGATGAGCGTCGTCTACGGCTGCCACTTCGCCGTGCCGATCATGCGCAGGCAGAAGAGCGGCTTCATCTTGAACGTCGCGAGCGCCGCGGGGCTCCTCTCCGCGCCGATGATGGGGCCTTACAACGTGACGAAGGCCGGCGTCGTCGCGCTCAGCGAGACGCTCGCGGGCGAGCTCGCGGGCGAGGGCGTGACCGTGTCGGTGCTCTGCCCGACGTTCTTCCGCACGAACATCCACAAATCGCAGCGCTCGACGGCCGAGCTCAAGGGCCGCTCCAACAAGCTCGTGACCGAAGCGAAGTGGAGCGCCGAGCAGGTCGCGCGCGCCGCGCTCAAGGGCCTCGAGCGCGGGACGCTCTACGTCATCCCGCAGACGGACGGGAAGATCTTCTGGCGCGCCAAGCGCATCTTCGGCGCCGGCTTCTACTCCGTCGCGGGTCGCGTCGCGAAGCGCATGGCGTAATCCCGCCGGTTTCTTGGCCGATCGCGCGCGCCCGTGGTTGCTATGGCGCATGCGCCGAGTCTTCGCCGGAGTCGCTTGTTCGATCGTTTCCATCGCCTGGGCCACGAGCGCTCACGCGACCGCGCCGCGTCACACGAACGCCGCCGCGCAGACAGGCCCTCAGGCCGTGATGCCGATGGGTCGGAGCCTCGGCTCGCCGACCGAGGGTCACCTCGTCGGCGGCGCGCACCTCTCCGACGCGCCGTACCTCCGCGTGATGCCGGCCGATCAAGCCGGTGACGTCCGCTGGGGCCTCGGCTCGCTCGTCGGCATGGTGCACCGCGCGGCGCAGAAGGTCCGCCACGCGTTCCCGGGCGCGGTGCTCAACGTCGGGCACCTCTCGAAGCGCGACGGCGGCAACATCGAGCAGCACGCGTCGCACGAGAGCGGGCGCGACGCCGACCTGCCATTTTACGTGCAGGATGCACACAATCGCCAAATCTTCTCGGACCACATGGTCTCGTTCCGCGGCGACGGCACGTCGCCGACGTGGCCCGGCGCGCATTTCGACGACGCGAAAAACTGGGCGCTCGTCGCGGCGGTGCTCGACGATCCTCAGGCGCGCGTGACGCACATCTTCGTGTCGTCGCCGCTTCGCCAGCGCCTGCTCGCGTATGCCGCGCACATCGGCGCGCCCGAGGCGCTCCGCACGCGCGCCGCGTTCGCGATGGTCCAGCCGCACGGCACGCTCCCGCACGACGACCACTTCCACGTCCGCATCGGGTGTCCCTCGGGCATGACGGGGTGCGTGGAAAATCCCGCCGTCCACATCGCGCGACGCGGCCACGGCCACGCGCGCGCGCACACGAGCTCGGCCCCGAGCGTCACGCCGCCCGCGCATCCGACCGCTCACGCGACGACCGAGCAGGGTGACGACCACGGCCCCGAGCCGCGCTCGCGCGAAGAAGTCGTCGCCGATCCCGCCGCAGTCATGGTCGAAGGCGACGGCGGCTGAGCGCCGCAGCCCGTTCGCGTCCCGGCGCAAACGACGCGGCTCAGCTTTCGCGAATCTGCTTGCCGGCGATCGGGTAGCCGAAGAGCGGCGCGAGCAGGCACATGTCCGCCGCGCCGGCGAACATCGGTAGGAGCCCCAAAAGCGCAAGGACGTAGCCGCCGATCCCGCTGATCTGAACGCCCACGAGGAAGATCCCCGCGCCGAGGAGAAACCGCAGCGCCCGTCCCTGGGGCGTGGCCATGAGCTTCACGAGCTTCATGGGAGCACGTTCGAGCATCGCGCGTGCCACTTCCGCTCGCCGACTGCGGTATGCTGCCGATGATGACCGACCGCGTGAGCTTCATGCCCCCCGCCGGTCTCGGCGTCGCCGAACGACGCGCGATGCTCGTCGGGCGAGTGGCCGAGATGCGCGAGCTCGAGGAGGCGTTGCACGACGTTTCGAAGCGTGGCGTGTGCCGCACGGTGACCTTGCTCGGCGCCGCCGGGATCGGAAAGACGCGCCTCGTGCGCGATTTCCTCATTCGCGTTCGCACGCAGGGGTCGCAGCCGGGGCCGCGCGTCTTCCGCGGCGCGGCGCGCGATCAAGGTCCGGCGTACGGCGTCTTCGGTCGCGTCCTTCGCGCGCGCTTCGGCATCGTCGAAGGGCTCGACGCCGAGGCGGCGAAGGCGCAGGTGCGCGCGCAGGCCGCCGCGGTCCTCGAGGATCGCAAGGTCGGCGACGTCGTCTACTTCCTCGGGCAGCTGCTCGACCTCCAGTTCCTCGACTCGCCGCTCATCAAGGCGGTGCAGGGCGACCCGCAGCAGGTCCGGCATCTGCGCCGCGCGGTCATCAAGCGATTCCTCGAGGCCGACGCGACGCACGTCACCGAGCCCGCGGGAACGCCCGCGTCGCTCGCGACGACGACGGAGACGAACGCGGTCGCGCGCGGGCCGATCGTGCTCGTGTTCGACGATCTCCAGCACGCGCACGAAGAGGCGCTCGACCTCCTCGGCTACCTCGTCGAGTACCTCTCGGCGCCGATCCTGATCCTCTGCCTCGCGCGCCCGGAGCTGAGCGTGCGTCACGACGGCTGGTCGAAGCTCGGCGGCGATCGTCACAAGCTCATCGAGCTCTCGCCGCTCTCCGACACCGACGCGTCCGCGGTGATGCAGGATCTCCTCTCTCCTTGCGGCGAGGACGAGGCCGTCGAGGATCTCATCGACGCGGCGTGCACGCTCGCGGGCGGAAACCCCGCGCTGCTCGAGCAGATGGTCCGCATCTTCCACGACATGGGCGTGCTCGAGGTCGAGGACGAGCTCGCCGAGGACGAGCACTGGAAGATTCACGTCGAGCGCCTCGCGAGCGTCCGCTTGCCGATCACGGTCGAGGACGCGGTGCAGGCGCGCATCGCGGCCCTCGCGCCGCAGGAGCGCGAGCTGCTCGAGCGCGCCGCGACGATGGGCGCCGTGTTCTGGCTCGGCGGGCTCCTCGCGACGCTCCGGCAAGAGGCGCCGCCGCCGGATTCTCTGGCACGAGGGCGAGAACGGCGAGACGACGCGCGTCCACGCGATCTTGCGCGAGCTCCGCGAGCGCGACTACGTGCTCCGCTTGCCGGACAGCACGTTCGCGGGCGACGAGGAGTACGTCTTCAAGCACAACCTCGAGCGCGAGACGCTCCTCAAGCTCACGCCGCCTGGGACGGCGCGCCGCTACCACGCGGCCGTCGCGGATTGGCTCGCGAGCAAGGACTACGTCAAGACGCACGAGGAGTCGCTCGGCATGCTCGCGCGCCACTGCGACGCGGCGGGCCGAAAGACGCAGGCCGCGCTCGCGAACCTCACCGCGGCCGACGTCGCCCGCGCGCAGTACGCGAACCAGAAGGCCGCGGACTACTACAAGCGCGGCCTCGATCTCGCCGCCGCGGGCGCGGAGATCGACGCCGACAAGCGCATCACGTCGCTCCACCACTACGGCGACGTCCTCCAGGTCCTCGGGAAGAACGACGAGGCGCTCGTCGCGTTCCGCGAGATGCTCTCGGTCGCGTACCGGCTCGACATGCGGACGCGCGGCGGCGCGGCGCACGGCCGCATCGGCCGCCTCTATCGCGACACGGGCCGTCTCGAGAAGGCCTCGCAGCACCTCAACGCCGCGTTTCGTCTCTTCGAGCAAGCGGGCGACGAGCGCGGCATCGCGAGCACCGTCGACGACATCGGCAAGCTCCACTGGCTGAAGGGCGACTACGAAAAGGCGCTCGAGCACACGCAGCGCGCGCTCGGCATGCGTCGTCGATTCGGCGATCGCCGGAGCATCGCGCTCTCGCTCAACAACATGGGCCTCGTCTACCAGGACTCGGGCCGCTACAAGGAGGCGCTCGACGCCTTCGAGCAAGCGCTCGTCATCCGCCGCGAGATCGGCGATCTCGTCGGCGTCGCGATCTCGCTCAACAACCTCGGCACCGTCGCCCAGGATCAGCGCGACGATCGCAAGGCGTTCGATCTCTTCCGCGAGGCCTACGAGGTCGCCAAGGAGACCGGCGATCGCAACCGCATCGCGCTCGTGCTCACGAACCTCGGCGAGACGCTCAACCGCCTCGGCGACACGCAGCGCGCGATCACGTACTTGAAGCAGGCCGAGGATCTCGCCGACGAGCTTGGCGACAAGCTGGGACTGGCCGAGGCGGTGCGCGGGCTCGGGAAGGCCTACCTCGCGCAGCGCGAGTACACGAAGGCGCGCGAGTGCACGCAGCGCGCCGTCGAGATCTTCCGCGAGATCCAGGGCAAGGTGCAGCTCGGCATCGCGCTCCGCTCGCTCGGCGAGGTGACCGCCGCGGGAAGCGCGGGCGGCGAGGGCCTCCGCTCGGCGCGCGACTACCTCGACCAGTCGATCAAGATCTTCGAAGAGGCCGGCAACGAGGTGGAGCTCGCGCGGAGCTGCCGCGCGTTCGCGACGCTCATCAAGAACACGATGGACTACGGCACCGACGCAAAGCTCCGCGAAGAGGCCGACGTCTACGCGCGCCGCGCCGACGCCATCTTCGCGAAGCTCAAGTTGAGCTCGTACGGCCTCACCTAAACGCAGCGCTCGCCTGAGTCGGCCTTGTCTTGAGTGTGGGGCCAAATATTCACGGGCAAGGCACGAGGCACGCGAGCCACGCTTTGCACGAGGGGTCTGCGTTGCACGCGGTCTTCGCGGCCGGGTAGCACTTTTGGCTGATGCACTGGTCGCACGACTTCGTCGAGGTCTTCGAGGCGCAGAACGACGTGGCGCACGCGGCGTTGCACGTGCTGCACGCGCAGGTTCCGATGGAGTTGTCGAAGATGCCGCTCGCGTCCGGGTGGTTCGTCGCGCAGCACGCGGAGCAAGCCGTTCCCGCCTCGAGGCACTCGTTGTCGACGGGCCCGGCGTCCGCATTCCCGGGCGGAGCGTCGCTCGCGGCGTCGGTCGAGCCGTCGCTCGCGCTCGCGTCCACGCCCGCGTCTTGCGTCCCGCTCGAGCCGCACGCGCACACTAGCGCAGCGTAAAACAAGGAAATGAAGCGCATCCTCTCAAGATATCAAAATCTCGGTATCCTCGCCGCATGACGCTTTCACGTACCAAGTTCGGTGCAGCGCTCGCGCTCGGTGTTTCGGCCTTCGTCCTCGGCGGTTGCGCAGGCGGCCTCAAGATGACGCCCATCCGGGCCACGAACAACAAGCCCAGCAACGTCGTCGTGTACTTCAAGGTCCAGAACGGAAAAGAGCCGGTCGGCGGGCTCACCGCGGACGCGTTCAAGATCTACGAGGACGGCGATCTCGGTCTCGCAATACGAGAGCAAGCAGACGATCCTGAACCCCGAGGTCGCGGCGTCGCACTACACGCTCCTCCTCGTCGACATGAGCGGCAGCATCACGGACTCGGGCGCGGTCGACACGCTCGTCGACGCGGCGGGCTCGTTCGCCGAGCGCATCGAGGGCCAGAAGCAGCAAAAAGTCGCGGTCTACGCGTTCTCCGGCGACGAGCACCTCCACAACGTCGTGCCGTTCACGACGGCGGGCGGCGCGAAGGGCGCCGTGAAGAGCCTCGCGGGCTACAAGCCGCAGGACCCGAGCACGAACTTGAACGGCGCGATCGTCGAGGGCCTCAAGGAGCTCGACAAGGCGCTCCAGACGGCGCCGAACCCGCTCCGCTTCGGGACGCTCGTCGTCTTCACCGACGGCTCCGATCGCGCGCGCCGCGTGAAATGGGAGGACGTCCAAAAGGCGCTCGACACGACGCCGTACGACGTCTTCGCGATCGGCCTCGGCGCCGAGCTCCAGGACGCGGAGCTCAATCGCATCGGCAAGGACGGAACGGCAAAGGCCGCGGACAAAGCGCAGGTCGTGAAGGCGTTCGACGACATCGCGACGCGCATCGAGAGCCAGACGAAGGCCTTCTACCTCCTCAGCTACTGCTCGCCGGCGCGAGCCGGAAAGCACGAGCTCACGATCCAGGCGAGCGCCAAGCTCCCGAGCGGCGACTCCGCGTCGGGCCACCTGAAGGATCAGTTCGACGCGACCGGCTTCGCGACCGGCTGCGATCCGAACCAGCGCCCGAACTTCGACATCACGAAGGGCGACTCGCTCGCGCCGCAGAAGAAGGTCGAAGTGAAGGCGGCCACGCCCACGGCCAACGCGAACGTCAACGTGAACGCGGGCGCAGGCGCGAGCACGTCGGGCAGCGGCACGAAATCGGGCGAGCAGTTCAACCCGTGACGTACCTCTACGGAGACTCGGCCGAGTCCAACTTGCGGTCGAATTTCCTCGAGCTGCTGCGCGACGCGGTGGATTTCGCCGTGTTCGTGCTGCAAGCCGACGAGTCGATCAAGGCTGGAAAGGCCCAGATCGCGACCCTGAGCGAGGAGGCGATCGCGGAGCTCACGCGGCTCGACGCGTTCGCCGCGTCGGTCGCGCGCGCGATCGAAGCGGGTGACAAGGGCGCGGACGGCTCGCCGACCGCGATGTGCGCCGCGCAGATCGCCGAGCTCGCCTCGGGCGCGCGCACAGCGACCTCGGACGGCGTGCGCGCGAAGCTCGCGAGCGACGTCGCGCTCATCGAGGCCGAGGAGGCCGCGGCGCGCTCGGCGTGCCACGACGCGCTCTTCGTCTTCCTCGACCCGCACGGCACCGACGACGTGCAGGCCTTCGGAGGGCTCGCGACGCGTCGCATCGCGCTGCTCGAGACGGGGGCGTACGACGCGACCCTCGCGGGCCACGCGAGCTTCGGGATCGAATCGGACCCTCGGCCTCCGCATCCCGGAGGACAACCTCTGGGCGTCCGTGATTCGCCTCGAGCGCATCGCGCAGCACGTCGAGATCTCCGCGCCGCAGGTGACGGGCTGGCTCACCAAAGAGGTGAAGGTGAAGCCGCAGCGCCTCGAGCGGCACACGGTGACCGAGCTCACGACGAACGCGTCGCGCACGTTCATGAAGCTCCGCGTCGAGGCGCCCGTGGAGACAGGCTTCGACTTCGAGATCGTCGGCGGCGCGGTGAGGGCCGAGCGCATCGGCCCGGCGGACGACGCGTCGATCGGCGCGTTCGAGCTCGCCGAAGAGGACCAGCGCACGATCGCCGGCCTCGTCGAGATGCTCACGGGCGCCGCGTCGCAGCTCAAGAACGCGCGTCTCGCGGAGGCGACGTTCGACGGCGGTTCGTTTCACGCCGCGCCGACTTTCGTGCCGGTCGTCGAGCGGCTCGTCGCGGTGCTCACGCCGGTCGTGCGCGAGATCGCGAAGCGCTCGCTCACGCCGACGGAGCTCGTCTTGCGGCGCGCGCTCACCGACGATCGGCGCGAGGAGTTCTTCGTGACGAAGGCCACGCTCCGCGAGAAATACGCGGCGCTGCCCGCGCCGCTCCAGGCGGTCTTCGCGCCGCTCGGCTTCGACACGCAGCAGCCTCCGAGCGAGCCGCCGCAGCCGCTCTCGGAGCGCACGTCGCGCACCGAGATCATGCGGAGCGGGCGCAACGAGGCGTTCGTCGAGGCCGTGAAGAGGATCATGCTCGTCCTCAAGAGCGGGCGCACCGACGAGGGCTACGCGCAGTACGCGGATCTCCTCTCGAGCGAGGACTTCGTCGGTTATCGCACCGAAGATCAGCGGCAAGCGCTGAAGCTCCTGCTCCTCGCGAAGGCGCCCGACGGGCGGAGCGACGCGGTCCTTCGCGCGTATCGCATCGCGCTCCAGCGCATCCAGTCGCTGGTCGACGCGCACGCCGAGCCCGCGGACTACGAGATGCTCGGCGTCGCGCACGTGCAGCTCGAGGACCGCGTGGCGGCGAGCGTCGCGTTCGAGATCGCGCTCAAGCTCGAGCGCGCGCGAAACCCCGCGTCCGATCTGTGCGCGAGCCTCGGACGTCGCATCAGCCAGCTCTCATGACCGCGGACGAGCGGACGATCGTCGAGGTTCCCGCGGCCGCTGCGGCCGCTGCGGATTCTCCCGAGCACCCGCTCTTCTTCGGCGAGCGCTGGCGAGCCGTCGCGATGCTCGGGACGGGCGGGATGGGAAGCGTGTATCTTGCACGCGATTCCGAGCTCGGGGAGCTCGTCGCGCTCAAGGTCATCCGAAACGAGCTCGCGAGCGTCCCGGGGATGCTCGAGCGATTCCGCGACGAGGTGCGCTTGTCGCGCAGCGTGTCGAGCCCGTACGTCGCGCGCACGCACGACCTCGCGGAGCACGACGGTCGCGTCTTTCTGACGATGCAATACGTCGAAGGCGAGACGCTCTCGTCGCGACTGAAGCGCGAGGGAGCGCTCCCGATCGCGGACGTCGTCCGCATCGCCCACGACGTCTGCGCGGGGCTCTCCGCCGTGCACGCCGCGGGCATCGTCCATCGCGACTTGAAGCCCGGAAACGTGCTGCTCGCGAAGGACAGCCGCGCGGTGATCACCGACTTCGGGATCGCGCTGCGCGCGACGAGCACGGGAGGTGGTCGCTCCGACGGCTCGGGCACGCTCGCGTACGCCGCTCCGGAGCAGCTCGCGGGCGGCGCCGTCGACGCGCGCGCCGACGTCTACGCGCTCGGCGCGCTCCTCTACGCGGCGGGCACCGGGCAAAAGCCCTTCGGCGCGACGCGAACCGGACGCGAGCTCGCGCCCGATCCGCGCGCCGTCGCGCCGCAGCTCCCCGAGGCGTTCGCTGCGGTCGTCGTCCGCGCGATGTCGCTCGACGCGGACCACCGCTTCGAGACCGCCAGCGAGGTGTACGACGCGCTCGCGCCGCTCGCGAATTTCGGCGCGCGCGTCGAGAGCCACTTGTTCGATTTCGTGCGCTCGATCGCGAGCGTGTCGCGGAGCCTCGAGCTCGAGCTCGCGTGCGAAGGCGCGAGCGACGTCGTTCGCGACGCGGTGGCTCACCACCTGAGCTCGAGGCTGTGCGAGTCAGGCGAGGTGCGTGTCGTCGCGGAGCGCGGCGCCGCCGACGCGGTGCTCGAGGGCGCGGTGACGATGCGCGACGGCCGCTGCGCGTTGCGCCTCTCGATGCGGAGCCCCGAGGGCGACGTCTTCTGGCGCACGAGCCTCGAGGGAAGCGCTGCGGCCTTGCCGAGCCTGGTCGACGCCGCGGCGACCTCGGTCGCGCGCGCGCTCGCGGTGAAGTCACGGCCCGTAGACGAGCGCTCGGTGTTCGCCTCACGCGAAGCGGCCGAGCTCTTCCTCGAGGCGCGCGCCGAGTATCGGTACGCCGCCCGCGCGCGCGTGGAGCGTGCGGTCACTCTCTTCGAGCGCGTCGACCAGCTCGAGCCGAACAACCCGACGGTGCTCGCGTGGCGAGCCGCCGCCCTCACGCGCCGGCGCTTCTTTGGCGAAGGTCCAGATCTCGCGCGCGAGCTCATCGATCGCGCGCTCGCGCTCGGCTCGAGCGAGGCGATCCCTTACGTCGCCCTCGCCGAGTCGTGCTTGCAGGACATGCGCGTGACGGAGGCGGCGCGCGCGTTCGTCACGGGTCTGCGCCGCGCGCCCGGAATCTTCGACGGGCGCCTCCGCTTCGCGAACTTCCTCGGCGAGCTCGGCGCGGTCGAGCCCGCGCTCCGGCTCGTCGCGGGCCTCCGCGCCGAACAACCTTCGTTCGCGGCCACGCTCGACTTGCCCCTACGGGTCGCGGCGCTGCGCGGCCGCTTCGACGAGATGCGCGCGATGCACGAGTCCGTCCCCCCGGGCGCGATGGGCGCGGCGCTGCTCAACGTGCTGGCGATGCGCTACTCCGCTTGGAGCCGCGATCCCGCGCAGTTCCGTCGCGCGAGCGCCAAGATCGACGTCGAGCACCTCGATCGCGCGGGCCACGACGCCTACGACCGTTTGTGCGGCGCGTTCCTCGAAGGCAAGCCGCAGCCGGCGATCGCCCCGGACCACGCCCGCGCGATGACGCCGCGTCGCCGCGCGATCGCGTTCCAGGTCTCGTGCGAGATCTTCGCGCTCTTGCGCGACGACGTGAATTTCTTCGAGTCGCTCGACCGCGGCGTCGCGTCCGGCCTCTTCGACGCGCCGTGGATCGACTCGTGCCCCTTGCTCGATCCCTATCGCGGCTCGCTCCATTTCGAGACCGCGCGGCGCACGGTCAACCACCGAGCTTACGACGCGCTCGTCGAGATCGATCGCTGCCTCGGCGCGCCGCCCTGAAACATTTCGCGGTGCGCTTCCGCGAGCTCGCCGATCGCCTGGACGAGCCGCTCGGAGGCGCGGCGCGCCGTCTGCGGCGACTGCGGGAGCATGCGCAGGTCGTCGAGCCGGACCTCCGGCCCGAAGAACGCGTCGATGCGCGTCTCCTCGGGGCGGAGGGCGTTGTTGACGAACTCCTTCGGGAGATCGTTGCCCATCCCGAGGACGAACGCCGGGATGATGTGCGCCTCCGGCGACGCGAGCGCGATGCGCCCGACCCCTCCGCGCGCGCGGAGCAGGCGATACGGGTCGTCGCTCTTGTTGCGCGTGCCTTCGGGGTGAAGGCCCATCACCGTGCCCGGGACCGCGAGCTCCTCGATCGAACGCTGGATGCTGTACTCGTTGAACGTCGCGCGACGCTTGATGCTCTCGCCGCGGAGGACCGGCGGGAACATGCGCATGCCGGCCATGGCGCCGTTGATGAGCGGGCCGATGGGGTTGTCGTAGAAGAAGCTCGACCGAACCGGAAAGAGGATCCGGTGCGAGAGCTTCGTTCGCCAATAGACGATCGCCGTGATGACGAAGAAGTCGAAGAACGTGCGGTGATTGCAGACGATGAGCACACGCTCGGGCGCGCGGAACTTCGAGAGGTTTTCGAGCCCGTGCGTGCGGAGCCTGCGCCCCGCGGTCGCCCAGAGCATCGCGCCCATCACGACGGTGTTCCAAGCCTTGGACGGCACGACGAGGAAGCGCGAAGAGAAATCGCCTATCTCGAACGCAGCGCGTTCCATCGGGGTGAGCGTCGCGAGCTGCTCTTTCGTCGGCCTCGAGAACCGCGCCATGGCGGCCGAGTATGTCACGCAGGTGCGCGGGCCGTCACGCGGCGCGTGGCGAAAATCGCGAGGAGCACGATGGCGCCGACCTGCGCGAAGCCCGCGACGCGCATCATGGCCGCGATTCCCCAGCTTTCGGACGCGGCAGTCGCGGCGCCCTCGGCGAGGATGCACGTGACGATGACCCAGAGCTGCCACGCGCCCGCGAGCCGTCCGCGCATCGCGCTGCTCGTGGCGCTCGCTTGGACGATGTCGGTCATGGTGGACGCGAGCGCCGTGAGCGCGCGGTCCGCGCCGAGCATGAGCGCGAACGGAAAGATCGCCGACGACGCCCCGCGCGCGGCGAGCGACCCCGCGAGGGCGATGACGACCCCATCGGCGAGCATCGCCGCGGTGAACGCGACGCCGAGGCGCACGCGCGCGAGGAGCATCGGTACGACCGCGACCGCCGCGAGGGCGGCGAGCGTCCAGCCGATCTCCGAGAAGCGCACGGCCTCGGCGGAGCCGCCGAGCACGTGCCGCACGATCATGCGGCCGTCGTAGAGCTCGTTGACGAACTCGATGAGCCACGCGCCCCCGAGGAGCGCGACGAGCGGCCTCTGCGCGCGCGCGCCGAGAAAGCGGAAGAGCTCGAACCGGCTCGGCGCGACGTGGGCGTGGGCGTGCGCCGGAGCCGCGGGCACGTGCACGGTCGCGAGGACCGCGAGGAAGACGACGTTGGTCAGCACGTCGAACGCGAAGAGGGTCCAGACGTGACCCCCCGCGAGCGACATCATCTGTCCCCCGACGAGGAGCCCCGCGATCACCGCGGCGCTCGAGGCCTGGGACGTCAGCGCGACGAAGACGGGCAGGTGCGTCTTTCGTCGCCGAGGCGCGCCGCGCTCGTCGACGCCGTCTTCGGGCTCCTCCTGGTCGAGGAGATCGACCGCGAGCGCGATGCGCGTCGGACGGAGCGCGGTCTTCAAGAAACCCGACACGAGCGCGTACGGCAAGAGGCGCCCGATCGTGAGCGGGCCCGACGCGATGAGCACCACGAATCCGCCGAGCGTCACCGTCTCGACGCCACGCGCGACGAGGAGCACGTTCCGACGCCAGCGCGGCAGCATCGAAGCCGACCACCGCCGCGCGAAGTCCGCGAGGGGCCCTGCGACGAGCGTCCCCAGGACCATCACGAAGAGCACGGGCACGACGAGCGACGCGCGCGCGCGCTGGTCGTGCATCAGATCCGTCTGGAGCAGCTGCGTCGCCCACACCGACACGGCGACCCCCACGTCATCGACGAGGTTGGCGATCAGAAACCGCCGCGCGCGCCGCTCACTCGAGATCGCTCCCCAAACGCGTTCGAACCATCGCATGCCCGCGGACATTGCGCGCGACGTGCCGACACGAAAACGCGGGAAAATCCCTTGGAGCGTGCGCCTCGGTGTCCGGTTCTCCGTACGGGCGTCCGGAAAGGCGGACGGCCTTCAGCTCGCGGGAGCTCACTGACACGCGTTGGCCCGCACGACGGGGTTACCCTCCTGGTTGATCGTCCACTCGTCGCCTCGGACCACCCCTTTTCCCATCGCTTTCGCGAAGTACGTGTCGGCGGAAGCCGACTCGATCGCGAGGTCGTAATAGTTCGGGTCGGGCGTGACGAACCCAAGCTCGTCGAACGAGCGCGCGAAGCGGCCGTTCGACTCGCGGAATTTGGCCTGCGCGTCGTTCAGCGCGGACAGGTCGTCTCGCGCCTCTTTTTGTCGCGTGCGGCAGTATGGATCTCGGCACCCGACCGAGACGGCGACGGCGGCCACGACGATGACGCTCGAGATGATGCGGAGCGGGTTCATGCCAATCAGCGAGGCATGCGCTGCGCCAACCGAGACAACTCTGCCTCATGGCGCGCGCTCGCGCCGTTGCTACGCTCGGACTCGTGAACGATCTTCCGAACCCAGCGCGTGAAGCGCTCGAGCGCGCGCGCAAGAAGAGCCTCAGCTACGCGGTGCGCCTCGTGCGCTCCCCGGACGGGCGCACCGTCGCGATCCTCGGCGAGGCGCACATGAAGCTCGCCGAGGCGGCCGAAATCGGACGCGGCGTCGTCTCGGCCTTCGAGCTGCGCGGCGTCGAGACGTTCCAGCGCAAGCAGGTCTTCCTCGGTCGCGCGCTCGGCGTCCTCATCAACGTGCCGCGCATCCTCCTGCGCATCGTGTCGCTCGGCGCGGTCAAGGGCAGCACGATCACCGAAGCGAAGCAGCTCCCGTCGGGTTACACGGTGGAGCTCGAGCGAACGAAGCACGTCCCGTTCGGCCTCCACGTGACGTCGCTCTACATGACGCTGTTCTTCACGTTCGCGTTCCTCGGCATGCTCCTGCCGTTCATCGCGCCGGTGCTCCCCGCGTTCGCCGCGTTCGTCATGGCCGTGCTCTTCGCGTTCCAGGTGCACATGATCCTGCTCGCGCCGGCGATCGTCTTCCGGCGCTATTCGTGGAGTTGGATGATCCATCCGCTGGTCGGGATCCTGACGCTCCGCGACGTGCTCATGGCAGCGGGCACGGTGCAGATGCTCGCGGATCACAAGAAGGAGAAATTCGCGGTCGTGGTGATGGGCCGCGCGCACGTGCAGGGTTTCACGCGGTTGCTCGTCGAACGCTACGGCTGGACCGCGCTCCCGAAATAGGGGCGCGGCTCGGAATACGTGCCTAAGTTCGTCGCGTGAGCATCATCGGACCGGCCGAGGTAGTTCTGATGGTCGCGCTCGCCGTCGTCCTCGCGGCTGGCGTGGCGGTGACGATGAGGCGAAATCGCGGCCGTCGCTCGGATGGTTGACCCGTGCGGTACTGCGATCGATTCCGCGTCGCGCCCGGGAGCAAGCTGCGGCTCGCCGACGTCGATCCGCGCTTCAAGGACGGGCGCCAGAAGAAGTCCGCCGCGAAGGAGATCGCCCGGCACGCCGAGCGACTGCGCGATCTCCAGTACCTGATCTACGCGGAGAACCGGCGCTCGGTGCTCGTCTGCCTTCAGGCTCTCGACGCCGGCGGCAAGGACGGCATCATCAACCACGTCCTCGGGGCGATGAACCCGCAGGGCACGCGCGTCCATGCGTTCAAGGTGCCGTCGCACGAAGAGGCCGCTCACGATTTTCTCTGGCGCGCGCACGCACACGCGCCGGCGCGCGGCGAGATCGTGATCTTCAACCGCTCGCACTACGAGGACGTCCTCGTGGTCCGCGTGCACGATCTCGTCCCGAAGTCGGTCTGGTCGAAGCGCTACGAGCTCATCAACGATTTCGAGAAGAACCTCGTCGAGTCCGGCACGCACGTCCTCAAGTTCTTCCTCCACATCAGCCCCGAAGAGCAGCTCGAGCGGTTCAAGCAGCGCCTCGACGACCCCGCGCGCCAGTGGAAGATCAGCGAGTCGGACTACACCGAGCGCGCGCTTTGGCCGAAATACATGGCCGCGTACGAAGCCGCGATCGAGCAGACGAGCACCGCCCACGCGCCGTGGTTCGTCATCCCATCGGACCGCAAGTGGTTTCGTAACCTCGCCGTGTCGCGCATCGTCGTGGAGACGCTCGAGTCACTCGGGATGAAGCCGCCGCAGCCGAGCGTCGACCTCCGAGAGATGCGTCGCAAGTACCACCGCGCGGCGCGCGGTTAGAGGTGCTGTGCGCGAGCGCACGAAGATGGAGATCGAGCGCTTCCTTCAGGCTCGGCCCGAGACGACGCGCGCGAGGATCGCGGAGAGCGGCGCCGGTCCGCAAACGCAGCGACGCGTCGTGCTCGTTCGCCCACTTCTCGAGCTTGGCCCAGGTGCCCTTCACGGCTTCACTTGCAGAGAGGAATCGAGACGACTTTCGGCGAGAGCTGCGTGCCGTCGCTCCCCCCGTTGTTGCCCCAGCACACGACCGCGCCCGTCGTGATCAGCGCGCACGCGAAGTCGTCGTTCGTCGTGACCGCGATCGCCGAAAGCGAAGGGATTTGAACGGGCGTGCTCGAGCTGTTGTTCGTGCCGTCGCCGAGCGGCGCAGCGCCGACGCACGCGACGGATCCTTCGCCGAACTGCGACACCGCGGTGAGCATGCACGTGCGTGGGCCGCCGGCGCGAACCGCGCCTGCCTTCGCGATGCTCATCGGTGTCGGCGCGTGCCGCTCCGTCTGTGTTCCGTCGCCGAGCTGTCCGAAGTTGTTCGCGCCCCAGCAGAGCGGCGCGTTCGCCGTGGTGAGGCACGCGTAGTCGTTCTGCACCAAGCTTCCCATGGAGATGTCGAATCCGCCCGCCGCCCCCGCGACCGCGACCGGAGCGGGGCTCTGGTTGGTCGTTCCGTCGCCGAGCTCGCCGTGACCGTTGGCGCCCCAGCACGCGACGGGCATCGACGACATCAGCGTGATCGCGCACGTGTCGTCCTCGCTCATGGCGACGGCGTAGAGCTGGGAGATCCCCGTGACCGGCACCGGCGCGTTGCGCGTGCCGTCGCCGAGCTGGCCTTCGGCGTTCTTCCCCCAGCACCACACGGTGCCATCAAGGAGGCGCGCGCAGTCGAACGCGCCTCCGGCGGCGACTTTGTCGACCTTCGAGAGCCCTGGCACGCGCGTCGGCGCCATGTTCGTGCCCCAGCACACGACGGTCTCGTCGTGCATCGTCGCGCAGACGTGCCCTGCGCCGCCCGAGATTTGTCCGGCGAGGCAACCGTTGACTCCGCTCGCCTCGGGCGCCGCGTCCGCGCCGCCGGCGTCGGGCATGCTCGACGATGGCCCGCACCCGAAGACGGCGAGCAAGACCCCGAGGTACTTGCGCATTCGACGAATCGATCACGGAGGGACGCGATCGTCAATCAGCACGGGTACACTTCGCTCGTGGGATCGCTGCGCATCGCGCTCGCCTTCGGCACTCTCGTGGTGGGTTGTGGCTCGCGCTCCGAGCTCGACGACGCGACCGGTACGCACGACGCCGCGGTCTCAGTCGACGGAGCTCACGAGACCGACCCGCCGCAGACCGTCGAAGCCGGCGCGGAGGCGGGCTGCGCGTCGTGCGCCGGGACCTGCGACGACGGACGCTGCGTGGTCGTGCTCGACGAGGGGCCGGCATGCGCGCTCGCCGTCGATGGGACGAGCGTGTACTGGACCGATCCCGGCGCACCCCCGCCGACGGGATGCACACACCCTCCCTGCTACGACGGCGCGGTGAGGAAGGTCTCCAAGGACGGCGGCGCGCAGGTCACGCTCGCGGTCGGACTCCCGCAGCCTTGCGCCGTCGCAGTCGACGCGACCAACGTCTACTGGGGTGTGTTCTACGCCTTGATGAAGGCGCCCGTCGCGGGCGGCGTGCCGGCCGTCGTCGTTCCGTGGACGATGGCTGAGACGATCGCCGTCGATTCGGCGAACGCGTACTGGACGAACTCCATGGCCAACACCGTGATGAAGGTCGCGCTCGACGGCGGCGCACCCATCACGATCGCGTCGGGCCAGAGCTGGGTGCACGGCCTCACGATCGATGCGGCGAACGTGTATTGGGCCGTCCCCGGCACCGAGCCGACGGGCTACACCGATGGCTGGGTGATGAAGGCGCCCATCGCGGGCGGCGCTCCGACGATGCTCGCATCGGGGCAGCTCCTTCCGGCGAGCATCGCGGTCGACACGCAGCGCGTGTATTGGACGGGCTACGGCCCGACCGCCGGATCGCTGAGCGAGACGACGCTCGACGGCGGCATGACGAGCGTTCTCGCGGCGAACGAGGACTATCCGCATCAAGTGGTCGTCGACGGGGCGAGCGTCTACTGGACGACGCAGGGCACGATTCCGAACGACTACGTCGACGGCGCCGTCCACAAGATGCCGCTCGGCGGCGGCGCCATCACCACGATCGCCGCGGGGCAGCACTCGGCGCAAGGCGTCGTGGTGGACGACACGAGCGTCTATTGGATCGCCGGCGGCGCCGTGATGAAGGCGACCCCCAAGTAGCTCACGGAAGGGCCTGCGCGCTTTCGCGCAAAAATCGTCGTTTCGAAGATGGTCCGGCGAATGCACGCGCTTGGACCATGGCAACTCAATCACGGACCCCGCGCGCGTTCTCGCCCGCGCGGCTCGAGCGCATGCACGCGATCATGCAGCGATACGTCGACAGCGGGAAGCTCCCGGGGCTCGTCGCGCTCGTGAGCCGGCGCGGCGAAGATCACGTGGACGAGATCGGATCGGTCGCGTTCGGCGGCAGAGCGCCCATTCGACGCGACGCGATCTTCCGCATGGCGTCGATGACCAAGCCGGTCACCGCGATCGCGGCCATGATCCTGGTCGAGGAGTGCAGGCTCAGGCTCGACGATCCGGTCGACGAGTGGTTACCCGAGCTGCGCAATCGCAGGGTCCTCCGCACGCCCGAGAGCGAGCTCGACGACGTCGTGTCGGCGCGCCGGTCGATCACGCTGCGCGATCTGCTGACGTTCCGGTCGGGCCACGGCGAGCTCGTGTTCCTCGCGCCGGGCTCGCCGATCCATCGCGCGCAAGTCGAGGCGAAGCTCCCGCTCGCGTCGTGGCCATTCGCCGAAGGAAACGACGAGCTCATGAAGCGACTCGGCGCGCTCCCGCTCATCAGCCAGCCGGGCGAGCGCTGGCTCTATCACATGCCCGCGGAGATCCTCGGCGTGCTCGTCGCGCGCGTCTCGGGCAAATCGCTCGGCGCGTTCATGCGCGAGCGCATCTTCGACCCGCTCGGGATGAACGACACGGACTTCAGCGTGCCCGCCTCGAAGATCGATCGACTGCCGCCGTGTTACGTCCCGAGCCCGCAAGGGACGATCGTGAGCGACGACCCGCGCACCGGCAACTACGCGCGGCCGCCGGCGTTCGAAGGCGGCGCGGGCGGCCTCGTTTCGACGGTCGACGACATGCTCGCCCTCGGCAAGATGATGCTCGCTCGCGGCGCGTACGGACGCGAGCGCGTCCTCTCGCGCGCGTCCGTCGAGCTCATGACGACCGACCAGCTCACGCCCGAGCAAAAGGCGATCTCGCCGTTCTTCCCGAATTTCTGGGACGGGTACGGGTGGGGCCTCGGTCTCGGCGTCGTCACGCGGCGCCTCGAGGTGGGTCGCAGCGTCGGCACGTTCGGTTGGGACGGCGTGTTCGGAACGTCGTGGCACGTCGACCCGCGCGAAGAGACCGTCGGCGTCTTGATGACGCAGTGCTCTCCCGACGTCATCGACGTCGCGCCGTGGATCAGAGATTTCTGGACCGCCGCGTACCAGGCGTTCGAGGACTGAAGCACCCTCCGCGCCAAGGTGCGAAGGCGTCTTCGCCTGCTTAGCTTGCACCTTGGAGGAGTCGTCATGCGCATGCGCGCCTTTCGTGGCGCAAGGACAACGGCGTGCTCGTCGTCGTCGCGCCGGTCGAGCGCGAGGTGCGCATCGAGGTCGGCAAGGGCCTCGAGGGACGCTCACGGATTTGCGCGCGAAAGCGAAAGAGCTATCGCGAGTGGCGCAGGGGCGGCAGCGGAAGCGGCGGATCGTACGCGCCCGGCTATTACGGACCGTCGGGCGGCGGCGGTGGTGGCGGAGGCGGATTCTCCGGCGGCGGTGGATCGTCGGGCGGCGGCGGCGCGAGCGGGTCGTTCTAATCAGCGCGCAAGCGCGGGCGCGACCGAGCCGTCCTCGGGCACGAGGCGCTCGGCTTCGCCCTGGATGAAGCAGCCCTCGCTGATCCCGAGGAGCTCGATGCCCGGAGCGTGACCGAACGCGACGGCGCGCGCGTCGGAACCAATCGACTCGAACGTGCACACGAGCGCGTCGGTCTCGGTCTCCTCGCGCGGCATCCACACGCCTCGATTTCCACACTCGGACTCGAAGCTCGGATCGCGCACGCGGATCGCGGTCGCGGACGCCACGCGTCGTCGCTCGTAGGCGCACCGCATGTCGTTCTTGCGAGGCTCGTCGGGGAACACGAGCGTGAGCGTCTTTCCCGAGGTCCGCGCGACGCCGTGAAGCGTCGTTCGGTGCATTTCGCGGAATGAGAGCTCGGACGTTCGGACCTCGAAGCCGCCCTGGGGAGCTCGCTTCTCCGTTGCGACCAGCGTCGCGCGATCGCCGTCGAGCTCGAGCCGGAGCTCGTCGAGGCTCGCCTCCGCGCGTCCTCTGCCGACGACGAGCGAGCGATGGATCCAGACCGCCGGCGCGGGCTTCGGCAATCCGAGTGCGCGCGGTCCTCCGCACGACAAGAGCAGCATGGCGACGATGAACCTCACGAGGCCGATGTTAGCCGCGTTCACCTCGCGAGCGCCTCGATGACGCGGCGAAGACCCGCCGTCACACGCGCGAGCTTGTCGACGTCGACACGATCGACGGTGTCGTTCGGCGAATGGTACTGCCGGTATCGAAACGGCGCGGTGTCCGTCACCATGATCGCGGGGTAGCCGTGATCCCAGAACGAAGCGTGATCGGACCAGCCGACGCCGATCGTGCGCGCAGGCAGCGCGGCGCCTTGCGAGGGGAAGCGCGTCGTCGCGCGGAACGTGCCCACGGCCTCGCGCACGAGATCGCGCGAGCCGACGTCGCCGATGAACCCGATGAAATCGCCGCGGTCCGGGTAGAAGAAGCTCATCGGGAACGGGTAATTCTGGCTGCCCGGCGCGTCCGAGAAGTAGCCCATCGTCTCGAGGCTGAGCATCGAGGCGATGCGCTCGCCGCGCGACGCCGAGCGCTCCGCGTAGATCGCGCTGCCCATGCGCGACGTGTGAAAGTACGGCGGCTCTTCGTTGACGAACGCGACGAAGCGCACGGCGCGGCGCGAAGAGCCGCCGGCGAAGGCCCGCGCGAGCGCGAGCAGCGACGCGACGCCGGAGCCGTTGTCGTTCGCGCCCGCGGTGCCGCGCGCGGAGTCGTAGTGGGCGCCCACGAGGACGATCTCGTCGGAGGTCCCGGGCCGCTCGGCCTCGATGTTCGCGCACGCGACGCCGTCGACGTCCTCCGTTTGGCGCGCGGTGCGGTAACCGGCCGCGCCGAGCTCGCCCTCGATCCACGTTGCGGCGCCCGCGAGGGCCTCGGGGTGCGCGACGTTGCGCTCGCCGAACCGCCCCACGAGCCGCGCGAGATCCGACTTCAGCCCGTCGCGCATTGCAGTTTCGTTTTCATCGAGCGGCGGGAGCGGTCCCTCGAAGGACGCGCCGGGCATGCGGATCATCACCGTCCACACCGTCGCGGGCGCGCCGATGAGGAGCGCGGCGACGAGTGCGGCCTTGATCTTCCCCGCGCGCGTCCAGCGGCGAAAATTGGGCTCACGTTCGGGCACGCGGGTTTGACCCATCTCCGAGCACAGGCTTTGACCAAGGCACGACAACTGCAGCGCTTCTCGGTCTACGGAGGCAACCATGGCGAAGAAGAGCACGCGTGACGACGACGTGGCGGCGCGCAAACGCGCTCGGCGCGATCGCGCCGAAGGCAAGGCGCCGACGACGCAGGCCGGCGAGTTCGTTCGGGAGGAGATTCATCACGTTCGCGAGGGCAAGCACGGCGCGCGGTCGCCGCAGCAGGCGATCGCGATCGGTCTCTCGAAGGCGCGTCGCGCTGGCGTGGAGCTGCCGCCGCCCGCGCGAGGCAAAACGTCCGAGCGCACGCGTCGTTCCGCGGAGCGAGCGTACGCGCGCGGGCACGGCGCGCCGCCGAAGCGCGCACCGTCTGCGAGGCGCAAGCGCGCCGTTCATGCGGCGCTCGAGCGTGAGAGTCACGCCACCACGTCGCGCGGGGCGCTCTCGAAGCAGACGCGCGTCGCGGCGTCGCGGCGCAGCCCCGCGGAGCGCTCGGCCGCTGCGCGCAAGGCGGTCCGCACGAAGGGCCCCGCGCGCCGGAAGGCCGCGGCGAAGAAGGCCGCCCGCACTCGCGCGACGCATCACCGCTAGCGATCGAGCAGCGAGAGCACACCGCGAATCGCGCCGTGCAGCAGCGCGTACGCGATCACCGCGACGAGGAGCGGCCACTCGACGCGCCACCCGTTGAAACTGGTGGTGGCGAATAGCCCCTCGAAGAATCGATAGAACGGCTGGGTCGCGTCGTGGATGACTTGATAAAACGAAGCGCCCGGATGCGCGGCGAAGAAGACGAGCGCGAAACGAATCAACAGCAGCGCGTAGAGCAGCCCGAACGCGAGATCGAGCACGCGCGCGAGCACCCCGAGCACGCGCCGATGCGGACGCTCGTCGTAATGCTCTTCACGGATGACTTCGGTGGCCATGCTCGAGAGACACGCATGTCACGTGCCACGATCGTGGCCCAGGCGCTTGCGGGCCGCTCAGTTCTCGTCGAGCACGCCTCGCAAACGCTCCGGACCGATGCGGTAGTGGCGCTGGCAGTAGTCGCAGTCGATCTCGAGCGCCTCGCCGGGGCCGATGCTCGTGACGAGCTCGCGCACGTCGTTCCGTGGGAGCGAGAGGAGCGTCGCGAGCAAGCGCTCTTCGCTGCAGCGGCACTCGAAGCGGAGCTCGCCGCGGCCGACCTCGTCGAACGGCATGCCGTAGAGCACCTCTTCGAGGAGGCGCTCGGGCGAGGCCTCGCCCTTCGCGAGGAGATCGCGAATCGAGGGAAAATCCTTGAGGCGCTCGGTCATCAACATGAGCGGGCCTTCGGACGCCTCGGGAAGGAGCTGGACGATGTACCCGCCCGCGGAGGTCACGACGTCGCCCTCGGTCGCGATGGCACCGACCGCGGCGAACGACACGACCTGCTCGGAGGCCTGCATGTATTCCATGAGCGCGCCCGAGATGCCGCTCGAGGCGCTCGCCTGCACCATGCCCTGCTGGACTTGTCCGTTGTGGAGCGTGCGCATCACCTGGAGCACGGAGTGCTCCCCGAGCGCGACGTCGGTGCCGCTGCGGAGCTGGACGAGGCCGCGCGTCGAGCCGTCGGGGAACGAGTCGGCCACGATGCGGGTCTTCGGATCGTCTCCCTGGAGGATGCCCTGGACGCGCAGATCCGGCGCCATCGTCTCGCGCACGAGCACGGCGGCGGTCAGCATTTCGGCGAGGAGCAGCGCGCGCGAGCCCTCGGCTTTTTGCGCGTTCGCGACGTCCTTCGCGGTTTGGGTGGTGCGTACTGCGATCACCCGGAAGGCGCCGTCGGCGGTGATGGCGCGCACGACGAGGTCGGAGCCCATTCGCTTCCATTGTAGCGCGCGTTAGGTTGTGCAGCATGAAGAAGCGGCCCGTCGACAAGTCCGAGGCAGAGTGGAAGGAGCAACTTTCACCGACGCAATACGCCGTGCTGCGCGAGAAGGGGACCGAGCGCGCGTTCACGGGTGAGCTCTGGGACCACCACGAAAAAGGCACGTACCGCTGCGCGGGGTGTGGCGCCGAGCTGTTCGAGAGCGAGACGAAGTTCGACTCGGGCTGCGGGTGGCCCAGCTTCTTCGAGGCCAAGGACGGGACGGGCATCGACGAGGAGACGGACACGTCCCACGGGATGAAGCGCACCGAGGTGATGTGCTCGAAATGCGGCGGGCACCTGGGGCACGTGTTCGACGACGGGCCCAAGCCGACCGGTCTTCGTTACTGCATCAACTCGGCAAGCTTGAAGTTCGAGCCCAAGCCGTAGATTCTGCAGTCCGGATGAGCACGCCTCTGGTCGGGGTCATCATGGGTAGTCAGAGCGATTGGGAGCACATGCGCCACGCGTGCGAAGTGCTCGACGAGCTCGGCGTGGCGTACGAGGCGAAAGTCGTCTCCGCACACCGCACGCCCGACGAGATGTTCGATTACGCGGAAAAGGCCGAGGCGCGCGGGCTCCTCGTGATCATCGCGGGCGCGGGCGGCGCGGCACATTTGCCAGGCATGGTCGCCGCCAAGACGCTCCTTCCGGTGCTCGGCGTGCCCATGCCCGCGACGCAGCTCGTCGGCGTCGACGCGCTCCTCTCGATCGCGCAGATGCCGAAGGGCGTTCCGGTCGGGACGCTCGCGATCGGAAAGCCCGGCGCCGC
This sequence comes from uncultured delta proteobacterium, assembly GCA_963839305.1. Lineage (GTDB taxonomy): Bacteria > Myxococcota_A > Polyangia > Polyangiales > Polyangiaceae > DASXHD01. The sequence continues at coordinate 47,151 of CAWIUL010000010.1, forward strand.
GAACGCGGGCTTGCTCGCGGCGATGATCGTGGCGACGAAGCACCCCGAGATACGCGAGAAGCTCCGCGCTTGGCGCGCGGCGCGCAAGGCCGAAGTGCTCGCTCAAAAGCTCCCGTGAAAAGAAAACCCATTCTCCCAGGCGCGACGCTCGGAATCCTCGGCGGCGGGCAGCTCGGCCGCATGATGGCGATGGCCGCGCGCACGCTCGGCTACCACGTGCGCGCGCTCGACCCGGACGCCGTCGTGCGCGTCGCGCTTCGTCGTCGACAAGCTCGTCACGGCGTCGTTCGAGGACGCGACGGCCGCCGCGGAGCTCGCGCGCGGGTGCGACGTCGTCACGCTCGAGATCGAGAAGGTGTCGCAAGAGAGCATGCGCGCCGCCGCGGAGTACGCGCCCGTGCGCCCCGACGCGGCCGTGCTCGAGATCGTCCAAGACCGCATCAAGCAAAAGCAGTGGCTCTCGCGCCGCGGCTTTCCGGTGGGCGAGTTCTCGATCGCGAAGACCGCGAACCAGCTCGCGGGCGCCGCGCTGCGCATGCGCTCGCCGGCCTACGTGAAGGCCGCGCGCGGCGGCTACGACGGTCGCGGGCAGTATTTCCTCACCGCGCCGGAGATGGCGGCGGTCGCGTGGACCGAGCTCGGGGCGCGGCCGTGCGTCGTCGAGCGCGCGCTCTCGATCGCGGCCGAGGTGTCGATCCTCGTCGCGCGCTCGCCGAGCGGCGAGACCGCGGTGTATCCGGCCTCGCTCAACCACCACGAGGAGCGCATCCTCGAGCACTGCGTGATCCCCGCGCCGAGCTCGAAGCTCTTCACGCCGAAGGTCGCCAAGCGCGCGACCGAGTGCGCGCGAGAGATCGCCGACGCGATCAAGGTCGTCGGGCTGCTCGTCGTCGAGTTCTTCATCACGACGCGCGGCGAGCTGCTCGTCAACGAGCTCGCGCCGCGCCCGCACAACACGTTCCACGGGACCGAGGTCGGCTGCCTCACGAGCCAGTTCGAGCAGGCCGTGCGCGCCGTGTGCGATCTGCCGCTCGGCTCGACCGAGGCCGTGCGAGCCGTTGCAATCTACAACCTCCTCGGCGACCTCTGGCTCTCGGCCGAAGCGCGCCCGCAGACGTCGCCTGCGTTCGATCGCGCGCTCGCGCTCCCCGGCGTGCGCGTGCACCTCTACGGAAAGCGCGAGGCACGCGCCGGCCGCAAGATGGGGCATATCTCCGCGGCGGCGAAGACGCCGAAGGAAGCCGTGGCGCTAGTGAAGAAGGCCCGATCGCTGCTCTGATGGGCGCATGATCGCCCTTCGCCGAGGCCTCGCCGTCGGTTCGCTCTTCGCGGTCACGTTCTCGGCGCGCGCGTCTTCGGCCGACACGGAGACCGAGACGAGCGACCACCTTCGCTTTCGATTCGGCGCAAGTCTGGGCGGTGGCTTCGCCGAGGTGCCGAAGTACGGCTACTCGGAGCCGATCGCGACGCTGCCGAGCGCGAGCATCCGCCTCGGCGCGCAGATCAACGACCGATTCGCGGTGACGTATCGAATCGGCGGCGCGATCCTCTGGACGCAGATGCGCAACGGCGTCCTCTTCGAGTGGACGCGTGGGCGGAAACCTGCGCGCCGCGTTCAACATACGCCTCGCGCGTTCCAAGTCGGGCCACCGCTACGCGATCTCGATCGGCGTCGATTTCACGCCCGCGTGGGAGACGCCGCTCGACAACCAATTACCCTCGGGCTTCCAATTCGGATTCATGGGCGGCGTCGGGTTCGAGCTTTACTGAGCGCCGACGTGAGCTCCTGATCAAGCGCCGAGCAGCGTGCGCATCGTCGCTTCGTCGATCACCTTCACGCCGAGCGCCGTGGCCTTCGAGGTCTTCGCAGCGCCGACGCCCGCGCCGGCGACGAGGTACTGCGTGTTCGCCGAGACCGAGCCGTGGACGATCGCGCCCGCGGCTTCGAGCTCGGACTCGATGTCCGCGCGCGGCCTCGAGAGCGTGCCCGTGAGGACGACCGTGACGCCCGCGAGCCCCGCGGAGCGCTTCGGCGCGCGCGCCGCGACCTTGACACGCTTCGGCATGTCGACATGAAAGCACGATGCGACTGCGAGCGGGACCAGGCCCTAGTTGGTCATTCGCGGTACGTCGCCGTGACGTGCACCCGCGTGCTTCGGCCGCACGACGCGCTGCCGATCGACCCGTTGCACGTGTCTTCGATGTCGAAGCTCGACTCGTTCGCGAGCAACCTACGCATCATCGTATTCGTGAGCTCGTAACCGCCGTCGCGACACGAGAGGTCGGAGCATTTGAGCGTGAAGAGGGCTGGCGCCGTGTCCACCATGATGATGCGCGAGTGCTTCGGGTCTTCGGTCGTGAGGCCGCGGCCCTCCACGATGTCGAGCCGCAGCGTCAACAGCTCAGGCACCCGCTCGTGCAGGCGCGGCGATTGTCGCTCACGCTCGCGCCGGTCTTCGAACCGTTTCGTAGCCTCGCTGTTGTGGCGGCCGCGCATCATCATCTCCGCAATGTAACCATCATACAGCGGATGTCCCAGCGCCGTTTCACTGGTTGCGCTTGATGATGTGGTACCCGAAGGGCGATTCGACGACGCCGCTCACTTCGTCCACGTCGAGCGCCCACGCGGCGTCGGCGAACTCCTTGACGACGCTCTCGCGCTTGATCTTCCCGACGCTCCCGAGGCGCTCCTTCGACGCGGGATCGTCCGAGTAGAGGCTCACGACGTCCGAGAACTCGAGCTTCGGGTCCTTCACCTTCGCGAGCGCCTCCTCGGCGCGCGCCTTGGCTTGCTCTTTCGTGCGCGTCACCGAGTAGGGAGCGTTCTTCGCGTTCTTGTACGCGATGAGGATGTGCTGCGCCGGTGATCCACTCGCCGGCGGGCGTCCTCTTCTTCACCGTGGGCGCGGCCGACGCGGTCGCGAGCGTCGCGGCGAGGGCGGACGCAGAAGCGGCAGCGGCCGCCGAAGCGGAAGCTGCCGCCTGCTGTTGCATCTTCGTGTACTTGTCCTCGCAGCCGAGCGCGAGGACGAGCGCCATGAGGAGCAGTCTCTTCATGGCGGGGATGATACCGCCGTTACTTCGGTTGCGGCACGTATCGCAAATAAGGCTTCACCGTCTTGAAACCGGCCGGGTACGCCTTCTGCGCGTCTTCGTTGCTCACGGATGGGGCGATGATGACGTCCTCGCCCGGCTTCCAGTTCACGGGCGTCGCGACCTTGTGCTTCGTCGTGAGCTGGATCGAGTCGATGACTCGGAGCACCTCGTCGAAGTTTCGGCCCGTGCTCATCGGGTAGACGAGCGTGAGCTTGATCTTCTTGTCGGGCCCGACGACGAACACGGTGCGGACGGTCTGGTTGTTCGCGGCGGTGCGCCCGTCGGACGTCGTCCCCGCGTCGGCCGGGAGCATGTCGTAGAGCTTCGCGACCTCGAGCTTGCTGTCGCCGATGATCGGGTAGCTCACCGCTGCGCCTTGCGTCTCCTCGATGTCCGCCGCCCACTTCGAGTGGCTCTCGACGGGGTCGACGCTGAGGCCGATGACCTTCACGTTGCGCTTCTTGAACTCGGGCACGAGCTTCGCGAGGTAACCGAGCTCCGTCGTGCACACCGGAGTGAAGTCCTTCGGGTGCGAGAAGAGGACCGCCCAGCCGTCGCCAATCCACTGGTGGAAGTCGATCTCGCCCTGGGTGGTCTGGGCCTTGAAGTTCGGCGCCTCGTCGTTGATGCGAAGGGACATTGGGAATAGCCTCCGGTAGAGAATTCTGTTTTACGAGACATGCAGTCTAGTAAAGCGAACGATCTTGTCAACCGGGGGCGGCGATTTCGTCGACGGCGCCCTCACGCACGAGCGAGCCCTTGTCGAGCAGGCCTGCGAGCGTCGCGACGTCGCGCGCGAACGGGAGATCGTGCGTGGCGACGATGAGCGTCGTGCCCTGCGCGGCGAGATCGCGGAGCAAATCCGTCACGCCCTTGCGGCGCGCGGGGTCGAGCGCGGACGTGGGCTCGTCGAGGAGGAGCACGGCGGGATCCATCGCCATCGCGCGCGCGATCGCGACGCGCTGGGCCTCGCCGCCGGAGAGCTGCGAAGGGTACGCCGACGCGCGGTGCGCGATGCCGAGCTGCTCGAGGAGCTTGGTCGCGCGGTCGCGCGCTTCGCTCGGCGAGAGGCGCGCGACTTGAACGGGCGCCTCCATGACGTTCTCGAGCGCGGTCATGTGCGCGAAGAGGTGGTGCTGCTGGAAGACCATGCCGACGCGGCGGCGCACCTCGCTCGAGGCGCGCCCGCTCTCGTAGAGCGAGCGACCGCCGACGCGCACCGTGCCCTCGTCGAACGCCTCGAGCGCGCAGACGCATCGGAGGAGCGTGCTCTTGCCCGTGCCCGACTCTCCGAGGAGCGCGTAGATCACGCCCTTGTCGACCTTGAGCGACACGCCGTCGAGCACCCAGCGCTCGCTCCGACGTTTGCGGATGCCCTCGAGCTCCAACATCTCGTCCACCGTTCTCTAGCGCGCTTCCAGGCGACGCGCGACGCGCGCGAGCGGGACGCTCATCGCGAGGTAGAGCGCGGCGCAGAGCGCGCCGGGAATCAGCCAGTCGCGCGTGTCGACCGAGGCGATCGTCATGCGCTTCGTCAGCTCGACCACGGTGATGACGCTCACGAGCGACGAGTCCTTGAGGAGCGCGATGAAGTCGCTCGTGACGTTCGGCAGCGCGTGGCGGAGCGCCTGAGGCACGATGATGCGGCGCAGGGCGAGGGGAATGCCCATGCCGAGCGCGCGCGCGGCCTCCATCTGGCCCGCGGGCACGGAGAGGATGCCCGCGCGGTGCGTCTCGGCCTCGTAGGCGGCGTAGTTCATCCCGAGGCCGACTATCGCCGCGGTGAGCGGGCCGATGCGCACGATGGGCGCGAGCCCGTAGTAGAGGACGTAGAGCTGGAGGAGCACGGGCGTGCCGCGGTAGAGCTCGACGTAGGTCGTCGCGAGGCGCCCGAGCCAGCGCGAGCCGTGCGTGCGCGCGAGCGCCATGAGCATCCCGAGCGGGAACGCGATCGCCATCGCGAGCACGGAGACGAGGAGGGTGACGCCCGCGCCTTGCAAGAAGAGGACGACGTGGTGCGCGCCGAATTTCTGCGCGCCCTCGGTTCGCGCTTCGCCGATCGACGCGCTCCCGCCCGAAGGGTGGCCGTAGCTCTCGAGCTTCTCCTCGCGCGGATCGTCGATGTGGGCCCGCGCGAGGATCGCGCGGAGCTCGCCGCTCCGCACGAGCTCGCCGAGCGCGTCGTCGACCGCGGCCATGAGCGAGGCCTCGTCGCGACGCGCCGCGATCGCGTAGACGCCCTCGCGCACGTCGCCCGCGGTGACGAGCCCCGCGTGCCTCGGCGCGTAGCGCTGCGCGATGATGTCGTCGAGGAGCACCGCGTCGGTGCGGCCCTGCGCGAGGTCCGCGTAGGGCTCCTCTTGGCCTTCGTAAAGGACGACTTCCGCGCCCGCCTCGACGAGCGTGTCGTACGCGAGCGACGCGGCGAGCGTTCCGACGCGTCGCCCGCGCAGATCCGGAAGGAGCGCGTGAAAGCGCGTCTCGCCCTTGCGCACCGTGAGGCGCTCGGCGAAGACGTAATACGGGCGCGAGAAGATGACGCGGCCCACGCGCTCGCGCGTGATCTCGAAGCCGTTCAGGATGATGTCGAACGTGCCGCGCTCGAGCGAGGCGACGAGCGTGCTCCAGTCGTTCTGGACGAACTCCTCGCGCACGCCGAGGCGCTTGGCGATGGCTCGCGCGAGGTCGACCTCGAAGCCGACGAGCGTCCCATCCGCCTGCTGCGAGACGTAGGGCTCGCCGCCCTGGAGATCGCCGCCCCAGCGGAGGACGCCGCGTGACTTCACGCCTTCCAGCGAGCCGTCGGCGTACGCGGGCGAGGCGATCGCGACGATCGCGAGCACGAAAATCAGGAGCGCGCGGCGCACGGCGGGCAACCTAGCCCAAAAGCGGTCCTTTGATTGCAGTCTTGCAGCAGCATCGCAGTCGACACGCGGAGCGAGACCTCGCGGCCGGGCCGCCACCGTGCCGCGGCCAGACGCGTGTGTGGCGCGGCGCTTGGCGGCATGGGTCGACAACAGCCACACGTGCCGGCCCCGCCGGGATGTCTCGCTGCCGCATGGAGACAACAGCGGCGGCGCCGAACCATCAATCGGTGTGCCCCTCGACGTTGTAAGCTCCAGAGGCCATGCGAATCGTGCATGCCGCCGACCTCCACATCGACAGCCCGCTGCGAGGCCTGCCGCCCTACGACGGCGCGCCGATCGCCGCGGTGCGAGAGGCCCCGCGCCGCGCGTTCGAGAAATTGGTTGCATACTGCATCGACGCGAAGGCGTCGCTCTTGCTCCTCGCGGGCGATCTCTACGACGGCGACTGGCGCGATTTTTCGACGGGGCTCTTCTTCGCGAACGAGATGTCGCGATTGCGCGAGGCCGGCGTGCGCGTCGCCGTGGTGTACGGCAACCACGACGCCGCGAGCGTCATCACGCGCAAGCTCCAGCTCCCCGAGAACGTGAAGGACCTGTCCTCGAAGAAGGTGGAGACGATCGTCTACGAAGATCTCGGCGTGGCGGTGCATGGACGGAGCTTTCCGGAGCGAGTCGTCACCGACGATTTGTCGCGCGACTATCCGACGCCCATCCCCGGCGTCCTCAACATCGGCTTGCTCCACACGTGCGCAGACGGGCGCGCGGGCCACGAGCCTTATGCGCCGTGCAAGCTCGATGCGCTTCGCGCGCGCGGGTACGACTACTGGGCGCTTGGCCACGTGCATCAGCGCGAGGTGCTCTCGCGCGAGCCGTGGGTCGTCTTTCCCGGGCAATTTGCAGGGGCGGCACGTGCGCGAGCCGGGCGCGAAGGGCGCGACGGTCATCGAGGCTTCGAATGGGCGCATCGAGTCGGTCGAGCACGTTGCGTTCGACGTCGTCCGCTGGGCCGAGTGCGCCGTGACGATGGGCGAGTCGTCGAGCGTCGCCGACGTGATCGACGCGGCGCGCGCGGAGCTCTCCGCCGAGCTCGAGCGCGCCGATGGACGCGTCCTCGCGGCGCGGCTCGTCGTGCGCGGCCCCGAGGCGATCACGGGCCGCGTCGCTTCGCAGCGCGAGGCGGTGACCGCCGAGCTCCGCGCGGTCGCCAACGATCTCCAAGGCGTCTATCTCGAGAAGCTCCGCGTCGAGACCGCCTCGACGAGCGCGCCGCGCGCGGTCGCCTCGGGTGAATGGGTCGACGCGCTCGGCTCGCTCGCCGACGTGAGCGACGAAGAGGTCCTCGCGCTCGCCGAGGACGCGCTCGCCGATTTGCAATCGAAGCTCCCGCTCGAGCTCACGCGCGGCGAGGGCGCGCTCCGGCTCGACGACCCCGAGACGCTCCGCGCGCTCCTCGGCGAGGCGCAGCAAGCGCTCGTCGTACAAACGCGCGAAGCCACCGCGGAAGAGGACGGCGGATGAGGCTCCGAGCGCTCCGCCTCCTCTCGTTCGGTCCGTTTCGCGACAAGGAGCTCCGCTTCGAGAGCGGCGGCATAGAGGTCGTCTTCGGACCGAACGAGGCGGGCAAGAGCACGACGCGGCGCGCGGTGCTCGGCCTCTTCTACGGCATCCCCGAGCGCAGCAAGGACGGTCACACGCACGGCGAGATGGCGATCGGAGCGACGCTCGTCGACGACGCGGGGAAATCGATCGACGTCGTGCGCAAGAAGGGCCGCAAGACCACGCTCCGCACGCCGAAGGACGAGCCGCTCGACGAGCAGCTCATGACGCGTCTGCTCGGCGGGATGGACCTCGCGACCTACGAGCTCGCGTGCGGTCTCGATCACGAGCTCTTGCGAAAGGGCGGCGCGGCGCTCCGCGTCGGAAACGGCGAGCTCGGCGAGACGCTCTTCGCCGCCGCGACGGGCCTCTCGGGTCTTCATCGCGTGAAGACGCAGCTCGCCGAAGAAGCCGACGGGCTCCTCGGTCGCGGCGCGTCGAAGCGGCCGCTCAACGAGGCGACGAAGGCGTTCGCGGAGACGAAGAGGCGCGCGGCCGAGACGGCGACGTCGGCGGATGCGTGGCACGCCCAGCAGGAACAAATCGCGAAAGCGCGGGCGGAGCTCGAAGCGCAAAGGCGCGAGCACGCGCACAAGAAGGAAGAGCGAGCGCGCGCGCTGGCGATCGCGAGGCTGCGCGAGGTCGAGGCGGCGCTCGTCGCGACCCGCGCTTCGCTCGGCGCGATCGAGGCGAACGCCGAGATCCTCACGCACGCGCAGGCGATCGAAAAGCTCAAGGGGAGCCTCGCGGTGCACCGCAAGGCGCACGCCGATCGGCCGAAGCTCGTCCTCGACCTCGAGGCTACCGAGCAGCGAGCACGGCGCGCGCGGCAGGCTGCGCCGGTAAACGCGGTGAGCCGTCTCCCCGCCGCCGGTCACGTCCGCAAGCTCGCCGAGGAGGGGACGACGCTTCGCGAGCGGGCGCGGGCGCATGAGTCGCGCGCGGCGGAGACCGAGGTCGCCCTCGAGCGCGTGCGCGCGCGGCTCGGCGAGACGGCCAACGTGCACGATTCAAGCGAGCTGCGCGACGCGCTCGAAGCGGCGCGACGCGAAGGAAACATCGAGACGCGCGCGCGCGAGGCGGCGCAGCTCGCCGAACGAGAGATCGCGACCGCGACCGCGCGCGTCGCGGCGCTCGGGCTCGACGTGGCCATCGAAGGCGTCGCGGCGCTTCCCGTTCCCACGCGCGAGGTCATCGCGTCGCACGCGCGCAGCGCTGCGAAAATCAAGGCTGACCGCCGCACGAACCGGGAGCGCCAGCACGAGCTCGAAGACGAGAGCGCAGAGGCCGAGCGCGCGATCGCGGCGCTTCGCGCCGAAGGGGACCTGCCGAGCGACGACGAGCTCTCGCGCGCGCGCGCCGATCGCGACGCGCTGTGGCGCGACGTGAAGGAAGGGAAGCCGAAGCCGCTCGCCATCGCGTCGTACGAGCGCGCGGTGCGCGGCGCAGACGACGTCGCCGATCGCCTGAGGCGCGAGGCCGCGCGGGTGACGCGGCTTCGCGAGCTCGAGGCGAAGCGAGATGGGATCGCGGGGAGGCTCGCGAAGCTCGGCTCGCGCGATCAGGAGCTCGCCGAGGACGGCGAGGCCGAGGAGCGTTCGTGGCGCGCGCTCTGGACGGGCGTCGCCGTCGAGGTGCGCGATCCCGACCAGATGACGGCGTGGCTCTCGCGATGGGAGGCCGCGACCGCGGCAGCGCAGCGCGCGGTCGACGCCCGCATGAACGCGGCACTCGTCGCATCCGCCGTCGAAGCCGCGCGCGCGTCGCTCTCGGCAGCGCTCGCGAAAGAAGGCGAGGCGGTGCCCGCGGACGCGTCGCTCACGCGCCTCGAGCAGCTCGCCAAGCGCGTTATCGGCGCACGGGAAGAGGCCGCGGCCGAGCGCGCGAAGCTCGAGGCTGAGCGAGAGACGGCCGAGCGCGATCGCGATCGCACCGCGAGCGATCGCGCCATCTTCAAGCAGGATCTCGGCGGCGTGGAGCGCGCAGTGGGCCGCGTGTACGCTCGCGCTCGGTCTGCCGGACAGCGCGACGCCGGAGCAGGTGACGTCCGCGCTCGAGGCGATCGTCGAGCTCGCGCACATCGAGGACGAGGCCGAAAAGACGCGTCGGCGTATCGCCGGCATCGATCGCGACGCCGAGAGCTTCGCCGCCGCCGTTCGCGCGCTGTGCGACGCTTGCGCGGACGACCTCCACGATCGCGCCGCCGACGAAGCGGCGGCCGAGCTCTCCGAACGCATGGACAGCGCGAAGCAAGACAACGCCCGCCGCAAGGAGCTCGCGGAGCAGGAGCGCACCCTCGATGCGCAGGCCTGCGAGGTGCGCGCAGTCGTCGAGAAGCAACTCGAGGCCTTCGCGTCTTCGGAGGACTCCTTGGTGGACGCAGCGACCGCGAAAGCGCGCGTCGCGCAGCTCGACGCGGACATCGGCGACCTCGACGCGCGCATCCAGCAGACGAAATACAACCTCGGCGGCATGGAGGCCGGGGCGAAGCAGTTCGACCAATCGCGCGCGGTCGAGTTCGCGACCGAGGCGCAGCGCCAGCTCGCGAGGGTGCGCGATCTCGCCGAGCAATACGCCCGCGCGCGCCTCGCCGCCGCCGCGGTCACGCGCCTTCTCGAGCGCTATCGACGCGAGAATCAGGGGCCCGTGCTCGCGCGCGCGAGCGAGCTCTTCGCGATGCTCACGCTCGGCTCGTTCGAGGGGCTCGAGGTCGGGTTCGATCAAGGCGACGAGCCGGTCCTCGTCGCGCTGCGCGACAAGAAGCAGCTCGAGGCCTCGGCGCTCTCGGACGGCACGCTCGACCAGCTCTATCTCGCGCTCCGCGTCGCGTCGCTCGAGCGCCTCGTCGAGTCGCGCGGGCCGCTCCCGCTCTTGCTCGACGACGTCCTCGTTCACTTCGACGATCAGCGCGCCGCCGCGGCGCTCTCGGTGCTCGGCGATCTCGCGAAGAAGACGCAGGTCATCCTCTTCACGCACCACCGCCGGGTCGTCGACCTCGCGACGCGCGCCATCTCCGACCGAGACGGCGCCACGGCCGCGCGCATCCACGAGCTCTCTCCGTAGTATATGTTGCCCCCGCCATGACCTTCTCGACCACGAGCCCGCTCGACGGCAGCAAGCTCGACCCCATCGAACCGACCGAGACCTCCGACATCGCGGGCATCGTCGCCGCGGCGCGTGAGGCGCAGCCCGCGTGGGCCGCGCTCGCCCCCGCCGAGCGCGCCGAGGCGGTCGCCAAGATCAAGGATCGCATCCTCGACCGCGCCGATCTCGTGGCGAAGACGCTCAAGAGCGAGCTCGGAAAGCCCGAGGCCGAGTCGCTCCTCGCCGAGGTCCTCCCGTCGGGCGACGTCGTCGACTTCTGGTGCAAGTCGATCGAAGAGCTCCTCGAGGACACCGACGTCGAGCTCGACGCGCTCGCGTACCCCGGAAAACGCGGCACGATCCGCCGCGAGCCGCGCGGCGTCATCGGCGTCATCATGCCGTGGAACTTCCCGGTCGCGCTCCCGCTCCGCACGATCGTCCCCGCGCTCCTCGCAGGCAACGCAGTCGTCTTCAAGCCGAGCGAGGTCTCGCCGCGCGCGGGAAAGCTCGTCGCCGATTTGTTCGAGGGCGTCGTCCCGAAGGGCATCTTCGGCCTCGTTCAAGGCGGCGCAGACGCGGGCGCCGCGCTCTGCGAGGCCGACGTCGACCTCGTCGTCTTCACGGGCAGCGTTCGCGCGGGCCGCAAGGTCGCGCACGCGTGCGCCGAGAGGCTCATCCCGTGCTCGCTCGAGCTCGGCGGAAAAGACGCGGCGATCGTCCTCGCCGACGCGAACCTCGAGCGCGCCGCGCGCGGCGTCGTCTGGGGCGCGATGAGCAACGCGGGCCAGAACTGCGCCGCGATCGAGCGCGTCTACGTCGAAAAATCCATCGCCGACGCGTTCGCGAAGAAGGCCGCCGAGATCACGAAGAAGCTCCGCTTCGGCGACGACTTCCCGCCGCTCGCGACCGAAGCGCAGCGCGCGATCGTGAAGACGCACGTCGAGAGCGCGAAGTCGGCGAAGGGCAGCGAGGTCCTCGCGGGCGGCGATTCGCTCGACAAAGGTTACGGCTTCGAGCCCACGGTCGTGCGCGTCGAGTCCGACGACATGCCGCTCATGAAGGACGAGACGTTCGGCCCGGTCCTCCCGATCCACGTCGTCGCCAACGAGGACGAAGCCATCAAGCTCGCGAACGACTCGAAATACGGCCTCACGGCGAGCGTCTGGACGAAGGACGTCGAGCGCGGAAAAAAGCTGGCCTCGCGCCTCCGCGCCGGCGTCGTCACGGTCAACAACCACTCCTTCACGGGCGCGCTCCCTCAAGCGCCGTGGAGCGGCCACGGCGAGACGGGCTACGGCATCACGAACTCGCCGCTCGCCCTCGACGCGATGACGCGCCCCCGCTTCGTCCTCGTGGACACGAACCGCGCTGCGCGGGAGCTGTGGTGGTACCCGTACACGCCCGCGCTCGTGACGATCGCGAGGTCGTTCGCGAAGATCCGCAGCGGGACGACGCCGATCGTCGAGAAGATCCGCGCGGTGTTTTCGCTCATTGGGGCGTTCATTGCTCGAATGAAGGAGTGAATATCTCGGCTCCCTATTCAGTGGGAGCTATTTGCCGCTCGGCTCGCGCTTCCCTTGGTGGTGCGGCGGCGGTGCCGAACAACCGATCGAGGAAGGTGAAGATCAATGCGTAGTTCGCATTCTCGCGCCCGCGCGCGTGGTGCATCTGGTGCTCTGCCGGACCATTGATGAAGGGCACCCTGAGCGCTCGCACGAGCGCCCCGTCATGGACGTAGAACCCAGAGAACACGATGATCCCCAGACACACGATCAATACGTGCGCGTGCACCGGAATGAGGAACATGGGGAACGTGATCATGAGAATGCCCGAGAGATGAGCCTCCGCGGGCGACAGAGCCATGAACGTCGCGGCCTCGGTGGGAGTCCGATGCTGATGATGCGCCTTGTGGAAGCGATACAGCAGCCGTGAATGCAGGGCGCGATGGGTGACGTAGAACGAGAAGTCCGCCAGCATCAGAAACGCGGCGCCCTCGAGGACGAGAAACCACACCGGACGATCCACGCGCGCGCTGAAGTGCCCAATCCAGCCCTCGGTGAGCCCTTTGTAGACGAGGGCCGCCGCGGGAATCATCACCAGCGAATTCAGCCACACGGCCTTCAGAAGTTTCGCCGTGCGTGCGGTGATGGGCTGGCGAGACATCGCGAGCGTGAAGACGAGCGGTAGCGCCAGCGTCGCCAGCGGCATCGTGAAGACGTTGAGCGCCACGTAGGAGAGATATGGATTCGTTCTCCCCTCGCCGAACACTGGCCACCCTTTGGTGGCGACGTAGACGACGGCGAATATCGAGTACGCCGCCTGCGCCACACCGAGGACGACCACCGACGCTCCCCGCCGCTTCCCCATTCCCGCCCGTTCCCCTCTCTCGGGCACCTCGATACCAGGATTGCCTCTCGCTTGCGATTACTTTACGTGTGAATGAAACGATCGTCATGAGCGCCCGAAGCATTCTCTTTGCATTCTGCATCTTTCTTGTCGCCTGCATCCCCGACGAGGCGGTCAAACCCGACGGCGGCGACGCCGGTGGCGGAGACGCGCCCTCCGCGCAGACGTTGACCGTGACGCTCGCTGGCAACGGAACCGGCAACGTGTCGTCGAGCCCGGCGGGCATCGACTGCGGCACGACGTGCAGCGCGGCGTTCGCGCCGGGCACCAGCGTCGTCCTCACGGCCACACCCGACGCCAACATGACGTTCGACGGCTGGTCCGGAGGAGGATGCTCGGGCACGACGCCGTGCACCGTGTCGATCACGGCGGCGACCACCGTCACGGCGACCTTCTCCCTCCAGAAGATCAAGCTCACCATCACGCCAAAGGGCAACGGCTCGGTGAAGTCGCTGCCCACCGGCATCGATTGCGGCGCGACGTGCACCGCGAGCTTCGACTACGGAACGCAAATCACGCTGAGCCCGATCCCCGCGGCCGGCATCTCCGCGTTCGGAGGGTGGAGCGGCGGCGGCTGCACGGGCGTCTCCAACTGCGTCGTGAAGATGACGATCCCGCTGACCATCTCGGCCACCTTCCTGACGCTCGCGACGTGGGACCCAACGTGGAGCGTGGCTGGCGTCACGTACTCGAACGGAGACCTGTCGATCTCCGGCAACAGCTCCGGAAACAAGAACGTGCGGACCACGTTCGGCGTGACAGCGGGCAAGACCTACTGGGAGATCAACGTCGATGCCGGCGTCGCGGCCAACGACGCGGGCGGGCTCGGCATCTGCGAGTCGATCATGCCGAACTACGTGGCGTACATCGGCAGCCAGGCCTCGGGTCTCGCGTGGGGCTACGGCACGTTCCCTCAATATTTCGTGAGCTGGAGCGGCGTCACCGTCAACGGCGCCCCGCCGACGACCTCGTACGTCGCGGCCGGCATCGTCTACATGTTCGCGCTCGACATGACGGGCGGGAAGCTCTGGGCCGGCCAGGACGGCTCTTGGTACAACTCCGGCAACCCCACGGCCAACACGAACCCGATCGCGACGGGCATCACCGGCACGGTCTATCCGGGCGTCACGTTCTATCAAAGCTCGGGCAACGCCTTCACCGCGAACTTCGGCGGCTCGCCGTTCAAGTACCCCGTCCCGAGCGGGTTCCAGGCCGGCTTCTTTCAGTGAGCCGCTCGAGCGTCACGACCGCCCGCGCCAGACCTGAGCTACCATCGCGACGTGAAATCGTCGCTCCCGATCATCGCGTTCGCGTCGCAGGCGGCGCTGGCGACGTGGCTCGCGGACCATCACGGCAAGTCCGACGGCGTGTGGCTCAAGCTCGCCAAAAAAGGTGCGCGCACGCCGTCGGTGACGTACGCGGAGGCGGTAGAGGTCGCGCTCGTGTTGGGGCTGGATCGACGGGCAGAAGCAGGCGCTCGACGACGGCTGGTGGCTGCAGAAGCTGACGCGGCGGAGCGCCAAGAGCTTGTGGTCGAAGATCAACCGCGACAAAGCGACCGCGCTCATCGCGGCCGGCAAGATGCGTGCGCCCGGCCTCGCCGAAGTCGAGCGCGCCAAGGGCGACGGACGGTGGCACGCCGCGTACGATTCGCCGTCGAGCTCCGACGGTGCCTGACGATCTACGCGCGGCGCTCGACGGCAACGCGCGCGCGGCGGCGTTCTTCGCCACCATCGACGCGACCAATCGCTACGCGATCCTGTGGCGCATTCAGACGGCGAAGAAGCCGGAGACGCGCGCGCGGCGCATCGGCGAATTGGTGGCGATGTTGGCGCGGCGCGAGCTGTTGCATCCCGCGCGCGCCGTCAAGCGATCCGCGCGCGCTAGCCGATGAGCGGAGCGTGCAGCGGCACGCCGAGTAACGCGATGTAACGACCCTCGTTCGGCGCGACGTGGAACGGTGTGCGCCATGACGATGTCACCCTTCATCGACTCGAGCTCAGCCCTTCCTTTGGACGCCGACGATTTCGAGGAGGTCACGCCGACCGCGCATCGCCTCGAGGCCTACGGCATCCTCCCGCCGAACCACCGAAGCCTCCCCGAGCGCGTGCTCACGGGCGTCGAGGAGATCTTCTTCAAGTGGTACGAGCTGCCGGACGACGACGCGCGCCGCGAAGCGCTCTCGTCGCTGCTTCCGAACGAGCGCGAGCTACGCCGCGCGCTCCTCGCGATCGTGCCGCTCTACCACGACCCGCGCTTCTTCGACGACGCGACCCCCACGACGAGCCTCGTCGAGGTGGCCCTCGTCGCCCACGCGAAGTGGCGGAGAACGCTGGAGTGAGGACCTATTAGCGGCGCGGCGGTGTGCGGCGCGCGGGCCTCGACGTCGTCGTAGTCGTCGCCGAAGGAACCGGCGGCGTTACCTGAACGTTCACGCGCGGCTGAACGCGCGGCGGCTGCGGTGGAGTCACGGTCACGGGGACGGTCACGCGCGGCGACGTGGGTAACGTCACGTGGAGCCCAGCGCGTGCGCGCGCGAGCCCGGGATCGTTGGGCGGCGTGCGACGCACCGCGGTCGTCGTGATGTGGAGCGACTCGGGCGGAGGCCCGCGCACCACGACCGTCTGCGCGACGTGCTCGCCGCCGAGACGACGCGCGCCCACGTCGAGCGCGAAGAGATCGTTCGCCCTCACGTAGACGAAGACCGGCGGAGGCGCAGCGACGGCGACCGCGACGCCCGCGCGCCACGCGAACGTCGGGCTCGTAGGCGCCCAACCCACGGCGCCGCTGGCGTCGGTCGTCCAAGTGACCCACGCGCCGCGGAACGTGCGTCCCGGGATCCACGACCAGCGCGTGCCGACGCGCACCCAGCGTCCGTAGTGGAACGCGATCCAACCCCAAGCGTAATCGCTGACCCACGTGTAATCCGTGGAGTCGTGCGTCCAGTGACCCGCCGTGCCGTACGGCGTGAAGTCGCCGCCCGCGGTTTGCGGCAAGGGCGTCCACACGGTTCCGTAGGTCGCGTCCTCGGACCACGTGCCGAACGGAGAGAGCTGGTCTCGCACGTCGGCGAGGACCGAAGGATCGGCGTCGGCCGTGTCGATGGTGACCGTCGGTGGCGTCGGCGTCGGCGTCGCCTGCGTCGTGTCCGCGGTGGCGACGGCGGTCGCGTTCGCGAGTCGACCGGTCGTCGAAAACTCGCGCGCCTTCGCGAGCGAGGCTTCGCCGATCGGGGTCGTCACGACCGTCACGGTCACGCCCATCGCGTTGGGCGCAGGCGTCTTGTCGACGACGTGCGTCCGACCGTCGAGCGTCGCGTCGCCGAGGGCTCGCGTTGGGAGATTGGTCGAGAACACGTCGTTCGCGCGGACGTAGACGAACGTCGGCTTCTGCGGAGCGGTGACCACGGCCGCGCCGCCGCGCCAAGCCCAATCCGGTGGCCGTGGAGCCCACCCGACGGCGGCGTTGCCGTTCGCTTGTTGATCCACACGCCAGATCACCCACGACGTCGCGTACGCGCGTCCCGGGATCCACGACCAACCCGAGCTGCCGACCGCCCACCTGCCGAGGTGAAACGGCGCCCATCCCCAGTCCCAGTCGCTGATCCATGCGAAGTCGCCGCCGACGCCAGAGACGCCTTCGTACGTCCAGTGGCCGCCCGTGACGTACGGGATGAAGCGCGGGCCCACGATCGTCCGATTCGGGACCCACACGTGCCCGAGCACCGTGTCCTCGACCCAGGATCCGTAGGGCGCGAGCGCCGCCTCGAGGCTCGCGAGGATGCTCGCGTCCGCGTCGGCGCGATCGACGCCCGCGGCTGGAGTCGCGGTGGACGTGGACGTCGCGACGGGCGGAGTCGTACCGCCCTCGACGTGCCACTGCACCGCGACGCGATCTCCGATCGGCGTCGTCGCGCCGCCGTGCTGCGCGCCGCTGAAGACGACCTTGACGGGGCTCGTCGCCGACGCCGTGAACGTGCGCGCCGTCTTCACCTCGACGCGGTAGCCACGCATGTACGCGAAGACGCCGAAGCCGTTGGCGCGATACGCGAGCGCGACATGAAGCGTGTGCTCGCCCGCAGCGAGCGATCCCTTGAAGATCGGCACGCTGCGCACGGCGGCCAGCGCGCCACCGTCGTCGTCGCGTTTGTCGTATCGCACCGCGCCGTCGAGCTCGACGACCGCGCGCACGAGCAGGAAGTCGGACGTGACGTCGTTGTGGAACGAGATCTCGGCGGTCGCTGTCCCGTTTCCGCCGACGAGCGAGTCGCTGAGGAGCGCCAGGCGCACGCGATTGCGGCGCACGGCCTCTTTGTCCTCGTCGACGTGCGCGGCGATGTTGCGCATCCGGACCTCGTACGTGGCGCCGGACATCTCGGGCGTCGCGCGCGCGGTGGAAGCCACGAGTACGAAGAGAAAGACGAAGAAATGGGACTTCAGCACGCTACTCCTGCAGTCCCGGCCAACTGTAGGACGGCTCAGAGGCGAGCGCATTCAATAGCTGCAGAGTCGCGCGGCCATCTCCAGCGCATCGCGGTGCTCGGGGATCGCCCGCAGGAAGCCCTCGCGGCGGGACTCGTCTCGGATCTTGGCGGCGGCCGCGAGGACCTTCTCCTTCGCGATGGCGATCTCGCGGCGCGCGCCGCCGATGTCGCCGCTGGCCTCGAGCGCTCGCGCGAACGCGACGCGCGTGAGGGTCTCGCCCTCCTCGACGCCGCCGATCTCGGCGAGCAGATCCATCGCCTCGCGCGCGACGATCAAGGCCTGCGCGTTTTGGCCGGCTCGGACGAGCACGTGCGCGAGCGTTCCTAGCGCGTGGAGGCGCACCGGAGGTGAGATCGACAGACGATCGATCGCCGTCCGCGCTTCGCGCTCGGCTCCCGCGAAGTCGCCCGACTCGGCGAGCATGAGGGCGAGGTAGATGCGGCTCGCGCCCTCGAGGCGCTTTTCGCCGAGCTTCACGCCGGCGTCGACGGCTCTCCTCTCCATCGTGATCGCGTCGTCGAGCAGTCCCTGCCAGGCGAGCGCGAGGCCCAGGTTGTGCTGCGCGGCGGCCGTGACCGAGACAAGGCCCATCGGCTCGGTGAAGGCGAGCGCGGCTCGGAGCTTCTCGGCGGCGCCGCGCGGATCGCCGACCATGAGCAGCCCGTAGCCGGTGTTCACCCGCGCGAGGCTCGCGCCGCGCAGGTCGCCGGCCTCTTCGAACGCCTCGCCCGCCGCGGCGACCTGCGCGATGTGCTTCGCGGCGTCGCCCATGACGAGCGATTGCATGCAGCGTGCTTGCAGGATCGTCGCGCGAGCCGAGGGATCGTCGGGGAAAGCGTCGCCACGAGCCGCCGTGCGCGCGATGAGCTCGTTTGCGCGTTCGTTGTGGCCCGCGAGCAAGAGGGCGACCGACATGCGAGAACCGGCCGCGATGCCGGACACGGGGGCGCCGCTCATCGCCTCGAGGAGCACCGGATACATTCGCTCGAGGACGTCGAAGCGCCCGGCCGGCGTGGACGAGCTCGAGATCTCGCCCACGGCGCGGCACCACCACGCGCTGCCCACGGGCAGCGCGTCCGCGGCTCGCGACGCGAAATCGAGCGCGTCCTTCGCGTCGCCCAACCAGCGCTTCGCCTCCGCGGCGATCACGTGGGCCTCGGCGAGCTCGACGCCGCTCGCTCCGCAGCGCTCGACCGCGGCGACCGCGGCCAGCGCGCCCATGAAGTCGTTTCCGGACAGTGCCTCCTCGGCGGCGCGCCGGTAGTACGAGCGCGCGCGCTCGCGCTGCGCGCCTCGCTCGAAGTGCTCCGCGAGGATGAGCGAGTCCGGCTCGCCCGATTCTTCGAGCCACTCTCCCGCGAGGTGATGGCCGAGCGTGCGATCCGCCTCGGTGAGCATCGCGGACGCGGCCTCGCGCACGAGCGCGTGGCGGAAGGCGTACTCCTGCATGCCCGGAAAGCGGCTCTCCGGTCGCCGGGCGACGAGCTCCTTGTCCGTGAGCGTTCGCAGAAGAGCGTCGATCCGCTCGGCGCCGAGACTGCCGAGCAGGGCGCAGAGCGCCGGTTGCCAGAACGCCTGCCCGAGGATGCTCGCCGCGCGAAGGAGCCGACGCTCGTCGTCGTCGAGCGACTCGAGGCGTGCCTGCGCCATCGCGACGACCGTGTCGGGGAGGCGGTTGCCCTTGCCCTCGGCCACCGCGCGAATGAGCTCCTCGAGGTAGAACGCGTTTCCCGAAGCGAGCTCGGCGAGGCGCGACGCGAGCGCCGACGTGGCCGACGCGCCGAGGACGTCGCACACCATCTGCTCCGAAACGCGCTTGGAGAGCGGCCCGAGCCGCAGCGACAGCGTGGTGCGCTCGGCCCAGAGGTTCGGGAAGGCCTCCTCGACCTCCGGTCGCGCGAGCGCGAGGACGAAGAGCGGCGCGTCGTGAAGCAAGCGCATGGCAGCGTCCATGAACGCGACCGAGGGACGATCGCCCCAGTGCGCGTCCTCGAACACGACGCACACGGGTTGCGCGGCGCACTCCGCGGCGAGGAAATCGCAGAACGCGCGCTTCATCTGATCGCCGAGGACGAGCGGAGTCCGACGCGCCGCGCGGAGCTGCACGCGATCGGCGTCGTCGAAGGGCGCTCCGACGAGCTCGGCGAGGAACTCGGTCACGCGCTCGCGCCCTTCGGCGGCCACGTTGCGCGCGACGCGCGCGGCGAGCTTGCGCTGGCGCACCGCGAGCGGCTCTCCTTCGCGCATGCCCGCCGCGCGGCGCACGAGGGCTCCGAGCATCGCGAACGGAGAGCCCGCGCTCAATGGATCGCACCGTGCGATCCAGATCTCCGGCGCCTCGGCCCGCCCGCGCAGCCTCTGGAGCAGCTCGTGGAGAAGACGGCTCTTCCCCATGCCCGCAGCTCCCGTGACGACGACGGCGCGCGCGCCCGGAGCCTCGATCGAGTCGTCGATCGTGCCGAGCAGCGTCTCGAGCTCGCGGTTGCGGCCGACGCACGCGGTCGTGCGGCCGAGGAGCGTGCGCGTGCCCTCGCCCTCGCGCATGCCGACGAGCTCGAGCCCGACCGCGCCGCCCACCTCGAAGCGCGCGTCGAGCAGGCCCGCGGTGAGGTCGTCGATGTGGATGCGCGGCTCTTCACCTGCGAGAAGCGACGTCGCGCGATCGATCACCTCGCCGACGAGGCGCTTGCCGACCTCGGTACGCCCCATGGCGATCGCGACGGGGACGTCGGGCAAGACGGCGCGCATCGCGAGCGCGCACCGTGCCGCGCGTGCCGCCTGATCGGTCGCGGCGCGCGACGCGAGCAGCGTCGCGACGACGTTGCCGTCCGGCAAGGCGTCGAGCTCGGCCCCGAACGGCGCGACCGCCGCGCGAAGCGCTTCGGCGTCGACGGGCTTGCCCGTGTGCTTCAGCGTGGCCTCGTCGTCGCCCGTTCGGTGGCTGGGACGCCCGGCGAGCACCACGCTGACGACGCGCTTCTCGGCGCGCGTCAGTGTCGGCATCGCGGGCGCGAGCGACGCGCGGATCACCGACGAGAGCGCCGCTGCGACCTCTGCTCCGTCCGTGGGCCGCTCCTCGCGCGCCTTCGAGAGCATCTTCATGATGAGCGCGTCGAGCGCGGCCGGCACGTCGGGGCGCCGCTCCACGAGGGGTGGGGCGTCGTCGTAGAGCACCTTGGCAAGCGCGGCGGTCAAGTCGGGCGCGGCGAACGGGCTCTTTCCCGCGAGGCATTTGTAGAGCACGCAGCCGAGGGCGAAGACGTCGATGCGCGCGTCGAGATTGGCGACGTCTCGCACCTGCTCGGGAGCCATGTAGCCGGGGGTCCCGAGCAGCGATCCCGTCTGCGTCGCCGCGCCCTCGCCGAGCACGCGCGCCAGCCCGAAGTCGATCACCTTGACGTGGGAGAGCGCCTTGCCGACGAAGAACACGTTCGCCGGCTTGAGATCGCGGTGGAGCACGCCGTGCGTGTGCGCGTACGCGAGGCCGCGTGCGATTCCCTCAGCAACCATCAACGTGCTCGGGACGTCCAGCGATCCGCGACGGAGCGTCGCGGCGAGGTCCTCGCCGTCGAGCCATTCCATCGCGAGGTACGGGTCGCCGGTGCCCGTCGCGCCGCGGCCCACGTACTCGACGATGTTGGGGTGCGACAGGCGGCTGAGGACCGCGGCCTCGCGCTCGAAACGAGCGGCGATCGTGTCCTCGCGCATGTCGGCGCGCAGGAGCTTCAGCGCGACGAGCTTGCCGGTGTCGAGATCGCGCGCGCGGTACACATCGCCCATCCCGCCGGAGACGACCGGACCTTCCACTTCGAAGCGATCGGCAACGACGACGCCCTGCTGCATGCGGTCAGGTCCAGAGCTAGCATATGCGCAAGTCGCGAGACCTGCGGCTAACGCGCGCAACGAAATCCGACGTGGTGGAACGGCTCGTTGCGCGGGTCGTGGCGCCGTCGATGGTAGCCAGTGGCGTGCTCGGCCGGCCAAAACCACGAGCCCCCGCGCAGGACTTTGTATTCGTGATTCGGACAGAAGCTCCCGCTCGCGCAAGGCGGCGGGCCAATCGGGTTTCTTCCTGCGCAGTCCGCGCCGCACGCGGCCCAGCTCGGCGTCCACCAATCCGCGACCCACTCCTCCGCGTTTCCGATCATGTCGTAGAGCCCGTATCGGCCCGGAGGTTTCGATCCGACGGCCCAGACGCGACCGCGCTCCGGCGTGTCGCTGGGCTGTTTGCGTCCACACGCGCGGCGCGTTTCGGAGTCCTGGATCACGGCGAGCGCGCAGCTCGCGGGCGCGTCACCCCACGGATGCGTGTCGCCATCGGGACCGCGCGCTGCCTTCTCCCACTCCGCCTC
The DNA here is from genome assembly GCA_963839305.1 of uncultured delta proteobacterium. GTDB lineage: Bacteria > Myxococcota_A > Polyangia > Polyangiales > Polyangiaceae > DASXHD01. The sequence goes on from CAWIUL010000010.1 coordinate 69,036, forward strand.
GGTGGGAAGACGCTTGCCCATCGCGCGACAATATCGATCGGCCTCGTACCACGAGACGCCCGTCACCGGCTCTTCGGGATCATCGAACCCGGGATAGCGCGGACGGAGCGCCGCGCAGAGCCCGCGCGCGACGCAGCGCCCGTACGCTTCGTTGGTGACCTCGGTGCGGTCCATGAAGAACGCGTCGAGCGTGATCGTCATCGCGGGCGTCGACGAAGACTGCTCCGCCTGTCCCGGCTGATCGCAGCGATGTGGATCGTGATCGACGCCGCGCACGAACGGGCCCGCGGGCACGCACGCCATCCCGTCCGGCGGCGCAGGGCAACCCGCGATGTCCACGGGCAAAGACGGAGGCGGAAGCGAGCTCGGTTCCGCTCGCGACTCTGGGAGATAGTCATCGGTCACGACTTGCCAGATGTCGCGATAAGGCTCTCGCGCCTGCCTCGCTTCGAACGACCGCGTGCGCTGCAAAAGCGACACGTTCGGAAACGACGGCGGCTGCAGCGGGTGCCGATGCTCGCCGTCCATGTCCATGTAGGCTCGGAGAAACAAGCTGCGATCGTCGAACGGCAAGAGCGCGACGTTCGTGGTCCAGCGGTCCCATTTGCCTTGATCGAATAGGTACTTCTCGACGTTCGACGAATAGAGGACCGCGACGGTCAACCCTCGTCCTTCGATTCGCCGCGCGAGCGCCGCGAGCGTCTTTTCGCCCGCGAGGTCGCCGACGAGAGGCACGACGCGATTTTGCCGCTCGAGGCGTTGCACGAAACGGAAAGCCTGCTCGTCCGCGAGGAAGCTGCCAAAGGCGCCCGACGGATCGCGCGTCTCGAGCAGCGCCCGCAGCGTCGGATTGCGGGTCTCGTCTTCGGTCGCGTCGGCATCGTAGCGGAGGTCGAGGCCGTGCCGAAAGAAGGCGCGGTGCGTGCGATCGAGCTGCGCGCGATCTTCGGCGCCGAGCACGATGCCGAAGCCGCGCTCGATGCGGTCGACGATTCGTGCGTGCGCCGCGGCGAAGTCTTCCGGGTCGCGGCGGAAGCGCTCGACGCGCCGGAGCACGTCGTCGATCGACGCGTCGGGCGCAGCGGATTGAGAAGCGTCGAAGCGCGCGCCGAGCAACAGCGCGAGAAACTCGCTGCGGCTGTCCGCGAGATCGAACACCGCCTTGTACATGAGGTGAAGGATCGAGTTGGCGCGCCGAATGTCGACGATGAACGCGTCGCTCGGCCGCGTCAGCGCGATGTACGTGAAGTTCTGCTCGGGCCCGACGCCGATGTAGACGCCTCCTCGCGAGGCGTATGCCGCGAGCCCGCGCGCCTGCTGTAGATACGAATGCTCGTTGGAGACGAAGTTGTCGTCGTAGAACGGCTTCGGAGACTCGGAGAGCAAGCTCATGAGCTCGCGGAATTCTTCCAACGTTCGCGGCGGCAGCGGCGAGCTCGGGTCGTGTGGCGGATGCGTGAAAGCGCGCGCGGCAGGTGCGGGCGCCTTCGAACGCGCCCCGACTGGCCGCTTGCGAAGCGCGACGCCCACGATGACGAGCGCGATGAGGAGCGCGGCCACCGCGACGAGCCAAAGTTTTCGTGCAGCCGCGTTCACGGCTGGAAGCTAACGGATCTTTCGGCTCGCGGCAGGACCCCAGACGGTCGGCGCGGTCGTGCTGCGTGTTCAGGGCGACTCGAGCCACGCTTCCCAGCGCTCGTCGTCGCGCACGAGCCATCGGAATTGCGCGCGCAGGCCGTCGCGCACGGGCGTGCCCATGTGGTGGCCGAGGTTTCCGAGATCCGCGACGCGCGCGTCGACCTTCGCCGCGGTCGAAGAGCGCTCGCCGTCTCGGAAGCCATCGGCACAGTGCCACGTCGAGCACGCGAAGAGGACGCGCTTTCCGCCCTTCGCGAACGCGGCGCCGAATCCCCACTTCGTTTCGTCGTAGCCGCCCTCGACGAGCGCGACGACCGGCCACTCCGCGGGGTGCTTGCGCGCCACGATCGACGCGAGGCGCGCGCCTTGCGAGAAGCCGACGAGGATGGGCGGTCCAGGGTCGACGTACGCGCCATAGCGCGCTCGCGCATCGAGCTCGGCCGCGTGGGCGCGGGCCTCGAGCTGCTCGACGCTGGACCACGCGAATCCCCCGCCGAACGCGTCGCCGTGCGGACAGGAGATCACCGCGTAGGCGTTCGTGATGTCGCGCCACTCCGCGCACGCCCACTCGGGTCGATCACCCGCGCCGTGAAGCGCGATCACGAGCGGCCGCGCCTCGGTCGCGCCGAGCGGCGGGATGAACCAACCGTCACCGCGATGCTCGATCCACTCTCCACCGAGCTCTGCGAGCTTCGTCGCGACCGGCTCCTCGACCTTCGGCGCGGGCGGCTCAGCGCGCGGAGTCTCATGATGCGTGCAGTTTACAACGAGCAGCAGAAGGCATGCATGGCGCATGCACCTTCAGTCGTTCAGTCCCGGGCGAGCGTGACGGAGCCCAGATCGCTTTCCACGCGAATCGTCGCGTTCGTCACCTCGACGCGCGCGCGGTACTCGCGCAGCGTGTCCGCGAGGTCGAGCTTCACCGTTCCGATCGTGACCGTGTCGCCGTCGATGCGAACGCGCACGCCGGCCGCCGTGGAGCACGCCGGCGGCGCTCCGGGCGCGCACTCGGCGGAGACGACGTGCCAGCTTCCGTCGACGCCGATCGGCGCGACGGGATCGGCGCCGATGCCCGCGTGGCGTTCGTGCGAACCCGCGACGACCAGCGCGAGCGCGAGCGCGGCCGCGGCGAGGAGCGCGGTTCGAAGCGCGCGACGAAGCCGAGAGACGCGCTGCCGCACGACGGGCGCGGGCAGATCTTCGTCTTCGGCAATCTCGGCGAGCGTCGCGCCCTCTTCCGCACGAACGATCCACTCGAACGCGCGCGGGTCGGGAGCGATCGCCTGCGCGTGCTCGATGAGATCGCGCTCTTCGATCGGATCGCACGCGGCCGGCTCGGCCGCCTCGTCCGTTTCGCGGCGGCGGCGCGCGCGCCGGTGAAAGTCGGCGACCTTGTTGCGCGCGATCGCGAGGAGCCACCGCGGCACCGTCTCGACCGACGGCACATCGCGCGCGACGAGCGCGTCGCACAGCACCGCTTGCACCACATCCTCGGTCGCGTCGGCCGGCACGCGCCGCGAGACCATCGCGACGAGGCGGCGACGAACCTCGGGCTTTGCGAGCACTTCGCGCAAGAAATCAGGACTCGAGACCGCGGTCATGCTCTCTTCGTCGCCCGAGCCTAGCGATGTGTGACGCGACAACCGTCAAAAGTCGTCGTCAACTGTCCCGAGCGCGTATTTCCGTGCCATCGAGCGCGGCATCGGTGATGCGATTGGTCACGAGCCTCATCGCTGCAAGGTCACCCTCGAAGGGGAGCGAGAGCCCACACGCGGCGTATGAGTCGTGTGCCGCAGCGCGCACTCATTCTCCTCGGCATTCTACTTCTTGCGTGCTCGCGGCATTCGAGCGCGCCGATCGACGAGGCAAACATCACGATGAGCACCGATCACGAGCGCGTCATTCGACCGTCGGCACACTGCGGGCGTGCGCGCTTCGGCTCGACGCTCACAGCCGACGGTAACTATCTGCTCGTCGGCGCGAGCGCGCGCGACTCGAGCGAGGGCGTGGCGTCCGCGTGTCTCTACGACACCTCGAGCTGGACGCTCGCCGGCGCGCTGACGAACGCGCGCACCGGCGAATACGCGGGATTCGCCGATGCGACGGCCCTCTCGTCGCGGCTTGGCATCGCCGCGGTGAACGCGCCGGGCTACGAGCTCGGCGACGACCCCGTCCACGTCTTCGAGCGCAGCAAGGGCTGGCAGCGGACGAGGCTGCTCCCGAATCCCGACGATCCGAGCCACGCGGGAGAATCGTATTGGGCCGACGCCCTTGCGTTCGCCGGCGACAATCTCGCGGTCGGCTCGACGCTCGCCGCGCCGGGCATCGGGAGCACGCCAGTGGTCTTCGTCTTCGCGAACGCGAGCGGCAAGCCCACCGTGCTGCGACCTTCACGCGGGGGACCCTCCGATTTCGGTGCGGCGCTCGCCGCGACGGGCGACCGGCTCGTCGTGGGCGCCCCAACCGACGACGGCAGCGGCCGCGTGTACGTCTATCGCCACACAGGAAGCTCGTTCGACGAGATCACGCAGCTCGTTTCGCCCATTCGCACCCTTCGCGCCGAGTTCGGACGCACGGTCGCGGTGTCCGGCGAGTGGATCGCGGTCGGCTCGCCGCGACTCGACGGCGCCATCCGTGGCGTCGGTCAGGTGGATCTCTTCGAACGACGCGGCGGCAGCTACGTGCACGTCCAGACGCTGGCCTCGCCGCATCCTGAGCAGGACAGTTGGTTCGGCAGGTCGCTCGCGCTCGACGGACGAAGGCTCGCGATCGGTCAACCGGGAGGACCCGGGCGGCGCGGACGCGTATTTCGTTACGAGATCACGGCGGGCGCGGTGCTCCCGCTCGGCGAATGGCGGCCGCGCGACCTCGCCGACAACGAGTGGTTCGGCGACTCGGTTGCGTTCGGACCTGGCTGGCTCGCGGCGGGTGCACCGTCGAGCACCGAGCCTTCGCGCTTCGGTCGCGTCGTCGTGCGCGATTGGCCCTGAGTACGAGCCGCGCTCGCGATGCGGTAAGCTCGGGGCACACCAACGACGAGGGAGGACGAGATGGCTTCGAACATCAAGGAACTGCTCGCGCAAGCAAACGCCGCGGTCCCGCGTGTGTCTCCGACGGAGGCGCGGGCTCTTATCGGTCATGGCAATGTCTTGATCGTCGATGTCCGCGATCGCCACGAGGTCGAGGCCAGCGGCAAGATCAAGGGCGCGATCAACGTGTCGCGCGGCATGCTCGAGTTCCGCGCGGATCCGGAGAGTCAGTACCACGACCCGACGTTCGACAAGACCAAGACGGTCCTCGTCTATTGCGCCTCGGGTGGCCGTTCCGCCATCGCCGGAAAAGCCCTCAAGGACTTTGGCTACGGCGTCGTCTACAACGTCGGCGGTTTCAAGGAGCTCGCTGACGCAGGGTTCGACGTCGACCGAGAGTAGCGTCAATCACCTGGAAAGGGCTCGTACCAGGGCCGTCGTGATCGCGTCGCGTTCGCTACGGTCGTGAACGAACGCCTCGTGTGCTCGACGTGGAATCGCGGGAATCGCGAGGCGCGATTCTCGCATTCGCGAGCTCCGTGCGCCTCGAGGTGGGAAGCGTCATCGGTCGGTATCGCCTCCTTCAGCCGCTCGGTGAAGGTGGGATGTCACACGTTTGGGTTGCGGAGCAAACCGTGCTCGAGCGCCGCGTGGCGATCAAAGTGCTCACCGACGAAATGATTCGCGCGGCGCCCGGCCGCGAGCTCTTCGAACGCGAAGCGCGCGCGACCGCGCGCGTCGACCACCCGCACGTCGTGCGCATCCTCGATTTCGACGTGACCGAAGAAGGCGTGCCGTACTTGGTGCTCGAGCTCCTCGTGGGCGAGACGCTCGCGCAGCGGCTCGAGCGCGGACCGCTCGAGCTCCACGAGGCGCGCGCCGTCATGATGCAGGCGTGCGACGCGCTCGCCTTCGCGCACGAGCGCGGGGTCCTCCACCGCGACGTGAAGACGGAGAATCTCTTCTTGCAGCGCGGTCGCTCGGGCGGGATCGACGTCAAGGTGCTCGACTTCGGCATCGCGCTCCACAAGAGCGCGCCGCTCGCGCACGATCCGGGCGTCGTCGGCACGCCCGCGTACATGAGCCCCGAGCAGCTGAACGGCGACGACGTCGACGAGCGCTGCGATCTGTTTTCGCTCGCCGTGTGCATCTACTACGCGCTCACGAAGGAGTACCCGTATCCCGGCGACAGCCCAAACGAGGCCGCGCGTTCGCTCGCGAGGGGCACGTTCACGCCGATGAGCTCGCTGCGTCGCGATTTGCCGTCGACGCTCGACGATTGGTTCTCGCGCGGGCTCGCGATCGAACGGGACGCGCGCTTCGACGGCGCGTGGGCGATGCTCGAGGCCTTCGAGCGCGCTTGCCAGCCTTCGCGCAACACGGCCGTCGCGGTGGACGTGAGCGACGCGCGTCCGCGCGAGCGTTCGCTCCCGTGGGGCAAGGCAGCGGCGCTCGTGGCGGCGACCGCGCTGATCGCGCTCCTCCGCGTCACGCCGAGCCTCCACGTCGCGCCGGTCACGCGCGACGCGCCGCGGGTCGTGGCGGCTCTCCCGAGCGCCGAGGTCGCGACGGACACGACCGCGAGCGCCACGTCCACACAAGCGCCGATTCAGGTCGTGTCAATCGAAATGCTCCCGCGCGTGACCGCGCCGGCCAAGAAGATGGCTCGTGCGGCGCCGAAGCAGCCACCGCCACCGCCGCCGCCTCCGGCGCCGCCCCACGACGCAGGTCTCGACGAGACGCCGGCGGTCGAGCCCGCGCCAGTCGAAGCCGCAGCGGACTTCGGATACTGAAATCCCTCAGGTTACGTAGAGCGCACGCAGGCGCGCCGCCTCCGCCCGCAGCGTCTCAATCCGTTCGCGAACGGCCGGCTCGGAAACTCGAGCCTCCAGCCACGCCGCCGAGTCTTCGACGTTCTTCGTGGCGAAGTCGACCATCGTCTTCATCGCCATCGGAACCACGGGGAACAGGCTGGCGGTGACGCGCGCGAACGGCTCGATCTCGAACGATTCGATGTGCTCGCGGAGGAGTCGATACGCGTCCTCCGAAGTGCGAATCGGTCGCCGCTCGAGCGCGCGCTCCATCTCCATGACGATGCGATCTTCCTTCACTTGATACGCCTCGACCGCGTCCAGCAGATCGTCGGACAGCTCTTTCTTCTGATCCCTCACGAACGCGAACAGGTTGGCGAGGTTGCCCTGTCGCAAGGCGAGGGTCATCCAGAAGTCCGCGTCCGGCTTTTGCTGTTGGGCGACCCGCACGAAGACGTTGGCGAGGCGATTGTGCAAAACCACGGAGCGCGCGAGGACATGCGCCGTGCGACGGTCCGACGAACCGCGCGGCAACAACGCGTCCTTCAGCCAGTGGTCGTAGAGGCCCTGCAAGACGTCGACGGGCGAGCGCTCTTCCGGCACCTTCGCGACGTACGTATTGGCGCCCAGCGCGTACGCTCGGTCGACCTTCGCGGGATCGGTGTCACCCGAGAGGATCAGGACTGGAACGTGGGCTCGCGCGGGATCGTTTCGAGTCATCCGCACGACGTCCAACCCGGTGCCGTCTGGGAGACTCATGTCCGATAGGACCAGATCGATCTGCGGGTACGGGTCGTGCTCGACAGGATCTTGCGTGCATCGTCGACCGACTGCGCGAGCAAAGTCTGTCGTCACGTACGGTGATCACCGCAAGGCCCGTTCTCGGTACGGCGCGTCCGTGAGAGATTTACGGCCGAGCTTCGGTTTCGGCAGGCGCATGCCGATCTTCATGCCCCGGCGCCGCCGGCAGCGCTACGCGGAACGTCGTCGCGCCCGGCGTCGACTCGAACGTGAGCTCGCCGCCGAGCTCGGTGACGATGCGGTGGCAAATCGCCAAGCCGAGGCCCGTCCCGACGCCGACCGGCTTCGTCGTGAAGAACGCGTCGAACACGCGATGTGCGATCGCGCGCGGCACGCCGACGCCGCTGTCGAAGATCTCGACGACCGCGCGTCCGTTCGCGTCGGTGCGCGTCGTCGCGCTGATCACGTGGGTCGAGGGCGAACCCGCGGGGATCGCGTCGGACGCGTTCGACAAGAGGTTCAAGAACACCTGCGCGAGCCGCCCGCGCGGCGCGTGGGCGAGCGGCGTCGGCTCGTAGCACCGCACGAGGCGCGCCTTCGACTGGATGACGCCCTCGGCGAGCGCGAGCGTCGAGTCGATGAGCGCGGGAAGGTCCACGAGATCACTCTGCTCGTCGCCTTGCGCGCGCGAGAGGAGCTTCATGTCGCGCACGATGGCGAGCGCGCGATCGGTCCCCTCGCGGGCGAGCTCGAGCGACGCGCGCAGCTCGGGCGACGACTCGGCGGCGTGGCGCGACGCCATCTCGAGGTTGAGGCGCGCGTAGCCGAGCGGGTTGTTGATCTCGTGTGCGACGCCGGCCGCGAGCGCGCCAATCGACGCGAGGCGGTCCGAGATCGCCGCCTGCTCGCGCAGTCGATGATGCTCCGTGACGTCGCGCAGCACGACGAGCCGCGCCTTCCTGCCGTTGTACTCGACGATCTGCGTGACGCCCGACTCGACGTGGCGGATCGATCCGTCGCCGCGAAATACGCGGTACTCGCGCGGAGCCGAGATCGACTTCGTTCGACGCCGAGCCGCGCATGGCGCGCGTGAGCGCCTCGCGCTCGGCGGGCGCCGTCAACGTGACGACGTCGAGCGGCACGGTGACCGGCGCCGGCTCCCAGACGTTCACGTGCACGCAATGAGGTGAGCATCACGACGGCTCGAGCGCGAAGAAGAAGAGGTCACCGCGGCCCCTGCCGAAGTTGATGCCGCCGAGACCCAGGCACAGCGTCTCGTCGAGCGGCTTCACCTCGTCGTAGAGGAGGCCGCGGATCGGGAGTCGCGACACGTCGTAGCGCATGCGAAGCGTGTCGGTGTCGCGCCAGCGGGAGCGCCCAGGCTCCAGACGGAAGCGTCCCATACGCACGCGCGGATGGACGAAGAACCAGGTGCGCGTGGCGAAGTCGATGCCGAACGGCACGCGCTCCCACGGCACGAGCAACGCAGTGATCGGCGCCGAGCGCGCGAAGCGCGTGCACACGCGAGCGAGCGCCTCTCCGCGATACCGACGTAGGGGCACCGGCGCGACGGGCGCGTCGCGATAGAGCCGCTCCAATTGTTCCACCGAGCTGTCGCGTAGCGCCTGAATCGTTTTCATGGCTTGACTCCGAGCTCTTCTGGATCTAAACAATCGTTTAGAACAAGTGTTTAACACCACATCGCACGGGAATGTCAACGATCTCAGCGGCGTGAAGGAGCGCATCCTCGCCGCCGGGCGCGCGGAGTTCGCCCAGCACGGTCTGTCGGCGGGCTCCGTGCGGAGCATCGGCGAGCGCGCCGGGGTGACCGCCGCGATGATCAACTATTACTTCGGCGGCAAGCGCGCGCTTTACGACGCGGTGATCGCCGAGGCCCAGGCGCGGCTCGGCGCGCGCATCGCTGCTGCGTTCGCCGCGGGCGAGCGGGCCGGCCTCGCGCCACGCCTCGCCGGCGCGTACTTCGACTTCCTCTCCGAGGAGCAGGAGCTCCAGCGACTGCTCATTGCGCGAGGTGCTCGACCGCGGCGAGAGCGTGCGCGAGATCGCCGCGCGCTACGTCAAGCCGCTGCGCGCGTTGTTCGAGGCGCACTTCGGCGAAGGCGACGAAGCGCGGCACCTCGCCGTCAGCCTCTTCGGCGCGGTCGCCGGCTACTTCCTCTACGAGCCTCTGCTCGGCGCCTTCCTGAGCGTCGACCCCCACTCGCCCGACGCGCTCGCTCGCCGTCGGCGCCACGTGATCCGTCTGGCCACGCAGTTCGAGGAGATGCCCCGATGATGAATCAACTGTCCTCCGTGCTCGAAGTCACCAAGAACCTCGTCGCCGCGCGCATGGGCCGCGGCCACCCGCTCTACCTCGTGCACGCGCTGACGGCGCGGTGCAACGCGCGCTGCGGCTTCTGCGCGTGGAATCCCGACTTCTACAACCCGAAGGACCAGCTCTCCACGGGCGCGATCAAGCAGCTCTACACCGACGCCAAGAACGCCGGCTTCGTCGGGCTCTCCGTCTGGGGCGGCGAGCCGCTCTTGCACAAGGACTTCGCAGAGCTGATGCGGCACGCGCACGACGTCGGGCTCATCACCCACATCGTGACGAACGGCTTCTTGCTCGAGCGCAAGCTCGACGCGGTGATCCCGACCATCGATCGCGTCTGCATCTCGCTCGATCACCCCTCGGCACGGCACGACGAGATGCGCGGCATCAAGGGGCTCTTCGATCACATCGTGTCCGCCACGAAGGCCCTCAAGGCGCGCGCGCCCGACAAACAGATCATCTTCGTCTGCACGCTTCAGAAGGCGAACGTGGATCCCGCCACGCTGCGCAAGCTCGCTGGGCTGATGGACAGCCTCGGCGTGCTGGGGATCTTCAACGGCCTGCGCGAGGAGGCTGCGACCGACGGGGACGCCGGCATCGACAAGTACGCCGCGAGCCAGGCCGAGCTCGCGCTCGCGTTCTCGACGCTGCGCGACCTCAAGGAGCGCGGATATCCGATCCTCAACTCCTTCACGCACCTCGACATGATGCGCGAGGGGCCGCCCGTGTACCGCTGCCACTGGCCGAAGTTCATGCTGCCTGTCGAAGCCAACGGCGACGTGGTCGACTGCATGCACTGGGGCACGCGGCCGATCGGCAACCTGAAAGAGAAGTCCTTCGCGGAGCTGCTCGCGAGCCCTCGGCTGCGCGCGCTCGCCGGCAAGGAGGGCGAGGCGTGCCACAAGTGCGTATCGATTCACCGCGTCGAGATCTCCGAGGTGTCCCGCGGGAACCTCGAGCCGATCAAGTCTTGGAACATGCTCCGAAAGCCGCCCACGCCCGTGAGCGAGGTGCGGTCATGAGCACGTTCCACGACCGCGCGCAGTTCGAGGGCGTCATGGCGCAGCTCTTCGATCGATTGATGGCGGCGCCGGCGATTGCGCGGCCGCTCGGCGAGACGGCGATGGTCGTGCGCTTCCGCTACCCCGATCTCGGCTCGGTGATCACGTTCGACTTCAAGCACACGCCTCCGGCGTTCTCGACGGACGACGCCGACCCGGCCGACGTGGAGATGGTGCAGTCGTCCGACACGGCCCACGAGTTCTGGCTCGGACGGCTGAACGCGGTGCGCGCCATCGCGACCGGCAAGGTGCGCGCGCGCGGCGACGTGGCGAAGGCGCTGAAGCTCCTGCCCGCGATCCGCCCCGCGTTCGCGATTTACCCCGAGGTCCTGAAGGCACGGGGCTTCGCGGAGGACATCCGGCGCGCCGCTCCGCGCGTCCGCGCGAAGCCGTCTTGGGAGCGCCGGCTACGGGCGCTCTGGCCGCGACATCGGGAGATCAATCGAAGCCGCGTGCCCTCCGACACCATGCCAGAGGCGATGGCGGACGCGGTCGCTCCGCCCACCGCAGTCGCGCCACTGCCCGCAAATGCGACGGCGCTGCGCGTCGCGATGCTCGAGCGCATGCTGCGGATCCGCGCGTTCGAAGAGACGCTCGCCGGGCAGTGGGAGCACGGCGCGCTTCCTACCGCGGCGATTCACCTGAGCACGGGACAGGAGGCCGTCGCGGTCGGTGTCTGCTTCGCCCTCCGGACAGACGACGTCATCGCCACGACGCACCGCGGGCACGGCCACATGCTCGCGAAGGGCGCTGCGGCCGACCGGATGATGGCGGAGATCTTCGGGAAGGACTCCGGCCTCTGCCACGGCAAGGGCGGCAGCATGCACGTCACGGACGCGAGCATCGGCGCCCTCGGCGCCAACGGCATCGTCGGCGCGTCGCCGATTTTGGCCACGGGCGCGGCGCTGGCGTTTTCGCACAAGGGCGAGGATCGCGTCGCGGTCGCGTTCTTCGGCGACGGCGCCACCAACCAAGGAATGTTCCACGAGGCGTTGAACCTCGCGGCGGCATGGAAGCTCCCGGTCCTCTTCGTCGTGGAGAACAACGGCTACGGAGAGTTCACCGCGCAGCGCCGCTCGACGCCCATCGAGCGCCTTTCGGATCGCGCGGCGTCCTACGGCATGCGAGGCGTCACGATAGACGGCAACGACGTCGACCTCGTCCACCGTACCGCGCGCGAGCTCGTGGCGCACGCGCGCGGAGGCGGCGGACCCGCGCTGCTCGAGTGCGTGACGTACCGCCATCGAGGCCACATGGAGGGCGACGCGCAGACGTATCGCTCTGCCGCGGAGCTCTCTGCGTGGAAGGAGCGGGACCCGATCGCACACCTGCGCGCCGCGCTGCTCGCCGAGAGAGTCCTCGACGCGGCGAAGGCCGACGACCTCGCGACGCGTGCGAAGGCGGAGATGGAGAAGGCCGTCGCGTTCGCGCTCGCGTCCGAGGAGCCGCCGCGCTCGGCCCTCACGACGCACGTCTTCGCGCCCGCGCACGTCGCGCGCGAGGCCAAGGCATCGTCTCCGGCGAAGAGGATGACGGGCTCGGAGGCGATCAACCTCGCGCTGCGCGAGGAGCTCGCGCGCGACGAGTCAGTCGTTCTCCTCGGAGAGGACGTCTCGCTGGGCGGCTACCTCGCGGTGACGAAGGGTCTCGTCGACGACTTCGGCCCCTCGCGCGTGAGGGACACGCCGATCAGCGAGAACGCGATCGTCGGCGGGGCGCTCGGCGCGTCGATGAACGGGCTCAGGCCGGTCGCCGAGATCCTCTTCGCGGATTTTCTGACCACCTGCGCCGACCCTCTCGTCAACCAGGCCGCGAAGCTGCGGTTCATGTCGGGCGGGCAATACCGCGCGCCGCTCGTGGTGCGCACGCCGGGTGGCGCGGGGCTCGGCATGGCCGCGCAGCACTCGCAGTCGCTCGAGGCGATGTTCATGGGCATCCCCGGGCTCATCGTCGCCGCGCCCGGCACGCCGCGCGACTGCCGTGCGCTCTTGAAGGCGGCCATTCGCTCCGACAACCCCGTGCTCTTCTTCGAGCACAAGCTGCTCTACGTGAGCGAGGGGCTGGTGCCGCTCGAGGAGGACGTCGCGCCTTTCGGCGTCGCGCGCGTCGTTCGCGAGGGCAAGGACGTGACCGTGGTCGCGCTCTCGTACATGGTGCAGGTGGCGCTCGAGGCGGCTGCGCAGCTCGCCGAGGAGGGCATCGACGTCGAGGTCATCGACCCGCGCACGATCGCGCCGCTCGACACCGAGACGGTGCTCGCCTCGGTGGCGAAGACGCGGCGGCTCGTGACCGTCGAGGAAGCGACCGTGCGAGGCGGCTTCGGAGCCGAGATCGTCGCGCGCGTCGCCGCCGCGGCTCACTCGGCGCTGATCGCGCCGCCGCTGCGGGTCGGCGCGGTGGACGCGCCCATCGCCTACAACAAGGCGCTCGAGTGCCTGGCCGTGCCCGACGTGGCACGCGTGGTCACCGCGGTGCGCACGGTGATCGGGTGAGCTTCGCGCACTCGCACGAAGACAGGGCGCAGTCAGGCGGGCTTGAGCGTCGAGAGGAGCTCTCGAACGCTCGCGGTCGCGACGCCGATGCACGTGTCGGCTGCGCCGTAATAGAGGCGGAGGGTGTCTCCGTCGTCGGCGAGCGTGTAGCCGCACGAGAAGACGACGTTGCCGACGTCGCCGTGGCACTCGTAGTCGGTCTCGGGTCCGAAGAGCCATTCGTCGCCGCGCGCGACGAGCACGTCGGGGTGGTCGAGCGCGAGGAGCGCGACGCCCATTCGATAGAGGCTGCCGGACGCGGTCTGACGAACGCCGTGGTAGAGCATCAGCCAACCCTGGGGCGTCTCGATGAGCGGCGGCGAGAGGCCGACTTTGTTGGCGTCCCACCAGGCGCCCTTGCGGGCCATCAGCGCGAGCTTGTGACCGCCCCAGTTCTTCAAGTCGGGCGAGAACGAAATCCAGATGTGCGCGCCGAGATCGGTCATCGGCCTGTGGATGAGCGCGAACTGGCCGTCGATGCGACGCGGCAGGAGCGCGGCGTCCTTGTCGTCGGGCTGCATGATCATGCCGAGGCGCTCGAACGTGCGGAAATCCTCGGTGAGCGCGAGCGCGACGCCGGGGCCGCCGGCGCTGAACGCCGTGTACGCGATCGCGTATTTTCCGAGCTCTTCGACGAACGTGATGCGCGGGTCTTCGATGCCCCAGAGCTCTTCGGGGTATTGGTCGGGCTGCGCGAGGAGCGTCGGCGTCGGATCGACTTTCCAATCCGTGAAGCCGTCCTTGGAGCGCGCGGCGCACAAGTGCGAGTGGCCGCGGCGGTCTTCGACGCGACACAAGAGAAGCGTCGTGCCGTCGCGGAGACGCGTCGCGCCCGCGTTGAAGACGCTGTGCGCGGGGTAGGGCCAGTCACGCGACGTGAGGATCGGGTTCGCGTCGGAGCGGTGGAAGAGCGTTTTGTAGGTGGGGTTCACGAGGCCGTCTGCTCCACCTTCGCGACGTACGGGTGCGTCGTCGCTCGGGCGGCGTGCATCTCGAGCAGCGATTGCAAGAACGAGAGCGTCGACTCTGCGCCTTGGTTCTCGTTGACGCGGTCGGCGTGGAGGCCGTCGCGGCAGCCGCCGGAGATCGCGTCGTAGAGCGGCGCGCCGAGCGCGTTGCCCCCGAGAAACCACGCGAACGCGGTCTGCGCGAGCGAGAGCCAGCGGCGATCGCGCGTCACCTGATGGGCGTCGAGGCACGCCGAGATCGTCGCGGTCGCTTCGACCGGCTGTTGATCGAAGCGCGCCCGCGTCCCGCCGTGAATCCAGAAGCCGTTCGAGCCGATCGGCGAGAACGTGCCCGACTCGGACTGCGCGTTCGAGAGCCACTCGAGCGCGCGGAGGCCCGTCTCGAGCGCTTCGTCGTCTCGAACGCGCTCGCCGGTCACGATGAGCGCATGCGCGAGGCGCGCGTTGCAGTACGTGAGGCGATCTTCGAACCAGGGCCACGACGGCGTGCTCGTCGCGCGAAAGCGGGCGAGGAGCTTCTCGACGAGGATCGGCGTCACGGAGGGCTCGTCGTCGTGGACGCGCGCGCGCTCGGCGATGCCGAGGAGCGCATACGCCCACGCGCGCGGGCTCCCGAGCGACGTCGCCTTCGGCAGCGCCTCGTCGAAGACGCTCTTGGCGAACGCCGTCAGCGTGCGATCCGAGGAACGACCGAGCACGGCGCCTAGCGCCCAGAGCGCGCGACCGTGGCAGTCGTCGGGCGACGGGTGGTCAATCCACTCGCGCGAGTAGCTCATGAAGTTGCGGAAATGCTCGCCGTCCCACGCGTGCCCGACGAACGCGAGGTAGCGCGGGGCGAGCGCGAGGCGCTCGGGCGCGCGGTCGCCGAGCGTCATCATCAAGAGGAGCGCGCGCGCGTTGTCGTCGAGGCAGTAGCCGTCGGCGCGCCGCGGAACGGTGAAGCGCGCGTGCTGGAGGATGCCCGTGTCGTCCGTCAGGCGCCTCACGTGCGCGAGATCGACGCGCGGCAGCTCGATGGGCGCGCGGTAGGCGACCTTGCGCGTCGTGGCAGATGCACGCGGCCTGTAATGTGCGCGCGCCACGCCGAGGCTCTCGAGGTGCGCTCGCGCGACCACGGGCCAGCCCATGCCGGCGCCATACGCGGCGGCGCGCTGCTCGAGCCCGAAGCGTCGCGTGTCGTTCGCGAGGATGTCGATCACCTCGCGTGCGATCGACGACGCGTCGCGCGCAGGAACGAGCACGCCGCGTCCCTCGTCGAGGAGCTCTCGCGCGTAGCGATAAGGCGTCGAGATGACCGCCTTGCCCGAGCCCACCGCGTACGCGAGGGTGCCCGAGGTGATCTGCTCCGCGTTGAGGTACGGCGTGACGTAGATGTCGGCGGCGGCGAGGAAGCGAACGAGCTCGTCGTGGCTGACGAAGCGATCATGGAACGTGACGCTCGACGTGACGCCGAGCGCCCGCGCGCGCGCGACGAGCATCTCGCGATACGCCTCTCCCGCGTGGTCTTTCACGTGCGGGTGGGTGACGCCCACGACGAGATAACGCGCCTTCGGCCGCTGCGCGAGGATGCGCGGGAGCGCGTCGATGACGTACTCGATGCCTTTGTCGGGCGACAACAGCCCAAACGTGAGGATAATCTCGCTCCCCTTGCGGTCTTCGATGGCGGGCACCTCGGGGATGCCGTGCGGGATCACGTCGACCTTGCGCGCGTCGACGTCGTGGACCGTGTGGAGGAGCTCGGCGCCGTGCCGGCTCATGACGACGACGCGCTCCGAGAGCGCGAGCACCTCGTGCATCACCTCGCGCTGCGTCGCGTTCGGCGCGCCGAGCACGGTGTGCAGCGTCGTCACGATGGGCTTGCGCACCGCGCGCATGAGCTCCAAGACGAGCGAGCCAGCTTCGCCGCCGAAGATCCCGTATTCGTGCTGGAGCGACACGGCCTCCGCGGGGCTCGCGTTCACCAGCTCGGCGGCCGCGCGATACGACGCTGCGTCGTCATCGGCGAGCTCGAAGGCGACGCGCGGCGGATAGTCGTAACGGCGGCCACGCTCGTTCATCGCGAGGACCGTGCACGTCGAAGCGCCGGGGAGACTCTCGATCGCCGCGGCGAGATCCGTCGTGAACGTCGCGATCCCGCACCGGCGCGGCAAATGATTGCCGATCATCGCGATCGTCTGAGGGCGATGCATGTGTCCTCCAATCGGGCGCGGAGCAGAAGCAGTGTGGAATCGTCACGCCCGACGACGGCACAAGGGGCTGTCACTATGGCCCTCCGCACCCCCGCGCGCAAGCGCTGTCAGAGGCGACCGCGGAGTAGAACGATGCGCGCGTGCGCGATGTGGAGCTCCTCGAGCTGCGCGCGCAGCACCTTTTCGACCTCGCCGGAAGACGTGCGACGCAGAGCGCGATCGTGCGCGCGCGTCGTGCGGTCCACTTGTGCCGCGCACGCTTGGAGCGAGTCGCCCAAATGCGACTGGCCGAGGAGCTTGACGCGAAAATCGAACAACGAGCGCCGCACCCAGCTCGACATGGACCCGCGCCGCGACGGCGACGCGCCCGTGCGTCGCACGGCGCTCGACAGGGCCTCCGCGAACGACGAGCTTCGCCGCGAGAGCGCCATGAGCTCGCTGCGATGTCGGCTCGGCAGCGCCGCAGCCGCGCGATACTCGTGGCGACTGTCGATGCAGTTCTTGATGAGCTGGTTCAGCGAATGCGCCATTCGATGAAGGTGCGCACGCGCGCGCTCGGTCGCGGGTCTTGTGACACGACCGTGATGAAGCTCAGAACGTCGCGCGAAGCGAGAGCCCGCCGCCGCCGCTCTGCGGAAACCACGGCGCGAAGCTCCACGTCGCGACGTGCACGGGCGCGTCGTGTCGATCGAACGCGGTCGTCATGAAGATCAGCCCGACGATGTCTTGGCAGAGCGCGTCGAGCACGAGCCCGCCTTGGGGCGCGCCGAGCTTGCCGACGTCGAGCCAAGAGCCGATGACCGGGATGTAGACGAAGCGCGACAAATCCGTCACGAGCGACGCTGTCCCCGCGAGCTGTCCGAACTCGAGCATCGCCGCGGAGCCGACGACGTCGGCGTTCGCCGCCCTCGCGAGCGTCACGCACACCGCGACCGCACACACGAATCCACGAATGGCTCGCATCGACAACGCTCCTTCCACCTCGTCTTCCTTTTGTCCGAGGAGAGAAGCAGCTGCAGAGAGTGAGATGCGCGGCGATCCCGCGCGTTCAGACTGGCATCCTCAATCACTTCAGGACGACCGCGCCGCTCACGGTTCCGAGCGGCGAGGTGAATCCATACTCGAGCGCGGCGCGTTCGCCGTTCGCGCCGATGAACCAGCCGTGCGCCATCGGCGCGTTGGTGACGTTGCCGACGCAGCCGCCGTCGCACGCGGTGGAGGTCACGGTTCCGTTCGCGAGGAAGCCCGTCGTCGCGTACAACCCGCTCGAGCCTGTGACCGAGAACGTGTCGCCGCCGACGACGATGTTCGCGAGCGAGTACGTCACGGTCCCCGCGTTGTACGTCACGGTGCCCGTCACGGCGTTCGGGGTTCCGAGGACGGTCGACGTTCCCATCGCGACCGGCGCGGTGGACGCGAACGCGGTGTAGCTCGCCTTGATGTTCGTCTCGGCAGGCGCCTGCGAGCCGACGATGTAGTGGAGCTGACTGATCGACGTCGAGCCGCCCATCGTGCTCGCTCCGGTCGCCCAGCGTCCCCATCCGACGATGCCGTCGGCGCCGAGCTCCGCGATCGGGCTGCTGGTCGAGAGCGTCCACGACGAGTTCGAAATTTGAAGCAGCTCGCCCGCCGTATCGAAGGTGCAAGTCTGGCCGCCCCAGAGGCCGCCCGGATAGTTCGGGGGCGAACCGTTCTGCGCCGGGCCCCACACGGCGCCCGCCGCGTACGTGCCCGTCACGAGGGGAACGACGGGGATCCCGGTCTCGACGACGTCCGCGGCATCGGCGGCGTCGCTCGCTCCGTCGCTCGGTGACACGTCGCTCGCGTGATCGAGCGAGACGTCGGGCGAGGCATCCGAGCCGGCGTCGCTACCGCTATCGCTATTGCCGCATCGAGCGAGCACGAGACCGAGAGACGAGAGGACGAGCAAGATTGCACGGTGGCGCATGGCGCACGGCTATCAACGGATGGCGCCCGCGCAATTGACATTTGGCAGCTCGCGCTACGCCGCGCAGCCTATTCGGCCGGAGCGGGCTCTGGCTCGCGACGCACGCGCGCGGCGGGGAGGGGCGGCGTCGTCTGCTTCTCGCCGAAGATCATCGGGTAGACGGTGCCGGCGAACGCGCCGCCAATGAGCGGAGCGAGCCAGAAGAGCCATAGCTGCGCGAGCGCCCAACCGCCGGCGACGAGCGCGGGACCCGTCGAGCGCGCCGGGTTCACGGAGAGATTCGTCACCGGGATGCCGATCAAGTGGATGAGCGTGAGCCCGAGGCCGATGGCGATGGGCGCGAAGCCCACGGGCGCGCGCTTGTCGGTCGCCCCGAGGATGATCATCAAGAACGCGAACGTGAGCGTCAGCTCCGCGATCGCCGACGACACGAGCGAGTAGCCGCCGGGCGAGTGCTCTCCGAAGCCGTTCGCGGCGAATCCGCCGGCGACGAAGTCGGGCCTGCCGCTCGCGATCGCGAAGAGCACGCCCGCGCCGATCACGCCGCCGATCACCTGCGCCAGCACGTACGGCGCGAGCTCCTTCTTCGGAAAGCGCCCGGCGACGACGAGCCCGAGCGTCACGGCCGGATTCAAATGACATCCGCTCACGTGCCCGATCGCGTACGCCATCGTGAGGACCGTCAGGCCGAAGGCGAGCGAGACGCCAAGCAGCCCGATGCCGACGTTGGGGAACGCGGCCGACAGCACGGCCGCGCCGCACCCGCCGAACACGAGCCAGAACGTGCCGAAGATTTCGGCGGCGATTCGTTTTGAGAGAGGCATGCATCGGCCATCGCAACGAGCGTTCCAACGAAAAACACGGGCGAATCTGCGTTACGCCCGTGCGCTCATTGCGACTTGGCCGCGACGATTGCGCGTCGATAGTTGGATATGATGCGGTGAGCTGCCGATGAACATCGATGACGCGCTTCGCGCCTTGCTCCACACGAGTTGGTCGTTCGACGCCGCGCCACCCGAGCTCCTCGCGCTCGGCCGGCCCGCGCTCGACCGCCTCCTCGACGCCAAAGTCGGCGAGCTCTTTCCGACCGAGATGGAGTGGCGCGACTACGGCGTGCAGCGCGAGCACGCCATCGCGGCGTTCGCGAAGGCCGATATCGACGGAGTGCTGACGGCGATGAAGAAGCGCAAGTGGACCGACGCCGCGATCGCGTCTTCCGGTATCGCCCTCGTCCAAGACGCGCGCCTCGTTCCGATCTTGGTCAGCTTGTACGCCGACCGCGAGCCGCTCAGCCGCAAGGCCGCCGTGGAGTACCTCGGCAATCAGCGCGATCCGCTCGCGACCGCCGCCGTGATCCGCGCGCTCCGCGATCGTTCGTCGGACGTGCGGCTGGCCGCGATTCGCGCGCTCGGGAACATGGGCGACCTCGACGCGATCGAGCCGCTCACGCAGCTCGCCGAGCGCAACCGGTCGCCGCTGATCGAGCCGGAGGTCAAGGCCGCGTGCCGCAAGATCCGGGCGCGTTCGAGATCGAAGTGATGGTCGATTCAGTCACCGCAATAGAAGCAGAAGGCGTCCGGCCCAAATTGCACGCACGTGAGGCCGGCGCCACACTCGGTCGACGACGTGCACATCGCGCCGGGAGCGCCGGCCTCGCTGGACAAATCGAGGCAACGCGGTTGTCCGTACGACTGGCAGTAGCAGCTCGTGCTCGAGCACCCGCCGTCGGGCGGCGGGCAACTCTGGCCGGGTGAGCCGCAGCCGAGGCTGCGGGCGCAGTCGGTCTGCGGGATGATCCCGCCATCGGACGCGTGGGCATCGATGGGAGGCGATGCATCCGCCGCGTCGGAGGCGCCGGAGTCGGTCGACGACGCGTCCGCCGGCGTCGACACGTCGCCGCCGCAGGCGAGTAGAGGGAGCGCGAAAGCCAAGAAGTAGAAGCGTTCGAGCATGGTCTCTTCAATACCAAACAAGCGCGCGGTGCTCACGTCGCCCGAGAACGACCCCTCGACGCTTTGAGCGTCACGTCTCGCGCGACGACCTCGTCGCCGTTGTGCGCTTCGATGTGGTGCGTGTCCGGATCAGTGGCGCGCTTCAACCCGAAGAGCGCGCACGGGAGCAGCTTTTGGTCGATCGCGTCGACGGTTCGAGACTCTTCATCAAGAACTGATGCCTACCGCTTCTTGATCCCGTGACTCACGAGATACCTCCGCACGTGCGTCCTCTGAAGCTTCGCGCGGCGCGACATCTCCGCGATGTTCCCGCCCGTCTTCTCCGAGAGCGTCGTGAAGTAAGCCTTCTCGAACGCGTCGAGCGCGGCCCGCTTCGCCTCGTGGTAGCCGAGGTCGATCGTCGCTTCGCCGCCGAGGAGGCGCATGGGACCGCCCACCGACGAGAGCGCGCCGACGTGCGCCGCGAGATTCGAGCGGCGCCCCCTCGTCCACGAGCGCCACGGCGACGGCCACGACGTTCGCGAGCTCGCGCACGTTGCCGGGCCAGTCGTGGCGGAGGAGCTGCGCCATCGAGTCGCGCGGGATGCGCTTGAACGCGCTCTTGTGGCCGTCGCGTTCGAGGATGAACTGCACGAGCCCGGGGATGTCCTCCACGCGATCGCGGAGCGCGGGCATCGTGATGCGCACCTGCGCGATGCGGAAATAGAGGTCGGAGCGAAACGAGTCCTCGTTCACCGCGCGCTGGAGGTCTCTTCGCGTCGCGGCGACGATGCGCGCGTCGAAGGGGGCGTACCCGCTCGAGCCCACCGCTTGAACGCGGCGCTCCGCGAGCGCGCGGAGGAGCTTGGGCTGCGTATCCATCGGCAGCTCGCCGAGCTCGTCGAGGAACACCGTGCCGCCCTCGGCGAGGACGAACGGCGACGTGCGGTTGTCCGTCGCGCCGGTGAACGAGCCGCGCACGTGCCCGAAGAGCGTCGACTCCGCGAGGCCGTGCGGGATCGACCCGCAGTCGACGACGACGAACGGCTTGTCCTTGCGTGGGCTGAGATCGTGGATGGCCTGCGCGACGAGCTCCTTGCCCGTGCCGGTCTCGCCCTCGACGAGCACCGTGAGGTCGGACTCCGCGCTCCGCTCGATGCGCGCGAAGATCTCGCGCATCGAGGGCGTGCGCCCGTAGAGCGCGCCGATCTGCTCGCGCTGCGGCAGCCGCAGCCTCTCGGGGCGCGCGGGCTCGAACGCGAGCTCGACGGGGCCGAAGAGCAGCGTCGTCGGCTCCGCGAGGTAGCCCTCGTGGACGCGCACGTCGCCGGCCCAGATGCCGTTCTTGCTGCCGAGATCGCGGATGCGCACGCCGTTCGCCGTCGCGACGAGCTCGCCGTGCATCGCGCTAACGCGTTTGTCGTCGAGCTGGATGTTGCACGAAGGATCGCGCCCGACGAAGATCGGATCGCCGCCGATCGTCGCGCGCTTCTCGCTGCCTCCGACGACGCGGAGCGTGCCGCCGCGCAGCTCGATGAGTTTCGTGGTCGCGACCGTCGATCCTGCCATCACG
Organism: uncultured delta proteobacterium; assembly: GCA_963839305.1. GTDB lineage: Bacteria > Myxococcota_A > Polyangia > Polyangiales > Polyangiaceae > DASXHD01. The sequence continues at coordinate 90,788 of CAWIUL010000010.1, forward strand.
CCTTCCGCTTCGGTTTCGAGCGCGTCATCGTCGCCGTCGTGTCGCCGCTCTCTTGCTCGTCGAGGACGGTGATCGCCGGCGCCGTCCAGCCGCTCGTGGCGAAGACGGCGCGCCAAGCTTCGAGCATCGCGGGCGCAGAAGCAAAGCGATCCTCACGCGCGCGCGCGAGCGCCTTGGCGACGAACGCGGAGACGCTGGTCGGGTAGGGGGCTCGCGTCGCCTCGCCGAGCGTCGGCGCGTCGAAATCCCGCTTGAGCGTGAGGAGGCGAATCGCTTGTTTTTCCGGAAAAGGCAGCGCTCCGGTGAGCGCGCGGAACACGATCGTGCCGAGCGCGTAGAGGTCCGCGCGCCCGTCGACCTTCGACGGATCGAGCCACTGCTCGGGCGCCATGTAAGCGAACGAGCCCATCGTCGCGTCCGCGGGCGTCATCGGCTCGGGGTCGTTCATCGGCTTTCCGATCCCGAAGTCGATGAGCTTGGCGATCTCGGGCTTGCCGCACAAGAAGACGTTGTCCGGCGAGAGATCGCGGTGGAGCACGCCCGACCCGTGCGCGTCGGTGAGCGCGACGAGCACGTTGTCGACGATCGGTCCGAGGTCCGCGAGCGTGAGCACGTGCTGCCGCTTGAGGCGCTCGCCGAGCGTCTCGCCGACGAGCCGCTCGCACACGATGAACGGGCGGTTGCCTTCCTTGAAGTACCCGTGGAACTGCGCGACGAAGTTGCTGTGGACGCGGGAGAGGAGCTTTCCTTCGCGCTCGAACATCGCGAGGAGATCCTTGCGCGCCATCGCGGACGTGCGCGGCGTCTTCACGACGACCTCGGCGCCGGTGCCGTCCTCGATGGCGAGCCACACCTCGGCCATGCCGCCCTTCGCGAGCCGTTCCTTGACGCGGAAGCGCCGGCCGACGACCAGTCCCGGGTTCATTTTTTCGCGCAGAGCCGCGTCGGCGGCGTCATCGAGATCGATCCGAGCGCGCGCGTGTCGATCGTGATCGTCAGCGGCTGCGCGCGCGTCGAGCCGTCATCACATCGAATCGCTGGCGCCGCGCCGAGCTTCGCGACGAACCCGTCGTCGGCGATCGTGACCGTGCCGACCATGCCGGCTTCGCCGAGCCCGAAGCCGAGCCTGCCGTCGCGGACGTCGAGCTGCGACGTGGCTCCCGCGATCGATCCGCCGAGCGTGAGCGTCCCCGGCTTCGCCATCGGCACGTGAAAGCCTTCGATCGCTAGCGTCGCGTTCGCCGCCCAGACTCCGGCCTTGCTTCGCTCCGCGTGGGCGGTCGCGTCCACCTTCACGACGTCGGTCGGCGCCGCGCCGAACGCGTCGGGCTTCATGCCGATCTCCGACGGCGGAGCCTTCGGCACGCGGAGATCGATCTTGATCGTGCCGTCGTCCGTCGTCTTCGCGTCGAGGTCGTAGCTCTGCTGGTGGGCCTGGTTGAACGAGAGGTGCGTCTTCCACGCGGGACCGCTCTTGTTCGCGTCGATCAGCCACGGGCCCGCGGGGCCGATGGGCGTCGTGAGGTCGAAGCTCGTCGGCTCCATCGCGAAGTCCTCGCCGAGTTTGCGACCGGCCCTCGGCGAGAGATCGAGCGTCATGCTGCGCGCCTCGAGCTTCGTGTCCGGGCCCGACGGCTGGTTCCACACGACGTGCCCGCTCTCGACGCGTGCATGTTGCAACGAATCTGGCGTGGAGAGCGGCGTCCCGCGGCCGTTCTTCTTCGACCACGCGTCGAGCGACTTGAGCAGCGGCGCGTAGCCGACCTCGATGTTCACGTCCACGTCGCGCGCGATGATCTGCTTCGGGTCGAAGTCGCCGTTCAGATCGACGAGCACCTCGCGCGCGCGCACGGTCGTGCCCGGCACGTCGGGCGACGTCATCGCGAGACCCACGACGCGCGCGGTGCCGATCTGCGAGTAGAGATCGACCTCGTCGATCGTCGCGACGATGCCGCGCTTGGCGAGCGCGTCGATGAAGCTTCGTCGCACGAGCGCCGGCGAGCCGAGCAAGCCGACGAGGAAGAGGACGAGCACGAGCAGCACGAGCGCCGACCCGTAGCCCTTCCTCCCCATCTTCACGACCGTGGTCTTCGCTGGCTTCGCGAGCTCGGTGGGGATGGCGGGCGCCTCGAGCGAAATCGGCGGAAGCGGGCCCGACGCGCTCGGCGCGGGCGCCGCGGGCGGCACGTAATACGGGTTATGAACGCTCGGCGCAGTCGGCGCGATTGGCGACGAGATCCCCGGCGCCGAGGGCATCGACAGCCGATCGAAGCTCGCGCGCTCCTGGCTCGCGGGCGGAGGAGGAGGCGTCGCGCGATCACGCCGCGTCGAGTTGTCGTCCCCGCCGAAGTCCGGCCTCGACCGCTGCTGCGAGCGTACGGACGAAGTGGGCGGCGCGGGCGTCGGCGTGAGGCGCGGCGCCGATCGCGGCGGCGGAGGAGCGGGGATCGGTCGCGCGCCGGACGACGACGCGCTCCGCGCCGAGATGATGTCCTGCGTGAAGACGCGATCCGACGTGATGTCCTTGACGAGCTCGCGCGTCTCCTTCGTGCTCTCGGCTCCCGCCGACTCGATCTCGTCGATGCGCTGCTGTCGCTCGGTGAGCGCCTTGGACGCGACCTCTTCGACCCACGCGCTGACCTGCGTCGTCGTCGCTGGCTGGACGGCGTCCTCGAGCGCGAGCGCCATTTCGCGCGCGGTCGGCCATCGATCCTTCGGGTCGAGCGCGAGCCCCTTGGCGACGATCGCGTCGAGCGTCGGCGGGATCTCCGGCGCGAACTCGCTCGGCGCATCGACCTTCTGCATGCGCGCGCGCGCGAGGAGCGCGGACTGCGAATCGCTGTCGAAGAGGCGCTGCCCCGTGAGGCACTCCCACAAGACGACCCCGGCCGAGAAGATGTCCGTGCGGCGCGTGAGCTGCTCGCCGAGGAGCTGCTCGGGCGCCATGTAGACGAGCTTTCCCTTGAGCTCGCCCTCCCGCGTGAGGTGGACCTGGTCGGCGGCTTTTGCGATGCCGAAATCGAGCACGCGCGCGACGCCGTCGACGCCGACGATCACGTTCTGCGGCGAGACGTCGCGGTGGACGATGCCGAGCGGCTCGCCCTTCTCGCTCTTCGCCTCGTGCGCGGCGTGGAGGCCGTGCAGCATGTTCGACATGATCGCGATCGTGATGCGGAGCGGGATGCGCTCATGCTTCGCGCGAAGCACCCGGTTGATGCGCGAGAGCGCGTCGCCGTGGATGTACTCCATGACGAGGAGCACCTCGCCGTTCTCGACGATGACGTCGAGCGGCTGCACGACGTTCGGGTGGCGAATGCGCGTCGCGAGCCGCGCCTCGTCCAAGAACATCGCCAAGAAGTCGGGATCCTTGGCGAACTGCGGGTGCATCCGCTTGATCGCGACGAGCTTGGCGAACCCACCGGCGGCGCCCATGCGGCCGATGTGGACCGTCGCCATGCCGCCCGAGGCGAGCTCACCGTGGACCGTGTACCGGCCTACGTTCCAGGCAGCGTGGTCCTCGACCGCCATTCTCCGAATTCAGAGGTACCACGAAGCCGCCTGGGATGCCGAAACCCTGGCAATTTCGAACGGATCAGGCGTCAATCAGGCGACGAGGTGGAGCGGCACGAGCCGTCGCGTGGTGAGCGACGCCGCAAGCGTGAAGCCTTGGAGCGTGAGCTTCATGCGCATCGCGTCGACGAATCCTTCCTCGTCGAGGCGGCGCACGGTCTCGCGGACGTCTTCGCGCCGGCGAGCGCGCACGCGGACGCCTTCGCGCGCCGGAGCGTCGGTGACGCCGACGGCCTCGCACAAATCGTCGAGCGTGATGCGTTCGGAGCGAGCCGCGTAGAGCGCGCGGAGAACATCGGCCGAGAGCGTGAGCATTTGATTCGAGTTCATTTGGTTGCCTCCCAAGTTGAAGTTCTGCCGTTGCAAAGATGTGGCCAAGGCACGCCTCATGTGCCGAAACCGCACACGCGTGTAACATGCACACATGTATTCTGCACTTAGGAATGTGCACTCTGCATGCACTTCGATAAGTGCATCAGGATGCGCGGCGCCCGCTGGTGGATCGACGCTCCATCACTCCGCCGCGGCTGCGGCGTCGGCGATCTGCTTGCGCACCGCGTCCATGTCGATCGTGCGCGTCTTCTCGACGATCTCGTCGAGCACGTCGGCCGGCAGCGCGCCCGGCTGAGACAAGAGCAGCACGCCGTCACGGAAGACCATGAGCGTCGGGATCGATCGGATGCCGAGCTCGGTCGCGAGCTCCACCTGAGCGTCCGTGTCGACCTTGCCCCAGACGATGTCCTCGTGCCTCTCCGCCGCAGCCTCGAAGATCGGCGCGAACGCGCGACACGGCGCGCACCAGCTGGCCCAGAAGTCGATGATGACGATGCCATCCTTCTGGATCTGGTCGACGAAGGACTCGATGTTGAGCTCGATGGGTTTCATGGTGCGCCTTGTAAGGCACGAAGAGGTCCATCGAGATCGGCTGTGTCACCTGCGGAAACGCTCGACGTACGTAGCCTCGCCGTGCGGCGTGACGCTGATTCCGTTTCCGGTGATCGACAACGTTCCCTCGGCGCCAACGAGTTCGATGCTGACGTCGCCGGCGACATCCAGGTCGAGCGGGAGCATGTTGTCGAACGTCTTCTCGCCAACGCGCAGCTGGCCATCAGAGATGAGCAGGTCGTTCTCGATGGTCCTGCGTATGCTGCCGTTACGAATCGTCACCGTGACGGTGCGCTTCCATCCGGTGCCCTCGTCCACGCCGGGTTCTCCCTCGCTCACGTGAACATAGGCGTCGACGTCCAACACGACGTCGGATCCGATCGCATGCACACGCACGACCCTTGAGTCGTGGAGCTCAATCACTGCGTTCGCCATCGGGGTCAGTGTAATCCAGCGGGAGTCCGCCGAAGGCGGACTTGCCGTGGGTGAAACGCGGGTTCTTCGCCAGCCCCAGGCTTCAGCCTGGGGTGGCCCAAAACCAATCAATGCAAGACGCGCGTTCGGATGTTCGTCGGCATGCCCGCGAGCGCATCGGCTACGGCGTCCGAGACGTCCTGCTCGATGTCCATCGCGAGGTAACCGACGTTCGCGTCGGTCGCGAGGACCTGCGTGCGGATGTTGCCGCCGAGCTCGCTGACGACGCGGTTCACGAACCCGAGGACGCCGGGGACGTTCTTGTGGACGTTGAGGACGCGGTGCGTGCCCGGCGCTTGGGGCACGTCGATCGTCGGGAAATTCACGGCGCCGGTCGTCGTGCCCGCGTTCGTGTACTTGATGAGCGACGTCGCGACCTCGCGGCCGATGGCCTCTTGCGCTTCTTCGGTCGAGCCGCCGATGTGCGGCGTGAGGATCACGTTCGGAAGGCCGCGGAGCTCCGATTGGAAGCCGTCCGAGTTCGACTCGGGCTCTTGCGGGTAGACGTCGATCGCGGCGCCGCCCACGTGGCCCTCGCGGATCGCGGCGGCGAGCGCGTCGATCTTCACGACGGTGCCGCGGCTGAGGTTCAAGAGGTGCGCGCCCTTCTTCATGTGCGCGAGCTCGGCTTGGCCGATCATCTCGTGCGTCTCGCGCGTGGCGGGGACGTGGAGCGTCACGAAGTCGCTCTCGGCCATGAGCTCGGCGAGCGACGACAGCGGCCGGTTGTTGCCCATCGGGAGCTTCGTCGCGATGTCGTAGAAGACGACGCGCATGCCCATCGACTCGGCGAGGACGCCGATCTGCGAGCCGATGTGGCCGTAGCCGATGATGCCGAGCGTCTTGCCGCGGATCTCGTGGCACGCGGTCGCGACCTTGCGCCACTTGCCCTCGTGCACCTCGCGCGAGCGATCGCCGATTTGGCGCGCGAGCACGACGACCTCGGCGATGACGAGCTCCGCGACGCTGCGCGTGTTCGAGAACGGCGCGTTGAAGACCGGGACGCCGTGGGTGTTGGCGAGCTCGAGCTCGACCTGGTTGGTGCCGATGCAGAAACAGCCCACCGTGAGGAGGCGCTTGGCGCTCTCGTGCGCGAGCACCTCCTTCGTCACGTGGGTCTTGCTGCGAATGCCGAGGACGTGCACGCCGTCGAGCTTCGCGATGAGCTCCTCGGGCTTGAGCGCTTGTTTCAAGAGCTCGACCTGGAAGGTCTCTTTCTCGAAGAGATCCTTCGCCCCGGGGTGGATGCCCTCGAGGAGGAGCACCTTGAGCTTGTTCTTCGGCAGGGTGTGGCGCATCGCAAGCGGGATTTAGTCGCGAATCTGCAGTAGATCAAACCCGTGCGGGTCCTGGCTTTGCTTGTAGGTTGCATGCTTCTCGGGTGCACGGACGACATCGTCTACGCGCCCATCCCCGACGCGAGCACGACCGACGACGCGGGTCGCACGTGCGCCGGCAGCGCGGTGACGAAGGGCCCGTGGGTGCTCGCGGTCGACGACACGCACGCGACCGTGCGCTGGGAGACGTGCCGCGGCGGGACGAGCGGCGAGGTCAACGTCGTGCCGCAGCTCGACCCTGCCGGAGCGTGGGTCGCGCAGTCGATCGAGACCGAGTACGACCTCACGCAAGAGCACGTGGGGATCTTGAACCCCGCGGCCACGCCGGATTATCCGGGCGCGTGGTTCATGCACGACGCGAAGCTCGTCGCGCTCGCGCCGGCCACTTGTTACAGCTACGCGCTCGCGGGCGATCCGTCGCGCAAGGGCCAGTTCTGCACGGCGCGCGCGAGCGGCGCGCCGCTTCGCATCTTGGCGATCGGCGACACGAACCCGGGCCTCGGGCCGACGGTGACGAACCTCCTCGGCGTGCTCCTGCCGATGAAGCCCGAGCTCACGCTCCACCTCGGCGACATCGAGTACTACGACAGCGGCTTCGACACCTGGCAGTACTGGGCCGACGTGATGCAGCCGCTCCTCTCGCAGGGCGCGATGTTCCCCGCGATCGGCAACCACGAGCTCGAGACGCCCGACGAGTTCAGCGACTACACGCTCCGCTTCTTCCACGGCGCAGGGTTCAACGGCACCGACGAGTACTACGAGCTCACGGACGCGGGCGTTCACTTCTACATGCTCGACACCGAGCTCCCGCTCGACTCGACGTCCCCGCAGCTCGCGTGGTTCACGCAGCGCATCGCGCTCGCGGAGCAAGAGCCCGCGTACCGATTTTCGATCGTGGGCTTTCACAAACCGTTCGTCACGTGCGGCGACACGGGCGACAATCCGGTCGCGCGCGCGGCGTTCGAGCCGCTCTTCCTCTCGCACAAGGTCCCGCTCGTTCTACAGGCCCACATGCACGGCTACGAGCGCTTCGATTTCGGCAACATCACGTACGTGACGACCGGCGGCGGCGGCGGCGCGCTCGGCGACGTGAACAAGAACATGGCGAACCCTTACTGCGACAAGCGCGTCGCGTCGGGCCGCTTCTTCCACGGCACGATCATCGACATCGGCGCGACGTCGATCGATTGCACCGCGATCGACGACCACGGCGTCACGCAGGATTCGTTCTCGCTGGCCGTGCCTTGATGGGCGCGTCCAGGATTGAGGGTCATGTCGCTTCGCGGCGCCGGAGCAGGCTGATGAGCACGCTCGTCGCGATGGCGACGTTGAGCGACTCGACGACGCCCGAGCCGCGGATCGCGACGAGCTCGTCGCACGCGCTGCGCACGCGAGGCCCTAGCCCTTCGCGCTCGTGACCCACGACGAGGACGACGGGGCGCGCGAAATCGAACGTCGCGGCGTCGGTCTTCGCCTGACCATCGGCGCCGACGATCGCGACGCCGCGCTTCTTCAGGCGCGAGAGCGTCTCGGCGAGATCCGTGGTGCGCGAGAGCGCGACGTGCTCTGCGCCGCCCTCGGCCACGCGCACCGCGTCGGGCGCGAGGGCAGGGTGCGGCGCGGGCGCGCCGAGCACCACCGCGTCGACCCCGAAGAACGCCGCCGAGCGAATGATCGCGCCCACGTTGTACGGGTTTCGCACGCGGTCGAGCGCGACCGCGGTGCCCTTGCTCCGCACGAGGAGCTCGATCAAATCTCCCTGCGCGACGAAGCGGCGCGGCTTGGTGACGAGGACGAGCCCCTCGTGGTTCTGCGCTTGGGCGAGCCGCGCGAGCGCGTCGGGTTTCTCCTCGCGCGCGCGCTGCTTGGCCCACTGGAGGAGGGGCTCGATCTCGGGCTTCACCTCGCGCGAATACGCGACGCGCTCGATGTCGCCGCGGCGGACCTCGAACACGGCGAGCGCCGCGCGCAATCCATAGACGATGTCGGTCTCGGACATCGCTCGTCGATATCACGAGATCTCGGCTAATCGAGGACGATGACGATCGGCTCGATTTGCGGGCACGGCGTGACGAGCGGCTTGCCGCCGGCCTCTTTCACGTCGCATCGCCGCGCGACGAGCGCGACGCGCTCGCCGGGTTTTCCCGTGAGGCCGAGCGACGCGAGCGGCACGTCCATCTCGACGACCCACTCCTCGTCGTTGTCGCCGGGCTGATCGACGGTGCCGTCCGCGTCGCACGCCGCGCGCGCGCCGCTCTGCCAGCCGTAGTCCCATCGGCCTTCGTCCTCGCGCTTGCCGTCGGTGATCGTGCATTTCGCGTCGACGTCGAGCGCGTATTGCGTCTTGCCCCGCGTGAGGACGACGTGAAAATCGTCGCCGCGCCAAACGGGGCCGTCGGCGGCGACGTGCGCGGTGACGATGTCGTGGTCGGACGCGTAGAGCCCGACGTGCAAGATCCCATCGCTCCACGTGAGGCGGATGTCCGAGTACGGCTTGCCCTCGCTGCCGTCTTGCTGGACGAAGATGCGGCGCGTGCTCGTCTTCCAGCTCGGCTCGTCGAGCTCGCCGTCGATCTTCACGGGCTCGCCCGCGCGCGGCACGTGAACGAGCTTCGGCTCGGGGGCCGCGCGGCGAAAGACGACCGCGATCGAGACGACGACGACGGCGACGACGAGGACGCCGAAAATGATCTTACGGCGCAGGCGACCCGTCCGCCTTCACCGCGAACCGGAACGCCGTGTCCGGTTGCTGCGTCTGGTAATCGAACATGTCGACCTGGAGCGAGCCGTCGGTGCGCTGCGCGACGAGCGCGTAGCCGTAGTTCTGGTTCAGCGCGAGCGGCGCCCCGCCGTTGCCGATGATGACCTGCCTCGGGTTCGTGTACTTCGAGTGTTGGTACTCGTGCGAGTGGCCGACGATGGCGAGCGTGTAGGGGTACTTCGCCATGATGGTCTCGCTCGGCGTCACGCCCGGCGCGGTGTTGGCCGAAGCAGATTCGTGGCGCACGACGAACGTGTACGTGGTCGGCTGCGCGAGCGCCGCGTCGAGCCACGCCGACTGCGTCGCGTCCCACGCGTTCGCCGCGACGAACACGAACTTCGCCGTCCACGAGCTGTCGGTCGCGCTCACGTTGATCGAGTAGTACGGCGCGGTCTTCTGGATCGGCCCGAGCAGCAGGCTCATGAACTGCGTGTAGTTGTTCGTGATGCCGTTCGCGTTGCCCGTGCCGCAGTTGCTCGCGGTGCCGCCCGTGCACTCGTGGTTTCCCATCGCGGGGAACTGCACGCCGGCATACGTGCCGCGCGCGTTCAAATAGAGCTGGAGCTGCGCGGCGGCCTGCGTGCCGTAGGGGTTCGAGAATTGGTAGTCGCCGGTCGAGACGATGAACGGCGGCACAGGCTTCACCATCGAGACGTCGCTGAAGATCTTCGAGATGATCGCCGTCGGATAATTCGCGGTGTCGTCCTCGGTCGCGGGCCGCGTGTCACCGACGACGGCGAAGTAGAGGACCGACTCGGTTCCGCCGTTCGGGCCGATCGTGCTGACGACGCTCCCATCGTACGGGTTCGGCGGCGGACCCGCGTCGCCCGTCGTGCACGACGGGGGCGCCTGGCATTTGTTCGTCTGCGTGTTGCAGTACCAACCGCCGTAGCAGCCGTTCGCTTGGCACGATTGCGTGAACTGCTTGCAAGACGTGCAGCCCGCGGTGGTGCTCGGATCGGCGAAGCCAGGGCACGTCGTGCCCGCGTCGTTCGTTTGCGTCGGGTTCGGTCCGCACGTCGTGCTGTTCGGGTCGACGCAGACGTTCGCCTGATCGCCCGTCACCGTGACGACCGACGAGCACTGCTGCGAGCTCGTGCACTCGCTCCCCGTCGGGCACGGAAGCGCGCAGTACGAGTCGCCTCCGAGCTGCGCGCAGATGCCGCCGTTCGTGCAGTCCGAGTCGATGACGCACGGCGGGCAGGGGTTCACGCCCGCGTCGTTGTTTCCGCCACCGTTGGAGCACCCCGCGGCGAGGACGAGCGCGCCGAGGAAGCCAAGCGAAGCACGCGACATCATCCGATCATGATGTCCCTTCTAGCGCGCGTCGATCAGCTTTTTCTTGGGGTGGACTATTGCCCGTCCGGGGACCCGACCACGATGGCGCTGCCGCTACACGGGATGTCGTACGTCTTGGCCTTGCCGTTTCCGACGCGGACGGAGTGCTTGCCGCAGGCGGTTTTCACGCGGCTGCCGCCGACGCCGACCTCTTTGCCGTCGACGTAGATCGGCTTTCCGTTTCCGGCCGACCAGGTCTGGACCATGCCGAGCTTTGGCTGCGCGCTGACGACCGGCGTCGACGTGGTCGCGGTCTTCGTCTCCGTGAGCGTCGGCGTCACCTTCTCCGTCGGCGCGACCGTGACCGCGTCCGTGTCCGTGCTCGTCGTCGTGACCGCGCTCGTGGTCGTGCTCGCGACCGACACCGTGCTCGCGTTCGCGTTCGTGTCCGCGGGCTCGAGCGCCTTGTCGCTCCGCATGAAGAGCACCACGGCGCCCGCGATCGCGGCGATCGCGAAGACGCCGGTCATCCCGGCGACCGCGGCCCAAACGGGCGCGCTGCTGCGTGGCGCCGCGGTCGCGAGCGCGGGCGCAGGCGGAGGGACGCTCTCGGGCGTGTACGCGACGGGCGGGTACGACGGCGTCAGCTGCGACTTCGGCAGGATGCGCGTGCCGCCCATGGCCCACATCTCGAGATCGTCGTCGAGAAGCTCGGTCAGCTCTTCGGGTTCGATGGGGTGGCTCATGAGGCGGCGGCCTCATACCACGGAGATTCGGCGCGCGCGAGGAGATGCGCGGCGCCCACGATTCCCGCGCGATCCGCCATCGCACTCACGAGGAGCGGCACCTCGCCGAGCGGCTTCGCGTGGGCCCTCGCGCGCAGCCGATTTCGGAGCGCGGGCTCGATGAGATCGAACGACGCGGAGATCCCGCCGGAGAAGACGATGGCGTCGAGGTCGAGGACGTTCTGCACGGCGGTGAGCATCCAGCCGAGCGCGTCGCCCATCTCGTCGAACACGCGCTTGCCGTTCGCGTCGCCTTCGTGCGCGGCGCGCGCGATGTCGCGCGGCTGCTCCGCGGTTCCTCCGAGCGCGCGGTATCGAGCGAGGAGCGCGCTCGTTCCGGCGAACGCCTCGACGCACCCGCGGAGGCCGCACCCGCACCGCGGCGCGTCCGCGGATTTGTCGATGGGCACGTGACCGATCTCGCCGCCGAAGCCGTTCGCCCCGCGGCGCACGCGGCGCTCGACGACGAGCCCGCCGCCGACTCCCGTGCCGAGCGTCACCATCAAGAAGCTTCCGTGCGTGCCCCCGTGACCGAAGAGGAGCTCGCCGAGCGACGCGGTCGTCGCGTCGTTCTCCACCGCGACGCGGCAGCCGATGCGCTTCGCGAGCTCCTCGGCGATCGCGACGCCCTCGAAGCCAGGCACGTTCGGCAGTCGGTAGCAGCGGCCGCTCGCGTCGCACTCGCCGGGGATCGCGACGCCGACCGACGGCGGCTTCGCGTCGAGCGATTTCACGAGCGCGGCGATCGCGTCGAGCACTTCGCTCGCCGACCCGCGCGTCGGGATCGATTCGCTCCGCACGATCGCCCCGCCGTCCACGACGCCTGCCTTGATCCGCGTGCCTCCGAAGTCGACGCCAATCATGGGCGCTCCCATAGCACGGGTTCGCGACGGCTGAGCCGATCGCTGGCACGCGCTACGCATCGTCCACGCGGCATGAACCGCATCGGCCTTCTCGCGTGCGTCGCGCTCGGCGCCGCCGCGTGCTCGCAAACGAACCAACCGCAAACGCAGACCGCCGGCGACGTCCGCACGACGGCCGCGACCATGAGCGATCCCGCCACCCCCGTGACGCGCGTGGACCTCGGCTCCATGGTCGAGCTCCGCGAGTACGCCGTGCCGGGAAAGAACAAGCTTCCTCACGACGCGGCCGTCGGACGCGACGGCGCGCTTTGGTTCACCGAGATGAAAGGCAACGCGATCGGGCGCCTCGACACGACGCTCGGTTCGGTCCGCGAGTTCCCGCTCCCCGAGAGCGACTCGGGGCCTCACGGCATCACGGCGGATCGCGACGGCAACATCTGGTTCACGGCGAGCGCGCGCGGATACATCGGCAAGCTCGATCCCGAGTCGGAGAACATCACCGTCTTCCGCATGCCTGACGCGCGCGCAAAAGATCCACACTCGCTCGTTTTTGGCCGAGACGGCCGCCTCTGGTTCACCGTCGAACAAGCCGGCTTGGTCGGAAGGCTCGATCCCGAGAGCGGCAAGATCGATCTGCGAACGCTCCCGCGCCCCGGCGCGCTTCCGTACGGCATCGCGATCGGCCAGGACGGCGCGGCGTACGCGTGCGAGTTCGGCACGAACCGCATCACGCGCATCGAGCCGGAGACGATGGCGCTCCGCGAGTACGAGCTGCCGTCGGGCGCGCGTCCGCGGCGCATCGCGCTCGGGCCCGAGGGGATGCTCTATTACACCGACTTCGCGCGCGGCATGCTCGGCCGGCTCGACGCGGCCACCGGCCACGTCGACGAGTGGTCGACGCCCAACGGCGCGACCGCGCAGCCCTACGCGATCGCCGTGGAGCGCGAAGGCTACGTGTGGCTCAGCGAAACCGGACCGGAGCCGAACACGCTCGTTCGCTTCGACCCGCGCTCGCGCGTCTTCGCGAGCATGCCGATCCCTTCGGGTGACGCGATGATCCGCAACATGGTCGCGACTCCGGATGGCCGACTCTTCATCGCCGAGAGCAACACGAACCGCGTCGCGGTGCTGCGTCCGCTGCCGACGATCGCGTCGCGCTGAGCTAGTCAGGAGCTCACCTCGGTCCGGTCAGACCACGCCATCGTTGTCGTCGACATGCGGCAGCGAGACATCGCGGCGGGACCGCCACATGCCGTGTCACCTCACGCGCGGCGCACCGAGGTTATGGCCAAATTCTTCGACGACCGCCGCATGTGCCGGATCACGACTCACGCTCAAGACAAGATGCACTCACGCGAGCGCTGGGTTTAGTAGAACGCGAGCTGGTCGATCCCGACTGCCATCCCGCCGACCACGAGCGGGCCCTGCGTCGGCGTGTAGCTCAAGCTCGTGACGTTCGTCACGCCGTCACGGGTGAAGATGCCGGTCGTCGCGGTGGTGCCGGAATCGCTCTTGGTGCTGATGGCGAGCACCATCTGGAACTTGTGCCACTTTCCGTCGTTCGAAGTCGCCGAGTCTTTGTAGGCGAGGATCTCGACGGTCGAACCGTGCACGTGCACGTCGAGCAGCCCTCCAGCCATGCCGATCGCGAAGCCGCCGCCCACCGGGCCGCTCGTCTGGAGATTGAGCAGGGTGCCGTCGGTCGCGGTGGTCCGGTACGCGAACGCGAGCGCCAGCGGGTTACTCCCGAAGACCGTGTCCGTCGAAGGCGACAGCGGCTGCTGGATGGGAGCGCTGAGGTACGGGCCACAAAACGTGACCCCTGCGGTCGTTTGCACGTTGCCCGCGACGATCGGGACCGCGTAGGCCGCGTGGTCTTCGTGGATTTTCCCGTCACCCTGCGGGTCGAACGACCACGATCGCTTCGGCGTGCCCGCGTCGCCGATGCTCGCGCAGCTCGGCGTGGGCCCATCCGTGAAGGCGATGCCGTCGGTGATCCCGCCCTCGCCCGGAAGGCCCGCGTCGCTCACGCACACGAGGCCGCCGTCGACGTCGCAAGCTTGGCTCTGGCAATGCGCCCCGTTCGCGTCGGCCACACACGTCCCGCCGGGGCACGAGACGCCAGCGCACGCGCTGTCGAGAAAGACCGGGAGCGGCAGAGCCGCGTGCGGCTCGAACGAGAGCGACCGCCTGGAGATGATGCAGTTCGTGTCCGTCGTCGACGGGCTCGAGCACGCGTCGCCCAGGGACGCGACCACGGCGATGTCGATGTGCGCGTCGAGCGAGCCCGAGGGCAAAACGGTGATGGTCCCGATCTCTCCCTTCGCCGAATCCGTGCATCCGCCGGTCGACGTCGCGGGCGCGGTCGCGTCACCGACGTAGATGTCCGTCCGCGAGAGCGCCGTGCACGCGTTCGTCGTGATGTGCAGCTGGATCTCGGTCGGCGTGAGGCACGAGGAAATCGTCGCCGTGATCGGCAAGAGGCAAGCCAAGAGCACGCGGCGCACGGTCGAAGCGTAGCAGCTCAGCGCAGCAGCGGCGTCTGCTTCGCGCGCAGCTCCGCGGCGTGGTGTTCGATGTAAATCGGAGGTCGCACGTGGACCTCGATCGACCCGAGCACCGCCGCGCCGACGATGCGAAGGCGCGGAGCGGACGGATCGATCGCGGCAGGGACGCGCGACGAGCCTTCGAACGACCCGAGGACGCTCGTTCCCTCGCACTCGACCGCGATGTCGGCCGGGACGATGATCTCGACGGACCCGAGCACCGTGCGAACGTGGAGCTCGACGACGCCCTCCCACGTGGCGCCGCGCAGATCGATGACGAGGCTCCCGAGGACCGCGCTCGCGCGCGCGTCGGCGGGGAGCGTCATCGTGCCCGTGCGTTCGACGCTCCCCAAGATCGCGCGGGCGACCATCGGCCGCGCTTGCGCCGTCACCGGCACGGTGACGACTTGCACGGGAATCGCCTTCGGTTCGACGACGATCGCGGCGCTCGAGGATTTCGCCGGCTCGAGATCGGCGACCAGCGCGTCGAGTGACTCCACCGACGCGCGCTGATACGCGTCCGCGATGCGCTGCTCGAACACGGCGATGGCGAGCTCGTCGTTCGCGAACGCCTCGGTCAACCGCGCGACGACCCGCTCACGCGCCTCTCGCAGCTCGCGCGTCTTGGGGTAATTCTCACCATCCATCGGTCGCCATGCAAACACACTTCATCCTCTACGTCCGCGATCAGTCCGCGTCGTCCGCGTTCTACGCGCGCGTCCTCGATCTGCCCCCGCGCCTCGACGTCCCCGGCATGACCGAGTTCGATCTCGGCGGAGCGATCCTCGGCCTCATGCCCGAAGTGGGGATCACGCGCCTGCTCGGTGTCGACCCGTCACGCGCCGCGGGGGCGCCCCGCGCGGAGCTCTATCTCGTCGTCGAGGATCCGGAGTCGATGATGCGCCGTGCGCTCGACGCTGGCGCGCGTGAGCTCAGCGCGATCGCTCGGCGCGACTGGGGCCACCGCGCGGGCTACGTGCTCGATCCGGATGGCCACGTGGTGGCGTTCGCGCGGTGAGTCTCTACGGCTCCAGCTTCGGCCAGCACAGCTCGGTCGGGCGCGACCACCGGCCGTCGGTGCTTTGCAGCCAGACGCGGCCCCATCCATCCTTGCCGACGCGCCCGAGCACGTACGGCTCTCTTCCGAAATAAAGCGTGGTCCCCACGAGCGGCTGCAGCGGAACGCGCTCCGTGTACTTGCTGTCCTTCAGCTCGAGGCAATGACGCACACCAGATTTGTACGCGGGCGCGTCGAGCGTCGCGTCCGGGTAAAACGCCTTCTCCATTCGAAGGTCCGTCTGCCAGCACGCGACCGAGATCACGAATAGCGAGAGCGGGCCGGCCGCGACGAGAGCCGCCGCGGTGCGCGCGCTCGGACGCGTGTGCCGAGCGCGCGCGAGCACCGCGGGTTGAAGCGAATCGAACGTGACGAGCTCCTCGGTGGCGGCGTCGAGGGCCGCGTCGCGATCGAACACGTTGTGCGAGTGACAGTGCACGCACTCGATGATCGGCGCGTCGAGATCGGATGGCGCGATCGGGGCGCCGCACGTGCGGCACGCGTACGAGCCGCCCTGCATCGGCCGCACCTGAAGCTGCATGCGAATGTCGCGCGCGGCGCGCAGCGTCCGTCGTCGCAACACCCAGCCGCACACGACGTGAATGAACAGAGGAACGATGAGCGCGCTCAGCGTCACGTCGAACCGCTGCTCCGGATCCGCCCACGACTCGGTCGTCATGAACGTGAGCCCGAAAACCTCGGCGATGATGAGCGGAACCAGAAGCAGCGCCCACCACCAGCGAAGCTTGTGGCTGCTCTGATCCAAGCCGGCGACGAGGCGCTCGCCGGTCTGGAGCTGCCGTTCGCGCAGCGGAAGGTTCAGCATCGCCACGCGCGTCGCTTCGATCGCGGAGCTCAAGCCCGCGGCGAGCGGCGCATCGAGCCCGCACGAAGGGCACACGTGCTGCGGCCCGAGCAGCGCCACCGGCCGAGGCCGTCCGCAATTCGAGCACGGATGAACGAGCATGTACCGCGAGGGTACCCACTTTCAGCGTCCAAGCGGCGGCGGCTTCGCCGTGTTCGCGCCCCACGCGGACAGAATGACAACAGCGTCGCCTCTCGATTTGCGCAAGCGCTTCGGGTGAAAACGCGACTGGCAAAGCTACTTGGCCCGGAGGCGCCGGAGCGCTTCATCCGCTGGCACGCTGAGACCGCGATCCGCCTCATCGAGGCCCTTCTCGATCGACGCGCGTAGCGCGGCTCCTTCAGGCAGCTCCGCCGGCTCGTCCATGACGTACCGCCCAGCTTTGACGCGTGCGTGGAGGACCATGCTCGTCATTGTAGGTCGGCTGAAGGCGCTCAACCCGGCTTCACAGAGCGAAGTTACTTTGGCACGGGGACGACGCAGCCCGCCTGCGGGTCGAACCAGTTGATGATGTTTTGCCAGAGCGTGAGCGTTTGCGGGAACTGCTGCCAAACCGTGTCGTAGGAGATCCATTCGTCGCCCCAAACGACGATGTGACCCGCGCCGACGGTCGTCGCGCGAAGGACGTGATGGTCGCCGCCGGTGTCGGTTTGGCTCGCGAGGATCGTTCCTGCGGATCCGACGACCTCGTAGCCGTTGTCGAAGCCGATGGAGGTGATCCCGGTCGTGATCGGGTGGCTGACCCACTCCGTGATCGCGAGCGGCACGCCACAACCGCACAGGACGAGGTTCGTGGCGTATTGGATGTTGAACGGCGCGATCAGCGTGTTGACGTTCGTCGGCTCGTTGCCGCCGCCGTAGCCGGTGAGCGTCATCACGTTGCCGCCGCCCTGCACCCATTGATAGAGCGCGGACGCCTCGGCGGACGTGTACGCGTGATTCGAATCGAGGTTCTGCACGATGAGCACGCGGAACGGCGCGAGCAGAGACGCGGTGATCGTTTGATCGCCCAAGCTCCCGACGCCACCTTGACTGAGCCACGCCTCGAACTGGGTGCTCGCGTGTGAGCCGCCCGTCCCGATCGTCGCGAGGTTGCAGCCCGTCGCGGCGTCTGCGTCGACCGGGAGCGAGCTGTCCTGAAACTGCAAGCCCGCGTCGGAGCTCGACGTCGTCTCGTCGCTCGCGTCCGCGACTGCGCCGTCGCTCGGTACGAACCCCGTGTTGCCACCCCCGCATGCCGTGAGGAGGCCCAGGAGCGCGAGCGCGTATTTCATCAAGCGATGGTGCGCGCGCTCGACGCGAAGCGCACGTTACTTTGCGTTACGCGCGCGGAAGTGGAGCGCCTGCACGCCGGACTCGAACCGCTGCGTCGAGAGGAGCTCGAGATGGCGCGCGCTCGAGAGGCCATGAAACAACGTCGGCCCGCGGCCGCTGATGATCGGATGAACGACGATGCGGTACTCGTCGATGAGCCCGAGCTCCTCGAGCGCAGCCGCGAGCTTCGGCGCTCCGACGAGGACACCCCGCGCGGTCTTCGCTTTCAGCGCCGAGATCGCCTCGCGAAGGTCACCCTCCACCTTGATCGTGTTCTGCCACGGAAAGTCGCTCCGCGAGCCCGACACGACGTACTTCGCCTTCGCCTCGAGCTTCTGCGCCCACTCGCGCATCGCGCGCGGCGCCTTTTCGTCGCGTGCCACCGCGGGCCAGGCTGCTTCCATGAGCTCGTAGGTGTTGCGCCCGAAGAGCATCGCCCCGCTCTGATCCATGAGCTGCGTCCAATAGTCGTGCAGCGCGTCGTCGACGATCCCCTGGGTGTGATCGATGGACCCGTCCAGAGTCACGTTGAGACCGAAGGTGAGGAGGCCCATGGCGTGGGATTCTACGAGAAGCGCGATACAATCCGGGGATGTACCGCACCGGCGCGCGGGAGAAGCGACAAGCGGTGATTCGCTTCGTCGTGCCGCGTTGGCAGCTCTTCTTCGTGCCACTCGGTGGACTGCTCGTCGTGCTGGCGTTCGTCATGCTCTCGAATGCGGAGCGGGATACGAGCTTGTCTTGCCGTCGGGACGACACCGGCGCGGGCCAGTGCGTTTACGTCCATCGCTTCGTCATGCACGAGGAACGCACGACCTTCGACGTGCGGAGCCTTCGCAGCGCGCGCGTCGCGCACGAACGCATGCCGAAAGGGAACGCGACGATCGATCACGTCTACATGAACATCGACGGGACCGACACGCCGCTCGGCGATTCGAGCCCCAATCTCGCGCTGCCTGCGATGGCCGGGCGAATCGACCGGTTCGCGCACGACACGACGCTCACGCGACTCGACGAACGCTTCGATGGCAACGCCGTGCTCGCGTTCATCACGGCGGGCATGATGATCGTGCTCGGTTGCGGCGTCACGGTGCTGTTCTTCTACGGCGGCGCGGCGCGCAGGCTCGTGCTCTCCGAACAGGCGGAGGTCGCGACGCTCGAGCAGCGAGTGCTCTTCACGTGGAAGAAGGTGTGGTCGGTGCCGCTCGACGACGTGCTCACCGCGCGCGTCGAGACCGAGGGCAAGGCATCTCGCCTCGTCATCGACACGAAGAACGACGGAGCGCTCGTCGCCGTCGCCCAGGCGCACCCGCACGATCCTGCAGTCGACGCGATCGGGGCCTTCTTGAACGTCGATGAGGGCCAGTAGCGACGAATGGGGCATTGAGCCGCGCGGAGGGCTTCAGTGGTGTTTGGGCTCGCCAAACGACCGCCGCTGCGCGGTCTCCGACGCCGTGATGCAGACGTTCTTCTCGTCCACGTCAGCGGACGCCGCGCGCGTTCGCATCGGATCACCGCCTACTTCGAGATCGACGTGCGGATGCGTGTGAAGAGCACCTCGAAGTAGCTCGACGCGTTCGTGCGCGGACAGATGCTCGCCACGACGCCTTGGTTCCCCAAGCCGTTCGCGACGCGAAGCTCGCGGATCGTCGGGTACGCCTTGCCGCGCACTTGCGTGGTCGGCGTGGTCGTGTCGCAGAGCGGCGGCCCGTCGGCGTTCGTCGCCGTGCCGGTGCAGTCGCACGCGACGCTCGGGTCGGTGCAGTCCTTCGGTTGGAGCAGGTCGAAGATGCACGCGAACTGCATGTCGACGCCGGCATTCGACTCGAGCGTGTTCCATTCGCGGCCGTTGATGGGGTCGGCGTTGTTCGCGGAGGTCGGCGGAGGCAGCCCCGCGCGCGGCGCGATCGACTCGATCATGTGCGGATCGATCCCCGAGAGATCGTACTTCGACGGATCGTTGCCGATGATCCTCCGCCAGTCCGCTGCGGTGAGCGTCCGCTTCAGCGGCAGCGACGTGTTGAGCGGGTCCTGCGCGAGCAGCTGCCACGGCACGCCGCCGATGGTGAGGTAGTACACGAGCGACGGATCGCGCAGGCTAGCGGGGAGCGAGCAGAGCGCGTTGGGCGTGAGGTCGGTCCCATCGGGGAGCGCCGACGCGAAGATCGGGTTCGTGCAGTTCTTCTGCGTGCTCGAGTATTGGCTCGCGTCGTGGACCTCGTGGCCGCGATCCGGCACGAGCCGCGACGAGAGCCCGTCGACGTAGCGCTGGACGTTCCACTGCGGCTCGAGGCCGTAGCGCGCGCGCATCGAGTCGGTGTACCGCACGTTGAGCCCGTCGGCCGCGGCGTACGGGACCGACTGCGCAGCGGGCGTGTACCAGCCCTTCAGCGGGCAACCCGTGGTTCCGCCTGCGCACGCGTTGCAGTTCGGGTCGACGCCGATGAGCGTCTTCGCGACGGGCTTCATGCTGCCTGGGAAGGCGCAGGACACGCAGTCGGGATTGTTCGGGTTCGTGTCGCACTCGGACGTGCCGCGCGGTCCGGCGCCGAGCCCAGGCCCGCTCGGGAAGTTGAACGTGCGCAGGGTCCATCCGTACCCGCCGAGCCACATCGGATCGCCCCACGAGTCGTCCTCGTCGGTGATCTGGACGATCAACAGGAGCGAGTCGGGCCGCAAGAAATCGTGGCGCTGCTTGAGCACGGTCGCGTCGACGCCGACGAGGCTCGCCTTCGGCGGGTTGTCCGTGCTCATCGCGATCTGATCGTAAGGATCGGGCTGGACGAGGAAGCGGTACCAGCTCTCGAGCTGCGCCTCGAGACCGCACCCGTGCTCGTTCACGCCGTTGACCAGCGTCGAGAAGTCGGTCTCGAGCTGCGCTACGGACGGCTCGTTGGTCACGTTGACCTTCTCGTCGCTAGGAACCCACGCGAGGAAGCCTCCGCCTTGTCCGTCGAGCGGGCTCGCGGCCGCGACGATCCCTTCCGGATCGCCGGGATTGGCGGGGCGCGTTCGATTGAGGAGGCGTCCGTGATCGTTCTGGTGAGAGGCGTCGTTGGTCGGCGGCACGCAGACGTCCGGCGATCCGCCGCCGCCGAGCGACGACGAGACGATGCCCATGTGGATGTCCTTCACCGCCGCGAACTCGAACTGGTAGCCCGAGTCGCACTGTCCGTTCGTCGGCGGGACCGCTGCGCCAGCGGGGTCGGATTGCGGCACGCACCAAGGCGCCGTGAGCCGCTCGAGAAATTGCGGCATCGCCTGGACGAGGAGCTGCTGCTTGTCGCCCATCGACGCCGAGTTGTCGATCGCGAACAGCATGTCGAGCTTGTTCGACTTCGTGATCGTCGGCGGACTGGCGTCGACGACCACGACGTCGGCCACGGGGGACCCCGCGTCTTGGAAAAGGATCGAGTCCTCCGCGCCGCTGCAGGCGGTAAAGAGCAACGCCGCAGCACCCACGACCCGGGCGCCAAGCTTCTGCATCCTATGAACGTATCAGAAGCTCGCGTATGAACATCACCACACGACGAGCGCGGGCGCGACGTGATCGACGGTCGTGCCGTCGCCGAGCTGGCCGTTCGAGTTCGAGCCCCAGCACTCGACCTGCGTCCCGACGCGCGCGCACGCGTGGCGCGAGCCCGAGCCCATGCTCGTCGCCTGCGAGACGCCCGCGACCGGCTTGGGGACGGGATCGCCGTTGCCCCAGCACCACACATCGCCCGCGTTTCGGCGCGCGCAGGCCATGTCCTCGCGCGCCGAGATCTCCGCCACGTCGTTCAAGCCCGCGACGGGCGCGGCCGTCGAGCGGTCGTTCATCGTGCCGTCGCCGAGCTGCCCGCTCGAGTTCATTCCCCAACACTCGACGCCGCCGCCGCTCACGAGCGCGCAGCTGAAGAACCAGCCGAGCGCGAGCTGCACCACGCCCGTGAGCCCGGTCACGTCCTGCGGCGTCGTGATGCCGTTGCCCGTGTCGACGGTTCCGTTTCCGATCTCGCCGACCTCGTCGAGGCCCCAGCACCACGCGTGACCGTTCGAGCTCGCCGCGCACGTGTGCGTCCATCCCGCGGCGACGGTCACGGCCGTGGTGATCCCAAGGACCTCCACGGGGACGTTCGTGTTGTCGTGCGTGCCGTCGCCGAGGCCGCCGAACTGGCCATAGCCCCAGCAGTGGATGTGGTGGTTCGACGCGACGGCGCACGAGTGGATGCCGCCCGCGGCGACGCTGATCCCGTCGATGCTCGCGACCTGCGACGGCGAGAGCGCCGAGCAGTAGAAATCGTTCGGCGGGCACGCCTGGCCGTTTCCGATCTGTCCGACGTGGTTCTCTCCCCAGCAGTAAACGCCGCCCGAAGTGTCGCGCGCGCACGTGTGCGTCTCGCCCGCGGAGATTTGGGCGACGCCCGAGAGGCGCGCGACCGCGACGGGGTTGTGGCGATCCTGCTTCGTCCCGTCACCGAGCTGCGCGAAGCCGTTCGCGCCCCAGCACCGCGCGGTCCTGTCCGGCATGATCGCGCAGCTGTGGCCGGCTCCGAGGGCGAGCTCCGGGCCCTCGATCGGAGGCAGCGCGTCGCCGCTCGCGTCGTGAGGCGCGTCGTGCGAGGCGTCTGACGGCGCTGCGTCCGCGCCCGCTCCTCCCACGCGCCCGCCGAGGTCGGTGCGAGCGCCGCACGCGACGAGCGCCACGATCCCGCACGCGATGCCGAACGATCTCAAAACGCGCCTCGACACCCATCATATAGCGACCATCGAAAGCGGAACCCCGTATCCGTCCGCATCATCACGGCTGACATCCAGCGTCTCGTGCAGTTCTACGAACGGATCAGCGGAGCCAAGGTGACCGTCTACACCGAGGACTTCGCGGAGCTCGTCACGCCCTCGTCCACGCTGGCGATCGGCAGCACGCGAACGTTGGCGCTGTTCGGCGGCGGCGACGTGGCGCGTCCGGCCGACAACCGCACGGCGATCATCGACTTCCTCGTCGATGACGTCGACGGCGAATATCGGAAGCTCGCGCATGTCATCGAGCCCACCTTGGTCCAAGGACCGACGACGATGCCGTGGGGCAATCGCTCGCTCCTGTTTCGCGACCCCGATGGCAACCTCGTGAACTTCTTCACGCCCGTCACGCCCGAAGCGATGAAGAAATTCGCAGCTCGGCGCTAGCGCGCAGCGCCGTCATCTACTTGAACATCCATCTCGCTAGCGCACGGCTGGCGCGCACGTTGCAGTTTCGGGCTCGAATGGCCCGTTTCACCGTTTGGCTGCTCCTTCTTGTCGCGTGTTCGTCGGCACCACCGGGACGAAGTGCTGCATGTCGTGATGCAGACCTGAGCTCGACGCAGATCGCGAACGCGGTCGCGATGATGGACGCGATATGTCTTCGCGACTTCCACCAACCGCGGGAATATCCCGTGCAGGACTACGCGTGCGTCGACATGGGCGACGCACTCTCCACGGGGCGCTGCGGGATGCCGCGCGATCTCGTGCGCGCGAAGCGGTACTTCGAGACGGCGTGTGCGCGGAGCTACCAGCCGGCGTGCGACGCGCTCGCGACGCCGCGATGAAGCGAGATGTGAGCGAGCTCGAGAGAACGCACGGAGGTTGGAAGATCTCCGACTGCGCGCCGTATCCTGAGGTCGTCATGGGTTACTGGTTGAAAGGAATCGCGCCGCGAAGCGTGGCGGGGCGATCCATCGAATTCCCCGGTGGGACCTGGAAAGAGATTTGGACTTACTGTCTCGAGGTCGATCCCGACACGGCCGGTGAGCTGGACGAGTGGTGGAGCAGCAACGGGCAAGGCTTGGACGACGAGCAGGCGTCCCTTCTGGGCGACGTTCTCGAAGCGCGCATCGAGTCGGGTGCCGCCGCCGAGTACCTCGCCGAGATCCAAGCCGAGGAGCTCCCTTGTTACTGCGGGGGCAAGACTTCCGATTGCTACGCGTGCAAAGGAACCGGCGTGGCGAACCGCGCTGGCTTCGAGATGGAGACGCTGAATAAGGTGGCGAGCTTCCTCCGCGACTGCGGCGGCTTCACCCTTCATTGAGCACGAGGAGCACGAAGATTGGCTAGTGGACCAAGTCGAAGACGGGTCACGCTCGCGTAGGGCTGGACGCCTTGTTCTCCGCGGCGCTTGGATTTCTTGGTCTCTCGCGCGAAGGTGAAGACGCGGCGGTGACGCGCTATCCTCGTCGCATGCGAGGGTGGGCGGCGGCTCTGGTCTTCTTTGCGGTGGGCTGTGATGGGGCGATCGGCACGGACGACGCGAGCACGGCCGACGCGTCGAACGACGTGGGCTACGACGCGACGACCGACGTGATGCCGGCCGACGCGACGCTCGACACGTGGGCGTTCGATGCCTCATCGGACGAGACCTCGGCGCCGCCCACCGACGCCGGAACGCCAGATGCGTCTGCGTGCATTTACAACGAGGCGGGCAAGGGCAATCCTGGCTATTGCAACAACCTCCCCGAGAGCAACCTGGTGAACATCGGGTGCGTCTCGTCGCTTCCGGCCGCGCAGGGCGGAACGATCGTCGACGGGCTTTATTACCTCACGTCGGCTGATTGGGTATCCAAGGCGGACGGCGGCGGCTGCTTCGCGAACCAGACGCGACGAGACACGATCGAAGTCTGCGGCAACGTCATGCTGTGGCTCGATCTCGATACTGTGAATTCGTCCTACGACGGCAACATGACGTTCACGACGGCAAACGACGCGATCACGGTCGTTTCGTATTGCTCCGGCGGGTCACCGCCGATGCCTTACACCGCGACCTCGACGACGCTGACCGTCGAGCTCGATTATCCGAACAACGGTCCAACGTTGCTACTGACGCTTACGAGGCAATAGCCCAATCCAGCTCGCGCTTCCCTGGGTACGGGCTATGCACGCTTCCTCGCGATGTGGAAGGGGACCAAGAAGTCGATGCTGCTTTGCCTGTTCGTAGGTTTGGCCGCGTGCCTCGCGGTATCGTGCCGACCCGTCGGAAATCACAACGTCCCGCAGCCGGCCAAGGCCGTCGATCTCGATCGTTATCTGGGGCGTTGGTACGAGCTCTACAGGTACGAGGCCCCGTTCGAAAAAGACTGTGAGGCCGTGACCGCAGATTATTCACTCAACCGCGATGGAACCATCCGCGTCCTCAACGGTTGTCGCAAAGGTGCCGTCGATGGGCCGTTCAAGAGCGCAACGGGCAAGGCGAAGGTCGTCGACAAGGTGACGAACGCGAAGCTCGAGGTGACCTTCTTCTGGCCGTTTTATGGTGACTATTGGGTGCTTGACCACGCAGACGACTACGCATGGTCGATCGTGGGAGAGCCATCCGGGACGTACCTTTGGATCCTCTCGCGCGACCCGAGGCCATCGGACGACCTCATGGAAATGCTGCGTCGGCGCGCCGAAGGGATGGGATACGACTGGTCTCTAGTGCGGCAGACCCGGCAACAGCGGTAGAGGCGACTCTCGAAGGCCTCATGACCAGCCCTCGAGCCACTCGAGCGCAGGGTCGGGGCGGCTGAAGCTTCGTTGCGCGAGCGAAGCGCTCGACGCCGAAGGGCGACGAAACGGCGGCCGCCGCCCTCGATCGCGTCGTCGCAGACGATCGCGCGCGCGGGGACCTCAGCGCGCGAGCGTTCGGACTCGGAGTCCTTCGCCCTTTTGGCGCAAGGTGACGGCTGGCGCGAGCTCGAGTTTCTGGCCAGGCAAGAGCTCGACGCGAAAGCGTTGGACGATCATCGCGAGCAGCAGCGTGGCTTCCATCATCGCGAAGTGGTTGCCGATGCACACACGCGGCCCTCCACCAAACGGGAAGTACGCGTAGCGGGGAATGTCCTTCGCGCGCGCCGGCGACCAACGCTCCGGATCGAACTGTTCGGGGTTCGGATACCACCTCGCGTCGCGGTGCACGATCCACTGGCTCGTCATGAGCTGCGAGCCCACGGGGATAGCGTGCCCGCGAATCTCGTACGGCCCGGTGGTCTCGCGTCCGGTCGCCCACGCGGGCGGGTAAAGGCGCATCGTCTCCTTGAGCACGCAGTCGGTGAACGGAAGCGAACGCGCGTCGTCGGCCGTGGGCAGCCTCTCGCCGAGCACTTCGTGGATCTCGCGGTGGAGGCGCTGCTCGATCGCGGGGTTCAGGCTCAGAAGGTAGAGCGCGTGCGCCAGAGCGAGCGACGTCGTCTCGTGACCTGCGAGAAAGAGCGTCATCACCTCGTCGCGCAGCTGCACGTCGCTCATGCCGGAACCGTCTTCGTCGCGTGCGGCGAGCAGCGTGCCGAGGAGGTCGTCCCGCGGCTGGCCTTCGCGACGCCGCGCGATGATGTCGTAGACGACGCGATCGAGCGTGGCGACGGCGCGGTTCATCCGCGCGTTGCGCGGCGTCGGCAGCCACTTCGGTAGTTTGAGCATCGCCTCGGGGCTGCCCGAGAAGAACTCGTTCGCGACTTCCATCGCGCCGCCGACGGCCCGGACGTCGGCCGCGCCCATGCTCGCGCCGAAGAGCACGTCGGCGACGACCTCCATCGTCAGCCGCGACATCTCTTGGTGCAGGTTGGTCGCTTGGCCATCACGCCAACGTCCGATCGCCACGTCGCCCACGCGGACCATCGCCTTCGCGTAATCGGCGATTCGTTTGGGTGAGAACGCTTGCGACATGAGCTTGCGCTGGCGTTTCCATAGATCGCCCTCGCTCGTGAGGAGACCATTCCCCAACACGCGGCGCACGATGTCGATCCCGGAATCGCGCTGCATGACGCGCGCGTCTTTCACGAGAATCCGCTCGATGTCGTCGGGATGGCTGACGATGAACCACCACACTCCGAGCATCTTCATCCGCACGACGTCGCCGTGCTCGGCGACCACGTTTTGGAGCCACGGGAGCTGCCCCTTGACGAACCGCACGAGATTGCGCACCCCGAACGTCCCCGACGGCCCCGTCATGGCGTGACTCGGCCGGCGAACACGTTCGATTCGTGCTCGAACAGAGCGGCGATCGCGTCGAGCACGAGGCGGACGCGCGCGATGTCCTTGGCGGCCGCGGTGGTGACGAGGAAGGCGTCTCCCTCGGCCAGCACGTCCGCCGTGAGCCGGCAGAGCGAGGCCTCGTCACGGCACACGAAGCACGGCAGGATCGCCACGCCCATCCCGGTCCGCGCGGCCTGGCTGACCGCGCTCACCGTCACGCCGCGAAAGACCACGCGGGCGTCGCGCGCGGCGCCCTCGAGCCAGCGCCCGCCGGGCGAGCGACTCGCCGGCTCCGCGTAGCCGATGACGTCGTGTCGCGAGAGCGTCTCCAGGCTCGGGCGCCCGCGGCGCTCGACGTAGGCCTCGCTCGCGTAGAGCGACCAGCCGATCGTGCACACCTTCTTCGCGACGAGATCACCGCTCTGCTCGCGGAAGAGCCGAACCGCGATGTCCGCGTCGCCGCGCGTGAGGTCCGCGCGCGAAGGAGACACGACGAGCTCGACGAAGAGGTTGGGGTGCGCCGCGCGGAGCGACGCGAGCCCTTCGTAGATGATCGTCGAGAAGCCTTCGGTGACCGCGACGCGCACGACGCCCTCCGTCTGCCGATCGCGGCCGCCCACGTGCGCCTCGAGCTTCTTCACGAGCGCCTCGACGGCCTGCGCGGTCTCGGCGGCGGTGTCGCCCGCGTCGTTGAACTTGACGCCTTCGGGCGTGCGCGTGACGAGCTGCACGCCGAGCGCGCCCTCGAGCGCTGCGAGCCGTCGGCTGACCGTCGACGTGTCGACCTTGAGCTCGCGCGCCGCGCCGCCGAGCGAGCCCGCGCGCCGCAGCGCCAGGAGAAAACGGAGATCATTCCAGTCCAAAACGGCCATTTCACCGGCTCGCGGACCTGCCGCATCGACGCAAGGGTGTCTTGCGTCCTTGTGCGGTGCCCGCGCGCGAGCCTCCAGCGTAGCAAGGATGCTGGAGGACACGATGAGCCAAACGCCCCCGCCCCCGCAGCAGATGTTCCAGATGATCACCGGTTACTGGGTGAGCCAGCTAGTCGGCGCGCTCGCCGAGCTGGGCGTGAACGACGCCCTCGCCGCGCGCCCGCGCACCGCCGCGGAGCTCGCCCGCGACAACGGCTGCGACCCGCGCGCGCTCGAGCGCGTGCTTCGCGCCGCGACCGCCGTCGGCGTCACTGCGCGCGACGAGCAGGGGCGCTTCTCGTCGACGCCGCTCGGCGACACGCTGCGGAGCGACGCACCTGGATCGATGCGCGACATGGCGATCGCGCAGACCTCTGCCGGCCACTGGCTCCCCTGGGGTCAGTTCCGCGACGCGGTGCGAACGGGCGAGCGCCAGACGCCCTCCGCGCTCGGCATGGAGATCTTCGAGCACTACGCGAAGAACCGCGCGGAGGCCGCGGCGTTCTCTGGCGCCATGAACAACCTCGCCGGGCTCGTCGCTGGCGAGGTCGCGCGCGCCCTCGACACCACGGGCAAGAAGCGAGTCGTCGACGTGGGCGGCGCGAACGGGACGCTGCTCGCCGCCGTGCTCGGCGCAAACCCGAGCCTCGGCGGCGTGCTGCTCGATCTGCCGCACGTCGCGGACGGCGCGCGCGCGGCCTTGGACGCCGCCGGTATCGGTGCGCGGTGCGAGGTCGTGGGTGGCGACTTCTTCAAGAACGTTCCTTCGGCGGACGTCTACCTCCTCAAGCAAGTCCTCCACGACTGGGACGACGAGCAGTGCAAGGCGATCCTCGCGACTTGCGCGAAGGGCCTCGCGGAGGGCGGCTCGGTCGCCGTCATCGAGATGGTCATCCCCGACGACCTCCGCCCGTCGCCCGCGCAGCTCATGGACCTGAACATGCTCGTCATGCTCCGCGGACGCGAGCGCACCGAGCGCGAGTACGCAGAGCTCTTCGCGAGCGCCGGGCTCGCGTTCCAGCGGCGCATCGACACGCACTCGCCGTTTCAGATCCTGCTCGCGACGCGCTGAGGTTCGGGGAGGGCTCTCGGCCGCCCATCTTCGATGGGCGCGGCTTCGCAAGTCTTCGCGACCGCGCCGCGCATCTTCGTCGGGCGCGGCTTGGGCACTGTCGCCGCGACGACCGCGGCGACCGCGGCGATACGCGACAGGAGCGAGTCGATCGTGCGGATCGAGTCTTCCATCACGTCTGGATGACCGATCGTCTCGAGATCGACGAAGAGGATCCGTTCCGGCGCCACACCGAGATGCACCGCCTCGTCGTGCACGTCGTGTGCGCGCAGCTTGCGGCCGGGAATGCAGACGATGCAGGCGAGGCGCTCGACGAGACCGAGCTCCGTGCCGATCTCCGGCAGCGTGCACGCGATGCGAACGACGTGACGGTCATTGAGCTCCTCAGCGACGCGGAAACAAGGGCGCATGTCGTCATGCACGATGACGAGCGCTTCAAGGTGGAACGCAGAGAACGGTAGGGGTGTCACTGCATGGTGGGGTGTGAGAAGGGGAGGGGGGCGCGTTGGACTTGCGGGCGAGGTTGATCTTTCATGCGCCGATGATGAAGGCGATCGTTTGCGTGATGCTCGGTACGACTCTCTTCGCGTGCGGCAACAAAGAGGCGCAGCCGGAGGCGACTTCGCCGACGACGTCCGCGCCGGTCGCGTCTGCGCCCGCGGCGCCCGTCGCGAGCGCATCGGCGGCATCCTCATCGAGCGCACCCGCTGCGGATGAAGGCGTCGTCATCCAGCTCAA
Source organism: uncultured delta proteobacterium (assembly GCA_963839305.1). Lineage (GTDB taxonomy): Bacteria > Myxococcota_A > Polyangia > Polyangiales > Polyangiaceae > DASXHD01. The sequence continues at coordinate 120,208 of CAWIUL010000010.1, forward strand.
AGGCAACCTCATCCTCGTCGACGGCTCCGCAGCCGGTGCGCTCGGTGATGCCAGGCTCGACGAGCTCTCCGCCAAGCTGAAGAGCACCCGTGACACGTGGATGAAGGTTCACCCCGGACAAACGTTTCCGGGGCGCGTGACGTTGAAAGCGGAGAAGGCGACGCCCGCTGCCGGCGTCGCGCACATCATCGACGTCGCGCGCGCGGCGGGCTACCCGAACGCCGCCCTCGCGACCCCCTGACAGCACATCAAGTGATCGCGATCTTCGTCTTCGGCAGGAGCCTTTTCAGACCCAAACATCGTGCGCCGCTTCTCATCGATGAGAGCCCGACTTCTCATCGATGAGAAGTCGACTCGGTCGATCCAAGCCGTGTGGCGCGGCGGTTCCACATCCGCGCGAGGCCACCGCGCCGTCGGCGCCGCTCGGGATGCCTCGGCTTGGAGGAGCTCGACCGCCTTCGACGCCGGCGCGCTCGCGTCGATCGACACGGGCGCGGGCGTCATCGCCAAGGATCTGATCCCCATGAATGCGCCGCTACCACGGCCGGGGCCGGGTACGATGGCGACGTGGCGGTCATCGTCGCAGCGATCGTCGGGCTCGCGCTCACAGCGCTCGCGACGTGGTGCACGACCGGCTCGATCGGTCGCCGCGCCGTCGGCGTGACGATCGGCGTCGCCGTGCTCCTTCCGCCGTGGCTGCTTCCCGAGCGACTGATGCTCTTGCGCGGCGTGTGGGCGCTCGCCGCGTTCACGACGACGATGCGCATCGTCGATCTCTCGCGAACGAATTGGCCGCTACGCCGCCGCGCGTTTCACGCGTGCTCCGCGATCGATTCGCGTCGCCTCGTGAAGCGCGCGCCCGGTCTCCATCTCCCCGCGCTCGTTCGTCTCCTCGCGTGGTCGGCGCTCGCCGCGGCGGGCGTCTTCGCGCTCCACGCCGCGCCTTCGAACGCGCGCGCTTCGTCGCTCGTCGTGCGCTGGGCCGCGGGCGCGCTCGTCACGTACGCGGCGATCAGCGCGACCTACGAGGCCCTCACGCTCGTGTACGCCGCGACGGGCTTCGAGACGCCGGCGCTTCACGTCTCGCCGATCTTCTCGCGATCGATCCAAGAGCTCTGGGGCGAACGCTGGGCGCGGCCGATCAACGAGTGGCTGCGCGACACCTTCTTTCGTCCGTTCGCGCGCCGCCGTCGGGCGCTCGTCGGCCTCTCGCTCGCGTTCCTCGTCAGCGCCGCGTTCCACGCGTACGCCGTGTGGGTCGCGCTCGGCGCCGTGCGCGGGCTCGCGATGGCCGCGTGGATGTTCGCGTTCTTCGTCGCGCAGGCGCTCGTGATGATCCTCGAGCGCGCGCTGCGCGTCACGCGTTGGCCGCAAACCGCCGGACGAGCTTGGACGATCGCGTGGATGCTCGCGCTCTCGCCGCTCTTCGTCGAGCCGGTCGTGCGCGTTCTTTGAGGCTCACCCCGCGGCGCGTAACGCTCGCGTCGCTCGCCCTCGAGGTCGACCGTGTCGCCGTCCGAGAGGTGCGCGGCCCGCGCGTCACTTTCGTTGCTGCAGCTGGCGCAGGACCTCGTGAAGGACCGGCAACGCCGCTCGATCCTTCGGACGATCGGCTGCGGTCTTTGATCGGATGACGTCTTCGAGCGAGGCCGTTGGAATCAACACACCATCGACCTCGATCGTGATCGCGCTGCGAGCGAGGTCGGCGTAGCCGGCCGTTCCCGCCGGATCGAACGTGACGTCCACGTCGCCAGCGTCGGTCACGAGGTTCGCCATCGACATCATTTGAAAGAACTTCGAGTCGCACGCGAAGGGGAGCCCGTCGACGATGCCTTCGGTGCGAATGCGCGCGTGCAGCTCACGCAGCGCAGCCGCGAGACGGTCGAGATTTTCGGGGTCGCGCTCGGGACAGATGTCTGCGTCCTGCGTCGTCACGGGTGAGCCGTGGAGCGTCGCGGCAAGACCACCGATGAGCACGTACTTGACCTGATGGCGTTGAAGCGCCGCGAGCACGTCTGCCGGACGAAAGACGGGCACGGCTCAGCGCCCGGAGCTCGCCGGCTTCTCAGGCGAACGCGCGCCAAGCCGTGCACGCTGGATGAAGGTCACCGTGTTGACGAGCGAGCGCAGCCGCTCGGCTGGAGTCATGCGCAAAAACTCCGAAACCTGAGCGCGGGTCGCGCCATCGAGCTCTTCTCTCTGCTCGCTCACGAGAGGAATGATAACGCACCGACGCCACTGCGTCGCCCCGACCGCCGCGCGCGCAGTCGGTGTTGAGGTTGGATCAGTCGTTCTGCGCGCCTTTCTCCCATCGCATGAGAGCCCGGCCTCGGCTTCTTTGCGTCGGCGATGCTCGAGGTGAGACGATAGGCTCGACGATGAGCGAGCCCTTGGACATGCACGTGACCTACCGGCGGAACGCGAAATCGTTGTTCACGTCGGCCGGGCTGAGCTGACGTGCACGCTGCCGACGTCCACCAGGAAGCGGAGTCATCCACGGACGCATCGGACGACGCCGTCGACGCTCCGATCGACGCAGCCGACGCGTCGAGCGATTAGCGGCGAGCTTCGTGAACGCGTAGCTCAGTCAACGTCGCCTAAGCGCTCACCCCGCGGCGCGGATCAGCGCGTGCCCGAGCTTCTTCGCGTCGGCGATGCTCGCGGTGATTCGCATCTTGCCGCCTTCGGTCTTCTTCGCGGCGAGCTCGTCGACGCTCACGCCGAGGAGCTTCTCGGCCTTGCGCTCGCGCGTGAAGCGGACGAAGAACGCGTGCGCCGCGCTCGACACCACGACGCCTCCGCGCCGCGGCTTCTTCTCGTGCGCCGCGAGCTTGCGCGCGAGCGCGTCGATGCGGCTCGCGTCGCTCGCCGCGAGATCGACCGTGTCGCCGTCCGAGAGGTGCACGGTCCCCCGCGCGAGGAGCCCCTTCGGCGTCGTCTCGCCGCCGATCGCTCCATCGATCATGCGTGATCGATCTCACGGGAGCTTCTCCAGTATCGAAGGGCTGCCCGCTTCTCTGCGGTTGGTGCTGGCGGTGCTAGCCTTTCGTGATGAGGGGGATCGTCGCGGCGCTCGCGTGCACCGTCCTTGTCGTCGGGTGCGATCCCGGGCTCCCCGCCATCGGGACGCCGTGCGTCCCATCGAGCGAGAGCGATCCGGCGTTCTTGGGGTTCGATCCAGGCGAGGTCGTTGCCGATCTGCCGTATCCGAATGCCGACCCTGGCGAGATCGTGTGTTTGGTGAATCACTTCCGCGGGCGAGTCACGTGCCCGTACGGTCAGGGTCCGACCGGCGCTGAGCTTCCGCGCGTCGCTGGCGCAACGGGCGGTTCATTTCCAAATGGCGTCGGTCCGTGCACGACGCCGAATGGGCCGGTCATTGGCGACGTGAGCACCGATCCTCAAGACGGCGCGCAGGTGTATCCCCAGTGCGCTGATCGCCGCTCCGACAAGACAGTCACCTGGTCGTGTCGCTGCGCAAACGCGGACGGCAAGACGGACGACGGCGCGAGGTACTGCTCGTGCCCAAGCGGCACGAAATGTTCGAGCTTCGCGTCGCCTGCTTGCGACGTGGATTGCAACTCCCAGTTCTACTGCGTGACGGAGGGGATGGAGTATCAGGCCTACAACGCGTGCACGACTCCGTGCGATCCGTACGTGACGACGTGCTTCTGATGCGCGCACTGCATGCATCGCTGCTCGTGGCGGGCATCGTCAGCGGATGCGGAGCACGTACGACGTTGGACGCTCCGCGCGATCCGGGCGCGGGATGCCGCGTGACCGAGCCGACGGTACTCTTCTCGGGGACGACGGACGTTCGCGCGATCACGCAGGATGACCAAAACGTCTACTGGGCGGACTCCGGCGCCTGGACCATCGACAGCATCGCGAAGGCAGGTGGCGGGCACGTCTTGCTCGCGAAAGGAGAGTACGCGTCGGGGCTCGCCGTTCAGGACGGGCTCGTCTACTGGGCCGATGCGACGACGATTGCGACTGTGCCAAGTACCGGCGGCGCTGTTGCCGACTTGGCGTCCACGACCGGCTCGTTCAAGTGGGCCGTCGCGGTCGCTGGCGGCGACGCCTACTGGACGTCGTCGCTAGACACGCTCGTGCGGCGCGTAGATGGTTCCCCGAATGGCGCGGTCGTCGCCGACGTCGGCGAGCAGGGAGCCGATGCGCTCGCCGCGACCACCACGGACGTCTTCTGGGTGAGCTTCGCGTCGGCGAAGCTCTACCGATACTCGATCGCGAACGCGACGGTGACGACGCTCGCCACGCCGCCCGCCGGGCAATCGATGGCGGTCGCCACCGACGGCGTGAACGTCTACTGGACCGACCTCACGATCGACGGCGCACACGAGATGACGATTTACCGCGTTCCCATCACGGGAGGCGCTCCGACCGCGCTCGCGACGATCGCGCTCGGGCAATGTTTCAAGTGCTGGGCGAGTCTCGCGACCGACGGCACGTTCGTCTACTTCACCGACGGCGCCGAGGACGACAACGGAACGATCGGCAAGGTGCCCGTAACGGGCGGGCCAGTGACGATCCTCGCGGACCACCAAGATGGCGCCGTACACCATCACCGTCGACGATGCGTGCGTGTATTGGAGCAACGCCTTCGGTGCGCGCGATCCGAGCCAGGGCTCGATCATGATGGCCCCGAAGTAACTAGGAGCGATGAAGTCAATGCGTCACCTTTCCTTCATAGTCGTCGCGGTCTTGGTAGGTTGTATCGTTCCTGCTTGCGGTGGCGGTGGGGGTGGCGGCGCGGACGCAGGCGGCGGCGAGTGCGACAACGGTTGGATACAGACGTGTCAATCGAACGCCGACTGTTGGGGGACGGGCTTCGTATGCGCGGCGCCCGTATCCATCAAGCACTGCACGACGGCGTGCAGCTCCGACAGCGATTGCACGGCTTATGACAGTTGCTCCACCCACACGGCGAGCAATCGAAGCTGCGTTCTCCAGACTGGACTTTGCCTTTACTGGTGACAGCCAATCGCTCCAACGCGACAGCCGCGGGATCCTACGGCTGAAGACAGCTCGTCGGCACCGTACAGACCCCGTTGTCACATGCCGCATTGGCCTGGTCCCAAGCGGCCTGGGTTGTTGGGTCTGAAAACGGCGGGAGGAATTCGCAAACCGCCGAGCGCGGAACCGCCGCAAGGCACAGAGCGAGCACGTCGTCGAACGCGAGCGGGAAGCCGAGAGCCTGACACACCGTCGATCGACACACGAGTGACCATCCTTGGGCCTGCGGGCAGTCTGCATCACGAGTGCACTTGAACGGTCGACACCCAGGTTCGGCGGGGGTCCAGCTCGTCCCGTTGGTGTTCACGCTGGAGCACATGACGGGAATGCGCGACTCGAACATCGTCCAATCGTTGCACGAGGCGGGAATCGCCGCGGTGCTCGCAATGTCACAGCCGGCCGAGTCGCAAAATTCGAACGAGGTCCCGGTTGTGTCCGTCAGCGTCTGCTCGGATGGTTGCGACGACGAACAAGCGCACGCCGTAACGGCGAGGACGAGCATCTGGACAGCCGCCTGCGACGGACGCATCGAAGCTATTTTGGGCCGAGAGAGGCCAACGAGCAACAAGTCGAGGCCTCGGCGCCGCGATGGCCGCAACGCAGCTTTCCGGATCGGCGTCCAATCACGCAACTGTCCCGTGCGTCGGGCGGGAGGCGTCGGAATCTCGTCGCGCGATGCGGCCACGCTCACATCGTAACCCGTCGCGCTAATCTCGAACGCGTGACCCGTCCGAGCCGGCTCTTCGAGGACTTGCGAGCCACTCCGCGATGGTCGCCCGATGGCGCTCGCTTCCAATGCGACGACGACGACGAGCGCATGGTGGCTTCGCTCGACCTTCACGGCGGACGAGTTTGTGGGCGCCACCCGTGTGCTTCGGCGGGTGCTGCGGCCCTTCGGCTATCGCTCGCTCAAGATGATCGGCCCCAACGCACCGAAGCTCATCATGATGGGAGAAGACCGTGAAGAGCCTTGCCGAAGCTCGTCGGGAGCGACGGCGGATCGATCGGCTAATCTTCGACGCGGTCTAGCTCCAGGCCCATTTCGGGATCTTGGGTCTTTAGTCTTTTTGCTCCCCATGCCCCCGCTGTGCAAACCAGGGAAAGCGGCAAGAGTTGAGAGGGCACGAATGCGCTGATCGAGCGGGATCTCATTGCGCGGCGAGGCTTGTGACACCACCGGCATCCGATGGAGAGCGAGACCGGACGTTTACGGGTGATTATCGTGAACAGCCGCTTCGTCACCATGCGACCGGCATAGGCGTCGAGACGCTTGTCGATCCCCCGTCCGCAAGGCCATCGCCGAGCTCCCCGAAGCCGTCGTCGCCCCAGCACATCAACCCGGACGACGTGATCGCGCAGGCGTGCAGCCAGCCGACGGACACGGCGCTCGTCTTGGGGATCGCGATGCGCACTGGCTGGAGGCGCATGCCGCCGAGGGTGCCATCGCCAACGCCACCGTACAGATCGTTTCCCCAACACCACAGATCCCCGACGCTCGTCATCACGCAACCAACAGCCCCGTTGGTTGCGACGGACACCGCGTCGGGCACGCCGGCGACTTCGACGGGGACGTCGGTCTGCACGGCGTCGTTGCCGTCGCCGAGGACGCCGTTCCCCCAGCAGTACGCCTTGGCGCCGGCCACGCCGCACGCAATCGATTCTCCAGCGGCGATCATCGTGGCGCCGCTCGGGAACGAGTGGAGCGTCGGAACATAGTTCCACGGGTCGCCGGGCACGAGACCGGATCCCCAGCACCAGACATCACCAGCCGCGAGGGCGCACGTGAAGCCGTCCCCCGCGGCGATGGCGGTCGCATCGGTGAGGTTCGTCACGGCGACGGGCACGGCGCTTTCATTTGGGAACGGTGCGCCCCCGTCATGAGGAGCAGGAGGACCACCGTCGGGCGCCCCGTCACCGAGCTGCCCGAGATCGTCTCGCCCCCAACAGAACACGCGCCCGGATTGCGTCAACGCGCAGGTGTGGTCATGGCCGCAGGCAACACTCGTAACGCCGGTCAGACCTTGGACCTTCGCGGGCGGCTGGCCGTCGTTGCTCGTCGTGCCGTTGCCCAGCTGTCCGCTGAAGTTCTGTCCCCAACAGTACACCTCGCCGGCCGCCGTCACGACGCAAGCGTTAGCCTGCCCCGTCGATGCGCACGCGCTTACCGCCAGCGGAACGTCGGCTCGCTGAGAGGGCGATGGGTAGCCGCCGGCGTCGGGTGCGAAAGTGACCGCATCGTAGACGTTGGACCCCCAGCACCATGTCGATCCATCCACGAGCGCACACGTGAAGAAGTCGCCGGCGACGACGACCGCAACGTGGCTCGACGTCGCGTCGGGCGCAGCATCGACGCCCGCGTCTGGGCCGGCGACGACCTTGCTGCATCCGAGGAGCGCGACGAAGCACGCGGTGCGGCGCCACCCCATGCACACGAGAATAGCCCAAGGCACATGCTCCGTCAGACCGCCTCGCGCGCGTGCCTCGAAAGATCAGCTTCGGCTGCTGGACTCGAAGGGGCTCAGTCTACGCCGCCGTCTTGAACGCACACCGAGCCGCAAGATGGGTATCCGCTGTCGACGTCGCAGGCGCAGGGTGCGCCATAGACCGCCTGAGCCGAACAGCCAGACAGAGCGAGGGCGATGGCCGCGCCGGCACCCGCACCAACCACAGCAGCTCGGCTCACGCGTGGTGCGCCGCGCGACGAGTCGCCGACGAACGCGCCTCGCGCGGCGCTGCAAAACGGGCACACGGAATCCGAATCCTTGATGTGTCGATTGCAGCCAGCGCACAAGAAAAGCTTCATGCATCAAGCCTAGCTCACCGCCACGGCGCTCGGATGCTCGCTCGTCAAGGTGGCATCCGCGCCGCCGCGCGGCTGTTTTCAGTCCTAACGCTCGCCCCGGCCCACACCCCGCTGGGCGAACCAGGGAAAGCGGCAAGAGTTTGAGAACGGCGAGTCGCCTGATTTGGGCGGGATTCTCGTGCCGTCGCGCGGTTGTGACAGCACTGGCATACAAAAGACCGATGGAGACGCGCGAGGTACTTTTGACCGGTGTTCCGCCGACCTAGCGAGGACCGTTGGGCAGATACCGAAGGTATTGCAAGACGCCATCCGTCTCGTCGAGATGGACCGCGTTCAGAAACACCGTCGTGATCAGCAGAAGGCCGGCCATCGCGCCGTCACCGAAGTTGTATTCGGTGAAAGCGTTGCCGCGCAGGCCGATGTAAAGGCCCTGGTCTGTCTGTTTGCATCGCAGCCCGACGCGTCCCGAGATGAGCGCGAAGATGTCGAGCTGCTGCTCGCGCGGTCGCTTGTGAATGAGCTCGAGAATGCGTGGCGTGTCGAGATCGGTTGTGTGTGCGACGACCATAGCGAGCGGAGGGTTCTGCGGTTCGGTGCGAGCCATGAAACCGGGCATTCCCGAGTACTCGTTTCCCTGGCGCTTCAGACTCTTGACCGCCGCCGCCTTTTCGATCGCTTCGCCGAGCGTGCTTTCGGTCAGCGCCGATTTCACTTCGACGACGCCGTACACGTACTCGTACGGCCAGATCGTCATCGCCTTCGGTGTCGCGATCCAAGGGCAACGCTGGCGGTCGTAGATCACAACGTCGTTCTGCAAGCTCTGACCATCGGACGCGTCGATGACGATTCCTTCGCCGACGCCGTAACGGCCGGGAAGCCGCGCGCTCAGCAACGCACGAACCGCGTTCTCTCGTGGCGGGCCGCGATCGAAGGCGATCGAGGAAATCCCGTTCTCCTGCTCGTAGTCGCGAAGCAGGTCCTGCGAATACGTTCGGAGCACATTCGAAACATCCACGCGCGGTTTCGCCATCGCGCCGTTGTATCGTGAGCGCGCGCGAGCGTCACCGCCGGTAGCGCGCGCTCCTGGTGGCTTCGTCGCGTGCTCGACTTTCGACGCGCGAGCCCATCGGCGCGACGTCGCCGTGCTACTTTTCTGGGCGCGCGATCTTCGCGAGCTCGATCGCCTGTTTGATGAGATCCGGCTCGTCGTTCGTGTATCCCGTCGGCTGCGCCGCGAAGATCGAATTCGTCGCGGTGGTGAGCACTGCTTTCTTCGTTTCCGGATCGACCTCGGCGGCGCGCGCGAAGGCAAGGAACGTTCGCAGGGCGTCACGGCGATGCGCGTTCACAACGGCGAGGTTTCGGTGTGCACGATAGTTCCGAAAGCACAAGACGGCCGCGTAGTAGACGACGCCGAGAAGTACGAGACGACTCGAGAGGAAGACTGCCGCCGTGGGCCAATCGAAAAGCGTCTTGCCATCAGCGATTGTCGTGAGCGTCGGCGGCCAAAGCATCGACTTGATCGCGACGCTGGCGACGACCACGAGTAAGCTGAACGCGACGAGCAGCCATGGCTTTGCGGCGCGCTCGTGGACGATCGATGTCGTCGCGAAGTTTCTCTCACGAGCGACGACTGCCGTCCCAGGGACGAGCACTCCGACGGCTTGAGCATCCTTCTCGGCTTTCTCACGGTGCTTTTGAATCTGCTCCAGCTCGCCGTTTATCTGTTTCACGAGCTCGTCGATTGCCTTCTTCGATTCGGCCGCTGCGGTCTGCGCCTGCGTTGTCCAGCTCGCCGCCACCGTGGGATGAAGGATCTGAAGAGAGACCGTAAGCATCGCGATCGTCTGAACGAGCGCGCCCGCAACCTGCCGTACCTGATCCGTCTGACTGCGGTTCGCGACCCATTGGCCGAGCGTGTTGTTGAAACTTTGAATCGCGCCTTGGACCTGCTGCAGCTGCTGTTGGCTCAGACCACCAAGCTGTTCGGCGCTGTACGATCGCAGCTGTCTCGTCACGCAGTCCCATTGCACCCAAACCTCGGTGGCTTCGGGCCACAAGATTTGCGGCTTTGTGCCCTGGTCGATCTGCGCGCAGAGCTGGAGAACTTGTGCCGCCGTGTTTGTCTCCACCTGCCCCATCGTCTACGCCTTCCGCCGCGCGGCCGGGTCACCAGAGGGCCACAAGCTGCTGCGATCCAAACGAGGCCGCAGAAAACAGCCTCGATGATCAGCTCCGGCTGTAGGACTCGAACCTACGACCCGGCGGTTAACAGCCGCCTGCTCTACCAACTGAGCTAAGCCGGAATGGGACGCGAACCATTACTTTTTGGGCGTCAGATCGTCAAGCACGGACGCTGTGGGACACGCGTTTCGGACGGGGTACGCTCGCGGGTCATGGTCGCGCTGGGACGGGTCGTTGCGCTCGCGCTCGTCGCTTCGTGTGGGGCGGCGGTTCCGGACGCGAAGAACGTGGCGCCGCTCGCGTACGACGCCAATTCGCGCTGGATTTGTGTGCCGGGCGCGACGTTCGACGCGTGCAACGTGGCGCTCGGCGCGACCGTGATCGCGCCGGATGGGTCGCGGAGCGTCGTCGAGAATCGGCCTGCTGAAGGACGCCAAGGTCGACTGTTTTTACGTCTACCCGACCGTCGACCTCGAGCTCGTGCCGGGCAACCACACGGATTTTTCCGACACGCGCAAAGAGAAGGCGACGACGCTCGCGCAGGTCGGGCTCTTCACGCAGACGTGCGCGGTCTGGGCGCCGCTCTATCGTCAGGTGACGATCGGCACGTATTTTCGGAGCAAGGAGCGACGCGAGAAGGGGCTCGCGATCGCGTTCGGCGACGTGGAGGCGGCGTTTCGAGAGTTTCTCTCGCGCACCGCGCCCGAGCGCAAGATGGTGCTCGTCGGTCACTCGCAGGGCGCGGGGATGATCATGCGCTTGCTCGCGAAGTTCTTCGAGAATGATCCGGCGTTGCGAAGTCGGCTGCTCCTCGCGATGCCCATCGGCACGGACGTCGAGGCCGACGCGTTCGCGAACATCCCAATCTGCAAGAAGGCGAACGAGACCGGGTGCATCGTGACGTACCACTCGTACGCCGATGGCGACGCTGTCGAGCCCGAATCGCTGTGGATGCCCGCGCCCGGTCACCAGACGGCTTGCGTGAACCCCGCGACCCTCGACGGCGGAACAGGGCGGCTTTCCCGCGCGTTCTTCCCCGCGATGCGAGATTTCCGCGTGGAGACGCCGTACGCCGAGCTCCGCGACCACTACACGGCGAGGTGCGTCACGCAGCCTTCGGGGTTTTCGTACCTCGCGATCGGCGAGATTTCGCGGGGACCGGTCGACCTCCACAAGCGCATGTTGAAGATGGGGCTGCACGTCCTCGACATGCAGCTCGCGCAGGGCGATCTGGTCGACATGGTCGCGCGGCGGGTCGCCGCCTTGCCATGAAGTTGTCACGGTGAGCAAACCCCGATAAATCCGGCAAAGCGTGCGTCTTCCTCTTCGGGCCTCGATCCTTCTCTACGCTCTCGTGGGCTGCGCGCACGCGACGGCGGACGAGGCCGAGATCATCCCGACGCGCACGCACACGACGACGACCTCGCCGGACGTCGCGGTGCGCGCGCAGCGAGACGGGCGCGGATTTCCCGACGGCGTCCTCGCGCTCACGTGGGACGACGGGCCCGACGTGAACACGCTCGCGCTCGCGGAGATGCTCCACCGCGAGCGCGTGTCGGCGACGTTCTTCGTCGTGAGCGAGTGGACGAAGGGGGTCTCGTCGGATCCCGGGTATGGCGAGCGCGTCTACGAGACGGGGTACAAGAAGCTCCCGCTGCTCGGCGATCTCGTCGCGCTCGGGCACCGCGTCGCGAACCACACGCGCCACCACGTGCTCCTCGGGCACGCGAAGCCCGCGACGGTCGACGTCGAGCTCACCGAAGCGCAGCGGCTCATCGATCCGTACCTCCTCAACGAGCAGCGGCTCTTTCGCGCGCCGGGCGGTGACTGGGCGGCGAGCGCCTCGCGCGCGGTCGACGCGAACCCGATGCTCGCGCAGATGGTGGGGCCGATCCGCTGGGACATCGACGCGAAGGACTGGGAGGGCTCGGTGTGGTGCGAGTCGAGCCGCCCTTCGCGCGAGTGCGAGCGCGCGGCTGGTGGGCGCATGCGAGTCCGCGCCGACGTGATGGCGCAGTGGTACGAAGCGGCGATCGCGTCGCGCGGGCGCGGCATCGTGCTCATGCACGATCGCGTCGGCGACGTCGGCTCCGAGTACGCGCTCGACCTCGCGCGCATCCTCGTCCCGCGGCTCGTCGCGCGCGGCTTCGTGTTCGCGGCGCCGGTGCTCGGGTTCGGCGCGCTCCAGTCGCGATGGCGCGCGCCGGGCTCGGACGATTTGCGCCTCGCGGACGTCGACGGCGACGGGCGAGCAGACGCATGCGTGCGCGATCAGGGCAAGGTGACGTGCGCGACGTCGTCGTGGCGCGCCGACGAGCACGGCTTCAAGCGGGTCGCGTTCGACGCGAGCCCGCGCGACTCCGTGGCGCTGCCTCCTCGCGCCGACGGGTTCGAGCTCGCCGACGTGAACGGCGACGGTCACGCGGACGTGTGCACGCGCACGGAGGCGGGCATCGAGTGCGCGCTCGCGCGTCCTTCGGGCGGCTTCGGCGCGTTCGAGGTGTGGTCGCACGCGCACGACGCGGGGACCGAGGCGGTCAACGATTTCTCCGACGCCGAAGGGTGGGGAAGCGACGCGGCGTACGAGGGGACGATCCGCTTCGCGGACGTCGACGGCGACGGAAAGGCCGACGTGTGCGGCAGGTCCCCCGCGGGCGTCGTCTGCGCGCGCAGCACCGGCGCCGGCCTCGAGCCCGCGCGATTGTGGCTCGCGGCGATGTCGGACAGCTCGACGTTCGTGAGCGCGAGCTTCGCGACCACGATGGCGCTCGGCGACGTGAACGGCGACGGCCGCGCCGACCTCTGCGTGCGCGGTGTCGCTGCCTCAGAGCGGCAGCGCGATTCGGACGTGGGGATCGATTGCGCGCTCTCCACGAAGACCGGGTTTTCGCGGCTCTCGCGGTGGACGAGCGAGGCGCTCGACGGCACGCTCACGCTGGGCGATTTGAACGGCGACGGCCGCGCGGACGTGTGCGCGCGGACCCAAAAAGGCGTCACGTGCGCGTTCTCGAACGGCCGCGCGCTATTGAAATCGACGACGTGGCTCGACGCGGGCATGGCTTCGCGCGCAGAATGGGGCCGCCTCGGTGACGTCAATGGCGATGGGCGCTCGGATTTCTGCGACAGCGACGGAGAAGGCGTGCGCTGTGGCCTCGCGCCCTGACGCCCTCACGGGTCCCGTCGCGATCCTGATGCCGGTCCACGGCGACGCGGGCGCGCTCGCGAGCACGCTCGAGACGCTCCGCGAGCGCGCGGGCTCGTTCGGCGCGGTGGTGGTCTTCTTGGTCGACGACGGGAGCGAGCCCGAGATCGCGCCGAAGGATTTGCCCGGGCCCACGGACGCGTTTCGGATCGTGCTCGCGCGTCACGTCGTGAACCTCGGGCAGGGCGCGGCGCTCGAGACCGCGCGTCAGCTCGCGCTCGCCGACGCGACGAAGTTCTCCGCGTACGTCACGATGGACGCCGACGGTCAGCACCGCGCCGACGACGCCCACGCGCTCGCGCGCGCGATCGAGGACGGCGCGGACGTCGCTTTCGGAAACCGCTTCCTCGGAGACTCGAACGTGCCGCGCGGGCGCCGCGCGGTGCTCCTCGCGGCGCGGTGGTTCGAGCGCGCGATCACCGGCCTTCGCCTCGCGGACGCGCACAACGGGCTTCGCGCGTTCGGTCCGAGCGCGCTCGAGCGCGTGTGCATCCGCCAGAACCGCATGGCGCACGCCACCGAGATCAAGCTGCTCGTCTCGCGCGCGTCGCTCCGCGTGGTCGAGGTCCCCGTCTCGGTGCGCTACACGCGCGAGACGCTCGCGCGCGGGCAGACGAACGCGGGCGCTGCGCTCATCCTCCGCGATCTGATGCTCCAGTACCTCTTCGGAGACTCGAAATGAACCTCGCCGCCGCGCTCCTCCTCGCGCTCGTCTTCGGGCTCGTCGTCTACGACTGGGCGACGCTCCGCGGGAAAAACCGCCGCGCGCTTCTCGTCGAGGCCGCGGTGTTCCTCGCGGGCGCGCTCTTCATCGTCTTTCCCGAGCGCGCGACCTCGCTCGCGCACGTCGTCGGCATCGGCCGCGGCGTCGACTTCTTGCTCTACCCGACGGTGATCTGGCTCGTGCGCGAGTCGCTCCTCTCGCGCCGTCGTCGCATCGAGGACGCCGAGCGCCTCACGCACGTGGTCCGCGCGCTCGCGATCGCGCGAGCACAAGACGTGAAGTGACGCCGCGCCCAGTCGCCTTGTTTCCGCCGGCTCACGCGCTCCGCGGGCGAGAGAGAGAGCTCGCGACGCTCGAGCGCGCGCTCCTCGCGACGCGGCCCGCGCGGCTCGCGCTCGTGGGACCCGGCGGCAGCGGCAAGTCCGTCCTCGCGGCGGCGCTCGGGCATCGCGTGAGCCGCGCCTTTCGCGGAAACATTCACTGGGTTCGGATCGGCGCGTGGGACTTTCGCACGTGCGTCGAGCTGCTCGCGCTTCGGTTCGGCGTGGCCAGCGAGCGCGTCGACCACGCCATCCGCGGCCTCCGCGCGACGTTCGAGCGCGAGGAGCGCCTCGTCGTGCTCGACAACCACGAGGACGATCGCGCGACCGCTCGCCTGCTCGACGCGTTCGCGAAGACGAAGGCGTCGTTCGTGCTCACGGCGCGGCGGTGCCTGCTCGGCGGCGTGTTCGTGTTTCCGGTCACGGCGCCGCTCGTGACGAGCGGGCGCGCGGCGTTCCCTCGCGTGAAAGCGCTCACGCGCCTGGTTCGTTGGAACCCGCTCGCGCTCGACATCGCCGACGCGATCGTCGCGTCGCGCACGGCGTCGGTCGCCACGCTCGAGCGCGATCTGCTCGCGCGCGGCATCGACCGCGTCCGCGCGATCGATCACGAGGACGACGTCGCCGAGGTGGCCTTGCTCGTCGACTGGTGCTGGCGGCGTTTGCCGGCGGAGTCGCGTCGCGTCCTCGCGGTGCTGGCTCACGCGGGAGGCGATCACGTCGACGTGCCGTCGATCGCGAAGCTCGCGCGCCTTCGTGGCGCGACAGCCGCGCTCCGGCCGCTCCAGCGCCTCAGGCTCGTTCAAGAGCACTTCACGGGCCGCTTCGCGCTGCACGCGGTGGTGAAGCACGCCGTGAGCAAGCGGACCCACTTCGCGCCGGAGCGCTTCTTCGCGCATTACGTGGGCATGCTCGAGCGCGAGCCGGGGCTGCTCGGCTGGGAGCAGACGCACCTCTTCGCCGCGATGGATCACGCGTATCGCGAAAACGATCGCGCCGGCATCCTCCGCGTCGAGGCGCTGCTCGATCGCCTCCGCGGATGATTCACGCGGTCACGGCGGCTTCGCCTCGACCGGCAACACGAGCACGAACGTGGCGCCCGGCCCCGGGCGCTCCTCGGCGAAGGCCTCGCCGCCGTGCGCCTCCGCGATGCGCCTCACGATCGCGAGGCCGAGCCCGGTCCCGCTCGCGCGCGTCGTGAAGAACGGCGTGAAGAGGCGAGGGAAGACCTCCGGCGCCACGCCGAGGCCCTCGTCGCTCACGGCGATCCTCACGCGCGCGCCATCGGGGCACGCGGCGACGCGCACGGGCTCCGCTTTGTCGGAGGCCTGGAGCGCGTTCGTCACGAGGTTCAGCACGGCTTCCCGAACGAGATGCTCGTCGCAGCGGATCGTGAGCGGGCCCTCGACGGTCACCGACACGGGGCACGTGCTGTCGAGCGCGTCGCGCGCCGCGGCGACGGCGTTCTTGATGAGCGGGTGGAGGTCGACCGCGCCGAGCTGGAGCGAGTGCGGGCGTGCGAACGCGAGGAGATCGTCGATCATGCGCTTCAGCCGGTGCGTCTCCTCTTCCACGATCGAGAGCAGGTCGAGCGTCTCGCTCGCGGGAGAGGCGCGCTTCAACATCGAGAGCGCGTTGAACATCACGGAGACGGGCGTGCGCACCTCGTGAGCGACCAACGCCGAGAGCTCTCCGAGCGCCGCGAGCCGCTCGCGCTCGACGAGCTCCGCTTGCGTCGCGCGCAGCCGTGCGGTTTGTTCCTCGAGCGAACGCGCGCTCTCGACGAAGCGCGAGGTCAAGACCATGCCGACGCACGTGACGAGCACGAAGAATCCGACGTTCGCGAGGTAGGGCGCGTCGTAGACGCGCGCTGCGGCGAGGCTGTCGTTGATGCTCGCGGCGAAGAGCACGACGAAGCCCGTCGTGTGAGCGAGCGCGCCCGGAACGCCGCGGCGCCATTTCGCCGCGTAACGAACGACGAGCGCGAGGAGCACGAAGCAGTAGAACGCGTAACAGAGCTCTCCGAGCGCGGTCGGGTAGACGTCGCGATAGACCGCGCCGAGCCACGGGACCGGTCGCGTGTACGCGACCTCGCCGACGAACAGGCGTGGAATCAGCGCGAGACCTCCCACGATCGCGCCCGTCGCGATGATCACGCGCTCGAATCGCGTCGGCGCGCGAGACTCCTGCGCCGCGCCGTAGACGAACCACGCGCTGCCGTGAAGGCCCGCGACGCAGAGCCCTATGCGCGAGGCGTTCGCAAAGACGTGCGCGGAGAACGGCAACGTGAAGGCGACATCGGCCGCCGCGTAGATCGACGCGAGCGCTGCGGCGGCGGAGAACGCACGGAGGTCGCGCCAGCCCGGACCCGTCGAGAGTCGCGCCGTGATGATCGCCACGAGCGCATCGACCACCGCGATGACGACGGATATCGTGGCGGGAATCGTCACGAGCGCGAGAGTACAGCTACTTCGCGAGCTTCACGATCTGGCCCGTCGAGAAGTCGGCCTGATTCGTCCAATAGACCGTGTTGCAGTCTTGCGTGATGGAATATGGGTAGCTCTGCCCCGTCGCGAGGGGCTCGACCGGACCGCCGGTCTTGGGCGCGCGGTTCACGGTCGCGTTCGCCGCGTAGATCGTCCAATAGACGTACTGATCGTCGACGATGATCGACTCCGCGCCGGCTTGACCGGACGCGATCGTCGACGCCACGCCGGTTCCGTCCTTGGCGATCGCGCGCACGAAGCCGTCGCTCGTCACGAAATAGACGTGCGTCGCGTCGACGGCGAGGTCGTGCGGGCCGGTCTCGTTGATGACGAGCTCGGCGGCGAGGTCTTGACCGAGCGTCGAGAGCGCGCGGCGCTTCACGTACCCGCCGCTCTCGTCCGCCCAATAGACGTAGGTCGCGTCGACGGCGACTCCGTAGGGTCCCGCGACCGACTCCTTCAGCGACGCGCCCGCGATCGCGAGCGCGGTGATGTGGTTGCTCGCGAGCGGCGCGTACCAGATGCCGGGCGGCGTCGTCGTCGCCCAGTAAGCGTTCACGGAGTCGACTGCGAGGCGCGCGAAGTCGGAGCGCGTGTTCGTTCCGCCGAGCACCTCGGCGACGACGGTCGCGGGCTGCGAGCCGTCGATCGGCGTCGTGTTGAGGTACGGGCCGTTGTACTCGATCCAGTAGGCGCTCTTGCCGCTCACGGCGACGGTCGGCGTGCAGTTCTTCCCCGCGGGGAGCGGCGTGTTGCCGACGCCGGCTTTGTCGACCTTGCGCACGACGCCCGTGCAGCCCGTCGCCCACAAAAGCAGGCTCCCCGCCGTCGTGATGCCGCGCGCATCGCTCGTCGCGTCGGACACGATGACGACCGGCTGGCACTTTCCGTTCATGCACGCGCCGCCCTGGCAATCGCGGCCGGCGACGCAGCAGTTCTTCGGATCGCTCAGGTACTGCGAGCCACACGTCGCCGGCAGCGCGACGGGCGGGCACATGGCCACGGCGGCGTCAGCGTCCGCGTCGTTTCCCGCCTCGGTCGTCGCGGCGTCGCCGCCGTCGGCAAGGGCGCCCGAGTCCGCGTGCGTGAGGAGCGAGACATCCGGAAAGAGGCCGCACGCGGAGAGCGCAACGGCGCCGGACACCCCCACGGCGCGTACGAATCGCATTTTCGTACAGCGTACACTGGTCAGAGCGGGTGCGCGCTCCCACATTCGCCCGGCTCGACCGCTTCGGTCACCGCATAAGTCTTCGGCGCGTGAAACCGCGCGGCCCAGAGGAAGTTCCACGGCGCGTGACGCACGCACACGCGCTCGCCGTCGCGCACTTGGCCGAGCGCCGCGGGGCTCACCTCCGCGCGCACGAGATCGTCGAACGACTCGCCCGACGGATACACGTACGACCCGTGCGTGATGAAGATCACCGCGACGAGCGACGCTACGCTCGCGAGCTCGAACAAGACGAGGCGCTTGGCGAGCCACAGGTTGAGCGCGACGAGCGCGATCATCCAACCCATGTAGTAACGAAGCTCGTGCGACTGCGGCAGGATCGAGACGATCGCCGTGAGGACCAAGAAGCCGATCGTCGCTGCGCGAACGCTCCGCTCTTTGCGATCGACTACGGCGCGCCACGCGAAGAACGCGAGGTTCACGAGGACGTACGCGCCGAAGTAGCCGCCCATGCGGTATCCGGGGGCGTCCGGCGGCGTCCATTGATCGACCGTCCAGCGATCGGTCACGCGGAGCTCGAGCACCGAGCAGAAGAAACGCACCGGACGCGGCGCGTGCTCGAGCCACACGGGCGACGACGAGTACGGATCATCGGGCCCAGGGAGCACGTGCCCGAAGAAATTGAACGCGACCGGGTAGTACGGGTTGTGGTGGAGGAAGAGGTTCTTGAGCGGCGTCGCGAAGACAATCGGCGAGACGAGCGCCGCGATCCCGGCGACGCGCCAGTCGCGCCGGCGGACGACGATCGCGACGAGCGCGACGAGCACGACCGGGTGCATCAGCGCCTTCATGTTCGCGGCGACCGCGCCGAGCACGCCCGCGAGCACGAGCGTCGCGTTCGTCGGCGGCGCAGTATCGGCCCACGCGCGGATCGCGAGGAGCACGAGCGCGGCCATCGCGGCGTTCGCGGGCAGGTCCACGTAGCAGCTCGTCGCGTGCATCTGCACCATCGGCACCGCGAAGAGCGCGAGGAGCGACGCGTGCATCGGCACGTCGAATCGCTTCTTCATGAACCACGAAAAGAGCGGCACCGCCGAGAACGCGACGAGGTTCGCCGACTCGGGGCGCCCCGTGACGCGCCAGAGCGCGCCCTGGAGCGCCTCGCCGAGCAGCGGGAAGCCGTCGAAGCGCGCCTGGTTCATCGGGTCGTACGCGAACTGAGCCGCGGGCACGATCCCCGCGATGCGCGCCGCGAAGGGCAGGTGGTAATACCAGACGTCCCACGCCCTCGAGACGTCGTGGAGCGCGGCCGCGAAGATGGACGCGACGAGCGCCCACGCCGCGATCACGAGCCCTCGCTCCACCCACTTCATCGGGCCGAATTCCTAGCACAGCCACTATTGACTTTCGTTCAATAGGACCTAACCTCCCGCCATGGTCGCTTCATCGGACGTCCTCGACGCAGTCATCGTCGGGGCTGGGTTCGCCGGGCTCGGCATGGCCATCAAGCTCGACGCGGCGGGGACCTCCAACTTCGTCATCCTCGAGCGCGGCGATCGCGTCGGCGGCACCTGGCGCGACAACCACTACCCGGGCTGCGCGTGCGACGTCCCCGCGCACCTCTACTCGTTCTCGTTCGAGCCGAACCCGAAGTGGTCTTACCCGTACGCGCCCGCGGCGGAGATCCTCGCGTACCTCGAAGGCTGCGTGGACAAGTACCACTTGCGCGATCGACTCCGTCTCGGCACGGCGGCGACGGGCGCGCGCTTCGACGAGGACCTCGGGCTCTGGGAGGTCGAGACTTCGACGGGGAAGAAATTCAGAGCGCGCGCGCTCATCGTGGGCACCGGACCGCTCAACCGGTGGTCGATGCCGGACATCCCGGGCCTCTCGAAGTTCGAGGGGCCGATGTTCCACTCGTCGGCGTGGGACGACGCGGTCTCGCTCGAGGGCAAGACCGTCGCGGTCGTCGGCACCGGCGCGAGCGCGATCCAAATCGTTCCCGCGCTCGCGAACGAGGGGAAGGTGAAGCAGGTGCAGCTCTTCCAGCGCACCGCCGCGTGGATCCTCCCGAAGCAGAACGGGAACATCGACGCGCGCGCGCAAGAGCGCTTCGCGCGGCAACCCGCGCGGCAGCGTGTTCTCCGGCGCGGCATTTACGGGATCACGGAAGTGTGGGGCCTCGCGTTCACGCACTTCCGCCCGCTGATGCGGCTCGCGAAGTGGGGCGCGCTCAAACACCTCGAGAGCGTGCGCGATCCCGAGCTCCGCGCGAAGCTCACGCCGAATTATCCGATCGGCTGCAAGCGCGTGCTCTTCTCGAACGACTTCTACCCCGCGATGCAGCGCGAGAACGTGGAGCTCGTGACCGAGGGCATCGCGGAGGTGCGCGAGCGCTCGATCGTCACGAAGGACGGCAAGGAGCGCAGCGTCGACGTGCTCGTCCTCGCGACCGGCTTCGACGCGGCCGACATCAAGGCGCCGTTCCCGATCGAGGGCCGAAACGGCGCGCGCCTCCCCGACGGCGCCGAGGCCTACCTCGGGACCACGTTCGCGGGCTTTCCGAACTTCTTCATGATCATCGGCCCGAATACGGGGCTCGGTCACACGTCGATGGTCGTGATGATGGAGGCGCAGATCGGCTACATCCTCGGCGCGCTCCGCACGATGAAGAAGAAGAAGTTGAAGCTCCTCGACGTACGTAGGCCCGTGGTCGAGCGATACAACGAGCGCCTCCAGGCTCGCCTCGCGAAGACCGTGTGGAACAGCGGATGCCGAAGCTGGTATCAAACCAAAGACGGGAAGAACACGACGCTGTGGCCTGGCCTCACCATCGAATACCGAGCGCGTATGGCGCGCTTCGACGCCGAGAGCTACGAGCAAGTCGAGGAGCGCCTGCCCGTCGCCTGACGCGCGCGCTCGCGTGCGTCTTCGTTTGCGCGTGCGGCGGCGCCGACAGACCCGAGCCGGTCGCGCCGCAGCCGCTGCCGACGGTCGAAGCGCCGCCGCCTCCTCCTCCTCCGACCGAGCCGCCTCCGCAGGCGCACCGCGGCGCCGCGGACCAGACCATGTGGGTCAATTTCGAGGAGATCCGAAAGCACCCGGCCGCAGCGAAATTCGACACGGTCCTCAAAGGGGCTCCGGCGTATCGCGCGTTTCCGACGATCGATCCGGTTCGCGATCTCGATTGGATGATCTGGCACGGCGAAGATCTCACCGTGCACTACGGGCTCACCGACGAAGCCGTCGACAAGGCGATCGAGCGCGTTGCGGGCGCGTACGACGTGCACGTGGCGGGCGTTCGCGCGTGGAAGGGGCACGTGACCTACGGCGAGACCGCGTTCTTGCGAACCGCGCCGCACCTCGTCGTGATCGTGCCCGTGGAGCACGCGGACCTCGCCGCCCGCGAGCTCGCGAGGCGCGCGCCGGCTGCGCCGACGTTCCACGCAAACGAGATGGTGCGCGTTCGCCTCGTGCCGCCGTCCGCCGCGGTCTCCGGCATCCCCGAGGACATCACCGACGCGCGCGTGTGGATCGACTCGCGCCTCTCGGACGGCGGCGCAGAAATCTTCGGCGAGGGCGACTGCCCGACGGAAGACGCCGCGCAAAAGGACGTCATCGCGCTCACGACCTTCGTCCAGCAGAAGAACACGTTTCCGGTGCGCCTCATGACGAGCGGCCTCTTGAACCACGTCGAGATCGGTCGCGCGGGCACGCACGTGCGCATGCACATCGCCGCGACGGCCGCGCAAATCGAGGCCGTTCTCACGGCCGCAGGCTCGATGTACGGCTCGCCCTGACGTGGTCTAATGCGCGTCCATGCGCAAAGTCGCCATCTTCACGCTCGTCGTCGCTTGCGGCGGCGGTAAGCAGCCCGTCGCCGAGAACGTGCAGCTCGCCACGCCCGACGCGGCTGTCGTCGCGCAGCCGAACCAGCCGATCGAAAAGCTCGGCGTTCCGCACGACGCGCCGTTCGTCGCGGTGTTCGACCCGGCGATCGTCGCGCGGATCACGCCGCTCCGCGACGAGCTCGAGCGCGAATTCGATCTCGCGAGGGGCGCGCTGCTCGAGAACGCCGCGTCGCTCGGGCTCGACGCGAACCGCCCGGTGACGCTCGCGGTCGCGCCGCTCGACGACGCGCAGGCCAAGCTCGTCGCGGAGCTGCGCGCGGCCGTTCCGGACAAGAACGCGACGGTGCCCGAGGCGCTGATCAAGCGCGTCTTGTCCGTGGACTCGCCGCTCATCGTGCGCGTCCTCGTGCCCGCGACCGACGCGCAGAAGCTCGAGCAGACGATCGGGAAATTCCTCCAATCCGATCACTGGCGTCACGTCGCGAGCGGCTGGGAGAAGCGCTCGGAGCACATCGAGCTCTCCGATGACGGCCACGACGTCGCGGTCGATTTCTTCAGCGCGCACAAGGGCGATCCGAAGGCGTACCGCGCGTTCACCGCGTCCGCGCACGACGCCGCGCCGTCGCTCGACGGCAAGACCGCGCGCGCGTCGTGGTCGCCGATGGGCGTCGCCGCGATCGGTTATTTGAACGACGTGATCCGCGCGTGCGGCGCGGTGTCCGGCGGCTCCGTGGATCCGTCCCAGATTCAGACCATCCTCCAAGAGGGCTTTTGGGAGGCGAGCCGCGCGTTCGAGGTCGCGTCGTTCGAGCGCGTCGAGATCGAGGGCAAGCTCGACCCGTTCGAGATCGTCGGTCGCGCGAAGCCGAGCGCGTCGTTCGTCGCGCCTCCGGCGGACGCGTTCGCCCAGTCACCAGGGATCTCGGTGTCGAACGCGGTCTTGCTCGCCCAGGCGTCGCGCGCGTTCGTGCGCGGGTGGCCGTTTCCGGGCGGAAGCGTGAAGAGCGCGCTCGAGGCGATGCGCGACTCGGGCGCCGGCGGGATCTTCGCGGGCGCGCCCCACGTGCTCGCCGCGTCGCCCTTGATCGAGTCGCGTCGCGGGCGTGACGCGGCCCCGTTCGATCTCGCGCGCTTCGAGCGCGTCGCCACGTCGTACGCGCTCGACTCGTCGACCGTGTTCGTCAGCGTCCTCCCCGCGGGCACGAAGCAGAAGGCGGCCGAGTGCGCGCTCGCGCCGGCGACCCCATGCGACGCGAAGACTCGCCTCAAGCTCAACTCCACCGTCAAGATCGACTCGCTGAACGCCAAGCTCTACGAGATCGACAAACGCTTCGTGGTCGTCTCGTCCGACTCGGAGAGCGCGCACCTCGACGCGCCGAGCTTCACGACCAAGGGCGTCTCCGGCCTTCACCTCGACCTCGACACCGCGGTCCTCTCGACGGTCATGACGACGAGCTCGATCCCGAAGATGCTGAGCGGCGACGTCTCGTCCGAGAACGGCATGCTCGTGTTCAAGCTCGTCCCGCGCTGATCCGCCGTAGCGGCGTCACTCGTACATCACGTATTCGGGGACGGGCGTCAGCTCGAGCACCTGCTTCGGTGACATGAGCTGCCACCCGTTCGCCGTGTCCTCGTCGAAGAAGAGCTTGAACCCCGCGTGGACGCTCTCGGGCATCGTCTTCACGAGCCAGTTGTACGTCTTGATCTTCGCGCCCATCGGGCCGAGGCCGTCGACGCTCTTCACGACGACGATGCCCTTGTGAGCCTGGATCTCCTCTTCCTTCTTGAGCACCCAGTTGTTCACTTGGTGGAAGACGAGGAGCTTCTCGGGCAAGTCGTGCTCGGCGACGATGCCGGCCATCATCTCGCCAATCTCGTTGAGCGCCGCCCCGGTCATCGAGCCGTACTCCTTGCCGGGTACGACCTTCGTGTCCTTGGGGTCCAGCGCCCACTCGGGATCGAGCGCGAGGCCGACGTCGGGCTCATTCAAGTACTTCGCGAAGTGCTGCACCTCGGTCATGAAGTCGGAGTGACCAGGCTGGATGTTGAGCAGGAGGAGCGCGTGCGCCTCGCGCGCGGCCTTGAGGTAGTCGTCGACGACGCTGTCGGGCACGCGCCGCCGGAACTTGTTGTCCGGCCCGGGGTAGCCCATCACGACGACCGCGATGAGCTCGAACACGGGGAGCGGCTTGCGGTCCTTCGCGTATTTGTCGGCGTAGCCCTCGATGACCTTCGCCTGCTTCTCGAGGTTTCCGGCGAGGCGGCCGAGCGCGGGCGCGCCGCCCGGCGTGCCGCAGAAGCCGATGAGCCTGTGCGCGGGGAAGATCTCCCTTCCACCGCGAGGGAGCTCGGCTCGCGGCGCGGCCTCGGGCACGCCCGCGTCGACGATCGCGGCGCTGGGCGATGGAGCCCCCGACGCGTTCGGCGACGCGCTGACCGGGACCGGCGCGGCGTCCGCGGGTCTGTGCGCTTGGCGTGACCCGCAGGCGGCGAGCACGGAGATTGTGGCGATCGCGAGGAGGTGTCGCTTCATGTTTGCTGCAGGTACTTCGTCTCTGGGTTTTCGCGACGCCATATGACGGAGTCCATGAGGTAGTGGTGGATGTTCACGAACGCGTAAATCGCCGCGAACCACGGCGTCGGCCCGATCGGGAGCTCGAGCGCGCGGCGCTTGTTGACGAACATGTCGTCGAGCGCGGTCGGCAGCCCGTGAAAGAGCAGCCAACCGAGCGCGAGCGCGGAGACGGCGAGGATGCCGATCCGCGTGCGCGCAGAGAGCTCGAAGTGCGGCGGCCCTTCGAGCTCACGTGCTTCGTTACCTTTGAGGAGCCACACGAAATAGAGATATTGGACCGAATGCAGCGCCGGGATGAAGTAAACGACAATCGGGTCGATGCTCGAGTAAATCGACCACGACCAGACGCTGCATAGGAGCGCGGTCAGCGGCGTAAGGATCGGCAGGCGCCCTTCGCGCAGACGCTTTCGAACGAGCACCGCGACGAGCGGGACGATCGTCGCGAGGAAGACGACGTGCGTGAGCCCCTCGAGGCCGTGTGGGTGGCGGATCGTCATGTAGACGACGCCCTTCTCCTCGACCTGCCGACCCGGATCGAACGGCTCCGCCCATGCGTACGCCCAGCCCGCGAGGCAGTGCGCGAGGATCGCGAGCCGCTCGCGCGCGTCGAACCGCACGCCGCGTCGCGCCGAGAGCGCGAGCATCACGCCGAAGCCTTGCTTCACGTAGTGCCAGCCGACGAGCAAGAACATGAGCTGGATGAAGAGGCCGAGACCGAACCACGACTTGGCGGCGATCGCCACGATGGACCAGACCGCCATCGCGAGCGGAAGGACGAACCCCGCGAGCACGTAGCGCGCGCGCTGCCTGGGAGAGAACGCCTCGCCGAGCGCCCGCGCGCGGGCGTTCTTGTAGAAGAGGAGGTACGTGACCGAGAAGTGCGGGTCGTTGATGACGTGCGCCGCCCAGAACGTCGTGAAACCCGCGGCGAGCTGCGCCGAGTCGAGGCCGACACCCTTTCGAAGGAGCCACGCGAGCGGGAAGAGAAACGGGGTGATCCCGCCCGCGAGCAGGAACTCCGCGACCGGGCCCACGCGCCACGCGGGCTTCGCGACGTCGATAGCGTCCGTCGTCGTCGCCGCCGTCATGGTAATGCGTAGCGTAACCGTGTCTCTGGGCGACCGCATCATCGAGCGCGTTCGCGCGGCTTCTCTGGAAGAGCTGGCGCGCGCGGCGTTTTTCGTGTCCGACGAGACGCCGGTGGGCGACGGGGACGCCGAGCGCGTCGCGGTCGCGATCCACTCGGCGCTCGGCAAGAAGAACCAGTTCGCCGCGTCCGAGCCGAAGATCGAGGCCGGCGTGAAGCAAACGACCGCGGCGCTCTTCGCCGCGATCGCCTCCGGAGCCTCGCGCGACGACGCGTTCGCCACGGCGAAGGCCGAGCTCACGGCGCTCTTTCGCGAAGCGCTCGGCGAGGCGCCGCGCGAGGTCACCGCGGCCAAGTACTCACCCGAGCTCCAGCTCTCCGTGCTCGGCCTGTCGATCGACGTGATGCGCGAGCCGATCCTCGACATCGGCTGCGGCGAGGACGCGGCGCTCGTGCGCTACCTGCGCGACGCGAAGAAGCGCGCGACGGGGATCGACCGCGAGGCGCCGCTCGACGTCGCCGAGCGCGCCGACTGGCTCACGTACGAATACGGAAACGCGCGATTCGGCACGGTCGTGTCGCACCTCGGCTTCTCGCTCCACTTCATGCACCAGGAGATGAAGGCGAGCGAGCTCGCGTTCGAGTACGCGCGCGTCTACATGCACGTCTTGAAGAGCCTCGCGCGTGGGGGGACGTTCGCCTACGTGCCGGGCTTGCCGTTCATCGAGGCGATGCTCCCGAAGAGCGACTTCAGCGTGAGCCGGGTGCCGCTCGCGCGCGATCTCTTCACCGAGAACGTCGCGCGCGTGCAGGAGGCGACGGGCCTCGTGCTCGACTCGGCGACGCACGTCACGCGTCGTTGACGTATTCGCCGAAGGCGGGACGTCACGTCATGACGATGAACGAGAGCTCGGGGACGCGCTTCAGGTCGACCGCGTCCGCGAGGCGCGCGCGGAGGAACGGCGTGACGCGCTCGAGCCGCGCGCCGAGGACGCGGCTCGGCGTCCGACCCGCGTACGTGTAGTGTACACGCAAATGCCGGTAGTCGACGGAGAGCACGACCGCGGCGATCTCGACGCCCGTGAGCGCGGGGTCCTCGACGTCGTCGCGAAAGAGACCGCGAAGCTCGTCGCGGAGCAGCTGAGCGAGCCGCTCGTGACGCGTCGTCGTGCCGTCGTGTTCTGGTCGCATTCGATCGCATGAGACGCGGAGGCTCGGCCGCGTCTGACGTTCACTTCACGATCTTGACGTTGAAGTCGGCCGTGCCGAGCGCCGCGAACGCGCGGACCCAGAGGTGGAGGTAGGCCTCGGTGCCGCGCGCGGTCGTGATGTCGCCGAGATCCTGGACCTGCTTCCAGCCGAACCAGCCCTTCAAGATTTGGGCGACCGTCCCCTTCGCGCCCGCGTCGTTTCCGCTCACGAAGATCGTGTGATCGCCGTTCGCGAGCTTGCCCGGGTCGACCATGAGGCTGCAGTTCACCGTGTTGAGCGTCTTGACGACCTTGGTGTCGGGGAGCTCGCGCTGGATCTGCTCGCCGAGCGAGTCGGTGTTCGAGACGAAGAGCGTCGGCGGCATGCCCTTCGAGAAATCGAGCGGGTTGGTGACGTCGATGAGGACCTTGCCGTCGAGGTTCGCGGCTCCGGCCGCGCGGACCGCCGCGACCGTGCCCATGCCGTTCGTGCAAACGAAGACGAGCTCGCCGAACGCCGCGGCGTCCGCGAACGCTCCGTGCGAGGCCTTCGCGCCCGATTTGCCCGCCCACGACGCGGCGTTTTCGTTCTTCGCCTCGCGCGCGCCCATCTTCACGTCATGCCCCAGCCCGACGAGCTTCGACGCGATCGTCTGCCCGACCATTCCCGTTCCGAGGACTCCGATTTTCATCAACGACATGCTACACCGTCCGGCGGTGCTGTCGCTGCTCGGCTCGGATGCGCTCACGCCCGCGCGGCTCGCGAAGGTGCGCGAGCTCGCGCAGATCCGCGTCGCGAACCCCGAGGTGCAGTCGCTCCACGCGCAGTACATCCACCTCGTCGATCTGGAAGAGTCGCTCTCGCCGGACGAGCGCGCGAAGCTCGACGCGCTGCTCGCGTACGGTCCGCGCCGCGCCAGCGGTGACGAAGAGCAGACGCTCGACGCTGGAGGTCGCTTCGTCGTCCCGCGGTTCGGGACGATCTCGCCCTGGTCGTCGAAGGCGACGGACATCCTTCGCGCGTGCGGACTCGCCCGCGTGAAGCGCATCGAGCGCGGCGTCGCGTGGACGTTCCGCGGCGTCGTGAAGGACGAGAAGGCGCTGCGCGCGGCGATCTGCGATCGCATGACCGAGACGGTCATCCTCGAGGTGAGCGAGGCCGAGAAGCTCTTCGAGCAGAGCCCGCCGAGGCCGCTGTCGACGATCGGACGCGACCGCGCGTCGCTCGAGCGCGCGAACCGAGCGATGGGCCTCGCGCTCGCGCCGGACGAGATCGAATACCTCGAGAAGGCGTTCGCCTCGCTCGGCCGCGACCCGCACGACGTCGAGCTCATGATGTTCGCGCAGGCGAACAGCGAGCACTGCCGTCACAAAATCTTCAACGCGGACTTCGTCGTCGACGGCGTCCCGCAGCGCGACTCGCTCTTCCGGATGATCCGCCGCTCGACCGAGGCGAGCCCCGAGGGCGTCCTCTCGGCGTACAAGGACAACGCCGCCGTGCTCGAGGGCTTCGAGGCGTCGCGCTTCTTCGCCGACGCGAGCGACCACGTGTACCGCGCGCACCGCGAGCCCGTGCACATCGCGATCAAGGTCGAGACGCACAACCACCCGACGGCGATCTCGCCGTACCCCGGCGCGTCGACCGGATCGGGCGGCGAGATCCGCGACGAGGGCGCGACCGGCCGCGGCGGAAAGCCGAAGGCGGGCCTCGTCGGCTTCACCGTCTCGCACCTGCGCATCCCGGGCGAAGAGCAGCCGTGGGAGAAGACCATCGGCCGCCCCGAGCGCATCGCGTCGCCGCTCTCGATCATGATCGACGGCCCGCTCGGCGCCGCCGCGTTCAACAACGAGTTCGGGCGCCCCGCGATCTGCGGGTATTTCCGCACGTTCGAAGACGGAAGCCGCGGCTACCACAAGCCGATCATGATCGCCGGCGGCCTCGGCGCCGTGCGCCCGCCGCACGTGAAGAAGAACGAGATCCCGGAGGGCGCGGCGCTCGTCGTCCTCGGCGGGCCCGCGCTCCTCATCGGCCTCGGCGGCGGCGCGGCGTCCTCGGTCGCGCAAGGCACGTCGCACGAGGATTTGGATTTCGCCTCGGTGCAGCGAGACAACGCGGAGATGGAGCGCCGGTGCCAAGAGGTCATCGACGCCTGCATCGCGCTCGGCGACGAGAGCCCGATCGCGTCGATCCACGACGTCGGCGCGGGCGGCCTCTCGAACGCGATGCCCGAGCTCGTCCACGAGAGCCACCGCGGCGCGCGCCTCGAGCTCCGCGCGATCCCGACGGGCGAGACGCAGATGACGCCGCTCGAGCTCTGGTGCAACGAGGCGCAAGAGCGCTACGTGCTCGCGATCCCGAGCGACGCGCTCGCGCGGTTCGAAGCGATCTGCGCGCGCGAGCGCTGCCCCTTCGCGGTGCTCGGCCGTGCGACGAGCGACGATCGGCTCGTGGTCGCCGACGAGCACTTCGCCGATCGCCCCGTCGACGTCCCGCTCGAGGTGATCCTCGGCAAGCCGCCGAAGATGAAGCGCGACTGCAAGCACGTCGCGCCCGCGCGAGAGCCCTTCGACGCGTCGAAGCTCGACGTGCGCGAGGCGGCGCTCCGCGTCCTTCGTTTTCCCGCCGTCGCGGACAAATCGTTCTTGGTCACGATCGGCGATCGCACCGTCGGCGGCCTCGTCGCGCGCGATCCGTTCGTCGGCAAATGGCAGGTCCCCGTCTCGGACGTCGCGGTCACGACCACGTCGTACGAGGGCTACACGGGCGAGGCGATGGCGATGGGCGAGCGCCCGCCGATCGCGCTGCTCGACGCGGCCGCCTCCGCGCGCATGGCCGTCGGGGAGGCGATCACGAACATCGCCGCGGCGAAGATCGCGAAGCTCTCGGACGTGCGCCTCTCGGCGAACTGGATGGCCGCCGCGGGACACCCCGGCGAGGACGCCGCGCTCTACGACGCCGTGCGCGCCGTCGGCGCCGAGCTCTGCCCCGCGCTCGGGATCGCGATCCCCGTCGGCAAGGACTCGCTCTCGATGCGCACGAAGTGGGACGCAGAACGAAATCGTCGCTCCGGTCTCGGCGATCATCAGCGCGTTCTCTCCGGTCACCGACGTCCGCGCGACGCTCACGCCCGAGATGCGCGTCGATCTCGGACCGACGGAGCTCTGGCTCGTCGATCTCGGTCGCGGCAAGGACCGCCTCGGCGGGAGCGTCCTCGCGCAGGTGTACGGCGCGCTCGGCGACGCGCCGCCCGACGTGGACGACGCCGCGCTCCTCGCCGGGTTCTTCGCGTCGATCCAGTCGCTCCGCGCCTCGGGCGTGCTCCTCGCGTACCACGATCGAAGCGACGGCGGGCTCCTCGCGACGCTCGCCGAGATGGCGTTCGCGAGCGGCGTCGGCGTCGACGTGACGGTCGCCTCTCGCGAGGCGCTCTTCGCCGAGGAGCTCGGCGCGGTCGTGCAGATCCGCGCCGGTGACGGGGACAAGCTGAAATCCGCGCTCGGCGCGCTTGCAAACTACACGCATCGGCTCGGCGCGCCGGGCGGCGATCGCCTCGTCGTGCGCGGTCTCCTCGACGCGCCGCTCGTGGAGCTTCGGGCCGCGTGGTCCGCGACGACGTTCGCCATGCAATCGCTCCGCGACGACGCCGCGTGCGCGAGCGAGGAGCACGACGCGCGCCTCGACGCGACCGACCAAGGCCGAAGCGCGAAGCTCACGTTCGACCCGTGGGCGCCTCCGCGCGTCTTCGGGGGCGCGCGCCCGCGCGTCGCGGTCCTCCGCGAGCAAGGCGTCAACGGCCAGGTCGAGATGGCCGCCGCGTTCGACCGCGCCGGCTTCGAGGCGGTCGACGTCCACATGAGCGATCTCTCCGAGGGCCGCGCCGATCTCGACGGCTTCCGCGGCCTCGTCGCGTGCGGCGGCTTTTCCTTCGGAGACGTGCTCGGCGCAGGAGGAGGTTGGGCGAAATCGGTCGCGTTCGTCGACCGGCTCCGCGATTTGTTCGCGGCGTTCTTCGCGCGCAAGGACACGTTCGCGCTCGGCGTGTGCAACGGCTGCCAGATGCTCTCGCAGCTCGGCGCGCTCATCGACGGCGCCGAGCGCTGGCCGCGCTTCGTCCAAAACCGCTCCGAGCGGTTCGAGGCGCGCGTCTCGCTCGTCCGCATCGAGGAGACGCCGTCGATCTTCTTCGCGGGCATGACCGGCTCGGTGCTCCCCATCGCGGTCTCGCACGGCGAAGGCCGCGCGGAGATCGACGCGGGCGCGCTGCGCATGCTCGAGCTCGATCGCTTGGTCGTGGCGCGCTTCGTGGATCACGCGCACGAAGGGACCGAGCGCTTCCCGCTCAACCCGAACGGCTCGCCCGGCGGCGCGACCGCGTTCACGACGCCCGACGGCCGCGCGACGATCCTCATGCCGCACCCGGAGCGCGTGTTCCGAAACGTCCAGCTCTCGTGGAAGCCCCGAGAGTGGGAGGCGCACGAGGACAGCCCGTGGATGAAGATGTTCAGGAACGCGCGCGAGTGGGTGGGCTAGTCACGAGAAACCGCTGCGCATCCACGCGCCTTTTGCGCGCGAATCCAGCGAAAATCTCTGCGATCCTCATCGGCACGACTGCTGCAACTGCCGAAGCTCGGCCATCACCATGCCCAGCATCCTCCTCGTCGACGACGACGTCGACTCCGTATCCGCCGTCGCGCGGGCGATCGCCCGTCCTAACCGCTCCATCGAAACCGCCAAGCACGGCGAAGAAGCGCTCCTGAAGATCGCGGACCACAAACCCGATCTCGTGATCACCGACGTGATCATGCCGCGCATGAACGGCTGGTCGCTCGTTCGCCGTCTCCGCGCGACGCACGAGACGAGCTTCATCCCCGTCATCTTCATGACGAGCATGGACGCGCCGCGCGATCGCATTCGCGGGTTTCGCATCGGCGCCGACGATTACGTGACCAAGCCCGTCGATCTCGACGAGCTCGAGCTCCGCGTCGACAACGCGCTCCATCACACGCGCGACGGGCGTCACATGCCGCGCGTGATGGAGCTGACGGGCGATCTCGCGTCGTTCGGCCTCTCGACGCCGCTGACGATGCTCGAGCTCCACCGGAAGTCCGGCGTGCTCACGGTCGAGCACGGCGCCGAGCACGCCGAGGTCACGATCAAGGATGGCAACGTCGCGAACACCGAGATCATCGAGCGGCCGGGCATGCCGCCCATCGACTGCTTGTGCGAGCTCCTCACGTGGACGACCGGTCGCTTCGCGTTCGCGGAGCGCACCGTCGACGTGGTGGAGTCACCGCTCACGACGACCGCGCTCCTGCTCGAGGCCGCGCAGCGCCTCGACGAGGGATCTACGCCGGGATCTCGGCCGCGCGCCGCCGCACCTCCGTGCGCGCGACCCGCGCGTCGATGCTGAGCGGGCCCGCGCCGAAATACGCGAAGACGAGCGCGCCGCCGAGCATCGAGACGTTCTTCATGAAGTTCGCCATCTGCATCTGCGCGAGCTGCGGATCAGCCACGTCCCAGAATCGGTGCATCCAAAACGTCACGGGGATCAAGAACACGACGAGCAGCCACGCGCCGAGCTTGGTCCTGTAGCCGAGGAGCACGCTGAGGCCGCCGAGGAGCGCGAGGATGCCGCTGATCGGCACGAGCACGTTCGGGAATGGCACCCCAGCGGCCGCGGCGTACTCGACTCCGCGCGACGAGAAATGAGTCGGCACGGAGAGGATGAAGATCAGCGAGTAGAGGATGCGCCCGGCGAGCGGCAGCACGCGCGACGCGTCGCGCGTTCGCACGAACTCGCGGGTGGGGCGGTCGTCTTCCGTTCGGTACTCCGGGGCGGTGGCGGTGCTCATGCCGTACGAGTTTGCAAGGCACGTGCGCGTGGACCGCGCACGCCTATGCACGTGTCACCCGCGCGCGCACGGCGAGTATTGCCACACGTTTCGGCGCTCCGAGCGCTCTGGAGGGGCGGCACCGGCCTTGCACGACCGCGCGCCGACGAATTCAACAGGAGGACTTCCATATGATGTTTCGAAAATCGTTTGGTCTCGTCGTGAGCGCGCTCGCGCTCGGCGCCGTCGCGTGCGGCGGCTCTGATCAGCAGCAGCAAGCGCGTAACCCCGAGATGACGACGACGACTGGTGCGACCAACCAGCAGAGTGAGTCCTCGATGGGCATGGGTTCATCGTCTTCGACGCAGACCGGCAACGTGAACCCGAGCGGCGAGCAGCAGACGCAGCAACAGGGGACGAGCCAGATGGGTCAGAGCAATCAGATGCAGCAGCAGAACATGGGCATGCAGCTCAGTGACGCGCAGATCGTCGCGATCGCGGACGCGGCCCACAAGGGCGAGGTCGAGCAGGCGAAGCTCGCGGTGCGCAAGGCGAAGGACGCGCAGGTCAAGCAGTTCGCGCAGATGATGGCCACCGACCACGAAGGCGCGATGAACAAGACCAAGCAGCTGAACATCTCGCCGGAGACGACGCAGACCAGCACGCAGCTCCAGACCGACAGCCAGAACGCGATCCAGTCGCTCAACGGGCAGACCGGGACCGACTTCGACAAGGCGTACATGGACCTCCAGGTGAAGGAGCACCAGCAGGTGCTGAATGACCTCGATCAGAAGCTGATCCCGAACGCCAAGAACGCCGAGCTCAAGAAGCAGCTGACGGATCTGCGAACGAAGATCGCCGAACACCTGCAGAAAGCCGAGCAGATCCAGCAGAAGCTCGGCACGAAGTAGTAGACTCGGCGCGTGCGCGCGCCGCGAAAGCCTCCCCTCGACCTCCAAGTCACCACGCTCTGGGATTACCCGTCGCAGCATTACGGCGACAAAGAGCAAGGGAGCGCGAGCTTTCGCGGCGCGACGCCGTCGTACGTGATCTGGAACGTCGTCCAGCGCTTCTCGAAAGAGGGCGAGACGGTGCTCGATCCGTTCTGCGGCAGCGGCACGACGCTCGATGTCTGCAAGGACACGGGACGGCGCGGTGTCGGGTTCGACGTCGCGCCGTCGCGTGACGACGTCCAGAACGCGGACGCGCGCTCGATGCCGCTCAAGCAGAAGAGCGTGGACCTGATCTTCTTCGACCCACCCTACGCGGACAACCTCGACTACTCGAACGACCCGCGCTGCCTCGGCAAGCTCAAGCCCGACGGGCGGTTCCAGCGCGCGATGCGTCTCGTGCTCGACGAGTGCGCGCGCGTCCTGCGCGACGAGCACGTGCTCGCGATCTACGTGTGCGACGTCTTCAAAAAAGATCGAGGCTCTCGGAGCGAAGCGGAGAGAGCCGAGCAAGTTGGGGGTTCGGGGGCTCGCCCCCGACAAGACCATTTCTATCCGCTCGGCTTCGAGATTTTCGAGATGGCGAAGAAGCACTTCATCCCGATCGACGTCGTCTCGGTCGTCCGCCACAACAAGACGCTCGAGATGGGCAACTACCGCAAGGCCGCCGACGAGGGCGGGTTCTTCCTTCGCGGGTTCAACTATCTCCTTCTTTTTCGGAAGCGGCGCGAGCCACTGCCACCAGAGAAATGACGAGCGCGACGAACCCCGCGGGCACGAGGAGCACCGCGGGGCTCGGGTCGCCGCCGTGCACCGACACGCCGCCCGCGAAGAACCCTCCGGGGATCAAGATGAGCGCGGCCGTGAGCCCGCCGCTCGCGATCGGCTTGGAGCACGAGGGAGCCGCGCGGACCGTGAGCGCGTAGGCGACGTGGATCAGCGCGAGGAGCGTCCCGTGCGCGTGCGCGAGGCGCCACATGAGCCTGCGCGTCTCGCTCTCGACGTCGAGGTACGCGCCGACCTTGAACGCGTGGAGCGCCTCGAGCGCGAGGCCGAGCGTGACGAAGAGCGCGAGCGCCCAATACCCGATGCGAAGGTGGCGGCGCATCATCGCGCTGGGATCACTCGGCGACATAGACTTCCCGATTGTCGCGGTGAAGGACGAGCAAGTCGATGCTCTCTTTGGGGACGACGACGCGAGCCGCGGGGCCGAGGCTCTTCTTGCTGCGAGAGGCGATGTAGCGGATGACCGCGTAGGGATCTTTCTCGGCCGCTTCGAGGAGCGGGCGCTCCCAGTCCCTGCCCGACGCGGCGAGGGCGTCCGGATCGCCGAACGCGCTCGCCCAGATCACGCGCTCGGCCGCGTCCGCGCCGAGGAGGCCGTAGGCGCTCGCGGGGAGCGCGTCGTCCACGTCGGCCGACGCTCGGAGCGTCTTCCACAGACGCGCGGTCTCGCGCGCCGCCCACGAGACCGAGCGATCGAGGTGACAGAGGTTGCACGCGTTCGGCTTCGCGGTCTGAATCGTGGGCGAGTCGATTCGGTGCGAGCGAATCGCCGTGCGGAGCGCGTAGCTCGTCTTCGGCATGTGGCACGCGACGCACGCGCTCCCGGGCGAGCCGGCGGCGTGGTGAGAGTGATCGGGCGCCATCTTGTGGCACGAAACGCATGCATCCTGCACGCTTCTGTCTTTTTCACGTTCGAGGGACTGCGCCCCTCGAGCTCCCCATCCCTCGGACGTCTCCGCTTCGCTCCGAAGTCCTCGACGCAGCTGGTCGTCCGGATCGCTCGCGTGCATCGAGTGGCACGTGAGGCACGTGATCTTTCGTTCGCCCTCGCCGCGGAGGTAGCACGCCGAGAGCACCATCGCGTTGTACTCGCGACCGCCGACGCGAACGGTCCCGTCGGGCCAGAAGAGGTTTCGCGAGTCGGTGTCGACGAAGACTTGTTTGCCGAGCACCGCGGGCGTGAGGAGGATGCGCGATGGCTCGAGCGCGTCACCCGGATGGAACGCGTCGGCGTAGCCGCTCGCGAAGAACGAGTCCTCGTCGCGCGGAAACGCGTACGCGTGACACTGGCCGCAGACGGCGCTCGCGCGATCGGGCGGGAGCTTCGCCGGGTTCACGATGCTCGCGCTCACCCGGCGCCAGCGCGTGAAGGGATCGTGCTCGCGCGCGACGTGGTCGGCGCCCGGCCCGTGGCAGGCCTCGCACGCGATCCCGAGCTCGGCCGCGGAGCTCCGCGAGCCGGGCGCGTCGAGGTGAGGCCGGCCCGAGGTCGCGTGGCACGCGATGCAGTTGGAGGTCCAACGAACGTCGTGCTGCGGCGCGTTCTCGGGCTCGAGGAACGCCTCGCTCCGCGGGATGAGCCGTTTCTCGTCGAGCGCGTAGACGACCGGGAGCATGCGGAGGACGCCGCGCTCGTCCTCGGTCCAGTAGCCCTGCATGTGATGCGAGCCCGTGAGGAGCACGATTGGGAGCGCGCTCTCGGGCTTCGCGAGCATCGCCTCGGGCGTCGCGCGACGGGTCATCGTGCGGTGGTACGTGCGCGACCACGACGCGTGCTCGCTCGGGTGGCACGCGCGACACGCGCCGGAGCCGACGTACGCCGAGTCGTGCGTGACGCGCGGACCGCGCGCCGCCGAGGCGCGAGGGTAGGGGCGCGCGAACACGGCCGCGCCCGCGATCATCGCGACGACGAGCGCGACGCGCGCGAGCCACGACGTCCGAGGCGACGACCGCCACACGACCGCGATCGCCGCGAGCGCGAGCGCGCCGGCGATCCAGACGGCGGCGAGCTCCATCGACGAGCTCACGCCCCGCGGACGATGACGGGCACGCCGCGCGCGGGGCCCATCGTCACGTTGCGCCGAACGGCGTGCTCCGGTTCGGAGGACGCGAGCTCGAGGTCGAGCTCCTTGGCGAGCGTGCCGAGCACGATGCGCATCTCCTGCTCCGCGAACGCCGCGCCGAGGCATCGGCGGTGACCGCCGCCGAAGGGCAAGAACGCGCTCGCCGGAACCGTCTTCTCCAAGAAGCGCTCCGGGCGAAACGCGTCGGGCTCGGGGAACGTCTTCGGGTCGCTCATGATGCCGCCGATGAAGACGACGAGCGCCTCGCCCTCGGGCACGGTCCACGGTCCGACGCGCATCGGCGCGACGAGCGGACGCACGACGTCGAACACGATCGGCCGAATGCGGAGCGTCTCGTCGCAGAAGGCGCCGAGGTAGGGCGCCTTCGCGAGCGCCTCGACCGACGTCCCCACCGCGTCGAGCTCGGCGCGGAGCTTCTCGCGCGCGCCTCGCTCGCGCAGCAGGAAATACGTGCCCCACGCGATCGCGATCGCGGTCGTCTCGTGGCCTGCGAGGAGCAGCGTGAAGAGGTGATCGCGGATCTCGGCGTCGGAGAGCGCGCCGCCGTCCTCGTAGCGCGCGGCGAGCAGGAGGCCGAGGATGTCCTCGCCCAGCTCGCTCGCGCGCCTGTTCGCGATCGTGTCGCGCACGAACGCGTCGAACACCTTGCGGCGCTCGAGGTAGCGCCGCCACGGCGGAAAGAGCGGCGTCTGGAGCTGCTTCGAGAACACGACGAGCGGCGAGAAGCCCTCGAGGAGCGAGCCGAGCAGCTGGCGCGCGTGCGCGCGGTCGACGCCGCCGCTGCCAAACACGGTCTCGAGGATCACGTCGAGCGAGATGGCCTGACCCACGTCCGACATGCGCACGCGGTCGCCGGGTCGGAGCTTCGTGAGCCGAGCGCGCGTGACGTCTTGCATCGTCTGCGCGAACGCCCTCATGCGCGGTCCGTGGAAGCGCGGGTTCAGGAGCTTGCGCTGCGCCCGGTGCGTCGCGCCTGCGGTCGAAAAGAGCGAGTGCGGCCCGAAGACGTTCCGGAGCGGGCCCGCGAAGGCGTCGTACGAGCCGTCGGGATCCTTCGCGAAGAGCTCCTTGGCGAGCTCGGCCGACATCACGCCCACGCCCTTGAGGTTCAGCGCGCGAACGCGAAAGCAGTCTCCGTAGCGCCGCATGTCGTCGAGGAACTCTCGCGGCTTCATCATGAAGCGGATCGTGTGGTACGCGGCCGGACCGCGCGGGCCGGGAGGGAGCGACGTCTCGAGCATCGAGGCCGAGACTATCAGCCCACGGCGATGATGCCTGCGCGGACGAGCGCGAGCGTGGTCGCGGCGACGATGATCCAGAGCGTGACGCCCTGCACCAGCGGCCGGACGCCGACCTTCGCGAGGCTCTCGCGCGACATGCCCGTGCCGATCAAGAAGAGCGTGACCGTGAGGCCGAGCTTTCCGACCTGCGCGAGGAGCGGGTAGACCGGCGCGCCCGCGGGCACGTAGGTGCGCACGACCGCGGCGAGCAAGAAGAAGAGGATGAACCAGGGCCACTTCACCGAGCCGAGCGGCGCGCCTTTGTGCTGGAGGAGCGCGGTCCCCACGGTGAGCGGCACGATCCACAGCGCGCGCGCGAGCTTCACGGTCGTCGCGATCGTGAGCGCCACGGCGCCGTATTTCGAGGCGGCGCCGACGACGGAGCTCGTGTCGTGGATCGCGAGCGCCGCCCAGAGCCCGAACTGCTCCTCGGGCAGCCCGAACGCGTGCCCGATGGGCGGAAAGATCACGAGGCCGATCGCGTTCAAGACGAAGATCGTCCCGATCGACACGGACATCTCCTCGTCGGACGCGCCGACGACAGGCCCCATCGCTGCGATCGCGCTCCCGCCGCAAATCGCCGTGCCCACCGAGACGAGGTGCGAGACGATCTTCGAGACCGCGAGCAAGCGACCGAGCACGCGACCGAGGATCATCGCGAACGCGATCCCGCCGAGCGTGTAGACGAACCCCGAGCGCCCCGCGCTGATGACCCGCTGGAGGTTCATGTCGAAGCCGAGCGCGACGACCGAGGCTTGCAAGAGGAACGTCGAGAGCTTCTTCGCCGTCTTTCCGTACGGGTGCTTCACGGTGACGCCGAGGAGCACGCCGAGGAGGAGCGCGATGGTCGGCGCGTTCATGGAAGCCCGAGCTCGCGCCAGCGGACCATGCCGCCCGCGAGGTTTGCGACGCGCGAGAAGCCAGCGCTTCGGAGGATGACCGTCGCCATCGCGGAGCGCTTGCCCGTCTGGCACGTGACGACGATCGGTTTGTCGGTCGCGAGATCGCCCGCGCGCCCGCGGAGCTCGTCGAGCGGCACGAGCGTCGAGCCTTCGATGTGTCCGAGCTCGCCCTCCCACTCGCCCTCGCTCCGCACGTCGAGGAGCGTCACGCGGTCGCGGTGGCGCGCGACCCACTCGGGCTCGATCTCGGCGATGCCCGCGTACGTCGTGACGACCGGGCCCCAATCGGGCGCGCTCGGGATCTCCGCCTCTGGCTCGCCGGAGCGCATGTTCGCGGGGAGCGCGATGTCGAGCTTCTTCGGGTGAGGCAACCCGAGGTTCTTCATGTAGCCGACGAAGTCTTCTTCGCGCGCGCCGCCGCCGATGCGCGGGTTGAACGTCTGCTCTTCGCCGATCGTGCTCGCCGTGCGCCCTTCGTAGTCGTGCGCGGGGTAGACCATCGTCTCGCTCGGGAGCGAGAAGAGCTGCTCGCGAATCGACCGAAAGAGCAGGTGGGCGTCGCCGCTCTGGAAATCCGTGCGGCCCGCGCCGCGCACGAGGAGCGCGTCACCCGTGAAGACCATTCCGTGCTCGCGCGCGACGAGCGAAATGCAGCCGTTGGTGTGCCCCGGCGTCGCGCGCACGTCGAGGACGTGCTCACCGAAGCGCACCTCGTCACCGTGCGCGAGCGGGACATCGACGTTCGACGCGCGGTACGCGGGCGAGAGCGCGATGCGGCTCTCGAGCGCGCGCCGCATGAGCCACGCGCCGGTCACGTGATCGGCGTGGCAGTGCGTGTCGATCGTCATCACGAGCACGAGCCCGAGCTCGCGCACGAGCGCCGCGTCGCGCGTGTGCTGCTCGAAGACCGGGTCGATGAGCACGGCCTCGCGCGAGCGAGGATCGGCGAGCAGATACGTGTACGTGCTCGAGCTCGCGTCGAAGAGCTGGCGAAAGATCATCGGCGCGCACATTAGCGCGGGAAATGGGCGACGCGCACGTGCTCTGGCTCGACCACGTACGGTCCGCCTCGCGTCCCGACCACGGAGAAGCGAGCGTGAGGCGCGCGGAAGCTCGCGCGGAGCGACCCGTCGGAGCCGACGACGAGGCAGTCCCCACGGCGGTCCCGAAGGAGCGCCGCGTCGCCGCAGGTCGTCTCGAGCCGCATGTGCTCGCCGACGAAGACGCGCACGGGCTCGCCCTCGCCAAAGACCCAGAGCGCGTTTTGGGTCCGCAGGTAGACCGCGCCGCTCTTTGCCTCGAGCACGCTCGCGTCCTCGATGGGAATCGGCGCGCCGAAGCGCTCGCCCGTGAGCGGATCGAGCGCTTGCGCCGTGCGATCGTCGTACACGAGGAGGCCGCGCGGAACGCGGCAGAAATACGTCGCCCCGGCGCGCTCGCGCGCGAACGAGAACCGCGACTTCCCCGCGTCGTCGTAGCTCGTGATCGACGCGTGCACCGCGCGAGGCGAGAGCACCACGAAGCCGTCTCCGCGAATCCACGACTGCGAGGCGACCTCGAACGTGCGCACGAGATCGCGCCCGCGACGCTCCCATCGCTCGAGCGTGTACGGCGGCTCGACCGTCTCGCACCAGAGCGCGCCCTCGTCGATCGGCGCGACGACGCGCTGCCCGCGCGCGTCGCTGCTGAACGCGATCGTCTGGAAGCTCGAGTCGAAGAGCGTGAGCGCTTGCTCGCGTCCGTCGACGTCGACGCACCCCGAGACGATCCACCCGTCGCCCATGCGGCGCGGCGAGCACGCGTGGTCGTTGCCTTCGCGGAACGCCATCTTCAGCTTCACGCGCGGCTGCGCGTCGGGCCGGTGGAATTCGACCTCGCGCACGCGCTGACCGTTCTGCGGCACGAAGAGCCACCATCCGTCGTCGAGCGCGCTGACGACGTAGCGCGCGCCCGTCGGCGGAAGCGACGTGAGCCCACCGCGCGTGTCGAGCATGAACATGGCCCCGTCGACGTCGAACAAGAGGAGCGCGTCGTTTCGCGCGAGGAGCTCCGCGGCGTGAGGGAGCGGGGCCGACCCGACGCCCGTCGCGCGCGTGATGCGGATCATCTCGAACGTCGGCGCGTCCTGGAAGATCACGAGCGCGTCGCCGAGCTCGTAGGCGTCGCCGAGGGTGCGACCCGGAAAGCGCGCGTCGAGCTCGAAGACCAGCTCGCTCGCGGTGGGCGGCTGTTTTTTTGCAAGCTCCCGGAGCACGTTCGCGGCCTTCGCCCATCGGCCGCCCGGCTCCGCCGCGTCGAGCGCTTCGCTCCGCGCGCGGTCGTTCGCACCCGGCGTGACCGCGCGCAGCATCTCGAGGAGCGCCGACGCGGTCGTCCACACGGGCCCGAAAGGCTCGTCGCTCGAGACGAGCAATCTCGCCGCCGCACGCACGTCGCCCCGTAAAAAGGCTGCCTCCGCGAGGTCGGGGTCGAGCGGTTTCTCGCCGACGTACTCGAATTTGCTGCCGAGATCGGTCGACGTCCAAAACCACGACCCACACGCGCGGCACCGGACCCAGGCCTCGGTGGCGTGCGAGCCGACCACCTCGAGCTCGGCTGCGAGGTCGACGCCCCCCGCCGCGCGAACGGGATGAGGCGCGCCGCACTTCATGGCGCCCTCGACGATAGACCATTTGATGAGTACAAACACGGCGCAATGGAGCGCATCGTCCACTGTAAGAAGCTCGGCAAAGACCTCCCCGGCCTGGAGCGTCCGCCCTACAAGAACGAACTCGGCAAGCGCATCTTCGAGGAGGTCTCGAAGGAGGCCTGGGACATGTGGCTCAAGGACTCGGTGAAGTACATCAACACGTACCGCATCGACCTTGCTTCGGCCGAAGGGCAGAAGTTCATGTTCGACCAGTGCGCGATCTACTTCGGCCTCAAAGAGGGTGACCTCGCGCAGACGGCGTACACGCCGGCATCCCACGACGAGAAAAAATGATCGAAGACCGCGGAGCGGAGCGGAGCGGGCTGAGCCTCTCCCGGGGTTTGGGGGCGGAGCCCCCAACGATGCAGCTAGGGATCCCGGGCTTCGCCTGGGCCGACCTCCGCTCACCCGACAAGCTGGCCGAGCTCGCGGTCGCGTTCGACCGATTCTTCCAGGAGCGCGCGCCCGAGGCGTACGCGCGCTTCGACGCCTACCGGAAATCGGGCGGCGACGGCATGACGCCCGAGCAAGAGAGCGACGCGCTCCTCGCGGGCGCCCCCGAGCTCAGCGCCTTCGTACAGAAGCTCTTCGGTGTGGAGAAGGAAGCGGCCGCGCTCCGAAAGGACGTCGAGGGGCGCGCCGTCTTGTGGAGCTTCCGCCACGAGTTCGCGAAGAAGCGCGTCCTCGGAAAAGACCCGGGCAAGGCGTGGAAGGCCACGGGCCTCGGGCTCGAAGAAGCGAACGCGCTCGTCGCGAAGGCGTTCGCCGCGGTGGTCGAGCCGACCGGCGATGAAGAGCTCGACGTCGCGCGCGGCACGATGGCGCTCTTCGAGATCGACGACGTCGCGCGTAAAGCGAAGAAGCACGGCGGCGCTCACTGGAGCGACGAGCTCCGCGCCCGCGCCACAAAAATCGGCGGCGAGGCGGAGGCCGCGCGCGCGCTCGACGCGATCGAGCTCGTGCTCGCCGAGCGCCGCAAGGACCACCACGATCCCGCGCGCCGCTGGCCGTCGCTCCGCCAGCCGCACAACCTCGACTACCAAAACCTCGTCCAGATCCGCCGCCCCGACCAGAGCCTCCCCGAGCTCTTCGTCGGCCCCGAAGACGAGCGACGCCAGCGCGGCGACTTCCGCCTGACCGATCCGCGCGGCACCGCGCGCGAGGTGGAGCAAGAGGTCGACTACTGCCTCTACTGCCACGAGCGCGACAAGGACTCGTGCAGCAAGGGCCTGCGCGAAAAAGACGGCGCGCTGAAGAAGAACCCGCTCGGCGTCGAGCTCCGCGGCTGCCCGCTCGGGGAGAAGATCTCCGAGATGCACGTGATGCGTCGCGAGGGCGACCCGCTCGCCGCGCTCGCGCTCGTCACGATCGACAACCCGATGTGCGCGGGCACCGGCCACCGCATCTGCAACGACTGCATGAAGGCGTGCGTCTTCCAGAAGCAGGAGCCGGTCAACATCCCGCAGATCGAGACGCGCGTGCTCACCGAGGTGCTGCGCCTGCCGTACGGCGTCGAGATTTACCTGCTGCTCCAGCGGTTCAACCCGCTCCACATCGAGCGCCCTCACGCGCGCCCCTACAACGGGCGCAACGTGCTCGTCGTCGGCCTCGGCCCCGCGGGCTACACGCTCGCGCATCACCTCGCGTGCGAGGGCTTCGGCATCGCGGCGATCGACGGCCTCAAGCTCGAGCCGCTCCCGAAGAAGCTCCTCGAGGAGCCGATCCGCGACGCGAACACGATGTACGCCGCGCTCGACGAGCGCGTGCTCCTCGGCTTCGGCGGCGTGAGCGAGTACGGCATCACCGTTCGCTGGGACAAAAACTTCCTCACGCTCACGTACCTCTCGCTCGCGCGAAACCAGAACGTGCGCATGTACGGCGGCGTCCGCTTCGGCGGCACGATGCTCCTCGAGGACGCGTGGGAGCGCGGCTTCGATCACGTCGCGATGGCGGCGGGCGCGGGCAAGCCCACGCTCATCGAGATGAAGAACAACCTCGCGCGCGGCATCCGCAAGGCGAGCGACTTCCTCATGGCGCTGCAGCTCACCGGCGCGTACAAGCACACGTCGATCGCGAACCTCCAGGTGAGCCTGCCCGCGATCGTGATCGGCGGCGGCCTCACCGCGATCGACACGGCGACCGAGCTCCTCGCGTACTACCTCGTGCAGGTCGAGAAGACGCTCGAGCGCTGGGAGGTG
The DNA here is from genome assembly GCA_963839305.1 of uncultured delta proteobacterium. Classification (GTDB taxonomy): domain Bacteria; phylum Myxococcota_A; class Polyangia; order Polyangiales; family Polyangiaceae; genus DASXHD01. The sequence goes on from CAWIUL010000010.1 coordinate 163,553, forward strand.
CTCGAGAAGGCGCTCTCGAAGGAGCAGATCGCGAAGCTCTTCGACGACGAAGAGATGCACCAGATGGAGGAGCACGTCGCGCACGGTCGCGCGCTCCGCGGCGAGAAAGAGGCCGCGAAGCGCGAGGGCCGCGAGGCCAACGTGCAAAAGCTCTTGAGCGAGTGGGGCGGCGTCACGCTCGTCTACCGAAAGAGCCTCCAAGAGTCGCCCGCGTACCGCCTGAACCACGAAGAGGTCATGAAGAGCCTCGAGGAGGGCGTGCGCTACGTCGAGAACCTCGCGCCCACCGAGGCCGTCGTCGACGCGCGCGGGCGCGTGAAGGCCGTGCGCTTCGGTCGTCGCGACGGCACGAGCGTCGAGCTCCCCGCGCGGACCGTCTGCGTCGCCGCGGGCACGAGCCCGAACATCACGTACGAGCGCGAGCACCCGAGCACCTTCGAGCTCGACAAGCGCGCCCAGTACTTCAAGGGCTTCGAAGCGATCCGAGACACGGCGGGCAACGTCGTCCTCACGCCGGCCGAGTCGATCAAGACGGGCTTCTTCACGAGCTACGAGAACGCCGCGGGCAAGACCGTCTCGTTCTACGGCGACAACCACCCGTACTACGCGGGCAGCGTCGTCAAGGCGATGGCGAGCGCGAAGGACGGCTACCCGCACGTCAGCGCGCTCCTGCCGCCGACGAGCGACCCCCAGAGCGTTCGCGACGAAAAGCTCCACGCGCTCTTCGCGCGCCTCGACGACGAGCTCCTCGCGACCGTCCACGAGGTGAACCGCCTCACGCCGACGATCGTCGAGGTCGTCGTGCGCGCGCCGCTCGCCGCGCGGAAATTCAACCCCGGCCAGTTCTACCGACTTCAAAACTACGAGACGCGCGCGCCGATCATCGAGCACACGCGCCTCACGATGGAGGGCCTCGCGCTCACGGGCGCGTGGGTCGACGCGGAGCGCGGCCTCATGGGGACCATCGTCCTCGAGATGGGCTCGAGCTCACGCCTCTGCGCGATGCTCGAGCCAGGCGAGCCCGTCGTGCTCATGGGCCCCACGGGCGCGCCCACGGAGATCGCGGAGAAGGAGACCGTGCTCCTCTGCGGCGGCGGCCTCGGCAACGCCGTGCTCTTCTCGATCGCGCGCGCGTTCCGCGCGATGGGCAGCAAGGTCATCTACTTCGCCGGCTACAAAGACGGCCGCGATCTCTTCAAGCGCGACGAGATCGAGCGCTACACGGATCAAATCGTGTGGTCGACCGACGGCGGCGCGGTGATCGAGCCGCACCGCCCGCAAGACGCGCATTTCCGCGGCAACATCGTTCAAGCGATGGTCGCCTACGCCGAGGGCAAGCTCGAGAAGCCGATCGCGAAGCTCACCGAGGTGAACCGCATCATCGCCATCGGCAGCGACCGCATGATGAGCGCGGTGCGCGACGCGCGGCACGGCGTGCTCCTCCCATTCCTCGACTCGCGCCACATCGCGATCGGCAGCATCAACTCGCCGATGCAGTGCATGATGAAAGAGGTCTGCGCGCAGTGCCTGCAGAAGCACGTCGACCCGAAGACCGGCAAAGAGACCGTCGTCTTCACGTGCTTCAACCAGGACCAGCCGCTCGACTTCGTCGACTTCGGCCACCTCCGCCAGCGCCTGCGCCTCAACTCGATGCAAGAGAAGCTCTCCGCGGCGTGGCTCGATCACTTGCTGAAGAAGGATCCGTCGCTCCTCCGCGTGTGAGCCCCGATCGGGTCATGTGACCCGATCAGACGGTCACGTGACCCGAAGAGGTCTCGCTGGTGGATGTCTTGACGAGCTCGAGAGAAGAGGAAATCCAAAAATCGGACGACTTCGACAAAGTTTAGAAAGTTTACGGATCGCTAATTATGCGACGAGGAAGCGGTGAGGTCCAATGAGGCTGGAATTGCGGACTGAAATGAGGTCGCATCATGGGCATCTGTAAACTTTGTCCAAGTGGGGCCTTCTTTTGGAATTCCTCTTCTCCCACGGTCCTGAAACTTGGGACGTCGAACTCGAGGATCACCGAGTGTGCTTTGGCGACTACTGCGGACAGTGTTGCTGGACGGTGAGCGCGTTGCCGTTGGCCGTGCATGAAAGGGGAAAGCCGGTGCACGCCAAGACCACACCACCATCGAGCAAACAATCGCACGTCGTACAGCCGTTCAGCGGGTCACAGACGGAGCCTCCTGCGACACTGCCGCTGGTCAACACAAAACAGTAGTCGGTAGCGCTGTGGCAAATCCGCGCCGGTACAACATCACCACACGTGAACGCAATGTCAGCGTCGGGTGTATTCTGCGGCTGGCCGCAGGCGCTCGTCACAAAAAGCAGCATTCGGCCAAGTGTGTCAGAGATCGCCACCACGCGCTTCACGTGTCCAGACCGCACGGCCGAACGTCGCAGCATAATAGTAGTACACCCCATTCTCCCACTGACCGGTAATCCAGCTGACGGGTTGGTCTCCTACCGGTAGACCATTTACCCACGGACGCCAGTGGTGGCTCACGTCGTTCGCATCGATGTTCTCGAGCCGCCAAACGGTGGCACTGCCATAAATTCCATCCGAATTATCAAATGATGGACTACAAGGACGGTGCGACGTGAAACTAATTGCAATGTTAGCCGTGGTCTTGGTGACTGCTTGTGGTGGCCGTATCGACGCGTCGGATGTCTACGATGCAGGTCCTGACGTGGTGGACGATCTTGCGGTGTGTATCGTTGCTGGCCAGAACGAAGCAGTCGATGCGAGTGAGTGCTTCGAAGTGTTGACATGCAACAATGTTCAGACGCCGCAGTACCACGTCGACTGCTCTTGTGTAACAAGTAGTTGCAAATGTTCGTACGACGACGGTGTCACCAATACAGTTTACGCGAACTTTCCAATCACCGATTGTCCGTGCCTGCCCGAGCCAACAAGCGCTCCAATTCCTCCCTCCATGCTCACTCCATGTGGGCTCAAGTTGGGACCTTGAGTGCGAACGCGTTCGCAGGGGATTGCCTTCGGCTCTGATCGCAAGCAGCGTCGCACCGCTCCTTGCATTTGTATATCTAATTGTCGAAACGTTATTACTCCATTATTACACGAGGGGCTTCCTCGGAGTGTTTCGGAGAAGAGGAAATCCAAAAGGGGGACCACTTGGACAAAGTTTACAGATCGCTCATTATGCGACGAGGAAGCGGTGAGGTCCAATGAGGCTGGAATTGCGGACTGAGCTGAGCACATTTTAGCGAGGCGCGGCCGGGCGCTGGGGAAAATCAGCACGGGTCGTCGAGGGTGGGGTGCTCGAGGGTTGCGGGGTCGCGGGCGGTCGACGGCGAGGACGTTTGGACGCCTGGATGCTGCGACGAGGGCGCCATTGCGGAGGCGCTCCCAGCGAGCGACTCGGTTCTTGCGACGAGCGATGTGGGGGCAGCGAGTCGCGGCTTTTTGCGCGCAGGCGGTGGTTGCGGGGGGTGGCGACTTCGGAGCGTGGGCGTGCGGTGTCTTTGGAACGGGGTCGCGCGGTTTGGGCACGACCTCGCAGCGCCACGAAGAACGCGGCGCGAACGCGCCGTGGAAGCGCACGAGTGGGTGGCGCGGTGGCGGGATGAGCGCCGCGAGGCGCGCGAGGAGCTCGAGCGGCGTCATCACGCGGAGCTTGCTGCGGCCATTGCGAAGTTTCTTGATGCGATATCCGAGCTTCCCGCTCGGTAATTGGTATGCGGTGCACGAGCCCGCGTTCTCGACGAAGCCGCGTGAGGTGGGGAGACTATGCGCGTGCCCGACTCACGCGCGCGCAGCCGGCTGCTCGATCGGCGGGACCGTCAGCTCGCCGACTTCGCGAGCGAGCTCGGCGGCGTCGAGACGCGCGCGCGTCGTGGCCCAGTACTTCGGTGCGAGCTCGAGGTATCGCTCGCGGGGCCAGTGCGGCATGACGCGGATGATCTCGGCGAGGTACGTCTCGGCGTCCAGGCCGTGGAGCTTGCAGCTCGCGATGAGCGAGAAGAGGTTGGCGGCGGCGCTCGCGTGATCGTCGGAGCCGAAGAAGAGCCAGTTTTTGCGACCGATCGCGATGTGCCGGAGGGCGCGCTCGGAGTCGTTGTTGGTCATGCCGAGTCGGCCGTCCTCGAGAAACCGCCGCAGCGCGGCCTCTTGTCGAATCGCGTAGCCGAAGGCCGCCGAGACGAGGCCGCGCTCGCGATGGAGCTCGTGCTCTCGACGGCACCATGCGAAGAAATCGTCGACGAGCGGCGCGAGCACGCGCTGGCGCATGATGAGTTTCTTCTGCGGAGGGAGGTCCTTCCACTCGGCTTCGCGCTCGAAGACGACGCGCAGGCGGAGCAGTCCTTCGCGACCGAGCTCGTGCCTGCAGCTCGCGGCCTCCCAGAATTTCCTTCGCGCGTGGCTCCAGCACGCGACCTCGGTCGGAGGATCGACTCCCGTCGCGACGGCCTCGCCTCGGTAGAGCGCGTCGTAAATCGCATGAGCGTCGGCGTGGAGATAACCCGAATAGCCGCGAAACATGTCGCAGACCGCGGCGCTATTGTGTTTGGCCTTGAACTCGAGAAAGACGTGATCGCGATCGGCGAGGACGACGAAGAAGTGCCCCTTTCGGCAAGGCTGCCGCTGGTCGGCGATCGGCTCGGGCTGAATCGCGACGCCGGTCGCGTCGGTGGCGAGACAGAACGCGTGCTTCAATGCCTCGTCGCGCATCGCGAGCACGATGGGTCCGAGCGTTGCGCCGGCGTCCTCGGCGTAGCGGCACATCTCGGCGCGTCCGAGATCGATGCCGTCCTTCGCGAGCATCTCTTCGCAGCGAAAGAACGGAATTCCGAAACCGTATTTCAGCATCAGCACATGCGCGAACATCGACGGCGCGAGCAGGCATCGCTCGAAGAGCTCGCGCGGCCGCTTCGCCGTCGCGAACGTCGTCTCGCCAGCTTCGCTCGTCGTCTTGTACTTCGCCCGCGCGACGACGACGCGCACCGCGCTCGCGCGACGGCGCCCGAGGCGGCAGCTCTCCTCGAAGCCGATCCGCTCGCTGGTCTTCTCGAGCGCCGGGTCCAGGATCTCGATGCGCTCCTCGGGCATGTCGATCGCGAACAGATCGCGCCGGCCCCTCGGCTTGCTCTTCTTTTTCTTCTTCCGCGTCCGCTCGTCATCCGGCGGCGGGGCGCTCTGCTCGTCGAGCGACGCCGCGAGCACCGCGAGCGCTGCTTTCTTCTCCGCGAACTCGATCTCGAGCTGCCGGGTGTCGACGCGCTCGGCCTTCGCGACGTAGAGACGCCGACGTACGAGCTCGAACTCCTCTTTCAGCTGCTCGTACGCGCGCCGCAGCTTGTCGCGCTCGCTCGTCACCGCCGCCAGCTTCGTCTTGCTCGCCGCAAGCTCTGCTTCGAGCGCCGCGATGCGTCGGTCTCGCTCGTCGCTCGCGCTCGCCGCCATCGTCACGCGCTCCTTCTAATGCCTCACGCGATCCGTGTCGATGCTTCGCGTGCACTCTGCATGCATTTCGATCGCACCCTGTGCGTCAGTGTACGGCGCGCTTCTTCGGCTCTTCGACTTCGATGCCGTCGAGCAGCGCGTCGAGCGCCGCGTCGTCGATCTCGACGTGCTTGTCGCGCGCGTCGAGCCGCTCGGGCAGCTTGAACGTCCCGCGATCGAGCCGCTTGTAGAAGATGCACATCCCCGTGCCGTCGAAGAAGAGGACCTTGAGCGCGTCGCGGCGTCTCCCGTAGAACACGAAGAGAGCGCCGCCGCGAGCGTCGTACCCGACCTGCTCTTTCGCCGTGCCCGCGAGCCGATCGAACGAGTACCGCATGTCGATCGGCTCGAGCGCCACGAACACCTGCACGCCGCTCGGGATCATTTCGTCTCCGAAAGGGCGGCGACAACGCGCGCGAGCAGCACCGGATCGAAGCGGTCGCCGACGACGATACGCGCGAGACCGACTTCGACGACGAGCGGCTCGCGCCGGACCTCGCTCGCGCGAACCACGCGGACCATCGCGACCGATTCGGACTTGGTGCGCTTGGGCTCGACGCGTCGTCGCAGCCGGCTCGACCACCACCGCAGCGTCGACGGCGCGTATGACTCGCCCGCCGCGAACTCCTCGACCGTCTTGCCGCTCGCCTTCCACTCCGCGACGCGCGTCGACCACGTCGCCTCCGTGCTCGTCATGCCCCGCAGCGTGCGCTCGCGCCGAGGTCACGACAAGAACGTGGGCTTATGCACCGGATACGGTAATTCGATGAGGCGCGCGAGGGACATGGGAGGGCGCGCGCCATATCGAAGTAGGTGCTCGCGGCCGAAGTCGTCGTCGGCGGCGATGCGCACGGTGGCTTCCAGGTTGTAGCCCTCCTCGTCGACCGCGGAGCCGTCGTGTGGCTTCGGCGGCGAGGGCTCATCGGCATCGTCTTGTGTCGCGCTCACAGCGCGCACTTCGCCTCGCGATAGGGCGACGCGTGCGCACGCCGCGAGCGGCTGCTTCATCTCGAGCGTCGCCCCGGCGAGCTTGTCGATGCGTCGTTTGACCTTGCGCACGATCTCGAGCATCTCCGCGCGGGTCGGGTGAGACGCCGCGGTGAACCCGAGCCCGTCGCGATCGCGAGAGAACACGCCGTCGACGACCACGACGTGGAGGTGCACGTTCAGGTTGAGGCTGCTGCCGAAGCGCTGCACGAAGGTGATCGCGCCGAACTCCGCGTCGGGGAGGGCGATCGAGCGCGCCCAGCTGCGGTGACGATCGCCGAGCGCGGTCGCGAATGCGCGGACGAGCGCGGTGAGGAAGCGCGTCGAACGCCGCTCGGGCGCGGCCGGCCGCACGTCGTTCCACGGCGTGCCGAACGCGTCGCTCGGCGTCTTCGCCAAGACGGTTGTCGCCACGAAGACCGGGTCACGTGACCCGAAGAGGCGGGTCACATGACCCGGACGGTGAGCGGCCTCACGTTCGCTTCTTCTTGAGCACGCGAATGGCCTCGAGGTCGATGAGGTCCTTCGCGCGGGCCGCAGCCGCCTTCGACCGCTCGAGAAGATCGAGATCGAGCACCTTCACCGACTGCCCATGTACATCGATCGCGACGGACGTCGGGGCGATCGCCTCGTAAGCACCGATGCCGGTCACTTCGCCGAGCAGATCGATTCGCCGAGCGTCGTTTCGAACGTGAAGTTGAGACCGTTCTTCAACGTTCGCTCATCGAAGACGAACGGAAGCTCGGGAGGCGCGCCTCTCAGCGTCGGCGCGAGCGGCTTCAATGCCGCCACGATGCGACTCATGTTCTCGTCCGTGCGCGAGTAGCACACGTCGAGATCCAGCGTGAGGCGAGGATAACCCTGCGCGATCATCGCGACGCCTCCGATGACGACGAAGTCGACGCGCGCCGCGACGAGCACGCGTAGTAGCTCAGCGAACTGCGTCGCCATGCGCTTTCTTCAGGAGAGGCTCGGCGAAATCGAGCAAGCGTTGGAGCTCGTCGATGCGCTCGGACGGGGTGAGCGCCAAAAAACGGTCGATCTGACCTTCATCGACACCCGGCGGAAGGCGGTCGAGCACGTCGTATTGCCAAGGGTGCTCGGCCGGGCGCCACATGACGAGAACATAGCACGCGCATCTCCCATGGCCGCGCACTTCCGCGGCAACATCGTTCAAGCGATGGTCGCCTACGCCGAGGGCAAGCTCGAGAAGCCGATCGCGAAGCTCACCGAGGTGAACCGCATCATCGCCATCGGCAGCGACCGCATGATGAGCGCGGTGCGCGACGCGCGGCACGGCGTGCTCCTCCCATTCCTCGACTCGCGCCACATCGCGATCGGCAGCATCAACTCGCCGATGCAGTGCATGATGAAAGAGGTCTGCGCGCAGTGCCTCCAGAAGCACGTCGACCCGAAGACCGGCAAAGAGACCGTCGTCTTCACGTGCTTCAACCAGGACCAGCCGCTCGACTTCGTGGACTTCGGCCACCTCCGCCAGCGCCTTCGCCTCAACTCGATGCAAGAGAAGCTCTCCGCGGCGTGGCTCGATCACTTGCTCAAGAAGAATCCCTCGCTCCTGCGCGTGTGACCCAAAGCGGGACGTGGCCCACATTCGAGGGCGCAGACTGAAGCCGTCACGAGCCAGGTTCGCATGGCCCATCATACATGTCGCGCGGCGTTTACTTCCTCGTTGCGACTCAACCTAGAATGGGATCATGGAATCGATCGCGAACGTCGAGATAGTCGGAGCGCGCACGATCATTCGCGAGCTCGAACCTTCCGACGTCGACGCGCTCCTCGAGCTCGCCAGCGATCCGGAGGTGGTTCGCTTCGTTCATTGGACGGCGCGCACGCGCGAGGCGCTCGCGGCGTTCGTCGAACATTCCGTCGAGGCGAGGCGCGCGTCACCTCGGATCGCGTACGCGCTCGCGGTCGACGAGCGTGCGACGCGAGACACCATCGGGTTCGTGAAGCTCACGATCACGAACGTCGAGCACGAGCAGGCCGAGCTCGGCGGATATCTTCTGCCGCGCCATTGGCGCAAAGGCCTCGCGACGGAAATCGGCGCCGCGATGCGCGACTTCGCCTTGGGCAAGCTGAGGGTTCATCGGCTCGCGTGTCACTGCGACACCGAGAACGTCGCGTCGATGCGCGTCGTCGAGAAGCTCGGATTCACCCGCGAAGGCACGATCCGCCACCGCGTGCGCGTGGGCGGCGTGTGGCGCGACTCACACCTCTACGCCTTGCTCTCCACGTGACCGACTGTCAGTGACGCGCGGATCGCGAATGCCGCGTGCTAGAAGAGCTTGCATGAATTCATTCTCATGGGTCGTCCTTGCCGTCGCGTTCGTCGGCGCGTGCGGCACGGACGCGAGCGTCACCGATGGCGGGATGGACGCGTCGGGGAACGACGCGCCGCTGAACGACGCTCCGACGCAGGATGCGCCACCCAACGACGCCGCCGTCGCGGATGCCGACGCCGCCGCGCTTCCGCCGGTCGTCTACGCCGCGAGCGCCACGACGCTTTACACCTTTGATCCGACGGGCAACACGCTCGCCAAGGTCGGCGCATTCGCTGCGACGCTCGACGGCGGTTCGCCCGATTCGATCACGGACATCGCCGTGGCCGTCGACGGCAAGATCTGGGCAATTTCGGCGACTAGACTTTACACGGCCGCCGCGAGCGATGGTCACGTCACGCTCGCCGGCGTGGTCGCGAAATGCGGGAGCGGAAACTTCGCGCTCACCGCGCTCGCGAACGGAAAGCTCTACACCGCGGACGCACTGGGCACGGTGTGCTCGATCGACACGACGACGATCACCATGACGCCGCTCGGCTCGGTCGGCCAGAACCTCGCCCTCAACGACTTGGTCGCAATCGGCGACGGCACGCTGTACGCCACCGCGGTCGACCTCTCGAACGCGAGCACGAAGTTGAGCAATCTGCTCGTCACGCTCGATCCGTCGACCGGCGCTTGGACGAGCACTCGCGGCGCAACGGGTTTTCCGGAGCTCTTGGGCGTCGCCTATGGGCAGGGCAAGGTGATCGGATTTTCGCACGACGGCTCGGGGCACATCGTCAACATCGAACCCACGACGGGCGCAGGTACTCTCGCAGGTGTGTTCTCCGATCCCGACACGCATACTCCCGTCGCCTTTGCTGGCGCGGCGGTCAACGCCAACGTGCCTGCAAATTGATCGGCGGCGCGAGATCAGGCTTAAGAGCGATTTAAGTCACGACCGCGACGTGCGCGCGTTAGGTCGCTTGAATGCAAACGAAACACTTTTCGGCGTTCGCATTCCTCCTGCTTGCTTGCGGCGGCTCGAGCGCGCCCGCCATCTCGCTCACCGGACAGGAGGGATTCGTCGTGGGATCGTCGATGGTCGACTCTCACGAAACCGTGAGCGCGTGCGGCGCCAACACCGTCGTCGGAGGCGGCTACGCGGCGCTGTCGATCGAGCTCTTCGAATCGCCCACGGCGACGTGCGCGAGCGTCGCGAAGAGCGGCCGCTTGCTCGACATCGGCGTTGCGACGCGCGAATACGCGAGCGGCAAGACGGGCTCGGCGCTGTCGCAGCCGCTCTCGACCGGAACGTTCGCGATCGGAAACGAGCAAATCCCCGACGAGGATCTTTGCATGCTCTCGAACGACGCGACTGCGATCCTCCAGATTCGCGAGCAGACCGCAACCGGTTCGTCCAACACGCTTTGGAATGCGGCGTCGGGAACGGTGACGATCGACGATCTGACTCCTGGATCGATCAGTGGCTCCTTCGACGTCATGCTCACCGATCCCAACAACAACGGCACGAGCGGAGGCTCACTCCACGGCACCTTCGGCGCGCAGAAGTGCCCGGACTGAGAACCGCGCGATTCAGCGGTGGTCCTTCGCGTGGGCTTTGTCGTCGTCGTGGCGCTCGTGCGCCCGAGACGTCGAGAGCGCCACGACCGAGACGACGATCGCGACGATGATCGATGCCGTGATGAGCCCGATCTTCAGGTCCGAGGTGCGTTCGGCGCGCTTCTCGCCCTCGCGCTCTCGCTCGGACGCGGCCTGTTTCAGCCGTTTTGCGTCGAGCTCGCGCTCGCGCTCGGCGCGCGCGTCGGCGAGCGCCTTCGAGTAGTCGGCGCCTTCGAAGAAACGCTTCGCGGAACCATCGCTCAGGCGCTCGTCGAGGTGCAGTGGGCCGTCGGGCGTCGCCGTGACGAACGGCAAGCTCACGGCGATCCCTCCGTGAGGGAGCGCGCGCCATTCCTGCGTCGCGCGCGCGGCCGCTTCTCTCACGCGCTTCAACGCGGCCTCGTCGCCTCGCAGGTCGACGCCGCTCTTGGCTTCGAAGAGCGCGATCAAGTAAGCGACGAGGCGCTCCGTATCGGCGTCCATGGCCTCGAGATTACCATCGTCGATTGCCGCCCGAGCGCGGGGCGAGAAGTGCGCCGCGAAGGTTGACGAAACGACCCAGTATGCGATCTTGAGCGCAGCAACCGACCGTGAGCAACGACGCGATCGCTCTGATTGGACCGGCCATTCCGGTCTCGCTCGGTATCGGCGTCGCTGTCTGGTACTTCGTCGGCTATTCGAAGACGCACGGGGGCGTCGGGTTCTTCCAATGGCGCCGAGTGCTGAAGAACGGAGCGACCGCGAGCGCGAAGATCGCGGCGAAGCGTAACGTCCGAGACATGTCCGGCGGCCGAGTGCCTGCCTACGTGACCGAGTACCTGCTCGACGTGACGCACAGCAACGGCGAAAAGCTTCGAGCGTCGGTCACCCTGCCGCTCATGTGGTACGAGCAGCAGACGCTCGCTGAGCTCCAGGCGATCCCGGTGCGCATGGGTGAAGGGATCGTCGTCATCGACATGTCGATGGCGCGCGACGCGACCGAGCGCGACGCGCAGATGAAGACCAGCGCCGAAGCCGAGGCATTCGATCGGCTCCGGAACGAGCCTCCAACGTAGGCGCGGTCGTTTGACGACAGCGTCACGGCATGCACGTCGAACCGAAGCACAGCTCGAAGCCCTGGCTCGGGTAGTAATACGAAGCGATCATGCACGTCTCGTTGGTGCGCGCGGAGCCCGAGCTAACCGTCGATCCTGTCGAGTTGAGGAACGTGCATTGGTAAGACACGCCGGCGCTGCTCGCGAATGTGAGCGGCGTCGAGAACGATTTCCGCAGCGGCAGATCGAACGGGTCCGTCGAGTCGTAGATCAGCGTGCTCGTGTCGTTCGCGTTCGCCGCGTTCCACGCCTTGCGCTCCGTACCGAGGCTGTTCTCGTAACCCGTGATGGCGAAGACCTTCGCCGCGCCCATGTGCGACGGGATCGCGTTGAACCCCGCGATCGAGTGCGGCGTGCTGTCGGAGATGACGGTGAAGCTCGACGGCAGTTGCACGAACAAAGCGGCCGCGTTCTGGAACGAGGAGTCGCTCATCACGCCGAAGGTGACCTGCGCGCCCGCAGAGTACGACTGCGACGCGGTGTACTGGTGGAGCTCGATCGTCACCATCTGATTCGCGGCGAGTGCGAGGCCCACGCCCGAAGGGAACGTCAACGTGTCGTTCGCGCGGCCGATGTAGACGAGCTGCAGCGCCGGATCGGTGAATCCGCCGAGCGGCGAGCACGCTTGGGGCGTCGTTTGCTCCGTCGTCGCGCTCGAGAGATAGACAGCGAGCTGGAAGTCACCAGGATCGAGGTGCGTCGTGATCGAGCCGACGTGAATCGGCGCGACGTTGGCGAGGCGCTGCGTGATGCAGAGCGTCTGCTCGACCGGCGGCGAGAGCGATTGAGCCGGAAACGTGAGTGTGTAGCCTGCGGAGCCCGCGTCGCCGTCCGTGCTGACATCCGCAGTCGCGTCCGTCGGGCCGCTGTCGCCGCCGAGGTTCACGCAGACGTTCGACTTGCACGAAAGGCCGGGGTTACAAGAGCCGCCCGTCGTGCAGGGGCAGCCTTCGTTTCCAATCAAGCACGCGTCGACTGAGGAATCGGGCGCGCCGATCGTGCTGTCGCCGACGCACGCGAGGAGACCGGACAGCGCAGCAGCGCACCAAGCAAGTCGTGAAAGCCCCATACCGTGGGGTTTTCACGCCCACGCCCGCTTCCGTCAACCACTTTCGGAAACGAGGTCGACTACGCAGCTTCTTGGGGCGCGGGCTGGGGAAGTTGGAGCGGGGGAATGTGAGAGTTAGTGTGGTGCGCATGAACGCCCTCTCGAAGCTTCGCGCGCGCGTCGAAACGTTGCGCGTCGCGGTGCTCGAAGGTCCTGGGGCTACGACTCCAGCGCTCCGAAAGAGCGCCGCGGAAGGGGCGTCGAGCGAGCCGTCCCTCGCGTCCTTCGTCGCGAAGGTGCAACGGCATGCTTACAGAGTCGACGACGCGGAGATAGCGGCGCTGCGCGCGTCCGGGCTGACCGAGGACGCGATCTTCGAGCTCACGGCGGCGGCCGCCCTCGGCGCGGCGCTCGTGCGTTTGCACGCGGGGCTTCGCGCGATCGCCGAGGAGCCCTAGCGATGCGCTTGCCGACCATCGTGCGCGGCGATCGACGCGCACATCGAATCCTCATCGCAGTCAGTCGGTTCTTCGGCGCGGAGATCGACGACGTCGCGAAGGTCGCGATGCACCGTCCGGCCTTTTTCGGTGCGCCGTTCCTCGCGCTCGTCCGAGAAGCGCTTCGCGGGCCATCGACGTGGAGCAGTGGGGAGCGAGAGGTCTTCGCGGCCGTGGTGTCACGCGCCAACGACTGCGCCTTCTGCGTCGGCACGCACGCGGAGATCGCACGACAGCTCTTGGGAACGGATCTGACCCTCTCTTGGGAGAGCGGCTCCTACGGTCCGCGCGTCACGGCGGCGTGCCGATTCATCGAGAAGGCGACGCGGGAGCCCGAGAACTTGGGTCCGGACGACGCACGAGCAGCCTTCGCGGCGGGCGTGAGTCGTGAGGCGCTCACCGAGGCCATGCACGTGGCGTTCGCGTTCAACGTGATCAACCGAATCGCGAACGCGTTGGACTTCGCGTACCCCTCCGACAAAGTCCGCGTTCGCGGCGCGAGCATGTTGCGGCGAATGGAGTATCGCCTCCCTGCGTTCCTGATGCGATGACCGCTCGGAGTCACGTCTATTTTACGATCGTCGCGCAGCCGAAGAGCACATTGACCGAACCGGTCTTGCCGCTGTCGACGCCCGCGTCCGAACCAGCATTGCTCACGAGGCTCTGCGCGGTCAGGCACGCGGAGGGACAGAGGATGACCTTCGTCGGCGCCGTGTCGTCGTCGTAGTACCAACTCGAAATCTGCGCCGCAGTCGCCCTTGCCGGCGACCTTCGTGAGCGTCGTGGTCTTCGTTCCGTCGAAGATCGTGACGTTGACCGCTTTCGGATCGAGCGGCGAGCCAGAGTCGGGGATGTCCATCGTGCAGGAGATCTTCGAGTTGGCGAGCACGGCGGTCGCGACGGCCTGGAAGAACGGTCCCCACGCGCCGTGACCCGAGCAGATCTGCGCGCGCGGGCCGCCCGTCTGCGTGATGAGGTCGGTGTAGTTCGCGCCGCTCGCGGGCGGCATCGCCCCGCCGTCGTAGGTGCAACGCACGTCGGGCTGGTTCTCGTCGCCCCAACCGTAGACACCTGCCGCCATGAATCCGTCGAAGAGATGATTCCAATACGGCTCGAGGATCCCGGAGCCGATCTTGTTGCTGTTGAAGGCGTTGTCGCACGGCGGCGTGCCGGCGTCGTCTTGGCAGTGGTACAGCCACGTCTCGAGCCCCGTTGCGGTCATGCGTGCGTTGTCGTCCGTCACGAAGACCAAAGTCTTCGTCGCGTTCGGCCGCAGCCACTGAAGCCACGGCTCACCGCCGAGCGATCCGCCCTTCGCGTAGACGCTCACCTGCGCGAGCGAGCCCAACAACTGCTCGAACGTCTGCGTGCTCTTGACGTTGATCGACGTCTGGAAAAACCGTTGATTGGGATCGCCTGCGTCGTTGTCGCCACAGCTCGCGTTGTCCGCGAGCGGCTGCGGAATGCAAACCGGATAGAGCCCCACCGCGCGCGCGTCGGACGGCAAGAGCGAGAGCATGATGACGCGGTAGTCGAGCGTGGTCGTCGCGATGATGTTGGCGAAGTCGTTCAGCCCCGCGTTCACCTCCGAGACCGCAGGCGCCATGCTCGACGAGTTGTCGACGAGCCAAATGATGTCGACGGGCAACGCCGTCGGGTCGACGACCTGTTTGATCGCCGCGCACGCTGCGTCCGGGTCGACGACAACGTCGGTCGTCGCGTCCCCGAACAGCGAGGCTTCCGCCTCAGGCCCGGCGTCCACCGGCCCGAAGGAGCCTTCGTGCCCGCACGCCGCGAGAAAGGCGAGGCAGGCCCGGACCGTTGCGCGCATCGACTCAGGCTACCCGATCTCTCGCCCCGGAGCCGTGACGAGAACACACGCGCGCCGAGAAGTTTCGTGGTGTACCGTCGGCGCGCATGTCGATCTACGGCTGGTTCGCGTCGAAGGGAAAATCGGGGTTCGGGTACAACTCCACCGCCGAGGAGGTGACCGAAGGTCTCTCGCTCGACGGCAAGACGATGCTCGTCACCGGGTGCAACTCGGGGCTCGGCCTCGAGACGATGCGCGTCTTGGCGATGCGCGGCGCGCGCGTCGTGGGCACCGCGCGCACGGTCGAGAAGGCGAAAGAGGCGTGCGACGGCGTGAAAGGAAACACCGTGCCCCTCGCGTGCGAGCTCTCCGACCCGGCGAGCGTGCGCGCGTGCGTCGCCGAGGTGAAGAAGCAGAATCTCGCGCTCGACGCGATCATCTGCAACGCGGGCATCATGGCGCTGCCCAAGCTCGAGAAAGCGCACGGCTACGAGCTGCAGTTCTTCACGAACCACATCGGTCACTTCATCTTGGTCACGGGGCTGCTCGAGCAGCTGACCGAAACGGGGCGCGTCGTCATGTTGAGCAGCGCCGCGCACACGCAGGCGCCGAAAGGCGGCATCCAATTCGACAACCTCGACGGCGCGAAGGGCTACTCGGCGTGGGGAAATTACGGGCAATCGAAGATCGCCAACCTCCTCTTCGCCAAGGAGCTCGCGCGCAAATTCGAGGGCACGAAGAAGACGGCCAACGCGGTTCACCCGGGCGTGATCCAGACGAACCTCGGGCGGCACATGAACCCCGTCGCCCGCGTCCTGTTCGGGACGTTCGGGCCGCTCCTCTTGAAGACGGTGCCGCAGGGCGCGGCGACCGAGGTGTTCGTCGCGACGAGCCCGAAGGTCGCGGACGTGTCGGGCGAGTACTTCGCCGACTGCAACGTCGCATCGCCGCGCGCTGACGCCAACGACCCCGAGCTCGCCAAGAAGCTCTGGGCGAAGTCGGAAGAACTCGTCGCGAGCCTCTGACGCCGGTCAGTTGCGCTAGCATGCGGGCGTGTTGGCGAAGGCGATCCTGCTGTTGTCGGGCGCGGTGTGCTCGTGCTCACTCGTGACGAGCCTCGACGAGTTGCGTGCAACCGACGCGGGAGCCGACGTCACGATCGCGAGCGCGCCCACGTTCGTCCAACAGAACGCCAACGACTTCGGCGGCACCGCGAGCGCCTCGATCGCGTTCACCGCGGCGGTCAAGCCTCACGACACCATCGTCGTGTGCGTCACGTTCGACTCGTCGTCCACCTTCGGCACGCTGGCCGTGACCGACACATTGGGTGACGCCTTTCATCTCGACGTCGGGCCCACCGACAGCGGCGATCGGCACTACATCTTCAGCGCGAACGACGTCGCCGGAGGCTCACCGCAGATCGACCTGACCGTCAGCGGTCCGCCGCCCGTCGGCGCGCTCGCGGTCAACATCCTCGAATACTCCGGCATCGGCTCGCTCGCCGACAGCATGAGCGCGGGGGGCACGACCGCCGACATCTCGAGCGGCGCGAGGCAAGTGGCGAAGACGAACGCGCTCGTGCTCGGCTACTTGGCGAACGACAACGCGCCCGTGAATCCGGACCTCGCGTTCAACTCGCGCTCGAAGTTCGAGTACGCCGTGGTCGAAGACCGCCTCGTCACGACGCCCGGTCCGTACGCCGCGACGGGCACGACGGACGCCGGGACCAACTGGGTGGCCTTGATGGCCGTCTACGTTCCTTGAGCCCGGAGATCGCCGTGCGCGCGCGACTTGCCTGCGGTCCACTGATATACACGACCGTGGGAGAATGCGATGAAGCTCCGTTGGATCGTGGCAGGGTGCGGGTTTGTTCTCGGTGCGGCGTCCGTCATCACGTGCGTGAGCGACGAGCCGCCGATCGATGGCGGCCCGGGTGTCGACGCGACGTCGTCCGACGCGCCGCCTGACGTCGCGACCGGCTGCGCGACGCGCACCGCGAACGAGTCGATCGGCGTATTCGTCGACATCAACGGCACCGACTCGTCGCAGTGCGGTGGGGCCGCGGCCGCGTGCCGGACGATCCAGACCGGCATCAACCAGGCGAAGGTGCTCAGCAAGAGCACCGTCTACATCGCGCGCGGCACGTACGTCGAAAGCGTCACGCTCTCCGCGGGCATCACGCTCGAAGGCGGCTGGGACACGCTCGCGGGCAAGTGGATCCCCGCGTGCGGCGCCGATCTCATCGCGGCGGTTAAGATCCAGATGCCGGACACCGCGCACGTCACCGTGACGGCGGACTTCACCGGCGCCGCGACGCTCCGCAACCTCACCGTCCTCCCGAAGACGGCGGCCGCCGCGCCAGGAGAGTCGCTCTACGGCGTGTTCGCGCACACGGCGAACGTCACGTTCGAGTCGACGAGCGTGACTGCGCCCGCGGCAGGCGCAGGCGCCGACGGCGACGCGGGTGCCTCCGGCAACACTGGCGGCACCAAGTGCGCGACGGGCACGGGCGCCGATGGCGGCTCGGGAACGAGCGGCGGCGGCGCCGAGGCGGGCACGTTCGGCGCGACGGGTTTCGTCGGCGCGGGCGGCTCGTCGGGTCAGAGCAACGGCTCCAATGGCAGCAACGGCACGTGCACCGCGGCGTGCTCGGGCAACGAGTTCACGATCTGCAAACCGAACACGACGAACTGCAGCGCCGCGAACGTCTGCGCGAACCCGCTCGCGGGTTGCGGCGGCACCCCCGGCGGCGGCGGAGCGGGCGGCACCGGCGGCGGCAGCAGCATCGCGGTCTTCGGGTGGGACGCGACGATCACGATCAGCGGCGGATCGTTCGCCGGCGGCAACGGCGGCAACGGCGGCGCCGGAGGCGCGGGAGGCCCCGGCGGATCGGGCGGCACCGGCACGACCGAACAAGAGCTCTGCGCGTCGTGCGTCAACGGAACCAACTGCGCGACCGTCGGCAACACGACGATCGCGACCGGCAGCAAGGGCGGCAGCGGCGGCGCGGGCGGAACGGGCGGCGGCGGCGCGGGCGGGTTCTCGTACGGCATCTACGCCGGCGGAACGAACGGCAAGATCGTCGTGCAGAGCGCGCCGCTGTTCCAGCACGGGACGGCGGGCACTGGCGGATCGCCCAACGGCACGCCAGGCCAGGCGGCCGATCGCTTCCCGCCGTGAGTCATTGTTTAGGCCGACGATATCGCCGTCCTCGTCATCGTCGGCGGACTCCGATCATTCCGCCGTGATCACTCGCGCTTGTCGGGTGGCAGGAGGCGCGTGCCCTCGCCGAGCGGCGCGCCGCAGTCGCACGGCGCGCTTGCCTGCTCCACGCGCTCGTAGAGCACGGGGCGCCCGGCGACGCGAACGTCGGCGCGGAGCGACCACGGCGCCGTCGTCGACGCGTCGTCGTCCGCGTGACGATGCACGACATGCAAAGTCGCGCCGTCGCGCACGACCATGAAGTCATCCAGGCTCTGCGGAATGTCGAGCGTGAGGGACGACACGACGTAAGCTGGGAAGACGACGGGGCCCTCCGGCTTGTGCCATCCGAGCCGGGCGCAGTACGTGAGCTCGGGCGCGACGATCCTTCCGGGGATGTCGCCGAACGAGATCGCCGCGTCGCCGATGGCGAGCTCGACCGTCGATCCGAAATTCACGGCGAAGTCGTCCTCGGGCACGCCGCGCTTCGTGAGCTGCCGATGCGGACCGACGCGCCACGCGAGAAGAAGCATCGATTTCGCGTGCACGTCGTACTCGGCGAACCCCTTCTCGTGTGGAAGCGAACGCGCCCACGCGCCGTCGGCCGATGGCTCCGCGCGCGCCGCGTTCGGGGGCGGGAGCTCCTGCGCAGCCGTGGATGTCGGCATCGGTAGCGAGACGACCTCGCGACGGCCCGCGCAACCGATGACGAGGGCCATCCAAACCAGCGCGCGCGCGTTCATGCTCCTTGGTACGCCCACGCGCGCGATTGTTCCCGCGCATCGCGGATTACGGCACGGGAGTGGTCTCGAGGACCGCGCGAACATCGTCCTCCGCCGCGAGGAAACGACGGAGCACGTCGGGCGCGGCCTTCTTGATGTCGTCGGCCGTCGTGTAAGCGCGATTGGCGTGGAGCGCGATCTCCTTCGCGCCGTCGACGAGATCTTCTTCGTCTTTGGGACCGAATGCGCGCCGGGTCGCCGATGGCCACTTCGACGAGAGCGCCGCGACGATGAGGGCGTGCGCGTAATCCTTCAGCCGATCGTCGAAGTAGACGTCCGTCGCGGCGCGAGCAACCGGACGAGTCACGATTTCGACTTCGAAGCCGTCGGGCAGACCCGTGGGATCGTCGAGGACCCATTGTCCGTTCTTCACTCGTGCGCGCATGCGTCGACGATCAATACACGTTTTCCGACAAAACGCGGGCACCCACGACGCGCACGGGGTGGGCGCCGATGTCCGACAGATCGAACTGGCCGGCGACGACCGGGAGGCCTCCGTTCATGCCTTCGCCCTTGTCGAACTGGCCGCGCGTCATGTTCTGCACGGCGTCGACGACCGGCGAGCTGACGGCGAGCGGGTGGCGCGCGCCGCTCGGGAGCGTGACCTTCGACGAGATCTCGATGCGCATCGCGACGCTCTTCGCGTTCGGAGGCACGCGCACGCGCTTTTGCGCCATCGCGTTCAGGACGCGGCGCCCGACCTCTTCCCATGCGCGACGATCGCCCGTCGACTCGGCGACCTGAACGTTCACGACGAGCCCGACCTCGTCGACGCTGATCGAGAAGAGCGCGCGTCCCTCGAATGGCGAACCCGGATCGGCGCGCGTCGCGCGTTCGAGCTCCTGCGCGAACGGGCCGCTCGTGAGGCTGCCGTTCAAGCGCTCGTGGTCGTGGAGCGGATCGTTGATGGCGTGCTTGAGATTCTCGTTCGAGTCGTCGGGGGGCGCTTGGCGCGCGATCTCCATGCGAAATGACCCGGGTCCGTCGAGCCCGAGCGACGCGGGCCCGACCGGCATCGACGATGTCGACGGTGATGGCGACGGTTGCGACTCGATCTCGGAGCTCGTGCCGGAGATCGTCGATTCGGAGCTCGTCGTCGTGCGCGTGAGCGCGAGCGCGCGCGTGGGCGTGGGCGTGAGCCCTTGCGCGTGCGCGAGCGTGCTCGTGCCCGTGGTCGTGGTCGTGCTCGTGGTCGTGGTCGTGCTCGTGCTCGGATCGATGAAGTCGATGGTCACCTCTTCGAGCGCAGGCGCGACCCGCTCTTCGTGGCGCGCGACCGGCAAGATCGCAAGCATCCCCGCGTGCAGCAAGGTCGCTGCGACGAAGAAGACCGTATTGCGTCGCCCATACGCCACGAGGGATGGACGTATAGCAGAGGTCGGACATTCCTCATTCGCGGCTCACTTGAAGCGCGTCACGCCCTGCTGCCCGGCGTAGCCGCCCAGAGCAGGCGCCGCGTGGCGCTTCGGCTTCGCATGGTGAGGATCGTGCGCGCGCCTGGCTTGCGCCTCGGCGAGCGCGTCGAGCTTCACGCGCTCCATGATCGCGTGCACGTGCGCCTCGTCTTCGTGCGTGAGCGGCGCGGCCATCGCGCGTCGTGCTTCGTCCGCGTCGGCGGGGAGAAACGCGAGCGCGTCCTCGCACATCGCGTCCGGCACGAGCGCCGCGCCGCCGCGACCGAGGCGCGCGGCGACCACGACCAGCGGCGGGAGCGCGCGAAGGACGAACGCCCGCGCCACCGCAGCGAGCTCGGTCTCGTCGGCCGTCGCGAGCATCGCGTGCGCCAGCGCCGCGCGCAGCTCGACGGGCGTGTGCGCGTCGAGGAGCGCCGCCGACGCGGTCGCGTGATCGAGCGTCGCGGTGCGATACCCGCCGCTCGACGCGGCCCACGTCGCGACGCCTCCGAGCCACGCGAGGAGAGGTCTCGCGCCACGCGCGAGCGCCGTGCTCACCGCTTCGCCCACGACGGCGCCCGCGTCATCGCGATGCTGCATGTGCGCCGTGAGATCCGCGTGGAGCGTGAGCGCCTCGTCGCGCGAGACGCGCACCGCGATGTCCGAGCCATCGAGAAGCGTGAGCCGCAGGAACGCGACGCCAAACGGCCGAAAAGCGACGTTCACGTTCCTTCGCAGCGCCGCGAATGGGATGTAGCGGCCGCCCTCGCGCGACGTGATGCGAAGCCCAGCATCGTCGAGCCACACGTTCGACCGCGGCGCGAGCAAGTCGTCGAGGAAGCTCATTCCGCGTCGACGCTGCCGCCGCACGGCACGTCGACGGGTTGCGGCTTGCCATGGCTCCCGACGCGCAGCGTGTGGTGCCCGCAGGCGATTTCGATCGGCTTCGCGCCGTCGCTGATCACGCGGCCGTCGACGAACACGCGGTGACCCGCGGCGGAGGAGGGGAGGTTGATCGTGCCCGTGGTGGAGGAGGGAGCGGGGGCCGTCGCCGTGACCGTTGCCGTCGCCGTCGCCGTGGCCGTCGCCGTGACCGTGGCCGTTGCCGTGACCGTTGGCGTTGGCGTTGGCGTGACCGTGCTCGTGCTCGTGCTGGTCGGAACCGCGGCGGCCGTGCGTGTCGCGCGTGCGCGGAGCTTCACGGCTGCCGTCGTGACGAACAACGCCAGCGAGAGGCCGAACATCACGAGCAGCGTGGCGAGCAGCTTGTGCCCCTTGGGTTTGCGCGACACGCTCGCGATGACGGGCGGTCTCGGCCTGGGCGCGGGCGGTGGGATCGAGACCTCGAGCGCCACTGGCGTCGACACCGCGTTCGCCGCGGCGGCAGGAGCAGGGGGCGCAACCATCGGTGTGGGCGGCGGCGCCGGCGCCGGCGCGGGAGCAGGCAACGGAGGCTCCGACTCGATCACGATCACCGGCGCGTGCGGCACCATCGGCGGCGGCGGGATCGGCGGCGCGGGCATGGGCTCCGAGGGCGGATCCGGCATGAGCGAGATGAACTCTTCCACCGGCGCGGGCTTCGGAATCGCCGGCGCGAGCGCCGGCTCGTCGATCATCGGCGCGGGCGGAGCGACCGTCACGAGCTCGTGCGCGCGGAGCCGCGCGAGCAGCTCGACGAGCTTCACGCGCGCCGCGTTCATGTCGGTTGCCGCGCGCAGCACGTCGCGAATGCGTATCGCCGACGCCACGCGCCGCTTGGGATCCGGCTCGAGGCCCGCGCGCACGGCGAAGCGCACCGGCGGCGGGAGATCGCGCCGCAGCTGCTCGAGCGGAGGCAGGTTCGGCGAGGCCATCGCCTTGAGCGCGTCGGTGTCGGGCACCGAGCCGCGCTCGATCGCTTTCTTTCCGGTGAGCAGCTCCCAGAGGATGAGCGACGCCGAGTAGACGTCCGACTGCGGCGTGGGAGGCTCGAGCTTCACCTGCTCCGGAGCGAAGTACCCGTAGCTGCCCCACGTGAAGCCCGGGTTCGAGTCGCGCGCCACGCGGACGCTCTGCGCGACGTTGAAGTTTCCGAGCTTCACGGTGCCGTCCCAACCGATCATCACGTTCGACGGGTTCACGCCGCGGTGGAGGACGGGCGCGGGCTTTCCGTCGAGCTTCATCGTGTGCGCCTCCGAGAGCGCGGCGAAGACGCCATGGAGGACGTAGAGCCAGCACTCGTCGGGTACCTTCACCGCGTCGCGCTCGAGCTGCGCGCGCAGGACCGAGAGCGTGCTCCCGTCGACGTACTCGACCGCGATGACGAACTGCCCTTCGGACGAGAAGATGTCGATGACGCGCACGATGTTCGCGTGCGAGAGCCGCGCGTACGCGCTCGCCTCTTCGGCGATCTTCGGGTCGAGCAAACCTTGGTTGCGCTGCGGCGCGCCGAAGACCTTCAGGACGACCTGGGTGCCCGCGTCGTCCTGCGCGAGAAACACCTCTCGCGTGCTCGCGGGCAGCCTGCGCAGCACGCGGAACGCACCAATCCGCTTCTGGCTCTCTTCACCATCCACCACAACCATGGTGCAGAGACGAGAATAGGCGCATCGTCGAATTTGAGCTAGACGCTCGTCATGCTGGCGCTGCGCGTCGAAGCTGGAGAGTTGACCCTCGCGGAAATCGCTGCGCCCCGCGCGGACGGCGAGGCGGTCATCGCATTGACCACGTCCGGAATCTGCAATACCGACGTCGAGATCGCGCGCGGCTACGCCGGGTTCAGCGGCACGATCGGCCACGAGTTCGTCGGGGTCGTCGAGGACGACGGCGGCGGCCCGATCCCGCGCGGTGCGCGCGTCGTCGGCGAGATCAACGCGGGCTGCGGCGCGTGCGACCGCTGCGCGCGCGGAGACTCGCGCCACTGCAAGGGCCGAACGGTGCTCGGCATCGTCGGTCGCGATGGCGCGCACGCCGATCTCCTGCGCCTGCCCGCGCGAAACCTCATCCGCGTGCCCGACGCGATCACCGACGCGCAGGCGGTCTTCGTCGAGCCGCTCGCCGCGGCGTGCGGCGTCCTCGAGCGCTGCCCCATGGAAGCGGGCACGCGCGTCGCGGTGATCGGCGACGGAAAGCTCGGGCTTTTGTGCGCGATGGTGCTCGCCGCGCACGACCTCCGCCCGCTCCTCGTCGGAAAGCACGAAGAGAAGCTCGCGATCGCGCGGCGACGCGACATCGAGACCTCGTCGATCGACGACGCGCGCAAACGCGGCCACGCGTTCGACGTGGTGGTCGAAGCGTCGGGCTCGGCGAGCGGCTTCGATCTCGCGCTCGATCTCCTCGAGCCGCAGGGGACCTTGGTCCTGAAATCGACTTTTCATGGCGCGACGCCCGAGAATGTCGGAGGGGCGGAGTCCCGCGGCATGAGCAGCGCCTCGCGCGTCGTCGTCGACGAGATCCGCGTCATCGGCTCGCGCTGTGGGCGGTTCGCTCCCGCGCTCGACCTGCTCGCGCGCGGCGCGGTCGACGTGGGCTCGCTCGTCAGTGAGGTGCTCCCACTCGATCGCGCGCTCGACGCGATGAAGCTCGCGACGCGCGACGGCGTCCTGAAGGTGCTCCTTGAAGAACGTCCACGCGCGTGAGTCGTTCGAGCTTCGGTCCGGCGCGCTGCGCATCGTCGCGGTCGCGGACACGCACTCGCGCCCGCACCCGCGCCTCGGCGAGCACATCGACGCGCTCGCGCCCGATCGCATCGTCCACGCGGGCGACATCGGCGCGGCGAGCGTTCTGCGCGAGCTCGAGAAGCACGCCCCCGTCACCGCGGTGCGCGGGAACATCGACGCGCTCGGCGAGCCCGACGTCGTCACGATCGCGCTCCGCGACGGCGATCGCGCGCTCCTCAACTTGCTCCTCCTCCACATCGCGGTGAACGGCCCGAGGCTCCGGCCCGACGTCCTTCGCCTCGCGAAGCGCGAGAGCGCCGCGCTGATCGTGTGCGGTCACTCGCACGTGCCGTTCGCGAGCCAAGATCACGGCGTGACCGTGTTCAACCCGGGATCGGCAGGTCCCAGGCGTTTTCAGCTCCCGATCCTCTTCGGCGTGATCGACGTGAGCGCGACGGGCGTCTCCGTGCGCCACATCGACTGCGAGACGGGACAGCCGTGGAAGCCTAACGCCGCTCCGCGCACTTGAGCGGCGCGACGATCGCCTCGTAGAACCCAGGCGACGTGGTCGAGAGGTACGCGACCGCGCCGCGGCCGTCCTCGAGCACCGCGGACTGCCCCTGGCCTGCGTCGATGCCGTCGGGCGACACCGCGAACGCCGAAGACGGCGCGCCCTCGCCGTTGAGGACCGCGGCGCGAACCTGGTGCGTCGTCGTGCCCTCGGTCCAGAGCAAGAGGAAGCGCCCCTCGCCGAGCGACGTCAAATCGGGCGACATCGTCTGCTCGCCGAGCCCTCCGGGCGGCGCGGCGAACGCGTGCGGCTGCGCCTCTCCTTCGCCAACGCGGAACGTCGCCGTGCGCACGTGCCACGGCTCCGTCGGCGTCGCGCGATCGGACCACGCGATCATGATTCGGTCGCCGCTCGCAGCGATCACCGGAGCGCCGCCCGTGGTCCCGAGCCCGTCGACGTGCACGAGCGGACCGAGTGGCGAAGGAGGCGTCCCACCGAACGCGCCCGCGTAGACGACGCTTCCCTGACGAAACGCGACGGCGAAGCCCTTTCCATCCGGGAGCGCGTCGCCTCGGACTTGCTCGACCGCCACGTGGCCTTGCGGGAGATCCCAGAGCTTCGTGGGCTTGTCGCTCGAGCGCGGCGCCCAACCGAAACCGTCCGCCATGCCGCCCACGTCGACGGGCGGATCGCCGAGCACCGTGCGCCGCGAGTGGAGC
Source organism: uncultured delta proteobacterium (assembly GCA_963839305.1). GTDB lineage: Bacteria > Myxococcota_A > Polyangia > Polyangiales > Polyangiaceae > DASXHD01. Next base: position 188,603 of record CAWIUL010000010.1, read on the forward strand.
GCGTCGCCCTTGCGATCCACGTCGAGGTCCGCGCTCGTGCGCGACAGCGCGAGGACGCGCCGGATCGGATCGTTCGATCGCGCGAGCACGCTCGTCGTGGTCGCGCCCGTCGTCGGATCGAGGATCTCCAACTTCCCGTCGTTCGGGCTCGACGCGAAGCCAACGGCGATCTCCGAACCGAGCGCCGCAACCTCCACGCCGCTCGCCGCGAGCGCCCTCGGCGCGATGCTCCGGCGCTCGCCCGCGAGCGCGCACGTCATCGGTGGCGGGGGCGGCGCGGTGATCGTCGGATGAACCGACGCGGTCGCGGAGGCCGTGGTCGTCGCGGTCGCAGAGGCGCGGGGCCCGCACGCGACCTTTCCGATCACGAGCGCGAGCACGAGCGCGCCGAGCGCGCCTCCCGAGATCGCCGGCACGAACCACTTGGGCTTGTCCTTCGTCGCCCACGCGCGAAAGTCCTCGAGCCAAGGGTTTCTCCGCGGCCCGAGCGGCGACTCGAACTTCTTGAGCTCGAGCGTCTCCGCGTTGCTCGGCGTCGGCGGCGGAATCACCGGCGGCGGCGCGGTCGGCTGCGGCGCGGCCTCGCTCTCGCCTTCGTCCTCTTCGAGCGGCAAGAGCTCGAGCGTCGAGTCCTCCTTCGCCCGCGGCGGCTTCGTCGGCACCGGCGGCGGCGGCTTCGCGCCGGCCTTCGGCGCTGGTCGCGGCGGAAGCGACGGCTTCTTCGGCGGGTCGGGCTTGACCGGATCGCTCACGCGCTGAGGCGAACATGAATCGCGTGCAGCTTGCAAGCGTTCACCTCACTTCGGGATCACGCCGTTGGTGGCGCAGCCGAGCACGATGTCGATTTTGCCGGACGCCTGCTGGACCGAGTCGCAGGTCGAAGAGCAAAGGATGATCTTCTTCGGGTTTTGCGGGTCGTCGTAGTGCCACCCGGTGCCGCCCGCGCACGACTGGTTGTACGTGAGCGTCTCGGGCGTGCCGCTCGTGGGCGTGTAGACGACGTTCACCTTGCTCTCGTCGAACGTCTGCCCCTGCGGCGGTGCCGGGATTTGGTACTCGCACGCGAGCGTCTTGCCGCGGATCGCGTTGAGCGCGGTCTGGAAATCCTGCGCGGTCTGCTGCGCGTTGTTCGTCGAGACGATGGTCGCGTTGTTCGTGCCGCCGGCTTGCGCGATCGTGTCGAGGTTCGCCGTGTTGCCGATGCCGATGACGAACGTCGGGATCGTCGACGACGCCGTGGACGCCTCGGTGGCGACCGCCTGGATCGTGCTGTTGCACACGTTGGGGTCGCCGTCGGTCACGAGGACGACCGCGACCTTGTCCGCGGGGTTCGCCTTCTGGACCGACTGCGCGTACTCGATCGCGCCGGTCAGCGCGGGAAGGGTAGGCGTCTCGCCGCCCGGTCCGTTCGCGCTCATCGCGGCCGCGAACGACTTCGAGTCCGGCAGCGCCCGCATCGCGACGGCCGGCGCTGCGTACATCGAGACGTTGCACTGGTCGGAGAGCGGAAAGAACTGGAGCGACGCCGAAAGGCCTGCCGATTGCGGATCGGCGAAGAAGCTCGTGAGCCCCGACTGGCACGACGTCCACTTCGAGCTCTGCGACATGCTCCCGGATTTGTCGAACATGAAGACGAGGCTCACCGGCACGGGGTCCGGCGTCGCCGACGAGGTCGCGCACTTGCTCAGGTCGCCCCCGCCGCTGCCGCCGTCGACCGCGAAGCCAGGATTGTTTCCGCTCCCGTTTCCGTTGCTGCCGCTGCCGTTGCCGCCGTTCGGAAACGAGCTCCCATCGCCGCTGCACGCGACGACCGAGACGAAGAGCGCGCTCGACGCGATCGAAAAGAGGGTTCGCGCTTGCATGACGCGGCGTGGTGCAAACTTCGAACCGCACCGCTGAGCCGCGGATCACGGCGGATTCGCGCGAAAAGTCGATGTCGAGCCGAGCGGCGCCTGGATATCGCGTGAACCAGGGGCGCATAGCCGCCGATCCAATCCGAATGAGCACCTGTGCTACACAGCGCGGCGACGATGACGGCGTACTTCGCTCACGACGGGCTCTTCTGGCGCCGCATGGCGGCGCTCGGAGCGCAGCGCTTTCCGTCGTGGTGGGTGCGGTACACGCCGGCCGTGTTCGGCCTAGCCGCCGCGGTCGCGCTGCCTCGAGCGCGGCGCGCGGTTCGCAGCAATTTGGAGCGGATTCGCGGGCCGCAGCCGCTCTGGCGAGACGTCCTCGACACGTCGCAGACGTTCGCGGCTTACGCGGGCTGCCTCGCCGAGACGCTCGCGGCAGGATCGAAGAACGACGCGAAGCCCGACGTGGAGCTCATCGGCGCCGAGAACATGCACCGCGCCATCGCGGATCAGCACGGCGTCATCCTGCTGACGATGCACACGGGCGGCTGGGAAGTCGCGGGCCCGCTGCTGTCCGCCCATACGCACCTCGACGTCCAGCTCGTCATGGAAGGCGAGCGCAACGCGGACGCACGCGAGATCCACGATCGCGCGCGCAAGCTCGCCGGCGTCCGCGTGATCCACATCGGCGCGGACCCGCTCGCGGCGCTCCCGCTCGTGAGGCACCTCACCGAGAAGAAGGGCGCCGCGGCAATGCAGGTCGACCGCGTGCCGCCGAGCGGTCGCGTCCTCGGCGTCCGCTTGCTCGAGCGCGACGGCGTCCTCCCCGAGGGACCTTTTCGCCTCGCGCAGCTCACGGGCGCGCCGTTTCTTGCCGTATTTTGCGCGCGCCTCGGCTATCGCAAGTACGTCTTCGAAGCGCACCCCGCGCAGACGCTCCCGCGCCGCGCGAGCGCCGCGCAAATTCAATCGGCCGCGCAGCGCGTCGCCGACGAGATGACCCAGTTCCTCCGCGCCCACCCCACGCAATGGTTCGAGTTCGGGATTAGATGACCACGCGATATCACATCGGCGCCAAGCGCCTCGAGAGCAACCTCAGCTCGTATGCGAAGCGCTTCGACTTCCTCGAAGTGCACCTACCCGCGCACGGGCAGCCCGCCCCCACGCTCGCGACGCTTCGCCGTTGGCGCAAGCAGGTGCCACCCCACTTCGACTTCTGCGTCGTCGTCGGTCCCGCGGTCGCCGAGCTCAAGGCCGGCCCGGATCTCAATCGCGATCTCGAGAGCGCGCTCCACGCGGCCGACGCGCTCCAAGCGCGCTGCATGTTCGATCGTGACGCCCCCGAGCGTCACGCCTGCGCCCGCGTGGCGCGAGCGCCTCGCGACGGTCGTCGCGAAGTTGAAGCGCGACGCGACGTTCGTCGCCTGGGAGCCGCGCGGCCTCTGGGAAATCGAGGACGCGCGCAGGCTCGCGCAGAAGCTCGAGCTGCTCCTCGTCGTGGACCCGCTTCGCGATCCCTTGCCCGAAGGGCCCGTGTTCTACGGGCGCCTGCGCGCGCTCGGCGAGACGCGCTCGTTCGGCACCGCGGCGCTCGAGCGCGTCGTCGAGTCGATCGGCGTGCGCCGCGACGCGTACGTCGTGATCGAGACGCAGTCGGCGCTCGCGGAGTGCAAGCGCCTCCGCCAGCTCGCGCAGACGCGCCGAAAGGTCGGCGGTCTGGGCCGCGTGGTGCGCCCGCGCGACGCCGCCGCGGCGGCGGCCGCGTCGCTCCGTGTGAAAGACGACGAGCAGGAGTGAGTGGGAGGATGATCCGAAAGTCCGCAGCCGCGGCGACGCAGACGGGCGTCGCCGTCGCCGCGAGCGAGGTGCTCGCGAAGGGCAACGCGGTCGACGCGGTGTGCGCGGGCGTGCTCGCGGCCGCCGCGCTCGATCCCGGCGTGCTCTTCGGGCCGGTCCACTTGCTCGTCGCCGGACCTGGCTTCGGCGTGCGCTGCATCGACGGTCGCTTGCGCCAGCCGGGCCGGAGCGCGCCTCGTCCCCGCGGGTTCTTGTCGGACGACGAGGTGCCGGTCGCCGCGCGCGTCGCGGTCCCAGGGCTCCCCGCGGCGATCGCGACGGCGATGAGCATGTTCGGCACGGTCACGCTGCGCGCGAGCGCCGAGCCCGCCCTCGCGCTCCTCGAGCGCAAGCACCCGCGCCGCGCGCTCCTCGACGCCCTCTCGCGCGGCGGCCCTTCGGTGCTCGCGAAGGACCCGTTCGCCGAGGCGCTCGTCACCGCGTTTGGTCGCCTCGCGGGCGGCGTGATGACGCTCGACGATCTCCGCGCGCAGCGCGCCCCCGCGGAGGCGTGCGTCATCGGCGACGGCGCCGCGTACGCTCCGTTCGCGGACGAAGAAGGCGCGCCAGCGTCCGTCGAGCTCCACGCGGTCTGCGCGGGCGATCGCCGCGGCGGCGTCGCGGTCGCCTGTTACGAAATCGCGCGCGAAGGAGCCAGCGTCGAGGCGCTCGGCATCCTCGCACCCCTCCGCGCGCAGCCCGTCATGCGCGGCGTTCGCCGCATCGACCCCGGAACCGCGCTCGCGTGCGCCTCGAGCGTGGTCCTCGTCGACACCCGAGGCGACGACAGCTTCGACGTGGCCGCCGGGTTCTCGGGCGACGACGCGTCCAAGCACGCCCGCGACCTCGCGCAGGCCGTCTCCAAAGGCACGACCCTCGAGGCCGCGCTCAAGTCGCTGTCGCCGTCGGTCGCCGTGCTCGAGACCGAGCGCGGCTCGCGGGCTTACAGCTTCACGCCGTGACGCTTCGCGTACGCCATCACGCCGATCTTGTCGATCGTGCGGATGTCGCGCGTGCTCACGTTGAGCGTGACGAAGCGGCCGAGCTCCGGCACCCAGATCCTACGGGCCTGGATGTTGACGTGCTGCCAGCGCTTCGTCTTGATGTTCGAGTGCGAGACGTTCTGCGCCTTGAGCTTGCGCTTTCCGGTGATGTCGCTGCGGGCCATGGGGCGCGGGAAACTGCTCGATCAGGGTCGGTTTGTCAAGCCCGCAACGAGAAAGCCGCTTCTCCGAGCTTTCGGACGAGCTCCCGGGCAAACGCGTGCATCGCCCCGAAGGTCTCGGTTTTCATGAGGGTTGCCTCATCCATGTAGAGCCGGCGGGCGATTTCCACCTGAACGGCGTGGACTCCCTGGCTCGGCCGCCCCCAGTGGCGCGTCGTGAAGCCGCCCCGGTAGGGCTCGTCGTGCTTCACGCTGAGCCCCGCGCTCTGGGCGTGCCGCTCGACGGCTTCGATGAGGAGCGGGTGGGCCGTCGTTCGGCCTTGGGTGCCGGGGACGACGTCGGCCCGATGGATGTTCGTGTCGCCGTGTCCGCTTCGTCCAACGCTCGGCATCGAGTGCGCTGCGAGGACGACGCACAGGCCGAAGCGCTCCACCTTGCGTTTCACGGTCTCGGCGAGCGCCGCGTGGTACGGGCGGTGGATCTCGGCGAGGCGCGCGTCGAGCTCGACGGCCGAGAGCGGCGCGGCGATCGATCGCTCGTTGTCGGTCGTGAGCCGCCAAACGACGCCGCGTGGCGCGCGCGGAGTCGCCGGCGCGCCGACGACGGTCTCGGCGTCCACGTCGGTCTCCGCGCGGTTCAAGTCGACGACGTAGCGCGACACCCGCGAGACGAGGAGCGAAGCCCCGACTTCGCACGACGCCGCGTAGAGCTCGTCGACGAACAGATCCGCGTCGCGCGCGATGGCGCGCATCGGCGCCAAGAGCCCGAGCGCGAAATGTGGCGGCACCCCGAGCCCCGCGTGGGGGACCTCGACGACGACGGGCGTCTCGTCGGCTCGCGGATGGGAGAGCACGAAGTGCGGTGCCACGCGTTCACGCTAGCAAACTCAGGCGCGTGGGTGCGACCGCTTGTGCGCCTGGTGCACGTGATCCTGCGCGACGCGCGTGTAGATCTCGGTCGTGCCGAGATCGGCGTGCCCGAGCATCGCCTGAACGGCGCGCAGGTCTGCCCCGTGCTGGAGGAGGTGCGTCGCGAACGAGTGACGGATTTTGTGGGGCGACACGGCCGTGCTCACGCCAGCGGCGCGCGCGTAGCGCTTGATGATCTTCCAGAGCGCCTGGCGCGTGAGCGCGCGCCCAGACGGCGAGAGGAAGAGCGTCGTTGGTCCCTTCGCGTGAGCGGGGCGCTTCACGAGGTACGCGTCGATCGCCGAGAGCGCCACGTCTCCCACGGGAACGAGCCGCCGCTTGTCGCCCTTGCCGCGCACCGAGACGACGCCGCGCTCGCGATCGAGATCGGCGACCTTGAGCGTGCAGAGCTCCGAGACGCGAAGGCCGCACGCGTAGAGCAGGTGGAGCATCGCCGTGTCTCGCGCGCCGCGCGTCGTCTTCACGTTGGGCTTCTGGATGATCGTCGAAGACGTCGTTCTCCGAGAGCGCGCGCGGCAGGCGCCGCCCGATCCGCGGGCGATCGAGGAGCGCCGTGGGATCCTTCTCGATGAGCCGCTCGCGCAAGAGGAACTTGAAGAACCCGCGGATCGCCGAGAGCTGCCTCGCGCTCGACCGCGCGCCGAACCCACGACGCGCGTTGGCAGCGAGGAGCTTCGCGATGTCGCCCTCGGTCACCTCCTCGGCGCGCGCGTCCTCTCCGAGTCGCGACGCGAGCGCGTTCAGATCGCGCGCGTAGCTCTCGAGCGTGTTCTTCGCGAGCCCGCGCTCGACGCGGAGGTGATCGAGGTACGTGTCGATGCGGCTCGCGAGGTCCACGTCTTCCCCCAATCTTCGGTCATTTCCCCGCGCGGGCCAACATTCGTTTCAAAAGATCGCAAGGGTCGTCCGCGCGCATGAGCGCCTCGCCGACGAGCGCAGCGTCGGCGCGCGAAGCCGCGGCGCTCGCCACGTCGTCCTCGGCGCGCAGCCCCGAGAGGTGCACCGCGACGCACCCGTCCGGAATGCGCCCGAGGACGCGCGCGGTGCGCTCCGCATCCATCGCGAGCGTGTCGAGATCGCGCGCGTTCACGCCGACGACGCGAGCCGAGACGCCGAGCGCCCGCGCGAGCTCTTCTTCGTCGGTGACCTCGACGAAGGGCTCGAGCGAGCGCGCGCGACACGCGGCGACGATCTTCGCGAGCTCCTCGCCCGGAAGGATCCGCGCGATGACGAGCGCCGCATCGGCGCCGGCCTCCCGCGCGCGATCGAGCTGCACGTCGTCGAGCACGAACTCCTTCGCGAGCACCGGAACGTCCGCGAAGCCGCTCGCGTCGAGCGCGGCGCGCGCCTTCGCGACGTCATCGTACGATCCATCGAAGAAAGGCTCGTCGCAGAGCACGCTCACCATCGACGCGCCCGCGCGCGCGTACGCGACCGCGCGCTCGCCGGCTTCGAGCGCGCGCGAGAGCGCCCCCGCGCTCGGGCTCTTGAACTTCACCTCCGCGATGATCGCGAGCGCGCCGTTCTTGCGAAGCGCGGACACGACGTCGCACGTCCGTCGCGAAGGCGCCGAGGCTTCGCGCGCGCGGAGCGCCTCGATCTCCACGCGCTTGCTCGCGAGGATGCGCGCGAGCAAGCCGCTCATCGCGGCTCCACGATCGGAGGCGGCGACGTCGGCCGCGAGATCTCGCGCCAGTCTTCGAGCGTGCGTCGCGCCGCGCCCGACGTGATCGCCGCGCGGGCCGCCTCGGCTGCGTCGCGCGGCGTCTTCGCGATCCCGCACACGAAGAGCGTCGCCGCCGCGTTCAAGAGCACGGCCGTCGCGGCGGGCTGGGCGACGTCCTCAAGAATCGTTTCAATATAACGCGCGTTCTCCTCCGCGGTCCCGCCGCGGATCGACTCGAGCCCCACGCGGGCGAGCCCGAACTCCTCCGGCTCGATCGTGCGCTCGACGACGTCACGCCCGAGGACCTCCGAGACGCGCGTGCGCGCCGCGGGGCTGATCTCGTCGAGCCCGTCCTCGCTCCGCACGATCCACGCGCGCTCGCACCCGAGCTCCGCGAGCACGCGCGCGAGCATCGGCCGAAGCGTCTCGTCGTAGACGCCGATCACCTGGTGCGTCGCGCGCGCCGGGTTGGCGACCGGCCCGAGCGCGTTGAAGATCGTGCGCACGCCGAGCTCGCGCCTCGCCTGCGCCGCGTGCTTGAGCGCCGGGTGATGCGCGGGCGCGAAGAGGAACGCGATGTTCACGTCGCGCAGGAGCTCCGCCTGACGATGCGGCGGCAAATCGATCGGCACGCCGAGCGCCTCGATGACGTCCGCGCTCCCGCACGCGCTCGAGATCGAACGATTGCCATGCTTCGCGACGGGCACGTTGCACGCCGCGACGACGATTGCCGCCGCGGTCGACACGTTGAGCGTCCGCGCGCCGTCCCCGCCCGTCCCGCACGTGTCGCAGACGAGCGGAAGCCCGTGCTCGACCGGCGTCATGTGCTCGCGGAGCGCGCGCGCCGCAGCCGCGAGCGCATCGGCGGTCTCTCCGCGCACGCGCACCGCCGTCGCGAACGCCGCGACCTGCACCGGCGTCCACTCGCCCGAGAGGATCGAATGGAACGCCTCGCCGACGAGCCCCGCGTCGAGCTCGCTCGAAGCGAGCAGCCGCTCCATCGCGCGCGCAAACTCGATCATGACAAGCTCGAGAGCCAGTTCCCGAGGATCGTCTTTCCCTCGAGCGTGAGGATGCTCTCCGGATGAAACTGCACGCCCTCGACCGCGAGCGTCTTGTGGCGGAGCGCCATGATCTCGCCTTCGGCCGTCCACGCGCTCACCTCGAGGCAATCGGGGAGCGACGCGCGCTCGACGATGAGCGAGTGATACCGCGTCGCCTGAAACGGCGCCGCCACGCCACGAAAGATCGATCGCGCGTCGTGCTCGATCGGCGAGACGCGCCCGTGCATCAACCGATCGGCGCGCACGACGCGCCCGCCGAACGCCTGCCCGATCGCCTGGTGCCCGAGGCACACGCCGAGGATCGGGACCTTCCCCGAAATCGTTTCAATGGATTTCAGCGACACGCCCGCCTCGTTCGGCGTGCACGGCCCGGGGGAGATCAAGAGCCCCTGCGGCTTCCGCGCGAGGATCTCCTCGGGCGCGATCGCGTCGTTCTTCACGACGTCGCACGCAGCGCCGAGCTCGCCGAGGTATTGGACGAGGTTGAACGTGAACGAGTCGTAGTTGTCGATGACGACGACGCGAGCCATGCGTGCTCCAAGCTTAGGTGATTTACGGCCCGCGATCGACCTCGAGCTCGAGCGCGGCCGCGCGCTGCTCGATCTCGAGCTGCTTCTGGAGGGCCGAGAGCTTCTCGTCGAGATCCGATCCGCGGAGCGCGCGCTCGTAGCGCCCGACCTCGTCCTTGCGATCGTGGGCGAGCGCGACGAGCGCGTCCTTCTCCTTGTGACCCCACGCCGTGCGCGCCTCGATCCCGTGCGCTTGCGACGAGCGCCTCCTCTGCGGCGGGCACTGCCGTTCGTTTCAAAATATCTGCCGCATCGATGTCGCGCCCTGCGCGCGACGCGTCGTCGGCCTGCTTCAGCGCGCGGTCGAGCGCCTTGTCGGCTTCGATCGCGCGTCCGAGCTCGGTGCGATCATGGGCTCGTCGCGTCGTTGCACGCGACGACGAGGACTAGGCAGCCGAGTTCCAGCGCACGAGCTGCCTGAGCTGCGCACGCTCGAGCAAATCCGCGTGCACGATGCGCAGCGCCTGGATCTTGTCGCTCTTCCGCACGAGCTCGGTCCACAGCCAGATCCGATGCACGCTCCCCGGAATGCCCAGCTCCAACGCGAACGTGCTCTCGCGAGTCGAAGGCTCTCGGATGGTGCGGATCACGAGCCCGCTGTCCGAGACTTCGAGCAGCTCTGCCAGGTGCGGAAACCCTTCGAGGTACTTGTTCAGCCAAAGCGTTTGACCGAGCTTCGCACGGAGCGAGACGCGACGTTCCATGACGCAATTGTAGGTTGATGTAGTTGGAGACGGCCAAGATCCGTGCACGCCGATTGACACAAATCACTCCGAGAAACTAACGTTCTCGCGCAGTTTTGGGAGTGCCCATTGAGGGCATGGAGACATCGATGGCCGACGAGAAAAAGCCGAAGATTGACCTGAAGGCGCGCCTGGGTAAGGGCGCACCGACGCCGACGCCAGCGCCCGTGGGCTCCGCGCCCAATGCCGCCGTGTCGCAACCCGGGCCTCCGCCAGGTGTGTCGGGTCCAGGGCTTCCAGTTCCGCCGGGCGTCCCCATCGGCTCTGCGCCGATCGATCCGTCGAACCCGCTCGCCGCGGTCGTCGCGCCGCGCCCGATGTCGATGCCGGCGCCGCAACACGCGCAGCGCATCGAGGTCGACGAGATGGCGGTACAGCAAGCCGCCGCAGGCGCGCGGAAGGTCGGCATGATCCTCGCGGCCATCGCGCTCATCGCCGGCGCGGGCGTCGGCTTCGTCGGCGGCATAGCGAAAGAGACCGGCGACGGTCGCACGCAGGCGCGCAACGACGCGAAGGAGCTCAAGACCTCCGTCGACGGCGCGAAGACGAAGATCGAAGACATGGCGGCCAAGCTCGAAGCGGGGGCGAAGCAGCTCACCGCGAAAGACGGCAAGGCCTTCCCGAAGGAGCTCGCGAACCAGCTCGGCGCGATCAACGTCGACTTCGACGGGACGAAGCTCGCGGGGCGACGCTTCAGCGGCTTCCCGACGGACACGTCCGGTCAGCTCTTCGACTTCGTCACGAACGTGTCGGCGCTCAACCAGCACAAGACGGCGGTGAAGAACCTCCTCACGAAGCTCGAGAAGCCGATCACCGAGCAGATCACCGCTGCGTCGTCGGGCCAGCACGCGATCCAATACGTCGTGCTCCTCGGCGGGACGAGCGGCAAGGACAACGGCGGCAACTACGTCGCGAACCTCGCGTCGCTGAACCCACCGCTCTCGTTCACCGGCGAGAGCCCGCCGATCCCGAACGACATCAAGGCGAACTTCGCCGGCCAGAACGTCGGCGTGAACAAGTACAAGGGCGGCGCGATCACCGAGCCGTCTGCGATCTACGTCACGCCCGGCAGCTTCGACGCCGTCTGCCCCTCGGAGACGAAGTCGGTCATCGCGCAGCTCGCGATCAAGCTCGGCGATCTCATCCAGGAGATCCGCGGCGAGGCGAAGACGGACGAGAACGAGGCGTATCGCAAGCCCGGTCTCCTCGAGCAAGCCGACACGCTCAGCAAGGGCCTCGACAAGGTCGCGAACGGCGGCAAGTAAGCCGCCGGTTCAGGGCGCTCGCCCGAAGACGAGGTCTTGCTTCGTCTTCGGGTCGATCTCCGCGCCGATGTCGACGTAGCCGCGGAGCAAGAGCGCGCCGCAGCGCTCGCTGCGCGGGTGCGTCTTTTTCCCGAACGCTGCGAGGAGCCCGCGCCCGCGCGCCGCGTCGGGCAGGACGACGACGCGCGTCCCGGACGCGAGCGTGGACGCCTCGGGGATCTCGTCGAGGCGAACGGTGACGTCGCTCACGGCGCTTCGGCTTTGGCGTCGGGATGCGAGACGCTCGGCGGCTTCTTCGTCGACGAGACCTCCACCTTCACGACGCGCTTCTCGTCGGCCTCGCGCACGGTGAAGCAGAGCCCGTCGATTCGGATCGTCGTGCCCGGCGGAGGCACGCGGCCCGCGCGATGGATGAGCAGCCCACCGAGCGACTCGAAGTCGCCGTCCGCGGGGATGTCGCGTTTGAGCTGCGCGGCGAGATTGGCGATCGAGATCGACGCGTCCGCGACGAACCGGTTCTCGCCCACCTCCTCGAGCTGGCCTTCGGTGTCGTACTCGTCGCGAATGTCGCCGACGAGCTCCTCGAGGATGTCCTCGAGCGTGATGACGCCCGCCGTGCCGCCGAACTCGTCGGAGACGATCGCGAGGTGCTGACGCTTCGCCCTCATCTCGCGGAGGATGCTCGCGAGCGACTGCGTCTCCGTGACGAAGAGCGCGGGCGAGCGCACGAGATCCGGAAGCTTGGCCGACTCGACGTTGTCGTCGCGCACCACGCGAAAGAGGTCCTTCGTGTAGAGGAGGCCGACGATTTGATCGAGCGACTCGCGGTACACCGGGTAACGCGAGTGTCCGTCGTTCGCGACGAGCTCGAGCGCGCGCGTCACGGAGATGGCCGAGTCGATCGCGGAGACCTTCGCGCGCGGGACCATGACCTCGCCCGCGCTGAGCCTCTTGAACTGGAGTGCGTTGCGGATGATTTGCGCGGGCTCGTTCGCGAGCGTTCCGGAGCGCTCGCCCTGGGCGACGATCCACGCGACCTCGGTCTCGGTGGTGCGCTCGTCGCGGCGAGGCTTCGGCACGGCGCGGGCGATGAAGCGGCCGATCCACGCGAGCGGCTCGGCGAGGGGAGCCGCGAGGTACTCGAGCGGCCGGAGCACGATGAGCGCGAGCGCGCCCACCCGCACGGCGCGCTGCCGGCCGAGCGTGCCGAAGAGCTCGGCGAGCGTGCCGTAGACGACGAGCGCCCCGAGCACCGCGAAGAGCGGGCCGAGCCGCTGAATGCCGGCCGCGTCGGCTGCTTCTTGCAAGAGCGCGGCGGCGATCGCAATCGAGGCCACGCGACACACGAGCCAGCGCGACAGGACGCGCGATCGATTCTTGACGAAGCGGGCGTACGGCGAACCGGGCTCGCGGGCCAGCGACTGGACCACCGCCTCGGGGATGGCCGTGATGGCCTCGTCACCTGCCGCGAACAAGGAACCGAGCAATGACGCGACGATCGCGCCGAGGATCCATTCGGTCTCGGTTCCTGGCCCCGACATTCCCTGTCCTCAGAACGTAGTTCTTTGGTTTTTCGGGTCAAGCAGACGGAAAAACCTCAACGTTGCACGCAACTTCGGCGTGCTCGAGCCGACGGGTGCTCGATGAGCCCGACCAAACCCGCCTCAGCCGCAACGGCTCCCACTCAGCATGCGGCCGCGAAACCCAACGGTCCGCTTCCGGTCCGCGGCGCTCACTTCGCCAACGTCCTCGCCGAGACCCTTCCGACGACGGTGGCGATGAAGCCGCAAGCGGCGGTGGCGCAGGCGCCGAAGGGCCAGCCGCAGACCACGGCCCTCCCGCAGGCCGTGCTCGACGTCCACGCGGAGCCGGAGAAGCGGGCACGTCATCAAGCGCACGAGGACGGCGATCTCGATCCGATCGCGCGCCAAGCGGCTCAGCTCGCGCCGCCTGTGGCGTTCGCGCCCGCGGCGGAGCGCGAGGCCGCCGCCGCGCAGACCCACGCGCGCGTCTCGCTCGAGGAGCTCGTGCCCGAGCTCGTGAAGAAGATCGCGTGGAGCGGCGACGCCAAGAGCGGCACGGTGCGCATGGAGCTCGGCGCGGGCGATCTCGCGGGCTCGACGCTCACCGTGAGCGCGGAGAACGGCCGCGTGAGCGTGCACGTCGCGGCCCCGCCCGGCACCGACGCGGCCGCATGGAAAAACCGCATCGCGACGCGCCTCGAGGCGCGCGGCATCGCGATCGACACGGTGCACGTGGAGTAAGGAGTAAGTTACGCTCGTCGCGATGGCCAAACGCATCGCGCTATTCTGGCCGGGCGACGCGCGCGCGAAACCGAACGAGCTCGCCCTGCCCAACGTCGACGAAGCGACCGCGCAGCTCGAGCGCGCGCTGAAGAAGCTCGGACGCGAGCCGTACCGCGTCGCCGGGCTTCCTCTCGAAGCCGCACGAGGCGATCGAGAAGCTCGGGCCGATCGACGATCCGCTGGTCGGCGTCTGCGTGCACTGGTTCTACGGTCCGCACACGACCGACGGCGTCGTCGGCAAGGACAACCCGCTGCTGCTCGCGTCAGCAACTTCTCCGGGCGATGGCCCGGGCTCGTGGGCCTGCTCAACACCGGCGCGTGCCTCGAGAGCCTCGGCCGCGCGTTCTCGCGCGCGTGGACCGACGCGCCCGACATGACGACCGACGACGCGTTCATGGAGCGCCTCGACGAGTGGTGCACGACGGGGCGCATCGACTACCCGCGAGACGAGATCGCGCACCACGCGCCGATCTCGCGCGGCGGCCGTCGGCGCGCGCGCGGACGGTCGCGGACGCGATTCGCTCGCGCGCCGCCGCTCGTCATGATGCTCGGCGACACGTCGATGGGGATGATCAACGGCTACTTCGGCCCGCGCCTGCTCAATCGGCACGGCTTCACCGAGCACAAGATCGATCAGGCGTGGATCATCGATCGCGGCAAGCGCATCGAGGACAAGCGCATCGACGACGCGCTCGCCTTCGTGAAGGACAGGGGCGTCACGTTCCACTGGGGGAGGCGGCGCGCCGACTTCGACGAGCAGCGCGACGCGCGAGCAGCTCCGCGACTACCTCGCGGTGCTCGACATGGTCGCGCGAGTTCAAGGCCGACTGCATCGGCTGGCAGTACCAGCTCGGCCTCATCCCGCTGCGGCCGCCGTCGCGATTTCGCCGAGGGCCTGTTCAACTCCGCGTGCCGCCCCGAGGTCGAACGGCGACACCATCGCGTGCGCGACCGAGGCCGACCAGGGCAACGTCGTGCCGATGGAGATGCTGAAGCGCCTCCTCGAAGCGAAGGGCCTCCACCAGGCCGTGATGTTCCACGACGTGCGCTGGGGCGCGATGCACGAAGGGCGCTTCCTCTGGGTGCTGCTCAACTCGGGCTCGTGCGGCGCGTACGCGTTCAACCACGATCCGAGCACGCTGCGCGGCGTGCACTCGTATCGGCAGCCGTCGCTCTACTTCCCGACGCCGGGCGGCACGTTCGCCGGCGAGAGCCTGCCCGGCAAGATGACCTGGGCGCGCGCGTACATCAAGCGACGGCGTGCTCTGGATGGACGTCGGGCGCGGCGAGGTCGTGAAGCTCCCGCCGGACGTGCGCGACGCGTGGTGGGAGGGGACGACGCGCGAGTGGCCGTTCATGGCGGCGGACATGGGCATCTCGCGCGACACGCTCATGGCGCACTACCTCTCGAACCACGTCGCGGTCGCGTACGGCGACGTCTTCGAGGAGATGGTCGCGCTCTCGCTCGAGCTCGGGTTTCGCGTGCGCGTGCTCGGGAAAGCTGACGTGACGCGGTTCTATCTCGGCGTCGACGTCGGCACGGCAGTCGCGCGCGCCGGGATCTTCGACGATGCGGGGAAGATGCACGGCATCGGCGGCACGCGAGATCCAGGTGTTTCGGCCCGCGAGCCGCACTTCGTCGAGCAGTCGTAGCGACGACATCTGGCGGCGGCGTGCGGCGGCGACGGCGCGCGGCGCTCTCGATGCGCGAAGCTCGGCCCGAGGCGATCGCGGGCATCGGCTTCGACGCGACGTGCTCGCTCGTCGCGCTCGACGACGGCGACGCCCGGTCACCGTGAGCCCGACGCGGCGAGCGACGAGCAGAACGTGATCGTGTGGATGGACCACCGCGCGGTGGAGCAGGCCGCGCGCATCAACGAGCACGAAGCACGAGGTGCTGCGCTACGTCGGCGGCGTCGATCTCGCCGGAGATGCAGACGCCGAAGCTCCTCTGGCTGAAGGAGAACCTCCCGCGACGTCGTTCGCGCGCGGCGAAGCGCTTCCTCGATCTGCCGGATTTCCTCGTCGTACCGCGCGACGGGCGAGCGACGTGCGCTCGCTCTGCACGACGGTGTGCAAGTGGACGTACGTCGGGCACGAGAGGCGGCTGGCAGCGACGACGTACTTCGACGCGATCGGCCTCGGCGAGCTCGCGACGAGGGCTTCGCGCGCATCGGCACGCGACGTGCGGCCCATGGGCGAGCGCGCCGGCGGGCTGACCGAGGCCGCGGCGCGCGAGAGCTGGGGCTCGCGCCGGGCACCGCGGTCGCGGTGTCGATCATCGACGCGCACGCCGGCGGGCTCGGCATGCTCGCGTCGGCGCCCGACGCGGACGCTCGAGCGCGGCTCGCGCTCATCGGCGGCACGTCGAGCTGCCACATGGCGGTGTCGCGCGAGCCGCAGTTCGTGCCGGGCGTGTGGGGACCGTACTTCTCCGCGATGGTGCCGGGGATGTGGCTCACCGAGGGCGGGCAGTCGGCGACCGGGCGCGCTCGTCGATCACGATCACGTCGCACGCGCGCGGCGTCGACGCTCGCGCCGAGGCGCAACGCGCGGCACGACGCTACGCGCTCTCGACGAGCGGCTCGAGCGCTTCGCCCGGGCGGCGTTCCCCGCGCTCACGCGCGAGCTCCACGTGCTGCCCGACCACCACGGCAACCGCTCGCCGCGCGCCGATCCCACGCTGCGCGGGATGATCTCCGGCCTCACGCTCGAGACCGATCGAAGCCACGCTCGCGCTCGATGTACCTCGCGACCGTGCAGGCCATCGCGCACGGCACGCGCCACATCGATCGACGCGATGCGCGCGGCGGGCTACACGATCGACACGATCGTCGTGTGCGGCGGCGACACGAAGAACCCCGTGTTCCTGCGCGAGCACGCCGACGCCACGGGCTGCCGCGTCGTCCTCCCGACGAGCCCGAGGCCGTGCTGCTCGGCGCCGCGATCCTCGGGCGCGTCGCGTGTGGCGACTCGGCCTCGGTCGAGGCCGCGATGGCCGCGATGAGCCGCGACGGCGCCGTGATCGAGCCCGCGGGCGGCGCCGTCGCGCGCGTACCACGCGAGAAGCACGCGGTCTTCCTCCGCATGCACGACGATCAGATGGCGTACCGCGCGCTCATGCGGTGAAGCTCAGGCGCTGTCGAGCACGCGGAGCACGTTGTCGCGGAGGATCTTCGCGATCGCCTCTTCCTTGAAGCCCGCGCGGAGGAGCGCGGCGGTGAGGAGCGGGAGGCCCGTCGGGTCCGCGAGCTCGCGCGTCGGCACGATGAAGCCGTCCCAGTCGCTGCCGAGGGCGGGGCAGTCTTCGCCCACCACGTCGACGATGTGCTTGAGGTGCTTCACGACGGGCTCGATGCCGTCGGCCCCGAGGTAACGCGGGCAGAAGATGACGCCGACACAACCGCCGCGGTCGGCGATTGCGCGGAGTTGGTCGTCGTCGATGTTGCGCCAGTGCTTGAACGCGCCGAGCACGCCCGTGTGGCTCACGATCGGCGGCTTCGTCGCCATCGAGCACGCGTCCATGAAGCCGCGCCGGTTGATGTGCGCGAGGTCGACGATGACGCCGTGCGACTCGCAGCGCGCGACGAGATCGCGCCCCCACGACGTGAGGCCCTCGTCGCGAGCGCCCCGACCATATGCGGGAAATCCCGCCTCGTTCGCCGAAAAATGCAGGAGGCCGAGGTAGCGCACGCCACGCCGCGCGAAGCGCTCGACGTTGTCGAGATCGCCCTCGAGCGCGTGCGCGCCTTCTATGCCGAGGAGCGCGGACGCGGCGCCCTCTCGGTGCGCGGCCTCGATCTCGCGGCCGGTGTGGACGAGGCGAAGCTCGCTCGTGCGACCGAGCGCCACCTCGAGCACGTCGATCTGCTCGTCGATCGCGCGCGCGAGCCCGCGCACCTTTCCGAGGACCGGGAGCGACACGAGGCCGAAGAATTGCGCGCCGACGCCGCCCTCGCGCATGCGCGGGAGATCCACGTGCCCGAGGAGCGCCTTGCGCGGAAGCGGCGGCTCGTGGCGCGTGAGCAGGTCGTAGCCGAACCATCGACCCCACATGAGCGTGTCGGCGTGAAGGTCGATCGCGGGATGGCGATCGTGGAGGGCGCGGGCGTCCGCATACGCGCCGCCCACCTCCGGCGGCTCGGCGGCCTTCACGTCGGTCGGGAGCGGCATGCTCGCAGCATATGCTATGCGATCGAGTCGATGGCGGCCGTGTACGAAAACGTCCTCGGGCTCGTGGGAAACACGCCGCTCGTGCGCATTCGAAACCTCGGGCGCGGCGCGCCGCGCGCCGAGGTGTGGGCGAAGATGGAGCAGCAGAACCCCGCCGGGTCCGTGAAGGATCGCATCGCGCTCGCGATGATCGACGCGGCCGAGCGCGACGGGCGCCTGAAGCCGGGCGGCGTGGTGATCGAGCCGACGAGCGGCAACACCGGCATCGCGGTCGCGATGGTTTGCGCGGTGCGCGGCTACCGATGCATCCTGACGATGCCGGAGAGCATGAGCCTCGAGCGTCGCGCGCTCCTCGCCGCGTACGGCGCGGAGGTCGTGCTGACGCCAGAGAAGGAGCAGATGGACGGCGCGGTCCGCAAGGCGACCGAGCTCGCCGAGGCGACGCGCGACTCGTTCGTGCCGCACCAGTTCGACAACCCCGAAAACCCCGCAGTGCACGCGCGGACGACGGCGCACGAGATCCTCACGGCGATGGAGGGCGCGTCGATCGACGCGTTCGTCGCGGGCGTCGGCACGGGCGGGACGATCAGCGGCGTCGGCGCCGTGTTGCAGAATACACGCATCATCGCGGTCGAGCCCGAGGCGTGCGCGACGATCTCGCGGGGCGAGCGCGGGCCGACGAAGCTCCAAGGCCTCGGCGCGGGGTTCATCCCCAAGGCGTACGACGCGAGCGTCGTCGACGAGGTGCGCACCGTGCGCGACGAGGACGCGTGGACCGCGAAGGTCGAGCTCGCGCACCGTGAGGGGCTGCTCGTCGGCATCAGCGCGGGCGCGGCGATGCACGTCGCGCTCGAGGTCGCGCGCGAGCTCGGCGAAGGCAAGAACGTCGTCACCGTGCTGCCCGACACGGGCGAGCGCTATTTCAGCCTGGGCACGTTCTTCGATGAAAAATCGGCGTGACGCGCGCGTCCTCGTCGTGGGCGTCGGCGGGCTCGGCTGTCCTTGCGCGATCGCGCTCGCGCGCGCCGGCGTGGGCACGCTCCGTTTGTGCGACGACGACCTGGTCGACGTCACGAACCTCCACCGGCAGATTCTTTTCGACGACGCGAGCGTCGGCGAGCCGAAGCTCGACGCGGCGGAGCGTGCGCTCCGAGCCATCGCCGAGGTCGTGATCGAGCGCACGGCGACGCGGTTTTTGCCCGAGCGCGCGCGAGAGCTCATCGAGGGTTGCGATCTCGTCGTCGAGGGAGCCGACAATTTCGCGACGAAGTTCCTCGTGGCCGACGCGTGCGCGCTCGCCGGGGTGCCGGTCGTTCACGCGGCGGCCGTTCGGCTCCACGGGACAGCGCTCGCGGTCTCGGCGCGCGGCGCGCCGTGCTACCGCTGCGTGTTCGAAGACGTGCCGCAGGGCGGCGCGCCGAGCTGCGAGGTCGCGGGCGTGCTCGGGCCGATGGTCGGCGTCGTCGGCGCGCTCCAGGCCGATCTCGCGCTCGCGCTCCTCGACGGGCGCGACGTGGGCGGGACGTTCGTGTCCTACGACGCCGCGTCGGACACGCTGAGAAAGACGCGGTTTCGCGCACGCGAAGCATGCGCGCTCTGTGGGAGCGCGCGTCGCATCGACGACCTCGAAGAAGGACGCTACAAAGGCTGAATGGAAACGACCGTCCGTATCCCCGCGCCGCTGCGTACGCTGACCGCCGGCAAAGACGAGGTCCTCGCCGCTGGCGCGACCGTCGCCGAGCTCATCGAAGACCTCGACAAGAAGCACCCCGGCATCAAAGACCGGCTGCTCGACGAGAAGGGCGTTCGTCGCTTCGTGAACATCTATGTCGGCGAGGAGGACGTTCGCTTCCTCGACGGCCTCAAGACCGAGCTCCGCGCGGGCGACAAGGTGAGCATCGTGCCCGCCATCGCCGGAGGCGCTTGAGAAAATATTCGCGACAAGCTCGGCTCGCCGCGATCGGGCAAGCGGGCCAGGAGAAGCTCGCCGCCGCCGAGATCGTCGTGCCGCCCGGGTTCGCGGGGACGATCGCGGCACGCTACCTCCGCGGCGCCGGCGTTGGGAGCGTGCGTGAAGGCGCCGAGGGCGCGCTCTTGCTCGACGACGCGCGCTTCGCGGAGCTCGATCCCGCCGCGCGAGACGTCGCGCTCGGAGCCCACGCGGCCGCGCGCGCGATCCTGAAGATCGTCGGAGCATGAAGAGACTCGACTCCGTCGCGGACGCGGTCGGTCAGCACGCCGCTCGTGCGTCTCCGGAAGGTCGTGCCCGACTCGCGCTCGGTGCGCGTCTACGCGAAGCTCGAGTGTCAGAACCCCGGCGGCAGCGTGAAGGATCGCGCGGCGCTCCGCATGATCCAGGACGCGCTCGCGGACGGGCGCCTCACGAAGGACAAGACGCTCGTCGACTCGACGAGCGGCAACACGGGCGTCGCGTACTCGCTCTTCGGCGCGGCGTTCGGCGTTCGCGTGAAGCTCGTCATGCCGTCGAACGTCTCGCAGCCGCGCAAGGACATCGCCCGCGCGTTCGGCACCGAGATCGTCTTCTCCGATCCGATGGAGGGCTCGGACGGCGCCATCCGCGTCGCGCGCGAGCTCGTCGACGAATCGCCCGAAGCGTATTTCTACCCGGACCAATACTCGAACCCGTCGAACCCGCGCGCGCACTACGAGGGCACGGGCAAGGAGATCATCGACGCGCTCGGATCCGAGCTCACGCATTTCGTCGCGGGGCTCGGCACGAGCGGGACGATGATGGGCACCGCGCGGCGCCTCCACGAGCACCGCCGCGCGATCCGCTGCGTCGCGGTCGAGCCGTCCGAACCGATGCACGGCCTCGAAGGGCTCAAGCACATGGCGACGAGCCTCGTGCCGCCGATCTACGACGCTACCGTGCACGACGAGAAGTTTCCCGTGACGACCGAAGACGGCTGGGACATGGCGGACCGCGTCGCGATCGAGGAAGGTCTTCACGTCGGCCACTCGTCGGGCGCGAACATTTTTGCCGCGGTGAAGCTCGCAGAGCGCGCGCTCGCCGAAGGACGCGAGGCTTGCATCGTCGCGATCGTGGCAGATCGCGGCGACCGGTATTTTGCGCCGATGAAGTGGGAAAAGCGCTACGTATGGTGACATGACGCGCGAGACGACGAAGCATCCGTGGGTGCTCGGCGGTGTGCGCGTGAAGAAGGCGGTGCTCGCGCGCGTCGACGAAGAGGCGCTCGCGGGGTACGCGAAGGACGAAGAGAGCTGCGGCTTGCTCCTCGGTCCCGCGAGCGACGCGCTCCTCGCCGACGAGATCGTGCCGATGGTGAACCGCGCGAAGAAGCTCCACGAGCTCGATCCCGAGACGTATCCCCGCACGGCGCGCACCTACTTCGACCTCGACCCGCTGAAGTTCCAGCGCGCGATCGAGAAGGGCGACGTCGACGGGCGGCCGGTCAAGGTGCTCTATCACTCGCACCTCGACGTCGGCGCGTACTTCTCCGAGACCGACGCCGCCGCCGCGAAGATGGGCGGGGAAGGGCCCGCGTACGATCTCGCCTACCTCGTCACGAGCGTGCGTCAAGTCGACGGATTCCGCCGAAGGCGGGACGTCGCAACTGGCAGTGCGCGTCGACGATCGCAAGCTCTTCGTGTGGCAGCCGGACGCGCGCGCGTTCGTCGAGGCGGAGCTGCGAGTCGAAGAATGAAGCGCTTCGCGACAGTCGCGCTCGCCGCCGTCGCGCTCGCGTTCGCACGGCCCGCGCGCGCGGAGCTTCGCGAGCTCGCGTCGCGCGTCGCCGACGCCTATCGCGCCGCGGGCGCGCGCGTCGTCGTGCTGCAGCCGAAGTTCTTGTACGACGACGAGACGCTCGTGCTCGTCGCGCCCGCCGCCGATGGCGCGCGTTGCACGAAGATGGCGATCGTCGGCGCGCGCGGCCTGTCGTTTCACGTCGGCGAGGGCGAAGAGGACAACGATCGTCGCCACGACGACGACGGTCACGTGTACAGCGTCGCGGGCGCGCTCGAGATCGACTCGTGCGACGTGAAGCCGGCGCCCGTTCGCGTGCGGAGCGACGCGGGGCGCGGCGCGATCGAGGTCATCGTCGCGTTCTCGCACGCGCCGCTGCCGGGATTGCGCGCGGTCCTTCCCGAGCGCGTCGGCGGCGCGATGCCTGCCATGGTCGACCCGGGTCCAGTGCCCGCGATGCCGCCGCCCGAGAAGCGCGCCGAAGCGGCCGAGAGTGCCGCGCGGCGCGACGGCGCGACGATCCTGCCGCGCGCGATGGCGACAGCGAGCGCCGACGGCGCGGGCGTCGTCCACGTGCGCCTCGACCGCGGGTGTCACCGCATCGAGCTCTTCTCGCCCGAGTCGTTCGGTGGGCGAAGGAAGACGCGGCTCGACCTCGACGCGGAGCTGCACGACGAGTCCGGCGACGTGCTCCTCGCGCGCGATCGTGGAGAGGCCGCCGACGCGCGCCTCGACGTATGCGCCGGCGAGAAAGAAGAGACGCTCTTGAGCTTCGGCGGCGCGCTCGCGGGCGCGCCGATCATCATCGCGCGCGCGTCCTGGCCCATGCCGCCAGCCGTGCCCACGATTTGGGGCAGCGACGCGAGCCGGCGCTTCGCCGGGGCGCTTCGCGCGAGGCACGTCACGCCCACACGGACGCCGAGCGCGCTCTACGAAGGCATCGTCGGATCGAGCTCGTTCGTCGTGCCCGTGGAGCCCGGCGCCTGCTACGTCGCGGTCGCCGCGGCGACGCGCGGCGTGCCGCGCGGGCTCGTCCTTCGCGCGGTCGTCGGCAGCGATGGCCACGCGGACGAGCGCGGCACGGGTGACGGCGCGGCGCTCGTGTCGTTCTGCACGCGAGATCGCGATCGCGCGCGCATCACCGTCGAGGCGCGCGGCACCTCGCTCGCGTGGGGCACGGCGATCTACCGCATGACGAGTGGCGGATGGGAGCACGAGCCGTGAGGCCCGTGCTCGTCGCGCTCGCGTGCACGTTCGCCCTCGGCTGCCCGCGCGCGACCTCGCAGCACACGACCACCGCGGTCGCAGCGCCGAACGTCATCAACGGCGATCTCGACGCGAAGCTCCTTCTCGGAGACATCCCGTTCCGCGCGACGCAGCTCGGCGCTGGGCCCGCGCGCATCGTAGCGTCCGGGCCGATCAGCGAAGGCGAGCGGCTCGGCGCGTTCGTCGACGTGCCGGCGGACGCCTGTCTGCTCGGCTACGCGCGCGCCTCGAGCTCGGTCGATGACATCGACGTCGTCGTGTTCGCGGAAGAGGGCAACCCGATCGCGGCCGACGAGGGGCCCGACGCGCACCCGACCGTTCTCATGTGCCCGCCGCACCCGGACCGGGTGTACCTCGCCGTCCACGCGGCGTCGGGCGAAGGTCTCGTGGCGCTCGCTGCGCAAATCGCTCCGCGCGATCACGCCGCGGAGGTCGCGATGAAGCTCGGCGCGCGCGGCGCTCGCGGCGAAGGCCCGCGCTCCGCCGAGGCGTGGCCCGGGCTCGAGGAGCGCGTCCGTGCGCGGCGCGCGTCGCTCGGCGGCCACTGGGAAGAGACCAAGCGCGTCGCGGTCACCGCGGACGCGCGCAGCGAGACGGTGCTCCCACTCTCGGCCGAGGCCAACACGTGCCTCGACGTGCTCGCGGTGGCGGACGAGGGCGTCGCCCTGCTCGAGCTCGAGATCTCCGACGCCGAGGGTCGCGTGATCGCGCGCGCCCACGAGGGGTCACGCGAGCGCGCGGTCGTCCTGTGCACGACGATGGCGCTCACCGGCGCGCTCCACCTCCGGCCGCACGTCGGCAATGGGCTCTCTGCCGTCGTGTACGCGAAGCTCCCGATCGAAGAGGCGAGCGAGCTCACGGAGCGGCCCGACACCGCTTGGTACGCGACCGCGCGCAGCGTCGACCAATCGAAGAAGACGCTCGAGGGCGAGCTCGTACGCGCGGGCTATCCGGCGGGCACGAACGCCGGCGGTGGCTCGCTCACGCTCGGTCGTCGCGCTTCAGTCCCGCTCGATCCGACGCCGAACGCGTGCTCTCGCGTCGACGTCATGGCAGGGTCGCCACTCTCGCTCTTCGACGCGCGCGTCTGGGACGATCACGGCGCGCTCGTCGCCGCGGGCGAAGGCGCGTCGAACGTGGCGCTCTTCGTGTGCCGCGCGCAAAAGACACAGCTCGAGCTCGAGGCGCGGGGGCGTCCGGGCCCGTTCGGCGTCGTCATGCGCAAGGAGCGCTGGCAGTCGCAGGCCTTCATGCAGAAGCCGCTCGCGGCGTCGCGCATGCTCGCGCGCACGGCCGACGCGCCGCTCTTCGCCGTCGAGGGGACGCTCGGCGACGCGCGCGCGCTCACGGTCGACGCGCAAAAACGCGCGACGTGGGAAGCCGTCATCCCGCCGCAGACGTGCAGCGTCACCGCGCTCGGCGCCGAGGGCGACGGCACGGGTCTCACGCTCCTCGCGCTCGACGCAGCCAGCGGCGACGAGCTCGATCGTTCGCACGCCGCGTCCTCCGCACGCGTTCGCGTCTGCGCCGAAGGCGACCGCGCGTCGTGTGCGCTACGACCTCACAGTGTCGGCCGGAAAGCTCGACGTCATCGTGGGCGAGCGTCGCGCGAAGTAATGTAGATTGGACGATTGTGAGGGTTCTCACGATCTCCTTTGCGATCGCGGCGCTCGTCGCCTGCACGACCGAGTCGGACGCCGAATACGCGACCGACGTCGCGACCGAGATGCACCAAGCGCTCGCGTTCGATATCCACGACCTCGTCGAGGCGGCCGAGACGCTTCAAGAGGTCGCGCCCGTCACGACCGCGCGCGGTTGGGATCCGCAAGCGGACGCCGTCTCGATCCAGGCGATGAAGAACGCGTGGGCGAAGGCGCGCGACTCGTACGAGCACGTCGAGGGCGCCGTGGCGCCGACGTTTCCCGATCTCGATTTCGCGATCGACGCGCGCTACGAGCAGTACCTCGCGAAGAGCGGCGCGGACGCGTACGCGTTCGACGGTCAAGGCGTCGTGGGGCTCGACGCGATCGAGCGGATCGTGTGGTCCGACGTCACGCCGCAGCCCGCGATCGACTTCGAAAAGACGCTCTCCGGGTACGCGCCGTCGGCGTTCCCCGCGACCGAGCAAGAGGCCGCGGACTTCAAGAACGTCCTCTGCGCGAAGCTACTTGCCGACGCGCGCGCGCTCGAGATCGAGTGGGCCGCGCAGCCGCTCGACGTCGGGGCCGCGTACGCCGGGCTCATTTCGCTCATGACCGAGCAAGAACGCGAGATCACGCTCGGCCAATCGAGCGCCGAGGAGTCGCGCTACTCGCAGCGCACGATGGATGATCTTCGCGCCAACGTGGACGGCACCGAGGCAATCTACGGCCTATTTCGCCCGTGGATCACGAGCAAGGGAGGCGGCTCGGACGCGGACGCCAAAATCGAGGCGGGCTTCGTCGCGCTCGAGAACCTCTACGCGCAGGTGCAAGGCGACGCGCTCCCGGACGCGACGAGCGCCGACTACGCCGCGCTCCTCGGCACGGTCACGACGAACGTCGACCCGCAGCAAAATGGATCGATCGCGTTCGAGATGACCTTCGTGAAGGGCTTGCTCGCGTTCTAGCGCTGGGCGAGCGACGCGAGCGCCGCGTCCGCGCGCTTCGGATCGACGTCGCCGATGCACACGACGCGGCCCTTGCGCGGCGCGAGCACCACGCGGCACTTGCCCTTCGCGCCGAAGCGCACGCTCGAGAGCGCGAAGTC
Source organism: uncultured delta proteobacterium (assembly GCA_963839305.1). Lineage (GTDB taxonomy): Bacteria > Myxococcota_A > Polyangia > Polyangiales > Polyangiaceae > DASXHD01. The sequence continues at coordinate 213,914 of CAWIUL010000010.1, forward strand.
GAGCGCGATGCCGACCGCGACGAACACGAGCCCCCAGAGGAGGAGCGACGGCGAGGCCGCGCGCACGCCGTCGACGAGCGCCCCGATGCCGACCCACGTGCCGAGCGCGAGCGCGATGAGCCCCGCGTAGAGTCCGATGCGCGGGAAGCGCACCTCGCGCACCGCGCGGGCGAGCGCGTCGGCGCCGATGACGATCTCGCGATCGCGTAGCGTGCGACCGAGCATCTCGGTGCGCGCGTGGATGCGCACGCCGGACGAAGACGCGGAGACCTCGGCGGGCGTGCGGTACGCGAGCACGAGGCGCATCAAGAGGCGAACGACGCTCGCGACGAAGAGGATGCCCGTGACGCCGAGGAGCACCGTGACCACCGGGTTTCGCGGGGCGGGGACGAGCTCGCCCGCGAGGTGCGTCTCGGGCGCGCGCTCGGTCACGACGACCGCGCGCACGAGCGGCTCTTTCGCCGTTGCCGCGAACGCCGCGAGCTCTTTCTTCGCGGAGAGTCGCTTGCTCTGGAGGAGGATCGCCGCGACGACGAGCGCGCTCTCGCGGCTCGCCTTCACCGCGGAAAAGACGAGCTCGGAGTAGAGCGCGTCCGCGCGATCGCCGAGGGCCTCGTCGAGGAGCGGGGAAGGGTCGAACGCGCTCTTCGCCGCGAGGCGAATGACGAGCGCCTCGTCGATCTCCTTCGACGACGCGATCGCGAGGGCGCCGAGCGCGCGAGCCAGCGTGCGCTCGGCCTCGTCCTCGGGGCCGCGCGCGAGCACCTCGACGGCGTCGCCGAAGGGCGTCTTCGCGTCCTCGGCCGAGACGCCGAGGTCCTTGGCCTTCGCGCGGAGCGCGTCGCCCGTGACGTCATCGGCGACGGTCGCGCGCGCGAGCTCCGCGATGGCGTCGGGCTTTCCGACCTCGCGCAGCGCCGCGTAGGCGGCGGGGTGATTCGTCGTGCGCTCGGCCATCTCGAACCTCGTCTACTTCAACGCCCACGCGCAATCCAGTTATTCACGGATAATTTGGCCCGAACCGCGCGGCCGAGTTAGCGGATGAACACCATGAACAAATCGAAGGACGAAATGCTGAACGAGCTCCGCGCCATGCTCCGCGACGTCTTCGCGGCTCAAGCGGCCGGCGCCTTGCACGCTCGCGTCGCGCGCGCGCACGGCTACGTCGATGGCTTCATGCGCGCGCTGCTCGACACCGGCATCGCCGACAAGCAAGAGCTGCTCGAGCTCGTCGCCTCGGAGCGCCAGCACGTCTCGGGCCCCGCGCTCCGCACGATGGCCCAGATCGACGACTCGGCTCAGCTCGCCGAAGCGAGCTGACCCGCCTTCACGCCTTCACGGCGTCACGAGCGTGACGTCGCCGGACTCGGTGCCTTGCGTCGCGTCCGAAGAGCGCCACCAGTTTGCGATTTGCGTGGTGCCGCTGACGAACCGCGGGAAGAAGCCCGCGAACTTGCCTTGCTGCGGGACCGACTTCGCCGTCCATTTGTGCGTGCCCGATTGCGCGGGCGCGCCGGTCGCGACGCGGAGCGTGCCGGCCGTGCTGTCTTGGTAGACGATCGTCACGTTGCCGCTGCCGTCGATTTGCATCGTGGCGTCGTCGCCGACCACGTGCTGGCCATCGGGGTATGCCTGGCCGTTGTTGTAGCCGTCGTCGACGACCTCGGGCGCGAGCGGGTTACCCTTGCCTCCCGGCCAGAGGACGAACTGCAGCCGCTCCTGGATGCCGTTCACGTACGTGACGTTCCAATCGCCGTTCGACGTGATGACGAGGTTCGCGTCGATGCCGTCGTCACCCGTGTCGACCGTCGAGGTGCCCGAGCCCGTCTGTCCGTCGAGGATGGTCTGCGTCCACTTTCCGCCCACGTCGGCCACGGCCCACAGGTTTCCGTGGAAGCGGTCGTAGATCACGATGCCGAGCCCGTTCGGCCCGTTCGCGAGGCTCACGTAGTCGCCGAGCACGGGCGGGTACGTCGGGAAGAAGTTCGACGAGTCGTAGACCTTGGAGCACGTCGCGGCGCTGTTCACCGTCGTGCACGCCGTGCCCGCGGCGCACGCGGGGTTACAGCCGCTCACGGTCGGCGTGCAGATGCCCGTGACCGCGGCCGCCGTGATCAAGCACGCTTGACCGGCCGGGCAGAACTGCGGCTGACACGGATCGGTCTCGCTCACCGCCGCGTCCTCGAACGTCCAGTCGCCGGTCGACGAGGGCGTGCCGCTCTTCGCGCGAGCGACGATCACGCGCGAACGCACGTAACCGCCGTTGCCCGCCTCCATCCCGAGGAACGCGATGACGGGGTTGTTGTTCACGAGGATCATCTTCGCGTAGCGACCCTGATCGGCGTTCGTCTTCTGGCTGACCACGTGGTTCTTCCAGCTCGAACCGTCGTAGCTCGCGAACTTGAGCTGTTTGTTCGTCGCGTCGTAGTACGCGACCATCGGGTTCCCCGACGAGTCGAGGACCATCGACGTCCACAGTCCGACGTCGTCACCCGAGTCTTCGACGCCGCCGCGCCAGCCCGTCGAGTCCGCCGAGGGGCACTGCCCGCTCGGCACCGCCGGAACGCCGTCGACGCTCTGCCACTGCACGGCCGCCTTCGCCGGGTCCCATTTGCCGACGACGAGGTCGCCGTAGAGGATCGACGTGCCGTCGGTGTCGTTGTAGCCGGAGACCCAGATCGTTCCGTCCTTCGCGACCGCGACGGACGTGTACGCGCCGATGAGCCCCTTCGGGAGGGGATCGTCGCACGTCTGCTTGCAGTCGCTGCCGCACCCTTGCGGGTTCTGGCCGCCGCCGCAGTTGCAGTTCGGCGTCGCTGCCGCCACGAGGGCGACCGCGGAGACCGCGATGAATCGCGCGCGCGCCTTCGTGCCCTCAACTAAAGGGCGACGGACGGCGACCTCGGCACCCACACGCCGACGACGAAGCGCGAGGCCGATGAGCGCGACGAGCGCGAGGCCCGAGGCGTATTCGGCGCCCGTCGGCGAGCTGCCCACTGCGCACGACGCGCAGCCGGAGCCGCTGACGAGCGACGGATCGGGCTTGCCGCGGATCAAGTCCGACGACTGGCTCCCGACGTTGCCTTCCTCGTCTTGCACCTCGACGGTGACGGTCGAGCCGTTGATCTGCGCGGCGGGGATGTCGGTGACGACGCCCCACGCGCTCCACGCGCCCGACTTGCCCAGGCTGTCGGTGAGACGCCAGCGCATCTTGAGCGCGCTGCTCGGGCTCACGATGTCCCACGCGCTGACCTTGAGGCTGCCGTCGTCTGCCTTGTCGAGGACCATGTCCGGCGGGAGCACGTCGATCGAGAACGGCACCTGCGCCGGCTGCGCCGATTGGCTGAGCTCCTGCCCGTGAACGCGCGCCCACACGTTGAGCGTGTGCTTGCCTTGCAAGAAGAGCGAGTCGTTCTGGATGTCGAAGTCGCGCGTCTGCGACCACTCGCTGTGCGAGCCCTGGTCGACCGCGTACGAGTACTCGACGGCGTTCGTGCCGTTGTCGAGCGACGACGAGAAGAGCACGTGGAGGATCGGCTCCTTCGAGCGGTCCGCCGTTTCGAGCGTCATCGCCTCGGGGAAGACCTTCTTGTCGAGGATGCGCGCCTGCACGTCCGCCTGAACGAGCGCGTTCTGCTTGGCGAGCTCGAGATCCGCGAAGATCGCGAGGTAGTCGTCGCTGCCCTTCGTGAGCTTGCGGATGCCGCCGTCCGGGATGGTCATGCCGAGGCCGACGCTCGTGAGCGCGCTCGAGAGGCTGAACGGCTTGAGGCTGCCCGTGAGCTGCCCCGCGATGGCGCCGAAGAGGTTGCCGAGGCCCGTCGCGATCGCGGCCGGGTTGTCCGTGAGGAGCTGGCTGTTGGTGACCGTCGGGTTCGCGACGCCGACCGTGCCGATCGCCGGGAGGAGCCCGCCGTTCGGGTTCGTGTTCGGGTCGATCGCCGTCGAGAGGTTCACCGGGATCGTGAGGTCACCCGTGAACGTCATCGCGCGGACGAATCGGTCCATGCTCCAGACGTAGAAGTCGATCGAGAACTGCTTCAGCGAGATCGACATCAGCGGGTCTTTGTTGATGTCCGTGCCGCCGCCGAGCGTGATGACCGGGGGCTGCTGCGGGCGCGTCGTGATCGCGACGGGACCGGGCTTCTGCTCGAACGTGAGCCGCTTGATGCTCGGGATGAGCACGCTCAAGAGACCGGACTGGAGCTGCGAGAATTGGTCGGTGGAGATGCCCAAGCAGAGCGCGCCGGAGTTGTAGACGCTGCCGAGCATGAAGTTCAGGTAGCGACCCGCGAGCGCGATCCCGAGGTGCGGGCCCGTCGGATCGGCGGGCGGCCACGGGTTCTGCGTGTTGTTCTGCATCTCGTCGGGGATCGGGATGCCCGTCGGGATCTTGTTGTCGAAGAGCGGGACGCAGCTCGATTGCGGCATCGGGAGCCCGCCGCCGAGCAGGCCGAGCGTGAGGCCGTTGGTGCTGTCGGGCGTGTTCACGCCGAGCGACGTCGACGCGATGGCGTCGCCGCCGGCCGCGAGGACGAAGTCGAGACCGCCCGCGGTGCCGGGCGAGAGGCTCGCGAGGAACCCGCTCAGGTCGACGTGGCCGTCCATGCCGAGGAGCGTCGGCACGCACGTGCTCGGCGCCGAGTCGTAATAGCAAGTGCCGCCGTTGTCGTGCGAGCCCGTGGGGCAGCTCGGGTTGAGCGTCGTGACGGTCTTCGTGCAGAGCGCGCTCTGGAGCGCGTTTTGGATCTGCGTCTGGAGCGGGCTCGTGAGGTAGCCGATGAGCGAGCTCTTGAACGCGTCGATGATGCCGCTGAGGAGGCTGCAGAGGCCGCTCGAGCAGACCGTGAACATGCTCGTCGCGAGGTTCATCGTGACCTTCGCGTTCGTCGCGTCGACCTTCGTGTAGCCGTCACGCGGGGCGATCGTCTCGCTGATGAGGGGCAGCACGATGTTGACCGGGACGTCGGCGAAGCCGCTGAACGTCGGCGTCGCGCTGCTGCACCCGGCGTTGGCGCCGAGGCCCGCGTGCATGGTGCAACCGAGGATGCCGGACATCGGGATGTCCTTGGCTTCGACGGGGACGGTTCCGGCGATCACGAGGCTGTCGGGGTGAACCGCCGTGAGCGTGAGGTTCGCCTTCGCGAGGTCGATCTGCACCTCGCACTGCCCGGGGCTCGGGTTGTCGCAGATCGAGATCGTCGCGATCCCGAGGCTGAACGACGTCTTGCCAATGGGGTACGTGATGAGGGAGTTACCGCCGAGCGCCTTGCCGGCGATGGTCCCGAGGTTCGCTTGCATGAAGTCGAGACCCGACCGCGTGACGCGGGCAGACCCGGCGTTCGTGATCGTGCTCGCCTTCGGAAAGCCGCCTGGAAGCGGGGTGACGCCGCACCCTGCGCAACCGCTCGAGCACCCGCCGCCACTGCAGGCGAGGACGAACAGAACGAAGCCAATCGCACCGAGTCGACGAAGCCACTCGCGTGAAAGACGAAGCATAAAACCCTCCGATGACCGTGAGCCGGACCCACGCTCGAATCGATCGGAAGTTTACACCAGGAATTTGCCGCGGTCGCCCTGAAACATCCCGCAAGGGATAGGAAATCAGTCGATCAGTCGAGCGGTGCGTCGCTCGCAGCGTCCGTGCCGCCGTCGGTGCCGCCGTCGGTCGCCGTCGCCTGACATGTGGGATCGCCGGAGCCATCGTTGATGGTCACGGCCGCCGCCGCGAAAGTCGCCGAGAGCCAGAAGCTGTCTTGGCAGTCGCCCGGCTTGTTCGTCACCGAGCAATAATCGCCCTTCGCGGTGATGTTGCCCTGGCCGTCGCGCGCACAGCCCTGGCCGCCGTCGGTCGACTTCGAGTTCGTGAGGAGGACGCAGAGCGTCTCGGGGAGGATGGTGAGCGGGACTTTGTCCGCGTCTTCGAGCGTCATGGCGCCGCCGAGCGCGCCTGCCGTGCGCCACTTGCTGCAAGACGACGGGTCCGAGACCGTGGTGCACGACTTGTCGAGCGCGACCTCGTTGAACGCGCCGATGCAGTTGCCGCCCGCCGAGACCGTGGCGTTTTGGATCGACGCGTGACGGAGCGGAAGGACCACGACGTTCGCCGCGTTGGACGCGCCGGCGTCGGGCGTGAGGAAGATCGGGACGTTGAGGAGCGTGATCGGCGAGGTCGAGAACGCGCCCGCGTCGTCGAAGGTGATCGGCGCCTGCACCGGCGCGACCGGGATGCCGCCGATGTTGAAGTTGTAGAAGCAAAAGCCGGTCTTCACCGGATCGAGCGTGGGCGGGGCGCCGCCGGTCGTGAGCGTGTTCGCGGTCTCGTCGACGCGCATGATCCAGCTGAACGCGCCGTTGCCGATGTCGCCGCACGCGGCCCAATCGAAGTTGATGCCTTTGTCGATGACGGTCGTCTGGAGGACGCCGAAGCCAACGCCGGTGCCGACGAGCGCCGCGGGCGCCGTGATGAGAAGGCGGCGGAGGCGGAAGTCGAGGACCTTTTTGTTCGTGTTGTCCGCGAGGGGCAGGCACGTCGCGGGATCGCCGCACGTCGCCTTGTCGATGCTGCACGCGGCCGTCGTCGGGCACGTGTTGTCGGAAGGATCGCAGTTGGCGGGCGGGAAGTTCCCGGGGCCGCCGCCGTCGCACACAATCGCGCCCGTCACGGGCCCTGCGTCGGTCACGGGCCGCTCGTGCTCGTTGATGCAAGCGAACATCGCCGCGACGCCGCCGATTGCGACGACGCCCGAAAGAAAGATCACACGCGGTCGTTTCATCAGAGCCCTCAGCCCTCACTCTATCAGTGCAGCGCGCCGCCGTAATCGACCATGCGCGTGAAGGCGTCGAGGCGCGCCTTGAGGTCGTCCTTGCCCACTTGGAGCAGACGCTTCGGGCCGATGCCCTCGACGCAGAACGAGGCGAGCGCCGACGCGTAGAACATGCCGCGACGGACCGCGTTCGACGAGCGGTCCTCGGTGCGCGCGAGGTAGCCGGCGAGGCCGCCCGCGAACGTGTCGCCCGCGCCCGTCGGATCGAGCACCTCTTCGAGCGGGTAGCCCGGAACGAAGAACGGTCCGTCGTCGTCGAAGAGGATCGCGCCGTGCTCGCCGCGCTTGATGATGAGGCGCTTGGGACCCATCTTTCGGATCTCGCGCGCGGCCGTCATGATCGCGTTCTTGCCCGCGAGCTGGCGCGCCTCTTCGTCGTTGATGACGAGGAGGTCGACCTTCGGGAGCATCTCGGAGAGCGTCTTCGGCTCGCCCGAGATCCAGAAGTTCATCGTGTCGGCGATGATCATCGTGCGCGGGTTTCGCTCGACCTGCGAGAGGACCTCGAGCTGGAGCTTCGGGTGGATGTTGCCGAGGAGCGCGACGGTGCTCTCGCGGTACGACCCGGGGATCTTCGGGCGGAAATCCGCGAAGACGTTGAGCTGCGTGTCGATCGACTCGCGGCTCGCGAGGTCGTGCGAGTAGCGCCCGTGCCAGCGAAACGTCTTGCCGTTCATCTGGCGCTCGACGCCCGCGGTGTCGACGCCGCGCGCGCGGAGCATGTCGAGGTGCTCCTCGCCGAAGTCCTTGCCGACGACGCCGACGAGGCGCACCGGCGCGAGGAACGAGGCGGCGATCGACGAGTACGTCGCGGCTCCGCCGAGGACGTCACGGTATTCGCCGGTCGGCATGTCGAGATCGTCGAACGCGAGCGAGCCCACGACGAGTGCTGCTGAATTCATGGCGGGTTTCTCTATATCAAAGTGTGGGTAGAAGCCACCGCAGGCGCTCGCGCGCCTCGGCGGGGACGCGGGAGCGATCGCTCATGATGGCGCCGGCGAGCGCGCCGTGGGCGTTGCTCTTGGTCGGGTCGGGGAGCTTTCCGGCGAGGGCGGCGATGGCCTTTCGCGCGGTGTCGACGTTCTCGCGCATGACCGCGAGCACCGCCTCGACGGTGACGTCCTCTTCGCTCTGGTGCCAGCAGTCGTAGTCGGTCGCGAGCGCCAGCGTCGCGAAGGGCAGCTCGGCCTCGCGCGCGAGCTTGGCCTCGGGCATCGACGTCATGCCGATGACCGACACGCCCCACGAGCGATAGATGAGGCTCTCGGCGCGCGTCGAGAAATGCGGACCCTCGATGCACACGTAGGCGCCGCCGTGGTGGACGCCGGCCGGACCCTTGCTGTGGACGGAGCTCGCGGCGCCCGAGAGCGCCGAGGCGAGGTGAGGACACACCGGGTCGGCGAAGGCGACGTGCGCGACGACCTCGTCGAAGAACGTCGAGACGCGGCGCTTCGTGAGGTCGACGTACTGATCGACGACGACGAGATCGCCCGGCGCGATGGCCTCCTTCATCGACCCGACGGCGCTGACGCTCACGAGGTGCGTCGCGCCGAGCTTCTTCAGCGCGCACACGTTCGCGCGGAAGTTGATGCCGTGCGGCGGCACGCGGTGTCCCCGGCCATGGCGCGGCAAGAACAGAAGCGCGGTGTCTCCGAGATAGCCGCGCACGACCGCGTCGCTCGGCGCGCCGTACGGCGTCTCGACCTTGATCTCCTCGACGCGCTCGAGGCCGGGAAGATCGTAGAGGCCGCTTCCACCCAAGATCGCGAGCACGTTGCTCATGTCGTCTCTCCGCTTCGAAGGAGCCTCTCTGCCACGGGCGCCACGCGCCAGCGCTTCGCCCGCTCGGCGCGCACGATGCTGCACAGCGACTCGGCTGCGCGCTCGAGATCGTCGTTCACGACGACGTAATCGAAGAGCGCGTAGTGCTCGATCTCGCGCATCGCCACTTGGAAGCGGCGCTGCACCACGTCCTCGTCGTCGCTCGCGCGGCCGCGAAGGCGGTTCAAGAGCTCGGGCATCGACGGCGGCAGGATGAAGACCGACGCGACGTCCGGCACCTTCGCGCGGATCTGACGCGCGCCTTGGAAGTCGATGTCGAAGAGCACGCCTCCACAGTTCGGGTCTTGGCGCGCGCGATCGATCTCCGCGAGCGACGTGCCGTAGAGGTTTCCGTGGACCTCGGCCCACTCCATGAACGCGCCTTGTTTGACCAGCGCCTCGAAGCGCTCGCGATCGACGAAGTGGTAGTCCTTGCCGTCGCTCTCGACCGTGCGCGGCTTGCGCGTCGTGTGCGAGACGGAGAAGCGCAGATCAGGGAACGCGCCGAGCAGGCGCCGCGTGAGGGTCGTCTTTCCGGCACCGCTCGGCGACGAGAGGATGAGGAGCAAGAACGGCTGCATCATGGAAGCGCGCCATCATAGATCAAACCCAAGCGGGCTCATTCCACGTTCTGCGTCTGCTCGCGCATCCGCTCGATCTGCGCCTTGAGGTCGACGACGAGGCGGGCGATGGGCACGTCGGCGCTCTTGCTGCCGAGCGTGTTCGCCTCGCGCGTCAGCTCTTGGAGGAGGAAGTCGATGCGGCGCCCGATGGGCCCTTCTTGGCCGAAGAGCGCATCGAGCTGCTCGGCGTGGCTCGTGAGGCGCGCGATCTCCTCGGTGACGTCGCTTCGATCCGCGAGGATCGCGATCTCTTGCTCGAGGCGCGCGGGATCGAGGACCCCCTCGGCCGACGAGGTGAGGCGGACGACGCGCTCGCGAAGGCGCTTCTGCGCGGCGGCGACTGCCTCGGGAGCGCGCGCTTCGATGTCGTGGAGGAGCGCCCTCGTGCGAGCGAGGTGGGCTCGGAGCTCGCGCTCGAGCGCCGCTCCCTCCGTCGCGCGCATCGCGTCGAGGTCCGCGGCGGCCGCGTCGAACGCGCCCTTCACGCTCTCACGAAGCTCTTCGCTCGCGCACTCGTTCACGACGAAGAGATCCGGAACCACCGAGAGGAGCGAGAGCGGCACGGGCTCGTTCGGCGCGACGACGTCGCGGAGGTCGCCGAGCTGTTTGTACGCGGCGATCGCGCGCTCGCGATCGAGCACCGGCGCGGCCGTCGCGAGCCCTTCGCCGCGCACCACGATCTCGATGCGACCGCGCGAGAAGCGCTCGCGCGCGCAGAGCTCGACGAACGTCGCCATCTCGGCGAGCTCGCGCATCGCCCGCACGCGCAGCTCGAGGAAGCGATGATTCAGCGCGCGGAGCTCGACCTGCACCTTGCCGCGAGGCTGGGCTGCGTGCTCCCCCGAGCCGAAGCCAGTCATGCTCCTCATGGCATCAGGCGAGGCCTCGCTTGCGTTTGATGATCTCGACCATGCGCGAGTACTCGATGTCCCACTCGCGCGAGCCTTCCTTCACGTGCTTCAACTGCGAGCGCACCTCGGCGTCGAGCTTGTCGTCCTCGCCCATGTGCTTCTTGAAGATCGGCGCCATCTTCCGGCGGAGCTCGATGTCCTGCGCGTAGATTTCGTCGACGTTCTTCGAGTGGCCGAACATCTCCACGACCTGGTCGAGGAGGTAATCGAGCGTCTCGTCGCCGACCTTGATGCCCTTCGAGTCCGCGATCTGGTCGCGCACGCGGCTGTACGAGTCGCTGCCGCGCCCCGTTCGCTCGAGGAGCTCGCGCGTCTTCTCGTTCACGTCCTTTTCCATCTGCAAATAGTTCCGGAGCACCGCCTCGACGTCGAGGACCACCTCCGTCGGATGCTCGGCCTCTATGTCACCAGCCGAAACGAGGACCTTCACGATTTCCTGGGAGATGGGGCTCACACGCCCCGCGAACAGACGCATGACTTCCTCATACCTTCGTTCTATCGTCGAGTCTCATGAAACCTCGCGAGCAGAGCGGAGGTTCGCGGTTTCGATGAGCGGCGCCGAGTGCCCTTGGTGCCACGGTCCGGTGAAGGACCTGAGGCTCCCTTGCCCCAAGTGCGGCAAGCTTGCATCGGACCTTCGCACGACCGACGCGCCCGAGCCCGTCGCGAACGCGGCGCGCGTGCCCGCGCCCGCGGCGATGGTCGTTCCCGACATTCCCGACTTGGTGATTCCGTCGGCGCCCGTATCGCGACCCGCGACGTCGAACAGACCCTCGGCGGTGCCGAACCCGTCGAGCGCGCGCGCGGCGTCGACGGCGTTCGACGACGATCTCGAGATCGGCGGCGGCGATTTGCAAATCGATCTCTCGTCGGCGGGGCCGCCCAAGGCGGGCATCGCGCGGCCGCCGACTCCGGGCGCGGGGTTCAGCCCGTTCGACGACGACATGAGCGCGGGTGGCCCGTCCCTCGAGCTCGACACGGACTCGATGCCGCCGCGCGTCTCTTCGCCGGCGGGCGCGGGCTCGCTCGCGCCGCTCGCGCCGCCTCCGCCCGTCTCGCATCGCTCGCTCCCGGTCCCGCAAGCCGAGGGTCCGCCGAAGCCCCCCGTCAATCCGTTCGAGGCGAAGGTGCTCGCGGATTACGGGGCGCCTCCCGACGCGTTCTGGAACGCGCCGCTCTACGCGTACCGCGTGATGTCGCGGCGCTCCGCGCTCCAGCGCGAGCTCGCGATGCGCAAGATCGAGTCCGAGCGGAGCATCAAGCGCGTCGAGGAAGCGCTCGTCGCGTTCGGCGAGCGCGTGCGCTCGCTCGAGAAGGGCGCGGCGTCGTCGTCGATGGCGTCCGGGCTCGAGCGCGTGAAGCAAGCCGAGGAGCTCTTGCGGAGTCGCGACGGCGCGCTCGCCGCGGCGATGGACGCGCAAAAAGGCACGCTCGCCGAGATCGACGCGCGCCTCGGCCCCGCGGAGGTCGAGCTCGGCCACGCGCGCGAGCAGCTCGCACGCGCCGAGGCCGCGCGTGACTCGGCGGACGAGGACTGGAAGCGAGCCGACGCGAAGCTCAAACGGCTCGACATCGAGATCCGAAACGGAGCGAGCGCGCGCGTCGCCGAGCGCGAGCCGCTCTCCGCGGACGCCGCGCAGAAGAACCAGCGTCGCGCCGCGGCGGAGCAGAAGCTCGCCGAGGTGCAGCGCGTCGTCGCGGTCGCGCAAGCGAAGGTCGACGGCCTCGTGGGCGAGCGGAGCGCGCACCAGGCCCGCTTCTCACGCTCGTCGGGGACGCGCAGCGCGGGCGTCGACGACGCGCAGACGCATTTGCGAAACGCGCTCGTCGAGCTCGGACGCGCGGCGCTCTCCGATCCGAGCGCCGCCGACCTCGCCGCGGCGAAGGACGAGATCGCTCGCCTCGAGGAGCAGCTGAAGAAGCACGCGCACGACGTCGCCCTGCACGAGACGGCGCTGACCGCTTACGACGCGCCGAAGGTGTTCCTCGGCATGGGCCTCGTCGCGGCCGCGCTGCTCTTGCTCTTCGGGCTCGTCTTCTTCCCGTTCATCTACCGCGCGTTCGCGACGTAGAAGGCGGCGGTCGCTTCGTCGGCGGCTTGCTCGCGGGCGGCGGGGGCGGGGGCCGCTCTTGTTCGAGGGGCTTCGCCCCTCGAGCTCCCCGATCGCTCGATTCGCTACGCTTCGCTCCGCGACTCTCGTCGCGATCGTCGCGCAACGTGATCTTCGGCTCGCGCGTCGAGCCCATCTGGAGGCGCCGCATCACCGCGCGCTTCTGACGTTCCTTGTACTTTGCATGTGACGCCTCGCCGCGCTCGTTCTTCGACTCGGTCTCGCGGTCGATGACCTGGAACTCGCAGATGACGAAGACGATCGGCGCGAGCTGCCACGCGGCGGTCGATCCGCGCTCGAGCAGCTTCGTCGGCAGGCGCACGGGCATGTCGACGACGAAGTGAACGACGCGGTACGCCTCCGACGAGAACATGTTGTCCTTCGGCGTGAGCTCGTCGTCCTGCTGCGACTGCATGTCGGGGAGCAGCTTCGCGAGGTGCGACTGCTTCTTGCAGTAGCGCTTGAACTGGAACATCGAGTTCGTGCTCTGTCCCGGGATCACGTAGTTGAACGGGAAGAGGTGCGTCGTCAGGTATTGAACGACGGGGAAGATGTCCTCGTAGCTGCGCGTCACGATGCGGAAGCGGAGCTTGTCGTAGACCTGCGCGGCGATCGTGTCGTGCTTCGAGAGGAGCTTCGTGTAGAGCGAGTCCTTGTTCTTCCGCCCGCCGACGAACTCGAGGATCGGAAAGCCGTGCGCGAGCATGCCGCCGATGATCCGGTAGACCTTCTCCTCGACCATGTGAAACACCTCTTGGTCGGAGAGGGGCAGCATGAAGAGGAGCTCGCGGCCCTCGAGGTGGTGGATGATGTGCATGCACTTCAGGATCGTGCACGCGCAGGTCTGACGGTGGCCGCGCCCGCACGCGACCATGAGGAGCTCTTCGACGGACGCGTTCCCGATCGGCTTCGGGATCGGGAACTCGAAGTGCCGCCGCAGGTAGCCGATGGCCTCCTGCTTGATGATCTCCATGCTCTTGCGGTCGGCGGGCTCCTCGGGGCGGAAATCTTGCGAGCGAAGGAACTGGCGGGCCTCTTCTTCGTTCTCGAAGTTGAGGCGGTGCCAATCGATGACCGACTCGCCGCGCAGAGATCAGGCGCACGGCTTCGAGGTCGACGAGGGTGAAGTCGTCGATGCTCTTCAGGCGGTCCATGCCCTCCATCGCGGCGCGTATAGCACGCCGTGATAGACTTCGTGCGTGCGGCTTCGTTGGCTTTGGATGGCGCCTGCGACCCTGCTGACGCGGTGTTTGTTCCCGTCGCTCGACGGGCTGAGCTCCGACGCGTCCGTCGTCGAGAGCGGGCTCGATGCGCGCGCGGACGTCGCGAGCGACGCGCCGACGCCGGACGCGAGCGCGGACGCAGGCGAGGCGGGGCTCGGCACCTACGTCGAGGAGGTCCTCGCGGACTCTCCGGCGTCGTGGTGGCGCCTCGACGAGAGCAGCACGACGTCGCCCGCGGCGGACGAGATGAAGGTGCAGAACGGGACGTACCGCACGGGCGTCACGTTGGGCGTCGCGGGCGCCATCGGCAAGGACACGAACACCGCGGCGACGTTCGACGGGATGAACGGCGCGATGTACCTCCCGGGCTCGATGTTCGATTTCGGCGGCTCGCCGCCGTTCGCGATCGAGGTTTGGATCTCGCCCGGACCGCCGACCGACGCGAGCGACCTGCTCCGGCGCATCGTCTCGCATCGCACGACGTCGCCTTATTTCGGCTGGTTCCTGGCCGTCGACAACCTCCAGCGGGTCGTCTTCACGCGGTGGGACTCGAACGCGACCGTCGCCTCGCTGACGTCGACGCCCGTCGCGCAGGGGCAGTGGTCGCACGTCGTCGTGAGCGCGGACGGAACGACGCTCACGCTCTATGTCGACGGCGCGTCCGTCGCGACCGGAGCGGAGGCCACCATCACCGACACGGTCGCGACGCACTTGTCGTTCGGCTCGACTAGCGACTTCACCGTCGAGTGGTACGACGGCTCGCTCGACGAGCCCGCAATCTACGCGCACGCGCTTGCGCCCGCGCGCGTCCTCGCGCACTACCAGGCGGGCATTGCGAAGTGACGCGCTGCTGAAGAAGACGCTCGATGGCGTGATCGCCGGGTGCGACGTGCGCGCGCGCCTCGAGGTCGATCCGGTGGGCGTCGTGCGCCGATACGCGGACCCGCTCGACCGCGAGCTCGTCGGTCTCGTCGCGGCGGGGATCGCGTTCGGCAACGTGAAGACGATCCGCAAGAAGCTCGAGGAGATCCTCGCGCGCGTCGACGGATCCGCCGAAGGCGGGACGTCGCAGACAAAGACGCACGAGCCGCTGCACCTGAGATGCGACGACCCGCGCGCGCTGAGGCGCTCGCTCGCCGGCTTTCGTCACCGCGTCTTTCTCGGCGAAGACATCGCGCGGCTCATGATCGGCGCCCGTCGCGTCCAGAAGAAACACGGCACGCTCGGCGCGCGCTTCGCCGCGCAAGTCTCGCGCTTCGGCTTCCGCGAAGGCCTCGCGCTCCTCTGCGACGAGATCCGCGACGCCGGCGATCTCCGCGTTCGTGACGACGGTCGCCGCGGCCCCGCGCACCTCCTCGCCGATCCGCGCGCGGGAAGCAGCGTGAAGCGCCTCGTGCTCTGGGTGAAGTGGATGACCCGCCCGGACGACGGAGTCGATCTCGGCCAGTGGAAGGGGATCTCGACGCGCCTGCTCGTCATCCCGGTCGACGTCCACATCCACAAGCTCTCGAAGAACCTCGGCTTCACGTCGCGCAACGACGCGTCGTGGAAGACCGCCGAGGAGATCACGGCCGCGCTCGCGCGGCTCGATCGCGACGACCCGACCAAGTACGACTTCGCGCTCTGCCACATGGGCATGCTCCAGCGCTGTCCGTCGCGTCGCGACCCGAAGCGCTGCGAAGGATGCCCGGTGAAGCCCGTCTGCCGACATTGGAAGCGCGTTTTGGGTTAGTCTCGGGCGACCGTATGGCGCCTCGCAAGCAAGAGTTCTCGCTCGAGGCCGTGCGCACCGACGGATGGTTCGAGCGCATCGGCGAAGGAATCGGCAGCTTTCAGGCGCTCTGCGAGATCGTGGGCGAGCGCTTCTTCGCGTTCTCGATCATCGTCGGCGCGCGCATCACCGCGCTCACGGTCGATCGCCGCACGCCCGATCAGACGCTCGTCGATTTCGTCGTCGGGCTCGGTGACGCAGACGCGGACCTCGAGCCGCAGCGCCTCACGCTCGCGGATTTTCGTCGCCGGCTCGTCGGCGCGCTCCTCGTCGAGGAAGACCGCGACGTGACGCCGCCGACGCGCGAGACCGACACCGAGTCGATCCAGCTCTACATCGGCGTCCGCTACCTCTTGCTCGCGCCGCTCTACGGCTACTCGCTCCAGAAGCTCGTGATCGAGCCGCCGTCGCGCGGCGCGGCGCAGCTCGCCCAGCTCTGGGTTCGTCGCGACGGCGTCGAAGAGGACTACGAGCTCGAGACGTTCCGCATGCGCATGCGCGCCCACGTGCGCGAGGAGCTCGAGCGCGCCTCGAGCGGCCAGCGCAGCGCGATCGATCTCGCCAAGGTCGCCGAGGCCGAGGCCGCGTCGCTGAAGGGTGAGTGGACGAAGGTCATCCAGCTGCTTGGCGCGTGGCCCGCGCCGCTCGCGATCTTCCTCCGCACGCCCGAAGGCCAGACGCTCGCGCCGGACGCGCGCGCGCTCATCTCGAAGGGCCTCGGCCTGCTCGGCTCGGCGTGCGTCCACCTCGGCGAGGTCGAGCAAGCCGAGGAGGTCTTCCGCATCGGCATCCAGTACGCGCAAGAAGGCCTCGCCGCGGCCGACCTCTTTCGCCGCCTCGGCGACGCGCTGCTCAAGAGCGGCCGCGCCGGCGAGGCCGTCGGTCCGCTCCGCCGCGCGACGGCGTTCGGCGCGCCCAACAGCGAAATCCTCCCGCTCCTCGGCAAGGCCCTCCTCGAGCGAAAGCGCTACGTCGCGGCGTACGCGTGCTTCCGCGACGCGATCGCGGCCGGCGTCGCCGAGCGCGATCTCCAAGACGAGCTCCGCCAGATCGAGACCGCGCTCGGCCCCGCGCTCACCG
This sequence comes from uncultured delta proteobacterium, assembly GCA_963839305.1. GTDB lineage: Bacteria > Myxococcota_A > Polyangia > Polyangiales > Polyangiaceae > DASXHD01. The sequence goes on from CAWIUL010000010.1 coordinate 230,281, forward strand.
CGTGGAAGGCCGTGAAGCTCACCGCCACACCCTAGACATGGCCTACGTCTCCGCGCGCCTCACCGAGCTCGAGCTCAAATACATGCGCCTCGAGCGCCACGTCGAGGAGCTCTCCGGCGTCGTCGCCGAACAGCAGAAGACCATCGACCGCCTCGTCGGCGAGCTCCGCACGACGCTCTCGCGCCTGAAGGACATGGGCGAGGCCGCGCCACCCGGGGAAAAGCCTCCGCATTATTGAGCGGCGAACAGCTCGAGGATCGCCGAAACGACCGCGTCACGCGTCTCGAGGTCGCCGCGCTCTTCGATGAAGAAAAGGCATTCGCCAAGCTCGCCGGAGGCTCGTTCGATCTGGACCTCGCGACCGTGGCTGCGAAAGCACCAAAGCGCGTCGTCGTCGGCGGGTCGCTCCGCGGCGTACGCCGCGCGCGTGGCGACGTGACTGGCCATTCGATGCTTCGCTTCGCGGTCCTGTCGCGCTGCCACGCGCGCCAAAGCGTGCCGCAATCCGGGCAAACGATGCGGCGCGCGCGTTGAGGGGCCGCTAGCGCAAAGCGTCTCATCATCCGCAATTCGCACGCTCTCTCGCACGCGCGAAAACCAGCAGACGTCTCGAGGGAAGGCTTGACGAATTGCCGCGGTGCAAATAATATAGCCCTAATCAAGATGCCGATGCGACAGCTATCGTTCGTCTTGCGCACGTGGGGCGGCACGCGCAGAGGCTCGGGTCGAAAGCCCATCGCGAATCGCCGAAGACCGGTCGCGCACCGGGCGCGGCCACGCCACCGCGCGGGTAGCCCGGTCCACGTGACGCTCCGCGCACGCGCGGGCCTCCCGCCGCTGCGCGACGACGGCATCTTCTGCGAGATGCGGCAAGCCATCGCCGGCGCGAGTCGCTCGCCCGCCGTTGGCGCTGCCTTCCGCGTGACCGAGTTTTCCGTACAGCGCGACCACGTCCACCTCATCGTCGAGGCGAGCGACCGCGACGTTCTTTCGCGCGGAGTTCGCGGGCTCGTGATTCGTCTCGCGAGGGCGGTGAATCGAGCGCTCGGCGTTCGCGGGCCCGTTTGGGGCGACCGTTATCACGCGCGCGAGCTCTCGACGCCGCTGGCGGTCCGCAACGCGCTCGTCTACGTCCTCATGAACGCACGCAAGCATGGGTTCCGCATCGACTCGGGGATCGACCGCTTCTCGTCCGCCCCGTGGTTCGACGGTTTCTCTCCATCCGCGACGCCAGCGGAGGCTCTCAGCCCCGTATCGGCCGCGAGAACGTGGCTCGCGGCACGAGGCTGGCGTCGTCGCGGACTCGTGCGGTCCGACGAACGCCCGCGCGCGCCCGACTGACGAGCCGGCACGCCACGTTGACACCCCAGGGGGGGACCACTAAAAACGAGCGGCCCCCATGCTGGTTTCGACCTACGCGCCCGTCTTCCTGATGATCGGCATCGCGAGCCTCCTCGCGATCGTCTTCTTCGTCGGGCACAACCTGCTCGGTAAACAAGCGAAGTACAGCGAAGAACGCATGCAACCGTACGAGTCGGGCAGCCCGAGCGACGGCGGCAAGTACGTGAAGCTGAGCGTGAAGTTCTACCTGACGGCGATCCTCTTCGTCGTCTTCGACATCGAGGTCGTCTTCATCTACCCGTGGGCGATCCACTTCAAGGAGTTCGGCTGGACCGGCCTCTTCACGATGTTCGGATTCCTCAGCGTGATCGTGGTCGCGCTCGTTTACGTGTGGCGCAAGGGCGCCCTCGAGTGGGAGACCTGATGGCAACGCAGACTCAAACGCGCGTCCTCGAAGGCAGCGAGCAAGGCTTCGCGACGACGCGGCTCGACGCGCTCCTCGGCTGGGCGCGCAAGTACTCGCTCTTCAACTATCCGTTCGTGACCGCGTGCTGCGGCATGGAGTTCATGGCGCGTGTCGTCGCCGCGCTACGACTTCGCGCGCTTCGGCGCGGAGGCCCCGCGCTTCTCGCCGCGCCAGAGCGATCTGCTCTGGGTCGTCGGCACGATCGCGCAGCGCCAGGCGCCCGTCCTCAAGCGCATCTACGAGCAGATGATGGAGCCGCAGTGGGTCATGGCGTTCGGCACCTGCGCGAGCTGCGGCGGCTTCTACGACAACTACACGACCGTCCCGGGCATCGACAAAATCATCCCGTGCGACGTCTACGTCCCGGGCTGCCCCCCGCGCCCCGAGGCGGTGTTCGACGGTTTGCTCCTCATCCAGGACAAAATCGCGAGCGGCGATGCGCAAGCCGTCGATCGTCAAGCCGCGCATGGATCCGGCGACGGACCTCGTGAAGCTCAACACGAAGAAAAGAGTCGAAGAAGCCATGAGCAAGCTGGCCCTCGAGAAGCTCCAAGCAAAGCTCGGTGCGAAGGTCCTCGAGACGCACTCGAACTTCGGCGACGACACCGCGGTCGTCGCGCCGGACGCGTGGCACGAGGCGACGCTCTTGCTCCGCGACGATCCCGCGCTCGACTTCGATCTCTTCGTCGACCTCTGCGCGGTGGACTATCCCGACGCGGGACAATGGCCGCTTCGAGGTCGTCCTTCACTTGCTATTCGCTACAACGAAGCACCACCGCGTTCGCCTGAAGGCGCGCGTGGGCGACGAAGACGGCGACGGCGCCGAGCTCGACTCGATCGTCGACGTGTGGTCGGGCGCGAACTGGTTCGAGCGCGAGACGTTCGACATGATGGGCGTCATCTTCCGCGGCCACCCGGATCTGCGCCGCATCCTCATGTACCCGGAGTTCGAGGGGCACCCGCTCCGCAAGGACTACCCGGCGCAGAAGACGCAGCCGCTCATCCCGTACCGCACCGAAGAAGAGGCCGGCATGATCCTCGACAAGCTCGCGCCGTTCGGCGGCGACGAGGGCATGGCGTTCGGCCGCAAGTGGTTCGAGAAGGCGCCCGCGCAGCGAAGGACTGGAAGAGAGCTGGACACCCGCGCGGCACCGCCGAAGCCACCGCCGGAAGATCGAGCACTGACATGGAACCGATCGATCTCGATTTCGAAGAAGGCGAGCTCGAGCTCCCCGCCGAGCCGATGCACCTCAACATGGGCCCGTCGCACCCCGCGATGCACGGCACCGTCCGCTTCGTCCTCGAGCTCTCGGGCGAGACGATCCTCAAGGCCGACGTGCAGATCGGCTACCTGCACCGCGGCTTCGAGAAGATGTGCGAGCGCGGCACGTGGGCGCAGGTCTTCCCGTACGCCGATCGCCTGAACTACGTCTCGCCGATGCTCAACAACGTGGGCTACGCGCTCGCGGTCGAGAAGATGGCGGGCCTCGAGGTGCCCGAGCGGTGCCAGTGGTACCGCATGATCCTCGGCGAGCTCGCGCGCATCAGCGATCACCTCACGTGCACCGGCGCCATGGCGATGGAGCTCGGCGCGATCACGCCGTTCCTCTGGTGGGTCAAAGCCCGCGAGCTCGTCTGGGACATCCTCGAGGAGGAGACCGGCGCGCGCCTCACGCACTCGTTCGGCCGCATCGGCGGCATGGCGAAGCCGCCCACGTCGCAGCTCAAGGAGCTCATTCGCAACGCGGTGCCGACGATCCTCCACTTGCTCGAAGAGGGCGAGGCGCTGCTCCTCAAGAACCGCATCTTCATCGACCGCCTCGAGAACGTCGCGATCATCAGCGCCGCGGACGCGAAGGCCCTCGGCTGGACGGGCCCGTGCCTCCGCGCGAGCGGCGTCGCCTACGACATCCGCAAGGCGCACCCGTACCTCAAGTACGACGAGGTCGACTTCGAGGTGCCGATCGGCGCGCGCGGCGACACGATGGATCGCTTCCTCGTGCGCCTCGCCGAGATCCGCCAGAGCACGAAGATCCTCCTCCAGTGCTGCGACCGCATGCCCGACGACGGCCCGGTCAACGTCGACGACCCGCGCTTCGTCCTGCCCGACAAGACCGACGTCTACACGACGATCGAGGCGACGATTCAGCACTTCAAGCTGGTGATGGAAGGCGCGAAGGTCCCGAAGGGCGAGTGCTACTCGTACACCGAGGGCGGCAACGGCGAGCTCGGCTTCTACATCGTGAGCGACGGCAGCGGCACGCCGTGGCGCGTCCGCATCCGCCCGCCGTGCTTCCCGATCGTCGCCGGCCTCGAGAAGCTCATCACCGGCCGCATGCTCAGCGACATCGTCCCCACCTTCGGATCATTGAACATGATCGGTGGGGAGTGCGATCACTGAGGAGAAACTATCAGCTACCAGCGGTCGACGCATGAAGGCTGCCCCGGCGGACCTTCGCGATCTCTTGCGCGTCGCCGACGTCCTTCGCGCCGTCGGGCTGCCGTTTGGCATTTGCGGAGGCTGGGCGCTCGAAATATTCCTCGCGCCGCATGCGTCGCTCGGCCGTGCCCACTCGGACGTCGACGTCGCCGTGCGCGCCGACGATCTCGCGCGCTGGGCCGAGGCGGGCCACGTGGTGGCGGCGCCGAGCGACCATGAGCTCCACGTCCTCCTCTTCAAAGCAAAGAACACGCGTGAAAAGGATCTCTCGGATTTCACCGTCACCGCCCCACATCTCGATTCGAGCGCACGCGCCTGGCTACGCAGCGCGGTCGGCACGGCGCACCCAGGAAACCACGCGTTTTTGGCCCTCGTCGCGGGCGGACGTTAGCCTCGGGGCGTGCGCGCGTTCATCCTCGAGGGCGACTCGGTTCGTGAGACGACCGACCTCGGCGACGTGCGCAAGGTAATCGCCGAGAAGAAGACAACGTGGATCGATCTCGGCGAACAGTCGCCCGAGGTCGACGCGTTCCTCGGCGACGCGCTATCGCTCCACCCGCTCACGATCGAGGACATCTGGTCGGACCGACCGAGCCCGAAGGTCGACGAGTTCCCCGAGTATCTCTACATCTGCGCGCACACCGTGCGAAGGAAGGACGACGAGCTCGTCACGTGCGAGGTCGATCTCGTGCTCACCACGAACGTCGTCGTCACGCACGACTCGTCCGGCGTCGTCTCCGCCTCGGTGCGCGCGGAGATCCTTCGCACGCCGCGGCTCATGCAGCGCGGCGCGCCGTGGGTCGCGCACGCGATCCTCGATCGCCTCGTCGACGGTTACCTCCCGGTGATCGACGCGTTCGACGACGACGTGGGCGCGCTCGAGGACGACGTGCTCGCGAAGGCGGGGACGCCCGAGGGCACCGCGGTGCTCGGGCGCATCCTCGCGCTCAAGCGCGCGCTCCAGTCGCTCCGTCGCGTCGCGATCCACCAGCGCGAGCTCCTCCTTCGCCTCGCGCGCGGCGAGTTCGCGCTCTTCCCACCCGAGCTCCTTCCGTACCTGCGCGACGTGCACGACCACTTCGTCCGCGTGGGCGATCTCGCCGACAGCTACCGCGATCTCGTCACGAGTGCGCTCGACGCGTACCTGAGCGTGCAATCGAACCGCATGAACGAGATCATGAAGACGCTCACGCTGATCTCGACGGTCATGCTCCCGCTCACGTTCATCGCGGGCGTCTACGGCATGAACTTCGAGCACATGCCGGAGCTCAAGTGGGAGTACGGCTATCCCTACGCGCTGGCCCTCATGGCCACCGTCGCCGTCGGCGCAGCGCTCTGGTTCCGGCACAAACGCTGGATCTCGTGAAACCTGACATAAGGCTGACATTCCGTGAGCGCAGAGTGCTCTCATGGAAATCTCCCTTCGCGAACCCTTCGATTTCTCTCTGACGCTCGGCTTCTTGCGCGCGTTCTCGCCGATGGCAGGCGAGCAGCGCGTGTCGGGCGACGCGCTCACCAAGTCGTGGATGGTGGGCGAGACCGCCGTCGCGGTCACGATGAAGCAGCGTGGCGCGCGGCTCTCGTGCGCGCTCGATAAACGGCTCGACGCGAAGACCGAAGCGGCGCTCGCTGATCGCGTCGCGTCGTTCGTGAGCGCCGACGAGGATCTCACGGAGCTCTACGCGCTCGCGTCGCGTGACGAGCAGTTCGCGCCGGTCGCGAAGAAGCTCCGCGGCTTCCACCACCCGAAGTTCGGCACGCCCTTCGAGGCCGCGATCTGGTCGGTCCTCAATCAGCGCGTCGGGATCGCCCAGGCGCGCAAGATGAAGGCGGCGCTCGTCCGGGGGCCGCGGCGCGTTCCCCGAGGCCCGCACGCTCGCGCGGCTGAACGAGCGCGAGCTCGCGCGCACGCTCGGCAACGAACGAAAGGCGAGGGCGGTCTTCGCCGTCTCGCAGGCCTTCGCCAAGGTCGACGAGAAATGGTTGCAGACTGCACCGATGCCCGAGGTCGACGGTTGGCTGAGGCGAATCTGGGGCGTCGGCGAGTTCGCGAGCGGGTTCATCCTCTATCGCGGCCTCGGGCGCGCCCGCTCGCTCCCCTGGTCGGAGGCGTTCGTCCGAGCCGCGCGAAGGACCTATCCAGGGGCGGATCGGCCAGCGCTCGAGCGAAAAGGGGACGCCTACGGCTGCTGGAAAGGCCATTGGGCGCTCTACCTGTGGGCAGTCACGTTGCAGCGTTTGACGTGACGGCCCCCCGCCTCCTATAGAGGTGAGCGCTGTCGTCGCACCCTAGCGCCGGCGCATACGAAAAATGCCCACCTTCAAGCTGGACGGCAAGGAAATACCCTTCACGCCAGGCGAGACCATCATCACCGCCGCGTGGAAGCAGGGCATCGAAATCCCACACTATTGCTGGCACCCGGGGCTCAGCGTGGCGGCGAACTGCCGCATGTGCCTCGTCGAGATCCTGCCGCCGCCCAATCAGCGCGCGGTCATGCTCGACGTGCTCGCGTGGGACGAGAGCTCGCACGACTACGTTCCGCAGCGAAAGCCGAAGCTCCAACCCGCCTGCCAGATGGCGGCGGTCGAGAACATGGAAGTTCGCTCGGACTCGAGCGAGCACGTGAAGAAGGCCCGCAAGGACGTGCAGGAGTTCTTGCTCCTGAATCACCCCGTCGACTGCCCGATCTGCGACCAGGCCGGCGAGTGCAAGCTCCAGGACTACTGGCTCGAGCACGGCCAGTACCAAAAGCGCATGCGCGACGAGCCGGTGCACAAGCCGAAGGCCGTCTCGTTCGGCCCGACGATCGTCTACGACGCCGAGCGTTGCGTCGTCTGCACGCGCTGCATCCGCTTCATGGCGGAAGTGGCGAAGGATCCCGTGCTCGATCAACGCGAGCGCGGCGCCGTCAAAGAGATCATCGTCGCGCCGGGTCGCCAGCTCGAAGGCAACTACACCTTCATGGTCGATCACGTGTGCCCCGTGGGCGCGCTCACGACGAAGGACTTCCGCTTCAAGGCGCGCGTCTGGTTCCTCCGCGGGAGCAAGAGCGTCTGCCAGGGCTGCGCGACGGGTTGCAACGCGTGGCTCGACTTCGACCCGCGCTACAACAAGGCCGAGCGCTATCGCCCGCGCGAGAACGAAGCGGTCAACAAGTTCTGGATGTGCGACCACGGCATGAAGAGCTACGTGTTCGCGCACGAGGGCCGCGTCGTCGACGCGCGCGTTTCCGGCAAGACGACCGCGCCGGGCAAGGCGCTCGACAAAGCCAAGAAGCTCCTCGACGGCGTGCCGCACTCGTCGATAGCGCTCGTGCTCTCGGCGCAGATGTCGCTCGAGGACAACTGGGCGCTCGTCGAGCTCGGAAAGATCTTCGGCGCGACGAGCTTCTTCGTGGCGCGCGCCGCCGACGGCGACAAGGACGACATCCTCCTCAGCGCCGACAAGAACTCGAACACCGAGGGCGTGAAGATGCTCGCCCCCGACGCGAAGCCCTGGGCGGATTTCCTCGCGGGCGTCGAGGGTGGCAGCATCCGCCACGCCATCGCGCTCGGCGCGTGGACGCCCGATCGCGAGGCCGACACGGCGAAGCTCGGCAAGCTCGAGGCGCTCGTCACGATCGCGTCGCACGAGTGCGCGCTCGTCTCGGCGGCCTCGGTCGTCCTGCCGGCGACCTCGTGGGCCGAGCAGAACGGGACGTACGTGAACCAGAAGGGCATGAAGCAGCCGTCGCAAAAGACGATCGAGCCGCAAGGCGCGTCGCGCCAGCCGCTCTTCTTGCTCGCGGAGCTGGCGAAGACCCTCGGCCACGAGCCGACCTGGGCCAAGCTCAAGGACATCCGGTTGAAGCTCGCGCTCACCGAAGAGACGCACGAACCCGCCGTCCTCCCGACGACGGCCACGCAGGCGGTTTGAGGATCTCATGAACGGCACACAGCTCGTCTGGGCGGTCATCAAGATCCTCGTGATGATCGGCTTCATCGTGAACATGGCGGCGATCCTCACGTGGGTCGACCGTCGCCAAGGCGCGATGATGCAAGACCGCGTGGGACCGAACCGCGCGGTGTTCAAGCTCTTCGGCCGCGAGATCCGCCTCGCGGGCCTCCTTCACGTCGCCGCCGACGGGCTGAAGTTCTTCACGAAGGAGTTCTATCGGCCGCCGCGCGCGGACAAGCTCCTCTTCACGCTCGCGCCGATCCTGTCGATGATGCCCGTGATGGCGCTCGTCGCCGTCGTGCCGTTCGGCGACACGCTCTGCCTCAACGACATCCTCCACAAGGCCGGGGACGGCGGGTGGGTCTGGCCGCCCGAGCCGCGCTACGGCTTGTGCAGCTCGCAGACGAGCGCGATCGACATGATGGTGTCGCCGCTCAACGTCGGCCTGCTCTACGTCTTCGCGCTCGCGGGGCAGGGCATCGTCGGCGCGGCGATCGCCGGCTGGTCGAGCGACAACAAATACTCGCTCATGGCCGCGGTGCGCGCCGCGTCGCAGATGGTGTCCTACGAGGTCGCGATGGGCCTCACGCTCATCGGCACGATGATGATCTACGGCACCATCCGCCTCGACGACATGGTCCGCTGGCAAGGCGAACACGCGTGGGGAATCTTCGTCCAGCCGCTCGCCTTCTTCCTCTTCTTCACCGCGGCGACGGCCGAGACGAAGCGCATCCCGTTCGACTTGCCCGAGGCCGAGAGCGAGCTCGTGTCCGGCTACTTCACCGAGTACTCGGGCATGACGTTCGGCATGTTCTACTTCACCGAGTACATGGAGGTCGTCACGAGCTCGATGCTGCTCGTCACGATCTTCCTCGGTGGCTGGGAGCTGCCGTTCCTCCACCGTGACGGCCTCACCGTCCAGTTCGGCGAAGCAAACCTCCTCCACGTGGTCTTCCCGCACATCTGGTCGGAGATCATCGGCGTCCTCGCGTTCTTCGGAAAGGTCGCCGCGGTGTGCTGGCTTCAGGCGGTCATCCGCTGGAGCTTGCCGCGATTCCGCTACGACCAGCTCCAGAAGCTCGGCTGGCGCGTGCTCCTTCCGCTCGCCCTCGCGAACGTCCTCGTCACCGCGGTCGTCGATCTCGCGATCGACCGCGCCGGCCCGAACGTGTGGAACGGCCTCGACATCGTCGCGCAGATCACGCAAGCGGTCACGGCGATCGCCGTCACCTACGGCGTCGTTCGCCTCGTCATCGGCTTCTTCACGAAGCGTCCGCGTCGTCCGAAAATCATCGGCAGCGCGGCCAAGGCTGCCGCGAAGACCGGCGGCGTCCCCGTCACCCCGATGCAGGCTTGACCCATGGGCACCACGTTCAAAAAGAAGACGTCCGCTGCGAACGCCGTCGTCGTCGAGCACGTCCCGCACACCCCGACGACGCAGAGCTACATCCCTGCGATCGTCGAGGGCCTCGCGGTCTCGATGCGTCACTTCTTCACGAACACGAAGCAGATGATCAAGGGCGACCGCCCCGATCCGATCCTCGAGACGCTACGAGGAGGGCATCATCACGGTGTTCTACCCGGAGCAGAAGCGCCCGTACCCCGAGCGCTTCCGCGGGGTGCACCGACTCACGCAGCGCGACGACGCGAGCCCGCGTTGCGTCGCGTGCCTCTGCTGCTCGACGGCTTGCCCGGCGCAGTGCATCTACATCGAGGCCGGCGAGTACCCCGAGGGCGACAAGCGCCACGGCTACGAGCGCTTCCCGGTGAAGTTCGTCATCGACGAGCTGCGTTGCATCTTCTGCGGCTACTGCGTCGAGGCGTGCCCCTGCGACGCCATCCGGATGGACACGGGCGCTCACGCTGCGCCCTACGACTCGCGCGAGCAGTTCATCTACGGAAAGGACCTGCTCCTCAGCCTTCCCGCGCGCGACGGCTCGCTGAAGACGGCGAACCCGCGCCACGAGCCCGGCGACCCGACGCACCCGGGCATCACGCGAGAGCACGGGCACTGACGCTGCCGCAACGCAGCATGGTTGGGCCGTTTTCGACGCGATAAGAGCGCTGCTACCAACGTATTTTTCCGGTAGTCTCGCGGCCCGTGACCAGCCAGACCGTCGACATTTTGCGTAGTGAGCTCGAGCGTCTTTTTTCGCTCGAGGAGATGGCAGGCGTCGCCACGCTCGTGGGCGTGGCAGAGGACGTCGAGAGCACAACGACGAAGGCGAGCTTCGCGCGCTCGCTCGCGGAGCACGCAGCCACGCATGAAGCGGTGGAAGCGCTCGTCGACGTGGTCTTGCAGATGCGCCGCGAGGTCGACCCGCGCCTGCGCGACGTCGCCGCGCTGCTCGGCGAGCCGGAGCTCGGCTCGGGCAAGCCGTTCGGCAAGTACACGATCGACAAGAAGCTCGCGTCGACCGACATGGGCGTCGTGTACCTCGCGAAGAAGGACGGCACGGCGTACATGCTCAAGACGCTGCGTCGCGAGGCCGCTCGCGATCGCCGCGCCGTGAATCGATTCCTCACGCAGAACCGCCTCGTCGCGACGGTGAAGCACGAAGGCCTGCCGAAGAACATCGACGCGGGCGAGGTCGACGGGACGTATTACGTCGCGTACGAGCACATCGACGCGCAGCCGCTCTCTGCTCGCTTCTCGCGCACCGGTCCGTCGCACATCAACGAGCTTCGGCCGATCTTGCGCGCGATGCTCGAGCCGCTCGCGGCGCTCCACAAGGCGCAGCTCACGCACGGCGATCTGAAGATGGATCACGCGCTCGTCCTCCGCGGCACATCGGCGCAAAGCGCCGGAGCAACCGATCCGAACGCGGTCCGGGTCGTCCTCATCGATTTCGGCGGCGACAGGCTTCGCCCGCGCCTCACGCCGACCGCCGGCGCGTACGGGCTGCTCGCTTGCTACGGCTCGCCGAAGACGATCGCGCCCGAGCAAGTTCGCGGCAAGTCTGCCGACGCGCGCACGGACGTCTACGCGTTCGGCGCGATGCTCTACGAGCTGCTCGCCGGCAAGCCGGTCTTCCCGATCGAGGGCGGCGTGGCCGACGCGGCCATGGCGCACCTCGCGAAGGCGCCCGAGCCGCCGAGCGCGAAGGCGCCGCGCGGGTGGGTGACGAAGGAGGTCGACGCGTTCGTCCTCTCGCTCCTCGCGAAGGATCCCGCGCAGCGCCCGAAGGACGCGAGCGCTCTCTTCGAGGCGATCGAGACGCTCGGCAAGCCGGTGGCCGCGAAGACGCAGTCGCTCCCGCAAGAGAAGGTCGACGAGCTCGTCGACGCGCTCGTCGCGACGCCGAACGATCCCGAAGCGGCCATCGCGCTCGAGAAGGCCGTCGACCAGGTCACCGAGCCGGTCAAGATCGCCGAAGCGTTCGCGATCGCCGCCGACCAGATCGAGGTCAAGGGCGACGACGACAAAGAGACGAAGAAGAGCCTCATCTATCGCGCCGCGCGCATCTTCGATTCGCACAAGGAGAAGGCCCGCGCCGAGGACATGTACGGGCTCATCTGCGAGCTCGATCCCGACGACGACGTCGCGTCGGCCGCGCTCGAGGGCGTTCGCAAGTCGCTCGGCAAGTTCGACGAGATCGTGGAGATGCTCCTCGCACGCGCCCAGAAGGCCGTGATGCTCGAGGCGCGCGCGCGGATCATGGCCGAAATCGGCCACATCTACGCGAACGAGCTCAACGATCCCGAGCAGGCGCTCGTCGCGTACACGCAGGCGCTCGGCGAGAAACCGACGGACCAGGAGATCGCCTCGGAGGTCGAGCGGCTCGCGGCCGGGAAGGTGGAGCGCTGGAACGAAGTGCTCTCCTCGCTGACCGAGGCCGTGAACGCCGAGGACCTCTCGCCGGCCGACAAGAACGCGCTGCTCGCGCTCGTGGGCCGTTGGTACGACAGCCGCGCGGGCCGGCCCGACACCGCGCTCCACGCGTATCAGCAGATCCTCACGACCGAGCCCGCGAGCGAGGTCGCGCTCGAGGGTCTCGGCCACATCTACCGCAAGGCGCAGCAGTGGCCGGAGCTCGCGCAGACGCTCCTCTCGCACGCCGACACGATGGGCAGCTCGCCGCGCGCGCGCGATCTCCGCACGGAGGCCGCGGAGCTCTTCGAGACGCGCTTGAACGACACGAAGCGCGCGCGCGATCTCTACGGCGCCGTCTTGGCCGAGGATCCGGCGCACGGACGCGCGGGCGACGCGCTCGCCAAGATCGCGGAGCGTGAAGGGGACTTCAAGACGCTCGTCACGCTCCTCGACCGTCGCGCCGAAGCGCGCCGAGGCGCCGAGCGCGCCGAGGTGCTCGCGCGCATCGCCGAGGTCTACGAGGATCACCTCGAGAGCCTGCCCGACGCGACGCGCCACTACGAAGCGGTGCTCGCGATCGACCCGAACCACCTCGGAGCGCTCAAGGGCCTCGATCGCATCTTCAACCGCACCGGCCGCTACAAGGAGCTGCTCGAGAACCTCGAGAGGCAGGTCGCGGTCGCCGCGACGCCGCGCCAGAAGATCAACCTGTACGAGCGCATGGCGGGCCTCTACGAAGAGGAGTTCCTCGACCACGCGAAGGCGAGCGAGTGCCTCGAGACGATCCTCGAGCTCGATCGCTCCAACGACAACGCGCTCACCGCGCTCGCGCGTCACTACCGCGCGCAGGGCAAGTGGGAAGAGGTCGTGAAGATCCACGAGCGGCACGCGGCGTCGACGAGCGACGAAGCGCGGCGCCTCGACCTGAAGGTGGCTCGCGCGCGTACGCTCGCCGAGCAAGTCGGGTCGCCCGAGCGCGCGACGCGCGCCTACGAAGAGATCCTCGAGATGGTGCCGGGACACGCCGGCGCGCTCGAGGCCCTCGCGCACTTGCGCGAGGCGAGCGGCGACGCGAACGCGGCGCTCTCGGCCATCGAGGCGCTCGCCTCGAAGGCGCAGGGCAGCGAGCAAAAGGCCGAGCAGTGGATGCGCGCGGCGAAGCTCCTCGAGTCGCGCGGCGATCGCGACGGCGCGATCAGCCGATACAAGCTCGCGCTCGAAGCGAACCCGAAGGACACCGGCGCCGCCGCGGCCCTCCGCGCGGCGTACGCTGCGCGCGGCGACGCGGGGTCGGTCGTCGAGCTCATCGAGAAAGAGCTCCAGACGACGGACACGAACCTCGCGAAGGCCCGCCTCCACGCGGAGCTCGCGCGGCTCAACAGAAACCAGCTCCGTGACGACGCGAAGGCCGAGGCCGCCGCGAAGCTCGCGTTCGAGCTAGACCCGAACAACCCCGACGCGCAGCTCGTGCTCGGCGACATCGCGTACGACGGCTCGCGCTTCCTCGAGGCGATGAAGTACTACGAGACGCTCGTCGGCCGCACCGGCTCGCTTCCGAAGGAAGACGGCATCCGCGTGCTCCTCCGCTACATCGAGGCCGCCTCGAAGACGACGCCCTCGCCGTCGATGCTCCCGGGCGGCTCGTCGCCCGACCTCACGCCGTTCAGCCCGCCGACGGGCGTCAAGGTCGCGAACCCGCGCGTCCTCGTCGCCGTCGAGACGCTTCAGAAGCTCGCGCCGACCGACCACGAGACCGCCGCGAAGGCCGCGAAGGCCGTCTTCGAGTTCGGCGATCAAGCGACCGCGCGCAAGATGTACGAAGACCTCTTCGAGAAATTCGGCACGAAGATCGTCGGACAGGCTCGCGCCGAGGCGCTCTACGGGCTCGGCGAGTCCGCGCGCCGCGTCGGCAATCTCGACGCCGCGATCAAGCCGCTGCGCGAGGCCGCCGAGGCCGATCCGTCGAGCCCGCGCCCGCTCCGCGCGCTCGCTCGCGTCTTCGAGGCGAAGGACGACTTCAAGGAGGCGATCCGCATCCGCCGCCGCCGCCTCGAGATGGCCGTGGGACAGGAGCGATTCGAGCTCCTCCTCGAGATCGGCGATCTCGAGTCGCAGAAGGTCGGCGACCGCGCCGCCGCGTCGAAGACATACGCGACCGCGCTCGAAGAGCGCCCCGACGACCGCAAGCTCCTCACGCGCCTCATGCAGCTCTACTCCGAGGAGAAGGACTGGCGGAAGCTCGTCGAGGTCGTCTTGCGCCTCGCCGACTTCGTCGACGATCCGAAGCAGCGCGCGAAATACATGCAGACTGCAGCGACCATCTCCGGCAAGCAGATCGGCGACGTCGACGCGGCGCTCACGTACTACGACCGCGCCCTCGAGGCCGACCCGACCGCCTCCAAGGCGATCGACGAGGCCCTCGATCTCGCTCGAAAGAAGGGCGATCACGACAGCACCGAGCGCTACCTGAAGCTCCAGCTGGAGCAAGCCAAGGTCGCGCAGGACCGCGTCGCGATCCCGAAGATCCTCGACCAGCTCGGCCAGCTCTATCAGAAGTTCTTGAACGAGCCCGAGATGGCCATCGACGCGTTCGAGGCCGCGCAGGCGTTCGATCCGGAGAACAAGGACCGCGGCGACACGCTCGCCGAGCTCTACGCGAGCGACGTCTCGCAGTACCTCGACAAAGCGGTCAAGGCGCAGGCGCAGATCCTCCGCAGAAACCCGTACCGCGTGGAGAGCTACAAGCTCCTCCGTCGCCTCTACACCGAGGCGCAGCGCGGCGACTCGTCGTGGTGCTTGTGCCAGGCGCTCGCGGTCCTCAACCTCGCCGAGCCCGACGAGGAGCGCTTCTACCGACGCCACCGCGCGGACAACGCGGCGCCCGCGCAAGCGGTCATGACCGAGGACGACTGGCGCAAGCTCGCGCACTTCGAACAGGAGCCGCTCCTCACGAACATCTTCGCGATGATCCAGCCGACGATCCTGCGGACGCGCACGCAGACGCTCGAGGCGCAGGGCTACGATCGCCGCTACGCGATCGATCCGTCGCTGCACCCGTACCCGGTGTCGCAGACGCTCTATTACGTGCAAGGCGTCCTCGGGATGCAGGGCCCGAACGCGCCGATGGTCTTCCAGAACCCGAACGACCCGAGCGGGCTCGGCTTCATCCACGCGCAACCTCCGGCGATCGTGCTCGGCCGCGCGGCCTTCGAGGCGCAGGTCCCGACGCAGTCGATGGCGTTCGTCGCGGGCCGACACCTCACCTACTACCGGCAGGGCTACTACGTGCGTCACCTCGTTCCGACGGGCACCGGCCTCAAGGCCTGGCTCTTCGCCGCGATCAAGACGTGCGTTCCGCAGTTCCCGATCTCGGCGGACATCGCCGGCCCGGTCGACGAAGCCATGGCCGCGATGAAGCAAGACTTCCAGGGCGTCCAGAAGGAGCGCCTCTCGAGCCTCGTCTCGAAGCTCATTCAGACCGGCGCCGCGCTCGACTTGAAGAAGTGGGTCGCGTCGATCGATCACACGGCCGATCGCATCGGGTTCCTCCTCGCGCACGATCTCCAGCTCGCGACGGAGGTCATTCGCGCGACCGAAGACGGCGCGAGCGTGCCCGGCAAGGAGCGCGTCAAAGAGGTCGTCCTCTTCTCGGTCAGCGAGGAATACTTCGACATTCGGCAACGCCTCGGCATCGCCATCGAATCCAGACCCGGCAGAGCACGTGACTTCCTCTGACAGGCTTCAACTAGGTGTAGAATGCAAACATTTCGATATGCTTCACTCGCGCTCGTCCTCGCGGCTTGCAGCAACAGCAACCCGAACAACGACGGCGGGACCCCCGACTCCGGCACGGACGGCACGAGCGGCAACACCTTCAACCAGACTGGCCAAATCGTCGACTACTCGAGCAAGGCCGGCCTCGCCGAGATGGTCGTGAGCGGCGGCGGCAATTCCGTCCCCACGGACTCGAAGGGCAACTACACGCTCCCCGTGCCGAAGAACACGGCGTACACGATGACGACCGCGAGCGCGGCCGACGCGAGCACGGGCTACCTCACGCTCAACGAGCAGGAGTGGATGGTCAGCGGCGACGTGAACCGCGGCCAGACCTCGGCCGTGTCGAACGTGACCGAGAACCTGCTCAAGGCCGTGCTCCAGCCGCAGCCCACCGCGACGCTCGCGGTCTTCACCGTGCAGGTCATCGCGACCGGCGCGTGCACCTCGGCGACGGGCGCGACGGTCAGCGTGCCCGGCTTGCCGGCCGCTGACGCGGGCGCGCAAGACGGCGGCTCGGGTCCGTACCTCAATTATTTCTCCGGCGGGTTCCCGTCGACGAGCGCAACCTCCGTCACCAACGGCGAGCTCCCCTCGGCGATCGTGTGGAACCTCCCGGTGACCGCGTCGTTCAAGGACGTCACCGTCACGCCGCCCGCGGGCTGCACGGTCGTCGCGTTCCCGACGTCCAATCCGAGCGACGCAGGTCCCGGCCCGAACCTCACCTACACGGGCAACGTGAAGCTCGATCCGAGCTCGCCCGCCGCTGGGCAGAACGTCGCCTCGTTCATGCGCGTCTTCTTGAAGTGATCCGACGTCACGGACTTGGGGCGGCAGCGCTGCTTCTTCTCACGGCGTGTCCCAAGGACAAGCCGCCCCCGCCCGCGACCAAGCCCGTCGCGAGCGCATCCATCGTCGACGCGGCGCCCGAGGCCTCGGTCGCGAAATCGATCCCGAAGAACGCGAACGTCGTCCTCATTTCGATCGACTGCTTGCGGGCCGACATGCCGTGGGTGGGCTACGCGCGCGACGTCGCGCCGAACCTCACGAAGCTCGCGAAGCGCGCGGTCGTGTACACGCACGCGTACTCGCTCAGCTCGTACACGTCGATGAGCCTCGGCGCGTTCCTCGGCGGGAAATACGCGAGCGAGATGAAGCGCGACGGCTACTTCTTCAGCTCGTACGCCAAGGACAACCTCATGTTCCCCGAGGTGCTCCAGTCCGCGGGCATCCACACGATGGCCGCGCACGCGCACGGCTACTTCGGCGACTCCGGCTTCAACCAGGGCTTCGACAGCTACGAGATCGTTCCCAACCTGAAGTGGAACAACATGACGGACGAGAACGTCACGTCACAAGATCTCGAGCCGATCGCCGAGCGCCTCCTCGGCGATCCGAAGAACGACGCCGGCCGCTTCTTCGCGTGGTTCCACTTCCTCGACCCCCACGACATGTACGTCGCGCACGAGGGCATCGACTACGGAAAGACGACGCGCGATCTCTACGACGGCGAGGTCACGTACACCGATCGCTGGATCGGAAAGCTCCTCGACTTCATCGCAGCCAAACCGTGGGCCTCGCGCACCGTGATCATCGTCACCGCGGACCACGGCGAGGCCTTCGGCGAGCACGGCATGTACCGCCACGGCTTCGAGCTCTGGGAGCCGCTCATCCGCGTGCCGCTCCTCTTCGTCGTGCCCGGGCTCGACCCGCGGACGATCGACGAGCCGCGGAGCGCGCTCGACATGGCGCCGACGATCCTCGACATGTTCTCGCTCGAGCGCGACGCGACCTTCGAGGGAAAGAGCCTCGTCCCCGAGATCCTCGGGGTTGACGGCGGCGCCCCCGAGGCGCGTGACGTCGTCGTCGATCTCCCGAAGACGAGCGACAACGACAAGCGCCGCGCGCTCATCCACGGTCACCAGAAGGTGATCGCGTTCGGCGCGCAGGAATACCCGCAGGCCTTCGACCTCGACGCCGATCCGGACGAGAAGCACCCGATCCAAAAAGGCGACGTGTTCGACGATCTCACGTCGCGCTTGCGCGCGGTCTCGAAGGGACTCAAAGAGATCCCGACGACCGGCTGCAAAGAGGGCTGCCTCTGGGGCACGAGCAAGGACGCAGGTACGACGCCATGACGATCACGCCGATTCCGTGCTTGAGCGACAACTACGCCTACCTCGTCACGTGCGACCGCACGAAGAAGACGGCGATCGTCGATCCGTCCGAGGCCGCGCCCGTCCTCGAAGCCGTGAAGCGCGCCGGCGTGAAGGCCAGTGACGTTTGCGCGATCTGGAACACGCACCATCACTGGGATCACGTCGGCGGAAACGAGGAGCTCGTCTCGGCGCTCGGCATCGGCGAGGTGTGCGGGCATGCGTCCGACAAGGGCCGCATCGCCAAGCAGACGCGGTTCCTCGAGGAGGGCGACCACTTCACGCTGGGCGATCTCGCGGTGCGCATCCTCCACATCCCGGGCCACACGACGGGCGCGATCGCTTACGTAGTCGACGGACTCGCCGAAGGTGAGACGTCGCAATCTCGGACGCGGAACGGCGCCGTCTTCACCGGCGACACGCTCTTCGTCGCGGGCTGCGGCCGACTCTTCGAGGGCACGCCCGAGATGATGTTCGCGTCGCTCGCGAAGCTCGCGTCTCTCCCGGACGACACGCGCGTCTACTGCGGACACGAGTACACGAAGGCGAACCTCGCGTTCGCCGCGCACGTCGAGCCGGAGAACGCCGACGTGCGACGGGCCGCCGCGAACGTCCACGTCCCATCGGTTCCGTCGACCATCGCGATCGAGAAGCGCATCAACCCGTTCGTGCGCGCCTCGAGCGTGGCCGAATTCGCCGCGCGCCGCACAGCCAAGGACGCTTTCAGAGGTTAACAGGAAGATCAGGAAGATCAGGAAGATCAGTGATGAGGGTTTCTACCCACCCTCGTTCTGATCTTTCCGACCTTCCTGTTCAATCCTCTTCTTCTCCGCCGGAGGCGACGAAGCGCTCGATGGCTGCGCGCTCGCGCACGAGGAAGTCGTCGATGACGTGGCGAAAACGTGCATTCTGCACGTAATGGGCCGAGTGCATCATCGTCGGGCGAAAGCCGCGCGCGAGCTTGTGCTCGCCGCCAGCTCCAGGCTCGAACACGCGGAGCCCGTGCTCGATGCAGTGGCGGATGCCGTGGTAGTAGCAGACGTTGAAATGCAGAAACGGTAGCTCGCGCGTCGCGCCCCAATAGCGGCCGTAGAGGCGATCGCCCTTCTGCACGTTGAACGCGCCGGCGATCGGCTCATCGCCCTGGAACGCGACGACCCACGCGAGGCGGTGGCGAAAGCGATCTGCGACGAGGTCGAAGAAGCGCCGGTTCAAGTAGCGCCGGCCCCAGACGAACTTGTCGACCGTCGTCAGATAGAAGCCGTACATCGCCGCGACGATCTCGGGCGTGATGCGCTCGGGCGGGATGGTCTCGATGCGCACGCCGTCCTTCGCGGGCTGCGCGGCCTCGCGGCGGAGCTGGTTTCGCTTCTTCGACTTGAACGTCGCGACGAAGTCTTCGAACGTGCGAAAATCGTCGTTGAACCAGTGATACTGCACGCTCGCGCGGCGCGAGTAACCCGCGCGCTCCCAGAGGGCCGCCTCGTCGTCGCGGAGGAAGAGCGCGTGCGCGGAGGAGAGCTTCGATTCGTCGGCTAGCGCGCGCACCGCGCTGGCCATCGCGACGGTCGCCTCTTGCCGATCGCGACCCGGAGCGACGAGCACGCGCTCGCCCGTCACCGGTGAGAACGGCGAGGCCACGAGCACCTTCGGGTAGTAGCGAATCCCCATGCGCCGCGCGAGATCGGCCCACGACCAGTCGAAGATGAACTCGCCCTCGCTGTTCGTCTTGAAATACGTGGGCGCGAGCGCGACGAGGCTTCCCGGCGCTCCACCGCCGCGCGGCGTGTCGTCGTAGAGCGCGAGGTGCGCGGGCGTCCACGCGACGGCGTGGTCGTCGTCTGCGGCGTCCTCGACGCCGACGCAGCCCGCCTCCTCGAAGCAATCGAGCCACGTGTGCTCGACGAAGGGCGAGCCGCTCTCGCCCACACACGCGTCCCACGTCTCTTTCGGCACCTCGCTGACTCGCGAGTGGACGTGGAGCTTGAAGCTCAAGTCCGATCTTCTCGACAGAGCACGAAATAGTTTTCGGTGAACTTCCCCTCGCGGAACGCGCGACCGATGCTCACGTGGTTCGAGACGCCGCGCATCACGTCGACCATGCCGCCATATACGATGCGTCCGAGGCCGCCCTCGTTGCGCTTGATCGGCGGCCAGCTCTCGGGCTTCGCGTCGGGCGTCTTCGTGTAGTCGATGTCGAGCTCGCCCTCTTGCGCGTCGGGGCGCGTGCTCTCCGGGGCGTGCAGCACGAAATATCCGGGCCCGACGGCCCATTTCTCGCCGTTCTCGTTGTAGCCGTAGAGCTTCGTGTCGTCGTCCTTCGGTCGGCAGAAGCGCTTCTGGAAATGCGTGAACGCGGGGAGCGAGTTCTTGCCCCAGTGGATGACCTCGACGAGCGGCTCGACGCCGTCCGGCACGAAGTACGTGAGCGCGAGCGGCTTGAGGCCCTTGGCCGCCTCGTAGAGCGCCGCTTGATGGCGAAGGCCCCAGCCGAGGATCGTGTCGAGGCGGCCTGGGTGGCCGAGACCGTCGAGCACTTCCGCGATGCGGTGGATGTCGACTTCTCCTTCGAACAGAACGTCGAGATTCATGCAGCGCGATGATTTAGCACGAACTGCGCGATCACGCGGGCGGCGGGATCGTGCGCGTCCACGAGCCGAGGTAGCGGCCGCGCACGAGCTCGTGGGCCTCGAAGGCGCCGGGCTCGTCCGTGAGCGCGATGGCACCATCGAGGAGCAGGGACGCCGAGTCGCAGACGCGCAGGGCCTCGGCCACGTGGTGATCGGCGAGGACCACGGCGACGCCGCGGTCTTTCGCGAGCGCGCGCAAGAGCTCGCCGATGCGCGACGCGCCCGCGGGATCGACGCCCGCGAAGGGCTCGTCGCAGACGAGCGCCTTGGGCTCGCGCGTGATCGCGCGCGCGAGCTCGAGCCGCCGCCGTTCGCCCGCGCTGAGATCTCCCGCGCGCACGTCGAGCTTTTCGCCGAGGTCGACGCGCTCGGCCGCCGCCGCCACGTCGCGCACCTCGCCGAGGGCGATCCGCTGGAACGTCGCGACGTTCTCGCGCACGGTGAGATCGAGCAGGACGCTCGGCGTCTGCGGCACGTACCCGAGCCCCGCGCGCGCGCGCACCCAGAGCGGCGTCCGCGTCACGTCCTCGCCCAAGAAGCTCACCGAGCCCGCGTCCGGCGCGATCTCCCCGACGAGCGCGCGAAATAGCGTGGATTTCCCCGCGCCCGAAGGCCCGAGCACGCCGAGCACCACGCCCGCGCGAAGCGTGACGTCGACGTCGCGCAAGAGGAGCTTGCCCCCGCGGACGACGCGCAGCCCGCGCGCTTCGAGAACGGCCGTCTTGTCTTTGCTCACTTCGGCGGAGGGACGGGGACGGAGCCCTTCACTTGCGACATCGTGACCTTCGCGGTGTCGATGTTGATCGTCGCGCGATCGGCCTGGAGCCAGCCTTGTCCGCGCGTGAGGCGAACGCCGCCGCGGAGCTCGAGGACTTGCTTGGCGAGGTCGAGCTCGACCTCGGGTGCCTCGGCGTGAACGCCGCGCACGTCCGCGGAGACGCCGCCCGACCCGCGCGCCCATTTCACGTGCGGCGAGGTGTCGAACTTGAGCTCGATGCGCGGGCACGCGACCTTCAAATCACCCTTCGAGAGCATCACGTTGCCCGTGAGGACCGCGTCGCCCCCGGACACGTCGATGTCGAGCTGATCGGCTTGCAAGCCGAGCGCGTCGCCCCCGCTTATCCCGAGGATCGCGTCCGCTTGCGAGGGCGTGGAAATCGCCATCGACAGGAGGGCCAAGGTCGCGACGCGGACGCGCATACGATGAGCATATCGCGTCCTTGACGCCCCCGCCGCATTTGCCGTACGACGCGCCTCATGCGTTTCGCCGTCGCTTTGGTCTCGTGCGTCATCCTCGTCGCGGGCTGCTCGTCGCACCCGGTCACGAACCAGTGTCCCACCGTCACCCGCTCGGGCGGCGCTCCGACTTGCACCATCTCGGCGCAGTGCATCGGCGCGCATACGGGCGTCTTGCTCGACTGCTCGGCGAACGACGGAAAGTGCGTCTGCTCGACCAACGGCATCATCGGCGAGACGGTGTCGTACCAGAGCACCTTCTGCGACAGCACGGCCTCGGACGACACGGTGCTCGGCGCCGCGAACGACGCCTGCGGCTGGAAGCTCTAGGTCCCCAAGAGGGCCGCGAGCTCCTCGAGCTCCGCGGCCAAGCCGCGCGCCGTCGGCGCCGGCGGCGTCGCGACCGCACGCGCGCCGAGCTCCTCGACCACCGAGCTGACCGCCGCGCGCGAAGCCGCGAGTAGAACGTCGGGGACGTCCTCCATCGACGCGAGCGCGGCGGCGCGAACGGACGCGCGCGCAATCGTGCGCCACGCGCTCGCCCCGACGCCGACGCGCGACGTCTCGCGCGCGAGAGCCGCAGCGAGCGGTCCGGCGAGGTGGAATACCGCACGCTCGACGCGGTAGCGCTTGAGGACCTCGTCGGTGGCGACGCGCGCTTCGTCACGCCCAGTCACGACGAGCGCGAGATCGCGCGCGAGCGCATCGGCGGGGAGCGCGCTCGCGATGCGCGCGGAGATCGACGTGCCGTCCGCGTCCAATCGCGCGGCCTCCACGGCGAGCTCGTGCCGCGCGCGCTCGGCGTCCGCGCGCGCCGAGTCTTCGGACTCCGCGGCGCGAGCGACGGCCACGCTGAGCGCCGAGGCGATCTTCGCGCAACGTCGCCGAAGCGCGCGCTCCTTCAGGTCCGAGCTGCGCGCGACGATGGTCTCGTCGAGGAGCTCCTGCACCTTGGCCCAGCCCGAGCTCGCGAGCGCCGCCTCGTCTCCGAGCTTGCCCGCGAGCGCGAGACGCGCGCTGAGCGCGATGGGCGGCGCGAGCGACGAGAGCCCCACCTCGCCGAGCGCCGATTGCACGAGCTCGAGCACGCTCGCGAGCGACTCGGGCTTCAGCCTGTCGGCCTTGTTGACGAGCATTTGCACGGGCAGCCCGCGTGATTTCGCCTCTTCGAGCACGGCGCGCTCGGATTGCTTCAGCGGCTGACTCGCGTCGAGCAACCAAATCGCGACGTCCGCGTCCTCGAACGCGGAGCGCGCCGCGCGCGTGTGGCTCTCGTCGGGCGCGTTGAACCCGGGCGTGTCGAGGATCTCGACGCGCGTGAGGAAGGCGATGGGTTGCAAGATCTCGACGCGGAGCACGCGCGATGGATCGAGCGACTTCAGCGCGGCGCGCAAATCCGCCGAGGGCACGATGCGCTCCTTCGGCCCGCTCTCGTCCTCGGGAACGACGGCGATGCGCGCGATCGGATCGGGCCCGTATCGAAGGAGGTGCAGCGTCGCGGTGGTCGGGAGGACCCCGGTCGGCGCGACGTCCGCGCCGACGAGCGCGTTGATGAACGTGCTCTTTCCGGCGTTGAACTCGCCGACGATCGCGACGCGCACGGGCCGCGAGCGCTCGCGCGCGAGATCCGCGATCGACGACATGACGGACAGCTCGTGAAGCTCGCGCGCGTGCGCGTCGAGGCGAGCGAGGAGCGCGTCCCACGAGGCCGGCCCGCTACGCGGCACCCACTCCGACAAGACCTCACGCGCGCGCCGACGCGCGAGCGCTCGAACGCGCGGAGCGCCGATGCGCCGAAGCTCGTCGAGCTTGGCCGATGCGGCGCCCGTCGCGGCCACGAGGCGCGCGTCGTCGACCTCCGCGTCGTGGACGTCCTCGAGCGCGCCGAGCGCGAGCGCGATGCTCGCGTCGTCTCCGTCGTCGAGCGCCGCGTCGAGCAGCGGCCGAGCCGCCGTGCGATCGCCGCTCGACACCGCGTCCGCGAGGGCGCGCCGCGCCTCTTCGCGTTTTCCCTCCGCGCGAGCGAACGCCGCGCGCCATCGAGCGAGGGACGCCTCGCCCTTGGCCTCGACGACGGTTCGAACGCGCGCGCGCGCGGCGTCGTCGCTCGGAACCCAAGCGAGCGTCGACGAGAGCGCCTCGCTCGCGCCCGGCGCGTCGAGCACCCACGCGCGCACGAGCGGCGCGAACGCTGCCGAGTCCCCCGCGAGCGCGAGCGCGCGCCCTTGAACCAGCGCCGCGCGCGCGTCCGTCGGGTCCATCTCCACCTCGCGCAACCGCGCGACGGCTCCCTTGGCGTCGCCTTGGAGGAGACGCGCCTCCGCGCGCCTCAGCGCGCGCTCGCGGCTCTTGTCTTGCGGGGCGCGCTCGAGCCACAGCTCCGCGCGTGCGCCGTCGCCCTGTTGGAGATCGAGAATCCGCGAGCTCGACGAGCGCCCGCGTGCGCTCCTCGCTCCCGGGCTCGGCGACCGCGAGCCCGCGCACGAACGCGTCGCGCACGTCGTCGTCGCTCGACCCGGTTCGTGCCCGCGCGCGCCCGAGCCGCAGCCACACCTCGGCACGCGAAGGCGCGCGCGCCGCGAGCTCCTCGAGCGTCAGGTGCGCCTCGGCGTCGAGCCCCGCGGCCTCGCACGCGTCCGCGAGGAGTGCGAGGGCGAGCGGCGACCCCGGAACCCCCGCGAGGAGCGAGTGCGCCGACGCGCGCGCCCGCATCGCGTCCCCCCGCGCGAGCGCTTCTTCGCCCTCGCGCAGCCGGTCATCGAGACCCGCAATCGCGATCTCCACGCGTGAGGCGAATCGGCCGATCGTGTCAGCCAGGCGCATCGGCGTGGACCATACACGTTTTCACGCAACCGCGCCCGCGCCGGGCCGAAGGGGCTCTGAAGGAGCTTCTTCCCATGCGCACTCGAATCGGTTTCTCGGTCCTCATGCTTCTCACCGCGGCTTGCTCGCAGGACGCGTTCGTCACCCCGGCCGGAGACGCCGGCAACGACTCGAACGATCCCGTCCACGGCGGCGGCGACAGCGGTCCCGACGGCGGCGCGGTCGAGGCCTCGGCGCCGCCGGGCTGCGACGCAACGAAGCTTCCGACCGACGCGAGCTGCGTCATCGACGACGGTCTCGGCGTCTTCGCGTCGGCCACGCTCGGCAGCGCGTCCGGCGATGGCACGAAGGAGCACCCGCTCTCGTCGCTCGAGGCGGCGATCACCCTGGCGAAGAAATCCGGCAAGCGCGTCTACGCGTGCGCCGAGACGTACCCCGAGCAGATCCAGCTCCAGGACGGCGTCTCGGTCTTCGGTTACTTCGCGTGCAACGCGGGCTGGACCGTCTCGACGTCGCGCGCGCGCGTCGCGGCTCCTGGGAGCCCCGCGGCGACCGCGACGAACATCACGTCGCCGACGCGTGTGGAGGCAGTCGACCTCGTCTCGCCGGACTTCACGACGGGCGGCCAGAGCTCGATCGCGCTCCTCGCGAACAACGCGCCGGCGCTGAAGATCGTCACGGCGCTCATCCACGCGGGCACGGGCGGCAAAGGCGCAGACGGAACCGTCGGCATCTCGCTGAGCAACTCGAACACGATCAACGGCGCGAACTCGTGGAAGGACGGCGTGTGCACCGCGACGAACTGCACGCTGGTGCTCGTCGCGAACACGAATCAGCCGCAGGGTGGAAGCAACACCTGCGTCGGCGAGAGCGGTCACGATCCGGGCGCTGGTGGCGCGGGTGGATTGCCGGGCGAGTTCCAGTCGCTGTCGTTCAACGGGTACATCTGGAACGCCGTCGATCAGGGCACGACGGCCGGTTACCCGTCGACGTCGAACACGCAGACCGCGCAGGGCGGAACCTTCGGCATCGGCGGCTCGTCGGGCGCGCCGGGGGCGAACGGTGCGTCAGGAGCGAGCGGGGTCGACTTCGGTCTTCTCTCCGCGAGCGGTTACGTCCCGAGCGACGGCACGAACGGAACTGCTGGTGCTCCGGGCCAGGGCGGCGGCGGCGCGGGCGGTTACAACAACTTGCTCACAGACTACCCGCCGCAGAATTACCCCAGCAAATACGGGTGGGGCGAACCCGGTGCTGGTGGTGGCGCCGGCGGTTGCCCTGGCCTCGCCGGTCAGTTCGGAAAAGGTGGCGGCGCGAGCCTCGGCGTCGTTGCGCTCACCAGCGGGCTCACCCTCGAGAACGTCACCGTCGAGACGAGCGCTGGTGGCGCGGGCGGCGCGGCGGGCGCTCCGAGTGGTCCGACCGCGGGCGGCACTGGTGGCAAGCCGGCATACCACACGCAGGCCGGCGGCAACGGCGGTGCAGGCGGCAACGCGGGCGTCAGCGGCAACGGCGGCGGTGGTCCTTCTGTCGGCATCGTCTACGACAAAGTGAAGCCCTCGCTCTCCGCGTCGAAGGTGACGCCTGGCGCTGGCGGCGCCGGGGTCTCGCAAGGCATTCCGTCGCCGACCGGGCTCAGCCTCGACTTCTACATGTTCGGTCAGTGATCGACTTCCACCGCGAGCAAGCGCGCCAGGTGCGTGTCGTCGAATCGGAGCGCGAGGACCTTCTCGCGCTCCACGACGACCGAGCCTGGCGCGCTTCCTTTTGGCTTTCGTACGAACTTGCGCGGCACGTAGGTGATCTCGACGGTGCGCTCGCCGCGCGCGTCGGAGAAGTGCGCGGCGAGGTGGGCCGCGTCGACGAGGAGCTCGGAGGTCGGCACCTGGTCGCGCTTGAGCGGGACGATGACGTGGGCGCCGGGGACGCCGCGCGCGTGGAGCCACAGGTGGTACGGCTTGGAGACGTGGAACGTGAGCTCGTCGTTGCGCGCATCGCCGCGGCCCACGAGGATCGAACCGTGCGGAGTCTTGAACGTGCGGTACGGCGGCTTTCGTTCCTGAAGAGGTTTCTTCGCGGCGACCTTCGGTGACGGAAGGCTCGCCGAGGCGCGCGCCGCGAGGAGCTGCGCTTCGTCCTCCGCTGCGGAGACTGCGGCGATCGCCGCATCGAGCTTCGCGAGCTGAGACTCCGCAGCGCGAAGGCGCTCGGTCGCGACGGAAACGCCACCGCGCAGCCGGCGAGCCGTCGCGAAGATCCGCTCGAGCGACTCGCGCGGCGACCGCGCTGGGTCGAGCGGGATCTCGCGCGTGACGGCCTCGCCGGTCTCGTAGTCCACGACGCTGACGCTCTTGCTGCCTCGACGGATGCTCGCCGCGATCGGCGCCGCGAGCGCCGCGATTCGTGCGAGCTCGCGAGCTTCGTCGACGCGGCGCAGATCGGTGCGTATCGCGTCGCATTTGCGCACGAGCCGTTTTCGCTGAATTCCGAGGGTGCGGGCGGTGTCGGCCCGCAGCTCCTCGAGGTCGATCCGAGGTTGCATGCTCTCGAGCGACGACGACGATATAGTGAACCAGACCGTGTCGCATCCGCAGAGCTTCCCCGCGGGACAAGTGCTCGCCGCGCTTCCGAAGGCGCTGCTCTTGTATCTCGATGCGCGCGGCGGCGGCGCGGCGGACGATTGGCTCCGTCGATGCAGGCTGCGTCGGGATGATCTCGCCGACGAGACGCGCACGCTGCCCGCCATCACGTTGCGGAGCGCCCTCGACGCGTTCGTCGCAGTCGCCGCGCGCGAGGACATCGAAAAGACGTGGCCGCACCTCGTCGAGGAGACGAACCTCGGCGCGTGGGCGCGCGTCCTTCGCGGCTCGCCTACGCCGCAGCAGGCCTTCTCGCGCCTCGATGGCTCCGAGAGCGAATACGCGCGGAGCACGCGCTGGGAGACGCTCGACGCGCACGCTGGGTTCTGGCGCGGGCGAGTCCTCATCGCGCACGATCCGGCGATCGAGGAGGGCGGGCTCCTCGCGCTCATGCGCGCCGCGGAGCTCCGCGCGGTGCCCGCGCTCTACGGCTTTCGGCCGCTCGGCGTTCGCGCGGAGGGCGTCGTCGCGCACGAGGCGAGCACGCTCGCGCAGACGTACGAGGTGAGGTGGCGCGTCGTTCGTTCGCCGGCGATCGTCAGCGCAGGCGTCGCGGCCGGCCTCGCGGCGAGCGCGCCGTTCGCAGTCTCGCACGTCGCTTCGCTCGGCGTCGGCGCGGCGCTCGGCGCGCTCGCGGGCGCGGCGTTCGCGCGCGATCGGTGGCGGCGCGCGGAGTCACGCGCGCACAGCACACGCGTCCACGTGCTCGAACGAAGCCTCGAGCTCAAGGAAGATCGCGAGCGCGCCGCGACGGGCCAGCTCGAGGGCATGATGGTCGCGGGCCTCTACCGAATCGGCCAGCGCATGGGGGCGGGCGCCGCCGGCGTGATTTATCAGGCGCAGCGCGTCTCGGACGGGCTCCCCGTCGCCATCAAGCTCTTGCGTGCGGCGGCCGCCCACGAATCGGTCGCTGCCGACCGCCTCCGTCGCGAGGCGGAGGCCCTGCGCCTCTCGTGGCACCCGAACATCGTCGAGATCCTCGACCAGGGGCATTTGCCCGACGGCACGTCGTACATCGTCATGGAGCTCCTCATGGGCGAGTCGCTCGCCGCGCGCATTCGCAACCGAGGAAAGCTCCCGCCGCGCGACGTGGCGTCGATCGGGCTTCAAATCTGCGACGCGCTCGTCGCCGTCCACGCGGCTGGCGTCGTGCATCGCGATTTGAAGCCTTCGAACCTGATCCTCGTCAAAGGAGCAGAAGGCGAACGCGTGAAGCTCATCGATTTCGGAATCGCCCGCGTGGAGTGGGAAGAGACGCGCATCACGAACATGGGCGCGCCCCTCGGGACGCCCGGCTACATGTCGCCGGAGCAAGAGATGGGCGGCGTGATCGACGCGCGGAGCGATTTGTTCGCGGTCGGCGCGGTCCTCTACGAGTGCCTCGTGGGCGAGCCGCCGCCGCCGACGCCGAGCGGTCTCTTCCATCGCGACGAGCGCACGACGTGGAAGCAGGTGCCCGAGAGCTGGCGTAGCATAGTCGACAAAGCGATGGCGATCGCGCCCGAAAACCGATTCCAAGACGCGCGCGCGTTCTCGCACGCTCTTCGTAACCTCGATGACGCGCCTGCGCGCGCCTCTGGAGCCTCGAAATGAAACTTCGAAACGTGCTTTTTGCCGTGTTTGGCGCCCTCGCCATTTCTCCCGCGCTCGTGCCAGCGCCGGCGCAGGCGCAGGGCATCTCGATCCCCACGTCGTTCCCGACGACGTTCCCGCAGCTCCCCGGGTTGCCGACGCTCCCGACGAACCTCTCGCCCGCGCCGATGCTCTCGCCGCTCGCGGCGTCGGCGATGCACCAAGAGGTGCGCGGCGTGCTCGACGAGCTCATCGGCCATTTGCCGACGACGTCCGCGTCGCGCGTGAAGGGGATCCCGCTCAAGCTCGATCCGTCGCCGACCGAGATCAACGCGTACGCGGGCTGCGACGCGCAGGGCAAGCCGTTCCTCGCCGGGACCGAAGGCCTGCTCCACGCGATCTTCGCGATCGCGGAGACGAAGGCGTGCGACGAGATCGACGGCGCGCACAGCTACGACGCGTACATGACGGCGATCACACCGGTGCTGACGGCGCAGACGCCGGGCTCACCGCAGCTCCCGCAGAACGTGCTGCCGGCGCAGTGCGTGATCGACCCGCGCGTGCTCTCGCGCGCGCGCGAGATGTTCGACGACATGGCCGCGTTCACGTTCGGTCACGAGCTCGCGCATCACTACCTCGGTCACACGGGGTGCGCGATCAACGACTCGCCGTTCACGCAGGGCCTCGCGACCGTCGAGCATTTGAGCCAGCAGCTCGTCCCCGCGTTCAACCAGCCGAACGAGATCGCCGCCGATACCGCCGGTCTCTACAACGTGATGGACACGGGCCGCGCGCGAAGGCCGCGTTACGAGTACTCGGAGAAGGGCGGCATGATGCTGCTCGATTTCTTCTCTCGGCTCGAAGGGAGCGGCGGCGCGGTCGCCTTCACGCGCTCGCACCCGCCGTCGACGACCCGCGAGGGCTGGGTGCGCACCGCCGCGACGACGTGGCGCCTGCTCCACCCGTGACGGGGAACTTCCAGCCGAGCCGTTTGTCGGTTTGCTCGTGAGGCCGATTTTCGCGGTTGTTTTGTGCGTTGCTTGCGCGGCGCCGGCGGTTTCGTCGGTGCGCCTCGCACCGCTTCCGACCGCGTCGGTGACCGAGCCGACGCCGGCCGCGGGCGAGTGTCGAATCGTCGGCACGGGCGAGCGGCGCAACTACAGCGGCGAAGACGTCGACGTGGACTTCGAAGTGTTCGCGACGCGCGAGGCTCGAGCGTCCGCGTTCCTCGTCGCGCAGCCCGCCGCCGTGCACGTGACGTGGAGCCGCTTCCCGCAGGTGGGAGAGCGCGACGCGCGCGCGGGCGTCATGCTCGGCGGTCAGAAGCACATCCGTTTCGAGGGTTGGGCCTCGCTCCACGGGCGCACGTTCTCCGCGGCCAAGCGCATGTACGCCGAGCCCGGGCACCTCTGGGCGCGCGCGGGCGCGCCGATCGAGATGCTCGGCGCGGACGCCGACGTCGCGATCGCACGCGTCGCGACGCCCTTCGTCGCTCCCAAGGCGATCACGCTCCGCGGGCCGTGCGACTCGGTCGTCTACACGCCGCAAGCGCCCGAGCACAACGAGCCCGCGGACGTCGTCTCGAAGGGCACCGTCGTGAACCGGAGCGTGACGCTCCCGCTCTTCGCGTCGACGTCGTCGCAGCCGTTCACCACGATCACGTTCGAGAACAAGCACGAGCTCTCGATGGACGTGATCGAGCGGCGCGACGCGTTCGTGCGCGTCCGCGGCGCGGACGGCGACATCGGGTTCGACGCGTGGGTGCGCGCCGCGGACGTCGAGGAGACCGATGAAGGCAGCATCGGCCTCGGGGGATTTGGGACGTCGTCCCACTGCGGCGGCGCATACTCGTACCAACGAGGCGTCGTGGTGCGCGACGCGCCTCTCTTCGTGGGCAAGGCGCCGTCGCGGCTCGCTGGCGCGTTCGTCGAGAAGGACGCCGAGGTGCGCTTTTACGCGAGCGGAGAAGAAGCCACCGTCGACGGGCACGTCGTCATGGCGTTCGAGTTCGACGACGGCATCCTCCGCGCGCCGGAGGATTCGCACTTCTGGGTCGCGAAGGACGCGGTCGCTCGCAAGATGAGCTCAATCGAAGTAGCCGCGGAGGCGCCCGGGACCGGCGGCCGCGCGGATCGACCTCGACGAACGCGATCGCGTCGTCGGCCCACGCGATCTTCCAGTCGTGCGCTGGCTGGGGATCTCGCCACCAGACGACGCGTTCGAAGCGCGCGACGTGGTGTAGCTCGCGCGCCTCGACGCAGTCTCTCGGAGGTACGACGCGGATGGGCTCGAGCTCGCCGTACGACGCGAGCTTTTTTTCGCGCACGCCGAACGGCACGAGCACCGAGCGTCGATCGGTGCGCCAGTCGTCGCGGACGGCGAGGGTGCCGAACGCGTCCGAGCCCATGAGCGCGGAGAGCTCGGCCGCGAGCTTCGGGAGCGCGAGCTCCGCGCGAGTCTCGGGGACGAACATGTGTCGCGTGCGCTCGAGGGCGGGCGCGAGCTCGGGCGCGCGGAGGACGACGGCGAGCGCGGGCGCGACGAGCGGAGGCTCGCGCTCGAACCGAGAGCGGATCACCGCGTGGAGCTCCGCGCTCCTTCGGAGCGGCGACGCGAGCGGGAGCGAGACGAGCACCGTGCGCTGATCTTCTCGGCAGAGCGCCCGATCGAGCTCGAGGACGACCTCGACGCGCGACGCGAGCGCCGAGCGGCCTTCGAGGCGCGCCGAGAGCCTCTCGCAGAGCGGCTTGAGCACGAAGAAGAGCGCCTCGTGGTGCTCGACGCCGTACTCGAGCTCCGCGCGCTCCTCGAGGATCACCTCGGGGGAGAAGCGCGCGATCGGCGTGTGGTCCTCGCAGTCGATGAGCGCGCGGACGCGCGCGAGCAAATTGGCGTTGTCGATGCGGGCGGTGAGCGCGGCGCGCGGCAAGGCCCGGAGCTGCGCGATCGTGCGCACGCCGAGCTTGTAGAAGTACGACGTCGTGCTCGGGTCGAGCCGGAGCGCGTCGACGGGGAGCACGCCGAGCGCGCGCCGCGTGTCCTCTTCACGGACGACGCACGAGCGGGGCTCGGAGCGGCGAGCGAGCTCCCACGCGAGCGCCCACGCGATCTCCGGGCCCGAGGCGACCACCGCGTGACACGCGAAGCCTGCATGCGCGACGGTCTTCACGATCGCCGCGAGCAGCGCGACTTCGCCGCCGTCCGCGTGAAGGTGCGCACAGCCGGTCACGTCCACGAGGACCGCGTCGCGATCGAGCAGCGGCGACGTGATCGCGCCGATCGCGAGGAGCGCCTCGGCGAGCCCCTCGAGCGCGCGCGTCGCCTCGGCGGGCGCGAGCACGCGGACGCGCAACTCGGTGCATCGGGCCTTCGCGCTCGCGATCGTCGAGCCAGGCAGGACCCCGAGCGCGCGCGCCTCCTCGGACACCTCGTCGATGCGCGTGCCGCCAGAGAGCGTCAGCTCCGTTTGGCTGCTCGACACGACGACCGCGAGCGGCTCGCGCGGGCCTACGTCCGGCGAGCGAGCGCGCACGAGCGAGACGCGGAACGCAGGCAAGACGACGGCTGCGATGCGCCTCTTCTGCATGACGTCCTCAAGCCGAGCGGGTGATGTCGATGGGAAGATGCGTCTTCGCGAGGCGCGGCTCGAGGCGGCCGAAGCGATCCTTGGTGACGCGCACGTCGATGCCGTCCTCCGTGCGGGCGACCTCGAGGCGCAGCGCGACGGGCCACGCGTCGACGTGAGGAGGCGCGAGCATCACGATGGTCGTTCCGTGCTGCTCGGCGGCGAGCGCGAGCTTTCGCACGAGCTTGTCGGCGCGTCTTCCGAAACCAATCCCTGGCGCCTCGACGACGACCACGTCGAACGCGCCCGACGCCGCCGTCATCACGACGACGCGCGGAAGAAGAGTTGGCGAGGGCCGCACGACGAGAAGGCGCGCGAGATCGACCCCCGCGCGCGCGAGACCCGGCGCGAACAAAGTCGCGCTCGCGTCGATCCACGCGCACCACGCGCCCGCGGACCTGTGCTGCGCCGCCGCGATGGCTTTGACGGCGACGCGCGTCGCGCCCGCGAACGCGTGGTGCCCGCACGTGATCTCGACGACCGCGTGAGGAAGACCTCCATCCGGGAGCACGCGATCGAGCTCGGGCCAATCGCACGCGCGCGCCGGCGCTCGCGGGCGCTCACCGAGCGCATCGGCTACCTTGAGCTTTTCCAGCAGCTCCAACGGGATGGCGGCCATGGGACTGAACAAATTATCAGTAGTGGCCGCGAGCTGCAAGGATCGTTAAAAGGCACTGGTGGATCTCGCAGCTCGAAAAACTTCGCGGCATTTTCGGCGAGATGGGCTCGGTCCTCGTCTGCTACTCGGGCGGGGTCGACAGCGCGCTCGTGCTGAAGGTCGCCACCGACGTGCTCGGCCCTGACCGCGCGATCGGCATGACGGCCGTGAGCCCGAGCCTCGCGCCCTACGAAAAAGAGCTCGCCATCTCCGTCGCCAAGCGAATCGACGCACGGCACGAGCTCGTCGAGTCGCACGAGATCGACGATCCCGATTACCAGCGCAACGGTCCCGATCGATGCTTTCACTGCAAGAGCGAGCTCTACGAGCTCAGCTCTCGAAAGCAGAAGGAGTGGGACATCGCGTTCGTCGCCAACGGCACGAACCTCGACGATCTCGGCGATCACAGACCGGGGCTCGATGCTGCGAAGCGCGCGGGCGTGCGCTCCGTGCTCGTCGAGGCGGGGTTTCAGCAAAGACCGACGTGCGGCGCGTGGCCGAGCTCGTCGGTCTCTCCGTTTGGGACAAGCCCGCGTCCGCGTGCCTCTCGAGCCGCATTCCGTACGGCACGTCCGTGACGCGCGAGCGGCTCCTCCAAATCGCGGGGCTCGAAGCCGAGCTGCGCGCGCTCGGCCTCCGCCAACTGCGCGTTCGTTGGCACGCCGTCAGCTCCAGCGGAGACGCCGCGATCGCGCGCATCGAGGTCGAGAAGAGCGAGCTCCCCAAGGCGTTCGAGCTGCGTGAAACGATCTCAGCCGCGGGACGACGCTACGGCTTCAACTACGTGACGCTCGATCTCGAGGGCTACCGAATGGGCAGCCACAACGAGGTGTTGGTGGGTCGCGCGCTACGCGTAGTTGGGTAGTGAGAAGCGCGCTTCGCACCGAAAGACACTGGATTCCCCGGTAAAAATCTGAGATGAGGCGTGGCGTAATCTCTGCAAGGCGCAGAGCCGACGACGACATGGACGCCGCCGCCAACTTTACCGCCCGTCAAGAGAAGGACCTGATCGACGCCACGCGTCCGTTCGCGAAAGAGAATCGCGTGCGGAGCTGGTTCGCGCTCTCGAGCACCCTCGCGCTCGTCGCTGGAACCGACGCGCTCGCGTTCGAGATGGCGCCGCACACGCCGCTCGGCTGGACCCTCCGCGTCGCCGCGAGCGTCATCTGCTCGCTGCTCATCGTGCGCACGTTCATCTTGTTCCACGACTTCCAGCACGGCGCGCTCCTCAGGAACTCGCGCGTCGCTCGGGCGATCTTCTTCGTCTACGGTCTCGTCATCATGACGCCGCCGAAGGTCTGGCGCGAGACGCACAACTACCACCACGCGAACACCGCGAAGCTCGTCGGCTCGCACGTCGGCTCGTACCTGATGGTGACGACGGGGATGTGGGCGAAGATGAAGCCGCGCGAGCGCTTCATGTACAAGCTCATTCGCCACCCGCTCACGATCGCGAGCGCGTACTTCACGCTCTTCATGCTCGGCATGGGCGTCTCGCCGTTCATGCGCGCGCCGAAGAAGCACTGGGCCTGCCTCGTGGGCGTGCTCCTCAACTGGACGCTCACGGCGCTCGTCATCTGGAAGCTCGGCTTCGTCACGTTCGTCCTCGGCATGTTCGTGCCGCTCGCGGGCTCGATGGCGATGGGCGGTTACCTCTTCTACGCGCAGCACAACTTCCCCGAGGCGCACATCCAGCCGCGCGAGTCGTGGAGCTACACCCGCGCGGCGCTCGAGTCGTCGAGCTACATGGAGATGGGCCGCGTGATGCGCTTCTTCACGGGCAACATCGGCTACCACCACGTGCACCACCTGAACCCGCTCATCCCGTTCTATCGCCTGCCGGACGCGATGGAGGCGGTGCCCGAGCTGCACGATCCGCCGAAGACGAGCCTTCGCCCGGGCGACGTGATCGCCTGCTTCGAGCAGAAGCTCTGGGACCCCGAGAAGGGGCAGATGGTCGGGTATCCGCAGAGCTCCTAGCCGACGTGCTGGAGCGCGCCGGTCGCGTCGAAGAAATACGCGTCGTGCTTTTCGCCGGTGACGGTCCACAAAATCGGGACCGCGTAGGTCGATGACTCGAAGCGCGCGAGGCCCGTCGTGAGCTCGGCGCGCGCGGCGAGCGTGCTCGCGATCGCGTCGCCGAAGAAGAAGCCATGGAACTCCTCGGGCGCGCGCACGGCGGACGCGCCGCGGTAGGCGCTCGCGACCATGCTCGGCTCGGGATCGAACGCGTGCTCCTTCGGCCAAGGTGCGTCGGCCGGGATTCGCGCCTCGAGGTACGAGCGAATCGACGCGTGCACGGTCGGCACGATCACGCGGCGCACGCGGATGTAGACGTCGTTGACGTAGCGGATCGTGCACGCGACCACGCGCGTCGTGCCATCGCACGCGGTGCACGGGAGGAAGCCCTCGCCGATGCACGCGTAGCAGCGGTCGTCGGCGTCGCCCCTCGAGCCCGCTCCCGTGCCGAGGCAGACGCTGCACGGCGCGAAGCCAGGGCGGACGATGCAAGTCGAGCAGCGCGTGACGCGCGTCACCGCGGTATCGTCGATCGTCTTGAAGTTGCGCGAGAGCGGCCCCGAGATCTCGGAGAGCTCTGCGGCCGGCGGCGTCCCGCGCGGGTACGTCTCGAAGAGGCGCTCGGCGATCTCCGTCTCGTCGCTCCACGCCTCGCGGCGGATGCCGTCGACGTGGAGCACGAGCGCGGCGACGCCGAAGATGTCCGACGGCGTGAACGCGGCGCCGAGCTTCGCGCGGACGACGTCGGGCTTCGGCAAGAAGAGCCCTTCGGGCGCAGCGCTCCCGTCGACGACGATCGTGCTCCTGCCCATGCGGACGCGATCGCCGGCGCGGACGACGGCTTTGTTGATGCGTTGCTCGTTCACGAACGTCCCGCTCGAGCCGAGGTCGATCAGCGTGAGCGAGCCGTCGTCGCCGACCTCGATGACCGCGTGCATGCGCGCGACCTCGGCGTCGTCGACGCGAAGGTGCGAGCGCTCGTCGCGTCCGATTTTGAGGATGCGGAGGTCGAGCGTTTCACGACGCTCGGGCTTGCCGGGCGTGAGGATGGTGAACGTCGGCACCGAGGGAATCGTGCTCGTTTGCCGTGGACGATGATACTGGTAGTTTGTTCAGTATGCGAGGTTTTCTCTACGACGCGGGGAGCCGCATGCCGATCGCGGCGCCGCCCGAGAAACCTCCGCTCTCGCGCGCGCCGATCGACGACGCGTACGTCGAGCTCGCGGTGCGATCGAGCTTCTCGTTCTTGCGTGGAGGCTCGTCGCCCGAGGCGCTCGTGCGCCGCGCCGCGGAGCTCGGGTACGAGGCGATCGCGCTGACGGACTTCGCGGGCCTCTACGGCGCCGTGCGCGCGATGGTGGAGGCCGAAGCTTGCGGAGCGGAGCTCCGCGAGCTGAGAAATCGTGGGGGCGTGGGGGGCGAAGCCCCTGACCGTGAGGAGACGAACGTGCGGCTCGTCGTCGGCTGTGAGCTCCCTCTCGACATGTCGGCAGGCGACGACGAGACGACGCTGCTCCTCCACGTGCAGAACCATGCAGGATACACGCATTTGTGCGAGCTCCTCGGCGAGGCGCACCGGAGCGGACCCAAGCTCACCAAGAACGAAACCGCGCGCGTCTCGATCGCGGCGGTTGCTCGCGGCGCGGGCGGTCTCTTCTGCACGGCGCCCGCTTCGCTCGACCGCGCGTCGCTCACGACGTTGAAGGAGGCATTCGGCGATCGATTGAGCCTGGGCGTCCATCGTCACCTCGACGGCGAGGACGCGCGGCGCGAGCGGGAGGCGCTCGCGAAATCAGGCGAGCTCGGGATCGCGATCGTGGCGCACAACGCGGTGCGCTTCGCGGTCGCCGAGCACAAACCGGTGCTCGACGTGCTCCACTGCATCCGCCGTGGCATCACGCTCGACGAGGCGGGGCGCGAGCTCTTGCCGAACGCGGAGGCACGCCTCCGCTCGCCGAGCGAGATGGTTGCGCGCTTCGCCGACCGGCCCGAGTGGATCGCGCGCACGCGCGAGATCGCCGCGGCGTGCACGTTCTCGATGCGCGAGCTGAAATACAAATTCCCCTGCGAGATGCCCGAGGGCGAGACCGCGGACTCGCTCCTGCGCAAGATGACGTACGAGGGCGCGAAGAGCCGCTACGGCGGCGACGTGCCCGACAAAGTGCGCGAGCTGATCGAGAAGGAGCTCCGGCTCATCGCGCAGCTCGAGGTCGCGACGTATTTCTTGAGCGTGCGCGTGATCGTCGACATCGCGCGCGAGCGAGACATCCTCTGTCAGGGGCGCGGGAGCGCGGCGAACAGCGCGGTCTGCTTCTGCCTCGGAATCACCGCGGTCGATCCGGCGCGGAGCTCGCTCCTCTTCGAGCGCTTCCTCTCGGCCGAGCGCAAGGAGCCGCCCGACATCGACGTCGATTTCGAGCACGAGCGACGCGAAGAGGTGATCCAGGAAATTTATCGGAGGTACGGGCGCGATCGCGCGGCGATGGTGAGCGAGGTCATCTGCTACCGCGGAAAATCCGCGCTGCGCGAGGTCGGCAAGGTGTTCGGCTTCTCGCTCGAGCAAGTCGATCGGCTCTCGTCGATCGTGACGTGGTGGGACAAGCTCGATGAGGCGACGATCAAGCGCCTGCGTGAGGCGGGGTTCGACGAGAGCGACGCGCGCGTGCGCCACTGCCTCCGCATGGCGAGCGCGATCCAGGGTTATCCGCGCCACCTCTCGATCCACGTGGGCGGGTTCATCTTGTCGGCCGAGCCGCTCGAGCACATCGCGCCCGTCGAGCCCGCGACGATGGCGGACCGCACCGTCGTGCCGTGGGACAAGGACGACATCGACGTGCTCGGTTTCTTCAAGGTCGACGTCCTCGGCCTCGGGAATGCTCACGGCGATCCGCAAGGCGCTCGGGTTCGTCCGGACGAACGAGGGCACCTTCATCGATCACCTCGCGAAGATCCCCGCGGAGGACCCCGTCGTCTACGAAGCGCTCTGTCGCGCGGACACCGTGGGCGTCTTCCAGATCGAGAGCCGCGCGCAGATGTCGATGCTCCCGCGCCTCTTGCCGAGGTGTTTTTACGATCTCGTCATCGAGGTCGCGATCGTGCGGCCGGGGCCGATTCAAGGCGGGATGGTGCACCCGTACCTGCGACGTCGGAACAACGAGGAGCCGGTCGACGTGCCGCACCCGCTGCTCCGGCCGATCCTCGAGCGCACGCTCGGCGTTCCTCTCTTTCAAGAGCAGGTGATGCAGATCGCGATCGTCGGCGCGGGGTACTCGGGCGGCGAGGCAGATCAGCTCCGACGCGACATGGCCGCGTGGCGTCGCAACGGCAAGCTCGTGCGGCACCGCGAGCGCTTGCAACGAGGCTTCGCGAGGAACGGGATCTCGGAGGAGTTCGGCGAGCGCCTCTACAAGCAGATCCAGGGATTCGGCGAATACGGATTTCCCGAGTCGCACGCGGCGAGCTTCGCGCTCCTCGTCTACGCGAGCGCGTGGCTCAAGGTGCACCACCCGGCCGCGTTCGCGGCCGCGCTCGTCAACAGCCAACCCATGGGCTTCTACTCGGCGAGCACGATCCTCCAAGACGCGCAGCGCCACGGCGTTTCGCTGCACCCGATACGTGTAGAATGCAGCGATTGGGACTGTGGGGTCTCTGGCGACGTCATTCGCGTCGGGCTGAGGTTGGTTCGCGGCCTCGGGGAAGACGCGGGGCGGCGCATCGAGAGGGCGCGCGCGGAGAAGGCGTTCGAGAGCGTCGAGGATTTGCGCGCGCGCGCCGAGCTCGATCGGAAATCGATGGACGCGCTCGCGGAGGCGGGCGCCCTCAACGGGCTCGAGAAGGGCACGCGCGAGGCGATGTGGAGCGTGCGCGCGCCGCGCGGGGAGGGGCTCTTTCGCGGCAAGGACGCGGACCTCCACGACGTCGCGCTGCCGCCGCTCACGCGGACCGAGCAGCTCGTCCTCGATTTCGAGCGCACGGGCGTCTCGATCGCCGATCACCCGATGCTCGCGATGCGCGAGTCGCTCCCGAAGAACGTGCTCGGGAGCGCCGAGCTCGCCAAGGCGCCGCACGGAAAGCGCGTGACCACGGCGGGGCTCGTGATCTGCCGGCAGCGCCCGGGCACCGCGAGCGGCATCGTGTTCGTCACGCTCGAGGACGAGCACGGCTTCGTGAACCTCGTGCTCTGGGCCCAGGTCTTCGAGCGGTATCGGCGCGTCGCGACGTCGAGCGGGCTCTTGCTCGTGCACGGGCGAGTGGACGCGTTCTCGCGCAGGCGAGACGACGGCTCCACGGACGTCGTGTACGTGATCGTGGACCACCTCGCGAAGTTGAAGCTCGATCCGAGCGGCGCGCCGTTGCCCCACATGAGCCGCGATTTTCACTGATATCTTCGGTCGCCGATGGGCAAGACGCGGAGCTTCTGGCACTGGGGGTTCGAGGAAGACTTTCCCGACGAAGCGGCGCGCGAGGCCGTCGCCCAACAAGCGGCGTTCTTGATCCCGTCGCTCGGGACGCCCCGCGCCGAGCCGCTGCCCGAGATCGACTCCATCAAGTTGCGCGCGCCGCGCCTCGAGGTGCCGAAGTCGCTCGCGAGCTTGGCGACGACCGACGACCGCGAGCGCATCCTCCACGCATCGGGGAAGGGCTACCGCGACGTGCTGCGCGCGTTTCGCGGGGACCTGCCGTACGCGCCCGACGTCGTGGTGCACCCCGAGCGCGACGAGGATCTCGCGGAGGCGTTCGAGCTCTGCGCGCGCAGCGGCGCGGCGCTCGTCCCATTCGGCGGTGGGACGAGCGTCGTCTCGGGCGTCACCTACGACGGCGCGCGTCCCATCGTGTGCGTCGATCTCGGGCGCATGCGGCGCTTGCTCGACGTCGACGCGCGCTCGCGGCTCGTGCACCTCCAGGCGGGCGCGAGCGGGCCCGATCTCGAAGCGCAGCTCGCCGAGCATGCGCTCTCGCTCCGCTTCTACCCGCAGAGCTTCGAGCTCTCGACGCTCGGCGGATGGATCGCGACGCGCGCGGGCGGGCACTTCGCGACGGGCTACACGCACATCGACGACATGGTTTCGTCGCTCCGCATGGTGTCGCCGTCCGGCGCGTTCGAGACGCGGACGCTTCCTGCGTCGGGCGCAGGTCCTGATCCGAATCGACTCGTGCTCGGCTCCGAGGGCGCGCTCGGCATCGTCACGGCGGCGACGCTCCGCGCGCTGCCGCGGCCGACGTACCGCGCGCAGGCGACGGTCTTCTTCCGCGAGATCGCGAACGCGGTCGAGGCGGCACGCGGCGTCGCGCAGGCGGGCCTCTTCCCATCGAACTGCCGCGTGCTCGATCGCAACGAGGCGCTCCTCTCGGGCGTGAGCGCGTCGCACTGCGCGCTCCTCCTCGCGTTCGAGTCGGCCGATCACGAGCAGGGCGAGTGGATGGAACGCGCGCTCAAGATCGCCGTGCGCGCGGGCGGCGAAGCGGAGCCGGCGCGCTACCGAAGAGGCGGCACGAAGCAGCGCGGAACCGGCGCTGCGGCCGAGACGTACCGCGCCGCGTTCCTTCGCGGACCATACATGCAGAGTGCACTCATTCCCTACGGCGTGATGGTCGACACGTTCGAGACCGCGTGCACGTGGACGGCCTTCGACACGCTCGATCGCGAGGTGCGCGCGGCGCTCGGACCTGGCGTGATGGTCGCGATGCGCTTCTCGCACGTCTACCCGGACGGGCCCGCGCCGTATTACACGTTCGGCGTGCCGGCCGACCACGGCCGTGAGATCGAGCAGCACGAGCGCATCAAGAAGGCCGCGAGTGACGCGATCGCCCGCGCCGGAGCGACGATCACCCACCACCACGCCGTGGGGCGCCTGCACCGGCCGTGGTACGAGGCCGAGCGACCGGCGCCATTCGGCGACGTGCTCCGCGCGGCCAAGCGCGTGCTCGATCCTTCGTCGATCATGAACCCTGGCGTGTTGATCGAAGAGCGCGGCGAAGCCCCCGATGATAAACGAGAGTGATGCGCAGTGACGTCATCGTCGTCGGCGGCGGTCCCGCGGGACTGACCGCTGCCGTCGCGATCCTCGAGGCGGACCCTTCGCTGAAGGGGCGCGTGCGCGTGCTCGAGAAGGCCAAATATCCGCGCGAGAAATACTGCGCCGGCGCCCTCGGCGGTCGCGGCGAGAAGCTCCTCGAACAGCTCGGCATTCGCCCCGACGTGCCGCGCGTGCCCATCGAGGGCATGTCGCTCCGCGTCGCAAGGGGCGAGCGCGCGGTGCACGTCTCGGGAATCGGGAGCGTCGTTCGGCGCATCGAGTTCGACGCGGCGCTCGCCGAGCTCGCGCAACGAAAGGGCGTCGAGATCGTCGAAGACGCCAAGGTCGATCGCGTCGTGGCCGAACGGGACGGCGCCATCGTCGAGTCGTCGCAGGGGCGATTCGAGGCGCGCATCGTCGTCGGGTGCGACGGCGTGGGGAGCGTCGTCCGCAAGGCGGTCGGCGTCGGAATCGGAGCGCTCCGCGCGCAGGTCCTCGAGCTCGACACGGAGCCGGTCGCGAGCGATCGCACGCGCGCGTGCATCCACTTCGACGCGAGCGACCGCACGCTGCCCGGCTACACGTGGGACTTCCCGACGACGCTCGGCGGTCAGGATCTCGTGTGCCGCGGCATCTACCACCTCAAGGTGGGCGTCGAAGAGGTGGATCTCGGCGCGAAGCTCGGCGCGCGATTGGCCGAGATGGGCCTCGACATCACGAAGTACAAAAATAAGCGCTTCGCGGAGCGCGGCGTCGAGATGGCCGAGACCTTCGCGAGGGGACCGCTGATGCTCGCGGGCGAGGCGGCAGGCATCGATCCCGTCACGGGCGAGGGGATCGCGCAGGCGATCGAGTACGGGTGGATGGTCGGTCCGCACGTCGCGCTCGCGCTCCGGCGAGAGCTGCTCCTCGAGTCATGGAGCGACCGCGTGAGGCGATCTCGCCTCGGGCGCGATCTCCGCATCCGCGAGCACCTCGTCCGTGAGTTCTACGGCGTTCGTCGACCCGAGCTCGAGGCCGTGCTCGTCGCCGACGACAGCTTTCTGCGCGCGGGGTGCGGCCATTTCGGCGCGCTGCCGATGCAGCCGCTCACGGTGACCGTGGCGCTCGCGCGCCTTGGGATGTACTTCGCTCGCGGCATCCTGAGTGCATGAGCGCCTGAGATGTTCGAGTGGCTCAAGCACCTCGTCCGTGTGCGCGCGCTACCCGACCATCCTGCGGGGCCCGTGCGCGTCGACTTCGTCGGGAGGATCCTCTCGCCGAACGCGTGCTCGAGCCCGATCACCGCGCTGAGCGCGGCGCTGCTCGAGATCGTGCTCGTCGACTGGGAGACGCTCGTCGTCGGCGGCGGCAGCCTCACGGGGCCGCGCGAATACGAACGCTTCACGCCGCTCGGCGGGTTGCGCTACGGAAACGGGCTCGTGATCGCGGACGATCACGGACGCGAGCTCTTCATCGAGAGCGCGACCGCGCCGCGCGTCGTGCCGCTCTCGAACCAGCCGCTCGTGCTCGATCAACCGGTCCCGAAGGAGCTCCGCGACGCCGCGCGATTGAGCCGCCACATGCTCTCGTACCGCGAGACGCGATTTCGCGAGGGCGATCGCGTGCGCGTCATCGCGACGGTGACGAGCGGTCACGTCGCGCCGCAGCCGGGCCTCGTGCGCGGTTTCGCGACGAGCGGCTATCGTGACGGGCACGCGCGCGTCCTCGTCGTCGTGGACGGCGAGCGCGTCGAGCTCCACGAGACGCTCTGACGCGGAATCGCTTGTGCTTTGCGGCGAAATGAGCGAAACCGCCGCGCCATGCAATTTCACCGGGGATTCTTCCTGCTCGCGGCGCTCTCGGCGGCGTGCAGCGGCGGGGCGGAGATTTGGGACGACGCGGGCGCCGACGCGACCGCCGACGCGAAGCCGAAGACCGACGCGGGCGGAGACGACGCGACGCTCTTGGGTGACGCGGGCGCGGACACGGGCAATACGAGCGATGCGGGCTTCGACGCCCCGACCCCGGACCTCGCCTGCCTCACGGACGACGCGGGCTGCACGAGCTGCTGCTTCGGCAACCACACTGACGGCGCCGCGACGTATTTCGACTCGCTCACGGCCTGCGCGTGCAAGACGGGCGCGACGTGCCACTCGGCCACGATCTGCTTGAGCAACCTCTGCAAGGGCTACGCGCCGAGCGCCGCCTGCGACAAATGTCTC
This sequence comes from uncultured delta proteobacterium, assembly GCA_963839305.1. Lineage (GTDB taxonomy): Bacteria > Myxococcota_A > Polyangia > Polyangiales > Polyangiaceae > DASXHD01. The sequence goes on from CAWIUL010000010.1 coordinate 273,629, forward strand.
TCGAACCCGGACGCGGGCGATTGCTACGCGAACGCGGACAAGGCGTGCTCGAACGATCCCGACTGCGTCGCGTTCTTCGACTGCGCGATCAACGTGTGCTCTCCGCCCGGCGACGCGTCCGCGGATTGATCAGCGATGTACGAAGGCCCACGGGCCGCCGTCGGTCGCGCTCGCTCCGGTGCCCCAGCGCCCGCGGAGGACGCGCGCCGACTCGATCGTGAGCTCGGCGTTTCCGCCGGCGCCGCCCTCTGTCCACGCGCAAGCGAGCGTGCGATCGCGCTGCGTGCAGTCCATCGTGCCCTCGCCGTAGTCGACGTGGACGCCGCGCGCCGTGGTGGTCACGGTCGCCGCGCCCCAGTTCGTGTCCCAGACGCCGTCGAGCGGTGACGCGCGCGGGATCGGAGCGAGCGTCCAGCCGCCGCCGTCCGCGTCGCTCGTGCCGTTTCCCCACGTGCCCTCGAGGCGTCCGTCGGGCGTTCGGCGGAGCGTCGCGCGGCCCTCTCCGCTCCGGTCGTACCAGCGGCACGCGAGCTGCTCGCTCTTCGCGTGGCACGTGATGACGCCGCCGGTGAACGTGCCCGCGAGCGTGCCGTCGGGCTCCGCCGTGAGGTGGACCATGCCACGCTCGGAAGAGAAATCGCCCTCGTCGAGCGTCGGTTTCGTATCGTGCGCTTCGGCGGTCGTCGCGGCCGCGGGCACCGTCGGCAGCGGGAGGGTCACCGACGCAGGTGGTGGTGCGGGAGCGCACGCGGCGAGCGCGATCGCCGCGAGCGGTCGTCTCACAGCTCGACCTCGCGCGTCATCGACCACGGGTTCTTCACGAGGAGTCGCCGCGCGCGGGCGCGGAGCGATTCGTCGAGATCGTTCGTCGCCGCGCGCTCGAACGCAGCAGCGAGCTCCTCCGCGCGCTGGAAGCGATCTTCGGGGATCTTCGCGAGGCCGATCGCGAGCGTCAGCTCGACGTCCTCCGGTACGCGCGAGAAATTGCTCGGCGCCGCCGCGGTCTCGTGCACGACGTGGAAGAGCACCGTCGCGACGTCCGGCCCTGCGAAGAGCGGCTTGCCCGTGAGCGCGCGGTACGCGACCGCGGCAAGCGAGTAGACGTCCGCGCGGTGATCGACGGGTTGAAGTCGCGCCTGCTCCGGCGCCATGTACGCCGGCGTCCCCACGAGCGCGCCTTGCGTGAGCGTGTGCCCGGACGCCTCGAGGCGCGACACGCCGAAATCGAGGAGCTTCCACGCCCGCGCGCCGCCCTCTTCGAGCACGAGGTTCTGCGGCTTGATGTCGCGGTGGACGATGCCCGCGTCGCGGATCGCGGCGAGCGCCTTTGCTCCGTGGTCGACGAGCTCGACGACGCCGCTCAGCCGAAGGCGCGGCGTCTGCCGAAGGTGCCAAGCGAGATCTTTCCCGAGGAGGAGCTCCATCGCCACGTAGGGAACGCCGCCGGGGCCCGTCCCAGTCCCGACGACGCGCGCGACGTACGGCGACTTCACCTTTCGAGCGAGCTCGGCCTCGCGCTCGAAACGCTTTACGTGTGAAGGATCGCTGAGGATGATCGGGTGGAGCAGCTTGATCGCCGCGAGCTCGCTCCCGCGCTCCGCGCGATAGACCTCGCCCATGCCGCCGCGCCCGAGCAGCTCGCCGAGCTTCCACCCGTCGACGACCTGCTCGGTGTAGCGGCCCTCGCCGGGTCGGAGCGCGCGATCGAGCTCGATGCGCGCCTCGGCGAGGAGCGCCTCTTTCTGGAAGATTTGCCGGTTCGCCCGCTCGACGCGCGCGATCGCGGTCTCGGTCGCGCGCCGGCTCGACCGCGCGAGGAAATACGTGGTCGCGAAGACGACCTGCACCATGACGACGAAGAACCATTTCCACGGCGTCGCGAGCGCCCCGATGGGCATCGGCCCGAGGTCGGGGAGCACCCCCAAGACGACGCCGACCGACAACGCGCCGTAGCAGATCGCGCCCGTCCAGAACGTCGAGCGCGCCGCGAGCTTGCTCTCGCTGAGGCCGAAGAAATAGACGCCGATGCGGGAGGATCATCACCGCCGCGGTGAACAGGCCCATGTAGAAGAGCGTGAGCTCCGCGACGACGCCGAGGAGCGCGCCCATTACCGCGACGAATCGCGGCGTGTAGCGCTTCTCGTCGCGGATGCGGCGGAGAGCGGTCGCGCAGCCGACGATCGAGACGGCGATGAGCGCGATCGAGAGCGCGCGGAGCGCGACGCGGGCCGGGCACGAACGGCATGAACGCGGCCGCGACCGCGACCATGATCATCACGAGCCGGTAGAACGCGCGCGCGCGCTCGAGCTCCTCGGAGCGCATCACGACGGTCGTCGCGATCGTGTGCTGCGCGCTCGTGCCGCTCGGAGCCGAAGGTTCCGCCGCGCGTGTTCCGCTCTGGTCGATGAGCGTCTCGACCTCGTCCTGTCTCTCTCATTGCGTGATGGGCCGGCCCGCGCGGAGATACGACCCGCGCCCCGTGGGCCACAGCATGCACGACGTGCCGGAGCCTGGCACGGTGAAGACGTCGATTCCGTGGTCGAACGTCGAGACGACGATCTCGAGTTGCCCGTCACCGTCGAGGTCAGCAATCGTCGGCGCCGCGGGGACCCCGATGCCGTTGCCGTCGGTGCCTTGGTTCGGGAGCGTGATGTCCCAGAGGAGCGCGCCCGTGTTCTCGAGCACGATCAAGTGGCCGCCGTTCGTCTGGAGCGAGTACGTGCCGAAGACGAGCTCGGGCGTGCCGTCCTTGTTCAGATCCGCGACGGTGACCTCGGACGCGAACGTCTTCGACTGCCCCTTGGCGAAGTCGTAACGCCAGAGCCGCGTGCCGTCGGGCCCGATCGCGTAGATGTAGCCGTCGTTGATCGGCGCGATGATCTCGGGCTTCGAGTCGCCGAGGATGCTCACCGTCGTCGGCGCGGGGATGCCGTCGGGCGGGTAGTAGTCGCCCGAGGCGCGCACGGCGGGTTTGTCGCTGAAGGGCAGGGTGTTGAACGCGGGGAGCCTCCGCGCCGCGTTCGCGCCGCCGCCCTGCGCGCCTTGGAGGACCATGAAGGCGTAGCCCTGCGTCTCGTACGGCTGGTGCTCCTCCGCGTTCGGGATGCCGACGACGTCGTTCTTTCCGTCGCCGTCGACGTCGATGATGTTCGGCGGCGAGGCGGTCCACTGCAGCCACATCGTCGTGTCGACGCTGGGCCACGCGCCGTTGGGATCGAAGTGGTAGTGGTTGTCCTCGACGGTCGGATCGAACCAGCGGATGAACTGCCCCCAGCCCATCCGCTGGCCAAAATACTGGCTCGCGGGGTTCGTGTACCAGTCGCTCGCGAGGATCGGACGAGCCGTCCTTCTTGAACGCGTTGATCTGGTGGTTGTCGTACGTGACGAGGATCTCGAGATCGTTCGTGTCGTCGATGTCGCCGATGCCGACGTTCTCGCCGTAGCAGCCGTAGCCCGTGTTCCCCATGCCGTTGAACGTCTTGTCGTCGGTCTGGTCGTAGCGAGGCCAGCCGGCGCGCACGCTCCCGTCGGGCTCGAAGACGTAGACCTGCGAGCCCGTGTCGCTCGTGTTGGTCGTCGTGACGACGACCTCGATCTTCCCGTCGCCGTCGAGATCGCTCGCGGCCATGCCGCGCACCTCGGGACACTGCCCGCCGCTACACGTCGACGCGGGCCAGCCGCTCTTCGGAGAGAGCGCGCCGTTCTTCCACTCGTACGCGACGACGCTCGTGCCTGGCTTCGAGCTCAGATCGCTGCCGCCGACGACGATCTCCATCGTGCCGTCGCCGTCGAGATCCGCGACGACGCCCGGCGCGTAGACACGCCCGCCCGTGGCCGTGCCCTTCGCGAGCTTGTTGCCTTGCGCGTCGAACACGAACGTCGAATAGAACGGCGCGACGATTTCCTTCTTGCCGTTCTTGTCGAGGTCGACGACTGCGGGCGACGCGAACCAGCCGGTCTCGCCCGTCTGGATGTTGCGCACGAACGTGGGCTGCGCGACCGGCGCGCTCCCGCCCTGAGATTGGCACTGCGGCGTTTGCTCGACGGCGCCGTCGTTCGCGACCTGTCCGTCACGCGGGCCGCTACCGTCTCCGCCGCACGCGGAGAACGCGCGGAGCGAGATCCCCAAAACCGCGAACAGGACGAAAACCCCCGAGCGCCGCATGCGTTCATCCTATCATTTGCGCGTGAGCGCGACGCACCTCCTCGTCGGTAACCCGACGGCGCAAAGTGGCAAAAATCAAGTGCGCATCGAGCGCGCGCGCGAGTTCTTCCGCACCGCGGGCGTCGCGTGCGACTTCCTCGCGACCGAGCCCGAGGGCAAGACGACCTTCGCCGTGACGCGCGCGATCGACGACGGCGCGTACCGGTGCGTCATCACGATGGGCGGCGACGGCACGTTCCGCGAGGTCGCCGCGGGCATCCTGGACTCGACGAAGAAGGACGCGGTCGCGCTCGGCATGCTCCCGACGGGCACCGCCAACGACCAAGGACGAAGCTTCGGCCTCGAGGCGGGCGACGAGTCGCTCGAGCGAAACCTCGGCGTGATCCTCGCGGCGAAGGAGACGCGGCTCGACGCAGGAAAGCTCGAGCTTTCCGTCGGCAATTCCGTGCAGAGTGCATGGTTCTTCGACTCGGCGGGCTGGGGGATCTCCGCGCGCGTGCTCCGCGAGCGCAACGTCGAGCGCGAGGTCGTCGGGCGCATCCCCGTGCTGCGCGACGTCTACCGCGATCAGCTCGTCTACGCGGGCGTGCTCTTGCGCGTCTTCCTCGACTCGTACGTCGTCAGCGACAAGTTCGACGCGGAGGTCGACGCCGACGGCAACAAATACGAGCTCCGAGGCCTCACCGATCTCATCGTGAAGGGCACGCGCGTCTACGGCGGCGCGTGGGTCTTCGACAAACACTCGGCGCACGACGACGGAAAATTCGAGATCGTCCCGTTCCAAGGCAAGCGCGACTGGACGAGCAAGGCGATCGTCGACCTCGAGGGAAACCCGATCACCGAGGAGATGCTCGCCGCGATCGGCGTCGAGCACTCGAGATCGGTCTCGGCCTCGCGCATCGCGTTCAAGTTCCGCGTGTGGGAAGGCGCCGCGCCCTTCGCGGCTCAGATCGACGGCGAGGAGCTCGCGGCGGCGGAGCGCGTCGCGATCGAGGTCGTGCCGCGCGCCCTGCGACTGATTATTCCGTGACGTCGAACGGGAACGACCCCGTGCCGTTCGACGTGCTCGAGACGAAGAAGTCGTGCCCGAACGTGGTGCTCGTGCCGGCGTCGGCCGTCGGGTTCGTCGTCGGGATCTGTCCGTAGATGAAGCCGCCGGCCGACGTCGCGTACGCGAGGAAGCGGAAGCTCGACGGGATCGAAGACGCGCCGAGCGCCGTCCACGGGATCACTTCTTCGCGCGTCGTGCCGCTCGAGCAAAACGTGATCGCGTTGGTCACGGGGTTGCTCCACGCGCCCGCGTCGGCGCTGCCCTTGCGAGCCTCTTGATAGCCGCTCTTGGCGTACACCACGCCGTCGGCCGCGAAGGGCAGGGTGCCGCCCGTGTAGTCGTAGGCCTGCGCCGTCTTGAGGCCGCCGCCGCTGAAGCCGACGTACAAGACGTTTCCCTCGGCGACGTTCGCGCTGTCGAGCGCGACGTACAGGTTGGTCGCGTCCCACGTGAAGTACCAGGTCTGCGTCCCGCTCATCGTCTGGTTCTGCGCGGGCCCATACTCGCCCGAGGTGATGGTTCCGTCGCACGTGGGCGTGTGCCACGACGAGCCCGCGTCGGCTGCGGCGTCGGTGGGGCCGTCGGTGGGCGCATCGTTGACCGCGTCGCTGACGCGTCGCTCGGCGCGTCGTTCGCCACGTCGGACTTCACGTCGTTCGCGACGTCCGTCGCCGTCACGTCCTTCGACGCGTCGGGCAGCGTCGTCGCGTCCTTCGACGCATCGACCACGGTCGCGTCTTTCGAGGCGTCCGCGCCGGCGTCGGAGGCGCTGTTGTCACTGCTGCACGCGACGACGAGCAAAGGGAGGAGCGCGAAACGAAGCTTCGACATGCGCGCGTTCTACCACTGATTTCTTGGCCGTCGCGAGCCTCGCGCGATACCTGACGAGCATGGCCTCCGTGCTCTTTTTCGCCCCACTCCTCGCCGCGCACATCTTGATGCAAGGGGAGACGCGCGAGATCGGCGCTCACGGCGTCGTGGTTCGCGCCGCCGCCGCCGTGAGGGAGGGTCATACGGTCGCGCAGCTCGAGGTCCGCGCGTTCGGCGCTAAAGCAGCGCATCGATCTCCCGCCGCGCGCGAGCTCGCCCGAAGCGCTCCTCGCGTCGATCGAGGTCGTCGACGCGAATTTCGACGGCGCGCCCGACGTGGTCATCGGCGGCGACGTCTATTTGTACGACGCGCGCACGCGCAGGTTCTCGAACGCCTCTCCGCTCGCCGCCGAGCTCGCGCGCGTTCCGAACGCGAGGTTCGACGCGGCCACGCGCACCGTGATCTCGCGCACCGCCGGCGCCTCGAACCCGTCGCGGGTGACGTACGCCATCGAGCGCGGCTCGCTCCGCGAGATCGCCGCGTGCCGCTTCCTCAACCCCACCGAGGCGCGCGTCGGCACGCTCGTGCGCTCGCGCGGCGGCAAGACCACGTACACGCCCGTCCGCCTCGCGCCGTCGGAGACCGATCCGTGCGCGTATTGAGCACCGTCGCGAACCTCGTACCTCCGCTTCGCTCCGGCGTGCGAGGTTGCATGATCACGCGTGCTTGAGCGCTTCGCGCTTCGAGAGGCCGGATAGGCGCGCCTCGTTCTTCTTCACGAAGCGCTTCACCTCGCGCATGTCGACGCGCGCGTATTCGCGGAGCGCCCAGCCGATCGCCTTGCGCAAGAAGAACTCCTTCGACTCGATCGACGGCTCGATGCAGGCGTAGAGGAGCTCGACGTCGGTCGCCTCGCGCGAGCGGCACTGAGACAAGATCGCGGTCCGCGCCTTCCACATGTTCGCGTCGCTCGCCCAGCGGAGCATCAGCGCGGCCATCGGCTCCTCGTGGGCGCGCAGGATCGGGCCGACGCGGTTCGTCGCGATCTCGTCGACGAGGTCCCACCACGCGCCCTCGGTGACGAGCTTCTCGTAGAGCGGCATCGCCTCGGGCGTCTGAAAGGGCCGCGCCGCGCGCACGTTCGTGAGCGCGAGCGCGCAGTATCGCTCCTCGCGGAATTTCGCGCCGTCCCAGATCTCGCGAACGGCGCGCTCCCAGTCCCGACGCGTGGCGAACGCGAGCGGCGCGAAGATTTGCTTGCAGACTGCACGCACCTCGGGAGCCGGCACGCCGTGAAACGGCATCGCCGACTTCATGTACGCCTGCATCGCCTTCGCGCGGCCCGCGTCGCCGGCCGCTCGGAGCTTCTTGCGCAGCGTCAGCAGCAGATCACGCGACGGCGGCGGCGTCATCCGAGCCGGGCGCGCCAGGGTCCTTGGTCTTGGCGGCCGGCTTCAGCGTCTCGAGCGCGCTGTTCATGTTCACGCTCACGAGGCGCGACACGCCCGACTCCTGCATCGTCACGCCGTAGAGCACGTCGACCATCTGCATCGTGCGCTTGATGTGCGTGATGAGGATGAACTGCGACTTGTCCGTCATCGACCGGATCAGGTCGTTGTAACGAGCGACGTTCGCCTCGTCGAGCGGAGCGTCGACCTCGTCGAGGATGCAGAACGGCGACGGCTTGATCTGGAAGATCGCGAAGATCAGCGACACCGCGGTGAGCGCCTTCTCGCCGCCGCTCATCAGCTCGATCGAGTTGAGCTTCTTGCCCGGGCGGCTGCGCGAGGATGTCGATGCCCGTCTCGAGCATGTCGTCGGGGTTCGTGAGGCGGAGCGACGGCGCGGCCGCCGCGGAACATCTTGGGGAAGATCTCCTGGAAGCGCGCGTTCACGGCCTCGAACGTCTCGGCGAAGAGCTTGCGAGACTCGCGGTTCATCTGCGCGATGGCCTTTTCGAGATCGGCGAGGGCCTTCTCGAGGTCGACCTTCTGCGTCGTGTAGAACGTGAAGCGCTCTTCGGCCTCTTGGTGCTCGCGCATCGCGTCGAGGTTCACCGAGCCCATGCGGTCGATGAGACCCGAGAGCTCCGTGATGCGGGCGCGGTGCTCCTCGTCCGGCGGCGGACGCATGTGGAAGTCGCTGACGACGCGCGGCAGCACGAGCCCGCGGAATTTCTCCGCGACGGACTCGAGCAGGTGCTCGAGCGCAAGCGTGCGCGTGTGCAGCGCGCGCTCGGACTCGCCGAGGAGATCGCGCAGCATCTCGGCCTCCGTGCGGAGATCCTTGAGCTTCGCCTCGCGCTCCGAGAGGTCGGTCTTGATGGCGTCGTAGCTCGAGCGCGCCTCGGCGAGCGCCGACTGAGCGGCGCGCATTTCGTCGAGCGCGGTCTGCAGCTTCTCTTTGTGAAGCGCGATCTGCGCGGCGGTCTCGCCCCACTGGCGCGCGGCGTCGTAGCCGTCCTCGACGAGGCGGCGCGCGCGATCGGCGAGCTCGGTCGCGCTGCGATCGAGGCGCGCGATGGTGCCGCGCACGGCGGTGAGCTTCTCGCTGACGCCCGCGAGGCGAACCTTCGCCTCGGTGACGAGCGCGCGGCGCGCGTCCACTTGCTCGCGGTGCGTCGCGCAGTCGAGGTGCGCGGCCTCGAGAGCCTGCTGCGCCGCCGTGAGGCGCGCGCGCTCGCCGTCGAGGATGGCCTCGGCGTTCTGACGCTCGACGCGGCCTTCGTCGATCCACCGCGCGAGCTCCTCGGCCTCGTGGGCGAGGGTCCCGAGGCGCTTCTCGACGACGGCGATCGCCTCGGTCGTCGAGCGAAGATCGCGCTCGGCGGTCACGAGGGCGAGCTCGTCGGCGTGCGCTTGCGTGCGCGCCTGCTCGAGCGTCGCTTGGGTCTCCGCGATCTCGCCGCGGAGCGCCTGGTGCGCCGCGAGCTGCTCCGTCCACGAGGCGTCGAGCACCGCGAGGCGCTCGCCGAGCTCGCGCATCTCGCGCTTCTCGTCGAGGCGACCCGCCGCGACCTCGTCGCCGCTGCCGCCGACGACGCGACCGTCCGCGAAGTGCACCGTGCCGGCGAGCGTCACGACCGTCGTATTCTGCACGCTCGCGCGGATGCGCTGAGCGGCCTCGGAGTCACGGACGACGATCGCGTCGCCCACGAGCGAACGAACGAGCGCCTCGTCCTCCGGCGCGAAGCGGAGCGCGTCGGCGAGGCGACACACGACGCCTTCGTCTTCGGGCGTCAGCGGCGCCTTCGCCGCGACGTACGCCGGATGCGCGGGGACGATCGCCGCGCGGCCGCCGCCCGATTGAGCCATCTCCTCGAGGAACGCGACGCCGCGCTCCACGTCTGCGACGACGACGTCTTCGAGGCGATCGCCGAGCAGGCCCGCGAGCGCGTGCGTGAGCTCCGCCGGAGCTTCGATGCGATCGCCGACGAGCCCGAGGATCGCGTCGTCGCCCATCTCGACGAGCGCGCGCGGTCCCGCTCCGACGCCTTCGAAGCGCGCGTGGAGCTCGGAGAGCGCGTGATGACGCGAGCGCACCTTCGACAGCTCGGCGCGCGCTTCTTCGAGCGACTTCTCGCTCGTCACGATCGCCGTGCGAAGCTCCGAGAGGCGCCCCTCGGCGCGCTCGCGGTCTTCGGCGCTGGCGATCTTGCCGGCGCGGATCGACTCGACGCGCGTCTCGAGACCGCGCAGCTTGCCCTGGTGCTCGACGAGGGCGCCGTCGAGCGCCTCGCGCTCGAGCTTCACCTTGTCGAGGCGCGCGGTCATCTCGCCGCTGCGCCTATCGTGCCCCGCGAGCGTCGCCTCCGCGCTCGCGATCGCGGCTTGCGCGCTCGACGCGCTCTGGTTCGCCTCGTTGCGGCGAGCCTCCGCCGCCGAGAGCTCGCTCGTCGCCTCCGCGAGCCGTCGCCTCGTCGGCCTCGGCCTGCGCGCGCTTCAATTCTTCGTCGTGCTCGAGGTCTTGGACCTCGGCCTCGAAGGTCGCCCGCTCGCGCGTGAGCGTGTCGCGCGCGGCCTCGATTTCCTTGCCCTCGCTTTCGGCCTGCGCCTCGCGCGCCTTGAGCGACTCGAGCTTGTCCTTCGCGCGGGCGATCGCGGCCTCTTCGGCGCGCACTTCGTTCTCCGCGGTGAACGCGCGGGTCTGCGCGCGCTCGACCTCTTCTTCGACCGCGAACGCGGCTTGGCGTGCGGCCTCGAGCTCCGCGTCGCGCGCCGCGAGCTCGGTGCGCGCGCGGTCCGCATCGGACGTGCGCTGCTCGACCTCTTCACCGTGGAGCTTCTTCCACCCGACGAGCTCGAGATATTTGTGCGACGCCTCGTGGAGCTGGAGATCTTCGACCTCCTTGCGATACGAGAGATAGCGCTCGGCCTTTTGCGCCTGGCGCTTGAGCGAGCCGAGGTTGCGCTCGATCTCTGCGACGATGTCGCCGACGCGCAGGAGGTTCTGCGTGCAGAGCTCCATCTTGCGCTCGGCGGCCTTCTTGCGCGCCTTGTACTTGGTGATGCCCGCGGCCTCTTCGATGAGCAGGCGCCGGTCTTCGGGCTTCGCGCTCACGATGAGGCCGATCTTGCCCTGCTCGACGATCGAGTACGCCTTCGTGCCGACGCCGGTGCCGAGGAAGAGATCGGTGATGTCCTTCAAGCGGACTTGGACCTTGTTGATCAGGTACTCGCTGTCGCCGCTGCGATGGAGGCGACGCGTGACCGCGATCTCCGCGTAGTCCGTGAATTCCATCGGGACGCTGGTCGGATCGTCGTTCTCGAAGGTGAGCGTGACCTCCGCCATGTCGCTGCCGACGCGCGACTCGGAGCCGCCGAAGAAGACGTCCTCCATGCTGCGGCCGCGGAGGTGCTTGGCGCTTTGCTCGCCCATGGCCCATCGAATGGCGTCGACGATGTTCGACTTGCCGCACCCGTTGGGACCGACGATGCCGAGGACGTCGTGATCGAAGTGGACCACCGTGCGGTCCACGAACGACTTGAACCCGGTCATCTCGAGCTTCTTGATCTTCATCGATATGTGCGCTCCAGAGACGTGTCGCCGATCCGCCGAAGGCGGGCGGCGCAAGACGTGGATTATCGGCCTGTGGATAAAAGGCCGAATTTTTGACAAAGAATTCGAATGGGTGTGTTGACGTATGGCGAGTGTATCGTCACTTCACATAGCGTCACTGCGCAAGTGCACAGGTACGCCCGAAGCGTGCTTGGCGCAAGGGGAAAAGAGGCTTATTGAGAGATCGTTCGGATCCGAACGATCTGGACGCCACACATGCCGACCTACGAATACGTGTGCAAATCCTGTGGGAATGCTTGGGAAGCCAACCAGCGCATCAGCGAGGCTCCCCTGACCGAGTGTCCCAAGTGTCACGAGCCATCCGCTCAACGCCTGATCAGCGGTGGCAACTTCATCTTGAAGGGCGGCGGCTGGTACGCCGACCTCTACTCGTCGAGCCCCAAGAAGAGCGGCGGCGAGTCTTCGTCGAAATCGGAGACGAAATCGGAGACGAAATCGGAGTCGACGACGACTGCGACCCCGAGCACCCCGCCCACCCCGAGCTCCGACAAGAAGTGACCTAGAGCGCGCGCTCGCCGAACACGAGCGCCTTCACTTCGCGCGGCGTCATGTCGAGCTCACCCGCGAGGCGCTCGTAGACGAGATCCGTCAAGCGGCCGGTCGGCGGCCTCGCGACGCGCGGATCGTCGCGCCAGACGAGCGCCTCTTCGGGCCAGTCGTCTCTCGCGCCGAGCGCGCTTCGCGAACAGGATGCCGCGCGTCAGCGTGTGGAAGCGCGTCATCGCGTGCATCCAGCGCGCAGTCGCGTTCGGGTCTCGCTCCGCGCGCGAGAGCGCGTCGATGCGCGCCTCGATCTCCGTGATGGGCAGCTCGTCGATCTCGCGCAGCGAGCCAGGAAAACGCGCGGCGAGCGCGACCATTCGCGCGCGCGGATCGTACGTCCCGCCTTCGGCGGATCCGTCGACTGACGACGCGTCGCGGCCGCGAGATGCGATCAATCGCAGCGCGAGCATCTCCTCGTATTTCACGCGCAGCTCGGCCAGCGCACCCGCGATCATCGGAGGATCGTGCCTCGGCGGGCGGCGTTGCGCAACGGGCGCGCGGGCTCTACGCTCTCTCGCGCATGTCCGATCACAAGCGCGAGATCGAAGAGCTTCGCGCGGAGCTCGCGCGGATCGATGGGCAAATCCTCTCCGCGCTCGAGAAGCGTGGAAAGGCCGCTCGCCGCGCGGGCGAGCTCCGCACCGGCCCGGCGCAGCTCCCCCTCACGGAGAAGGCGCAAATCGCGACGATCCTCGCGCGCGCGAGCGGCGACATGCCGGTCGAAGATCTCCGCGCGATCTTCCGCGAGGTCTACGCCGCGTGCCTCGCGCTCGAGCTCCCCGTGAAGGTCGCGTACATCGGGCCCGAGGGCGGGTTCGCGCACGCCGCGGCGCGCGCGCGGTTCGGCGTGAGCGCGCAGCTCGTCGCGGCCGAGACGATCGCCGGCACGCTCGAAGAGGTCATCGCCCACCGCGCCGAGTTCGCGGTCCTCCCCGTCGAGACGACGACCGAAGGTCCCGTGCAGAGCACCATCTTCGCGCTCGTCGCGACGGACCTGAAGATCGTCGCCGAGATCGAGACCACGAGCGATCTCTGCTTGATGAACCGCACGGGCAACGAGGCCGACATCGAGAAGGTCTACGCGACCGCGGCCGATCACGCGCGCGCGCAGAAGACGCTCGCGGCGCTCGCGCGAAAGCCCTCGCAGACGCTCAGCGTCTACGACGTGAAGACGCCGCTCATGGCGTGCAAGCTCGCGGCGGAGGACCACGGCGCGGCGGCGCTCTGCGCCGACGGCTTCGGCAGCGAGCACGCGCTCGAGGTCGTGCGCCGCGGGATGGTCGAAGGCGGCGCCGAGCGCGTGCGCTACGCGATCGTCGGCGCGCGACCCGGCGGACGCACGGGAGACGACTCGACCGCGTGCGTGTTCTCCGTCAACGACGCGCCCGGCGCGCTCCTCGACGTGCTCAAGCTCTTCGCCGAGCGTGGGATCAACCTGCGCAAGATCCAGTCGCGGCCGGCGCGCGGCCCGAACGACCCGCGGCGTGACGCGCTCGACGGCGAGTGGTCCTACCTCTTCTTCGTCGAAGTGTCTGGCCACGCGGCCGACAGGCCGCTCGTCAGCGCTTTCGAGGAAGTTCGCCACAAAACGAGCTTTTTCAAGGTGTTGGGCTCGTACCCCAGCATCGGAAATTGAATGATTCAGCGTGCTCGCACGTAATACCCTCATGAAGATGCAGCTCCGCAAAGTCGCGGCATTGGCCCTCGTGACGGGCGCGCTCGGTTTCGCAGGAGCGTGCGGCGGAAGCGGAGCCAACCAGCCAGCCCCGACGCTCGCCACCGCCTCGGCGACGCCCGTCGTCGTGACGCCCGAGATGATGGAGAAGGACCCGATCGCGCTCTTCCCGAGCGGCGCGCTCGGCATGTTCGCGATCGACGTGAAGGCGTTCTACGCGAGCAAGTCCGCGGGGCCGTCGGCTGCGCAGCTCGCCGAGAAATATTTCCCCGTCGGGCAGGAAGCCGGCTTCTCGGCGTCGAAGGATCTCGATCGCGTGACGGGCGGGTTCTACTCGATGCAGGGCGCGGACGTGCTCGCGACGCTCGTCGGGCGCTTCGACGAGGCGAAGATCGCGCAGGCCGCGCAGTCGAAGACTCAGCTCCACGGCGGCGGGCTCCTCGTCGCCTCGCAGTACGCGGGGCGCACGCTCTACACGGTGGCCGACGCGGGCTTCACGGTTTTGTCTCCGCACCTCGTCCTCGCGGGCACGAAGACGACCATCAAGCGCGCGCTCGATCGCATTCGCGACGCGCACCTCGCGCACGACGTTCCCGCGTGGATGCTCCAGACGCTCACGACGGTCGGAGGCAGCGCGGCGGCTGCGCTCGCCGTCGACACGAAGTCGATGCCGGTCGCGTCGCTCACGGGCGGCTTTCCGATCAAGGGCACCGACGGGATGACCGCGCTCCGTTTGCTCGGCAATTTCCAGGCGCCGGGCATGCACGTCGCGGGCTCCGCGACGTACGCGGACGAAGCGCACGCGAAGGCGGGTGCTGACGGGCTCCGCTCGCTCTTCACGTCGACGGTGGTCACCGTCGCGACCTCGGCGCTCGGCGTACAGATCAAGGACGTGAACGTCACGCCCGCGCAGAGCGACGCTCAGGTCGCGTTCGCCGTCGACGACGCGTCGATCGCGAACCTGCTCCAGCGCCTGCCCGCGATGTTCGGTGGCTGACCTGGAGGCAAGCAGCGGGGCATGATCTACGCGTTCGAGGAGATCGGCCCAGAGCTCACGCGCCCGCCGCTCTCGGCCCGTCGAGCGCTCCTCTGCTCGGGCGTGGCCGTGCCGCTCGACACGTGGCAGACGCTGCCGCTCCCTGCGCGCCAGGCGCTCGTGCAAGAAGGCGTCAAGGACGCGATCTCCGAGTACGTCGTGAAGAACGCCGTCTCGGGCGCGCTCAAGCACGTCCGCTTTCTCGGGCCAGTGAAGGACCCGCCGCGCGACGCGGTCCCGCAAGCGGTCGTCGAAGCGCTACGCAACGTACGCCCCCTCGCGCTCCAAGAGTGGCAGCAGCTTCGTCCGCTCGATCGCTACACGCTCGTCGCGCTCTCGGCGAACAGCCGCCTGCTCTATCGCGCCGTCGAGGAGATGACGACGGGGCCCGCGTCGACGCTCTCGGGCGTGAAGCTCCGGCCGTGGGTCGGTCCGCTCGCGCACGCGGAGGTCCACATGTCGCGTCTCGCGTTCGGCGATCTCGCCGCGGGCAACGTCCAAGGCGGCAAGGCGATCGTGCTCGCGCGCGCGGCGGGAGTGCGCGCCGCGCGCATGGCCAGCGAGATCATCGACGGCTACGCCGACAAGTACACCGGCCCGGTCGAGCTCGACGCGCGCCTCGACGCCGAAATAAGCGGCTACGTCTGGCAAGCGCACGTGAGCACGTCCGAGGGCGAGTTCTTCGGGGCGGCTTCGGTGCTCGCCGCTGCGGCCGCCGCGACCGCGCTGCGCGACGCGATCGCGAATCGCGATCCGAACGCGAACGTGACCGGCGTCGCGCTCCGCGAGGCGACCTGGTCGGTGGGAAGCGGCGCGTTCGGTGACGAGGCGACCGTCACGATGAACGCGGGCGCGTACCGCGCCGCGCGCCTCGCGCACCAGAGCGGCCCGCAAGGCGCGATCGCCGCCGCGCCCACGCCCGCAAACGCGCCTGCGCCCGGCGCGAAATCCGGCGGAGGCGTGCCCGTGTGGCTCGCCGTGCTGCTCGTCCTCTCGACGCTGCTCGCCTTCGGCGCGGCGGGCCTCACGATCCAGCGCGGCGGCGGATTCAAAAGCTTGTATTCTGCATACATCCGATGAGCGACCTCGTCGTCCACCCAGCGATGCGCCCGCTCGTGGGCAGCGTACCCGTCCCGTCCGACAAGAGCATCGCGCACCGCGCGCTCCTCATCGGCGCGCTGTGCAACGGCAAGAGCCGCATCCGCGCGTACGCGGGCGGGGGAGACAACGCCTCGACGCGCGCGGCGCTCGAGTCGATGGGCGTCGCGTTCGCCGAGACCGGCGGAGAGAAAGCCAAAGACAAAGAAGTGGTCGTGAGCGGCGTCGGCATCTTCGGCCTGCGCGCGCCAGAGCGCGACCTCGACTGCGGAAACTCCGGCACGACGATGCGCCTCTTCTGCGGGATCCTCGCGGCGCAGCCGTTCGACGCGACGCTCGTCGGCGACGAGTCGCTCTCGGGCCGCCCGATGATGCGCGTCGCGGGTCCGCTCAACGCGCGCGGCGCGCACATCACCGGGCGCGCGCACGACAAAAAGAAGGACGAGATCACCGCGCCGCTCCACGTCCGCGCGCTACGCGAAGCCGAGGGGGAGCACCTGCGCGAGATCGAGTACGCGATGCCCGTTGCGAGCGCGCAGGTGAAGAGCGCGCTGCTCCTCTCCGGCCTCTACGCTCACGGCGCGACGCGCATCCGCGAGCCGATGCTCTCGCGCGATCACACCGAGCGTATGCTCCTGGCGCTCGGCGTCCCACTCAGGACAGCCGGCACGATGATCGAGCTCGACCCCGCCGGCTGGAGCGGGTCGATGCCCGCGTTCGACATGACGCTCCCGGGTGACGTCTCGGCGTCCGCGTTCCTCCTCGGCGCAGCGCTCATCGTCCCGGGCTCGCGCGTCACCGTGCGCGGCGTCGGCACGAACCCGACGCGCACGGGGCTCCTCGACATCTTGCGCGACATGCGCGCCCCGCTCGCGATCGAGCCGCTCGGCGAAGAAGGCGGCGAGCCGATCGCGAACCTGCACGTCACGAGCGACGCGCCCCTGGTCGCCACGGTGACCGGTGGTGAAGCCGTGACGCGCGCGATCGACGAGGTGCCGGCGCTCTGCGCGATCGCCGCGCGCGCCAAGGGCACGACGACGGTGCGCGACGCAGCCGAGCTTAGGGTCAAGGAGAGCGATCGCCTCGCAGCGATGGAAACGGTGCTCCGCGCGTTCGGCGTCGAGTGCGAAGGGCTCCCGGATGGGATGCGCATCGAAGGAAAAGACACGCCCCTACATGCAGCCATCGTGGACTCCCTCGGCGATCACCGCATCGCGATGTCTGCCGCCATGCTCGCGCTGACCGCCGACGGCCCGTCTCGCATCCGAAACGCCGACTGCATCGCGACGAGCTTCCCGCGCTTCGTGGGAACGCTCCGCGCCCTCGGCGCATCGATTGACGTCGAGTAGGTAGCGCTCGTATGGTCTTTATCATGGTCATCTGTGTCCGTAGCGAGGGGAAGTCGTGAGCAGCTCGGAGTCGAATCGGCGATCGGTTGGACCGCGGTCGAGGCGCACCACGAAGCCCCCGCCGCGCAGCCTGAGCCCCAAGAGCGTTAGCCCGAAGAGCGCGGTCTCGCCGATCGAGGAGGCCGCGCGGCAGAAGCAGCTCTTCGTCGTGTTCCAGCCGATCGTGGATCTGCGAACGGGAAAGCCGTTCGCGTACGAGGCGCTCGTGCGCAGCAAAGCGCCCGCGTTTCCCGATCCGCCGAGCATCCTCAGCGCCGCCATCGAGTCGCGCGCGATGGGCCGCATCGGTCGCGTGATCCGCGAGATGGCCGCGGAGGAATGCCCGGACGCGCCGCTCTTCTTGAACATCCACCCGAACGAGCTCGATGACTCGTGGCTCGTGCGGCCCGACGATCCGATCTTCGCGCACGAGCACCCGATCTACCTGGAGATCACCGAGTCGGTCCCGCTCACGCACTTTCGGTTCTGTCACGGCGTCTTGAGCGAGGTGCGCGGTCGCGGCGCGAACCTGGCCGTCGACGATCTCGGCGCGGGCTACAGCAACCTCAAATACATCGCCGACCTGAACCCCGAGGTCGTGAAGCTCGATCGCGATCTCGTCGCTGGGCTCCGTGTCTCGACGCGCCTGCACAAGCTCGTCGCCGCGATCGTTCGTCTGTGCAACGACATGGGCGCGCAGGTCGTCGCCGAAGGCATCGAGACGTACGACGAGTTCATGGCCGCGCGCGACGCGGGTTGCCAGCTCGGGCAGGGTTACTACTTCGCGCGGCCCGCAACCCCGAAGCCCTCGTACGACTGGAAGAAGCTCTCGAATCCGCCGCCCCAGATCTGATAAGGAAAGGGCGTGCGCGCGCGCCCGATCATCGCCATCGACGGACCCGCGGGGGCGGGGAAGAGCACCGTCGCCAAGCGCGTCGCCGAGGCGCTCGGCTTCGTCTTGCTCGACACGGGCGCGCTCTACCGCACCGTCGCGCTCGCCGCGCAACGCGGCAAGGTCTCGGTGAACGATGGAGAGCGCTCCGGCGCGCTCGCCGAGGATCTCGCGCGCCGCGACGCGATCCGCCTCGAGCCCGACAAGGTGACGCTCGACGGCGAGGACGTCTCGCGCGCGATCCGCACGCCGGAGATCGGCATGGACGCGAGCACGGTCTCGGCGCACCCGGCCGTGCGCAAGGCGCTCCTCGACATGCAGCGCAAGGCGGGCGAATCCGGCGGCATCGTCGCCGAGGGCCGCGACATCGGGACCGTCGTCTTCCCGGATGCAGAGTACAAGTTCTTCCTCACGGCCTCGCCCGAGGTCCGCGCGCAGCGTCGCTACGAGGAGCTGCTCGCCAAGGGTCAGAAAGTGAGCGCCGAAGAGACGCTCGCCGAGGTGAAGCGGCGCGACGCGCAAGACACCGGCCGCGTCGTGGCGCCGCTGAAGCCCGCGCCCGACGCGGTGCTCGTGGACTCGTCCACGACGCCGATCGACGACGTGGTGGAGTCGATGCTCGCGCGCATTCGCCGCTGATCACCCCTTCGCGGCGAACGCCTTGCAATAGCCCCGCGGGTGGATCGGGCCCTTGACGAGCTTGCACGCGCCGCACTGCCCGTCCGATGGGGGCGCGATGAACTGCGTGCACGCGGAGCACGCTTTGTCGACCTGGGTCGTCGCGTCGACGTAGCCGAGCGTCGCGCGGACCTTCGCGTCCTCGGGCGCGAGCGCGGAGGTGTCGGCGCAGGCCTCCGGTGAAGCGTCGGCGCGCTTGCACGACGCGAGGAGCAGCGTCGCGCCGCCTCCGAGCAGGTGTCGCCTCGTGATCATCGGTTGCCGAACGGCAGCGGGGGGATGCTCTGCAAATACGCGAAGAGCGCGTGGCGCTCGGTGTCGTCCATGTTGTGGAGCGCCTCGACGGGCATGAGCGCGGCCATCGGCTTTCCGTTCTTGCGCGTCGCCGTCTCGATCGCGTGCACGAAATCGTCGTAGGTCCACCCCGCGAGCCCCGTCGCGTCCGGCGTGAGGTTGAGCGGGATCGCGAGGTTCGCGGGCGCGCCCGGGATTCGGCCGCCGGAGAGGCGCTCGCCGTGACAGCCCATGCAGAGTCGCGCGACGTATTTTCCATACGCGGGCGTCGGCGTTGGTTGCGGCGCCATCTCGACGTGCGTGTGATCGATGCGACGCGCGACGTCCGCGAAGAACTTGTCCTGGCGATCGAGGATCTTGCCGAGCGGCTTGATCCGCGTCGCCGAGACGTTCGCGCGATCGATGGTCGGCACCGTGCGGAGGTACGACACGATCGCGACGACGTCCGAGTCGGGCAGCCAGTTGAAGTCCATGACGGGCATGAAGGCCACCGAGCGCCCGTCCTTCTTGATGCCGTGACGGATCAATCGCGCGAGCTCGCCGTCGGAGTACGCGGCCATCGTCTGCGTGATGTTCGGCGACGCGAGCGTCGCGACGGGACCCATCTCGATCGTGCGCCCCGCGCCGAAGTCCGCGCCGTGGCAGTCATGCGTGGCGCAGCCGGCGAGCGACTTCGCGAGGTGCTCGCCGCGCGCGACGACCAGAGGGTCCTTCGACGCGGTCACCGCCATCGGCGGGACGTCGTAGACCTTGTCCATGCTCGCGTCGTAGGCGCGAACCTGCGTGAACGCGAAGCCGGCGCCCGCCACGAGGACGAGCGCGACGATGGCGAAGAAGACTTTGGCGATGCGTTTGACGAGGCTCAAGCGTGGCATCATAGACGAAGGCGAATCCTTCCGATCGCATGGAAATGGCCTGGCAGGGGCGAGCATGGGCGGTTAAGATGCAAGAATCCATGCGATCGAAAGGAAATGCAGCAGGCTTTCGCGCGCTCGCGGCCGCCGTGCGCGCGCGACGCAAGGCCCTCGGCGTCACGCAGATCGAGCTCGCGAGGCTCGCGGGGTGTGGCCCCGTGTTCGTCTACGCGCTCGAGACCGGGAAGAAGACGCTCAGGCTCGACAAGCTCCTCGACGTGCTCGAGGTGCTGGGGCTCGAGCTCGTCGTCGCGCAAGGTCACGGCGCGATCCGCGTCGAGGCCTGATGGCCACGGCGGACGTCTATCGAGGAACGCAGCTCGCCGGCACGCTCACACGAACGCGCGCAGGCGCCGTGTTCGAGTACCACCGCGAGCTCGTCGCGCGCGCGCCGAAGAACGAGAGCGGCATCGCGTTCCAACTTCCGTTCGCGCGGCGGCGCATCGAGACGTTCGGCGTGAACCTCCACACGTTCTTCGCGGGGCTCTTGCCGGAGGGCCTTCGCCTCCGCGCGCTCGTGCGTCGCGAGAAGGCGTCGGAGGACGATCTCCTCTCGCTGCTCGTCGCCGCGGGCGGAGACTGCATCGGCGACGTCGCCGTGGTCCCCTCGGGCTCGCCGCTCCGCGAGTCGAGCGCGAGCGTCGACGTCGCGCACGCGAGCCGCGTCTCGTTCGCCGAGGTGCTCGAGAAGAGCCTCCTGTCGGCCACCGAGCCGTCGATCCCCGGCGTCCAAGAGAAGGTCTCCGCCGCGATGATCTCGCTGCCGATCCGCGCGGGCGCAGCGAGCGCGTACATCCTCAAGCTGAACCCCAAGTCCGCGCCGCGGCTCGTCGAGAACGAGCACTTCTTCATGACGATGGCGCGCGCGTGCGGGCTCGACACCGCGCACACGACGCTCGTGCGCGACCGCGACGGCGAGCCGGGCCTGCTCGTCGCGCGCTTCGATCGCGAGGGCGACAAGAAGCTCCACCAAGAGGACGCGTGTCAGCTCTGCGATCTGTACCCAGCCGACAAATACAACTTGAAGACGGCCGACCTCATGCGCGCGCTCGACGTGTGCACGGCGCCGATCGTCGCGCGCGCGCGGCTGCTTCGGCTCGTCGCGTTCTCGTACGTCATCGGAAACGGCGATCTCCACGGAAAGAACGTCTCCGTCTACGTCAGGGACGGCCGCGTCGAGCTCACGCCCGCGTACGATCTCCTCTCGACGCTTCCCTACGGGGATACGCGGATGGCGCTCAAGCTCGACGGGAAGGACGACAACCTCGAGCGCGCCGCGTGGCTCGCGTTCGGCGAGCGACACGGCGTCCGTCGAGCAGCGGCCGCGGCCATGCTCGACGAAATCGTCGAATCCTCGCGGCCATACCTCGCCCGTCTCGGAGAGCTCGGCTTCGACGCCAAGAAGACCGCGAGCCTCAAGCGGACGCTCGCGAAGCGCCTCGACGACGTGTCATGAATCCATTCGATCGAGTGGATCCAGCCTCGTCCGAATCTCTGAAACGCCTGAATGCGCCCTTTGACAGCCCGTCCCACGTAGCGTAAATCCGCTGACCCCGCGGGTTTTCCGCCCGCATTCCATCCACCATCAGCCCCGAGGAGACTCGGGCAAAAGAAGCGTGCAAAGTGCAATCATTTCAATCCGGAGGAGAAGGTAGCTTCGCGAACCTTTTCGAGCAGAGTGTTTCGGGGGGCGGTTTCGTCAAAGAGGGCGAAATCATCCAAGGCACCGTCGTCGCCATTCATCGCGACGAGGTGGTGATCGACATCGGCGGTAAGAGCGAGGGAATCATCGCCGTGAGCGAGTTCCTCGACGCGCAGGGTCAGGTCGCGGTGAAAGCCGGCGACAAGATCGACGTCTACATCGAGAGCCGTGAGAACGACGACGGCCTCGTCATGTTGTCGAAGGAAAAAGCCGACAAGATGAAGGTGTGGGACGAGATCTCGGCCGCGTGCGAGCGCGACGAGCTCATCGAAGGCACCATCAGCCAGCGCGTGAAGGGCGGCCTCTCGGTCACCATCCGCGGCGGCGTGAAGGCCTTCCTTCCCGGCAGCCAAGTGGACCTTCGGCCCATCCGCAACTTGGACAAGCTGATCGGCCAGACGTACCAATTCAAGGTCATCAAGTTCAACAAGAAGCGCGGAAACATCGTGCTCTCGCGCCGCGTCCTCCTCGAGAAGGAGCGCGACCAAATCAAGACCAAGACCCTCGAGACTCTCGAGGAGGGCAAGGTCGTGAAGGGCGTCATCAAGAACATCACCGAGTACGGCGCCTTCGTCGACCTCGGCGGCATCGATGGCCTCCTCCACATCACCGACATGAGCTGGGGTCGCGTCACGCACCCGAACGAGCTCTTCAAGGTCGGCGACGAAGTCACCGTGCGCGTCCTCAAGTACAACGCCGAGACCGAGCGCGTTTCGCTCGGCCTGAAGCAGACGCAAGAGGACCCGTGGACCCACGCCGAAGAGGCGTATCCGCCGGGCAAGCGCATCCGCGGCAAGGTCATGAGCATCACCGACTACGGTGCGTTCGTGGAGCTCGAGCCGGGCGTCGAAGGCCTCATTCACGTCAGCGAGATGAGCTGGACGAAGAAGGTCAAGCACCCGTCGAAGGTCCTCGAGATCGGCCAAGAGGTGGAGTGCCAGGTGCTCGAAGTCGACGCGAAGTCGAAGCGCATCTCGCTCGGCCTCAAGCAGCTCGAGCCGGATCCGTGGAGCATCTTCGTCGAGAAGTACCATCCGGGCGACAAGATCGGCGGCAAGGTCCGTTCGATCACCGACTACGGTGTCTTCATCGGCATCGAAGAAGGCGTCGACGGCATGGTCCACAAGAGCGACCTCTCGTGGACGGCCAAGGTCAACAACCCCGCCGACCTGTTCCACAAGGGCGACGACGTCGAGGCGATCATCCTCTCGATCAACCACGACGAGAAGAAGGTCTCCCTCGGCATCAAGCAGCTCCACGACGACCCGTGGCCGAACATCTTCAACGAGCTCCCGCCCGGGAAGATCGTCGAAGCGTCGGTCGTCTCGCTCGTCGACTACGGCATCTTCGTGCGCGTGCGCGACGGCGTCGAAGGGCTCGTCTCTCAGGGCGACATCGTCCAGAGCGAGGAGAACCCCCTCAAGATCGGCGACAAGGTGCAGGCGGAGATCGCCAACATCGATTCGCAAGACCGCCGCATCACGCTCTCGATGCGCATCGGCGAGGCCGCCTCTCAGCCCACCAAGGCCGAGAAGCGCCCCTCGATGATGCCGAAGAAGGCCGCTGCCGACGCCGACAAGGCCGGTGGCACGATTGGCGAGCTCATCAAGCAGAAGCTCGGTGACAAGCTCTCCTCCGCCGTCGCGAAGGAAGAGAAGAAGGACGAGAAGAAAGACGACGAGGAGTAATCCTCGTCCGCCTTTCGGACGCGAGACGCCGCGTGCTCCTCGGAGCGCGCGGCGTTTCGTTTTTTGTCACCAGCGGCGGCACGGCGCGACGGGCACGCACGCGCGCTTCGCCTCGCGACCCGAGAGCGCGATCGCCGATGACTGCTTCGGCGAGCTCGTCCGCGACGTGTGCGTCATCGGCATCGTGAACGTCTTCAGGTCGGGCCCGAACATGAATGGGCTGAGCCACACGGGTCGCGCGGCGATGTGGAGCTCGCTCTGGCCGGCGCGCGGCGCGCCGAACGTCCCGCAGAAGTAGCCCGTGCACGTCACCTTGCCGTCGGTGTGCATCCCGCGGACGGGCGTTCGCCAGCGGAGCGTCTGGCCGTCGAGCGCGCCCTCGGCGGCGATCGAGCACTGGTCGGGCGTGGCGGAGCTTCGCGTGTCGTTCGTGACCGTGGTCGTCCACGCGAGCGCCTTGGTCTTCACCGTGACGTTCTCGCTCATCTTGTACGCGAGGAGCTTCGCGTCGCCACCCGGGTGGCCGCCGCGATCCTCGAACCGAACCGTCGCGCTGCCTGGACCGATGGGGAACGTCCCGTCGCCCGCACGCATCAGCGTGTCGGTGATTTGGACCTGGCCGGTGAGGTCGTATTCGATCTCCCACGCGCACTGCGGCGGGTCGTCGGCGTGGCCCTGCGGCGCGAGCAGAACGACGAGCCCGGCGGCGACAATCAACGAGCATGCGGGGCGCATGAGGCGCGAGGTTGCATCGGAGATGCCGCGCGCTCGCCCGAGGGATCGCCGCGGTGTATGGTGCGCACGCGATGCCCGACGACCGCGAAACGACCAACCTCTGGGCCCCGTGGCGCATGGATTACATCCTCGGTCCGAAGGGCGGACAGTGCGTGTTTTGCGGGTCCGCGGACGATTTGCAGCTCGTCGCGCAGCCGAACGCGTTCGTCTGCCTCAACAAATATCCGTTCGCCGCGGGTCATCTGCTCGTCGTGCCGAAGAAGCACGTGAGCGACTTGGCCGAGCTCGGCGACGCCGAGGCGGACGACCTCTTCCGCCTCGTGCGCGCGACGGTCGCGCGGCTGAAGCGCGCGCTCTCGCCTGATGGCGTGAACGTCGGGCTCAACCTCGGCAAGGCCGCGGGCGCTGGGATCGCCGAGCACCTCCACGCGCACGTCGTTCCGCGATGGAACGGCGACACGAACTTCATGCCCGTCATCGCCGACGTGCGCGTGATGCCACAATACCTGCAAGATACACGTAAGCGGCTCCTGCCGCATTTCGAAGACCTGGCATGAGCGAGCTCGTCCCGAAGAAATGGCAGAAGCCGATCTTCCTCGGCGTGACGCTGCTCGTGCTCGGCGTCATCGTCGTCGCGGCGCACCAGGTGATGACGCCGTTCGTCATGGCGATCGTCATCGCGTACGTCCTCACGCCCGCGGTGTCGTTCGTCGAGCGCCGCCGCGTGTCGCGTGGCTGGGCGATCGTGCTCGTCTACGTGGTGGTGCTCGGGACGCTCGGGCTCTTCGTCCGGCTCTCGGCGCCGCGCGTGGGGCGCGAGATCGGAAACCTCGGGCGCGAGATGCGTCACAACGCGGCGGTCGCGCGCGCCGAGTGGATCCCGCAGGCGCAGCAGCGCCTCAGCGATCTCGGCCTCGCGGGCAAGGACCCCGACGGCGACCCAAAGCCCGCGATCGTCGTGAAGCCGCAGGCCGACGGGAGCTACGCGATCGACGTCGGCCGCGGCGTCATCATCGAGCCCAAGGGACAGGACTCGTACCTCGTGACGGGGCGTGAGCCCGAGGGGCGCGTCGATCTCGCGCACCTCTCCGACGAGGCGATCGCGAAGAGCTTCGCGTGGCTCCACGCGAACGCCGTGGATCTCCTCAAATTCGGCGGCAACCTCGTCGCGTCGACCGCGCGCGCGATCTTCCTCGGCGGCCTCACGCTCATGCTCGCCGCGTACATGATCCTCACGCGCGAGCGCATCTTCGCGTTCTTCGCCTCGCTCGCGAAGCCCGAGCGGCGCGGGTCGATCGACGACCTCGTCGCGCGCATCGACAGAGGCCTCGCGGGCGTCGTGCGCGGCCAGCTCATCATCTGCCTCATCAACGGCGCGCTCACCGCGGTCGGCTTCGCGATCGTCGGGCTAAAATATTGGCCCGTGCTCGCGCTCTTCGCGACCGTGCTCTCTCTGATCCCGATCTTCGGGGTGATCATCAGCTCGGTCCCCGCGGTCGCCGTGGGCCTCACGCAGAACGTGGGCACCGCGTTCTTCGTGCTCGCATGGATCATCGTCATCCACCAGATCGAGGCGAATTTCCTGAACCCGAAGATCATGGGCGACGCGGCCAAGATCCATCCGGTGCTCGTCATCTTCGCGCTCGTCGTCGGCGAGCACTTGTTCCAGACGAAGGGCGCGCTCCTCGCGGTGCCGTGCATGTCGATCGCGCAGAGCCTCTTCTTGCACGTCCGCGAGCGCGTCGCCGCGTCCGAGGCTCCGGGTTAATCAGGAGCTCGCCTCGGTCGACCAGACCAGGCTTTCGTTGTCGTCGACGCGCGGCAGCGAGACATTCGCGGCGGGACCGCCACCTGGGCTTACTCGATCTTCGCGGCGCGAAGGACGCCGCGGATCACGTAGTCCTGGTACGTCTCGTTGCCCGCGAGCCAGATCCCGAACGGATCGATCCCGCGGATGAGCTCCGACGCGCCAATCGCGGGGAGCTCCTGGAGGTGAGCGACGGGCGGCAGGTGCTCTTGCTCCTCGAAGCGCGCGACGTCGTAGTGGATGCGCTCGCCGAACGCCTCGATCGCGCCGCGGTGGCGCTCGGGGTCGAGCTCCGCGAGCGGCAAGAGCTCCCAGCCCGCGTCGACG
The DNA here is from genome assembly GCA_963839305.1 of uncultured delta proteobacterium. GTDB lineage: Bacteria > Myxococcota_A > Polyangia > Polyangiales > Polyangiaceae > DASXHD01. The sequence goes on from CAWIUL010000010.1 coordinate 299,513, forward strand.
AGGAGAGGGAAGACGTCCTCTTCGTCGGCATCGTCGCTCTCTGGAGGCGCGACCACCTCGACGGCGAAGCGCTCGAGCCGCTCGAGGAGCGCGTCGCACGCCTCCGCGCCGGTCTCCTCGGACCAGAAGCGCGCGAGCACGGCGCAGAGCTCGTCGTCCGTCACGCGGCGCACGAGGGCCTCGTCACGCGAGGCCTTGTCGATCGCGTCGTCCGCGATGACGTCGCGCGCCCAGTCGAGGACGTCGCACGCCGCGAGCGCGTGGACGAGGTGCACGCGTCCCGCGACGTATCGGTGCTTGCCGAGCGCGCGGATCACGCGGAGGGCTTCGTCGGTCGTCGAGATGGGCAGCTCGCGGAGCCACATGGTCAGGGCAGGCGCGACAATCTCTGATCGTCGAGCGCGAAGAACTCCTTGATGCGCCCCAAGATGCGCTCCTGCTCGGACTTCTTGCGCGCGGCCCGCTCCTCCTCGCTCATGTCGTCGCGAACCGACCACAGGCCGACGCGCCGCTCCGCGAGCGTGCGCGAGAACTCCGCGGCTACCTCCGGGCGCGCGTGCATGACGAGACTGAAGGCGGCCTTGTCGAGCCGGTAGCACTCGATGTCGGTCATGGCGACGACGTCGGCCTGACGCGGCTCGCCCGTCATGAGGCCCATCTCGCCGAAGAAGCCTGGCGCCTCGATCTGCGCCACGTCCTTCGACACGTCGGCGCCGCGGAGGCGCACCTCCACGGTGCCCGACGCGAGGACGTAGAGCCAGTGCGCGACGTTGCCTTGCTTCGTCGCCGTCTCGCCCTTCGTGAACGGCGAGTACCGCAGGTGATCGACGAGCGACTCGATCTCTTTGTCGGTGAGCGGCGAGAAGAGCGACACGGACTTGAGCGCGGCGACGCGGCGCGCGCGGTCTCGAACGACCTTGCGCGCCTGCTCCTCCTCGCCGCCGGGCGCGAAGAAGTTCGCCTGCGCGGGCATCGCGAGCGGGATCCCTGCGCGCTTCAGCGCCGAGTAGACGCGCGCGCGCACCGCGGAGTTCGTCGGGTCGTCCGCGGCCAGATCGGTGAGCCAGTACCGCACCGCGTAGTACCCGAAGCTGTCGCGCCCGGGGCTCGCGAAGTCGAACGAGATGCAGTGCGGCTTCGGATCCGCGGCGACGTTCGGGATCGGCGCGAGCTGGAGCGCCTCGTTCACCACGTCGATCACCTTCGTCGGCGCGTAGCGGAAGTCGACGTTGAAGTAGACCCAGTAGCGGTGGCGGCCGCGCGGCTCGCCCGCGCGCTTTCCGAGCACGAGGATCTGCCCCTGGAGGAGCACCGCGTTCGGCACGATGAGCGTGCCCCAGTCGCGCGTCTCGAGCACCGTGTGGCGCCAGCGAATGCGCTTCACCTTGCCTTGGCGCCCGTTCTCGAGCTGGAGCCAGTCGCCTTCCTGGAAGGATCCGTCGAGCTGCAGCGCGACGCCGCCGATCACGTTGCCGAGCGTCGATTGGAGCGACAGCGCGAGGATCGCCGAGACGACGGCCGACGCGCCGACGACCGACGTGACGCTGCCGCCGGCCTCGCCGACGACCGCGAAGAGCACAGCCACGTACCCCGCGCCCACGGCGAGATCCGAGACGATGTCCGCGAGCGCGATCGAGACGAGCGGAAGCGCGAGATCGAAGACCGCGATCGCCACGAGGTTGACCGCGACGAGCCCCTCGAGCAGGTGCGCCGCGAGCATGAGCCGCTGCCCCCACAAATGGCTCTCGCCCGAGATCGCCGCACGCGCGATCTCCACGATGACCGTGAGCGCGAGGAGGATGACGCTGCGCCGGAGCGTGCGACGCCCGCGCTTCGCGAGGTTCACGAGCACGGCCGTGACGAACACGGCAACGAGCACGGCCGCGAAATGCCAGTGCTCGCGCAGTCCGTCGATGATCACGACCGCAGGTTACCCGAACGCGACCTCGATCAGCATCTTCTGTTCGAGGAAGTGGCTGGCCTTGCTTCCGGTCGCGGGGCTCGCGCTCTCGACGCGCGACGCGAGCGAGAGGGGAAGTCGATCGCCGATGGCATCACGCAACCGCGCGTGGACGAAATACCACGCGCCCATGTTGCTCGGCTCTTCTTGCACCCAGACGAGCGGCGTCCCGTCGGCGTAACCTTCGAGCGCCTTCGGGAGCTCCTCGTTGAGCGGGTAGAGCTGCTCGAGGCGGATGATCGCGACGTCCTCGCGACCGAGCTTCCGGCGCGCGTCGAGGAGGTCGTAATAGAACTTGCCGCTGCACAAGAGGACGCGCTTGACCTTCGCCGGATCCGTCGCGTCCGGAATCACGCGGCGGAATCGACCGTGCGAAAACTCCGTGATGGGCGAGACCGCCTCTTTGTGACGGAGCAGGCTCTTCGGCGTCATGATGACGAGCGGCTTGCGCCAAGGGCGCAGCACCTGGCGGCGCAGACAGTGGAACAGCTGCGAAGGCGTCGTCAGGTTGCAGATCTGGATGTTGTCCTCCGCCGCGAGCTGCATGAAGCGCTCGAGGCGCGCGCTCGAGTGCTCGGGCCCTTGGCCTTCGTACGCGTGCGGCAGCAGCATCACGAGGCCGGACAAGCGAAGCCACTTGTCCTCGGCCGACGAGATGAACTGGTCGATGATGACCTGCGCGCCGTTCGTGAAGTCGCCGAACTGCGCCTCCCACGCCACGAGCCCGTCGGGTCGATCGAGGCTGTAGCCGTACTCGAAGCCGAGGACGCCGTTCTCCGAGAGCGGCGAGTCGTAGATGTCGACGCGCGCTTGCGTCTCCGAGAGGTTCGCCAGCGGGACGAACATCTCGCCGGTGCGCACGTCGTGGACGACCGCGTGACGGTGCGTGAACGTGCCGCGGCGCGAGTCCTGTCCGGTGAGCCGAACGGGGTAGCCGTCGAGGAGCAGCGTCGCGAACGCGAGGTGCTCCCCGCCGCCCCAATCTAGCCCGCGCCCGCTGCGCGCCGCGTCTCGCCGATCGGTTTGATAGACCTTGACCACCTTCGGGTTCGCCGTGAACCCTTCGGGGAACGTCGCGAGCTTGTCGAGGATCGCGAGCAGCCGGTCCTCGGGGACGGTCGTGTCCACCTCGGCGACGAGCTTGTCGGGGCCGCCTTTGTACGGGCTCCAGATGCCTTCCATCGCGCGCGGCGGCTGGAGGTAGTCGCCCGTTCGCGCCTCGGTGAGCGCTTCGCTCAGCGCGCCCTTGCGCGCGGCCGCGATCTCCTCGGCCTGCTCCTTCGTGAGCTTGCCCGAGTCGACGAGGTTCTTCACGTACATCTCGCGCACGCTCGGCTTCTTGTCGATCAGCGCGTACATGAGCGGCTGCGTGAAGCGCGGCTCGTCGCCCTCGTTGTGGCCGTACTTGCGGTAGCAGTACATGTCGATGACGACGTCTTGCGCGAAGCGCGCGCGATACTCGGCAGCGAGCTTCGCGACCCAAGCGACGGCCTCGGGGTCTTCGCCGTTCACGTGGAAGACGGGGACGCGCATCATGCGCGTGATGTCCGTGCAGTAGCGGGTCGAGCGGCTGTCCTCGGGGACGGTCGTGAAGCCGATCTGGTTGTTCACGACGACGTGGATCGTGCCGCCCGTCGAGTAGCCCTCCAAACCAGCCATGTTCAGCGTCTCGGCGACGACGCCCTGACCCATGAACGCCGCGTCGCCGTGGACGAGCAGCGGCATCACGTTCTTGCGGTTGCCGCGGTCTTGCTTCGCGCGGACGCGACCCTCCACGACGGGGTTCACGAACTCGAGGTGGCTCGGGTTGAAGCTCATCGTGAGGTGCACGGAGTTGCCCGAGCGCGTCACGACGTCGCTCGAGTAACCGAGGTGGTATTTCACGTCGCCCGCGCCGAGGAACCGATCGGGGTGCTTGTCGTCGAACGCGGCGAAGATCTCGCGGACCTTCTTGCCGAGCACGTTCACGAGAACGTTGAGGCGCCCGCGGTGCGCCATGCCGAAGACGATCTCGTCGACGCCCTGCGCGCCCGACTCCTCGACGACGACGTCGAGCATCGCGATGAAGCTCTCCGCGCCCTCGGCCGAGAAGCGCTTCTCGCCGACGAAGTTCTTCGCGAGGAACTGCTCGAAGATCTCCGCGTCGGTGAGCTTCGTGAGGATGCGGAGCGCCTGCGCCTCGTCGAGTCGGCCGCGGTTCTGCGTCGACTCCATGCGCTCGCGGAGCCACTTGCGCATCTCGAAGCCTTCGAGCTGCGTGTACTCTACACCGATCGAGCCGCAATACGTCGCGCGGAGGTGGTCGATGATCTCGCGGAGCGAGGCGCGCTCGGGGAGGCCCGAGACGTTGATCGTCGGGAACGTGAGGTCGAGGTCGGCCTGCGTCAGGCCGAACGTCTCGAGCGCGAGCTCCTCGCCGGGCGCGCGCGGCGGCTCGAGCGGGCTCAGGTTCGCGTAGAGGTGCCCGCGGACGCGGTAGGCATTGATGAGCGCGTAAACCCGGCCTGCAGCCTCGGCGCCCGCGATGACGCCCGGAGGAGGCAGCGTGTCGTGCGGGAGCTCGAGCCGCAGCGTCGGAAACGCGGCGAGGCCGTTACCGTTGAGGTGCTTGGCGACGGCAGCGTGCCCGTTGCCATTACCGTTGCCCGTGCCGTTGACGTTGACGGGCGGCGCCGGTGACTCCCCGGCCTCGAAATCACTGAAGAAGCGGCGCCACTTTTCGTCGACCGACTGAGGGCTCTGCTGCCATTTGGCGTGGAGATCCTCGACGTACCCGGCGTTGATACCGAACTGGGTGAACATGCTGGAAGGGGCGGTAACTGTACTCCAAAACTCGCCACCCCCGCCGGGGAAACATAGGGCCGAACCCGTTTACTGGCAGGTGTTCGAGATGCAGATCTTCCCGCCGGTGCAGTCCGTCGAGCTCAGACACTGGGCCTGCGCCTCGGTGGCGTCGCGGCAGGTGCTGTCCTTCGCGCAATAGCCGATGCGCGCGTCGATCAGCTGGCAGTCCTGACTGAGTTGGCCGTTCGGCGTCGTGCACGAGTAGCGGCAGAAGCCGTCGAGACAGACCTGGTTGCTCAAGCACTGGGCCGCGCTGCCGCAGTTGGGCGCGGGCTGCGTGTTCGGGACGCACGCGCCGTTCTGGCAGACTTCGCCAGCGCCGCACGCGCTCGTCGGGCTGTTCGGATCGCAAGCCGCTTCGCACGTGCCGTTCACGCACTTCGGCGTGCTGCCCGAGCATTGTGCGTCGGACGTGCACTGGTTGCCCGTGGTCGGCTCGCAGACGCCTTTCGTGCACTGCGTGCCCGACGGGCACGATTCGCCCTGGCTGCAGTCGATGAGGCACTCGCCGTTCGCGCACACCTTGCCCGCGCCGCACTGGCTCGAATACGTGCACGCGTTGTTCGGGTCGACGCACTGGGCCGACGAGCCGAGGCCGACGCAGACCTGGCCGTTCTTGCAGTCGGAGCTCGTCGTGCAGACGATCACGGTTCCGGGGTTGGTGCTCGTCGCGGCGACGCAAAGGCCCGACTTGCAGACGTCGCCCTGCGGGCAGTCCGCGTCGGCCTTGCAGATCGTCTCGCACCCCTGGTCGGTGCAGATCTGGTTCTGCGCGCACGAGCTCGTGCCGGTGCATTTGGTGGTCGGCGGCGGCGTGACCGGGTGACAGCCGTACCCATCGCAATTGTAACAACCCGTGTTGTCGCAATAGTACTTGGTGTCGCCGGGTCCACAGCCGTCCAGAGCCATGACGCCGATCCCGACGAACGCGCTCAACGCGATCGCCGTACGAGTCAAAAAGACAAAGCTCTGAGTCATCTTGATGGCCTCCGTGGTGCCTAACCCAGCAACCACAAGCACATCGTATCCATATGCCGTGCCAAATCCAGGTGCTGCTATTTCCCGGCGAATTTTGGGGTCGGAGGTCGCACTGTGAACGCGCGGCAACATTGGACCTGATGTCGGATGTGGACTAATAGAGGCCGCAGACACGATGAAGCTCCGAGCACTCCTTCTTGCCACGGCCCTCGCCGTTCCGGTCCTTGCTTCGACCGCCGCTCACGCCGACCAACCAACGGGCGGCATGCGCGTCGCCGTCGTCGACGTTCAGCGCGCGATGCTCCAGACGGAGGACGGCCTGCGCGTGCAGGCGACCCTCAAGAAGGAGTTCGACAAGAAGCAGGTGGAGCTGAACAAGAAGCAAGGCGACCTCCAGAAGCAGAAGGAGGACATCGACAAGCAGGCCAAGGTGCTGTCGAAGGACGCCTACGAGAAGAAGCTCTCGGACCTGCAGAAGCAGATGATGGAGCTCCAGACTTTGTTCGTCGACTACAACAAAGAGCTCGAGAAGCAGCAGAAGGAAAAGACCGAGCCGATCTTCGAGAAGATCATGGCGATCGTGAAGCGCATCGCGACGACGGAGAACTACGACATCGTCGTGGACAAGACGACGGTCGCGTACGTGCGCACGGATCTCGACCTGACGGACAAGTGCATCCAGATGTACAACAGCGGCCAAGCTCCGACGCCGCAGCCGACGGGTAGCGCGAGCAAGTGAGGTGATCGCGCTGCGCGCGCCGCGAACGCTCGACGAGCTTCGCGCGGAGAGCGGGGGTCTGGTTTTGCGCGGCGGGAGCGCGGTGATCGCGCGCGTCGCGCGCGTGGAGGACGCACGGGAAGGGGACCTCGCGCCGCTCCTCGCGCAGAGGTTCGTGCGCGACGCGCGGGCTGCGCTCGAGCGCGGCGCGTCGATCCTCGCGGACGAAGCGCTCGCGAAATCGCTCCGTGGCGGCAACGTCTGGGCGCACCGTCACGCCACGTGGGCGCTCGCCGAGGTGCTCGACGGGTGCGTCGCGCCGAGCGACCGCGCGGCGTGGGGCGAAGGGTGCACGTTCGGAGAGAACGTGGTGCTCTCGCCGCGCGTCGTCATCGGCGCGCGCGTGCGCATCGACGCCAACGCGGTGATCGGGCGTCCGGGGTTCGGGTGGGCGACGAGAGACGGCGCCACGCGCGCCGTGCCGCAGCTCGGAGGCGTCGTCATCGAGGACGACGTGTGCATCGGTCCGCTCTGCACGATCGACGCGGGGACGCTCGGGCCCACGCGAATTCGGCGCGGCGCGAAGCTCGACGCGCAGGTCCACGTCGGGCACAACGCCGAGGTCGGCGAGGGGTGCATGCTCGCCGCGCAAGTCGGCCTCGCGGGATCGGTCGTCCTCGGTCGCGGCGTCCTCGTCGGCGGCCAAGCGGGGATCGCCGATCACGTGCGCGTGGGAGACGGCGCGCGCATCGCGGCCAAGAGCGGCGTCATCGGCGATGTACCCGCGGGCGCGGTCGTGGCAGGATACCCCGCCCAACCGCGCCTGCGATGGCTCCGCGCGCTTGCCCGCTCCTATCGCGAATGACCGTCATCGACATCGACCGCATCCTCCAGATCCTCCCGCACCGCCACCCGTTCGTGCTCGTCGATCGCGTGACCGAGGTCACGCCCTTCAAGCGCATCCACGGGCACAAATGCGTGAGCATGAACGAGCCGTGGTTCCTCGGGCATTTCCCGACGCGCCCGATCATGCCTGGCGTGCTCATCCTCGAGGCGCTCGCGCAGATCGGCGGCATCCTCGCGTACGCGAGCGAGCCATTCGATCCGCAGGGCTCGCTCATGTACTTCCTCGGGATCGACAAGGCGAAGTTCCGCCGCCCCGTCGTCCCGGGCGACCGCCTCGACCTCGAGGTGAGCGTCGTTCACCAGCGCACGAACGTGTGGAAGTTCCGTGGCGAGGCGCTCGTCGACGGGACCGTGTGCGCGCAGGGGGAGCTCCTCGCGTCGGTCGTCGACCGAAACGGATAATCCTCATGAGGCAGCACCCCACGGCGATCGTCGACCCGCGCGCGGAGATCGCGAGCGACGCGGAGATCGGGCCTTACGCGGTGATCCACGCGGGCGTGCGGATGGGCGCGCGCTGCCGCGTTCACGCGTTCGCCGTGCTCGGCGATCTCCCGCAAGACAAACGCGCGGGCGACGCGCCCACGCGCGTCGAGATCGGCGAGGGCAACGTCTTTCGCGAGCACGTGACGGTGCACCGCGGCACGCGCGACTCGATCACGCGCATCGGGTCGAACAATTTGTTCATGGTCGGATGTCACGTCGCGCACGACGTCACGATCGGTTCGCACTGCGTAATCGCCAACGCCGTTCAGCTCGCGGGTCACTCGGTCCTCGACGACTACGCGACGTTCGGCGGCCTCGCGGGCATCGCGCAGTTCGTCCGCGTGGGCGAGAGCGCGTTCGTCGCGGCCGGAGCGATGGTCGAGCGCGACGTGCCGCCGTTCTGCATCGTGCAAGGCGACCGCGCGCGGGTCCGCGCGGTCAACCGCGTGGGCCTCGAGCGCCGCGGCGTGCCGCGCGAGTCGATCGCCGAGATCGAGCGTGTTTTCAGGGCGATTTTCCTTTCTCGCCGGACGCGCAGCGAGGCGCTCGCGTCGGTGACGACCGAGGACGCGCTCGCGTCGAGGCTCCTTGAGGCCCTTCGAACCGCGTGACGACGACGCGGTCGTCGCGCTGTACGCGCGGCTTCACGCGGACGAACCGTCCATCGACGCGATCGACCTGGAGCGCTGGCGCGCGTTTCGCGGGCTCGCGGCGTTCGGCGAGGGCCGGCGCTTTCTGGTCGTGGCGCGCGAAGGTCGCGTCGTCGCCATCTCGACGCTCGGTGAGCTCGTCGATCGACGCCTTGGCGGCGTCGTCTGGCGCGTGCGGATCTTCGTGGACCCGAGCGAGCGGCGTCGCGGTGTCGCTCGCGCCCTCCTCACGGAGCGCGAAGCGGCCGCTGCGCGAAGCGGCGTGCGTGCGATCGACGGCTTCCTGAACGCGACGTGGGCCGAAGGACGCGCGTTCGCCGAGGCGAGCGGATTTTCCGTGTTCGTTCATGATCTCTTCCTCGCGCGCGCCGCGAGCCCGTTTCCGGCCGTGATCCCCGCGGGAATCTCCGTGCGCGGATACGCGGGCACGGCCGACGATGCGGCGTGGATCTCGATCTCGAACGCGACCCTCTCGCGCGACGCGGGCTTCGTCGAGGAGACGCCCGAGTCGGTGGCGTCCTTCGCTCGCATGCCCGGGTTCGGCTTGTGGCTCGCCGAGCGCGACGGCGCTCCCATCGGGCACGTCCACGTCGAGCGAAGGGGAAGCGTCGGATACATCCAGGCGCTCGCCGTGCTCGGTCGCGAAGAAGGGCGCGGAGTCGGCGCGGCGCTCCTCTCGCGCGGCATCCAGGCCCTTTGCGTGGGTGGTGCCGAGCGCATCGAGCTCTGCACCGAGAAGGACAACGTGCGCGCGCAGCGACTCTATGCGCGCGCTGGCTTCGCGCTCGAGCGCGAGGCGTACACGTATCGAAAAATGATCTGCGAAGTGTAAGGTCGAGCTCGCGCGCACGTTCTGACGTGCCGATGAGACCGATTCTTCTTCTCTTCGGTGCGCTCCTTTTGGGTTGCGCGAGTCGCGCGTCTGAAGGTCCCGGTACGGCGCTTCCCTCGACGGCTGCCGGCCGCTCGCTCGCCGCCTCGGAGGGTCCGGCGACGATCGTCGACCAAGGCTCGGTCGCGCACGGAGACGCGACCATCGCGGTGCTTGAGTCCGCGCCCGCGTCGCGCTCGTTCTTCTCGTTTTCGAGCAGCGCGTCGAGCGGACCGGTCTCGCAGCTCCCGTCGGGCGGAGCGAGCTCCGCGAACGGCGAGATGATCGACATCGAGGCGCGCTTTGCCCTCCAGTGCGACGCCGTGAACGAATGCGCCGCGAAATTCCGAAAGCTCGTCGACGACGTAGGCGGCAAGACCACGAGCGACGAGTCCGACACGGCGAAGCGCACCGAGGTCACGCTCGAAGTGCGAATCCCAGCCGATCGCTTCGAGGGCTTCGAGGGCGGCCTCGCGCGCATCGGTCCTCTCGCGGCGCGCGACATCAAGCGCCGCGACGTCTCGAAGGAGTACCACGACAGCGAGCTGCTCCTTCACGAGCGGCAGATCTCGCTGGCGCGATACGAGGACCTCCTGAAAGAGGCGAAGACCGTACCCGAGACGATCCAAGTCGAGCAGCAGCTCGATCGCCTCCGCACCGAGATCGACCGCATCAAGGGCGATCTCGCGTGGCTCAAGGATCGCGTGGCCTCGGCGACGGTGCGCGTGCGCATCTACCCGAGCGCCACGTCCGAGGACGCCGTCTTCGCGCCGAGCGCGACGCTCTATCCGACGCTCCGCGCCTCGATGCTCTTCGATCTTCGCTCGGAGACCGCTCGTTATGGCTACGTGGGCGGCGGCTTCTCCGTGCAGTTTCACCCGTTCGCGCGAGCGCTCACGTTCGACGTCGACATCGCCCACACCGCGATGACCGATCGCCCACCGGGAAGCGATTGGGCGTACTTGTTCCTCACGGGTGTCGATCTCTACTCGGACCTCCTCGGCGGTGGGCGACGCAAGTTCTTGAACCCGTACCTCGGCTTCCGCGCGGGCTACGCCATCACGAACGGCCTCGGGGACTTCGCGTTCGGCGGCGTGGTCGGTGTCGACCTGATCAAGACGAAGGTCTTTCTGCTCGACCTGAACGCGCGCGTCCTCGGCCTAGTCGGCAACGACGAGGGGCCGCACGTCGCGATCCAGCCCAACCTCAATTTCGCATTTGCTTTTTAGCCCCTCCGTCGCGCGCTTCGCGCGCGAGACCTCCCCTTGGCGTCGGCTGACGCCGCCGCCGGGGAGGTGCGATGCCTGATCATCCGTCGTTTAGCAGTCCATGTTCGAGAAAGACGGCGAACGCGGGTGCCAGTTCGTGGATGCCGCCGAAATCGTGATCTTCGACGAGGATCCTGCCGCTCTCAAGGTGGACGCCAAACGGGTTGCCTCCGGCATCCCACCCGATCACGAACACACCTTTCATTCGCCATCCACGCTCGCTGTCTGATTCGGCGAGGAACTTAGCGTGCGTTTCGCCAAGCTCGTCGATACCGTCCACCCACTCGGATCCGACCACTCCACCGCCGCACTCCTCGAGAAACCAACGAAACTCGGCGGGTATGGGGCCAAACTTGCGCTCGAATGTGGTGAGCTGCTCTTCAGTCGCAGGCGGTGAGCGGACGGATTCGAGCCGTTTGGACCATGCAGCAACGATCCGTTGTCTTAGTGCTGTGTCCATCCGCCTACCATCCTCTGCGGCGCCGATTGTACTGCGCGACCGTAACGACAGACGTCGACACGGATGTGAGCTTCACACCGAGCAAACAGCAAGGACGCGAAGGGTGGAAGCGACATTGATCCTCGGACGCCGGTGCATTGACGTGGTAGCGCGACGTCACGCGCTCCATCGCGGCGCTGCGCTTCGACTGACGCGTGCAGGTTGCCGTCGACCTCGACGACGAGCCGCGCCGAGGGGCAATAGAAGTCGACGATGAAGCCGAGCATCGGATGCTGCCGCCGAAACCGCACGCCGAGCTTGCCGCGCCTAAGCTGAGCCCAGAGCAGCGCTTCGCTGCGCGTCGGATGCTTGCGCATGTGACGAGCGAACGTGGTGAGCATGAAGAGGGAGGGTGATCTTCCCCCGCTCGCGTGGACAGCATGACTATGCCGCAATCGCTCGGGTCTGAGATCTTAATTCAAATTCAATCGGGCTGACGTAGTCGACGTGCGAATGCCGCCGAGAGCAGTTGTAGAAGTTCTCGATGTAGTCGCCGATCGACGCGGTGCCGGCGTCGCGCGTGGCGAAGTCTTCGTGGTCGACGTGCTCGGCTTTGAGCGTCGCGAAGAAGCTCTCGGCGGCCGCGTTGTCGTAGCAGTCGCCCGTGCCGCTCATGCTCGCGACGATGGCGTGCGTCGCCAGGACGCTGCGGTAGTCGTCGCTGGCGTAGGGACTTCCGCGATCGGTGTGGTGCACGAGGCCGCGTCGCGGACGTCGCACTCGCAGCGCTTGGTCGAGAGCGCGGAGCGCGAGCTCACGGTCGTTGTTCGCGCTCGTGGCCCAGCCCACGACGCGTCGCGAGAAGAGGTCGAGCAGCACCGCCAAGTACAACCAGCCTTCGGCTGTCGGGATGTACGTCACGTCGCCGACCCAGGCTTGATTGGGTTGCTCTACGTCGAAGTGTCGATCGAGCACGTTGGGGGCGATCGGGTGCGCGTGACGGGAATCCGTGGTGTGCACGAAACGGCGTTTTTGACGGGCAACGAGACCGTTCTCGCGCATCAAGCGCTCGACGCGTTTCTTGCTCACGCGGACGTCGTGAGCGCGAAGCTCGCGATGCACGCGTGGGCTGCCGTACGCGCCGCGACCGCGCTTCATCGCAGCTTTGATTTCGATGACGAGCTGCGCGTCGGCGATCTTCTTCGGCGACGCAGGACGCGCAAGCCACGCGTAGAAACCGCTGCGCGTCACGTCGAGCGCTTCGCAGAGCACCGCGACCGAGTACCGCGCCTTCTCCGCTTCGATAAACGCAAACCTCACGTGTTCTCTTTCGCGAAGAAGGCCGCCGCTTTTTTTCAAGATCTCGCGCTCCATCTCGAGACGCTTCACGCGCTTGCGTAGCTGCGCGAGCTCCTCGCGCTCCGTCGCCGTAACCGCGCCGGGCGCCGGCTCGACGTCCTTGACGCCGCGCTTCACCCAGCTTCGCAACGAGGTCTCGGTGAGATCGAGATCCATTGCGACCTGTCGAATCGTGCGGTCGCCCACCTTGCAGAGGCGCACCGCTTCCGCCTTGAACTCCGCGCTAAAGAACCTTCGCTTCCGTGCCATCGGTGAACACTCCTACCGCACTCGCGTGCGAGTTTTGGTGTCCACGAAACCGGGGGAGGATCAGGCTGTGTCGTTCTGGTTCATGCCCACCCAAGCGAGAAAACCGTGACAGCCGCGGCCGTATCGCGCGCTCATCGAGACGGCTGGCGCGGTTTTCTCGCGCAAGGCATGAACCAGAACGGCACACCCGACCGACGATTCACGTTTGGCGTCGCCCCATCGCTGCGAGCGCCCAATTTGATCAATCGAACGAGGTCAACTGACACCGCACCTCCCCGCGTTGGCGAAGCCAACGCCAGGGGAGGTCTCGCGCGCGGAGCGCGCGAGAGAGGGGCCCTATTTGCCCAGCTTCCCGTCGCCCAGGAGCTCGTCGAATGCGCGATCGAACTCGTCGTCCGCGCCGACGGCGACCTGGCGCACCGGCGCCTTCGTGTCGTGGCGCGAGAGGCGGCGGATGCGGTCCTGCACGTCGCGGTAGTTCGCGTCGCGGCGCGCGACGCGCTGGTAGTAGTTGAGCGCGTCCTTCGTCATGCGCATCGCCTCGTACGCCGAGCCGATCTCGAAGCAGAGGATCGTCTCCTGCTCGGGCGTGCGGACCTTCGCGTTGAGCGCTTTTTGGTACGCGGCGATGGCTTGCTTGAGGTTGCCGCGCTCGGTCTCGATCATGCCGATCAAGAAGCGCACCTCGACCTCGAGCTTCGGATCGCGCGCGGCGATCTCGAACTCGCCGATGGCGTCGTCTGCGAGGCCCATCTCTTTGTACGCCTGACCGAGGTCGCGGTGCGCCGTGCCGTCGTCCGCCGCGAGCGTCTGCGAGACCTTCTCCTTGAACTGCGCGAAGACCTCTTCGACGTCGACCTGACCGGTGTCGGCGTTGAGCATCTGCTGCGCTTCGGGCGCGACCTCGAGCGAGTCGAGTGCTTCGAGCGACGAGGCGATGTCGAAATCGTCGGGCGCCATCGAAGGCGCGGCGGATTGCGGGCGCGCGCGGGTCCCCGAGCCGCGCTGCGCCGCGGTGTCTTGCTCCTCGATTTCGCGAAGGCGCTCGATGAGGAGCTTGTGGTTCGGCGCGCGAACGAGCTGCTCGTTGAGGACGGTCTTCGCGTCCTCGAAGAGACCGCGCGAAGCGAAGAAGTCCGCCTCCTCGAGCGCCTCTTCGATCTCCTCGCTCGTCGGCTTCGCGTACTGCGACGTGCCCGGCTCGGCGGGGACCGCGCTGACCGCCGTCGTCTTCTGCCCGACGAGATTCGAACGAGGCCGCGCTCTCCACGGGCGCGGGAACTTGCTCCGCATCCTCGAGCTCGAAGCTCGGGAGCGGCGCCGCGCCCGTGTCGGGCTCCGGTTCCGGATGGATGATCTGCGCTTGCGGCTCGTCGAGATCGTAGGACGGAAGCGGCGCCTCCGGGTCGTAGCTCGGCATCCGACCGCGCGTCACCGGCGGCTGGTACTGCGCTTGTTGCGGCTGCTGCGGCTCCTCGACGGGCTCGTAGCCGAGCTCGCGGAGCATCGCCGTGGCGCGCTCGTTCGACGGATCGAGCGCGAGGACGTCTTGCAGGGTCGCCGCGGCTCCGTCGCCGTCGAGCGCGTCGAGCTGCAGCGACGCGATGTTGAGCATCTCGACGATCGCGTCTTCTTGCTCGCCCGCCTCGAGGTACACGTCGCGGAGCTCGGCGCGCGCGGCGATCGATCGCCCGTCGAGCTCGAGCGCGCGAATGAGCGCGCGCACCGCGCGGTCGTAGAGGCGCACGCGCCGGTACGACTGCGCCTCGGAGATGAGCGCGAGCACGCGCGGGTCCTGCTCGCCGTTGAGATCGGGGACGTTCTCTTCGCCCGCGGAGCTCACCTCGGGCGCGCCGTCGACCGAGTCGTATTGCGAGCTGTCGATCGAGGTCGCGTCTTCGTTGTGACGAAGGAGCAGCGGCTCGGCGCTCGGCGCCGCGTCGGGGACGATCTCCTCGATGACCGCGCTGTCGACCTCTTCGATCAGCTCGGCTTCTTCTTCGTCCTGCGGGAGCTCCTCCACCTCGCTCGCGCGCGCGAGCACCTCGTCGCGCGAGGCGGCGAGCTCCTGCACGACGTCGTCGTTCGGCGCGATCGCGAGGAGCTTGTCGACGAGCTCGGCGAAGACGTCGTACCGCTGCTGATCGCGCGCGATGCGCGCCATCTCCTTTTGCACCTCGACGCCCTTGCGCGGCTGACCGAGCTGGCCGAACGCGCGCGCGAGGAGATCGAGCGTCGTGAGATCCTTCGGGTTCGCCTGAACGCAGAGCTGGAGCTTCGCGAGCGCCTGCATCCCGTCGTTCGGCGCGCCGCGCTGGAGATAGAGCTCGGCGGCGAGGCGCGCTTGTGCGGCCTCGGGGCGGTGGTGGAGCAGGCGCTCGAGGACCTTGAGCGCGTCGTCTCGGCGACCGAGCTTGATGAGCAGCGCGGCGGCTTGGCCGAACTCCGACACTGCGCCGTCGGTGTCCCGCGAGCGCGAGAGGGCCTCGGCGAGGCGCAGGTGCGGGATCGGGTTCGTCGGATCGAGCGCGACGATCTTGCGGAAGATGTCGAGCGCCTCGGCGTCGCGCTGCTGACGCTGGTAGCGCGTCGCGACCTCGTCGAGCGCGGCGAGCGCGTCGCTCACCAACCCGAGCTGTTGATAGAGCTCGGCGAGCTTCGGCGGGATGTGCGCGTACCGCTCTTCGAGGTGCGGCACGTGCTTCTGCACGATCTCGCGGATTTGCTTGTAGACCGCGATGGCCTTGAGCGCGAATCCCTGCGTCGCGTAGTAGCGGCCGACGCGCTCGTAGGTCGTGATCGCCTCGGGGTAGGCCTGCATCTTCAGCTGCAGGTCACCCATCTTCAACAACGTCCGAGCGTCGTTCGGATCGCTGTCGATGAGCTTTTGGTACTCGAGGATCGCCTTGTCGTAGCGCTTCTTCTCTACGAATTTCGAGGCGGCCTCGAGGACCTTTTCACGATCAATCGCCACGGATTACGGCACTCCATCGGGTCGGACACGGCGCATGCGCAAACGATCCGAAGGACTGCGTGCCTCGCTCAGGGAACGAGCGATTGTTTGAGCAACACGCAGGCAACGGACAAGAAGGCGGCGGCAAGAAGAGCCCCTACTAGGATACCTCCGCTCCGCCCCGATTGCATACTTCCAGCCGCGACTTTTTTGGCCTTTGCGCCAATCACATGGTGCAGCCCGATCACGACGATGACCGCCGTGAGCTTCCCGTGGAACCAATGCAGGTGCATGTAGTACGCGGGGTCCATCATCAGCCGCCCTGTGCCCATCAAGAAGCTCACGAGAAACGCGGGAACTGCGGCGCGTAGATAGAGATTTCGCGCGAGCGTGCCGGCGCTCTTGTCGTTCGCCTTCGACGCGGCGCTAGTCAGCCAACCGACGCTCGCGATTGTGCCGATCCAGACGAGGTTCGCCATGACGTGTACGACGATCACGAGGTTCGCGAGCATTTCTTGTCCGTTCCGCGGCAGACGCCGCGATGGCGCGCCGGAGCATAGGGGCGACCGCTGGCTTTGACGAATTTCCCGCGCGTTCTAGAGTGCGTCCGCAATGAGTCACTCGAACCTCTACAAGGCGCCGTTCGGTCCAGGCGGGCACAGCGAAATCGACGCAGCGCTCGCCGAGAAGCTCCTCGCGGTCGCGCTGTCGAAGGGCGGTGACTACGCGGACCTCTTCTTCGAGTATCGCGCGGCGGGTGGGCTCGTGTTCGACGAAGGCATCCTGAAGAGCGCCTCGCGTGGCGTCTCGATGGGCCTCGGCGTGCGCGTCCAGAAGGGCGACGCGACGGGCTATGCGTACGTCGAGCAGCTCGACTGGGACGCGATGAAGCACGCGGCCGAGACAGCCGCGCAGATCGCGAGCGGTCACGCGGGCCGCCCCATGCCGGTGCACGCGCTCTCGCTTCCGAACCGTTACGACCTGCCGAAGGTCACGCTGGACGAGCCGGGCATCGACAAGCGTCGCTTGCTCGAGCGCGCGGCCAAGGCGGCGCACGCGTTCGATCCGCGGATCATCAAGGTCGAGACGAGCCTCGCGGAAGAGGTGCGCGAGATCCTCGTCGCGACGAGCGACGGGAAGATGGCGCGAGACTCGCAGCCGCTCCTTCGCTTCGGCATTCGCGCGGTCGCCGAGCGCGACGGCAAGCGCCAAGAGGGAAGCTCGGGCGGCGGTGGGCGCACGACGCTGGGATACTTCGACGGACACTCGCCCGAGCACCACGGCAAGCTCGCCGCCGAGCAAGCGATCCGCATGCTCGACGCGCAGGAGGCGCCCGCCGGGACGATGGAGGTCGTGCTCGCCCCGGGCGACAGCGGCATCTTGCTCCACGAAGCCGTCGGCCACGGGCTCGAAGCGGACTTCAACCGCCGCGGGACGAGCAACTACAGCAACCAAATCGGAAACGTCGTCGCGAGCGAGCTCTGCACCGTGATCGACGACGCGACGCTGCTCCAGTCGCGCGGATCGATCAACGTCGACGACGAAGGCAACGAGCCGCAGTCGAGCGTGCTCATCGAGAAGGGCAAGCTCCGCGGCTACATGCAGGACCGGCACTCGGCGAGCTTCTTCAAGACGAAGTCGACGGGCAACGGCCGCCGCGAGAGCTTCGCGTGCGCGCCGATGCCGCGCATGACGAACACCATCCTCGTCGCGGGCCCGCACGATCCCGCAGAGATCTTGCAGAGCGTGAAGCGCGGCATCTTCGCGAAGAAGTTCGGCGGCGGGCAGGTCGACATCTCGAACGGCGACTTCGTCTTCTCGCTCACGGAGAGCTACCTCGTCGAGGACGGCAAGATCACCGCGCCGCTCAAGGGCGTGAACCTGATCGGCAACGGCCCCGACGTGCTCCGCAAGGTGACGATGCTCGGCCACGACGTCGAGGTGTCGGACGGCATCTGGACGTGCGGCAAGGACGGGCAGAGCGTGCCCGTCGGCGTCGGGTGCCCGACGATCAAGATCGCGGGCATCACGGTCGGCGGCACGCGTGTCGGCTAGCGCGGCGGACAACGCGACCGCGCACAAAGCGGACGAGTACGAGTCCGAAGTTCGAAAGACGATTCCGTTTCACGACGAGATCCTGCGTACCGCGATCGACGTGACGCTTGCCGTGAAGACGCCGGCGCGGTGGCTCGACACGGGGTGTGGGCCGGGCAAGCTCGTGGAGCTCGCGCGCGAACGCGCCCCGAAGACCGAATTCTGGATGGCCGACCCGTCGGAGGCGATGCTCGCGATCGCTCGACGGCGCATCGCGGACGCGCATTTTCTTTCGTGCGCGAGCGCGGATCTGCCCGACGGCGAGCCGTTCGACGCGATCACGGCCGTGCAGTGCCATCACTACGGCGACGCGGAGGCGCGCGTGCGCGCGGTCACGCGGTGTCGCGCTCGGCTCGCGCCGGGCGGCACGCTCGTCGTCTTCGAGAACGTGCGCGCGGAGACCGACGAAGGCCACGCGCTCCAGCGAAAGCGGTGGGCAGAGTTTCAGCGCAGGCAAGGACGCGACGAGGCGGCCATCGAGAAACAGCTCGCGCGCGAGGGGACCGCGTTCTTTCCGATTCGCGTGAGCGAGCACCTCGCGCTCTTCGCGCGGCTCGGGTTCACGAGCGTCGAGATCGTGTGGCGCGCCTACGGGCAAGCCGGTTTTTTCTGTCAGTCGCGAAAATAACCGCGCACCCAGACGAAGTGGCGGCCGCGCACGGCCCAATGGGACCAGACGTACGTCGCGCCCTCGCGCGGGCGCTCGAGGTACGCGCCCGGCGTCCACACGTAGCCCTCGCGCGTCCACTCCCAGTGGCCGGGGATCCACTCGTGCTTCGCGCTCGGCGCCGCAGGGACGGTCTCTTCCTTCGCGGCAGGCACGGATGGCGGCGTGGCCTCTCCGTAGACGATCGACCCGGCGGGATACGTGGACGTGTCCACCGCGCAAGCGAGCACGAAGGCGAACGCGGCAATCGAACCTCTCGGCATGTGGAGGTTCTACTCAATTCCGGCCCCGCTTGCGTAGCGTTCCGCGGACGCATAAGAAGCCTTGGTGGCCGGGGTCGTCGTCGTGCTCGGACCGGCGGTCTCCGCCGGAGAAAAAGTGTCGCTGTCGGACGACACCGTGGCGTCGAGCCTGCAGCGGCTCGGCGCGGACGTCCGCTCGTCGACGCTCTTCGCCGAGGTCGACGAGCTCGTCACGGGCGACGACGATCCGCAGTGCCTCGTCATCGATGGGGCGCTGAGACCCGATCTCGCGCCGCGGACGCTCCGCCACGCGCGCAAGTTTCCGATCGTCGAGAGCACCCCCGCGCTGGTCGCGCTCCCCGCGCGCTACATCCAGTCGTTCGATCCTTCGAGCGGGTTCGACGATTTCATCGTGCTGCCGTGCACGCCCGTCGAGCTCTACGCGCGCTTGCGCAAGCTCGAGTGGAGCCAGAGCGAGTTCTCGACGGACGAGCGGACGAAGGTCGGGCGCATCGTCATCGATCGCGCGCTCCACGAGGTGACGCTCGACGGAAGGCGCGTGCCGCTCACGGCGCGCGAGTTCGCGCTCCTCGCGTTCCTCGCGCAAAACCGCGGTCGCGTGCTCAGGCGTGACGTGCTCCTCGCGCGCGTGTGGGGCGCGCGCTACGAGGGCGGGGCACGCACGGTGGACATCCACGTGCGTCGCCTTCGGGCGAAGCTCGGCGAAGCGTTGCCGCTCGAGACGCTCCGCGGCGCGGGTTATCTCTTGCGAACCGCGCCGGGCGTCACGCCCGCGAACAAGAAAGAGCTGCGCGCGCTTCGAGCGGTCAAATGAAGCGGCTCGCGGTCAGCGTCGGGTGCCCGAGCGGGATCGGCCCGGAGGTCTCGGTGGTCGCGGCGGCGCAATCGCGCGACGCGGTGCTCCTCGTGGGCGACGTCGAGGTGATCGCGCGCGCGCTCCGCGGTCGGCGCGTCTCCGCGCGCAACGTGGAGGTCGTGAGCTCGCCGCGGTTCGAGCGCGGGCGCGTGCTCGTCTGGCAGCCCACGAAATCGCTCGCCGCGCGCGATCGGGAGCTCGGGGCGCCCTCGCGCGCGGGAGGAGCCGCGCAGCTCGCGTGGATCGACGCGGCGTGCGATCTCGTGTCGTCTGGCGCGGCGGACGCGCTCGTCACGGGCCCCGTGAGCAAGGACGCGATCGCGTCGTCGGGCGCGCCGGGCGCGCGGCAGTTCCTCGGGCATACGGAGCATTTGCAGCGACGCCTCCGCGCGCGCGAGGTCGTCATGGCGTTCGCGAGCGAAGCGCTCACGACCGCGCTCGCGACGACGCATTTGCCGATTCGCGACGTCCCGCGCGCGATCACGCCCGCGTCGGTCGCGTGCGCGACGTTCTGGCTCGGTGATTTCCTCGCGAAGACGACGAGGAAGGGCGCGCGGCTCGCGGTCGCGTCGCTCAACCCACACGCGGGCGAGCACGGGCGCATCGGACACGAAGAGTCGCGCATCGCGGCGGGCATCGTGCGCGCGAGGAAGCGCCTCGGCGCGACGCGCGTAGAAGTCGTCGGCCCGCTGCCAGCGGAGACGGCATTTCGTCTCGCCGCGGCTGGCGAGTACGACGGCGTGGTGGCGATGTATCACGATCAAGCGACGATCCCGATGAAGCTCCTCGGCTTCGGTGACGCCGTGAACGTCACGCTCGGCCTGCCGATCGTGCGCACGAGCGTCGATCACGGCACGGCATACGATCGCGCTCCGCGCTTCGACGCGGACGCGCGTGGGATGATCGCCGCGATGAAGCTCGCGGCTAGGCTCGTCGGCTAATTCAAGAAGCGCTTGTCGTTCGGCGGCTGGCGCTTCTCGAGATCGTCGAGTCCGCCGGTGACGACGCGGAGGGGCGGAGCGCCCGCGGGGCGCTTCTTCGGCTTGGGGCGCGGATCGATGTCGAGGCGAACGCGGTCGCCGCGGCTTCTGAGGAGCGCGAGCTTCACGCGCAGGTAGAGTGCGCGGATGGGCGAAGGGCTGCCCGCGAGGAGCAAGCCCGCGATGAATCCGCCGAACGGCGCGACCACGCCCTCCGGAACGCTGCCGGGAAAGAACACGCCGAGGACGCAGAAGCCGAGCGTGATCCACACGAGCACGCGCCCCGAGATCGGGAGCACGAAATAGAGGCGCATCTGCGCGTCGGCGTTCTCGCGACCCCACGCGACGGCGAGCGCGGCGAGCGCGGCCGAAGGACCGAAGACGATCTTCGGGCGGAAGTAGACCGATTCGGGCGGCGCGATCCAGCTGAAGACCACGACCATCGCGAACCCCGTCACGATCGAGATCGCGACGAGCCGGAGAAATCGCCCCGTTCCCCAGCGCGACTCGATCGCAGGGCCGAGGAAGTAGAACGCCATCAGCGTGAAGATGAGGTGCGAGTAATGCTGCGGATCGGTCAGCAGTCCCGCCGTGACGAGCGTCCACGGGTGCTGCAACGCGAGGGTCGGCAGGCACGCGAGCCAGCGCCAGAACACCGACCCGCCACCCTCGACGTAGTTGAAGAGGATCGCGCCGACGATGCCGAAAGCCACGTACGCGACGAGCAGCGCTTTGACGCCACGACCCATGCGCGGAAAGACGAGCTGCTGCGGCGCCCCTTGCATGACCTTGCTCTGCTTAACGTAGGCCTAATGGAGCGGATCGCAAACCGCGAGGGCCTCGACGTTCGTCGTCTGGTGGGCCGTGCACGTCGTGGTCCACTGCGCGTCGGCCAGGATCGCTGCCTGATCCGTGGGAGCCGGGTTGTGGATGTCGTAGGACGAATGGGGCGCGTTGAAATGGGGCTCGTCGAAGGCCGCGACGGTCATCGTGACGTCCGACGAGCCCGCCGGGAGGTCCTCGAAGACCGCGTTCGCGAAGCAATCGCTCACGAGGATGAACAGGGGCGAGGTGCCCGTCGGCGTCACCGTGACCACGTATTTGTACGGCACGTTGGGCGCTTGGCCGCAGCCCAGCCGCGCGAAGAGGGTGCTCGAATCGACCTCGACGCTCGTGACGGGGGCGAAGGTGCTGAGCGTGTTCGACGCGAGGCTGCTGCCGCCCGTGATCGCCGTGCAGGCGACCAGCCCAAGCGCGCCCAAGAGAGCGCAACCAAAGAGTTCTCGCGCGACGAAATGGCTCATCGACTCGCGCGAAACGGAGCACGGCGTACTCGAGTTGGCAAGGGACTTTTCGCCGAGTAGAACGCGTTCGGCCGAACATGATCTTCCTCGAACCGCAAACCACCGGCGGAGACGCGCCGAAGCTCGACCCTGTTGCGCTCGTCCTCCACGCGTCCGTGCCCGTGAAGGCAGTCCTCGTCATCCTCGTGCTCTTCTCGGTGATCTGCTGGCTGACGATCGGAGCGAAGGCGCTCCATCTGTCGCGCGCGCGCGGAGAGTCGAAGCGATTCCTAGACGTGTTCGATCAGACGCCGAGCTTCGACGCGATCGCGCAGGGTTTGGCGGCGTTTCGCGGCTCGCCCTTCGCGCGCATCTTCGCGGTCGGCTACGACGAGATGCGCCGCGTGACCGCGGGCCGCGCGGGCCGCCTCGACGAGGCGCAGCACACGCACGTCGCGAGCTCGACGCGCCGCGCCGCCGCGCAAGAGGTCTCGCACCTCGAGTCGTACATGGGCGTGCTCGGCACGATTGGATCCACTTCGCCGTTCATCGGACTCTTCGGGACCGTCTACGGCATCATGGACGCGTTCTTGAGCATCGGTAACCAGCAGAACGCGAACCTGCCCGTCGTCGCGCCGAAGATCGCCGAGGCGCTCATCGCGACCGCGATCGGCCTCGTCGCCGCGATCCCGGCGGTCATGGCGTACAACTACTTCGCCCGAAAGGTGCAGGTCATCGCCGACACGATGGAAGGTTTCGCCGAGGACGTCGCCGCGCGCGCCAAGCTAGGGGGCCTCTGACATGGCCATGGCAGCCGCGGGAGGCGGCCGTGGAAAGCGAAGACTCGGAGGGATGAACGAGATCAACGTGACGCCGCTCATCGACGTCATGCTGGTGCTCCTCGTCATCTTCATGGTCACGGCGCCGCTCCTCACGACGGGCGTCTCGGTCGAGCTCCCGAAGGTGAAGTCGGCGCCGATGCAAGCCGACGACTCGAAGCTGATGGTCATCGTGACGAGCGACGAGCACGTCTACCTCGGCAAGGACGAAATCACCGGCGACATGGAGAACAAGTTGAAGACGAACGAGCGCCTCAAGACCGAGAAGGAGCTCTACGTGCAGGCCGACGAGAACGTGAAGTACGGCGCGGTCTTACGCGTCATGGCTGCAGCACGTTCTGCAGGCGTCGAGAAGCTCGGAATGGTGACGGACCCCCTGACGGTTAAGTAAAAGCGTGGCGGCCAAGAGCACGAGATCGTGGGTCGTTCCCCACTACAGCGGCGACGAGATCGCGATCGGCCTCGCGGTCACGGTCGCGCTGCATGCGATCCCGCTCTTGCTCGTCTTTCTGAACATCGTGCACCCGCTCTCGTCGACGCTCGACGAAAACGCCGTCGTGGCCAAACCGGTCATCGCGGCGAACGTGCTCAAGCTCGGGCACCCGCCCGACCCGAAGAAGCTCCCCGATCGCCTCGTGCCGAAATTGAACACGGCGCCGCAGAAGGATCTCCTCGCCTCGCGCGAAGACCCGCTCAAGCAACAGGACGCGGGGCCGCCGCCGCCGAACACGCAGAAGTCCGACCAGACGAACTTGAACAACAAGCAGGACCCGTTTGCGGAGGACGCGGGGCGTCCGCTTCAAGCCGAGGGGAGCGACGCCGGCGTCGAGGGCGGGCTCGAGACCGATCCGACCAAGGTGCGCGCAGGCGACATGTACGCGCTCAAGCTCTCGTCGTTCTTCCACGATCGATGGACGATCCCGACGGTCATCACGCGCGCCGAGGAGTCGAAGCTCTGCGTGGTCTTCCAAATCAACCTGAGTCCGCGCATGCTCATTTGGCACCTGCGGACGGAGCCGATCAAGAAGAGCGGCAACGAGCTGTTCGACGACTCGGCCAGGACCATGCTCCAAAAACTTCTCGACGATCGCACGGTCTTGCCGGAACCTCCCAACGAGGTCGCGGACTCGTGGAAGGGTCGCACCGTGAACCTCACGCTCGGAGACGGAAAATCATGTCAATGAGATGGCTTGTGGCTCGCTGTAGTGTTGCTGTTCGCGGCGACCGACGTGCGGGCGCAGAACTCGCTCCCGACCGTGCAGCAGCCGACGGGCGGGCAGGTGACGACGCTCGTCGTCCAGGGTGGCAACCGCTCGCTCTTCAAGAATCGCGCTGCCCGCGTGGAGCGGCGACGCGGACACCGGCAAGCAAGGCGTAGAGGTCGCGTCGCGCGATTTCGTCCTCTCGAGCATGTTCCAGGTGCTCGACCCGACGAGCTTCACGGCGAACCTCGCGGCCGAGGGGAGCACGATCGACCCGACGTCGTGGCGCAACGTGGGCGCCGAGGGGGTCATCAAGGGCTCCGCGTCGACGCGCGCGAACGGCGTCCACATCGAGCTCAAGCTCTTCATGGTCTCACGCGGCGCGAGCGCGGTGCTCGTGAAGGACTACGACGTCGCCGCGGGCGGCGCGCGCTCGGCGGTCCACCAGTTCGTCAACGAGGTCATCAAGTACTTCACCGGCACCGCGGGTAGCTTCGGCACGCGCCTCGTCTTCTCGGCCACGACGGGCCGCGGCCAGAAGGGCGTCTTCACCGTCGACAGCGACGGCAGCGGCCTCGCGCGCCTTCCCGTCGCGTCGAACGTGGCGCTCGCGCCCGCCATCGGCCCGGGCGGAAACGTGTATTATGCAGGTGGTTTGCCGGACGGCGGCTACGCGCTCTTCAAGGTCGGCGCGAACGCTCCGGTCGTGCGGCAGTCGGGCCTCGTCTTCGGCGTCGCGTTCGGCGGAAACAAAATGGCGCTCGTCGTCTCGCAAAACGGCCAGAGCGACATCTACACGGGCGCGAGCGACGGCTCGGGCCTCACGAAGTACACGAGCGGCGGCCTCAACACGCACCCCGCGTTCGGCCCCGGCGGCCAGCTCGCCTACGTGTCGAACGCGAGCGGCAACCCGCAGATCTACGTCGACGGCAAGCGCGTGAGCTCGCGCGGCACGTACAACATGGCGCCCGTGTGGTGCAACGATCCCGAGGGCGGCACGAAGATCCTCTTCATGGGGCGCGACGGCGCCGCGTGGGACATCTTCAGCGTCGCCGCCGACGGGTCGAACATGAAGCGCCTCACGCAAGACCAGGGATCGAACACGTACCCCGCGTGCTCGCCGGACGGCCGCGTGGTCGCGTTCTTCTCGACGCGGAGCGGCGGCGGCATCTACACGTCGAACCCGAGCGGCATGAACCAGCAGAAGATCTCGAGCACGACGGGCGAGAGCCTGAGGTGGGAAGGGAACTGATCCTCGCGCTGCTCGTTTCGTGTCACGCGGGCGAGGCGCGCGACACGAGCACGAGCACGATCCCGCTGCCGAGCGCGACGGCGAGCGCCAGCGCGATCGCCCACGACGAGGGGCCCATCGTGCTGCGCGAGCTTCCGAACGTGCAGGCGCGCGTGCTGGGGACGGTCAAGGCGACCACGAGGAAGCTCCCGTTTCACGGGGCTTCGGGCGTGACCGTCGCGCCCGACGGCAAGACGTTCTTCATCGACGCGAGCTCGAACCAAAAACCCGGCGGGCGCGTCGTCTCGGACGCGCACCCCGAGGGCGTCTTCTTCGGGACGAGCGAGGTCCACGACGCGCGCTTCTCGAGCGATGGAACGAAGCTCGTCGTCTACAACGACGAGGTCGACGTGGCGACCGTGCTGAGCGTGCCGGACGGCGCGGTCCTGCACGACGAGCGGCGCACGAAGGTCGCGCGGTTCGACGGCGCCGCGCTCGTGACGTGGGACGGGTGCCAGATCACGCGCGCCGGCGCGCCCGTGGGGCCCAAGCTGTGCGGCGGCGCGGACGCCTCGGACGACGCGCGCACGTGGGTCGTCGTGACGCCCGAGCCGCACGGGCGACCGCTGTCGATGCGCACGTACGACGAGCTCACGTGGATCGACGCGCGCACGGGCGTCGCGCGCTCGATCGCGAAGCACGTGAGCGAGGTGCGCCTCTCGCCGAAGGGCGACTTCGTGTGCTTCCACGCGCCGAGGTTCTCGTGCGTCGATCTTCGAGGACCGAGCCCCGTCGCGATCGAGATGCCCGCCACGCTCGACCCGTACCGTCTCGACTGGGCCGACGAGGGCCTGCGCTTCGTCGCCGCGCCGTTTCGCTTCGATGATCTCGTCGTCGTCGACTTCGGCGCGCGCACCGTGCGTCACATCGCGCTCGACGCGGATTATCGCTGGCTCGGCTTCTTGCCCGGAGGCCGGCGCATCGTCGCGTGGGACCGCGGCGCGTGGGCCATCGACGTCGCGACGGGCGCCACCGTCGAGCTCTTCCCGAAGACGGTCGAGGTCGGCGGGCTCGCGTCCGTTCCCGGTCGCGACGATCGATTCTTCATGGGCAACGAGATCGGCTCGGCTCGAGAGTGGCTCGAGGTTTTGCGCTGAGCCGGCAAGGTGCGCGCGAACAAATGCCTCGTCGTGGTCTTGGTGCCGCGAGAATTCTCCCGATTGCGCGTGTTTTCGAGTGGCCCGAGGGATGCAAAGACCCCGCACGTGACCGCGCTCTCGGCGCGGCGTGTTCGATCGTGCGCGTGGTCAAAAACCCCTCCTCCAGAGCCGACGACGATCGAACGCGCTGCGCCAAGGGCGCGGTCGTGTTTATTGCGCCTGTTTTTCCGCGTCCTCCGCGAGGAGGCGCTCGATGGTGCGCGTCGTCATCTCGCCCGCGATGACCTCCGCGTCCTCGAGCAGGCGCTTGTGGAGCGGGATGTTCGTGCGGATGCCGCCGACGATGAACTCGTCGAGCGCGCGTCGCATGCGGACGATCGCCTCGGCGCGCGTGGGCGCGTGGACGATGAGCTTCGCGAGGAGCGAGTCGTAGTCGCTCGGCACGCTGCCAGCCGCCGTAGACGCCGCTGTCGACGCGCACGCCCGCGCCGCCCGGCGGGTGGTACTCGGTGATGAGCCCGGGCCACGGCGCGAAGGTCTTCGGGTCCTCGGCGTTGATGCGGCACTCGATCGCGTGGCCGCGGA
Source organism: uncultured delta proteobacterium (assembly GCA_963839305.1). Lineage (GTDB taxonomy): Bacteria > Myxococcota_A > Polyangia > Polyangiales > Polyangiaceae > DASXHD01. The sequence goes on from CAWIUL010000010.1 coordinate 326,351, forward strand.
AGCTCCACGGGCGCGTGTCGGGGAGGTCGATCTTCTCGCCCGCCGCGGCGCGGATCTGCAGCGCGACGAGGTCGAGGCCGGTCACCATCTCGGTCACGGGGTGCTCGACCTGCACGCGCGTGTTCATCTCGAGGAAGTAGAGCTTCCGATCCTCGTCCATGATGAACTCGAGCGTGCCGAGCGAGCGTGTAGCCGGTCTCCTGGATCGCCTTGCGGATGACCTCGCCGATCTCGCGGCGGAGCTCCTCGGTCATCGCGGGGCTCGGCGCCTCCTCGATCACCTTCTGGTGGCGGCGCTGGAGCGAGCACTCGCGCTCGCCGAGCGTCCACACGCCGCCGTGCTCGTCGGCGAGGACCTGGAACTCGATGTGCGCGGCCGCTCGACGAACTTCTCGAGGAAGACGTCCGGGTTCTTGAAGCCCGTCTCGGCCTCGCGCGTCGCGGACTGGAAGCTCGACTCCATCTCGTCTTCGCGCCGGACGATGCGCATGCCGCGCCCGCCGCCGCCGCCGGAGGCCTTGAGGATGACCGGGAAGCCGATGCGCTTGGCCTCTTCGATGCGCGTGCGCGACGTCGCGAAGGACGCCGCTGCCGGGGAGGAGCGGGAGGCCGAATTTCTCCGCGTTCCCGCGCGCGGTGACTTTGTCGCCCCATGCGCGCATCGCCTCGGGCGTCGGGCCGATGAAGCGGAGGCCGCACTTCTCGCAGATGCGCGCGAACTCGGCGTTCTCGGAGAGGAAGCCGTAGCCCGGGTGGATCGCGTCGGCGCGCGGTGATCTCCGCGGCGCTGATGATCGCGGGGATGTTCAGGTAGCTCTTCGACGCGCGGCGCCGGGCCGATGCACACGGCCTCGTCGGCGAAGCGCACGTGGAGCGCGCGCGCGTCGGCCTCGGAGTGGACCGCGACCGTCGCGAATGCCGAGCTCCCGGCACGCGCGGACGATGCGCAGCGCGATCTCGCCGCGGTTGGCGATGAGGATCTTCTTGAACAAGGCCACTCAGGCCTTCTTGATGCGGAAGAGCTTCTGCCCGAACTCGACGGCCTTGCCGTTCTGCGACGAAGACCTCGATGATCGTGCCCGACACGTCGGCCTCGATCTCGTTCATCAGCTTCATCGCCTCGATGATGCAGAGCGTCTGGCCGGGGCGGACCATCGAGCCGATGTCGACGAACGACGGCGCGTCGGGCGAGGGCGAGCGGTAGAACGTGCCGACGAACGGGCTCGTCACGTCGACGGACGTCGCGAGTCGACCGGCGCCGTCCGCCGCGGGCGGCGGCGTGCGCGTGCGCGACGGGCATCGGCGCGGCGGCGACGTGCGGCGTCGCGACCGCGATCTTGCCGCGGACGATGCGCACGCGTGCGCCCTCGTCCTCGTGCTCGAACTCGGCGATGTCCTTCTCGATGAGCAGGTCGAACAGCGATCGAAGCTTTTCAGGATCCCAGCTCAAAAGCGGCTCCTCCGGTTGGTACGGCGGAGCGCAGACTCTAATGCGCTTTTTTCAAAATGCGATGCGGGCAGCTTTTTTCGCACGCGCACGATGATGCGCGGCGTCAGTCATCGGCTGCGAACGAAGGCGACGAGGCCCTCGAGCGCGAGCAAGTAGCTGTCCCCGCCGAAGCCGGAGACCTTGCCGATGCACGCGGGGGCGACGAGCGAATTGCTGCGGTACGCCTCGCGCGCCTCGGGGTTCGAGAGGTGGACCTCGACGCAGGGGATGCCCGTGGCTTTGAGCGCGTCGAAGATCGCGAGCGACGTGTGCGTGTACGCGGCGGCGTTCAAGAGCAGACCCGCGTAGCGTTTTGGCGCGCTGCCGATCCACGTCACGAGCTCGCCCTCGGCGTCGCTCTGTTTGCAGTCGACGGTCGCGCCGAGCTCGGCGCCGCGCTTCTTCAAGCGCTTATGGATGTCGGCGAGCGTCTCTTTGCCGTAGATGTCCGGCTCGCGCGTGCCGAGCAGGCCAGGTTCGGGCCCGAGATGCAGAGGACGCGAAGCGCCTTCTGCGTGCTCACAGCTCGGCGGCGAGTTTCGGAACGGCCGTGCGCATCATGAAGCGGCCTTTGCCGAAGTTGCCGTCCGGCTTCATCGTGAGCGCGAGGAAGTACGAGTCGCCGACCATGCGGATCAGCGTGATCATCTTCTCGGTCGCGACGGCCATCTCGCGCGCGGTGCCCGCCTCGAGCATCTCCGACGCGCGCTTGATCGCGCCGATGACGACGCTGAACTCGACGCCGATGGTGTCGATGTCGAACGGCGCGCCTTCCTTCGCATAGCTCTCGAGCGCGATTCCGCTCGAGTCCATGATGAGGCACGCGAGACCGCCGTCGACGCCCTCGACGAGATCCTTCAGCGCGTCTTTAAACATGTGTCGTAGCGTAGAAGGCTGCTGGCAAGTAGGTCAACTCCTTGATACCGTCGCGAGCCCGATGCGCGCCAAGGCAGGGGATCCGCCCCGCACGATGGTGCAGAAGATACTGGCGGGGCGATCGTCGGATCCGCTCCAGCGCCGTGACGTACGCGCGCGCGTCAGCGTCGACCAGGTGGTGCTCGCCAACGCGCCCCACACGGCCGTCGACGAGGCCATCGCTCGCGGGCTGAAGAAGACGCCGATCGAAGCGGCCGTCGTCTACGACACGGCGTGCGTTCGCTATGGGCGGCCCGGGGTGGTCGAGAACCCGAACGCGCGGCACACGCTCCTCTCGCACGGCATCGTCATCGCGCGGGCAGGGGCGGGGTTTCCCGCGGCGGTGCACCTCGAGCGGTTCGCGAGCCCGGCGCGCCTCTGCGTCACCGACGAGCCGCGGCTCGCGTCGGTCGGCGGCGTGGGGATGCTCTCGCTCCATTTGCCGGCCGCGGCGCTCGGCGGCGCGCTCACGGGCGATCGCATCGATCTCGAGCCGCCGCGCAGCGTCCACGTGCAGCTCTCGGGGCGCACTCGGCCCTTCGTGTGCGCGCGCGACGTGGCGCTCGAGCTCGTGCGGCGCGGCCTCGCCGACATCGTGAAGAGCGTCGCGACCGAGCACGGCGCGCCGGTCGTGATCGAGTTCGGAGGGGCAAGCGTTCGGCTCCTCTCGTGCTACGAGCGCGCCGTCCTCGCGAGCGTCGCGCCGCAAGTCGGCGCCGCCGGCGCGCTCTTTCCGAGCGACGAGCGCACCGAGGTGTTCCTGCGCGATCAGCGCCGCTCGAAGGCGCACCGCGCGCTCGCGCCGGACGCGGGCGCGCCGTTCGACGACGTGATGCAGGTCGATCTCGGCGGAGTCGATCCGCTCGTGCAAGGCGAAGACGGAAAAGTGCGCGCGGTGCGCGAGCTCGCGGGAAAGCCGGTCTCGCAGGTGATCCTCGGCGGCGACGTGGGCGTCACGCTGCGCGATCTGCTCGCCGCGGCGCTCCTCTTGAAGAGCAAGCGCGTCCCCGCGGGCGTCGAGCTCCTCTTCGCGCCGCCGACGCGGCAGATGCTCGAGGTCCTCGCGGCCGAGGGCGCCCTCTCGGATCTCATCGCGACCGGCGCGCGCATCGTCGAGCCCGACGGGCGAATCGCGACGGGCGAGCTCTACCCGCCGCCCTCGCCGGGGCTCTCGCTCCAGTCGTTCGACGCGGGCAAGCCCACGCCGAACGTCCTCGTCGCGTCGCCCGAGACGCTCACGTACGCCGTCGCGACGGGCGCGCTCGGCGATCCGCGCGGCTTCAAGCGGCCCGTTCGCGTCACCGTGCCTCGCGCGCTCCCCACCGACGACGTGCTCATCGTCCGCGAGGGCGCGAAGAAGTAATCAGAACATGTTGTAGACGAGCGACACCGCGCCGATGACGTCGGTGTTCACGACGCCGGGGAGCGGGTTGTTCTCGTAGTGCACGTCGACGGCCGTCGCGAGCGCGAAGTGCTTTGCGATCGCCGCCTTCACCGAGCCGTCGAACACCATGCGCCACGTGTTTCCGTCGGCGAGATCCTGCAGGTACTCGGCGCTCGTGTTGAACTCGACGCCCTTGAAGATCTTGTCGCTGAAGCCGAGGAAGAGTCGCGCGTTGTGGACTGCGTCGGTCTTGTTGAGCGGGTTGCCGTCGGCGTCGAGCTTGAGCGTGCCGTCGGCGTTGTGGATGTACGTGTCCGACCGGACGTCGTACTGGAAGTCGTAGCCAGCCTCGGCCCAGAACGTCACTTTCTCCTCTTCGACGAAGTAGTACGCGACGCCGGGCGCGAGCTGGTAGCGGAGGTCGAGCCCCTGGAAGCGGTCGTGGCGGCCCGAGGTCTGGAGGAACACGCTCCAGTGGTTGGCGAAGAACCAGTCGTAGCGGAGGAGCGCCTGCACGTTCTCGACGGTGGTCGCCATCGGCTGGCCGGCGCTCGAGCTGTCGACGGAGGCGGCCGAGCGCGCGTAGTTCGCGACGGCCATGCCCGTGAACTGGTGCTCGCCGCGCTTGACCCTCGACTTGACGCCCGCGGTCACCGCAGCACTCCTCGAGTTACCCGCGGCGAAGAGGCCGCCGAGGTTGAGCGAGACCTCCGTCGCGTCGGTCTTCTTCTTGTCTCTCTTTTGCGCAGCAGCGACGGTGTCCGAGGTCACGTCGGCGGAGCCCTTCGTCACCGAGTCGGTGCTCGAGGACGTCGTCCCGGACTGAAGCTGCGCGAACGATGTCGTGGAAAGAAGGATCGTGGAAAAGAAGGCGGCCCGTCGCATGAGCCGCGTCTAACGAATTGTGCGTCAACGCACAAGCGCGGCGACGTCGTGGACGCGTAAAGTGTTTCCGGCGATCGCGACGCGCGCGTTTCGCGTTTGGGCGACCGACTCGTGCGCGCCGATCATGATGGCGACGCGGTCGAGCCCGGCACCCCCGAGATCGACGCCGACGAGCTTGCCTTGCGCGTCGAGGAGCAGCTGCGGCGTCCCGACGCTCGGCGCGTCGCCCTCGAACGCGATCACGCAGTCGTTTCCCTCGATTTTTACCGACAGAGCTTTGCGATCCGAAATCATCCTGATCACATGATACGCTCCGTGCGCGATGTCGAAGGGACGGCTCACGCGACAAGAGCTCGGATGGCTCCTCACGCAGGAGGCCGCGGGGGCGGCCGAGCGTCTCCGCGCCGGCGTGCAGATCCTGAAGTCGAATCCCCCGCCGGGCGAAGCGGGCGCGGGCGGCGTCGACGCGACCCTCGACGCGCTCGACGACACCATGAAGATGCTGTCGTCGCTCCACAACCGACCCGTCCGCGTGACGGGGCGCCGTGGGCGGGTCGATCTCGCGGCGCTCTTGTGGGAGGTCGCTCCGGACGCGCGCGCCGCGATCGAACCGGGGAGCGGCACCGAGGTCTTCGGCGACGAGGCCGAGCTCCGGCGCATGTTGCAGCTGCTCGTGGAGCACGGCAGCGGCGCCGAGTCGCAGGTCGAGATCAAGCGGGACGGCGACATGGTCCGCGTGGCCGTGGTGCTCGGACCCGACGCGACCGCGTCCGCCGAAGCCGAGCGCGCGTGGCTCTCGCGCATGGCGACGCGCTATGGCGGGCGGCTCGATCTCGAAGGTGGCATGGAGATCTTCTCGCTCCCCGCGGACGCCGAGCGCGTCGAGCGTCAGGCGCTCGAGAAAGAGCTCGACGAAGCGAAGAAGCAAGGCGAGGCCATCGCGCGCGAGCTCGCCGCCCAGTTCACGTCGACCGAAGACAACATCAGCCCGTCGACGTTCCCTCCGCCGCTCTCGGGCACCGACGTGGGCGACCGCGTCGCCGTGCTCGTGCGCATCGCGGGCGGCGTCGCGGCCGAGCTCCGAAGCTTGCTCTCGCCCGCGGTCCGCGAGCTCGCGACGCTCGCGAAGGACGACGAGGCGCGCTTCGAGACGATCCGCCGCGAGCTCGGACAAGCGCAGGACCTCGCGCACGAGCTCGCGATCATCGGCGAGATCGACGTTCAAGAGCTCCCCGGACCGGTCTCGGTGGGCGAGGCCGTGTCGAAGCAGGTCGCTCACCTCGGCGCTCGCACGGCGCGCGCGGGCCTCACCGTCGAGGTGGAGGACGCGACCCAGGGCAAGGCGCACGCGCGCGTCTCGCCACACGCGCTGACCGCGATCGTCGACACGCTCCTCGGTCAGGCGGTTCAGGCATCCGCGCGCGGCACGGTCATCCGCGTTCGCGTCACCGACGAAGAGCGCGGCCCGAGCCTTCGCGTCGACGACACGGGTCCGCCGCTCCCGTCGACCGCTCGCCGGCAGTTCGTCGGCCTCGAGACGGAGCCCGGCACGTACGGTCGCCCGACGAGCCTCCCGCTCTACGTGGCCGCGGCGCTCGCGTCGTGGCAAGGCGCGACGTTCGAGCTCGCGGACGCGCCCGAAGGCGGCCTCCGCGTCAGCGTCACGTTCTCGCGCTGACCGCTACTTCTTGAGGTCGAGCTTGTGCTGGCCGCTCGCGTTCTTGCGGAGCGACTCGATCTCTTTGAGCAGCGCGGTCGGCGAAAACGGCTTCGTGTAATACGCCGTCGCGCCCGCGGCGAGCGCGCGCTCCTTCGAGCGAGCGTCGTCCATCGCGCTGATGATGAGGATGGGCACGCTCTTCGTCGAGACGTCCTTGCGAAGGCGCGAGCAGACCTCGAACCCGTCGAACGCGCCAGGCAGGTTGAGATCGAGCAGGATGACGTCGGGCGTCTTCTCGTGCGCCGCCTCGAGCCCGCGCGCGCCGTTCGGTACCGCGACCACCTCGTGGCCACGACCCGCGACGAGCGCCTCGATCATCCTGCGAATCGCGTCCGCGTCTTCGACGATGAGAATGCGCATCGACTCTCAGCCGAGGAGGTTCAAGAATTTCTTCGCGCGGGCAGAAGCAGCGTCCATGATCGCCTTGGCCTCTTCGCCCGGGATCTTGAGGCGCTTGCAGAGGTCGTCGAGGAACGCGCGCTCCTGATCGTCCTGCTTGCCGTCGGCGAACGAGAGGAGCACCGCGTGCTGGAGGAGGATGCGCCGATCGTCTGCCGAAAGCTCTTGCAGGTTGATGTCGTCGAGCGTCTTTTTGGTCTCCGCGAACGCGCGGATCTTCTCTTTTTCGACGTCGTCCGCGCCGAACGCCTCGAGGAGCGCTTCGAGCGTGTCCTTCTCGCGCTGGGCGAACTCACCGTCTGCCCAAGCGACGGGGACGAGGGCTTTCACGATGGCGAAGTCCTGATCGTGCATGCGTGGAGCCTATCCTATTTCACCGTCAAGTGTGCAACGCGCACGCCGGCCTTGCCCGACGGGTCCGCGCTGAAGCTCGAGGCGGGAACGTGGAGGCGCTTTCGGTACGTCGTCGGCCCCGCGACGAGCACGTCGACGTCCGTGTCGCACGAGACGATGTCTTCGATCGTCGCGTCGGGGCCGATGCCCGCGAGGAGCCAGACCTCCGCGCCCTTCGGGCTCGAGATGACGTGCACGACGCCGGGCGTTCCTTTGCCGCCGACCTCGCTCCCAGGCTCGCCTTGCGGCCAGGGTTCGACGACGGTGCCGTCGCGTCCTGGACGCGCCTTCGACTTGTCGAGCTGCACGGGGAGATCGAAGCGCGGCTTGCCGGTCGCGCTGTCCCACGCCGCGCCGGCCGGCACGATCGCGCGCTTGGGCGCGTAGCCTTCTGCGGTCGCGACGAACTCGAGGCGCGTCCCGACGGGCATGTGCTCGACGTCGATGGGCGCCTGACCTTCGCGGATGAGCACCTCGGAGTCCTTCGGCGCGCCCGCGACGACGAGCGTCGCGTGGCACGCCGGGATGTTCCGCTGCGCGGCGATGCGAGCGCTCTCCGCTTCCGCCGCGGCGCGCTCGGCCGCGATCTTCTCTGGTGTGCGGCCCGTGAGAAAGCCGGGCTTCACGAGCCAGAGCGCGATCGCGAAGCCGCCGATGACGAGCACGAACAAGACGATGACGCCCACGGCAGATCCGCCCTTGCGTTTGAGCTGCTTGGTCTCGTTCGTCAGCGAGAGTTGGAGCTTCTTCACTTGCGATGGCGCCGTCGGCAGCACGCGGTCGTGCGCGAACGCGGGCTCGGAGGCGGTCGGTTGCCGCGGCTCCGAAGGTCGCGGCTCGAGCGGCTGCGTGCCGCCTTTTCCGAGCGCGGCGCGACGCGACGCCTGCTCGCTCGACGACGAAGGCGGCGAGCTCTGGGCGAGGAGCGACTCGATCGGATCCGCTTCGGCCGCGGGCGGCGGCGTCTTGGTCGGCTCGAGCCCGGCCATCATCTTGAGCTCTTTGCCGAGGGCCTTGTCCTCGCGCTTCCCCGAGACCTCGAACGAATCGAGGAGGCTGTCGACCGAGTCTCGCTTCGCCTTCGTCGCCACAGCGGCGAGCTCGTCCTGGCTGATGCCGACGGTCGGGAGGTTGCTCGCGCTCTCGGGCGCGACGGGCGGCGGCTTGTCGCTGCCGTTCGCGGTCGGCGCTTCGTGCGGGTCGAACTGCGCCGGCGCGGGCGGAGGCACGGCGATGTTCGGCGCGGACGCGTTTCGGCCCACGCGGTTCGTCACGCGCTTGGTCTCGCGCGCCAGTCGCGCGAGCGCGCGCTTTCCCGCCGAGCGGTTCACCGGAATGAGCGAGGCCTCGAGCTCCTCGACGAGCACGGCGACCCCAGCGCCGCCCTTTCGCTTCGCGACCGACGCGAGCGCGGGCGTCGACGCGCCGGCGGTGTCGAGCAGCTTCGCGAGCAGGCGCCGGAGCGACACCTCCGCGTCTCCGGTGGGCTCGTTGGGGCCGCGCACGAGCGCGACCGATCCTTCTTCGCTCACGTAGACGTAGCGCGCGTCGATCGCGCCCGCGTTTCCGACGCCTTCGGCGAGCTCGAGCACCAGGTACCCCGCGAGCTCCGGCGCGAGCGGCGCGCGCTTCTGCGCGACGACCGCGAAGATCTCGTCGAGCGTGACGGACGCGTCGAGAGGCTCGGTGTTCGTGTTGCTCATGAGGTCAACCGCACGGACACGCCGTGCTCGTGAAGGTAACGCTTGGCCTCACCGATGGTGTGCCGACCAAAATGGAAAATCGACGCAGCGAGCGCCGCGTCCGCGTGTCCCGTGGTGAGCCCTTCGCGCAGGTGCTCGAGGGAACCGACGCCGCCGCTCGCGATGACGGGCACGGCGACCGCGTCGGCGACGCGCGACACGAGCTCGAGATCGTAGCCCTCGTGCGTCCCGTCGCGGTCCATGCTCGTCAGCAGGATCTCGCCTGCGCCGAGCCGCGTCGCTTCCTCCGCCCAGGCGAGCGCGTCCTTGCCCGTGTTCGTGCGCCCGCCGTGGACGTAGACGTCCCAGCCCGCTCCAGCTCCGCGGCGCTTCGCGTCGATCGCGATCACGATCGCCTGCGAGCCCCACGCGCCCGAGCAGCGCTCGAGGATCGACGGGTCGCTCACGGCCGCCGTGTTGATGCTCACTTTGTCCGCGCCGGCGTTGAGCAGCGCGCGCACGTCATCCTCGCCGCGGACGCCGCCGCCCACGGTGAGCGGCACGAACGTCGCGTCCGCCGTGCGCGCGACCACGTCGAGCAGCGTCCCGCGCTTCTCGTGCGACGCCGTGATGTCGAGGAGCGCGATCTCGTCGGCGCCCTCGGCGTCGTACCGCGCCGCGTGCTCGACCGGATCGCCCGCGTCGCGCAGATCGACGAACGCGGTGCCCTTGACGACCCGGCCATCGCGAACATCGAGGCACGGGATGATTCGTTTCGCGAGCATGCTAGCTCAAAGCCTTCGCTGCCTTGCACTCTGCGCCCAGCGCTGTCTGTCGACATGCGGCAGCGAGAGTTCCCGGCCGCGCCGGCACGTGCCGCGTCGGCGCGCGAGAGTGGCCTGACGCTCGGCGGCTATCGTCGATCGAGGCGGCACGTCGGCGGCCTCGCCGCGAATTCACGCTGCCGCTTGTTCGCGACAGCTGCTTGGCAAGACCAGTTCGGTTCACGTGACTTCCGCCTACCGCATAGTGCCGCTTTGGCCGCGCGTTTCATAGCCTTCGAGCAACTTCTCGATGGAGGCGAGGTTGTTGTCGATGGCCTCTTGGACGATCATGTTCATGGTCGCGCTCGAGCCCTTGAGCGCCTCGTAGTAGCGCTGGCGGTCCGTCGAGTGGACGATCGCGGGCGGGTAGCCCGAGCGTAAGAGGAGAGGTTCATCAGCAGGCGCGCGACCTTGCCGCTGTCGCTCGCGAACGGGAAGACGCGGAGCAAGTCGTAGTGCGCGCGCGCGGCGAGCCGCACGGGCGTGCGCGTCCGCTTCGTCTCGGGGTCGTTGATCCAGTCGACGATCTGCCGAACCTTGTAGGTGATCTTGTCCGGCGCGGCGTACTCGTGGAAGTAGAGCCGGTGCTGCGGGATGTCCTTGCGGTACTTGACCGTCTTGATGTCGCCTTCTTCGGGGTGAAGGATCAAGATAGATCTTCTTCACGAGGTCGACCGTGATCGGCTGCTTGCGTCGCACGGCCTGCTCGCGGATGAACTCGAGCGCCTCGCGATGACGGCGGATCTCCTCGACGACGGGCTGGATGCTCGAGTCGACGTCCGCTTGGAACGTCGGATCGATCGCGGCGCGGAGCTCTTGCACCGTGTAGACGGTCCCCTCGATCGCGGTGTCGTGATAAATCCACGACATGTCGAGGTTCTCTTTGTAGAGCCGTTGGAACTCGGGATCGGTCGCTTGAAGACGCCCCTCGAGCAAGGCCGTTCGCTCTTCGAGCGTGATCGGTTTCGGCGGAGGCGGAGGCGCGGCGGCGCGCGATGCGCTGCTACGCTTGGTAGATGCGCCACGCGACGCGGAGGACTTGGCGGCCATGAAGCTCGTTCTCTGTGCGGGCGGACGTCCCGCAGGAGGGCGAAAGGGTAGTGAAATTGGAGTTTTCCCGTCAACGGCCTTGCTAAAAATGGCTTGTGTTCCGGAGCGATAGCGGCCTAAACAGGGCGCCGTGCTGCTCCAGCTCGCGGCGCAAAACCTGGTTCTCATCGAGCAAGTGACGCTCGAGCCAGGTCCCGGTTTCAACGTCCTCACGGGGGAGACGGGCGCCGGAAAATCGATGCTCGTCGACGCGCTCGGGCTCGTCCTCGGCGCTCGCGCGCGCTCCCGATCTCGTTCGAAACGGAGAGCGCGAGGCCACCGTCGAGGCGCTCTTCGAGGTCGAGCCAGGCTCGCGCATCGCCGCGAAGCTCGAGGCCGCCGGCATCGCCGACGAGAGCGGACAGCTCGTCGTGCGTCGCGTGATCCAGAGCGAGGGACGGAGCCGCGCGTACTTGAACGGGCGCATGTGCACCGCGACGCAGCTCCTCGAGCTCGCGCCGGATCTCTGCGACATCGCCTCGCAGCACGAGTCGGTGTCGCTCACCGATCCCGTCGACGCACCTCGAGTACCTCGACGCGTTCGGCAGGCTCACGAGCGATCGCATCGCGCTCGAAGAAGCGGTCGACGCCGCGGCGCGCGCGCAGGCGGAGCTCGAGCGCTCGATCGAAGCCGAGAAGGGCCGCGCCGAGCGCGAGGACTACTTGCGCTTTCAGCTGCGCGAGATCGACGAGCTCGATCCGAAGGCGAACGAAGAGACCGAGCTCGAGAACGAGCGCGGTCGATTGAAGCACGCCGAGAAGCTCGGGTCGGCGACGCGACACGCGGCCGAGCGCCTCTACGAAGGCGAGGGCGCGCTCTGCGACGAGCTCGGTCGGCTCGCGTCGGAGATCGACGCCGCCGCTGCGCTCGACGGCACGCTCGGGCCGATGGCGCGCTCGATCGAATCGGCGCGCGCCGAGCTCGCGGACGCGGCGCGCGCTCTCTCTCGTTACGCGGACTCCGTCGAGGCGAGCCCGGAGCGCCTCTCCGAGGTCGAAGACCGCTTGTTTCGGCTGAAGAAGCTTCTCCGGCGCCATGGGCCGTCGGTGGATTTGCGGGCGCAGCGCGATTCGCTCGCGACGGAGCTCGACGCGCTGACGTCGTCGCAAGAGCGTCGCGTAGCGCTCGAGGCGGAGCGCGAGTCGCTCTTGTCGAAGGCGGCGGAGTCTGCGCGCGCGCTGTCGCGCAAGCGGTGCGAAGCGGCGGACAAGCTCGCCGACGCGATCGGCAAGGAGCTCGCGCAGCTCGGGATGGGTCGCGCGCGCGTGGTCGTCGACGTCGCGCAGCCGCCGGCCTCGGCGAGCGAGGCGCTCACGGCGTTCGGCGCGCGCCTCACGCGGACGGGGATCGATCGCGTCGAGTTCCTCATCGCCCCGAACCCCGGCGAGGATCCGCGTCCGCTCCGGCGCATCGCGAGCGGCGGCGAGCTCTCGCGCGCGCTACTCGCGCTCAAGCGCGTGCTCGCGGAGAAAGGCCCCGCGGGCCTCTACGTGTTCGACGAGGTCGACACGGGCGTCGGGGGCGCGATCGCCGAGGTCATCGGTCACGCGATGGCGGACGTGTCGCGCCACCGTCAGGTCATCTGCGTGACGCACCTGCCGCAGATCGCCGCGCTCGCCGACACGCATTTCGTCGTGAGCAAATCGGAGGCGCGCAATAGGACGAAGATCGCGGTGCAGAAGCTCGGCACCAACGAGCGCATCGACGAAGTGGCGCGCATGATCGGCGGCCTCAAGGTCGGCGAAGCCGCGCGCCGCGCGGCGGAAGAGATGCTGCGCGGGGCGAAGCCCGCGGCGCGAACGAGGAGGTAGTCATGCGAGGGGTTTGGTTCGGCGCCGTGTTCTTGCTGGGCGCGTGTGGCGGCTCGCAGTCCGGAGCGCAGGCGCAGCAGGTCGTGATTTGTCCGGCGGGGAGCGTGCTCGATCCGGGCAAGCAGCAGTGCGTCGCGATGGAGGGCGCGAGGCCCGTCGTGACCGAACCGGATCCGGGCACGAGCACGATCGCCAGCACGAGCACGAGCGCGAGCACGAGCACGAGCACGAGCACGAGCACGACGGCGACCGTGGCGCCGCCGCCACCGCCACCGCCGCCGCCACCGCCGCCGCCGCCGCCGCCCACGTCGGGCTTCGCGGTCGACGTTCGGTGCAGTTTCCAGCAGGGCTGGGTCTCGCTCGTGCCCGTGAGCAAGTATCCCAAGGACGATCAGTTCCTCATGCAGGCGCTCATCGGGTTCACGAAGGAGCCGAGCTTCTGGACCGGGCTCGCCGAGTACCGCGCGATTCAGCCGTTCGCGGCGAAGCGATGCGGGGCGACGACGACGACGCGCCTCCTCGCGCCGAGCGCGGGCGACTACTACTTGGTCGCCGGACAAGAAGGGACGTTTTCGATCCGCGGCACCTACAGCAACAACGGCGTGCGCCGAAAGATGACCGTGAACGCGTCGAGCGCGGTGACGCTCGCGCAGGCGGATCTCACGCACACGTGGGTGTGCATCAGTTGCCCGTGGGTCGTCTTTCGCGGCGAGAGCGGGCGCGATCTCGAGCCGTTCGTCGTGCTCGCGAATCGGCGTGGTCGTGAGCGGCGAGGCACCGACGCTCACCGGGTCGCGCATGTCCCCGTCGCTCGGGGGCGCGTCACGCTTCGCGTCGTCGAGATCGAGAACGAAGAGACGCACCTCGACGCGCTCACGCTCACGGTCGCGGGGACGCGCCTCTCGCCCGATCCGCGCTCGGTGCTCGCGCGCGACGACGGCGCCGAGCTCCGCCTCGGCCCGCGCACGCAGGCGACCGTCACGTATGCGGTGCCGGGCGTTACCGAGGGCTTCGTCGACGTCGAGCTCGAGGCGACGGGCTACTACGACACGCTGTGAAGCGCGCGCTCCTCTTGGTGGGCGCGCTCGCTTGCGCGGCGCCCTCGCACGATGTGATCGATCTCCACGTCGACTTGCCGTACGCGCTCCACGTCGAGCATCGGGCGCTCGCGACGACCGAGGCGAGCCCCGAGCGCCTCGCGCGAGGCCGCGTGCGCGCGATCGTGACGCCGCTCTTCGTGGAGAACGCGTACGCGATGAAGCCTGCAGAGGTGCGCGCCGCGTACGAGTCGACGTACCGCGATCTGCGCGCGGCGCTCGCCGGAAACTTGGGCGCCGACGCGTACGTCGCGTTCGAAGGCGCAGACGGATTCGCGGACGACGTCGACGCGATCGATGCGTGGATGGCGCGCGGCGCGTGCCTCGTCGGGCTCGTCCACGATCACGGGAGCGCGCTCGGGGGTTCGAGCCAAGATCCGTCGCCGCTCGAGCGCGCGCGCGGCCTCACCGAAGCGGGAAAGAAGCTCGCGGCGCACGTCGTCGCACGCGGCGGGCTCCTCGACGCGGCCCACGCTTCGGACGCGACGTTCGACGATCTCCTCCGAATCGCGCAGGGCGCGGGCGTTCCGCTCGTCGACTCGCACACGGGGCTCCGCGCGCTCCGCGACACGATGCGCAACGTCGACGACGTTCGCCTCCGCGCGCTCGCTCGGACGGGCGGCGTCGCGGGCATCTCGATGCACGGCGGCCACGTCGGGAAAATTCCCGGCGAGCACCCGACGCTCGACGACGTCGCGGACGCGATCGCCCACGCGGCGCTCGTCGCCGGGATCGATCACGTCGCGATCGGCAGCGATTTCGACGGCGGCATCGACGCCCCGGAAGGCAGCGACGGCGAGTCCGTGTGGCCCCGCCTGCGCGAAGCCCTCGCGACGCGCGGCCTATCGGCGCGCGCGATCGAAGCCATCTTCTCGAAGAACGCCGATCGCGTCTTCGACTTCGCGCGACGTCACGGGTGTCGCCCGGGCGCTCGTTGAATCAAACCGCGAGGACGCTCGCGAAGGTCTCGCTGAGCTTCAGCGGGCGGTCGCGGCGCGTGAGGACCTCGCAGCCCGTCTTCGTCACGACGATCGTGTGCTCGAACTGCGCGGAGAGCGACCCGTCCGCGGTGCGCACCGTCCACTTGTCCTTCGGATCGATCTCCACCTCGAAGCGACCGGCGTTCACCATCGGCTCGATCGTGAAGACCATGCCCGCGCGGATGCGATCGCCGGTGCCGCGCTTTCCGTAGTGCTTCACCTGCGGCGGCTCGTGGAAGCGGCGCCCGATGCCGTGGCCGACGAAGTCGCGAACGACGCTGCAGCCCTCGCTCTCGACGAACTCCTGGATCGCCGCGCCGATGTCTCCGAGGCGCGCGCCGTCCTTCACCTCCGCGATGCCGAGGTCGAGCGCCTTGCGGCACGTCTCGACGACGTGGCGCGCCTCCGCGGTCGGCGTGCCGATGAAGAACGTCGCCGACGTGTCGCCGTGGAAGCCCTTGTAGAAGGTCGTCACGTCGACGTTCACGATGTCGCCGTTCTTGAGCACCTGCGGGCTCGGGATGCCGTGGCACACGATCTCGTTGACCGACGTGCACACGCTCTTCGGGAAGCCTTTGTAGTTGAGCGGGGAGGGGTACGCGCCTCGACGGATCGTGTCCTCGTGGACGATCTTGTCGATCTCGACCGTCGTCATGCCCGGTCGGAGCTTCTCGCCGACGAGCAGCAGCGTCTCCGCCGCCATCTGCGACGAGACGCGGATGGCCTCGATCTCTTTCTGACTCTTGAGCTCGACCGTCACGATGCGTCCCTCATTTTACTTGAACTCCGACAGCGCCGCGGCGTCTTTGACCGCGGCGATGACGTCCTTGGAATCGGCGGCGAAATGCGCGTAGTAGCGCGGCTCGCCGTCGGGACCTTTGAACTGGCGAAGGAAAACCACGAACGTCTTTCCGCCGAGGCGCGCGTCCAAGCTGCGCACGATCCCGGCGCTCGGCGAGGTCTTGTCGAGCGGGACCACGAACTCGTCCGTCGGGGCGTGCTCGCCCGAGAGCTTCTCGAGGACCTGAAGGCCGAGCTGGTACTCGACGTCGTCGCCGTTGCGCTTCTGCGTCACGGTCTGGACCTTCGCGCGGACGACCGCGTCGCCGACCTGGGTCCGCTCGCGCACGAGGGCGTCCGTCTGAGGAGTCCGGCTCTCGTCGAAATTCAGCCCCACTGCACGCGGCTCGATCGCGTCGTCGAACAGCTCAGCCTGATGCGCCTCGTAAGGCGGGAGCTGGCGCGAGGGCGAGTTGGCGTCGGGCCCACCGCATGAGACGGAGGCGAGGAGGACCACGACCGGAGGCCAAAACGAGCGCATTCGGGCGAGTGTGTTAGCACCGTTCCATCGATTTGGCGTCTGGTGCGTCAAACCGATGTATAACGCCGGGAGGTGAACATCATGCGCGGCGCACGAGGAAGATTGGTGGCAGGGCTGATCATCGCGGCGGCTCCGACGATGATCGTGGTCGCAGCGTCTGCGGGGAACACGCCCCAACACGGGCACCCGCAGGTCGCAGACGGACGCACCGACGGTGCAGAGTCTCGCGGGCGCTCTCGAGCAGTTTCGCTGGGGGCAGACCCACTCCGACGTCGTTCGTTTGATGAACCAAACCGGCGGCGTGTTCGACCAGGACTACAACACGCAGCTCGCCCGCATGCAGCCGGGCGTCACGATGCAGGCCGTCGAGGCCGAGCGCGATCAGAAGAAGAAGTTCTTCGAGTCGAGCTGGGTGAAGTTCGAAGACACCCCGACCGGCTTCGACAACACGCACATCAAGGGCGAGTTCACGTACCGAAACCACGAGTCGGTCATGTACGTCGATCGCGGCGGCAAGCGTCGCTACTTCTTCTTCATCGGCACGGCCCCGGGCGAGCGCCTCTGGAAGATCTTCGACGACATCCCGCTGAAGCAAGGCGGCCTGCTCGGCGCCAACTTCCAAGAAGCGGTGACGAAGCTGAACGTGCAGTACTCGGTCGCCGGTCGCATCCGCGCGGCGAACGCCGCTCAAGGCGTGGCGCACACCGAGGCCGATTGGCAAGACGGCTCGACGCACCTCCGCGCTGACGATCTCGGCGACGGCAACGTCGCGGTGGTGCTCGAGGAGCGCAACACGCTCAATAACCTCGCCCAGCTCCGCGCGAACAAAGAGGTCGATCCGCTCGCGATGGATCCGTCGATCGCGGCGATCACGCGAAACGGCGGCATCACCGATCCGAACGCCGCTCGCACGCACGACGCCGGCGCGCACAGGCGCTAACGAAATCTTCTTCGCGCCTTCGGGGACGCGCGGGCCGGTCGTCACGACGACCCGCGCCTTCGCGGCGACCGTGCGCACGGCGGGAGCGATCACGCCGTCGCGCGTGAGCGCCGCGCCGGGGCAGCCCGCGCACGTGCCCGTGAGGTGAAGGTGCACCTCCTCGGCGTCGGCGCGCACGACGTACATGACGCCGCCATCTGCCGCGACGAGCGGCGACAGCACGTCACGACAAAGTTTCATGACCGCCTCGTCCTCGCGCGGATCTACGTCCGAGAGCGTGGTGGCGAGGGGGCTCGCGCCTAGAGCGTCGATGGGACCCGTCGCGTCGGGGTCGGGGCTCGTGCGGGATTGCACGTCGTCACGCTATCAAACTTCACGCGTCGCCGGTTGATGTATACTGCTATTTCGAGGTCAATTTTGGCGCGCTATCGGCTCCGCTTCTTGCTGCAGGAGATCGACCTGTATCGGGGGGTGACGCTCATCGGTCGTAGCCCCGACTGCCAAGTCACGATCGAGGATCCGCTCGTTTCACGGCAGCACGCGCGCATCGTCATCGACGACCTGGGCCCGCGCGTCGAGGACCTCAAGAGCCGCAACGGCGTGAAGGTGAACGGCGCGCCGATCCGCGGGCCCACTCCGCTGAAAGAGGGAGATCGCGTTCGCATCGGCACGCAGGACCTCGTCTTCTGCGAGATCGCCGAGGGGAGCGGTCCGGTCGTCGCAAAAACGACGGGGTTTCTCCGCCACTGCGCGCGCTGCCGCATGCCGTACCCGCAAGAAATGCTCGCCTGCCCGAACTGCGGCGAGACGATCCAGCTCGAAGAGGACACGATGACGGGCCAGCTCGGCGAGGGCACGTCGCGCTCGTGGGGCCTGCAGCTCTTGCTCGAGGTGCTCGACAAGGCGATCGCGCTCGGTCGCGCGCCGGACGCGATCCGCGCGCTCCAGCGCATCCAGGCGCAGATCGAGGAGAAGCTCGTGGCGGGCGAGCGCCTCGACGGAAAGCAGCTCGACGAGATCGCGCAGGCGGCGTGCAAGCTGGCCGCTTCGGCGCAAGACCCCCGCACGCGATCTGGGTCCTGCGCGTCTACCCGCGCGCGAACGTCATCCCGTCGTCGAGCGTGGTCGAGACCGTCGGCGAGCTCGCGGTGGCGACGAGGTCGGCGATGCGGAGCGCAGTCGACGAGCTGATTCAGTGGCTTCGGGTCGCGAGCGACACGACGCAGCTCACGAAGCTCGAGCAGGTCGTCAGCGCGATGGAGGCAGCAGATGCCCGCGGGGATCCCGATCAGACGACGGGAAACCCCGTCCTTTCGTGAAATCGAGTAGAAAGACGGAAGAGGGATGCGCTTTCGCCTGCGCTACATGAACCACGATCTCGAGCTCAACGAAGGTGAGTTCGTCGTGGGGCGCAACGCGAGCTGCCAGCTGTCGCTCGATGATCCGCTCGTCTCGCGTCGGCACGCGATGTTCATGGTGCTCCCGGAGGCGGTGACCGTCGAAGATCTCGGAAGCCGCAACGGCGTCTCCGTGAACGGCGAGCGCATCGCGGGACGGCTCATGCTCCGCCCGGGCGATCGCATCCAGATCGGATCGCAAGAGATGGTGCTCGTCGCGGGCGCGAACGAGGCCGTGCGCACGGCGACGCGCAACCCGCTCAAGATGACGCTCCCGAAGATGCCCGAGGGGATGAGCCCCGCGCTCTCGACGAAGCCGCCCGGAAGCTCGCCCGAGGTCGACCCCGAGGCGAGCATGGTGCGCCGCGCGGACGCGTTCAACTTGCTCGGCAGCGTCGCCGAGAAGGCGCTCGCGATGGGCAAGCACGCGGAGGCCGAGCGCATCCTCGCGTCGCCGCTCGCGGACGTCATCGAGGCGAGCCGCGCGGGCAAGCGCATCACGCCGTCGCTGCTCGATCAGGCCGCGCGCTTCTCGGCGCGCCTCGCGACGGCCACGGGCAAGGGCGCGTGGGCCGACTACGTGATCGAGCTCTATCAATCGCAGGGCCGCATCGTGCCGGCGCCCGTCATCGACGAGCTCTACAACGCGTTTCGTCGCGTCAGCGCGATCGACCTCGGCCGCCTTCGCGATTACGTGGCCCAGCTGCGGGATCAGGTCGCTCAGCTCGGTCCGGCGGAGCGGTTTTTGTTTCAGCGGCTCGAGGGGCTCGAGCGCCTCGCTGCGATCCGCTGAGGCTCTCCTCGTACGCGAGCGAGCGAGCGGCCGCCGCGCGGATCGACTCGCGCAGGTCGTCGTCGGCGACGCCCTCGAGCTCGCGCCGGAGGATCGACGGGAGGTGCTCGACCGGCGGAGGGACCTCGCGCGTCGCGCGTCGCTCGACGGGCCGCTGCGGGAGCTCGACGCGCCCCGTGCGAAACAAGAGCCGCGTCGCGTGGATGCCGCTCTGGCGAAGGCGCGCGAGGATCGTCTCCGAGAGCATCGAGAGCTCGGACGCCCAGGTGCTCGAGCTCGTGCGCACGACGAGGACCCCGTTTTCGAGCGAGAGCGGCACGGTCTGATCGGCGATGCGTGGCCCGACCGCCGAGCGCCACGCGACCAGCGAAATCGGCGGGAGCCTCGGCGCGTACCGGTCCTCGCCGGCGCGGACGAGGATCGCGTCGATGCCCTCGAGCTGGTGCTCGCGTCGTCGCTTTCTCACGCTGACGCCAGTAGTCCAAACGCGGCGCGGGTGCTAGAAGCGGCGCATGTGGGAAATCAGCACGGAGACCTCTGTCGCCGCCGCCCATCAACTGAGGCTGGCTCCCGGCGAGGGTGAGCGCCTCCACGGCCACAACTGGCGCATCAAGGTGACGGTGCGCGCCGAGCGGCTCGATTCGAGCGGCTTCGTGATGGACTTCAACACGCTCGGCCCGATGCTCCGCGCGATGGTCGAGCCTTACGAGCACGTGTTCTTGAACGAGATCGCTCCGTTCGACGACGTGAACCCGACCGCGGAGAACATCGCGCGCGTCGTCTTCGAGAACCTCTCGGCGAAGATCAACGACGACCGCGTCCGCGTCGCCCGCCTCGAGGTCTGGGAGAACGACGTGTGCGCCGCGACGTATTTTCTTTGATCGCAATCACTTGGCCGCGCGCGTAGCGCTCGGACGCTCGAGCGAGACCTCGCCCGCGGGCGTCATCGGATCGAAGACGCCCCCGCGGCGGTCCGCCGTGCCCACGTGGACGAGGCCATCTGCGAGCACGATCGCGTACGCGCTCTTCGCGATGGGGAGCGAGCCGTCCTCGGCCACGACGTAGACGAGGAGCGGGTCGCTCGTCTTCGGCGCGTGGAACGGAGTGCGGCACCTGCGCGCGACCGCGCCGGAGCGATCGTTGGCGGCGCACGCCTCGAGCGCGCGAACGTCCTCGGGATCGGTGCGCCCCACGGCGCGAGAGGCCGCCGAGCGGACCACGTCGGCGTCGTCGAAGAGGAGCATGCGGCGCTCCTTCGCGCCGTCCTGACAGCGCGCGGAGGAGAGCGCGAGCCCTGTCAGCGCGTTGGCGCGGACGTAGGGGTGCGCGTGATCGAGCAGCGGGCAGAGCCACTGCGCGGCGTGGTCTTTGTCGTGCGCGCGCGCGGCGATGCGGGCGATCGCGGCGGTCGCGTCGATCGACGAGTCCATGTCACCGCTCTGCGCGAGCTTGAGGAGCGTGGGCGCGGAGGACGCGTCGCCGATCGAGCCGAGCGACCACGCGGCTTGAGCACGCACGGAGGCGTCGGCGTCGGCGACGAGCGCAGCGGCGAGCGGCGCGGACTCCGCGACGGACCGCGCGGGGAGGAGCGTCGCGATCGCGCGCCGATCCTCGGCGAACTCGCTCTTCGCCGCGCGGGCGAGCGCGGGCATCGCGTCGGGGGATTTCGCTCGCGCCATCGCGACGAGGAGCGCGTCGCGGTCGGCGCCCGCGGAGAGCTCGAGCTCGTGATCGAGCCGCTTGATGGCCTCGGCCGTGGGCACGCGCGAGAGGACGCCGCCGAGCGCGGTGAGCACCGCGGCGCGATCGGTCTCCTCGCTCGTCGCGAGCTTCGCGAAGAGCCCGTCGCGCGCCTTCGCGCCGCCGGCGCGCGAGAGCGCGAGCGCCGCGTGGAGCCTGAGGCCCGAGTCGACATCGGAGAGGAGCGGGACGAGCACGTCGTCGCGCGCGTCGGACGTCGCCGCGTCCGAGCTCGCGCCGCCGAATACGCCGAGCGCGTCGATCGCCGCGAGGCGAAGCGCGCGATCCTTGGCCGACGCGAGGCTGATCAGGGGAGAAGCTGCGCGCGCGGCGCCTGTGCGTCCGAGGAGCGTCGCGATTTGCGCGCGCTCGGTCGTCGCGAGGCGCGGATCGCGAAGCGCCGCGACGAGCGGCTCCACGACGCGGCCGTCGGGCTTGTCGGGATCGAGCAGCAGCGCCGCAGCGTTGAGCGCTTCGGAGCGGACCTGCGGGCTCGGGTCGAGCGCGAACTCGAGCACGACCGGGACGGTCGCGGGATCGCCGATGCGACCGAGCGCGCGCATCGCCGCCGCAGACGGGAGGACCCCGCGCCGCATCGCCGCGACGATCGTCTCGACGACGTGATCGTTGGTCGAGGACCCGAGCTCTCCGAGCACCCACGCGGCGCTCGTCGCGGTGGTCGCGCTCACCGTCGGCATGCGAAGGACGGTCGCGACCTGCGGGATCGCCGCGACGCCCGCGCTGACGACCGCGTCGCGCACCGGCGTGTGATCGAGGTTACCGGTGCCGTCGTCGCCCTGACCGAGCATCGCGACGAGGACCTTGATGGCCTCGGGCGTCGCGATGCGGCCGAGCGCCTCGAGCGCGGTCTGGCGCACGGTCGTCGTGTGCTCGGCGGTGAGCGGCGCGATCGCGTCGACCGCGTCGGCGGCGCGAAGCCGCCCGAGCGAGCGCAGCGCCTCGAGGCGCACCTCGGGGATGTTGTCGCGGAGCTGGAGCAAGAGCGCCTGCGAGGCGCGGACGTCGCCGAGATCGCCGAGCGCGCGCGCGACCTCGCGGCGAACCTCGGACACGGAGTCTTGCACCTTGCCGACGAGCGGCACGACAGCGCGCTTGTCGCGAAGGTGCGCGAGCGCGCGCACCACCTGGATGCGCACCGGCGGGCTCGGATCGTCGAGCTTGCCGAGGAGCGGCGGCACCGCGTCGAGCGAGGCTTGCTCGCCGAGCGCCTCGGCCGCGGGCGAGCGCACCGCCGCGTCGGCGTCGGAGAGCGCGCGTGCGAGCGCGGGCACGGCGCGAGGCGAGGGGAGCGAGCGCGCGACCTCGCACGCCCGGATGCGAAGGCGCGTCTCGCGATCGCCGAGCCACGGGAGGACCTTCTCGGTCGCGGGCGCCCAGCGGAGGTGCATCGCCGCCTCGGCCGCGGCGAGGCGCACCTCGACGTCCGTGTCGGCGAGCGCGATCTCGAGAAGCGGCGCGGCCTGCTGGAGCCCGAGCGTTCGAAGCTCGACCGCGGCCGCGCGACGCGCGCCAGGATCGGGCGAGTGGAGCGCGCGCTCGACGCGCTGGGGTACGTCCGGCCACACGAGCGCATCCGCGGCCGGAGCGACCGCGAGCATGGCGAGTGCGAGGAGCGTGCGAGCTCGCATTGGGGCTGAACGTAGCATTTAACTGAGGCCGCTTCTTCGTCGGGCGTACCAATGTGCGCCCGACGCTCGCCGCCGCGATGAGCGCCCAAAGCCACGGGGGCGCAATGGGCGCGACGTGCCGCTCGGTGCTCACGACGGTCGCCTTCGGGAGATCGATGCTGCCCGACTCGTCCGCGAAGCGGAAAGAGCCGCCCGTGGCGTCGGCAATCGCGCGCATGCGCTCGACGTCGGGGCGCGAGTCGGCCCACTCGTCGCCGCCGACCTCGCACGCGAAATCGCGCCGCGTCGTCGCGCCGTCGCCGACGCGAAGGAGCGCGGAGTATCCTCCCGCCGCGAGCGGCGGGAGCACGAGCTCGACCGCGGCCCCGAGGCTCTGCGCCGGGCGCTCGATGTGGATCGGATCCGCGGGCGCATCCATGCGCGTGACGTCGAGGACGAGGTCGGCCTTGTCACGACCGACGGCGCGCACCGTGAGCGTCGTCGCGTGCTGCGCGACGCAGCCGCCGGAGGATCCGATCTCGATCTGCGCGGGCTCGAAGCGTGGGTCGCGCATGAGCCACCCGAGCAGGCCGTCCCACAGCGCGCCGTACGCGCGCCCGCCCGTGCGCGCGCCGAGATCCGAGAACGTGAGGAGCCAGCCGCCGTCGACGCCGAGCGCGATCGAGCGCCCGTTTCCCACGTCCGCGACCGCGAGCACCGGCATCGGCGCGCCGCTCTTCGTGCGTCGATGCGGGTGCGACCACAAGACGAGCGCCGACGGGCGCGCGATCCTCGAGCACGTTCGCGCCCGGCATTTGCGGGAGCTCGTCGCCGAGGAGATTGCGGATCGGTCCGAGCATCGGCACGTCGCGCCCGACGCTCGTCCACTCGGGCGCGAAGGGCGCCGGATCCGCCGCGGTCGCGCCGGAGCCTGCGGTCGAGCTTCACGGGCAAGACGTCCGCGAGCGGCGATCCCGCGTAGCCGCCCGCGACGAAGCTGTTCGGACCGCCGACCATCACGAGCCCGCCGCCCGTTTCGCACGTAGTTGGCGAGCGCCGGGAGGTGCTGCTCGAGGCCGTACGGCTGCGCGTCGAAGTCCTGGAGGACGACCGCGTCGAACGATGGCAGGTGCTCGCTGAAGAGCTCGTCGACGGGGAACGGGATCAGCGCGAGCTCGTCCTGGGTCGCGTTCACGTTGTCGGTCGGCGTTCGCAAGATGAAGAACGTGACGAGGTCGATCGACGCGTCGCCCTTGAGCCACTGGCGGAGCGCGCGCACGTCGTTCGTCGGACGACCCGCGACGTGGAGCACGCGGACGCGCTCGCGCGCGACGTTGAACGTGACGAGGCGCCGATCGTTTTCCGGGATTGCGTCGCTCGCGCCGCTCAGCGCGATCTCGACGACGCGTACGCCCGCGCGCTCGAGCGTGACGGGGAGCTCGACGGTCGCCGAGCCGTCCTTCACGTGCGCGAGCCCGCTCGCGAGGAGCGTCGGCGCGCCGTCGTGGTGGAGCTCGCGCGCGGTCACGGTGAGCTCGTCGCACGTCAGGCCTCCCGCGCAGCCGATCTCGATGCGGAGCGGCATCGGCACGTGCGCGACGGCGGCGCCGGTCGCGGTCACGCGGCGAATGCTCGCGTCGGGGGGCGCGTTCTTCGTGGTCGCGATCGCGTGGATCGGCACGTGAAGGAGTGACGCGACGTCGCGCGCGGCGCCTTCGGGCGGATCGTCGAGGCGCCCGTCGGACACGACGACGAGCGCCTCGGGGTGCTCTTCGGGCGCGTCCGCGAGCGCGCGGATCGCCGCGGTGAGATCGCTCCGGCCCGCGAGCGCGCCGCCCTTCACGAGAGGACGAGGCCCGTCCTCGCCGAACCCGAGCACGGTGATCCGCGCGTTCTTCGCGTCCTTCGAGAGCGCGGCGATGGCGCGATCGCGCGCGTCGAGGCGCTTGCCGCTGCCGTCCGGGAGGGCCATCGATCGCGAATCGTCCGCGAGGACGACGACGCGCGCGCCGATGACGCTCTCGTTCGCCGAGACGCGCACCGGCCGCAGGATCGTCAGAAGGAGCGCCGCGAGCGCGATCGTCCCCGTCACGACGACGAGCACGCCCCCGCGCTCGCGCCGCCTGAGCTCGACCCAGAGGAGCACGAAGCTCGCCGCGGCGAGCGCGCACGCGACGATGACCGCCCACCGCGGAAGATCCGCGTGCGTCGACCAATGCGTCGTCATGGGGCCTCGCGCGGCATGGGAGGTTCCTAGCATGTGATCGACGTCGCAACCTCGTACCTGCGCTTCGCTCCGGCGTGCGAGGTTGCATGCTAGGGTTTCCTGCGTGAGGACGTGGCACGTCGCGCTCGGGTTGGTCGTCGCGTTGGCGCTCGCGCTGCCGTCGCCCGCGCGCGCCTTCGGGGACGCGGGCGCGTTCGACCCGCGCGTCCTTTTGACGGGCACGCAGATCTCGTCCGAGGCTGCGCACCCGAGCGCGCCCGCGCGCTGGTCGTGGGAGCTCATCCAGCGCACGAGCGCGCCCGCCAAGAGCACGCCGACGCACGTCCGCGCGGACGCGCAGGAGATCACGCACGATCCGTTTCTCTATTGGAGCGGATCGGCGGCGGTCTCGCCGCTCACCACCTCGGAGGTCGCGGGGCTACGCCGCTTCTTCTCGCTCGGCGGCGTCATGCTCGTCGACGACGCGAACCCCGGAAGCGCGGGCGAGCCGAGCTCGTTCGGGACGTCGGCGCGCCGCGAGCTCGCGCGCGTCATGCCGGACGCGACGCCGATCACGCTCGGAACGGACCACGTCGTCTTCCGCAGCTTCTATTTGCTCACGCGCGCCGAGGGGCGCGTGCTCGGCGCGAAATCGCTCGACGCGATCGTCCGCGGCGGCGCGGCGCAGGTGCTCTTCTCGTCGAACGACGTCGGCGGCGCGCTCGCCCGCTCACCCGCGGGCGCGTGGGAAGAGCCCGTCACGCCAGGCGGTGACGTGCAGCGCGAGCGAGCGATCCGCCTCGCGGTGAACATCGCGATGTACGTCCTCTGCTCGAACTACAAGGACGACCAGGTCCACGCGCCGTTCTTGATGCGCCGCCGCGCGCTCCTGGGCCAATAGCCAACCTAATCGAAATCGTCGACTCGCCAGACGCCGCCTTCGCGCTTGAGGCGGACGTGGTGGCCGCCCGGCACCGACGCGGTCGCGGAGTCGCCGGTGACGTGAACCGCGAGCGTGTCGGGGTTGTCGAGGCCCTCGACGAGCGAGCGGAGATCCTGCTCGATCATCGCGCGCGTGCGCGGCGTGAGGACGCGCAAGAGGCCCGCGTAGCTGCGGCGCGCGACCACGCGACGGAGCTGATCGAGCGCGGCCTCGGGCGTGTACGCGCCGCCCGGGAGCGCGCCCGCGGACGTGACCCAGAAGCGCCCGCCGCGGAGCTCGAGCGCGGTCTCCTCGCCGTCCTCGAAGCGAAGGCGCGCGGTGGCTTGCACGCGCGTGCTCGGCGCGGTCACCGCCTTGGCTTGATCGGCGAGCTCTTGGCGCTCGCCCTCGACGATGCGCTTCACGTCGTCGCGCGTGCGCTCCTTCTGACCGTCGGACGTCATCATGTCGTAGATGGCGTTCGGATCGCCCTTCGCGGCAGCCGCGGCGTAGTCGCGCGCGGCGTCCTTCGGATCCGGAATGGATCCCGCGCCGCACCCGATGCACGCAGCAACAGCGAAGACCCAGCGCGGACCCATCATCACGATCGGCGCCGAGCCTACTTGTCCGCGAAGGCCACGTCGAGATCGAAGACGTCCCGCAAAAGCTCGGATTTGGCCCGCACGGTCCACTCTTCGAGCTCGCGATCTTCGTCTCCGTCGACGACGAGAAGGAGCTTTCCCTTGTTCGAGTCGACCCGCGCGTGAACGCTCTTCACCTTGCCGAGGTGCTCGCGGTCGAGCGCGTCGGCGATGCGAAGGATCGCGGCGAGCGAGCGCACCTTGGCGCGCGCCTCCTTGGCGAGATCGCGAAAGTTCGGATGCGACGGATCGGGCGGGCTCTTTCGGTGGTAGCGCGCGATGTTCGCGACGATCGCGCGCTCGTCCGGCGTGAGGCCGATGATGTCGCTGTTTTGGATCAAGTAGTAGCTGTGCTTGTGGTGCCCGTCGTAGCGGACGAAGTCGCCGATGTCGTGGAGCAGCGCCGAGGCGCGCAAGAGGAGCCGGTCCCGATCCTTGTAGTCGTGGAGCTCGCGTAGATCGTCGAAGAGCTGCCCCGCGAGCTTCGAGACGAGCTGGCCGTGGGCCTCGTCGAATCGATAGCGGTGTCCGAGCCGCTCGCACGCCTGGAGCACCGCCTGCGCCTCTTGCGCCGTGTCCCAGACCTGGAAGTGCTTGTCCGCGAGCTCGATGAGGATGCCCTCCTTGAGCCCGACGCCCGGCGCGACGATCGCGCCCATCTTGAACGTCTCCGAGAGCTTCAAGAGGACCGCAGCGGCGGGGACGATCGTGTCGGCGCGATCGGGCCGCAGGTTGAACTCTGCTCGGCGATCGGCGGCGCTCATCTTGAGGAGCTTCGCGTGGAGCGCGCGCATCGCGCCGACGTCGATCGCGCGCGGGTAGCCGAACGCGCCGCCGCGCGCGGGACAGAGATCGGCGAGCGTGTCGATGTTTCCGCCGGTGCCGACGAACGCCTGAAACTGCGTCTTGCCGAGCGCCGGGAGCGCCTCGACGAGCGCGCGATCGATCATCTCGGTCAAAAGGCGCGCTCGCTCTTTGTCGAGAGGCTGGCCGCCGCCGCTGTGGAGGAGCGTCTCGAGCAAGCGCACCGTGCCGATCGGCAGCGAGATCGAGAACACGTGCCTCGATTTTTCGATCGCCGTGAGCTCGGTCGAGCCGCCGCCGATGTCGACGAGGAGCGTCGTCCCGTCCTTGAGGCCGAGGCGGCGAACGACGGCGAGCTCGATGAGGCGCGCCTCTTCGACGCCCTCGATGACCTCGAGCTCGATGCCTGCCTCGCGCCGCGCACGCTCGACGAGCGTCTCGCGGTTCTTGGCCTCGCGCACGGCGCTCGTCGCGGTCGCGCGGTACGCGTCGACGTGCGCCTCGTCCATGGCGCGGCGGAACTCGCGCATCGCCGAGCACGCCTGCCCGATCGACGCGGGCGCGAGGCGACCGCTGAGGAACACCTCGGTGCCGAGGCGCACCGCGGCGCGAAGGTTCGCGATCTCGCGCCAGCCGTCTCCGGCGCGACCGTCGACCGGGAGCGAGAGCTGCGAGCCGTCCTTGTCGGGCGCGTGCGCCTCGACGATGCGCAACCGGATCGCGTTCGACCCTACGTCGATCGCGGCAAAGCGAGCTCGGTCGCGGCCTCCGTCGACGTTCACGCGCGGGCCTTCCGCCATCGCGCACAACGTAGCTGCATGCTCGCTTTGACGCTAGCATCGCGCACGTGATGACGACGCGATCCCTCCTCGTGTGCGTGGCCGCGCTCGTGATCGCGTGCGGCGACGACACGCCGTCGTCGCGCACGCCGGCGCAAGCGAAGCCGATGGATGAGCCGCGCGCGCAAGGCGTCATCGCGCGCACGTTCCAAGCCGAGGGCGTCGACGCGGAGGCGGGACGCACGTTCGCCGTCACGGCCGCCAAGCCGCACAAGCTCATCGTCGCGGCGGCGGGCCACAAATTCGGCGTCCTCTGGCTCACGCGCGACGACGTCCACGACCTCGCCACGTTCCTTCCGAAGCACGAGAACGACGAGGGCGCGCTCGTCGTCCTCGACGGCGCGGGACCCGACTCGGGCGCGCACGCGCTCGCGCTCTACGAGACGGACTACATGACCGACAATCTCGCCGGCGCCGCGCACTCCGAGACGGAGATCGCCGCCGAGCGCCGCCTCGAGCGCGACGTGCGCGACTTCTTGCTCAAGGCGAAGAACGAACAATGGCCGTGACCCCGCTCCGGATCATCCTCGGCGGCGCGTGCGCGTCGATCGTCGGCATCGTGATCGCCGCGAGCGGACGCGGCGACGTGGGCGGCGCGATCACGCTCGCGGGCTGGCTCGCGCTCGTCGCGGGCATTCACCGCTTCGGCCGCAGCGGATTGAAGGACGCTTAGAGCTCGGAGCGGAGCACGACGACGCCCGCGTCCTCGCCGAGCTTCGGCGTGCGCTTGGCCGCGTATCCGAAATCGCGATCGGTGATGTTCATCGTGCCCTGAAACGGACCGGCCTTCGTCTTCTCGACGAGCTTCGCGTCCGCGAGGGCCTGCTCGTCCACCTTCGGCGTCGTGCGCTCGGAGTAGACGCCCGACGCGTCGAACACGGCCACGTAGAAGACCGGCATCTTTCCGGTCTCGCCGCTCTTGCGAAGGTTGTTTTGGAAGTTCTCTTTGAGGACCTCCTGCAAGTGCGACGCGAAGCGTCGATAAGACCAACCCGTCACGAAGAGCGCGACGACTTTGTTCTGCTCGTTCTTCACCGGGCTCGCGGCGATCCAATCCTTGTCGGGCCCGTTCGGTCCGGGCGGGCCGCCGAACGACCCGGTCGTCTCGACGTACTCGCCGCCAAGCGCCTTCGAGATCCCGGGGAAGAGCTTCGCGAGATCCTGTCCGGCCATCGCGTCTTGCTCGAGGTTGTTGCGGATGCCGACGCCCTTGTCGTCGACGAGCGCGAAGAACGTCGATTTCGCGACGTTGAGATCCGGCACGTCGCGCTGCGCCTTGAGGAGCGCCTGGCGGACCGTGACGAGATCCGTCTTCGGGTCGGCGCCGCCCGCGTAGAGCGAGCCGAGTCGCTTGGCGCCTTCCGGCAGCCCACGCGCGACCTCCGCGACGTCCTTGTCGACGAGATCGGCGAGCGTGTCGGCGTCCTTGGCCGCGAGCTTCGCGCTCTCCTTCGCTTGGTCTTTGCAGCCCGGAGCCGCCAGCGAAATCAACAGCGCCGCCGCAGTCAGTGCCTTCATGGGCGTCACGTTAACGCAAAAGTCCGCCGTTGCGCGTCGGTCTTTGCGAACGCGCTCACGTCGATATGCGGAGCGAGACTTTGCGGCCGGGCCGCAGGACTGCCGCGTCTCGACGGCCGGTTGGCCTTGCGCCAGGCGGCAAGCGCAGGCCACGGCGGCGCGTGCCGGTCCCGCCGGCTCTTCTCGCTGCCGCGTTTCGACGGAGAGTGCGCGGTGAGATCGCAAGGTGGATGCAAGTCGCAAAGTTCGTTGTACTTTGACCTCGTGCAACGGCCGGAAGTTCCCACCAAGTTGGGTCGCTACCAGGTGCTCGCGAAGATCGGCGAGGGCGGCATGGCGGTCGTCTACCTCGGTCGGCGGCTCGGGCCCGCGATCGCCGAGGACGACGACGCGTTCGTAGCGCTGAAGGTCATCAAAGACGAGTTCGCTCACCGCGAAGACTTCGTCACGATGTTCCTCGACGAGGTGAAGCTCGTCTCGTCGCTCCGTCACCCGTCGATCGTGCGCCTCATCGAGTTCGGCCAAGAGGGAAAACGCCTCTACTGCGCGCTCGAGCTCGTCATGGGGCAGTCGCTCTGGCGCGTGTGGGACGCGTGCAAGATGCGTCGCTCGCGCCTCCGCTACGACTGGATCGCGTGGGTCGGCGCCCGCGTCGCCGAGGGCCTGCACGTCGCGCACGAGCACCAAATCGTCCACCGCGACGTGTCGCCGAGCAACGTGCTCATTTCGTACGACGGTCGAATCAAGATCATCGACTTTGGAACCGCCAAAGCACAACACCGATTGTCGAAGACGACGATGGGCGTGGTGAAAGGCAAATACGCATACATGGCGCCCGAGCAGGCGTCGTCTTCCAACCTCGATCGACGCGCGGATCTCTTCGCGCTCGGCGTGACGCTCTGGGAGATCTCGTGCGACCGTCGCCTCTTCAAGCGCAAGGACGACGTCGAGACGCTCATCGCGGTGAACGCGGCGGTCGTCCCCGACCCGTGCGAGCTCGTGTGGGGCTACCCGCGCCCGCTCTGGCGCGTGCTCCGCCGCGCGATGCGCAAGGACGTCGAGATGCGCTACCCGAACGGCCTCGAGATGGCGCGCGAGCTCGACGCGTGCGCCGCGCTCGAAGGCCGAAAGCTCGGCACCGCGGACGTGGCCAAGGTGATGCGCGCCCTCTTTCCGCTCGAGGCGGAGCAAGACGGCGCGCTCCTCGCGGAGGTGTCGGCGTCCGAGTCGTTCGACGCCGCCGCGCCGCTTTCGCAGCGCTCGTCGCGCACGAGCATCGACGAGATCGCGCCCGAGGCGTGGAAGAAGGCGCTCCCCGCGGGCGTCCTCAACGAACGTCGATCCAAGAAATCATCTTGATGTGCTAGTCAGGGGCGTGCCCTCCGTGCGTCAGCTCGGAGAGCTCTGGCGAAGTGGCGGAATGGCAGACGCAGCGGATTCAAAATCCGCCGGGGTAACACCCGTGAGGGTTCGAGTCCCTCCTTCGCTACCAACGGAAAACCCGCCGGATTTCGGATCGACGGATTCTGCTGCCGGTTTCCTCTCGGGGCCTGCTGCCGTTTCTGCTGCCGTAATTACGGCAGCAGCGTCGATGAACGCGCGGGCGACCGTCACTTCGGCGAGCTCGGGGACGGCTTCGTAGAGCGGCGAGAGCCAGCCAAGGGCGAGCTCGCTCGCCGTCCGCGACGCGCGCTTGTAGCGGTAGAGCATCGCGCTCGACTTGTGGCCGGTGCGGTCGGTGACCCACGCTTCCGTGCGTCCGGCGGCGAGAGCGAGCGTCACGAACGTCCCGCGGAGGTCGTGCACGCGCAGGCGAAGACGGCTCGCGCTGCCCTCGAAGAGCTCCGTGCGAGCTTCTACGTCGTGCGCGCGGAGCGCCGATTGGAGCGCCGGACGGATCGCGCGCGTGAGGTCGTCGCGCTTCACGCGTTCGCCGCGCGCGTCGACGATGAGCGGGGCGGCTGTGGGCGTGCCGGTGCGGTGCAACGCGACGTAGCCGCGGAGCGCGATCACGACGTCCGCGCCGAGCGCCCACGCGCGCGGCTCGTCGGTCTTGTTCTCGTCGAGACGAAGCACGCCGCGCTTCAAGTCGACATCGCCGATGTTCAACTGGCAGAGCTCGTCGGCGCGCATCCCTTCGCGCGCGAGCACGCCGAACGCGAGCCGGAGGTGGAGCGGCGTCGACGTGTGCGCCATGAGCGCGGCGTCTTCGCTCGGATACAGCCACACCTTTGCTTTGTCGTTCTTCACGCGCGGCAGCCATCCACGCGGCACGGGCGACGCCTCACGGAGTCGTAGGGGGTAGACGCTCAAGTGGAGGAGCATCGCGAGCGCTTGCGCGTACTGTCGACGCGTCGCCGGGCGGAGCGTGGAGGGGAGTGCGGCCATCGCACGATCGCAATCGTCGAGCGTGATCGTCGCGACCGCGAGGTCACCAAACTTCCGCCGGTCGAGCGTCGGCGTCGCGAAGAGCACGCCCAAGCGCGACTCGTCGTCGTCAGAGCTTCGCTTCGTGCGCACGTGATCAGGGTGCAGGCGCGCGAGCTCGCCCGTCCACCATTGCTCGCCGAGCTTTCGGATCGTGGTCACGGACGGGAGCGCGCTCGGCTTCGCGCGGCGCTTCGTGCCTGCGGCTTCGACCCTCGCGCGGAGCTCCGGCATGCGCTCCTCAGGAAGCGTCGCGCCGTGCGTCAGCACCTCGTCGATGTATTGCGTCTTCCCGTTCTCGCGGAGGATCTCGACGAGCTCGTTCATGAGCTTCGCGCGCGCTTCCGCCTTCGCGCGATCGGTGAAGCCGACGAGCTGCACCGCGTCGCGCTGGCCCGGCGCGATCGTGACGCGCGCGTAAAGCTTGCCTCGCGACTCGAACACGCCGCCGGTCGCCGTGCGGCCGGTGCGCTTCTTCTCGTTGTCGGGTAGGTTGTCGTTCATCGGGCTCACTCCTCAGTCATGCGGCGCGGACACCGTTACGACCCGTGGGCTACTCAGCGGACGTCATGGCTCCGCGCGGGTGCGGAGGTTCGGTGGAAGTCGGCGCTGTTCGTGACTCACTTCGTCCCTCGTTTCCGCTTTCTTGCGGCTGGTTTCGACCTTGGGCTCTTCGATGGCGCGGTAACGGCCGGCATCGAGTCGGGTGATCCTGGCAACGCCGGTGCGGTGCTCGGTTGTGGGGGGCGCGTTTCGTCTTCGTTCAGTCGCCTCACAAACGCGAGCTGGGCCACATTCGATGACAGCAACACAGGAAGCGTCAGCGGCGGGATCTCGAAGCGCGATGTGAACGAGAGCACGTCAGCGCGAAAGTACGGCCAACCATGCATCACGGCGTGAACGCCTAGGTAGTGCATCACTTCCTCCTCGGGTAGATCGCGCGCCCCCGGCGAGCCGTAGTCGATTCGAAACACAACTCGGATCAGGTGTGTCTGTCCGAGCGCATCTCCGCGCCGTTGGCCGATGCTGACGCCGAACGAAACGATCGCGCGGAACTCGTTCTGCTCTGAGCTCCAAGCAACTTCGATCGGAAGTGGTGCCCACTCGAACGGTGCCTTCATGTCGGAAACGTTCGTCACACGCGCGTCCACCGTGGCGGTGTGGATGGCGAGCAGGTGCATCCTCGGGGCGAGCACGACCGCGCGCGCGGTGTCAGGTCGAATCCCGTTCACGCGGCCTCCCCAATGTCATTCGCGGGTTTGAGATCTCGCGCGCCCGTGTAGCCTTGGGCGAGCGCTTGTGGTGGCGCAGCAAACACACCTCCGAGAGCGGCGTTTTCCGATTTCCCCTGAACAAAACCCGCGAAGGCGTGAAGAATCACGCGCTCCTCGCTCGTTTCCACACCGCCAAGTCCTTCACGCAACGTGTGAATGGCTGACGGGTTCAGGGCGACGAGACGCACGATCGTTTGGATGTATGGCGGGATCGCTCGTTGCCCAGTCTCCCAACGTGCGAGCACGTTTCGTCCCAAGCCGAGAGCGGTCTCCATTTCGCTCTGCGTCGCGCGTGCCAACTCACGCGCGGCCTTCAACTGCGACGGCCCGATGTGCTTCAGCGCGCGCCGCTTCGCCAGACGCTCGGCCTGTTCGTTTGCGTGAGCCTGATCCTCATGAACGTACGATTCGCCACACGTCTCGCAGCGAAACTCACGGACGACGTAGTGCCCCGATTTCTGCAGTAGTGCGAACGGCACATTGCGCCCGCTCTCTTTGGCTTGGCCAACACCGCAAACGGCGCACGTTTCGATTTTGCTCATGGCTTCACCTTGGCTTGAATGAAACGACTACTAAGGCTCCGGCGGCATTTATCTGCAGCTTGCAATAGACCTCGATCCCGCTTGGAAAGTCCGTCGTCGTAACGACTGGGTGGTACACATCCTGAAACAACCCCGGCGCCTTTTCGGCGGGCATCCACTTGTAAAAGTCGGCGGCTCTTAGGGTCGCGACGCACTGAAAGACGTCGTTGAACCTGTAGCCGAAGTAGTTTTTTGCCGTGCTCCCTGCAGAGGTTGTGAGAATTCGCTCTCCTGGCGCTGACCCAGCCGCAATCGCGATGACCCGAGCGAGCGGATACTTTGGCGTTTGCGGAGGGTTCACACCAACCCATACTTAGCCATTGGCTAAGATCTGTCAATAGTGGTGAATAGCTCGATCTGCGGCTGATTTGCCGATAGACGCGACGGTGCGGCATTTCCTGTCGAGCGTGGCGCCCAGGAGCAACGCAACGGTCGAAGCTCGCGGCTCGACCGTCGTGCAGCGCTCTCTCTCCACACCGTCAAGGACACGCCCGAATGCATAGGTCGATGCGAAGCGGTGCGACGAGCGCGCGCGCTCCGCGCGTAGGTCCTGGGCATTCTCGAGCCGACACCAGCGCGTGACCTGCACCGCCCCCCGGTCACGGCGTTGGAATGCGGCCGCGAGCTCCCGCGGTCGGTGAAAGAGCGCTTCCCAGGTCATCGCTCGACCCTCCGCTCCCACGCGTTCGCGGGTAGCTCGACGTTCTGCGCTTCGATCGTTCGCGTCGCCGCGTCGTACGTGATCGACTCGCGATGCACCTTGCGCGCGAACGGTCTGCACTGCTCCCGCAAGTCGAAGCGCTCGACGGCGTGCGTGCCGCACTGGGAGCAGAGCCACACGACGCCGCTCATTTGTTCCGCCATGTGATGCGCCCGCGCGTCAGATCGAACGGCGTGATCTCCACGCGCACGCGGTCGCCGACGAGGAGACGGATGAACGATGCGCGCGGCTTGCCTGCGACGTGCGTTGTCACGAAGTGCGGACGCCCGGCGAGCTCGCACCGCACTTTGTAGACGCCATGGGCGGAGTCGATCACGGCGCCGTCGACCTCGATGACGTCGCGGTCGCGCGCGCGCGGGCCGCTTGTGGATAGCCCGGTCCGGTCGTGTCGCAGATCAGCGCGACGTCGGGCCCGCTTGCGTCGAGCACGTAGCCCGTCGTGATGGCGCGGAATGCCAGGCGAAGGACGTCCGCTTTGATGCCCTCGCCGCCGATCTCGATGACCGTCGCCGGCGACCACGTGCCGCCGTCGTCGCCGTTCACTGCGCTCGCGCCGTTCGCGTCAAGCTGCGCCATCTCCGCCGCGTCGACCGCGGTGACGCCGTTCGTGAGGCCACCGGGCCATGCTTTGCTGTTGTGAGGCATTTTTTCCCCTCTTGCTGTTACAGGGTCAAGCGCTCCGCACGATGCGGAGGCCGATTACTTCGTTTGCGAGCACGCGCATCGCGCGTCGCGGGGCGCCCTCGTCAATCATGATTTCGATGACGTCGAGCGCGGTGCACTTGCGGTCGAGCTCGTCGCGTTCGCGCCGAAGTGCGAGGCGACGCTCGACGTCATCGAATGCGCTCGCGATCGTGAGCGGGTCGTCGTTCGGTGCAGCCAATGCGACGTGCACGTGTATGCGGCGAAGGTGGAGCGAGCGGGCCGCGTCAAGACGACGGGCCCATCGCTCCGCTTCCGCGCGCGCGTAGTGCGTGGGCGAGCTCGCGCTCACTGCCGACCCGTGATGGTGATCGACTGCTCTGCGCGCTGGTCCTCTTCGTCGACGCGGGCCAACGCCTCGCCGTACGAAAGCCCGCCCTTTTTGCCGATCGGCCCCATGTGCTCCTGGATTCGCTGACCGCGGCTCTTGCTGGTTTCGGCGAGCCCGGCCGCCTTGGCGAGGTCCTCGCATCGCCGCTTCATGGCCGCGAGCTCGTTTCGGAGGCTGGCCTCGCGAGCACGAGACTCGTTCAGCTGAGACCGAAGCTCGTTCGCTTGGCGCGCGAGCGCTTTCGCTTCGTCAAGCAGCTCCGTCACGCGGCCGGAAAGATCCGGCTCGCGCAACGTGACCGTTTTCGGTTTGGGGGAGCTCACGAGATCCGCTCGCTGAATTGGGCGGCCGCGGGCTCGGGCGAGGGCTCGGGCGTGAGCGAGTCGGGTTTCTTGCCGTCGATGCGCCGCACCGTGCCCGCCTGCATGAAGCGGAACGCGTCGATCGCGCCGAGGCGCAGCTTGGCGCCGTCGGTGAGCTTGCGTTGCTTCTTCACGATCGTCTGGACGCTGCCCCGCGTCTGCACGACCTCTTCGTAATCCTCGTACTGGGGCCCACGATAAACGACCGCGTTCTCGCCCTGTCCGATGCGGATGGTGCCGATCACGAGCTCGTAGTCGCCTGCCCAAGCGGGATCGACGTCCGTGGCGAGGTCGTGCGCGCTCTTGAGGAGCGCGGCGTGCTGGTCGCCGATCGGTTTCGGCGCCGCGAAGAGCTCGGGGTGTGTTTTTTCGGTCGGCGCTGCGGAGGTTTCGGTCTTTTCGTTTTTCGTGTTCGGAGTGGACATTGGTTTCTCTCTTTTCTGTTTCGTCATCGGCGAGTGCCGCCGAGGAAGTCGTTTGCGAGCGCGGCGCTCAGTGCTGGCAGTGGCGTCTCAGCGGGACCCGATCCGTACGCGTCGCCGCGACCGCCAAAAAACTCCGTCGCGCTTGGGAAGGTCGGCGCGTCGCCGCTCGACCCGCCGCCGAAACATCCGACGGCGGAGCGCGTGCTCACCGACTCGCGAAGGCGGGCGTCGCACGCGTACACCGCGAGCACGAGGCTCGAGACGAGGTCACCGTGCGCGAGGCCAGCGCGACGCGGTGCGACGATCTGCATGTTGCCGCCGGCGGTCGGCTTCGCGACGGTCGCTTTCAACTGCGCAATCAGGCGCGGAGTGTTTGACGGAAGCGCGATGCGTTGCTCGCGAAGCGCCTTCTGCAGCGTCAGGTACGAAGCGAACTTCGCGGCCTGCGCGGTCGGCGCGGACGCGATCTTGAGCTTGTGCATGTCGGCCCACTCGCGCGCGGGCTCCCGAGCATGACCGTCGGCGAAGAAGCGGCGCACGCCGAACGGCGCGAGGGTCGACGCGAACGAAGCAATCACCGCAGAGAGCTTGAGCGGCTCGCCTTTCTTCGGGCGGAGCTCGTGCACCACGCGCGCGACGATTTGCTCATCCTCGGAATGCTCGACGACAACGAGCGCGGACGAATCCTTGATCAAGCCGAGGTCCGCGCCGGCGCCGAAGTGGAGACCAACGCGCGAACCGGTCGGCCGCGACGGCACCACGAGACTTGAGTCGACGGCAGCATCCACGCTGTGAGCGTCGAAGAAGTTGGACGCTCCGACCGCGTCACGGTCGCAGTCGCGCTCGCGTGCGGTGTTCTCTGGATCGTTGGCGCGCTCGACTTCGATCTCGGCGGCGAGCTCGGAATCGTTGTCGCGCATGAAGAGCGACGCGCCGGACGCCGCGAGCGCCGTCGACGGTCGCCCAAAATTCTTCGTGTGGAGCTCGCCCATGAGCGTTGGCACGGGCCACGGCGTCGAGATGAAGAGCGCGTGATGCGTCGGCCCGTGGAGCAGGCGCGGCACCGCCGCGTTGAACGAGTCGCGATCCGTGACGGCCGCGTCGCTGTCGCTCTGGAAAAACTCCGCCTCGTCGAGCACGAGCAAAAGCAGGTCGAAGCCGCGCACGTTCACGCCGCCCTTGCTCGCCGCGAACGCCGCGATGCGCACGCGCCGTCCACCTCGTACGAGCGAGAAGCCCTCTTTCGCGTCGTCGTCGCTCGCGACCATGCGCTCGAGCGCCGGCGCGGCGCGCACGAGAGCGCGGGCGACGCTGACCGCGAGCTTGGCCGTCGACGTGCGCGGCGCGAGTGCGACGGCGGCAGGCGTCATGCCCGGTCCGACGCGCCGGAGGTCGCCGGTCACGGCCGCATAGACCATGAGCGCGGCGGCGAGCGTCGTCTTGCCGGACCCGCGGCCAAGCGACCACGCCTGAACGCGGCGAGCGGTGGGCGGCACGTCGTCGACGTCGCCGAAGAGCTGGCGCGCGATCTCCCGATCGGATCCCGAGAGGCGCGACGGCTGCACGCCGTCGATCGCAACCGCGGCGAGGATGCGTTGCGCGTCGGTCAGTGTGAGCGCGAGCACTTCGCTGCAAAAGTCGACGAAGCTCTGCCGCTGGCGTTGGGTACGCTTCATGAGGTCGCTCCGTTCCCGGGCTCGTCGTCGTCGGGCTCGTCGTCGGCGACCTCCACCTCGACGAAGCCGGGAGGTGGCCCCCCATCGCCCAGCCTGGCGCGCGCCTCGCCGTCCTTCGCCGCGATCTCGCGGGCGTAGAGCAAGTGCATGCGCGTCGACTCCCCGAGCTTGCGAGCGAGGTCGACCTCGCCAGCGACGAGGGCGGCCTCGCGGAGCGCCAAGTCCTCGCTCGCGAGCTTCACCAGCGCGCTGGCGATGATGCCGCACCGGCCAGCGCCGACCGTGGCGGCGAGCTCGCTGCACGTCTTGCGGCGCATGAAGCGAGCGCGGCGCACGAGGCCAGCGTCGAGGCGCAGCGCGTCGACTCGGTGCGTGAGACGCGTGCTCCCCTTGTGCGCCTTGCCTCCCTTCGCCGGCGTCGTGCTCGCACCCCGCGAGAGTCGACCATTGCTCGTGCGCTCGTGGCCTGCGTCCGCTTGCGCAGTGTCGGGCGTGCCGTCGGAAAGCTCGTCGTGGCGCTCCGGCTCGACGTAGACGCAATCGTGGGACCGGACGGCGGGCATTACGACGCCCTCCCGTCACGATGGGCGCCCATGCCGTGCGGGTCGTGCTCGTTCTGCCACGCGACCCAAGCAATCCAGCGGCCAGTGTCCTCGCGCATGCGGCGCAACGGCGCGGCCCCCACGAGCGTGCCGGCGAGCGTCCGCACGGCCGCGGGTGCCTCGCGGTCGAGCCGTTCGTGCTCGTAGCGAGCGCACACGTCGAGCGCGCCGCCGATGGCCTGGACGTAGCAGCGGTCGACGTAGCACTCCGCGGCCCACGCGACGGCGTCAGCGACGGCGACCGGAACGCCGCGCACCGCAAGCGGCGTGCGACGGGGCGCGAGTCGACGGCGTTCGAGCTCGTCGAGCGTCTCGAGGTCGGTCGCCCACTCCACGCGATCGGCGAGCGCCTCCCGCTTGACATGCGGCTCCCGTATATTGTCACTGTTGCCCATGTATTGACTCCCGCTCGGGATTCGCGATTGCTGCGCCTGTGCGGCCCGTAGGCGCGTCGACGCGAGGCGGACGCCCCGTGAGTCGTCCGCGACGAGAAACGCCTTCCGAGCGAGACGCGCGCGGGGCCAGCCGTGCACGTCCCAGCGCGCGGGACTTCGCGCGCGACCGCCGAGAGGGAGGCGGGCTCGTCGGCGCGACGAAGAGCGCGCCGAAGTTTTGAAGAGTGCCGGTGTGGATCGCGAGCCCCGCGGAGCTCGAGCGGCCCGTGTGGCCATGACCAAACCACGGCGCGACCGGCCGCGCCCTGCGACGGTGCAGAGGTGCCCGTCGAAGTGTTGTGCTGCCGCTACCGCTGCCGAAACGCAGCATGCGGCGTGCGAAAACATCGCGATCGCCGCGGATTGCGGCGGATTGAACATCCGCGTGCGCTCTCGATACGCTGAGGCGTGGACGACGAAGAGCACTTCAGCGCCGTGACGTGGTGGGGACCTTTGCAGGGGGTCTACCGAGAGACGACGTTGCCCGGCTACGACGGGGTCGCCTTCGTGAATCGGCACGTCTCGAACGAAGAAGCGCAGGAGCTCCGCTACCTGTTCGACGGCGCGCGGGTGCTGTTCGTGCCGGACCGAATTGCGGCGTTTCTGTAGGAACGGTCTCATGCGTCGGCCCTCCCAATCGCGTCGCGCTCCCACTGCTCGACGAGCTCGCGCGGCGCGGCCGGCTGACGTGGCGTTGACGTCGTGCCGTTGCCGCGGAACAAGTCCGGCTCGTCGACGAGCTTGCGGAGCGTCACGCGTGAAGCCCAAAAGGGATCCGCGAACGCGCGGGCGATGATGCGCTTCGCGTCGTCGACGCCAACGCGTTCGATGAGCTGCGATACGAGCTTGCCCTCGCGCGCTGCGAACGTCGGTTTGATGCCTCGCGCGCGCTCGTGCTCCGCGAACCATGCCGCGACGACGTCCGCGTGACCGGCCGGCGCTGGCTTGTCGTTTGCGACGCGCGCGCGCGACCGTGTGCGCGGGCGCGGCGGCGCGACGGCGTGCGCGCTTCCGGGCCACGCTTGGCTCGCGCCGTTCGCGAGCTCTCCCCTCGTCGTCTCTTCGCTCTGCTGAGCTTCGCTCTTCACTCCGCTTTCGCCTGTGAGCGCGAGCGCGAACGAAGTCTCTTCTTCACTACTCTTCTTCTCTACTCTCCTTCGGCTGTCGTTCAACGGGAGGGGTGTTTCGCGTTGAACGGGAGGGGTGCGCTGCGCTGAACGAGAGGACTCGTTCAACGGGAGGGGTGGTTCAACGGGAGGCGTCGAGCGGGAGGACTCGATCGGCGCGAGAGTTGCGAGCCGCGCATCGTCGAACGTGACGACGAGCGGCTTCCCCTTGGGGCGCTCGACCGACACGACGCCAAGCGCTTCGAGGCGGTGCAGTGCGGCGCGAGCGGCGCGCTCGTCGCGCAAGCCGCTCCACCGTGCGATCGTCGCGACCGAGATCCACGCCTCGCCGGCCGTGAGCGTGCGACCACGTAGCGGCCCTTCGGCGATCGTGTGCGTCGACGCGCGCGCTGCCGACGCGAGCACGAACGCGACCGCCTTCATCGCGACCGCCATGCGAGGCGGCGCGTCGAATCGAATCTCTCTGAGGTGGTTCATACGGGAAAGCGGGTTCACGGGGTTGGTTTCAGAACGGGATCTCGTCGCCTCCGCCGCCGTCGAACGACGCGCCGAAGTCGTCGGCAGGCGTCGCCGCGGCGTGCGGCGAGCGCAGGGGAGCGGGAGCGGGTTCGGCTGCTGTCGCGGGTGCCGACGCTCCCGCGCACTCGGCGTGACGGAGCTGGCCGCGCTCGTGACCCCAG
This sequence comes from uncultured delta proteobacterium, assembly GCA_963839305.1. Lineage (GTDB taxonomy): Bacteria > Myxococcota_A > Polyangia > Polyangiales > Polyangiaceae > DASXHD01. The sequence goes on from CAWIUL010000010.1 coordinate 367,111, forward strand.
AACACGAGAGCGCCTTGCGCAATCGGGTTGCCGCACGTCTCGCATCGCTTGCCGCCGAAGCGTGCGGCGAACGCCTCGCGGGTGGTCGGAGCCGAGCGCTGCGTCGACGTCGCGGCGGCGCGAGCCGGACCTCCGACGCTCGGTGGGTCGAGTACGTCTGCGAACGCGCGCGCGGCGCGTGCCAAAAGTTTCGTGTCGATGGTCATCGCGTTTCCTCCGTGGGGCCGACGCGCACGAGCGTCGCGCCCTCGAAAAGTCGACGTTGCAGCGCGCCGCCGAAGCGCACGCCGATTTGTTCCGACGTCAGCGCCGTCGTGGCAATCGTCGCGCGCCCGTGCTGGTGACGCTCGAACACCACGCGCGCGATCACGTCGTCCGCGTCGCGTCGCTCGACGCCGACGTCGTCGATGCACACGAGCTCGTCGTGGAGCGCGCGCACGAGCATGTCACCATCGCGCCCGTACGCACCACGCGAGGCGCCGAGCGCATGTGCGTCGACGAAGAGCGCCGAGCGGGCGCCCGCTTCGATGCGAGCAACGAGCGCGCACACCGCGAGCGTCGTTTTTCCCACGCCTGGGATGGGCGAGCCGAGCACGAGCCAATCGCGCCCGGACCATCGGCGCGCACGCTCGACGGCGACGACGTCACGCACGCGCGACACGAGCTCCGGCGCGTCGAAGCGCGCCCACGAATACCGTTCGGGGATGCTCGCGCCGAGCACGACGCCTCGGATCCGGCGCGCGCGACCGCTGCACGCGTCGCACGCTCGAGCGATGCGCGAGTCGTATGGCTCGCCGCACCCGCACTTCGCCCACGTCGCGATGCGGGCTTCGTCCGCGGCGCGAGCGTCGGCAACGAGTGCCACGAGGTCGACGAGCGGCGCGGAGCTCATTGCGCAGCCTCCGGCGCGTCGAACACGGCGGCGAGGTCGATGCCCGCCGTCAGCGTGGGCTTGCGACGTCGCGGTTTGTCGTTCGCAACCATCCACCGCTCGACGTCTTCGAGCCGCGCGATGCGCTTTTTCCCGATCGCGCGGTGCGGCAGACCCGCGCGGCAAGCGGCGAGGTGCGCGCGTTTCCCGAGCGGGCTCGTCGTTTGGTCGACGTAACCCGCTGGGGTCGCCATGCGCTCGTCGTGCTCTTCGACGCGCGCAAGCTCCGCGCACACCGCGGCCGTCTGCTCGTGCAGCTCGGAGAGGCGGGCGAAGAGCTCGGCGCGTTTCATCGCGCAGCCTCGCGGATTCCGAGCGCCGCCATCTCGCGCGAGAGACGCTCACGCAGCGTCACGACGCGCACGGCGTCGACGCCTTCGGTCAGTGCGCGCCGAGCGGTGCGCGGATCGCACTCCGCGCGCGCGGCAAGGAGGTGCACGGTGCGATGATCCACATGCGCGTCTCGTGTCGTCATGCGCAGGATGTTTGCGCACGACCCCCGCCTCATACCTGGGCGAGCGTCATCCCCCAGGTTTGGGGCGTCTCCGCTTCATCGGCGCGAACCAGTCGCGGTACGCATCGCGGAGCTTTTCGGCGCCCGTCTGCGTCGCGTTCTTCGACGGGCCGTTACGCCAATCTCCGAAGCCAGCGCGCGTAAGGTCCGCCGCGAGCGCTGTCCACACGTTGTTTCCGCGTCCACCGCGTTTGCGCATCGCCGCAATGTGGCTTGCGATGGTCGCATCGTCGGGGACCATGGCCACGAGCTCAGGCCGCCGAGCCGCGATTGCTTCACGGACCGCTTCGGGTGAGTTGCAGCGCTCGACGTTGAGCACGTACAGCATCGCTGCCTCGCGCACGGGATCGTCCGTGTGCATGGTCGCCGCCCAGATGCGGTTGACGGCGTCGATGGCGTAGCGGTCCGCGCCGGCATCAGCGTGTGCCGCCGGCCCGAGCGCCATCGTGAGGTCCGCAACGTGCTCGCGCAGGCGAGCGAGCCGCGTTCGTGCTGCCTCGTACTCGGCTTTCGACGGTTGCGGCGTTGCTTTTGCTACGCTCGATCTGCGGCGCGCAGGTGACATCACGTTCCCGCACTCGTCCCCAGTTGCTCACGCACGAGCGCTCGGAACGCTTCGGCGCTCTCGATCATTCGCGGAAACGCGGTCGCGTCGAGCTTGAAATTCAACTGCGTTTCCTCACGAAGCATGTCGGTCGCAAACTGTCGAAACCGCATCTCGATCGGGCGCTCGAACAACGCTGCCGTGCGGGTCACCAGATTTGTGAAGTCGTGCAGCTTCGCCATTGCGACGCGGCGCAAGTCCGCGTTGTCCGGGGTCACGCGACTCGTCGAGTGCCCTCTCGAACAACTGCCGTTGCGCGGCCAGCAAGACTTGGAGCGCAGCGCGCTCCGTCTCAAGCGTGGTCTGGAATCCCTGTCGCTTGGACTCGATCTCGCTGTCGAGCTCGCCCTTCAGACGCACGAGCTCGGCGTCGCCAGCTTGCTTGATCGCCGTCGCAATCGCACCGCGCACGAGCCAGGCAAGGAAAAGAATAACGATTGCGAGGGGGCCGCCGATGCCCAACAAAAGCTTCACGACATCGAGCGTCATTTATGCGTTCCTTTGCGACACGACGATAGCAGCGGCACCCCGGCCGCCGCGAGTCGCCGCTCGCGCAGCTCTTCGGCGAGCGTCGCGACAACGTCCCAACGTCCCGCGTTCGTCGCGCCGTCGAGGGCGCGAGCGAGCGCCGCGACAACGTCCGTTTCGGCGGCAGCAAGCGGCAGCAACGTGCTTGAAGCATCGCGATTCGCACGCTTGCTGCGCGCGTTTTCTCGCGAATGCGCTTCGTCGCGCCTCGTTGATGCACGCGTCTCGTTTTCAAAATCCGCCGGGGTAACACCCGTGAGGGTTCGAGTCCCTCCTTCGCTACTTGGGGTCCGCGCAGCAGCGGAAGCCCGTCGAGTAGTCGTGATACGTCTTCGCGTGCGCGGTCGTGCGGTATTCGCAGCCCGGCCCGTTGAGCTTCGCGTCGACGAAGAAGCCGCCCATGAAGCTCCCGTAGGTCGGGTCGTTCGGGTTCGGTGAGTCGTCGATCCACTCGTGAAGGTTGCCGTGCATGTCGAAGGCGCCGTACGTCGACTCGCATTTGGCGTACGCGCCCCCGCGCGCGAGGCCCGCGTCGAGCTGGTCGCACTGCGGATCGTTGAGCTCCTGGTACGAGTAGGTCGGCGTCGGCCCGAAGAGTCGGACGATCGGGCTCACGCGTCCTTCGTTGCACGCGGTCCCGTCGTACGTGTCGCCGTACGGATAGACGTAGTCGTGGTCGGGCTGCCCGCGACACGCCGCGGTCCATTCATCGAACGTGCAGAGCCGCTTTCCCGAGTGCGCGCACATCGCGGTCGCTTGGACTTGGCTGATGTAGCCCTGCGGAAAAATGTCTTTTGCGACAATCGCACGTATCGCGCTCGCGTCGACCGCGTCGATCGAATCGTAAAAAGGCCAAGGCGCTTCTCCACCGTCGGCGGTCTTGGTGACGAGCGCGCCCTCGTACGAAATCCACGCACACGCCGGCGTCCGTCCGCACGTACGCCATCTCCGGCGGGCACGGGCTCGCCGGGCCTCCCGCGTCTCCTGCATCTCCTGCGTCGAGCGGCGGCTGCGCGAGGTCGCTCGCCGCGTCGCTCCCGCCGTCCGCCGGTTCGCCGCTCGAATCCGAGCACGCCGAAGCGAGTGAGCCGACGCCGGCAAAAACCGCAATCGCGAGGCCGGCGCGCATCGAACGAAGATAACAAAGTTGAACGAAATAACGAAAACGATGTTGACGGGACATGGTGGGTCACTTACAGAAATGTCCTCATGTCGACCCTTCACCAGACGATCAACGGGCTCGCGGCCGAATTTGCTCACAACTTGCTTCGGGCGCTCCGCAACGCGTCGCTCGAGGAGATCCTCGCGGAGACGGCGGCGGGTCACTCGGCAGGCGGCGCGGTTCGTGGTCGTCGTGGTCGCCCGGCAGGCGCGGCGGCCGCCGTCGGTGGTGGCGGTCGCGGTCGGCGCCTCCGCCGCCGCTCGGTGCAAGACATCAACGCGGTGGTCGGGCGTATCGTGGCGCTCCTCAAGGCGAACAAGAAGGGCCTCCGCGCCGAAGAGATCCGCGCGAAGCTCAGCCTCGATCGCCGCGAAATCCCGCGCCCCCTCGCCGAGGCGCTCAAGAAGAAGCTCGTCTCGAAGCGCGGGAAGAAGCGCGCGACCACGTACTTCGCAGCCTAATCCCGCCAATTACCGCTTGGCGCGAAAGCGCCGGCCGTGCTAAAGACCGCCGCTCCCATGCCTAGTGAAGCCATTCAATGCAAGCCGCTCGAGGTCCTCGTGAGCGATCGCGGGATCGAGCGCGCCATCAAGATGCTCAAGCGCAAGCTCGCCTCCGAAGGCGTCCTGCGCGAGCTCAAGATGCGCCGTCACTACATGAAGCCGAGCGTCAAACGCCGCAAGAAGCAGGCGGAAGCCGCTCGTCGCCGCCGCAAGCGCGCGAAGCTCGACGCAGCTCCGCCGAAATGAGCGTGCGGGCGTCCGCGCTCGCAATCGTTATCGGTTCCGCGGCTTGCGCCGCGATGGTTGTTGCTTGCGGGGGACAGAAGACAGAGGCCACGACGCCCGTTCCGAGCGCGTCGGCCTCTGCCGTGAGCTCGGCGCCCGTCGTCGTCGCGACGGGTGACGGGGGTCTTCCGCAGATCGATCCGGCCGCGGTGCGCGGCGTGATTCGCGCGGCGAACGCGCGCTTCATGATCTGCTACGTCGCCGGCCTGAAGAAGGACAAGAAGCTCGCGGGCCGCGTCGAGACCAAGTTCGTGATCGACGAGACCGGTCACGTGATCTCCGCAGAGGACGTGACCCACTCGAACGTCCTGCCCGACGACGAGACGCGCAACTGCATCGTCGCCAAGTTCAAGCAGCTCGAGTTTCCGCCGCCGCAGCCGAGCGGCAAGGTGCCGATCACGTATCCGCTCCTGCTCGACCCGAGCATGGCGGCGCAGGCGCAGGCCGAAGCCGTGGACGCGGGCGCGCCCGCCGAGGACTACGGGCACGAGCGCAAGCCCTTCAACCCGGGCGCGGTCACGGCGGCGTTCGCCAAGCTCGACCTCAAGCCGTGCGGGTTTCATGGCGCCGGTCACGTGAAGGTGACGTTCGACCCGAGCGGCGTCGTGACGAAGGCCGAGGTCGACGAGCCGGCGAGCGCCGCGAAGACCCCTGCGGCCGCGTGCGTGGCCAAGGCGTTCGCGACCGCGCGCGTCAGCGCGTTCGACGGCGCGCCCGTCACGCTCGGCAAATCGTTCAACGTTCCGTGATAAAAGGAGCGCCGTGACGCTGCAGATCCCCTCGTATTTCAATCCGGCCTCGCCGCCCGTGGATCAGGTCGCCATCGACGAGCGCGTCTCCGCCCTCGGAAAGCGCTCCATCAAGAAGGCCGCGAAGGTCGCTGGCCTCAAGCTCGCCGTCGCGATGATGGACCTCACGACGCTCGAGGGAAAAGACACCGCGGGCAAGGTTCGCCAGATGTGCCAGAAGGCGCTCACCCCGCTCGACACGGACGCGAGCATCGGGCCGGTCGCCGCCGTGTGCGTCTACCCGAACCTCGTGACCGTCGCGAAGAAGGCGCTCAAGGGGTCGAAGGTGAAGGTCGCGAGCGTCGCCACCGCGTTTCCGAGCGGGCAGTCGCCGCTTCCCGTGAAGCTCGACGACGTGCGTCGCGCCGTGGAGCTTCGGCGCCGACGAGATCGACATGGTGATCGACCGCGGCGCGATGCTCGCCGGCGATTACCGAAAAGTGTTCGACGAGATCGCCGCCACGAAAGTGGCGTGCGGAGAGGCGCACCTCAAGGTGATCCTCGAGACGGGCGAGCTCGGCTCGCTCGACGTCGTCCGCAAGGCGAGCGAGATCGGCATCGCCGCGGGCGGCGACTTCATCAAGACGTCGACCGGCAAGATCGTCCCCGCCGCGACGCCGCAGGTGACGCTCGTGATGCTCGAGGCGATCCGCGATCACTTCTACGCGACCGGCCGCAAGATCGGCATGAAGCCCGCGGGCGGCATCCGCACGGCCAAGCAAGCGCTCCACTACCTCGTCATCGTCAAGGAGACGCTCGGCGACGCGTGGCTCACGCCCGACCTCTTCCGGTTCGGCGCGAGCGACGCTCCTCAACGACGTGCTCATGCAGCTCGAGAAGGAGCGCACGGGCCTCTACCAAGCCGCCGAAGACTTTTCGAAGGATTGAACATGAGCAAGAAAGCGCTCGCGAAGAGAAACGGCCACGCGCCCATCGAGAAGAAGCCGGTCACCGAGACCGCGCTCGATTTCGGCAAGGCCTGGGACTACGCGCCCGCGCCCGAGTCGGCGGATCACGTCAAGCTGAAGTCTCGATACGAGCTGTTCATCGGCGGCAAATGGCAAAAGCCACAGTCGAAGAAGTATTTCGAGACGATCTCGCCGTCGACCGAGCAGAAGATCGCGGACATCGCGGAGGCCGACGCGGCCGACGTGGACTTGGCCGTGACGGCGGCGCGCCGCGCTTACGACAAATACTGGTCGAAGATGCCTGGGGCGGAGCGCGCGAAATACATCTTCCGCATCGCGCGCGCGATTCAAGAGAAGGCGCGCGAGCTCGCGATCGTCGAGTCGATGGACGGCGGCAAGCCGATCAAGGAGTCGCGCGACGTCGACGTGCCGCTCGCCGCGGCGCACTTCTTCTATCACGCGGGTTGGGCCGACAAGCTCGAGTACGCGTTCCACGGGCGCCACGCGCGTCCGCTCGGCGTCGCGGGGCAGATCATTCCGTGGAACTTCCCGCTGCTGATGGCCGCGTGGAAGCTCGCGCCCGCGCTCGCGTGTGGAAACACCGTGGTCCTGAAGCCCGCGGAGACGACGCCGCTCACGGCGCTCCTCCTCGCGCACATCATCGAAGAAGCCGAGCTCCCGCCGGGCGTGGTCAACGTGATCACCGGCGCGGGCGCGACGGGCGCGGCGCTCGCGGCGCACGAGGGCGTCGACAAGATCGCCTTCACCGGGTCGACCGAAATCGGCAAACGCATCCAGCGCGCCGCCGCCGGAACGAAGAAGCGTTTGACGCTCGAGCTCGGCGGCAAAGCCGCGAACATCATCTTCGCGGACGCGCCGATCGATCAAGCCGTCGAAGGAATCATCAAAGGCATCTATTTCAATCAAGGACACGTGTGCTGCGCGGGCTCGCGATTGCTCGTCGAAGAGAGCGTGCACGACGTCGTCGTGCGAAAGCTCCGCGACCGCATGGCGACGCTGCGCCTCGGCGATCCGCTCGACAAGAACACCGACGTCGGCGCCATCAACTCGAAGATGCAGCTCCAGAAGATCAAGGAGCTCGTGAAGGCGGGCGAGGACGAAGGCGGCGATCGCTTCTCCGCGCCGTGCGCCATCCCGCAAAAAGGCTTCTGGTTCGCGCCGACGTTCTTCACGGGCGTCGCGCAGTCGAGCCGCATCGCGCGCGAGGAGATCTTCGGGCCGGTGCTCTCGATCCTCACGTTCCGCACGCCCGACGAAGCCGTCGAGAAGGCGAACAACACGATGTACGGCCTCTCGGCCGGCATCTGGACCGACAAGGGCGCGAAGATCTTCTGGCTCGCGCAGAAGCTCAAGGCCGGCGTGATCTGGGGCAACACGTACAACAAGTTCGATCCGAGCTCGCCGTTCGGCGGCTACAAGGAGAGCGGATTCGGGCGCGAGGGCGGGCGCCAAGGACTCTCGGGTTACGTGGAGCTCGAATGAAAACGAAGACCAAGACGCAGCACGAAAACGGCAAGACGACCGTGCCGAGCGTACGGGGCGCGGCGCCGCTCGCGACGCGTCCGTCCACGCAGGCGCGCGTCACCGTGAACCGCGCCTACAAGATGTACGTCGGCGGCGCATTCGTTCGCTCCGAGTCCGGGAGGTATTTCCAAGTGAAGAGCAAGGCGATCACGCGCGGCGCCGACCCCGAGGTGCTCAACATGCCGCGCGGCTCCCGCAAGGACGTCCGCGACGCGGTGCTCTCGGCGAAGAACGCCGAGAACGGCTGGGCGAGCCGCACCGCGTTCAACCGCGGGCAAATCTTGTATCGCCTCGCCGAGATGATGGAGTCGCGGCGCGACGAGCTCACGACCTCGCTGGTGCGCGGCGGCCTCGCGCAAGAAGACGCGAGCCGCGAGGTCGACGCGAGCATCGATCGATGCGTGTACTATGCAGGCTTCGCCGACAAGTTCCACGCGCTCGTCGCGTCCTCGAACCCGGTCGCCGGCCCGCACTTCGGCTTCAGCGTCCCCGAGCCGATGGGCGTCGTCGGCGTCATCGCGCCGTCGCGCCCCTCGCTGCTCGGTCTCGTGTCGACGGTATTGCCCGTCGTCTGCGGCGGCAACACGTGCGTCGCGCTCGCGAGCGAGGACGATCCGCGGACCGCGCTCGTGTGGACCGAGTGCGTCGCGACGAGCGACATGCCCGGCGGCGTCATCAACATCCTCACGGGCCACGCCAAGGAAATCGCGCCCAACTTGGCCCGCCACCGCGAGGTCATGGGCATCGACGCGTGGCTCTCGGACGAAAAGCTCCGCACGTCGCTCGAGCAAGACGCCGCCGACAACGTCAAGCGCGTCAAAACCCACGACGACCAATCCGCCAACTGGCGCGGCCGCGCGGGCGAAGGCGTCACCTTCATCGAGCGCTTCCTCGAAACCAAGACCGTCTGGCACCCCGTCGGCATCTAGCCCCCGCCCAGGGCCGGCCCAGGCCACCCCCGCGCCAGGCCCCGCCACCCCTCAAAATTCCCTCAAATCGCGAACGACCCACTCAAAGTCGTTAGCATGCTCGCGATATTGAACGCCTAATGCGGAATTGGGCGGAAATCGGGGGTTAGGCCGAGTTGGTGGCACGGTGGGTGCTGAAGCGGTGGGGATGGACGATTTGCTCTTTGGGTCCAAGCGCGCGTATTGGGCCTCTGCGGGGTTTGCGACGCGGAAGCTCGTGAAGTTCGGGATTACGCCTGCGCGCATCAACTTGCTGCGTGTGATTTACGCGTCGCCGCTCGCGAGCGTGTCGCAGCGATACGTACGGCACCATCTCGGGGTCGCGCGGTCGACGGTGAGCCGGATGATGCGCGCCCTCGAGGAGCTCGGGCTGCTCGAACGAGCTGGAGCGCACGAGGACGATCGCCGGACGAGGGTGTGTCGGCTGACTCAGCGCGGGCGGGAGCTCGTTGCGGCCGTGTGGAGCGAGCTCGTGCATTCGCGCGTGGTCGCAAACGAGCTGGACGCCGTCTGGCGGGAACCGCAAGCGATGCGCGTCGCGGCGGAGCCACTATTTGCTGGGCTCACACTTTCACTCGGGCGATGGGGGCCGATGAGCGTGCCTTGAGCTATAACGGCCGGTCATGAACGTCCACGACTTTTCCGCCAAGACGATCGACGGGCGCGACGTGAAGCTTGCAGACTACAAGGGTCACGCGCTCCTCATCGTGAACGTGGCCTCGAAGTGCGGGCTCACCCCGCAGTACGAAGGCCTCGAGGCGCTCAACAAAGAGTTCGGCGCGCGCGGCCTTCGCGTGCTCGGCTTTCCGGCGAACGAGTTCGGCGCGCAGGAGCCCGGGACGAACGACGAGATCAAGTCGTTTTGTACTTCGAACTACGGCGTCGATTTCGACATGTTCGGCAAAGTGGTCGTGAAGGGCGAGGGGATTCACCCGCTATTCGCATATCTGACGAAGCAATCGAAGTTCACCGGCGACATCAAATGGAATTTCAACAAGTTCCTCGTCGACAAGAACGGTGAAGTCGTCGCTCGGTTCGAGCCGCAGGTCGAACCGAACAGCCCCGAAGTCCGCACGGCCATCGAACAGCAATTGTGACAACGCAACACTCACACGACGACCGGCTCATCGAGCCGGCGCGCGTCCCCGACGTCATTTCGATCAAGGGTGCGCGCGAGCACAACCTGAAGAACGTGACGACGCGCATTCCGAAGAATGCGCTCGTCGTCTTCACGGGTCCGAGTGGGAGCGGTAAGTCGTCGCTCGCGTTCGACACGCTCTACGCCGAAGGGCAGCGGCGGTACGTCGAGAGCCTCTCGTCGTACGCGCGGCAGTTCCTCGGGCAGATGGACAAGCCCAAATACGACACGATTCGCGGGCTTTCTCCGACGATCGCCATCGAGCAGAAGAGCGCATCGAACAACCCGCGGTCGACCGTCGGCACGGTGACCGAGGTCTATGATTTTTTGCGCGTGCTCTTCGCGCGCGCGGGGGTTCAGCACTGTCACAACTGCGGGCGCCGCGTGGGCGCCCAGACCGCGGAGCAGATCGTTAGCACGCTAACGGAAATGCCCGAGGGAACGAAATGCGTGCTGCTTTCCCCTCGAGCGCGCGCCCGAAAAGGGGAGCACCTCGACGTGATGGCCGACGCCCAGCGGCGCGGGTACTCGCGCATGCGGATCGACGGGCGGATGGTCGACCTCACCGAGGGCACCCCGCGGCTCGACAAGAAGTCGAAGCACGACGTCGACATCGTCATCGACCGCGTCGTCATCAAGAAGTCCGAGCGCCCACGCATCACCGACTCCGTCGAGGCCGCTCTCAAGGAGGGCGACGGCATCCTCGTGGCGCTCGTCGACAAAGAGGAGCGCGTCTTTTCGCAGCGAAACGCCTGCGAGTCGTGCGGGATCTCGTTCTCCGAGCTCACGCCGCAGAGCTTCTCGTTCAACTCGCCCATCGGCGCGTGCACCGAGTGCAACGGCCTTGGCTCGCGCCCCGAGATGGATGAGGACCTCGTCGTGACCGCGCCCGCCAAGTCGATCAAGGACGGGGCGATCAGCGTGTGGGCCGCGTCGATGCAGCGCGGCGAGGGCTGGAAGGCAGATTGGGTCCTCAGCCTCTTGCGCTCGATGCGCGTCTCCACCGCCAAGCCGTGGAACGAGCTCTCGCGCCAGGACCGCGACGCGGTCCTCTGGGGCAAGAAGGGCCGCGAGGAGGTCTGGGAGGGACTTCTTCCGATGCTCATGCGCCGCTTCAAGTCCGCCACGAGCGACGAGATGCGTGCATATTACATGAAGTACCTCTCCGAGAAGCCCTGCGTCGCGTGCAAGGGCAAGCGCCTGCGGCCCGAGAGCCTCGCCGTGAAGTTCGCCGCGGCCACGCTCGACGCGCTCGGCGAGCAGACCGTGGGCGAGACGCACAAATTCTTCCGCGAGGTCTCGCTCAGCGAGACCGATCGCACGATCACCGAGGAGCTCCGCAAGGAGATCCTCGCGCGGCTCGGCTTCTTGCTCGACGTCGGGCTCGAGTACCTCACGCTCGCGCGAGCTTCGGGCACGCTCTCGGGCGGCGAGAGCCAGCGCATTCGCCTCGCGGCGCAGCTCGGGAGCGAGCTCTCGGGCGTCCTCTACGTGCTCGACGAGCCGTCGATCGGCCTGCACCCGCGCGACAACGGGCGCCTCCTCCGCACGCTCCGACGCTTGCGCGATCTCGGAAACACCGTCGTCGTCGTCGAGCACGACGAAGAGACCATGCGCGCGGCCGACTGGCTCTTGGACTTCGGCCCGGGCGCGGGCGAGCTCGGGGGGCGCATCGTGTCGGAGGGGACTCCTGCGGCCGTCCAAAAAGATCCGGAGTCGGTCACGGGCCGATACCTCTCGGGCCGCGCCGCGCTGCACGTGCCCGAGAAGCGCCGCGCCGGAAACGGCGACGCGATCACGATCGTTGGCGCGCGCGAGCACAACCTCAAGAACGTCGACGTGCGTATCCCGCTCGGCGTGCTCGTCGCGATCACGGGCGTCTCCGGCGCGGGCAAGTCGACGCTCGTGCACAGCATCCTGCACCCGGTGCTCTCGCGCGCGCTCCACGACGCGCACGTCATGCCGGGCAAGCACGACAAGGTCACGGGCATCGACGCGATCGACAAGGTCATCCTCATCGACCAACAGCCCATCGGCCGCACGCCGCGAAGCAACCCCGCGACGTACACGAAGCTCTTCGACCACGTGCGCGCGCTCTTCGCGCAGACCCCCGAGGCGCGCAAATACGGCTACGATCAAGGCCGATTCTCGTTCAACGTGAAGGGCGGGCGCTGCGAGGCGTGCGGCGGCGACGGCCTCCGCTGCGTCGAGATGCACTTCCTCCCGGACGTCTACGTCACGTGCGAGGCCTGCCGCGGGCGGCGCTTCAACGAGTCCACGTTACGTGTAAAATACAAGGACAAGAGCATCGCCGACGTCCTCGAGATGAGCGTCCGCGAAGGGCTCGAGCACTTCGCGGTGCACAAGGAGATCGCGCGCGCGCTCAAGACGCTCGACGACGTCGGCCTCGGCTACATCAAGCTCGGCCAACCTTCGCCCACGCTGAGCGGCGGCGAGGCGCAGCGAATCAAGCTCTCGCGCGAGCTCGGTCGCGTCGCCACCGGTCGCACGCTCTACGTCCTCGACGAGCCGACGACCGGCCTCCACTTCGGCGACGTCGAGCGCCTCCTCGGCGTCCTCCAGCGGCTCGTCGACGCGGGCAACACCGTGCTCGTCATCGAGCACCACCTCGACGTCATCAAGACGGCCGACTGGGTCATCGATCTCGGTCCCGAGGGTGGCGACGCTGGCGGCCGCATCGTCGCCGAGGGGACGCCCGAGAAGGTCGCGCGCGCGAAGGGGAGCCACACGGGCGCCGCGCTCGCGCCGCTGCTCAAGTGACGGCGGCGATCGCTTCCTCGAGCGTGAAGACCCCGTCGTAGATCGCGCGGCCCACGATCGCCGCGTCGACGCCGGGGCACTTCGCGAGCGCGCGCAGATCGTCGAGTGAGCCGATCCCGCCCGAGGCGATCACGGACAAACCCGTATCGCGCGCGAGCGCCGCGGTGTGCTCCACGTCCGGTCCCGAGCGCGTCCCGTCGCGTGCGACGTCCGTGTACAGAATCGCGCCGACGGGGACGTCGGCGAACGCGCGCGCCAAATCGACGGCGCGCGTCTCGCTCACCTCGGTCCAACCGTCGGTCGCGACCATGCCGCCCTTGGCGTCCACGGCGACGATCGGCCGCGTCGGGAAGTCCTTGCATAATGCACGCACCATCTTCGTGTCGCGAAGCGCCGCGGTTCCGATGACGACGCGCGCGGCGCCGCACGCGACGTAGCTCTCGAACGCCGCGCGCGTCCGCACGCCGCCCCCCACCTGCACGTTCGCGCCGAACGCCGCGACGATCGCGCGAATCGTCGCGCTCTGCACGCACTGCCCCTCGCGCGCGCCGTCGAGGTCGACCACGTGGAGCCGCTCCGCGCCCTCCGAACGAAAGCGCCGCGCGCGCGCGACGGGATCGTTGTCGTAAACGGTGACTTTGTCGTAGCTCCCGCGGTGGAGCCGCACGACCTTGCCCCCGAGCAAGTCGATGGCGGGAACGATCAGCACAGCGACAAGAACCTCTCGAGCATCGCGATCCCCGCGCGCTGGCTTTTTTCAGGGTGAAACTGCACCGCGGCCACGTTGTCCTTCTCGATGGCCGAGACGAACCGCTCGCCGTGCACGGTCGTGCCGCACGTGAGCTCTTGGCTCTCCGGGACGACGACGTAGCTGTGCACGAAGTAGAAATATTCGGCGCGAGGGAGGAGCCACGTCGCGCGCGCCGGCTCGACGGTGTTCCACCCCACATGCGGGATCTTGATCGCGCGATCGCCGCGCAGCTTCACGACGGTCCCCGGAAAAATTCCGAGACCCGCGCATCCGGGCGCCTCTTCGCTCGTGGCGAAGAGCGCCTGCATGCCGAGGCAGATGCCGAAGTACTGCGTGCCGCGCGCGATCGAGGCGCGGATCGCCTCGCCGAGCCCATTTTTCCCGAGCGCCGTCGCGCAGTCGCGGAACGCGCCTTGTCCGGGGACGACGAGCGCGTCGGCCCGCGCGATCGTCTCGGCGTCGCTCGACACGGTGATCGTCGCGGCCTTCTTCGAGGCCTCTTCGAGCGCGCGCACGACGCTTCGCACGTTTCCGAGTCCCGTGTCTGCGATGACGATGTTCCGGCTCATTGCATCAACGTCGTGCCGACGCTGCCCGGCTCGCGCACCGCGCGCGCGAGATCTCCGCGCGAGAGCTTGCCGACGATGACGACCGAGCGCACGCCCGACGCGATCGCCGCGAACGACTCCTCGAGCTTCGGGATCATGCCCTTCGTCACGACGCCGCTCGCGATCGCCGCGTCCGCCTCGGCCTTGGTCATCTTGCCGATTCGCGACGACGGATCGCTCACGTCCCGCAGCACGCCCGGCACGTCGCTCACGACGACGAGCGCCTTCGCGTCGAGCGCGACCGCGACCTGATTGGCCACGGTGTCCGCGTTGATGTTGTACGTCTGGCCGCTCTCGTCGCATCCGAGGCACGCGAGCACCGGCACGTGCCCGTGCTCGACGAGGAGCGACAAGAGCTCCTTGTTCACGCCCGTCACGTCGCCGACGAGCCCGAAATCGATGGGATCGGGGCCTGCGCCCGCGACGACCTTCGGCGGCCGCTTCTTCGCGCGGATCGCGCCCGAGCTCGCGCCGTGGAGCCCGACGGGCTTGCACCCCGCGCGTCCGAGCGCCGCGCAAAGATCCACGTTCACGAGGCCCGCGACGATCATCTTCATCACGTCGAGCGTCGCCGCGTCGGTGATGCGACGCCCCGCGACGATGTTCGGCGTCTGCCCGAGCTGCTTCTGGAGCTCGGTCGCCTGCGGCCCGCCGCCGTGCACCATGACGACGTGCTCGCTCTTCGCGAGCTCCGCGACGTCGGGCGCGATGCTCTCGATCGCGCCGCTCTTGACGACTCTCTCCGCCGACCTTGACGACGATCGATTCGACGCGCTCACGGGTAGCCGCCCGGATCCTCGAGCGACGTGCGCTCGTCGAAGCCGAACATCAGGTTCATCGATTGAATCGCCTGACCCGCGCCGCCCTTGATCAGGTTGTCGGTCACGCAGAACGCGGTGACGAGCCGCTTTCCGTCGGCCGCGTCGCCCGTCACGCACGCCGACCTCGGCGTAGTTCGTCCCGCTCACCGCGACGACCTCGGGCAGGCGCTTCGACGGAACGCGCACGAACGGCTCGTTCTTGTACGTCTCCTTGTAGAGCGCCTTCACCTGGTCCGCGCCGTGACGTCGCTCTTGACGTGCGCGAAGCACGTCGCGAAGATGCCGCGCGAGAGCGGCGCGCTCACCGGCACGAATCGCAGCGTGAGTGATTTCGCGCCAGCGAGCTCGAGCGTCTCGACGATCTCGGGGACGTGCTGGTGGTCGAGCGGCTTGTACGTGCGGAGGTTCACCGCGCGCACGGGGTGGTGCGTCCCCGCGCTCGCCGCGATGCCGCTCCCCGACGAACCCGTGATGCCGACGATCTCGACGCTTCCTTCGAGGAGCCCAGCCTTGGCGAGCGGAAGGAGCGCGAGCTCGATCGTCGTCGCGAAGCACCCGGGCGACGCGACGTACTTCGCCTTCTTGATGGCCTCGCGATTGAGCTCGGGAAGCCCGTACACGAACGTGCCGCGCGTGAGCTCCTCGGGGCAGGGGTGCGCCGCGCCGTAATACTTTTCGTACGCCGCCGGATCGCGAAGCCGGAAGTCGCCGGAGAGATCGACGACCTTCGTGCCCGTCGCCATGAGCTCGGCCATGACGGTGGCGGAGACTTTGTGCGGCAAGCCGAGCAGCACGACGTCCGTTCCCTTCGCCGCCTCTGCCGGCGAGACGCCCTCGAACGTGAGGCTCGTCTGTCCCTCGAGGTTCGGGTGCACCGAGTGGAGCGGCTCGCCGATGTGATCGATCGACGCGACGCGCACGAGCTCGACGTTCGGATGATGCAGGAGCCGGCGGATGATCTCGCCGCCGCCGTAGCCGCTGCCGCCGATGACCGCCGCTCGGATTTTCGCCATGGCCGCGATCTAATGAAATCGCGCATTGACAGCAATCCTACATGTAGGTATGTGTATCGATAAGTATGGTTCTCGCCGGTTTCGCCGACTTCGCCGCGCCTGATCTCCTCCTTCGCGAACGGTATTTCTCGGGTGAAGCCGAGCACGTCGCGTGGAGCGTCCCGCCGCAAGCCGCCGCGGGCCTCGTGGATCGAGCGGACGAGTGGCGCGAGATGAGCGATGCTCCCGCGCATGAAGAGCGCTGAAGACGCTGCGAAGCTGATCGCAGAGCGCGCGAAGCGGATCGAGTCGGAGCTCGCGGAGCTCGTCGCCGAAAACTCGTTCACCGACAACACCGACGGCGGTCGCAAGGTCGGCGCGATGCTCGCGTCGCAGACGTTCGCGATCGACGGGCTCACGCAGAAGAAGATCGCGAGCGCGCGCTACGCCGATCACCTCGTATTTTCGACGCGCGGAGACGCGTCGCGGAGGCCCATCGCGCTCATCGGCCACCTCGACACGGTGTTTCCGCCGGGAACGTTCGAGGGGTTCAAGCGCGACGGTGAGCTCGCGCGCGGTCCCGGCGTGCTCGACATGAAGGGCGGCCTCGTCGTGGTCGCGCACGCGCTCCGCGCGATCGCCGAGACCGTGGGCCTCGACGCGATCGCACCCGTGCGCCTCGCGATCGTCGCGGACGAGGAGGTCGGCTCGCCGGAGGGGCAGGGAATCATCCGCGAGGCCATCGCGGACGCGAAGGGCGCGCTCGTTTTCGAAGCGGGTCGCAAAGGAGATGCCATCATCACGCGTCGAAAGGGGACGGGATCGATGAACGCTGTCGCCACGGGTCGCGCCGCACACGCGGGAAATAGCCACAAAGAGGGCAAGAACGCGATTTGGGCGCTCGCGCGCTTCGTCGATCGCGCGCAGTCGCTCACGGATTATTCGCGCGGCGTCAGCGTGAACGTCGGCGTCATCTCCGGCGGCACGAGCAAGAACACAGTTCCCGAGAGCGCGCAGGCTCAGCTCGATCTGCGGTTCGAGACGATCGCCGACGGCGAAGAGCTCGTGTCCGATTTGCACGCGGCGGGCGCGGCGCACGGCGTCGAGGGCGTCACGATCGCGCTGACCGGCGGCGTCGCGCGCCAACCGCTCGAGCGCACGACGGCGAGCGTCGACCTGATGAACGCGTACGGCGCCGCCGCGAAGGACAGCGGGCTCGGCGCGGGCGAAGCGGCGCTCATCGGTGGAGGCTCGGACGCGAGCACGTCGTTCGCGATGGGCATCGCGTCGATCGACGGTCTCGGCCCGCGCGGCATCGGCTTCCACACGAAGGACGAGCAGATCGAAATCGCGACGCTCGTGCTCAAGGCGCAGGCGCTCGCGAGGTTCTTGCTACGATGGAAATAGGAAAGCGGGTTCTGTTCGCGGGCTACGTGATTGCGATCGCGCTCGCGTGCGGTCCGCACGAGGACTACACGCCGCTCATCCACGTCGACCCGAACGCCGCGAAGCGCATCGATCTCGTGCATCGCCCGGACAAGCCGCCGGCGACGACCGCGCGCGTCCACCCGATGCGCGCGGGCGAAGAGCTCGGCGGGCCCAACGCGACGGGAAAACCGGGCGATTTGCTCCTCGAGAACGACGAGGTCGCGTTCGTCATCGAGCAGCTCGGGCACCAAGCGGGCTTCGGCGTCACCGGCGGAAACATCATCGACGCGGCGGACGCGAAGGTCCGAAAGGACGAGCTCGGTCAGATGCTCACGTACTTCGGCGCGTTCCCGCGCCAAGGCGCGTACGAGTCGATCGACTCGGGCATCGCGAAGGACGGCGCGGCGTTCGTCGAGTCGCGCGGCCACGAGCTCAACGAGGCGAAGCTCGCGGTGAAGACGCGCTACACGCTCCACCCGAACGATCGCGCGCTCCTCCTCGAGACGACGCTCGAGAACCAGGGCGATCAGCCCATCGTGCTGCTCGGGCTCGGCGACGCGCTCCAGTGGGGCGGGGCCGAGAAGTTCGCGCCCGATCGCGGCCGCGGCTTCAAGGGCGCTTCGAGCGGATCGTTCCTCGCGGGCGTCGGTCGCTTCGCGAGCTACGCGATCACGTCGACGGACGGCATGATCGACGCCGACAGCGGCCCCGGTTGGAGCGACACGCTGCAAGCGCGCCGAACCGAGATCCCCGCTGGAAAAAGCCTGCAATATACACGCGTATTCCTCGTCGGCCCGCGCGCGGACGTCTCGGGGCTCGTCGCCGAGCTCACCAAGACCTCGGGCGGCGGCGTGGGCACGCTGCAGATCGATCTGATGGGCGACGCGGGGAAGGTGACGCCGTCTCCCGACGCGACGATCGAGATCTCCGTCGGCGGAAAGCCGATCATGGATCTGCGCCCCGACGCGACGGGCGCCCTCTCGGGAGAGCTGCCGCCCGGGAAATACGAGCTGAAATACGCGGGCGGCGGCGGGCGCGGAGCGCGCGGGTCGGCGCAGGCCGTCGTGATCGTCGCGAACCAGAGCGCGAGCGCGAAGCTCGACGTGACCGCGCCCGCGAAATTGCATGCAAGATGCATGGAACGCCCGGACCCGAAGACGAACGCGTCGCCGGTCCCGTGCAAGGCGACGTTCGAGGGCCTCGGCGTGACGAACCCCGAATTCGGCCCAGGCCACAACGCGGGCCCCGCGCGAAACCAGGTGACGACGAAGGACGGCGACGTCGACGTGCCGCTCGCGCCGGGGAAATACCGCATCACGCTCTCGCGCGGGCCCGAGTACGCGCTCTCGCAGTTCGAGGTCGACGTCGCGCCGGGCGCGGAGGTCGAGGCGTGCAACGTCGGAGAGCGCTGCCTTCTCCGGCGCGTCGTCGACACCAAGGGCTGGCTCGCGTGCGACTTTCACCAGCACACGATGCTCGGCGTCGACGCGCCCACGAACACGCGCGATCGCGTCATCGGCAACGTCGCCGAGGGCGTCGAGCTCGCGGTCGCGAGCGAGCACAACATCGTCGCGGACCTCGAGCCGCTCGTCCGCGAGATGGGCCTCGGCGATCGCCTCGTCGAGATCGCGGGCGACGAGCTCACGACCGACACGAGCCATCGCCCGTGGGGCCACGCGAACGTGTTCCCGCTCGTGCCGCAGGCGGATCACCCGAACGGCGGCGCGATCAACGTGCGCGATCGCGACGTGAAGGATCTCTTCACCGAGCTCCACGCGCAGAACCCGAACGCGGTGTTCATGATCAACCACCCGCGCTCGGGCGGAAACGGCTACTTCGATTTGCTCGATTTCGATCGCGCGAAGGGCGTCGGCACCGATCCGCGATACGACGGGCGCTTCGACGCGCTCGAGGTGTGGAACGGCAGGAACGTCGCGCAGCGCGGCGCGGTGCTCGAGGACGCGCTCGCGATGCTGCGAACGAGCCACCCGACGACGCTCATCGGCACGACCGACACGCACGGCATGGTCACGCAAGAAGCCGGCTACCCGCGTACGTACGTGCGCGCGAAAGACGACGCGCTCGACGCGTGGGACGCCTCGCGCACCGCGGAGATGGTCCGCACGATCCGCGAGACGCGCGAGGTCGTCGTGACGAACGGCCCGTTCATTCGCGTGAAGAGGATGCCCATCGGCGGCGTCACGTTCGCGAAGGGGGCGACCAACGTGGAGGTCGTCGTGACCGCCGCGCCGTGGGTCGACGTGACGAAGGTGAAGCTCGTGCGCGTCGACGGATCCGCCGCAGGCGGGACGTCGCAAGGGCAAGCGGCGAAGAACGAGACGCTCGAAAAGCCCGTCACGATGCACGCGACGCCTTCCGGCGCGCGCGAGGCGACCGTGACGTTCACGCTCGACGTGACGACCGACGACGCCTTCGTGGTCATCGCGAGCGGCGAAAAACCGCTCTCCCCCGTGCTCCCCGGCGACGCCGCAGAAATTCGCCCGTACGCGCTGACCGGCGCGATTTGGCTCGACGCAGACGGCGACAAGCACGCGCTCGGTCGGTAATTGTCAGAAAACGTTTGCGTCGCGCGTCGAGTGGACTACTTTCCGCCGAACTCGGGGCGTAGCGCAGCCTGGTTAGCGCATCAGACTGGGGGTCTGAGGGTCGGAGGTTCGAATCCTCTCGCCCCGACTAAATCACCGCGGAACTCCGCGGCGCCGTGATCGCGGCGTGGCCGAAGGCGCGCGCCCTGGTCAGCGCGTTACACGTTCGCGATTGCGGACAGCCGCCGAAGGTAGACGTCGAGCCTCAACGACTGGCGCAGTTCCGCCGCCGTCTGCTTCGTGAGTGGCGGCCCTCCGATGACGATCTCCTCGGTGAGGAGCAGACAGTAGCCCGCGCACGTGCAGCTCGCGAGCAGGCAGCCGAACGCCAGACCCTTGAACGACTCCAACCCGAGGCCCGCAACGGCGACCCCGCTCCCGTGCGTCGACCAATTCAGGTAGTCGAGCAGCGCGGCGAACTTCGTGAGCTCGAGCGGGCGGATCTTCTCCGCCGCCACGACGTCCGTTCGAAGATCCGTCCCCGTCCAGCGCATCGGGTGCGACGAGTTCTTCGGTTTGCCTCCCTTCTTGTCCTTGCGGGGCCAGGTCTTGTTGCGAGCGTCCGTCACGCGCGCCTTGTTCGCCGCGACCCAGCTCGCCATCTCCGGCGAACCGTACCCGGACTCGATCGCTCGCGGACCCGCGGCGAGCCGAGCCGAATCTTCCCAGATGCCGTACTTCGCGAGCAGCGTTGGCTCATCGATGAACAGGACGAAGTCGACGGTGGCCTCCAATGTGAATCGCGCGGCGACGGCGTGCGCCTGAAAGTCCTGGTACCTGTCGAGGCGCGCGAGTGTGTCGACCCACGCGTGGACGCGGTTGAGCAACAGGACGCAGTAGGCGGCGAGCTCGCTCTTGGTGCGTCCCGCCTCGATCGCGGACCACCGCCTCCCGAACTCGTTCTGCAACACGAGGAGACGCTCGTGCATCTCGGCGATGTTCGAATCGAGGTCACCCGGAGGAACGATCGGCGCATTCGTCATGGTCGCCAGCGTACGACTTGACGGCGGACCGTCGCACACCTGACGACTGCATGCCGCACGGGGGCCGCAAGGCTCACGAAGTTGGCACACGAGACGCCGAGGAAGCCGGCGCGGACCGCGGGGATGGCAACGCGCAGATGAGGATGCGTGGATGTGGACCTCCGCTGAAATGAGCTCATGCGTATTCGTCTTGGGCTTGGAATGCTCGCGCTCGTCCTCTCGGGTTGCGCTCAGGACTACACGGACATCGCGTCGACGGCCTCGCGCGAGACCGCGCCGAACGCGACCGACGTGCCACAGCTCACGAGCGACGAGGCGAGCTTCGCGTTCGATTTCTATCGAGCCTCGGTCGGCACCGACACGCAGTCGAACGTCTTCTTCTCGCCATACAGCATCTCGGTCGCGCTCGCGATGACGCTCGCGGGCACCGCGGGCAACACGTCGTCGCAGATCGCGTCCGCGATGCACTTCACGCTTCCGCCCGATCGTCTCCACACAGCCTTCGATGCGCTCGATCTTGCGCTCACGAGCCGACAGAACGTGCGCCTCGCGATCGCGAACTCGATTTGGGGACAGCGCACCCTTGCGTTCGGCGCGCCGTTCCTGGACACGCTCGCGATCGACTACGGCTCGGAGGTGCGCGGCGTCGACTTCATCGGCGCGAGCACGCAAGCGACGAACGCAATCAACGGCTGGGTGTCGGATCAGACCGCGGGCAAGATCACGAACCTCCTCGCGCCTGGATCGCTCAGTCCGGCCACGCGCATCGTGCTGGTGAACGCGGTGTACTTCGACGGCGATTGGCTCACGAAGTTCGATTCGAGCAATACCGCACCCGCGCCGTTCACGAAGCTCGACGGGACGACCGTGAGTGCACAGATGATGTTCGCGTCGAACGTGAGCGCGCCGGTCGCCTTCGCGCCGATGTATACGGCGATTGACATCCCGTACGTCGGCGACCAGACATCGATGCTCGTCATCCTGCCGAACGGTGGTCAGTTCGCGAGCGTCGACGCAGGCCTCTCTGGCGAGTTCCTGGCGCAGCTCGTCGCGTCGCTCCAGCAAACGGACGTCGCGCTGTCGATGCCGAAGATCACGTTTCAAGGCGCGTCCGTGAGCCTGACCTCCACGCTGCAGTCGATGGGCATGATCGACGCGTTCGATTCGGTGAAGGCGGACCTCTCGCCCATGTCGACGAGCGAGAAGCTCTATTTGGGCTCCGTCGTTCATCAGGCGTACCTGCGCGTCGACGAGAACGGCAGTCAGGCGGCCGCGGCCACGAGCGTGGGCGGTCAAGAGGAGCTCAACGTCGTCACCGGGCCGCCGAGCGTGATCGTGAATCGACCGTTCTTCATCGTGCTCCGCGACAGGCCCACGGGCGCGGTGCTCTTCGTAGGCCGCGTGATGGACCCGAAGTAGGCCGCGCATGTCGTTTCGCGACGTTCGCGTGCACTTCAGGCCGCACTTCGCAAGACCGGTGACTGGTATGGATTGATCGCACAGCCGCTGACCCTTGGTGCTCGACATCGACAGCGTGAGGTTCCACGATATCTCCACGGTGCTCGTAGGTGCGAACAGTACGCGGGTGCGCTGGCATCTCTGCGCGATTCTGTTCGCGTGTGCGTGTGGCGCGCGAACCGACCTCGGCGGGCGGTTTGTTCAAGGCGCCGAAGGTGGGTCAGACGCAGAGGTGCAGAGCGACTCAGATGCACAGCCCCAGGTCGATGTCGCGGTCTGCGACTTGAGCGGCGATCCATCGCCGGAGTCCGTGGAGCCTTATGGCACTTGTGGCGACGGACTGAATCTCAGCGCGCCGTACGCCAGCAACATATTGTGCAATGGTGCAGGGTTGGCCGCGGAGTTCGTCCCGCCGCAAGACTTCACCGTCACGCGCATCGAGATCTTCACCACAGAGGGGACTGTGGGGTTACTAGACAGCTCAGACTGCGGGCCGCCGGGTGACGTGCTGTTTCTCTCCGATGTGGATACCTCCGGAGCTGCCGGCGACTGGCGCGGCGCGACGCTTTCGCCGCCGATCCTTTTGCACGCTGGGCACAAGTACTTCATCTGGCAGGGCAGGAAGACGGTCACCACGCAGTGTTCGATTGTGTACGGCATCGGAAGTCAGGTGATCGAGTACACGACAGCCTCCGATCCGCATCATCCAGGGCCGCCCTGGGACGGGCCGTATTTCAGCGACTTCATGGCACGCCTTGATGGCACATGTCATTGAGCGCCGAGCCATGCGGGTGTTCATGGTCTGAAGGCGCTTCTTCATCACGAACCTCCCCACGCATTCCGGATTACACGAGAGGGCCGAGCGGGCCGAGGATCGATCATGCGTGATCGATGGATCGATCATGCGTGATCGATCAGCGGAGAAAGCTCCTCTTTACGCGCTT
Organism: uncultured delta proteobacterium; assembly: GCA_963839305.1. Taxonomy (GTDB): domain Bacteria; phylum Myxococcota_A; class Polyangia; order Polyangiales; family Polyangiaceae; genus DASXHD01. The sequence goes on from CAWIUL010000010.1 coordinate 390,357, forward strand.
CTCGCCTACGCCCTCGAAGCGAACGGTCACCACGTCGTCCGCCTCGGCGACGATGACGCCGCGGCCGAACGTCGCGTGTGAGATCCAGCGCACTGCGGGAGCGAGTGGCGGCGTCGGATCGATCATGAGCTCGAACGGCGACGCGTCCGGCTCGTTACGCGCGACGTCGAGGGTCTCGATGAGCGACATCCTGTTCGCGGAGTCCCAGCCCGTCTCGTGATCGACGAACCAGAGCTCGTCCGGATCTCGCGACGTGCGGTTGAAGGCGATGAAGTTTCCGTTCGAGTCGTCGTCGATGACGACGAAGTCATCGCCGATGATGCCGTCTTCGCGGAGCTCGAGCGTGCGCGGGGCGACGAGCGAGAGGCGCACGGGGCCGTCGCCCCACGGGCTCACGCCCGCCGCCAAAAACGCGATGACCGGATCGGGGAGCGTCGCGCCCACCTCGCGCTCGACGGACTCGATCGCGTGCAGCGAGATCGACACCAAGCCGAGATCTCGCGGCGCGTGCGCGATGCCGCGCCGCTTCGCGTCGGCGCGCAATCTCCCGAGCGCGCGAGCGAGGCGCGCGTCGACCGTCACCGTGCGCGTCACGGCAAACCACGAACGAGCGCGACCGCGAAGTACAGCACCGCGAGCGACAAGAGCATCGTCACGCGGCCGATCCATGACGCCATGAGGCGCGTTCGGCGGGCGCGTGGCGAGCCGGGCTCGCGCTCCATCACCTCGAGGGCGCGCTTACCGCTGAGCGCGTCGTGCGCTCCCGACACGATGAGGACGAGGACGACGAGGGCGAGCTTGTAGTCGAGCGCGCGCCCGAACGGGGACGCGCGCCACGCGGCGTTGCCGAAGTCCGACACGCTGACCCCGCGGATCCAGAGCTGCAATATGCCGGTCGCGATGAGCGTGAGGAGCGCGGCCCAGCCGAGGGCGCGGAAGCGTTTGCCCATCGCGCGAATGAGCGCCGGCGCGGACGCGCGAAGGTCGGGGCGGCGGAGCATCGGCACCACGACGACTGCGAAGAAGATCATCGAGCCGACCCACGCCGCGGCCGCGACGATGTGCACCCAGACGCAAAGTGTGTAGCCGAGGGTGAACATCGGCGCGATCGTAGCGCGGAACCTGATAAATTCACCGGATGGCTCGCAAGGCTTGGCTTCTTTTGTGCGTCGCGCTTCCCGGTGCGGCTTGGGCGACGGCATCGTGTGATGGCGGGAGCTCGAATCCGGACGCGAGCATCGACGCGGGGAGCGACGTCGTCGTGGACGTGACGCCCGACGCGCCGCTCACGACGTGTCCGGACAACCTGCCAGCGCTCGCGTGGTCTTCGGGGCCGTACGGCGTTCATCGCGCGGACGTCTCGGACGACTTCTCCGTGCCGCTCACCGACGGGACGACTTGGAGCCTCAAGGGCGCGTTCAACGGGTGCGAGTCGTACGTGTTCGTGCCGGATCTCGCGATCTCGTCGACGAAGACCGCGTCGATCTGGACCCTGCCGAAGGATCTCGCGGCGCTCGTGAAGCAGTCGGCGAAGAACGTGCACTACTTCTTCGTGTCGACGCAGTCGGCCGCGAGCGCGGCGACGAGCATCTCGAACCAAGACGCGGCGGTGCAAGCGCTCCTCGGGACGCTCTCCGCGACCGATCAGGCGCAGTGGTCGACGCACCTCCACGTCGTGTCGCAGCGCGCGCAAGATCTCGGCAACTGGATGAGCAGCGCGATGACGACGTACCTGTCGCTCGGGTTCGCCATCGATCGCACGCAGCACGTTCGAGGCCTCGGCACGCTCGCCGACGTGACGCGGCAGAACAGCACGTGGTTCGACAACAACCTCGCCTACGCGTCGTACGAGGGCGACTACATGAACGCGACGGCGTCGCGCGCGGCGGCGCTCGCCGCGGAGACCGCGACGGTGGTCACGCTCTTCGGACAAGGCCTCTCGCACTTGAACGCCGATGGCGGGACGGGCTCGGACTCGATCCTCGCGGGGTGGGCGGAGACCGACGCGGTGCTCCCGACGGCGCAGCAAATGGCGGGCTTCGACACGCTCGAGGTCGAGGTCACGCAGCTCTGTCCGAGCCCGGGCTTGAACGAGTTCAACAACAACTGCGGCGCGTGGGACTACATCGCGTCGCTCGGGGTCGCGCCGCTGCCCGACGCCGACGCGGGCGACGCGGGCGCGCCGAACATCGAGATCGCGCGCTTCATCACGAGCTACCACCGCGAGACCCACTGGGTGATCGACGCCTCGCCGATGCTCGCGGAGCTCAAGAGCGGCGGAACGCGCCATTTCCGCTGGGAGTTCGCGCCGCCGTGGAACGTGCAGCCCACCGCGACCACGCTGACGCTCCGCTTCTCGAACCAGAAGAAGGGCTACGCGCCGACGCAGAAGACGTTCCTCTTCGCGGGCGGCTCGTTCGACGATCAGTACAACGTCGGGCGCGCGCCGGTGTCGGTGCCGATCCCGTCGACCGCGAAGCACGTCGAGCTCTGGGCGATCATCACGGGGCACGGCGGCGATCCGATCACGAACTGCGCGGAGTTCTGCGATCACCAGCACCAGTTCACCGTCGGCGCCTCGACATACACCAAGGATTTCCCGATGGCGCAGACCCAGAAGGGCTGCATCACGGACACGGCGAACATGATGACGCCGAACCAGGGCGGCACGTGGTGGTACGGCCGCGGCGGCTGGTGCCCCGGCGCGCCGGTCGTGCCGTACGTCGTCGACGTGACGAAGGACGCGCCCGCTGGGCAGACCGTGAGCGTCTCGTATCAAGGCATGCTCAACGGGAACACGCCGCCCGCCGCGGACGCGGGCGGCACCGGGAACATCGACATGGTGTCGTACCTCGTCGTGTACGAGTGATGGAGCTCTACGCGCCCGTCGAGCCGTACGCGCGCGGCATGCTCGATGTCGGCGACGGTAACGCCATCGCGTGGGAGGAGAGCGGCACCCCACACGGCAAGCCTGCGGTCGTGCTCCACGGCGGTCCCGGTCAGGGATCGGCGCCGAACATGCGGCGTGCGTTCGACCCCGCGCGCTATCGCGTCGTCCTCTTCGACCAGCGCGGGTGCGGACGCTCGACGCCGCACGCGAGCGAGCCCACGACGGACATGCGCTTCAACACGACACCGCATCTGATCGCGGACATGGAGCGCCTGCGCGATCACCTCGGAATCGATCGGTGGCTGATTTTAGGGGGATCATGGGGCTCGACGCTCGCGCTCGCGTACGCGCAGCAGCATTCGTCGCGCGTGTCCGCGATCGTGCTGACCGCCGTGACGACCTCGCGCCGAGAGGAGACAGCGTGGCTCTATGGAGGGCTCGCGCGATTCTTCCCGGACGCGTTCGAGCAATTTCGCGCTCACGTCGACGAGGGCGACATCATCGCCGCGTACGCGCGTCGCATGGAGCATCCAGACGGCGCGGTTCGACTCGCGGCGGCGCGTGCATGGTGCGCGTGGGAAGACGCCGCGCTAGGTCTCGAGCCGCACCCGCAGGCGAGCCTTCATGCGAGCATGCCCGAGCGCGATCTCGTCGCGTTCGCGCGCATCTGTTCGCACTACCTAGCGCACCACGCGTGGCTCGAAGATGGTGCGCTCCTACGCGACGCAGCGCGCCTCACGGGGATCCCCGGCGTCCTCATCCACGGGCGCCGCGACATGACGTGTCCGATCGAGACGGCGTGGGAGCTCGCACGCGCTTGGCCCGAGGCTACGCTGATCGCTCTCGCCGACTCGGGCCACCTTCGCAGCGACGAGAAACGCGCGGCGCTGCTCGATGCGCTCGCCGCGCTCGCGCGCGCGTCATTCTCCAGCGCGGACGGAGCTGCCGAGTGACCTCCCATTGGATATGCGCGTGCGGGCGACACGTTCGGTCTGCGGACGCGCGCTGTCCGTTTTGTTCGAATCGGCGGCCAACGGCTCGCGCGGTCCTTGGGGTGATCGTGGGCGCGGCGGTGGGCGTCGCGTGCGGCGCTCGGACCGATCTCGGAAAGCCCGTGAAGCTCGTGAACGCGGACGCGGGCGACGCCGGTCACGCCGATGACGCGAGCGTCGCAGACGCTCCGGCTGCGGACGCGCCGGTCGATTCTCCGATCACGAGCGACGTCGTCGAGGAGTGCTTGCCGTACGGCGCGGTGTGCGTGGTGTGGAGCGACTGCTGCGGCAACTACTGCGATAACGACCACGTGTGCTCGCCCGCGCCGCTCTACGGCGCGCCGCCTCCGCCGGACTACGATTGATGGAACTTTTGCGCGCTAGCCACGTCTCAATGGCATGCGGCGAGAGGTCATCGAGGTCACCATCCTCTGGGCGGGTGAGCTCTTCGCCGTAAGACACCTCGCGCCGGGAGCGCTCGTGACGCACGAGGCCCTCGGGCTTCCCGCCGTGGCTGGCGTCGTCGTCTCCACGAGGCTCGTCGACGCTGGGCCGCGGTTCGCGCGGAACCGAATGGACCTGCCGCTTGGCGCGATCGGGCTCGTCGCCGCGTTGCTTCACATCGGGACAGTCGCGACCTTCACCGCCACGCCCGCGATCGAGACCGCAGCACGCGTCACGACTCATCACATCGTCGCGACCGAGATCGAGCCGGTCGTCGAATCCCGCAAGCCTCCGGAGCCCGTGTACGTCGGTCCGAGCAGGGAATGCTCTCACGTGTCCGATTACCTCAGGGTGAACCACTTGACGCACGTCGATCTCGAGCATCCCTGATCAGAACCACCAGCGCGCGTAGACGAGCGCGCCGAACGCGACGACGCCCGCGAAGAACGCGCGGAGCTTTGCGTCGCTGGGCGAGGGGATCTCGTCGCGGAAGATGCTCAAGATCGTCGCGCCGGCGATCACGGCGATGATCTCGTGGGCGCTCGTGAGCGAGGGCTCGATCAGCGCCGACACGGTCGCGCCGACGAGCGGCGCGACGATCGTGACGACGCGCACGACGCCGCGGTGCTCGTTCGGGAACGCGTGATCGAGCCCGTGCTCGGCGACGCCGAAATGGAGCATCATCGCGAGCGCGAAGATCACGAACGCGCCCACGCCCTCGTGGAGCTCTTCTTCGAGCGCCGCTCCGACGAGCGTGCCGTAGGCGATGAAGGGGATGACCGCGACCGCGTACGCGTGCGACCGACGACGGCCCGCGTAGACGTTCGCGGCGAGCGCGCCCGCGGCGCCGACCAGGATGAGCAGCGCTATCGTGTGCTCCGGCTCGGGCCCCGCGCGAACGTGAAGGTCGTGCCCCGCGGCCTGAAACAGCTCGACGAAGAGATCGAGCATGACGAACGAGAGGCTCACGCCGCCCGCGAAGCTCGCGACGAGCTGCTCGTTGTTCGCCGACGCACGCCTCAGCGCTCGCGAGAGCAACCAAACGCCGGCGACGAGGACGAGCGTCCCTACGGCCGCGGCGAAGGCTGCGCCATGCATGCGCTCAGCGTTGCAATGCGCGGACCGCTAGCTCACTTGAAGTTGTGACACGCCTGGCATCGGACCGCGTTCGGCTCGTGGTTGACGCGGTCCGTGTGGCACTTCAAGCACTGCGCTCTCTGCGGATCGGCCTTCACGTGAGGGTCGTGGCACGAGGTGCAGCTCGCGCTGTGCTTGCCGACGCTGTGCAGCCCCTTCGACGTGATGTCGTTGTGGCACGACGTGCACTCGGGGATGCCGAAGCGGTGCGGCTTGTGGCAGTTCTGACAGCTCTGGTGTGTGGGCCCGCGGAGCTTCACGCTCTCGACTTTGTTCGCGTGGCACTGGTTGCATCGCGTCCACCACGCGGCGCCGAATCCGGGCGGCGCTTGGTGCGGCGCGTGGCACTGCTTGCACTGGTGCTTGCTGCCCATCGCGCTCGTGTTCTCTTTGATGTGACAGCTCGTGCAATCCTTCTTGATGCGCACGTCGTGCTGCTGGTGACAGAGGTTGCACTGCTTCTCGTGCGGCGAGCCGACGGGCCACTTCGTGGCGATGGCCGCTTTGTCCTGGTGGCAGCCGTTGCACGCGGCGATCGCGACCTCCTTCGGCTTGTGTGGCTGATGGCACGACTTGCAGACTGCATGCTTCTCGTTGGGCGGATGGAACTCGGCGGCGACGTTCTTGTGGCACGTCAAGCACGCGGCCTTCGCCACGCCGGGCGACCCGTGGATCGTGTGGCACTGCTTGCAGTCGTGGTTGTGCGGGACCTTGTTCTCGATCGCGATCCCCATCGACGCCGACGGGAACATCTGGCCGTGGCACTTGGAGCAGACCGGCGCGATCTCCGAGATCTTGAACTTGTGCTCTTGGTGGCACGAGAGGCAGACGCGGTGCTTCGGCGGACCCGCGGCCGCGACGACGGCGGCGCGCTCCGCGTGGCACTTGGCGCAAATCGTCGGCGGCGGCAGGGGGTTGTTGTGCGGCTGGTGACAGCCGAAGCAGCCGTCCTTCTCGTGCCCGTCAGGCCCGTCGCGCGCGACCTGAGTGACCTGGACCGAGTGGCACTTCGCGCACGACGTCCGCGTGTCCTCGGGCTTGGGCGCGTGGGGGTTGTGGCACGAGGTGCAGTCCTTGTGCTTCTCCGGCGCGAGCGCGACGTGCTTGCCCTTCGTGTCCGAGTGGCACTTCAAGCACACGGCGCCCGTCGGCGGCGGCCCGTGGACCTCGTGGCACGTCGTGCACGTCACGTGCTCCTTCGGGCTTCGCGTCGTCAGAAGCTCCGCCTGTTTTTTGTGGCACTGCATGCAGCCGCTTCGCTCGGCCTTCCACGTGTGCGGCAGGTGGCAGCTCGTGCAGTGCTCGTGCTTGAGCGCCGTCGTGTTGCCCTTCGACTGCGGCTGCGTCGCGACGAGGCCCTTCGCGTTCTTCTCGTGGCACTGCACGCACATGTTGAGCGCGGTCTTCAGCGGCGCGTGCGGCTTGTGGCAGCCCTCGCACTTTCGGTGCTCCTCGGGCCCCTTCATGTTCTGCCCGGCGACCTGGAAGTTCTCGAACTGGTGACAGCGGACGCAGATGACCTGCCCGGGCGGCGGCGTCGGCTTCTTTCCGTGAGCGTTGTGACAGAGCTGGCAAGCGACCTTTCCGTGGAGCGCGCTCTCGTCGACGGTCTTCATCGACGACACGTCGACGCCCGCGGCGGACGCGGTGAGCTTTTCGCGGTCCGCGTGGCACGTCTCGCACGTGACGGTCGTCGGCGGCGGGAGGCGCTTCGGCGAGGAGTTGTAGTTGTGGCACGAGAGGCAGGTCTCGGCGTTCGCCGTCGAGACCTTGTGGAGCTTCTGGTCCTGGTGGCACGTCGTGCACGTCTTCTCGGCAGACTCCGACTTGTGCGTGTCGTTCTTGTGGCACGAGAGACAGTCGACGCCCTTCACGTCGTGGTGCTCGCGGTGACCTTGCGTCGCCGCGACGAGGCGCCACTCGGCGGGCTGCTTCTCGTGGCACGACACGCACGTCGCGGACGTCATCACGCCGTGCTTCACGGGGTGACTCGAGCCGATGACCGATTGCCACCAGAGCTTCGTCGCGATCCCCGCGGTCATCGTGTGGCACTGCTGGCACTCGACGTTCGCGTGCGACTTCGACATCGCGTGCGCGCTCTCGTGGTGGCACGACTCCGCGCAGAACTCGGCCTTGTGCTCGACGCGGCGTTGCGTGCGCACGCCCACGAGCACCAAGAGCAACGCCACGGCGAGCGCGATCGCGCGAACGAGCGTCGGCCTGCGCCGAATCGCTTCGCGCAATCTTTGGGGCCACCGCCCCTCTGGAGAGGAGCGCTCGTTCGTCACTTCTGCTCCGTTCTCCCCTTGTCCAGCTGACCGGCTCTGAGCCTCAAGAGCACGAACAAGATGCCCGCGAGCCCGAGCGCGACGAAGTAGCCGCGTCGCTCGCGTCCGCGCGTTTGCTCGGCCTCGGTCACGAGGCGCATGGCTTCGTCCGCGTTCGCCTCGACGTCGTTCACGCGGGCCTGGACGCGCGCGGGATCGAGCGTGTGCACGACGGCGCGCAGCTTGAGCTCCGCGGTCGCGAGCTTGTCGAGCGAGTACTGCGCGCCGCCGATGTGGAGGCCGACGTCACCGGCGCGCTTCACCGAGTCACGCGCCTCGGCCGCTTTTTGGCGCGCGCCGCCGAGCAAAGAGCTGATGTTGGCCGCGACCTCGCGCGGCTTGTCGTCCTTGCTGTGGCACTTCATGCACGTCGCGTTGCTCGAGGTGCCGACGAGCAGCTCCGTCGCGGGCGCGACGTCGTGGTTCGAGTGGCAGACGACGCACTGCGCGAGCCCGCGCTGCCGGAAGCCTTTCGAGTGCGGGCTCTGCTCGAAGAAGTTCATCTCCTCTTCGTGGCAGCGACCGCACGCGTGCGCGACGGAAGACGTGTCCGGCGGCGCGGCAGAGTGCGCGCCGTGACAGCCCGTGCAGGTCGGCGCGTTCGGGTTGCCCTTCTTGAAGGCCTCGCCGTGGACGCTGTGCTCCCACTTGTCGAACTGATCCGTCGGGATCGGGTACTTCGACATCTTCTTCTTGTCGGCGTGGCAGCTCGCGCAGAGCTTCGCGACGTGCAGGCGGTTCACCGGCGCGCCGGGCGACGCGGGCGAGATGATCTCGTGCTGGCCGTGGCAGTCCGCGCACGCGGGCGCGTCGGGATCGCCGTTGGCGGTGAGCTTGCCGTGCAAGCTGAGCTGATAGAGCGCGTACTGGCCGACGGGGATGCGGCCGTTGATGACGCGCATGAACGCGGCGTCCGAGTGACAGCCGCCGCAGATCGTCGGGATCTGCGCGTGCGTCGGGTGCGGCGTGAAGCCCGCGGCCTTGTGCGCGCCCACGGTCGGATCCTGCGGGTCGCCCTTGTGGCAACCGGCGCAGCCAATCCGCTCGTCGCGGTGCGCGCTCGCCGCGTACTCCTTCGCGGGCGCGCGGAGCTTCGAGTCCGCGAGGCCGGCGTGGCAGCTCTGGCACGTGTTCGTCGACTCCATCGGCGAAGGCAGCGCGCGACGAGGTACCGCGGCGTCCGCGTTGTCGTCGACGCCGTACGCGACGTCCCGCTTCGCGGGTCCGTCGACCGCGGCGCGTGCAAAGGACGGCACGACGGCGACGAGGAGCGCGCCGAGCAAGAGGAGCAGGGAGGGGAGGTTAGGTGAGCGCACTGGCGGAGAGCACGATGAGGAGGAGGAGCAGGCCCCAAGCGATCCACGCGGTGATCTTCGAGCCGCGTTGGTCGATGAACGGGAGAGCGATGGCGACGATGCCGAGCAGGCACACCGCGGACGCGATGAAGCGCGCGCCGTCGACGCCGAGGAGCTCCTTCGGCGCCATGCGCAGGATTTGGTGGAACGGCAGGAAATACCAGGGCGGCCGCGATCCGATCGGCGGCTGGTGCGGGTTCGCGACGAGCCCGAGCGGGCGATCGTAGAACGTCGAGAGCGTCATCAAGATGACGGTGAGCCCCGTGAACGCGACGCCCTGGCGCACGAGGAAATCGGGGTAGAGCGGGATCGTCGGCGTCTTCTCGTCGACCTCGACCGGCTTGCGCGACAGGAAGAAGAGGTGCGCGGCGACGAGCATCGTGAGCGCCGCGGGAAGCGCCGCGACGTGGAACCCGAACGCGTGACCGAGCGTGCCCGACCCGACGTCGACTCCGCCGCGCATGAAGTGCATGAGCGAATCGCCGACGATCGGCACGTTGCGCGCGAGGCCGCTGCCGACCCACGCGTTCGTGTACGCGTTCTCGTTCCACGGGAGCACCGCGCCGGTGAACGCGAGGCCGATGCCGAGCACGAGGCTCACGATGCCGCTCATCCAGCTGAGCTCGTGCGGCGGCTTGAAGCTCCGGCGAACGAGGATCGTGAACATGTGGACGAAGAGCGAAGCGACGAAGAGGTCCGAGCTCCAAGCGTGGAAATTCCGGACGAGATTTCCGTACGGGATCTCGCCGCCCGCGATGCGCTGGACTGACGCGTACGCCGTCGCCGGATCGGGCTGGTAGTAGAGGACGAGCAAGATGCCCGTCACCACCTGCACGAGGAACAAGAAGAGCGTGAGGCTCCCCAGGTAGAAGACGAAGCCCTGGCGCGGCACGCGGTAGACCGCGAGCCGCTCGGTGACCCGGTGCCACCCCACGCGATCGGAGAGCCAGCTCGCGACGCTCATCCGGACATGCTCACGATCACCGCCCCGTCGCTGATCGTGACGACGTACTCGTCGAGCGGACGAGGAGGCGGACCCGAGATGTTCTGTCCGTCGATCGAGTAGACGCCTTGATGACACGGGCACTCGATGCGGTTGCGGTCCGGCGAGTACCCGACGATGCACTGAAGGTGCGTGCAGAGCGCGGAGAACGCGCGGAACGCGCCGTCGCTCGTGCGGATGACGAGCACCGGGTGATCCTCGACGAGGACGGTCTTCGCTTGGCCGAGCGGGAAGTCTTCGATCTTGCCGATCGACGTCGGTCCCGAAGGCGGACGCGCCGACGGTTGGATGTATCGCCCTAGCGGATAGACGACCGCGACGGCGAAGGCGGCGGCAGTTCCGCCGAGCGCGATCCCCAGGAAGTCTCTCCTTGGAGCGTTCTTGGGATCGTCGTCGGGCATCTGCGCGGCGTTGCACTGCATGAACCACGCCGAAACGTGCAATCACGCAGTACGAGCGTTCGGAGCGAGCTCAGTGTAAACGAAATCGGCCGGAGCCTGCACGCTTTGCGTCGATCCGGCAGGTGGTGCACCCTCGAGTCGTCGAACGGATTGCGTTTCACACGGAACGCGCAACGGCATGTGCGTTGCTCTGCAATCCGCGCGATGTCCGCCCCCTCTCTCGACAGCGTGCGTTTCGCTGTCGTGCTCGCCTACATGGCCTTCGTGGGGTGCAGCGTCGGTGATGAACCCGCGCGACTCCACACGGATCACCCGCCGCCGGCGGCATCGGGCGAGGTCACGGTGGTCGCGCGCGAGCCGCTCTTGCCCACGTACCCCTGCTCACGGTGCCACGCAGGCCGCGCGCCCGACGCGAACGAACGCAAGCTCACTGCGTTTCACACGCAGAAGATTCTCCACCACGGCACGCAAAAAGGTTGGTGCTACCGCTGCCACACGTCCGACGACATCGACAAGCTCCACCTGCCCGACGGAACGAAGGTCTCGTTCGACGAGGCCTACGAGCTCTGCGGTTCGTGCCACGGCGACAAGTTCCGCGATTGGAAGAACAACAACCACGGTTTGACGACGGGCTTCTGGCTCGGCGAGCGCTACCGCCGCTCGTGCCCGGCTTGCCACGATCCGCACAACCCCCATTTCCCTCTGATGACGCCGGAGCACGAGCCGCAGCTGCCGCGCACGGTCACGCAATCGGAGAAGTCGGAGAGCCATGGGCAAGAGTGAGCACGACGAGAAGGTCGTCGAGACGCGTGTCGAAGACAACGGCTCGCGGCGGACGTTCCTCAAGATGCTCGGCGCTGGCGCCGCGACCGCCGCGGCCTCCGCTTGCGGGCCCACCGCGCCGACGAGCGAAGAGCTCTTTCGCCAGCACTACAAGAAGCTCACGCCCGAAGACAAAAAGCAGATCTTCGCGCGCATCGAGGCCGAGACGCTCGCGCGCACGGGCGTCGAGACGCACATCAGCGATCCTCCGCCCATCGACGGCGTCGAGTTCGCGTACGCGCTGAACCTCTCGGTGTGCAACGGCAGCCGGCGCTGCGTCGAGGCGTGCGCGCGCGAGAACAACCTGCCCGACGATCCGGAGATTCGTTACATCCGCGTCTTCGAGATCGAGATGGGCGCCGGCATCAGCCTCGACGAGTCGACCGCGTACTACGGCGACGAAAAAGAGAAGGTCCCGGCGGACAAGAAGTTCTACCTGCCCGTGCAATGCCACCAGTGCGACAACCCGCCGTGCGTGAAGGCGTGCCCGGTGCAGGCCACGTGGAAGGAGCCCGACGGCATCGTCGTCATCGACTACTCGTGGTGCATCGGCTGTCGGTTCTGCGTCGTCGCGTGCCCGTACTTCGCGCGCCGCTTCAACTTCGCCGCGCCGAACGTTCCCCCCGATCACATCAACCCGAACCAGGGCTACTTGTCGAACCGCCCGCGATTCAAGGGAGTCGTCGAGAAGTGCACGTTCTGTCTCCATCGCACGCGGAAGGGCCGAATGCCCGCGTGCCTCGAAGCGTGCCCGACGGGCGCGCGCAAGTTCGGCAACCTGAACGATCCGAACAGCGACATCCGCAAGATCCTCGAAACCAAGCGCGTCTACATCCTCAAAGAGGAGCTCGCGACGCTCCCGCGCTTTTACTACTACTTCGAGTGAGGACGACATGAGCTCTCTCGTCCTCGATTTCCGCCGCTTCGTCTTCACGACGGCCCGCTCCATGATGGTCGGCGGTCGCGCGTACTACATCTGGATCGCGTTCCTCCTCGCGTGGATCGTGCTCGGCGCGGTCGCGTACGCGCACCAGCTGAACGTCGGCCTCTTCGCGACGAACATGGTCGATCAGGTTCCGTGGGGCGCGTACATCGCGAACTTCACGTACCTCGTCGGCATGGCGGCCGCGGCCGTCATGCTCGTCATCCCCGCGTACGTCTACGACGACCACGCGCTCCACGACGTCGTGGTGCTCGGCGAGCTCCTCGCGGTCGCCGTGCTGATGATGTGCCTCATGTTCGTGATGGTCGACATCGGCCGTCCCGATCGCGTCTGGCACTTCATCCGGTTCAACTGGCCGGTGTCGATGCTCACGTGGGACGTCATCGTCCTCAACGGGTACCTGGCGCTCAACGCGTACATCACCACGTACCTCGTCTTCACCAAGTTTCGCGGCAAGAAGCCCGAGCGGAAGAAGTACGTCCCGTTCGTGTTCATCGCGATCGTGTGGGCCGTGAGCATCCACACCGTCACGGCGTTCCTCTACAGCGGCATGGGCGCGCGCTCGCACTGGAACGCGGCCATCCTCGCGCCGCGCTTCCTCGCGTCCGCGTTCGCCGCCGGCCCGTCGCTCATGATCATCGCGCTCAGCGAAATCCGCGATCGCATGGGCTTTCCCGTGAAGGACGCCGCGCTCAATCGTCTCCGGCAAATCGTCGCCGTGACGATGCTCATCAACCTGTTCTTCTTCTTCTCGGAGATCTTCACCGAGCTCTACAGCTTCAAAGAGCACGCGACGTCGATGCGCTACATGCTCTTCGGCCTCCGGGGGCACACGAAGCTCGTGCCGTACATCTGGGGCGCGATCGCGCTCGACGTGTTCGCGGCGATCGTCTTCGTCACGAGGCGCTTCTACTCGCGGCCGATGGTGCTGCGCCTCGCGTGCGCGTCGGCGGTGCTCGGCGTCTGGGTCGAGAAGGGCATGGGCCTCGTGATTCCGGGGTTCGTACCGTCGACGCTCGGCGAGATCGTCGACTACACGCCGAGCTTCACCGAGTTCTGCGTGTCGGCCGCGGTGTGGGCGTTCGGCGCGCTCGTGTACACGCTGCTCTTGAAGGCGGCGATCCCGATCGAGCTCGGCAAGGTGCGCATGGCCGGCGTCCCGCTCCCCGAAGCGACCGAAGAGCACCACGAAGAGCACGCGGAGGCGCACTCGTGAGCCCGCGCGTCCTTTCGCTCGCCGCGCTGCTCCTCGCGTGCCGCGCCGACACGAAGGCGCCCATGCAAAAGGACACGGACCCTCCCGTGAGCACGTTCAACGCGATCCCGGCTGCGCCGGTGAGCGGCACGCTGCACGGCTCGCCCTTCGTCGCGCGCGACATGCGCTTCGTCGTCGACGATCGCGTCGCGTACTCGCACATCGACATCAAGCTCTCGGCGGGCAAGTCCGAGGACAAATGCAGCAAGATCACGCCCGATCGCCCCGCGAGCGTCTGGCTACGCCTCGAGGGAAAGCACGAGCTCCTTCCGAAGGAGCTCCGCCTCGGCGCTGAGACCGCGAAGAACCCCGAGGAGAGCTGGTCGGTCCACTATCAGGTGTTCGAGGACGACGTGTCCGGCGGCCACTGGGTGGGGCTCACGGCCAAGAGCGCGCTGCTCGTGCTGCGCGGCGTGAGCCCGGACGGGCACCTCTCGGGCGAGCTCGCGGTTTGTTTTGGAGACGAGTCGAACAGCTGCGTGTCGGGGTCGTTCGACGCGGTGAGCTGCCCGCCGGTGATTGATCAGCCGGTGAGGGGGACGCCGCCGCCGGAGTCGATTCCGAAGGAGTACTTGGAGCGGATGCTCATCGATGGCGGCGTGAAGTAGGTCGCGCTCAATCCGCGCGCGGCAAGACCACGCGAAAACGAGTCTCGCCCGGCCGGCTCGACACGAGCTCGAGCGAGCCGCCGAGCGAGGTCACGATGTGGTTCGAAATCGACAGGCCCAGGCCCGTTCCGTCGACGGTCTTCGTGGAGAAGAACGGCTCGAAGATTCGCTGCGCGTCCTCGGGCGCGATGCCGACGCCGGTGTCGACGACGTCGATCGCGACCTTGCCGTCGGCCGTCGCTCGGCCCTCGATGCGCACCTCGTTGTCGGCGACGTTGGCCTCGGGAATCGCCTGGGCCGCATTGACGAGCAAGTTGAGAAAGACCTGGCCAAGCCGCGCCTCGTTTCCCTCGACGGGCGGAAGCTCGGCGTAGTCTTTGACGAGGCGTGCGCGATACCGCACCTCGAGCTCGGCCATCGAGGTCACTCGATCGAGCAAGCGAACGATGTCGACCGGTCCGTGCGTTTCGCTGCGCTCCCGACTGAACATGCGCAGGTCCTCGGCGACGACGCGCATGCGCTCGGCGCCCTCGCGCACGTTGGTGACGAGCTCGGCGACCGTCGGCGATTGCGTGGCCTGGATCTGCCGCTGCAGGAGCCCGAGCGAGAAGAGGACGTACGCGAGCGGGTTGTTGATCTCGTGGCCGACCGCGGCGGCGAGACGACCGAGCGACGCCATGCGGTCCGCCGTGACGAGCTGGGCCTCGAGGCGCTTTCGTTCGCGCAGGTCGCGGAAGACCGCGAGCGTGCACGACTCACCGCGAAACAAAATGGGGACGACGGTGACCTCGACGGGCACGCGTGTGCCGTCCGCGTGAAGGATGTGGTGCTCGCGCGTCGGGCGGCCCGCGAGCTCGTTCACGTCCTTTTTCAGTCGATCGCCGATGTATGCGCGATCGCCTGGGTCGATGAGGTCGATGACCTTTCTTCCGACGGTCGCCTCCTCGGAGAAGCCGAAGCTCGCGCAGAACGCGCCGTTGATGAGCGCGATGGTCCCGTTGCGGTGAACGAGGCCTGCCACGGGCATCGCGCGCACGAAGGCCTCGAGGGCCTCTTTGCCTCTTCTTGCGCGGTCACGTCGTACGAGATCGATTGGAAGCCGGCGACGTTGCCGTCCGCGTCGTGCAGCACCTCCGTGTGGTACTCCATCCAGACGTACGAGCCGTCCTTGCGGCGCGCGCGCGCGGCGACGGTCGGCGCGACGCCTTCCTTCAGGCCGCGCTCGAAGCCCGCGCGTCGCGCCGCCTGCTGCTCGGGATCGAGGAAGCCGTGCGCGAGCTGACCCACGAGCTCGTGTGGCTCGTACCCGAGGAGCTTGCGCACCGAAGGCGACACGTACGTGATGCGACCGCGCGCGTCGATGCGCGAGATGACGGCGTGCACGCTGTTCGCGAGCTGCTCCCACCCACGAATTGCTTCGCGTGCGCTCGCGAGCTCGGCCTCGAGACGTGCGATCGCGTCTGCCGTTTTCCCGGATTCGCTCACGGCCGCTTCGACCATCTCACGAATTCGTGGAATTTCGCGCGTATTTCGTGTCGATCGCGCGATACAAGGCGTCCCGCAGCGCCTTTTCGCGCGGATCGTCGATCAGATAGAAATTCATCTTGTTCATGACGTACGCGTAGCCGACGCGCGCGTCGGGATCCGCGAAGCCGAACGAGCCGCCTGCGCCCGGAGCGCCGAACGCGTGCTCGCTCGAGCCGAACAAGACCGTCGGGCCAGGGCGCAGGAATCCGAGCGAGTAGGACGAGCGCACGCCGAGGATTTCGTCCTTCGGGAGCTCGCGAGGCAGGGGCGACGAGCTGCGCGAGCGTCTTCGCGTCGATCGCGAGCTCCGCGCCGCCCTCGGCGAACGCCGAGTACGCTCGCGCGATCGCGCGCGCCGTACCGACGCCGTTGCCCGCCGGCACCTCCACCTCGAGGCTGCGACGATCGTTTGCCGGGAGCTCGACGAACGCGAGCGACTTCCGCATGAGCGACCACGGCGACAGCATCTTCGGGATGAAGTCGAGCGGCACCGAGCCGATCACGCCGAGCGCGCGCACGGGCGAGAGCGGCTTCATGCGCGCGAGGCGCGCGTCGGGGATCTCGTGTGGTAGACCGATGTAGAGCTCGAGGCCGAGCGGCTTCGCGATCTCTTCGTGGAAGAACCGTCCGAGCGTGCGATGCGCCGGGTCCACGCGGCGAATGATCTCCTGCATGTAGAACCCGATCGACATCGCGTGGTAGCCGTGGCGCGTGCCCGGCGGCCACTCGGGCGCCTGTGCTCGAGCAAGCGCGCGATGTGGTCGAGGTCGCGGAGCTTCTCGACCGTGAGGTGCTCGTCGAGGAACACGAGCCCCGCTTCGTGGCCGAGGAGCTGTCGCACCGTGATCGCGCCTTTGCCGTTCTGCGCGAACTCGGGCCAGTAGCGCGCGACGGGAGCGTCGTAATCGAGCCACCCGCGCGAGCTCGCGATGGCGAGCGTCATGGCAGAGAGCCCCACGAATTGGGCTTCAGTGGCTATGGCACTCGTTGCACTCCGTCTTCGGCTTCCGTCCGTCCAGATGGCACTCGTAGCACTGCACGTTCTTGTGCTCCTTCACGTCGAGATACTTCTGCGACGCCTGCCACGGGTGCCAATCCTGATCCGATGTCCCCATCGCTTCGCCCATGCCCGACTGCGGGCCTCGCTGCGGCGCGGTGTGGCACGCCTTGCACTCGGCGATGAGCACCTTGCCGTCGGGCGAGACGTGCTTGCCGTCGTGACAGCGGAAACAGCCCGGCGAGTTCCGGTGGCCGATGTTCGACGGGTACGTCTTGAAGCTCACGTTCATCTCGGGGAAGACGTTCTGGTCGTAGATCTCCGTGATGCCCGCGATCATCTTGTCGATCTCCGCGGCGCGCGCGGTCGCGAGATCCGCGTATTTTTCCTTGTAGAAGTCGAGGACGGACTTCTTGATGCCGTCGTGCGCGGCCGCGCGCGACGCGTATTCCTTCGAGAGCGCCTCGACGGACTGCGCCTTCGCCCACGGAAGCGTCGACGAGAACACGCCCGCGGCGAGCGCGCGATCGACGGCGATGTCCGGCGTCGCGAAGTTGTGCGCGGGGCGGTTGTGGCAGTCGATGCAATCCATCGTGTGCTTCTTGAGCGACGCGATCGTCGCGGCGTCGATGGGCTTGTCGGTGCGCGAGTACTCGGTCGTCGAGCCGTCGGCGCGCTTGATCTTCACCCAGGGGATGTCCTGCAGGTGATCGTCGGTCGCGGCGTACGTCACCTCGTTCTCGACCGCCATGTGCCAGTGGATGCCCGCGCCGTAGGCGCCTTTTCCGCCCCCGGTCTTCACGAGCATCGTGAGCTGCTCGGGCGTGCTCTTCTCGTCGTAGCGGAAATGCGGGCGCTGGTAGAGCTGCGAGCCCCAGTTCTTCTCCGACCAGTGACACTCCTCGCACGTCTCGCGCGCGGGGCGCAGGCCCTTGATCGGCGTCGGGATGGGTTTGTCGTATGTGCCGAACACGACCTCGAGCATCTGCTTCGAGCCATTCATCTTCGACTGCACGTAATGGCCCGCGCCGTTTCCGACGTGACACTCGACGCACGGGACCTTCGCGTGCGGCGAGTGCTCGTACGCGGTCATCTCGGGGCCCATCTGCGTGTGGCAAGTCTTGCCGCAGAACTCGACCGACTCGGTCAGGAGAAAGCCGTGATACCCCGCGAACGACAGGACCACGAACATCACCATGGCCGAGAGCGTGAGCGTGCGGAAGCGCGAGCGCTGCCGCGGATCGTTGAGATCGATCGCCGGGTACGGGTTGACGACGTCCTGGCCGGACTTCTTGCGCCGCCGAAACTCGATGAACATGCCGATGCCGACGATGGCGAGGCCGCCGACCACGATCATCGGGAACGCGAGGAACGTGAAGATGCCCGAGTACGGCCCGGGTTTTTTCAGCGTGAACTGGAGCAGGAGGCCCAACACGATGAGGACGAGACCGCCCGCAGCGCATAAGCCGCCGAAGTAACTGATCCAGTTACGCCAGAGTCGTCTTCTCTCCATGATGCATCCTCGTCAGTGACCCCCGGAAGCGAAGACGAGTGATACGTCGACTTTGACGATGTCGTCGATCCCGTCGTGCATGCAGATCGCGTTGAGCCTGTGCAGGTTGTCGGTGAGGCCGAGGTCGGAGACCTTCACCTCGACGGGCGAGGTGCTCTTCACGGTCGCGCGCGCGCCGTCGTAGGTCGCGTCGACCGTGAAGGGCAGCTTGCTCGTGGTTCCATGGACCTTCAGCTGACCATCGAGCTTCACGCCAGCGACCTTTTTGTCCTTCTTCACGCGATCGACGAGCTCCTGCGGGAGATCGATCTTGAGCTCTGCGGTCTCCCAGCCGATCGCGCTGGTCTCGAAGAAAATATTGCGCACGCGCTCGTTGCGGATCGCGATCTCCGAGTCGAACGTGTCGAGATCGATCGCGAGGTGCGCGTTCGGTGTGGGCGCGTCGAGCGCGAGCGCACCGTCGCGCATCGAGAGCGTCGCGCCGACGGGCGTCACGTGGTCCTTGATGATCGTCAGCTTGAGCTTCGACAGCCCCAGATCGAGCGGCATCTCTCCGGAGCCGACCACGCGCGGCCTCACGATCTTCGGCTTCGTCGCGGCCGCGTCCGCCGCGCCATCGCTCGAGGTCGAGCTCGAGTGACAACCGGCGAGCGCGATCAGCAGGGCGATTCCAACCATGCAACCTCGCCCGCCGGAGCGAAGCGCAGGTACGAGGTTGCGACGGCGAACGATGCGCATGGCTTCCTCGTCAGGGCGGCAGCGTATGCACCGCTTGGACGTCCCATTGCTTGCCGAGGCCGTGGCACGTCTCGCAGCTCTCGACGCCTTGCTGCGTCGTCATGATCTGCGCGTGCGCCACGGTGGAGTCGGCGTCGTGACAACCCGTGCACGCCGCGCCGATCGGCTGAAGGAGCGACTGGCTCTGCACGGTGCGGTTCGAGCAGTACGTCGTCGAGACGAGCGGGTTGTCGTTGCACTGGAGCGTCTCGGTCATCACGGTCGGCAAGAGCCCGCTCGGGAGCGGCAGCTGATAGCTCGTGCCCGCGTGGCACGCCCAGCACGCCTTGAGGTTGCCCGGGAAGGCGACCGTGCCGAAGTCCACCGGCGTGCCGCCCGGGTTGGAGACGGTCGGCGCGGGGAAGCCGCCGAGCACGTAGCCGTTCGCGAGCTGGTTACCGCGGTGGATGCGGTGGACCATCACCTTGAAGTTCACCGTGTTCGCGATCGTCGTCGGCACCTCGAAGCGCGCGACGCGTTGGTCGTTCACTTTGTTCGGCGTGTGGCACATCACGCAGTACTCGGGGCTGCGCCTTCCGCCGCCGTGCTCGGCGAGATCGTAGTGGCAGCTGTCGCACTTCGTGCGATCGACCACCGTGCGGCGCGGGACCGCCTGCGAGTCGGTCACCGGCACGTAGAACACCGGGTTGAGCGACGCGTAGCGAACGCCCGGGAAGAGCGTGTCGTTGATCCACCCTTCCATGCCGATCGCGTACGTGCCCGTGGCGGCCGCGGCGATCGGGGCGGGGAAGGTGAACGTGTAGCTGCCGATCGTTCCATCGAGCGCGAGCGTGCCCGTCGCTCCCGAGCCTTGGATGACGTACTGGATCGGCTGCGTCTGCGTGTAGTCGGTCGTCGGACCGGCGAGCACCGCGGACATCGAAGCGAGCGGCGTCGAGAGGACGTCGAGCGGCACGTTGTTCTTGGTGACCGTGAAGTGCACGACAGGCGTCTGCCCCGGAGCCGTGCTGTCGACGCTCTTGATCTGGATGTCGATCACCGGACCGCCCGGCATCGTCGCGCCCGTCGCGTGGACGTTCGCGATCGCGTACTGCGTGCCCTGGACGATGTGGCAGTTGTTGCAGAGCGAGTCGTCGGTCTGCACGCCGCCGGGGTGGAGGTGCTGCCAGCTCGGGAACGACGAAGAGAACGACGTGCCGTCGTGGCACGCGCCGCAGTACGTCCGCGTCGGATACTTCTGCCACGCGTCCTGCCCCTGCGTCCCCTGGTGGCACATCTTGCAGTTGCCGACCGTGCCTGGGAACCACGTGTCCGAGTGATCGTCGTACGTCTGGTTGTCCTCGGTCAGCTGATACGGAAAGCCCGCGAGCACGCTCGGCATGCTCTTCCCGCGGTGGATCTTGTGGATCATGACGCCCATGTCGAGCGAGTTGCCGTTCGACGGATCCACTACGCCTTGCGTGTGACAGAGCACGCAGAGCTTCACGTTGCGGCGGACCATGCCGTCTTCGTGTTGCCCGAGCGGGTTATGGCACTGGTTGCACGCGGACGTCGTGACGATGTCGCGGATGTTCGTGACCGCGCTCCCGTTCGGCACGAAGTCGAACGATTGATTCGCGACGTACTCGAGGGCGTTGAACGTGCGGCTCGCCCACACGCCGAGCGTGTGCGTCTTCGTCTGGTCGACGTTCGTGAGCGTCGCGCCGAACGTGTACGCGTACGTGCCTTGTCCCTCGCCGACCTCGGCGAAGGAGCCGTTCGTGTCGGAGTCGGGGAGCTGCAGGGTGTTGAGCCCGTCGACGCTCTTGTGCGGCTGCTGCGTGTAAGCGGTGTACGCGCCAGGCGAGCCGTTGCTGTTCGGATCGGAGAGCCACGCGAGAACGAACTTCGGATTGACCGGGCCCGTCGTGTATTGACCCTTGAGATCGAGCGGCACGCCGGCGCCGTCTGTGATCGTGAACGAGACCGTGACCTTGCCGCTCGGGTCGATCGTCGTGCTCTGCACCGCGAGCTTCAGGCCCGGCCCGGTCTGCACGAACTGGCGCGGGACCGTCACGTCGAATTCGGGCGTCGTGCCCGAGTCGCCCTGAGGACCGGGGGGACCGGCCTCGCCGTTGTCACCCGGCGGACCAGGCGGGCCCACGGGACCTTCGCATCCGAAGAGGGTCGCGGAAGCGACGAACAGCGCGACGATTGTTCTCTTCCACATGGCCTACCTCAACTCCCGTGACATTGCCGGCAAGGCTCGTCGTAGAGCGGCCGCTTGTTGCTCGTCCAGCCCGGTTTGTGCGGATTGCCGCCCATGCCGCCGACTTTGTGACAGCCGACGCAGAGTTTTTCTCCCGAGCCGCCGTGGCAGCTCGCGCACTCGGCCGGATCGTTCCACGCCGCTTGGCCGTGGAGGTTCGATTCACCCTTGAGGCCGAGCCAGCCCTGCGGGTGCGGGCTCTTCGCGCCCGACACGGCGCTCACCCCGTTCTTCGTGTGGCAGCTCTCGCACGAGTCGGGCGTGTGGCACGTCGTGCACATGCCCGGTTGGTTCTTCGACTCGAGCGGGTGGCGCGAGAAGAAGCCCGCGCGGTGCACGCCGATGCGAAGAGGATCGTCGAATGCCTGGCGCTCGGGGAGCGCGGGGACGGTGACGCCGTGGCAGCTCGCGCAGTAGCGCTCGGCGTGACACGTCGAGCAGAGCTCACGCTCGGACGCCGCGCGGTCACCGTGCTCGCGGAGCCAATCGCCAGAGTGGACGACGTGCGACTCGGGCGCGAGGCGCTGCCCGTGGAGATCGGCGTGGCACGCGTCGCAGTTGCGGCCAGCGTATTGGTCTTGGTGCTCGTGGCAGCTCAGACACACGCCCATCTGCGGGCGAACGTGATCGGAGTTGTCGAGGATGCCGCGGTGGCAGCGGACGCATTGGCCGTGCGAGCGCGCGACGTGCGCCTTGTGGTCGAACTTGAGGTTCGCGATGTCCGTGCGCACGGCCTCGCGCACGTAACCGAGGCCGTGGCAGTTCGAGCATTCGTGCGTGTCGTGCGGCTTCTTGTGGCACTTCAGGCAAGAGCTGCTCGACGGGATGTAGAGCGTCCCGTCGGCGTTGTTCGACGACTCGACGCCGCGGTGACACTCGCGGCAGTTGATGCCGCGATCGACGTGCGCCGTGTGAGGGAAGGGCTTCGGCTGCGGCGACTTGATGCCGAGTATGCTCGCGCACGCGCCGAGGGCGCCGACGAGCAGCGCGAAGAGAAGGAGCCAGTGGACGCGCCTCATGATCCGCCTCCCGAGCCCCAATACGCGGTCAGTCGGACGATCCCGTTGAACTCGCGCACGTTCTGAGGCGTCGACGCGGCCTCGAGGCCCGCGGCGACGTCGATGTGCTCGATGGGCGACCACCTCAGCGCGATGAGCCCCCACGGCCAGACCGATCCACGCGTTTGCTGCACGGCGTGCACCGCGGGATCGGAGCTGTTGTTGTCGGGGACGACGAGCTCGAGCTCGGTCGACGCTTGCCATCGGCGCGCGACGGGGACGCGAACGGCGAGACGAATCCCCGACCACGGATCGGTCCCCGCGCCCTGCCTTCGGAGATCGAGCATGACCGCGCCGCGTCCGCGATCGTCGAGGCGGAGCGTCGTGCGGAGCGTCGCGTCGATTCCGGCCTGATCGTCTTGCGTGCGCACGGCGACGATCGGCAGCACGTCGAGCCGTGGAAACATCTTCCACATCAGCGTGATGCCCGCGGAGTCGCTCGCCGCGTCGCCGAGCGCGCTGAAGAGCGACGTGGCCGGCAAGAGCCGCGACGGCGACCTGTGGAGCGCGAACAGCTCCGGCCGGATCGACCCGAATTTGCCGGCGAGCGAGACGCGCCCCTCCGAGATGCCGGGGTTGATCAGGTCGTACGCGACGTGCGACGCGAGGTCGAACCACTTCGCTGGCGCGGACACGAAGTCCATGCCGACCTCCTCATATGCGAGGCGACCGTCGTCGCGACGCTGGAGGTACGACACGCCGAGCGTCGTCGCGCGTCCGAGCTCTTGCGAAGCGCGACCGCCCGCGACCCAATCCCACGCGCCGTACTGGAACTGCGGCACGACGGGCAAACCGCCGAACACCTCGACGCTCGTCTTCGTCGGGAAGCGCACGCGCCCGTCGGCGCCGTCGATGTGGATCGGCCGAATCGCTCCCGCGCTGACGATCTGCCTGCCGATGCGGAGCTCACCCCAGTTCTTCGGGTGGTGCACCTTGACCATGAAGATGAGCGCGTCCGCGGTCGCGCCGTTTCCAGCCCAAAGCACCGCCTCCATGTTCGCCCACGGGCTGAGCTTGTCCTCGCCGGAGATCGCGACGTATCCGACGGGCGACTGGTTGCCTTGGCTGTAGACGAGCGCGTCGGCGCGGAGCTGGTACTGCGCGTGCGCCGCGCGCGGCGCGAAGAGCGCGACGACGAACCCGGCGGCGAAGATGCATCGCTTCGGCATGCGAGCTTTCATGGCTGCACGAAGTCCACGACGCCGTTGACGTGCGTCGCTTTGGTGAAGACGTGGCAGATCTGGCAAACGGCGACATCGCCGGCCACGCTCGGGTGCGGAGTGTTCGCTCTCGTGACGACGGGCGGGAAGCCGTGGCACGAGTTGCATTGCCGCGCGCCGCCGGAGTTGTCGGTCCACGTCGGCCCAGGGGTCTTGTCCCAGTGGCACCACACGGTGCACGTCGCGTTACCCGCGTCGTAACTCCCGCCGAACGGGAAGCGCACCAACGTGTCCGCGTGATCGATGTGACCCGGGTCGGTGACGTTCGTCGGCACGACGTGGCAGTCGTTGCAGAGGAGCGGGTTCGTGATGCGATCCGAGAGCGACGGATCGAGGTGCCGCGAGTGCGCGCCGACTCCGCGTGTCGTCGGGTCCGTGCCGCCGTCGAGATCGACGGGCGGGTTCGCGTGGCCGTTGCCGCCGTGGCACGTCGTGCAGTCGCTTACCGTCACGTTGATCTTCCCGTTCACGTGCGTCACGTGCTGCGTGTCGGTGTTCGGATCGGGGTGACAGTTCTTGCAACTGTTCGTGTCTGGCGTGAGCCGCTTCCAGCGGTCGTGATCTTGCGGCGGCGCGGTGTGGCAGCCGCCGCAGTCGAGCTTCACGCCCGAGGTCCACACCGGCGAGAGCCGCGCCGTGGCAGTACGTGTTCGAGCACTGCTTCGTCTGGAGATCGAAGCTCGGCGCGCCACCGTCGAGGTTGAACGTCGGCGCGGGGTTCTCGGTGGCGAAGCTCCCAAAGTGAATCAGCGTCGACTCGTCGCCGCTCGCGTGCTTCTGCACGGAGTCGACGGTCTCGACCGGAACCGTATGGCACGTATCGCAGAAGGGGACGTGCGCCCAATGTGCTCCGCTGTCAGGGCGCGGCGTGCCGTTCGAGCCATGACAAGTCGTGCAAGCGATCGGCGAAATCGGCGCGCCGCTGTCTTGGTCGGCGTGGCAACCGCTTCGTGAGCAAGTGACGCCGACTGCGCCTCCGGAAAAATCGTCGCCGTGACATTGCTGGCAACGTTGCAACGGAAAGTGATTCGCCTTCAGCCACGACGCGTGAAAATTTGCGCTCGACTGATCGGCCCATCCCACGGGGTGCACGCCGCCCGTGGAACTTGGAGGGTCGCGTTGCTCCGCACAGCCCACGAGGAGCAACACCATCAAGAGGCAGGCAAAAGCACGCACGCGCGCGCGTTTTTGCAACCGCCGTTCCGTTTCATTCTGCCCTAGGAATGTGGACTTTTCGACGGTTGAAACACGCACGATATTCTGGACGGGCGCAAGCGGTGCAGGCAAAAGATTGCGCGTAGATGCGCAAGTTAGGAGAAAAGCGGTGCAACGCGCAACGGCATCGCCGTTGCAATCGCCGGGCGGTTTGGAGGTGCCTCAACATGTTCGTCGCACCAGCGAACGACAAAGCTGCACCCCGCCAAAGGTGGGTCCTATGAGCAGCTACAGAGGTTTTGTTAGACGGAGGCTGATCGCCGTATTCGCCGGACTGCTCGTCGGCGTGCTCGGCATCATCCTCGCGGCATGCGGCACGGGACCGACGGGTCCTCAAGGCAACCCCGGCGCGAATGCTCTCGTAAGCACGAGCCAGGAACAGCCAGGCGCCAACTGCCCGAACGGCGGCACGAAGATCGAGACCGGTCTCGACAACAACGGGAACGGGGTGCTCGATCCGAGCGAGGTCAACGCGCAAGCGACGACCTACGTCTGCAATGGAACCGGGACCAACGGTGGAGCCTCGCTCGTCAGCACGACGCCCGAGCCGAGCGGCACGAACTGCCAGTTCGGAGGCGTTCGCGTCGACAGCGGCGTCGACAAGAACAACGACGGCAAGCTCGACACGAGCGAGATCACGAACACGACGTACATGTGCAATACGGCGCCGTCGGGCACGCTCTCGGTGTCGAAGGGCATCGCGATCAACGTGAAGTCGGGCGGCGTGAGCACCAACACGACCGGACCCATCACGGTGCGATTCACGCTCAAGGACTCGAACGGCTACCCCGTCGACGTCAACGGCGTCTACAGCATCAACCAGGCGATCCAGCCCAAATTCGCGCTCGCGTATTACACGAAGGACGGCAACGGCAACGTCTCGCCGCTCAAGGTCTACACGCAGAGCACCTCCGCCAACAAAGCCGACGGCGGCGTCACGGCGCCGCAACCGACGATGTACAACCCGCTCGGAACGGCGGCCGGACAAGGCACCATCACCGAGAACGGCATGGGCGCCGGCGATTACACCTACTCGTTCCCGACGACGGCGACGAACCCGGGTGCGATCGCGGTCCAATACGATCCGGCGAAGCTCAGCGAGAACCACGTCGTGTGGATCCTCTCGTCGCGCCAAACCGACATGGTCTATCCGACCAACGGAAAGACGTTCTACACGGACAACTTCCCGTACTACTTCATCCCCGCAGGCGGCACCGCGACTCCGCGCCAGATCGTCGCCAACGCGAACTGCCAGAAGTGCCACGACAACTTCCGCCTCGAGGTGAACACCTCGGACGAGTTCGTCCAGCACGGCGGCCAGCGCATCAACGGTGAGCTCTGCAACGTCTGCCACAACCCGGATCGTTATTCGAACCCGTCGGCGGACTCGAAGGTGTTCATCCACCGCATCCACGGCGCCTCGCACATCCAGCCCGCGAACTGGTTCCACGGCATCGAGGCGACGTTCCCGCAAGACGTCCGCAACTGTGACATCTGCCACAAGGGCGCGGCTCAAGGTCAGCAAGACCTGCTGAACCCGTCGCGCGCGGCGTGCGGCTCTTGCCACGACTACGTCGACTTCACCGGACAGAACGGGCTTCCGACTTGCGGCGCGAACGGCGTCGCGATCGGAGACGCGGGTCTGCCGATTGCGTGCGGTCACGTCGGCGGCGCTCAGTCCGACGACACGCAGTGCACGCTCTGCCACAAGACGACGACGCACCTCCACTACGCCAAGGACACTCCGGCGGCGTGGCCGGTCGCGCCGCCGGATCCGAACAACGGCAAGCTCGTCGACGGCGGCAACAACTACACCAACGCGGCGTACATGGCGCAAGGCGGCTGGGTTCCCCCGGGCGCCGCGCAAATCAACTACGTCATCAAGAGCGTCCAGACCTGGAACGACACGAACGCGGGCGTCAAGCGTCCCTCGATCACGTTCAAGCTCCAGAAGACCGCGTACGGCAGCGACGCCGGCGCGCAGGACATCGTCTTCAACACGGTGGGCGACGCGGGCACCGTCGAGCTCATGCAGGGCTTCGTCGGCGCGCCGAGCGTCTACTTCGCGTTCGCGGTTCCGCAGGACGGCGTCACGACGCCGGCCGACTTCAACGCGAACGCGGGTGTCTACATCAAGGACGCGCTCAACGGAAAGCCGAACACCGGCACCCTCACGGGCCCGGACACGAGCGGCTACTACACCCTTCAAGCCAGCAACATCGTCGTCCCGGGGAACGCGACGATGCTCACCGGCGGCGTGGGTTACACCTACGCGCTCAGCTCGACGCAGCCGCTGACGGAGACTGACATCACGCAGTTCCCGTACACCGC
Organism: uncultured delta proteobacterium; assembly: GCA_963839305.1. Taxonomy (GTDB): domain Bacteria; phylum Myxococcota_A; class Polyangia; order Polyangiales; family Polyangiaceae; genus DASXHD01. Next base: position 417,381 of record CAWIUL010000010.1, read on the forward strand.
GTCGAACATGCAGGGCGGCTTGATCATGAACGCGCCCAACGTGTCGATGGCCGCGACCGGCTTCACGGCCCGCCGCTCGATCATCGACAACAACAACTGCAAGGACTGCCACGGCGTGCTCGGCGTCAGTCCGAACTTCCACGCCGGACAGCGCAACGACGGCGCCACGTGCGCCTTCTGCCACGATCCGAACAAGACGAGCAGCGGCTGGGCAGCCAGCTCGAAGTACTACATCCACGCGATCCACGGCGCGCGCAACCGCACCGTGAACTTCACGTGGAACGCCGAATCGGCCTCCGACGGGTTCTACAACACGGAGTTCCCGTCGCCGCTCAACGACTGCAAGGTCTGCCACATGCCGAACACGTACGACTTCACGGCACCGGCATCCCTCGCGGCCGTTCCGAACATGCAAGTGACCGCCGTCGGCACGGGGACCTACAACCCGGCGTCGGCGACCGCCTACATGTTCTCGCCGTACGTCACCGCGGACGGAGTCACCAGCTACGGATCCGGCTTCAGCTTCAGCGCCACCACGGGCGTCGCGACGCAGGGCGCCGGCTCCAACCTGGTCATCTCGCAGATCACGGCGGCGTGCTCCGCATGCCACGACAAGCCGACGGACATCGCCCACATGCAGGCGAACGGCGGCCACTTCTACGACACGCGCGCGAACACGCTCTCGAGCCCGGGTGAGCAATGCCTCATCTGCCACGGCCCGGGACGCGTCGCGGCGATCGGCGAAGTGCACCTCCAGTAATGGCGGTGTGAGCAGGACGCAGCGGCGCTCCTTTCGAGGGGCGCCGCTGTTTCCGTTTTGTTAGAAGGGAACGGCCATGCGCACACGGATCGCAATCGTTCTTCCGCTCATCGCGTTCGGCTGTCACACGGAGTCGGCCGAGTCACGCGCGGCCGCGTCCGTCGAAGCGGGCGCAGCGAGCGCGCAGTCGCTTCAGCTCGACGGCTCGGCGATGACCCACCACCGGCGCGAGATTGCCGACGCCGGCGTCGACCCGCTGTGCAAGACGCTCCTCGCGGAGGAGAAGCTCGACGAGAGCGCCCTGCGCGACGACGACCGCAAGGGCGACGATCCGCGGATGCGCTGCAGCAGCAACGGCAAGTATGCTTGGGCGGTGCGCGTCGACAAGGGCGACGCGGGCTCGTCGATCAAGCAGACGGTCCTCTTCGCGGGTCCGGACAACGCGCGCGCGCGGCTCGCGTCGACGGTCGACGGCGTCGAGTGGCCGCCAACGTTCGGTCACCACGCGATGTTCGACTTCGACAACGACGGCGTGCCTGAGCTCATCGCGACGATCGTGAAGGACGTGAAGACGTTCGCGCCCGCATCGCGCATCTTCGTGACCATGAAGAAGGGCGCGATCGCGCCGTACCCGACGGGCGGAAGCTTCCTCGTCGACGGAGCGATCGACGCGGACAGGGACGGCCACCCGGATTTGCGCGTCTCGTACGACCTCGGCAAGCGCACGGTCTGTGCGCCGACCGACGAGGGCCGCATCACCGTCGATCTCGTGGCTCACACGCTCCCGGACGGAAAGTTCTCGGTGAACGACGCGGTCGCGCAGGCCGCGGCGACGAAGCACTGCCCTGCGATGCCGACGGCAGACGCGCTGTTCGTGCCGTCGGTCACGGGCTCGCCGGACGATCGCGATCTCTCGTTCAAGTCGATCGCGTGCGAGCGCCTCCGCGGCAAGTCGGCTGAAGCGGTGGTCGCCGAGATCAACGCGGCGTGCGCCGCGCACGCGGACGCGACTGCAAAATGCTCGGGCCCGTGCCGCCACGTGAAGGACGCGCTGGCGGTCGCGAACTTCACGCCGCCCGTCCAACTGAAGTAGCAGCTGAGCCTGCAAAAGCTGCAGGCTGAGCGCGCTGGTTTGCGCGGATCAGCGAAAAATCGGGCTAAAAACCCGCATGACGTGCGGCACGTCACGTGCTTAGGATGCGTCGCATGCGCAGAAGCTCGATCATTCTTGCCCTCGGTCTCGTCGCCGCCACCGGCCTCGCCCTCGCGTATAGCTCGCGCGACACGGGCGCATCCACGACGACGGCCTCGCACTCGAACGACATGCAAGGCGCCACCGAGCAACAAGAAGACATGCAAGGCATGCAAGGCCAGCAAGGCCAGCAGCAAGCGCCGGGTCCTGTCGATCCGAACGCGCCGCTCCCGCCGAACCACCCGTCGATCGATCCGTCGATGATGGGTCAGATGGCGCAGGGCCACGGCAACATGCCCGGCATGACCGGCGGCGGCGCAGCGGACGAAGCCGCCGCGATCAAGTGGACCGCGCCGAAGGAGTGGTCGCAGTCGCCGAACCCGAACCCGATGCGCATCGCGACGTACAAGGTGAAGGACGACACCGAGCTCGCGGTCTCGCGCGCCGGCGGCGACCTGAAGATGAACATCGCGCGTTGGGCGAGCCAGTTCGACGGCTCACCGACGCCGAAGGAGACGACGAAGACCGTCCACGGCCTCAAGGTGACGCTGGTGCAGATCGAGGGGACGTATCAGGGCGGCATGGGACCCGATCAGGGCTCACACGCGAACTGGGCGATGTCGAGCGCGATCGTGGACACGTCGACCTCCGGCGAGCACTACTTCTTCAAGATGACCGGACCCGCCGCGACCGTGAAGGGCGCTCAGAAGTCGTTCGAGGCGATGATCGACGGCATCACGAGCAGCTCCTGAGGAAGCCCGCGACGTCGCGCACGGCGACGCGCAGCGTGAAGCGCTGAGCGCCGAGGGTGCCGCGGAGGATCATCGCGCCGTCCTCTTCGCGCGGGTACGTCTCGAGCCAACCCGCGCGCACGTTCATCGCGACGCGCGGATCGAGGATCGCGCCGCGGAGCGGGAACGCGAGGATCGGCTGGCCCATGCGCGAGCCGAACATGCGTCGTATGTTGCATCAAATAGATCGCGCGGGTGGTCACGCGCACGTCGGCGTTCATGGGGCGGACGCCTACCGCGAGCGGCGCGATCCACGTGCCGCGCGTCTTCACGCCGTCCTCCACGAAGAGCAGCCCCTCGGCCGCGAGGATCGGCGCGATCGCGCGCGCCTTGTCGTCGAACGCCTTGCCGAGCGCGCGGTTCAACGAGCATGACGAGCGGGATCGCGACCGCGAAGAACAAACTGAAGACGACGCAGACGAGCCCGAAGAACGCGACGCCACTGTCGCCGCTCGGAGGGGCGACGGGCGCGAGGCTCACGGCGCGAGGCGGTTCAGCATGCGCGGGAACGGGATCGTCTCGCGCACGTGCGGGAGCCCGCAGATCCACGCCACGGTGCGCTCGATGCCGAGACCGAAGCCCGCGTGCGGGAACGAGCCGTAGCGGCGCAGGTCGAGGTACCACTCGAACGCCTCCCTCGGCAGCTTGTGGTGCTCGATCGCACTTCCGAGCGTGTCGAGGTCGTCCTCGCGCTGACCGCCGCCGATGATCTCGCCGTAGCCCTCGGGCGCGAGCACGTCCATGTTGAGCGCGAGGCTCGGCGTCGCTCGGGTCGCGCTTGAAGTAGAACGCCTTGAGCGACATCGGGTAGCGGTGGACGATGACGGGGCGATCGAACTGGTTCGAGATGACCGTCTCTTCGTCGCCGCCGAAATCGTCGCCGACCTTCGCCTCGGGGTGGCCGTTCTTCTGGAGGATGTCGATCGCCTCGGCGTAGGTGATGCGCGGGAAGGGGGCCTTCACTTTCTCGAGCTTCGACGTGTCGCGCTCGAGCGCCTTGAGCTCCTCTTCGCGATCTCGAGGCACGCGGCCGACGACGTACTCGAGGAAGTCCTCGGCGAGCTTCATGTCGCCCTCGAGATCCATGAACGCGACCTCGGGCTCGACCATCCAGAACTCGGCGAGGTGGCGGCGCGTCTTCGATTTCTCCGCGCGGAACGTCGGGCCGAAGCAGTACGCCTTGCCGAACGCGGCCGCCGCGGCCTCCATGTAGAGCTGGCCCGACTGCGTGAGGTACGCGGGCTCGCCGTGGTAGTCGGTCTCGAAGAGGTTCGACGTGCCCTCGCACGCGTTGGGCGTGAAGATCGGCGCGTCGACGAGCGTGAAGCCGCGGCCGTCGAAGAAGTCGCGCACGCCTTGATGATGGTGTGGCGCACGCGCAAGATCGCGTGCTGGCGCTGCGCGCGGAGCCACAGGTGGCGGTGGTCCATCAGGAAGTCGGTCGAGAACACGTGCTCGGAGCTTCTGCGCGTGATGCGGGTACTCCGCGGCGACGTCGCGCGACGACGCGGAGGGTCCTTCACGCCGATCTCGTACTGCCCTTTGATCTTGCCGTGCTCCTTGACGACGCCGGCGACCTCGACGCTCGACTCCTGCTGGAGCTTGTCGGCCCGCTCGAAGGTCTCGGCGTCCACGTCTGCCTTTGAAGACGACGCACTGGACGATGCCGGTGCCGTCGCGCACCTCGAGGAAGTGGAGCTTGCCGCTCGAGCGCTTGTTGTAGAGCCACCCGTGGAGGGTGATCTCTGCACCTACATGGTTGCCTAGGTCCGAAACGACGACATCCATCGGGCCGTTTCGTAGCACAAGGTCGCCGTGTAAGATTGCGCGGATGAGATACTCAAGAGGGTTGGTGCTCGGGTTCGGGCTCCTGGCGGGCGGGCTGGGATCGATTGGCGCGTGCGTCAGCGACACCACCGTGACCGTGGACGGCGGAAAAGACGCGACGGGAAATGACGGAAGTCAAACCGACGCCACGATCACCGATGGTGGCAACGTGACCGACGGCGAAGCTGGCATTGGTCCTGCGCCAACGCCAGACGGCAGCCTCGTTTGGCTGAACCACTACAACAACAACGTCTGGCCCTTCTCCAAGGCATTCAGCGATCTCGCCGTCAACGAGAGCGGCGGGCTCACGTATCTCGTATCAGGCTCTTTCTTCGCGGCGACGAATACGCACTTCAACTTTGGGACGATCAACCTCGGTCCGTCGCTCGGGCTCGATCCGGTCTCGGGCGGCGTCAGCTCGACGGGCTCTTCGGTCTGGGGGACGAGCCCCACGACCACCGCTGGGTCCAGCAACAACGACGATACCTACGACGCCGTCGCGGTCGACGGAAACGGCGACATCTACGTCTTCGGTTCGACCGTGAGCGCGTCGATCAAGTTGAAGAACACGCTCCCGGGGCCGACGTCGTTCGTCGCGAAACTCACCGCGACCGGCACGCCCGTTTGGGACCACGTATACTCGCAGGCGGGCGGCCGTGTGAGCGGCGGGCCTGCGGCGATCACCATCGCCGGAAACAAGGTCGTCGTGGCGATGAGCTTCAGTGGCTCGCTCACGTACGACACGGCGACGACCATTTCCGCGGACGCGGGCTCGGGTGACGTGAACGTGTTCGTGACCGCCTTGGACCCGACGAGCGGAGCGACGGCGTGGGCCGGCTCGTTCGGCAGCCAAGGCTACGACAGCGTCAACGCGATCGCCGGGTCGCCGCAGGGAGATGTGGTGATCACCGGCACGATTGGCGGCACGGCGAGCGGGTTTCCTGGCGCCGGCATGCCCCTCGTGCAACTCGGCGATGCTGGCACCGGCACGGACCTCTACGTCTTGAAGATCGACGCGTCCGGAAGCTCGACGTACGGGCTCGTCTTCGGCGACCAGAACTCGAGCGCGCAGCCCAACGGCATCGCCTATCGGAACGGCACAATCGCCATCGCCGGGCAGTTCAACGGCAACGTGGATTTCGGCAAGGGCCCGCTCGCCGGTTCGTCCGACGGCGTCGTCTTCACGATCGACGACGCGACGAAGAAGACGAATTGGGTCGCGCCGCTCACGGGAGCGGCATACGACGGCTTCATCACCGTCGGCATCGATCCGTGGGGAGAGATCGTCGCCGCTGGGTACTACGGCGACACCAACGCAAGCGCGCAGATCGGCGCGCAGGCGCTTCCGCAGACCTCGACCGAGGTCTCCGGCATGGTGCTGGCAAAATGGGACGGCAGCGGCACGCTCCTCTGGGCGCACGGCTATGTCCCCACGCTGAACGGGGGCGCGCCGCCGTACAACAGCCCCGACGCGAGCGACATCACGAACCTGATCAACCCGTCACGCGTCATGACGACCAGCACGGGCCAGGTCGTCGTCGTCGGCACGATGACGGGAGGCACCGACTTCGGCAAGGGCTACCAACCGCAGCTCTCCACGTACGGCTGGAACCGCTGCACGTGCACGGGCAAGTTCAACCCTTGTTTCGCCCCGTGCAACCTCGGCTCGCCCCCAGCGTGCTGCAACACCGTCACGCCCGGTTTCTCTGCGGACGGCATCGTCGGCGTTTGGCAGCCCTGATTACGGATTCACTTGTGTGACAAGCGCGCCTCGCGACGCCGTTGACCCGCGGCTTGCGAGGCGCGCACCGCGTCGCTGTCCATCGCGAGCGCCGCGACGGGCGTCGGTTTCCCGGAGTCGTCGATCGCGACGAAGGTGAGCAGTGCGCTCACGCACGGCCAACACTTGCCGGTGCGCGAGTCTTCGCCTTGCACGTCGACCTCGATCTCCATCGACGTGCGGAACGTCGCGGTGACGCGCGCGCAGAGGCGCACGACCTCGCCGATTTTCACCGACTGTTCGAACTTCAGATCGTCGACGAACGCCGTGACGGCGATGCGGCCCGAGTGGCGCTGCGCGCAGATCGCCGCGCACAAATCCACCCACGCCATGATCTGACCGCCGAACACGTTGCCGAGCGCGTTCGCGTGCTGCGGGAGCACGTACTCGGTCATTTCGGTGATCGACTGACTCTGAGATTTCGTCACTGACACAAGGTATCAGGCGATGAGAGCGATCGATTGGTTCATGCGCACGTCTCGTAGCAGTCGCGAGGCTGGCTCGGGTTGTACGGCGAGCAGAATTGGGTGGAAGACGGAGGCGCGCAGTACTGCGGTGGCGGCGTGCAAGGCAGCGGCATGCAGCCGCTCGTCCCGGTGCCGAGCCCGGTGCACTGGTTCGACGGCGTGAAGCCGGCGGGACACGTCCCGCCATCCTCGAACGGAATGCACATCGGCTGAGCGCCGCCGCAGCATGGGTGGACGCAGAGGTCGCCGCTGCCGCACGTCGTGCGTGCCGCACGGCCACGGTCCGTTCGTGTCGGGCCCGACGTCTTGAGGCTGACCGTCCTGCGCCTGCCCGTCCGAGCCGCCGTCGAGGAGCGGGTCCGTGGTCGACCCGCCGCACGCGAGCGCGAGCGCCGCGAGCGCCGTCGAAGCCACCGTGTGGATCACCTTCATGCGCCCAACTACAGCAACAGTCGCGCCGCGCGGAACCGCGCATTTTCCCGCGGAATTCGTGTGCCGAACCGTGCCGCGGTCGGGTCTCACCGACATTTGCGCCGTCCCGGCCTTCGGCCGGATCCGCGCGACGCTCCGCGGACGTCGGTGCTAGAAACCAGGTCCCTCATGAGCGTGTTCGACAAAGTGCCCGCAGAGATGAACTTCCCCGCGGAGGAGAAAGAGGTCCTCTCGTTCTGGCGCGAGCACCGCATCTTCGACAAGACGCTCGAGCAATCGAAGGGCAAGCCGCCGTTCGTCTTCTACGAGGGCCCGCCGACCGCGAACGGGCTCCCGCACAACGGGCACGTCCTCACGCGCGTCATCAAGGATCTCTTCCCGCGCTACAAGACGATGCGCGGCTACTACGTGCGCCGCAAAGCGGGCTGGGACACGCACGGGCTGCCCGTCGAGGTCGAGGTCGAGAAGGAGCTCCGCATCCACGGCAAGGCCGCGATCGAGGAGTACGGCGTCGAGCCGTTCATCGCGCGGTGCATCGACTCGGTCTTCCGCTACACGCGACGAGTGGGAGGACCTCACCGAGCGCATCGGCTTCTGGGTCGACCTCGACGACGCGTACGTCACGTACCACAAGAGCTACGTCGAGAGCGTGTGGTGGGCGCTGAGCCGAGCTCTTCACCAGAAGGGCCTTCTCTACCAAGGTCACAAGGTCGTTTGGTGGTGGGCGCAGGGCGGCACGGCGCTCAGCGCGGCCGAGGTCGGGCAGGGGTACCAGCACCGTCGACGATCCGAGCGTGTACGTGCGCTTTCCGCTCGACCGAGCGCGCCGACACCGCGCTCGTCGTGTGGACGACGACCCCGTGGACGCTCTCGTCGAACATGTACGCGGCCGTCAAAGCCGACGTCGACTACGTCACCGTGCAGCACGGAAATGAGAAGCTCGTCGTCGCGGCGGCGCTCCGCGAGCCGCTCGCGAAGAAGCTCAAGACCGAGCTCGCCGTCGCTCGAGACGTTCAAGGGCAAGGAGCTCGTCGAGCATGCGAGTACACGCCGCCGTTCGGACACGTTCAAGAGACGAGAAGCACCGCTGGCGCGTGATCGCGGCCGACTTCGTCACGCTCGACACCGGCACCGGCATCGTCCACATCGCCCCCGCGTTCGGCGAGGACGACTACGACGCGCACCGAAGCAGATCGCGCCGAGCGAGCCGCTCCTCTGCGCGGTGAAGCCGGACGGCACGTTCATCGACGCGATGGGCAAGTACGCCGGTCGCTGGGTCAAGGAAGCGGACAAGGATCTCGCCGCCGAGCTCAAGGAGCGCGGGCTTCTCCTTCACATGGAGAGCTACCGGCACGAGTACCCGTTCTGTCGGCGCGCGGAGAACGATCCGCTGATCCAGTTCGCGCGCCCTGCCTGGTACATCCGCACGACGCAGGAGATCTCGCGCGCCATCGCGAACAACGAAGCCGTCCACTGGTTGCCCGAGCACATCAAAGAAGGGCGCATGGGCGACTTCCTGCGCGAACAACGTCGACTGGGCGCTCTCGCGCGAGCGCTTCTGGGGCACGCCGCTCAACGTCTGGAAGTGCGAGAGCTGCGGCCATCAGCGCTGCGCCGTCGAGCGTCGCCGAGATCGAGAAGCTCAACCCGCACGCGTTCGACCACTTCAAAGAGGCGAAGAAGAAGGACCCGAAGCTCAACGACCACCTCATCGTCCACAAGCCGTGGATCGACGGCGTCGACGTTCCCGTGCGCCAAGTGCAGCGCGACGATGCGCCGCGTGCCCGAGGTGATCGACTGCTGGTTCGACTCGGGCTGCATGCCGTTCGCGCAGTGGGGCTACCCGCACGTCGCCGGGCAGCAAGGAGAAGTTCGAGCAGAATTTCCCGGCGAACTTCATCAGCGAGGCGATCGATCAGACGCGCGGCTGGTTCTACTCGCTGCTCATGATCTCGACGCTCGTCTTCGACGAGAGACGCAGAAGCGCCTCGGCCCGCACCCGTACAAGACGTGCATCGTGCTCGGGCACGTCGGCGACAAAGAAGGGAAGAAGGAGTCGAAGTCGAAGGGCAACTACACGCCGCCGGACATCGTCTACGACGAGGTGAAGATGGAGTTCGCCGTCATGTCGCAAGACGCGGCGAAGGCGGCTTACAAAGGCTTGAAGCTCGACGCGCCGCTCGCGGGTCGCTCGCTCGTCATCGCGCCCGAAGAGATGGACGGGCTCGACCTCGGCGAGAAGGCGACCGTCGAAGTGCAGACCGGCGCCACGATGATCGCGGCGTGCACCGTCACGCCGCAAGAAGGGGCTCCCGCGCCGCATCGCGCGTCGTGAGCGACGAGCTCCTCGCGTCGCTCGGCGCGAAATCGACCGGAAAACCCGACGTGAAGCCCGCCGAGGTCTCGCGCCTCGAGGACGAGGAGCGCGTCATCGTTCGCGATCCGCAGACGCCCGCGCCGGGCGCCGACGCGTTCCGCTGGTTCTTCTACGCGTCGAGCCCGCCTTGGTCGAACACGCGGCACTCGCTCTCGAACGTGCGCGCGCTCCAGAAGGAGTTCCTCGTCAAGCTGCGCAACATGTACTCGTTCTTCGTCATCTACGCGAACATCGACGGTTGGACGCCGGTCGCCGTTCCGCTGAAGGCCGACGGCGCAGATTCGGACGCGGACGGGAAGGGCACGCCGAGCGAGCTCGATCGCTGGTGCCAGAGCGAGCTCGCCGACACCGTGCGCGTCGTCACCGAGCGCATGGACGCCTACGACGTCTACGGCGCGACGACGCGGCTCGTCGATTTCGTCGACGCGCTCTCGAACTGGTACGTGCGCCGGTCGCGCGAGCGCTTCTGGCGAAGCGGGATGGACGACGACAAGCGCGCCGCGTACGCGACGCTCTACGACGCGCTCACGACGCTCGCGTCGCTCCTCGCGCCGTTCGTGCCGTTCACCGCCGAGCGCATGTACCAAAACCTGGTGCGCCGCCCGCTCGGCGACGCGGCCAAGGAGAGCGTCCATCTCTGCGACTGGCCCGAGGGCACGACGACGGCGATCGACGAGCGCCTCTCGACGAAGATGCGCGCGGTGCGCGATCTCGTCTCGCTCGGCCTCCAGGTGCGCACGCAGAACAAGCTCAAGGTGCGCCAGCCGCTCCGCGCCGCGCACGTCATCTTGAGCAAGCCCGCGCTCGAGAAGGAGCTCGTTGGCGTGCTCGACACGATGAAGGAGGAGCTCAACGTCCTCGACATCCACTTCGTGCCCGCGGCGCGCGCGCGCGAGTTCGTCGAGTACCAGCTCAAGCCGAATTTCCGGAGCCTCGGGCAAAAAGGCCGCGGAAAAGAGGCGCAGATGCTCAAGGGCGCGATGGCCAAGCTCACGGCCGAACAGGCCGCGACGTGGAACGCGCAGCTCGTCGCCGATGGAAAGATCACGGTAGAGGGCGTCGAGCTCGCGCCCGAGGACGTCGAGGTCGGCTTCACGACGAAGGAAGGCTTCGCGGCCGCGGGCGATCGCGTGGGCGTCGTCGCGCTCGAGACCGCGCTCGACGATCACCTTCGCGAGCTCGGGTTTTTGCGCGAGCTCCAGAGCCGCGTTCAGGCGATGCGCAAGGACATGGGGCTCGAGTTCACCGATCGCATCGCGCTCGGTTTGTCGGGAGGACCCAGGCTCTCCGGCGTGCTCGCGAAATACAAAGACGATCTCGCGCGCGAGGTCCTCGCCACGAGCATCGAGCCCTCGCACGCGGGCGACGAGCGCGAGGTCGACGTCGAGGGCGAGGCCGTCAAGATGTCGATGTTGCGCGCATGAGATGGCTTCTGGGGGCGGCGGTCGCGGCGTGCGCGTGCGGCGGGCAAACGACGGATGTCGGTGATGCGGGCGACGCGAGCGCCGACGTCGCGAAAGACGGGGGCATTCCGAACAAGCCACCGCCGCCGGACAGCGGGACGCCGACGACCGTGACGGGGACTTACGCGATCGACACGCTGTTCCTCGGCGAGGCCCCGCGCGACGGGGGCGCGCCAAGCAACACCGCGTGGAAGGCGTACGGCTACAACATCGATGGGCTCGTGACGGCCAAGTCCGACACGAACGTGTGCAAGCTCGTTCAGGGGGCGCCGCTCGTCGAGCAAGTCGACGGATACAACGGGATCGACAACGCGTGGGGCTCGACGCTGCTCCCGATCTTGCAGACGGTGCTCAGCCTGCCAACGCCTTCGATGACGGAGAGCGGTTACATCGACTCGGGCGTGTGGACCGCGCAGCTCCAGATCACGGGGCTGTCCGACGATCCGACGCAGACGGCGCCGGGGCTCGGCGCGCAGATCTTCACGAGCGGGCAATACGACAACGGAACGCCCGCGTTCGACGCCACCACCGATTGGCCCGTCCTCTCGACGTCGGTCGTCGACGGCGCGACGATCGCGAGCGGCTCGACGATGAAGTTCAATGGCTCGTACATCACGAACGGGACGTTCATCACTGGGACCGCGCCGGACCCGCTCGTGCTCAGCTTCAATTTTGGCGGCGTGCCCATCGAGCTGCACCTCCACGACGCGATCATCACGTTCGATCACTCCGCGCCGACGGATCTCACGAACGGCACGATCGCGGGCGTTCTCGACGCGCAAGATCTCGTGACGACACTCGAAGGGGTCGCAGGTCAGCTCTCGACCTCGCTCTGCGGCTCCGCGTTCGACGGCGTCGCGCAACAGATTTTGCAGGCGTCCGACATCATGAACGACGGCACCAACGGCCCGGGCCAGACGTGCAACGGGATCTCAATCGGGATCGGATTCGACGCCAAGCGCGTCGCGAACCCGACCAAGGTCGTCCCGCCGCCTGCGCCGCCGCCGAATCCCTGCCCCTAGCGCGGCGAGCGCGATCGCGAGCGCGCGCGCGTCGCTCGAGGTCGTCGAGATCGCGCAGCCCGCGCAGCCTCCGTGGGAAGGCGCGGACTGCACCGTCACGGTCTCTCCTTGGAGGGCGACGTCGTGCGGCGGCGGCGAAGCAGTCTGCGCTCGCACCTCGCACTGCGGGCACGCGGCGCGCACGCGATCGGTCGCGGTGCGGAGCTTGGCCTTCGCCTCGTCGCAGTGCTCGGGCGCCACCTCGCAGAGGTGCTGCGCCGCGCGCGCGAGCGACTCGAGCGCCTTGCACGCGGTCGCGCAGTCGGCCGATGCTCGCGGACTCGAGGGCGCCGCTTTGCGCGTTGAAATCGGTCCACGCGCGCTGCGGCTCGCTCTCCGTCTGCGCGGCGGCAGACGCGGAGGCGAGCAAGAAGGCGAGCGCGATCCGCGACGAAATCATGGTGCGAAGAACGTATACTGAAACCCCACATGAAGCGGCTTTCTTGGATGTTCGTCGTGCTCGGTGCGTCGTGCGAGTCGACCGCGGTCCCTCCGCCGGGGACCACGTTCCACAACCAGAACGGCAACGTGAGCGTCGACGTCCTCACGAGCCCGTTCTCGATCGTCGTGCGCGACGCTCAAGGCAACGTGCTCCTCGAGAGCGCGCCCGCGCAACCCGGCACCGCATACGCGCCGCTCGCGGTGACGCACAACACGAACGAGAGCACGTCGCCGCTCGTCATGGGTTGGGACTACTACAAGGGCGAGGACGATCCTTGGACGCAAGAGACGACCGTCGTCTCCGTGACGAACGACGGCACGACCACGACCGTCGCGCTCGACCCTCCGATGACCGTGACGATCACGTCCGACGACATCGGCGTTCGCATCTCCGCACAGGCCGCCGACGCGACGATCAACCGCGTCGCGATGTCGTTCGTGATGCACGACGACGTTCCGAATGCGCCGACGCTCGGAGTCGGCGACCACTTCTTCGGCACCGGCGAGCGCTTCGTCGGCGGCGATCAGCGCGGGCAGTACCAGTACATGTGGGTCGAAGATCGCTTCGGGTCGGAGGACGCGACGCTCACGGAGACGAGCCCGCCGTCGCCGCGGCAGATCGAGGAGACGTACGTCCCCATCCCGTGGTTCATGGATCCGCGCGGCTTCGGGATGCTCGAGCACACGACGTTCCGCACCGAGTATCACCTCGGCGACGAGGTCTCGAATGCGTTCCGCGTGACCGCGTGGGACTCGAAGCTCGACTTCACCGTCTTCGCCGACCAAGACCCGAAGCGTCTCGTCGAGGCGCTGACGAACGTCACGGGCCGGCCGCCCGACGCGCCCGATTGGATCTTCGCGCCGCGCCGTCGCGCCGACATCCCCGTCGACGACGAGCTCACGCGCCTGCGAAACGCGCACATCCCGACGACCGCGATCGACACCGCGCTCCACTACCTCCCGTCGGGGATCGGCACGACCGACGCGAAGAGCATCACCGCCGACCTCCACGCGCGCGGGTTCAAGGCGATCGCGTACTTCTGCTCGTTCATCGACCAGACGTACCACCCCGTCTTCGACGACGCGGTCGCGAACGGCTACTTGATCAAGAAGCAAGACGGCTCGCCGTACATCGTCTTCGACATCCCGCGTTACGCAGGCATCGTCGATTTTACCAACCCCGCAGCGGTAACTTGGTACCAGGGGCTCCTCAAGCAGGCGATCGACGACGGCTGGGACGGCTGGATGTACGACTTCGCCGAGTACGTCCCGCAAGACGCCTTGATGTTCAACGGCATGACGGGGCTCGAGGCGCACAACCTCTACCCGGTGCTCTATCAAAAGGCAGCGCACGATCTCCTCGAGCAGCTCAAGCCCAAGGACTATTTGTTCTTCGTTCGCTCGGGCTACGCGGGCACGGGCGGGCTCGTGCCGATGGTGTGGGGCGGCGACCAGGACACCGATTTCTCCGTGGGGAAGGGGATGCCCGCGGGCCTCACCGCGGCGCTCAACGCGGGCATGAGCGGCCTCCCGCTCTGGGGCTCGGACATCTCCGGCTACCACTATTTGTACAACCCGCCGCCCGACAAGGAGCTCTACCTCCGGTGGACCGAGCTCGGCGCGCTCTCGGGGGACATGCACGACGAGAACGAGGGCGCGGGAAATGGACCCGTGAGCACGCGGTGGCAGATCTGGGACGATCAGGAGTCGCAGGACGTCTACAAGAAGTACACGCAGCTCCACACGCAGCTGATTCCGTACTTCCGCATCGCGCTGAACGAGGCCCGCGCGACGGGCATGCCGGTCATGCGGCACATGTACTTGTACTATCCACACGATCCGAACGTGTGGGGGATGAACGACGAGTACATGCTCGGGGGCTCGCTGCTCGCCGCGCCGATCATGGAGCGCGGTGCCACGTCACGCTCGGTGTATCTGCCCGAGCCCGAGTACTACGACTTCTTCAGCGGCGCGCGCGTCGCCGGAGGCGGAACGATCACGGCGCAGGCGACGCTCGATCAAGCGCCGCTCTTCGCGCGCGTCGGCGCGATCGTGCCGATGCTCTCGCCCGACGTCGAGACGCTCGTGCCCGCGACCGACGGAAGCGGCGTCATTTCTCTCGCCGATCGGTCGGACGTCGTCGTCGTCGAGATCTTCAGCGGCGGCTCGAGCAGCGTCGTCCTCGGCGACGGGACGAAGATCGCTCAGACCGCGCCGTCGAGCGCTTACGATTTCTCGGGCGCGCCAACGGCAAAGAACGTCACGTTGGTTCAAGCCGCGCAGCCGAGCGATCTCGCGACGTGCGACGCGTGTTTTCTGGACGACCCGTCGACGCGAACGCTCTCGGTGACGGTGAAGACGAGCGCGGACGCGATCACCGCGTCGCCGCTCGGCGTGACGATCGATTCGTCACCGAACGTCAAGCGCTTTGTGATGCATCTGCATCATTGATGGTGACGTGAGCGAATCGCGACGAGGGGCGCGATTGTCCTCTCACGTGGGCGATCGATCTTGTTATGCTGATCTCCGTTTCGCTCACGTCGAGCGCAGGTGGAAACGGGGAGACTTCGGTCGGTGGGAAAGACAGCACGTGCCGTCGTGTCGACTCAGTCTCGCGTCTCCACGCCTTCGATCTCGAAGGCGCGCGCGCCGGCCTCGGGCATGCGTGCCAATCTCGAGCACGCGCTCGCTCGCACGGATCTCGTGGGCAAGGTCGCGCGTGCGCGCTTCGACGAAGAGATCGACGCGGCGCTGAAGCGCCGTCCGGCGAACGAAGCCAAGCTCGCGGGAGCGCTTCGCGCGGTAGCTCCGCTCAGCCCGCAAATCAGGGGGACGCTCGCCGAGGCGATGAAGCTCCTCTTGAAGCGGCGCACGCTCGACCGTGAGCTCTGGGCCGCCTCCGTGCGGTCGCTCGCCGAGTGCAAAGACAAAGCGGCGTCGTCGATCCTGCGCCAGGCACTCTCGTCCGATGACGGCGGCGGCACGTCCACGCTCAGCGCGGCCGCGGCGTGCAGCGACAGGGAGCTCGCGCCGCTCTTGTCGAAGATCGCGGCGAGCCGTCAGTCGCACCTCGCGTTCGCGGCCGAGGTTGCGCGTGTCGCGCGCGGCGAGTCGAACGGGGCGCACCTGCTCGCGCTCGCGCCGATGATCAAAGAGAGCCACCGGATCTCGCTCTGCGTCGAGATCTTCGTGCCGCTCGCGCGCAACGCGCCGTCGCCGAGGGCGATCGCGAAGCCGCTCTACGTCCTCGGCGAGGCGGAGCGTCACCTCGGGCGCTGGCTCGTGCTCGGCGAAGTCGCGACGAAGTCCGGCGATCACGGCGCGCTCGACGAAGCGCGATCGCGCGCGGAGGATGGCCCCGCGAGCTCGCGCGCGGCCTGGTCGCTCGTCGCCTGGGCGCTCGAAGACGTGGCAGCGCAGACCGAGGGCAAGCCGCGCCCCGCGCCCCCGGAGACTCGACCCACGGTGGAGCTCGTCGCGCGACTCTCGGATCGACCGAGCGCGGACCGCGACATGACCTTCCTCTTCCGGCTCGCGCAGGCGAAGTGCACGTCCGCGAGGCCGATGCTCGAGGCCCTCGCGAAGCCCGTCCCGCTGACGGACGAGATCGCGATGCGCGCGGCGATGCACCTCGCGCGCGACTACGGTCGAGACGACCTGCGCGGCGAGCTCCTCGCGATCGCGCGCGGGCAGCGCCGCGAAGATCAGCGCGGGTTCGCCGCGGCGATGCTCTGGGACGTGGGCGAGCGCGACGAAGCGCGCGATCTCGCGGACGAGCTCGTGACGTCGAAGTGCCTGGCGAACGTCGTGTGGGCGTCGCTCCTCCGCGCCGCCGCGTTGCGCCGCGACGATGCCGCGCTACTCTGCAGCGAGCCTCACGTGCGTTGGATTCACCTCGGCTGGTTGGAATGAACGCGGCGCGCGCCGCGCTCGTCGCGTGCGCGTTTTCGAGCATCGCGCCACGCGCGCTCGCTGACGGTCCGCAGACGGTCGTGCTCATGGCCGACGCGGACGACGACGACGTCGACGGACGCCCAGACGGCGAAGAGGACGCGCTCCCCAACGACGGGCGCGCGGACCTCGTGGCGCTCGACGCGTCGCTCGACGGCGCGACCCTTCGCGTGACCGGTGGCACCGGTCGCGCGCGTGTGTGGAGCGGCGCTCGCGTGGCACCTTTTGGCGCGCGCGTGTCACTCGGCGCGGCGTGGCAGGGGCTCTCGCCCGGGCGCGTCGAGATCTCCGCGCGATTGAAGAACGGACACGAGAAGGCCATCGTGCTCGACGTGCGCGGCGTCGCGATGCGCGGTGACGACGGCAAAAGCGTCGACCTCGCGCGAAGCCACGCCTCTCTCGAACGGCTCCCGCCCGCGGCCGCGCCAGCGAACGGCACGCCCGCGCAAGACGCCGACGCCCTCCGCGCGGTCCTCGAGCTCGCCGACGGGGTGACCGACATCGACGCGACGGTGGAGTCTTACAGCGCGACGGGCGTGAAGCTCGACGCGCTCGCCCACGTCGCGCTCGCGCCGACGCAGTGCCCGACCGCGATGCCTAGCGTTCACTGCGTCGAGACCGCGCCGCTCCGCTTCGTGGTCGACGACGTCGACCGCGCGCACCCGCTCGTGGTCGATCGCTCGCTCCGCTCCGAGGTCGGCGGCGCGATCGTCGTGCGCTCCGGAGGCCGAAAACAGGCGATCCGCGTGCTCGGGCCGCGCGTGAGCGACGTGGGCCCGATCGGCCGCTACAAAGTTCGGATCCGAACCTTCGTGCTCCGCGCGACCGTGGGCGGCGCCCCCGCGCTCGGTGGAAACGACGCGGGCGCCGTCGCGATGCTGCGCACGGAGCTCGCGCTCGCATCGGCCACCTGGGGACAATGCGGGATCAGCTTCGGCGAGGCTTCGAAGCTCGACGTGACAGTCGTCGATCCTCCGCCGCGCCACCTCGTGTCGATCGGCGACGATCTCGGTCTGCCCGCGAGCGGCGGCGAAATCAAGCTGCGCGTCGACGGCAAGCCGATCGAGATCGCGGTGCCGCGCGGCGCGAGCGTCGAGCACGCGGCCCACGAGCTCGCTGCGGCGATCATCCACGCGGGCTTCGGGGTGACTACGTCGTCGAACGCGCGCATCACGCCCGGCGCCGGAAAGAGCATCGACCTCTCCGTGCGCCGCCTGAACGGCACGCTCGCCTCCATCGACGCGATCCGCAACCACGTGAGCGAGGCGCCGCTCACGACCGACGCGACGCTCAGCGTCCGCATCGGCGCGGTCGATCCGGCGAACGGCATCGAGCACTTCGGCGACATGGACTCGATGTCGGGCACGCTCGAGGAGCGCACGCTCGTGAAGGCGCTCGACGACGGAGATCCGACGACCGTGGAGCTCGTCGTCGTGCCCTATTTCGCGGGCACTGGGCGCATCGGCGAGTCGTTCATCACCGGCGACTCGCCGAGCATGCGCAACGTCGTCCTGCTCGATCGAGGCGGCGTCCGCGCGCGCCGCTCGAGCTTCACGCTCGCCCACGAGCTCGGCCACGTGCTCCTCGAAGCCCCCGGCCACCCCGACGACTACGCGATCGACACGCCGACCTTGCTGATGGATTCGGACGCGTCGGACTCGTCGCCGTTCGGCCCGCGCCGCCTGACGATCGCGGAGTGCGCACGGGTGATTCGCCAAGCGGGCCCGGGGTCGAGGACGCCGCTCCTCACCGCGTGGCCGATCGGGCCGCTCTCGTTGAGGTGAGTCTGCGAGTCTCCGTCTCCGTCTCCGTCTCCGTCTCCGTCTCCGTCTCCGTCTCCGTCTCCGTCTCCGTCTCCGTCTCCGTCTCCGTCTCCGTCTCCGTCTCCGTCTCCGTCTCCGTCTCCGTCTCCGTCTCCGTCTCCGTCTCTTACGGCACGTAGATCGTCCTCGAAATCCGTGCCCCCCGCGTACGCGTAGCTCACGAACGAATCGAACCCGTACACCTCGACGCCCACGGGCTCGTCCGCCTGCACGTGGTGGGCGCCGTCGTTCTGCTTGCCGGGCTGCACGGTGTTGTTCGGTCCGATGATCGGGAACGACAGCTGACACCGATAAGACAAATAGGGCGGCTTCGGCGTTCCGCGCTCGGTCGCGGTGAGACCGTCACCGGGTGCCACGTCGCACACGGTGCCGTCGAGCAGCAAGCCGTCGAGGTAGACGTGCGCGTCGGTCGGCGCGCTGATGACGAGGAAATCGAAATTGTATTTGTCGGGCGTGAGCAGCACGTAGTCGGCGCGCCACTGCTCGATCGGCGACACGTACGTGATGCTCGGATCGCCGCCGGGCAGGCCGTTTGGGACGCCGGCCGCTTGTTGGCTCACCTGCACGTCCATCACGATCGCGGGCTGCGAGGCCGTGAGCAGGAAATCCTGGTGCGCGACGAGCACCGCGTCTTGGGCCGGCGCGAGATCGAACGCGTCGTACGGCGCGGGCAGCGTGGTCGTGACGTGCGTCGTTCCGGCGGCGACCGCGAGCACGCGATAGAGCTCGGGCTCGTCGATCGCGCCGATGTCCGCGCCCGCGGCGAGGACGACCTTCGATCGGCTAGGCATGCGCGAGAGCGCGTAACGCTTTCCGACGGTGTGCACGGGCGGGAGCTGATCCTCGAGGTGATCCGCGCAGCAGAAACGATCCGCGAGCGTCGTGAAGTACGGCGCGTCGGACGCCTCGCTCCCGGGGAAGACCGCGACGGCCTGATCGGCGGTGATGGTCGAGCCGGTGAAGTCGGCGTTGAACGAGCCCGACTCCAGGTTGAGCACCTCGAAGGGTTGGAGCACGAGGTCGACGCTCTGGCCCTGATCGATGCCGCTCGGGAGCGGACCGCCCGAGATCACGCGCGTCGCCGTCTGCACGTGGACGTGCGTGTCGGGGCGCGTGCCGACGATCGCGACGAACGCGCGTAGATCGGTGCCGAAGTTCTGCGAGGGCACGCTGCTCGTCGCGATCGTCTGCGGCCAACCGTCGACGAGGTACGACGAGCCGCCGCTCGTCGCGAGCGCCGACTCGGGGAGGAGCTGCGAGGCGTCGTTCGAGAAGACGTTCACGTTCTCGAGCGGGTTGAACTGGTAGGCGACGATCGGCATCGACGACCGCACGCGGTACGCGTGGCGCGTGAGCGCGGTCCCCGTGCCGGTGTTGAACTCGCCGTCGGGCGAGCCGTCGACCTCGCGCGGGCCGAGCTTGAAGACCTCGAGGCTGCCGGCGGGGATCGTTGCGGTTGCAACCACGCGGAGGTTCGCCGGTTGACCGACGGGCGCGTCGTCCTCGTCGATCGTGACGTTGGTGACCACGTCGGGCTCCGCGTTCGAGACGACGATCGCGTACTGCTGCGAGGCGGCGTTGAGCGCCGCGCTCACGACCGCGTTGTCGAGATCCGCCGCCCAGTACTCGCATCCGACGTTCGAGTGCTGCTGATCGGCTTGTTGGCAGAGCTCGATGCAAGCGCCGCCGCGGCACGCGAAGCCCTTGGTCGTGTCGCACGAGTCGCCCGTGTCGTAGCCGCTCCCGTCCGCGCGGCACACTTCGGTGATCTGCCCGTTGCACGCGCCGCCGCCGGGCACGCACGGCGCGCACGCGAGGAGCGTCGCCGCGCACACGAGCCCGCGCGCGCCGCAGTCGTCGAGCACGTCGAACGCGGTCTGGTCGCCCTTGCACTTCTCGAGCGTCTGCCCGTCGCACCGAACGTCACCCGCGGTGCACGCGGGCGGAGGTGGCGCCGCGGGCACGTCGCGGTACGCCGGATCGAAGCGACACGCGGCGAGCAGCACGAGCGCGGCGCGTCGCATCGCCCTCATCAGTAGGCGCCGCCGGCCAGGTCGAACGCGTACGCGTTCCACGCGGACGTCGAGAGCTGACCCGAGCGAAGCGACGCGTACGAGAAGTTGTCGATCTTCGACACGAAGATCTCGGTGACGATCGACCCGTGCCGAAGCGCGAGCGTCGGATCGATCGCGGCCAAATCCGGCACGAGGAACGAGGTCTTGCCCGGGCTGACGATGCTCCAAGTCACGAGGCCCGAGCCCGAGGACACGTACGCGACGGCGAGGTCGACCGGCGCGCTCTCCTGGAAGCTCACGGTCTTGCCGTCCCACTGCGAAAACCCCGGCGTGCCGAGCACGGGAACCGGCAGGAAACCCGTGAGCGCGACGGGATCGTTCGCGTCGTTCGTGAGGACGCGCGAGATCACCGAGCCCGGCGCCTGCATGTTGGGTCCCGTCGCGGCCGACGCGGACAGCGAGTAGAGCTCGCCGGTGAGCGCGCCCGCGAGCGCGGGCACGCCGACGAACGACAGCGTGGCTGAGGTGGGCAAGAGCGTGATCTGATCGCCCGTCGGCGAGATCGCGTACACGCCATTGCCGACGGTGACGGCGACCTGCGTCTCGAGCCGGTTCGGTCCGCGATACGTCGTCGGCGGAGGCTTCGGCGTGACCTTCACCGCGTGGTCGAGCAAGAGGTCCATCTTGATGTCGACCTGCACCGTCTGCGACTTCGGCACGATCGGCACGCCGCGCTGCACGCCCATCACGTACGGCATGAACTTCGCGGGCCCGCTGTCGACGACCGTCTCGATCCCCGCGAGCGCGTAGAGCGTCACGTTTCCGGGATACGTCGAGAGCGAATAGCCGTAACCGTTCTGACCCGGCGAGGCCTCGGTCGTCGCCGTGCTCGAGTCGGGTTGGTAATATTGTTGGAGCGGGCTGCTCGACGCGACGAAGACGTACGCCGCGCGGCGCTCGGTCGGGCCGTTCGCCTTCGGCACGCCCGTCCAGTCGCCGCGCGTCTGGAACTCGATGCCCGTCGGGAAGATGAGCTCACCCGAAGCGGTGCCCACGTCGCGGGGCGTCCCGCTGATCGTCTGCGGATCGCCCGTCGCGCACGAGACGTCGAGCACGGGCGCGAGATACGCGGTGACCGTGTCGACGGGCACGTCGACGAACGTGAGCGGTTGATGGCATTTCTCCGTCGCGGTCACGGTGACCGCGCCGCTCAGCGAAGAGTCCGTGAAGCTCACCGCGCCCGTTTTGTCGGTCTTCTTAACGAGCGCGGTGCTCGCGTCGCTCCCCGCGATCGCGGTCGCGCCCGGGATCGGAAAGCCCGTCCATGAGTCGAGGATGAGCACCTTGAGCTGCCCGTTGAGCGCGCCGCCCGAGAGCCCGCCTCGGTAACCATCGGGCGAATCGTCGTACGTGAAGGCCTCGCGCGCCTGCACCGTGGTCGCGTCTTGCGCGGTGACGACGACGTCCTTCGCGCCCGGCGTGTCGGACGGCGTCGTGCAGAAGAGGTGCGTCGTGTCCACGATCTGCATGTCGCCGCACGCGATCCCATCGATTGTTACCGTAGTACCAACAGCCCAATTCGTCCCCGCGCCTTGGATCGCGAGGCGCGTGCCGCCGCTCGTCGCGCCGGTCGTCGGTGTGAGCGCGATCGCGTCGTAGAGAAACCCTTGCGGGAGTGTGCGCTCCTGCGCGGTCGAGTCGTTGCGCACCTTCACGTCCGCGGGCCCCGGCGCGCCCGGCGGCGTCGTGATCGCGGCGCGCGTGGGATCGCTCGCGAACACGTCGCTCGCGGGCACCTCCACACCACCGACGAACACGCGGAGCGACGACGTGAACCCGCGCCCCGAGATCAGCGTGCGCGTCCCGCCCGTGAACGGCCCATGCGACGGCGTGAGCCCGAGGATGGCGAACGGATCGCCGAGATCGACGTCGAGCTTTCCCGCGTCGTCGCCCACGAGCGTCACGTCGGAGAGCCCCGCTTCGTCACCCTGCCGGACGTCACGCGTCGGGAGGCACGCGCCGGCGATCGCGAGGGAGCACGCGAGGAGGGGCCAGCGCATGCAAGGAGGATAGCCCAATCGGGCGGAGACGGAGTCGGAGTCGGAGTCGGAGACGGAGACGGAGACGGAGGCGGAGGCGGAGACGGAGACGGAGACGGAGACGGAGACGGAGACGGAGACGGAGACGGAGACGGAGACGGAGGTGGACTGACGGGTAGGGCTCGCTCGGCTTCTCGATTTTCGCGCCGTGCTCGGACGGGTCAAGGCCAAGCCGCCTTCGGCGGTCGGCTTCGCCGAGCCTTGACCCGTCCTGCGCGCGGCGCGGTTGGGGCGGGCGCCTTCACGAGAGAGGGCGAAGGAGTTTGATCATGCTCAGAATCTATGATGATGCGATTGCGATGCTCGAGAGGTTGCGTGAGTGCATCGCGACGATTGAACGGCGGGACCCCGATCTGGCGCGGCAGCTTCGGCGCGCGGCGAGCAGCGTTGCGTTGAACATCGCCGAAGGGAGCTACGCACGAGGCGGCAATCGTCGTTCGCTCTACAGCGTCGCGCTCGGCTCGGCGAAGGAGACGCGCGCGAGCTTGGACGTCGCGCGCGCGTTTCGATACGTAGACGCGATCGACGCCGAGATTTTTGCGAAGCTCGACGTCGTCTGCGCGTTGCGGCGATGCGATCGAGGTCGTCACGAAGTCTTTCGTCTGCCTCCACGTAACCGAAGACCTCGGCGACATCGAGGCAAGCGCGCGTCTCTTGCGTGGACCCGAGCGCGGTGCGAAACCGCGCCCTCTCGTTGCCGCCGTCAGACCCGGTCGCCTCCGCCGTGTTGAGCGCGATGCTGCTCGCCGCGCGCCGAAGCTGCCGCGCAAGATCCGGGTCGTGCTTGGCGATCGCGCGCACGACCGGAGCAACCTTTCGAAGCGTCTCGATGATGAACGAATAGATCCTCAGCATGCAAACCTCCATCGTCCGACCTACGTGCTCGGACCCCGTCCACGCCGCGTCGCGCGCAGGCCCTGTCAAGGATGCGAAGCACCGCCGAAGGCGGCGACGCCGAAGGCGTCGTCCTTGACAGGGCCGAGCACGACGCGACCATCGGACGTCCGAGCGAGCGTCCCCTGACTCGGAGACGGAGACGGACTCGGAGACGGACTCGGAGAGGAGCGGAGTCGGAGTCGGAGTCGGACTCGGACTCGGCGACGGTCTTAGAAGAAGTTGCCGATCGTAAACTCGAAGTCATACGGCTGCTCGTACGGCAGCCGGTACAGCGGGAAGCCCCACTCGAAGCGCAGCGGCCCGAGCGGCGAGAACCAGCGGATGCCGACGCCCGCCGACGTGCGCATGAGCGCGAGGCTCGAGGCGCTGAAGCACGGCTGAATCAGCGGGTCCAGCTGTGGCGCGGGGGTCGTGCGGCAGAACTGATCCTCGGTGTTCCACGCGTTGCCTGCGTCGAAGAAGACGACGCCGCGGATGCCCACCTTGTCGAGGATCGGGAACTCGAGCTCGAGGTTCATGAACGCCTCGAGGTTTCCGCCGATGTTCGCGCCGTTCGCGATCGGCGGCGAGTTCGGATCGAGCGACGCGTTGAGCGGCAGGCGCGGGCCGATGCTCCGCAGCAAGAAGCCGCGGATGTCCATGATGCCGCCGAGGTAAAAGCGCTGATAGATCGGCACGCCGAACGGGCTCGGGCTCGAGATGTAGCCGACCTCGGTGTTCAGCTTGAGGACGAAGCCGCTCCCGGGCTGGCCGGGCGTCGAGCCGCCGAGCGGATAATAGAAGCGGCCGACGAACCGGTGGCGCCAGTACTCGACTTGGCTTCCCCACGCCGAGCTCGCGAGCTCCGTCGACGCCTGCAAATACACGCCGGACGTCGGGAAGAGGCGGTTGTCGCGCGTGTCGAGCACGAGCGCGGGGCGGATCGAAATCGTGAGGCCCGCGTTGAATAGGTTCGCGAGCGGCAGGCGCTGGAAGAGGTTGATGCCCGTCGTCGACTGCAAACCGAAGAACGTCGTCGACGACGTGTCGACGGTGTCTTGCTCCGCGGTGCCCGTGAGGCTCAAACGCAGCCACGGTTGCACGAGCGCGTAGCCGAACGTGAGCGAGCCGCCGACGCTGCGTCGCGCGAAGTCCGTGTAGATGTAGAGCTGGTCGTACGCCTCCGCGCTCATCGACCAGTCCGTGTCGAAGAAGTACGGTTCGAAGTAGCGCAGGCTCACGATTTGACGCAAGCCGCTGATCTGCGCCTGCAGCGCGAGCGACGTCCCGTTGCCGAAGAGGTTCGCCTGCTGGACCTGCGCGGTCGCGATGAAGCTCTCGATCGAGCTGAAACCCGCGCCGATCTGGAACGTGCCCGTGGGCCGCTCGCCGATCTCGAAGTAGACGATGACCTTGTCGGGCGAGCTCCCGATCTCCTTCGTGACGTCGACGCGCTCGAAGTAGCCGAGCGCCATCACGCGCTTGCGCGAGATCTCGACGCCCGTCTCCGAATAGAGCTGGCCTTCTTGGATCTCCATCTCGCGCCGGATCACGCGGTCGCGCGTCTTCGTGTTGCCCTTGATCTCGATGCGCTCGATGCGCACGGGAGGACCCCGGTGGATCGGGATGATGATGTCGACCTGCGCGCTCGCCGCGTCGACCTCGGTCTCGGGCTCGGCCTCGACGGTGTAGTAGCCCGCGTCTTTGTAGAGCGTGCGCACCGCCTCGAGGTCCTTCACGACCTCGGCGCGGTTGAACCAGTCGCCCGATTGCGCGCGGATCATCTCGCGCAGCTTCTTGCGCCCGCCGAGCGGCTCGATCTCCTTGCCGTCGTTGTCCTTCTCGAAGACCTGAAGGCGCCGGATTTTGAAGCGCGGGCCCTCGTGGATCAGGATCGTGATCTCGATGCCCTCGCAATCGGTGGTCAGCATCACGCGGGGCGTGCCGACCTGCACGTTCATGTAGCCCTTGTCGTAGTAGAGGGCGTTGATGAGGAGGATGTCGCGCTCGAGGATGTCCTGCTTGTACGAGCCGCCTCCGCCGAAATCGAAGAAGCTGCCGTTGCCCGTCTGCATCACGCCGCGGAGATCGTCGTCGGAGACGTGCTCGTTTCCGATGAACGTCACGCGGCGGACCGTCACCTCTTTGTGCTCCACGATGTGGAAGCGGACGATGACCTCGTTGTCCTTCTGAGGCTCGCGCGTCTCGGTGACGTCGGCGAGGAAGAATCCCTTCTCGGCGTACGCGTCCTTGATCTTCTGCACGCTGCGGCGAACCTGCGGCAGGTTCAAGATCGTGTTCGGCTTGACCTCAATCGTCTCGGTGAGCTTGTCGTTGTCGAGCTCATCGTTGCCTTCGAACTCGATCGATTTGACGTTCGGGCGCTCGGTGACCTTGAATCGCAGGCGAACGCCGCGCGGCACCTCGGCGAGATCGACCTGGACGTCCTCGAAGAAGCCGGAGTCCCAGAGCGAGCGCACGTCGGCAGCGAGCGAATCGACCTTGAACGTCTGACCGACCTTCTCCTTCACGTACGAGAGGACGTCGTCGGTCGCGATGCGCCGGTTGTCCTCGACCTCGATGCCGACGATCCGTTCGCCCTCCGCCTTCTCCGAAGGCGTCTGCGGGAGCCTGATTTGCGGGGCTTGCGGCGCGGTCGTCGTTGGCGCGGCGCCGCCGTCGCTCGTCGCGATCTGCGCGCCCGCGTCGTTGCCGATTCGCGACGTCCCGCCTTCGGCGGATCCGTCGACATCCACGCGCATCGCGGGCCCCGCGCCCGCATCACGCACCTGCGCCGAGGCGACGCGAGCGATCAACAGGACGATCGCCAGGGCGAACCAGGCTAAGGCCGCGGAGGAGCGGTGAAATCGGGTCAAGAGCGCCCATGCTGGTAGCCCACCAACGCGGGTACGGTCAACGTCCGCTCTCGGGGCGATCGCCACAAGTCCCTTTCACCGGCCCGGCGCAACCCGCCTAAATGGCCGTTTGTTCCCGTTTGCGGAGCCATACGACCCCGCTGGCCAGGATGGCGACGGGCAAAAGGAGCATGCCGATCTTCATCGAGCTGCGATCCGCGATTGCCCCCACGAGGGGCGGGCTCCACAAATCGCCGAGCAGGTGGATGGCGAACGTGCTCAGCGCCATGCCGCTCGCGCGCAAATCGAGGGGGACGGACGCGAGGATGGCCCCGTTGATGGGCGCCGCGGACAGGAAGATGAAGGTCTCGCACACGAAGATGAACGCGAAGAACCCGAGCGCGCTCGGCGCGAGGATGCACGCGAGCGCGAACGGCGCGCCCAGCAGCGCGGAAATGCCACAAACGCGGAGGTGCGCGCGCGCGCCGCCTTCACGATCGAGCCCGCGCGCCGTGCGATCCGCCCACGTGCCGCCCACGCCGGTCCCGACGAGGCCCGCGACGACGAGCAGCGTGCCGAAGGTGAAGTTCGCTCGCTCGAGCCCCACGTCGTAGCGCGCGTGGATGTACTTCGGCGCCCAGTGCGCGAAGCCGCCGAGCGCGAACGTCTGCGCGCAATATCCGAGCACCGCGCGCCTGTAGAGCTTTTGTCGCGCGAGCGGCGCGAGCATCTGGAGGACGGGCGGGCGCGCGTGAGCGCGGGCGCCTTCGCGCCGAGGGTCGACGATCAAGAGGCACGCGAGCGCGAGCACCACGCCCGGCGCGCCCGCCGCGTAGAACGCGCCGCGCCACGTGAAATGCGCCTCGAGCCAGCCGCCGAGCAAGTAGCCGAGCGCGGACCCGATCGGGATCGCGAGGTAGAACACGGCGAGCTGACGGCCGCGGCTCTTCTCCGAGGCCATGTCGTCGATGAGCGTCGGCGCGACCGCCGCGTAGCTCGCCTCGCCGACGCCCACGAGCGCGCGCGCACCAATCATCGACCAGAACCCGAACGCGTGCCCCGACAGGAACGTCGCGAGGCTCCACACGAGGACGCCGACGGTCATCAGGCGCGTGCGAAGGCGCGGCGCGCGATCGGCGATCGCCCCGAAAACGGGGCTCGTCACGAAGTACCCGATGAGAAACGCGGTGGCGAGCGCGCCGGCCTGGAGGTTTCCGAGGCCGAGGCTGTCCTTGCCTTGTTGGATGCTCGGGAGCACCGCCGCGAGCACGGTGCGATCCATGTAGTTGAGGAGGTTGAGGCCCGTGAGGATCGCCAGGATGATCGCGGGCCGACGAATCATGGGTGGGCCACCCTACACCGTTTCGACCTGCGCTTGACATGCGTTCACTGAACGGGATAGGCGTTTTCTAACGTGACCGAAACCAAGGAAAAGCCCGCGCGCCGTACGACCGCAGAGGCCATGGGTGCCAAGCAGCGCGAGATCTCGGTCTCCGAGTTCTTCACCAAGAACCGACACCTCCTCGGGTTCGACAATCCTGCGAAGGCGCTCCTCACGACCGTGAAGGAAGCCGTCGACAACTCGCTCGACGCCTGTGAAGAGGCTGGCATCCTGCCCGAGCTCTTGATCGAGATCATCGATCTCGGCGGCGGCGGCGGGGCGCCCGCGGAAGGCGAGACGAAGAAGGTCCCTGAGTCGCGCTTCCGCGTCGTCATCGAGGACAACGGCCCCGGCATCGTCAAGCCGCAGATCCCGAAGATCTTCGCGAAGCTTCTGTACGGGTCGAAGTTCCACCGCTTGCGACAGAGCCGCGGACAACAAGGCATCGGCATCAGCGCGGCGGGGCTCTACGCGCAACTCACGACGGGCAAGCCGATCATCATCACGTCGAAGACCGGAAAGGGGCGCCCCGCGTTCCGCCTCGGCATTCGCCTCGACACGAAGCGCAACCAGCCCGACATCATCAAAGAAGAGACGGTCGAGTGGGAGCGTGATCACGGCACGCGCGTCGAGATGGAGCTCGTCGCCGTCTACCGCGGCGGCCGCACCGGCGTGCAGGAGTATCTGGAGCAGACCGCGGTCGCGAACCCGCACCTCGGCCTCGAGTTTCGTCCGCCGAAGGGCGAGCCGCTCCTCTATCCGCGCGTGTCCGACGAGCTGCCGCGCGAGCCGCAAGAGATCAAGCCGCACCCGCACGGCGTCGAGCTCGGCATGCTCCTCGCGATGCTCCAGGACTCACCGGGCAAATCGGTGAAGCAAGTCCTCGTGAACGATTTCTCGCGCGTGAGCCCCGCGATCGCCGAAGAGATCTGCAAGCGCGCGAGCGTGAAGCCGAACATGAAGGCGACCGACGTCCACGGCGACGTGATCGATCGACTCCACCGCGCGCTCGGCCAAGTGAAGGTCATGGCGCCGCCCGCCACGAGCGTCGTGCCGATCGGCGAGGAGCTCTTGATCGAGGGCTTGAAGCGCCGCTTCCCCGCGGCCGAGTTCTACATCTCGACGACGCGACCGCCGAGCGTCTACCGCGGCAACCCGTTCGTCGTCGAGGTCGGCCTCGCGTACGGCGGCGATCTCCCGGGCGACGAGCCCGCGGACATCATGCGCTTCGCGAACCGCGTGCCGCTGCAATACCAGCCGAAGGCGTGCGCGATCTCGCGAGAGCGTCTACGACACCAACTGGAAGTCGTACAACCTCCCGCAGCCGAAGGGCGCGCTCCCGCAAGGGCCGCTCGCGATCGCCGTTCACCTCGCGAGCGTGTGGGTGCCGTTCACGAGCGAGGCGAAGGAAGCCGTCGCGCACTACGACGAGCTCCTCCGCGAGATGAAGCTCGCGCTCCAGGAGTGCGGGCGAAAGCTCGGCTCGCACCTCCGCGCGCGAGAGAAGGCGCTCGGCGAGCAGAAGCGCCTGTCGAATCTTCCAGCGTTACATCCCCGAGGTCGCCACCGCGATGGGCGAGATCCTCGGCGCCGACCGAGAGAAGATCGAGAAGAGCTTCTACAAAGCGCTCCCCAATTTCGTGAAGGTCGAGGGCGAAGACGACGGCGGGTCGACGCCGCCTCCGCCGCCGGACGCCGGTGGAGAAGCCGAGGCCGCGCCCGCGCCCGCGGCCGCCTCGAAGAAGAAGCCCGCGTCCTCCAAGAAGCCCGCGAAGGCGCCTCCGCCTCCTTCAGCCCCAAAGAAGAAGAAGCGCGGCGAGCAGCTCACGCTCCTTCACTGAGATCGCACCATGGCCTCCAAGAAAAAAGCCTCACCGACCACCGGTCGCGGAACGACGAGAGAGACCGACGCCAAGACGCTCGCGAAGATCCAGCGACTCGCGTCGGACATCTACAAAGTCGTGAACAAGGGCTCGAACCCCGCGATCGAGATCCGCGTGCGCGCGCTGTCGAACGTCTCGTTCAACGAGAAGCGACGCATCATCGAGCTCGGCGACAAGACCCAGTCGCGCGAGTTCTTCAACACGGCGATGGCGCGAAAATTCATGCAGACCATGATCGTCGCCAACGGCTGCAAGACGCTGATCGACTCGGGCAAGACGATCAGCATCCGCCAGATGTATTACATGTCGAAGCACAACGTGGTCGGCTCGAACGAGAACACGTTCGAGGAGCAGAACGAGAGCGACCCCGTGATCGAAGACCTCGAGGTCTCGACCGACTCGCTCCGCGAGGAGCTGCACCTCTTCGCGAACCGCAAGGGCGCGATGGTCGGAAGCCTCATCATCAACGACGCGGGCGACGAGATCGACCTCTCGCGCCTCGGGTCGGGCGGCTGGGCGATCCCGAGCATCTGCGAGCCGAGCACCGTGAAGTTCGTGAAGAACAAAGCGGAGTACGTCCTCTTCGTCGAGAAGGAGGCGATGTTCTCGCGCTTCAACGAGGACAAATTCTGGCGCTCGCAGAACTGCATCCTCATGACGTCGAGCGGACAGGCCACGCGCGGCGCGCGCCGGCTCCTCCAGCGCCTCGCCAACGAGCTCAAGATCCCGGTCTACGTCGTCGTCGATAACGACCCGTGGGGGCTCTACATCTACTCGGTGCTGAAACAGGGCTCGATCTCGCTCGCGTACGAGTCGATGCGGCTCGCGGTTCCGGGCGTCCGCTTCATCGGCATGAGCGCGCTCGACCACAAGAAGTTCAAGTTGTCGAAGTCGGTCGAGATCAAGCTCTCCGACAAGGACGTCGCGCGCGCGAAAGAGATGAAGGCGTATCCGTGGTTCGCCGACAAGAAATGGCAGCGCGAGATCGACGCGACGCTCGAGAACGGCTTCAAGATGGAGGTCGACGGCTTCCTCACGAAGGGCGTCAGCTTCATCTCCGAGGAGTACCTCCCGAAGAAGCTCAAAGATCGCGACTGGCTGACGTGACTGGACTTCTGCCGTCCGAGTGAAATGCTCGCAGCCCGTCGCGAGATTTTTCGCGTGACGCTGCGAACGGATCGCCCTGGATCCGCCTAAATTCAGCCATTTTCTCGGGGCGCGGGAGAAGCTTTAGAGGTAAAGTGCCCCTATGAGGCTGGCACCCGCACTTTCTTTCCTCGTTTTGGGCGTGACGTTCGCTGCATGCTCCGGTCACCCCGGCAACGGGTTCGGCGACGGTGGCGTCGACGGAAGCACCAACGGTGATGGCGGGTGCGGCGGCTTCAACTGCCCTGGGTTCGACGGCGGGTTCGGCGGCGACGGCGCCGCGGGCGGCTGTAACCCCGACCCCGGGAACTTCGACATCCCCGGCAACAACTGCGACGACGACGCGAACGGAATCGTCGACGACCCGCAGGGCACTTGCGACACAGGGCTCGCGCTCTCCGGGCCCGCGGCCGATTTCGCGAAGGCGATCGGCCTGTGCAAGTTCGTCGTCTCGGCGACGTACACGAAGGGCTACAACACGAACGCGGCGCCGGGCTCGGCGGACCAGCACGCGATCCTCACGAAGTACGGCAGCAAAGTGAAGCCGCGCCAGGGCTCGTCGTTCGGCGTGCTCTCGTCGGGTTGGGCGACGGAGTACGACCAGTGCAACAGCTCGACCGGCGTCTTCAAGGGCGGCTGCCCGATGGACCCGGGCGACAATGGCTCCGTCGCGCCCCCCGGTTATCCGAAGGCGGTGAACGGCTGCACTCCGGCGACCGACGTCCACGACGCGTCCGCCATCGTCTTGAAGATCAAGGTGCCGAACAACGCGAAGGGCTTCGCGTTCGACTTCGACTTCTGGTCGGGCGAGTGGCCCGAGTGGGTCTGCACGACGTTCAACGACTCGTTCGTCGCGTGGCTCACGTCCGCGGCGTTCTCGGGCAAGTCGGGCGACTTCAACATCTCGTACGACACGAACAACAACCCCA
This sequence comes from uncultured delta proteobacterium, assembly GCA_963839305.1. Lineage (GTDB taxonomy): Bacteria > Myxococcota_A > Polyangia > Polyangiales > Polyangiaceae > DASXHD01. The sequence continues at coordinate 448,930 of CAWIUL010000010.1, forward strand.
TCAACGTCAACAACGCCTTCTTCCAGGCGTGCTCGCCTTCGAACGCGCAGGTCGGCTGCCTCGGCACACCGTCGACGGACAAGTGCAGCCTCGGCAACGCCGAGCTCCAAGGCACGGGCTTCTACGACCCGGGCAGCAACTGCGGGCAGAACGACTCCGGCGGCGGCGCGACGAGCTGGCTCACGACGCAAGCTCCGGTGCAGCCGGGCGAGACGATCACCCTCCAGTTCATCATCTGGGACACGGGCGATCAGGCGTACGACTCGAACGTGATCATCGACAACTGGCAGTGGCAAGCGTCGGACACGAGCGTCACCACGCACCCCGTCAACTGACCTGACGGATTCCTGAATTCGCGGCCATTCTCCAATCAGCGAGGGACCACCATGCGGTCGATCTATGCTTTTGGGCTGGGGGCGGTCATCAACGTCTTGGCTTGCGGTGGGACGCACCCGTTCACGTTCGACGACGGCGGCACCATCGACGGCGGCAACAACAACGGCGACAGCGGGCCCATCAACCCGGGCGACTCGGGTTGTCCGTTCTGCGGCGTCGACGCGAGCGGTGACGGCGCCGCCCCGACGTGCAATCCGAACCCGGCGAACTTCGACGTCCCGGGCAACAACTGCGACGACGACGGCGACGGCATCATCGACAACCCTCCGGGCACCTGCGACACGGGCCTTCCGAAGGCGTCGCCCACCGCGCAGCAGTTCGCGAAGGCGATCGGCATCTGCCCGAACAAGGGCGACACGTGGGGCGTCACCTCGGCGACGTACACGCAAGGCGTCGGCAGCACGAAGGCGCCGATGGCGCAGCAGTACGGCACGGACGCCACGTTCGGCACCGGCGTCAAGGCGCGGCAGGGCAGCGCGCTCGGCATCTTGTCGAGCGGCGTCGCCGCCACGCAAGACTGCGGCGCGGGCCAGTTCAAGGGCAACGTCTGCACGAGCACGGGCGCGGGCGTCCCGCCGACGGGCTACCCGAAGAACGCGACGATCAACAACATCACGTGCCCCGGCAGCAACGTGGCCAACGACGTGGTCGACGTCGTCCTCAAGGTCCAAGTCCCCGCCAACGCGAAGGGCTTCTCGTTCGACTTCAACTTCTACTCGGGCGAGTGGCCGGAGTGGGTGTGCACGTCGTTCAACGACGCGTTCGTCGCGTGGCTCACCTCCGCCGCGTGGGCGGGCAACAAAGGCGACTTCAACATCTCGCTCGACCCGAAGAACAACCCGGTCAGCGTGAACAACCAGTTCTTCCAGGCGTGCTCGCCGGCGAATGCGACCGTCGGCTGCGACGGCACGTCGAACCCGCCGAAGGCCGCGTGCACGCTCGGCAACGCGGAGCTCCAGGGCACCGGCTTCTACATCCCCGGTGACAGCACGTGCGGCCAGCAAGACTCCGGCGGCGGCGCGACGGGTTGGCTCACGACGCAAGCGCCGGTGAAGCCGGGCGAGATCATCACGCTCCAGTTCATGGTGTGGAACACCGGCGACGAGGCGTTCGACTCGAGCGTCCTTCTCGACAACTGGCAGTGGGTCGCGACCGACACGACCGTCAGCACCGGCCGGCCGCCGAACTGATCGTCACAAATCGGCGCCGTCGTAGCGCCAGACGTGCGCGATCTTCCCGTCGCGCATCTCGCTCACGTCGACGATGTACATGCGCACGCTGTGGTCCGCGTTCGGATCGCCGCCCCCGAGGCGCTCGCCGCTGATCGTGTACTCGGTGATGACGAAGTCGCCGATGCCCCAGTTGTTCGCGACCGTCGTGTCGAGCTGGCCGATCGTCTTGTGCAGGTTCTTGTAATAGGCCTTGAGCTCGTCTCTTCCGTGGACGGGCGCGGCCGTGAGCGACTCGATCACCGTGTCGTCGGTGAAGGCATCGTAGAAGGCGGCCTCTTTTCGATCCTCGAGCGCGTCGAGCTTCGCGTGCACGACCTGCTTGTTCGTGCGTTCGGTCTCGGTGCCCTGCTTCTCGACCGGAGGCGCCGAAGGGGGAGCGGTGAGGAGCGACGCGACGCGCTCTTGCAAGTCCTTGGGGCCCACGCCGAGCTGCGCCTTCACGGATGCGACGTTGAAGAAGATGTGCGCGTCCGTGATCGTGCCGTCGTCGTTGGTCCACAAGATCGTGATGCCGCGCATCGTCATCGGCTTCTGCGCCGCGGGCACGCCGAGCCAATCGCGCGCTTGCACGCCGGTGAGCGTCCACTCGACGGTCTGCATCTCGTCCGTTCGCCACTCGCGCGAGACCGAGGTCTTGCGCTGATCGAAGGCACCGAAGAGCTGCTCGTGGAGCGCGACGACGTTGTCGGTGCCGCGCGCGTCCTTGTGCCCGAAGGCTGCATGGTTCGTCGTCGCGTCGAAGAGCGGCTTCATGCTGACGAGCTGCGGATTCGCGAGCGCGGCGATGTACGTCTCGGCCGTCGCGCGCTCCTTCGCCGTCGGCGCGTGCGTCGCGACCGGTTGCGGGCGCGCGAGCGAGCTCCAGTTCGCCGGCACGGGAGGCGGGGCCTCGACTCGCTCACTGCTGCACGCCGTGAGGAGCGCCGCTGCGGCGAGCCATCGTCTCATCACCTTTCCTGTTACTTCATTTCGACGATTCGACGCGATGCTCATGTTTGTCCCAGGTCGCGCGCAGGCGCGCGACAATCGACCCCGACGCTATTTTTCTGCGTCTTTCATTGCTCGGTGAACTACCGTGCCGGGTTGCGGTGCGTGGATTGCATCCCGCCCCGCACGCCAATTCCATGCCGCGTCGTGTGCTCTCGATCCTGCTGTCTCTCGCGTTGATGCTCGTATGGGGTGGTCGCGCGCAGGCGGGCGTGGTGCCCGAGGCCACGGACGTACCCAAGCTCCTCACGCTCGACGAGGCCCTCCGCATCTTTCGGACGCGCGGGCTCGATCTGCTCATCGCGGACGCGAACATGCGAAACGCCGAGGGCGCGGTGAAGGTCGCCGGCGCCGTCCCGAACCCGACCTTCAACGCCTCCGTCGGCAACGCGATCACGTACTCGAACAGCCAAGCGAGCCAGCAGAACTGCTTGCTCAACGGCTCGTCGTGCAGCCCGTGGGCGTTCAGCGTGGGCCTCTCGGACTCGGCCGCGCTCGAGGACTCGCTCAGCGGCAAGCGCGATCTCCGCATGAAGGTCGCGCGAAACGCGCTCGCCGCCGCGAAGCTCTCGCGCGTCGACGCCGAGCGCGTGCTCGTCTTTCAGGTGAAGGCGACGTACGCGCAGGTCGTTCAGGCCGTCCTCGCGTACGAGTTCGCGAAAGAGATCCAGGCGACGAACGTCACGACGCTGAAGAAGTTCCAAGACCGGTACGCGACCGGCGCGATCAACGAGGGCGATCTCCAGCGCATCGAGGTGCAGAAGCTCGAGTCGGACCAGGCGCTCGACAACGCGCTCCTGAACCTCAGGCAGGCGCGCGTCGCGCTCGCGCTCCTGCTCGGCGTTCGCGGCGTCGTGCCCGACTTCGACGTCGACACGAAGGTGCTCGACTACTCGGTGCCGGCGCCGCTCCGCGACGCGAGCGAGACGGGCCTGCTCCACACCGCGTTCGATCGGCGGCCGGACCTGCACGCGTTCGGCTACCAGATGCTCTCGTCGCGCGCGCAGATCGAGCTCGTGAGGCGCCAGCGCTTTCCGGACATCACGTTCGGCGTGACGTATTCGTGGGGCGGCTTCGGCGGCTTCTCGACGAACGGCCCCGTCGGACCGCAGATGCTCACGTTCAACTTCGCGCTCCCGCTGCCGATCTTCTACCAGCTCTCGGGCGAGCTCCGGCAGGCCGAGGCCGCGCTCGACACGAACGCGCTGAACCACGCGAAGGCGACGGCGCAGGTCACGAGCGACGTGTCGTCGTCGATGGCGGCGTTCGTGACGGCGAGGCGCCTCGTCGAGCGTATGGAGGGGCCGCGCCGCCCCGACGGTGGACTCATCGCGAGCGCGAAGGGCGCGTTCGAGGTGATCGCGCGGCAGTACGACCGCGGCGCGCCCGGCGTGACGGTGACCGACTACCTCGACGCGCTGCGCACGTACATCAACGCGAAGCTCGAGTACTTCGGCGATCTCGCGACGTACTGGACCGCCGTCTATCAGCTCGAACAAGCGGTGGGGATGGATCTGCGATGAAGCGCATCGTCTTCTTGCTCTGCCTCTTCGCGTGCTTCGCGCTGCCGCGCGCGGTCCGCGCCGACGACGCGGGCGACGCGGGCGACGACGCCTCGGACGCCTCGGATCAAATCCCGCTCGCGTGCGACGGCGCGCTCTGCGACACGAGCAACGACGCGACGTGCGACGTCGGCGCGGTCGGCGCGCCCGCCCGAGCTGGCGCGCTCGTCGCCTTGGCGCTCGTGGGCCTCGCGCTCGCGCGGAGGCGTCGCGCGTTCGCGTTCGCGGGCGCGCTCGTCCTTGCAGCCCCGAGCGTCGCCCACGCGGCGCCTCCTGGGCCGGTGGACGTCGCCATCCACGACGAGCCGCCCCCGCGCCGCTGGGTCGCCATCACGTGGAACCCGGTGCCGGCGTTCACGATCGGCAAGGCGAGCTTCGACGTCGTCATCACGCCCGTCTCTCATCACGCGCTCGTGCTCAACCCGTACTACGCCTCGACCACGACGCAGCCGATCGTCGTCTTGGACATCCAGGGCCGCGCGACGATGCGCCTGCCTCAGCAGAACTTCGAAGGCTTCGGCGGCGAGCTCGGCTACCGCTACTACTCCGGCCTCGCGGGGCCGCGCGGCTTCTTCGTCGGCCCATCCTTTCTCATCGGCGCGTTCACCGCGACCGCGCAAGACCAGTCGAAAACCTCGTACATGAGCTTCGGCGGCGCGCTCGACGTGGGCTACGAGATGCTCGTGGCGGACCGCATCGCGCTCGCCCTCGGCGTCGGCGCGCAGTACACCGTGACCGACAAGACGATCCCGAACCAACAGTTCCCCGCGAGCATCTACGCGAACAACGGGCTTCGACCTCGGCTGCTTCTCTCGCTGGGGGTGGTGTTTTGATCATGATCGACCTTCGCCGATTCGCTCCGCTCCTCTTCGTCTGCGCCGCCGCGTGCCATCACGCGTCCGCGACCTCCGAGGTGAACCCTCCGCCGGGAGAGGTCTGGCTCACCGATCAGCAAGTGAAGGACGCGAAGATCGACGTCGCGCCCGTCGAGGAGCAGCCCGTCGACGACACGATCCTCACGAGCGGACGCGTGACGCTCGACGACATGCGCGCCGGCCACGTGTTCTCGCCCGTGACGGGTCGCGTCCTCAGCGTCAACGCGGCGCTCGGGGCGCAGGTGAAGCGCGGCGACGCGCTCGCCGTCATCGAGTCAGCCGACGTCGGCAGCGCGGCGAGCGACGAACGCAAGGCGCAAGCCGACCTCATCGCGGCCGAGCACGACCTGAAGCGCAAGAAGGAGCTCTTCGAGGAAAAAGCCGCGTCCGCGGCCGACGTCGAGATCGCCGAGGACAACTACCGCAAGGCCAACGCCGAGCTCCAGCGCGCGCACAACAAGGCCTCGCTGCTCCGCATCGGCGGCAACGGCGCCTCGCAGACGTTCACGCTCACGGCGCCGATCGACGGCGAGGTGCTCGCGCGCAGCATCAACGTCGGCGCCGAGGTCCTCGGTCAATACAACCAAGGCGCGAACGTCGAGCTCTTCACGATCGGCGCGCTCGACAAGGTCTGGGTCATCGGCGACGTCTACGAGATGGATCTGCCGCGCGTGAAGGTCGGCTCGCCCGTCGACGTCACCGTGGTCTCGTACCCCAAGCACCCGTTCAAGGGGCAGATCGACTGGATCGGCGGCATGCTCGACCCGACGACGCGCACCGCGCGCGTCCGCTGCACGTTCGACAACGCCGATCGCCTCTTGCGCCCGGAGATGTTCGCGACGGTCGCGATCTCCGTCGACAAGAAGACCGCGCTCGCGCTCCCGCACGACGCGATCGTGCGCATGGGCGAGCAGACGGTCGTCTTCGTCGAGGTCGGCAAGACACCCGACGGGCGCACCAAGTTCGTACGAAAGCCCGTCACGGTGGACGAAGGCGAAGGCGCGAAGTGGGTGCCCGTCGAGCACGGCCTCCAAACCGGCGAGCGCGTCGTCGTTTCGGGAGGCATCCTCCTCTCTGGGATGATCTGACATGATCCAGAGGCTCGTCGCCGGCGCGCTGCGGATGCCGATCCTCGTGCTCGTGTGCACGCTGATCATCATCGTCAGCGGCCTGCTCGCGTACGGCGACCTCGACATCGAGGCGTACCCGAACCCAGTCCCGCCGCTCGTCGAGGTGATCACGCAGCCCGAAGGTTGGAGCGCCGAGGAGGTCGAGCGCTACGTCACGGTGCCGATCGAGGTCGGCCTCTCGGGCATGCCAGGGCTCGATCACATTCGGTCGCAGTCGCTCTTCGGCCTCTCCGACGTGAAGTGCTACTTCAAATGGGGAACGAAGTATGCGGACGCGCGCCAGGAGGTCATCAACCGCCTCGGCTTCATCCAGATGCCCAAGGGCGTCCAGCCGCAGCTCTCGCCGTGGAACGCGATCGGCGAGGTGTTTCGCTATCAGCTCGTCGGCGACGGCTATCAGCTCCGCGAGCTGAAGACCGCGCAGGACTGGATCCTCGAGCGGCAGTTTCGGCAGGTCCCCGGCGTCATCGACGTCACGAGCTTCGGCGGCGAGACGCAGCAGTTCCAGGTGAGCGTCGACCCCTATCGGCTGCGCGGCCACAACGTGACGCTCACGCAGCTGATGGACGCCATCGGGAAGGCGAACGAGAACGTCGGCGGGCAGCGCCTCGTCATCGGCGAGCAGAGCTACAACGTGCGCGGCATCGGCCTCGTTCGAAACGTGCACGACATCGAGGACATCGTCATCGAGAGCAAGGCGGGCGTGCCAGTCCGCGTGAAGGACGTCGCGCAGGTCGAGATCGGCGCCGCGCCGAGGCTCGGCAAGATAGGCCACGACAACGAGCCGGACATCGTCGAGGGCATCGTGCTGATGCGCTACGGCGCCGAGACGCCCGAGACGCTCAAGGGAATCCACGAGAAGCTCAAACAGATCGAGCAGGACCACCTGCTGCCGCCGGGCATGAAGATCGTGACGATCTACGACCGCGGCAACCTCGTGAAGCTGACGACGCACACGGTGCTCGAGAACCTGCTGCTCGGCATGGGGCTCGTCGCGGTCGTGCTCTTCGTCTTCCTCGGCCACACGCGGGCGGCGCTCATCACGGCGATCAACATCCCCATCGCGCTCCTCGTCGCGTTCATAGGGCTCGTCACGACGGGCATCTCGACGAACCTCATTTCGATCGGCGCGGTCGACTTTGGAATAGTCGTAGACAGCACCGTCATCGTCATCGAGAACATCTTCCGCCACCTCGGCAGCCACGGCCGCGGCACGATGAAAGAGCGTATTTTGGCCGGCGCCCGCGAGGTCGTTGGGCCGATGGCATTCTCGAAGGTCATCTTGGCCGTCGCGTTCATCCCGCTCTTCACGATGACGGGCGTCTCGGGCGTCATCTTCTCGCCGATGGCGTGGACGTACGCGTTCGCGCTCACGGGCGCGGTCGTGATGGCGCTCACGCTGACGCCGGTGCTCGCGAGCAAGCTCATCTCGCCCGACACGGAAGAAAAAGAGAACGCGGTGATGCGCACGCTCCACCGCATCTACCGCCCGCCGTCGAACCTTCTCTTGCGGAGCCCGATCCTCGCGGGGCTCATGACCGGCGTGATGGCCATCGGCCTCGCGGTGATCTTCCCGTTCCTCGGCGGCGAGTTCATGCCGAAGCTCGAGGAGGGCAACTTCTGGATCCGCGCGACGCTCCCGACGAGCGTCTCGCTCGAGCAGTCGAGCAAGTACGTCCAGCGCATGCGCGACATCCTGCGCGGCTGCCAAGAGGGCGGCGGCTCCCTGCACCGATCAGAACCGCAAGCACACCGAGATCGTCACGGTCATCTCGCAGATCGGCCGGCCCGACGACGGCACCGACGTCTCGGGATTCCACAACATCGAGCTCTTCGCGCCGCTCAAGCCGTTCGATCAATGGAAGCACGGGCTAACGAAGGAGAAGCTCACCGACGAGCTCTCGGCGGAGCTCGGCGCCGCGTTCCCCGGCGTCGTCTTCAACTTCTCGCAGATGATCGGCGACAACGTCGAAGAGGCGATGAGCGGCGTCAAGGGCGAGAACTCCGTCAAGGTCGTCGGCAGCGACATCTACGAAAACGAGAAGAACGCGCTCACGATCGCCGACACGATGGGCGAGGTGAACGGCGTGAAGGACCTCGGCGTGTTCCGCTCGCTCGGGCAGCCCAGCATCAAGATCACGCCGGATCGCGCCGCGTGCGCGCGCTTCGGGCTCAACACGGGCGACGTCGATCAGGTCATCGAGGCCGCGATCGGCGGCGAGGCGCTCACCCAGGTGTACGAGGGCGAGAAGCACTTCGATCTCACGGTGCGCTGGCTCAAGCCGTATCGCGAGTCACTCGAGGCCGTGCGCGAGATCACCGTGCCGACGCCCACCGGACAGATGATTCCGCTCGGGCAGATCGCGAAGATCAACCTCGAGGAGGGCCCGTCGGTCATCTTCCGCGAGGACGGAAAGCGCTACGTCCCCGTGAAGTTCTCGGTGCGCGGGCGCGATCTCTCGTCGACCGTGCAAGAGTCCAAGCAGCGCGTGAGCGAGAAGGTGCACCTGCCGTACGACTCGCACCTCGAGTGGGGAGGGGAGATGAACGAGCTCGGCGACGCGCTCGGGCGCCTCGTCATCATCGTCCCGTTCACGCTGCTGCTCATCATCTTCCTCGTCTACGGCGCGACGCGAAACTGGATCGACACGTTCATCGCGGTGATCTCCATCCCCGTCTCGTGCACGGGCGGAGCGCTCGCGCTCCTGCTCACGGGCGTTCACTTCTCCGTGTCGGCCGCGATGGGGTTCATCTCGATCTTCGGCATCGCGATCCAGGACGCGATCCTCGTCGTGACCTATTACCAGCGCCTACGGCAAGTCGACGGGCTCTCGATCGAAGAGGCCGCGGCCGAGGCAGGCGAGAAGCGCTTCCGCCCTGCGCTGATGACGACGCTCGTCGCGACGCTCGGTCTCTTGCCCGCGGCGCTATCGAACGGCATCGGCGCGCAGACGCAGAAGCCGCTCGCGCTCGTCGTCATCGGCGGGTCGATGATCCTCGCGCTCACGTCGCGCATTCGTCAGCCCGCGCTGCTCGTGCTCATGCACCGCTGGCTCGACAAATACGGAAAGGGCCCGAACAGCATCGTGCCCCCCGCCGCCGACGACCTCGCCGAGTCCTACGAGACCTGAGCGCGCGTCACTTTCCGGGGCGCGTCCAGATGCCGAACGTGTAGGCGCCTTTGCCTTCGCCGTGCACCTTCACGTCGAACGTGTAGTTGCCGTCGTCGGTCGGGCAGAACGGCGACGACCCCTGGATGATCTCCACGGGCTGGGTCATCGAGCCGTTTCCGAGGATCGAGCCGTTGCGCAGGATGATGATGTCGATGTCGCGGATCGACGCGTCTCCGACGGCGAAGAGGCGATAGCAAATGCCCTTGTTCATCGCGACGCTGAAGCTGTCGACCGCGTCTTTGATGTGGTGGAGCTTGCCCGACGCCGGCTTGACGTACTCGAGCATGCCCGTCGGCGTCCCGCACTTGTCGAGGAGCGCGGGGTAGTCCTTGTCGTGCTGGCCAGTGAACGAGACCGTCTTGTAGCAATCGCCGTCCGCGACCGTCGACTTCGGGTACGCGGTCTTCGGCGTCTTGGGGGTGACGAGCGGCTGCATCGCGATCACCTCCGCCGACTCGGTCGGGTCGTCGTATTTCTCGTCGGTCGCGGTCGAAGCGCTCGGCGCCGCAGACGCGACGGTGGTCGCGCTCGGCGTAGCGTTCGACGACGTAGTAGCGGCGGTCGGCGTCGTGGCGTTCGTGCCACCACCACCGCCGCAAGCCCAAACCATTCCCACGATCCCCACGAGCGCGTAGTCCCTCATGGCGGGCCACGCTATCACGAGGTCAAATTCTGCTAAATACGAGCCTCGAATGAAATTCCGAAAAGTCCTCGTGTCGAACCGCGGAGAAATCGCGCGTCGCGTGATTCGGACGTGCAAGCGGCTGGGTTTCGCGACCGTCGCCATCCACTCGGAGGCCGATCGCGAGAGCCCGCACGTCTCCGACGCCGACGAGGCGGTGCTCGTCGGTCCCGCGCCGGCGAAGGAGTCGTACTTGAACCTCGCGGCGGTGATCGACGCGATCAAGAAGACGGGCGCCGACGTCGTGCATCCCGGCTACGGGTTTTTGAGCGAAAACTCGGCGTTCGCGCGCGCGGTGGCGGACGCGGGCGTGACGTTCGTCGGCCCGCCGCCGAACGTGCTCGACGCCTTCGGCGACAAGATGAAGGCGCGCCACGTCGCGCTCGCCGCGGGCACGTCGCCCGTGCCGGGCACGAACGAGCCGATCCCGATCGACACGCCCGCCGAGCTCGCGGCGGCGCGGGCCGAGGCCGAGCGCATCGGCCTGCCGCTCGTCGTCAAGGCGGTCGGCGGCGGCGGCGGAATCGGCATGCAGATCGTCCGCGATTTCGCGCAGCTCGATCGTGCGCTCAAGAGCTGCTCGGATCGCGGCAAGGCGTCGTTCGCCGACGCGCGCGTCTACATGGAGCGCTACGCGTCGCAGCCGCGCCACATCGAGGTCCAAGTCTTCGCAGACACGCACGGGGACTACTACGCGCTCGGCGAGCGCGAGTGCAGCGTGCAGCGTCGCCACCAGAAGATCGTCGAAGAGACGCCGTCGGTCGCGCCCTTCTTCGAGGGCGAGGCCGGGCAGAATCGAAGGCGCGATCTCCACGAGGCCGCGCTGCGCGTCGTGCGCCAAGCGGGCTACGTCGGCGCGGGCACGTGCGAGTTCATAGCGAACGCGGAGGGCGAGCTCTATTTCCTCGAGGTGAACGCGCGCCTTCAGGTCGAGCACCCCGTGACGGAGATGGTGACGGGGCTCGACCTCGTCGAGATGCAGCTCCGCGTGGCGGACGGCCAAAAGCTGCCGGATTTGCGATCGGTGCAGCGCAGGGGGCACGCCATCGAGGTGCGCGTCTACGCCGAGGACCCGAGCAAGGGGTTCATCCCGAAGCCGGGGCCGATCGCGGAGCTCGTCTGGGCCGGCGGCGCGGGCGAGGTGCAGACCGAAAAGCTCCGCGTCGAGTCGGGCGTGCGCGCGGGCAACGTCGTGACGCCTTACTACGACCCGATGATCGCGAAGGTGGTCGCGTGGGGCGAGACGCGCGACGCGGCGATCCGCACGCTCGACGACGCGCTCGCGGGCACGACGATTGCGCCGTGCACGACGAACCTGTCGTTTCTCCGGAAGACGCTCGCGAGCGAAGAGTTCCGCTCGGGCCGCTACGACACCGGGACCGCCGAGATCATCGCGAAGCGCCCCTGATCGGCTATCTTCGGCGCACATGAAGAAAGTCTTCCTCCTCGCGATCCTGCTGACGGGCTGCGACAGACTCCTCCGTCGAGACGCGGACACGACCAGCACGACTTCGACCCCGACCGCGATCGAGACCACTGCGGCGACTCCCGCGACCGCCGCGACCACGACGGTCGCGACCGCCAACGTGACCGCCGCGGCGACGGCGAGCGCGACGCCCGGCGAGTGGCCCGCGTACTTGCCCGATTACCCCGGCGCGAAGGTCATCAAGAAGACCTCCGACGCGGACGGCAAGTACGCGCTCTTCGAGACGAAGGACTCGCGCGACAAGGTCGTTGCATTCTACAAGGAGAAGCTCGCCGGCGCGGGTTTCCCGCCGGGCGTCTCCGCGAGCCTCGGGTCGAGCGCGAAGGACCCGAACGCGTCGGCCACGATCACGACGAGCAAGGGCTCGGTCATGATCACGCTGACCGTGACGCCGTCGAATGGCGTCACCAAGATCAGCATCTCCGTGCCGACGTAGTCGAATCAGCGGTGGCCGCCGCCGCCGTGACCGCCGCCACCACCCCCACCGTGGCCACCGCCGCCGTGGTAGCCGCCGCCGCCGTGGTAGCCGCCGCCGCCGTGGTAACCGCCGCCACCGTGATAACCGGGCGAACCGTGATAGCCGGGCGCGCCGTGATAGCCGGGCGCGCCTCGGTAATATCCTCCGCCACGCGGGTAGTAGCCGTGGCCGCCGTAGTAGCCATGACCGTAGTAGCCGTGGCCGCCGTAATACGGGTGACCGCCGTAGTAGTGACCGCCGTAATACCCGCCGCGCCCGTAGTAGCCATGGCCATAGTAGCCATGGCCGTAATAGCCGTGGCCCCAGTAGCCGTAGTGCGGATACGCGTAGAGCGGCACGCCGAAGTAGAACGGCGGGATCGCGATGCCGAAGCCGTAGTCCGCGTAGTACGGGTTATACCAAGTCGGACCTGCGAAATAGACGTCACCGCCGTAGCTGTAGTCGGGTGAGGTCTGCGCGACCTCGGCTTGCGGTTGCGGCTGGGGCTCTTGTTGCGCCATTTGCTGCTCGGCCACGGCGGGATCGATCGTCGTTCGCTGCTCGACGACGCCCGCGTCGGTCTGCACGCGCCAGAGCGCGTCGAACTTCGGCAGCTGGCCCTGATTTTGAAGCTGAGTCGGGAGCGGGAAATAGAGATCGACGACGCGCTGGCCCTTCGGTGGAACCGTCACGAGCGGCGGGCTCGAGCCCGCGTTGGTCGAGGCGAACGCGTCGACGCTCGTGCCGTAGCCCGGTAGGTCGATCTTTTGTTCGCGTGTGTCGAAGGTCCACTGTGCATCGCTCTGGTTGCTCAACGTCATGCGCAGGTGGATCGCCTGCAGGCGCTGGCTCGTCTGGTTCTGCGTCCCGAGGTCGACCAACCCGTACGAGGCGACGCGTACGTCGCCGTGAGGGGAATCCTGCGGGATTTTGTAGTCGACGCTGATGATCGTCGGCTGCGACTGCTGTTGTCCGTAGTCGACCGCGGAGCTCGGGCTATTGACCGGAACGGCGTAGTAGTCTTCCTCGCACGCCGTGAGCACGAGCCCGGCTGCGAGCGCGATGATGCGTGCGTCCATGACGCCACGTTGATACGCAAAGAGCACGCCGCGCTAAGCGCCGAGCCGGAACGTGCGCTCGTAACCAGCGTCGAGGTTCTTGATGACCACCTCGACGATGCCGCGCTCGTCGAGCAAGTAGCGCTCTTCGATGCGGGGCCCGTCTTGCCGCCGCTCCACGCGAGCTCGAGCGGCGTCTTGGTCGCGCATGCTCGAGTCGAACGGGAAGTGCACGTCACCGAAGAGCGTCATGTCGCCGCGCGGGCTTCCGACCGCGTCGAACGCGGTGCATTCGAAGAAGCGGTAGTGGCCGACGTTGTGCGCCGCTCGGTACGTGCGCGTGCGCATGAGCGGGCCCGCCTGGCGCGCGGGAAGCGCGGTGTCCGGCGCGAAGATCGCGTCGAAGGTGATCTCGCGTCCTTGCGGCCGCCTCGCGAAAGACGCCGAACGTGCGCGCGTACCGATCGACGAGCGTGAACCCCGCGTCCTCGTCCGCGGCGATCGCGAGGCCGATCGCGACGGCGGCCGACGGGTACGGCGAGCGGTGAACGCGCCGCCCGAAGCGCTCGCGGAGCACACGCGACACGACCGGGAGCTCGCTCGCGCCGCCGACGACGTAGATGCCCGCGACCTCCGCGAGCTCGCCCGCGCCCGAGAGCACCGGCGCCATCGCGTCGATCGTGCGCTCCACGAGCGGCAGGCACGCCTCGTAGTAATCGGAGACCTGCACCACGACCTCGGGCTTCGGCGCGAGCTTTCCGAGCGCCGCGTCGAGATCGACCGCGATCTTGCGCGAGCTCGGGTGAAGGTGCTCCTTCGCGTCGCGGCACTGCGCGAGCAGCGCCTCTGCGCAGCGCGCGGGGAGCTCGGCGAGATCGAGATCGACCTGAAGGAGCGCGGTGCGCGCGAGCACCTCGTCGAAGTCGTCTCCGCCGAGACGCGGCACGCCGGCCGTCGCGAGGACCTCGTGCGTCGCGCCGGAGATCCGCACGGCGGACGCGTCGAACGTGCCGCCTCCGAGATCGTAGACGACCACGAGATCGCGCCGCGTCGTGAGCGTGCTGCGGTGCCGGTGCGTGTACTCGAAGCCGGCGGCCGAGGGCTCGTTGAGCATCGCGAACGCGTCGAACCCTGCGCGCCGGAACGCGTCGAGCGTCGCGAGGCGCTGATTGCCGAGCGCGTTCGCGGGCACGGCCACCGCCGCGCGAAGGGTCTTGGTGCGGCGCGATTGGGCCGTCGTTCGCTTCACGAGCGCCTCGCGCACGTACTCGAAGAAGCCGGTCAGCACGCGCGAGAACGTCGTCGTCGTGTCCCCGATGCGGATTTCGTGATCAGGGCCCGCGCCCGCGAGAGAGGGGTTCGCGAAGAGGCGCTTGAACGAGCGCATCACCGTGAACGTCGGGTCGCTCGCCGCGGCGACCGCGTCGAAGCCGAACACGAGCTCGCCGTCGCGCGCGGCGACCATCGACGGAATCGCGGACGCGGCGTCGCCGGCGCGGTCCATGAAGTCGACGACGGGGTAGTTGCCGCGATCCGCGATCGCGACGACCGTCCGAGTGGTCCCGAAATCGATGCCGAGCTGCACGGCCCCTTCATACCACGGGAGTCAGGAGGCGCTCGCCGCGCGCGAACGCGATCACGTTGTCGGCCGCGAGGCCGGCCATCGCCTCGCGCGTGCGCCGGTCGGCGCTCCCGATGTGCGGCGTGAGGACCACGTTTCGGAGCGCGAGCAGCCGCGGCTCGACCACCGGCTCGCGCTCGAAGACGTCGATCCCCGCGGCCGCGAGCGGTCCTCTCTCGAGCGCGTCGGCCAGCGCCGCCTCGTCCACGCACGCGCCGCGCGACGTGTTCACGAAGACGCTGCCCGGCTTCATCGACATGAGCCGCTCGCGCGACGCGACGTGGCGCGTCTCCGGCGTGAGCGGGCAGTGGATGCTCACGAAATCGCACGCCGCGAATAGCTCGTTCAAGGGCAGGTGGCTCGCGCCGAGCGCGCGCTCGAGCGGCTCGTCGAGCCTTTTGCGCTCTGTGTAGTATACATGCATCCCGAATCCGCGGGCGCGGCGCGCGACCGCCTGACCGATGCGCCCGAGCCCGACGATCCCGAGGCTCGCGCCGAACACGGGGACGCCGAGGAGCGTCGTCGGCGTCCACCCGGGGAACTCGCCGCGCCGCACGACCGCGTCACCCTCCGCGACGCGCCGCGCGGCCGCGAGCATCAGCGCGAACGCGAGGTCCGCCGTGGCCTCGGTGAGCACGCCCGGCGTGTTCGTCACGGCGATCCCGCGCGCGCGGCACGCCGCGAGGTCCACGTTGTCGAGCCCGACGGCCATGTTCGCGACGAGGCGCACGCGCGCCGCGCGCTCGAGCAGCGGCGCGTCGATCGCGTCCGTGAGGAGCGCGAGGATCGCGTCGAACGTCGCGGCGTGCGTGGCGAACGCCGCGCTTCGCACGCCTTCGGCCGGCTCGCCGACCACGACTTCCGCGACGCGCCGCACCCGTTCGATCGCGTCGCCGGGGAGCGGGCACGTCACGAAGACCTTCATGCGCGGGCTTCGAGATCGTAGGCGATCACCTCGTCGCTCGCGAGGTCCGGGACGGCCTTCTTCACGCCGTCGAGCGTCGTCGCGGCGGTGCCGACCACCGCGATGACGAGGTTCTTCGGGTCGAGGTGCGCCTTTAGCGCGGCGTTCGCGCTCTCCGCCGTCACGTCGGCCACGTGGGCGAGGTAGCTCTCGTAGTAGTCGCGCGGCAGGCCGAGGATCTCGATGTCGAGCGCCTGGTGCACGCGCTTTTGCGCGGTGTCGACCTCGAACGCCCACGACCGCGTGATGTAGCGCTTGATGAACGTGACCTCGCGCTCCGTGACGCCGGCCTCGATGAGCTTCTCGAGGAGCGAGATCTCGAGCGCGATGCACGCCGCGGCGTCGGTCGACGCGGGGAACGTCCACATCGCGAACGAGTGACGCCGACGATCGACGCCCATGCGCGCGCTCGCGCCATAGGACCAGCCGCGCTTGCCGCGGACCTCGCGCGTGAGGCGCGACGTGAACGTGCCGCCGAAGATCGCGTTCGCGACGACCAGCGGGATGTGATCCGGATCGTGCGCCGACGTGCCGAGCGAGCCGATGAGGATCTGCGTCTGCGTGCGCTCGGGTTTGTCGACGAAGACGAGCTGGCGTCCGCCGAGCCCCTTCGGCTCTTCGATGATCTCGCGCGGCGGGGTCGTGCCCGGGAGCGCGTCCATCAGCTTGCGAGCGAGTCGCTCGGCCACCTCGGGCTCGACGTCGCCCGACATGGCGACGAGCGCGTTGCCGCGTACGAAGTGCGACGCGTGGTGCGCGCGAACGGCGTCGCGATCGATCTCGCCGAGCGAAGCGGCGGTCCCGCGCGCGGTGCGGCCATACGGGTGATCGCCGAAGAGCTTCTTCCTGAAGAACCGGTCGCAGAGGCCGCGATCGTTGTCGAGCGACTCGAGGAGCTCGGCGCGCGTCTCGCGAAGGAGCCGCCCGAGCTCGTCTTCGTCGAACGTGGGCTGGCCGATCATCTTCGCGAGCAGATCGACGAACGCGTCGAGGTTTCGCGCGAGCACCTGACCGCTCACGGCGCTCGACGAGACCGCCACGTCGAAGCCCACGTCGCCGCCGAGTCGGTCGATCGTGCGCTCGACGTCCATCGCGTTCATCCCCACGCAGCCGCGGCGGAGCATGCGCGAGGTGACGCGCGAGAGCCCTTCTTTTCCGACGGGATCGTGCGCGGACCCGCTGCGGAAGGCGACGACGATCGAGACGAGCGGGAGCACGGACGACGCCTCGACGAAGAGCTTCGCGCCGCCGCCGAGGTCGACTTCGGTTCGCGCGGTCATTCCGCGGCCTCGCTCGTCGCCTGCTCGGGCACGACGTGTATGACGGTGCGCGCGGTCGTCACGAGGAACCTCCGCGCGACGCGGCGCACGTCACCGGCGGTCACGCGCCGGTACGCCTCGAGCCTGCGGAAGGCGCCCGCGGGATCGCCGAGGACCGTGTCGTAAAACCCGATCTGCTCCGCCTTGCCGCTCGCGGTGTCGAGCGACTGGAGCCCGCCGAGCTCGAGCCGCGCCTTCGCGCACTGGAGCTCGTCGGCGCTCACGGTCTCTTCTTGGAGGCGGGCGATCTCGCGATCGAGCGTGTGCAAGAGGTCGTCCTTCGTCTTGCCCGGCCGCGCCGTGAGGTAAACCTCGAAGAGCCCCGGATCGCGAAACGTCGACGCCCACCCGCGCAGATCGGTCGCGAGCTCCTTGTCGATGAGCATCGCGCGATAAGCGCGCGACGCGCGCCCGCCGAACAAAATCTCGGAGAGCACAGCGAGCGGCGCGTGATCGGGGTCGCCGAGCGCCGGGCCGTGGTAGCCGATCACGAGCTTGTCGGTCGCGGTCGGTTTGCGCAGCGTGAGCACGCGCTCCTCCGTCTGCGGCGGCTCGGGGAACGTGTCCTCCGCGGGGATGTCCGCGCGCGGGAGCGCGCCGTACGCCTTGCGCAACCGGGCGAGCACGTCGGCCTCGCGCACGTCGCCGACGATCACTATCGTCGCGTTGTTCGGCGCGTAGAACGTCTCGTAGAAGCTCTCGCAGTCCGTCGGCACGAAGCCTTGGATGTCCTCCATCCAGCCGATCGTCGGCCAGCCGTAGTTGTGGCGCTGGAAGGCCGCTCGATAGAGCATCTCGCTCGCGAGGCCCTCGACGTCGTCATCGACGCGATAGCGGCGCTCGTTCGCGACGACCTCTTTCTCGCTCGTGACCTGCGCGTCGCGCAGGACGAGGTGCGCCATGCGATCGGCTTCGAGCTCGATGACGAGCCCGATGCGATCCTTCGGGACGGCCTCGTAGTAGTAGGTCCAGTCGAGCCACGTCGCGGCGTTCGACTCCGCGCCCGCCTCCTCGAGCTTGCGATCGAACTCGCCGGCCTTGAGGTGCTCGGTCTCGTTGAACATCAAATGCTCGAAGAGGTGCGCGAGCCCGGTCTTGCCCGCCTTTTCGTGACGCGAGCCGACGCGGTACCAAGTCGCGTACGCGACGACCGGCGCGCTCCGATCCACGAGCAGGAGCACGCGCAAGCCGTTGTCCATCGAGAGCTCGTGCACGCTCGCGCCGCCGAACGCGACCATCCCGTCGTAGTGGACCTTGCCGGCGCCTTCGATCGATTTCTCGTTCGCCTTCGCCACGGCCTTTTCAATCGCCGTTCGAAACCTCGTACCTCCGCTTCGCTCCGGCGTGCGAGGTTTCACGGTCGCGCTCTTTTCAGCCACGTTCTCTCCTTTTACCAAGCGCGGAGATCGAGCACCGTCATGGCGCCGTTCTCCCAGAGCCACACGTTGGGCCCGCACGTCACGACGATGGCGCTCTCGTTGCCGAGGCCGGTCCCGCCGACGCGCGAGAGCTGAGCGCGCTCGGTCGATCCGGTCGCCGCGTAGAACACCGGATCGCCGCTGCCGACGACGAGGACGCCCCCGTCGCTCGCGAGGAGCGCGCCGCCGTCGAGCCCGCGTACTTCGTAGAAGCTCCGCACGGTCCCCGCCTCGGTGCGGAAGGCGTCGTGCGTCGTGTCCCACACGACGGGTCGCGGCTGCCCGCCCGACTCCGCGCGGTGGAGGCTCCCGTCCTTGCAGAGCACGATCGAGATGCCGCGCCAGACGTCGAGGTGGACCGGCGTGCCGTCGATGACGTCGCCCTCCTCGATGGGCGCCCATTTGCGCCCGTCGAAGCGCGCGATCGCGCCGACCTGCTCGCCGCAGACGAGCATCGTGAGATCGCGCGACGTGCCAGAGAGCGCGACGATCGACTCGTTCGCCTCGACGTGCGGATCGGGCTGGAACGGCACGAAGCTCGTCCCGTCGAACTGGAGCAGCGCGCCCGCGCCGTACGCGATGACGCGATTCGCGGCGGTCGTGATGCCGTAGAACCACGTGCGCCCGCGCGACACGCGGCGGAGCGGGAACGCCCGCGCGGTGCCTGCCTGGAAGCGCACCGCGCTGCCGTTCGCGATGAGACCCCAGAGCGCCCCGTCGGCGGCGACGTGCAGATCGCCGAGCGGCTCGTCGATCGCGTGCGCGTTCTGCACGTTGCCGCCCGTCACGTGGAGGAGCAGGCTCGTGCCGTGCCCGGTCGACGCGGTGCGCCCGAGCACGTGAAAGTCCTTGGAGGAGACGCCGCTCGCGACGCGGAAATTGTGCTTGGCCGAGGGGAGCGTCGTGACGGCGAGGACGCCTCGAAGGACGAGCGGCGGCTCCCGCGGCGCGCGCCGCAGATCGCGCGTTCGATCCGGGTGGGACGGGTCCTTCGACTCGCCGAAGAAATTCTCGTCGCGGAAGTAGCGGAGCCAGCGGAAGACGTCCTCCGCGGCGATGACGAAGATCCCCGTGCGGAGCGAGACCGCGAGCGAGAACTCGTCGAGGTTCAGCGTGAGCGACGCCTTGCCGCTCGAGTCGAACAAACGCTGGTGCTTGCCGCGCACCTCGCGCGCGAGGCCGTGCCCGATGAGCTCCTCGATCGCCGGCACGTCGCCCGTCTCGAGCCGCCCGACGATCGGATCGTCGAACGTGAACCCGAGCTGCACGAGCAGCGAGCGGAGGTTCGGCGGCACGTTCGCCGCTTGCGCGACGGCCTCCTCGATGTGATCGGCGACGTCGTCGAGCCACGCGCCGAACGTCGGCGCCGCCGCGCGCGCTTCCCCCGCGCGCCACACGTAGACCGGAAGCTCGCCTTTTTCGCCCTCGGCCTTGCGATCGAAGCAAAAGAGCTCGTGATCGCGCGTCTCCGCGAACGGAACGAGCGCCGCGTCGTCCACGCGCTCCTTCGCGCGCGCCATCCCCGCCGCGTCGAGCAGCGTCACGCGCTCGCCGACGGCCCCGGTCCGCTCGAGCACGGTCCTGTAGCTCGGAGGGAGCGGCCGCCGGAGCATCCGCTCGCGATCGAGCAGCTCCTGCGCCTTCACGGCGGGCGCGGGCTTCTTGCCCGTCCGCACGGCGACCGAGAGCGCCCGCTCGAGGCTCGCCACCGCGAGCCGCGTGGCGTCCGCGACGCGATGCTTGCTGCTCTTGGAGACCTTTCGAGCCTTGGGTTTCACGAGGGGAAGAGAGTCTAACCCAGCGCTCGCCTGAGTGGACGTTGTCTTGTGGATGCGTGGTGGTGGAGATGCGGCAGCGTGACGACTCCGGCCGGGCCGGCGCGTGTCGCTTTGATCGAAGAATGTGGCCATCACGTCGGTGGGTGGCGGCCCCGCCGCGAATGTCTCGCTGCCGCATGTCGATGGCAACGATGGCGTGGTCTGGTCGACTGAGGGTGAGCTCCTGATTAATCGACTTTCAGAATCGCCAAGAACGCCTTCTGCGGGATCTCCACGTGTCCCACTTGCTTCATGCGTTTCTTGCCCTCTTTTTGCTTCTCGAGGAGCTTTCGCTTGCGCGAGATGTCGCCGCCGTAGCACTTCGCGGTGACGTCTTTGCGGAGCGCGCGCACGGTCTCGCGCGCGATGATCTTGCCGCCGATGGCCGCCTGGATCGCGACCTCGTACTGCTGCTGCGGCACGAACTCCTTGAGCTTCTCCGCGAGCGAGCGCCCGCGCACATGCGCCTTGTCCTTGTGGACGATGATCGAGAGCGCGTCGAGCGGGTCGCCGTTCACGAGGATGTCGACCTTCACGAGGTTCGCGGGCTGGTACGCGATGACCTCGTAGTCCATCGACGCGTAGCCGCGCGAGATGCTCTTGAGCTTGTCGTGGAAGTCGAAGAGGACCTCGCCGAACGGGAGCTCGTACGTGATGATGACGCGGTCTGCGCTCGCGTACTGGATCGACTTCTGGACGCCGCGCCGCTCCTGACAGAGCGAGAGCACCGGGCCGACGTAGTCGCTCGGCACGTGGATCGTCATCTTCACGATCGGCTCTTCGGTGCGGTCGATGTACTGCGGCGAGGGGAGCTTCGCCGGGTTCTCGACGCGGACCTGCGTGCCGTCGGTCTTGTAGACGTCGTAGACGACGCTCGGCGCCGTCGTGATGAGGTCCAGGTTGAACTCGCGCTCGAGGCGCTCCTGGATGATCTCCATGTGGAGCAGCCCGAGGAATCCGCAGCGGAACCCGAACCCGAGAGCCTCGGACGTGTCTGGCTCGTACGAGAACGCCGCGTCGTTCAGGTGGAGCTTCTCCATCGCGTCGCGCAGGGTGGGGTAGTCCGCGCTGTCCGTCGGGAAGATCCCGGCGAAGACCATCGGCTTGACGTCCTTGAAGCCGGGGAGCGGCGCGTCGGACGGACCTTTGTGGTGCGGCCCCTTCTGCTGGTTCGGCGCGGCGTGCGTGACCGTGTCGCCGACCTTCGTGTCGTGGACGCTCTTGATGTTCGCCGCGACGAACCCGACCTCGCCCGCGCCGATCTCCTCGAGCGGCACGGCGAACGGCTGAAACGAGCCGAGCTCGGTCACCTCGTACTCGCCCTTGGTCGCGATGAAGCGGATCTTGTCGCCCTTCTTCAGGGTCCCGTCGACGACGCGCACCATCACGACGGCGCCGCGGTACGTGTCGTACCAGCTGTCGAAGACGAGCGCGCGGAGCTTGCCGTCCGGATCGCCCTTGGGCGCCGGCACCTTCTCGACGATCTGCTCGAGGATGGCCGGGACGCCGACGCCCGTCTTGCCGCTGCACGGAATGGCTTCCTTCGTGTCGAGCCCGATGACCTGCTCGATTTGCTCGCGCGTCTTTTCGACGTCGCTCGACGGAAGGTCGACCTTGTTGAGCACCGGCAGGATCTCGAGCCCCTGATCGAGCGCGAGGTAGACGTTCGCGAGGGTCTGAGCTTCGACGCCCTGCGTCGAATCGACGACCAGGATGGCGCCCTCGCACGCGGAGAGGGATCGCGACACCTCGTAGTTGAAGTCCACGTGCCCCGGCGTGTCGATGAGGTTCAGTTGGTAGGTCTGGCCGTCCTTCGCCGTGAACTTGAGGCGGACGTTCTGCGCTTTGATCGTGATGCCGCGCTCACGCTCGATGTCCATCTTGTCGAGGAACTGCGCGCGCGCCTCACGCTCGCTGACCGCGCCTGTGATCTCCAAGATGCGGTCGGCCAGCGTCGACTTTCCGTGGTCGATGTGGGCGATGATCGAGAAGTTACGAATGAGGGACTGCGATATGGGCATGCGATACGAGGGCTACTTCTTAGCAGCCTCTTCTTTCGCGTTGTCCCCGACCGCGCGTTTCGACGGTCGCTCGGCCTCGAGCGGGAGCTGTCCGGGCAGCATGTGAGCGTAGTGACGCAGCACGAGATCGATGCCCTCGCGGATGTACACGGCCACCGGCACTTTCGTACGCTCGTGCAGGAGCTTGAGCTTGTCGCTCTGCTCCGGCGTCACGTAGATGGTGGTGGAGATTTTCTTCCGCGACACGCGAACATACACTACATGGACATACGTGAGCATTCAAGGTCGACCGTTCGGAAAAAAGGCTCGTCAATTCGAACGGTTGCGCGCGGAGGCCAGCGCGACAGTTTGCCGCACCTGGCGCTCTTGCAGGGTGGGTAAACACGCAGCTATGGTGGCTACCTCGTTGACCCCATGAAGCGCTTCCTCATTTTGACCGCCACGGTCATCGCTTGCAGCTCGACGCCAGAAAAGAGCACGACGGGTGAGGCGAAGTCGCCGGACGCTCCCAAGGCGATCGAGCACGAAAAGTGCGACGACTCGATGGGGCGTGTCGAAGTGCTCGACTCGACCCACAGTGGAAAACCGGAGCTCAAGCAGGTCTTCGACAAGTCGGGCGGCCGTGAGCTGTGTCGCGTCGTCGATCTGAACCGCGACGGCAAGCCGGACATGTACGAGTACTACAACGCCGACGGCTCGCTCCGCAGGCGCGAGGGCGCGTACGAGAACACCGACGCGATCTCGGAGGTGCAAATCTTCGAGGGCGGCAAGCTCGTTCGCCGCGAGCGCGACACGACCGGTCAACGCAAGATCGACACGTGGGACACGTACGACCCGGCGACGGGCAAGTTGATCAAGCGCGAACGCGACAACAACGGCGACGGCAAGGTCGACCAGTGGTGGACGTGGGACGGCAACAACATCACGATCGCGATCGACAAGAACGGCGACGGACAGCCGGATCCCGATCAGACGATCACGGTCGGCCCGAACGGGCAAGCGATCACGCCGCCTTCGCCGAGCGCGTCCGCGACTGCCGGTGACGGTGGTGCGGGTGGAGGTGGGTACGTGCCGCCGCCGCCTCCGCCTCCGCCGGTGCTCATGCCGTCGTCGATGGCGCTACAAGACGCGGGCGCCCCGAAGAAGAAGGGTAAGAAATGAGGGTCAATCGCATCCTCTTGACGGTGGTCTTGCTCGCGTGCGGAGGCTCGACGCCGCCGCCGGTCGAAGCGAAGACCGCCCCGGGCGGCTCGAAAAATCAGGCCAACTGGCCCGCCGACGACAAGTCGATGTGCGACTGGCGAAACAAGCCGGAGCTCGAGGTCAGCGAGACCGCGGGGCCGGGCGCGATTCGTCCGAACATCCGCCGCGTCTACAAGGCGATGGGCGACGGCGAGAACCGCCACCGCACGCTCATCTGCCGCGAGGTGGACACGAACCTCGACGGCATCAAGGACACCGTGCGCACCTTCAACGCCAAGGGCGAGGCGCAGCACGAAGAGAGCGACTCCAACTACGACGGCAAGGTCGATCACTGGCTCTCGTTCAGCAACGGCAGCATGATCGAGGAAGACATCGACAACGTCGGCGACGGCAAGCCGCACGAGTGGAAGTACTACGTGAACGGCCAGCTCTCGCGCGTGAAGCGCGACAAGAACGGCGACGGCAAGCCGGACGTGTGGGAGATCTACACGAAGGGCCGCCTCGAACGCATGGGCATCGACGAGACGGGCGACGGGCACGTCGATCGTTGGGACCGCGACGAAATCCTCCGCCAGCAGCAAGACGCAGAAGAAGCGGCGAAGCTCGCGGCGATGGACGCGGGCGCGAGCGCGCCGGCGGCGGGCGACGGCGGCAAGACCGACGGCGGCAAGGCAGCGCGCAAAGAAAATCGTTGATGCGAGGCGCGACGCTCGCCGTCTTCGCTCTCGTTTGCGTCGCGTGCGGAGGCGCCGCTCCGGCGACGGGCGTGAACGCGCCGCCGCAGCCGAGCGCCAGCGCGAGCGCGAGCGCAGATACGGGCGCTCCGCCCGCGACTCCCGAGGCGTCGATCATCCACTACGACGACGTCGGCATCACGTTCGCGGTGCCGCGGTTTCTCCACGTGATGGGGGACGACGAGCTCGCGTCGCGCGTTCGGTCCTCCGCCAGCGAGCATTTGAAGGCCGATTTGCAGACTCGCGCGGCCGCGAAGCGCGGCGTGCCGCTCCTCGCGCTCACCACGCCGAACCTGAACGTCACGCTGCTCATCGTCGCCGTTCCCGCGGACGCAACCGCGATGGAGCTCGCGACGCACCAGCGCGACGCGATGGCCGCGAACCTCGCGAGCTTTCAGTCCACCGCGCCGCCGAAAGAAATCACGACCGACGGCGTCAGCGGCGCCGAGCTCGAGACGCGCTACGTCCTGAACGACGTCGGCATGGCCTCGCGCAGCCGCATGTACGTGCGCCGCGGAGTCGGCACGATTCTCACGATCGCGTGGAAAGAAACCTCCGAAGCCGGCGGCGTCACAGCCCTCTTCGACGGTCTACACTTCACCGCGCTCGCGCAGTAATCACTAAGGCGCGTTCGTCCCCTCACGGCCGTACGCGTCCTCGAGGCGCACCACGTCGTCGAGCTCTGGGGTCGAGACCTCGATCACGTCGACGTCGGTCGTCGCGATCATGCGGTGGATCGTGCGCGGCGTGCAGTGGAACGACTCGCCAGGCTTGAGCTCGATCGTGCGAAGCGACGCCGCGTCGCCGATCTCGAGCTGCATCTGGCCGGACTGAATGAAGAACGTCTCGTCCTTGCGCTCGTGGTACTGTCGCGAGAGCTTGTGGCCGGCCTTGATGTGAAGGACTTTGCCGACGTAACGGTCCGTCTCGGCCCAAACGATCTCGTGGCCCCAAGGCTTTTCGACGCGTCTCATGCGGAAACCCCAACATACAACACCTGAGAGCAAGGGCGAGCGACTCCAGAAGATTCTTGCGCGCGCGGGTGTGGCATCACGGCGAGCCGGCGAGACGATGATCCTCGAGGGGCGCGTGCGTGTGAACGGGCGCGTGGTCAAAGAGCTCGGAACCCGCGCCGATCCGAAGAACGACGCATCGAGCTCGATGGCGAGCGGCTCTTCGCGGAGCGGCACGTCTACATCGTCATCCACAAGCCGCGCGGCGTCGTGGCGACGCTGCGCGATCCCGAGGGGCGTCCTTCGGTGGGTGACATGCTCGCCACGCTCGGAGTTCGCGCGTTCCCGATAGGGCGGCTCGATTTCGCGACGAGCGGCGTGCTCCTCGCGACCAACGACGGTGATTTCGCCAACGCGCTCCTTCACCCGCGTGGCGGCGTGCCGAAACGCTACGTCGTGAAGCTCGCGGGCAAGCTGGAGGAACACGACATCGAGCGCTGGCGCCGCGGCGTCGAGCTCGAGGACGGAAAGACTCTCCCCGCGGACGTCGAGCTGCTCCGGTACGAGGCCGACGGACCCAAGTGCAAGACCTGGATCGAGCTCACGATCCGCGAAGGGCGCAACCAACAGATCCGCCGCATGGGCGAGGCCACGCACTTTCCCGTGATGCGCCTCGCGCGCACGTCGTTCGCGGGCGTGTCGTCGGAGGGGCTCGCGCCGGGGCGCTGGCGCTACCTCACGCACCAGGAGCTGACGCTCCTCAAGAAGACGTACGGCGTGCCGAAGCGCATCCCGGCCGATCTCCCCGAAGGCGGCGGTGGCGAGAGCATGAGCACCGCGCCGACGCGCCGCGAGCGCGCGAAGGGCGGCGGGTTCACTGGTGCGACGACGACCGGCGCCCGCTATGGCATGGGCGCCCCCGGCCGCCGCGATCCCGAGACGACCGAAGACTACGGCGGACGCATGAAGCGCGGCGAGTCGCATCGCGACGGAGCTGCGCCTCGGCGCGACCAACGCGACGAGCGCCGCGGCCGCGCGAGCATGCCGATGCGCACGACGGGAAAGAACACGTACTCGAAGGGCTGACCCGCTACGGCAAGTACGGCGTCGCGTCGTACTCGCTCTTCGCCGCGGGCCTCACGGTGTTCGCGAGAGGGTCATCGAAGTTTTCCGGCAGCGACCAGTCCGTCTTGAAGAAGCCGCCTGCGAGGACCGCGCCGGCCGAGAGGAGCATCTGGCCGCGCGCGGGCGCGACGGCTTTGTCCCAGACGACGAAGTCGGGGAGCAGATCGGGGAGCGACAGCGAGCGCCACGTGCCGATGGCGCTCGTGCCCTCGACGACGACGAGGTAGCGATCGGTGCGCTTCGGGTTCGGACGGATGAACGCGGCTCCCACTTCGTCGCCCGTGTATTTCTTGTTCGCGAGGATGACCGCGTCGCCTTCGACCTTGATCGGGAGGTCTCCTTCGAGCGCGCGAAGCACCTGGTTCGATTTCGCGTTGCCCACGAGGAAGAGCGCGCGATCGTTCGCGAGCGGCTCGCCGCGCGCGAGGAACTCGGCGTCGCTGATGAGCGGGTAGCGCACGCTCACGCCGGCGCGGATCGACGCCCACGCGCGCGCGACCTCCTCGTTTGCGCGCGCTTGCGCCGGGATCGGACGCGCCCCAAACGAACAAGAGCGGAGCGTGGAAGGCGTCCCGGATCGGGCCCGTGACCTCTCCGCGCTTCCACGCGCCGTCGTGCTTCGCGGGGCCCACGACCCAATTCGCGCCGTCTTTGTGCACCACGAGATCGACGCCAGCGGCGAACGCGATCGTCGTCCCGTCGAGCGTGACGGTCATCGCGGCCTTGTCGTCGAGGAGCGTGGGATCGCGATCGAACGCGAGCTCGGCGACGTTCGAGGTCGTCGCGACGATTTGCGTCTTCGAGGCGACGCGCGCGTCGACCTGACCCCACACGTCCGGCGCGGTGAGCTCGTTCACGTGCACCCAGTAGCTCTTGCCGTCGCGCAAACGCACGGTGCGGAAGCGCACGCGCCGCGGGTGCGGATCGCGGCGTTTGTCGACGAGCCACTTGGCGCCCTTGAGGTTCTCGTACGTCGTCTGCCAGACGTTGTGACCGAGCTCGGGGTGCTCGTGCTCGACCGAATAGTGCATCTTCTCGTAGGCGTCGATCAGGACGCCGCTGTTCTCGACGGGGAGATCCTTCGTGCCGTGCACGATGAAGAGCGGCAGGCCCCAGCCGTTGAGCGCCCAGTCGACGTTCGAGCGCTCCTCGGCGAGGACGCGCTCCCACGGGCGCATCGGGCGACCCGTGATGTCGCGGCGCACGAAGTAGCTGTGGTAGCCGCACAGCGGCGCGGCCGCGGCGAAGCGATCCGGGTGACGAAACGGGATCGACGCGGCGCCGATGCCGCCCATCGACGGGCCGGTGATCGATCACGCGGTTTTCGTCGATCGGGTAGCGCGCCATCACGCGATCGAGCACGCGCATCGGATCGTCCTCGCCGAGATCGCGGTACATCGTGTTGCCGTGGCCGTTCGGCGTCACCACGAACGCCTCGAGCTTCTGCTGCGAAACGAACGGATCGAAGTGGCGGTCTTCGTAGTCGCTCTCGCGCTTCGGATCGTCGCCGCCGAAGACGTAGCGGAGCATCGCGAGCGGTCGACCGTTCAAGCCGTGGAGACCCACGATGAGCGGGTACTTGCGCTTCGTCCCGGGCACGTAGCTCGGGGGCACGTAGAGCCCGTACTCGGCGAAGACGCCGTCGATCGGCGAGCGGTACGCCATGCGCATGCCGCCGGTGCGCGTCGCGAACGGATCTTTGTCGTGCTCGAGCGCGTCGAGGTCGGTCGTGAGCTCGCGCGTCTCGTTCGTGAGCGCCTCGACGTCGCCGTCGCCGCGACCCTGCGCGCCCGCGAGGCGGTAGCGCGCGTTCAGCACGGTCTCGAGCGTGTCCTCGCGGAGCCACGGGGGGCGCGTGCCTGCTCCGATGCGCGCGACGATCTCGTCGGCGCGCTTGATCGCCTCGCGGATCGCCTTGCGCGGGTGAAACGTCTGCTTGATCTCGCGCCCTGCGATCTCGGCGCGCACCTGGAGGTCCTTGTCCTCGACGGCCGCGAGGTCCGCTCCCGCGATCGCGGGGAGCTGCACGTCGAGGTCGGAGGACTCGAGCGTCGCCTGGCCCGCGTCGATCTCGAAGAGCGGCGCCGCTCCTCCCGCGACGGTCGCCGCGGCCTTCACGCGAAGCGTCGCGCCGATGGGAGCGCCCTCGGTGAATCGCGCGTGGAGGTGGACGAGGTACGCGTCGCCGCGCGTGTCGAGCGAGGCGTAGCCGCGGCTCATCTGTCGCGCGAGCCCCTCGACGTTCGCCGCGTCGACCCCCGGGAGCTCCACGTACGCGCCCTCGGGTGGCGAGAGCTTGTCGTCCACGAATCGAACGCGAAAGCTCCACGCTCCGTCGCGCTGGTGAAGCTTGAAGAGGATGGGGTGATCGCCCGCGGCGAGATCGAGGACCACGTTGTCGTCGTCGTCGCGCTGGGGGCGCGCTTCGTCGCGAAGGAGGACGACCTTGCCGTCGACGCTGACGCGCACGCCGTCGTCGCTCCCGAGGAGCATGATGATCTTCTCGGCGCGCGCGAGGTGCAGCGTGCCCGCGGCGTACGCGACGAGGTCGCTCCCGCTCGCGAGCGGGTTCGTCTTCAGC
The DNA here is from genome assembly GCA_963839305.1 of uncultured delta proteobacterium. GTDB lineage: Bacteria > Myxococcota_A > Polyangia > Polyangiales > Polyangiaceae > DASXHD01. The sequence goes on from CAWIUL010000010.1 coordinate 477,724, forward strand.
GCCGCTTTCACGTCGAGCGCGCCCGCGTTGGTCGCGACGACGCTCCAGTGCGTCCCGCCGGCGGCGGATCCGGCGTTTGGTGATTGCGCCGTCGACTCGACGAGCTTCGGTGGATCCGCCGCGAGCGGATCGGGGAGCTTCACGCCCTTGGCCGGCTTGAGGCCGTGGCTCGCCGACTCGAACGGCCCCAAGAGGAGCCACGCGCCGACGTGCCCATCGAACGACGGCGCGATCCGCACGGGCGCAGGCGCGGCCGCGTCGGTCTTCACCGCTTCCGCCATCGCATCGCCGGCGCCCAGGAAGGCGGCGCAGACGAGGAAGAGCGGAAGCAGCCGCCTCATCAGGTCATCGCCTGCGCGAGCTTGCGAGGCTCGTCCTTGAAGAGGATCTCGACCTTGTGCGCGTCGATGACCTGGGTGACCACGCCGTCGCCGAACTTCGGGTGCTTCACGAGGTCACCGACCTTGAACTGCGTCTTCACGTTGTACTTGATGAAGTCGCCCACCAGGCGCCCGGTGACCGCGTGCTCCCAAGACTTCTCGCGGTCGCGCCGCTCTTGCTCGAGCTTGGTCACGTGCGACACGCGCGGCGCGCGCGGCCCGGAGCCGCTCGACGAGCCGACGACGCGCTCCGTTCGTGACACAACAGCGTCACCCGGCGCGCGCTCGCGAAAGTTGTGCTGCGAGTGACACGTCTCGCACTCGACGCGGGCGGGCTTGGGCCCGACCATCGCGACGATCCGGTGCGTCAGCATCATGCGGCACTTGGTGCACCAACTATCTACGTCGCCCCCCACTTTGAGCGGCCTAGGCACTCAGCCCTCCTTCGTCTTCTTCTTCTTGTGACGTGCGAACACGTCCATCTTCACTTCGGGTTTCGGTAGCTGCGTCGACTCGCCGTCGTCTTCTTCGTTCTCTTCGCCGGGCTTCTGATCGGCGGGGCGGAATCGGATCGTCGTGTTGATCTCGAACTGCAGCGTCGTGAGCATCTTCTGGAGCTCGTGCGCGAGGTTCGTGTGCTCGAGGAACTCGCGCGTCTCTTTGGCGACGACGCGGAGCGCGCCGTTCTTCGTGTCCTCGACTTGCGTGAGGAGGTACGCGGCGACCTCTTTGGGCAGGCGCAGATCGTTCACGAGGTGACGGAGCGTCTCGGGCGCGTCCGCGGCCTTCTCGACGCCGAGCTCGACGGCGCGCTTCAAGAGCTCGGGGATGACGCCGCGGAGGCGCCTGGCCTCGCGCTCCTCGACCGCCGGCGGCGGCGTCGAGTCGCTCCGATGCGATGCGCGACTCTCGGGCGGGGACTGCGATTCCCGCTCTTGGCGCTGCTCGCGCTCTTTGGAGTCGTCGTCCGGGCCGGTCATCGAAGCTTTTCTAGCACGTGCTACCGTGCTGCGCGTGTCTTCCGTCGTGCGATACGCGGAGTCGGTGATTCCCACGGATTATGGGCCGATCGACGTCGTCGTGTATCGCGAAGGCGTAGAGGAGCACCTCGCGCTCCTCAGCCGCGAGCGCGTGAACGACGCAGAGCCGTGGCTCGTGCGCGTGCACTCCGAGTGTTGGACGGGCGAGGTTCTACGCTCGCACAAGTGCGACTGCCGAGCGCAGCTCGACGAGGCGCTCCGGATGATCGCAGAACGCAAGCACGGCGCGGTCGTGTACTTGCGCCAGGAGGGCCGCGGCATCGGCCTCGGGAACAAGATCCGCGCGTACGCGCTCCAAGCCAAGGGCCTCGATACGGTCGAGGCGAATCGGGCGCTCGGCTTCGCGGACGACGCGCGCAGCTACGAGGTCGCCGCGGCGATCCTCCGCGACATCGGCGCGACGCGCGTGCGCCTGCTCACGAACAACCCGGCGAAGGTCGAGGGCCTGAGGCTCGGTGGCGTCGAGGTCGTCGAGCGCGTGCCGCTCGTCGTCCCTCAAACCGAGAACGCCGCGGCGTACCTCGCGGTGAAGGCGCAGCGCATGGGGCACGAGGTGAAGTGATGCGCGTCGGAGTCGTTCAGATGAATTCGCAGGCGGACGTCGCCGCGAACATGACGCGCGCGCTCGAGCTCGTGTCGCGCGCGGCCGATCTCGGCGCGGAGCTCGTCGCGCTCCCCGAGAACTTCGCGTTCATGGGCGAGTCGGACGAGCAGAAGCGCGCGATCGCCGAGGATCTGCCGGGCGATGGTCCGATCGTGAAGGCGCTCGCCTCCGTCGCGAAGGACCGCGGGGTCTTCGTGCTCGCGGGCGGCATGCCCGAAAAGAGCGGCGACGGCGACCGCCCGTTCAACACGAGCGCCCTCTTCGCGCCGAACGGCGCGCTCCTCTCGCGCTACCGCAAGGTGCACCTCTTCGACGTCGATCTCCCCGACGGAACGACTCTCCGCGAGTCGAACGCGTGCCAGCCCGGCGCCGACACCATCGTCACCGAGGTGCGCGGCAAGAAGCTCGGAATGACGATCTGCTACGACGTCCGCTTCCCGGAGCTCTACCGCCGCCTCGTCGACGCGGGCGCGCTCGTCATCACCGTGCCCGCCGCGTTCACGCTCACGACCGGCAAAGATCACTGGCTCACGCTCCTCCGCGCACGCGCGATCGAGGACCAGGTCTTCATCGTCGCCCCCGCGCAGCACGGCAAACACCCACGCGGCCGCATGACGTACGGCAAGAGCGCGATCATCAATCCGTGGGGCGACGTGATCGCCCAATGCGGAGAAGGGGAGGGCGTCGCCGTCGCCACGCTGGACTTCGCGTACCAAGAGCGCGTGCGCGCGGCGCTCCCGAGCCTGAAGCACCGGCGGCTTTAGGACGCCGAAGATGGAGAGCCTCGCGAGCGTCCGGGAGATTAGCGCGTGGTTGAGCGAGAATGGCGGCAGCCGTGAAGCCGTGGTGCACGATGCTGGACGTCCGGTCGACGTGTTTCTGTCCGTCTTCGCGGAGCTCGTGACGAAGTTCGGTGCACCGGATTTTCCGCAGCTCGACAAACCGAAACCGCACGATCTACCGAGCTCTGCGCGCGTCGCAGCAGTTTGGGAGTTCGACTACTACCGGCTTTTTCGCGTCGATGCAGTGGATGGCGAGGAGGTGCTCGTCGTTGCGAAGCACTCGCGCTGAGCCTCAGGGTGGCGCGCGCGTGGAACGCAGCAGCCACGTGTGCGGGTGCGGGAGGCTGATGCGCGGAGCGTCGGAGCCAAACTCGTCGACGTAGCGCGCCGGTAGCGCTTCGCCGATTTGCGCCATGTGCTTCCGGTGGTTGTTTCGCACGTAGGCGACGGCGCGGCGCGTCTCGGTGGGAGTTCGCAGCGTGCGCGCGTGGTAACGGTCGGCGAAAACGTTGCCGCGCTTGCGCATCATCGCGTTGAGACCCTTCGCCACGCGGATGGAGAAGCCCTGCATCGCGCGCGAGAGCGCGTCGTTCGATTCGGCCTCGACGACGAGGTGCATGTGATTGCCCTCGACGGCGAACTGCACGATACGCATTCCGAAGCGCTCCGCCGCCTTGCCGATCGCGCGTCCGACAACGGAGAACGCGCGCCGGCTCCGTAGGTTGTAGACGTGGCGCGCCATGCGGAGCGTGACGTGCGCGGGCAAGAGGCGCGCGAACCGCGGGCGGCGCAGATGCGACACGCCCGCCATTGCGCCCTTCGGCTTGCGACCTGCTCCGGGCCGCTTGCCACCGCGCTCGTGGAGATCGAGCTCGAGCTGTCGCGGACGTCGCATTGATTTAGCAGATATATCACAAAACGAGCTAGCATCAAGGTGTTTCGTCTTAAAAGGCGCACACTCTGGTCGGGGCGCGTTCGTCTGTCGGTCGTTCGCGCGAGCACTCACGGTGCTATCCTTGTCGGGACATGGGGCGACGTTTTGGCGTTTCGACGCTCGCACTCCTCGCGTGCGGAGGCATGACGAACCTCGACGCAGGGCAGGACGCTAGCGATTCGGGCGACGCCGGTGCCGAAGGCGCGTTCGATGCCGCGAGTGAGGTCATTTTCGGCATGGATGCCGCTGACGGGGGCGCCGTCACGCTCGTGACTCCCGCGGCAGCGCGAAGCCTCGCTGTCGACTCGACGACGCTCTATTGGGCGGCTGGTAACACGATCAACACGTGCTCGAAGCCGGCGTGCGCGCAACCGTTCCCTCAGCCCGTGTACGCCCAAGCGGGCACGGTCGACAACCTGGTGCTCGACGGCGGCTTTCTTTATTTCACGACGACGAGCAGCGGCAACATCGCGCGGTGCGCGACCAACTCGGTTTGTGGAACGACCCCGACCGTGCTGATGACCGTGCAATACAGCGCGTCGAGCTTGGTCGTACGTTCCGGCAACGCATACTGGAACACGCTCCACGCGATCGTCACCTGCGACGCCACCGACATCACGACGTGTCAGAACACGCTGCGCACGGTGGCGTCCGGCGCGATTCAGCCCGCGAAGCTCGCGGTCGACGACACCAACGTCTACTGGAGCGACATCGGGAGCGGCGGAACGAGCGGCGCCAAGATCTTTTCGTGTCCGATCGCGGGCTGCGTGACGCCCACGCCGCTCGTCACGGGGCTTCCGGGAGCCGGCCAAATCGCCTTGAGCCAAACGGACGTCTATTGGAGGATGGGCACCCAGACCAGCGGCGCGCTCGTCAGCTGCGCGAAGACGGGCTGCTCGGGCGTTCCGACGACCGTCGGCGTGAGCGCTCCCATCGGAGGGGCGCCGCTCTTGATCGACGGAACGAACGCCTACTGGTCCACGTTGACGTCGCAGATCGTTCGATGCAACGGACTGACCTGTCTGAACGGCGCAGACATCGTCGTCGAAAACCACGCCGCGACGTACGCCATGGTCGCGGACGACACGAGCCTTTACTGGATCGAAGGCAGCGGCTCGATCGCGATGTTCACCCCCAAATAGGGCGGTTACTGAAACTTCACGGTCACCGGGGTGGGGTGCGCGTTCGTGTCGAGTGACGCGTCGAGAAGACCTTGGCCGAGCTGGCCGCGGTCGTTCGCGCCCCAGCACATCACCGAGCCGCCTGTGATGAGCGCGCACGCGTGGTTCGTTCCGGCTTCGACCTGGAGCGCCTTGCCCGTGAGTTGGACCTGCGTGGGCGTGAGGACGTCGGCGTTGTTGAATCCGCCGTCGCCGCCGCCCGTGCCGCACTGGCCCCAGTCGTTCTGGCCCCAGCAGTAGACGGTGCCGTCGCTCGCGAGCGCGCACGTGTGCGAGTAGCCCGCGGTGACTTGCGTGATCGTCTTGCCACCGACGTTCACGGTGACGGGCGACTGCGATTGCGTGTTCTGTTTTCCGTCGCCGAGCTCGCCGTTCGTGTCGTCGCCCCAGCACATGACCGTGCCGCTCGAGACGGCGCACGCGTGCTCGAGGCCCGCGGCGATGTTCGTCACGTTCGTGAGCGTCACGACGCCGGGAGGCGAGGGATCGTTCGCGGCGCGACCGAGCTGGCCGACGTTGTTGGCGCCCCACGAGTAGACGAGGCCGGCCTTCGTCAGGCCAATCGAGTAGTCGAAGCCAGGTCCCATTTGGATCGCCGCGCTCGCGTCGGTTTGCACCGGCGCCGCGGGGAGGACATTGTTGTTCACGTTCGGCGTGGGGCGACCGAGCTGCGTTTGGCCGTCGTATCCCCAGCAGTACATCGCGCCGGTTCCGTCGATCGCGCAGCTGTGGAGGTTTCCGGCCCAGACGCTGCTGACGCTCTGCGGGAGACCTTGAACCGCCGACGCGTCGGGGTGCGCGCCGTTGTCGAAGAGGCCCGCGTCCGCCGCGAGCCCGAGCTGGCCCGTCGTGTTCGCGCCGAAGCACTCCGGCACGCCGCCGGCGAGGACGCACGTGACGCTCGCGTTCATCGAGTAATGGCTCGCGGTGATCTGCGAGACGTTCGCGAGCTGCGGATTCACGGGCGCGGGGCGCGGCGTGGGATCGAACCCGCCGTCGCTCGTCACGCCGACGCCGAGCTGGCCGACGTTGTTTCGTCCCCAGCAGCGGATCGTCCCGTCGCTGACGCGCGCGCACGCGTGGAAGCCGCCGGCCGCGATCTGCGTGATGCACGGGGTCTGCAAGCAGAGCGGCCCGGCCTCGATCACGCCGCCGTCGGACGCGTCGCTCGTGGAACCGTCGCTCGATCCGTCGGTCGTCTGCGTCACGTCGTTGCCGGAGTCGTTCACGGTGGTATCGCCGACGACGTCGACCGTCGCGCCGTCATCGCCGCCGTCCAAGAGGCCGCTGTTGTCCGTGCCGCCGCACGCGTACGCGAGCGCGATCACGCCCGCGACCGAAGAAAAGCGAAGAACCCTCATGACCCCTCCTTCATAGGAGGAGAAACGTATCAGGAAAGGTGCTTGCGGGCGATGTCCGCCCACGTCCCGGCGGGCTCGAGATCGAGGTAGCGCTTCCAGTGGATGCGCGCGCGAGAGCGCTCGCCGAGCTGCTCGCACGCCATCGCCAGGTTGAAGTGCGCGTCCGCGAAGCGCGAGTCGCGCGAGATCGCCTTCTCGAAGTGGTCGGCCGCGCGCTTCGCGTCGCCGCGCTCGAGCATCACGTAGCCGAGGTTGTAGTGCGCCTCGGGCTGGCGATCGTCGATGCCGATGGCCGTCAGATAGAGCGCCTCGGCTGCGCGGTCGTCGCCGCGGCGAAACAAGATGTTGCCGAGGTTCGTGTGCGCGATCGCGAGCTGCGGATCGAGGTCGATCGCTTCGCGATAGAGCGACTCGGCTTCGTCGTACGTCGCGGGATCTTCGTCGAGCGCGCTCGCGCGGACGTAGAGGTCGTACGCCGTGCGGGCGCGCGCCGCGGGCGTCTCGGGTCGCAGGACGCGGACGACGTCCTCGTGCAAGCCCACGACGTCGAAGTCGAGCACGAGCTGTCCCGTGACCGGCTCGAACGACCGGCCGCCGAGGACGTCCGACGAGGGCGAACGCACGACGACGCGCCTCCCGTCGCTGACGAGCCGGAGCTCTTGGAGCGGACGCGTGACGCGCGGGAGCGCCTGTCGGAGCGCGCCGATCGCGCGCGCGACCTCGCGGAGCTTCACGTCGCGCGAGAGCATGAGCGTCGCGCGGAGCGCGATGAGGTCTTGGAACGTGTACGCGCGCTTGCCCTTGCGCTCACCCGAGGGCGAGACGATCTTCGCGCGGTCGAGCGAGCGAAGGCGCGCGGGCGTGAGGCCGAGGAGCTTCGAGACCTCCTTCGCCGAGAACAGATCGGTGACCGGCTCCATCGCCTCGGCCGTGGCGGTCGCGCCGGCGCGAGGCTGATCCCCATCGACGCGCCCGCCGCCGCTGCCGAAGCGGACGTGGATGATGTTGTTCTTGCGCTTGGCCATCGATGCTGTCGTTTCTGATCGCGCAAACGCGCGCCTGGAGCAAGAGACAATCGGCCGAACGGCTGTGGAGAGCTGTGGACAAATTTTGGCTGAGCGTGTGGTAATTTCGCTCGAATGGCTGCCAAGAAGAAGAAGGCGACGGCGACGGAGAAGAAGCCCGCGGCGAAGAAGAAGCCGATCGCGAAGAAGCGAGCGCCGGTGAAGAAGAAGGCGGCGCCGAAAAAAGTCGCGAAGAAGAGCGTGAAGCTCCGGGCGACGAAGAAGGTCGCGCCGATCGTCGTCGAGGTCGCGACGATCGTTCAGGAAGAAATCTTCGACGCGGCGCCGATGGATGTCTACGAGGCGCTCGTCGATCCGGCGAAGCACGCCGCGTTCACCGGCAGCACCGCGACGGGCGAACCGATCGAGGGCGGAACGTTCACCGCGTGGGACGGCTACATCGAGGGTCGCCACGAGCGGCTCGTCCCCGGCGCGCGCATCGTCCAGCTGTGGCGCACGAGCGAGTTCCCGGAGGGTCACCCCGACTCGCGCCTCGACGTCGAGCTCCGCCCCGAGGCCGACGGCAAGACGCGCCTGCGCCTGACGCACTCGGGCGTTCCGCGCGATCAGGCGAAGAGCTACGAGCAGGGCTGGGTCGATCACTACTGGACGCCGCTGCGCGATTTCCTGCGCGACGCGGCGTGGTGAGTCAAGCGGCCGCTTCGCGCAGCGGGACGATGATCGGCTCGACGTAGAGGCCCGAAGGGCGCGACTCGATCCACGTCGCGTGCGCGACCATCGGGCTGCCGCGGAGCGCGACGTTGTCGGGCGCTTCGCCGACGCTCCCGACGTTGACGATGCGCGTGTGACCGATCGTGCGATCGAAGGGCACGTGGCTCATCCCGCACACGATGAGATCCGCGGGATCGTCGCCGATGAGCGCGGAGAGCTCCTCGTCGCTCATCTCGTGGCTCATCGCCTCGGCGGGATCCGCGGGCGAGCCGTGCACGAGGAGCAGCTCGCCGCCGTCCTCGAGCGGGAAGCGCACTTGCGACGGCAAGCGGCGAAGGCGCTCGAGCACGAGATCGCCGAGCTCCGTGCGGACGGCCTTCATGCGCTCGATCATCTTCTGCTCGTGCTCGGTCTTCGGCGCGATCTTCGATGGGTCGAGCGTCGCGATCGCGCGATCGGTCACGCCCTGCACCATCACCGCGCCCGCGGCGCTGAGTCGGCGCCACGTCTCGAGCGGCTGCGAATGGCCGCCGTCCTCGAGCCCGGAGAAGACGACGTCGCCGGCGACGAGGAGCTTGTGGAACGAGCGTCGCTCGGCCGTGGCGAGCACGGCGCGTAGCGCGTCGAGGTTGCCGTGAACGTCGGAGATGCAGAGCAGCAGCATGAGAGCCCGCGTGCATATAGCACGGGGCAAACCTAAACCCAGCGCTCGGCCATAACCTCGGTGCGCCACTCGCGATCGTGTCGACGCCAACGATGGCGTGGTCTGGTCGGCTGAGGCGAGCTGCTGATTAATCGATCGCCTCACGCAGCGAGCGGACGAGGTCGGTCGGATCCTTCCGCTCGGCGACGAGGCGGACGATGGCGGAGCCCACGACCACGCCGTCCGCGCCGTTCGCCGCGGCGCGAGCTTTCTCGGGCGAATCCACGCCGAAACCCACCACGACCGGGACGCCCGTCTCGGCGCGCAGCTCGGCCGCACGCGCGCTCGCCTCGGCGAGCGGCGCCTCGCCCGTCCCCGTGACGCCAGTGACGGAAACGTAATAGACGAAGCCGGGCGCGCACTCCTTCGTGGCCTCCTTCAACCGCGCGACGCGCGCAGGCGAGCTCGTGGGCGTGAGGAGCGGCACGAGCGACAGGCCAAATTGCTTGCATGATGCACGCAACGGCGCGGCCTCGTCGACCGGGAGATCCACGACGAGGAGCCCGTCGACGCCGGCTTCGTGCGCGTCCTTCACCGTGCGCGCCTCGCCGCGTACGTAGATCGGGTTGTAGTAGCCGAAGAGGAGGAGCGGCGCGCTCGTGCGCGCGCGGATCACGCGGGCCGCCTCGAGCGCGCGATCGAGTCCGCCGCCCCCGCGGATCGCGCGCTCGCTCGCGCGAGCGATCGCGGGCCCGTCGGCGGTCGGATCCGAGAACGGCACGCCGAGCTCGAGGATGTCGGCGCCCGCGTTCGCGCACGCGACGGCGTACGCGATCGACTCGTCGTGGCTCGGATCGCCCATCGTGAGGTACGCGACGAGCGCCTTGCGCTTCTTCGCGGCGAGCGCGGCCATCGTGTCGTCAATGCGCGACATTGGCTCGCTCCAGGTACGTGGCGAGGTCTTTGTCGCCGCGCCCGGACAGGCTCAGCGCGATCACCACCGGTCGCTTCTTCTCCGCGGAGACCACGGCCGCGATGTCGTGGACGCAAGCGAACGCGTGCGCCGTCTCGAGCGCGGGCAAGATCCCTTCGGTGCGCGCGAGGAGCGCGCCCGCTGCGAGCGCCTCGTCGTCCGTCGCGGACGTGTACCGCGCGCGCCCCGAGTCTTTCAAATGCGCGTGCTCGGGTCCGACGCCGGGATAATCGAGGCCGGCGCTGATCGAGTGCGCCTCTTGGATTTGCCCGTCGTCGTCGCAGAGCACGTAGCTCTTCGATCCGTGGAGGACGCCCTTGCGCCCCTTGCCGAGCGTCGCGGCGTGCTTGCCCGTCGAGATCCCCGAGCCCGCCGCCTCGACGCCGAAGATCGCGACGTTCGCGTCGGGCACGAACGCGCGAAACATCCCGATCGCGTTCGAGCCTCCGCCGACGCACGCGACGATCGCGTCCGGCGTGGCGCCCACGGCCGCGAGCTGCTCCTTCGCCTCTTGGCCGATGACCGACTGGAACGTCGCGACGATCTCCGGATACGGGTGCGGCCCCGCAGCGCTGCCGATGCAGTAGTGCGTCGTTCGGACGTGGGTCACCCAGTCGCGCAGCGCTTCGTTCATCGCGTCCTTCAGCGTGCGCGATCCGGACGCGACGGGGATCACCTTCGCGCCGAGGAGCCGCATGCGACCGACGTTCGGCGCTTGCCGCGCGACGTCGACCTCGCCCATGTAGACCTCGCACGGCAGGCCGAGCAGCGCGCACGCGGTCGCCGTCGCGACGCCGTGCTGCCCGGCGCCGGTCTCCGCGATGATGCGCGTCTTGCCCATTTTCTTCGCGAGCAGGCACTGGCCGAGCGCGTTGTTGATCTTGTGCGCGCCCGTGTGACAGAGGTCTTCGCGCTTCAACCAGAGCGACGCGAGGTGTGCGCGGCCCGTCCCATGGTGGGGATCGATCTCGCGGGCGAAGCGGTCGGCGCGCGTGAGCGGCGTCGGGCGGCCGACGTACGACGTGAGGATCCCGCGCCACTCCTTCTGGAACGCTTCGCCGCGCGCGATCGTCGTGAACGCGTGCTCGAGCTCGTCGAGCGCGGGCACGAGCGTCTCGCTCACGTAGCGCCCGCCGTATTCGCCGTACCGGCCGGCCTTCTCGGTCATCGGAGCGGGAGTGTACACATGAATGCGATGGACGCACGGCGCATCGGAAAACATGGCGGATGAAGAAGCTCGGTGGAACGCTGATGGCGATGTTCGTGCTCGCGCTCGCGCCAGCGCACGCGCGCGCGGACTCCGACGGAGCCGCTTCGGGCGCATCGCAAGCGGCGCGCATGCGCCTCGAGGCCGGGCGAATGCTCTCCGCGATGGAGGGGGACGCGCATCGCGTCGCGCTTCTCCTTCGCACGGCGCGCGCCGCAAAGGCCGCGCCGGGGCCGCTCAAGTGCATCGACGGATTCCTCAGCCAAATCGACGCCGGCGTTCGTCACGGTCGCGAGGACGTCGCGGATCTGCTCGCGTCGGTCTCGACGGGCGATCTGACCGCCGCGCGGCGCTCGCTCGGTTGGCTCGCGAGCCGACGCGAAGCCGCGCGCTGGGCGTCCTTCGCGGCGGACACGTGCAGCGGCGCGGTCGCAGCCGAGCCTGATCACACCGAGGTTCGCGTCGTCGCGCCGCGCCTGCCGTCGGACCGCGACGTCTTTCGTTGAGTCACATACCCGCAGGCAGCGCGTAGCTCACCGCCATCGTGCTCGTCTGGGAGTTACCCCATCCCCACGTCGTCAGCGTGAACGGCGCGTCGCTCGTCGCCGTGTGGACGCCGTTGTCGCAGCCGTTCTGGCCGCTGAAGCTGCCAATAGATAGATCGAGCCGCGTGTACTCGTAGAGCCCCGCGGAGTCGATCGGCGCCCACCCCGCGAGCGTGCCCGCGCAGTCGAGCTTCACATCCTTGAAGCCGCCTTGCGCGCTCGAGCGAACGACGACGACGCTCGTCTCCGGAAACCCGGGCTGCGTGAAGAACGTGTAGGCGCCTCGCCAGCGCTCGACGGGCACGACGTTCACGAACTCGGGATCGCCAATCATGTTGAACGGAGCGCCGCCCGTCATGTGCGCCGACACGTAGAAGGGGTGCTGCGGGTCCTGGCTGTGCACGCGGAACGGCCCCGCGGCCGTGAACGTCGCGACCTGTCCGAAGTCGATCGTCGAGGGAGCGCCGCTCACGGGCGGATCCCACGTGAGCTGCGTGCCCTTCACTTGTCCGACGACGCGCCACGGCGGAGTCTCGTCGGTCGTCGTGCGATTGCGGTACCGCACGCCGGCGTAGTCCCAACCGAACATGATCGGCGCAATTTGCTGGTGACCCGAGTCGCAGTAGCCCGTCGACGGATCGATGTTCATGCACGTGTGCGCGCCCCAGACGCCGATCGGATTGTTCGAGGCGAGGGGCGAGCCGGAGAGATCGGCCTTCTGCGTGAGCTGGAGCACCTGTCCCTTGGACAGCTTGTAGGTCTGCGGCTGGTTCGCCGTCGCCGCCGCGACCGTGTTCGAACCGACGATGTTCGCGACGGGCAAGATCGTGACGGTCGTGTTGTCTTGGAGAGCGACGATGTCCGTCGAGGGAACGCCGCCTGCGATCTGGCTCGCGACGTAACCGTCGACCACCACGTTGCTCGTCCCCCACTGCTGTGTGGGCAAGAGGACGCTCGCGCTCGCGATGTACGCGCTCGCGCCGAACGGGACGAAGTCGGCCGCGCCCGCGGGCATCGACGTCGTGATGTGGAACGCACTGCCGATCGCGGTGCCGTGCGTCGCTGGATCGATCGTGAGCGCGGGCGTCACGCCCGACGGGCACGCGGGCTTCGCATTCGCCGCCTGCGCGAGGAAGAGCAGCGCCGTCGCGCCCGGTTGAACTTGCGTCACCGGCGTGAACGTCATCGACGGACCCGTTCCGGTCGGCGTGTACATGAAGCTCCCCGACAAATTCGACCCGTTGAAATCCACCGTGACGGTCATCGCTGCGGTCCACGCGTTCGTCACGGCGACCGCGTAACACCCGCCCTCGAGGTTGTTGTTCGGCAGCACGTCGGGCACGACGCTGTAGAACTCGCACCCCTGCCAGTGGTGCACCTGCGGGTCGAGCATCGCGCTGCACGCCGGAACGCACGTCGCGCCCGTGCAGCCTTGGTCGGGCGCGCACGTCTGGAGCGGCGCGCCGTGACAATCGACGATCGAGTGGAAATCCGCGGAGCATTGCGGCGATGACGAGCACGCGTCCGCCGAAGGCGCGTCGATCGTGGTCGCGTCCGTGCCCGCCTCCGGCTTCACCGTGGCGTCCGCCCCCGAGTCCTCGCCCGGTGATCCGTCCAAAAGCCCCGAATCCATCGCGCCACCGCACGCGGTGACGAGCCCAAGAATCCCCACCCAGCGCATCGTTCAAGTATACGACGAGCCATGCGTTGGTGCATCGCGTTTGCCGTGCTCGTCGCGTGCGGCGCACGCACGGATCTCGGAGCCCGCGCGACCCTCGACGCGTCGAGCGACGCGCACGCGAACGATTGCGGCGCATCGCTCGCCTCGGGGCCCGCGTGGCTCACGCCATTCGGACCCGCGCAGCACGTTTGCCTCTCGAGCTCCAGTCCGCCCGGCTGCCCGAACGACGCGGTCGTCTACGGTGGCGGAACGGGTTGGGCCGCGAGCCTCTCGTCGATCAGCGACGCGACGTGGGTCTGGCGCCCAGGGATCTCTCCGAGCGATCTCGCCGACAACGTCGAGGTCACGTTCACGCGCACGTTCGTCCTTTCCGGCGCGCCCACCGGAACGATCTCGATCGCGGCGGACGATTTCGCGGAGGTCACGGTCAACGGCAAGGTCGCCGGCACCATCGGGAGCACGACGAACGTGAACGACGCGTTCGCCGCGCAGTCATCGCTGACGACGTTCGACCTCGCGCCGTTTCTCGTCGCGGGCTCGAACACGATCGCGATCGTCGGAAGAAACGGCCCGGCGTCCTTCTCGTGCGGAACGAAGTGCACCTACGCGCAGAATTTCGCGGGCGTCGTCTTCGGCGGCCGCCTCGACTGCCACTAAACAACCTCGTTTGAGCATAAGCGGTGATGGAGATGCGGCAGCGTCGACGACTCCGGCCGGACCGGCACGTTCCGTCTTGATCGAAGAATGTGGCCAGAACCTCGGTGCGCCACTCGCGCGTCGACGCGGCAGGTGGCGGTCCCGCCGCGAACGTCTCGCTGCCGCGTGTCGACGACAACGACAGCGTCGTCTGGTCGACCGAGGTGAGCTCCGGACTAGCCGCGCTTCGACTTGGACTTGCCCTGGAGGCTCTTCTTCAAGTCGGCGAGCTCTCGCCGGAGCTCGGCGATGCCTCCGCTGTCCTCGTGTGCCTCGGGCGCCGGCGGAGGCGGCGTCACGGGCGGAGGAGCCGACTGCGAGCCGCTCAAGAAGAGCCGGGCGAGCGCGCCGCCCATGTCGAACGGCACCTGCGCGAACGGGTTGATGCTCGACCCCGCGCGGTTCTTCATCGAGAAGTAGAGCTCGAGCGCCCACGTCATGTAGCGCGTGTAGAACTCGGCGAGCGAGTCGTCGTTCATCCGAACGAGCTGCATCAGGAGCGGCACGGGCAGCAGGTGCGCGCGCCCGCCCTCGGTGAGGAGCTGCACGAGCGTCGGCTGCGTGAGGTCCTCGTCGGTCTTCGCGTCGAGGACGCGCACGTCGCGGCCCGCGCGCACGCGCTCGGCGAGCTCCTCCATCGTGATGTACTTCGAGCCCTCCGTGTCATAGAGGCGGCGGTTCGGGTACTTCTTCACGGTCAGGAGGGGGCCCACGGCGGCGTTCTACGACGGCCCCGAACGCACTGCAACATGCTTTGGCGCAGAATCTGACGAAGGCCGCAAAAATGCGCCGCCGATGTATTTGTTGCAATGCACAAAAACGGCTTGACGCCCGGCGGGTCGAGAAGTACGGGAAGGCGCGATGAAGTTGAGCCTGATCTTCGCCGCGACCGTCGCCTCGACGCTCGCCTGCTCGAGCGGTGCCGACGTGGCCTGTCACGTCGGCGCGGACTGCGCGTCCGGCATCTGCCGCTCCGACGGGACGTGCGCGCCCCTCGACACGGGGGACTCCGGCAGCGGCCTCGACGCGAGCGGCCCTGACGCGGACGCGTCGAAGCCCGCGGACGCCTCGAAGAGCGACGCGCCCGTCCAGGGGTGCGTCCCCAACAACGACGGCACGATCACCGCGGCGGAGGCGCCGCTCGGCCCGGGCCTCCACGCGAAATTCCGCGTCGCGACGAACGCGACCGTCTCGACCGCCGGCGTGACCCAGAACGATGGCTCGCGCGTCTGGGATCTCAGCGGCGCCCTCGGCGGCGACGCCGACGTGACGGTCGACACGGTCTCGGTCACGAACGCTTGGTACGCGTCGAGCTTCGCGACCGCGTCGTACGCGACGCTTCTGTCGCCGACCTCGAACCTCCTCGGCGTCTTTCGCTTCGGCGGAAACGAGCTCGCGCTCCAAGGCGTCGTCTCGCCGTCGCAGCAGGGCGCCTACACCAACGTGTCGTACAGCCCCGAGGCCATCGCGATCCAATTCCCGATGTCGATGAATTCGACCTGGGCGAGCAACTCGACGATCAACGGCACCGCGAGCGGCATCCCGGTCCTCTACTACGAGAGCTACCAGTCGAAGGTCGACGCCCACGGCACGATGAAGACGCCGTACGGCACCTTCCAGGTCCTCCGCATCGCGACCGTCCTCACGAAGACCGTCGGCCCGACCGTCTCGATCACGCGCACGTTCGGGTTCTTCGCCGAGTGCGCGACGCAGGTCGCGACAATCGCGTCGCAGGTCGACGAGCCGACGGCGGAGTTCACGAACGCGTCGCTCGTGGAGCGGCTCGCGCCATGACGGTCTCGAAGCTCCTCGTCTTGACGATGCTCATGCTTCCGCTCCTCGCGGGTTGTCTCTCGTTCCACTCCGGCGCGATGCCGGGCGAGCCGAAGGACGCGACGTTCGCCAACGTCTCGGGCGTTCGCGTTCGCTACGTCGAT
Organism: uncultured delta proteobacterium; assembly: GCA_963839305.1. Classification (GTDB taxonomy): domain Bacteria; phylum Myxococcota_A; class Polyangia; order Polyangiales; family Polyangiaceae; genus DASXHD01. The sequence goes on from CAWIUL010000010.1 coordinate 493,424, forward strand.
CGCGGCCAGCGAAGCGCGCCCGTCGTCGTCTTGCTCCACGGGTTCGCGTCGTCGCTCGACACGTGGGACACGGTGATGCCCGCGCTCGAGAAGAAGGGCTTCCGCGTCGTCGCGCTCGACCTCAAGGGCTTCGGCTGGTCCGATCGGCCCGAGGGCGACTACTCGCCGCAGGCGCAAGCGAAGCTCGTCTACGGCCTGCTCGATCAGCGCGGCGTCACGAGCGCGTCGTTCGTCGCTCACTCGTGGGGATCGTCGGTCGCGCTCGCCGCTGCGCTCGAGCAACCCGATCGCGTCTCGCGCCTCGCGCTCTACGACGCGTGGGTCTACGAAGAGCAGCTCCCGACGTTCTTCCACTGGGCGCGCCAGGGCGGCGTCGGCGAGACGATGTTCGCGCTCTGGTACAAAGAGCGCCCCGACGACAAGATGGCGCAAGCCTTCTACGACCCGAAGCTCGTCACCGAGAAATTGGTCGAAGAGGTCGAGGCCGCGCTCGATCGCCCGGGCACCGTCGCCGCAGCGCTCGCGGCCGTTCGCGGCCAGCGCTACGTCGAGCTCCAGCGGAAATACCGCACGATCAAGAAGCCGACGATCCTCCTCTGGGGACGCGAGGATCAGGTCACGACGCTCCGCTTCGGCGAGCGGCTCTCGAAGGAGATGCCCGACGCGAAGCTCGTCGTCTACCCGCAGTGCGGGCACTTCCCGATGATCGAGGCGTCGTCCTCGTCGACCGCGGACCTCGTCACGTTCCTCGAGCCGGAGCTCCATGTTGCAGTGCAACAACCGGCGCCGACGACCCCGATCGATCGCGACGGCCCATGAAGCTCTCGCTCGGTGTCACCCTGGTCCTCGGCTCGCTCGCGACGACGCACGTCGCGCGCGCGACGGGGTTCACCGACATCGGGCTCGATTTTCCGAAGACCGAGAAATTCGAGTTCAAGCTCGACGGCTACCTCCGCGGTCGCGCCGAGGCGCTCTACAACCTCGACCTCGATCGCGGCCTCTTGCCGAGTGGGCAGCCGGTCTTCCCGGTGCCGCTCGACGACCCGAAGGGGCAGTGGCTCACGCACGCCGACATGCGCCTTCGGACGGACATGTCCGTCTACGCGCCCGGCGGCGGCGTCGCGGTCAAGGTGCGCCTCGACACGCTCGACAACGTCGCCCTCGGCTCGATGCCCGACGGCATCCCTTACGCGTCGCTCACGCAGCGCACGCAAGGCAGCATCTTCTCGCTGCGCCGCGCGTACGGCGAGGCGCTCTTCCCGATCGGCTTGCTCACGCTCGGCCGCATGGGAAACCAATTCGGCATCGGCATGTACGCGAACGGCGGAGACTGCCTCGACTGCGACGCGGGCGACAGCGTCGATCGCATCGCGTTCCTCACGCCGCTCGCGGGGCACGTGTTCGCGTTCGCGTTCGACTACTCGGCGACGCTCGTCCTCGACCCGCGCGCCGACAACCGCACGATCGCGGTCGCGCCCACGTCGAACGTGCGATCGATCACGCTCGCGGGCCTGAAATTCCGCACCGATCTCGCGCGCGACCGGAGGCGCACGGCAGGGAAGACCACGCTCGAATACGGCCTGAGCGGCTCGTATCGCTGGCAAGACGGCGATGTCCCCGCGGCGTACCTCCCGCAGCCGACGAACGGGCCCGTCGCGATCAACTCGTCGCAGGTCGTCCCACGCGGCGCGAAGTACTACGTCGTCGACGGCTACACCGTGGTCTCGCACCCCGAGTTCTTCGGGGCGGTGGAGGCCGTCTACGCGGGCGGACAGGTCGAGCAGGCCTCGCTCGTCCCCGGCCTGCTCCTCCGCCAACCGATCAAGAGCACCCAGCTCGGCGTCGCGGTCGAGACCGAGATCGGCACGCCCACGTCGCCCTTCGGGTTCGGCGTCGACGGCGGCTACGCCTCGGGCGATCCCGGCGCGACGCTCGGCGCGATCCCGCAGCCTCCGCTGAACAACCAGCTCAACTCGTTTCGCTTCGACCCCGACTACCACATCGATCGGATCCTCTTCCGCGAGATCATCGGCACGGTCACGGGCGCGGTCTACGTTCGCCCGCACGCGCGTGCGCGCATCTTGAAGACGCCCACCGGCGAGCTCCGCGCGGACGTCGCGGGCATCGCGTCGTTCGCGTCGACGAGCAACTGGTCGCCCAGCGGTGACGCGCCGCTCGGAGTCGAGATCGACCCGAGCCTCACGTACAAGAGCCGCGACGGCTTCTTCGCCGCGCTCGAATACGGCGTGCTCTTCCCGCTCTCGGGCATGGACAACGTCGCGGCGGGTCTCCGCGCGCAGCCCGCGCAGTCTTTCCGTGTCAGGCTGGCTTTTCTCTTCGGAGGCTCGTGATGTTGCGGTGCACCATTCTTCTGCCTTTGCTCGTCCTCGCCGCCGCGTGCGGCGACAACAAGACGCCGCAGCCGATCCACCAGCCGTACGACTCGGGCGCGCTTCCGCAGCTGTCGTGCATGCCGAACCTCGACGGACAGATCGACGCGACCGAGCTCCAACCTGCGCTCGACAACCCCGTGCACTACCTCGTCTCGCCGTCCGGAGTGACGCGCGCCGTCGACCTCGTCGGCACCGTCGACGCGCAGGGCCGGCGCACCTGGGACTTCGGCTCCGACTACGCCGACGATCAGGTCGCGACGATCACCGCGACGGCCATCGCGGGCAAGTGGTACGCGTCGAGCTTCCCGAGCGCCACGTTCGTCGCGCCGATCGACGCGGGCGACACGGTCGAGGGCGCGTACGCGTACAGCCCCGCGGCGATCGTCCTCCTCGGCTACGCGTCGGTCGACTCCGATCCCAAGACGCGAACACTCGTCACGTACGCGCCACCGATCGCGCTCTACAAATTTCCGATGCGTGTGGGCGATACCTACACGACCACCGGCAACGTCACGAACGCGACCTTCCGCGGCGTGCCCTACGCCGGCGCGGACACGTACGACGTCTCGATCGATGCGTCCGGGCAGCTCACGCTGGAGTCTTACGTCTTCCAGCAAGTGCTCCGCGTGCGCACGACGGTCACCGTCGCGCCGAGCGCGGGTCAGTCGATCCTCACGCGGCAGACTTCATTCTTCTTCGAGTGCTTCGGCGAGGTCGCCCGAGCCACGAGCCAACTGAACGAACCAAACGACGATTTCACGACGGCGGCCGAGCTCCGCCGTCTGCAGTAGAAAAAGGAGAGCGCGATGTTGTGGGAAACGTACAAAAAAGGCTTTGATGCGTGGGAGAACGCGACCGCGAAGGTCGTCGAGACGTGGCTGAAGAGCCCGCTCGTGCTGAAGCCCTCGGGCGCGATGCTGACGAACATGATGCGGATGAAGTCCGCGGGCGATCGAATGACCGCCATGTGGTGGGGCTCGCTCGGCCTTCCGACGAAGCGCGATCAGGAGCGGACGCTGCACGCGCTCCACAAGCTCGAGAGCCGACTGAACGACTTGGAAGAGAAACTCGAAGATCGCTGACGGGGGATGTCATGGACGTGACGAAGTATCTGGACCTGCGCATCGCGCCGCGCGCGGTGTTCGACTCGCTCGCCGAGCGCAAGGACAAGCCGCGCTTCTACGTGAAACGCGGCGGCGCCTGGCAGGCGATCACGTGGCAAGCCTTCGCCGATCAGATCGAGCGCGTCGCCCTCTGGCTCGCGTCGGTCGAGTTCGTGCCGGGCGATCGCGCGGCGATCTACGCGCCGAACAGCGTGGAGTGGGCCGCCGCGTCGCTCGCGATCCAAGCCGCGGGCGGCGTGATGGTCCCGATCTACGCGGCGAGCACGCTCGAGCAGGTCGGGTACGTCGCGGGCCACTGCGACGCGAAGGTGATCTTCACGACCTCCGCGCTCCTCCCGCGCGTGCGCGAGGCGTGGCCGAAGCTCCCCGCGCTCGAGCGCGTCGCCCTCTTGGACGACGCGAGCTCCGACGATCCGCGCGTCGTGTCGTGGACCGACGCGCGCGGCACGGGCGACGTGCGCAAGCTCATGGACGCCGTCTCGCTCGACGCGATCGGCCTCATGCTCTACACGAGCGGCACCACCGGCAACCCGAAGGGCGTGCCTTTGTCGCACCGCAACATCGCGTGCAACGGCCGCGACTGGCTCCACTGCAACGCGCCGCTCCTCGACGAGGGCGTCATCGACGTGCTCTGGCTCCCGATGAGCCACATCTTCGGCTTCGGCGAGATGTGCCTAGGCAACGCGCTCGGCTGGGTCTCGTACATGAGCGATCCGCGCGAGGTGCTCTCGCTCTTGCCGGAGCTCCGGCCGCACGTCTTCATGAGCGTGCCGTCGCACTGGGAGAAGCTCGCGCTGGCTTCGCACGCTCGAGCCGAAGGCGAGAGTTCGAAGCCGATCGGCTACGATCCCGCGCGCATCCGCGAGGCGACCGGCGGCCGGCTCAAGTTCTGTCTCTCGGGCGGCGCGGGCTTGAAGCGCGAGGTGAAGGAGGCGTTCCACGCGGCGGGCGTCCTCATCATCGAGGGCTACGGCCTCACGGAGACCTCGCCGACGCTCACGTTGAACCGACCCGACGCGTACCGGTTCGACACCGTCGGCAAGCCGCTCCCGAGCGTGATCCTCAAGCTCGCCGAGGACGGCGAGATCCTCGCGAAGGGCCCCAACGTGTTCCGCGGCTATCACAAGGACGAGGCCGCGACGCGCGAGATCTTCACCGAGGACGGCTGGCTCAAGACCGGCGACGTGGGTCGCTGGACCGAAGACGGCTTCCTCCAGATCATCGATCGCAAGAAGGACATCCTCGTGACCGCCGGCGGAAAGAACGTCCCGCCCGCGAACATCGAGCAGCGATTCGCGGGCGATCCGCTGCTTTCGCACGCGGTCGTCTACGGCGACGGAAAGCGTTACCTCGTGTGCGGCGTCTGGGTGAACGACGACGTCGCGCGCGCGATGGACGACGGCGCGCTCCGCGAAGAAGTGCAGCGTCGCGTCGACAAGGTGAACGCGGACCTCGCGAGCTACGAGACGATCAAGCGCTTCGCGATCGTCCGCGAGCCGCTCACGGTCGAAGGCGGCCTCCTCACGGCGTCGCTCAAGGTGCGTCGCAAGAAGGTCTACGAGAAGTTCAAGACGGTCTTCGAGGGCCTGTATGCCGAGGATCCGCCGAAGGCGGGCCGACAGCCCGAAGGGCACACATGAACGGCGTCAAGCGCCTCTTCAACCTCGCGTCGCTCGCGACCCGGCCGAAGCCCCAGGTGGGCATGACGCCGAGCGACGTCGTTTTCAGCGAGAACAAGTGGCGCCTGCTCCGTTATCGCTCGGACCACGTCACGCACGCGCGACCGATCTTGCTCGTGCCGTCGCTCATCAACCGCCACTACGTGCTCGATCTCCTGCCGGGGAAGAGCTTCGCGGAGTGGCTCGTCGCGCAGGGCTGGGACGTCTACTGCATCGACTGGGGGACGCCCGGCCCCGAGGATCGCTACGTGACGTTCGACGACGTGTGCGACGTCGCGATCGGCCGCGCGATCCGCCGCGCCGCCAAGACGAGCGGCGCCGACAAGGTGCACCTCCTCGGCTACTGCCTCGGCGGCACGCTCACGACGATCCATGCTGCGGTGCACCATGAGCGCATCGCGTCGATGTGCGCGCTCGCTGCGCCCGTCCGATTCGACGCCGAGGGCCTCCTCGAGAGCTGGACGCGCACGCCGACCTTCGACGTGCGCGCCATCGCCAACGCCACGGGCAACATCCCGTGGCAGCTGATGCAGAGCGCTTTCCACATGCTGCGCCCGACGCTCAACCTGTCGAAGGCGGTGCACATGATCGACCGCGCGTGGGACGACGAGTTCCTCGACGGCTTCCTCGCGCTCGAGACCTGGGGGAGCGACAACGTGTCGTTTCCGGGCGAGTGCTACGTCCGCTACATCGAGGAGCTCTATCGCAACGACGCGCTCCGCAAGGGCACGTTCACGCTCTCCGGAAAGCCCGCGCTGCTCGAGAACGTCACGTGCCCAATCCAGGTCATCTCGTTCGAGCACGACAACATCGTCCCGAAGGAGGCCGCAACCGCGCTCGTCGAGCTCGCGGGCTCGAGGGTCAAAGAGCACGTGCACCTGCCCGGCGGCCACGTCGGCGCCGTCGTGTCGCGCGCCGCGAGCAAGCGCCTCTGGCCCGTGATCGAGAAGTTCTTCGCCGCCCAAGACAAACCTGACAAAAAGCTGTCACGAACGCCGCGTACGCTGCGTTCATGACGACAAAACACCTAGGAAGCTGTCACTGCGGCGCGGTTCGTTTCGAAGTGGACGCAGACCTCTCGAACGGCGCTTCGAAGTGCAACTGCACCATCTGCCTCAAGCTCGGCGCCATCGGCTACCACGTGAAGCCGGCGGCGTTCCGGCTCGTCTCCGGCGAGGACGCGCTCTCATCGTACGAATGGGGCGGCAAGGTCTCGAAGCGCCACTTCTGCAAGCACTGCGGCATCTATCTGTTCGGCAAGGGACACCTCGACGTGCTCGGCGGCGACTTCGTCTCGTTCAACGTCAACTGCCTCGACGACGTCGACCCGAACGCGCTCGAGGTCGGCCACTGGGACGGCCGCCACGACAACTGGCAATCCGGCCTGCGCGATAGACCTTGGCCGCTCAAGGCATCGTGACGGCCGTCGGCGTCGGGTTGCACGCGACTCCGCTGCCGCAGTCGATGTCCGGTGCGGTCATCGGCGAGTGACCGAGCTGGCCGTAGTTGTTAACGCCCCACGCGACGACCGTCCCGTCCTTCTTCAGGCCAACGCCGTTCTGCGCGCCGCCGACGATCGAGATCCGCGAGAGCCCCACGAGGTTTGCGATCGACGTCGGCGGCAGGCGCGGCGCGGTGTGCGTGCCGTCGCCCTGCTCGCCGTACGAGTTCGTCCCCCACGCCCAGACGTTGCCGGCCGAGTCGCGCACGATGACGGGGAAATTTCCCATCTGCAGCTCGGTGATCGCTTTGCTCGGCAGGCCGGTTTGCTTGAGCGCGTCGGGCGAGCACCCGTTGAGGTTGTCGGTCGTCGTGGGCACTTGCGAGCGCCCGGCGGTCTCGTTTCCCCAACAGTAGACGTCGTCGTTCGCGGCGGTGACGGCGCACGAGGTGCCGCTCGCGACGGCGATCGCGAACGCGCCGCCGAAGCCTTTGTTCGGCTGCTTGTTCGTCGTCTCGACGGCCGCGATGTTGATCGGCGTCGCCTCGCACAAGTAACAGCCGGTGTTCGAAGTGTCCCACTCGCCGAGCTCGAACACGTAGTTGCTCCCCCAGCACCACACGGTGTCGTTGTTGCGGATCGCGCAGCCGTGTGGGAGGTCGCCGCTCGAGATCGCCATCGCCGTGACGTCGGACGCCCCGAACGTCAGTTTGTTCGGCGCGGTCACCAGGTCGTTCGCGCCGAGCCCGTTCGACGGTGCGTTGACCACCGTGTCAGCTTTGCCCGCGATGCCCGTGGCGTTATTTCCCCAGCAGTACACATCCCCGCTCACCGTGAGCGCGCACGCGGTCGCCGTGCCGAGCGAGAGCGATTTCGCGTTCGCCGGGAGCGAGACCGGAAGCGGCGCGGCCGAGTGCGCATACGTGGTCGGCAGCGCCGCGAGCTGGCCGCTGCCGTTCTTTCCCCAGCAGACCACCGCGCCCGAGGTCTTGATGGCGCAGCCGAAGCCGTCGCCGAGCGCGACGTGCGCGACGTCGCTGAGCGTCGCGTGGACCGTCGGGCCGCCACACTTGACCGTGTTGCAAGTCGGGTCGCTCGGCTGCGGATCGAACCCGAGCTGCGAGCCGTCGTTGGCTCCCCAGCAGACGACCTTGCCGTCGAGCCTCACGGCGCACGCGTTCGACGTACTCGCCGCGACGTCGACGATCGTGTCACCGCATTTGCCGGTGATGCAAGAGATGCCTGATTTACAGGCGTTTCCGCAGGTGCCGCAGTTCTGCGCGCTCGTCTGCAAATCGACGCACGCCGTGCCGCACATGTTGCCTCCGTCGCACGCGGGCGGCGCGTCCACGCCTGCGTCCACCGTCACGTCGGGGGTCGCATCCGTGCCTCCGCCGTCGGGGGTCGACGAGCTGTCGCCCACACACGCTGCCAACGCGACAGATACCACCGCCGCGCTCCACGCCCTCCACGTCGTCATACGCCGGAGAATACACGAAAAAAAGCCCGGCCCACGCGGGCGCGCTACGGCGCACGCGCGGGCCGGGAGTCCGTTCGCGTCACATCACCAAGCCGCCGTCGACGTCGACGCAGCGCGCGTTGAAGTAGTCGCACTCGAGCGCGAACTTCACCGCGAGCCAGATGTCCTCGGGCTCGGCGATGCGGCCGACCGGAATCGCCGCGACGAGCGCGTCGCGAGCCTTCTGGTTCATGCCCTTCGTCATCGGCGTCTCGACCATGCCCGGCGCGACCGCGCACGCGCGGATGCCGAACTGCGCGAGCTCGCGCGCCCACGTGACCGCGTTCATCGCCATCGCCGTCTTCGCGGCGACGTAGTTCGATTGCCCGCGATTTCCGTGCCGCGAGACCGACGAGATGTTCACGATGCAGCCCGGGCGCGTGCCGGTCTCGGCCATCTTCGCCGCGACCTCGCGCGCCATCAGCGTCGCGCCGGTGAGGTTCACCGCGATGACGGCGTTCCAGTCGCTCGTCGGCAAGCGCTTGATCGCGCCGGTCTCGCGGTCCTTCTTCACGAGCAGGCCGTCGCGGATGATGCCCGCGTTGTTCACGAGCGCGTTGAGACCGCCCATCTTGCCGTGGGCCCACGTGACGAAGTCCGCGCAGTCCACTTCGTGCGCCACGTCGAGCTTGCGCGTGTGAATTCCGCGCGGGAGCTCGCCGAGCATCGCTTCGTTCACGTCGCCCACGGCGACTTGTGCGCCTGCAGCATGGAGCCGCTTGGCGAAGTGCGCGCCCATGCCGGACGCGCCGCCGGTGACGATGATCTTCAGTTCTTCGAGTCGCATGCGTTCCTCCGAATCCAGTCCACGACCTTCGGGTAAAGCGTCTTCTCGGCCTTGCTGCCGACGACCGCGCCGACGTGACCGCCGGGCACGGTGACCACGTCCTTCACCTTCGAGCTCGCGAGGCCGTTCAGCGCGAGCGCCGCGTCGGGCGGACAGATCGTGTCCTTGTCCGCGACGATGGTGAGCACGGGGCACGTGATCGAGCGCAAATCCACGCGCTTTCCGGCGACCGCGTGCTCCGCGTGGATCAACCGGTTCTCTTGATAGAGCTCGCGGATGTACGTGGTGTACGCCGCCGCGGGGAAGGGGATGTTGTCGCTCGCCCACGTCTCGAGCGCGCCGAACGCCTCTCGGAACGCGGGGTCGTCGCCTCGATCGGCGAGCCCGAACCACTTCGAGATCTGCCCCGTCGGTCGGAGTGCCATGAAGCCGGTCTGCATCTGCATCGGCGCGACGTTGCCGGCCGACGCGATGGCGTCCACGTCGAAGTGTTGCGGTGCAACAAGCTCGGCGAGGAGGCCGCCCTTCGAGAAATCGATCGGTCCGGCGAGGTTCACGAGCGACGCCACGCGCTCGGGACGGAGCGCCGTCGCGATCGCGCTGAGCGTGCCGCCCATGCAGTAGCCGAGGATCGACGCCTTCGGCGCGCCGGTCTCGCGAAGCACGCGACCGAACGCGTGCTCGAGGCGACGGACGACCTCGTCCCACGAAAAATGCCGGTCTTCGTCCTCGGGGACGCCCCAGTCGAGACAGAACACGTCGAGCCCGCCCGAGACGAGAGCCGAGACCAGGCTCGCGCCCTTGCGCAGATCAACGACGTACCAGCGATTGATCATCGACGGCACGACGAGGAGCGGCGCGATTCCAGCGGCTTTTGGCGTGCTCGAGCGAAATCGATAGAGCTTCGCCCCGCCGAACGTCGCGACGACGTCACGTGGCGTCGGCGCGAGCGGAATGGGCCAGGACCACGGAGTCCCGGCCCCAACGAACGTCTCCGCCATGAATCAGCCCGCTGCCGTCGTGCTCTTCGCGAGCACTTCGAGCGTCAGCTTGCGCCACTCGGACGCGAGCTGGCCGTTGTACGCGAGCGACTCCTTCGTGAGCTTCGCCATCTCGTCGACCATCGTGCCGGCCTGCTCCAGGCCTTTGCCCTCGAGCTTCGCCCACTCGTCGGTGATCGACTTCACGCGCGCCACGTGGTCTTCCGCGGCCTTCTTCCAAAACGACATCCACTCTTGCGGTGCAACAAATCCGGTGTTGGACATGACGTCCTCCTTTGTTGCGCTGCACCATAATTACGGCCCAGCCGGCGTCAAGGCCATTTTGTTGCACCGCAACAAAAAGCGAGAGATTGAACAGGAAGATCGGAGAGGTCGGGAAGGATTTGGGTTGAGAGGCACCGGCACGCGGTGGCAGGTCACGACGGCATCACCGCAAGCGGCGGCGCAACCCAAATTCCAGATCTTCCCGATCTCCCTGTTAATGCTTCAGCGCGGGGGCCAGTTCGAGGGGCGGCGCTCGAAGTACGCGGCCATCGCCTCGGCGTGCTCGGCGCTCGACCACGTGCGCACGAACGCCTCGCGCTCGATGGGTCGAAGGTGCGCGTAGAAATGCGCGCCCGCCGCTCGGAGGAGCGTCTTCATCTCGGCCACCGCGTTCGGCGCGCCCGCGGCGATGTCGGTGCACCACGCGAGCGCCGTGACGACGCCGTTGCCGTCCTCGGCGACGAAGTCGACGAGCCCGCACGCGCGCGCGTCGACGGCGCTGAGCTCTTGCGCCGTGAGGAGAATGCGCGCGGCGGCGGCGGGGCCGACGAGCGAGTAGAGCCGCGGGAGACTTCCCCACGCGGTCGTCGCCCCCATCCGAACCTGCTTGAAGCAAATGCGCGCGCGATCCTCGGCGACCCGCAAATCGCAGGCGAGCGCGAGCTCCGCGCCACCGCCGATGGCGACGCCCGTGATCGCGGCGACGACCGGGAAGTGCAGCTCGCCGATGCGCCGGCACACGTGCTCGCCCACGTCGCTGAGCATCGCCGCGTCGGCCTCCGAGACCTTGCTGCGGAGCTCGCGCAGATCTCCGCCCGACGCGAACGCTCCGCCCGAGCCCGTGAGGATCGCCGCGCGGATCGCGCGATCGGCTGCCGCCGCTTCGATCGCCTCGCCGAGGTGCTTGAGCAGCTCCGCGCTCAGCGCGTTCTTCGCTTGCGGACGCTCGAGCGTCCAGACGACGACGTCTCCCTCACGCTCGATTCGCAGCACGGCGGATCCTCCGAATTGCGCCGCCGGTCTGAGGCGGCGACTCGTCGCGAATGCGCCGCGGGCGGCGCTCGTGCTCGAGCGCGGCGTCGCCGGGGCGCTTCTTTTTTTTGCGGCGCAACAAAAGGCGCTCGGCGTGGCGGATGATGGCGCCGGCGACGTCGACGCCGCTCGTGCGCTCGATCCCCTCGAGCCCCGGCGAGCTGTTGATCTCGAGGATCTTCGGCCCGCTCTTGGCCTCGAGCATGTCGACGCCCGCGACGTCGAGGCCCATGACCTTCACGGCGGCGACCGCGGCCTGCGCGTAGCGCGGATCGAGGCGAACGCGGACGCCGAGCCCGCCGCGGTGGAGGTTCGATCGGAACTCGCCGGACTTTGCCTGGCGCCGCATCGACGCGACGACGCGCTGCCCGACGACGATCGCGCGCAGATCGCGCCCGCGCGACTCGGCGATGTACTCCTGGAGGATGATGTCTTGACCCATCGCCCAGAGCGTCTCGAGGAGCGAGCTCACCGCCTGCGGCGTCTCGGCGATCATGGTGCCGATGCCTTGCGTGCCTTGCTGGAGCTTCACGATCGCGGGCGTTCCGATGAGCCCGAGCGCGACGGGGACCGCGTCCGGCGTGCGCGCGCAGACCGTCGTCGGCACGTCGATGTGCTTCTTCGTGAGGAGCTGCATCGCGCGGAGCTTGTCGCGCGAGCGCGCGATCGCGACGGCCGTGTTGAGCACCGGCACGCCCATCATGTCGAACTGGCGCACCACGGCGAGCCCGTAGTTGGTGATCGAGGCGCCGATGCGCGGGATCACCATGTCCACCTCGGGCACGGGGAGATCGCCGAGGTACATCGAAGGGCGCCCCTTGGTGACGACGATGTGGAAATCCGAGCGGGTCGGCGACGGTGACCTCGTGGTGCCTCGCCCGGGCGGCAAGGACGAGGCGGCTCGTCGAGTAGAGCGAGGCGCTGCGGGAGAGGAGCAGGAGGCGCAAGCGAGGCGGAAGCTAGCGCTGCCGGTCACCCGTGCGGGAAAAAATACGCGATGGCGATGGCTCCGGCGGCGACAAGCCGCAGAACGTAGTGGGTCCTGGCGCTCATGACCGGAGCTAGAGCAGGCGGCATGCCACGGACGAGATCCGACGAAATGCCGGGATTCTGCCAGCAGAGGTGTTCCCATTGGAGCCACGTGCGTGTCTCGCTGGACACCCTCTGGCGCGCTAAGCTACCCGCGCAATGCCTCGAATCGACACACCGTCCACCGAAAATCTCGAGCTCCCGCCCCTCGACGGCGGAACGGAGGAGGACGCGTCCATCGAGTCCGAGGACGACGTGGCCCTTGGTGACGACGACGACCCGTACGACGATTCGACCGGCAAAGATGACGATTTTGCACCCACGATCGACGCGTTCGAAGAGCCAAGCGCCCTCGGCGACGGCGAGCTGGGCGTGGCCATGGCCGAGGACGAAGCGCCGGATGAGCTCCCCAGCGAGAGCATGCTCGGCGACGAGGACGCGCCGGGCGTCCTCGGTGAGGATTTCGGGATCGTCGACGGCGGCGACGGCGTGCGCGACGGGGGCGAGGAGGGCTTCGACGCGCCCGAGCCCGAGCTGCGCGTCGAGGACCTGCCGCGGCTCGACGAAGGCGACGACGACGATCTGAGCGTCGAGGAAGCGGTCGATGCCGGCTTCGGACCGGAGCTCCGCTGGGACGATCGCGTCTTCGATCGCGTGGCGCGTCGCGCGATCGGGCACGTCGTGCGCATCCGGTTGCGAGGCGGGATCGAGGTGAGCCTCGAAGACGGCTCGTCGCTGCGCTCGGTCGACGGCGGCGAGACGTTCAGCGGGGCCGATCACGATGGCGACGAGGACGAAGCGCTCGTCACGCGCGGTCGAGCGCGCGCGCTGCTTCGTGACGGCATCGGCATCCTGCGCGCGATCGATGACGGTCCGCTCACGCTCGTGGAATCGACCGAGGACGCCACGGCGTTCACGCTCTTGGACGATGGAAGCCTCATCGCGGCCCTCGACACCCCCGAGCGAACGCGCGTCGTTCGCATCGCGGTCGACGGCATGGCGACCGTCGTCGCCGAAGAGGAGAGCACGATCGAAGCGCTCGCTCTCGACCCGCGAACCGGCGTCGTTTGGGCGGGCGGCGCGTTCGGGCTCGTCGCGTATCGCTAGTTTGGCCGCGCCGACGGCGTCGTGGTACGGCGAGGAGCTGACATGAGCGTCGTCGTCCAGAAATACGGTGGGTCCTCGGTCGCGGACGTGGAGAAGATCGGCCTCGTCGCGGACAAGGTCGTCGCGACGAAGAGGCGCGGTCACGACGTCGTCGTCGTCGTGAGCGCGATGGGCAAGACGACCGACGAGCTCCTCGCGCTCGCGAAGAAGGTCTCCAAGGATCCGCACCGCCGCGAGCTCGACATGCTCCTCACGACCGGCGAGCGCGTCTCGATGGCGCTGCTCGCGATCGCGATTCAAGCGCGCGGGTGCGACGCGATCAGCTTCACCGGAAGCCAGTCCGGCATCATCACGAACGATCGCCACTTCGACGCGCGCATCATCGAGGTCCGCCCGCACCGCATCGAGGACGAGCTCTCGCGCGGACGCATCGTCATCATCGCGGGCTACCAGGGCATGAGCTACAAGCGCGAGATCACGACGCTCGGCCGCGGCGGCTCCGACACGACCGCCGTCGCGCTCGCCGCGGCGCTCGACGCGGAGCGCTGCGAGATCTACAGCGACGTCGACGGCGTGTACTCCGCCGATCCGCGCGTGGTCGCGGACGCCGCGCATCTGCCGGAGATCGACCTCGCGATGCTCCAGGAGATGGCCGAGTCGGGCGCGAAGGTGCTCAACGCGCAGGCCGTCGAGTGGGCGCGAAGGCAGAAGATCGCGATCTTCGCGCGCAAGACCTCGGACCCCGTCGACGCGAAGGGCGATCCGCCGAAGCAGACGATCGCGCGAGAGGACGCTCGCGCGCGAGCACGCGCCGTCTCGGCGATGGATCGCGTGGTGCTCGCGACGTTCGACGCGAAGGACGCGACCCACGTGCTCGAGGCGATGGCCGAGCTCGATCTGCCGTTCGTCGACGCGACCTTGACGAGCGCGGCCATCCCGCTGCTCAACGTGCCCGACTGGGACAAGCGTCGTGCGGTGCTCGAGTCGCGCGCGAGCGTGAAGCTCGAGCCTGGGCCTCTCGCTCGTGTCGGTCGTGGGCGATGGGCTCTCGGCCGGCGTGGGCCGCTTCCTCGCCGCGCTCGACGAGTGCGGCTGCGCCGCGAGGTCGCTCCAGTGCGGCCCGCTGCGCATTTCCGCGACGATTCCGGCCGACAAAACGGGTGAGGTCCAGCGCGCTCTCCATCGCGCCTTTTCGGGCGCGTAGCGGCCGAACAGCAGCGTCCGCCGAGCGGCGAAGCCGCGAGGGGAGTTTCGTGCTAAATCGCCACTCGCCCGTGGCCGCCAAGAAGAAGAAGTCCTCCGCCCAGGTTCAGCAGGAGCTGCGCGATCTCGCGAAGCCCACCGCCGAGCGCCCGCCGCTCGACATGAAGAAGCTCTACGTGCGCGCCGGCGCGATCTTGCTCGTCGGCTGGATCCTCGCCATCTTCGCGACGTCGACGACGCACTCGCGCTGGCCGGTCTACATCGCCGCGATCGTCACGGCGATCGTCATCGGCGCCGGCATCTGGATGATCCGGTACGTGCGCAAGTCCGAGCAGCTCGGCGCGATCCTCCGCGGCGCGGACACGGACGAGGGCCGCAAGGAAGCGCTGAGGAAGCTCGAGACCGACTTCAAGAAGGGCGACGTGCAGGCCACGATGGCGCGCGCCCAGCTCGAGGCGCAAGAAGGTCCGGAAGGCGCGCGCAAGGCCCTCGAGACGCTCGAGAGCATCGATCTCGGCAAGCAGATGAACGCCGTCGCCGATCAGGTGCGCGCGATCCGCGCGTCGATCCACCTCTCGCTCGGCGAAGCCCAGAAGGCGCGCGTCCTCGCCGATCAGCTCGAGCTCGGCAAGCAGGAAGAGCCGAAGACCCGCGCCATGTTCGCGGCCGTCGCCGGCGAGGCCTGGGCGCGCACGGGAAACGGCAAGAAGGCGCTCGAGGTGCTCGAGCTCTTCGACCCCGAGTCCGCGGACATGGGCGAGATGCGCATCCAGATGCTCCGCGCGCGCACGTTCGCATACGCGTCCGTCGGAGACATGAAGGCGGCCGAGCGCACGATGAAGAAGCTCGCCGACACGAACATCAACTTGCTCGCGATGTTCATCGGCAAGAAGATCCACCCGATGCTCGAGCGCTCGGCGAAGAACCTCCTGATGCGGAGCGGAGCCGTGCCGCGCAAGATGGTCACGCGACGGATGTGAGGAGTCGCACGGCCTCGCGGATCTTCGCGGGCTCGAGCGGCGCGTAGCCCAGTCTGAGGCGCGGTTCGCGCCGGCCGTCGAACGTGAAGCGCCGCGCGGTGTGGACGAGGACTCCTCGCTTGGCTGCGCGCTCGGCGACCGCGTCGACGTTGGTCTTCGCGGGCGCGGACACCCAAATCGCGAGGCCACCGGGAGGCAGCGCGAAGCGCCACGACGGCAGGTGCTCCTCGAGCGCGGCCGCGAGCACGTCGCGCCGCTCGTGATAGAGCCGCCGCATCTTGCGCGCGTGGCGCGCGAGGACGCCGTCGTCGATGAGCTCCGCGACGGCGCGCTCGATCGCGAGATCGCCTTGCCTGTCGACGAACGCGCGAAGCAGCGCGGCGCGCTCGAGCAGCGGCCGCGGCGCGACGAGGAAGCCGACACGAAGGCCTGGCGCGAGGACCTTCGAGAGCGTCCCGACGTAGACGACGCGCGATCCGTCGTCGGCGCTCGCGAGCGGCAGCGTCGGGCGACCGTCGTAGTGGAACTCGTGGTCGTAGTCGTCCTCGATGATGGCGAAGCGCGCGCGCTTGGCGAGATCGAGCAGCGCGAGCCGACGCGCGGCCGGGAGCATCGCGGTCGTGGGGTACTGGTGATGCGGCGTGACGTAGACCGCGCGCACGCGACGCTTGTCCGCGAGGGCCGCGAGCGCGTCGACGCGCAGTCCTTCCGCGTCGACCGGAACCGGGACGAGCTCCGCGCCGGCGAGCCGAAACGCCTCCCACGCGGGTCGATAGCCGTACGCCTCGACCGCGACCACGTCGCCGGGAGCGAGCATCGCGCGCGCCGCGAGGTAGAGCGCCATCTGGCTGCCGCGCGTGACGACGATTCCATCTTCGCCCGCGACGACGCCGCGCGTCTGCGCGAGGAGCGACGAGAGCGCGCGCCGCAGCGAGATGTCGCCGCGTAGATCGCCGTACGCGAGCGCGCCCGCGCGAGACATCGCGCGGCGGAACGCGCGCGCGAGCTCGGCGTGCGGAACGGCGCGAACGTCGGGGATGCCGCCGAGGAGCGGGTAGGGCGCGCTCGGAGGCGCGAGCCCCGCGTAGAGGCCTCGTCCGATCTCGGTCGGCTCGGCGCCGCGGACCTCGAAGGCGGGCTTCGCGTCGTCGCGCCGCGCGCGAGGCATTCCGCGTAGCGCGCGCGGCGCTCGCTCGGGCAGAGCGTGGCTCACGAACGTGCCGCGCGCCGCGCTCGTCTCGATCCACCCCTCGAGCTTCAGCTCCGAGAGCGCCGCGAGCACCGTGTTCCGATTCACGCCGGCGGCGCGCGCGAGCTCGCGACTGCCCGGGAGCGCGTCCCCCGGCCGAAGTCGCCCGCTCGCGATCGCGTCGGACACGGCGCGCGCGATCGCCAGGAACCGCGGACCCTCGACGCTCGTCTCGAACGGAAATGCGATCGGTCTCATGGTATAGTCAAAATGTGTAAACTGGACCTTTGCACTAGGCCAGTGTCGCGCCACGTTCGGGTCATGCGCAAGGAAATCTTCCGAATGCCGCGCGCCAGATGCGATCGCGCTGCTCGAGCGAGCCCGGGTGGTGCGGATCGCGACCACGAGCGCGGCCGGCGAGCCAATCCTCCGCGCGCTCGACGTGGCGGTGATGGGCGACAGCCTCGTCTTCCACGGCGCTCCCGTCGGCGAGAAGATCGAGGCGCTCGGCCGCCCCGCGGTCGTCTCGGCCGAGGAGGTCGTCGCCTCGATCCCGAGCTACTTCGTCGACCCGGAGCGCGCGTGCCCCGCGACGACGCTGTATCGCTCGGTCCAAGTCCACGGCACGCTCGACGAGGTCCGCGATCCCGCGGACAAAGCGCGCGCGCTCGAAGCGCTGATGCACAAGCAGCAGCCCGAGGGCGGCTACGCGCCCATCGCGCACGACCACCCGCTCTACGCGAAGACGATCGCGAGCCTCCTCGTGGTCTCGATCAGCCTCGAGCGCCTCGACGGAAAGGCCAAGCTCGCGCAAAACCGCACGCCGATGGAGCAGCGCCGCATCGCGTCGGCGCTCTGGAGGCGTGGCGACGCCGAGGCCGCGTTCGCCGTCATCGCCGCGAACCCCGCGACGCCTCTCCCCGATTTCCTCGCGGCGCCGCGCGGCCTTCGGCTCGACCTCGGACACGGCCGACGCGACGCCGAGGCGGTTGCAGATTTACTCGAAGGCGCCTACTGGCACGACCGCTTCACGCGCGACGACGCGATCCGCGCGCACCTCGCGTCGAGCGCGTGGATCGTCGCGCGCGATCCCGACGGCCGCGTCGTCGCGAGCGCGCGCGCCAGCTCCGACGAGGCCAAATACGCCTGGATCTACGACGTCATCGTCTCGCCCAAGTGGCGCGGCAAGCGTGTGGGCGACGCCGTCATGCGCCTCCTCCTCGACCACCCCGCCATCCGGAGCGTCCGATTCGTCCGCCTGGGCACCCGCGACGCGATGAGCTTCTACGCAAAAATGGGCTTCATTTCGCGCGACGCGCTGCCGCCGAGACCCTACGCGTCGACCGAGATGGTCCTCGTTCGATAGGACGCAACTCCGTCCCCCATCAACCCGATGAGCCCGCGGAGGCACTTCAATGGGCGACGTCGGAGGGATCACGAACCAGAACATGTACCGCGACCGCGATCTCGATGACCTGAAGGACAACGAGAAGGTCTCGACCAACGCGGCGATCAACCGGATCGCGAACCACGCCGGTGCGAGCGAAATTCACGTCCTTCACGGGATCGACAAGACCGAGGGCCAAATCCGAGAGGCTCACGGTCGCACTTCGGGCATCGAGCACGGATTTGGGGTGGTCGAGGAGATCGTCAACATGGGCGGCGAGCACTTCGTCGAGCACACCATCGAGCACGCCGCGATGGCTGGCGGCCAAGCGGCCATCGCTGGACTGATGCTTCCAGCGACGCTCGTTAAGGCCCAACTCGAAATGATGCACGCGGTCGGCGAGGATGGGATCGTCGGTCACGAGCGCGCCGAGGCGATGCCGCGCGACGCGATGCACGTGATGATCCTCGGCAACTTGAACGGCCTTCCGAAGGGTTACGCCGACGCGGAGCGAGCCCGTTTCTCGAACGACGCGAAAGACGGCAGCTTCACGCGCGCGATGAACGCGCAGCTGGGCCTAAACGACAACGCGATGATGGCGATCATGCAGCTCCACTGCGATCAGGGCATGAACGCCGCGCGCGCCGCGTTCGAGGCGAAGCAGACGCCGAGCGAGTACCTCGCGTCGCACCCCGACGTCGCGAGCAGGTACGAGCGCGATCCGGCGTTCCATCACGGCTTCAACGGCATGGCGTTCGCGCACGACAACGGCCAGTACGCCGAGATGGTCAAGGAGCTCGACGCCCGAGACGCGCGCTACGACGCGCACAACGTCGCGTGGAGGGGCTGACCATGAACGACCTCGAGCGGGAGTATCTCCAGAACGTCGAACGCACGAAGCGGCGCGATCAGCGCCGCTGGCTCGCGACGATGGCCATCTTCTATTCGGTGGCGCCTGTCGGGTTCTGCATCTACCTCGCCGCGGATGATTTCAGCGTGCGCGGCGCGATTCGCGCGATCCCGCTGCTCGCGTTCTTCGGCGTCGCGCTAGCGATCAGGTCGGCGATTCGAGTGGGCCCGGGCCTTCTCAAACGGCTCGAAGACCGCCGCGTCGAAGTGACCTCGACCGAGCGCGAGCGCACCTATCGCGAGCCCATCGCCACGAACGAGAGAGCGCCGCGACCCACGCCGCCGATCGTCTTCATGGTGGCGATGATTCCGCTCGGCGTCGCTGCGGTCGCGCTCGGCGTGTTGCTCAACGACCCTCACTCGAGGCGGGTCTCCTACCTCGAAGCCTACGGAGTGATCTTCGTGCTCGGCGGCATCATTCTCGTCGGCCAGCACGTCTACCGCGCGTGGCGAACGCGGCGGAACGCTCGCCTCGAGCTCGAGTGGGAAAAGTGGCTCGACTCAGCCGATTCCTGCGAGGTTGGCCCTCGCAAGTGGACGAAGTGAGACCTCGGGCAGGAGCTCGGCGAAGCTCACGACGACCACGTCGGGCATGTCGGTCTCGATGAGCTTTCGCACGAAGCGGCGGATGTCGGGCTGCGTGAGGACGATGGGCGCCTCGGCCGATTGGGCGCGCGCCTCGCCGACCGCGCGACGAATCGCGGCGACGACGTCGCGCGCGGCAGGCGGGGCGAGCGTGAGGAAGGCGCCGTTGGGCGTGCGCGTGATGGCGCGGCGGACGGTGTCCTCGATCATCGGATCGAGCAGGACGACGCCGAGCTGCGGCGAGCCGCGCGTGAGCTTGAAGGTGATGACGCGGCGGAGCTGGCCGCGCACGAACTCGGCGAGGTTCAGCGGGTCCTTCTCGGCGCTCGCGACGACGGCGAGCGCCTCGAGGATCGCGCGGAGATCGCGCACGCTGATGCGCTCTTCGACGAGCCGCCGGAGGACGTCCGCGAGGAGCGTGAGCGAGACGGGCTTCGGCACGACGTTGCGCACGACCGCGGGCGCGAACTGCTCGAGCTCGTCGAGCAGGCGCTGCGTCTCGGACATGCCGAGGAAGTCCGCGGCGCGCGCGCGAAGGAGCTCGGCGGCCTCGTTCGTCACGAACTCGATCGCGGCGTCTTCTCCGAGCTTCGCGTCCACGGCGCACGAGCTTCGCCGGGACCTCGTGGAGCGAGACGAGCGCGTGGCGCGGCGGCAGACCCGCGACGGCGCGTACGCGCGGGGCGGGGACCGGGACGCCGAGCTCGGCGAAGAGCAGCTCGCGAAGCGCGAGCGCGCGACCGCGAACGCCGAGTCGCTCGCCTTCGTTCGTCGGCTGATCGTCGAGCAGCGCGGCGAGATCCTCGCTGACCTCGACGCTCCACGGAACGACCATCGGGACGAACTGCGGGCCGCGGCGCGTCTGCGGCTGCGGCGTCGGCTCGGTCGCCGCGCGTTGATCGTCGCGCGCGAGCTGCCTCGTGCGCGCACGCGCCACGAAGAAGAGGACCGCCGCGAGAAGAAGGAACGGCGCCGTCGGAAGCCCCGGAACGAGCGCGAGCAGCAGGATGAAGACCGACGCGACGCGCATCGCCTTCGGCGTGCCGAAGAGCTGCCGCGAGAGCTCCTCGCCGAGCGGGGTGTCGGGCTCTTCGCTCGCGGTGCGCGTGACGAGCACGCCGGCCGCGGTCGAGAGGACGAGCGCGGGGATCTGCGAGACGAGCCCGTCGCCGATCGTGAGCAGGCCGTAGCGCTTGAGCGCGACGCACCGCGGGGAGCCCCTTTTGGCCCACGCCGATCGCGAGGCCGCCGAGGATGTTCACGACGGTGATGACGAGCGACGCGATGACGTCGCCCTTCACGAACTTCATCGCGCCGTCCATCGACGCCGTAGAACTGGCTCTCGCGCGCGAGCGACCGGCGCCGCCTGCGCGCCTCGTTGCCGTCGATGGTGCCGACGCGCAGCTCGGCGTCGATCGCCATCTGCTTGCCGGGCATCGCGTCGAGCACGAAGCGCGCGCCGACCTCCGCGACGCGCTCGCCGCCCTTCGCGATGACGACGAACTGGATGATCGTCAGGATGAGGAAGACGACGCCGCCGACGACGTAGTTGCCGCGCACGACGAAGTTGCCGAACGCCTGGATGACCTCGCCGGCGTTGGCTTGGAGCAAGATAAGTCGCGACGACGAGACGTTGAGCGCGAGGCGGAAGAGCGTCGT
Source organism: uncultured delta proteobacterium (assembly GCA_963839305.1). Lineage (GTDB taxonomy): Bacteria > Myxococcota_A > Polyangia > Polyangiales > Polyangiaceae > DASXHD01. Next base: position 514,712 of record CAWIUL010000010.1, read on the forward strand.
GAGAAGGAGAACGGTGGGGAACGTCGCGATCGCGAGCGCGTCCGGCACGTAGAGAACGACGAGCAAGATCGCGACGGACATCGACAGGTTCGTCGCGATGAGGATGTCGAGCAGCCACGTCGGAAGCGGCACGATCATCATCGCGACGACCGAGACGACGAGAACCGCGAGTCCTATGTCGGCGAGACCAAAGCGCGCGCGGCGCGCGAAGACAATGGCGGATGTTTTGGCCACATCGCGAGGTTAGTGAACGCGCACGCCGCTGTACACCGGCAGGGCCCGAGATTTCGCCGAGAGGATGGTGCTCTTCTTTTCGTGGCGGGAGATGACCTGCCGCGGTGCGAACGCGTCAGGGGCTACAGGTTCCAGCGTCGCACGTCTGGCCGCTCGTGCAACACCGCGCTCCACACGCCGTCGTTGATGACGGACATACGCACGCGTTTCCGCTCGCGTCGAGCGTGCACACGGAACCGCCCCCGCAGCAGATAGGTCCGCTGAGTGTTTCGCAGAGCGCGGTCGAGCAACAAGTTCCGTTGGTGCACGAGTTGGCCAAAGTGCAGCAGGTCGCTCCGCATTCGTGCCCGCTCGGACAGCACACGCTACTCGAGACGGATGCGCAGACCGAACCGTCGCCGCAACAGGCGTCACCACACGCGAGATCCGTCGGCTCCGGACACGACCCGTTGTCGCGCGAGCAACCAAGACAAATAGCGAGTGCGAAGACTCTCGCGGCTTCTCGACGAGCAAGCTTCATTGCAGACCGATCACTTTCGTGGGGACGGCGCGGTCCATCGTGTCGCCGTTAGGGAGCGTCGCGAGCGCGTCCGGCACGTAGAGAACGACGAGCAAGATCGCGACGGACATCGACAGGTTGGTCGCGATCAGGATATCGAGCAGCCACGTCGGCAGCGGCACGATCATCATCGAGACGACCGAGACGACGAGAACCGCGAGCCCTATGTCGGCGAGAACGAACTGCACGCGGCGCGCGAAGACGACGGCGGGTGCTTGGCCACGTCGTGAGGTTAGTGGAAGGCGCGAGCCGCTGTACGCTCGAAGTCCCGCTGGCAGAAGAAGCATCATGCCGTCGCTGACGACGTAGCATCACACCGCTTCGCGATGACTGCGCTAACATGCGGGCCGTCGGCGCGCACGGCACGCTGCTGTAGGCCTCTGTGGCGTGTGCTGCTGACGCACCCGTCGCATGTGGACGCAAACGTCGTCGACAGAGCAAAATGGGTTTCACATAAACGTCACGGCCGGTGCCTCCACATGCCACGTGCGGTGCGTCGCCGGCGTGCGCGCTCGGCGAGTTCTGTCATGTCGACGGAGCGGCGCAGGCACTTGCGTGCCGGTGAAGTGAGACGGTCGCAAGGAAACGAGGCTGGCAAATTACAAGCGCCGTTCCTGCCGATGATATGGTCAACACCCATCACCAGAACAACAGACGAATGCCGTGACGAAGATGTTGCTGTGCGGGTCTGTGGATGGTTGGGGTAGTTCTTTGCAGAGTTCGTCGCTTGCACACCCACCGTTTCCGGCATCGGTGTTTCCACAGTATTGCGCGCATCGCCCCTGCGCATCGACGCCGAGGCCTTTCGAGTAACAGTCTGCAGCGCTTGATGAGCAGCCCATGACCATCGTCAGGGCGAGCGTCACGAAGGCGAGTGCTCGGAGCAACCGACTTTCCTTCCGACTCATGGGCGCACTCCTCAAGAACCGATATAAAAACTATGGGCACTCGCCGTCGCTGGTCGCAAACTGACAGTCTAGAGCATCGGGCGTGCAGCAACCCCATTCGTGTGACTGATTAACATCGTACAGACAGACCCATGTCGGTGGGCAGCGCAGCACGAAACCGATGCCAGGATCACTGTTGCACGTGTCCACAGGCCCCGCAATCGTGGCGCAGTTGATTGCACCGTCAGCGGTCCGACCGCTGTCGTCAAGGCCCGAATCGTGTGCCTCCGCGTCATGGCTCACCGCATCGGGTGCGTCTTGCGAGACACTCGCGTCATCACCGAGTCCAGATCCAAGCTCTGTTCGCGCGCCACACGCGAACAGGATGGCGGTCATGGTGACGCGCGCGGTTTTGTGTTCAGAAACACCCACCTGCGATACCGGTCGGAAAGGAGATGATGTTGTGCGTGTTATTGAAAGTCTGCTCGCTCGAGTTACGAACCAAACACGTATCCTGACCGTTCGCCGTGAGTGTGCGCCCGAACGCGGTGAAGCCGAATATGTGCCACTCATCATTTCCGAGCGCAGTGAATACTATCTCAAGAGTCGCGATCTGCGATGCATTCAAGTCTGCGGCGAGCGTCAAGTCCTTGGAGTGTTCGGTGTCGTTGTCAAACTTCTGCGCGTTGGCGGGGTGAGCGGTAAGCGTCCCGATCAACGTATGGGACGAATCGAACGCGTTAACCACCATGGTACTTGTGCTGGCCAGATCATCGTCACCCGTGTCGAACACCATGTGGATCGTGTGCAATGGGTTTTGAGATTGGCTCGCGTCCCACGTGGCGCAACCTTCGGCGTTCGTGTTGAACGTCGCATTGGGGCCTTGGCCGCTCGAACTGACCGTCTCGCTCAAACGCGCGACGCGTTCGCTTGGAGCAAGATGAGTCGTGCCGACGAGACGTTGAGCGCGAGGCGAAAGAGCGTCGTGAGAAGCAGGATCGTAGGGAACGTCGCGATCGCGAGCGCGTCCGGCACGTAGAGAACGACGAGCAAGATCGCGACCGACATCGACAGGTTCGTCGCGATCAAGATGTCGAGCAGCCACGTCGGCAGCGGCACGATCATCATCGCGACGACCGAGACGACGAGGACGGCGAGACCTATGTCGGCAAGCCCGAACCGCGCGCGCCGCGCGAAGCCGATGGCGGAGGCTTTGGCCACGAAGCGAGGTTAGTGAAGGAGCCTACGGGTGTACACTCGAAGCTGCTGCGTCACGGGACGACGCGTTCAGTGGTGACCTCACCACGCTGCGGACTCGAGGCGCGTCGCGGCACGATCTCCGGCCTCAAGGCATAATCGCCGGACCAATTCTTGGTTTCACGTCAGAGCCTAAGCGCGGGCACCCCGACGCTCGGCGTGAAGCTCGCACGTTTGGCCAGGCGCTCGACGAGTGTTACGCTTTGTTTGTGCGTCGGATACTCCTTATCGGCTTGGCAGCATGCTCCACATCGTCGTGGGAGCTTCGCGATGCGAAAGGTCGATCGTGTCAGAGAGACACGGCAGGAGTGACTACGTGTGATGCATCCTTGCCCGCAAACGCCTGTACGACACTCGGCCCATCTGCCGTAGCGTGCTTTGACACGACGGACCTTCCGTTCGCGCCGGACGGCGGTCGGATGCCTGAGGTCTGCACGTGGTGCTGCATCGGTGCAACGCCTGCTGGTCTTCTGCTCGACGACGCCGGCGCCAACGACTGTGCTCCGGTTGTGTGTACGACGACGAGCGACTGCGCGGGCGTAGGGCAAGGCTCGGTGTGCAGCAACGGGACGTGTACTACGGCTCCTTGACCAGCACGTGCACGAATGCCTGACTTGTCCCGACGATGGGGGTCTCAGGAACCGTTTTTATATTCAGCTTCGCAGGCGGAAACGCTGCCTTGATCGCCAAGGGCACCCAGTTGTTGAGCTCGATATCAAGGCTCGTGACGTGAGTCTTGTTTGCTAAGTTGTAAAGTTGCAATTGATAATCACCATTCACGTTCGCAGCGACCCACGCATGTTGTATCGGGCCAGGGCCAAGGCCGCCGATCGAAAAGGTGTACATCGTGATTGGCTCACCGACGATTGGGATGCTCACTGCGCTCGCAGCGCACGTGGATGTGATGCATCCGCCGAAATAGTACACGAGCTTTCCGGCCCCCGGAGCCGTCTTGACGAGTACTACGATGGCTCCCGGAGTTGTGGAGTCGAGCCCGGTCGCACCTCCGATGCCCAAGACATCGCCGCCGATGTTATCGAGTTCTTCGAATAGCGGGAGCGGCGTCACCGGATTTGGGTGAAAACGCGTGATCGAGAAACTGCCGGTGGTTGGTGTTGCCTCGGATGCGACCCAAATGTCGTGGTTCGTATCAGCTGCCGTAACGCCGTTCAGGATTGGTGGTGAGGGAAGGGATGCGTAGTTGTTGGTCACTCCAGTGTTGCGATAACGGCAACACCGCCACGGCGTCGGCCCATTGTCCTTCAAATCAGCTCGCCGCCGGTCCGTCACTCGCACTGATAACGCGGACCGGGAGCGGCGGCGCTATCCAGGGCTGGTATGGGACGCCTGATACAATCGCGACATCTACGCGCACGCTTGCACCTCCCGGGTCGGTCCCGAGCTTCCAAACGTCACTCGCATCTGCGACGCGCATGGCGTTCGATGTGCAGCCTGGCGGCCTCATCGAGCAGTGGCCGTTCGATGCGGCGACTCTGACAGCCTCGACCAATACGACCGGCGCGGCGTTGCTTCTCGATTTTCTCGAAGGTGATGATGTCTACGCGTGGAGCATCTACGGGACGGCGGGCTGGATGCAAGAGTATCGGGTGACGGCAGATGGAAAGGTGGTGCTCTTCCGCAGCAAGCCAAACACGCAAATCTCTGGAATGGGGTCCGACGGAACCACCATCGTTTGGTGCGAGAGCTATGGCTCGACATCGGCATCCCAGCAGGAGCCAACCGTCGAATTGTGGTCAGCGCCTTATACGAATGATCCGACGGTTCTCGCTACGACGGCGAAGAAAGTCGTCAGTCTGCCATTCACTTATGCGTGCAGTAGCGATCCAGTCGTATTTCAAGGCTACTTCGCGAGCACGACCTTACCGTTCAAGACCACGGTCGTCATCCGTCTATCAGACGGCGCAATCCAGCAAGTCTCGTCCGGCGCCGGCTGGGGTTTTGCGAACTACGCCCTCGTTGGCCCGACGGAGCTGTGGTCAACCATGAACGTCGAGGACGACGCCGGTAACATTGGCTTCAGCAACGTGGCGTTTGCACGCTACACACTTGGTCCATGGCCCTGAAGCATGATGCCGCGACCGTCGTTCTTGCGATGGCAGCCGTTATCTCGACTGTTGCGTGCAATTCCGATTCTCCACACGAATGCGCCGTGGACAGCGGATGGATCCGCACACCATCAGACCCAACGTGCTGCGCGCCCGTCCACGACGAATTTGTCTGTCCGGATGCCGCGCCCGCCGATGCAGGAACCTGCCTAGTCGTCGCTGATGACATCTTTCGCGACGACGCCGGAATCGGTGAGCGCTTTGCCATCGGATGCGTCGCGAGCCTGACGTGGTGCAGTTCGTTGTATCCCGGCGCGCCACAGCAGTGCACTTGCCAGGCCCTTCCGTGGGTTGACAGCGGTCCCGAGTGGACGTGCGGGCAATGAGTACTCGCACCGGGCAAGCCCATTGACACCGAGGATGGCATTTGTGTCCTGGCTTGCGATGGAGATTGAGACCGCGCGCCTTCACTTACGCGAGTTCGAGGAAAGCGACGCCGAGGCGTGCAACGAGTACAGCGCGAAGCGGACGTCGTGCGTTACCAACAGAGCCGCGACTACGTCAAGGAGAGCATGGGGTGTGCGCGGGAGAACCGACGGGTCGATCTATGACCTTGCCGTCGTGCTTCGAGGCGAGCGGACGGTCAGACGTTGTGGATTGAAAATCGCGAGCCGCAGTGATCGACAGGGCGCTCTGGTACATCCACCCAACACATTGGGGCCGTGGGATTATTCCAGAAGCCGCGCGGTCACTCCAGCTCGGACTCCAACAAACGCTATCGAGCGTGCGCTGAGCGATGTCCGTCGAGCAGCGGACACGGACGTGGTAGCCGCTGCGTCCTTGGCCGACTGCGTCGAGCGCCGACGGGATGTTGCGGACGACGCCGAGGACCTCAACATGAAACAGGTCGCCGTCTTCGTACCGCCGCCGAACACGAACCAGTCGCCGGGACGAAGATGCTGGAACACGGGTGCCAGCGTCATGCACGCTTCCTAGCCGAGCCGCGTGCCGTCGCAAGGCCTCCGATCGTCGGAGCGTGAGGACGTGAGTAAGAGTTCGGCATGGCGATTTCGACGTGACGTCGAGCTCAGGAACTTCGCGCGGTTACGCGACGCGCAAACGAAAGTTCCCGTTTATAAATTTAAAGCTCCGTCCATCGAGCCATAGAATTGACTCTCTCTCGAGAGCGCTCGGCGACGCCGTCGCGCCTCGTTGCCGTCGATCGATCCGCTGCGAAGCTCGGCGTCGATCGCCATCTGTTTGCCGGGCATCGCGTCGAGCACGAAGCGCGCGGCGACCTCCGCCACGCGCTCGCCGCCCTTTGCGATCACCACGAACTGGATGATCGTAAGGATGAGAAAGACGATTCCGCCGACGATGTAGTTGCCGCGCACGACGAAATTGCCGAATGCCCGGATGACCTCGCCGGCGTTCGCTTGGAGCAAGATGAGTCGTGACGACGAGACGTTGAGCGCGAGGCGAAAGAGCGTGGTGAGAAGGAGGATCGTGGGGAACGTCGCGATCGCGAGCGCGTCGGGCACGTAGAGGACGACGAGCAAGATCGCGACGGACATCGACAAGTTGGTCGCGATGAGGATGTCGAGCAGCCACGTCGGGAGCGGCACGATCATCATCGCGACGACCGAAACGACGAGGACGGCGAGCCCTATGTCGGCGAGACCGAACCGCGCTCGTCGCGCGAACACGATGGCGGATGCTTTGGCCACGCGGCGAGGTTAGTGAAGGAGCTTACCGCTGTACACTCGAAGCTGCTGCCTCACGCGCGAAGACGCGTTCAGCGATGACCGTCACCACGCCGCGGACTCGATCGTGACGAGGAAGACGCGCGCGCCGGTTCAGTCGCGCGCCACGATGGCATCGACCTCGCGCCGGCGGTCGCGGAGCCACCCGTTCAGGCCGAAGAAGCGCAAGTGCACGCCTTTGTCGTCGCCGCGCAGGCCGACGGAGAGGAACGCCTTCTTGACGACGATCCCGGCGCGACGGTGCTTGGCGCGCGTCGCGTAGTTGCCGTACAGCGCGAGGTCTCCGCCTCGTGCATCGAAATCGAGGAGCGCGACCTCTTTGGCCGAGACGATGACGCGTGACGACGCGCGCAAGTGCGGGACGTCCGTGAGGCTCAACACGAGCTTCGGCAGGTCGTGACCGAAAGCGATGGCGAGGATCGGCCTCGCGTCGCGCGCGTCGATGCGAACGACAGCGTCCAGCATCATGTCGGGCTCGAGCCGCAGCAACGCGCGAGACAGAACGACGTCGCCGCGCCAATTCGACGTGCGGGCTACGGCGCCGGTCACCGCGATGTCGCGCATCTCGAGGCGCGTCCCGGAAACGTCGAGCGTGCTGCGCTCGGGGTCGAAGCCGGCGATTTTGGCGACGAAGCGAAGGTTTCCGGATAGACGCGTGTCGTGGAGGCGGATGCCCGCGCGTGTGAGATCGATCACGACGTCGCCCGCGGCGGCGCGTCGCTCGTAGCTGACGTCGACCTTCGCCGACACGCGCACCGCGCCCGATTCGATCTTGATGACGCCGTTCGGGGATATGAGCGGCGCGAGAGCGCGCGCGTCCGGAAGCACACCCTTGTCGACGACGAGGTGGAAGTCGGCGCCCTTCAACGTCGGCCGCGCGATGTCGAAGCGCGACGTGCTGGCCGAGACGAAGAGACGCTCGACGGAGAAATCCGGAGCGTGCGCGGCGCCGAAGCGACCTAGGACGTGCGACATCTCGACGCGGGCGTCGCGCACGTCGACCGTGTCTTTCGCGAAGCTCCAGTCGGTGAACTTGGCCGCGAGATCGACGTCGCCGAGGACGTGCAGTGTCTTGCCTCCGGCCCCGAGGTTCGACGCGTGCGCGTGCAACGTTCCGCTCGCAGAATGCTGGCTCACGTCGATGTCGACGCGGGCGTCGAACGCCGCCTTGTCTCCTTCGAATCCAAAGGTCGCGTGCGCCGGTAGAAAGGCGTTGAGCGTCGACATGTCACGAACCCGCGCGTCGGCGAAGAAAGCCGAGAGGGTGACCTGCGCGAGCGGGTCGCCAAAGTCGAACCGTGTGCTCTTCGCGCCGAGGCCGATCTTCGCGATGGCCAATCCTGGAATCGCGGCCCCACCCTTGGCCATGGTCACGTCGCTCACGTCGACGCGCGCGTCGTCGAGCGCGAGGTCACCCGTCTCCCAGCGCCAGTCGTGCACGCGCGCGTGCGCCGCGAGCTTGGCGTCGAGTCGAAAGTCGCGGTACGCGAGCATCAAGCCGTGCGATTGGAGATCGAGCGAGCCGCGCGCGAGATGGTTCGCGATGCCGACGTCGACCTTCAACGCGAAGCGCGACCGGCCGGAGAGGAGCTTCATCTCGGACCCCTTCGGAAGGTAGGCGTGCAAGAGGTCGCTCGAGACGACGTCGGCGGCGGGGATCGAAATCGAAACGTCGAGATCCCGAAGCGGGTCCTTCGAATCCATCTTCGACGCGCGCGCCGTGAGTCGCGCCTGATTCACGCGCACGAGCGGCGTGGTGGGCGCGTCGGCCGATGCAAGCTCGCCATTCGACACGTCGATCGTGAGCGACGCACCGTCGAGCCGCCGTGTGCCGAAACGATAGGACGCGAACGCGGCGTTCACGGACGCACGGCCGCGTACGTTCATCTTCGCGAGGCGAAAGTCGAGGTTGTCGGAGCGCAGCGTCGCACGACCCGTCGCGCGCGCGTCGGCGCGCCAGGCCTCGAAGTGAAGATCCGCCCTCGCGTCGCCCTTCACGATGGCGACCGGCGTCTTCGGCGGGATGAAGCGATTCAGCTTCCGAACGCTGCCGAGGTCCGCGTCGGGCACGTCGACGACGATGTGCAGGTCTTCGAACGCGTGCGTGAGATCGAGAGCGGCGGCGTCTCCAGTCGCGATCGCCTTCGACGCACGGAGCAGAGGCCGCGTCGCCCGCCGCGCGTCCAGCGTCGCGATCTCTGCGCGAAAGTCGAGCCGATCGCTCTCTACGTCGCCGTCGAGCGTGATGGCGCCGCTCGCGCGGTACGCTCCCGAGCTCACAACGGCCTTCGGCGCCGCGACGACGACGTGGCTGTCGTTCTCCAAACGCCCGTGCGTGATGCGCAGCACGCCGCGCCGGAGCTCGACCGGCCCATGCACGTTTACGCCGGCGGGTGACATCCGCCCAGGCTCGGGAAGCGTCGCGTGCACGTCGCTCACGCAAGACAGGCCGTGAACGATGTCCGTGAGCGTGGCGGTTCGTGGATCGAAGGGCTCGACCGTGACGTCGGCGCTGCTCCCGTCGAACGCTTCGGCGACGCGGTTTTTCCCTGATGACAGAGCACCACGCTCGGCGAGGACGCGGAGCGGGCCGACTTCGACTTTGCGATTCGGTTTGAAGTAGAAGCGCCCCGCGACGTAGGCGCTTCCTTCATAGCGCACGTGATCGACCCACACTTCACGCACGTCTTCCGCGATGACGTCCTCGAGGTCGAGCGTCCATAAATGGTACAGGGCGTCGTTCCACAAATCGGGTGAGGGCGTCTTCGGCGGCCGAATGGAATACGGCGCGAGCCCGTCGATGGCCGGCAAGCTCGCCAGCTCTTCGGCCGATGGAGCGACATCCGGGCGCTGGCGCATCCGGAACGACAGCCCCTTTCCGCGAACGTGCGATCCCTCGAACCGCATCTTCAGAAGACTCACGAGAGCGATATCGAGCTCCGCCTCGTCGAGCTTGACGATCCATTCGACGTTTCCGTCGCGACCACGGATCGAGAGCTTCTTCGCGTGCACGTGCTGCGGGAAGATCGACCACGCACGCTCGAAGTGGATGTCGACGACGTCCGGCTGAGCGTCGACGAATCTCGTGAACAGCGACGTCGAGAGAAAGACGTTGACGCCAATCAAGTAGAAGAGAACGACGGAGACGCTCGCGAAGATCGCAAAGCGAATCAGCCGTACGAGCGGGCGTCGTCTCTTCTTCTCGACCACGTGCGTGCCTCAAGCCGCCTGGTGGATTTCGCCCAACCGCTTCGCGACTCGATGCGCACCGAGCGCGATCCCGATCCACGCCATACCGCGGAGCAAAAGCTCGCAGCCGACCATCGTGCCGATGAACCACAACGACGACACCGGGTACTGCGAGAACACGACGCCGCCCAAAATGACGGACAGGAGGCCGGACGCGACGCCCGCACCCCAACCTGGGTAGCGGTCGACGATCGCGAACGCCACGCGGCCCGTGCCGGCGACGAGCAGCCAGAGCGAGACGAGCAACGTGAGCGTGGCGCTGCCCTCGAGCGGGCGTGTCGTGAGAATGAAACCGGTGATGGCCATGAGAACGCCCATCAAGAGGTACGTGACGAAGCCTCGCCAACTCCGCGCCATGAACGACGTCACGACTTCGGCGGCTCCGCCGAAGAGAAGGATGAGGCCGAGCGCCATCACCGTGATGAACGTCGCGGCGACGGACGAGCCGAGCGCCCCGATCCCTACGATGATGAGCAGCACACCGAGCGCGAAGAACCAGCCCCAGCGCTTGCGCAGCTCCTGAGACGTTGATGAGACGAGCGTTTCCACGAGACACCTCGATTCTTGCCGTTTGGCAACTTGGCACTCCGTGCAATGCGCGAACCATGTCGACGCGGCATGCGCTTTGCGCTCCATCACGGAATGCAAGCGAGCTCGAGCAACGACGGTGACGTCGCGCGCGACGAACATCGCGCCCTCATGGTCTCGGCGTTGATCGCCGTCGCGGCGATCGTGGTCCTCGTCTGGCCCATCGGGATGGGCGTGCTGCTCGGCGTGCTGTTCGCCTTCACGTTTCGACCGATCTACGAACGCATCGCTCGGCGCCGATCGTCATCGACGGCCGCGCTCGCGGTGGTGCTCGGCTCGGCGCTCGCGATCTTGCTCACGTTCGGCGGGCTCGTGTGGATTCTCGTACGCGACGGGACCGTGCTCACGCGCGCCGCCGTCGAGTCGCTCCGTACCGGCGGACGCGGCCACGAGATGCTCCTAACGGTCGACCGTCTGACGACACGCCTCGGCATTTCCACCGCCGACCTCGACACGAAGGCGCACGCGCTCGCCAAGACCGTAGCCGTCGCCATCGCGGGGATCGCTCAGAAGGTCGTCTCCACGACGGCGAGCATGGTGCTCGCGCTCTTCTTCGTGATGTTGACGATGTATTTCCTGCTTCGTCGCTGGCAGGCCGTGGGGAAAGCCCTGACGGAAACTCTGCCTCTACGACCCGACTACACGCGCAAGCTTCTCGACGAATTTCGCCGGGTCGGTCGCACGACGCTCATGAGCACCGTCGTGATCGGTCTCTTGCAAGGTGCGCTCGCGACGATCGGCTACTGGATTGTCGGGGTGCCGAGTCCGCTCTTCTTCGGCGTGCTCACGGCGATTGCGTCGCTCGTGCCCGGGCTTGGAACGATGCTCGTGTGGTTGCCCGCAAGCGTTGCACTCGTCCTGCTCCACCGTGTCTTGGGCGGGGTTTTTCTCGCCGTGTGGGGCGTGACCGTGTTGACCGCCGTCCCGACGTACGTCATCCGTCCACGTCTCGTCGGCGCGGGAGCGAGCCCGGTGCCAGCGCTGTTCACGTTCGTTTCGCTGTTCGGCGGAGCTGCGGTGTTCGGCTTGAGCGGCCTCATCCTCGGTCCCGTGCTGATGGCCGTCGCGAGCGCGACGCTCCGAATCTACGCGGCCGAAGAACGCACACGCCGCCACGCCCAGTAGTCACCTGGAACGTTGCTTGCTCCGTAAGGTCGTTATGTGGCTAAAGACGAAGTTGACGGGAATGGCGGTGGACGCCGCCACGAGCTACGCGAAGGAACAGCTGGAGAAGCTGAAGCAACTCGATCTCGATCACGACGGCCAACGGGACGTCGATCACATCAAGGCGATGGTCAGCGCGTGCGCCGTCAGCGCCAAAGAAGCGCTCGCGTCGACTAACTTTTCGAACATCGCCACGGGCTGGGAGCAAACGAGCAACGGGCTGAAGCTGATGCGAGCCTCCGTCGACGGAGCGAAGTGGTCCGCGACCGGCAAGCTGTTGATCCCAACGCTCAAGAAGTTCGGACAACTGCTCGAGCTGGGCGTGAAGGAAGTGAAAGAGGAGCGCACCAACGGGCGCGCTGGTTGAGGGAGACTTGGGCGCACAAACGAAAGTTCCTGTTTATAAACTTAAGAGCCCCGTCCATCGAGCCATAGAACTGACTCTCTCTCGAGAGCGTTCGCCGGCGCCGGCGCGCCTCGTTGCCGTCGATCGTGCCGCTGCGGAGCTCGGCGTCGATCGCCATCTGCTTGCCGGGCATCGCGTCCAGCACGAACCTCGCACTTACCTCTGCGACCCGCTCGCCGCCTTTCGCGATCACCACGAACTGGATGATCGTAAGGATGAGAAAGACGATTCCGCCGACGATGTAGTTGCCGCGCACGACGAAGTTGCCGAATGCCCGGATGACTTCTCCCGCATTCGCCTGGAGCAAGATGAGTCGCGCCGACGAGACGTTGAGCGCGAGGCGAAAGAGCGTCGTGAGAAGGAGGACTGTCGGGAACGTGGCGATCGCGAGCGCGTCCGCACGTGGAGAACGACGAGCAAGATCGCGACGGACATCGACAAGTTGGTCGCGATGAGGATGTCGAGCAGCCACGTCGGGAGCGGCACGATCATCATCGCGACGACCGAAACGACGAGGACGGCGAGCCCTATGTCGGCGAGACCGAACCGCGCGCGGCGCGCGAACACGATGGCGGATGCTTTGGCCACGTGGCGAGGTTACGGCGTCCCACCCAAGCCGTCCACGTGTTGGCGGGTGGTTGCGCGTCTGGCCAGAATCATTCGCCGCCGGCATCCGTCAGGTTCAGGTAAGTGAGACATGTCTCCAAAGAGGCACAACCGAGCTTCGGGCAACAGTACGCGTTGTCGCTTGTGCACGTCGCCGTCACGTTGCCCTCCACGCAGATGCAGGGAGGGTTGTTGGAGGTGAAGCACTCGCCGGCGCAGAATGCGCCAAGACAGCACGATTCGATGGTGGGCGTCTTACCAACGTCGTTGCACGTTCGGGTTGGTTGGTTTGCTGCGTCCGAAATCGGTGACGCGTCGGTGTCGGGAGGCGCAAGCTGCCCGCAAGCGACGATGGCGCCGACGATAGCTAACTTTAGTGCGTGAAAACGCATTGCAGGTTGCACGACAACAGCACGACGTCCGAATATTGCTCACCGCAGCAGCGAGATGGGTTATTGCAGCCACCAGTTCGAGCAGCGAATGGACAAGACCACCGTGACTCGCATGATGCGCGTCGGTGGGAGACCGTTGGCCGCGTGGCTGCGTGAGTCGTCGAGCGCATGCGCGTCAAAGATCCGCTCGCCGACTTGAAGCACATCGCGACGACGAGCTGAGATACAAGCGGCAGCACCACTACATCACGATTGTGATCAACGAGCGCGGAGACGTCGTGTGGGCAGAGCCTGGAAGAGCGCCGACACGCTTCGAGCTTTGTTAGACGAGCTCGGCGAGAAGCGGGCTTCCACGCTGGAGACCGTCAGCGGCGACTTGTCGCCGGCGTTCACGTCGGCCCTGAAGGAAAGATGTCCAACGCGACGATCGTCTACGAGCGATTTTACGTGCAGTGAGTCGCGCACGACGCGCTCGACCGCGTTCGTCGAGAGCGAGTGCGAGCGTCGAGCTCGACGACTCGCGCGAGTGCCGTCAAGCACAGGCGTTGGGCGCTGCACTAGAGCGGGTGAAATAATTCCACCGCAATCGCAGTGTGGTGTTCCGCCGTCGTCGATGCAATCGCCAAAGCAGATGAGTCCGCTGCAGCAGGTGTAATACTCACCGACGCCTGCGTCGTCGCCGTGGAAACCGCCGTCCCAAGTGCACAGCATCCACTCCTCGATTACGTCGCTGGACGCGTCATCGACTGGCTCGGCGCTGACGTCGCTCGAGCCGTCCTCGGGAGCATTTGGCGTGCCGCACGCGAGCATGCCGGCAATGAGCACTATTGCGTGAGGTCGGTCCATGACGACGCTGCAACGTGCAGGCTCGATCCTTGCCAGATGTTGGTGGGATTGCAGCCTTGATTGTTATCCGACGACCAGGTTGCGATGTGGGCGAAAGTGCCTGTACGGGGATCCTTGAAACCAGCGAATCCGATGAAATCGCCCCAATAGAAGCCGCCGCTGGGGTACTGCGCCGGACAGATACTCGGCGGCAACTCGTTATTGATCCGAACAGCGCCCCCACTTCCCACCATCGCGTGACTCCACGCAATGGCATAGGGTGGGTTCGGGGAAGGTAGGTTGTGATTTGGTCCCGTAATGAATGCGTAGTCCCATGTCATGTCGGAACCGTCCTGCGCTGCGCTTCGATCAACAAGCGAGATGGTGGGTTGTACGGTTGTTGACGAGCGCGTAGATCCGCACAAATCGGAGCAGCCCGACACGTCACGTCTTCTTCGACTTGCGGCGTCGAGCTTCGACTCGCGCGTGCGGCAGCTCTCATGGGCTGCAGGTTCCAGCGTCGCACGCCTGCGTGCTCGTGCAGCACTGCGCGCCGCACGCCGTTGTCGACGGAGGACACACGCAGGCGTTTCCGCTCGCGTCGAGCATGCAGACGGAACCACCTCCACAGCAGATCGGGCCGCTGAGTGTTTGGCACAGTGTGGTCGAGCAGCAAGTTCCATTGGTGCATGAGTTGGCCAACGAGCAGCATGTTGATCCGCATTCGTGCTCGGTCGGGCAGCACACGCTGTTCGCGGCGGAGGCACAGACTGCGTCCGCGCCACAACAGGCGTCGCCGCATGCGAGATCCGTCGACTGCGGACAGGATCCACTGTCACGTGAGCATCCAAGAAAAATAGCGAGTGCGAAGAGTCGCGCGGCTCGTCGACGAGCAGGCTTCATTGCAGATAGGTCACTTTCGTTGGGACGGTGTGGTCCGTCGTGTCGCCGTTCCCAAGCTGCCCTTGTGCGTTCCATCCCCAGCAGTAGACCTCATCAGAGCCGAGGAGCGCGCACGAGTAGTCGTATCCAGCGTGGATGTCGACGATGCCCGAGAGCTCACCCGTCCCCGTCGGCGCCACGACAACGGCTGCAGTGAAACGAGCGGTGACCTCCGCGACGCGCTCGCCGCCCTTCGCGATCACGACGAACTGGATGATCGTAAGGATGAGAAAGACGATTCCGCCGACGATGTAGTTGCCGCGCACGACGAAATTGCCGAATGCCCGGATGACCTCGCCGGCGTTCGCTTGGAGCAAGATCAGTCGTGCCGACGAGACGTTGAGCGCGAGGCGAAAGAGCGTGGTGAGAAGGAGGATCGTGGGGAACGTCGCGATCGCGAGCGCGTCGGGCACGTAGAGGACGACGAGCAAGATCGCGACCGACATCGACAAGTTGGTCGCGATGAGGATGTCCAGCAGCCACGTCGGGAGCGGCACGATCATCATCGCGACGACCGAGACGACGAGAACGGCGAGCCCTATGTCGGCGAGACCGAACCGCGCGCGCCGCGCGAACACGATGGCGGATGCTTTGGCCACGCGGCGAGGTTAGTGAAGGAGCTTACCGCTGTACACTCGAAGCTGCTGCCTCACGCGCGACGACGCGTTCAGTGATGACCGTCACCACGTTGCGGACTCGAGGCGCGTCGCGGCACGTTCTCACCTCCGTGGCCTCAAGGCATAATCGCCGGACCAATTCTTGGGTTTCACGCCACCAAGGCGATCACTTCGCACCTTCGGAAAGTGATTCGCCGTCATCAGCGGATTGATCGTGAGGGGATTCCAGAAGGGACCGCCAATCGATGGAATCAACCGAAACAGCAACAGCTTGTCGTGCAGAGTCGACGCGAGCTCATCGGTCTCCCAGAACGCTGCAATGACGAACTCCCGGTTTGCACGAAAGACTCGTCGATGAAGACGAAGCGTTCGAGATCGGTTCCGTTCAGGAGCGCGCGGAATTCTTCGCGACGTTTGAGGTTCTCTGGCGTGTCGCGCTCCGTCGCGACGAAGGACTTTTTTTTCGAGAGAAGCCGAGCCGCGCAAGCGCGCGCGTGACGCCTGATCGACTCGTGGTGATGCCGGAGCGTCGCATGAGCATCTCCGCGAGTTCGACGACCGTCGCGTCTGGTGTCTCTGCAACGATCGCAGCGAGCAGCTCGGCGACGCGATCGTGGATCGGCGACACGTTGCCACCGCCGCGAGGCCGAGGTTCGAGTGAGTTCGTCTCGCGATGCAGGCGCAAAATGCGGTTCACCGTCGCGCGACCAATGCCGAGCAAAGCAGCGACCTCGTCGTACGTTCGACCTTCTGCGCGCGCACGTAGAACGCGGCGCGCAGTTTCAACGGGGTGATCACGTCCAGCAAAGATCATGTCCGTGGATCGCGTCAAGCGGTCGCCGTGTTAGCGTCGAACGCCACGGTCGATGCCCTGTGCATCCATCACCGCGAGAACGTCGTCGACCCAAGCTTCGCGCGTGATGTCTCGATGGTTCGGCACGTGGCTCGTCCCACGCCGAACGACGACACGAACAGCCGAGTCCCCTCCCTCTCGATGAACATGAGACCAATCGTAGGACGCGCCGAGAAGGCGCTCAATACATCTCAGGCCTTTCGCGGCGTCGAACTGACGTTTCGCGACGTCTCGCTCAGAACGACTTGAACGACGCGACCACGACACCGAGCACGGCGACCGCGAGCGTCAGAGCGAACGACACGACGAACGAGCGATGCGCGAGGCGCGCGACGCTGCCCTGCTCGCGGTCGTCGAAGCTTCGGAGCGACAAGTGCGCGACGCAGCCGGCGAGCGCGAAGGCCACCGCGCCGATCGCCAGGTGCTCCTTGCGCTCGAACAGCCATCCAATTGCTGCCGACTCGCGGAAGATGTGCTGCTTGAGAATGCGGCGATAGTCGGGGTAGAAGTACGCGCCGAGCGCCCCCGTCGCGCACACGAACGACGTCGCGAGGGAGACGGACAGCTTCGCGCGCCGCTTCGGGTTGCGCAGCACGATCGCGGGGTGGAGGAGCGCGGCGGCCGAGAGCCACCCGAGGTGCCCGTGAACCCGCTCAAGCACGCGCAGCGCGAGCGACGTCATCACGGCGCGAAGATCCCTTGTGCGGCGGCAAGCGTGGCGGACAGCATCGCCGCGAAGTAGACGCCCTCGATCGTGCTCGAGCGGTTGCGGCGCGCCGCGCTGTAGAACACGAAGCCGACGATTGGAGCGAGGTAGGCCG
The DNA here is from genome assembly GCA_963839305.1 of uncultured delta proteobacterium. GTDB lineage: Bacteria > Myxococcota_A > Polyangia > Polyangiales > Polyangiaceae > DASXHD01. Next base: position 531,941 of record CAWIUL010000010.1, read on the forward strand.
CGATCGTCAGGCGCACGAACATCGCGATCGTCATCGCCGGCGTGACCGTGGCTGGATTCGGCTCGCTGCGGAAGAGCACGTCAGCGAGCCGCTGGAGGGCATACGTCGCCGGGATCGATACGATCGCCGCGATGGTCGCGAGCGCGAGCTCCGCCCGATGCTTCATGGACAAGTATGAGCGACATCGGTAATGTTTGCTTGACCCATGACGACACGCGTACGCGCGCGGCGGGAGGAAATCAAGCTCCCACAACGAGACCTCGCGACGCTCACGGGCATCTCTCGGCAAGCCCTCAGCAGCATCGAAGCCGGTCGCTCGGCTCCATCCGTCGATCTCGCCCTACGTCTCGCGAGAGCGCTGGGCGTTACCGTCGAAGAGCTGTGGGGCGAGGATCGTGGCTGGCAGGTGCGCGCTGACGATGGTTCCACGCAGACGGGTCGGCGCATCGTCGCGAACATTCGCGGGAAGTGGGTCGCGCACCGGCTCGAAGGGCGTGAGCACGACGTCACGGCTGATGGTTTGGCGGTCGATGGCGGCGTCCGCCTCTTTCGTCCGCCGGAGGTCGCCCAGCAAAACGTGCTCGTGATGGGGTGTGCGCCCGTGCTGGGCGTCCTCTGCGACCGCCTCAACGCAGAGCGTGGTCCGGGACGCTTCGTGTGGCTGCCGCGCACGAGCAAGGCCGGCTTCGCGGCTCTGGCTTCAGGGAGCACGCACGTCGCCGGCATGCACTTGACGGACGATCGCGGCCGCGAAGCCAACACGTCGTACGTGGAGGCTCACGCTCGGTCGCAAGCGATCACGCTCGTGACGCTCGCGCATTGGGAGGTCGGGCTCGTCGTGGGCAAAGGCAACCCGAAGCGGATCCGCAGAGGCTCGGACGTCGCGCAGCGCCGCGTGCGGCTCGTGAACCGCGAGCCCGACGCGAGCCCGCGCCGCGTGCTCGAGCGGCGCTTGCGCGCGGAAGGGACCGTGCAGCCCAACGCCGTCTCGACCGTCCGCGGGCACCGAGAGCTCGCGCGAACCATCGCGTCCGGCGCGGCCGACGTCGGGCCATCCGTGCGCGACGCTGCGATCGCCTTCGGCCTCGAGTTCGTCCCGTTTCAAGAGGAGCGGTTCGACCTGGCCATCCCGACGGACATGGTCGGGACCGCGGAAATCAGGCGACTCGTCGACCTGCTCGCGACGTCGCACATGCGCGCCGAGCTCGCCGCGCTCGGCTACGACGTGCGGAGCACCGGAAACCGCACCGAGATCCGCGCGTGACCGGCTTGATCCTCGTGGTCCACGCGCTCATCGGGAGCGCAGCGATCGTCGCGTCGGTGCTCGGCGTGCAGGCGTGGCGTGCCGACCGGTCCAAGCGCATCGCGGGGTGGCTCTTTGCCGTCGTGGGCGTGCAGACGGTCATCGGCGACGTCCTCTATCCGCTCTACTTGCGTGGCGCCAAGCCCGCGCTCAGAGCCATGGCCGCAGGATCGCGCTCCGCGGCCGACGTCTTCGAGGTGAAGGAGCACCTCGCGCTGCTCGCGCTCGTGCGCGCGGCGGGTGTCTTCGTCGTCACGCGCAAGGAGCCCAAGCCGGACCTCGTCGTCCGCACGCTCTTCGGGTGCACGCACGGAGCGATCGTGATCGTCGCGGTCTTGGGCCTCGTCGTCGCGTCGCTGCGCCTGCCATGAGCGCGTCGCTTCCCCCGAGCCAGCAGCCGCCGCCGGCCGACAGTCGGAAGCTCGCCGTCGTGGTGGGCGTGAGCGTGGCGTGCCTCGTCTACGCCGCCTCGCTCGTTGTGCAACGCAAGGTCCCCGAGCTCAAAGAGTGGCTCGGCATCTCGCTCGCGGGCGGCATCAAGCCGACCTATTACCTGCGCGGCGGCATGAGCCTCGTCGCGGGAGCGCTCGCCGGCCTCGTCACGCCGCGCGGACCGCGCTCCGAGCGCAGTCTCGCGTGGTTTCTCGCAGTCGCAGTCGCAATTGCAGCGGTCTTGATCGTCGCGTTTCCCTGAGGGCGCCATGAACCGTGTGTGTGCCGTGCTCTTCGCCGTCGCCGTGCTCGTGTGCTCGTTTCTGGCACTCGCTCAAGATGCTGATGCTGGGAGCGATGTCATCGAACACCTTTCACCGCCGCCACCTCCGCCGCCGCCACCTCCTCCGCCTCCGCCAGCGCGCCCTGTCATCGACATCACCTCGCTTCGACTCCTGCTCGAGAAAGGCGTCATCACGCAGAGCGAATACGACAGCGCGCTCCGAGACATCGCCGACAGCGCCGGAACGAAAGGCACGACGGACACGAACACGCTCGTCGTCGCGAAGTTCGCGATGACGATCTACGGGTTCGTGGAGGCGGACGCCATCAGCGACTCCACGCAGTCGTACACGGAGGTCGCTGGCAATGGGCTCGTCTTGCGCAACGAGACGTTCGGCGGGCAGCACGGCCGGCTCCAGGGGTCAGTCCGAAACTCGCGGCTCGGCATCCGCCTCAAAGCGCCCGAGATCGCATCGATGCGCCTCAGCGGGATGCTCGAGATGGACTTCCTCGGCAACCAACCCGTTCAAGCGTATCCGGCGACAAACGGCGCCATCAGCGAGAGCTCGCTTTATGCGAACCCCGAGTTTCGCGCGCGTCACTTGAACATGAAGCTCGAGACGCCGATCGTCGACGTGCTCTTCGGACAGTATTGGACGCTCTTCGGATGGCAGCCGTACTTCCACCCGAACACCGTCGAGATCCAAGGCATGCCGGGGCAGATCTATTCGCGGCGGCCGCAGCTTCGCGTCTCGAAGACGGTCAAGACAGCGCCCGTCAACCTCGACATCGCGGTCGCTGCGCTCGACCCGGTGCAGCGCGACTCTCAAGCGCCGGAGATGCAAGCCGGCCTGCGCGTCGCGTTCAACAAGTGGCGCGGCAAACAGACGGCGGGGGCCACGGGAACGCAGATCGCGCCGGCTTCGATCGCGGTCTCCGGCGACATGAAATACGTCAAGGTGCCCGTCTTCTCCGCCACGCCGAACAACACGACGGATCTCGTTGGGAGCTCGCTCGCGGTCGATGCGTTCCTGCCGATCATCCCTGCGCGCGACGGAGGGCGATCGGGCAACAACCTCTCGCTCACGGCGGAGTTTGCTACGGGCTACGGGATGGCCGACCAGTACACGAGCCTGACGGGCGGGGTCGGCTTCCCGGCGCTCCCCAACCCCGGAAACCTGACGCCGGCGCCGACGTATCCCCAGGACATCGACAACGGCATCGTCACGTTCGATGGCGCCGGAGCGCTCCACTACATCCAGTGGTACACGGGAATCGTCGGCCTTCAGTATTACCTGCCCGTGCTCGACGGACGCGTGTGGCTCTCCGCGAACTACTCGCACGCCGAGTCGCCGAACATCGCCCAGTTCGCCGCGCCGACGAAGATCGTCACGACGATCAACTGGGTGAACGGCAACGTCTTCGCGGAGCCGGTGCCAGGATTCAGGCTCGGGCTGAGCTTCTCGCGCGTCTACGAGACCTACGGCGACAAGCAGCAGGCCATCAACGACCGCGTGCAAGGATCGGCGTTCTTCATCTTTTAGAACGCTAGTGGACTGACACCATAGGTTGAGACGCAAGCCCAAGCGGGCCGAGCGGCGGCGGATTGAGGTAGACCGTCAAACGAGCTTGAACGAGCCACGAGTCGAGACGCCCCGGCTCCTCGATCGGGCTCGTATCGTAGCGGTAGTAGTAGCCCGCGAGCGTGAAGCCGAAGATCGCGTTCAGGTACGCGTTGACGACCGCCGAGGCGCCCGTCGCGCCGCCGTGCGCGAAGTCGCGCATGCCGCGGCCGACGTCGAGACGCTCCTCCTTCGCGCGCGAGACGACGAGCCGGATGTTCGCCGCGGGACGCGCGCCGCGAAGATCAAGCTCGCGCCGCGCTATGGTCCGTGCTGGGCGCTACGGTTCCCTCGGGTGCGGTGACGCTTGCGGACTCTTCGCGCCTTCGCTCCGCGACGATCGCGAGCGACTCCACGCAGAGCCGCACGACCAGCGGCCCGAGGAGCGCGCCGGTCGCGCCGAACGCAGCAACACCGCCGAGCATCGAGATCAGCACCACGAAGGTTGGGAGGTGGAGGTGCCCCGAGCGCGCGAGCATCGGCCTCACGAAGTTGTCGACGAGACTATGCACACCGGCCCCCATCGCGACGACCACGACGGCTCGCCAGTATTGCCCGCTCGCACCAAGCTCGATCGCGAGCGGAATCCACACGAGGCCCGTCCCAACGAACGGAACGAGCGCGCACACCGCGGTGAGAGGACCGAGGATGAGCCCGCGCGGGATCCCGATGGCAACGTATGCCACCGTCGCGAGCGCGCCCTGAACGAGCGCCGTACCACCTCCGGCAACGATGAGGCCCCGACCTGTCTCACGGAACGCTCCCGCGAGTCGCGCGAGCTCCTCGCGCGTGATCGGTGCGTGCTTCTCCAGCCAGGCATACGCACGCTCCCCGTCGACCACGAACGTGTAGAGGGCGGCCACGAAGACGAGAGTCCCCACCGCCGCGCTCGCCGAGGCGCGCGCGACGACGGAGAGCGCGCGCCACGCGTTCGCTCCATAACGGCTCGCGAGGTCCGCCCAGTCGCGCATTTCCGGACGCGAGCCGACGCTACCCCCGCCGAGGAGCGCGCTGGCGAGCGATCCCTTACCCTCGATCGCGGCGCGGAGTTGAACGAGAAGATCCTGCGTCGCCGTCGCGAGCGCGAGAGCGATGCCGACGAGCGGAAGGAGAACGCCAACGACCACCAGCACCACGATCGCGCCCGCCGCGCGCCCGCGGCCGCCGAGAAATCGTTCAAGCTTCCGCACCGCGGGCCGCAGCAGATCGGCAAACCAAGCGGCGAGCACGAGCGGTGCCCAGAGGGGAACGAGGACCAGGGCAGCCGCAATGCAGAGACCGGCCGACACGGCACTCATCGGCCTGACAGATGGTGTCGCCATCACCCAGCCCCCGCCCGCGCGACCGTTTGACCGGGCTTGGCCGATGTCGTGATCCTTCCACGCCATTTCAGGATCTCGAACCACGTGATGCTCAGCGCCGCCGCCCCGAAGCACAGTGCGACATCGACAAGTCCGAGCGGCGCGAAGCGGAAGAGCCGCGCGAGCGGCGGGACGTAGATCACGAGCGCCAAGAACGCGAGCGCGCCACCCGTGACTGACCAAAGGGTCACGTCCTTGAGCGACGAAGCGGCAACGACGCGCGACCATGAACGGTTCGTCAGCACCAAGGCGATGTTGCAGAGGATGAGCGTCGCGAACGTCAGGGCCCGGACCTCGGATTCCTCCTGCCCAAGGTGAAGCGCGACGACATAGACGGTGAGGACGGCGGCAAGGACCGCGGCTCCCTGTGCGAGGCTCAGCCCGATGACGCGCCGACCGAACATCGGCGCCCGTGGGTCCCGCGGGGGCCTTTGCATCACGTCGGCCTCCTCCGGCTGCGCCTCGAAGACCACCGAGCACGTAGGATCGATCACCAGCTGCAGAAAGGCGATGTGGATCGGCATCAGCACGAGCGGCCAGCGCATCGCGATCGGGAAGAGCGTCAACCCCACGATCGGCAGGTGTACGGCCAGGATGTACGCGAGCGCCTTCTTCAAGTTGTCCACGATGCGGCGTCCCAAGCGCACCCCGTGAACGAGTTCTGCGAAGTCGTCATCGAGGAGCACGACCGCCGCGGCTTCTCGTGCGACGTCCGTGCCGCGCGCGCCCATCGCGATACCGATGTGGGCTGCCTTGAGCGCGGGCGCATCGTTCACCCCGTCGCCGGTCATGCCGACGATGGCGCCCGCTCCGACCAGTGCCTCGACCAGCCGAAGCTTCTGCTCCGGCAGCATTCTGGCGAAGACGCTCGTGTCTTGCACGCGCCGCCTCAGCTCGTCGTCGCTCATCGCGGCGAGCTCCGATCCGGTGACGACCCGTTGCGCATCGACCCCCGCTTGGTGCGCGACTGCCGCCGCAGTCGTTGGATAGTCGCCGGTGATCATGACGACACGAATCCCAGCGCTCCGGCACTCTGCAACGGCCGCGGGCACGCTCGCTCGCACCGGATCCACGAGGCCTACGAGCCCCACGAATGTCAGCCCCAAGGAGGCGGCGTCCTCCGGGATCGCGGTCGCCTCGATCTCCGACCGCGCGACCGCGAGGACGCGCAGACCCTGCGATCCGAGCGCGCGAACGTCGTCCTCCATCTGGGCTCGTTCGGTGGGGCTCATTCTGCACAGCAGCGCCAGCGCTTCCGGGGCGCCCTTGGCGGCCACGACCAACCGGGCGCGGTCGGGCACGCGCCACACGTGCACGACGGCGAGCCGTTCGCGCGTCAGAGGGTACTCACGCGCGAGCTCCCAGTCGTCGTGCAGGTGCTCGGTGCCCGCAAGCTGACTTTCGCCGAGCTCCGTGAACGCGCGCTCCATGGGGTCGAACGGGTCTTTGCGACTTGCGAGGATGCTGTATTCGACCGTCTCGTGTATCGGCTCAGGGAGGTCCGCTGTTCGCGCGGGCCCGACGTCGAAGGCTTCTCCATTCGCCACAATCCGGGTCACGGTCATGCGGTTTTCCGTGAGCGTTCCGGTCTTGTCCACGCAAAGCACCGTCAGGGCGCCCAGCGATTCCACCGCGGGGATCCGACGGGCCAGGACGTTGCGTCGCGAAAGGCGCCACGCGCCGAGCGCGAGAAACATCGTGACGACGACTGGAAATTCGTTGGGAAGGATCGCCATCGCCAACGTCAAACCAGCGAGGAGTCCTGCCAGCGCGTCGTGCTTGGCGATGCCGTAGCCGATGGCGGCGACGGCGGAGAGAGCGCCGCCGATCCACGCGAGCTTCACGACGAGGCGCTTCACTTCCGTCTGCAGAGGAGTGTCCAGCAAGTCGCGGACGTTCATCGCCGTGCCGATGCGGCCGATCTCCGTTCTCGCTCCGGTTGCGTGCACCCGAGCGATGCCAGCCCCGGAGGTAACGAGGGTGCCCGCGTAGACGAAGGGGAGATCTTCACCGCCGGGCCTCACGACCGCGAGCACGCCATCCCAGACGCTCTTGCGAACCGGCACCGACTCGCCCGTGACGAGCGACTCATCCGCCGCGAGATGGCTCGCCTGCACGATCATGGCGTCGGCCGGCACACGGTCTCCCTCCGCGAGCACGACGAGGTCGCCCGCAACGAGCTCTCGTCCGGCGATGCGCACGCGCTGCCCATCGCGGATGACCAGTGCACGCGGGCTCGCGAGGTCGCGGAGAGCCTCGAGCGCGCGCTCCGTCTTTCGCTCCTGAAAGAGCGTGAGCGCCATGATGAAGACCACGAACCCCAGAAGCATGAACCCTTCGCGCCGGTCTCCGATGGCCATGTAGATGCCGCCGCAAACGAGCAGAAGCAACGTCATCGGCTCCCGGAGGAGCGCCAGCACGTTGGCGAGGAAGCCACGCTGGCGGGCGGTCGGAAGCTCGTTCCACCCATCCCGCTCTCGGCGCTGTAAGACCTCGGCGGCGCTCAATCCGACGATCGCTGCGTCGGGCTCGGATGTTGCGTGAGCGGGAAGGTCGGCCATGGAAGCAACGACCCACTGCACGAAGCAAGCCGCACCTTGGCGGGGAGAATCGAGGACGCGGGCGCAGGCGGTGCACGAAGGCGCAGCTCGCGCGTCGTCCGCACTTTTGCGTGCTTTCACATGAGTGAGGGTGCGCAGAAAGGCCGTCACCGCGGCCCGTGGCTCGCGTTCGCACTCCGTTGGGTCTCGTTGGCGGCCGTTGGGATTGCGCTCATCCTGGTTGCCGGATTCGTGGAGCTGAGCGAGGAGCTCCTCGACCCCGAAGAACGGTCAACGCGCCTCCTCGGCGCCGACGCGGCGGTGTTGCGTCTTGTCGCACTGGTTCGGAGACCGTGGCTCAACGGAGTCGCCATGGACCTCACGGCGCTTGGCTCGCCAATCGTCGTCGCGATTTTCACGGTCTCCGTCGGCGCTATCCTCGTCGTCAAAGGCGATCGCCGTGGAGCCACGATCCTCGCTATCTCATCCTTCGCCGCGGCGCTCCTGACGAGCGTCACGAAGCGGCTTCTGGAACGGCCAAGGCCTGAGATCGTGCCGCGCCTCGTCGAGGTGACGGGACTCTCTTACCCCAGCGGTCATTCCCTTGCGTCGGCGGCGGTCTACCTCACCGCCGCGTTCGTCGTCGCTCGTCACGTTTCGCTCGTGCGCGAGCGCGTCGCGGGTGTCGTCTTTACAGCCGTGCTCGTCGTCACCATCGGTGTCTCGCGCGTCTACCTGGGCGTGCACTATCCGAGCGACGTCTTCGGCGGCGTCCTGCTCGGCACCGCGTGGGCCCTGATGATGGGTGTCGTCGTCCGACGACTCGACCGAACGGCTCGCGGTCATGAGTCCAGCAGCGCCACGTGATCGCAGTCCGATGATGATGGCGGAAAGCGATCAGGGGGAGTTCGTGATGCGCTCGATGAGCGCGGTCGAGCCACTCGTTCCGACGAGCGTCGTTCCGCGAGATCCTCGCCGAACGCGGCGATGCACCCGCGTGGCAGCCATCGGTGCGGTCCTTCGCGGGCAAGCTCACTGCGCGGCGTTCCAAATGACGACGCCCGAGAGTGCTCCTTCAAGAGCAGCAAAACCCGAACAACCTGCTGCGTGCCGGGCTGCTCGTCGCAAAAAGCACCTGGGTACTCGTTACGTTGGAGCTTCCAAAGTGAGCGCCAGGGGTGAGGATACTTGGTTGCCGGTTCAACCTTCGACCGTCCACGGGAACCGCTGGAGATCTTGTGGCATCGGTCGACTTCGCACGGCGCACAAACAAACGTTCCTGTTCACGAACTTCATCGCGCCGTCCATCGACCCGTAGAACTGACTCTCGCGGGAAAGGGCGCGCCTTCTCCGCCGCGCTTCGTTTCCGTCGATCGTTCCGCTTCGCAGCTCGGCGTCGATCGCCATCTGCTTTCCCGGCATCGCGTCGAGCACGAAACGAGCGCTGACCTCTGCGACGCGCTCGCCGCCCTTCGCAATCACCACGAACTGGATGATCGTCGGGATGAGAAAGACGATGCCGCCGACGATGTAGTTGCCTCGCACGACGAAGGTGCCGAATGCCCGGATGACTTCTCCCGCGTTTGCCTGGAGCAAGATGAGTCGTGACGACGAGACGTTGAGCGCGAGGCGAAAGAGCGTGGTGAGAAGGAGGATCGTGGGGAACGTCGCGATCGCGAGCGCGTCGGGCACGTAGAGGACGACGAGCAAGATCGCGACGGACATCGACAAGTTCGTCGCGATGAGGATGTCCAGCAGCCACGTCGGGAGCGGCACGATCATCATCGCGACGACCGAAACGACGAGGACGGCGAGCCCTATGTCGGCGAGACCGAACCGCGCGCGACGCGCAAAGCCGATGGCGGATGCTTTGGCCACGTGGCGAGGTTAGTGAAGGTACGGGCCCCTGTACACTCGGGTCCTCATTGAAAACACGTTCCAGCAGCACTGCGCTCCACACGCCGTGGTCGATGGAGAAACCACGGCCGCACGCGTGTCGACGAGCTCGAGAAGTGCAAGCACTACGATCGCTGGGAGGAGGACTTCGACTGCGAGCGTCGCCTCAGCGTCGACGCCAGAGCGCGCTCGTGAGCCCGAAGACGAAGATCTCGCCTTGCGGTCGCGACGCGCTCTCGAAGTCGTGCTCGTAGCGCAGGGTCAAGCTGCAGCGTATCGCGGGGATGACGACGCCGAGCTCGGGGCCCGCGCCGTACGCCGTGTCGCGCGCGCCCCGCAAGATCGCTGGAAGATCCGAGCCGTTGTCGTCGGTCACTTGCCAGAGCGCGTAGCCCGCGACGCCCACGCTTACGACGCGCGCGAGCGTGTAGCCGAGGCCGCCTTGGATCTGGAGCGTGGCGCCGCGCGTGACGTCGACCTGGAGCTTGCGCTCGTTGACGTCGAGGCTCGCGAGCGCCGAGAGGCGAATGCGGCGCGCGGCGTCGAACGCGACCGAGCCGCCGAGGGAGACCTCGTGCGTCCACTGCCCGCGCCCGACGCCGTCGTTTCCGCCAGGTTCGGATTGGCCCGTGGGCGCGTAAAAGGCATAACCCGTCACGAGCTCGAAGCGCGGCGTGCGCCACCCGAGCTTGAGCGGCTGCACGAACAGATCGGAGAGCCCGAAGCGATCGATGCTCGCGATCGGGTTCGACGTGTTCAACTCGACGTGCGCGGCGGGCAGCGCGACCGCGACGTTCACGAACGTCTTCGCGTTGGGGATCTCGTACGCGAACGCGACGCCGAGCATGCCGGCGAGCGCGTCGAGATCGAGGCCGATGGGGAGCGCGGCACCGCGGCGATCCATGAGCGTCGTCGCCTTGTAGGCCACGACCAGATCGGAGACGTACAAACCGGTGTCCGGCTGGCGGCCCGCCTGAAGGCCCATCGTGCCGAGCACCTTGTGCCCGAGATCTTGCGCGGACGCGACGCGCGACGAGAGGAGCGCCAGCGCGGCGAAGAGGGCGATGGACCAGGGACGCGAGCTCACCTCAGCGGCTTGCCTTCGGCCTCGGCCTCCATGCGCGCGAGTCGCGTGTAGTAGTCCGGAAACTCTCGGAGGTGTGCGAGCGCGATCTTGCCGGTCATGATCGGGTCGCTGCTCGTGACGTTCGTCTCGCGGCTCACCGAGCCGTGCTCGAGCTCGATGTCCAGCCCCATCCGGAACTGATCGACGTCGAACGGCGACGCGCGCCAGTCGACACCGACCGCTTCTCCGATCGATTTGGCCTGCTCGGTCGTGAATGTCTTCTTGCCCATGTCATTTTGGGCAGCATCGAGCGTGCCCACGCTTTGGCCGGCGCATACGCCACCGCCTGAGCACGAGCGTGGCGAGGGCTATGCACACGGCGCGATGATCCTGCGCCGCTCGGCGGGTCGCGGTCCGCATGCGCCGAGGTCGATTGCGCTCATGCTCTTGGCGTGGACGTTGCTCGACCCTTGGCTCGCAAATCCGACCTGAGCGACGAGCCTTCGGGAGTTGATCGACGAGACGCTCGAAATCTACCGTTGAACACGAAACGACCGAGGTTGTGGCGCACGACTCCGAAGATCGATTTCCTTCACGCGGCGTGGTCAGCACCGCGCGGAAGTACGGCATGGGTCTCTTTGACGGTCGTTTGCTCATTTGCGTGACGGCTGAGCGTGATGCTCCCGCGCAAGCAGGGCGTCATCGTCAACTGCTCATCGGCGGTCTTGTGGCTGTGCTCCGACGGCGCGACGTTCGTCACGGGCCAAGCCATCGTGGTCGAGGGCGGCTGGGTCGCGCAATAGCACTCTCGACGTGTCTGTGGCGAAAACGCTCGACGAACGCACTGCGCTCGAGCGCAACGCCCGCGCGCGATCGTTGAAACGCGCGTGAAGCGTAGACCGTAGGTCGCCACATCCTGGCGACGTGAAGTGGCACGGTCGCTGCTGCGAACGACTCCATGAACGAGACGACGAACCTCGGCGTGGTCGCCTCCGTGCGCGGCAGCGTCGTCGACGTGCGGTTCGACGCGCACCTGCCGCCGATCTACTCGGTGCTGCGCGCGGGAGCCGGACGGCGAATCGTCATCGAAGTTCTGGCGCAACGTGACGCCCGGCACGTCCGCGGGATCGCGCTGACGCCGACCGAGGGCCTCGCCCGCGGCATGGCGGTGGAAGACACGGGTGGGCCATTGAAAGCGCCGGTGGGCAAGGGCATCCGGTCGCGCATGTTCGACGTATTCGGCGACGTCATCGATCGCGAAGGGGCGCTCTCGAACGTGGAATGGCGTTCCGTGCATCGCGCTCCGCCGCCTCTCGCACGCCGCTCCACCAAGTCGGAGATCTTCGAAACCGGCATCAAGGTCATCGACGTGCTCGTGCCGCTCGAGCGCGGGGGCAAGGCTGGACTCTTCGGCGGGGCGGGTGTGGGCAAGACGGTGCTGCTCACCGAGATGATCCACAACATGGTCGGCCACCACGAGGGCGTGAGCATTTTCTGTGGAATCGGCGAACGTTGTCGCGAAGGCGAGGAGCTCCATCGCGACATGAAGGAAGCGGGCGTCCTGCCGAACATGGTGATGGTGTTCGGTCAGATGAACGAGCCGCCCGGGAGCCGGTTTCGCGTCGGCCACGTCGCGTTGACAATGGCCGAGTACTTCCGCGACGACGAGCACCGCGACGTGCTCCTGCTCGTCGACAACATCTTTCGCTTCATCCAGGCCGGCATGGAGGTGTCCGGCTTGATGGGGCAGATGCCGTCGCGCCTCGGCTATCAACCCACGATGGGGACCGAGCTATCGGGATTGGAAGAGCGTATTGCGAACACGGATACGGGCGCCATCACGTCGATCCAAGCCGTGTACGTGCCCGCGGACGATTTCACCGATCCCGCGGCAGTGCATACGTTCTCGCATCTCTCCGCGTCCATCGTGCTCTCACGAAAGCGCGCCGGCGAAGGTCTCTATCCCGCCATCGACCCGCTTCAATCCAGCTCGAAGATGGCCACGCCGGGAATCGTCGGTGAACGGCATTACCACCTGGCGCAGGAAATCCGGCGAACGCTCGCGCAATACGCGGAGCTCAAAGACATCATCGCCATGCTCGGTCTCGAACAGCTCTCGCCCGACGACCGCAAGGTGGTCGCTCGCGCGCGCCGGTTGGAGCGCTTCCTCACGCAGCCGTTCTTCACGACCGAGCAATTCACCAACCTCAAAGGAAAGCTCGTCAGCCTCGAGGATGCGCTCGACGGCTGCGAACGAATCCTGCGCGACGAGTTCAAGGATTACCCCGAGAGCGCGCTCTACATGATCGGGCCGATTGGCGAAGCGAAGAAGGAGGCAAAACAGCCGTGAATCTCAAGATTCTGTTGCCCTTCCAGATCTTCGCGGAGAAGACGAACGTCTCGCGCATCGTCGCCGAAACGCGCGCGGGCTCATTTGGAATCTTGCCGCACCGACTCGATTGCGTGGCGGCGCTCGCGCCGGGAATTCTGACTTACGAGACGGAAGGCGAGCACGAGGTCTACGTCGCGGTGGACGACGGCGTCCTCGTCAAGACGGGCGACGACGTGCTCGTTTCAGTGCGCCGAGCGCTGGGTGGAACCGACCTCGCTCGGTTGCGCGATTCGGTCGAGAAGGAGTTCATGACGCTCGACGAGCGCGAGGAGAGCGTGCGCTTGGTCATGGCGAAATTGGAAGCTGGATTTCTGCGGCGCTTCGCGTCGTTTCAACATGAATGACAAGAACCACACACCGACGTTGGCCGAGCAGGTCGGGGCGAAGGCCGCGCGCAAGCTCGAGGCGCGCCGAAACCCCGCACGAGTTTGGTTTGGCTTGGGCATGATGGGGCTCATCGGGTGGTCGGTGGCGATTCCGACGTTGCTGGGCGTGGCGCTCGGTCTCTGGTTGGACAAACGGCATACGAGCCATTCGTGGACGCTGGCGCTGCTCGTGGCAGGGCTCGTGCTCGGATGTGCCAACGCGTGGCATTGGGTCGCGAAGGAAGACAAGGCCATGCAGAACGAAGACGGGGACCACGATGCATGAAGCGTCGATGCTGCTGCTGTCGTGCGTGGCGGGTGGACTGCTCGGCGCGATCTTCTTCGGCGGCCTTTGGTGGACGGTTCGCAAAGGCGTTTCATCCAAACAGCCAGCGCTGTGGTTCTTCGGCAGCTTGCCGTTGCGAATGAGTATCGCGCTGGTGGGCTTCTACTTCGTTTCGAATGGTCATTGGGAGCGACTGCTCGCGTGTCTGCTCGGATTCGTGATCGCGCACATCGCCGTCGCGTGGCTGCCATCGCCGGAGGCCATCGATGCACCTTAGTTCCGACCAGATGATCTTTTGGCACTACGGGTTCATCAAGCTCAACGGCACGATCGTATTCACGTGGGGATTGATGCTCGTGCTGGCGCTCGGCTCGAAGCTCGTCACGCGCAAGCTGTCGACGGACTCGAAGCGTTCTCGCTGGCAGAATCTCTTGGAGATCGTCGTCACGAACATCGAGAGCCAGATCGAAGAAGTCGGACTCGAGCATGCCAAGAGGTACGTCGGCTTTCTGGGCACGCTCTTCCTGTTCATTGCGACGGCCAACCTCTTCACCGTCCTCCCCGGCTACGAGCCGCCGACAGGCTCGCTCTCGACCACGACGGCGCTCGCGCTGTGCGTGTTCGTTGCCGTGCCGTTCTTCGGCATCCAAGAGCAGGGGCTCGGCGGCTACCTCAAGTCCTACGCCGAGCCGACGGTGATCATGCTGCCGTTCAACATCATCAGCGAAGTCTCGCGCACGCTCGCGCTCGCCGTGCGCCTGTTCGGCAACATGATGAGCGGGGTGATGATCATCGGCATTCTGCTCACGATCACTCCCTTTCTTTTTCCGGTCGTCATGACCGTTCTGGGTCTGCTGACGGGCATGGTGCAGGCCTACATTTTCACCATTCTCGCCGCGGTCTACATCGCCGCCGCGACGGGCGCGCGCAAGCCCAAGTCCAAGTCCAAACCCAAAGCGATGCAACCGGTTGCAGCATGAATCACGACAGGAGATCTCATGGATGATATGGCGACTATCGCGGTGGCGTCGATTGTGGTCTCCGGCGTCGCGATCGCGTTCGGCAGCTTGGGTCCGGCGCTCGCGGAAGGGAAGGCGGTCGCGACGGCGCTGAGCTCTCTCGCCCAACAGCCGGATGCCTCCAAGACCATCACGCGGACGTTGTTCGTCGGCCTGGCGATGATCGAGTCGCTGGCCATCTACTGCTTCGTCGTCTCGATGATTCTCATTTTCGCGAATCCCTTCTGGCATTACGTCATCGCCCAAACACCGGGGAAATAGACATGCTCATCGATTGGTTCACCGTCGGTGCGCAAGCGCTCAACTTCGTCATCCTCGTGTGGTTGATGAAGCGCTTTCTCTACAAGCCCATCCTCAAGGCCATCGACACGCGCGAAAAACGAATCGCCGCGGAGCTCGCGGACGCCGCCGCGAAAAAGGTCGAAGCTCAAAAGGAGCGCGACGAATTTCAACGCAAGAACGAGGAGCTTGCCGCTCAGCGCGCCGCGCTCTTGAAAAAGGCGACGGACGAGGCGAAAGCGGAGCGCCACCGGCTCCTCGAAGAAGCGCGGAACGCGGCCGACGCCTTGAGCGCCAAGAGGCAAGAGACGCTACGAAACGACGCCAACAACCTCAATCAAGCCATCGGTCGCCGCGCCCAGCAGGAAGTCTTTGCCATCGCGCGAAAGGCGCTCGCGGATCTGGCAACGACGAGCTTGGAAGAACGATTCGGCGAGGTGTTCATCCGCCGGTTGCAAACGATGGAGGGTCAGGCGAAAGCAGCTCTCGCCAAGGCGCTCACGACGGCATCCGTGCCCGCGCTCGTGCGCAGCGCATTCGATCTACCCGCCGAGCAACGCGCGGCGATACAAAAGGCGCTCAACGAAACGTTCTCGGCGGACATTCACGTCCGGTTCGAAACCGCGCCCGACGTGATCAGCGGCATCGAGCTCACGACGAACGGACAAAAGGTCGGTTGGAGCATCGCCGATTACCTCACGTCGCTGCAAAAGGGCGTAGGCGAGCTCTTGAAAGAGAAGGACAAGGCCGAAACGAAACCCGAGCGAAAGCTCGACCAACCCGCCCTTGCAAAGAGCGCATGAGCTCCGCGCCCGAAAGCTTGGAGGGTGTCTTCGACGACGCGTTCGCGACGATCCGCCGAGCGCGCGAGAGCTTCAAGCCGGGGCTCGCGTCGCGGGAGGTCGGAACGATCACCACGATCTCCACCGGAATTGCCAAGGTCTCGGGTCTTCCCAGCGTGGGCTTCGAGGAGCTCGTCGAGTTTCCCGGTGGCGCGTTCGGCATCGCCTTCGACGTGGACGAGGACGAGATCGGCGTCGTGTTGCTCGGCGACTATTCGCACTTGCGCGCGGGCGACGAAGTCGAGCGCACGCGACGCGTCATGGACGTCGCAGTCGGCGATGGATTGGTGGGGCGCGTCATCGATCCGCTCGGCCGGCCACTCGATGGCAAGGGGTCGGTCGTCTCGAACGAGCGCCTGCCCGTCGAGCGCCCCGCTGCGCACATCATGGACCGTGCGCCAGTCACCGAGCCGCTTCAGACCGGCTTGAAGGTCATCGACGCGCTGATTCCCATCGGACGCGGCCAGCGCGAGTTGATTTTGGGTGACCGGCAGACTGGCAAGACCGCGATTGCGATCGACACCATCCTCAATCAGCGTGACCAGAACGTCGTGTGTGTCTATTGCGCCATCGGCCAGCGCGCTTCTGCCGTGGCGAAGACCGTGGCCATGCTGCGCGAGAAGGCCGCGATGGACTACACGGTCGTGGTGGTGACCGAGGGCAACGACCCACCAGGTCTGGCGTACATCGCTCCATACGCCGCGACGAGCATCGCGGAGCACTTCATGGAAGCCGGTCGAGACGTGTTGATCGTCTACGACGACCTCACGCAACACGCCCGCGCCTATCGCGAGCTCTCGTTGCTACTCCGCCGCCCGCCTGGTCGCGAAGCCTTTCCCGGCGACATTTTCTACATCCACTCGCGCATGCTCGAACGCGCGACGCACTTGCGCAAGGAGCTCGGCGGCGGCTCGCTCACCGCTCTTCCGATCATCGAGACCGAAGCGCAGAACATTTCTGCTTACATCCCGACCAATCTCATTTCGATCACGGACGGGCAAATCTACCTCTCGCCGTCGCTGTTCGAATTGGGCGTGCTGCCCGCGGTCGATGTCGCCAAGTCCGTTTCGCGCGTCGGCGGCAAAGCGCAACGTGCGGCTTACCGCGCCGTGGCGGGCGACCTCAAACTCTCTTACGCGCAGTTCGAGGAGCTCGAGACCTTCGCTCGGTTCGGCGCGCGCGTGGACGAAAATACGCGCGAGATCATCGAGCACGGCCGTCGAATCCGCGCCTGTCTCAAGCAACCGGAGTTCGCGCCCGTGTCCGTGCCCGCGCAAATCGCCGTATTGCTCGCGCTGACAGCGAAGCTTTTCGATGCCGTGCCGCTCGACCAGATGACGGACGCCGAGCGCGCCGTCCGCGACTCGACGACGGGCATCCCTGCGGACCTCGGCGCGCGATTCGACACGAAGGCGATCATCGACATCGCCCGCCAAGCGCTCGCACGTTTTCAACCCAAGCCTTCGAAGAAGTCATGAGCGACACCACCGCGAGCTTGCGCAGAAAGATCGAGAGTGCGCGCGACCTTCAATCCGTCGTTCGGACGATGAAAGCCTTGGCCGCCTCGAGCATCGGCCAATACGAAAAATCGGTGCGCGCGCTCGCCGACTACTATCGAACCGTGGAGCTCGGACTCGGTGCGTGCCTTCACGAAGGCAGGCCTGCGGCCTCGCGGATGGAACCGAAAAGGCGAGCTGCGGGTGCCATCGGCGCCGTCGTGTTCGGCTCCGACCAAGGGCTCGTCGGCCAGTTCAACGAGCTCGTCGCCGACGACGCGACGACAGCCCTCGCCGCTCTGCCCGGCAAGGTCGACGTTTGGGCTGTCGGTGAACGCGTTCGCGCGCGCCTCGCGGATGCAGGAGTGCCGACGGTTGGACTCTTTGCCGTTCCGAATTCGGTCAACGCGATCGCTCCGCTCGTCGGGCAGATTCTCGTGGAAAGCGAGGCGCGGCGTGGCAAGCCTCCAGTCACCGAGCTCCACCTCTTCTACAACCGCTCCGCGTCGAGGGCCGCGTACGCGCCCGTCCGTGAGCGAGTTCTACCGCTCGACGAAGACTGGCGGCGCAGACTGGCCAAGCTTCCCTGGCCGACGAAGAGCTTGCCCGAGGTCATGGGCGGCGACATTGCGACGCTGCGCGCGCTCATTCGCGAATATCTCTTCGTCTCGCTCTTTCGGGCGTGCGCCGAATCGCTCGCGAGCGAGAACGCGAGCCGCCTCAGCGCGATGGAGCGTGCGGACAAGAACATCGACGAGTTGCTGGAAGACCTGAACGGAACCTTCCACCGTTTGCGTCAGAGTGGCATCGACGAGGAGCTGTTCGACGTGATCTCCGGCTTCGAGGCGCTGTCGAAGCGACAGCTGGGTCGAAGCGCGGACGGAGTCGGTCGTGTCAAATCGTAAAAACAGAAGGGTCGCCGGCTGGCGCGGCGTGAGCGACAAGTACGAGTGGCGCCGGCTCTTCGCTGAGCTTCTGGGGACGTTCTTCCTCGTGCTCGTGGCCGTGGGCGGTGGGATGGTCAACGCCAAGTTCGGCGGCGACGCGATCGGCCAGGCAGCGCTCGTGACGACGCCCGGTCTGATGGTGGGCGCAGTGATCTTGTTCATGGGCTCGGTGTCCGGCGCGCACCTCAACCCGGGCGTGAGCCTCGCCTTCGCGATGCGCGGCGATTTCCCGTGGAAGCGCGTGCCCGGCTACGTCGTCGCGCAAGTCGCGGGCGCGTGCCTGGCCACGCTCCTCCTCGTCGCGTTGATCGGCGCGCACCAGACCGCGGGCCTCACGCTCCCAGGACCTTCGATTAGCACGACCACGGCGATGCTCTGGGAGGTCGTGCTCACCGCTGGGCTCGTCAGTGTGATCCTGGGAACGGCGTCGGGCTCGCAGAACATCGGCGCGATGAACGCCATGGCGGTTGCCGCGTACATCGCGCTCGCCGGCTTGTGGGCCGCGCCAGTCAGCGGCGCGTCGATGAACCCCGCGCGCTCGCTCGGACCGGCGCTCGTCTTGGGCGAAGGCCGCGCGTGGTGGGTGTACCTCGTCGGGCCGATCGTGGGCTCGATCGTCGCCGTCGGGATCGCCTTCGTGCTTCGGGGACGCGGCGGAGGCTTCTACGGCAAGAGTGCGGCGCAGGGTGGCCTCGGGTGGCTTTGGTCCCCCGGCCCGATCCAGCAACCGGTGCAAAGACCGGCGCCAGCTCGGCCTTCGCGCATCGCCCGGACGCATCCGAATCACCGACCGCTACGGCAGCTCAGAGCACGCCTTCGATGAGCGTGGCACGCCAGGCGTGCCGCAGCACGTCCTTGGCGTCGCGCTCGACCAGGTCGCCGTGCGCGATCACCACGCGCTCGAAGTCCCACGCTAGGATGCGCTCGAGCGCGGCGCGGGCGGCGGCGCGGTCGTCCCAGCCGACAAAGCGATATTCGGGCGCGAGCGTGGGGCGGTTCCAAGCGCCGGTGAGCTTCCACAACGCGCGCAACGTCCAGTTGATGTTCGGCGTGTCGTCGCCGAAGCGCTCGACGAGGTCGACGAGCAAGAGTGTGCGCGTCGGCCGGTGCAGCAACGCCACTTCCGCCATCACACGACCGCGTACGAACGCCTGTTCGAACTCGCCGACCAGAGCCGACGGCAGCCGCTCGCCGAGGACGCCGTCGTAGCGCAGCGCGCGCTGCTTGCGCTCGACGCCGGGGCAGATCCAAGTTTCGGCGTCGGGGAAAGCGCGCTGGCACGCCGCCACGTGAAGGTGGTGGAAGTTGCCGGGCGCGATGATCGCGGTGACGCCTCCGAGCGCGCCGATTTCCTCGCGCACGGCCTCGTCGATCGGGCCTGGCGAGTGCACGACGAGCGCGCCGTCGCTCAGGCGTACGATTGTCATGCGTGCGTCGAAGCGCACGCCGCCAAGCGACACCGAATACGGCATCAGCCAAATCGACCCGGTCACGTACTCGCGAAGCCTCACAGTTCTCCTGAAATCGCTTATGACGAGAAGAAAGGCGCCATGACACTGAACGCATACGAGCAAGCGATCGTGAAGAATGCCGACTTCTTCTTGGCCATGCAGGACGAGAGCGGCTTCATCAAGATCCCCGCCGACGAATACTACGGCGTCGCGGGCGACGCGTCCCTCATCGGCCACGCCATGTCGATACGAACGTACGCATGGGTGCTCACCGGCGACGCGAAGTACCTCGCGTCGGCGAATGCGAGCGCGCGCTTTCTGGCGGAGCGCCAGGACGAGAGCGGCGGGTGGCACCACGACGCGGGCTATTCGCTCGACGCCGCGCAGTGCGTGATGGAGGGCTTCTGCACCTACGAGCGACTGTCTGGCGACAAGCGCTTCCACGAGACGTTCGTGCGTGCGGCCGACCGTATGATCGTCGGCACTGTCACGCCCGACGGCGCGCCGCTCATCGGCAACCTCACCGAGTGCGGCGAGTACGCGCACTTCGCATTCCTGGCATGGAAGCAGTCGGGGCTCGAGCGCCACAAGAAGGGCGGCGAGGCGATCCTCAAGAACATCACCGGTCACTTCGACGCGAACGAAGGCTACTGGGACACCGCCGTCGAGCCGAAGACGAGCGCGGTGCTCGGCACGCTCAAGCCGTGCCTCAACCCGATTTTGCGCCTCGCGGTCGCCCACAGCAACATGAAGGGCAAGACCATCGCCAAGATCAGCGAGTTCATGCTGCCGCTCGTGATGAAGGGGCACGGCCCGCAGTACAGCCTCGGCATGATGGACGCCGAAGCGCTGCTCGACACGCACGACGGCTCGCTCTCGTTGCCGCTGCTTCGCGAGCAGACCGCGCGCGCCATTTCGTGGGTGGAGAAGAACTGCCCAGGCCCGGTGCCGGGGAGCCTCGTGGAGTCCAAGGCGGTGCCAGAGCGCGACGCGGTCTATCCGCTCCGCTCCATCAACAACTCCGTGGACGCCAGCCTTTGGCCCACGGCCGCGTACCTGCTCGCGCTCGTCGCGATGAACGACAACACGTACGAGCCGCGCGCTCGTCAGGTCGCGGACTGGCTCGTCTCGATGCAAGACCAAGACGGCAGCTTTTGGACGCACGAGGACGCGTCGGGCAAGCGCTTCGGCCAGAAGTACGGCAACATCAACTTCTACGGCTCGATGGCGCTCTGGCACTTCAACGCCACTTATGTGCGTGGCGCCGAGCCCCACGCGTGATCTCCAGCCGAAGCCCGACGTTCATCGGGTCACTTCGTGGCCCAGTTCCAGTCGCGGATCTCCGGCATGTCCTCGAGGTGCTCGTCGACGTATGCGTGATGGCGAGCGAGCATTCGGCGGCACTCTTCGGTGAGCTCGTCGGCGTTTTCGAGCTGCCTTCGCGAGCGCCGAATGGCGTCCATGCAAATGTCGTAGCGACTGGTCTGGTTGAGGACGACCATGTCGAAGGGCGTCGTCGTCGTTCCCTCCTCTTTGTACCCGCGCACGTGAAACCGCGTCGGGTCGGGGCGCGCGTGGAGGAGCAAGTGGATCGCCGACGCGTAGCCGTGGAACGAGAAGCACACGTGCGTGTCCTTCGTGAAGAGCTCGACGAAGCGATCGTCGGGCATGCCGTGAGGGTGCTCGCGCGGTGAGAAGAGGCTCAGTAGATCGACGACGTTGACCACGCGCACGCGAAGTTTTGGCGCGTTCTTGCGCAGCCACCATGCAGCCGCGAGCGTTTCGAGCGTGGGTGTGTCTCCCGCACAGGCGAGGACCACATCGGGTTCTTCGTCCGGGGATTCGGTGCCCGCCCAGGCCCACACCGACGCGCCGCGCGCGCAGTGTTCGCGCGCCGCATCCATGTCGAGCCACTGGAGCTGCGGCTGCTTGTCGATGATGATCAAGTTCACGTAGCTCTCGCTGCGCAGGCAGTGATCGGCGACGGAGAGCAGGCAGTTCGCGTCGGGTGGGAGGTAGACGCGCGCGACCGTGCCTTTCTTCGACACGATCGTGTCCATGAACCCGGGCCCCTGGTGGCTGAAGCCGTTGTGGTCGTTGCGCCAGCACGTCGACGTCAAAAGGTAGTTGAGTGACGCAATCGGTTTGCGCCACGGGAGCGAGGCGCACGTCTCGAGCCATTTGGCATGCTGCGTCGCCATCGACGCGACGATGAGCGCGAACGCTTCGTAGGTCGCGAAGAGACCGTGACGGCCCGTGAGCAAATAGCCTTCGAGCCACCCCTCGCAATTGTGCTCGCTCAAGACCTCCATCACGCGACCGCTCGGCGACACGTGGTCGTCGTAGTCGAACGTCGGCTCGACGAGGCATCGGTTCTCGACCTCGAAGACCGCGCCCAGGCGATTCGAGTTCGTCTCGTCGGGGCAGAAGAGGCGGAAGTTCTTCTGCGCGGCGTTCTTCACGTAGAGGTCGCGCAGCATCGCGCCGAGCTGACGCGTCGACTCGTGTTGCTCGGTCCCGTGCTCTTTGACGGGAATTGCGTACGACGTGAAATCAGGCATCGCGAGGGGCACCATCAGGCCGCCGCCGTTCGCGTGCGGGTTCGCTCCCATCCGTCGCGCTCCCTCTGGAGCGAGCGCCGCGAGCGCGGGGACGAGTCGACCGCGATCGTCGAACAGCGTCTCGGGCGCGTAGCTCTTCATCCACGCCTCGAGCATCCGAAGGTGCTCCACGTTCGTGCGCACGTTGGCGATTGGAACTTGGTGCGCGCGAAACGTCCCCTCGATTTGCAAGCCGTCGACCACCTTCGGCCCGGTCCATCCCTTCGGCGTGCGAAGGACGAGCGCGGGCCAGCGCGGCGACTCGCGCGTGACGCCGCGCGTTCGTGCGTCGCTCTGAATCGCGCGGATCTTGTGCCACGCCGCTTCGAGCGCCGCCGCAAAGTCGGCGTGCACCTGCATCGGCTCGTCGCCCTCTACGAAATCGACGTCGTAGCCGTGGCCCGTGAGCAAGCTACGAATCGCTTCGTCGCTCGCGCGCCCGAGCACCGTGGGCCCGGAGATTTTGTATCCATTGAGGTGCAGCACGGGAAGGACGGCGCCGTCGCGCGCCGGGTTCAGGAAGCTCACTCCTTTCCACGACCCTTCGAGCGGTGCGGTCTCCGCTTCGCCATCGCCCACGACTGCAACGGCGAGAAGATCAGGGTTGTCGAAGACGGCGCCAAACGCGTGCGTGAGGACGTAGCCGAGCTCGCCGCCTTCGTGGATCGATCCCGGCGTTGGCGGGCTCACGTGGCTCGGCACGCCTCCTGGTGTAGAGAACTGCCGAAAGAGCCGCTGCATGCCGGCCGCGGTCGGCGCGACCTCCGGATAGATCTCCGAGTACGTCCCTTCGAGGTACACGTTCGCCAGCACGGCCGGCCCACCGTGGCCCGGCCCAGCGAGGAAGATCGCGTTCACGTCGTGCTCACGGATCAGGCGATTGAGGTGCGCGTAGATGAGGTTCAGCCCGGGCGACGTACCCCAATGGCCGAGGAGGCGCGGCTTGATGTGCTCGGGACGCAATGGCTCGCGCAAAAGGGGGTTCGCTTGCAGGTAGATCTGACCCACGGTCAGGTAGTTCGCGGCGCGGAAGTAGGCGTCGAGCGTACGTAGGTCATCTGGGCTCATGAATGCGTACCTTCCGAAGCACGATCCGAGCCGGTGTGGTGCACGGCGCATGCGCGTGATTGCGTCGAGCACGAACCGCGCGGAGACCTCCGCGACGCGCTCGCCGCCCTTCGCGATGACGACGAACTGGATGATCGCGACCGTTCGCCGGCGCCTTCAGCGCTCGCTCACCTTGACGGCGGCCTTCGGAAACGACGAACGAAGCTGACCGATGAGCCCGGACGCTTCGTGCGGAATGGCGACGCGACCCGACAGCACCATGAGCGGTTCGGCGTTCGCGCCGTACATGGCCTTCATCGGCGTGTCGTCCTGTTTCAGGCTGACGCCGCTGAGATCGACGCCGGCGAACAGTCCGCGAGAGCGGGCGTAGGTCAGGAAGTCGGCTTTCGTCGACGTCCCCGTTTTCGTGCCCGTGCCGACTGGCCCAGCGGCGACGGAAGCTCCTGCGCCGAACTGGAAATTCTTGCTGAAGATCTTCCCGGGAGCGTCGGATGTCGTCGCGAGGATGACCAGATCAGCCGACTGACCACCGGCTTGCAGCCCGACGGTCACGCCGCTCATCCTGATGAACGCGGGCGCGCTCCAATCGGCTTCCGTGCGACACGCGACGACGCCGTTGCCCTTCTGGCCGCCTACGATGAATGCGCCGGTGCCCATGTTCGGGACCACGATGACGCAGTGGGCACCGTCGCGTTGCTCTTTGCCGATTTCGCTCCCTTGAGTCATCTCGCGGAGCACGGTCGTCGCTTTGTTCAGCTCTTCGGTCGCTTCGATTCTCTCCTTCGACTGTTGGAGCTGTGCCTCTTGAATTTGTGCTTGTGTGGTTTGAGGCGTCGACGAGCTCGTCTCGCCACCGTGCTCGCAAGCGAGCGGTGTCACGAGGAACGACGCTGCCAACGCGTGAGTGATGTAGCGGTTCATGATGAACCGCTCACGAAGCAATCGCCGTTCCGCGACCGTGGTGGACGCGCTGTTGCTTGCGTGTCTTCGATCGCCGCTTCTGCTGAAGCTCGCGAGAGTAGAACTCGAGGGCGGTCTTCGTCTTGGTCTCCTGGGCGCTGCTGATCGTCACGCCGTGCTTGGTGAGGTAGGCGCGTAACTGGGCAGCGACGTTGAAAGCGTCTTGCGGCGCGCACTTGGTCGAGATCTCGAGCAGGCGCGAACCGTCGGGATAGAGCCAGAACTCCGCCACGACTTTTCTGTTCATCGCGGTCGGCCAGAACACCATCTTCAAGACGAAGATCGGGCCGAGCGTCGTGAGAGAGCTCAGCGGGATGTTTCCTGGCGCGTGCTCCTCGTAGAACGCCCGTTGCTGTTTGTTGAGGAGCTTGCGAAGCGGCATCGCGCCCGCCGCGACGTCGCGCACCTCATCGCCCCCTGCCTTGCCCTTCAGCGAGCCCGAACAAACGAAACCACCCGGCACGCAGTCGACCTCCACTTTGAAGCTCCCCGACTTTCGGAGCTCGTTTGGGAGCTCCGCCGGTACGACCGGCCGCAGCTTGACGACGGTGTCCGCGCTGCCACCCGGGACGCGACGCGCGCGCACCACCACGCCGGCCCGGCTGAGCGCGAGATCGGGAGTGTCGAAGAAGAACACCTGCCTCGGCTCGGCTTCGACGGGATCGAGGGGAAGCGCGGCGATCGTGGCTCTGTGCTCCGTCTCTTGCACGGTGAGCTTGAGCTCGACGCTGTCGGCGCCTTGGATCAGATCCATGACGTTCAACAGTTGGGTGTGCGTCAGTCGCGTCTCGTCGCTGGCGGGTGGCTTTTTCACGTTGGACTCCTCGATTTTTCAGGGACCGAACCGCTCCACGAGCAGGCCGTGACGGAGGCCGCGATCGCTGACCGTGAGGGACTCCGCGCCGAGCTTCTCCATGATGCTTCGAATGATGCACGCCCCAGCCAAGATGACTTCTGCTCGCTTGGGCTGAAGGCCGACGATCTCGCGGCGAGCGTCCGCGGGTCGGGAAGCGTAGAGGCCGATCTGTCGATCGATCTCGTCCCGGCGAAGGACGCTGCCTTGCACGACATCGGGATCGTAGGTCGCGAGGCCGTGCATCACCGCCGTGACGTTGGTCACGGCGCCGCCCATTCCGACCAAGGCGTGGGGTCTGGGGCGGCCGTCGAGTCTGGCGAGATCCGAAGCGATGGTCGTCAAGACCTCGCGGATCACCTCGGGCGTCACGGCCTTCGCGAGCCCGAAGCGCTCGGTGTAGCGAACCGCGCCGACGTCGACGCTGAAACGCTCGGCCACTTCGGTGCCGCGACCGAACGTGAACTGAGAGCTCCCGCCGCCCGTGTCGAAGACGACGACGGTGTCCGCCGCGAGCCCGAGCCACGTCACCACGGCCAGGTAGGCGAGGCGGGCCTCCTCCTCGCCCGGGATGACCTCGACGGAGATGCCCGTCGCGTCGCGCATCGCGGCCAAGACCGCCTCGCGGTTACGCGCGATGCGCAAACCTGCCGTGCCTACGGCGGCGATCGCCCTGACCCCGTGCTTCTTCGCTTCGTCGACCATCGACCGCATCGCAGCCGTCGTGCGTGACAGCGCGACGGTGGAGATCTCTCCGCTCTCTTCGAGCCCCTCGCCGAGACGGGTGATCTCGGCGCGGTCGACGACGCCTCGCCACGAGGCTTCACCGACGCGCTGCCCGATGTGGAGCTTGACGGAGTTGGTGCCGACGTCGAGCACCGCGTAGAGCTCGGGCTCGGCGTCGATCAGCGCGGCCAAGCCGCGGCGGTAGTTCGTGTTGGTCCAGCCGCCGAGGCCCATCGCGCTCACGAGCGCGACGACGGCGTTCGGATCCTCCGACTCGACGGCGACGGTTCGAATGGGCTTGCCGCCGGCCACCACGTCCGACAGCTCGAGCATGCACCCGGCGAGCGCGTAACGAACCCTCCTTTTGTGGACGGATACGGCTCGCAGCGGCCCGCTCGCTCCGGCAAAGTCGCGCGTGAAGTCTTCGACGCTCCAGGTCGGCCGCGAGAAGACCGGCCGGGCGAGTTGGAGCGCCTCGAAGACGCGCGTCACGTCAGCCGCGGACAGTGGGAAGGCTGCCTTCATCACGGGCTCCCAGCGTTCGAGGCCGCGCGCGTCGACCTCTCTCAGGAGCTTGATGTCCATCAAGTCGTTGCGCAGCTTGACGATGCTCACGGCCTCGGAGAGGAAATAGATCTCGTCGCTCTCTTGGACTCCGGTGCTCTGCTGACCAGCGAGCCATGCTTCGGCCGCCCTCAGACGCTGACCGAAGGTCCGCCACTCCCAGCGCGTCACGATCTCCGGCATGGCGGGTCCCAAAGCAACGCGCGTTCCTCCGCCCCCGCGGTACGGATGCTGCAGCGCTCGTCCCATGACCGACGCGGCCCTCCAAGCGCGTGTGCGTGCCGAGCTCGACGACAGCTTCGACGAAGAGCTCGAGATGGAGCTCGACGACCACGACTACCCCGACGCGACCGAGCCGCTCGATCGAGGCATCTATTTCCACGAGCTCTTGAGGCTACAGGGCGAGCTCGTGAAGCTTCAGGACTGGATCGTCGAGAAGAAGCTGAAGCTGGTCGTCGTGTTCGAGGGGCGCGACGCGGCCGGAAAAGGCGGCGTCATCAAGCGGATCACGCAGCGCCTCAACCCGCGTGTTTGTCGCGTCGCCGCGCTTCCTGCGCCAAGCGAACGCGAACGAACGCAGTGGTATTTCCAGCGCTACGTCGCGCACCTGCCGGCGGCCGGCGAAATGGTCCTGTTCGATCGCAGCTGGTACAACCGCGCGGGCGTCGAGCGGGTGATGGGATTTTGCACGGAGGAAGAGGTCGAGGAGTTCTTTCGCACCGTCCCCGAGTTCGAAAAGATGCTCGTTCGCTCGGGGATCGTCCTCGTCAAATATTGGTTTTCGATCACCGACGACGAGCAGCACTTGCGCTTCACGATGCGCATCCGCGATCCGCTCAAGCAGTGGAAGCTCAGCCCGATGGACCTCGAATCGCGCCGCCGCTGGGAGCTCTACACGAAAGCAAAAGAGGCGATGCTCGAGCGCACGCACATCGCGGAGGCACGTTGGTGGATCGTGGAGGCCGTGGACAAGAAGCGCGCACGCCTCAATTGCATCGACCACTTGCTGCAGCAACTTCCCTATCGCGAGATTCCGCGCGATCCCCTCACGCTTCCCCCTCGCGCGCACAACCCGACGTACATCCGTGGTCCGGTGCCGCACGACATGTACGTGCCAGCGAAGTACTGAGCCTGGCGTACGCGATTCAGCGCGCCGGAACCTCGATGCGTCCTTCCCACAGCGCGCGAGGCAAGGCGCCTGCGTCGAGCTCGCGTCGGGCGCAGGCATATCCCGCCTCGAAGAAGGCATCGAATGCTCCCCATTCGAGCATGTGGAAGCTCGAGAGGTCTGGCACGAGGTGCAGCGCTGGCGGGTGGCTCGAGAGGGCCTTTTCGGTCGAGCGTTGACTGCCCACGATCGTCGAACGCATGAGCGTGTCGAAGAGCCGCGATGCGGCGATGGCTGGCCCCAGGCTCCGCAAGAGCCCGCGCGCGCGGCGTTTCGAAGGACGCTGTGGCTTCGCCCCTTCATGGTCGTAGTGGAAGACGTCGACCGCGATGATCGGCCCGTGACAGCGTGAACCCATGACGTCGATGGGCAGATTGTCGACGAGACCACCGTCGACGAGGAGCTCGCCTTGCGCTTGCAGAGGCGGGAACACTCCGGGGATCGAGCAGCTCGCACGAATCGCGTCGCGCAAGCTACCGCTCTCGTAGACGTGCGCGCGAGCGCGCCAGAGGTCCGTCGCGACGCAGAGGTAAGGGAGCCACAGGTCGGCGATGCAGATGTCGTCGAAGAACCTCTGGAGCACGCGGTCCAGTTTTCTTCCCGCGAGGATCGCGCTGAAGGGAATCGTGGGATCGTAGAGCACGAATCGTTTGGAGAAGAGTCGTCGGACCTCTCCCATGAGGCGGTCGGCTGACCACCCCAGCGCCGTAGCGCCTGCGAAGATGGCGCCCATGCTGGTTCCGCCAATTGCGTCGATCGGAACGCGTGCCTCTTCGAGCGCCTTGAGGACGCCGACGTGCGCGATCCCGTAAGCGCCGCCACCGCCGAGAACCACCCCTACGGGACGATCCATCAGCCAGCGCGCGAGGCGCTGCGCGTCGCGTGGGTCGTCGCCTCGAACATGATGCAGGCGCGCGATCCCCGGAAGCCGCGCCAGGTTGGATCCCTCACGCGGGAGCTCGGTGGACGCTCGGTGTACGAGCGCAAGCTCTAGGTGACCCGGGCGGCCCTCGAGGTTCGTGGCGCGCCACCAGTCGACTTCTCTCCCGGCGCGCGGACATTCGTCGGCATCGAGAAGGACCATGATGCGGTCGGCCTGCCGGAGGCAGAAGTCCAACCACGATGGCTCGGAGCGATCGCACTCGAGGACTAGGAGGTGCGACGGATCGTCGAGGTGATGCTCGATTCCCGTGGTGATCGCTTCGCGGGCATCGCCGACGCCCAAGCGGATCGTCGCGCGTGCCTGCGAGAGGGCGTCGTTCAGCAGATCACGCGTCCGTCGCACCGCGTCTCCGCCCACGATCAGGATGGCCACGCTGCGCGGTAGCCGGTCGGTGTTGCGGCGGAACGTGGTGAGGGTTTCAGGCGATTCCACGAGGTCGACGAGGCGCGCCGCCGCCGCGCGCGCGAAGCGCTGCGCCAGATCCGGGTGTCGCATCATCAGCGCTTCGAACTTCTCCGGCGACAGGCGGAGCAGATGCGTGTCGCGGATGGCGTGAAGGTCGAACGGCGATGGTCGGCCGCTCAGGACCAACGCTTCCCCCACGGTGCTCCCGCGAAAGAACTCGGACACGGCTTGAAGACGACCGTCCCGGTCGACGAAAGATGCCCGAAGTCCGCCCCTGGCGACCAGGAAGAGAGAGACGCCCGTCTGGCCGCGCCGCACGATCTGGGCGCCTCCGGAGACCTGGACGGACTCCAAGGCCGCGTCGATCTCCTCGAGTATCGGCACCGCGAGGTTCTGGAGGAGGGGCCTCCCGGCGAGCAATTCGAGACGCTCCGCCTTCGATAGCTCGCGGATCGGACGCAGCACTCGATCGCGCTCGATGGTCGTGTGGGTAGCCATGGTGTGCTCATGCCGCTTTCAGGAACGCGTCGATCCGCCGACCTTCCTCGCTGGTTGCGGCGGCCTCTCCGTCCGCGATCCAGTGCGTCATCTGGTCCTTCGTCCACGCGATCCTGTTGTTGAGATCCCCCTGCGGCCGATGAACGAGCAGATCGTGGAGGACGTGATCGCCCTGGAACCTCGGTCGCTCGTCGCTCGTGATGAGCGAGAGCTCCTCGTCGAGCCTTTCTTTCGGGACGAAGCGCACGAGTCGGCCGATCGTCGCGATGTAGCGCGCCTCGCTGATGTCGCCGTCGGCCACCTCTTGGTTGAGCAGACCGAGGAGCACGCGGAGAAGGAGCTTCACCACGCCGCCCGGTCCTTCGAAGCGCTCGTCCGTGTGGGCAGTCTCTGGTTCGGAGAGGGCGATGGCGAAGACGCGCGTCGCCCCCGCCTGCCACGCGGCGCGAATCGGGATGACGTCGCGGATGCCGCCATCCATGTATTGCTCTCTTCCGATCTTCGGATGCGTGATGTCCTCGAGCGGCATCAGGATCGGCTGCATGCACGAGGCGAAGATCGCGCTGCGATACATCGCCGGCGTCATCTGCCTGTCCGCCGACGAGAACATGTCGTTGCGACCGCTCTGCGCAGAGATGCAGTTCACGATCGCTTCCACTTTGTCTCTCTGGTCGAAGAGCTCCTGCAAGAGATCATCGGAATACTCGCGCTCGATCGTCTCGCGGAGCGGCTCGGTGTCGAGGCCCGACCCCACTTCGACGATGTGGCCGACCAGTGGCGCGGGCTTGCCGACGCGCGGACGCACGAGCCGTTCGACGAGCTTGCCCTTCCACGTCTTCGGCGTCGGGTCCCAGACAGCGTCCGAATCGACCTCGTAGCGGCTCCGAATGAGATCGAGGTAGTCGCGCTTCCCCGTCGCGCAGTAGAGCGCGAGGATCGGAACGATGAGCGCGCCCGTCGAGGTGCCCGAGAAGTAACGCACGTGCTCGCGCAGCTCTTCGTCACGCGAGAACAGCCCATGAATCAGCCCGGCGGCGTAAGCGCCCTTGGCCGTTCCACCCGAGATGACGAGCGCATTTTCAGACATGCCGCGTTGGCAAGCAGGCCGCGTACCGGAACGTCGATTGCTTCGTGCCCCGACATGATTTCAACGAACGGCAACATTCAGCGGCAGGCGCGGCGCATTGCATCGTTCATGTTCGCGACGGGCGTGGAGAACAGCATCCCCACGGTCAACCACGGCCGCACGCGCGTCGACGAGCTCGAGAAGTGCAAGCACTACGATCGCTGGGAGGAGGACTTCGACTGTGTCGAGCAGCTCGGCATTCGCTTCCTACGCTACGGCCCGCCGTTCCACCGCGCGTATCTCGACCGAAACAAGTACGACTGGAGCTTCACGGACGCGGCGTTCGCCTCGCTCAAGCGCCGAGGCATCGTCCCCATCGTCGACCTTTGTCACTTCGGCGTGCCCGACTGGATCGGGAATTTTCAGAACGACGATTTCCCCCAGCTCTTCGAGGCGTATGCGCGCGCGTTCGCGCAGCGATTTCCCTGGGTGCAGCTCTACACTCCGGTCAACGAGATGTTCATCTGCGCGACGTTCTCCGCACGCTACGGCTGGTGGAACGAGCAGTGCAGCGACGACCGCTCCTTCGTGCGCGCGCTTCACAACATCGTCAAGGCGAACGTGCTCGGGATGCACGCGATCCTCGAGGTGAGGCCCGACGCGATCTTCATCCAGAGCGAGTCGAGCGAGCGCTTTCACCCCTTCAGCCTGAAGGCGCTCAAGCACGCCGAGTTTCTGAACCGCATCCGCTTGCTCACGCTCGACTTGAACTACGGCGTCCTCGTCGACTCGCAGATGTACGAGTACCTCATGGACAACGGCATGACGCGCGAGCAGTACCACTTCTTCCTCGACAACACGCTGAGGGAGCAGTGCATCATGGGCAACGACTACTACATCACCAACGAGCACCGCGTGAACGACGACGGTACGACCCAGGCGTCGGGCGAAGTGTACGGCTACGCGAAAATCACCGCCGAGTACTACGCGCGTTATCAGCTCCCCGTGATGCACACGGAGACGAACATGATCGAGGAACCGCCCCGCTTCGACTCCGTCTACTGGCTGCAGAAGCAGATCCTCAACATGCTGCGCGTTCGTCAGGACGGCATCCCGATCGTCGGGTTCACTTGGTACTCGATCACCGATCAGATCGATTGGGACACGGCGCTCCGCGAGGACAACGGACGGGTGAACCCGCTCGGCCTCTTCGACCTCGACCGCAAGCCACGCCCCGTCGCCGCCGCGTACAAGCGCATGATCGAGAATTGGGGCAACCTCGCGCCGCTGCGCAGCAACTGTCTGACGGTTCCGATCGACATGACGACGGTCGTGGAGCAGCTCGGACGCGAGCAGGCGCCACACTGAGCCATCACCGATTGATGCGCTCACGCACGAGGATGCCTTCGTCCGACCAGCCCGTGATGAGCAGGTGGTCGACGCCGAGCAGGTTGATCGCCACGTGGATGTCGAAGAGGCGCGCGGGCTTGCCGTTGATCGCGACGGTCGTCGAAGCGACGCACGCGCCGTTCGGGCCGCGCGACGTCGTGATCGTGATCGGCCTCGACGGGAGGGCGCGGAGCTTGATCCGAACCGCCGAGCCCTCGACGCGCTGCTCGGCGATGCCGTAGATGCGCTCCTCGCGCGGCAAGATCCGTTCGACGTTGGTCGCGTTCTGCTCGAGCATGCGCCAGTACGGTTGGACCGCATTCGCCCCCGCGGGGCGGCATGCGTCGTTCACGCTGACGGCGTAGTGAACCTGGTTCTTGTTCTCGCTCTTCGAGATCACGAACGTCTCGGGGATCTCGGTGGCGCGCGCCGGTCGGGTGGCGAGAAACGTGGCCGAGATGGCGAGAATCCACTGCGTCCGCATGGTGCGCAGCGGTCCACAAGCCAGCATCCCGCGTGCCGGCTCGCTCACCTCGACGGCGCGACCGCTCCGGTCTCCTCCTCGCGTAGACGTACTCGACCCGGGCGAAAGAGGGTGGTCAGCAGCAAGACCGTGGGGAACGTTGCAATGGCCAGGGCGTCCGACGAGGGCCGACGCCTTGCCACGCCGGAAGCTTAGTGCAGCGCCGCCAGAGCTGTATACTCGTAGATCCGCATGACGGTCCGGCGACGATCGAGCCATAAAATGCCCGCCACCCGCGGCGAGTCGACGGCGCCGAGCCTGACGTGCACGGGGTACGGCGCGACCGACCTCGGTCGCAAGCGCCAGACGAACGAGGACGCGTTCTACATCGACGATCGCATCGGGCTCTATGTCGTCGCAGACGGCATGGGCGGTCATGCGGCCGGCGAGGTCGCGAGCCAAGAGGCCGTCGAGACGATCTATGGCATGGTGAAGAGCGGTCTTCGCAACCTGCGCGATCTCTACGACCCGCTCGACGAAGCCGAGGTTCGCAAGGCGAGCCGCTTGATGGAGAGCTCCGTTCAGGCGGCGACGTACATGATCTACTCGCTCGCCGAGCTCGATCGCGGCAAGAGCGGCATGGGCACGACGATCAGCGCGATGCTCATCCGCGGCGGCTACGCGGTCACGGGCCAAGTCGGCGACAGTCGCATCTATCGCGTCGTCGGTGACACCGTCGAACAACTCACGGAAGATCACACGCTCATCGCCTGGCAGTTGAAGCAAGGTCTCATCACCCCCGCGGAGGCGAAAACGTCGCCTCACCGCAACGTGATCACGCGCGCCGTCGGCAACCGCGAGTACGTCGAGGTCGACACCCGCCTCATCGCGCTCGAGAAGGGCGACCGCTTCCTCCTCTGCAGCGACGGCCTCCACGGCTACCTGAAAGAGGGCGACGTCGCGCCCATCGTGAAGCTCGGCGGCGAAGCGGCTTGCAAGAAGTTCATCGACCTCGCGAACGAACGCGGCGGCAAAGACAACATCACCGCCGTCCTCGTCGACGTCGAATGATCCGAAGCTCCGCCAAATAGTTGCCGCTCGAGTCGGGGTTCTGGTACGGCGTGTGTCTCGTGGGACACGTGCGCAGCGCGTAACTGCGCGTATTCACGGTGGCTCGGAACGTGAATTGCCGAGGAGCATGAACGTGATTTCAATGAATCGACGGCGCGTGGGGGTCATCATGGGCGGCGTGAGCGCAGAGCGCGACGTCTCCCTCCGAACGGGCGAGGGCGTCGCGAAGGCGCTCGAGGAGCGCGGCTACGACGTCGCGCGCATCACGTTCGGCTCGGGCGACTCGCTCCCCGATCTCGTGCGGATGGCGCGGATCGACGTCGCCTTCATCGCGCTCCACGGGCGCGGCGGCGAGGACGGGTGCGTCCAAGGCATGCTCGAGCTGCTCGGCATCCCGTACACGGGCTCGAACGTGCTCGCGTCGGCGCTCGCGATGGACAAGCTCAAGGCCAAGGAGATGTTTCGCCTCCACAACGTGCCGACGCCGCCGTACTACGTCGCGCGCGAGGAAGACCTCGCGGACCTCGAAGAGGTTCACGGGAGCTTCGGGTTCCCGGTGATCGTCAAGCCGCGCGGCGAAGGATCGAGCGTCGGCGTGAGCAAAGCGGGGAGCCTCGCCGAGCTCGCGAGCGCGATCGAGGCGTCGCTCACGCACGACACGTGCGCGCTCGTCGAGCGCTTCGTCGCGGCGACCGAGGTGCACGTCGGCATCCTCGACGGGCGCGTGCTCGGCGCGATCGAGGTCGTGCCGAAGAGCGGGCTCTACGACTATCACGCGAAGTACACGCCGGGCGCGACCGAGTACATCTCGCCGCCGCGCATCGCTGCGACCCGCGCGCGCGGCGTCATGATGCTCGCGGAGCGCGCGGCGCGCGCGCTCGGTTGCAGCGGCGCGTGCCGCGTCGACGTCCTCGTGACGCCCGGCGAGAACGAGTACGTCCTCGAGGTGAACACGCTCCCCGGCATGACGCCGACGTCGCTCTTGCCGAAGATCGCCGCCGCGGGCGGCATCGAGTACGGCGCGCTCTGCGAGTCGATCCTCGAGGGCGCTCGCCTCCACGCCGGCCTCAAGCCGCGCACGCCGAAGGAGCGCCCGTCGCACGTCTCGGTCCACGAGCTCGAAGAGAGCGAGCCGCTGCGGACCGGCACCACGCGCTGACGATCTTCTGATCAGTCGCGAAACAAGAGGATCGTCAACTCGACGAAACGCGCCTCTTCTTCGTCGGTGCGCGCGCGGCCCTTCTTTTCGAGGGCGACCTGCTCGGAGTCGGCCGCCTCGAACGCCTTCGCGTCGAGCTGGGGCAGATCCTGGCTGGATTTTGCGAAGTACGAGTAGGCCTCGCGGTAAGCGAGGAAGCGGGCGTGAACGTCTCGATCCATCGGGGTCGCGATCTTAGTCGTCGTGCGCGATTCGGCTATGCCGAACCGAAATGAATTCGGCGGCTTCCCCCTTGTTTCGCGTTCGCGAATGCCGAACGCGTCGTCTACGATGCGCCCGCTTTGCGTGCAATTTCGCTTTTTATCGCGCTCGCGCTGTTTCTGACGGCGCGCGTCGCGGCGGCTCAAATCGAGCTTCCGCGGCTGAAGACGCAAGGCGAGGCCACCTACCCGGAGAGCGCGCGCGGGCTCGAGCGCGAGGTCGTGGTCGTCGTCACGATCGACGCGGAGGGGCACGTGGCGAGCGCGGACCTCGCGGAGCCGACGGGCGATCCGCTCGATGACGTGGCGCTCGACGCCGCGAAGAAATACGAATTTTACCCAGCGACGAAGGACGGCAAGCCCGTCAAGGCGCGCATCAAGCTGAGGCTCTCGCTTCACGCGCCGCCGCGCGAGGTCGACGTGGGCGCGCCGCCGCCGCCTCCCACGACGACGGCCGACGCGGGAGCTCCCGTGCAGACTACACCTGATGCCGGCGCGCCCCTCCCGAGCGACGTCGAGGACGTGCGCGTGCGCGGGCAAAAAACGCAGGACAGCCCGACAGTGCGCTCGCTCGATCGCGCCGAGATCGAGAGCATGCCCGGCGGCCTCGGCGACGCGATTCGTCCGATCGAGTCGCTGCCGGGCGTGTCGCGCGCGCCGCCCTTCAGCGGGCTCATCATCCTTCGCGGGAGCTCGCCGCAAGACTCGCAGGTCTTCATGGACCAGGCCGCGGTGCCGCTCGCGTTCCACTTCGGCGGGCTCGCGGCCGTCGTGCCGACCGAGATCGTGAATTCGGTCGACGTCTACCCGGGCAACTACGACGTGCAGTACGGGCGCGGCATCGGCGGCATCGTCGACGTCGGCCTCCGCGGACCCGCGAAGGACCGCATCCACGCCGTGCTGAAGCTCGATGCGATCGACGGCAGCGCGCTCATCGAGGGCCCGATCTTCGACGACAAGACGCGCTTCCTCGTCGCCGCGCGCCGAAGCTGGATCGAGGCGTATTTCCCGGAGCTCGCGAACGCGCTCTCGCTCGGCGTGACTGCGTCGCCCGTCTACTACGACTACCAAGCGATGCTCGAGCGCGACATCGGCAAGCACGCGACGCTGCGCCTCACGTTCCTCGGGTCGAACGATCGCGTCGCGGTCACGCTCCAGCCCTCGCAATCGACGGACCCGGCCTTCTCGGGACAGTTGCAGAATGCAACCGACTTCTGGCGGCTTCAGCTCCAGGCCGACGCGAAGCTCAAGGACGGGACGAAGCTCTTCTCGCAACTCTCGGTCGGACAAGACGGGCTCTTGCTCGATCTCGAGCTCGACGCTGAACGCGCACAGCACCGCGACGCGCGTGCAGGGGCGCGCGCAGGCGGACGTGCCGATCGTGAAGGGCCTGCGCTTGAAGGGCGGCGTCGACATCGAGGGAGGGCAGTGGGATTACTCGCTCACGTTCCCGCAGATCCCCGGACCGGATTCGCCCGACATCGGCCCGCTCTTCGGCCAGAAGCGGCTCACGAGCGTGCGCAGCTTCGGGTACTTCGATCCCAGCGGCGTTCGCCAACGCGGAGATTCATCCCTCGAGCCGAGTGCGGGTCATCCTGGGCGCGCGCGTCGACACGTTCGGCAACACGGCCGGCGTGTATGTTCAGCCGCGCATGAACGTGCGGTGGGTGGTGCGCGGAAGCGACGGCGACAAGACGACGCTGAAGGGCGCGTTCGGTTTGTACGCGCAACCGCCGCAGGTCAACGAGACCGATCCGGTCTTCGGCACGCCCGGCCTCTCGGCGAATCAATCGACGCAGCTCTCGGTCGGGAATCGAGCAGGAGATGCTCCGGCGCGTCACCGTGTCGGTCGAGCCGTTCTACAAGAACCTCTTCGACCTCGTCTCGCAGCGATCGGATCCGACGACGTCGGCTGGCTACCGCTACACGAACGAGGGCACGGGGTTCGTGTACGGCGTCGAGCTCCTCGTCAAATACAAACCCGACAAGCACTTCACGGGATGGATCGCGTACACGCTCTCGCGGAGCGAGCGGCGCGATCTGCCCGAGGACCCGCTCCACCTCTTTCAATACGATCAGACGCACGTGCTGTCGGCCGTCGGCACGTACGGGTTTGGAAACGGGTGGTCCGTCGGCGCGCGCGTGCGCTTCGTGTCGGGGAACCCGTACACGCCGATCATCGGCGGCTACTTCGACAACAACGGCGGCGACTACGGCCCCGTCGACAAGCTGCCCGTCTATTCGGCGAGGCTTCCGCCGTTCTTCGAGCTCGACGTCCGCGTCGAGAAGAAGTGGCGCATCCTCAAGGACTCGCAGCTCTCGGTCTACCTCGACGTGCTCGACTCGACCAACTACCGAAACGTCGAGGCGTTCACGTACAACTACGACTATCAAATCCACGCGACCGCCGCGGGGCTGCCGATCCTTCCGTCGCTCGGCATTCGGGTGGAGCTATGAGGAAGCTCATCCTTTTCGCGTGCGGCGTCCTCGCGTGCGAAGCGAGCGGGTTCGAGCCCGAGTACCTCGTCGACACGCTCCGCGTGCTCGCGGTGCAAGCGGATCTGCCGCTCGCCGAGCCGGGCGAGACCGTGCACTTCACCACGCAGTGGGCGGATCCGCTCGGCAACGGGAGACCGATCCAGTGGGCGTGGGGCACGTGCTTGAACCCTGGGTCGACGCAGATCCCGAGCTGCGCGAGCGCGCTGACGTCGCTCGCGTTCGGGACCGACTCGTTCGTAGCGACGGTGCCGACGAACGCGCTCGACAGCGTGCCGGTCGGCGAATTCGGCGTCGTCTTCGCCGCGTGCGCGGGGACGATCACGCTCGCGCCGAACGCGAGCACGGGCGCGCCGGTGACGTGCACGGACTCGAGCGGCGCGAACGTCGGGCGCGAGGGGTTCGTCTGGGGCGGCACGCGCATCACGGTCATGACCGGCCTGCGGAACGCGAACCCGGGGATCGATCAGGTGCTCGTCGACGGCGCGCCGTGGCCTCCGAGCGGGGCAGCGCTCGATCCGAGCGTCACGCACACGCTCACGTATACGGCGACCGCGGGCAGCGCGGAGACGTACGACGTCGGCTTGGGGCCGACCACGGAGCAGCTCGTCGGGTGGTTCTTCGTCTCGCAGGGGACGCTGACGGCGGGGTACGCGAGCCCGGACGACTCGGGGGCGTTCGACATGACGTTCACCCCGCCCGCGAGCGGACGCACGAAGCCCGTGCACGTCTGGCTCGTGCTCCGCGACGATCGCGGCGGGCTCGCGTTCACCGACAGGCAGATCACGTGGCGATGATGCTCCGCGTCGTCTCTGCGACGAAGCGGTACGGCGCGACCACGGCCGTGCGCGACGGGTCGCTCGAGCTAGAAGCGTGCAAGATACATGCAATAGTCGGCGAGAACGGCGCGGGAAAGAGCACGCTCTCGTCGATCGCGGCTGGGCTCGTCGCGCCCGACTCGGGTCACGTCGAGGTGCTGGGGCAAAAGCTCGCGCCGCACACCGCGCACGCCGCGATCGCGCGCGGCGTAGGCATGGTGCAGCAGCACTTTCGGCTGATCGACGCGCTGACGGTGCTCGACAACGCCATGCTCGGCGCGGAGCCGACGCGATCGCTTCGGACGCGTGGATCGCGCGGCGGCGCTCGCGAAGCTCGCATCGGTGCAGAAGGAGCTCGGCTCCGCGCTCTCGCCGTCGGCGCTCGTGTCTTCGCTCGGCGTCGGGGATCGCCAGCGGCTCGAGATCGCGCGCGTGCTCTTTCGCGACGCGAAGGTGGTGCTGCTCGACGAGCCGACGGCCGTGCTCTCGCCGCAAGACGCGGCCGCGCTCTACGCGACGCTCCGGCGGCTCGCGGAGGCGGGGCGCGCGATCGCCGTCGTGACGCACAAAATCGACGAGGTGCTCGACTACGCGGACGCCGTGACGGTCATGCGGCGCGGGCGCGTGGTGTCGACGCGGCCCGTGGAGCGCGCGCCTGGCTCCGATCGCGACGCGCAGCGCAAGGCGCTCCTCCACGACGCCTTTCACGACTCGGACGAAGCGGCCCCCGTGGTCGCGCGCGGGGCCGACGAATCCGAGAAGATGCTCCTCGAGATCGAGGGCCTGAAGACGGACTCGGGCAAGCTCCGCGGCGTGCGCCTCCACGTGCGCGCCAAGGAGATCGTCGGGATGGCGGGCGTGGAGGGCAACGGGCAGGCGGAGCTCGTCGAGGTGCTCGCGGGGCTGAAGCGCGCGTCGGGTGGGGTGGTGCGGCTTCGCGCGCCCATCGAGGTCGTGCACGACGACCGTCATCGGCGCGGGCTCGTGCTCGACGCGACGGTCGCGGACAACGCCGTGCTCGGGGAGCTTCGCGCGCTTCTCACGGGTCTACGGGCTCGACGTGGCCGCGCTGCGCCGCGAGGCCGAGCGCCGCGTGCGAGACGGCGGCGTCGTGCCGCCCGAGATCGATCTGCCCGCCGCGGCGCTGTCGGGCGGAAACCAGCAGAAGCTCGTGGTCGCGCGCGCGCTCGCGCGAGACGAGATCGCGCGGAGGGCGCTCCCCATCGACCCGCGCTGGAGCTTCGTGAACGAGGGCAGCAAGACGCGCCGCGTGCTCGTCCTCGCGCAGCCGACGCGCGGAGTCGACATCGCGGCCGCGCGGCAGATCCACCTGCGGATCGTCTCGGCGGCGGAGCAAGGCGCGGGCGTGCTCGTCATCAGCGCGGACCTCGACGAGCTCCGCGCGCTCTGTCACCGCATCGTCGTCATCGCGCGCGGACGCATCGTCGGCGACGCACGCCGAAACGCCGAGGGACATTGGGACGAGTCCGCGTCGAACGAACGGCTCGGCGCGCGCATGATCGAGGCCGGGGAGGGGACGCCGTGAGCCGACTTGCATCCGAGTCGCGCCGCCGCTCGAAGGCGGCGACCGCGCTTCGCCTGGGCCTCGAGGCGGATCTGTGGACGATCGTCGCTGGCGCAGCGGCCGCGCAGATCGCGTTCGCGGTGCTCGTGTGGATCTACGGCGAATCACCGCGCGCGATGGCGGCGTTGCTCGTCGACGGAACGTGGGGCAGCGCGTACGGCATCGGGCAGGTGCTCTTCAAGGCGACGCCGCTGCTCTTCACGGGCCTCGCGGTGCACGTCGCGCTCCGCGCGGGGCTCTTCAACGTGGGCGCAGAAGGTCAGCTCGCGGTGGCGAGCCTCGCCGCGGGCGCGCTCGGCGCGTGGTTGCCGCAGTCGGTCCCGGCGTGGGTCGCGCTGCCGGTACTCGTCGTCGCTGCGGCGGCCGCGGGCGCGCTCTGGGCCGCGCCGGCCGCTGCACTTCGCGCGGTCGGAGCGCACGAGGTCATCTCGACGATCTTGTTGAACCGCGTCGCCGACGCGCTCGTCGGTTTGCTCCTCGGGCTCGGGCTCGCGCACAAAGGGACGGTGCGCACCGCCGAGATCGCGTCGAGCGCGCGCCTCTCGCGCCTCGATCACTACTTTCCCGTGCTCGGCGGGAGCGCCGCGAGCACCGCGGTCGTGATCGCGCTCTCCGTCGTCGCCGTCACGCTGTGGGGCCTTCCGCGGACGCGCGCTGGGCGCGAGGCGGAGCTCGTCGCGCAGAACGACGAGGCGTGCCGCGTCGAGGGAATCCCGGTGCGCTGGCGCCGGGCGGAGGCGCTCCTCTTCTCGGGCGCCATCGCGGGGCTCGCGAGCCTCGGCACCGTGCTTGGCTACAAGGGCTACTTCGAGCAGGGGCTCGGCGCGGGCGCCGGATTCACGGGCCTCGCCGTCGCGATCCTCGGGCGCGGTCGTCTCGTCGGGATCGTCTTCGCCGCGCTCCTCTTCGGAACGCTGGCGCAGGGTGGTCTCGCGATCAACGCGTACGTCCCGGCGGAGGTCATGGAGGTGATTCAGGGCGTCGTGATCGTCGTGGTCGCGCTCGGCGACGCGCGGCTGCGCGGGTGGTTCACCGAGAAACTGCGCGCGCTCGTCGTCACCGCACGAGAGGAGGAGAGTTGAGCGTCTCTTCGTCGATCCTCTCCACGACGATGCTCGCGCAGACGCTGCGGACGTCGGTGCCGTACGTGCTCGCGTCGCAAGGCGGCGTGTGGAGCGAGCGCTCCGGCGTCGTGAATGTCGCGCTCGAGGGGATGATGCTCTCCGGAGGTCTCGCGGGCGTGGCCGTCGCGCACGCGTACGGCGCGCTCGCGGGCGTGGTCGCGGCGCTCGTCACCGGCGCGGCGATGGGCGCGCTCCACGCCGTCGTGACGGAGCGCGGACGCATCGACGCGATCGTCAGCGGGGTCGCGATCAACGTGGTTGCGCTCGGCGGGACGCGCGTCGTCCTTCGCGCGCTCTATCAGTCGAGCTCGAACTCGCCGTCGATCGCGGGGTTTGCGCCGCATGGCGAAGGCATCATGGCGCGCGTGCTGCTCGACCCGATGAGCCTCGCGGCGGCGCTGTGCGTGGTCGCGACGATCGCGGTGCTCCAGGCGACGCGCTTCGGGCTCCGCGTGCGAGCGTGCGGCGAGGGGCCCCTCGCGGCGCGCGCCGCGGGTCTCGCCGTCGTACGCACGCGCGTCCTCGCGGTCTCGATCGGCGGCGCGCTCGCGGCGCTCGGAGGCGCAGCGCTCGCGTTCGATCAGCACCAGTTCCAATCGGGCATGAGCGGCGGTCGCGGGTTCATGGCGTTGGCGGCGGTCGTGCTGAGCGGATGGCGCGGCGGCCGTGCGGCTGCGGTCTGCCTCGCGTTCGCCGCGCTCGACGCGCTCCAGGTCGTGCTGCAAGGGCACGCTCGCGCGCTCCAAGACCTCGTCCAGATGCTCCCGTTCCTCGCCGCGCTCGCCGCGCTCGGGCTCTTGCGTCGTGGGCGGAGCGGTCCACCGGCCGGGCTCGGCGTGCACGCGCAAGAGAAGTAAAAAACGGTAGGATCGCGCCATGCGCTTTTCGTCGGCGTCTCGCGCGGTGCGTCCGGGCGTCTTTGCAGAGCTAGAGGTCGCGATCGCCGCGCGGCGCGCCACGGGGGGCGATCTCGTCCCGCTCCACATCGGCGACACCCACCGCGCGCCGCCGGACCTCGCGCGCATCGAGCGCGCGATCGAAGGCGCGGCCCCCGAGTCGCTCTACGCATATGGCGCGACGGCAGGCATGCCCGAGCTCCGTGAGGCGCTCGCGACCTACGTGCGGCTGCGCGGGCGCGCGCACGAGGGTGCGACCGAGGCCCACGTGCTCGTCGGCGTGGGCGCGACGCACGCGCTCTCGTGCGCTGCGCGCGTCGTGCTCGAGCCCGGCGACGAGGTCATCGTCGCGTCTCCGTATTGGCCGCTCACGCACGGGATCGTCTCGCAGACTGGCGCGCACGTCGTCGAGGTGCCGCTCACGCCCGCGCTCTACGAAGACGAATCGGCGGACGCGGGCGCGCTCCTCGCCGCGGCCGTCACGCCGGCCACGCGCGCGCTCTACGTGATCTCTCCGAACAACCCAGACGGAAAGATCATCTCGCGGCGCCACGCCGAGCAGATCGCGCGTCTCGCAGTCGAGCACGATTTGTGGGTGTTTTCGGACGAAGTCTATGCAGACTACACCTATGCGGGCGACGCGACGTCGTTCGCGCGGCTCCCCGCGATGGCCGAGCGCACGATCACGGCGTTCTCGTTCTCGAAGAGCCACGCGCTCGCGGGCGCGCGCGTGGGTTACGTCGTCGCGCCGGCCGAGGTCGTCGCGGCGGCGCGCAAGGTGCTCGGTCCACACGGCGTTCAACGTGCCCGTCGCGATGCAGCGCGTCGCCCTCGCGGCGCTCGCGTGTGGCGACGCGTGGATCGACGAGGCCCGAGCCGATTACCTCCGAGCGCGCGACGAGGCAGCGCGCGCGCTCGAGGGCTCGGGCGTGAAGTTTCACCTCGCGGAGGGCGGCGTCTATCTGTTCCTCGACTTCGCCGCCATCTTGCGCGGGCGTCCGCTGAAGGGGCTGCTCGAGGAGGCCATACGCGCGGGCGTCCTGCTCGCGCCGGGAGAATCGTGCGGCACGGCGCACGCGACGTGCGCGCGCCTTTGCTACACGAGCGTCCCCAGGCCTCGCGTGCTCGAAGGCATCGCGCGCCTGCGCGAAGCGATCGAAGGCTTCGGAGCGCGAGCGTAGAGAAGGTTCACCCGCGCGCGATAGGCGCGCCGTCGCGCAACACCAAGAGTGCGCGCGGCGTCCCCCACGGCTGGAGGAGCGCGTTCTCGTGCGGGAGATCCCAGAGGACGAGGTCCGCTCGCGCGCCTGCGCGAAGCGCGCCGCAGTCGGCGAGGTCGAGCGATCGCGCCGCGTGGCGCGTCGCGCCGAGGATCGCCTCCTCGGGCGTGAGCCCGAAGCCGCGCACGGACATCGCGATCGCGAGCGGCAAGCTCTCCGTCGGCGCGGTGCCCGGGTTCGCGTCGCTCGCGACGACGATCGTGACGCCCGCGCGCCGCAGGAGCGCCACGTCGGGCGGCGCTTGCGCCAGCGTGTACGCCGCGACCGGCAAGAGCACCGCGTGCACGCCCGCGGCGGCGAGCGCGCGCGCGCCGGCTTCGCTCAGGTGCTCGAGGTGATCGGCGCTCCGCGCGCCGAGCTCCGCCGCGAGCTCCGCGCCGCCGATGTCGGAGAATTGTCCGACGTGGAGCCGAACGCCGAGCCCCGAATCGCGCGCGACGCGCCCGAGCTTCCGCGCGTGCTCGACCTGGAACGCGTGCTCGTCCACGTACGCGTCGACGAAGCGCGCGAGCTTGCGCGCGCCGACCTCTCGAACCACGCCGCACGCCGCTGCCGCGTATTTGTCGCGGTCGGTCTCGCCGGGCGGCATCGCGTGGAGCGCGAGGAACGTCGGCACGACGCGCGGCAAATCCCGCCGCGACGCGACGCGCGCGATCGCGCGCAGCTGCTTCAGCTCGAGCTCGTGCGTGAGCCCATAGCCGCTCTTCACCTCGACGCATCGTGACGCCGAGCGCCGCCATGCGCCGAAGGCGCGCCTCGAGCTGCAAGGCGAGCTCGTCTTCGCTCGCCGACTCGATCGCGCGGTGCGTGCTGACGATGCCGCCGCCGGCCTTCGCGATCGCGACGTAATCGGCGCCCGCCATGCGCATCGCGTACTCGACGTGCCGCGAGCCGGCCCACGCCGCGTGCGTGTGGGCGTCCACGAGGCCCGGCGTGATGAGCGGCGCGTGCGCGGCCTTCGCGGCGTGCTCGGCGGAGAGCGCGGCGCGCGCGCCAACCCACGCGACGTGCGAGTCGTCGAGGACGATCGCGCCGTCGTCGATCGCGTCGCCCTCGCACGTGACGAGCCGGTCGGCGGTGAAGACGCGCGTCATCCGAGCTCCGCGAGCACGCGGACCACGTCTTCGGGCGGCGTGAGCGCGGCCTCGAGCGCGCTGCCCGTGAGCGGCCTCGGAACGAACGCACGGCGAAGCGCGACCACGCGGGCGCTCGCCTCTTCGCAGCGCGCTCGAAACGTCGCGTCGCGCTCGGCGCGTCGTGTGAGCGCGTCGACCGCCTGAACCTGCGCGTCTTCTTTCGAGCACACGAGGAGCGCGTCGCAGCCCGCCTCGACCGCGAGCACGGCGGCTTCTCCCGCGCCATACGTGTCGGCGATCGCGCGCATCTCGAGATCGTCCGAGACGAGCACGCCGCGGAAGCCGAGCTCGCCGCGAAGGAGCTCGGTCGCGATGCGCCGCGAGAGCGTCGCCGGGACGCTGTCGAGCGCATCGTAGACCACGTGCGCGCTCATGAACGCGGGCAAATCAGCCGCCGCCGCGCGAAAAGGCGCGAGCTCGACCGCTTCGAGCCGCGCGCGATCGTGCGCGACGCGCGGGAGCTCGAGGTGCGAGTCGGTCTTCGTGTCGCCGTGCCCTGGAAAATGTTTTCCGCACGGCGCGACGCCCGCCGCCGCGAGCCCACGCGCGAACGCCATCGCGCCGCGCGCGGCGCGCCGCGGGCTCGGTGCGCGAAAGCGCGATCGCCGATGACGGGATTCGCGGGGTTCGTGTGGACGTCGAGC
This sequence comes from uncultured delta proteobacterium, assembly GCA_963839305.1. GTDB lineage: Bacteria > Myxococcota_A > Polyangia > Polyangiales > Polyangiaceae > DASXHD01. Next base: position 576,692 of record CAWIUL010000010.1, read on the forward strand.
ACCGGCGCGTAGTCCATCGAAAAACCGAGCGCGGCGAGCTGAGCGCCGAGCGCTCGCGCGACCCGCTCGATGGCGCGCGCGTCGAGCCGCGCTCCGAGCTGCGAGCGCCGGCGGCAGCTGCGAGGACTCGCGACTTGAGGCGCGCGACGCGGCCGCCTTCTTGGTCCACCGAGACGATGGGCGAGAGCTCGGAGCTCGCGCGCGCGATCGACCCGCAAAGCGCCGCGACCTCTGCCAAGTCGGGCGTCACGTTGCGCGCGAACAGGATGGCGCCGCCGAGCTCGCCCGACGCGAGCCGCTGCTCGAACGCTCGGGGCAGGGTGGTCCCGGAAAAGCCCCCGATGATCAAACCGCCGCAGAGCCGACGCACGCTCACCGTACGCATGCTACACGCTAAAAGCAGAACGATGCGCCGCATGCTGTGTCTCGTCCTCGCGTCCTGCGCAGGCTCCGCCGCGCCGGATCCCGCCGCTCCTCCCACGTCGTCGTCCGGCGCGAACGTCGCGGCGGCGGTCCCTTCTGCGACGGCCGCGACCACGTCGCCGCCAGCGAGCACCGTGGCGCCGACGGGCATGCTCTCTCTCCCCGAAGCGCGCCGCTACATGGTTCAGCTCATCAACCGAGATCGCGGGACGCAGGGCCTGCCCCCGGTGACCCTCGACGAAGGTCCGCCCACGGCCGCGGGGCAAGCGCACGCCGAGGACATGGCGCGCCTCGGTTACCTCGGTCACTGGGGAAGCGACGGGTCCGTCCCCGAGCAGCGCCTCACCGAGGCCGGCGGCGCGGACGTCGACTTCGAGAACGCGTACTGCGTGACCGACGAGAAGCGGCGCTCACTCGAGCCGAGCCCGCACATCTCGCCCGTCGAGATCGAGCGCGCCGAGGCGATGTTCTTCAACGAGGTGCCGCCGACGGACGGTCACCGAAAGACGATCCTCGGAAAGTGGCGCAAGCGCGTCGGCATCGGCATCGCGATGCCGCACCCCGCCGACAACGAGATCATCGTCCCGTGCATCTCGCAGGAGTTCGTCGACGCGTACGGCACGTACGAGCCGCTGCCCAAATCGATCAAGCTCGGGAGCGTGCTCCACGTCGCTGGAACGCTCAGCGGCGACGTGAAGATCGGCGCCGTCGGCCTCGGTCGCATCGAAGCGCCCAACCCGCTCCCCGCGAGCGAGCTCAACAAGCGCCGCACGTATCCGCAACCCGAGCCCTACGAGATGTTCTGGCCGCACGGGTTTCAGACGCGCATCGAGCTCAAGACGAACGGCCAGAGCTTCTCGATCGACGTCCCCGTGAACAACCACGGCCAGCACGGTCTCTACGAGGTGAGCGTGTGGGCGCAGCACCCGGGCGAGAAGAGCTTCGGCGCGGTGAGCCTGCGGACGATCCGCGTCGACTAATTCGGGAGCGTCCCGTAGGCGCCCTTCGCGAGGCCCTTCGTTCCGACCTGGTACGAGCCGTAACCGAAGCTCCCGACCCACGAGCCGCTGTACGACTCGACCTGCGCGGCGTCTCCGACCTGCGCCGGCGCAGCGACGCTGATCGAGAGCGTGAGCACGTCGCTCGGCTTCGAGAGCGCGTTCGCGCCAGCGGCCCACAGGCTCGAGATGCCAGACGCGCAGAGGTCCGCCATGCACGCCGCGTCACACTGCCCGAACGCGTACCCGTTTTGCGCGAGCGTGGCGCCAAGGCCGGCGCAGTCCATCGATTGCGAGAGCGCGTCGGCGACTCCCGTCGACGTCGTGACGTCCGCCTGCGCGCGAAGATCCGCCGCCGCGCAGGTGAACACGGAGGGCACGATCGCGACGTCGCCCGATATCGAGAGGACGTCGTTGGCCTGTCCGGTCCACGCGAAGGGCAGGGGCGCCGTGACGCCGGCCGCCTTCGCGTCGATCGTGCCCACCATCTTCGGCGTGAAGACGGGCTTGGACGCGTCGCCGTCGATGTGACCGGTGAGATCGCCGACGCTCGTCTGCGCGGCCTCGCCGAGCCACTTCGCGGCGCGATCGTGCATGGAGGGCGCGTGCTGCGAGAGCCACGACGTCACGGTCGCGTCCCAGCCTTGTTGGTTGCGCGCGGCCGCGAACTGCGTCGGTGAATTGCTCGCGATCGACATGGCGTCGAGGAGGCGCGTGGGGTCGCTGGTCGAGCTCGGAAACGACGCCGAGAGCACTGCGCCGCCCACGAGCTCCTGGAAATAGGTCGCGAGCGTCTGAGCGTCTTGCGAGTCCGGCGCGAACGTGAAGCGCGACTCGAGCGTGCTCGACGCGAGGTCGAGCGGGATGTCGAAGACGCTCACCGTCACGTCGTCTGTCTCGTTCGGCGCGAGCGAAGGCACGTCGACGCATCCGTGCGCGTAGTGCGCGATGCGGACGACGACCGCGACTTGGCCGTCGGTCGGCACCGACGGGATGACGAGCTTCTCGCCGTACGTCCCCACGACGAGCGGAGCGCCATCGAGCGGCGCGCTCGAGAGCTGCGCGCAGGTCGTCTCGATGAACGTGCTCGCGGCGACGATCGGCACGGGCCGTTTGCCTTGATAGTCCATCGTCACGCGCACGGTCGCGAACCCCGTCGCGCTCACGGCCACGTCGAGGCGCGCGGTCGACTGCCCAGCCGTCGCGACGAGCGAGAACGTCGTCGGCGACGACGGCGCGCGGAGCGTCACCTGCGCGTGCCCGTTCGAGACGTCGAGCGTGTCCGTGTCGAGGAACGCGTCGAGGTAGTTGCCGACGAGCGAGAGCGTGGCGATCGAAGCCCCGGACGCGCTGAGGTCGAGCGTCACGTTCTCCTTGGGCGCGAGCGTGAGGACGCCCTGCGCGTCGAACTGCACGGAGGCGGTGCCGCCGTCCGGCCCCGGCGAGTAGATGCCCGCGTCCGAGCACGCGGCCAACAACGCGGCGCCCAACGCGAGCGCCGCCCAACGATAAGTCATACGAGAGAGTATACCGCGTCGTCAGCGCTCTTTCGAGGATGGTAGCGTGGGCTCCCAGTCGTTCGCGCAGTCGGACGTTCGCGCACCTTTCGGCCCCACGCAGGCGAGCGGGTCGGGCGCGGGCCCGAGGAGGAGCGCCGCGGCGCGCTTCGTGAACGGCCATCGCGTGCGCCAGGTCCGTTCGATGAACTCGACGTCGCGCACGGCTTTGTCGCGAACGTCGTCGGCGTGCAGCGACGCGAGCTTGTACGCAATGAGCTCGCGCGCCTTCGCGTCGTCCGTCAAGGCGTATGCGCGCTCGAGCCCTCGCACGGCTGCCTCGCGCTGTCCGTGCTTGTCGAGCAAGGTGGCCGAGGCGATCGAGCGGTCAGGATCGTCGCCGAGATCGACTGCGCGCTCGAGCGCGCGCGCGCCGTCCACGCGCCAGCGCTCGATCTCGTCGGGCGACTTCAAGAAGGACGGCGACATGAACGCGAGGAACTGTCCGTACCGGAGCCAGACCTCGTGATCGTCGGGTCGCTCTTTGATTCCGCGCTCGAGGTAGGCGCGCGTCTTTCGAGCGTCGTCCTCGGTGGCGTCGCCCGCGTGGTAGCAGAGCATGGTGTCCGCGTATTTGTAGACCGGCGGGAAATCGGGCTCGAGCGCGATGAGCGCGTCGAGGTAGTGCGTGACGTCGGGGAACGGACGCTGCTCGGTGAAGTGAATGCCGTACTCGACGCGCAGCTTCACCCAGAGCATGTCGACCGCCGCCGCGCGATACCCGAGCGTGCCAGCCTCGAGCTGCGCGGGCGGAGGCAGGACGTAGACGTCCTCGCGATCCTTGGCGTCGTGGATCGAGCGCGCGAGGCTCGGCTGCGTGAGCGCGACGCCGGCCATCCCGAGCGCAGCGAACGCGAGGGCGCCGATCGAGTCGCGCTTCATTCGAGCTCCGCCTCCACGTACATCCCGGGCGTGAGCGTCGCCGTGTCGCGCTCGCACTTTCCGCGGATCTCGAACGTGCTCGTCGAGCCGTCGCCGTCGAGATCGCCGTGCGCGTGCGCGACGAACGACGCGTCTTTGTCCTTGTGGTCGAACGCGAACGAGAACGCGTGCGAGACGCCCGGCGGCGACGCGCGGAAATCGAGCGCCTTCCACGTGGGGTGCTGCCACGGGTCCGGCTCGGGATCGACGGCGGGCCTGCCGCGCGGGACGCTCTCGGGCGTGAGCGGCGCGCTCGCAGGGAAGGCGTCCGCGCACGTCTTCCCCGACGCGTTCGCGATCGCGTGCGCGCCGATCTTTTCGAGCCCGCTCGTCGCCTCGACGAGGCGCGACGAAGAGAGGTTGCGCACGAACGCCGGGACCGCCACCGCGAGCAGCGATCCGACGAGCGCGATCCCCGCGGCCGCTTCGAGCGCGGTGATCCCGCGCATGGACCCCACCCGGCGCCTCATGTCACTCGTCCGTGTCGATCTGTTCGAGCTTGCCGACCTTCGCCGTGAAGGAGTCGTCGGGCGCGACGCTCATGCGGAACGTCGACTGCACGCCGTTGCCATCGAGATCGCCGTGCGCCGTCGCGGTCCCCTGCGCAGACGAGCCCGCCCCCGACGACTCGAACGAGTACGCATAATACTGGGCCGACGGGAGCTTGAACCCGATCTCGGGCCACGGCGACGTGGACCAATCGCCGATGCCGCTCTGAAAGCGCTTGCCGCGCACTGCGGCGGGGTCGGCGGGCACGCTCGCGCGCGACGCGGGAGGGAAGTGCCGCATCGCCTTGGCCGCGTCGGGCTTCGTCCCGGCAGGCTGAGTCGAGTCGGACTGGTTGTAGAATGCACAAGCGCCCTGCGCGATCGCCGTCGTGGAGCTCACGGCCTCGGCGGTCTTGGAGTGGCGCAGGTAGCGCGCGACGCCGTACATCGCCAGCGCCCCGAGCATCGAGACGAAGCCGATCGTCGTGAGAAGCTCGGCGAGGGTGTACCCCCGCGAATGTCTCGATCGTCGCACGGCGCAGGATGTTACCAAGTTCGGTGTCGGAATGGATACCGCGTGAGCTAGAATGAACGCCCTCTTGATGAACGAGGAGCGCCGCCGCTGGGCAATGCTTGGGCTGGCGGCGGTGTTCGTCGCGCTGTTTTGGACGGCCGCCTGGGGCTGCGACTGGTTTTCCGACGCACCGTACCTCATGCCATCGCTCGAGACGGCGGCGACCATCGGCTCTCCACGGTTCATCACCTTACACGAGGCGGCGCTAGCGTTGGCGGCGGCCGTGTTCTTGTTGCCTGCGGTCGTGCTGGTCGGCAGAGCGCTCGGCTCGATGTCGTCGCCGCTCGAGAGGCTACGCAACCTCGTTCGTGACGACGAGCGCGCGGTGCCGGTCATAAGCACCGCGATCGCGATTGCAGGCGCCGCGTTCGTCTCGTACGCGCTCATCGACCAAACCGACATCATCGACGACGAGCGCGCCTATCTGTTCGAGGCAAAGCTCTTCGCGCACGGGCGCGTGGCCGACCCAGGCCTGCCGGCCGCGCTTCGAAACCAGATGTTCATCACGCATCCGGTTCTTGCGAGCAAGTACGCGCCGGGCAACTCGGCGCTGCTCGCCATCGGCACATTCCTCAAGCAACCGCACGTGATTCACCCGATTCTCGCCGGCGTGCTCGTCTGGGCGATTTACTCGTTCGCGCGCCAGGCGTTTGGACGAAACGTCGCGATTCTTTCGTGCGCGCTCGCCGCGGTGTCGCCGTTTCTCTGGTGCATCGACGGGACGGTGATGGCCTTCGGGGCGGCCGCTGCGGCGCTCGCCGTCGCGCTCGCCGGGCTCGCTCGGCTCGTCGACACTGGCTCGCGCCGCGCGGGCTTGGTGGCGGGCGCAGCGCTCGCCGCGCTCGTGACGATCCGGTATTTCGAGAGCGTCGTCGTCGTCGGCTCCGTCGCGCTGTGGCTGGCGTATCTCCTCCTCACCAAGCGCATTCGCTGGACGTCGCTGGTGCCCGTGGCCGTCGCGTTCTGTGCGCTTGCGTGGGTGCCGCTCTGGTTCAACCACGCCCTCACGGGATCGATGTGGAAGACAGGGTACGCGCTCGAGCCCAACCCAATTCGACTCGGCTTCGGCAGGTCGTTCATCGGGTCGTACGAGCACACGCTCGGGCGCGGCGTCGCGAGCGTCCTCACGAACTTGCTTCGCGTCGACTCGTGGCTGCTCGGCTTGCCTGGTGCGCTCGTGCTCGTCGGGATCGGCGTCCTCCGTCGCGGCGGACCGTTCGACGTGCTCTTGCGCATCCTCTTCTTCTCGTTCTTCGCCGCGTTCGTGCTCGTGCCCGGGCCCGGCACGTGGGACGTCGGTCCGACGTACGCGTTCTGCGCGTTTCCAGTGCTCGTGGCGCTCGCGGCGCGCGGCTTCCAATCGATCCACGCGTTCGCGCGCGGGCACGACGCGCACGTGGCGTGCGAGTGGGGAGCGGTGGCGTTCGTCGCGCTCGGAGCCATGACGCTCACGCCGCTTCGGCTCTATCGCGTCGCCGATCTCGCGTCGGCGATCCAGAGCCCGTGGGAGGCGATCGCGCAGTCGGACGCCGAGGGCGTGGTCGTCGTCCCGCCAATTCGTGCGCGGGCGGCCGCCGGATGGGGCTACGGCTACCCTTACGAGATCGAGACCACGAAACAGAAGACGGTCCACCTGGCGATGCCGCTCCACCGCGACGAGTACGACGAGGTGATGCGGTACTTCGGCGCGACCTCGGCGCTCACCCTCAAGCTCGACGCCGAGCGGTTCAAGACGTCGGGGAAACGACACTTCGCGATCGTGCCGTTCAACCCCGCTGCGGCGTGGCCTTCGAACTCGCCTTGATGCAAGCTCAAGGTTTCTCGGGCGCGTCGACCCAGTGCATCTCGAGCGCGAGCGCGTCGAGCCGTTGATCGACTTCGGCCTTGGGCATGCTCCGTCGGAGGAGCTTCGCAGCCGCGTTCGCGTCGCCCGCGCGGAAGCAGAGCTCGCCGAGGCTTCGCGCCGACTCGGGCTCGAGTGAATCCGCGGCGTCGATCGCCGGCTTGGCCGCGTCGTAGGCCCGACCCCACGCGCCAAAGAGGGCAAAATACTTCGTTTCGATGATCGTTCGGTAGGCGTCGCGCGCGCCTGGTCTCGCGGCCGCCAGGGCGCGCCCTTGCTCGAGATCGTGGCTCAGGCGCTCCGCATCGTCGGTCCACCCACTCACACGAAGCCCAGAGAGCAAGGTCGTCGCCAAATCGAGATCCCCCGCGCGCGCCGCGACGCGCGCCATTGGAAAGAGCAGGCTCGAGCAGTCCGCGCACTCGACGGCGACTCGTCTCGCCGCGCGGAGCGCCGCCGCGTCGTCGCCCATCCGGCTCGCGATCTCTCCGTCGAGGCTCTCGAGCGACATGTCGGAGTGCTCTCGCATCGCGAACGCTTCGGCGTCCTTCGCGCGAAGCGAGATGTCGAGACCGAGCGGCGCGAGCGTGAGGTGCGCGTCGCGCCCGTTGCGAACGTCGGACAAGAACGTACGTATCGCGCCGAGCGCGTCGCGCGCGAGGTCTGGCACGAGCTCGAGCGTGGCGCGAAGCGCGAGCAGCGCGATGGCGGACCGGTGGTCCGCCGCGGATTGAAGCTTCTCGTGCGCGTCGATCGCCTCGCGGAGCGCGGCGCGTGGTCGCCCTTGTTCGAGCGTGCGCGCGATCTCGTGCATGAGCGCGGGCGAGTAGGTCGGGTTGTGCGCGATCTCGTACGACCAGAACGTGTCCTCTGATTCGAAGTTCGCCGAGCGCACGATCGTCCGGACGCCGAGGGCCACGATCGCGGCGGCACACGCCACGCGCAAGAGCACTGCACGGCGCGAATCGAACGCGGCGACGACCTCCGCCGCGACGAACGCGACCCCGAACATTGGCAAATAGAGGAATCGCGGAGAGATGCAGGACGAAGTAACCAATCCAAACGATGTTGCACACCGGCGCGAGAGACACGGCGAAGAGCATCAACCCAGCGGAAATGCCGGGCGCCCGACGGCGACAAATCCAAATGCAAGCGGCGATCACGACGACGCTCACCGCGCCCGCCACGACGAAGGGCCATATGGGCGTGGCGATCCCGTGGACGTACGTGCGCTGCGCGCGCCCGAGCGAGAGATCGGCGGGCCAACCGATCAAGCCGACGTAGCGTCCGAGTGACTCGAGCACGTACGCCACGTGGGTCGCGAACGCGATGGGCGCGTGCGAGTGGCCGATCGGGAGAAAGAAGTGTCGCAAGACGAGGTAAGCCGCGGCCGTGACGACCTGCGGCGCGACGGCGCGAAGCGCATTCTGACGGTCGATGGTGCGCGTGACGGCCCACGCCTCGACGGCGACGAACGCGGGAAGGACCACGGCCTGCTCCTTCGACAGGTAAGCGAGCGCAGTGCCCGCGATCTCGAGCGCAAGGCCGTAGCGACGCCCGCCGAGTCGCCGCGCGACTCCCTGCAGAGCGATGAGCATGCCGAGGGCGCAGAGGACATCGGTGCGCCCGGAGATCCACACCACGCTCTCGACCTTCGTCGGGTGGAGCGCGAAGATCAGAGCGCCCACGAACGCGCCGCCCGCGGAGCGCGACCAGCGCCGCAGGGTGACGAACGCGAGCGCAGACGCGGCCGTGTGAGCGAGCAGGTTCGTGACGTGAAACACGAACGGGCTTCCCTTGCCGAGCCACCAGTCGAACGCGAACGTGGCGAGGACGGCGGGACGCCAGAAGGTCAGATAGATCTTGCTCGCGCCGTGGTCGAGGTTCGTCTCCCAGAGCGGCCGCAACCACCAATGCCGCCAATGCGCGAAATCGTGGACGAAGCGATTGCCGGCGACGAGCGTGCGGTCGTCGTAGATCCACGAGCCGTCTATCGGCAGGAGGAACGCGCCCATGGCAAACACGACCACGAGCATCGCGAGGAGTTTTGGGCTGATCGCGCTTTGGGCGTTGTCGGGGTCGTTCATCAGGGATTGCGGTTGTGAGTCGCCATGTACGATCTCGCGTGCACGACCTCGGGGCTCGAGGCGAGATCCGGCCCCCATTCGTCGAGCACTTGCTTCATCTGCTCCCAATCACCGAGCTGGGCGAGCGTCGCGAGCAGCACGACCCGCGCCTCAGAGTCGGCGAGATGCTCCGATAGATAATGTCGTAACGTCGAGACGGTACGACCGTAGTCCTTTGCGTCGAGATAACACCGCCAAAGGCAAGAGTCTGCTCGCGTGCTCTCGGGGTAGACCTCCGCAAAGGCCTTGCACAGCGGGAGCGCATCGGCGTAACGACCGTCCGCCGAGAGCAGGGCGCCATAGGCCAATTTCGATTGCGGATCATCGGGGCGGTCTTCGTACATTTGAGTCTGCAGACGACGTTCGTCGTGCCACGTGCGCGTCCGGCCCAACGTGGCAGGCACGATCGCCAAGGCGAGAAGATAAGGCACGCCACGCGCGAGCGGCGCGAGCGCGCTCGACGCGATGCGCTCGCGATGAGCCGCGACGAGGGCCGTGACCAGCGCGCACGACCAACACGCGCAGAAGACGACGGCAGGATACGCATAGCGGTCGGAAAACGTGCGGCTGCGAAGCGCGATCGCCGTGTGGGTCACGACCGTGGCGACGAGCCCGCCGAGGCCAAAGAGGCCGAGCGTGTGGAGCCCGACGGATCGTCGCAGCGCGACGTGCGTCGCAGCCGCGAGCCCGAGGACGACCGCGACCGCCAGCGCGCCGGCCAGCGGCGACGCCGCGAACATCGCGACGTCCACGGCCAAGTCCGTGGGCGCGAAGACGTCCTTCACGCATCGAAAGAAGACGGACGCGAACATCCCGAGCATTTCGCCTGGGCCGTGATGCTGCGATGGCGCGAAGCCGATGCCGCACGCGGCGCGGACTGCGAGCACGATGACGAGCCCGCCGGCGCACGCGGCGCCGGCGACGAAGAACCGCCGACGGTCACGCGCGCCATCCTTCGGCGAAGGTAGGGCGCACCATGGAATCAACGCGCCCATGATGACGAACGCCTCGCGTGAAAAGACCCCCATGACGAACGCGACGCACGCGATCGCTCCGACCGCAGCAAGGCTTTGCGCTCGGAGGACGAGCACGACGGCGCCGAGCGCGACGAGCCAGCCGAGCATGTCCTGGCGACCCCCGAGGTACGCGACGACGTCTGGCGTCGCCGGGTGCACGGCGAAGAGCACGGCGGTCGCGACCGCGAATTTACGCGGAACGCGAAAGGCCTCGAGCGCCCGCCAGAGCAACACGGCGACGCACGCGTGCATGACGACGTTGAGCGCGTGTTGCCCGACGCTGCTGTCTTGAAAGATGCGAAAGCTCAGCCAATTGAGGAGCGCGGAGAGCGGCCGATAATAGTCGACGCGAAGCGGAAGGCTCGAGGCGGCGAAGAGGCTCGACGTGAGCAGCACCCAGAGGCCTCCGGCGTGCCTCACGTAGGGGTTGTCGACGATGAGCGTGCGGTCGTCGAGCACGTAGCCGTTGGCGAGCCCGAGACCGTGGGCGATGACGGCGCTGGCCACGACGAGCCCGCCGGCGAGGCCCCCTCGCGCACCGTCGAGAGCTCGCGTCACGGGCTCGCCCGTTCGTGAAAGCGCGCTTGCATCTGCAGTGCCTGCGCGTTGGTCGGGTCGATCGCCAGCGCCGCGACGACGTCGTCGTGAGCGGCGTCGACTCGACCGAGCTTGAGCAGCGCGATCGCCCGTATCACGTGCGCATATGCGAAGCGCGGGCGGATCGCGAGCGCTCGCGTCGCCATTTCCACCGCGGGCCCCGGCTTGCCATTGTCGACGAGCGCAGAAGCGAGGTTCACCCACGCTCGAGGATTGTCCGGCTTCGTCGCGATGGAGCGCCACCCGTCGGCTTCGGCCTCGGCGAAGCGACGTTGGTTGAGATGGACGAACGCGAGCGCGACGTCGATGTCGCCATCCATCGGCGCGACCGCGCGCGCGTGGAGAAGTAGCTCCTCCGCCCGTTGGTATTCGCCCCGATGCGCGAGCACTTGCCCGTAGAGGAGCAGGCTCGTGAAGTTGTCCGGGTCGCGCGCGAGCGTCGCGCTGAACATCGAGTCTTCCGATTGAAGCTCACCGAGTCGCGACTGGAGCCGAAACGACTGAGCGATGGCGAGCCCGAACACGAGCGCGGGCACGACGCGCCGCGCCGCTCCGCGAAGTGCGCCCTCCAAGAGGCCCGCGAGCGCTACGCTCGCGCCCGCCAGCGAAAAATAGGCGTAACGGTCACCGATGATGCGCAACGAGGGCGCGGCGAGCGTGGCAGGGACGAGCGCGATGGCGCACCAGAGCACGCCGAAAAGGACCGCGCCGTGCGAGGCGCGCCAAGGAGCACGCCTCCACCAAAAGAACGCAAGCGCGAGGGCGGTCAAGGCCGCCGCGATGGTCGCCATCGTGACCGCGACCGTCGGCGGCACGTACGTGCGAAAGAAGCAGAGGTCGACGGGATGCACGGCGAGAGCGCCGAAGGTCTTCAGCGCGAACGCGTAAGCGCGCACGAGCTCGAACAATCCCCCTTGCGCGAGGAGCACGGTCGGTTGTGGAACGTTGGCCCACGCACGTAGGACGAGCGAAGCTCCGAACGCGACCGCGAGCGCAGCGTATTTGGGGATTTCACGCAGGGTCGAGCGCCGCACGACGAGGACGTCGTCGAGCACGAGGAGGATCGGCAGAGCAGCGAACGGCTCCTTGCTCAACACCGCGAGCACGAACGGAATCGGCACGGCGAGCGTCCGCGCCTTCCAGCGGTTCGCCTCGAACGCGCCGAGCGCGAAGAACGTCCCGATGAGATCGTAGCGTCCCGCGATCCAGCTCACGGGCTCGGCGACGAGAGGCATCGTCGTGACGAGCACGACGCAGGCGAGGGCGCGTGCGCCCGTCGCAATCTCCCGCACGACGATGAAGCGTAGGAGCAGCGCCGCGACGAGCGCGTGCAGCAAGACGTTGCCGGCGTGATAAGCGAGCGCGGTGTTGCCGGCGACGAGGCGGTTGAGCGCGAAGCTGAGCGACGCGACGGGCCGGTAATATCCGCTCGGTTCGCCGACGACGGAGGAGGACCAAATGTCGGTCGTCACGAGCACACGGATACCCGACCACGACCCAAGATGCGTATTTCGAACGGTCAGGTACGCGTCATCCCATATCGTTCCGGCGGACAACGCACGTCGAAACACGATGGCGATCATCGCCATGAGCGCACCAAACCCCACAAAATGGCGAAGCGCGCCGGTTCGCGGCGCGCTTCGTCGTCTGTTCACTGAGCGAAACCTCACTCTTCGGGATTCGACTCGACTGGCTTCGGGCTCCACGTGATGGAGCCGCTGTGCACGACACCCACCAACTTGAAGTTGGACGTCGTACCGTTGCCGTCGAGATCACCGAACGCGTCGGCCGTCACGGAGTCGCCGTCCGCCGTGCCGCTGCCGCTCGTCGTGTAGCCGTACGCGTAGTACTGCGGCTGATCGACGCTGAACTTCAGGCAGTAAAAGCCGGTGTTCGCGGCCTTGCCGGCCTGCCAATCGGTGACGCCCGTCGTGTACTTCGCGCCCGCCGGAACGGACGCCGGAACCGTACCCGTCTCGGGCCCGCAGAAGCCGTACGCGTAGCTCGACACGTCACCGGGCGCGGGCGCCGTCGACCCTGCCATCTTCTCGCGCGTGAGCGCTTCGGTCGCGTTCTTCTGGATCGCGCCCAGGTTGTTGGTGGCCTCGGCGGTCTTCGCGCTCTTCAGATAGCGGCTGACGCCGTAGATCGCCATGACGGCGAGGATTCCGATGATGGCCACGACGATCATCAGCTCGATGAGCGTGAAGCCGCGCTTCAACGATTTACGAATTCCCATACGCATGTCTCCGTCCTCCTTCATTCACCGTCTTTATCGATATACAAATCTCGTGACCACGACGTCCCCACCACCGTGCAGTAGACGTTGTTGTTGTCCAGGTCGCCCATCGCGGACACGACGAACCAGTCGCCCGTGAGTTGGGCGTTCGTCGGAAAAGTCATCCCCGAGGGCGCCGTGGGGAGCGCTGTCGAGATGGTCCCCGACATCGTCGCGTAACCGAAACGCACGGTGCCCGTCGCGTGGACCGGGAGCTTCTGCCAGCCCGCGGGGTCCGTACATGATCCGCAGGTCCCGCCCCACGCGGTCGCCGTCGTCGTCGTGGGTGTCGCTTGCGGGTACAAGTTGCCGAGTCCGAGGCCGGCCGAGATGTTCGCGTACTGGCCCGTCTCCGCGTGGTAGGTCTCCTGCGCGACCTTGATGGCGTTCACCATCTCGGTCGCTTCGGTGGTGTGCGACGACGTCACCAGCCTTCGATATCCCGCGACCGCGAGCATCGCGAGGATGCCGATGATGGTGACGACGACGGCGAGCTCGACGAGCGTGAAACCACGTACACGTCGAGCCCTCCGCATGCGGGACCCTAAAGCAGCCGCCGTGCCACAGCCTGAACCGGCGTGAAATGAGCGCATTGGGTGATCATTGTACTCTGCAGGTGACAAAATTTGTCACTCGCGCAGACGTGATTCGTCCGGTGACGGGGTGTCACTCTGTGGGTCTTCGTACGCCGCTCTCGGACGAAGGCTCGGCGAGATCTTCTTCCGTCGCGACCCCGAGCTTCTGCAGGCGATAGCGCAAGCTCCTCAGCGAGACGTTCAAGATCTTCGCCGCGTGGACGCGCACGCCGCCGGTGCGTTCGAGCGCTTGAAGGATGAGGCGCCGCTCGACCTCGCCGAGCACTTGATCGAGATCGCATCCGTCCGCCGGCAACGTGAGGAGCTCGGGCGTCGCGCGGGATGGCGCGCCGACGACCTCGTGTGGGAGATCGCCGAGACCGATGACCGACGCCTGAGCCAGCGCGACGGCGCGCTCGATCACGTTCTCGAGCTCGCGCACGTTTCCTGGGAAGTCGTAGGCGTCGAGTGCTCGCAGCGCGTCGGGCGAGAAGCCGACGATGGCCTTCTTGTGCTCGGCCGCGCACCTGCGGAGGAGCGCCTCGGCGATCTCGGAGATGTCCTCGCGACGATCGCGCAGCGGCGGCAGCTCGATGCGGATGACGTTCAAGCGGTAGTAGAGGTCTTGGCGGAATTTCCCGTCTTTGATGTCTTGTTCGACGTTGCGGTTGGTGGCCGCGAGGACGCGCACGTCGATCGGCACCTCGGCGGTCGCGCCAACGCCGCGCACCTTGCGCTCTTGGAGCACGCGGAGGAGCTTCACCTGGAGCTGCGAGGGGAGCTCGCCGACCTCGTCGAGGAGCACCGTGCCGCCCTCGGCGTCGCGGAAGATCCCGAGGTGCCTCTGCGTCGCGCCCGTGAACGAGCCCTTCTCGTGGCCGAAGAGCTCGCTCTCCATGAGCTCCTCCGGGATCGCGCCGCAGTTCACGACGAGGAACGGCTTGTCCTTGCGATCCGACAGCTCGTGGATGACGCGCGCGACTCGCTCTTTTCCCGTGCCGCTCTCGCCAGTGATGAGCACGGTGGTCTTGCCGTCCGCCACGCGCTGCGCGAGATCGAGCACGCGCTTCATCGCGGCGGAGTGGCCGAGGATGCCGGTCGGACGCGCGCGCGCGACCTGCGCCCTGAGCTTCTCGTTCTCGGCGGCGAGCGAGCGGCGCTCGAGGGCCTTGCGCGCGAGCGCGCGGATCTCCGACGTCGAGAACGGCTTGGTGACGAAGTCGTAGGCCCCGCGCTTCATCGCGTCGATCGCGGTCTCGACGTCGCCGTACGCGGTCATCACGATGACCTCGGTCGTCTCGCTGCGGGCCTTCGCGCGCGAGAGCACGTCGAGCCCGGAGCCGTCGGGCATCATCAAATCGGTGAGCACGAGATCGAACGGCGCGGGGACGCCGTCGATCGCCTCGCCCCCCGTCGTGAAGGACGGCGCGAGCGTCACCTCGTAGCCCTGGCGGCGCAGGAGGATCGAGAGCATGTCTCGAAGTCCTTGCTCGTCGTCGACGACGAGCACGCGCGGCGTGTGCCCGAGGTCGATCGCGTGCTCGCCGCTAGCCACAGGCTTGGGAGTTACTCGTCGAGCTTCGTGAACGCGGGCTTCGACTCGCCGTCACCGACGTTGACGGTGATCGACTTGCGCAGACCCTTCTCGGAGTTGATGAAGAGGATCGTGTGCGAGCCCGCCGAGACGGCGAAGTCCTTCTTCGGGACCGCGCCGATGGGCTTGCCGTCGAGGATCGCGATGGTGCCCGCGACGGGGATCGCGTTGATCGTGAGGTGAGCGCCGCCACCGGTGGGTGCGGTCGTTCCGCCGCCACCACCGCCGCCACCGCCGCCACCGCCGCCGGTGTTGTGGACGACGACCGCACCACCGCCGCCGCCGCCGTTGTTGACGACGACCGGAGCCGCGCCCTTCGGCTGGAGCTCGACGTTGTAGACCTTCTCGGCCTGGCCGTCCTCGAAGCTGATCGGCTGCTTGTATTCGGAGAGCCCGAACTTCGTCGCGTCGATCGTCCACGACGTCTTGCTCGTGTCGATCTCGATCGAGACGGGGAACTGCGTCGGCGTGCGCTGATCGCCGTTCGACGCGACGAGCTTGACGCTCGCGCCGGACGTGCCGAGCGTGATCGTCGCCTTGCCGATGAGGACCTTGAGCGTCTTGGTGCCGAGGTCTTTGACCTCGTCCTTGCCCACGTTGATCGTCTCTTCGAGCGGCGCGTAACGGTCTTCGTTCTTCGCCGACTTGAGCGTGCCGACGAACTTGAGCGTGTGCGGACCGGGCTCGAGGTCACGGACCTCTTGCGGCAGCGCGCCGACCTCTTTGTTGTCGACGAGGAGCTTCACGCCGGGCTGGGTGCCCGTGACCTTGAAGCCAGTGCCCTTCGACGCGGCCGACGCCATCTGGAAGTCGATCGGCGCGTCCTTGCCCGACTCGACGACGACGAACTTCGCCGCGGGTTGCTCGTAGTTCTGCGCGGTGACTTTGACCTCGTGCGAGCCGGCCTTGACCTGGTCGATGCGGCATGGCGCCGTGTCGCAGACCTTCTTGCCGTCGAGGAAGACCTCGAGCGAGCCCACCGCGCCGCCTTTGCTGTCGGTGACGTTGACCGCGACGTTGCCGGTGTGCGGCACGAGGAAGAACCAGCCGCCCACCGCGCCCGCGACGACGATGATCGCGACGAGGAGACCGATGATGAGGCCGGCGCTGCTCTTCTGCGGCGGCCGCACGAGCGCGGTCGCTTCCATCGCGCGAGGCGCTTGCTGCTGCGGCATCTCGTACGACTGCATCGTCGGCGCGACGCCCATCTGCTGCTGCTGCTGCTGCATCTGCTGCTGCTGCTGCATCATGGGGGACGGCGGCGGAGGCGCGGCTGCGACGCCGCCCGAATGCGAGAGGAACGGATTGTTTTGCTGTAGCGGCGACGTCATCGCGAAGCCAGGGTGCGCCGGAGGCGGCGCGCTCGGCGGACGCGGCGGCATCTTGAGCGGCTCGGTTTGGATCTGGCCCGCGAGGTTCATCGGGCTTTGCGAGCCGAGCGGCATCGTCATCGATTGTTGATTGAGCGCGCTCTGGTTGATGAGCGGGCCGGGCGCAGCTGCGCCACCCGAAGCACGCGCGAAACCACCACCCACCGAAGACGGCGGCGCGGGCGGCGCCGAGACGCGACCCGGAGGCGGAGGCGGAGCGGCCATGCCCATCGTATGCGCGAGCCCGCTCGGCGGACGCGGCGGCGGCGCCGATCGCGGGAGCGGCCCAGTGGACGGAGAAGGGGGAAGACCTGCAGCCGGCTTCGGCGCGCTCGGCGCGGGACCGGCTTGCGACTCTTCTTTGTCGAAGATGTGCGTCGCTTCGTCCTCGTCGTCCCAATCCATGTCCATGCCGGGCGACGGCGGCGCGACGCCGTACGGCGCGGGCTTGGTGGCGGCGGCAGGAGGCGGGCTGCTCTTCGGCGGCGGAGCGTTCACCGCGGGGAGTGACGCGCGCGCGGGCGGAGGACCCGGCTGCGATCGCGCCGCGACGGGCGGACCACCTTGCGCGCCTTGCGGCGCCGCGATGCCGAGCAACGTCTTCTTGCCGACTTCACCGAGGCTCGACGGAGGCGGCGGAGGCGTCGGCGCACGCGACGGCGGTGGCGGCGGAGCAGACGGACGCCCCGCAGGACCATTCTTCTTTCCGAGGCCCTCGAAAATATCGAGGTCCGAGTTTTTGTTGGCGCCAGCGCCTTGCGCGGACGACTTGTCTGCAGCCATGCTGTTCTCCGCTTTATAGCTCATGCCGCTGCCGGCGGGGCGAGAAGGCGTCTCGCGCGGGCCGGATTGTGATTCGGGCGCCGGCTCATGCGGCGGTTCCACCTCGGAAAAAGCCTTTTGCATATAAGAGGCGACCTCATCACGGCTCGCCGCTTTTCCCGTGCTCTGGGCGAGAATGTTGAGGTCGCGATAGAGCTCTTTGGCCGTCTGATAGCGGTCGTTTGGGTCCTTCGCGAGCGCGCGAAGGACGATGTCGTCGAGCGCGGGCGGGAGCGTCGGATCGATTTGCGACGGCGGAACGACCTTGAGGTTTCGGATCTTCTCGAGGACGAGCAGCTCGTTGTCCGCTTGGAACAACCGCTGTCTCGTGAACATCTCCCACATCGTGATGCCGAGGGAGAAGACGTCGGTGCGCTGATCGATCTCGAGCCCGCGCACTTGCTCGGGGCTCATGTAACCGAACTTGCCCTTGATGGCGCCGACCGCCGTGCGTGAGAGCTTGCCCGCGGCCTTCGCGATGCCGAAGTCGATGAGCTTCACGTCGCCGCCGTACGACACGATGATGTTCTGCGGGCTCACGTCGCGGTGCACGATCGACACGGGATTTCCCGCGGCGTCCTTGCGCGCGTGCGCGTAGCTGAGGCCTTCGCCGATGCGCGCGAAGACGTAGATCAAGAACGAGACGGGGATGATCTCGCCCGACTTCACGGCGCGGTCGAAGATCGCGCGGAGGTCCTTGCCGCGGACGTACTCGAACGCGATGTAGTAGCTCGAGCCGATCGAGCCGAAGTCGAGCGTGCGCGCGATGTGCGGGTGCTCGAGCGACGAAGCGATGCGCGCTTCGTCTTCGAACATCTCGATGAACTCTTCGTCCTCCGCGATGTGCGGGAGGATTTTTTTCAGCGCGATGATGGCGCCGCCGCGCTCGGCGTCACGCGCACGAAACACTTCGGCCATTCCGCCCGCACTGATGCGGTCGATCAGCTCGTAGCGACCGAACGGCTGCACTCGATTCAAAACAGGGTGCTCCCCGAAACGGACCCCGTCATGCGAGCCGTTCTACGCATTTTTTAGCACATCTCACCGCGTGAAAATGCGCTTTTAGCGCGGGGATGCGTCCGGAGCCCCTGCGTCCGTGACCGGCTTGGGACGGTTGAAGTAGCGGACCCGTTGCATTTGCAGCGGTTGCCACGTCCCGGGGCCCACGGCGGGGGTGTCGTAATAGAGGCGCGCGGCGGGCCGGACGACACGGACGAGCCGGGCGACGTTGCCCGAGGGCGGCGCCACCGGATCGCCCGCCGGCGTCGAGCGAGCCTCCGAGGAGTACCCGCGAATCGACGACCGCGGCGCGGACGCGACACCCGAGCTGGTCGAGCACGTGCGCCATCGCGGCCCGCGTTTCGTGGAGTCGGTGTCGTACCTGGCGCGAGCTCGATCCAAGCGAGCATGCCTTCTTCGTCGTCGATGCCGACCACCGCGCGGGGAGGCTCGCCGGCGTCGAACGCGCGCGTCGCGGCGAGCGCGAGCGCGTCCTTCGAGCGCGTCGCTCGTGATCGTGAACGTCGAAGAGGAAAATAGAGCGCGCTCTTTCCAGCGTGACGCGGCTCTGACGAATCGAAGACGGCAACCGTCGGCGTCTTCTCGTCGGTGCCGGGGCTTCCCGCGGGAATGAGCGCGCGCGGATCGATGCGCGCGACGCGGAGCTTCGTCGCTCGTCTGCGTGATCAGCGAGCGCGTACGGAAAGCCGTGCTGCGGGAGCGCCTTCGTGCGCCACCCGCCGACGCTGGCCTTCGAGATCCGGGCCCGGCAAGAGCGGCCGGCGCGTGAGGTAGAAGAAGTCGCGCCCGTCGAGGTGGATGTACTGAGGGAAGTTCTGCTCGACCATTCCGCGGATCATCTTGCGCGCGCGGTAGTGGAAATCGGGCAGCGCCTTGAACGTGCCCTCGTACTCCCAATCGGCTTGCAGCGGACGGGCGAGCGGCTTGAAGCTGCTCGACGGCTCGACGTCGTAGAGCTCGAAGCCGACGAGGCCCGGGTTCATGTCGAGGTGCACCGCGTAGGTCGCAGCGCGCTTGGAGCATCGCGCTTCGCGAGCGCGTCGGCCGAGATGTCGGAGCCGTAGAAGTAGCCGACGAACCCCTCCTTCGTGAGGCAGATGCCGCTCCGTGTCGTGTGGATGTTGTCTTGCCAACCCGGCGGAGTTCCGCCCCACCACGTGCGGCCCCACGGGTTGTATTTCCCGTGCTCGATCAGCGCGGTGAGGTTTTGCCGGTAGCTCAGGACGTCAGCGGGGACCTCGAGCTCCGCTTTCGGATCGTTGTTCGGCAGGGCCGGGCCACGAGCCGAACGCGGTCGTCCCGTCGCGAAGCTCCATCACCGTCGCGGCGTAAGGCTTCGGCGGAAGATAGAGGACGCCGTCGGCCTGCATGCCGTACTCGCCGTGCACGGCTTGGAAGCCGCCGTTGAAACCCGGCGACCACGCGCCGCATGACCTCGGGCGCGCGCGGGATTTGTCCGGGGCCCGCTTCGCCCGTCGCGCTGAGCGGCTCGACGGTGCCCGCTTGCATGTGGAGCGCGATCTGGCGCGGATCCCACATCGTCACGTAGACGCGCGCTTCTTTGCGCTCTCGATCGGGGCGAAGAAACGACGTGACGAACGCGCTCGGCAGACCGAACGACGGCGTGATGAACGGATCCTTTCCGAGCGCGATCCATTTCCCTTCGCCCGGCAGCGGCGGCGTGATGAGCGGCTGCATCGGCTCGGGCGGCCAGCCGATTTCCGGATCGGTGAACTCGGGTTCGCGCGAGATCGGCGACGGTGCCGAGGTCGTTGCGCGACGTCGTTCGCGGTGTCTGCTCGCCGAAGACCGACGAGCTGCGCGCGCTCTTCATCTTGATCGAGCGCGGTGAACGCGATCGCCTTCAGATCCACGCATAGCGCTCTTCGCCGAATCGCGTCCATGTCGCGCACGCGATCGGCCGTCCACGTGACGATGTTGCCGGGGCGCGCGCGCTGCTCGGGCGTGACGCGGACCCAGCCGGCGCCTTCGATCGCGCGCGACCGCTTGCGGATCGAGGACGATGCGTCGACCGTCGGCGTGCGCCTCGATCATGCCGTCTTCGCGCACGTCGAGCTCGACGCGGCTCGCGACCGGATCGAGCGAGAAGACGTCGTGCACGACGCCGTGCGTGTCGCCGGTCTGCTGCAAGTTCGTGAGCGCGGTCTGCCACTTTTGAACGCGCGAGAAATCCGCGTAGCCGTCGACGTCGCGGCCCGCGAGGTCGACGACGTGAATCGCGGTGCGGAGGTCGCCGGCGGCCGCGACGTACGCGAGCGTCGTTCCGCGGAGGTGGACGACTCTTCGTCGACGCTCGAGGTGCGCGTGAGGTTGTACGATCGCGCCGACCTGGAGCGGGACGCCCTCGGGCGAGAGGCGGACGTCGACCGAGTAGAGATCGTTCGGATCCGAACCGACGTGCGCGCGCACGATCGCGCGGCCGCCGCCCGTCAGCGCGCCGGAGCACGCCCGTCGGACCGCGGAGCCAGAAGACGTCGCTCGGCGCGCACGCGAGGCTGCGCGCGGCGAGGGCGTCGCGAGGGCATCGCTTCGAGTCGCAGCCGCGGCGTCGACGTCGGCGCGGTTGCGCGCGGCCGACGTACGCGACGAGCGCGACGAGCGGCAGCGGCCGTGAGCCACGGCACGCGCCGAAATGGACGAGCGAGTCGACGCGCAACATGCGAGTCTGACACGTGTACAACGCCGCCCCTGAGGAATCCCAGCCGAACAACGTCGATCGTTCGGATCCGAACCATCTCGGCCATAGGACTGTTGACGATGGGCTCGAGCCATGGCAACAGGGTTGGCAGACTTCGGCGCAGAATGGGCCAAAAATTGGGCTAACTGCGACCGGCATCGAGTTTGCTACATTGTTGGCATGCGTTCTGGGGTGGAGGTTTGTCCTTCTCGCGTGTCTTCGCGGCGTTCGCGATCGCGTGCACGAGCCCGACGCTTGCCGCTGCCGCCACCCGAGGCCCGCCCTCGGACACCGCCGGCGCGATCGCGGCACGGTGCGTCCTGCACGGCAACGCCGACAGCGTGCAGCCGAACGCGCTCGTCGTCGTCAGAACCAAGCTCAAGCCCGAACCGCCTCCGCGAACCGTCAAGAACGAACAGTCCGCGGACCGCACGACGCGCCGCGAACATCGACGCGAGCTGGGACGCGAGCGGTCTACGCGGTGAAGAGAGGCGACGTCCTCCAGATCTTGCAGCTCTTCGGCAACAACAACGAGAGCCCGTCGCATCCGACTGCCGAGGGTCAACGTACGCGACGCACGCGCAGGCCGACGCGCTGCTTCTTCTGCGCGCGCCGCGTCGTCGAGCAAGCTCGCCGACGAGATCGTAGTCGCTCGCTTGCGTGATCTTCACGCGGCGCATCTCGCCCGCGGCGACGCGTCGCCGCCAGAGAGGTAGACGCTCCCGTCGATGTCCGGCGCTTGCCCCGCGTGGCGACCTTGCATCACGAGGTCGTGCTCGTCGCTCTTGCCTTCGACGAGCACCTCGAGCTCGCGCCCGATGAGCGCGCGGTTCGCTTCGCGCGCGATCTTGCGCTGGAGCGTCATGAGCTTGCGGTTGCGGCTCGCCGCGATCGTCGCGCGCTCACTTTTCCGTCGAGCGTCGCCGAGTGCGCACGTCTCTTCGTCCGAGTAGCGGAACACGCCCATGCGCTCGAAGCGCGCCCAGCGCACGAACTCGCAGAGCTCCTCGAACTCCTCTTCGGTCTCGCCCGGATGGCCGACGATGAACGCCGTGCGGAAGACGAGGTTCGGGATTTTCTCGCGCATGCGCGCGACGACGCGCTTTTGCCGGTCTTTTCCGCATCCGCGGCGCATGCGCTTCAGCATCGCGTCGGCCGCGTGCTGGAGCGGCATGTCGACGTACGGCAGGACGACGGGATGATTCGCGAGCAGATCGATGAGCCGCTCGTCGATCGTCTCTGGATAGAGATAGAAGAGGCGCAGCCAGCGAAGCGCCCTTCACGTCGGCGACGCGCTTCACGAGATCGGCGAGCGTCGCCGTCCGCGTACTTGCGATCTTGTCCCCACGCGATCGTGTCTTGCGAGACGAGGTTCATCTCCTTCACGCCGCTCGAGACGAGCTGCTCGACCTCGCGCACGACGTCGTCCATCGTGCGCGAGCGCTGCTTGCCGCGGAGCTGCGGGATCACGCAGAAGGAACACTTGCGGTTGCAGCCCTCGGCGATCTTCACGTACGCGCTCGCGCGCGGCCCGGTGATGACGCGCGGATCGCGCGGCGCGAATGACCCACTCGGCGGGGTTTCCGACGAGCATCCGATCCGCGTCGCCGCGGAGCACGTCGCCGAGCTTGAGCATGTCGCTCGAGCCGAGGAAGTGATCGACCTCGGGCATCTGCGCCGCCATCTCCGTCGGATAGCGCTGCGAGAGACAACCGGACACGACGAGCTTCTCGCACGCGCCGTGCTCCTTCATCGCCGCGAGCTCGAAGATCGTGTCGATCGACTCGCGCTTCGCCTCGCCGACGAACCCGCACGTGTTGACGACGATGACCTCGGCCTCGCTCGGCTCGTCCGTGACCGCGTAGCCCTCACGCGTCGCGACGCCGAGCATGACCTCGCTGTCGACGCGGTTCTTCGGGCAGCCGAGGCTGACGAAATGGATCTTTTTCGCGGTCAAAACGCGCTTCTAATAGCAGGTGACGTCGGTGTTGTCCGCCCCAGGCGTGCCTTCGAACGGGCTGGACCACACGTTGAACGACGCGCTCCAGCGCGACCATGAGGCGCGATCGCTCCACGCGCAGTCGGCGGGGAAGGCGATCGAGCGGCCCGTAGGTCAGCGTGAAAGCGGGGTAGGTGAGCGTGTCGATCGAGCGTCGTCCCGGCGTAGACGTCGATCTCGTCGCCGCCGTTCTTGAGGACGTCGTACGTGTTCCACGTCGCGACGAGCGTCGGCGCTCGGGAGGTTGTGGTTGTCGGTCGCGCTCGCGGAGTCTGCGACGACGAACGAGCCGCCGGGCTGGATGAAGCACGTCGGTCGCGACGGTCGCTTTGTCGGTCGACGTGCCGCGCGGCGACTGAACGACGAGCCCGTTGAGGTTCAAGATGCACGAGCGCGTGCTCTGGAGCTCGACCCACTCGCCGCGATCGCCGGCGCCGGACTGCGACGCGATCATCAGCTCGACGATCTTCACGTCGCCCGGCGCCGAGGGGCCCGGTGCACGCGGTGGGCGCGCCTGCGTCGCGTGCTCTCGACGTGGCCGCCTTCGGCGACGCCGCCGTCGTTCTGGCGGTTGCCGATGTCGAGCGCGCCGCCGTCGTCTTCGATCGTGCTCGCTTCCATGCGGCTGCGGGAGCGGCGTCGGGTCCCCAGCCGTAGTCGTCGCGTGCCGCCTTCGTCCGCCGGCTTGTGCGCGCCGCTGCAAGCCGCGGTCGCGAGGAACAGCACGACGAAAGCGCGACGAATGCATGGCGCCTTCAAATACCCGAGTTCAAGGTAGGGAGCTAGGGCATAATGTACGCTGATGTAGGTATTTAGGATATCGATTCCCTAAACCTATCGAATAGATAGAGGGAGTCGTGCGGGCCTGCGGCGGCCTCTGGGTGGTATTGAACACTGAAGGCTCTTACGTCGGGCGCCGACAAGACCTTCGCTCGTGCCGTCGTTCAAGTGGATGTGTGTAGACTGCACGGACTTCGGGAGCGACGTCGAGGTCGACGCAGAAGCCGTGGTTCTGCGTCGTGATCTCGATGCGCCCCGTCGCGAGATCTTTGACGGGTTGGTTCGCGCCGCGGTGACCGAACTTGAGCTTGTACGTCTTGCCGCCGAGCGCGAGCGCGAGCAGCTGGTGACCGAGGCAGATGCCGAAGATGCGGCTTCTTGCCGAGGAGGTCCGCGCACGGTCTCGACGGCGTAACCGACCGCCGCGGGATCGCCCGGGCCGTTCGAGAGGAAGACGCCGTCGGGCGAGAGCGCGAGCACGTCGTGCGCGCTCGTCTTCGCGGGGACGACGGTGACGCGGAAGCCCGGCGTCGACGAGGCAGCGGAGGATGTTGCGCTTCATGCCGAAGTCCATGCACACGACGTGCGGCTTGTCGCCGCTCGGCTCGCGCGCTGAACGGCGTCGACCACGCGCCGCGCGACTTCGTCGAACGCGGTACGGCTCCTTCGGCGTCACGCGCGAGACGAGATCGAGGCCGTTCATGTCGGGCGCGGCGCGCGCCGCGCGGAGGAGCTCGGCGACGGGCGCGGTGCCGATCGCGGCGTTCTGCGCGCCGTGATCGCGGAGGTGGCGCGTGAGCTTGCGCGTGTCGACGTCGCGGATCGCGACGACGCCGTGCGCCTCGAGGTAGGCGTCGAGCGATTTTTCCGCGCGCCAGCTCGACGCGATCGGCGACGCGTCTGCGCACGACGAAGCCCGCGAGCCGCGGGCCGGGATCGCCTGGCCGACCGCCTCGGTGTCCGCGTCGTTCGTGCCGACGTTGCCGATCTCCGGCGCCGTCATCACGACGATCTGCCCGCAATACGACGGATCGGTGAGCACCTCTTGGTAGCCGCTCATCGTCGTCGTGAAGACGGCTTCGCCCACGGTCGTGCCGCGCGCGCCGAACGCGAGGCCACGGAACACGGTTCCGTCGGCCAGGACGAGGTTTGCTTCGTCGCTCATCCGAAAATCAGAATCGGCCGTATCGCGCCGACGCTGCCCAAGCCGATGTAAGGCTGAATCCACGCCGCGCTTTGTTTTTTCGAAGAAGGCGCGAGCAGGACCATCGTGATGCCAGCGGCGAGGCCGACGCCGCCGACGATGAAGCCCACGGTCGAGAGGGCCGCCATCGTGTGGTAGTCGTTGAGCTTGTTCTGCGCGCTCGGCGGGCAGCGCGCCGCCGGTAGCATTGGGTGCTGAGGTCGTTGTGATCGCCGATGGCGATGCCGCCGGTGATCGCGCCCATGACGAGCGCCGCGCCGCCGATGCCGAGCGCGACGAACCCGGCAATCTTCAGCCCGCTCCCGCCTCCGGATGTGCCCGTGTCCGCCGGAACCGTGCTCGCGCCCGTGCTCGTGCTCGTGCTCGTG
Organism: uncultured delta proteobacterium; assembly: GCA_963839305.1. GTDB lineage: Bacteria > Myxococcota_A > Polyangia > Polyangiales > Polyangiaceae > DASXHD01. Next base: position 601,942 of record CAWIUL010000010.1, read on the forward strand.
CCCGTGCTCGTGTTCGTCGTCGTGTTGGTCGTGCCAGTGCCCGCGCCCGTGCCGGTCGTCGTGTTGGTGGTCGCTTCTTTTTCGAGCGTGATGCGCCGACGTCGCTTCTTTTCCGTCATCGACGGTGAACGAGGCCGTACGTCGCTTTGCAATCCGGGCGGCCGAGACCTTCACCTCGTGCGTGCCCGGGATCGACCGGCTTCTTGATGCCGAGCATCATGCTCGCGACCGGCGCGCCGTCGAGCGTGACGGTCGGGCTCTCGCAACCGGCGACGGTGATCGTGACGCGCGCGATGTGCGGGCCGATCGCGTCGATCTCTTTCTTCGCGTCCTCGAGCGCCTTCACGAACGGCGCGGGCGCGCCCGGCGGCAGACCCGTTCGAATGAGCCGGTTGTAGGCCTCTTCCGCGCCGATGTAGTGCTTGTTCTGCGCCGCGCCGCGCGCGTACCCGAGCAAGAGCGTGGGCGGCACGGGAGCCTTCGCGTTGTCGAAGATCATCACGGCGCGGTGGAAGCGATCCTCGGCCGTCTTCGCGTCGCCGTGATCGAGCGCCGCTTGCCCTTCTTGTCCCATCGAGCGAGCAGCGATCTTCTCGTCGTCCGTTTGCGCGAGCGCGCTCGCCGAGCACGCCAGCACGAAAGCCAATGCCGTAGTCCGCCTCATCTTGTCGGGCAGCATAGGTCAACTCGCCGGCAATGTAAGCTCGGACGAGATGGCCCTCCGGCCGCGGCGTTGTGCTAAACGACGCCGTGTCCGAGGTCAGAGAGGCCCGTTTGGGACGTCTCTGAGCGAAGGCAGCGCGAAGGTGGCGGAATTGGCAGACGCACCAGATTCAGGTTCTGGCGGGGTAACTCCTGTAAGGGTTCAAGTCCCTTCCTTCGCACTACGTTGACGCGGATTTACATCGAGACGTTCGTTCGAGCGCCTGTCGAGGTCGTCTTCGATCTCGCGCGCGACTTGGACTTTCACGCGCGGTCGCTCGCGCACACTGGCGAGCGCATCGTCGGCGGGAAGCGAGGCGGGCTCATCGATCTCGGTGAAGAAGTGGAGTGGGAGGCGCGCCACTTCGGCGTCCGATGGCGTATGCGGAGCCGCGTCACGCAGATGGATCGGCCGCGCACGTTCACGGACGAACAAGTGAGCGGCCCCTTCGCTTCGTTCGTGCATCGCCACTCGTTTCGCGCGGAAGGCGACGGCACGTTGATGATCGACGAATGGTCGCACCGCGCGCCGCTCGGTCCGCTCGGCGCAATCGCGGATCTCGCGCTCCGCGGCTACATGGAGCGTCTTCTGCGAACGCGCGATGCCGCGCTCGCGGCCGAGGCCGGGTCGACTTAGCGACGTCGGGTCAGTCGAACTCGATGCGCTCGAGGCCGCGCTTGTGGAGCACGAGCGAGCCGCGCTGCTCGGAGACGCGAGTCTCCGAGCTTCACGTGGATGCGGATCGGGCACGCGGTAGCAGCGCGGGGCTTGCGTGAAGCGGACGCGGCGCATCTTCGAGTCGAAGACGGGGACGGGCTTCGTCGCGTCGTCGAGGCGGGCGAAGAGCGGAGAGAGGTCGTAGCGGAAGACGTGCTTCACGCGCGAGATGCCCGCGCGCGTTCAGCGTCGCCGATGACTCGAGCGTGCCTTGGTGGCGGTAGCGGAGCGTCGTGACGGGCACGCGTGGCGCCGCTCTGCGGGTTCAGCGGATCGGGGCGGCGCTCGTTCTCGCGGAGGAACGACTCGCGCGCGCGGACGACGACGTCGCGCGAGGGACACGTCTTCGCGGGAGCGCGGTAGCGCGCGATGCGCTGCGCGTAGAAGCGGTGCACGTTGCTCGCGAACCACGTGCGGCCGATCTCCTTGATGCGATCCTTCACCGCGTAGACCACGCCCGCGAGGACGCAGAGGACGATGAGGGAGCCGCTGACGCTCGCGGAGAGCGAGCCGCGCGTCAGATAGAGCTGGCCGATGAACGCCCACGTCGACGCGACGACCGCGACCGCGCCAGCGACGAAGTGATGAAGTCGCTCGGTGACGGCGAAGCGCTCGGACTCGAGGAAGAGGACCTCTTGGAAGTGCTTCTTCAGGCGGCTCGCGCGATCGAGGTAGTGCTCGAGCGCCTGCGGCGACTCGGAGCGTCGCTTCGACGTAGTCGGCCTCTTCGCGGTGCTCCATCTCGGTGGCGAGGGCGTCGGCGAGGCGCTCGAGCACCGCCTCGAGTTGCGGCGCGGTGCCGACGAGGCGCTTCGTCGAGGGATCGTCCGCTGACGCGCGCTCGGCGCGCTCGAGCACGGCGACGCCCGTCCGCTCCGCGCCCGCGAGGAGCTCGAGCAAACGGAGGCTCAAGTACTCGTCGGCGAGGCGGGCTTCGTGCGTCGACGTCGTCGCGCGAGGGGACCTCTCGGAGGCGGCGTCGCGCGTCGGCGAGCGTGTGCTCCGCGGTTGCGATCCAGCTCGCGAGCGCGGCGATGTGGCTCGCGACGTCGTCGCTCGTGAAAGGCGACACGACGAGGCGCGCGTGGCGACCAAAGCCCTCGTGCGCGCGCGAGAGCTTCGCGGCGACGGCGACGGCGAAGCGACGAAGGCCGTCGATCGTCGCGACGGAGAGCGCGGTGTCGTCCGGCCCGTCGAGGCGCGTGAACTCTTGCAAGTGATCCCACGGCGCGTGCGCGGCGAGGACGTGCGCGGGGACCTCGAGATCGAGCTCGATCGCGTAGTCGCTCTCGCCGGTGCGCGGGAGCGGAACGGACACGGCCCACTCGACGCGGCTCGTGTCGTGGACGGCGAGACGGACGTCGGCGCGGTCGGCGATCTCGCGGATCGCGTCTTCGACTGCAGCTTCAGGCTGCCTTACGACCTGTGCGGCTGCCATCGATTCGTCACGTCCAAGTCACATTTGTCCATTGCGCCGAAAATCGCGAATGTGCAAGAAAAAATCCTGCTCAGCTCGCACGCCAGACCGCTTGGCCGGGGCGCTCGTGTGAACGAATGTGACAGGCAGGTGAACTAGCGGATCGCGCCGAGACGACGGAGGCCCGCGCTCGCGCGCACGCGCGTTCGGATGCCGAAGAACAAGATCACGGCTGCGATCAGCCCGATCGACGGCGCCGATGACGGCGAGCGCGACGACGCTCGCGTCCTCACCCGTGCTCGCGAGGAGCGCGCCGAGGGCGAACGTGAGCAGCGCGGACGCGGCGAAGAGGGCGCCCAACGGCGATGCCCACCGCGCCGCGCGCGCGACGCTCTCGGAGGCTGTCGACGTCGTCCGGCGGGGCGCGCATGCCGAACGAGCCCGTCCAGTTGATGAAGTTCGCGGGCACGGCGAAGCACGAATAGAAGAACGAGATGACGCCCCACCAGCCGAGGAGCATCGTCACGCCGGTGAAGCGGAAGAAGTATTTGTCGATGCAGTGCTTGCAGAGGTCGCCCGAGATCGTGCGCGGAAAGCGGAGCACGATCGACGCCGATGTTCTGCATGAACGACGCGTGGCGAAGCGGGCCGACGCGGCGGCACGCCTGGCAATAGCCTTCGCCCGCGCCGAAGATGATCTCGACCTGCGGCGGCGCGGACGGGCGCTTTTTGGAGGCCACCAAAACGCGACGGGAGCGTGCCGCTCGGATCCCCGAGCGCCGCGTTCTGCTGCTGCATCGCGAGCGGCGGGTTGTGCGGACGGGCGGAGCGGGCGTCTGCGCTGCTGATTCGACGGCATCGTCGCGCCCACGCCGTCCGCTGGGGCGCCGGCTGCGCTCAGCTGGAAGCCGCCGCCCGGCAGGGGCTGCACGAAGAGGACGACGCCCTGCGCCGCGGCGGCGCGCCGATGCTGCTCCACGGTCTGCACGTCGAGCTCGTGGCTGCCAGTGCGGACGATCGTCGGGTACCCCTGCATCGGAACAGGGGATCTTATTACATCAGAGGCGCTTCGACGGACTTGAGCATTTCCGTCACGAATTGCGTTCGCGGGCGGAGGAGCATCACGCGCTTGGGCTGGGGCATCACGCATGATGCGCGCGTCGTTCGGGCCGAATTGGCCGGCCGCGAGCGGGTCGTCCTTGAAGATGACGCTCTGATCCTTGCCGGAGTTGTTCTCGACGTACGTGTCGTCGGCGAGCGCGAGATTGGTGCAGAGTACACATATCCGCGGCGGCCGCGGCGAGCGACGATCTTCTTCATGCTCGTCGGACACGCGGAGCGCGCGATTATTTGGAGAAGTGCGCGAGGATCGCGATGCCGATGCACATCATCGTGAAGAGGGCCATCGCGATCGCGCAGCCGACGCCCGTCACGCCGAGGAGCGAGCTCGAGGACGACGCGCTGCTCGACATGACGTTGTCGGACCGGAGCGTGGCTTCGCCCTGCGGGATCGAGAGGATCACGTTGTACGGGCGATCTTGGCGGTTTCCGTTGATGCGCACGCCGAGCTGCATGCGGCGCTTCGATTTGCCGCCCTCGGCGTTCTCGTCGGGAGTCGCCGCTTGCGGTGCTTCGGCGGATCCGCCGACGTCTCTGTCGACCCACGTGACCGAGCGACAGCGCGGGCACTGCGTCGCCGGGATCGTCGGCGGACGTCGGCGCGCCGCAACCCGCGCAGCCCGCGGTGATCGCCGTCGAGTCGTCGACCCACGCGAGGCGGTACTCGAGCGAGATGCCACCGGTCTCGATCTTCGACCACGGCTCCGGCCACTGATCGACGAGCACTTGCTCCGCGGGGCCTTGCACCGCTTGCTTGCAGTGCGGGCAGGGGAGCGTCACGGGCTGCTTCGACGAGATGACGAGCGGCATGCTGCACCCTGCGCAGCACCCGACGGCGACGCCGGGCATGCCCGAGGCCATCGCGCGCCGCGCGGCCTGCATCCACAGCATCAAGCGGTGCGCGGGGAACGCCGCGTCGAAATCGACGGGCTGACCGTCGGCCGCGAAGACGAGGTTCGTCTGACGCCCGCACGACGCGCACGACATCGGCACGTGGATGTGAGGCTCGTCCGCGAGGGGTTGCGAGCAGAAGCTGCATCGCGCGCGTGCGAGGGGCATGGCGTCGAATCGGGGTTATAACGTGTTTTTCGATGGTCGAAGCGCGAATCCCCCAAATGAGCGTGGGCCTCCGCGCCGCGCTAGGGCGGGTGGATGCAACGCTCGCGGCGGAGCTCGAGCGCGGAAACGCATCCGAATCGCGGCGTCCCGCCTCCGGCGGATACGCCGACGGTCTCGACCTCGCGCGGATGAGGAGTCGGCTGCTCGACGAGGTGCTCCGCGAGCACTTCGCCGACTCGTGCGCTCGGGCGAACGTCTCGGCGGAGCGAGCGCCGATCGTGCTCGCGGCGGCGGGGAGCTACGGGCGATCGGCGATGGGGCTCCGGAGCGACGTCGACGTGAGGCTCCTCGCGATCGGGCGGGCGAGCGACGCGCGCGCTCTCGCCGACGCGCTCTTGTATCCGCTCTGGGACGCGGGGCTCGCGGTGGGGCACCAGCTCGCGGTGCCAGGCGAGATGCTCGCGCTCGCGAAGGACGACCTCGCGACCGCGACGTCGCTCGTCGATCTGCGGACGATCGCGGGCGATCCGCGGCCCGTGCGCGATCTCGTCACGAAGTTCCTGGCGCGCACGCGGGGGCGGGCGGCGGACTTCGCGCGCTCGCTCGCCGAGGACACGAAGAAGCGCCACGAGCGCTACGGCGACTCGGTCTACCTCCTCGAGCCCGACGTGAAGCTCGGCTCGGGCGGGCTGCGCGATCTCGAGGTCGCGCGGTGGATGCTCGCGGCGCTCGCCGTGGGCGAGGGAGAGCCGCTCCACGTGCTCGTCACGAGCGGCGCGCTCGATCAGCGCGAGCTCGACGCGGCGCGAGCCGCCGAGGCTTTTTTGTGGCGCGTTCGCAACCGGCTCCACGCGCTCGCGCAGCGGCGATCCGATCGGCTCACGTTCGACGCGCAGGAGACGCTCGCGGTCGCGCTCGGGTACGTGCGTCAAGGCGGCGACGAAGACGAAGAGCGCGCGGTCGCGACCGAACGCCTCATGCAGGACTATTACGTGCACGCGCGGTCGATCTCGCGCGTGCGGGATCGCGCGACCTCGTTCGCGACGCGCAAGCCCGGCAAGGGCAAGAAGCCGAAGGAGCTCGGAGGCGGCCTCTCGCTCGCGGCGGGCGCCGTCGCCATCGCGCGATCTCGCGTCGCTCGATCGCGATCCGTCGATCGCGCTTCGCGCGTACGCGGAGTGCGTGCGCCTCGGCGCGCCGATCGAGGACCAGGCACGCGACGCGATCGCGCGCATGACGACGGAGCCCGAGAAATGCGCGGCGTTGCGCGCGAGCCCGGAGGCCGCGGCGCGCTTCGTCGAGCTCGTGAGCGTGGTCGGCGAGGCCCCCGCGCTCGGCGGCTCGATCGCACGCGAGCTCCACGACACGGGGCTCCTCCTCGCGATGATCCCGGAGTTCTTGCCGGTCACGGGTCGCGTGCACCACGACGTCTACCACGTGCTCACCGTCGACGTTCACAGCGTGGCGGCGCTGGACTGCTTGCGCGATCTCGCGCGCGGCGAGCTCGCCGGCGCGCACCCGCTCGCGACGCGGCTCGCCGCGGAGATCGCGCGCCCGAGGCCGCTCTTCCTCGCGACGCTCCTGCACGACATCGGCAAGGGTTACCCGGGCAGCGGTGGGTCGCGGAAGAACCACTCGGTCACGGGCGCGGACGTTTGCGACGTCGTCCTGCCGCGGCTCGGGTTCACAGCCGAGGAGACCGCGGACGCGCGCGCGCTCGTGCTGAATCACCTCGCGATGTATCACCTCGCGACGCGGCGCGATCTCGACGACGCGAGCACGATCGACGAGCTCGTGTCGCGTCGTGCGGGGTCGCGAGGGGCTTCGCGATCTCTATTTGCTCACGGTCGCGGACATCACGACGACGTCGCCGGCTGCGATGACGTCGTGGAAGGCGCACATGCTCGAAGAGCTCTATTTGCGCGCGGACGCGAGGCTCGCGGGCGGGGCGCCCGCGTCGATCGACGCCGAGCGCGTCGAGGCCGTTCGCGCGGAGGTCGTGCGTCACGGCGGCGACGAAGCGGCGACGTTCGTCGCGTCGATGCCCATGCGTTACCTCCTCGCGACGCCTCCCGCGTCGATCGCGGCGCACGCGAAGCTCGCGGCGTCTCGAGGGGATCGCCCGGCGTGCGTGGGGCTCGGGCCGGCGCACCCGTCGCGCGCGGACTCCGAGGTGTGCGTGGTCGCGAAGGATCGGCCGGGTCTCCTCGCGCGCATCGCGGCGGCGCTCGCCGCGTCGCGCCTCGACGTCTCGGCGGCGCACATCAGCACGCGCGAGCACGACGGCGTGCGCGAGGCCGTGGACGTCTTCTTCGTGCGCGACGCCGGCGGCGATCCGGCGGCGGTCGCGCGAAAGCTCGCGCAGGTCGAGCGCGATCTCGTGGAGCTCTGCGACGATCGCGCCTCGGCGAGCGAGCTCGTCGCGTCGCGCCTCGGCGAGCGAGCGCCGTGGGCGATCGCGCCGGACGCCCGACGTGCGCACGAAGGTGGTCTTCGACGAGCGCACGTCGCCGCACCACACGATCATCGAGGTCTTCGCGAAGGACGAGCCCGGGCTCCTCTTCCGCCTCGCGCACGCGCTCGAAGAGGCGGATCTCAGCATCACGCTCTCCAAGATCAACACCGAGGGAACCAAGGTCGCCGACGTGTTTTACGTCCAAGAGCTCGATGGTCGAAAAGTCGAGGGCAAGAAGCGCCTCGAGGACATCGAACGCCGCTTGATCGACGCGATGGGTTGAGGGAGTCTGCCCACATGAAAAGAGCCTTCTCGTCGCTGGTGCTTTGTCTCGCCGTCGCGTGCGGAGGCCCGGACAAACCGCCGAGCGACGGGACACAGACGCAGCCGCAGCCGAGCGCGACCACCGCGCAGGCCGCGTCCGGCGAGCCGACCTCGTCGGGAAAGGCGCCGAGCGCGGACACCTCGCGGGGCATCGCGGCGCTCGAGGGCGGCGATCTCCCGACCGCGAAGAGCGCGTTCGAGGCCGCGATCGCGGCGAACGCGCGCGACGCGGACGCGCACCATTACCTCGCCGTGACGCTCGAGAAGCAGAACGACAAGGCCGGCGCGGAGCGAGAGTACAAAGCCGCCCTCGCGATCAGGCCGGACCTCGCCGAGTCCGCGGCGAACCTCGCGGCGATCTACCTCGACGCGCAGAAGTGGGACGACGCGCTCGCGCTGCTCAAGCCGGCCGCGCAAAAGCGCCCGGACTCGGGGCCGCTGCAAGCGAACCTCGCGCTCGCGTACGCGGGCAAGGGCGATCAGGCGAACGCGACGCGCGCGTTCGACGCCGCGGTGAAGGCGACGCCGAGCGACGCGATGCTCCTCTTCACGTACGGGCACACGCTCGCGACGTGGAACCAGAACGACGCGGCGGTCGCGAAGCTCAAGGCGGCGCGCGACGCGGCGGGATCGCAGGGCGATCTGCTCGGGGCGATCGGGCACGAGCTGCTCGTCTTGCGCGCGCCCGCGGAGTGCGTCATCGCGTTCGACAAGGCGATCGCCGCGAAGGACGGGGCGCAATATCGAACCGAGCGCGCGCTCTGCAAGCTCGCGAACAAGGACGAAGCGGGCGCGACGGCCGATCTCGAGGCCGCCGTGCAAAATGATCCCAAGTACGGCCTCGCGCATTATTGGCTCGCGACGCGCCGCATGGCGGCGAAGCGATGGCCCGACGCGGCGAAGGAGCTCGAGGCGTATTTGAAGATCGAGCCGAACGGCCCGAAGGCGAAGACGGCGCAAGAGGCGCTCGCGGTCGCGAAGAACGGCGGAAAAAAGAAGTAGGATCTTCGCGGCCGTGCACTTCAAGGACGTCTTCTTCGTGGCCGTGTCCGTCGGCGCGCTGACCGCCGCGTGCACGAGCGGCTCCTCTTGCCCGAACCCCGGAGGTCCCGTCATCGCCGCGCCGGACTCGCACTGCGGCGCGACCGTGCAGACCACGAGCCAAGCGTCGTGTCACCCCGACGGCGGAGCGGCCGATGCGGGGAGCGGCACCGGCTATGGCGCGACGCTCTCGAACGCGTCGGGCGACGACGACGACTGCAAGTACCACGCGTCCTGGACGAGCTCTCCGGTGTGCGAGCAATCGAGCGTGATCTTCACGCTGATCGCGACGAACAAGACGGACGGCTCGCCCGCGACCGGCGCGGGCGTGATCGTCGAGAGCTTCCTCGGCCTGACCCACCCCTCGCTGACGCCCGTCGTGCACACGACGGAAGGTCCGCCTGGGCGGTACGTCACCGATCCGATTCGATTCGACGCGCCTGGCGAGTGGACCGTGCGCTTTCACTTGTTCGACGGCTGCGACGACACGCTCGGCGACTCGCCGCACGGTCACATCGCCTTCTTCGTGCAGGTGCCATGATGCGCGCGACGACGCTCGCGCTTCTCGTCGCGTGCTCTCCGGGCCCGGGCTCGACGGCTTTCGGGACGCAGCCCTTCGCGACCGTGACGAGCGCGGCGTGCAATGCGCGCTTCGACGCGTACTCGGCGCCCGATCCGTTCGTTCGCGGCGAAGGGGAGATCGAGATCGTCGCGACGAGCGCCGCGAGCGCGCCGGTCGACGGGCTCGACGTGTCGCTCGTTCCGTTCATGCCGGCGATGGGCCACGGCGCGTCGCTCTCGCCGGTCGTGACGGCGCAGGGGAACGGGAAATACCTCGCGACGGGCGTCGTGCTCTCGATGCCCGGCGACTGGCAGCTCCGGACGCAGGTCGGCGGCGTGTGCACCGACGCGCTCGTCTTCAATCTTTCGGTGCAGTGAAGCCGCGCGTGACGCGGCCAGCGCCGTCTTCGATGCGCCCGATGGCGACGAGCGCGCCGCTCTGCGTGAGCCACGCGTGCTCGCCGGGGTCCTGCGTCGAGAGATCTTCGAGCGGGACCTTGCGACCGGCGCGGGCGTGACCCACGCCGGCCTCGGTGAGCGTCGCCGTGGGGAGCACGCGCGCCGCCCCGGCCGCGAGCGGGACGAGTGGGGTCTCCTTCGAGAGGGCCGCGAGCGGCACCGCGTCTCGGAGCGCGAACGCTCCCGCGCGCACGCGCCGAAGGGCGCTCAAGTGACCGACCGTGCCGAGCCGCTCGGCGAGATCGCGCGCGAGCGCGCGCACGTAATAGCCCTTCGACACGACGAGCCGTAGATCCAACGAGCGCTCGTGGGTCGCCGTGGCGCAGAGCTCGATGACGCGCACGGGCCGCTCCGCGAGCTCGACGGCCTCGCCGCGGCGCGCGAGCTCGTGCGACCTTGCACCTTTTGCATGAATCGCAGAAAAAATCGGCGGAAGTTGCGAGAGGCGAGCGCGCTCTCCCTCTAACGCGTCATCGAGCGCGTCGCGCCACGCCTCGGGGACGGGCGCGCGCGACGTTTCGCGACCGTCGGCGTCGAGCGTGTCCGTCGCGACGCCGAGCGCGACCGTCGCTTCGTACTCCTTGTCCGCGGCCGAGAGGTACGGCACGAGCTTCGTCGCTTCACCGACGGCGAGCACGAGGACGCCCGTCGCCATCGGGTCGAGCGTGCCGGCGTGGCCAATCTCGCGCGTCCCGAGCGCGCGCCGCGCCCTCGCGACGACGTCGTGGCTCGTCATCCCCGTCGGCTTGTCGATGACGACGACGCCCGACTCAGCCAAATAAGACGCTCTTTCGCTCGCGGACGGCGCCGTCGAGCATCTCTTGGATCGCGCTGCGCACGCGGTCGGCGACGCGCGCGACGAGGAGCTCGTCGCGCTCGCTCTCGGGGCCGTCGGTCATCGGGATGGGCTCGCCGAAGAGGATCTTCCACTTCGTCGGCGCGGGGAGGAGACCGAGCGGGCCGAGGAGCGGAAACGTCGGCGTGATCGGGACGTACGGAACGCCGAGCGGCTTCGCGAGCGCCTCGAGGCGCGCGAGCATCGGGTTCGTCTCTTCGGCGCCGACGATCGCGACGGGCACGATCGGCGTTTGCGTGCGGAGCGCGAGGCGCACGAAGCCGCCTCGCCCGAAGCGCTGGAGCTTGTAACGGTCTCGAAAGAGCTTGCCGATGCCCTTGATGCCTTCGGGGAAGACGGCGAGGAGCGTCTCCTGTCTGAGGAGGCGCTCGGCGTTCTCCTGGCACGCGCGGACCGCGCCGATGCGCGTCTCGAACGAGCCGAGGAAAGGAAAGTGGAACACGAAGTCTTCGGCGAGCCAGCGGACGTCGCGCTTGCCTGCGTGCTCGCGCTTCACCGCTGTCTTGAGCATCGGCCCGTCGAGCGGGATCGTGCCCGAGTGGTTCGCGACGAGCATGCAGCGCCCTTCGCTCGGGACGTTGGCGACGCCGCGGCACTCGACGCGGAAATACCGGTCGTAGAGGAAATCGAAGAGCGGGCGGACGCGCGCGTCGTACGTCGGGTCGTAGCCGAAGTCGTCGACCTCCTCGCTGCGATTTCGCATCGCCGCCTGGCCCCACCGGCGCAGGTAGAAATCGGTCGAGAGCATGTCGCGCGCGGTGTCGAACGCGGTCTCGATCTCGTGTGGCGTCGGAGGAGGAGCAGGCTCTTCGGCGTGTGCGGCGGGGAGCGTCGCGGGAGCGGGCTCGCCGTCGTCGTCGGGCGGGAGCTCGGCCTTGCTGTGGTCCTCGATGATCGCGTCGAGCCTGTCCTCGAGCGCCTTGAGCTCGGTCGCGACGTCGCTCGGCGGCGCGACCTTCGGCGTCGCCTTGGACTTCGTCTTCGGTGCGCGCGGCTTCTTGGTCGATCGTTTCGGCTTCGGTTCCATGGTCACCTCGGCGTGGTCGTCATGGCCGTGTCGTGGAGCAGCTTCGCGTCGCGCAGGCGCAGCGCCGACGCGAAATCGCTGAGCGCCTCGCGCGTCGTGTACGCGGGGCGAAAGCCCATGTCGTCCCTCGCATGCGCGCCGTCGGCGACGCACAAGAATCGGAGGTAAGGCAGGAACGTGGGCGGGGCGGGGGAGAGCTGCGCCATCCACGCGAGCGAGACCAAAGGCTCGGCGATCGGGTGCGGCACGGGGACGCCGACGCGGCCCGCGAGCTTGATGACGGTCGAGAGCGGCAGGACGCCGTCGCCCACGATGTTGAACGTGCCCGGCAAGTCGCGATCGACGGCGAGCTTGAACGCGGCGATCGCATCGATCTCGTGGACGAACTGGAGCAGCGGGTCGAACCCCATCATCGTCATCACGACGCGCCGCGAGAGGAAGCGCGTGAGGAAGCTCGACACCGTCGGGCCGATGATCGGCGCGACGCGGAGGACCGTGACGACCGCGCCCTCGCTCCGCTCCGCGAAGCGACCGAGCTCGACCTCGGCCTCGATCTTGTCGGCGAAGAACGGCTCGCGCTTGGTCGCGCGGAGCGGCTGGTGCTCGCCGAGGAAATTCGGGTTCGACGGGTGCGCGCCGTAGAGGAGCGTGAGCGATTCCATCACGATCTTGCGAACGCGCGCCTGGCGGGCCGCGACGAGCAGGTGCATCGTGCCGACGCTCTCGAGCTCGTGCGCGTACGCGGTCGCCTGCGACGGAGACGAGTGGAACGCGAGGTGGACGAGCGTTCGCACGTGCTCGGCCGCGAAGATCTCCGCGAGGCGCGCCTCCGCCGCGGGCTGCGTGAGATCGACCTCGTAGAAGCGCGTCTTCTTGCCAGCGCTCGGAGCCTTCACGTCGATGGCGACGACGCGGTCGATCGACGAATCTTCTTCGAGCAGCGCGAGCAGGTTCTGACCGAGAAAGGACGAGGTGCCCGTGACGGCGACGACGCGGGGATCACGCACGTTCTCCACCCCATCCGTTTTACGCGGCTCGAGCTTTTGTTCGGTCTTGCGCTTCGAAGCGGCCATCGGGACGACGCAAACTACATCGAAATCGCCGTGATGGTGATACGCTTCCGCCGAGGTGACCGGCACTCCCACGCGTCTCGGGCCGTACGAGCTCGTCGAGCGGCTAGCCACCGGCGGGATGGCCGAGGTTTATCTCGCCCGGCGCGCCGGACCGCACGGTTTCGCCAAGCAAGTCGCGGTGAAGCGCATTTTGCCGCAGCTCGCCAGCGATCCCGATTTCGTAGCGATGTTCGTCGACGAGGCGCGCGTGACGGGGCGCCTGCAGCACCCGAACATCGTCGCGGTCTTCGATTTCGGCGAGGCCAACGGCGAGCTCTACATGGCGATGGAGTACGTCGACGGCACGACGGGCGCGCGCCTCATTCGCGCCGCCGCGGCGCGCAGCGAGGACATCCCCCTCGAGGTCTCGCTCCACGTCGCGTTGAGCGTGCTCCGCGGGCTCGAGTACGCGCACGCCGCGCAAGACGAGAAGGGAAAGCCGCTCCACCTCGTCCACCGCGACGTCTCGCCCGGAAACGTCCTCATCGATCGATCGGGCGCGGTGAAGCTCACCGACTTCGGGATCGCGCGCGCCGCGGAGTTCGAGCGGCGCACGGACGTGGGGCAGCTCAAAGGCAAGCTCGGGTACATGTCGCCCGAGCAGGTCGTCGGTCGCGAGCTCGACGCGCGGAGCGATCTCTTCACGCTCGGCATCGTGCTCGCCGAGATGATCACCGTGCGCCCGCTCTTTTCGGGCGGTCGCGAGCTCGACGTGCTCCTTCGCATTCGCGACGCGGACGTCAGCGCGATCGATCGCAACGCGGGGCGTGTGCCGGACGACGTGCGGACCGTCCTCTTTCGCGCGCTCGCGAAGGATCCCGCGCAGCGATATCCGACCGCGTCGGCCTTCGCGCAGGCGATCGAGGAGGTCATTCGCCGGCGAAGGCTCAACGTCGGTCCCTCTCGAACCGCCGCCTACCTCGCGCGGCTCGGGCTCACGGGCGCGGGCACGCCCGCCGACCTCGACGAGGATGACACGGGCGAGACGGGGCGCCGCATCACCGCGGTGATCGACGTCGACCACCAGGCGGTTCGCTCGGACTCCGAGCGGCCGACCGCGCCGCAAGAGTCCTCGCGCGACGTCTCGCCGCAGGTCTACCGCGTGATGATGAGCGACGGGACCGTGCTCGGCCCGATGTCTTATCCGAAGCTCGTCGAGCTCTTCGCGACCGGCCGCGCGGGCCCGAAGACGTCGGTCGCGCGCGAGAGCGGCACGTTCAAGCTCGCCGACAACTACAGCGAGCTCGGGCGATTCGTCACGAGCCCCGCGCTTCGATGGGACGACGAAGACCCGCGCGACGCGATCGTGCGCGAGCCCATCGACCGGCGAACGCTCCCTGCGATCATCTTCGCGCTCACGGTCGCGCGCGAGACGGGCGTGCTCCTCGTGCGCGACGGGCTCAAGCGCAAGAAGGTCTACCTCGTCGAAGGCGCGCCCGAGTTCGTCGCGTCGACCGAAAAAAGCGAGCTTCTCGGCGAGCACCTCATCGCGCGCGGCCAGGTGCTGCGCATGGAGGTGGAGATGGCGCTCGCGATGCTCCCGCGCTTCGGCGGGCGAATCGGCGACGCGCTCGTCGGGCTCGGCGTGCTCCGGCCGATCGAGCTATTTCGCGCCATCCACGAGCAGACGCGCCATCGCTTCCTCGAGATCTACAAATGGAAGCAAGGCAGCTTGCTCTTCTCGCGCGGCGCGCGCTCGCAAGAAGAGACGCTTCCGCTCGGCGTCGACCCGCACGAGCTCATCGCGCGCGGCGTGCGCGACGGCTATGACGTGCTCGAGCTCGAGGCGATCTTGCAGCCGTTCGCCGAGGAGATCCTCGAGCCGGTGGCGCTCCCGCCGGTGCGCCTCGAGGCGTTCCGATTGACCGAAGCGGAGGCGCGCGTCCTCCGCCGCGTCGACGGCACGTTCACGATCGGTCGCCTCATCGCGAGCAACATCGGCGATCCCGACGACGTGCTCCGCGCCGTGTTCATCGGGCTCTCGTGCGAGCTCGTGAACGCCAAGGGCTGGACGCGCTGAGGCTCAGTCCACGCCCGCGAGGTGCAGCGCGAACCACGTCGCCGCGCTGATCGCCGCGGCGCCGGGGACCGTGAGGACCCACGCCCACACGATGCGTCCGGCGACGCCCCAGCGAACCGCCGAGAAGCGGCGCGTCGTGCCGACGCCGACGATCGCGCCGGTGATCGTGTGCGTCGTCGAGACCGGGATGCCGCCGAACGGTCGCCATCGCGAGCGTGATCGCGCCCGCCGTCTCGGCGCAGAAGCCGCCGACGGGCTGGAGCTTGGTGATCTTCATGCCCATCGTCTTCACGATGCGCCAGCCGCCCGAGAGCGTGCCGAGGCCCATCGCGGCGTGACACGCGAGGACGACCCACAGCGGGATGCGAGGGACCCTTCGCGCCCGCGGGCACGATCAGCTTGTGCGACGCGACGAGCGCGGCGGCGATGATGCCCATCGTCTTCTGCGCGTCGTTGCCGCCGTGGCCGAGCGAGTAGAACGCCGCGGAGACGAGCTGCAGCTTGCGGAACGTCTTGTCGACGACGCCCTGCGGCGTTCTGCCGAAGACGAACATCACGCGTCTTCATGATGACGAAGCCCGAGGATGCAGCCGACGATCGGCGAGACGATGATGAAGAGGCCGGTCTTCTGGAAGAACGGCGCGTCGAGCGAGTGAACGCCCGCCTTCGCGATCGCAGCGCCAGCGAGGCCGCCGAGGAGCGCGTGCGACGACGACGTCGGCAGGCCCCACCACCACGTGAGGAGGTCCCACACCGTCGCGCCGAGGAGGCCCGCACCGACGAGCGCGAGCGTCACGACGTGCGGGTCGACGCCCTTGGCGATGTTGCCGGCGACGTGCGTCAGAAGACGAGGAACGCGACGAAGTTGAAGAACGCCGCCCAAACAACCGCCCACCGCGGCGAGAGCACGCGCGTCGACACGACGGTCGCGATCGAGTTCGCGGCGTCGTGGAAGCCGTTGATGAAGTCGAACGCCAGCGCGAGCGCGACGATCAGGACGAGCGAGAGTCATCAGGCGTACTCGAGAACGATTCCTTCGAGGATGTTGGCGACGTCTTCGCACGCGTCGGTCGCGTTCTCGAGGTAGTCGAAGATGTCGCGCCATTCATGACTTCGAGCGCGTTGACGGTGGCGCCTTCGGGCGGGTTGAAGAGCTCGCCGAGCGCCTTGCGGTAGATGTCGTCGGCCTCGTTCTCGAGGCGGTTCGCTTCGACCGCCGCCGCGAGGATCTCCTTCGAGCCCTTCGAGATGTCGGGCACGAGCGCGACGGCCTTCGCGAGGATCTCGCACGCTTTGAGGAGGACCTCGGCGAGCTCGAGCGCGAGCGGGTTCTTGTCTCGCACGCGGAAGAGCGCAACGCGCTCGCTGACGGCCTCGATCATGTCGAGCACGTCGTCGAGGCGCGTGATGAGCGAGTGGATGTCGGCGCGGTCGAGCGGCGTGATCCACGTCTCGTGCAGGCGCTTCACCGTCTCGTGCGTGATCGTGTCCGCGTTGCTCTCGATCTCCTTCACCTCGCGGGCGATCTTCTCCGCTTCAGCGGGGTTCTCGAGCAGCTCGAGGAGCTTCTTGGAGCCGTCGACGC
This sequence comes from uncultured delta proteobacterium, assembly GCA_963839305.1. GTDB lineage: Bacteria > Myxococcota_A > Polyangia > Polyangiales > Polyangiaceae > DASXHD01. The sequence goes on from CAWIUL010000010.1 coordinate 618,397, forward strand.
AGAGCTTCGCGTGCGCCGAGAAGGCGTCGAAGAAATCGCGATCGCGTACCTTGGACCCGAACATGGGCCGGCAAGGTACCATCCCTCCGCTCAGCGCGTGAGCGTGAACGTGTCGAGCGTGTCGTCGGTGCCGCTGGACTTCAGACCGTAGGCCGTCCACGTGAGCGTGTGTGCGTCGAGCGCGACGAACGCGTAGACCCCGACGTAAGGCGTGCTTCCGCCGAACGTCGCAGATTTCGCGTCGTACGCGGTCGCGGTGACGGAGTACGCGCTCGCGCCCGCGCCGGCGCACACCGCGTACGTCGTGCCCTTGGTCGCGTCGGTCTGCACGACGGGCGCGGCCGCGGGGCCCGTCATCGGGTTCGTGCGCTCGTAGTCGTGCTCGTGACCGTTGATGACGAGATCGACGTGGTGCTTGTCCCAGATCGGGTTGAGGATCGTCCGAGCTTGGACGACGTCCGAGTCGGTCGAGTGGCCGCCGTTACCGAACTCGCTCCGGTGGTGCACCGCGAGGAGGAACGGGACGTTCGCGCGGTTCGCCTCGGCCTTCGTGGAGATCGTCGTCGATGAACTTGAGCGCCGCGACGGCCTCGTCGATCGTGGGCTCGGTCGCGATCTGCTGATCGTCGAACATGACGACGTGCGCGGAGCCGATGTCGATCGAAGAGAACGCCTCGGCGTACGGACCGTCGCCGGGGAGCGCGAAGTTCCCGTAGAACTGCGACGAGCTGTTCTCGTGGTTGCCGGGCACCGGCAGGATCATCTGCTGGCCGAGCGTGAGGAACTTCGACGCGTCCGCGGGATCCTTCCACGCCTTGTCGAGCCAGGTTTGATAGAGCGACTCTTGCGAGCCCCAGAGGACGAAGTCGCCCGAGAAGAGCTGGAGCGCGACGGCGTTGTCGCGCATGCGCTCTTGAACGAGCTGGAAGATGCTCGCATCGTCGCGCGAGTCGCCCGAGACGCCGATCGTGATCTTTCCCGTCGCGGGGAGCGTCGTGAACGTCTGCGGCGCGCTCCACACGTCGGCGCCGCTCGCGCCGCCGCCGACTTGGTACGTGTACGTCGTGCCCGGCTGGAGACCGCACACGTGGACCTCGTGCATATTCACGGCGGGCTCGTTGGTGCCGAGACCGATCGTGGGAGGAGGCGTGATCCACACGTGGCCCTTGTACGTGTTCGTCCCGATGCGGACCTGCGCGGTCTTGCTCGCCGCGCTCGACTCCCACGTGAAGACCGCCGTCGTCTTCGGATCGGCGCCTTGCGTTCCGCCGCCGAGGCCGAGCCTCACGCGAATCGGCGTCGCGCCTGCGACGTCCGTGACGGGAGCGCCGTCGTCCATCGCGATCGACTGAAAGCCGCGCGTGTCGGGGAGCGTTACCGTGTACGCGCAACCTTGCGGCGTGTACGAAAACGTTACGGGCGCGTCGATGCCCGAGTCGTCCCCGCCATCTGCGGCGGGGTTCGGGGTGGAGCAGGCGACGAAGAGAAGGAAAGACCCAAAAACGGCTTGCCGAAGCATCTCGAAGATTGTGTCACGAAAGTGACGCCGGCGAAACGGCCCGTCGTCTAGACGCACACGCGTTTACAATTCACGCGGTCCGCACGCGCTCGTCGCCGTCGGCGCGCAACCTGGCTGCGATGTCCACGTTGCGCTTTGCAGTGGCGACCACGCCTGACCTCGGCGCGGCCGCGTTCGACGAGCTTCACGCGACCCTCTCCGAGCGCGGTCTCCACATCGAGCCCGTGTTCGTGCCGAACTACGTCGCGCTCTTCGAGACGATCCACTTGCACGCGGCCGACGCCGCGTGGTGTCCGCCGCTCGTCGCGCGGGATCTCGTGCGCGTCGCGGCGGCCGATCCGGTCGCCACGGTCCTTCGCGGTGGGCTCGACCATTACTACTCGGCGATCGTGACGCGCGAGGACGGTCCCGTGCGCAGGCTGCACGATCTCGAGAGCGCGCGCGTCGGCTGGGTCTCGCGCTTGAGCGCGGCCGGTTACGTCGTGCCGCGCGACTTTCTCCGTTCGTTCGGGGTCGATCTCGGTGGGCTCGACGAGACCTTCTTCCACACGCACGGACGCGCCATGCGCGCGCTCCTCGATGGAGCGGTGGACGTGATCGCCACGTACGCCTCCTCGGAATCGGGAACGTTTCGGCTCTCGCCCGCGCTCGAGGACGCGCGAATCCTCGGCGTCGCGGGGCGGATTCCGGGCGACGTGGTCGTGGGCTCGCGCTCGCTCGGACCGCGCGCTCGCGATCTCGGAAGCGCCCTCCGCTTCGCGCGGATCGCACGCAGCGGACCGCTCGCGGCGCTCATGAACGCGTTCGGCTTCGGTTGGGTGCCCGCTGATCACCTGCGATCGCTCGACCGGCCGACGATGGTTTTCGTCCGCGACGCGACCGCCGCACACGCTCGTCACAATCCACAGCGATCACCCGGCGCTGAAACCTAAACGTTTCGATCGACACATCAAGCTGGCACCACACCTCCGTAGGTTGCGCGCGCAATGACTGGAGGGACTCGAATGACAGCCACCTCGAAGTGCGCTTCCGCGATCGTCGCGGCCGGCGCAATCACGCTGACGAGCGCACTCGCGCACGCAGCCACGTGCGACGCGACGGGCCTACCCGGCACCGTCGTCTACATCGCGGGATCGAGCGCGGCGAAGCCGATGCTCAAGCAAGTGAGCCAGACGCTCGCCACCCAAACCAACCCGATCCGCATCATCTACATCAGCCTCGGCTCGTGCGCCGGGCTCTCCGACATCACGACGAGCACGAAGGAGAGCACGACGGGCACGTACTGGGACGAGACGAACGCCAACGCCGAGCAGTCGTGCACCGAGCCGGTGGGCGGCGCGACCGTCGACGTCGCGGTGTCCGACGTCTACGCGACCTCGTGCAGCAACATCACGCTGCAGACGAACCAGCAGGATTTCCCTGGTTCCGTTCAGGTCTTCAGCTTCGTCGTGCCGCAACACTCGAAGCAGACCGTCATCAGCTCCGAGGCGGCGTTCGTCGTCTACGGGTGGGGCGGCGCGACCAACGTCGTCGATACGTGGACCGACGTGAACTACATCTTCAAGCGCGACCCGACGAAGTCGGGCACGTACTCGATGCTCTCGAAGCTGCTCGGCCTCGACCCGAGCAAGCTGAAGGGGACGATCCCCGGCGCGGGCAAGACGCCCGACATCCTGAACGCCGTCTACGCGGCCGACGCGCAGTCGCCGGACAAAGCGATCGGCGTGCTCTCGCAAGACTACGCGGACGCGAACCGCGTGGGCTCGAGCTCGACGACGCCGGTGAAGATCCTCGCGTACCAAGACAAGGGCGCTGCGTGCGGGTTCTACCCGGACTCGGCCAAAGGCGCGTTCGACAAGCTCAACGTGCGAAACGGCCTCTACCCGTTCTGGGGTCCGGTCCACTTCGTCACGAACGTGACGAACGGCATTCCGACGAGGACCGAGGTCGCGACGCTCCTGTCGTTCTTCACGCGGCAAGGGCTCGACGCGGCGAACAAGAAGAAGATGGTCGACAACGAGGTCGCGGCGTTCACCATCCCGCAGTGCGCGATGAAGGTCACGCGCAGCGCCGAGGTTTCGCCCGGTGTACCGGCTTCGCCATACGACCCGGTGGAGCCGTGCGGTTGTTACTACGAGTACAAGGCCACCGGCGCGACGTCCTGCACGGCGTGCACGGACAACGGCCCCTGCGGTAGCGGCGTCTGCCGTTACGGATACTGCGAGGCAAAATGAAAACGCGCATCATCTTGGTGCTCGCGCTCGCAGCGAGCGCGCCGCTCCTCACGCTCGTTGCCTGCAACGGCGACAACTCTCAGCAGCAGGACAGCGGTCCGCAGAACAACCCGGACGCGGGCAAGGACGTCGCTCAGCAGAGCGACACCGGCCCGGGCACCGACGCGGCGCCGGACGCGCCGAACGCGTGCTCGACCGGGCTCGTGTTCGACAACACGAAGGTGCCTGGCTGGCCGAACAACATTCCGCAGCCGTGAAGTGACGTCGACTCGCCGGTGACCGGGCAGGACCCGGTCGCCGCGCGAATCGGCGAAAGGATTTGCCCTCGTGAAAGTGACACTGCCGCGACTGGCCGCGCTCCTCTTCGCGACGCTATGTTGGCCTGTCGCTGCGCGCGCCGCGAAGACCGACGATGACGACGAAGTGATCGTCGTGGCGGACGCGAAGAAGCCGCCCACTCCGCCGGCGCCGGTCGTTCACGAGGACAGCTGGCTCGAGAAGATCGTCGCGCCGTTCTCGGTGACCACGTTCTTGCAGTCCGATCTCCACGGGAGCCAAGCGTCGGAGGATCAAGTCCAACAAGGCGGCGCGCTCCTCAATCAAGACACGTTCGTCTTGAAGACCGCGCGCGCGCGGGTCGACGCGACGTGGAGGTACGTCGCCGCGCAGCTCGAGCTCGAAGCGAACACCGTGCACGGCCCGGTGATTCGCCCGTATCACGTGTTCGGGACGCTGCGCATTCCGAACCCGAGGGACGAAAAATTGCCCGCGCTCGCGGCCGCGACGATGGGCTTGTTCGACACGCCGTTCGGCTACGAAGGACCCGAGTCGCCGCGGCTTCGGTACTTCATGGATCGCTCGCTCGTCTCTCGCGCGTTCTTTCCAGGCGTGCCCGATCTCGGGCTCTGGGTCGGCGGAGCGCTGGGCGCCTTCCGCTGGTCGTTTGCTGCGATGAACGGCCAGCCGCTCGACACGCGCTATCAAGGGCTCGCGCCCGTGAGCGCGAAGGAGCTCGTGATGCGCGTCGCGTTCGACGCGCACCCGCGCGACGATGTCGACATCAGCGGCGGCCTCTCCGCGCTGCGCGGTCGCGGCTTTCACCCGGGCACCGACTCGAGCAAGAACCAAATCACCTGGAACGACGTCAACGAGGATGGATCGATTCAGCCCGCGGAGCTCGTCGGACAGGCCGCGACCTCGGCGATTCCTTCGCAGAGCTTCGACCTGTGGGCGCTCGACGCAGACGTTCAACTGCGCCTCCGCACGAAGCTCGGCACGACGACGCTCACGGGCGAAATCACGGTCGGCGACAACATGGACCGCGGGCTCTACATCGCGGATCCGATCTTTCTCGGTCAGGACACGCGCGAGCTCGGATTCCACGCCGACATCACGCAAGAAATCACGAAGTGGGGCGTCGTCGGATTTCGATACGACCAGTACGACCCGAACCTCGACGCGTTCGACAAACGCGCGGGCCAGCTGATTCCGACGAACCAGACGATCCAGGAGTTCTCGCCGCTCGTCGGCTTCGTCTTTCCGGGCGTGATGAACGGTAATCGCGCTCATGGGAAGGCCCGGCTCCTCTTTCAGTACGACTTCATCCGCGATCACCTTGGGCGCTCGCCGACTGGGATCCCCGCGGACCTCGCGAACGACGCATGGACCGTGCGCCTTCAGGTGGAGCTGTGAGACTCCTTGTATTCTGCATGCTCCTCGCGTGTGACGAGGGCGCGCCGCGGACGCTCGGGCTCGGCGAGCCGATTCGCGTGCACGGCGCGCAGTTCGTCTCGGGGCAGCTGCCCGCGAGCGCAGGCGCGACGCCCGTCGTCACGAACGTGACGCTCACGAACCCGACGGTGCTGTTCGGCGAAGCGAACAAGGCGTTCAACGGGCGCGGCTCGAGCGACGCGTCGGCCGTCGCGGTGCGATTCACCGACTCGGGCACCGGCTACTGGGTCGTGCCGATGGGGCCGACGGACGTGCAGTTCCCCGGTGAGTACACGTGGCAGACGATCGCCGACTTCGACCCGCTCTTCGCGGCGCAAGCGCCGGGGCATCACACGCTTCGCTACGTGGCGGTCGACGCGGCAGGCCACGCCGGACCGCCAAACGACGTCGACCTTTGTCTGGATCCGAGCATCCCCGACAACGGCGCGCTCTGCGATGCGTCGAAGGCTCCGCCGTTCGCGGTGCTCACGCTCGAATGGGACGCGGACAGCGACGTCGATCTCGTCGTCGTCGGGCCCGATCACACGACCGACGCGAAGCACCCGACGACGATCCCGCCCGACGGCGGCGTGCTCGACCCGACGAGCGGAAAGATCGATCGCGACTCGCTCGCGGGCTGCGTGAAGGACGGTCGCCGACAAGAAGATCTGATCTGGCAAAACCCGCCAACCGGGACGACGTTCGATGTCTACGCGAACCTCTTCGACGCGTGCGGTCAGCCCGGCGTCACGTACAGCGCGACGCTCTACACGTTCTCGAGTGGCGCGCCCGTCGCGCAGAAGAGCGCGAAAGGCGTCTTCACGTCCTACGACGCGAACGGCGGCGCCGCGCTCGGCACTTATCTCTTTTCGTACACGTTCTGAATCACAAGGAGGCCCATCGTGCTCGTTCACCGTCTACTCAAGGTCGCGCTACTCGGGAGCGAATGGGTCATGTGGCTCTTGCTCGGGCTCAGCATCTTCTCGATCGCCGCCATGGTGGAGCGCACGATCTATTTCGCGCGCCGACGCGGCGACGTGGACGCGCTCTCGGACCGGCTCGCGTCGCTCCTCGAGAGCGACGACATCGACGGGGCCGAGCGGCTCCTCGCAGACAGCCCGACGATAGAAGCGCAGGTGCTGCTCGGCGCGCTCCACTGGGTTCGCGGTGGCGCCGACGCGTTCGCGGACGCGGTCGAGAGCCAGCTCGGCAAGCGCAAGAAGGATCTCGAGCGCGGCATGAGCCTCCTCGGCACGCTCGGATCGAACGCGCCGTTCATCGGTCTCTTCGGCACGGTCATCGGCGTCATCGACGCGTTCCACCAGCTCGGCGCGGGCGCGGGCTCGAAGTCGTCGATGGACAACGTGATGAGCATGATCGGCGAGGCGCTCGTCGCGACGGGCGTCGGCCTCTTCGTCGCGATCCCGGCGGTCATCGCCTACAACCTCGTCCAGAAGCGCATCGGCGAGATCGAGGGCAACATCGCCACGGTCACGAAGCAGGTCTCCGCGATCCTCAAGGCGAGCGAGAACACGCCCGCGCCGCCGAACGTGATCGAAGGTCACTTCTCGGACAGCGGCGAGTCGATCGCGGCGGAGGCGGAATAATGGGCGCGCAGCTGTCGGTGGGCGGCGGCAAGCGCCAGGCGATCGTGGGCATCAACGTGACGCCGATGGTCGACGTCGTGCTCGTCTTGCTCATCATCATGATGGTCTCGGCGACGTACATCGTGTCGCAGAGCCTGAAGGTGGAGCTGCCGAAGAGCGCGAGCAGCGACGACGCGGTGCCGATGGTCGCCGCGGTCGCCGTCGACAAGGACGGCAAGCTCTTCTTCAACCAGAAACCGGTCAGCGAAAACGAGCTCGTCGAGAAGATGCGCGACGCGCACGCGCAGAACGCCGACGTGAACCTCGTCATCAGCGGCGACGCGCACGCGTTCCACGGGAGCATCGTCCACGTCATCGATCTCGCCAAACAAGAGGGCATCGCCAAGTTCGCGATCAACGTCGAGCGCGAGTGAGCTCGTGAAGACTCATCAACGGATCATGCTGGCCGTCGTCGGGGGCAGCTTCGTGCTGCACCTCGCCGCGTGGGCGTTCGTCGGCAGGATCAAGGGTGAGCGAAAGCACGAGACGTTCGCGATCGCGCTCGCTGAAGAGAAGAAGAAAAAGGAGGAGAAGAAGGACCCGCCCAAGCCTCCGCCTCCGCCGCCGAAGCCCGAGAAGGCGAAGGTCATCGAGAGGACGAAGGCTCCGGAGCCGGTCGTCGAGAAGGCGCCGCCGCCCGTGGAGGCGAAGCCGGCATCGAACATGAACGGCTACGCCGACCTCGGTCTCGGGGCGATGGGCGGTGGCACGGGCGGAGGCATGCCGATCGGTGGCGGTGGCGGGGGTGGCGGCGGAAGTGGGCCGACGCAACCTGCGCCGACCGCCACGCAGCGTCACGTCGCGCTCGTTCCGACCGGCGACTGCGTCGAAGATCTGGTCAAGCCGAAGCGCGAGCACATCGTCTTGCCGAAGCCGACCCAAGAAGCGATCGCCGCGAGTATTTCGGGGGTCGTACGGCTCGAAATGACCGTCGACGCGACGGGTCACGTCGTGAACGTGAAGGTCCTCAACGGTCTTGGCTTCGGGCTCGACGAGGCGGCGGTGGCTGCCGCGCGCCAGTGGACGTTTGCGCCAGCGACGAAGTGCGGCAAGCCCGTCCCGGCGACCATCAAGCAGCCGGTTCGCTTCGGCGACGCATGAGAACGCGGGCTCTCACGGTCGCACTGCTGCTCGTGTCCGCAGTGGCGCACGCGCAGGATCGAGGCGTCGGCACGCGCGAGATCGGCGACGAGCGCGCGCGTGTGATCGTCCCGCCAAAGCTCGTCAAGTTCGTCGAAGCGCCCTATCCGGAAAAGGCGAAGGCGACGGGCAAGCAGGCGACGGTGACGCTCCAGATCGGCATCACCGAATCGGGCGCGGTTGGCGCGGTGCTCGTGCTCGAGTCGGCGGGGCCCGAGTTCGACGAAGCGGCGATCCTGGCAGCAAGGCAGTTCGTGTTCTCGGCGGCGACGGTCGATGGGCAGCCGGTCGCCGTGAAGATCACATACCGATATGCGTTCGTCTTTCACGAAGAGCTCAAGAAGAAGACGACGGCGGACTTCGCGGGGCAGGTCGTCGATCGCGCGACGCGGAAACCGCTCGCGAACGTGAACGTCGCGCTCGACACGGGGCAGAGCGCGATCACCGACGCACAAGGCACGTTCTCGATCCACGACATCGCGCCCGGCGACCACGCGGTGACGCTATCGGGCGACAAGCTCGCGCCGATCGGCACGCAGGAGACGTTCGTAGCGAGCCAGAAGGTCGAAGCGATCTACGACCTCGAGGCGAAGACGAGCACGCGAGGCGACGACGACGACGAAGAGGAGGTCGTGGTTCGGATTCCGCGCATCGGCAAGCAGGTCGTCTCGACGGAGATCACCGCGCAGCAAGCGACGAAGGTCCCCGGAACCCAAGGCGACGTGCTCAAGGTCGTCGAGAGCATGCCGGGCGTCGCGCGCCCGGCAGTCGGCTCGGGCGCGATCGTCGTGTGGGGCGCAGCGCCGGAGGACACGGGCGTCTACGTCGACGGCGTTCGCGTGCCGCGCCTCTATCACGACGGCGGGTATCGCTCGATCGTGCATGGCGACCTCGTGAAGTCCGTCGAGCTCGTGCCCGGCGGTTACGGCGCGTCCTACGGACGCGGGCTCGGCGGGCTCGTCAACGTCGCGCTCCGGCCGCTCGACGACGAGCGCATGCACGGCTCGCTCGCAGCGGACGTCATCGACGCGTCGGGCGCGATCCGTGGTCCGATCACGAAGAACGTCCACTTCGCGGCCGCGGTGCGAAAGGGCTACCTGCAAGAGGTCGCGAACGCGGTCGTGACGCCCGAGGTCGCGTCGATCGTGCCGCTGCCGAACTTTTGGGACTCGCAGGCGCGCATTCAATACGATTTCTCGAAGCGGGAGACGCTCGAGCTCGGCGGCCTCGTGTCGTTCGATCACACCGACCAGAACCTCTTCGACGCGGACCCGTCCAAGAACAAGACCGAGTCGAAGCAGCTCACGTTCGGTCGCGCGTGGCTTCGCTACACGAAGATCACCGCGCAGAACGACGTGATCTCGGTGTTGCCGTACTACGGCCGCAACGAGCAGTCGCTCGTGCAGCACTTCGGCGCGACGCCGACGAACGTGGCGACGGGGAGCGACGTCTACGGTCTTCGCGCGAGCTTCCGCACGCACCCCGCGAAGTGGCTCGCGGTCTCCGTCGGCATGGACGCAGAGCTCTCGTCGAGCGACGTGTCGCGGAACGGTTCGGTCACGTCTCCGCCGCGCGAGGGCGATCCGTACGTCTTTGGGCAGGCGCCGTCGGCGCAGATCAACGCGGATCGTTGGAGCGCCGTGGTGGGGAGCATCGCGCCGTACATCGAGGCCGACGCGTCGCTCCTCGACGAGACGCTCCACATCGTGCCGGGCTTGCGCCTCGAGCCGTATCTGATCTCCGTCTCGAAGATCCTTCCGGTGCAAGGCACCGCGCCGCCGATCGGCGCGTTCCACGAGGACACCGCGATCGACCCGCGCATCTCCGTGCGATGGGACGCGACGAAGCACGTCACGCTCAAGGCCGCGTTCGGCATCTATCACCAGGCTCCCTCGCCGGAGGATCTCTCCGCGGTCTTCGGCAACCCATCGCTCACGACCTCGTTCGCGCGGCACACGCTCGCGGGCGCCGCCTACAAGCTCACGAAGACGACGAACGTCGAGGTGACCGCGTTCTACAACACGATGGACGCGCTCGTGGCGCGAAACACGTCGCCCACGCCCGCGCTCGCGCAAGCGCTCCTCCAAGACGGCAGCGGCCGCGCCTACGGCGTGCAGATGATGCTGCGCCAAGAGCAAATTGGCCCGTTTTTCGGATGGATCAGCTACAGCATCTCGCGGAGCGAGCGCCAGGACGCGCCCGGTCTTCCTTATCGCCTCTTCGACTACGACCAGACGCACACGCTCACGGCGGTCGGGTCGCTCGATCTCGGCAAGGGTTGGGAGATCGGCGCGCGCTTCCGCTTCTCGAGCGGCTTCCCGCGCACGCCCGTCGTGACCGGCTACCTCGACGCGCAGAACGGGTGGCAGCCGGTCTTCGGCGACAAGAACACGATCCGCATTCCGGCTTTCGCGCAGCTCGACGCGCGCGTCGCCAAGCGATTCAAGATCGCGAAGACGGAGGCCGAGGTCTACCTCGACGTGCAGAACGTGACGAACACGGCGAACCCGGAAGAGGTCGTCTACAGCTTCGATTACAAGACGCGCGGCTACATCACGGGCATCCCGATCCTGCCCGTATTGGGGGCGAAATGGTCGTTCTGAGGCGCACCCTCGTGCTCGTGGCGCTCGTCGCGTGCAAACCGGATCTCGGCGCGCGAGAGTCGCAGATCGTCGGTCCGCGCCTCCTCGCGATGCGCGCGACGCCGGCGGAGGTCGCGCCGGGCGATCCGGTCGACGTACGATGCGCTCTCGGTGGATCCGTCGGGCGAGCTCTCGACGCCGCTCGATTACGCGTACTGCACCGCGCGAAACCCGCTCGACAACCCGAGCACGGTCTCGCCGGCGTGCCTCACGACGACCAGCGCCGACATCGTCGAGATCGGCGCGAGCGTGGTCGCGACCGCGACGATGCCGACCGACGCTTGTCGTAACTTCGGGCCCGACGTGCCCTCGCCGAAGCCCGGCGAGTCGCAGGGAAGGCCCGTCGATCCCGATCCCACCGGCGGCTACTACCAGCCCCTTCGACTGCTCTTCGCGAGCGAGATCGACATCGGACAGTCGCGCGTCTCATGCGGGCTCGCGGGCGCGTCGCTCGCGGATAGCGCGACGTACCGCGCGCAGTACCACGCGAACAGGAACCCGAGCGTGCTCGACGTCTCGTCCGACGCCGGATCGATCAGCCAGGATCCGAGCGCGCCGACGACGATGGCCATCGGCGCGACCGTCACGCTCACCGCGTCGTGGCCGACGTGTCCCACGACCGACGCGTGCGGCGACGGCATCTGCGGCGCAGACGAGTCGCAGACGACGTGCCCGGTCGACTGCACCAACCCCGTGGGCTGCGCGGGCGCGGAGCGCTACGTGAACTACGACACGCTGGGGCACGCGATAGTGATCGCGCGCGAGACGATGCGCGTCGCGTGGTTCGTCACCGCGGGCTCGATGCAGTCCGACGGCACGGGCCGCGACGGAACGGATTTCGCGACGACCACGAGCGACGTCCTCACGCTCCCAACAACGGCGACCGCGATCCACGGCTGGGCGGTGATCCACGACGATCGCGGCGGCGTCGGCTGGCGTCGATTCGAAATCGCCACGAAATAGGCGCTGTCAGGCGTCGTCGCCGTTCTTCTTCTCGTGGTGCGCGAGCGCGCCGTGCACGATCGCGACGAGGATCATGACGACGAGGATGATCACGACGACTTCGACTTCGTGCATCAAGTGCCTCCCGCGCGACGTTTCGTCTCGACGTGCGCGGCCGTGCGCCGCGCGAAGACGTACGGCTCGAACGCCCATCGCTCGAACACCGACTCGAGCAGTTGGCGATCGAGCGCCGCGACGATGTCCGGCCTCGCGGCGCGCAGGGCGCCCTTCGCGCGTTCGTCGAAGAGGATTCGACGCCGCTCGACGTCGAACATGTGAATGCGGTTCTTCTGCGCGTAGTCGATGAGCGCGGGCAAGAGCCATTGGCGCGCGTACACGACGCGAAGCTGCGTCGTCCGATACGTGTAGTACCGCTTCAGGTCGTCGAAGGCGGTGAGGCGCCTCGTGCGAAGCTCGTACTCACCATGCAGCGCCATCTGCCTCGCCGCGCGCGCGACGCCGACGTGCGCGCGGCTCGGGAGCATCAGGTCGGGCGGGAGCGTCGCGCCCGGTCGCGGCGCTTCGTGATCCTCGAACGCGAACCGCCAGGCGAGCTCGGAGGGATACACCTCCCCCTCACACTCGATCACCCGCGCGATGCGCCGCTGGATGGATCCGAACCCGAGGCCCACGATGATCGGAGTAGCAACGTCGTGCGACGATTCCGCATCGATGCCGAAACAACGAACCCGATCACGATCCAGACGAGCTCCTTGGCGCGCTTGAGCAGCGCGAACGCCGCGGCCGCTTCGGGCGTCACGCCGAGCGCGCGGAAGGCGACGGTGTAGCCGAGGTCTTGGACGCCGAGACCGCCTGGCACGAATGCAACCGCAGAGCGGGCCAGCGAAATCGCGCCTTCCACTGCGAGGATCGCGGGGACAGGCAAACGGATCCCGATCACGCGAAGCACGACCGCCGTCTCGGTCGCTTCGACGAGCCACGCCGCAAAAAATACGAGCGTCGCGAGCGCCGTGGCTTGTCGCGCGCGTGTCACACGATCGAAACAGGAGCGCGCCGAGGCGAGCCATTTCGTGTGCATCGCGCGCGTGACGACGAACGACGTCGCGAGCGGGAGCGCGGCCGACGCGAGCACGAGCGCGGGGCGCACGCCGATGCGGGAGAGGGCGCTCGCCCCGACTATCGCCGCGAGCGCGAGGTACGCCGCGTGCGCGCGCATGACGAGCTGCTTGCGGCGCGCGGCGACCACCGCGGATTCGTGCGCCTCGAGGCCGCAGCGCTTGGTGTAGAGCGCGATCGACGCGGCCTCGCTCGCCACGACTCCGCCCGGCGCGCCGAAGTGGAGCGCCTCGCTCACGACGCGGACGAGGAGCGCTTCGGTCGCGCGGAGCTCGAGCGACGCGGCGCGCGCGATGGCGAGCACCGCGCTCGTGTCGAGGAGCAGCCCGACGCCGAAAGGAACGAGGACGACGAGCGCAGCAGGTCCCGCTGACGCGAGGGTGTGCAACGTCGCGCGAAAATCCACGCCCGAGAACGCGCGTGCGAGGAGCGCCGCGCCCGCGCAGAAGAGCACCGCTTGGAGCAGCTTCTTTCGCACGCCCCGAGCATGCGCGCCGTTCGTGTCAGAAAAGAAAAAACGCGGAGACTTGCGCGCGATGATTCGTGGCGGTCACGCCGTCGACGTAGTGGTCGATGAACGCGGCGTACTCGAGCCCGATTCGGACGCTCGCGTGCGGCTCGATGAAGAGGTTCCCGTCGATCCAGTCCTCGGAGGCGCGCACCGACGTCGAGTTCGCGAGCGTGCCGTTGCCAATCTGGACGTAATTCGAGCTCAGCGAGTTCGGCGCCGTGCTCTGCGTGAAATCCGCCGTGTTGGGCGACTCGGTGTGCGCGTAGTTCGCCGCGATCCACACGTGACCGTTCACGCCGGGCAGGTAGTATTGAATGCCGGCGATCGTCGTGAGCCACACGACCGCGTGCAGATCGTGTGCGTTCTTGTCGAACACGACCATGCCGTTGTCGACGACGCCGGGGTAGGGGAGCGGTGGGCTCGTGCCGAGCGCGTTCACCATCGTCGGCATCGTGATGCCGCCGGTGAGGCCCGTGTACATGTCGGAGATGCCCGCGCCGTACACGAATTCGCCCGAGATCGAGAGCGCGTTGCCGTGGCGGTGCTCCGTCGCGGGGATGATCGGGAGGTACGCGTCCACCGCGAGCGCGCCGGTCGAGAGCGTCTTCGAAGTCTGCGGCTGCTGCTTGAACTCGGGGAGATTGAAGTAGCGGAAGTCGCCCGTGACGGCGATCGACGCAGGCGCGAGCTGCGTCGAGGTGGCGCCGGTCGTCTGAAGGCCCCGCCACGTGTCGATCGCGAACCGGATACCGCCGGCGAGGTCCGGGACGGCGCCGTCGCGCGTCGGGGGACGAAGCGCGGCCGCGCCGATCTCGAGCGAGGTCGGTCCCATCGCGAACCGATGCGAGAGGCGCACCTGCGGCGTGCGCTCGTAGAGCTCTCCGGGCAGGCCTTGGATCTCGACCGTGTTCGGGAAGTAGAGCGGCTGCCAGCCGAAGATGTGCCAGTACTGCCCGGCGAGGATGTCGACGATCGGCGTCTCGACCTTCAAGTAGGCGTGCCGGATTCGCAGGGTAGGGCTGTTGAAGAACGCGGCCTCGGAGCTCGTCGCGGTGGGCGTCGGATCGAAGCCGAGGAAATCCATCTCGAGCGTGCCGCTCGTGCGGACGCCGTGAAACTCGGGCGCGCGCAGGCGCAGGCCGAAGCGCGTGTTGCGCACGCCGAACTGCACGCGCGGGTTGCTGCCGCCGTAATACGAGACGGAGCCGCCCGCGGGCTGCGGCGTCGGGGCGCCGTTCCAGTTGAGCGGGCGAAGGACGGCCGCGTTCCCCGCGGAGTCGTTGAAGCTCTGCGTCGAGTCGAAGATGAAGTCGCCTTCGGCGAACCCGTAGAGCGTCGCCGACCACCTGCCGACGACGACGGTCGTCGCAGGCTCGACGGCGCGCTCGTCGCCCACGCTCGCGCCGATGTCCGCGCGCGCGGAGCGGTACTCCTCGTCCGTGATGAGGCCCTTCTCGCGCATCAAGCGCAGGCTCGTGACGTCGACCAGCGGACGCGCAGGCGGAGGCGGAGGCGGAGGTGGAGGCGGCGGAGGCGGCGGCTCTTGCGCGTGGGCGATCGCGGGCAGAGCGAGACCGACGGCCAGCGCCGCGAGCATCGTTTTCGTTCGCATGGCGTCCTCAGTGCGTGAGCGTCAGCGTGTCGATGACGTCGTCGGTCCCGGACGCCTTGAGGCCGTACGCGTCGACCTTGAACGTGTTGCCGCTCAACGTGACGAGCGCGTACGTGCCGATGTACGGCGTGCTCGTCCCGAACGCGACTTGCTTGTTGCTGTACGGCTTTTGGATCTTGCCGACGCCGTACGGGTCGGCGCCGGCGCCGGCGCAGATGATGTAGGTCGTGCCGCTGCCGACGACGGGATCACCGTTCGGCGGGGTCCCGGCCTTCAGCGGGTTCGAGCGCTCGTACTCGTGGTCGTGGCCGTTGAAGACGACGTCGACGGCGTACTTGTCGAAGATCGGCGCGAGCGCGCCGCGCGCCGCGAGGACGTCGGGATCCGTCGAGTGGTTCGACGTCGAGTAGAGCCCGCGGTGATCGAGCACCGCGATGAACGGCACCTTCGTGCGGTTCTGGTTCGCGCGACTCAAATCCCCGTCGAGCCATTTGAGCTGCGTCGCGGCGGGATCCTGCGTGAAATCGGTTTGGAGCGCCGCGAACTGGTCGTCGATCATGACGAAGTGCGTGTTGCCGACGTCGATCGACGAATACGTGCCGGCGAAGTTGCCGTCGCCGGGGAGCACCCAGTTGCCGTAGAACTGCGCCGACTCTCCTTCGTGGTTGCCAGCGATCGGGACCATCAGCTGTTGGCCGAGCGTGAGGAACTTGCTCGGGTCGGTCGGGTCCTTCCAGATCAACGTGAGCCACTGCGTCCAGAGATCGCCCGACGCGCCGAGGTCGACGATGTCACCCGGAATCAGCTGGATCGCGACGCCCGCTTGCTGCATGCGCTGGTGAACGAGCTGCCAGGTCGACGGCGTGTCGCGCGCGTCGCCCAGCACGCCGACCGTGATCGTGCCCGCGTCGGGGATCGTCGTGAACGACTGCGTCGCGCTCCACGTCTCTTGTCCCGTCGGGCCGCCGCCGACTTGGTAGTAGTACGTCGTGCCCGCCGTGAGCCCGCACACGTGCACCGCGTGGTTGTTGGTCGTCGTCGTGCCGAGGCCCTTCGGCGTCACCCAGCTGTAGCCCGCGTGGACGTCGCTCAGCGCCGTGGGGCTCGTTCCGATCTTCACCTTCGCGGCGTGCGTCGCCGTGGGCGTCTCCCACATGAACGCGGCCGACGTGCGCGGGTTCGCGTAGCCGGGCGACGTGCTGTCGGCGCTTCCCCCGAGGCCTACGCGTACGAGTGACGGCGTGATGTCGCCCGCCGGGGCCGACGTGTCGTCGAGCGCGACGTCGTCGAACGTGCCCGAAGCCGGAGACATGCCGAATTGGCTCGGCGTCACCGTGTACTGGCAGCCGACGGGCGCGTACGTGAAGACGACGGTCCCGCCGTCGCCCGCGTCGCCGTTGTTCGGCGTTCCGCTGCTGCACGAAAAGGACGAAACGACGCCTGCGGCTCCGACCGCGGCAAGCACGAAGAGAGATCGCGACATGCAACGACGATCGCAGAGCGCGCCGTCGATTCCGCGACGTTCATGTAACAGTCGTGTTGCGCAGATCGAGCCGAAATACCGGGTACGGAGACTCGCCTGTCACGTGCTTGAAACCGAGCGACTCGAAGAGCGGCGCCGGTCCCATCCAGACTTGGTGCGGTCCGAGATCTTTCATCGCGTGCGGGTACGCCTCGATGGCGCGCGCGCCTCGCTCTTTCGCGATGCGCGGACGCGGCGGTGACGAGCGCGCGGGCGACGCCGGTCTTGCGAGCGTCGGGCCGAACGAGCATGCAGCCAATCGAGAGAACGCCGTCGTCGTCGCCCAGATCGAGCGCGCGGTACACGCGACCGTTTCGGAGCTTCGGGAGCGTCGCGCGCGGGGCGAGCTTCATCCAGCCGACGGCGATGTCTCCCTCGAACGCGACGAGGCCGCCTGCACGCGGCTCCTTGTTGACGACGTCCGCGCGCAGCTCGGCTTCGTTCGCCGCGGGCGAGATCGCGCAGCGCTCGAGCCACGCGTTCTTGTCGCCCTCGAAGTGCCAGTAGCGGCAGAAGCACGGGCACTCGCACGCGCGGAACAAATCGGCGAGCGCGTCGAGGTGAGCGGGCGCGACGAAGTCGACGGATACGTCGGTCATGAAACCGGCGCCGGGACGGGCGGGTAGGCGCGCTCGCACGCGGCGGCCAGGGCGAAGATGGTGGCTTCGTCGCGCGCGCGCCCGATGAGCTGCACGCCGACGGGGAGCCCGCCCTTCGTCGGCTTGCACGGCACACTGATCGCGGGGAGCCCGGCGAGGCTCGCGGGGAGCGTGCACACGTCGGAGAGGTACATCGCGAGCGGATCGTTCACCTTCTCGCCGACGAGGAACGCGGGCGTGGGCGACGTCGGGCACGCGATCGCGTCGACGCTCGCGAACGCCTCTTCGAAATCGCGCGCGATGAGCGCGCGGACCTTCTGCGCCTTCAGGTAGTACGCGTCGTAGTAGCCCGCCGAGAGCACGAACGTGCCGAGGAGGATGCGCCGCTTCACCTCGCGACCGAAGCCGTGGTCGCGCGTCTTGCCGTAGAGCCCTCGAAGGTCGCTCGCGTTCTCGCGCAGGCCGTAGCGGACGCCGTCGAAGCGCGCGAGGTTCGACGAGGCCTCGGCCGTCGCGACGACGTAGTACGTAGCGACCGCGAAGCGCGTGTGCGGGAGCGTGATCGGCGTGACGGTGCACCCGTCGCGCTCGAGCGCGGCGATCGCCTCGCGCACGCTCGCCTCGACGTCCGCGTCGAGCCCTTCCGCGAAATACTCCGCGGGCACGCCGATGCGCATGCCGCGCACGGGCTTGTCGCACGCCGCCTCGAACGCGAAGGGGCCCGCGTCGAAGCTCGTCGCGTCCTTCGGATCGTGACCCGCGATCGCGTCGAGCACGCGCGCCGCGCCGCGCACGTCGCTCGCGATCGGGCCGACCTGGTCGAGGCTCGACGCGAACGCGATGAGCCCGTAGCGCGAGACGCGCCCGTACGTGGGCTTCACGCCGACGGTGCCCGTGAGGGCGGCGGGCTGGCGAATCGATCCGCCGGTGTCGCTCCCGAGCGCGACGGGCGTCATGCGCGACGCGACGGCGGCCGCGCTTCCCCCGGAAGACCCGCCGGGAATTCGCTTGGGATCCCAAGGATTCTTGCACGGCCCATACGCGCTGTTCTCGTTCGACGAGCCCATCGCGAACTCGTCCATGTTCGTCTTGCCAGGGAGGAGCGCGTCCGCCTTGCGGAGGCGCGCGACGACCGTCGCGTCGTACGGCGGCACGTAGCCTTCGAGGATCTTCGAGCCCGCCGAGCTCGTCGCGTGCGTCGTGCAGAGCGCGTCCTTCAGGGCGACGGGGACGCCCGCGAGCGCGCCGAGCGTCTCGCCGCGCGCGCGCTTTTCGTCGATCGCGCGCGCGTCCGCGAGGAGCGCCTCGGGCGCTCGTCGCGAGGAACGCGTGGAGCGCGCCGTCGCGCGCCTCGATGCGCGCGATGCACTCGCGCGCGATCTCGGTCGCCGAAACGCCGCCGCTTCGCACGCGCTCGGCGAGCTCCACCGCGCTCAGATCCAAGAGCGTCATGACTCGACGAACCGCGGCACCATGAATCCTTCTTCGGTCGCGTTCGGCGCCTCCGCGAGCGCAGCTTCGCGCGTGAGCCCGGGCTGCACGACGTCGGCTCGAAGCGCGCCCGCGGCGCCCACGCTCGTGAGCGGCTGAACGCCCTCGGTGTCGACCTCGTTGAGCTGCTCGACGTAGCGCACGATCGCGTCGAGATCGTGCGCGAGCGAATCGATCTCGTCGTCCGCGAGCGAGAGGCTCGCGAGCTCCGCGACGTGCAGCACCGATTCGCGCGCGATGCTCATCCGCCCGTTCCCGCGTCGACCATGTCGCTCGGCTGCGGCGACGCGTCTCCTTGCGGCTGCGTCATCCCCGGCTCGTCCTCGTACTCCGGCGGCGGCCCCTTGGGCAGCTGCGTTCCCCCGCCGCACGCGGCCAACATGAAGAGGATGAACAGGAAGATCGAGAGATCAAGAAAGGGAATGGGTCGCGTGCTCAATCCACCAAAATTTCCTGATCTTGCGAGCTTCCTGTTCATTTTCCCGCGGGGAGCATAGGTCCTTTCAAGGCGCTCCGCACGAGAGCCACTCGGCGAGCTTGTAGCGCGCGTCTTTCGGCGGATCGACGGGTCCGGGCGGCATCGTCGTGTTGTCCTCGGCCGCGTTTCGGAAGATGTCGGCGGCCTGCGCGCGGATCGTCCCGACGTCCGTGAACGACCGAGAGCTGTAGCCGTTGGGCCCGCCGTGGCACTGAACGCAGTACGTCGTCATGAAGTCCTTGCCGAAGTTGTCGTACGTGAGCGTCGTGCCGCCTTGCGGGCACGGGTAGCTCGACATGTCTTCCCAACCGCACGCGACGAGCGCGGCGAGCGCCATGACGAGAAGGAGGAGCCTCGTCGTCATGGCAGTTTCTCGATCGAGTAGTTGAAGCCGATGCCGAGGTTTCCGCCGTAATAGAACGTCGGGCCGAGCGGGTCCGGAAACCAAATCCCTTGGAGCTCCGCGAGGACGACCCACTCGATCTGCTTCGATTTGTGAGAACGGGATCTCGGCGCCGAGCGTGAGGCCGCCGCCCGCGCGATGTCGAATGCCCGAGCCGATGCCGAAGACGAACCCGGCGGGCGTCTGCGCGACCGAGACCGTTCCTTCTTCGTGTTGATGGATCGCGAAGATCCGCAGCGACGGCCGCACGCGCTTCAGCGGGATGAACCCGGTCACGCCGAACGTGAGCCCGGTGTCCATGCGCTGGTCGACGACGGCGAGCTGCTCCCAGCCGACGAAGTCGATCGAGACGACGCGCGCGAAGCGGTACCCGAGCCGCAAGAGCCCGCCGCCCGCGAAATCGCCCGCCCAGCTCGAGCCGAGCATCGTCACGCCCGCGTCGACCTGGAATTCACCCGCGTGAGCGGTGCTGGGAACGAAGAAGAAGAGCGGCGCCAGCGCGCCAACACACCAAGATTTGAAGGAAATGATTGGAGAGACCTCTCTCCCGGCGTTGTACCAGATGCGTAGGAGACGATGTGCGTTCAGCTTGACTGAGCGCTGAACGCACGTATTGTTCGCGTCCCCGAAATCTCTCGGGAATCCACACGACCCTCAGCGCAAAGCTCGAGTCCCGGTGCAGTCGCGAGACTGTTGGTCCGAGCGAGGGTCGTTAGAAAACAACCGAAAAGGAGCGCAACATGACCCAGACGATGGAAAATCAGGGCGGTTTGCCGCCCGCGCGTGGCGAGCATCCGCTCCCCGTGAAGGTGCTTCTCGACGCCGGCGTTCACTTCGGCCACCAGACCAAGCGCTGGAACCCGAAGATGCGCTCGTACATCTACGGCGCGCGCAACGGCGTCCACATCATCGACCTCGACAAGACCGAGCGCCTCTTCACGCGCGCGTACAACTTCGTCGCGGAGACCGTCGGTCGCGGCGGCCACATCTTGATGGTCGGCACCAAGCGCCAGGCGCAGGAGATCGTCCAGGAAGAAGCGGTCCGCTCGGGCTCGTTCTTCGTCGTGAACCGCTGGCTCGGCGGCACGCTCACGAACTTCCGCACGATCAAGCAAGGCCTCGATCGCCTTCGCCAGCTCGAGCGCATGAGGGACGACGGCACCTACCTCCAGCTTCCGAAGAAGGAAGTCTCGCGCCTCGAAAAAGAGCGCGAGCGTTCGGACAAGTACCTCGGCGGCCTCAAGGCGATGAGCCAGGTTCCGGCTGCGGTGTTCATCATCGATCCGTCGATGGAGACGATCGCCGTCGAAGAGGCGCGCAAGCTCGAGATCCCGGTCATCGCGATCACGGACACGAACTGCAACCCGGACCTCGTCGATTACGTCATCCCCGGAAACGACGACGCCATCCGCTCGATCAAGCTCATCACGTCGCGCATCGCGGACGCGGTGGTCGAAGGGTCGCAGCGTCGCAAGGAGTTCCAACCGCAAGACCAGCAGCGCGGCGGCGGCCCGCAGACGGAAGTCTACGGTCGACGTGGCGGTGGCGCTGGCGGTGGCGGCGGCGGCGAGGGTGGCGGCGCCGAGGCTCCGAACTGATTAACAGAAGAAGAAGTCATGGCGAAAATCACACCTGCAATGATCAAAGAGCTGCGTGAGCGCACGCAGGCCGGCATGAGCGATTGCAAAGCCGCTCTCGACGAGGAGAACGGCGACCTCGACAAAGCCGTCGAGAACATCCTCAAGAAGGGCATCGTCAAAGCCGCGTCGCGCGCCGGCAAGGTGGCGACCGAAGGCGAAGTGCGCACGGCCGTGACCGACAACGGTACGCGCGGCACCATCGTCGAGGTCAACACGCAGACCGACTTCGTCTCGCGCGGCGAGGCGTTCAAGGAGTTCGTCGGCAAGGTGCTCGAGGTCGCGACCAAGCTCGACAAGGGCGCCGACGTGCTCGCCCAGAAGTACCCCGGCAAGTCGACCACCGTCGACGTCGAGCGCCAGGAGCTCACGGCGAAGACCGGCGAGAACACCGTCGTTCGCCGCTGGGACACGGTCAAGGCCGGCGCCAACGGCATCGTCCACTCGTACATCCACATGGGCGGCAAGCTCGCCGTGCTCGTCGAGGCGTACGCGCCTGCGGGCAAGACGGGCGACAAGGAGTTCACCGAGTTCGTCGACAACTGCGCGATGCAGATCGCGGCGATGAACCCGATGGTGGTCTCCAAGGACAAGCTCTCGGCCAAGGACGTCGAGAAGCAAAAAGAGATCTACGCCGCGCAGATGCAGGAGGAGAAAGCCGCGGGCACGCTCAAGGCGCCCGAGGCCGCTTGGCCGAAGATCGTCGACGGCAAGATCAACAAGTGGTTCACGGAAGTGACGCTCCTCGGTCAGGAGAGCGTGACGACCCCGGGCTCCACGGTCGAGAAGCTCCGCGAAGAGCTGAGCAAGAAGCTCGGCGGCGACGTGAAGATCGCGTCGTTCATCCGCTTCGGTCTCGGCGAAGGCATCGAGAAGGCGAAGGACGATCTCGCGGCGGAAGTCGCGAAGATGACGGGCGCTTAAGCCGTCAGCTGTCAGCCGTCAGCAAGAGGGCTCACCACATCGTGGTGGGCCCTCTTTATTTTGAAACGAACGTAGCCTTGGCGCACCTCAAGAGGCCCATCGACGCCAAGGCGGGCGCGACGGCGCTCGCGGTGCGCGCGCACGCGGAGACGGTGGTCGCGCCGAGGCCCGCGTGCGCGATGTGCATCGTCGAGACGAGCGCGTCGACGGCGGCGGCCGCGCCGAGGATCGCGTAGGCCGAGAAGCGCGGCTTCCAGAACGCGCGGAGGAGCGCGAGCGCGAAGAGCGCGTCGAACGCCGCCCACCCGAAGATCTCCGCGCGCGGAAACCCGAGCAGCGGCGTCGCGCGGTGGAACGCGAGGAGCACGACGAGCATCGTCGTCCACGGCACGAGCAAGAGCGTGAGGATCCACGCGAGCACGAGCGGACGGCGTATGAGCGTCCGCGCGCCGAACGAGACGAGCGAGCCGCCCGCGAACGCGCGGAGCGTGTCGATCGTCGCGGCGAGGGGCGAGCTCGAGCGCGGGACGATCATGTAGACCTTCTGCCACTCACGCGGGTGGAGCCGCGCCTTGAACGCGCGGAGGCCGCGAAAATCGTAGAGCCCGCGGGCGAGCGCGCCGATCGCGCGCATCGGCCAGGGCGCGCCCGAGAGCGGCGCGAGGCCCCACGTGACGAGCGCATCCTCGGGCGACTCGCGCATCGCGCGATCGAAGAGGAGCTCCGTCGTGCCGTTCGGCGCACCGGCGTCGCGCACGAGATCCTCGACGAGCCACGAGCCCCGCGCGCAAATCGGGACGAGCGAGACGAACGCGACGAGCTCGCCTCCCTTGAACGCGCCGTAATAGCGGTGCTCGCTCGGCTGCTCGAACATCGCGAGCGTGAGCAGGAACTGCATCGGCTGCATCGGGCGCGACGCGAGCCACGCGGCCGCGAGCGCCTCCACGCGCGCTCGGAGCGGCGCTCCCTCCGCGAGCTCGCTCGCCGAGATCGCGCGCACCTCGACGCCCTTCTTCTTCGCGCGCCGCACCTGCTCGCGGAGCCTTCGGTTCTTCTTGAGGACGTCGGGCCAGTCGCCCGCGCGCCACCAAGGCTGCTCGCCGACGACGACGGGCTCGTGATCGCGAAAGGCGCTCGCGTCGTCGCACGCGAAGTAGACCGCGCGCCTTCCTTCGCGCTCGGCGGCGCGCTCGAAGCGAACGGACAGCTCGTGCACGTCCTCGGGCGGCGCGAGCGGCGAGCCCACCGCGACCCAAGCGGAGCCCGTGTCGCGGTAAGCGACGAGCCCGCGCTCGTCGCGAAAAAGCGAGATACCGGGCTCGATGGCTTGAAAAGAGGCGGCATCCCGTCCAAAAAGGCGGAGCGCCTCTAGAAGTTCCATGTGCAGCCCTCGGATTTAGCGCCGTCCGCGGGAAGGTTCCAGACGATATTTTGAAACGAATCATTCTTGTGATTGTTTTGGCCGCCTGCCGCGCGAGCTCGATCGATGGATCCAGCACGTCCTCCGAGAGCGTGAGCGCGACCCACACGGCTCAGCTCGCCGAGAGCCCGATCCCGACCGCGACGCAGTCCGCAGCGCCGATCGCGAGCGCGCCGACGATGACGGCCGCGCAGTACGTCCAAGCGAGGCCGTACGTTCTCGACGCGCCCGACGGCGACGGTGGCGGCGCGATGCCGCTCGTCATCCTGCTCCACGGCTACGGCTCGGATGGCAAGAACCACGACGGCTACCTCGGTCTCTCGAAGCTCACGAAGGCGCGCGGCGTGATGCTCGCGATCCCCGACGGCACGAAGGACCACAAGGGGATGCTGTATTGGAACGCGACCGAGGCGTGCTGCGACTTCGACAAAGCGCCCGTCGACGACGTGGCGTACCTCGACGCGATCATCGACGACGTCGCGAAGACGAAGAAGCTCGACGCGTCGCGCGTCTACATCATCGGGCACTCGAACGGCGCATTCATGGCGCATAGGTACGCATGCGAGCGGAGCGCGCGCGTCGCGGCGATCGTCGCCATCGCGGGCGTGCCGTGGAGCGACGCGGCCAAATGCGCGGGCCACGGCGTGAGCGTCCTGCAAGTGCACGGCGACGCGGACGTCGTCATCAAATACGAGGGCGGCAAATCGTTCGGCAACGGCGAGCCATACCCGGGTGCGGAGGCCGCGGTCGACGCGTGGGGCGCGCGCGACGGGTGCAGCGGCCGTCACCCCGCCGGCGCCGCGCTCGATCTCGACAACGCCGTCGCGGGCCCCGAGACCACGCGCGAGTCGTACGGGTGCCCGGCCGGGCTCGACGTCGCGCTCTGGCGCATGCACGGCTCGACGCACGTGCCGAAATTCGACGCGCGCTTCTCGACCGCGGCGCTCGACTTCCTCCTGGCGCATCACTCCACGTCCACAATACATTCAAAATAACGACTTAGAGCAGGCGATAGGAGACGGTGCGAATGCGTCTTTGCGCGATCAGCGTCGACCTCGACGAGATCCCGAATTACTACGCGATCCACGGGCTCGAGCCCGAGGCGGCGCGTGGTCGTGGCCTGACGGCGGTCTACGACGTGGCGGTGGGCCGCCTGCTCGACCTCGCCGAGGAGGAGCGCGTCCCGCTGACGCTCTTCGCAATCGGCTCGGACCTCGTGCGCACGGAGAACGCCGAGACGCTCCGCGCCGCGCACGTTCGCGGCCACGAGATCGCGAACCACACGCTCGACCACCGCTACGACCTCACGCGCTTGGGCCGCGAAGAGATGGCGCACCAGATCGAGGGCGGCATCGCGGCGATCGCGCATGCCGTGGGTGAAGCGCCCGTCGGCTTCCGCGCGCCGGGCTACACGATCACCGACGACGTGTTCGCGCTCTTGCAGGAATTGGGCGTGAAATACGACTCGTCCGTGTTTCCTTGCCCGGCTTATTGGGCGCTGAAGGCGACGGCGATCGGAGTCTACAAAGCGCGCGGGCGAACGAGCCGATCGATCGTGGACACGCCGAGCGTGCTCCGCGCGCCGACGCGTCCGTACTTCGTCGGCAAACCGTATTGGAAGCGCGGCACGGGCATGCTCGAGATGCCCGTGCAGGTGACGCCGAGGCTGCGCCTTCAGTTCATCGGGACGACCGTGACGATGGCGGGCCCGACGGGCGCGCGCAAGTTGACGGAGATGTGCGTGGGGGAGCCGCTCGTCAACCTCGAGCTCCACGGCATCGACGTCCTCGACGAGCGCGACGATCTCGACGCGCTCGCGCCGCACCAGATCGACGTGCGCATCGCGAGGGAGCGAAAGCTCGCGGCGCTCCGCATGGTCATCGCCGTGCTCCGCGACCACGGGTACTCGTTCGTCACGATGCGCGACGCAGCCGAGAAATTCGTTTGAAACGAAAATACCGGGCGCTGTCACCAGGCGCGCGTCCCGTGCGTTACGGGAAGTATGATGGCAACCGTGGGATCGCGGATCGAGCGGGTGACGGTGTTTCGCAGGGGCGCGCGCGTCGAGCGCGTGCTCGAGGTCGGCGACGAGGCCTCCTCCGAGGTCCGATTCGTGGGGCTTCCGCTCGTGCTCGACGACGGATCGGTGAGAGCGCGTGTCGAAGGCGAGGGGATCGCCGCGGACGTGCGCGTCGGGCTCGAGGCGGCCGAGGCCGAGGCCGACCTCGCGCCCGCGATCGACGAGGCGCTCGAGCGCGCGCGCGACGAGGCCCTGCGGTGCCGCGCCGACGTCGCTCGGCTTCAGGCGGCGATCGCGCGGCTCGAGGCGCTGAAGATCGTCGCGCGGCCCGCGCCTCGCGAGAACGAGCCGCCGCTTCCCATCCCGCTCGAGTCACGCCAGCGGCTCCTCGCGCTCCGCACGGGCGAGGAGGAGCGCCTCTCGGCTTCTCTCGCGACGGCCACGGCGGCCGCGCGCGTCGCGGACGCGAAGCTCACCGAAGAGACCGAGCGCCTCAAGCGCGCGTCGACGGCGCGAAACGCGAAGGAGCACGAGCTCCGCAAGGTGGCGACCGTGTCGCTCGCGTCGGTGAAGAAGGGCGCGAAGGTGGTGCTCGAGTACGCCGTTCCCGGCGCGTGCTGGAGCCCGTCGTACGTGCTCACGCTGACCCAGTCGAAGGCGAGGCTCGGGATGCGCGCGATGGTCGCGCAGCGAACGGGTGAAGACTGGACGGGCGTCGCGCTCCGCCTGTCGACCGCCGAAGCGGACACGTGGGTCGAGCTGCCCGAGCTCGCGAAGGCGCGCATCGGGCGCGCTCAGCCGCCGCCGGTGAAGCTCGGTTATCGCGAGCCGCCCGAGGGCGCACAGGCGCTCTACGCGGACTACGATCACGTCGCGGGTCCTCCCGAGCTGGCGGCGATGCCGCAATCGCTCGCGACGCTCGACGACGAACGAACGCCTCCACGCCTGGAGGCGACGGCGTCGTTCGGTGCTCCGCCTCCGCCGCCGGCGGCCATGCCTGCGCCGCCGCCGCAGATGGTGATGCACGCGCCCGCGAGGCGATCGTCGACGCTCGCGGGTGCGATCTTGGCGGCGCCCGCGGCCGCCGCCGCGCCGCTCGTCGCGCTCGGTCGCGCGATGTCGTCGCAGGCGCCCGGGCGCGGCATGCCTGCTCTGGCGAAGTCGCGCGCGGCCAAGTCCGACGTCGGCATGTTCGAGGATGAACCGGCCGACGAGGGCGAGACGCAGACGCGCCTGCCCGAGCCTGCGAACTGGGAGCTCGCGGCCGAGTCGCTGTCGTACGCGCGGCTCCGCATGCGTCCTGCGAGCGACGCGGCGCGCGGAGAGCTCGTCGCGATCGCGCAGTCGAGCGTCTACCTCGAGGCGTTCGGGACGCGCCTTCGCGTCGACGTCGGCGCGGCCATTCGCGTCGCGTTCCAGCGCGCTGCGATCGACGACGCTGCGCTGCCGCCTGGTTACGAGATCGCCCACTCGACCGACGCGTACGACTACGCGTACGCCGCCGAGCTCCCGTGCGACGTGGCGGCCGACGGAGCGTTCCGCGCGGTGCCCGTCGCGGATTGGGACGCGACGACGCGGCTTCGTCACGTGGCGGTCCCGCGCGAGGCGCAGCAGGTCTATCGGCTGCTCGAGATCGAGAGCCCCATCGACGCGGCGCTCCTCACGGGACCGCTCGACGTCTATGAAGGCAGCGGCGACGACGTCACGTACCGCACGACGACGCGTATGCCCGAGACGCCGCCGCGCGGCCGCGTCGAGATCGGCCTCGGCGTCGAGCCCGCGATCAAGATCGCGCGCACGACGACGTTCCAAGAAGAGACCGCGGGCCTGCTCGGCGGCTCGCTCTCGCTCGTGCACAAGGTGAACGTCGAGCTCAGAAACCTCCTGCCACGCGCGGTCACCGTCGAGGTTCGCGAGCGCGTGCCTGTCGTTCGCAAGGACGACACCGAGGTGAAGGTCGAGGTTGGCTCGGTCGAACCCGCGTGGGAGACGTGGGATCAGGAGCAGTCGCTGCGCGGCGGTCACCTCTGGAAGGCGTCGCTCGAGCCCGGCGCGACGCGCACGCTCGCCGTGCGCTACACGATCAAGATCGCGTCGAAGCAGGAGCTCGTCGGCGGAAACCGGAGGGAGTCATGAGCGATCCCACCGTGCTGAGCGCGCCGATCGACTCCGTGACGGTCACGGAGGATCGCGCGCACGTGCACCGCGTCGCGTCGATCGAGCTTCCCGCGGGCGTCACGCGCATACGCATCGACGACGTCGCGCCCGTCATCGCCGACAAGACGCTCCGCGTGCGCGCGAGCGGCGCTCGAGCCGGCGACGCGCGGGTCGTTCGGCGCACGGTCGCGACCGAGCCCGCGCGAGCTCACGCCGAGCTCGTGCGCGAGCTCGAGGAGAAACGCCGGGCGCGCGAGCTCGGCGCGTCGAACGTGAAGCGTCTCCAGACGGCCATCGTGCTCATCCAAGAGGCGCAGCGGCGCGTCGCCGAAGAGCTCGCAGAGGACGCCGCGCGCGGCTCGCTCACCGACGTCGCCGAGGCGAAGCGCGCGGCGGGCGCGTTCGAGCAGCGCGAGCAAGCGGCGTACGCCGAGGCGCTCGCGGCCCAGCGCGCGCAGCGCGATCTCGAGCAGGCGATCGCGCGGCTCGAAGCGCGCCTCGCCCAATCGGGTCACACCGACACGCGCGTCGTCGCCGCGATCGAGCTCACGCTGAGCGCGAGCGCCGCGACGAAGACGGACCTCGTCGTCGAGTACATCGTCCCCGGGGCGTGCTGGCGCCCCGCCCACACCGCTACGCTCCGCGTCCGAAGTGCGCCGCCGCTCGGAGGCGGCGACGGCGCGCTCTCGGTCACGACCGACGGATGCGTGTGGCAGAACACGGGCGAAGACTGGCCGAACGTGACGCTCAAGCTCTCCACCGAGCGCCCGTCGCTCGGCCAGAAGCCGCCCTCGCTGTTCGACGACGAGCTCGCGGTCCAGCGAAGGAGCGAGATCGTGCGCGTCGAGCAGCGCGACGAGATCGTGCAGCACACGGGCCTAGGCGGCGCGCCGCCACCTCGAGTGCCCGGCATCGACGACGGCGGCGCGGTCCGCGTGCTCACGTCGAAGAGCCGCGCGACGATCCCGAGCGACGGCCGCCCGTATCGCGTCCCGACGCTCGCGATGGAGACGAAGTCGACGTCGTCGCTCGTCGCGTACCCCGAGCTCGCCGAGGCGGTGCTCGTGCGCTCCGTCCAGACCAACGGCGCGAGCGAGCCGCTCCTCGCCGGCCCCGTCGATCTCGTGCGCGAGAGCGGCTTCGTCGGCCGCACCAAGATCCCGCTCATCGCGTCGGGCGAGCGCTTCGAGCTCGGCTTCGGCCCCGATCCGCACGTGCGCGTGCGCCGCGAGGTCGAGACGGTCGACGAGGAGCCCGGCCTTCTCCCCTCGAATTGGATCGGCAGGTCCCACCGCGTCCGCGTCCACCTGTCGAACCTCGACACGAGCGCGCGCAAGATCGAGGTCACCGAGCGCGTCCCGGTCTCCGAGATCGAGAAAGTGGAGATCTCCTTCGACGAGAAGAAGACGTCCCCCAAGGCCAAGCCCGACGAGGACGGCTTCGTGAAGTGGACCGTGGATCTCCCCGCGCGGGGCCGCGCGTCCCTCGAGCTGCGTTACGTGGTGAAGCGTCACAAGGACGTCGTGGGCATTTAGTCGTCACCCACCGTCGGGCGGTGGGTTACAGCTCTGCACCCTCAGGCCCGCGAGCTGCCTGATGGAACAAAAATCTTGGAGCGCGGCGTCGGCGACCATCGCGCCGCTGCACGACGAGACTTGCTGCTCGCCGCCGCCGCACTGCAAACCGATACCGCAGACGCAGCTCGAAAAGCCTGGGTGGTACGTGGCGGTCCGCAAGCAGCACGTGACGGACGGCGGGCCGCACGACGTGGTGCCGAATTGGTTGTTCGCGCTGCAGGTGCAGTCGCTCGTTCCGGCGGCGCAGGTTCCGCCGTCCACGTCGGCTTTCGAGCACGAGGACACGACCGTGCCGTTGCACGCGGCGTTGGGCGCGAGCGTGCAGGTGCAGCCTGCCGACGACTTGCAGCACGACGCCCACTGGGTCGGAGCGTCGCACGACGGAACGGTCGCGGCGTCGAGCTCGACGAGACCGCACGAGCACCCGTACGTGTCGAACGCGCATCCGACGGGCGCGCGCGTGCAGCTGCAGCTTCCGATGCTCGGGTAGTACGTCTCCGCGCAACAAAGCGTGTCGGATGCGGCCGTCGTGCCCGGGCACGACGCGTCGCCGCCTCCCTTGTTGTCCGCGGTGCAAGCGCACGACTGCGGGTCACTCTGCGTGCACGAGACGTTCGCTGAGGGGCTGCCGGTGATGCACGCAAACGTGGCCGCGAGGGCGGACGCGGCGACGAGCGCGAGCGCGATGACTCGAAAGCGCGTCAAAACGAGAGCCCTCCCACGCCCAATCGCATCTTGCCGGGAAGGCGCAGCGCCACGTGCTCTCCGTTCAGGGTCGCAGACGATCCCGACGTCGCCCATAGGATGATGCCGATCGTGAGCATCGTCACGCTGACTCCGGTGATGATTCCACCCCACAAGAGAAGCGACGCGTGAGCATCGACGCACCCGGCGCACGGCGCACCGGGCGTGGCGACGGCACCGGCGACCAACACGAGCGCGCCGATCGCCGTGAATGGTGCGCCCGTGTAGATCGTCAGGACCTTTCCGGCGGTCCGCTTGCCGCGCGAGGACATCGAGGCCGACACCTGGTTGGGGCCGCTCTTCTGCAGCGTGAACGAGTCGGTGGGGATGAGCCCCTCACCCGCGACGCGGAAGCGTCCGGCCGAAGAAACGCGCTGCGTGCACGCGCTCGTGCACACGTCGCGGAAGAGGCCGAGCTCCGCGTCGCCGCTCCCGAGCGTGGTGCCGTAAGGCGTCACGTAATCGACGGTGACGCCGCCCGAGCCGACGTATTGCTGAAGCGTCGCCTTGGGATCATCGGAGGTGAACGAGACGTCCACTTCGTCGCCGGAAGGCTTGGTGGGCTTTTGCGGCGGCGGAGGCGGCGGCGGTTTCGTCTCGATGTCGTCCCACTCGATCCTCTTGACCTCGCCGGTCGCCATCTTGATCGTCACGTGGTCGTTGACGACCTTCTCGACGAGATCGCCGCGAAAGATGCTCCCATCCTTCGTTCGGACCGTCTCGGTTTCATCGGCGCGCGCGGATGATGCGACGGCTAGCGCGCACACGATGGCGCCCACCCGCCACGTTGCCCCTCTCATGACCCGAGATTATGTCAAAAAGGATCCGACAAATCGATCGGCTTCTTCGTGATCCCGCCGTCTGCGCCGACTCGCTTCTTGTACGTGCCCGCGACGAAGGCCTTCAACACGGGCGACATGTTCCACGCGTCGTTGTCGTCCCACTCGTCGGCGCTGATCGCGTCGACCACCTTGAGCGTGTCGTCGATCTTGAAGAACCAGGGCTGCGCGGGCTTGTCGAGGCCGACCGCGGAGAGCTCGGTGGGGAACGAGTCGACGTCGACGCGGACGACGCGGACGTTCCAGAGCACCTTCTGGAGGTTGTAGTTCGCGAACGCGCCGAAGACCTCGTCGCACGCCTTGCACGAGCGCGACGCGGTGATGACCATCGTCTTGTAGCCGTCGTCCTTCGCGGCGCCGACCTCGAGCGCGAGCTGCGTGCGGAGCGAGCCGCCGCCGCTCTTCAAGTCGACGACCTTCACGAGGCCCGTGTACGGCATCGGCTTGAGGCCGGTCGGCGCGGTCGGCGCGATCACCGTCGCGGTCGGCGTCGTGTACGGCGTGTAGGGCGTGTACGGCGGCGGCGTGTACGAGGGCGCGCTCGCGACCGCCGCGCCGATGATCGCGACGTAGAAGATGACGGTCACGACCGTGAGCAGCGTGCTCAAGATGCCGGTGATGATGCCGCCGAGCGCGAGGCCGTCGCCGCCCATCGTGCCGCCCGAGCGCGCGATGTCGCGGCGCGACATGAAGCCGAGGATGATCGCCGGAATGCCCGCGAGCGCGCCGAAGCAGCCGACGATGCTCAAGATGCCGAGCACGAGCGACGCGATCGCCTTGCCGTCGTTCTGCGGCGGCGGGACGAACATCGCCTGCGGCATCTGCGGAGGCGGGTAGGGCGGATAACCCGGCGGTGCCGGCGGGGGTTGTTGCGGGTACGGGCCCATCTCTCCTCTTATATCAGCGCAGGCGCGCGGGGATTGCGTCGACCGCGACGCCGGATTTCTCGAAGAACTCGCGCGCGACCTCGCTGTCGCCGTTCGCGAGCTCTTCGGGCGTGCCGCGCGCGACGATCTCACCGCGGATGAGCAAGATCGCCTGGTGGGCGATGCGAATGCAGCTCGCGATGTCGTGCGAGATGACGAGGCTCGTCACGTTGAACTGCTGGCGCATCTCTTCGATCATGTCGTCGACCACGCGGCTCGTCAGCGGATCGAGGCCGGATGTGGGCTCGTCGTAGACGAGGATCGGCGGCTCGAGCATGAGCGCGCGCGCGAGCCCCACGCGCTTGCGCATGCCGCCCGAGAGCTCGGCAGGGAATTTGCGGACGACGTTGGGGGAGAGTCCGAGCAATCGAAGCTTTTCTACGACGCGCGCCTCGATTTCCTTCTTCGAGAGCTTCGTGTGCTCGACGAGCGGGAAGGCGACGTTCTCCATCACCGTGATCGAGTCGAGCAGCGCGGCGTACTGGTAGACCATCCCGAATTTGCGCCGGATGCGGTTGAGCTCGCGCTCCGGGAGGCCGACGATGTTCTCGCCCTCGACGAGGATGCGCCCGCTCGTCGGCTGCTCGAGCGCGACGATGTGACGGAGGAGCGTGGTCTTGCCGGCGCCCGACCCGCCGATGATGACGGTCGTCTCGCCGCGGCGGCACGTCATGCTGACGCCGCGTAAAACCCACTCGTCGCCGAACTGCTTCTTCACGTCCTCGAGGACGATGATTGGCTCGTTCGGCGCGCCTCGTTCTTCCATGTCGCCTCGAAGTGTGTCACACCGCTGGCCATGACCCAAGAACAGCTGGACGCGATCCTCAAACAGCTCTCTGCCAAGGCCGACAAAGAAGGCTGGTGGACGATGCCCGAAGGCGCGCTGCTCACGGTTCACGTCGCGCACGACGGCGCGGCGCTGGCGGTTTCCAGGCTCGAATCGCTCCGCATCGACGGGACGATCGTCACCGGGCGCACCCACCGGCGCGAGCTGCACTGCTTCGTCCGCGACGACGTGTTCGCGCTCGCGTCGGACGGCGGCGGCGTCGAGAAGAGCAAGAACCGACCCGGCTTCGGCTGATGCTCCAGGCGCTCTCGCGCGCGACCGGGGCCGTCCCGTTCGGAGATCTCTCCGTGTTCGGCGAAGCCCTCGGGGCGTTCGTGGGCGGAGCGCTTCGGGTGCGACGCGCGCACGTGGAAGCGAGCATGGCGCGCGCGGGCGTCGTGGGCCCAGCCGAGAGCGCGCGCGGGATGTACCGCTCGCTCGGCACGAGCGCGCTCGAGCTCCTCTGGCTCGGTGGCAGCACTCGCGATCTCCGCGACTACGTGTCGCTCGACGCGAGCGCGCGCATCGCGATCCCCGAGATGCGCGCGCGCGGCGCGGTGCTCGCGGCGTCGCACACGGGCAACTGGGATCTCGCGGCGTGCGCGTTCGCGTCGATGGTGCCGCTCTTGATCGTCACGAAGCATTTGTCGCTCGGGTTCGTGGATGCCTTCTGGCAGCGAACGCGCGCGAGCTACGGCGTGTCGCTCGCGCCCGCGAAGGGCGCGGTCGAGCGGGCCCGCGCGCAGCTCGGCTCGCGCGGCGCGGTCGCGATGATGCTCGACCAGGTGCCGACGCGGCGCGCGCACGCGATCGAGACGAGTTTTTTGGGCGAACGCGCGTGGGTCGATCGCGCCCCCGCGACGCTCGCCGCGCGCACCGGCGCGCTCTTCGTGGTGCCCGCTGCGTACCGATGCGAAGACGGCACGCAGCGACTCTGCGTCCTCGACACGATCCCGCCCCCGCCGCGCGCGGGTCGCGAGTGGATCCACGAGGCCACCGTTCGCGCGACCGCCGCGCTCGAGCGCTTCGTCCTCGAACACCCGACGGAGTGGCTCTGGATGCACCGCCGCTGGAAGACGCCCGCCTGAGCTACGGCTTTTTTCGAGGCCACAGCGCGTAGAGCCAGAAGGGCGCGAAGATGACGACCTCCGCGGCCATCACCTTCAAGCCGTGGAACGTGAGCATGCGCAGGCCGATCGGTGAAATCGGGATGAACCGAAGCGGCGCCCAGAAGCGCTCGTTCGACGCGGGCCACAAGAGCGCGCACCCGAGGCCGCCGCCGTACGTCATCGTGTCGATGAGCCCGTGGCTCGCCGCGACGACGCCCGCGTAGATCGCGGTTCGCGCGCGCGGGAGCTTCTCGCGGTACGCGACGTAGAGCCCGAGGAGGCCCACGACGAACGCGAGCGCGAGCGAATGCGTCGCCCCGCGATGTCCGAACGGCGCTTCGTACGGCACGCCGAACGCGAACGAGAGCCCGTCGAGATCGGGCCAGAGCGACACGATCGACAGCGCGATCATCGCCTTCTTCGCGAGCGCCGGATCCTTCGTGTACGCGCGGCCGGCCGCCATGCCTACGAACACGTGGCCAATCGACGCCATTGACCGCGCAGCATACCGCGGTATGGAGAGGCCATGCAGCAGCTCGTCATCGCGAACCGTTCCTTCGAGAGCCGCCTCATCGTCGGCACGGGCAAGTACAAGAGCGTCGAAGAGACGGAGCGCGCCATCGACGCGTCCGGCGCGGACATCGTGACCGTCGCGATCCGCCGCGTCGATCTCAACGATCGCTCGAGCGGCTCGCTCATGTCGCTCCTCATGCGAAAAAAGGGCTGGACGATCCTCCCGAACACCGCCGGCTGCTACACCGCGGACGAGGCCGTGCGCACGCTGCGCCTCGCGCGCGAGCTCGGATTGGGGCCGATGGTGAAGCTCGAGGTCATCGGCGACAAAGACACGCTCTACCCGGACAACGAGCAGACGCTCGAGGCGGCGAAGCTCCTCGTCAAAGAGGGCTTCACGGTGCTGCCGTACTGCATCGACGATCCGATCGTGTGCCGCAAGCTCGAGGAGCTCGGCTGCGCCGCGGTGATGCCGCTCGCGGCGCCGATCGGGAGCGGCCTCGGCATTCGTAACCCGCACAACCTCGAGATCATCCTCGAGCGCGCGAAGGTCCCGGTGATCGTCGACGCGGGCGTCGGCACCGCGAGCGACGCGGCGGTCGCGATGGAGCTCGGTTGCCACGGCGTCCTCATGAACACCGCCATCGCGCACGCGAAGGATCCGGTGCTGATGGCCGAGGCGATGCGCGAGGCGGTCATCGCGGGGCGCAAGGCGTACCTCGCGGGGCGAATGCCGAAGACGCGATACGCGAACGCATCGAGCCCGACGAAGGGCTTGATCGAGTGACGCGCGCGACGCTCGCCGTGCTCGCGATGCTCGGCGTCCAGGCGCCGCTCCAGTGCAGCCACGATCCGGATCCCTCCGAGCGAATCGAGGACACGGCGGGCGACGCGCTGTGGAACCTCGCGAACGATTTCGAGGCGCGCGGCGATCACGCGGCCGCGCGTCACACGCTCGAGACGCTCGTCGCAAAATACCCGAGCAGCCGGCACACCCCCGCCGCGAGGGACGTGCTCGACGGAGGCACGTGGAACGGCGACGCATCTCCGTGATGCTCGTGACCGATCCGCGCTACTCGGGCGCGCGGATCCTCGAGGTCGTTCGCGCCGTCGCGTCGGCGAGTATGACCGCGGGTGCATTGCTCGCCGTGCAGCTCCGCGATCGAACCGCGCGCGCCGACGCGGAGCTCTTGCCGCTCGCGACGGAGCTCCGGGCGATCACGAAGGGCTCGGGCGCGCTCCTCGTCGTGAACCGCCGCTACGCGCTCGCGCGACGCGTCGGCGCCGACGGCGTGCACGGACCTGCGGGCGAGCTCCCGCGCGATTTCGCTTGGCGGAGCGCCCCGGCGCACACGGACGACGAGTTGCAGACTGCACGCAGCGCCGGCGCCACCGCGGCGCTCGTCAGCCCCATCTTCGCGTCGCCCGACAAAGGCTCGCCGCGCGGGACAGCTGCGCTCGCCGCGGCGCGTCGCGTCGCGCCCGAGATGACGCTCGTCGCGCTCGGCGGCATCAGCGCGGAAAACGCCCGCGAATGTCTCGACGCTGGAGCTGACGCGGTCGCGGTGATCCGAGCGCTTCTCGACGCAGAAGACCCCGCGCGCGTCATGAAATGCCTCGGGCACCGTGCGCCGTAGGATGGTATGCCTTCCCGCATGGCGAGCTACGAAGAGATGCTGAAGGAGACGACCGCGATCCTCGGAAAGCACGTCGACCTCGGTCGCGCCATCTCGCCGAAAGACCACATCCAGAACGATCTGGGGCTCGACAGCCTCGGCGTCATGGAAGTCGTCGCCGACATCGAAGATCGCTTCGACGTGCAGATCCCCACGGAGACGCTCTCGACGATCTCGACCGTGGACGACGTCGTGAAGGCGCTCACGAAGCTACAAACGAAGACCGCCTGATTTTACGGAATGTGATCCGGCGTGGGCACCGTCGCGCCGCCGCGAACCGCGGCGACGACCGCGGCGGAGAGCGCTTCGTCCGCGCGCTGACACGTGAGCGTCACGTCACCCGAGACCGCGCCTTTGCACTCGTGGCTTCGCTTGTCGTACGCGGCCTTCACCTGCGCGTTGTCGAGCAGGCCGTTCTTCGTCGCCTCCGCGAGGTATCGCCACGCGATCGGCGCCCACTTCGGCGCCGGCGGCTTGTGCGTCGTCACCTCGTCCTCGCCGAGCGTGTAGCAGTTTCCGTCCCAACGCATCACGAGGTAGCCGCCGCTCCCGCTCACCTGCATGCCGCCCGTGTTGCCCGAGCGTTTTCGTAGGAGCAGCACCTCTTCGTCGAACTTCAGCTTCGCGCGCGCCGACGCGCCGCCCTCGGCGTTCCATCCGTCGACGTCGCCGCGCAGGTACGCGTGCGCGAACGGCAGGTTCTTCGACATCAAGAGGAGCGCGACGTCCGGAAACGATCCGTTGCACAGCCGCTTCACGAAGATCGGCTCGGGCAAGCACGGATCGTTCGACGCGCACCCGCCCGGGATCATGTGAGGCGGCTCCTTGGGCGCCTCCGCCGTCGTGCTCGCGCTCGCCGCCGCGTTCGTCGTGCTCGTGCTCGCGCCCGTGCTCGTGCTCGCGCCCGGATCCGTGGCCGGCTTCTCACTCGATCCGCACGCGACCATCACCAAAGCGACAACCGTCGCCGCTCGTCCCATCATCCCGTGGATTGGAGCAGTGAGCGGTGACGCCCGTCAATCGGCTTCGAGCTCTCCGATGTCCTCGCCCGAAAGGACGAAGAACGCCTCGCCGTACTCCCTGAGCAAGCCGAGCGCGAGGTCCATGTCTTCCTGCGTGTGCCCGCGGGTGATGTTCACGCGGAGGCGCTCTTCGCCGATCTTCGCGCCGGGGTACACGATGGGGACCATGAGGACGCCGCACTCGAGCAGGGCGACGTGCATGAAGAGCGTCTTTCGCTCCTCGCGGCAGTAGACGGGCATGATGTGCGTGTTCGACGCGCCGAGGTCGAAGCCCGCTTCCTTGAGCTTGCCGCGCATGTACGCGGCCTTCTGGTGGAGCTCTTCGACGAGCTTCGGCCCTTCGGCCTCGAGCATGTCGAGGATGGTGCTCGCGGCGGCGACGATCGGAACGGGCAGCGACGCGCTGAAGAGGAACGAGCGCGCGGTGTTTTGGATGTATTCTACAACTTCACCGCGCCCGAGCAGGATTCCGCCAATGCCGCCGAAGGTCTTCGAGAACGTCGAGACGACGAGCGGCACCTTGCCTTCGACGCCGGCCTCTTCGAGGATGCCGCGGCCGTTCGTGCCGAGCGTGCCGGTGCCGTGCGCGTCGTCGAGGACGATGAACGCGTCGTGCGCGGCGCAAATGTCGATCATCTCCTTGATCGGGGCTTTGTCGCCGTCGAGCGAGTAGACGCCCTCGATGAGGACGACCGCGTTCTTGCGCTCGCGCGTCTTCAAGATGCGCTCGAGGCTCTTGACCGAGTTGTGGTTGAAGAAGCGGACCTCGGGCGCGCGGCCGGGCGTGCCGGCGGCCATGAACGTGCCGTCGAGGATGCACGCGTGGCTGTACGCGTCGAGGACGAGCGTCGTGTCTTTGTCGGCGAGCGACGCGATCGCGCCGACCATCGCCTGGTAGCCCGTCGTGAAGAGCAGGCACTTCTCGAAGCCGTACCAATTCGCCAGGCGCTTCTCGAGCGCGACGTGGTCGACGGTCGTCGCTTGAACGCGCGAGCTCGAGAGGCCGCACGCGTACTTGTCGACGGCCTTGTGCGCGGCCTCTTTGACCTTCGGGTGGTTCGTCAGGCCGAGGTAGTCGTTCGAGCTGAAGTTGATGATCGGCTTGCCGCCGATGGTCGTGTGAAGGCCGCCCGTCTCGAACTCGCGGAAGAATGGATAGAGCTGCTTCTCCCGAGCCTTGCGGATGCGGTCGAGCTCGGCGTGGGCCTTGTCGTCGATGAAGCTCATGACCGGCCGCGTATAGCGCGGTTTCGGCCGCGGCGAAAATGCTTCAAGGCGTGCGCAGCGCAACAATTGTCGCGCCGACGGCTGGGAGCTAGCCTCTAGAGAGGATGCGGATCGCGTGCGCCCTGCTGCTGGCGGCCGCGTGCGGTGGCGCGCCCGTCGCGGACGACGTCGGGTTCGTCGACGTGCCCGAGGCGCGGCTCTTCTACGTCTTTCGCAAGGCCGACGTCGAGAACGCGCCGCTCGTCGTCTTCTTCAACGGTGGGCCGGGGTACGCGACGTCGTTCGGGCTGCTCGCGCACGGGACCGCGCCCGCGACGCTCGACCCTTCGGGCGCGCTCGTCGCGAATGGCGCGAGCTGGACCTCTTTCGCGAACCTGCTCTACATCGACGAGCGGCAGAGCGGGTTCTCGTATGGCGTAGGGACGCCGCCGGGGGCGTGCGCGTTCGACCCGATCGCCGACGTGGCCGATTTCGTCGCGGCGCTGCTCGGTTTCTTCGACACGCACGAAGCGCTGCGGCACGCGCCCGTCGTCTTCGTGGGCGAGAGCTACGGCGGCATGCGCGCGATCTACGTGCTCGATCAGCTGCTGCGCACCGGCGATCCCAAGCAGTTTGGTCACGTCGTTCTGCTCGAGCCGTTTCTCCTCGGCCGCGCGCAGTTGGACGCGCAGGCGGCGACGATCGGGAGCGACCCATACGTCGGCACGGTGGACACGAGCAAGGATCCCTACGACGTGCGACAGCCCGTCGGGTACACGGACGCGCTCTCGGACGCGGTCGCGAGCGCGCTCGCAGGCGGAGGCGCGAAGCAGCTCTTCGGTAGGCCATTGTCCGAGATCCAGCGTCTTGGGCCCGCGGATCGACTGAATGCGTATCGAACACCAGCGACGGTCGCCGATCGTCCACCGGTGATAGCGCTCGATACGGCGATCGCCGCCGAGCTCGGCACGCTCGCGCCCTCGGATGCGTACGCGCACGTGATCGCGACCGAGTGCGCAGACGTCAGCGCGCCTTTCACGTCCGCCACGGGAGCGCTCGATGCGCTCGTCGCGAACGTCGGCCAGTCGAAGGTGAAGGCGTTCATCTCGAGGGCGCGCTACGACGCGAACGTCTACACGCCGGCGATCTTCACGGCGCTCGGGACGCTCGGTCATCCCGAGGTGATCGACGCGATGCACCTCGCGACCTACGACGAGAGCGGTCACATGATCGAGGTCGCGCAGCCGCAGAAGCTCCACGACGACGTGGCGCTGTGGTTGACGCAGTGACCGCTCAGGCGCGAACGAGGACCGCGGACGCGTTGCCGTAGTAACCCATCGTCGTCACGAGCACGCTTCGCACGCGGTCGCGCGGCTTGCCCGCGAGGATCGCCGCGGGCGCGATGCCCTGGAGCCAGCCGACGGCGCACGCGAGCGCCATCGCGCCGCCCGCGCCGAGCGTCTCGCCGAGGAGCGCCTTGGGCTTCGAGATCCACGCGTCCTCGCCGAGCACGCCTCGGATCGCGGCGAGCTCCGCGCTGTCGAAGGGCTTGAGGCCCGAGAGGCCGCTCGCGACGAGGTCGACGTCCGCGGGCTTCATCTGCGCGTCTTCGAGCGCGCTCTGGATCGCGCGCGTCATCGCGTCGTTGGACGCGAAGATCATCTGCGTGTCGTTGTCCGGCGCGTCGAACGCGGTGCCGAAGCCGACGACCTCGGCGAGCGCGCGCGCGCCGCGCTTGTCGGCCCACGGCTTTCGCTCGAGCGCGAGCATCGCGGCGCCTTCTCCCAGCGCGGCGCCAGCCTCGAGCATGCCGAGGCGGCGGAACGCAACGAAGAGGGCTTCGCTCGCGGCCTCTGCGCCGCCGACGAGGAGCGCGTCGGCGCGCCCGCTCGAGAAGTGGACGTCGGCGCACGCGACCGCGTCGAGCGCGCCGCAGTTGCCGTCGCTCACGGCGACGTTGAGCGCGCGCATCTCTTCCCAGATGCTCGCGTAGCCGCTCGCGCTGTTCGCGACGGTGTTCGGGAATTTCGCGGGGTTGATGTACCTCGCGTCCTCGAGCTTGGCGACGCGATCGAGCTCGGTGATCGCCTCGAGCGAGCCATAGGCGTTCGACGCGACGACGCCCACGCGCTCCGCGGACGCGGGCGGCACGAACGCGTTGTCCTTCTTCAGCCCCGCGTCGTTGGCGCCGAGGCGCGTCGCGACGACGAGCAGCTTCGTGAGCCGATCGAGCGTGCGCAGTCCCTTGTCGCCGAGGTACTTCGTCGCATCGAAGTCGCGCACCTCGGCGACCGCGGCGTCTTCGTACTTCGACGCGTCGAAGCTCTCGATTGGCGTCTTGCCCTTGTCGCGCAAGAGCACCGGGTTCTCGAGCGCGCGAAAGAAGGCCTCGCGACCGATGCCGATCGCCGAACAAATTCCCAGGCCGGTTACGACGCGAGGTTGCAACTTCTCTTCTGCTTCAAGCGGCTTCGGGGCGCGGGAGCGTCGAGGGGTGGGGGAGCACGCCCTCCTTGGCGAAGCACGCGACCGCGTTGTACCCGCCGAACGCGGCGGAGTTGTTGAGCACGACGTCGGCCTTGCCCGTGCGCGCCACGTTCGCGACGACGTCCACGTCGCACTCGGGGTCGGGCGTCTCGAACGCGATCGTGGGCGGGTAGACGCCGGTCTCGAGCGTCATCACGCACGAGATCGCTTCGAGCGCGCTCGCGGCGCCCATGCAGTGCCCGATCATGCTCTTGACGCTCGAGATCGGGACTCGACGGTCGCCGAAGATCTCGCGCATCACCTTGGCCTCGGCCTGATCGTTCGCGCGCGTGCCGGTGCCGTGCGCGTTCACGAAGTCGACCATGTCGGGGCCGATGCCGGAGTGCTCGAGCGCGAGGCGCATCGCGGCGACGCTCCCCGAGGCGTTCGGGAGGGGACGCGTGATGTGGTAGCCGTCGCACGTGAGGCCGTAGCCGCCGACCTCGGCCTGCACGTTCGCGTTGCGGCGGACGGCGTGCTCCTCGGACTCGAGGATCATGAGCCCCGCGCCTTCGCCGAGGATGAGACCCTGGCGATTCAGGTCGAACGGCTGGCAGCGCTGCGGCGCCATCGCGGAGAGACGCACGAAGCCGGAGAACTGGAGCTCTTGGAGGATCTCGGCAGCCCCGGCGATGACGACGTCCGCGCGGCCCGAGCGGATCAAATCCGTCGCGAAGCCGATCGCGTAGTTGCCCGCGGCGCACGCGGCCGGCATCGTGAGCACCATGCCCTGCGCGCGGACGGCGCGCGCGAGGTGAATCGGGAGCAGCGTCGAGCCGTAGCGCGAGAGCATCGCGCGGCGCATCGCGCCGGGGCCGCCCGCGATCCACGCGTGGTCGAGCTCGGCGATGACGCCCGCTTCGCCCATCGTCGTTCCCACGACGACCGACGTGCGCGGCCCGCGGATCGCGTCGTCGGCGAGGCCAGCGTCCTTGATCGCCATCCGAAGCGCCGCGAGGGACATCGCCGAGCAGCGCCCCGCGCGGCGAAGCTCAGCGGCGGTGAGGTGATCCTCGGCGCGAAATTCTTTGATCTCGCCGGCGAACGTACGGCCGAGCGGGGTCGCGTCGAACGACTCGACTTGCGAGATCCCGCTCTCGCCTTTTGCGAGCGCGTCGAAGAAGGCTTGGCGGCCGAGCCCGATCGAGCTCACGACCCCAACCCCCGTGATGAACACACGCCGCATCTTCGAACGTCTTATAACCTCGCGGGGTGACCGTCGGCAACGAAAGACCCCGTAAATCACGCTGCGAAATCGCCTACGCGCGTGACTCAGCATTCGCGTCGTCGCGCCCGAATCGTGGCGGCCTTGCGCCGCGGCGCGACGCAATGTAATTGCGCACGCGCCATGGAGTTGCTCACCGATTCGAAACGCCCGCGCCTCGTCGCTCCGACGCTCGTCGAGGCGGTGAAGGAGCTACGTCACCTCGACCAGAAGGGGTTCGTCTTCATTCGGTCGGACGGCAGCGAACGTTTCTGCTCGTTCCAGACGATCGACGAAGAGGCCGAGCGTCGCGGGGCGCACTTCGCCGCGAAGGGCGTCGAGAAGGGCGACCGCGTTGCGATCGTGGTGCCCGATCCCGACGAGTTCGTCTTGTCGTTCCTCGGCGTCATCTACGCGGGCGGCGTCCCCGTGCCGATGTACCCGCAGCTCTCGTTCAAGAACGTCGAGACGTACCACGACACCGTCTCGCACATCGTGAACGCCGCCGACGCGAAGCTCCTCCTCACGACCCAGTCGACGCGCCAATTCGTCGACCCCGTGATGCCGCGCGTGCCAAGCGTGCGCGAGCTCATGACGACCGACATGCTCGCGGCGCCCGCGCCCGGCAAGCTCGACGTGAAGCTCTCGCCGGACGACCTCTGCTTCCTCCAGTTCACGTCGGGCTCGACGTCGAAGCCGAAGGGCGTCGTCGTCACCCACGGTAACCTCGCCGCCAACAGCGAAGCGTTCATGATCCACGGCCTCGGCAAGGACTCGAGCGTCGACAAGGGAACGAGCTGGCTCCCGCTCTTCCACGACATGGGCCTCATCGGCTTCGTCATCGGGCCGCTGTTCACCGAGATCCCCGTCGTCTTCCTTCCAACCGCGAGCTTCGTCCGCTCGCCGCGCGTGTGGCTCGACGCGATCCACCGCCACCGCGGCACGATCACGTACGCGCCGAACTTCGCGTACGCGCTCGTCGCGAAGCGCCTCAAGGAAAAGGACGTCCAGGATTTCGATCTCTCGTGCGTCCGCATCGCAGGCTGCGGCGCGGAGCCGATCCAAGCCAAGACGCTGCGCGATTTCGCGGAGCGCTCGAAGCCCGCCAAGTTCAATCCGAAGGCGTACATCCCGTCGTACGGCATGGCCGAGGCGACGCTCGCGATCTCGTTCGCGCCGCACGGCACCGGCTTCGCGACGGACTCGATCGATCCCGCGTCGCTCCAGTCGCACGAGACGAAGCCCATGACGGGCGAGGGCGCGCAAGAGCTCGTCAACTGCGGCAAGGCGTTCCCCGGTCACGAGATCGCGATCATCGACGAGAGCGGCAAGCGCCTCGGCGATCGCAAGGTCG
Source organism: uncultured delta proteobacterium (assembly GCA_963839305.1). Lineage (GTDB taxonomy): Bacteria > Myxococcota_A > Polyangia > Polyangiales > Polyangiaceae > DASXHD01. The sequence goes on from CAWIUL010000010.1 coordinate 661,663, forward strand.
GCCAGATCGTCACGACCGGTCCGAGCATCTGCACGAACGGCTACTACCGCGAGCCCGAGCTCAGCGCAGACGCGTTCAAGAAGATCCAGGGCGACGACCGCATTTGGCTGCACACGGGCGACCTCGGCTACATCGCGAACGGCGACGTCTTCATCTGCGGGCGCCTCAAGGACATCATCATCATCCGCGGCCGGAACTTCTACCCGAACGACATCGAGTGGGTCGTGAGCGAGCTCCCCGGCGTGCGCCGCGGAAACGTCGTCGCGTTCGGCGTCACCGTGGACGCGCAGCGGCAAGCACGTCGAGGACGGCACGGGCGAGGAGCAACTCGTCGTCTGCGCCGAGGCCTTCTCCGGCGACGCCGACAAGCTCGTCGAAGAGATCCAAAAGGCGGTCACCGAACAAATCGGCATCGCGGTTTGGAAGGTCGAAATCGTCCCGCAGGGCGCCCTCCCGCGTACCTCGAGCGGAAAGCCCCAGCGGCGTAAGACCAAGCGCATGTTCCTGGACGATGCGCTCCCCAAGCGCGCCGCTCCGCAGGCTCGAGCCGACGGCGAGAGCACGGAGCAAGCGTGAAAGCGCGTTCGCAGATGGCGCGGAAACGTGACCATGCGTACAGCATGCGCTCTTGAGGTTTCCATAGTTTTCGGGTAACCACCGCGTCGGCATCGGATTCGCAAGGCGGAGAGAGATCAACCATGGCGTTCAGTCGCACCGAGCTTCTTCAGATGTTCAAGAAGACCGCCGCGGAAATCGCGGAGAAGGACTTCCCCAACATCAACGAGGCGACGGTCATCAGCGAGCTCGGCATCGACTCGCTCGGCATGCTCGAAATCGTCGGCGCGATGGAGCGCCAGCTCAAGATTCAGATCCCGGACGAATCGCTCGCCGGAATCCAGACGGTGAAGGATCTGATCGAGCTCGTGGAGAAGCGGCAAACCCCCGTAGTTTGAGGTGCATCAATGAGTGAAACGCTGAAGCAGGAGCTCCGCGCTCTCATCGCCGAAATCGCCGAAAAGGACGAGATCCCGGACGACACGCACTTCAAGGATCTCGGGATCGACTCGATGATGGGCGTCGAGATCGTCGCCGCGATCGAGCGCCAGTACAAAATCAAGATCGAGGACGCGGAGCTGCAAGAAGTCTCCACGCTCAACAAGAGCTACGACCTCGTCAAAAAGAAGATCGACGCGGCGAAGGCGGCCTAGTCGCCGAGCCACGCGCGGCGGAACGCGAGCTGCGCCTCGTTCGCGTCCTTCATCGGCACGATCTTGACCTTGTCGAGGCGCGGGCCGTCGAGGACCGCGTCGAGCGCGATCACTCGCCCGTCGCGACCGACGAGCACCGAGACTTTGTCGCCCGCGTGCTTGCCGAAGAGCACCGCGTCGAGGTTGCTCCCGTCGACGCGCCTTCCGTCGATGGCGATGATCTCGTCGCCCGCGTCGAAGCCCGCGCGCTGCGCGGCGAACCCGCGAAGGACGCTTCCGACGTAGAGGCGCCCGCCGTCGGCGCGCGTTCGGATGCCGAGGCTCGCGGTGGAGTCGTTGCGCGCGGAGCGCTCGACGGCGAGACCGGCGCGCTTGAGCGAGCTCTCGACGTCGATCTCGCGTGCCGAGCGGACGAGCGCGTCGAAGAGGTCTCCGAGCTGGAGGCCCGTCGCCTCCTCGAAGAGGCGCTGCATGCCGTCCTCGGGGATCGGGATGTTCCGCGCGCCGTGCGTCTTCCAGAGGTGAAGGAGCACCGCGTCGAGCGAAGATTTTCCGTCGCTCCGCGCGCGGATCTCGAGATCGAGCATCGCGTTCACGAGCTCGCCCTTGCGGTAGTAGCTCACGGTGCTGTTCGGCGAGTTCTCGTCGGGCCGATAGAGCTTGATCCACGCGTCGAACGAGGCCGACTCGAGCGGGTGCACGAGCCTGCCCGGCGTCGACTCGAGGTAGGCGATCTCGGTGGCGAGGTGGTCGAGGTACTCGTCGACGCTGCAAATCTTGGCGAGGCGAAGGACGCGCCAGTCGTAGTAGCTCGTCGCGCCCTCGAACCACCAGAGCAGGCGCGTGTAGTTCTCTTCCTCGTAGCGATACGGCGAGAGCCCCGCGGGGCGCATGCGCTTCACGTTCCACAGGTGGAAGTACTCGTGCGAGACGAGCGAGAGCACGTCGAGCACGCCCTCGCGCGAGTCGAACGCGTGCTCTGGCGCGATGAGCGACGAGCTCGCCATGTGCTCGAGGCCGCCCCGCGCGCGCGGCGAGAGGTGCAGGATGAACGTGTAGCCGTCGTGCGGCAGGTCCCCGCCGAACAGCGCGGTCTCGGCCTCGACGATGGCCTTCGTCGCCTCGAGCAAGCGCGTGACGTTCGCGTCGGTGATCGCGCGCTCGGGCCAGATCGCGAACGTGTGCCTTCGCTGCGCGGCGAGCGTGGTCGCCTCGCGAAAGTGGCCGGCCTCGATGGGAGAGTCGACGAGCACGTCGTAGCTCTTCGCGCGGAATCGCTTGGCGTTCGTCGGATCGCGCTCGAGCGCCGTCGCGACGCGGAAGCTATCGGGGAAGTCGAGCTCGACCTCGATGGGCACGTCGAGCTCGTCGCGCACCGCCGCGAACGTCGCCGCGCCGTTCAAGAACGCGTGCGACGCGTCGAGGTGGTTGGTGCGCACGGTGAGCTCCGCGCAGTAGACGTGGTAGCGAACGACGACCTCGCGCGCGCCGCCGTGCTTCACGCTCCACGTGTTCTTCTTCGTCTTCGCGACAGGGTGCGTGTCGCACGTGAAACCCTCGACGTGGCGCGCGTACTCGCGCACGAGGTAGCTGCCCGGCGTCCACACCGCAAAGAAGAGCTCGAGCGGCTCCGGGAGCGGCGAATCCGCGCTGATCGTCGTCTCGACCGTGAGGAGGTGCGCTGCAGCATCGGCGATGGAGACCCGGTGGAGAATGCGCATGGCGGTGGTAGTGTACACGCCCCCACCGCATGGAGAAGACGACCGTATCCGGAAAGAAACTCGTTCTCGTCGGCGGAACGCTGTCGATCGTCGTCCTCTTCGGCGTCACCTACGCGTTCCGCACCTTCGGCTTCAACCGCTTCGTCGCGAACGCGGAGCTCCAAGAGGGCAAATCGAACGTCGTCTACCTCGCGCGCGCGGTCGCAGCCTGCGCGCTCAAGAAGGGCGAGCTCCCCGCGACGTCGCGCACGGTGCCGACGGACCTCTCACAGGTCGGCGGCAAGACGTACGCGAGCAGCCCCGCAGACTGGAGCGACGAGGCGTTCACGTGCGACGACTTCCGCGTCCGCGATCCGCAGCGCTTCCAATACCAGTGGGAGCGCAAAGACGATCACACGGGCGTCGCGATCGCGCGCGCCGACTTCAACGGCGACGGCGTGGTCGAAGCGACCTTCGAGCAGGATCTCCTCTGCGAGACGAAGAACGGAAAGCTCCGCTGCACGCCGGGAGCGCTGCACGATCGCGCGAAGTGAGCGGCACGAGTCAGCCCAAGTAGGCGTCCGTCTCGGGCAGCTGCGCGGGGGCCTTCTGCACGATCTCCGCCTTCACCTTCTTCACTTCGACCGTCGGCAGCGTCGCGACGACCAGCGTCCAGCTCGGGAAGAGCGCGATGCCGGGGACGAGCTCGAGCGCGAGCGCGAAGAGGACGCGGAGCTTGAAGCCGAGCGTGATGAAGAGCGCGATGGCGACGATGACGTCGAGGACGTCGTCCGGGATGGAGATCGCGCCCTCGCCGAAGATCGGGAAAAACCCGAGCTGAACGAGATCCGCCAGACCCGCGATGACGAGCGCCACCTTCTTCCGCGTGGGGGTGACTGCGTGCGCCTGTAGGCCAGCGTGCGCTTGTGCGACCACGTGGTTTTGCACCTGACTCTGGATGGCTCGAACCGGGCCCTCGGGCATGCGCTGAAGCTAAGGCGCGATCACACGGACGTCGAGGTCCCACGCGCCTTTGTTGAGGTCGTAGCCGTCGACGACGATCCAGTACGTGCCCGCCGTGAGCTCGTAGTCGAGAAAGCTTCGCGGGCCCGAGAACGAAAAGTTGCACGCGCCCTTGAGCTCCGTGCCCGGGCACGTCGTGCCTTGGCGAAGGCTCAGGATCGTCGGGTACGTCGAGCCGTCCATGTCGAGGATCACGCGCTGGTTCTGGGTGAGCACGAGGCGAAGGATTTGATCGGGCGCGCCGCCCTTGGGGACGCCGCCGTAGTCGCAGCTCTCGTCGAAGTCGGAGAGCTTGTTCGTGGTGTCGCCGTAGAACTGGCCGCCGGTCTGCGGCACGTCGATGAAGCTCGAGCAGTCGTCGGCGCCCGTGACCTGCGTCGCGGTGACGGTGTCGCGCACGAGCGTCGTGAGCGTTCCTTGTTGGCCAGCTTCGTCGACGATCACGGCGCGGTAGCTCCCGGCTGGCACGTTGCGCTTGCTCACGCGCACGGGCGTCGAGGCCTCCCAGCAGACGAGGCGATCGCTCGTCGTGCAGCCCGGCGCGTCGAACGAGACCGCGCCGACCTCGGTCTGCGGGAAGCGCGCGACGAGCAGCACGTCGCTCGCGTTTCCGAGCTCCACGTCGTACGAGGCCGTGGGTCCTCCCGGCATGCAGCCGTCGTGGATGGCGTCCTCGTGGTTCGAGAGGTCGAAATTCATCGTCGCGTTGATCGACGCGTTCGGCGAGGTCGAGCACGATTGATCAGCGGGCGGGGCGGTAGGGCTGGACGTCTCGACGAGCACGTTCGCGTCGAGGAGCGACGTCCCGGCGACGGTGATGACGTAGGTGCCCTGGAGGTTTCGCGCGAAGAGCGGCAGGCTCGAGCCGCTCCGGCAGCGGAGCTCGTCGGTCTGCCCGGTGCAAGTCGTCGCGCGCAGGCCGACGACGGGCTGACCCGAGCCGCGGAGCGTGGACGTGTAGACGCGGACGTCTTGCGGCTGCGCGAGCGTCAGCGAGTACGTGAGCTCGCCGGTCTGCGCGCCGCACGCGTCGGGGAGATCCTTCGCCGCGTCGATGATCGAGACCGTCGTCGGCACGTTCACGCCGATCGCCTGCGGCGTGGCGCAGTCCTCGTTCGTCGCTTTGGGCGTCGGCGTGAGGAAATCGACGGCCAGATCCACGGTCGCCTCGAGCGACGACGTGACGACGACCGTGTACGTTCCGGGCGCCACGTTGCGCGCGCGGGCGCGCGTCGAGAACGTGCCGTAGCTCGCGCCGCACGCGAGCTCGGATGACGACTGGCCGCACGTGGAGAAGATCGCGACCGCGGTCTCGCCGTACGGGCCGTCGGCCCAGACGTCGAGGTCGACGTTCGGTCCGCTCGGCACGGTGACCGTCGCGACGACGTCGTGCGCCGACTGCGGGCTGGTCACCGAGCACGTCGCGGAGAAGGTCTTCGGCGCGCCCACGGTCGTGAGCGCGTAGGTCCCCGGTGCGCTCAGGGCGAGCGCGGTCTGGCACGTGGCGTTCTGCGCGACGACGCACGGCTGCTCGTCGATCTTGCCGTTGCAGTTGTCGTCGATGCCGTTGCCGCAGATCTCGCTGTGGAGGCTGGAAACAGCCGGATTCGCGTCGTCGCAGTCGCCGCCGCCGAGGCAGTGATCGTCGCCGTCGCCGTCGCCGTCCACGTCGCGCAGCGTCTTCTGGCAGATCTTCTGCGCCTCGACGCACGAGTCGATGTCGCACGCGCTCGTCGTCGAGCAAGCGACGACGGGGCCGGGGCCGCAGCCGGTCTTGTTGCAGACCTCTTTGCCGTTGCAGTAGACGCCGTCGTCGCAGAGCGTGTCGTCCGGCACGTTGCGGCATCGCATGAGCTTGAGGTCGCACGCGTCGTGCGTGCACGCGACCTTGTCGTCGCATTGGGCGTCGTCGGTGCACGGTCCGCCGAGGGTGGGATCCGCGTCCGGCCCTGCGTCGTACGGCGGGGCCGCGTCGCTCGCGTCCGGCCCCGCGTCGATGCCGACGAGCGGATCCTTGACTGGCCCGCCGCACGCAGCGGCGAGCACGCAGAAGATCACGGCGCCGCGGGTCATCGACCCAGAGGATACCCTACGCGACGCGGGGAACGAGTCGCGCGATGATGCCGCGCATCGGGTCACGCAGCGGATCGGGTGCGGGGAGGCCGCGGAGCGTCTCCCAGAGGTGGCGCCGGTCTTCCGAGTCCATGGCGTCGAGCGAGATTCCGAGGCATCGCCCGCGATCCCCCGGCCTTCGCCCGTGGACGACGCGCGCGACGTGCCCGACCGCGTCGACGAAGCGGTTGCTGTGCGGCGGCTTGAAGGAGACGACCACCTCTTCACCCGTGAGGACGCGATGGCGCGTGGTCACGAGCATGCCGCGCTCGGAGAGATCGAGCGCGAGGTCCCCGATGACGCGAAAGTCGTGCTCGCGGACCACCTGACAATCGACCCGGACGTAGCGCCGAAACGCGCGACGAGGAGAGCTCATGTCGCAACGCTAAATGCCCGGACCCGATCCGGCCCAATTCCTGTCGTCACTCTTCGAACACTTCGTCGATGTACGTGTCGATCCGCTCGCGGCGCCAATAGCGTCCAGTCTCCCGGAGCGTCTTCGGGTCCGTCATCCAGTAGCGGTAGAGCGTGGCGCGAACGTACCTCGGGGCGCGACCGTGGAGCGGGTCCTCGCGGAAGAGCGCGAGGACGTGCGGCGAGCGCTCGAGCAGGCGCGCCTCGACGCGGATGACCCAAGGGCACGTCGCGCGCGCGACGCGTTGCACGCGCTCGATCGGGACGTCCTCTTCGTCGATCGCGCAGAACCACAGGTTCCACTCGAAGCGCGGCTGGTACGGCGCGAAGATTTTCGGCGCTTCGTCGAGCGCCTGCGGCTTGTACCTGAAGGGATACGTCACGTACGTCACGCCGTCCTCGGAGCCCTCGAGCTCGATCTCGTAACGAGCATTCGTCATGCGCGCGAAGAGCCCGTAACGATTGGCGAGCCTGAGGGGCCCGAGGAGGTCGGCGGGGGCGCGGAGCCACGACATCGGCGCGGGCGCGCCCTCGAACGCGAAGACCGCGAGCGAAGCGTAGAAGAGCAGGCCGATCCAGATCGACGAGGCCCAAAAACGCACGCGGCTCGGCGCGTAAGGGGCGGCTTCGGGGATGGGAAGCCGGAGGCGACGGAGCACGTCGTCGTCGACGAGCAGAAAGCCAAGTGAGAGGACGAGATAGTTGAGGAAGCAATAATTCGACGTCGCGATGATGCCGAGCTGAAGGAGCGTGAGCACCGCGAACGTCGCGAGCCGCGCGCGTCGCGGACCGAACATGAACGCGACGAGGACGAGCTCGACCAGGAGCGTCAACCCAGCGGTGAACGCGTGGAAGCCGTGCGGGAGCTGCTGCGCCCACCAGCCGATCCAAGTCGGGAGCGGGCCGTTTTCGTAATAGCGGTCCATCGCCGAGAGATCGCGCCAGCTCGGGTCGCCGCTCGCGAGCTTCGCGACGCCGGACTCGAAGTAGATACGGAAGCACTCCCAGAGGACCAAGAAGCGCGCGGCGCGCGACGGCGGCGTCGACGCGCCGAGCCCCGGCCTGAGGCCGCGCGGCGCGAGGACGAACGCGGCGGCCGTCGCGTCCATCAGCATGCCCTCGGACTGGTACGACGAGAAATCCTGAGCGGCCGCGGCGAACGAGACGAACATGAGCCCGCAGACGACGAGCGACGCGCGCGGCGCGAGGTCGACGACGAGGCAGAGCGACGCGACGAGCCCGACGAGGACGAGCGCGACGAGACCTCGGTCGTTCGGCGAGAGCCAGAGGAGAGATGGGATCAGCCAGTATCGCGACGGCCCAGCGTGCGCGCGGACGTACGGCAAGAGCTCGGAGACAGGGAGGATCCCGTCGTCGCCGATCAGGCCGCGGATCTGGCACGCGAGCGAGTAGAACGCCGAGAAATGAACGACGCCGAGCGCGCGCAGGAACAGCCAGCGCGCGCCGAGGAAGCGCGACCGCGGATCGGGCAAGAAAAACCCTCGCGGCGTCAGCCGCGGAGCAGATGAGTCAGGGACAGAGCTTCTGTCCACCCGCCTGAGCGTACGCCTTCGTCTTGGCGATCACGTTGCCGTTGTCGGTCTCGGGCGTCGTCTGATCTCCCGCGCCCGCGCCGAACGCGAACGCGACGATGTGCGCCGCGGCGAGCTCCTGCGTGTGACCGAAGAAGTAGTCGACGCGGTTGTCCTTCCACTGCGTCGTCACGTCGGGGAGCGACATGTTGCCGACGGGCAGCTGCCAGTCGACGAGCGGCTTGTTCGCGGCCTCCGCGAGCGCGGTGAGCCACGCGAAGTCTTGGTGGAAGTCGGGGAGGGTGGCGTTCGTCGCGTCCCACCAGGATTGACGCCCGATGGACTGGTAGTAGCCGGCGTCGCGATCGGAGGCCTCTGTGCCGACGAAGTCGCTGATGTCCGCGCCGCACTCGACGAGGAAGGCCGCGGTCTTCTTCGCTTCGGCCGCGACGTCGAAGGTCGCGCTCGTGTTCATCGAGACGTCCATGTTCGTCGACCAAGCCGACGCGTGGAGCCCGACCTTCGCGTTCGGCGCGTACTTTCGGACCATGGAGATCATGCAGCGGCCAAAGCCCGCGATGCTGTTCTCCTGGCTTCCGCAGTCGGTCGCGTTCGCCGTCGCCACCGCGGCGGTGAGCGCGTGCGCGTCCTTCCCGGTCTGCTCCGCGTAGCCCCAGAAATCAGGCTCGATGTGGAGGAACACCGCGGAATTGCCGACCTGCTGGAGCAGAAATCGCCAGTCGGCGAAATACTTCGCCATGAAGGTCGCGTCCGCCGCGGCTTGCGTGACCTCGGGCGCGCCCTCCTTCACTCCGCTCGCCTGGAGGATCATGTAGTACGTGATCATCGGGAGCTCGGCGTTCGTCTGCGCCGTCGAGAAGAAGCTCCGCGCGTAAGCGCCGGGCGGGTCCTTGTCGTACTGCCAGCAGCCCCACCAAGCGCAGCCCGGTCCGGTGTTGGCGCACGTCACGTTCTTCGCCGTGCAACCCGAGGCGCAGCTCGTACACGGCGCGGCGCCATCGAAGAAGCCGCCCGAGATGTACGTGTAGCGAAGATCGAACGGCGCGGCCTTCGCGGTCGCGTCGGCCATCGAGGCGCCGACGAGCAATCGCGTCTTGCCGAGGTCGGACAGGAGCGAAGCGCCGAGGCAGCTGCCGAGCGAGCCGTCGTAGGGCGAGGGAGACCAGTTGTCGGGCGGCGGGTTGCTCCCGTCGCCGCCGCTTTGCGCGTCGGGATCTCCGCCGCCATCCGGACCGCTTCCGCCGGTGCTGCTGCAAGCCGCCATGACGGCCAGCGCTACGATGAATGCTGCAAATCCCCGCACTCGAACAGGCTATCACCGAATCAGAGCGTGAGCGTCTCTTGGTGCTCTCCGTAGACGCGACGCAGCACGTTCGAGATCTCGCCGACGGTCGCCTTCGCCTTCACAGCGTCGAGGATGAGGGGGAGCAAGTTCTCCGTGCCCTTCGCGGCCTCTTCGATGCGACCCATCGCCGCGGACCACGCGCCCGCGTCTCGGGCCGCGCGCACCGCGCGCACACGCTCGCGCTGCGCGTCCTCGATGGCGGGATCGACGCGAAATACGGGCACGGCGGCCTCTTGCGACGACGCGTAGGCGTTGAGCCCCACGATCACGCGCTTCTTTTGCTCGATCTCGAGCTGATAGGCGTAGGCGCTCTGTTGGATCTCGCGCTGCGGGTAGCCCTGCTCGATCGCCGAGACCATCCCGCCGAGGCTCGTCGATTCGCGCGATGTACTTCTCCGCGCCCTCTTCGATGCGGCTCGTGAGCGCCTCGATCGCGTAGCTGCCGCCGAGCGCGTCGACGAAATCGGCGACGCCCGACTCGCTCGCGAGGATCTGCTGCGTGCGGAGCGCGAGCGTGGCCGAGTCGGCGGTGGGGAGACCGAGCGCCTCGTCGAAGCTGTTCGTGTGGAGCGACTGGCAGCCGCCGAGCACCGCCGCGAGCGCCTGCACCGTGACGCGGACGACGTTGCTCAGCGGCTGCTGCGCCTGAAGCGTCATGCCAGCCGTCTGGCAGTGGAATCGGAGGGCCTTCGCGCGATCGGTCTTCGCGCCGAATCGCTCGCCCATGATGCGGCACCACATGCGGCGCGCGGCGCGGAACTTCGCGACCTCCTCGAGGAGGTTGTTGTGCACGTTGAAGAAGAACGAGAGCTGCGCGCCGAAGCCGTCGACGTCGAGGCCCGCGTCGATCGCGGCCTTCACGTACGCCATCCCGTCGGCGAGCGTGAAGGCGACCTCCTGGATCGCGTCCGCGCCTGCTTCGCGGATGTGGTAGCCGCTGATCGAGATCGTGTTCCACTTCGGCACGTCGCGCTGACAGAACGCGAAGATGTCCGTGATGAGCCGGAGCGACGGGCGCGGCGGGTAGATGTACGTCCCGCGCGCCATGTACTCCTTGAGGATGTCGTTCTGGATCGTCCCGCGAGATCTTGCTCCGCGGGACGCCGTTCTCCTCGGCGACCGCGATGTAGAGGCAGAGGAGGATCGCCGCGGTCGCGTTGATGGTCATCGACGTCGAGACTTTGTCGAGCGGGATGCCCCCGAGGAGCACGCGCATGTCCTCGATCGAGTCGATCGCGACGCCCACGCGTCCGACCTCGCCGCGCGCGAGCTCGTCGTCCGAGTCGCGCCCCATCTGCGTCGGAAGATCGAAGGCGACGCTGAGCCCCGTCTGCCCTTGCTCGAGCAGATAGCGGTAGCGCTCGTTCGACTCCTTCGCCGTTCCGAACCCCGCGTACTGCCGCATCGTCCAGAGGCGCCCCCGGTACATGTTCGGCTGGATGCCGCGCGTGAACGGCGGCTTGCCGGGAAACCCAACGTCGCGCTCGAAGTCGACGCCTTCGGTATCCTCGGGCCCATAGAGCGGCGACGCGTCCGTTTGTCCGGCGAGAAGCCCAGCCCGTTTTCGAGCAGCGCTCTTCGCCTCGAACGGTCCGAGGACGTTCTTCTCCCACTCCGCGCGCGTCTTCTTTGGGTCGCTCACGCGCAACGATTTACTTCAAAAGCGCCCCCGCGGCGACCAACCTCCCCAGCCTCTCTCACTTCTTGCGCAGCACGCGGGCGAGCGCGATCCCCGCGGCCTTCGCGAGCTGCTCCATCCGCCTCGTCCCGAGCGCCGTGTCGCCGAGGTCGTCGGCGAGGAGGACGAGCGCTGGGTGCATGTCGACGCGGACGCCGATGACCGCCACGTCGCGTGACGTCTCTCGCATGAACTCGAGGACCGGCATGTGCCCGTCGGTGCGAAAGAGCGGGCCGAGGTACGGCGTGCCCGCGGCGGCCGTCGCGAAGACGCTCGGCACGGCTGCGGAGACCTGGATCGAGCGCCACGCCCGCGCGTCGCCGAACTCGGCGTTGCACGACCACCCGACGAACGAGTCGCGCTTGACCGCCATGACTGCAACGCGCCCTGCGACGGCGCGCATGCCGGAGATGAGAAGCGCGATGATCGCGTCGCGATCGTTGGCCTCCTCCATCGCAGCAAAGATGGGCGTCGCGTCGGGGAAGGGCAGGTGCGGCGCGCCGAGGCCGACCTCGGGCAAGCGCGAGGGCGTGGGGAGGCGCATCGACGATTGACGTCGAGGCGGCGCGTCGGAGCGCCGCGGCGGCGCGGGAGCCGTGACGGTCGCGTGCCGAGGATCCTTTGGCGCGGGGATCGTCACGGCCGTGTTCTGCGTGGACTCGATCGTCGGCTCCGAGAGGTGCGTTTCGGCGATCATCACGGAGACGGGCCGGCGCATCGAGCGGGCCGCCTCGTCGCGCGAGCGGAGCGCGAAGACCGCGTCGTCCGGCTGGCGCTCGGTGTCCGGCGCGCGGGCAGAAGAAGCCGGCGTTCGGAGCTCGAGGACGGCGCTGTCTTCCTCGGTGCGCGACGGCGCGTTCGAGCGGCGCATGAGCGGGATCGGCATCTCCGTGGGAGAAGCGTGGGGCGCAGCCTGCGGCGCGACGCTCACGACGGGCGTCCCCCAGATCGGCGTGCGCGAACGCTCGCGGACCGAGTGTGGCGGCTCCGCGGCCGAGGCGTCGACGCGGCTCACCTGTTCGAGCGCGGCGCGAATCGCCGAGACCGTGGCGCGGTGCGGGCGCACGCCGGCGCGCAGGAAAAAGGCCGTCTCGCGCGCCGCGTGCTCGTCTCGCGGATCGAGCACCGCGAGCTCCACGTCGCCCGTTTCGGGATCGGTCCCGATCGGAACGGCGAGCAGGCGCGCGCAGAGGCCGCGCGGGAGACGCTGCACGAGCGCGAGCGACGGCGTGATCGTCGTGAGCGGCGGCGGATCGCCGGCTTTGCCGACGGCGACCTCGAGCTTCGGCTCGTCGACCGCGCCGGTCACGAGGAGCGCCTGCACGAGGGACATCTGCTGCGTCGACTCGAGGAACAATCCGCGGGCGAGCGCGCGGGGCGAAACCGCTTCAGCGAGCAGCAGGCTCTCGGCGAGCTCGAGCGTCACGCGCCCGACTATAGCGAGCCTTCACGCGGTTTCGGGAACTGAAAGACGACCTCGCTCTTGCGCACCATGCCCAGCTGATCGCGCGCGATGTGCTCGACCGCGGCGGGATCGTCGCGCAAGCGCCGCACCTCGGTCTTCAGATCGCCGACGTCCCGCCTGAGCGAGCGGTTCTCGGCCTGGACGCCCGTGAGCTCCTTCTCGACGGTTCGCATCCGCGGCAGCCCCTCGGGGCGCAGGATCATGACCGGAACGGACGACGCCGCTACGGCCAAAATGGCCGCCGGAAGCGCGCGCGGGAGAAGTGTTCGCCAGCTCAACGTGCACACGGTAATCGGCGCGAGCGCGCGCGGACCAATTTTAGGACGCCGCCCGGAGCTCGATGCGCACGGTCGTGCCCATTCCCTCGTGCGACTGGATGAGGAGCTTGCCCTTGTGCGCCTCGACGACGCGACGCACGAACGCGAGCCCGAGCCCCGAGCCCTGGGATTTCGTCGTGAAGAAGCCCTCGAGCGCGCGCTCGCGCGTGCGCGGGTCCATGCCGGGGCCCTCGTCGCGCACGGAGACGAAGACCCAAGGGCGATCGCCGTTCGACGCGGGGGTGGCGGCTCCCGTCTCGACGTGCACGGTGCGGTCGTGCGCGGCCTCGTGCGCGTTGCGGATGACGTTCTCGAGCGCGATGACGAGGAGATCGCGGTCGGTCTCGCAAGCGGGGAGCGCATCGGCGAGGTGCACCTCGATCGACGCCGAGCTCTGGAGGAACTTCATCGCCTCGCGCGCGGCGTCGTTGAGGTCCGTCTTGCCGAGCACTGGCTCGCCACGCCCGATGCGATGGTACTGGTCGACGATGCGCGTCAGCCGGTCGCACTGCTGGACGAGCAGATCGAGGAACTCTTTCTGCTCGTCGATCGTTCGCCCCGCGGCGCGCTCGGCCGCGAGGAACTGCGCGGCTCCGCGGATGGAGGCGAGCGGGTTCTTGATGTCGTGCGCCATCTGCGCGGCCATGCGCCCGAGCGACGCGTGCGCGAGCGTTCGTTCGCGCGCGGCGGCGTAATCGCCGACCACGAAGCGGCTCGCGACGAGCGCGCCGAGCACGACGAGCACCGTGGCTACGACCGCCATCGCCGAGCGATCGCCCACGAAGCGGAACACGCCGATCTCCGCGAGCACGACGCAGAGCGCGATCGTCGCTGCGTTCACGGCGGTCAAGAACGAGAGGCGCTCGAACAGACGCACGCGAAGCGCGGCGGCCGTGAGGACGAACGCGCTGATGACGATGCCCTCCGCGCCGAGGTGAGGCGACCACGAGGCCCCCGCCATGTCGGCGAGGTCGGTCATGTTCGCGACGCCGGCGATGAGCGCGGCCGAGATGACGAGACGCGAGCGCGCCTTTTCTTCCACGGTCGCGCCGCGCACGTGGACCGCGAGGAGCACGATGCCGTGCACGATGACCGCCACCATGCCGATGAGCATCCCGACGGCCCACACCGCGCTCCCCGGGAACCACAGGAGCCGCACGAAGATCAGCGGCGCCAGGCTCAGCGCCGCGAGCACGCCAAAATACGTGTAGGATGCAATGAGCGCGCGACGCAAGAGCTTGCGCTTGCCGACGAACGCGACGATGAGATGGTAGAAGAGCGGCGGCGCCATCGAGCCGCTCGCGTCGTTGATCCAGTCCCAGAGGAGGTTCTTCCGATTCGTCCCGAGGACGCCGATCGCCTCCGACGAGTTGTAGAGGACGAAGTTGACGCAAAGGACGGCGAGCAGGCGCGCGAGCGGATCCCGTTTCCCGCGCGACGCGGCCAAGACGGTCAGCGCCAGGAACGCCGCGCTCGAGACGAGCGAGACGACGAAATCGGTCAGCTCCGAGACGCGCATACAGTGTTAGTCTCGCACGAGGGGCTTCATGTCAGGTGAAAACATCTTGGTCGTCGACGACGACGACGCGCTGCGTTTGGTGCTCGTTGGACTCCTCAAACAGGCTGGGTATGCGGCGCGCGCAGTCCCTTCGGCGGAGCGCGCGCTCGACGAGGTAGGCAAAACGCCCATCGACCTCGTGATCACCGACGTTCGCATGCCGGGCATGGATGGGATCGCGCTGCTCGGCGCGCTTCAGAAGAGCGTGCCCGAGCTCCCCGTCATCGTGCTGAGCGCGCACGGAACGGTGCCGATGGCGGTCGAGGCGATGAAGCAGGGCGCCAAGGAGTTCATGCTCAAGCCGTTCGATCGCGAGGAGGTGATCGTCACGATCGATCGCACGCTCCGCGCGTCGGCGTCGCGGGCCTCGGCGCCTCCGTCGGTTCCGATCGCGTCGCGCCTCGTCGGCAACTCCGAGCGCATGCGCGAGCTCCGCGAGCTCATCGCGCGAGCCGCGAAGTCGAACGCGACCGTCCTCTTGCGCGGTGAGAGCGGCAGCGGCAAAGAGGTCGCCGCCCACGAGATCCACGCCGAGAGCCCGCGCAAGAACGGCCCGTTCGTCGCGGTGCACTGCGGCGCGCTCCCCGAGACGCTCCTCGAGAGCGAGCTCTTCGGATACGAGAAGGGCGCGTTCACCGGCGCGACGAAGCGCAAGCCGGGACGCGTCGAGCTCGCCGAGGGGGGCACGCTCTTCCTCGACGAGATCGGCGACGTGTCGCTCCCCGTTCAGGTGAAGCTCCTGCGCTTGCTCCAGGAGCGCGAGTTCACGACGCTCGGCGGGACCGTGGCGCAGAAGGCCGACGTGCGCTTCGTCGCCGCGACGCACCGCGATCTCGAGGCGATGGTGAAGAGCGGCGACTTCCGAGAAGATCTCTTCTACCGCCTCAACGTGGTGCCGATCTGGCTCCCGCCGCTTCGCGAGCGCGCGGGCGACATCGCGGAGCTCGCCGAGCGCTTCTGCAGAGACGCGGCCGCGCGCAACGCCGTGAAGGTGCCGAAGCTCTGCGAGGACGCCGTCCTCTCGCTCGCGTCGCGCCCGTGGGGAGGGAACGTGCGCGAGCTCCAGAGCTGCGTCGAGCGGCTCGTCGTGTTCGCGGACGGCGGGGACATCCACGCCGTCGACGTCGATCGTGACGCGCAGCGCGCGCGCCCGCTCGGGGAGCCGGCCGCGGCCGCGAGCCTCGGCGAGCGCCGCGAGGAAGCCGAGCGCCGCGCCGTTCAGGAAGCGCTGACGCGCGCGGGCGGAAACCGCACGCTCGCCGCGCGCCTCCTCGGCGTGAGCCGGCGCACGCTCTACAACAAGCTCGCCGAGCTCGGCATCGCGTGAGTCACGGCCTGTAGACGAGCCCGAGCGAGATCGCGGGCCCGAGGTAGTCGGCGTTCGTGCCGGCGCAGATCGTGTCGCCCTGGAAGTTGTTCGGGTTGGAGGTCGTCTGGCAATCGGCGCCCGAGTGGACGTACCCGAGGCCGATGCCCATGCGAAGATCGAGCGTCGAACGCTCCTCCTTGGGCGAGATGCGCTGCCGCAAGTCGACCATGAATCGGCCGTAGCGAAGGTTCCCGAGCTCCGCGTCGAAGCCGAACCACAGCCGCCGCATGACGGGGAACTCGAGCGCGCCGCCGAGCAAGCCGAACACGTTCGGTCCGCCGACGAAGCCCGAGTGCCAAGCGAACGTGAACCCGTCGATCTCGCCAGCGCGCCCGCGGAGCGCGAAGACGGGCTCGACGTTGTACCCGTGATCGGTCATCGCCGCGCCCGCGCCGAGCGAGAACGCGAAGTAGCGCGTGTCGAACCCGATGTGCGCCTCGCCCGTGACCACCTGGACGTCGCCGCCGAACGGACCGGTGTTGCGCGAGCCCGTTTGGAAGTCGCCGGTCGCGGCGCCGAACGTCCCGTACGCGGCGAGCGCGAGCCCGAACGGAAAGCGCTCGATGGCGGCGAGATCGAGGTACACGAAGGGCCCCGGGATCGCCTCGACGCCGACGCCCGCGGTGCCGAGCGCGCTGAGCTCGGGCCCGTTGATCGTGGGCTTGCGCGGAGGCCTCTTCG
This sequence comes from uncultured delta proteobacterium, assembly GCA_963839305.1. Taxonomy (GTDB): domain Bacteria; phylum Myxococcota_A; class Polyangia; order Polyangiales; family Polyangiaceae; genus DASXHD01. The sequence continues at coordinate 678,086 of CAWIUL010000010.1, forward strand.
GCGGCGTCACGAGCGAGTCCTCGTAGCTCGGCGAGCTCTCGCCTGCGATGACCAGCCGGTACTCGGAGAGCGGCTTGAGCCCCGCGTTTCCGCGCGCGAGGACGACGCCGTCTTGCACGGTGAGCGAGACGACCGGCTCGGCGAGCGCGCGCCGCTCCTCGACGTGCGCAGTGGGCGCCGCGGTGACGATCACGACGACGTTCGGCGCGCAGAGCGCGTACGCCGCCTTGTCGGTCGAGGCGAACGAACGGGGCCGGCAGCCCACCTTCACGTTCGTCTCGGTCTCGCCCGAGCGCACGATGACCGTGTTGCCCGCGAGCTCGAAGGCGATGGTCGGCGGCTCGTCGTCGTCCGCACGAGCGGCCGAGCCGATCGCCGACACGAGGCAAAGCGCGGCGAGGGTGCTAGAACGGGCTGCCATACATGTCCTGGGAAGCCGTCATCGGCCTCGAGGTCCACGCGCAGCTGCTCACGGCGACCAAGGCCTTCTGCTCGTGCTCGACCACGTTCGGTGCGTCTCCCAACACTCAGGTTTGTCCGACATGTCTCGGTCTTCCGGGCGCGCTTCCGGTGCTAAACGAACGTGCCGTGCGATATGCGGTGCGGGCCGCGCTCGCGCTCGGCTGCACGATCGAGCGCACGAGCCGCTTCGCGCGCAAGAACTATTTCTACCCCGATCTGCCGAAAGGCTACCAGATCAGTCAGTACGACGAGCCCTTCTCTCGTCGCGGCGTCCTCGAGCTCGAAGGCAAGCTGGCGCGCATCACCCGCGTGCACATGGAAGAGGACGCGGGAAAGAACGTCCACGAGGCGCGCGCCTCCGGAGCGCCGAGAAGCGGTGGCGAGTCGATCGTCGATTTCAACCGCTCGGGCGTCCCGCTCGTCGAGATCGTCGGCGAGCCGGACTTGCGCAGCGGCGAGGAGGCCGCCGAGTACCTCCGCGCGCTCCGCGAGATCCTCATGTTCCTCGAGGTGAACGACGGAAACCTCGAGGAGGGCTCCTTCCGCTGCGACGCGAACGTGTCGATCCGCCCGGAGGGGTCGAGCGAGCTCGGCGCGCGCGTCGAGCTGAAGAACATCAACTCGTTCCGGTTCGTGCAGAAGGCGATCGAGCACGAGGTCGCGCGTCAGAAGGACGTCATCGAGTCGGGCGGCAGGATCGTCCAGGAGACGCGCGGCTGGGACGAGAGCTCGGGCAAGACGTTCAGCATGCGCAGCAAAGAGACCGCGCAGGACTACCGCTATTTTCCCGATCCGGATTTGCCGCCGCTCGTCCTCGACGAGGCGTTCGTCGAGGGCGTTCGCGGCGAGATGCCGGAGCTCCCGCGCGACAAGCGCGCGCGATTCATTGCAGAGTACAAGCTTCCGCCCGCGGCCGCGCTGGTCCTCACGCAGCACCCGCGCGTCGCGTCGTTCTTCGAGGAGGCGGTGCGGCTCTCGGGCGACCCCGTGCGCGTCGCGAACTTCGTCCAGAGCGAGGTCCTGCGTGACGTCGTGACGAAGGGGCTCACGGCGGAGATCCCAGTGACCGCGAAGCAAGTCGCCGACGTGCTCGGCCTCGTCGCCACGTCGGCGATCAGCGGCAAGCAGGCGAAGGAGGTCTACGGCAAGCTCCGCGGGACGACGCGCGCCGCGGGGGACGTCGTGCGCGAGCTCGGCATCGCGCAGGTGAGCGATGCCTCGGCGCTCGAGCCGATCGTGAAGAAGGTCGTCGACGCGAGCCCGAAGCAGGCCGAGCAGCTGCGCGCTGGCAAGACGAGCCTCATGGGTTACTTCGTCGGACAAGTGATGAAGGAGACGAAGGGCAGCGCCAACCCGCAGCTCGTGAACGAGCTCCTCAAAAAAGCCCTGGGCCTATGAGCCGCGTCCTCATCGTCGACGACAACAGCGACCTCGCGACCACGCTGCGCGACGTGCTCGTGTCGGCGAGCGCCGACGATCCGCTCGACGTCGACATCGCAGCGACCGGAAAGAGCGGCCTCGCGCGTGCGAAGGAGGCCGGGTTCGACGTGGCGCTCGTCGACGTGAAGCTGCCCGACGCGAGCGGGGTCGACCTGATCCGCCCGCTCCGCGAGGCGAGCCCGAACGGCGAGGTCGTGCTCATCACGGGCTTCGCGAGCATGGAGGCGGCGATCGCGGCGCTCCGCGCGGGCGCGTTCGCGATGATCCTGAAGAGCTTCCGTCCCGACGAGCTCGTCACGACGGTCCGCCAGGCGATGACGAAGGCGCGGATGCAGCGCGAGCGCGACGAGCTCGAGCGGCGGTATCGCGCCGTCGTCGATCTCACGGACGTCGTCGTCGTCGCGCTCGACGTGGCCGGGAAGGTCGTCCTCTTCAACCGCAAGGCCGCGGAGCTCGCGGGCGTCTCGCCCGAGGCCGCCGTCGGGCGCGATTTCATGCGCGCGTGGATCCCGCAGCACGATCGCGGTCGCCTCGAGGAGGCGCTCGCGCTCGCGCGCATCGGCAAGCGCTCGCACTCGGACGTCGAGACGGGATTCGTCGCGACCGGCCGCGACCAGGCGCGCAGACTGCGGTGGCACCTCGGCGGTACGATGGATCCCGAGGGCGAGCTCGTCTACGGCATCGGCATCGACGTCACCGAGCGGCTCGCGCTCGAGCGGCGCGCCGCCGACGCCGAGGCGCTCTCCGCGATGGGCACGCTCGCGCTGAACCTCGCACACGAGATCCGAAACCCGCTCAACGCCGCGAAGCTGCAGCTCCATTTGCTCGGCAAGAAGATCGACAAGCTCTCCGAGGACGAGGACACGCGCGTCGCGCTGCACAAACGCGTCGAGATCGTGGGCGACGAGATCGCGCGACTCAATCGCCTGCTCACCGAGTTCCTCGAGCTCGCGCGGCCGCGCGGCATCGCGCGCGAGCCGGTGCACGTGGGCGAGCTCGTGGACTCGGTGCTCTCGCTCGAGCGCGCGGCCGCCGAGGCGCGCGGCGTCCGCATCGTCCGCGACGTCGCGCAGGGCGTGACCGCGATCGGCGACGCGGAGAAGCTTCGTCAGGTCGTCTTGAACCTGGTCGTGAACGCGCTCGAGGCCATGAAAGACGGCGGCGTCCTCACCGCGCGCGTCGGCCGTTCCGAGACCGACGAGCGGATCGTGATCTCCATCGAGGACACGGGCCCCGGGATCGAGCCCGCGGTGCGCGCGCAGGTGTTCGACCCGTTCTTCACCACGAAAGAAGCCGGCACCGGACTGGGCCTCTCGATCGTGCGCAAGATCGTCGACCAGCACGCGGGCGACGTGCGGCTCGAGAGCGCGGTCGGAAAGGGGACGACCGTGAGGGTGTGGATCCCGGCCGGCCGATGAAGGGCGACCCGTGTATCAGCTGATCCGGCCTACGGCTTTTTCTTGCGCCCGCTGAACATGGCGAGCTTGAAGTATTCGAGCTGGCTCTTCGCCGCCTCTTTCACCACATCGAGGCGGCTCACGTCGCGCGCGCTCTTGCGCTCGCCGAGCTCGCCCGATTCGTAGAGCTCGCGCGCGCGCGCGCGCTGGAGCTTGCCGCTCGACGTCTTCGGGAGCACGCCCGGCGGGAGCGGGACGACGTCGTCGATCGAGAGCGCCATGCCTTCTTGGATCGACTTGCGGACGGCGGCGACGAGATCCGCCGTGCGCTTCTCGGTCTCGAGCTCCTGCGGGTCCTGCACTTCGAACGTGACGACGACGCGCTCGCGGTCGACCTCTTGCCCGCTCGGGTCACGTGACCCGAAGGCGATGACGTTGCCCTTGCGGACGCCGGGGACCTTCGCCGCCTCCCACTCCATGTCTTGCGGGTAATAGTTGCGACCGTTGACGATGATGACTTCCTTCGAGCGGCCGCAGATGTAGACGTGGCCCGCGTTCAAGAAGCCGAGATCGCCCGTCTTGAGCCAGTCGCCGGCGAACGTCTCGCGCGTGCGCTCTTCGTCTTCCCAGTAGCCCTTCATGACGCTCGGGCCCTTGATGCGAAGCTCGCCGACGCGGTTCTCCTCGAGCGGCTTTTCGCTCGTCGCGTCGTCCTCCGCGAACACCTGGATGTCGTGCGCGGGGAACGCGCGCCCGCACGAGACGATGCGGATGCCGTTCGGGTCTTCTGGTGCTTGCGTCGTCCCGCCTGCGGCGGATCCGACGACCTTCGCGACGCCTTGCGACCAGAGCGTGTCGCCGTCGACGGAGATCGTCTTCATGCCCTCGCCGAGCTCGGTGAAGCAGATCGCGAGCGACGACTCGGCCATGCCGTACGACGGCAGGAGCGCCTCCTTCTTGAACCCGCGCTTGGCGAACGCGTCCGCGAAGGCCTCGAGCGTCTCCGGACGAATCGGCTCGGCGCCGCAGCCCGCGACGCGCCAGCTCGAGAGGTCCACGCCCTCGAGCTCGCGCTCGCGGATGCGCTTGCAGCAGAGCGCGTACGCGAAGTTCGGTCCGTACGAGATCGTGCCCTTGTGGCGCGAGACGATCTGGAGCCACGTCGCCGGGCGCTTCAAGAAGAGGAGCGGCGGGATGAAGATCGTCGAGTTCTTCGTGACGAGCGGCGCGAGCACGAAGCCGATGAGCCCCATGTCGTGATAGAGCGGCAGCCACGAGACGCCGACGTCGGTGCCGTCTCCGCAGCGGAGGCCGACGCGCATGAACGCGTCGATGTTCGCGAGGAGGTTCTGGTGCGTGAGCGTCACGCCCTTGGGGCGCGACGTCGATCCGCTCGTGAACTGGAGGAACGCGATGTCGCTGCCGTCGATGCGCGCGGCGCGGAGCGGCTCCTGCGACTCGCGGATGGCTTCGACGGCGACGATCTGCTCGAGATCGGGCGACGCCGACTGCACCGTGCCGAGCAGCCGCTTGATGCGCGAGTCGGTCACGAGCACCTTCGCGCCGGACTTGCGGACGATGTGTCGCGTGTTGTCGAGATAGCCCTGGAGCTGCCCGAGCCCGAGCGGCGGATAGATGGGGACGGGGACGATGCCCGCGCGGAGGGCGCCGAAGAAGCAGAGGACGAAGTCTTCGTTCGTCGGGAGGATCAGCGCGACCCGGTCGCCCTTGCGCAATCCGAGCGCCTGGAGGGCGCCGCCGTACCGGGCGCTCGCGCGCTCGATCGCGGTGTAGGAGAACGACGCTTCGCTCGCGTCGCCCGTGGTTTCCGGAACGAAGCGAAATCCCCGGGTAGGGTCGCACTTCGCGGCTTCTTCGATGGCGGCGGCGAGGGTCGTCGCGGGCATGCGTCTTCGGGGTCTTTACCACAAGTTGACGCCATGACGTTCTGGTCGCGATAATCACTTCCATGCCGCTCATCGAGACGGAAGAAGCCGCGCGGCGACTGGCGCGCGCGATCGCGAGCGACTTGTCGCTCTACAACGAGGACAAGATCGTTCAAGGCATCACGAACGACAACCTGTTCGACACGCTCGCCGAGGAGATCGAAGAAGGCCGCGCGCTCTACAAGCGCCGCGTCTCGCCCGAGCTCTACCCGCGGAATTTCTACGACCGCGCGCTCGTCGACATCCTCATCAAGGCGAAGGGGCACATCAAGTCGAAGCTCTGGTGATTCGCGCCGCTGCGGCGGCGGGCAGGGTGGATCGATTTCTCGCGCGCGAGGCCGAAGTCTCGCGGAGCGAGGCGCAGCGTTGGATCGACGCGGGTCGCGTGACGATCGATGGGGTCGTCGCAGAGGCGTCGGACGTGGTGCGCGCGGGCGCTTGCGTCGAGGCGTTGCCGATGGCCGCGCCGACGACGGATTTGTCGCCGGACGCGTCGGTCCCGATGGAGATCCTCCACGTGGACGACGCGCTCGTCGTGCTCGTCAAGCCCGCTGGGGTCGTCGTTCATCCGGCGCCAGGCGCCGAGCACGGCACGCTCGTCCACGGGCTCCTCGCGCGCGGGTATTTCGCCTCGCTCGAGGGCGACGAAAACCACCGTCCGGGGATCGTGCACCGGCTCGACAAGGGCACGAGCGGCGTGATGGTCGTCGCGCGGACGGCCGAGGCGCGCGAGGCGCTCAAGGCGCAGTTCGCGAAGCACACGATCGACCGCGAGTACGTCGCGATCTGCGTCGGGCTCGTGAAGACCACCACGTTTCGCACGCTCCACGGGCGCGATCCGCGCGACCGAAAGCGCTTCACCTCGCGCGTGCGGCCCGGCACGGGGAAGGTCGCCGTGACGCATGTAGAATGCATCGAATCGCTCGCGGGCGGCGCCGCGAGCCTCGTTCGCGCGACCCTCGAGACCGGCCGCACGCATCAGAATCCGCATGCACCTCGCGGAGGCGAAGACCCCGGTCCTCGCCGACCCGGTCTACGGAAAGAGGCCCGCTGATCGCCGCGTCGCCGACGTGGCGAGCGCGCTCGGCCATCAAGCGCTCCACGCGCGCGTGCTCGGGTTCGTGCACCCGACGACGCACGAGAAGGTGCGCTTCGAGGTGCCCCCGCCGGCCGACTTCGCGCGTGCGCTCGCGTCGCTTCGCGACTGACCGAGCTCCTGACTAGCCCGCGCGCGTCAGCAGCTTCGGAAAACGACGCTTGATGATCGCGAGGGCGACGAAGCCGACGCCCACGGCGAACCAGAGCGTCGCGAAGCGCACGAGCATCATCGCCGCGGTGCTCGTCGCCTCGTCGACGTGACCCATCGTGGTCATCTGCTCGCGGAGGCCCGTTTCGGTGACGCCGAGGCCGCCGGGGACGGGGATGACCGCGCCCGCGAGCGTGCTCGTCGCGTAGAAGAAGACGCTGAGCGGCACGGGGACATGCGCGTCGAAGCCGTAGAGAATGACCGCGAGCGCGAAGCACTCGAGCGACCACGCCATGATCGAGAGGAGCGTCGGCCAGATGAGGTTCTTCGGGGCGACGAGCACCGTGAGGCTCTCGTAGGCCTCCTCGAGCTTGGGGCCGATCTTGCGGAAAGGGCCGGGGAGGCGCGCGACGAATTCGATGACCGCCATCGACGCGCGGCGCGACGCGATGATCGCGAGCAGCGTGCCGACGAGCGCGCTCCCGACCGCGGCGGGCACTGCGCCGCCGTGGAACCCGAGCGAGCCGAGCACGATGAGCACGATGATCCCGATGAGATCCGTGATGCGCTCGGCGACGACGATCGGCGCGGTCTTCGGCACGGGCACGCCGTGCGTCTCGAAGAGCACGAGCGACTTGAACACCTCGCCGACCTTGCCGGGCGAAATCGTGAGCACGAAGCCCGAGAGGAACGTGAGGAAGCTGTCGACCACCCCGACGCCCTTCGCGGATCCGCCGTCAGGCGGGACGCGACCCCATGGATCGATGTCGAGCTTCGCGAGGTAGAACTGCCACTTGAAGAAGCGAAGGATGTAGTTGCCGAACGCGAGCCCGAAGGCGGCGGCGAACGTCCACCACTGAAAATGGCTGAGGCCGATTCGGATCTTGCCGACGCCGCCCCAGATCGCGAAGCCCGCGTAGACGAGCACAGCGAGGATCATCACCGAGACGATCCGCCGGATGTTGAGGCCGCCGCGCGGGCGCTCCGGCGACGGTCGCGGCGATCATGTCTTCTTCCGCAGGCGCGACGGATCGATCGTGCCGAGGCGGACGAGCGCGTAGACGATCGCGAGCGCGACGACCACGGCGCCGATCGTCCAGAACGCCCACTGCGGCGCTTCCCACTTTCCGTGACGAAGGCCGGTCGGGCGGATCACGATTTCGGTCGGGCCGGTGCTCGCGGTCGGGGCCGACGAAGACGGCAGCGCGGGCAAATCGGCCGCCTCGCGGTTGAGCGCGGAGGGAGCTGGCCGAAAGGAGCCGGTCGGCGCCAGGAGAACGGTTGGCTGCGGAGGAACGCGCACGACGCACCGCATCTACCAGAAGGCCGCCGCGCGGCGCAATCGTGCTAAATGGCCACCGATGGCGGCGGTGCCGGAAGGCGTGAGCGAAGAAGCCCTGCTCGAAAAAGCGAAGAACGCGCACGGCGAGCTCCATCGGGCCGTCGCGTCGCGGGTAGTCGGGCAGGAGCGGGTGGTCGACCTCATGCTGGTCGCGCTGCTCGCGCGCGGGCACGCGCTACTCGTCGGCGTGCCGGGCCTCGCGAAGACGCTCCTCGTCTCGACGCTCTCGGAGGCGCTCGATCTCAGCTTCGGGCGCGTGCAGTTCACGCCCGATTTGCTCCCCGCCGACATCACCGGCACGGACGTGCTGCACGAGGAAGAGACGCCAGATGGGAGCGGCGTCCGCCAGCGCGTCCGCTTCATGCCCGGCCCGATCTTCCACAACCTCATCCTCGCCGACGAGATCAACCGAACGCCGCCGAAGACCCAGGCCGCGCTCCTTCAAGCGATGCAAGAGCGGCGCGTGACGGTCGGCACCGAGACGCACGAGCTGCCCGAGCCGTTCCAGGTCTTCGCCACGCGAAACCCCATCGAGCAAGAGGGCACCTACCAGCTCCCCGAGGCGCAGCTCGACCGTTTCTTGCTCGAGATCCACGTCGGCTACCCCTCCGAAAACGAGGAGCAGCAAATCGCGCGAAAGACCACGAGCGCCGATTTCGGCAAGGACCCCATCCCGCACGTCCTCACGAAGACCGATCTGCGCGCGCTCCAGGCGCTCGTCCCGCGCATGCCGATCACCGACGAAGCCGTCTCGCTCGCGGTGACCCTCACGCGAAAGACCCGCCCGGAGAAGGCCAACGCAAACGATCGCATCGCGCAATACGTCCGATTCGGCGCAGGACCCCGCGGATCGCAAGCGCTCGTCTTGGCCGCGAAGGCGCGCGCCGCCCTGCGGGGACACGCCGCGGCCGACACCGAAGACATCCGCGCGCTCCTCGTGCCCGTGCTGCGGCACCGCCTGGTGATGAGCTACCGCGCCGAGAGCGACGGCGTCACCGAAGAAGACCTGCTCTCGAAGCTCTAGACGGCGGAAGGGCTTGGTCGGCGGCCCGACCCATGAGATATTGGCACGATGGGGCTTTGCTCGTGCCCATGAACGCCTTGAAGAGCTCAGGCATCGACATCTGTGCACGGTGCGGCGAGCCCTGCGACGCCGATGATTTGGTGTGCAATCGGTGCTCGGAGACGCGCATCCGCGCGACGCTGCCGGCCGAGGACGCGCCGCCGAGCGTCGAAGAGGGCTCGCTCGACGACAAGCTCTCCGCCGCCGAGAAGACCTCGAGCGAGCGCGCGCACCACGTGGTCGCGTCGATCGAGGGCACGCTCGGCGGAAGCGTCACCGTTCAGATCTCGGTCGTGATGGCGCCGGACGGACCCGAGACGCCGCCCGAGGACATGTGGTCCGAGGCCGTCCCGCTGACGACGCTCGAGTGCGGGACCTCCGAGGTCGCCGCGGCGCGCATGAAGTGGATCGATCGAATCACCGCGGAGCGAAAGCTCCAGCCGCCGGAGATCACGCGACGCTATCGCGTGGGCCCGCGCGGCTATCGCGGCGAGCCGCACGCGGTCGGCATGTTGCTCGACGCGCGCCTTCACATGGCGCGACGCGCGCTCGAAGGGAGCGGCGAGACCGTGGAGCGCGCGTGCACGCTCGAGATCGACAGCGGCACGCTCCGCGTGATCGCGGATTTCACCAGCAAGGGCGCGATCGAGCTCTTCTCCGAGACCGAGCACGGCGAGCTCCGCGCGTGCATCGAGGCGTGGATCGAAGCTCGCGCCGAATAGCTGGATCATACACGTAATTTCGTGCGACAATCCCATTCGGGTCTGATGCCAGACAAGGTCGAAGACGAGAAGAAGCAGCCGGCGCGCGAGAAGAAGAACGGCAACGGACACGCCGCGCTCTCGACGCCGGATTTGTCGAGCGAGCTCGGCGACGTCCCCTCGATTCCGCCGCCGCCCGTCGCCGGGCCTTGGCGCAGCTACAAAGAGGTCGTCTCGCAGCTCGCGACGCGCATCGTCGAGGCGCAGCGGCCCATCCGCGTGCTCAACGCGATCCGCTGGGACGACTCGGTCGAAGAGCAGCTGCGCAAGAGCAAGTACAAGGAGATGCCGAAGGTCGACTACGCCGGCATCGACCTCGGCTTCGAGCCGCGCGACAAGGCCGACGAGTTCGACGCGATCGCGCGCGACATCGATCGCGAGCTCGGCGAGAAGGACGCGATCGGTCGCATCATGACGACGACCGCGCTCGAGTACCGCGACTGCGTGCAGATGCTCGCGTCGCGTGGGACGCCGGCGTTCTACGCGTTCTCGCGCAAGCTCTACGGATCGCCGAAGGACACGTTCCCCGACGGGAAATCCACGGTGCGCGATCTCGGGCACCTGCTCTACGAGATCCTCACCAACGTCGACGACAACATGCTCGGGCCGCAGTTCGCGCGAACCATCGACGCCGACCACGCCGTCACGATCTTGAACGAGCGCTTCGCGGAGTACTTCTCGGACGCCGACGTGCGCGTCTCGGCCGACGACGCGATCGTCGCCGACGCCGCCGCCGGCAACGACTACGTCAAGGTCCGCAACGGCGCGATGTTCTCGCCGCGCGACATCGACATCCTCGAGGTGCACGAGGGCTGGGTGCACGTCGCGACGTCGCTCAACGGGCAGCGGCAGACCGTCGCGAAGTGGCTCTCGAAGGGACCGCCGCGCACGACCGCGGTGCAGGAGGGCCTCGCCGCGCTCCTCGAGATCTTCACGTTCCGCACGTATCCGCGCCGCGCGCGCCGCTTGAACGATCGCCTGCTCGCCGTCGACAAGGCCGAGGACGGCGCGAGCTTCCTCGACGTCTTCGAGTGGTTCCGCACCGAGGGCTACGAGGAAGAAGACTGCTTCCACGCCGCGCGCCGCGTCTTCCGCGGCGGCGTCCTCGACGGCGGCGCGCCGTTCACGAAGGACGCGAGCTACTGCAAGGGCATCGTCCTCAACTACTCGTTCATCCGCAGCGCGATCCAGCACAACCGCGCCGAGCTCATTCCGTACCTCTTCGTCGGCAAGGTCGCGCACGAGGACGTGCCCGTGCTCGCGCGCCGCGTCCACGACGGCGTCGTCAAGGCGCCGCACTACCTGCCGCCGATGTTCCGCGACCTCAACGGCCTCGCGATGTGGATGGCGTACAGCACGTTCTTCGGCAAGCTGGGCGACGACGCGATCAGCGATCACTACGCGAAGCTTTTTTCCCGCGCGGGGTGATCACGGCGCGTCGATGGCGCGCAGCTCTTCGATGTGCCGGATGCCCGACCAGCACACGCTCGACGAGCCGGTCGTCATCGACTCGGGTCCGAAGCAGTCGCTTCCCGTCGCGAGCGCCGCCGTCGTGGAGGTCGACTTGTCGAAGCGGACGATCGACCCCGTGTCGAGGTCGCCGACCACGGCCCAGTACACGCCGCCGTCGTCAATCGCGAGCGGGCTGATGATGCTCACGTCCCCCGCGAGGGTCTCTGGCGCGCCGCCGTCCTTCGAGGCGCGAAGGCGCTAGACCGCTATCTGGGAGTGAGAACTCCGACCAGTAGACGTCGGTGTCGTCGACGACGAACGATACGATGAAATTCGCGGTCGTCGCGACGGTCTCTTCGGCGCCGCCGTCCTTCGGGACGCGTGCAATCGCGTGCTGCGAGCGCCAATAGACGTACGCGTCGTCGAGCGAGACACCGTCGGCGCTCGCGTCGGTGAGCGCTTGCAACGCGCCGCCGCTCTTGTCGGCGCGGGAAACGCCGTCGGCCCCGAGGTAAATCGACGAGTCGTCCATCGCGAGCGCGAGGTGCGTGTTGGTGACGAACATCATGCTCGTGGCGCCCCCATCGAGCGGGACGCGAACGAGGCCGGTGCCATTTTGACCGTTACCGCCCGCGACGTAGGCGACGTCGTCGTCGACGACGAACTGCCACGCCGTAAGAAGCTTCGCGATCGGCGTGCCGGTCGGCTCGCCGTGGTCCGCCGTCCCCGAACAGCACGCGAGCGCCGCGAGTGCTCCAAAGCGCAAGCGCATGCCAGAAGTGTAGCGCGCGACCACCGCGCGGCCAGGCGCCCTACTCGGGCGAACGTGGACGTTCGTCGGACCGGACACCGATGCTCGCGAGCCACGTGCGAGGAGGCGGCACGGGCGCGTCCGAGTCGCGCGCCGCGCGCTCGGCGAACCCATCGAACCAGGGCGCGGACGACATCGCGTCGATGCCCGACGCGAAGCGATGCCCGTGTTTCTTCGCGTTCATCAGGACGTAGACGAGCGCGTTTCGGACGGAGCGCGGGGTGTGGAGCTCGCGCGCGTGGTACCGCTCGCGCCAGAGGCTCCCGCGCGCGCGCAGCGTGCGGTTGACGGTGCGCGCGATGCGCGCGTTCAGCCACTGCATGCCGCGCGCGAGGGCGGCGGCGTCGGCCGCCTCGACGATGAGGTGGAGGTGATTACTCTGGATCGAGAAGTGAACGATGCGAAAGCCGTCGCGCTGCACCGCCGCGATCGCGCGGCGCACGAGCTCGGCGAGCGCCGCTTCGCGCAAGGGTGGAAGACCCGAGCGCGCCCGCACGGTTACGTGAAGCGGAAAGCGCGAGCGATGAAGCGGGCGCGTGCGATGGGGGACCGTGCGCCGCGTCCCGCGCGGCCGCCCAGCGCCTTTGCGTGCGCCGCCCCAGGTCCGTTCGAAGCGAAGCGGGAGCTGCTCAGCACGTTTGGCCACTTGAATAGGGGCATAGTAAATCCCGGTCAAAACCAGCGCAAGCGCATACCATCGGGTGTGGATTAGAGACATGGGGTGGCGGTTGCGCGAAACGTCGCGGCGGCCGAAGAGCACGCCGAAGGCCGCGACGGCATTCGGCAAGGACGCAATCGTGTTGGCGCGACGCCGCCCTCGGCGCGTTGGCGCCCAACGACGTTGGTGCACCGACTTCAAGGACGCCTTCGCGGTCGGCGGCGACGGGCGCTTCCACTGTCCGGACCCACCCCTCAGGAGAGCGTCGCGAGGATCGCGTCGAGGCGCGTCGCGACGTCCTCGGCGCCCTTCGGGCGGTCGTCCATTTCCTTCGCGAGGAGCTCGGTCGAGAGCGCGTCGAGCGCGGGCGGGGCGCCTTCGAGGTGCGGCGTCTCTTCGAGGAGCGTGGCTTGGAGGAGCGCGATCGCGTTCGCGCCGTCGAACGGCCTTCGGCCGGTGACGCAGCGGAAGAGGAGGCAGCCCACACCGAAGAGATCCGTGCGCGCGTCGATCTTGCGGTCCGAGCGCGCTTGCTCGGGTGCCATGTACCCGGGCGTGCCGACGATCTCGCCCGTGCGCGTGAGCGTCTCGACGACGCGCTCTCGAGAGAGCGCGACGCCGAAGTCGAGGACCTTCACGACGCCGTCGCGCGTGACGAGCACGTTGCTCGGCTTGATGTCGCGGTGCACGACGCCGAGCGCGTGCGCGGCGGCGAGGCCGCGGCAGACGTCGCGCACGACTCGGACGCTCTCGCGGAGCTCGAGCGGGCCGCGCGCGAGGCGCTTCGAGAGGCTCTCGCCGTCGAGCCACTCCATCGCGAGGTACGTACGCCCGTCGTCGGTCGCGCCGTGATCCACGTAGGCGACGATGTTGGGGTGGGCGAGGCGAGAGAGCACGTCGATCTCGCGCGCGAAGCGCACGCGGCAGGCGTCCTTTCCGAGCACCTTCACCGCAAGCGCGCGATCGGTCGCGCGATCTCGCGCGACGTAGACCGTGCCCATGCCGCCCGCGCCGGCCTCGCGCACGAGCTCGAGAACGGAGGGCGCGATCACCGGCAGGACGGGGTCGACGAGCGTCGCGCTCGGGTCGTGCGTCGAGCGCCTCATCCGGTCGATCGCCCGCAGAACCTCGTCGCGGTGCTGCGCGATGTTGACCTCGTGGTGGATCACGCTCGCGATGCGCCGCCGCGAGTCGATGACGAACGTGACGCGCTTGGCGCGCTCGAGGATCGGCCAGAGGACGCCGTACGCGCGCGCGATCTTCTTGTCCGCGTCGCCGATCATCGGAAACGGCGTCTTCATCGACTGGGCGAACAAGCACTGCGTGTCGTGGTCGTCCGTGCTCACGCCCACGACGTTCGCGCCGAGGAGAGAGAGCTCCGCCCAGTTCTCCCGGAAGCGGCGCGTTTCGATGGTGCAGCCCGGCGTGAACGCCTTCGGAAAGAAATAGACGACCGTGCAGAGCGACGGCTGCTCGGACAGCCTGAAGTGCGTGCCCGCGGTCGTGGTCGCGTCGATTTCGGGCGCGAGGTCGCCGGCTTTCAGCAACTAGAACGCATTTCATAACCTCCTCAGAAGAAGCACGACACAGCGGAGCTTGATGAAGGCGAGGAAGTTTTTCGCCTTGTGCTCGAAGCGCGTGATGAGACGCCGTGAGCATTGGAGCCACGCGAAGAGTCGCTCGACGTGCCAGCGCCGCTTGTAGCGGCGAAGTTGGCGTCCGTCCTGCGTTTGGTTTTTGTGCGTCGGATGGTGCGGAGCGATCATCTCCACGCCCATCTTCTTCAGCTCGGCATCGAGCTTATTGCTGTCGTACGCGCGGTCACCAATCAGTCGTTGGGGGAGCTTTTTCTTGAGGAAGCTGGCGTTGAGTGTTTCGACGACGAGCTGCGTTTCATGGCGCTGACCACTCGCAATCCCGACGGCGATAGGAAGACCATGGCGGTCTGCCACTGCCATGATCTTGGTCGCTTTGCCGCGTCGAGTTTTCCCAACCAGAAGACCCCTTTTTTTGCGCCGGCATGACTGCCGTCGATGAATGCTTCGGTGAGATCGACCTTCCCGCGCTCATGAAGATCGCGCGCCAGCGCTGCGAGTATTCGATCGAGCACGCCCTCGCTCTCCCATTTCTGAAAGCGACGAAAGCACGTCGCATACGGTGGAAAGCGACCAGGCATGTCTGCCCACGGAGCTCCAGTGCGCAGCACCCAAAGAATGCCGTGCAAGACGTCGCGGGGATCGCGCCACGGCCGACCGCCTTTCGCCGTCGTGCGCCGTCGTTCCGGCCCTGGAACGAACCGCTTGATCGCTTCCCACTGCTCGTCCTTCAGGTCCATCGACGAAGGTACAAACACCTTTTTCGTCCGATGGAAATAGCGTCGCGAAAGATGGAGCGATGTCGATCACTTGCGCGCGCGACGGGTTATGAAATGCGTTCTAGTTCGGGATGCCCTGGACGTTGAAGTTGTCCCACGCGGGCGTGTGGTTGTTCTGCGTCGGATCTTGCGAGAGGACGTAGACCGCCGGGTAATCCGCGTAGATCGTCTCCGTGCTGCCCGTGACCTTCGTCACGATCGCGGACACGTAGAGCTGCGGGTTCAGACCCGTCGCGGGGCGCCGCTTCGACGAGAAGACGACCCAGTAATAGTTGAACGAGCCGCTCGCTTGCGCCGCCGGCGCCCAACGCGGCCACGCGTTCGTTAGGCCGGGGCTCTGGAGCGTCGTGCACGTCGGCGGATCGTTCGCGCGGAGGCGAAGCGCGCTGCCGCCCGCGCCCGGAACGACGAAGAGCTCGGCCGCCGGTTGGTTGTACGAGTTCGTCGGTGTGTTGTCGGTTCGGTTGAACGCGAGGAGCGTGTCGTTCGGCGAGTAGACCGGATAAAATTCGTGATAGTTCGGGTCGCTCGCGCCGGCCAGCGGCGCGGCCGCGCCGCCCGCGTGGTTGTTGTAGGGGACCGTGTAGATGTCCATCGTCGGCCCGTACGACACGACCGCTTCGCCGCCGGTGGTCGAGGAGACGTACGCGATCGCGCTGCCGTCGTGGCGCCACGTCGGCGACGCGATGCCCGGATTCGCATCGCCCGCGCGCGCGAGCACGCCCCAGCCCGAGCCGCTCGTCGCGTGCAGATCGGTCCACACGAGCTGGTAGTTCGGCGAGCCGGTCGCGGTGGGGTTGTAGAAGACGCTGAGCGCGATGGCGTCGCTCGACGAGTAGTGGTTGGCGTTCATCAGCGGCGCGCCCTGGTGATCGCGCCCGAGCAGCGCGAGCGCGCTCGGCGAGATGTCGGCGGCGTTCGGCGCGGTCGCGTTGACCACGGTGCGCGCGTCGATCGCGCGGTTGCCGTTCAGGTTCGTGTCGCGCGTGTACATCACGTACGTGCCGTCGGGCGACGACGTGTGGCACGAGACGCAGGTCGTCGTGCCGTCGCCCGCGGAGGATGCGCCCGCCGTCGTGGGCGTGAGCACGGTCTTCGACTGGAGATCGCCGACCGTGAACCCCTTGAACGCCGTGCCGCCCGTCGAGCTCCAGTAGACGACCGAGCCTGGCGCATCGACCGGCGCGACGTGCACGGTCGACGTCGATTCCGACGTGACGTTCGAGAGCGTCTGGTTCGTGAGCGTCCCGCCGCGCACCGAGATGTTCAGATCGTGGCCGGCGCTGTGGAGCGCGACCTGCTTCCACGTGTTGAGGGCGAGCGTGTACGTCGACGTCGGGACGTAGAAGACGCCCGCGTTCGTCTGGTTGTCGACTGTGATCGTGATCTCGTAGACGTTCGCGCCGCCGGCCGCGTACTCGAGGAAGAGCGGCGTCCAGTTCTTCGGGATCATCGCGTCAGCTGCGGGCTCCGCGATGCACGGCGCCGCGGCGGTCCCTGCGTCCGGCGAGCCGAACTGCTGCCCGATGTTCGAAGGCAGGCTGGGATCGATGACCGGCGTCGACGGAAAATCCGAATACGTCAGCGGGCCGGTGTCGGGCGGCGTGAACGGCCCGCTGTCGCCGTCGAGCGTCGCGTCCTTCGAGCCGCCGTCGAAATTGCTGTTGTCTCCTCCGCCGCCGCAGGCGAAGACGAACGCAAACCCCAACCCCAACCCCAAGAAAGCGCGCTTCATCGGCACACCTCGATTGAAAAATTGTAGCGCGCTTTCAGCGCGCGCGGAACGTTGGTTTCCGCTTTTCAACGTAAGCTGTGATGCCCTCTTTCGCGTCGTGCGTCGCGAAGAGCTCGGCCTGGAGCTCGCGCTCGAGGGCGAGCCCCTGCTCGAGGGCGCCCTCGATGCCGCTTTGGACGCTCCGCTTGATGCGCCCGACGGCGAGCGTCGCGCGGTTCGGCGGGACGAACTCGTGCGCGTACTCGCGAACGAGCTTCATGAAGGCCTCGGTGTTCGCCGCCTCCCAAACCTTGTTCACGAGGCCCATCTCTTGAGCTTGCTCGGCGGTGACGTTCTTCCCCTCGACCATCATCTCGATCGCCCTCGCCTTGCCGACCGTGCGCGCGAGGCGCTGCGTTCCGCCCGTGCCGGGAAGCACGCCGAGTGCCACCTCAGGCAGCCCGATGTGGTACGGACCCTTGCGCGCGACGCGCAAATCGCACGCGAGCGCGATCTCGAGCCCGCCGCCCACCGTGTGCCCGTTGAGCGCGGCGATGACGAGCTTCGGCGTCTGCTCGAGCCGCGAGAGCGTCTCGTTGGCGTGCAGGCAGAAGTAGTATTTGAACGACTCGTCCGCCTCCTTCAACATGTTGATGTTGGCGCCGGCGCAGAAGAACTTTTCGCCGTGACCCGTGATGACGAGGACGTGGACGTCGCTGTCGAACCGCGCCTCGAGGATCGCGGCGTCGAGCTCCTTCATCATCTCGTGGGTGTAGGCGTTCGCGGGCGGATCGCTCAGCGTGAGGACGGCGACCCCCTTGTCCGTCTGATAATGAATGAGCGTGCCCATGGCAGGGTCTTACCGGCAGGGATAAATCCCCGCAAGTTGCATGCTATGGTCCAACGTGCCCCGGGAGAACATTCGAGTTTCCATGAGTCAAGATCTGAAGCGCGAGATCAAAGAGCTGATCGTCAAAGAGTTGAACCTCGAGGGGCGGGACCCAGGGAGCATTCAAGATGACGCGCCGCTCTTTGGCGAAGGGTTGGGGCTCGATTCGCTCGACGCGCTGCAGCTCGCCATGAGCGTCGAGGAGCACTTCGGCGTGCGCATCCCCGAGGGCGACGAGGCACGCCCTATCTTCCGTTCCGTGGCGGCGCTCGCCGCGCACGTGGCGTCGCACCGCGCTCCTGCAGGTTGACGGCTTGCGTATTTGGATCACGGGCCTCGGAATCACGAGCTCGCTGGGCCTTTCGGCGCGCGAGACGTTCGACCGCCTCGTCACCGGTGAGCGGGGGCTCTCGCACATCGACGCGTTCGACGTGACGGGGCAGCGCGCGACACTCGGCGCGCAGGTTCGAGGAGTCGACGTGCCGCGCGGCGACGTCTGGTCGCGGACGACCGCGTTCGCGCACCGCGCCGTGAAGGAGGCGCTCGACGACGCGGGGATCGATCCTCGGAGGTCGCGCGTCGGCCTCGTCGTCGGCGGGACCACCGCGGGGATGCTCGAGAACGAGGTGCACGTAGCCGGGATGATGTCCGGCAAGCTGCCGCTCACGCCGACGCCCGGGCTGCGCTCGCACCCGCTGAGCTCGACGACCGACGCGCTCGACGTGGCGATCGGTCCGTTCGCGCGCATGCGCAACGTGGCGAGCGCGTGCTCGAGCGGGACCACGGCGCTCGCCCTCGCGATGGCGTGGCTCCTCGAAGACGAGCTCGACGCGGTCGTCGCGGGAGGGACCGACGGCTTGTGCAGGCTGACGCTCAGCGGGTTCAACTCGCTCGCGGCGATCGACCCCGAGCCGTGCAGGCCGTTCGACAAGCAGCGACGCGGGCTGAACCTCGGCGAAGGCGCCGGCTTCCTCGTGCTCGAGCGCGCGAAGGACGTCGTCTCGCGCGGGAAGGCGCCGATCGCGGAGCTCGCGGGCGCGTCGCTCGCCGCGGAGGCGCACCACATCACGAACCCCGAGAGCGAAGGCCGCACGGCGGCCCGCGTGATGCGCGAGGCGCTCGCGCGCGCGCGCGTCTCGCCGTCCGACGTCGACTACGTGAACGCGCACGGCACGGCCACGCCGCTGAACGACGCGATGGAGTCGCGGGCGATTGCGTCGGTGCTCGGCGCCGAGACCGAGCGGGTCTGGGTCTCGAGCTCGAAGGGCCAAATCGGCCACACGCTCGCCGCGGCGGGCGCGATCGAAGCGGCGATCTCGGCGATGTGCGTGCGCGAGCGCATCCTGCCGCCGACCGCCGGCCTCGCCGAGCCGGACCCCGCGTGCCAGGTGCGCCTGTTCAAAGAAGCGATCCGCATGGACCGCGTGCGCGCGGTCGTCTCGAACTCGTTCGGGTTCGGCGGGATGGATGGGGCCGTGGTGATCACGGAGCCGGAGCTCGCACCCGAGCGCGACGTGACGCGGAGGCGCGTGGTCGTGTCTTCGGCGGCGACGCTCGGTGCGCGTGGCGTTGGAGACGGAAGCGGGCTCACGGCGGGCGACCAGGCCTCGGGGCCCGTTCCGGACGCGGCGCTCGCGCTCGATCCGGCGAAGGCGCGCCGATTCGATCGCGCCGCGCGCCTCTGCGCCGTGGTCACGCACGCCGCGCTCGAGGGCGTCGCGCTCGAGCGCGACCGGTGCGGCGTGGTCTTCGGGAGCGCGTTTTCTTCGGTCGACGAGGCGGCGAGCTTCGTGCATCGCATCTTCGAGAAGGGGCCGCGGCTCGCGAGCCCCGCCGATTTCCCGAACCTCGTGCCGAGCTCTCCGATCGGTCACGCGTCGATCTACGACAGCCTCCTCGGCCCAGCCCTCGCGACCGCGGATCTGCGCACGAGCGGCGAGAGCGCGATCGCGACCGCGATCGACCTCATCGCGTCGGGTGACGCGGACGCGTTCGTCGCGGGCGCGACCGCGGTGCGAAGCAGGCTGATCGACGAAGCGTTCTATCCGCTCTTCGACGAGGGCGTGACGAGCGCGCCTCGCGCCGAGAGCTGCGCGGCGATCTTGATCGAGAGCGCGCCTGGGACGCGGCCCATCGCGACGATCGAGGAGGTCGTGATCAAGCGCGAGACGAGCGAGCTCGTGCTCTCGGCGCCGGACGCGGGCGCGCTCGCGTTCGCCGCGGTGTCGCCGAAGAACGCGCGGGCGTGGCTCGCGTCGACGGCGTGGGCCGACGCGCCGATCGCGAGCGTCGAGGTCGGAGTGGGATCGAACGAGGCGGCGGGCGCGGCCGCGTTCGCGGCGGCCGTTCGCGCCATCCAGTGCGGCGAGACGACGCACGCGCTCGTGGTCGGAGCGCGCGAAGCCGAGCGCTACGCGTTCGTCCTGAGGGCCGCGCCGAGGCTGCCGTGATCGCGCGCTTGGCGCTCGTCGTGGCGGCGCTCGGGTGCGCGGCACCGTACGAGCCGCCGAAGGAGCCCACGCAAGCCGAGTGGAACGACGGGCTGCGAAAGCTCGCGATGCTGCGCGACGCGCTCCCCAAGAAGCCGTACACGCAGCCCATCACCGTCGAGCTCAGCGAGCCGTACACGCGGCGACGCTTCGAAGGCCGCGGCGCGGTGGGCGTCGATCCAGGGCATGCGATGCGCATGATCCTCGTGGGACCCGCAGGCGAGCCGGCGCTCGACGTGTGGGTGACGCGCGACGCGTGGCGCATGGTCGTGCCCGCGATCCACCTCGTCCGACGCGGAGGGCGCGACGCGCCCGCGAGCATGCCGATCGGGTTCTTTCGTTCGTGGTTCGTCGATCCGCTCGGCGGACACCTCCTCGCGCTCGGCCCGGAAGGCGAGCTCGTCGTACGCGACGACGCGGGCGGCACGCTCCACGTCACGGATGCGCGCGCCACCGAAGGCGAGACGAGCGCGCGTGTGCGACGACGCGCGGGCGAGTCGACCGAGTCTTTCGCTTACGCGCTCGGTCGCGCAGGCGGCGAGGCGAGCTACACGCACGAAAAGACGCGCCTGTCGGTCGCGGTGAAGCTCGGCGCGATCCAAGCCGAGCCGCCGGATCCGGACGCGTTCGTCGATCCCGACAAGGTGAGCGCGCGATGAGCGCCGCGATCGTCGCGTTCGGCGCGATCTCCGGCTTGGGTCGGGGCGCGGCGGCGGTGAGCGTGGGCGAGATCGGTGAGACCGCGCGCAGCGTCACGCGAGAAGACGCGGAGCTCGCCGCGTCGAAGCTCGCGCGTCCGTTCTGCGCGCGCGCGTCCATCGAGGCGACGTCCGAGGATCGCGCGACCGCGATCTTGCGCGCGGCAACGAGCGATCTCTTCGCGGCGCTCGACGCGCGCGTGCCGGGTTGGCGCGCCAAGCGCGTGGGCCTCGCGCTCGCGTCGTCGAGCGGCGGCATGCGCAGCGCGATGGAGCTCTTCGAGGCGCTGCGCGCCGAGCGGCCCGTCACGCGCGAGCTCGCGGAGCGCGCGACGTATTTCGCGCCGATGCAGCACGTGATGACCGAGCGCCTCTCGCCGGCGACGCTCGTGTTGACGGCGTGCTCGGCGTCGACGATCGCGATCGGCATCGGCCTCGGATGGCTCGAAGGCGACGCGTGCGATCTCGTGATCGCGGGAGGGTTCGACGCCGTGAGCGTCTTCGTCGCGAGCGGGTTCGAGGCGCTCCGCGCGACGACCGCGAAGCTTCCGTCGCGGCCGTTTGGCGTCGATCGCGACGGCATGGCCCTCGGCGAGGGAGCGGGGCTCTTGGCGCTCGTGCGCGACTCGGCGCCCGAGGCGAAGGACGCGCTCGGGTTCGTCACCGGTTTCGGCGCATCGGGCGACGCGGTCCACGTCACCGCGCCCGATCGAACCGGCGCTGGCCTCGCTCGCGCAGCCTCGCGCGCGCTCGGCGCTCGACCCGAAGCAGACGTCATCAGCGCGCACGGCACGGCGACGCCGTTCAACGACGCGGCCGAGTGGAAGGCGATCGTCTCCGCGCTCGGCGAGCAAGCCGCTTCGCGCGCGGTCGTGCACCCGTTCAAGGCGCAGATCGGACACACGCTCGGCGCCGCGGGCGCGCTCGAGTCGCTCGCGGCGCTCGACGCGCTGACGCGCGGCGTCCTCCCGGCTTCCGTGATCGCGCCCGTGCGCGATCCCGAGACGCCGGCGCGCCTCCTCGCGCGCACCGAAGCGGGCGCGCCGAAGGTGGCGCTGAAGCTCTCGGCCGCGTTCGGTGGAGCGAACGCTTCGCTCGTGCTTCGCAAGACCGCCGAGCCCTCGTCGCGCCCGCGCGAGCGCCATCGCGCGTTCGCGTCGCGCGCGAGCCACGTCTCGGCCGTGCCGCCGCTCGAGGAGCTCGCGGCGATGACCGGGATCGCGATGGAGAAGCTCGCGCGCGCCGATGACCTCGTGTTCCTCGCGATGGGCGCGATCGGCGGGCTCGCGCGCGCCGGGCTCGATCTCCGCGGCGCGGGGATCGTGGTCGGTCACGCGTACGCGACGGTCGACGTGAACGACCGCTACTTCCAGCGCGTGCTCGAGCGAGGCGACGCACGCGCCGCCGAGCCGCGCCGCTTCCCGTACACGTCGCCGAACGCCGTCGCGGGCGAGTGCAGCCTCGCGTTCGGCCTCACGGGGCCGAACCTCGCCGTCGGCGCGGGCCTCCACGGCGGAGTCGAGGCGCTTTGCGTCGCGGCCGATCTCGTGCGCGCGGGCGACGCCGATCGCGTCGTCGCGGTCGCCGTCGACGCGCCGAGGCGCGCCGCGCGCGCGATCGCCGAGGGCGCCGGATGGCCCCTGCCGAGCGATGGCGCGATCGCGGTGCTCGTCTCGCGCGAGCCCATTGGCCCAGAAATCGTGGCCGTCGAGAGCGGGACGCGCGCCTCGGGCCAAACGGCGAGCCATCTCCCGACCGCGCCTGGCCACGAGGCCCTCTTGCCGCTCACGAAGGGCGCTCGGGTCGTCGCGTGCGCCTCCCCGTGGGGCGCGTTCGCCAAAGTCGAGCTGGCGCGCTAACCCGAAGCGCATGAAGCGCATCGAGAAGGACACGTTCGGCCCCATCGAGGTCCCCGCAGACAATCTCTGGGGGGCGCAGACCCAGCGCTCGCTCGAGCACTTCCGCATCTCCACCGAGAAGATGCCGAAGGAGCTCGTGCGCGCGCTCGTCCTCGTGAAGAAGGCGTGCGCCCGCGTGAACGCCGAGATCGGCGCGCTCCCTGAAAACAAGGCCCGCGCGATCGAGACCGCGGCCGACGAGGTCCTCTCCGGCAAGCACGACGGCGAGTTCCCGCTCGCGGTCTGGCAGACGGGCAGCGGCACGCAGACGAACATGAACGTCAACGAGGTGCTCGCGAACCGCGCGAGCGAGATCCTCGGCGGCCCGCGAGGCGAGGGGAGGCTCGTTCACCCGAACGACGACGTGAACAAGAGCCAGAGCTCGAACGACGTCTTTCCGACCGCGATGAGCCTCGCGGCCGTCTCGGCGATCGTGCGCGACGTGATCCCCGCGACCGACGAGCTGCGGAGCGTCCTCCAGGATCATGCGCGCGCGTTCGCCGACGTCGTGAAGATCGGGCGGACGCACCTCCAGGACGCGACGCCTCTTACGCTCGGCCAGGAGATCTCGGGTTGGGCCGCTCAGCTCGCTCACGCCCGCGCGCACCTCGAGGCGCAACTGCCGCACCTCGGCGAGCTCGCGCTCGGAGGCACAGCCGTCGGAACGGGCCTCAACGCGCCCAAGGGCTTCGCGGAGCGCGTCGCTCACGAGCTCGCGTCGCTCAGCGGCCTGCCGCTCACGACCGCGCCGAACAAATTCGAGGCGCTCGCGGCGCACGACGCGATCGTGTCCGCGCACGGCGCGCTCAAGGGCCTCGCAGCGTCGCTCTTCAAGATCGCGAACGACGTCCGCTGGCTCGCGTCAGGGCCGCGCGCGGGCATCGGCGAGCTCACGATCCCCGAGAACGAGCCGGGGAGCTCGATCATGCCGGGCAAGGTGAACCCGACGCAGTGCGAGGCGCTCACGATGGCGTGCGTCGCGGTCATGGGCAACGACGCGGCGATCGGCTTCGCGGGCGCGTCCGGCAACTTCGAGCTCAACGTCTACAAGCCGCTCATCGCCCACGCGTTCCTCCAGTCGTGTCGCCTCCTCGCCGACGCGCAGCGGAGCTTCACCGAGCACTGCGCGCGCGGCCTCGCGCCGAGCCGCGCGCGCATCGACGAGCTCGTCTCGCGCTCGCTCATGCTCGTCACCGCGCTCGCCCCTCACATCGGCTACGACAAAGCCGCCGCCATCGCGAAGAAGGCCCACCACGAGGGCACGACGCTCGAACAAGCCGCGCTCGCCCTCGGCCACGTCACCGCCGCCGAGTTCAAAGCGTGGGTCGACCCCAAAAAAATGATTGGAGATTGAACAGGGAGATCAGGGAGGTCAGCAAAGGTTTGAGTTGAAACCAACCCCCAAGTTCTGATCTCTCCGACCTTCCTGTTCAATCAAACCTTGCGGACTTCCTCGAGCGCCGCGGCGTACTCGTCGATGAGCGCGTGGGGCGGCAGCGCGCGGGCGCGCTCGAGCAAGGCGTCGAAGCGAAAGAGCTGAGCCTCTTTCCCACGCTTGAACATCGGCCACGGATCGCCGTGGTCGCGGGCGCAGACGACGATGGACGCGAAGTTGTCGATCTTGTCGGCGAGCGTGATCGCCTGCGCCTCCCACGGCTTGTTCACGAAGTGGTCGAGGTACGCCTGTTTGCGCTCCTCCCACGAGAGCGATTTGTCCGCTTCGCTCACGTGTCGGACCA
Source organism: uncultured delta proteobacterium (assembly GCA_963839305.1). Lineage (GTDB taxonomy): Bacteria > Myxococcota_A > Polyangia > Polyangiales > Polyangiaceae > DASXHD01. Next base: position 702,465 of record CAWIUL010000010.1, read on the forward strand.
ACGTCGCGACACGCTCGCCGAAGCGGCGCGTAAGCTCCTCGTGCGTCACCCCGCAGTCCTCCATGACATCGTGGAGCGCGCCCGCTGACACGACGTCTTCCGAGAAGCCGTGTCGTGACAAGATGGCAGCGACTCCCGCGGCGTGGCTGATGTAGGGGACGTCGACGTCCGGATACTTCCGTGTCTGGTTTCGATGCCAAACCGCGGCCCAATCGAGCGCCCGCTTCAGAACGATCATCATTTCGACCTGCGAATTGACGGTACACGCTGGCTTCGTCAGAATGGCCCGAAATTTGTAAGGCCAATGGCCGAGGTGACGATGCGCGGTTGGTTTCTTCCGGTAGTGACGGTCCTCGCGGGGTGCGGGACGACGTACATCCCGAACACGACGGTCGAGGACACGAGCGACAACCGGCACGTCATTCAGTTTTGCGAAGTCTACCGCCACGCGATGGAGGAGAAGGACGTCGGCAAGCTCCTCGCGCTCGCGAGCCCTCGCTACCACGACGACGCGGGCACCCCCTCGGGCGACGACGACACCGACTACGATCGCCTCAAGGCCTTCCTCGCGGAGCGCTACACGAGGACGACGTCGATTCGGTACGAGATCAAGTACCACGAGGTGGTCTTCGCCGAGAACAACCACGTGTATGTAAACTACAAGTACACGGCGAGCTACCGCGTGCCCACGTCGCACGGCGATCAGTGGCACCACACGGTGGCCGACAACCAGCTCGATCTCGTGCCGGACGGCGACACGTACAAGATCATGGCGGGGATGTAGCTGAGCTTCGTTTTAGCGCACGTCTCCGATTTTCACGTCTCGACGTTCGGCGACACGTTGCACGATCGCACGCGCATCGTCCGGCGGAGCGCGAACATCGCGGAGGTGAACCCGCACGAGTGGACCGAGGTCTGGTCCGAGGCGGGCTGGCGCGTCGTGAAGCGCAAGAGCAAGCTGCTCGTCATCGACCCCGAGGGGTACTCGCACCCCGCGCCCGCGAAGGCCGACTTCGACGAGCTGTCGGACCCGATCGAGCGCGCCGCGGCGAAGGCGTGCCGGCTCGAGGCGAGGCGCAGCAGGACGCTCGCGTCGTCGATCCCGAGCGAGGGCGCGCTCGCGCTCCTCGCCGAGGCGACCCCGCGCAACGCGAACGTGCGCCTCCTTCGCGCCGCGCGCTACGTCGAGCAAGCGAACGTCGACGGCGTCGCGATCACGGGCGACATCACGGACGACGGCGACGGCTACGATCTCGTGCTCGCCGCGTTCGAGCGCTGGCGCTCGCGCGGCGTCCTGTGGGCGATCCCGGGAAACCACGATCGGTATCTCTTTCCGATCTCGGGCAGCACGCGGCCGAAGCCGACGCGCGAGTCGAAGGCCGCCGCGTGGCACGCGTTCGCGAAGCAGCTCGATCTGCCGCTCGAGGCGTGCGGCGCGTGGGTCAAGGTCGTCCCCGACGCGAGCACGATCATCCTCGGCATCGACACGTGCGCGCGCCCGCAGCGGCGCTTCTTCCGTCACAACGGCGCCGTCGGGCCCGAGCAGCTCGCGTTCGCGCGCGCGATCGGCGAGCGCCCCGAGTGGAAGGGCGCGCGGCATCGGCTCGTCCTCATCCACCACCACGTCGTGCCGCTCCCGCACGGCGTCGGAAAGCGCGCGCCGAGCGAGATCGGCATGCGCCTCGACGATGCGCAGGCGGCCGCGGAGACCTTCGACGCGATCGGCGCGACGCTCGTCATGCACGGCCATCGCCACGTCAGCGAGGAGCGCCAGCCCGCGGGCGTCGGCTTTCGGTTGCTCGCCGCGCCTTCGCTCACGCTCGGGTGTCGTAGCGGCGACGGGCCTTCGTTCTGGCGCATCGAGCTCGGCGAGCGCGTCTACGCCACGCGCGTGAAGATCCCGATGTCGGCCATCGACGAAGACGAGCAGGAGCCCGAGAGCGAGCCCGAGGCCTGAGGATCAGTCGCCGTCGGTGCCCGCGTCGTACGTGAGGAACGCGCACGCGGTCGTGGTCTCGGGGGCCTGCACGATGGTGCAATCGGTCGCGGCGTTGATCGCGGCGACGCACGTGTTCACCTGGTCGGTCGTCGGCTCGACGTTCGAGACGAGGCCGTGGAGGCACGCGTCGTCGTAGTAGCGGATGCAGTCGTCGACGGGGCTCTCGGTCGTGCCGCTGTTCGGCGCGTTGTCCTTGCGCGGCGTCGGGAGCCCGTAGTTTCCCGCGTCGTAACACTGGACGACCCACTTGCAGCGCGCGTGCTCGATCGACTGACACGCGTCGACGCCGACGGCATTGCCGCACGCGACGACCGCGCTGACGACCACGGCGCCCACCGCGAGCACGCCGAGCAAGACACGTCCGCGCATCATTCGTCCTCCGGTACTACGCGTCGCGCTTCGCGGCCAAGAAAACGGCGGCGTGGTAACAAACGGGCCATGGCTTCGGCGATGATCCTCGCGGCTGGGCTAGGCACGCGCCTTCGCCCGCTCACGGACCTCGTCCCGAAGCCCCTGGTGCCCATCGGCGATCGCCCGATGCTCGCGCACGTGGTCGAGCGCGTGCGCGCCGTCGGGTGCGCGCCCGTCGTCGCCAATGCGTTCCACCACGGCGAGGCGCTCGCGCGGTTCTGCGAGGCACACGACGTCGCGGTCTCCACCGAAGACGATCTCTTGGGCACCGCCGGCGGCATCGCGCGCGCGAGCTCGCTCCTCGGAGCAGGCGACGTGCTCGTGCACAACGGAGACGTCCTCGTGTCGGCGTCGCTCGAAGGGCTCCTCGGCGCACACGCCGAGCGCGACGCCGGAGCGACGCTCGTCGTCGTCCCGCGCAAGGCGGGCGAGGGTAACGTGGGCTTCGACGCGAGCGGCGCGATCGTCCGCTTGCGCACCGAGACGTTCGCCCCCGGCGAGTCGAGCGGCGGCGAGTTCACCGGCGTCCACGTCGTCAGCGCGCGCGTCCGGGCGTCGCTCCCCGAGCGCGGCTGCATCGTCGGCGACGTCTACATGCCGCGTTTGCGCGGCAAAATCGCGGATTTGTACGTGTATCCTGCAAGTGATTTCGTGGACGTCGGCTCGCCCGCCGGCTACCTCCGCGCGAACCTCGCGTGGCTCGCCGCGCAAAAGCTCGACTCGATGCTCGGTGATGACGTCACCCTCGCTCCGCACGTCACGCTCGACACGTGCGTCGTCGGCGCCGGCGCGACCATCGAGGGCGAAGGCGTCCTCGCGCGCTGCGTGGTCTGGCCAGGAGCCACCGCGACCGCTCCGCTCAGCGACTCGATCGTGACGCCCGCTCACTCGATGCACGTGACGTGGTTACCCTCGGTCGCCACGCGGTAGTCCGGCGAAGGACAAGACACACGGCACGTGTGTCCGGTGCACGCCGGGTCGACGCCGAGCGGCAAATCGTAGCTGCACCCGCCGGGGCCGCAGCGCCACGCGATGTTGCTCTTCGGATCCTTGCCGGTCGTCGATGGCGCCGCGACGACGCAAGCGCCGGTGAGGTTCACGTAGCCATCGGGGCAGGGGTTCTTCGCCGCGGGGCACACGCCGTCGTGGCGGGGGCTGCCGTCGGCGCAGCGTGGGGCGCACGCGCCGCGGATCGAGTCGGGCACGAGCTCGCCCTGGCACGTGGTCTCGCCGCGCGCGCGCACCGGGCGCTGCTGCGCGTCGCGCACCTCGGGCTCGGCCTCGATGACGAGGTACTCGCGCGTCCACTTCGCGATCGTCGCCTCGTGGATCCACGCGTAGCCGCCGTCGCCCCAGCCGGTGCCCCAGCTGTTGTGGATCAGGAAATACGTCCCGTGCGGGAGCGTCGCGTAACCCGCGAGGAGCATCGCGTGTCCGACGTCTTCGTTCTGCACGGCCTCGTAGTGCGGGATGTAGCGCGCGCCGGCCTTGCCCTTCGGCGCGAACGAGTCGGGGATCGTCATCGTCACGATCACGTCCTGGCCCTTCGCGATGATCGTGCGGAGCCCGTTCGCGTCGGGCTCCTTCAAGAAGACGACGCGGGAGACGTGCGCGACCGGGTGGCCCGAGGCCTTCTTCGCGTGCGCGTCGTTCACCGGCTGACCGCAGCCGTATTTCTTCGGGTTCTCGACCTGGTCGCACGGGAGCCAGCTGGTCGCCTCGGGGATGACGAAGGGCCAGTCCTCCTCGGCTGCGATCGGCTGCGAGACGTTCGCGTTGATCGCGTTCTGCTCGATGGCCGTGTGGTAGCGCGACCAGAGCTCCATCACGGAGACGTGCGACGGCTTCTGCGCCCAGCGCGCGATCGAGTGGTCGATCGCGGACGCCTCGGCGAACGCGGTGCACGCGGGCACGGTGCTCTGGTTTCGGATCGGGCCCTCGGTGCCGTCGAGCCGGTGATCGACGACCGCGGGCAAGACCGGCTGCACCTTCGGGCCGCCGCGAAGGGTCGCGTGCGAGATGAGCGGGATCGCGCCCTCTTTGTTGGTGCCGTAGAGCGCGGTCTTCGCGCACGAGCGCGCGACGACCTCCGTGCCGCTCCAGACGCCCTTGCAGTTGGAGGCCACGGTCCCGAGGCGGACCTCGATCGGCGGCGACTGCGGCGCTTCGTGGTTCTGGAGCGCGGGAAGATCGGGCAAGGGCGGCACGGCCATCTTGGCGGTCTTGAGCGCGGGAGGCGCCTTCGCGCCCGTGGAGTCCGACGGGGCGACCTGCGCGGGCCCGGCGTCCACGGTCGGGAGCGCGTCCGCGGAGCTCTTCGTGCAGGCGGTGAAGAGCCAAAGGAGCAGGACGGATCGCTTCATTGGGCGCCCAGAATAACGTACGCTCGACTCGTGCGTCGCCTACTCGTCGCTACGGCGGTCGTTCTTTGTTCCAGCTCGGCCGCGGCGTTCCCGGGGCCGGACTCCGTCGCCGTGCTCGCGAGCGCGGACGTCGCCGAGAGCTCCGCGCTCGCGGACTCGTACGCGGCCGCGCGCGCCGTGCCGACGCGTCAGGTCTGCAAGATCCCCGGCATCCCGCAGACCGACGACGTCTCGCTCGCGGACTACCAGACGAAGATCCTCGCGCCCCTCGAGGCATGCCTGAAGAACGCGGGCGTCCACGATCGCATCGAGTCGATCGTGATCATGCGCGGCGTGCCCATTCGCGTCGCGGTGCCGATCTCGACGGGCACGACCAACGTCTCGCTCGCCGCGGCGCTCGCGACGTGGGAGTCGACGATGGCGACGGGCGACGCTGGCGGCGCGCCGCTCCTCGGGCAAGAGCCGGGCACGATCGTCAACTGCGGCTCGCCCTGCTACGGCGCCGCGTGGACGAACCCGCTCGGCAGCCTCAACAAGCCCTTCAACGCGGGCTTCACGGTCACGAGCGGGGGCGTCGCGTGGAAACCGCTCCTCGTCACGATGCTCCACGGCCGCTCCCAGGCCGACGCGCAGATGCTCATCGACAGCGCGACCTCCGCCGAGAAGAACGGCGGAGGCCAGGGACCTAGCGGCACGTTCATGTTCATGGACGGCGCGGACTCCGCGCGCGGCGTTCTCGACGCGGAGTTCCCGAACGTCATCAACCAGCTCAAGGCGCTCGGCTACACCGACGTGCAAGAGGTCCCGTTCAACTCCGCGCTCACCGGGCAGACGCTCGCGTCGTTCTTCGTCGGCACCGCGTCGCTCGGCACGACCATCGAGGGCAACACGTATCTGCCCGGGAGCCTCGTCGACAACCTCACGAGCTTCGGCGCCGTGCCGCAGAACTTCGCCACGTCGGGCGAGTCGCAGGTGTCGATCGCGCGCTGGGTCGAGAAGGGCGTAGGCGGCGTCCACGGCACGGTCGACGAGCCGCTCAACAACGTCTTTCCGTCGCGCACGCTCATCGTCGACTACGTCAAGGGCGCGCCGCTCGCCGAGGCTTATTTCCGCTGGCTTCCGTATCAGTACTGGAAAAACCTCGTGCTCGGCGATCCGATGCTCGCGCCGTACGCGAAGCGGCCCGCCGTGACGATCACGGGCCTCACCGACGGCGCGACGCAGACCGACGCGACGACGATCACCGCGCACGCGACGGACACGACCGGCGCGGGCATCGCGAACGTGACGCTCTACGTCGACGGCGTCCAGGTCGCGACTTCGCAGAGCGACACGGTGACCGCGTGCGTGAAGGCACCCGCGTCGAAGGTGCAGATCCTCGCCGTCGCGCAGACGAACACGGGCACCGGTGGGCTCGCGAAGTTTCCGCCCAAGGGTTGGACCGAGATCCACGTGACGGGTCAAGCGAGCGGCGCGACGACGTGCGCGGCGGGCGGCGACGACGGGGTCGACGGAGGCGCGGACGCGGGCGACAACGAGGGGAGCGGCGGTGAGAGCGGCTGCTCGTGCCGCGCGGGCGGAAGCGATGGGTCGCCGCAGCTCGGAGCGTTCGCGGCGCTGCTCGCGCTCGCGGGCCTCGCGCGGCGGCGGATCAGCAGAGCGTGAGGGCGAGCAGAGCGACTGCGCGCGTCATTCGACGTAGGACTCGGGCGTCGCGCTCCCACCGCCGAAAAGGATGATCGAGCCCGTCTGCGTCTGGATCGCGCGCGCGCCGGTTCGCGCGATTCTGAGCGGTACGGGATCGACCGAGGTCGCCGTCATTCGATAGACCTCTGTGGCGCCCGTGGACGGATCGTCGCCGACCAGCAAGAACGCGCCGGTTCCGAGCGCGAAGAGCGCCGCCGCCTTGAGCGCCGGAGGCTTCGCGGTGCCCCACGCGACTTTGTGGCAAGCCGCCGTGCACGAGAGATCGATGAGGTGCGCGAAATCGCCGTCGCCTGCGACGAGCATGGTCGTCCCCGTGGGGTCGAACGCGACCGCGGCGAGGCCCATTGCCGGATCGGGATCGAGGTAGTGGGTCGGCATCGCCGTCTGAGAGACGAGCTCGGCGCCTGGTTCGATGGCGCTGCCGCCGTAGACGAACACCGCGTGCTGCCCCTCGGACCACGCGACCGCCGCGCCTTGGCGCAAGCCGCCGCTCACCGACGTGCCGTTCACGCTCGACGGAAATCGCAGCGTCATGCGCGACGGGGCGTCGGTCTTGCTCTGACCGAGGATGTAGACGGTGCCGTCGTCGCTGCTCACGACGGTCTGGCCGCCCGCGATGTCCGACCACGACATGTTCGAAGGCAGCGAGCTCGTGGGATAGAGCTCCGCGGTGGCGAGGCCGACGAGATCGACGCCCGCGTCATCGACGAGTAGCGCGAGCGCGAGGTCGCCGTCGTTCGTCGCCTGAGCGAGCTGGATGATCGCGAACGAGAGCGCCGTGCGGTTCGCCGCGAAGGTGGTCGCGAACCCGTTCAGCGCGAGCAAATCGTAGGCGCCCGTGACCGGCGGCGTGGTCGAGCCCGCAATCGTCCCGCCCGCGAAATAGGCCCCGCGCGCGGTGATCTGGAGGAGCGGCGCGGAGCGCGCGTCGGCCGTCGCGCCCGGCATGCGCGCGAGCTCGCCCTTGCGCTGCACGAAGAGCGGAACGGTGGTCCCGTTGAAGACGCCGAGCTCCGCGAAGGGCGCGGCGCCGAAGACGACCGCGTTGTTCGAGGCGTCCATTCCGGTGAGCTGGAGCGAAGCGACGAGCGACTGCGACGGAGTGCCGAGGTCGATGGCCGACGTGGTCGGGTAGGGCGACTGCGCCAAGGTCGTGCGCGCTCCGGTGCGGTCGACGGCCTCGATGAGGAGGCTCGTCACGGGCGGCGACTTCGTGAGCGCGTCGCTCTCGCCGCCCGTCGTCACCGAGACGGACGCGCTCTCCGAGCCGCACGCGAGAGCCCCCAAGATCGCGAAGCGAAACAAGCTAGACACGCGCCGTGTGTAGCACACGGCCGGGCGTGCTACATCGCGGGCCGGATGATCGCCGCATGATCCGCCGCGTCCGCCTCCCGCCCGATCCGCTCGCCCTCGCGCACGCGCTCGAGGGACGTGACGGGCTCGCGGTCCTCGCGAGCTCGCCCGAGTCCGCGCTCCGCGATTCGGACGCGCGTTTCAGCTTCGTGGCGTGCGACCCCGTGGAGATCTCCGAGGATCTCGTCCCGAGCGACACGCGCGCCTCCGAGGCGGGTTGGGCCGGATGCGCCGCCGCGCCCCGGTGGATCGGCGTCGTACCCTACGAGGCCATGCGCGCGGATCTGGAGCGCGCGTCGTCGCGCGACTCGCGCCCCGCGCCGCGGATCCAGAGGCCCCGCTGGAAACGCTACGACGCAGTGATTCGAATCGACCACGCGACGGGCGAGGTCGCGATCGAGGCCGATGATCTCGCGGCATCCGAGCGCTTACTGCGTGCAGCGGGAAAAAAGCCCCGCGAGCCCGCCGAAATACGCCTCCGCGCCCGCGAGCCCGAGCCGGCGCGCGTCCACGCCGAGCGCGTCGCCGCGGCGCTCGAATACATCGCGCGCGGCGACGTCTACCAGGTGAACCTCGCGCGCCGGCTCGATTTCGAGCATGGAAGGCTCGCCCGTCGACGTCTTCGCGCAGCTCTTCGGTAAGGCTCCGAGCCCCTACGGCGTCCTTTGGGACGTGGACGGCGATCTCACCGTGATCGGAACGAGCCCCGAGCTCGCGCTCGAAGCGCGCGGCGCTCTCCTCCGCACCGCGCCCATCAAGGGAACGCGCCCGCGCGGGACCTGCCGCGTGACCGACGAAGCGAACCGCCTCGAGCTCGAAGCGAGCGACAAGGAAGCCGCCGAGCTCGTCATGGCGGTCGATCTCCACCGAAACGATCTCGGTCGCGTGGCCCGATTCGGGTCCGTCTGCGCCGTTGGAGGGCCGCGCACGATCGCGTCGCGCACGGTCTTCAGCCGCGTCCGAGAAGTCGTCGCCAGACGCGAAGTTGGCTGCGATCTCTCGAGCGTCGTCCAGGCAGCGCTCCCGTGTGGAAGCGTCACGGGAGCTCCGAAGGTCCGAGCCATGGAAATCATTGCGGAGCTCGAGGCTCACCGCCGCGGGCTCTACACGGGCGCGATCGGCTACGTGGGACGCGACGGCGGGCTCGTTTTGTCGATGGCGATCCGCACCGCGGTCGCCTCGCGCCGCGATCGCGCGCTCGAGTACTTCTCGGGCGGCGGCATCGTCGCGGGCAGCGATCCCCTCCGCGAGGTCGCGGAGACGAATTGGAAAGCTTCGCATCTGGCGATAGAAGGTGAGCTCTCATGACCGTCCTCGATCGACTCCGTGAGGCGCTCACGGGCGAGCTCGCTTCGCTCGCGCAAAAGGGCGAGCTCGGCTCGCTCGCGCCCGACGCGGTCACGCAAGCGACGTTCACGCTCGAGCGCCCCAAGCGCCCCGAGCACGGCGACTACGCGACCAACGCGGCCATGGTGCTCACGAAGCTCGCGGGCATGCCCCCGCGCGCGATCGCCGAGGCGCTCGTGAAGGCCCTGCATACGAGCGACGTCGTGGCTTCGGCGGACGTCGCCGGGCCAGGCTTCGTCAATTTGCGCATCAAGCCGTCGGTGCTCCACGCCGAGCTCGCGGACATCCTCCGCGCCGGAAGCGGTTACGGGCGCGCGCCGGCCGCGACTGGCGAGCGCATCGACATCGAGTTCGTCAGCGCGAACCCCACGGGGCCGCTGCTCGTCTCGCATGGTCGCGGCGCGGTCTTCGGCGACACCGTCGCGCGCTTGCTCGAGGCGACCGGCCACCGCGTCGCCCGCGAGTACTACGTCAACGACTTCGGCAATCAGGTGCGCCTCTTCGCGCAGAGCGTCCGCGCGATGGCCGCGAGCAAGCCCGTCCCCGAAGGCGGCTACGGCGCCGACTACGTCAAGGACGTCGCCGACCACGCGCGCGCGCTCGGCGCGCTCGACCTCACCGACGAGGCCCTCGCGCGCACGTGCGTCATGCTGATGATGCGCGGCATCCAGAAGACGCTCGGCGACCTCGGCGTCTCGTTCGACGTGTGGTTCAGCGAGTCGTCGCTCCACGAGTGGGGCAAGGTCGGCGTCGCGCTCGACGCGCTCAAGAAGGGCGGGTTCCTCGTCGAAAAAGACGGCGCGACGTTCTTCGTCGGCAAGGGCGCCCAGGCCGACGACAAGGATCGCGTCGTCAAGAAATCGGACGGGCTCTTCACGTACTTCGCGAGCGACATCGCGTACCACGCGGACAAAATCGCGCGCGGCTACGACCGGCTCATCAACGTGCTCGGCTCCGATCACCACGGGTACGTGCCGCGCATCAAGAACTCGCTCGAGGCGCTCGGCCTCGAGAGCGAGCGCTTCGAGGCGCTCATCTACCAGCTCGTGTTTCTCTATCGAAACGGCGAGCTCGTGAAGTTCGGAAAGCGCAAGGGCACCATCTTCACGCTCGACGAGCTGATGGAGGAGATCGACGAGGCCGCCGGCCGCAAGGGCGCGGGCGCCGACGCGATTCGTTACTTCTACCTCTCGCGCAGCGCGAACACGAACGTCGAGCTCGACATCGAGCTCGCGAAGAAGAACAGCCTCGATAACCCCGTCTTCTACATCCAGTACGGGCACGCGCGCCTCGCGTCGATCCTCAAGAACGCGAGGGAGATGGGCATCGTGCCGCCTTCCATCCTCTCGATGGAAGAGTGGACGAAGCTCGCGCACCCCGACGAGCTCGCGCTCACGAAGAAACTTGCAGACTACACGCAAGTGGTCGCGCAGGCCGCGGCGACCCGCGAGCCGCATCGCATCCTCTTCTTCGTCGAGGAGCTCGCCCGCGATTTCCAGAGCTACTACACCGTACACAAGCAGGATCCCGTCCTTCCGCCCAAGTCCGTGCGCGAGAACCCCGACTGGCGCTCGACCTGGGACATGGCGCAGACGCGCGCGCGGCTCGGGTGGATTCGCGCGCTCCAGACCGTGTACGCGTCGGCCCTCGGGCTCTGCGGCATCAGCGCGCCAGACCAGATGCATCGCCCGGAACTTGGCGGTTCTCCTCTAGGTGAGGCAGAACAGGATTGATGGACCAAGCATCGGTTCGCAATCTCGAGCGCATCCAAGAGAAAGACGACGTCTCGCGCATGCCGCGGGCGGTCTCGGTCACGCTGCTCGTGCTCGGCGGCGCTTGTGTCGTGCTCTCCGCGATGGCGCTCGGCGGAAAAAAATCCGGTGACGCGACCTCGAAGGGCGATCCGCTCGGCGAGCTCGTCTCGCAGAAGAGCAAGCCCACCGCGGCCGCGAAGGCGCCGGACCTCGCGTCGCAGGACGTGACGTTCCCTTCGACCTTGAGCGACAGCTTGAAGCCCACGACCGCGCTCGCGGCAGTGAATGCGAAGGGCGATCCCAACGCGCTCGCGCCGACGCTGCCTCCTCCGCCGACGGACGTGATCCCCGTCGTGCCGCTCCCCGCGCAGAACGTCCTCGAGGCGTCGCCCGTCGTGACGCACCCGCGCGACGGCCTCACGAAGGCCGCGAACGAAGCGCAAGCGAGCGCGGATAGCACGCACGCCGCTCCCGCCGGTCACGACGGCAGCTACCAATTGCAAGTGAGCTCCTTCAAGACGCACGAAGAGGCCGACGCGTTCGCTCAGCAGCTCCGCATTCGCGGGCACAAAGCTTACGTGCTCGAAGCGAACGTCCCCGGTCGAGGAACTTGGTTCCGCGTCCGCGTGGGGCCATTTCCGACGCAGGCCGCCGCTTCGGCGTACCGCTCGAGCTTCGAGGCGAAGGAGCACGTCGTTCCGTTCGTCGTACCGCCGAGGTCGTGACGTTGCCGTTCTGGGCGATCGGGCTCGTCCTCGCCGGCGCCGCGCCGTTCATCGTCCGTCTCATCGCGGATGCGCTGGACTCCCACGCGCGAAAACGCACCGAGCGAGCCATTCGCGCAGAAGAGAAATGACGCGAGACGACGGAATGCGCGCCGCGTCAGGTGTGTTGCGCGCTCGCACCTATTCGAGTCGTGAACTGGTGCGTCTCCCGAGTTGGTGCGTATGTTGTAAGAGGAAGATCAATGGCTCGCTTGTTCGGTCTCCTGGGAAATCGTTCCGACTTGACGGGTCGCGTGCTCGCCTTCGAGCGCGAAGCGCTCCGCGTGAAGAACAACCGGCCAGGCGCCGTGGGCTGGGGGCTCGGGTTCTACCAGGGCGGTGAGGTCCTCATTCGCCGCCGTCCCATCGACGAGCGAGAAGACGTGGACGTCGCGCAGCTCGGCGCCGACGTTCGCGCCGATGTCGTGATCGGCCACGTGCGTCAGCCCACGATCGGCACGCTCCGCACCGAGAACACGCACCCGTTCCGCTACCGCCAGTGGCTCTTCGCGCAGACGGGGACCGTCTCGTGCTTCGACCAAGTGCGCGAACGTCTCATGGGCAGCGTCCCCGAGTTCTTGCGCGCTGGCATCCGCGGCGACAGCGACGCCGAGATCGTGTTTCAGGTGTTTCTCTCGTTCTTGCACGACGCGGGCAAACTCGACGACCTCATCGTCGACCCGAGCGTCGTCCGCGAGGCCATGCGCAAGAGCCTCCACCTCGTCGATTCGATCTCGGCGGAGGTCGGCGGCGCGCCGGCCGAGGTGAACATCGTGGTGTCGAACGGCGACCTCGTCGTCGCCGCGCACCGCAGGCAGAAGATGGGCGTCCGCACGCTCTCGGGTCGTGACGACGCGGACGCGGTCATCGGAGACGACGCGCAGCTTCGCCGTCGCACGCCGGAGCTCGCGCAGGTCCACTTCGCCATCGTCGCGAGCGACTTCGACACGGACGCCGTTCCGGCCCGCTGGAACGTCGTAAAGGATCGTGCGATGGTGTCGCTGACCCGTGCCGAGCCGCCGAAGATCGAGGATCTCTGAGATTGCGCTGGTTCACATGCTCCGGCGCTGCGCGCCGATGCTGCTCGCGTGCGCCGCGTGCGGCCCCGCGAGCCTCGACACGCAGCTCGAGCTGAAGGACGCGACGCGCAAGCCCGACGGCGTGCTCGTCGAGCCGCCACCCGCGGTCCCGAGCGCCGAAGAGCGCGGCAGCACGCAAGCCGGCGTGGTCGCGCTTCGTCAGCCGATTGGCAGCGAGCAAATCTCCGAGGTCGTGCTCAAGTACATCGGCGCGTTCGTCGCCGACGACGCGTCCGCGTTCAGCGATTTGTTCGAGAGCGACGCGGTGATGTTCGGAGACAACGGTCGCTCGGCGCCGCGCAACACGATCGTCCAGAATTTCCAGCAGCGCACTCAGCAGCACCGCGCCGAGTACGCGAAGAACCGCGACATCGCGCGCCTCGATCGCATGGTGCAATGGAGCTCGGACGATCTCGGTCCCCACACCGATCCTCCGCGCCCGCTCGGAGATGCGCGCAGGCGACGTCTACGCGCGCATCCCGCTCCAATCGCCCCTCTCGCTAGCGGGCGATCCGCTCTATCGCAACACGTTGGTGCTCTTGATCAGGCGAAGCGCCGATCATCACCTGAAGATCGCCGGCGTCGCAGAGACGGACGCTCCTTAGAGCTCACTCGCTACGGTAGCCATCCAAGCTGATCCCGTACTTCTTCAACCACCGATGCACCTGCATCCGCTCTTTGCCGAGCTCTCGGCCGACGGCGGCGATGTTTCCCTGGTGACGCTCGAGGAGCGCGCGGAGCTCGGCCTCGGTGGGCGCGCTGCGCTTCGGCGGGACCTCCCGTGACTCCGGGGTCGCGCCGGGGCCCCCGCTCGCGGGGAGGTGACTGCCGCGCTTCTTGTCGCCGTACTCTTTCATGCGCTCGGCGATGTCCTCGGGGAGGTGCTTGGCGTCGAGCGGCGCGCCGCCGGTGAGCGCGAGGCCGCGCTTGATGCAGCTCTCGAGCTCGCGCACGTTGTACGGCCAGTCGTAGTGCACGAGCGCGAGCAAGAACGAGAACGTGAGGCCGATGTCCGGGCGGCCGTAGCGCGCGGCGAACGTCTTCGCGAGCAGGTAGATGTCCTCCTTGCGCTGGCGGAGCGGCGGGAGCGACACGGCGTGCTCGTTGAGCCGCGCGAAGAGGTCGCCGCGGAATTTCCCATCGCGCACGCGCTCGCGGAGGTTTCGGTGCGTGGCGCACGCGACGCGCACGTCGACGCGCTCGGCGGTCGTCGCGCCGAGCGGGAAGACCTCTTTTGCTTGGAGCACGCGAAGGAGCTTCGCCTGCGCCTCGAGCGGCATGTCGCCGATCTCGTCGAGGAAGAGCGTGCCGTCGTCGGCGAGCTTGATGAGGCCGGGCTTGTCGCGATCGGCGCCCGAGAACGCGCCGCGGCGATAGCCGAAGAGCTCGCTCTCGAGGAGGTTCTGCGGGATCGCGGCGCAGTTGATCGCCTGGAGCGAGCCCTTGCCGCTCCGAGAGGCGATGGATCGCGCGCGCGACGACCTCCTTGCCCGTGCCGGTCTCGCCGAGGATCATGCACGAGAGCTCGGTCGGCGCGATGCGCTCGATGTCGCGCGCGATCGCGTCGATCTGGTGGCCGCCGACGAGCTCGCCGGTCGCGGGCGGCGCGCCCTTCGCGCGCGACCCGTCGAGTCGGAACGGGACGTACGCGGTCAGCGCCCTCGGAGACGAACTTGAAGATCGCGTCGCCGATGCGGACCTCGTCGAGATCCTCGAGCGCGATGCTCGCTCACGTATTGACCGTTGACGATCGTGCCGTTGCGGCTCGAGAGATCGTGGAGCGTCCAGGCCTCGCCGTCGGCGCCGCTCGAGATGCGCACGTGGTTGCGGCTCACGGCTTGGTCCGGGATGCAGACCGAGCACGTCGCGTCGCGGCCGACGATCACCTCGCTCGTGTAGAACGGGTACGCCGCGGCGAGCTCCTCGAAGCGCGGCGCGTAGAGCAGCACGAGCCCCGCGCGTGACTCCTCCTCCGCGGTGAGCGCCGACTTGGGCGCCTCGCCCTCGTACGTCGAAGAGACGCCGGTTCGAAACCGTGACACGAGTCGATCCTAACGTGGGTAACGTGCAGGATCGACCCCGACGAGGGCGCATACGGCGTCGAGCGCGTCGTCGGCGCGCGCGCGCAATTCCACGAGCGTCCCGTCGTTTTGGACGACCACGTCGGCCGCGCGGGTCTTTTCCGCGAGCGGCAGCTGAGCCGCGATGCGCGCGCGCACGGCCGCCTCGTCCGCGCCGTCGCGCGTGCGGGCGCGCGCGACCTGAACCTCGAGCGGAGCGGCCACGACGACGAGCGGACGAAACGCCTCCGCGAGCCCGTTCTCCACGAGGAGCGCGGCCTCGTAGCAAGCGAGCGGCTCGCCGCGCGCCGCGAGCTCGGCGGTCTTTTGCGCGCCGAGCAGCCCGATGCGCGGGTGCATGATCGCGTTGAGCTTCTTCACCTTCACGTTGCCGTCGTCGCCGAAGACCTCGGCCGCGAGCTTCTTGCGATCGAGCGAGCCGTCCGCCGCGATGAGCTCGGGTCCGAACGCGCTCGCGATCGCCGCGAGCGCCTCGCTCCCCGGCGCCACGACCTCGCGCGCGAGCGCGTCCGCGTCGACGATCGGGACGCCGCGTTCGCGGAACCGCGCCGCGACCGCGCTCTTTCCCGACGCGATTCCGCCCGTCAGGCCAAAAACGTGCACCAAGAGAGATTGAACAGGAAGCTCGAGAGATCAAACAAAAAACTTCTGCTTCGCCTTCTGATCTCCCGATCTTCCTGTTAATCCTTCCCCGCGTGAAGGTCTCGCGGCGGCGTGCGCTCCAGGCGGCATTCGCGGCGCTGCTTGCGGCGTCGACGACGGTCGCGGTCGTTCGCACGCGCGGCTACGACGTGCCGAAGGACGTGGCCGAGCGGCTCCGCGTGCTCTCGCCGTGGCAGTACGTGGTGCTCGCTGCGATCGCCCGGCGCATCGCCGCGCCCGACGTCGACGACGGGAGCGTGCCGACGGCCGACGAGGTCGACGTCGCGGGCTTCCTCGACGGCTACCTCGAGAAGCTCCCCGAGCCGCTCCGGCGCGATTTCCTGCGGCTCCTCGCGTTCGTCGAGCACCTCGCGCCGGTCGCGTGCAAGCTCGCGTCGCGCTTCTCGCGCCTCGGCGCCGCGGATCAAGATCGCGTGCTCGCGTGGCTCGAGTCGAACCGCGAGGGCCTCTTGCGCGGCGGCTTCGATGGGCTCAAGTCGTCGGTCTTCATGGGCTACTACCGCGATCCGCGGACGTGGAAGATCATCGGCTACGCGGGCCCGTTCGTGAAGAAGGGGGCGTAGCGGATGGTCGTGCGCGGCCGCGACCTCGAGGGCGAGATCACGATCGACTGCGACGCGTGCGTCATCGGCACGGGCGCAGGCGGAGGCATGGCCACTCGCGAGCTCGCGCGCGCGGGCCTCAAGGTCGTCGCGCTCGAAGAGGGCGGGTATCACCGGCCGAGCGATTTCACGCAGCGCGAGGACGAGATGATCCCGCTGCTCTTCCAGGACGCCGGCGGCTCGCACGACGCGCGATCTCGCGATCCGCGTGCTCCAAGGGCGCGGCGTCGGCGGGAGCACGATCCACAACACGAACCTCTGCAAGCGCACGCCCGACGAGATCCTCGACATCTGGCGCGATCGCTACGCGCGTCGCGGGCTGCGGGCCCGCGGAGATGGTCGCGTCGTTCGAGCGCGTCGAGGGCGATCTCTCGGTCACGGAGATCCCCGCGGCGCTGCGCAACCCGAACAACGAGGCGCTGCACGTCGGCGCGCGCGAGCTCGGGTGGAAGTCGGGGCCGCTCAAGCACAACCGCGTCGGCTGTCAGCTGAGCGGGTTCTGCGAGCTCGGGTGCGCCTACGACGCGAAGCAGAACGTCGCGAAGGTGCTCGTGCCGCAGGCCGAGGCCGCGGGCGCGACGATCTACGCGGACGTCGAGGCGCTCCACGTGACGCACGAAGGCGGACGCGTCACGGGCGTCGTCGCGGTCGCGCACGACGAAGCGGGCGCGCCGCGCGCTTGGGTCCACGTGCGCGCGCGCGTCGTCGTCCTCGCGGCGAGCGCCGTCGGCTCCGCGGCGCTCGCGATCAAGAGCGATCTGCCCGATCCGTTCCGGCAGATCGGCCAGCGCCTCCGCATCCACCCTGGCGCGGTCGTCGCCGGGCGCTTCGATCGCGTGATGAGCTCCGAGTACGGCATCCCGCAGTCGTACGAGTGCACCGAGCTTCTCTCGTTCGAAGAGGGGAGCGACTCGCGCGTCTGGATCGTGCCCGCGTTCGCGCACCCGATCGGCACCGCGTCGATGCTCCCCGGCTTCGGCAAGGACCACATGCGCGCGATGCGCACGTACGGAAACCTCGCGGTGCTCACGGCGATGGTCCACGACGAGACCGCGGGCCGCGTGAGCGTCGACGCGGACGGTCGCGCCGCGATCGACTACGTGATGAACGATCCCGATCGCGCGCAGCTCGCGAAGGGCCTCGTCGCGTGCGCGCGGCTCCTCTTCGCCGCGGGCGCCGTCGAGGTCGTCATCCCGGCGATCCCGCCGGTGCGTTTGA
This sequence comes from uncultured delta proteobacterium, assembly GCA_963839305.1. Lineage (GTDB taxonomy): Bacteria > Myxococcota_A > Polyangia > Polyangiales > Polyangiaceae > DASXHD01. The sequence continues at coordinate 719,806 of CAWIUL010000010.1, forward strand.
AGAGCGCGAGCGAGCTCGACGCGCTTCGCACGGACTTCGTTCGCCCCCACGGCGTCCCGATCACCGCCGTCCACCCGATGGGCACGATGCGCCTCGGCGAAGACCCGCGCCGCAGCCGTCGTGAACTCGCGCGGCGAGCACCACTTCGTGAAGGGGCTCTTCGTCGCCGACGGCTCGCTCTTTCCGACGAGCCTCGGCGGCCCGCCGCAGATCAGCATCTACGCCTTCGCGCACCACCTCGCGAAGCACGCGATCGAGCGAGCCAAGAGCCGCTTAAATGACGAAAGGCGCGCCTTTCGAGCGCGCCCTTCGTGGGTTTCGTGACTGAACGAGTCTCAGCCGCCGCTGGTCGCGTCGGTCGAGCCCGTGTCGGTCGTTCCGGTGTCCTTGGTTCCCGTGTCCTGCGTGCCCGCGTCGGACGTCGAGCACGGGTCCGGCGGGACCGCGCCGTCGTCGGACGCGATCTTCGTCGGGTTCGCGATCTTCTTGCCGACGAAGCCGAGGCCGATCGAGATGCCGTTGCAGGCCGAGCCCGCGGTGTTCGTGCCGTCCGACAGGATGTCCGACGCCTGACGAATCTGGTCCGCGATGCCGCTGAACGCGTTGCCGCAGAGCGAGGGCGAGATGCGACCCGCGACCGACTGGAGGCCCGTGATGAGCTGCTCGGTGTCGATGACGCCGGCGATCGTGCCGTTGGCCGCGTCGTTCGCCGTCGTGTGGTCGAACGTGATGACGGCGTGGTTGACCGAGAGCGTGAGGGGCACGCCCTGGAACACGAGGCTGATCGAGACGGTGATGCCGCCGGTCGAGAGGTCGCCCGACACGAACGTGCCGTTCGCGATGTACGCCTTGGGGAAGGTGATCTTCGAGCCCTTGGTGATGTCCGTCGCGTTGACGAGGAGGGCCGGGTTGACGGGCCAATCCGTCGTCGTGTCGAACGCCGGCGTGCCGCCGTACGCGCCCGACGCGAAGAGCTGGCCGGTCAGGCCGGTCGCCGTCTGCGTCGCGGTGTCGTCGAGGCCGGTGATCTGGAGCTGGATCGTGAAGCTGCCGCTGTCGATCGCTTGCGAAATCGTCGACGACGGCGTCGGGAGGCTCGCGGCCGTCTCGATGATCGGGAGGATGACCGAGCCGAACGCGTTGTCGATGCCGTTGTTGCCGTCGGCCTGGTTCGCGGTCGGCGCGCCCGTGTGGAGCGTGCAGACGTCGGTCGACGCCTTGGTCGTGGTCTTGCCGTCGAGGTTGTAGCCGTAGTCCTTCCACGCGGTGTTGCTCGGAGCACCACCTGCGCGCGGAGCCTCACCGAGGAGGAGCTGCTGGATGGCGAACGTCTCGGCGTGTCGTCGAGGTCGTCACGGGACCCGAAGGCGGCGCCGGAGGCTGGCCCGGGGGCGGTCCGGAGGGGGTGCTGCTGCAGCCCGCCTGATACGCAAGACCACCCACCATCACCGCGGTACCCGCACCAAACACGGACCAAACTTTCCAAAGCTTCATCATTTGCCTCCTAAAGAAAGAGCCGCGCTTTGGCGCAGTGCTCCCTCGAGCCGAGGGACCAAATACGCGAAAGCTGGGCTGAGGTAAAGTACTCCAACGGGACTGGACGCGCCATCGCGCCCTAAAACCTGGCCACCTGCAGCGCCCGAAGACTCGGGCTCGTCGCTTCGCTCCTCGAACCCTCGGCCCTCGCTCCGGCGCTACGCGCCTGCGCTCAGGCTTGTCATTCTCATCGCGCGCGCCAGCGCGCGCGAATGGCCACGTGCCGTGTTGTCGCGAGACTGTGACCCGGGTATGCGTGAGCGTGATGGCAGGTCCCGAGTTCGTCCACCTCCACGTGCACTCGCAGTACTCGATGCTCGACGGCGCGGTGAAGGTGAAGGACCTGGTCAAGCGGGTCACCAAGCAGGGGATGAAGGCCGTCGCCGTGACCGATCACGGCAACATGTTCGGCGCGATCTCCTTCTACAAGGCCGCGAAGGACGCGGGAGTCCAGGCGATCATCGGGTGCGAGGTCGAGATCGCCGATCGCGGGCGCGCGCGACACCTGCCGCTCATCGCCTCGACGCTCGAGGGGTACAAGAACCTCGTCACGCTCGTCTCGATGGGCCACGTGCGCCCCGAGGCCGACGGGCCCGCGGGGCTGCCGACGGTGAGCCTCGAGACGGTCGCGAAATACGCCAAGGGCCTCATCGCGATGACGGGCTGCATGGGCGGCGTCGACGCCGCAGGCCATCCTCGAAGAGGGCGAAGACGCGGGAAAGAAATCGCTCGAGCGCCTCAAGGAAATCTTCGAGCCCGGGTCGCTCTACGTCGAGCTCCAGGACCATGGCTTGCCCGAGCAGCCGATCGTCAACGACATCTTGTTGCAACATGCACGCTTCTTCGGCCTGCCGATCGTGGCGACCAACGACGTGCACTTCCCCGAGCGCGACGACGCGCAGGCGCACCTTTATCTCTCGTGCATCAAGACCGGCCGCACGTACCAGGAGGCGCTCGAGCGCCACCACGGCTCCGGCGAGATGTACCTGAAGTCGCCGATCGAGATGGCCGAGCTCTTCTCGAGCCATCCGAACGCGCTGAAGGCGACGCTCGAAATCGCCGAGCGCTGCTCGAAGCTGAAGCTCAAGCTCGGCGAGCCGATGCTCCCGAATTTCGTCGTGCCCGAGGGCTACGACACCGAGAGCTATTTCCGCGAGGTCGCGCGCCAGGGCCTCGAGCGCCGCTTCGAGGAATTGAAGAACGTCGATCGCGACAAGTACCGCGCGCGGCTCGAGATGGAGCTCGACGTCATCGCGAAGATGAAGTTCCCGGGCTACTTCCTCATCGTCTGGGACTTCATCCGCTACGCCAAAGAGAACGGCGTGCCGGTGGGCCCCGGCCGCGGATCGGGCGCCGGATCGATCGTCGCGTACGCGATGCGCATCACGGATCTCGATCCGATCCCGCTCGATCTCCTCTTCGAGCGCTTCCTGAACCCCGAGCGCGTGTCGATGCCGGACTTCGACGTCGACTTCTGCATGGACAAGCGCGACCGCGTGATCGCGTACGTGCAGAAGAAATACGGCGAGGAGAGCGTCGGTCAGATCGCGACGTTCGCCGAGCTCAAGGCCAAGAGCGTCATCAAGGACGTCGCGCGCGGAATCGGCATCCTGCCCGTCGAGGCGCAGGCGATCGCGAACCTCATCCCGCGGAAATCGCCCGCGGAGACGTACACGATCCAGGAGAGCCTCCAGATCGAGCCGAAGCTCAAGGCGCGCTACGAGACCGAGCCGCAGGTGCGCGAGCTCCTGACGCAAGCGAGCAAGCTCGAGGGCCTCACGCGGCACGCGGGCAAGCACGCCGCCGGCATCGTCATCAGCGAGGGCCCGCTCTGGGACCACGTCCCGGTCTTCAAGGACCCGCAGTCGAATTCGTACGTCACGCAGTACTACAAGGACGACGTCGAAGCCGCCGGCCTCGTGAAGTTCGACTTCCTGGGCCTGAAGACGCTGACGGTCCTCGACATCGCGACGATTCTTATTCGTTGCACGCCAGTGACTTGTCTCGACTCGAGCCCCCGCGTCGCCTCCTGCGCTTCGCTCCGTCGGCGCCTTCGGCGAAGGGGGTCCCGAAGCGGGCCCCCCCTCGAACCCCCCGACCTTAGGTGACGGGCACGCTGTCTTCGATCTCGCGAAGATCCCCCTCGACGACAAGGCCACCTTCGCGCTCCTGGCGTCGGGCGAGACCAAAGGCGTCTTCCAGCTCGAGTCGAGCGGCATGCAGCAGCTCTTCAAGGACTTGAAGGCCGACTGCTTCGAGGACATCGTCGCCGCCGTCGCGCTCTATCGACCGGGCCCGCTAGGGAGCGGCATGGTCGCCGACTTCGTCAACCGCAAGCACGGCAAGGCGAAGGTCGAGAGCCTCCACCCGATGGTGGACGCGATCCTCGTGCCGACCTACGGCGTCATCGTCTACCAAGAGCAGGTCATGCAGGTCGCGCAGGCGCTCGCGGGCTACACGCTCGGAGGCGCAGACATCCTGCGCCGCGCGATGGGCAAGAAGAAGCCCGAGGAGATGGCCAAGCAGAAGGGCATCTTCGTCGAGGGCGCGGTCAACAAGGGCGTCACGCAAGACGACGCCGAGCGCATCTTCGGGCTGCTCGAGTTCTTCGCGGGCTACGGCTTCAACAAATCTCACTCGGCCGCGTACGCGCTCATCACGTACCAGACGGCGTGGCTCAAGGCGCATTACCCGGCCGAGCTCCTCTGCGCGATCCTCACGAGCGACAAAGACCGCATCGAGAAGGTCGTCCGCACGATCGCCGACGCGCGCGCGATGGGCATCACGGTGCTCCCGCCGGACATCAACGAGTCCGACACGGACTTCAAGGTCGTCTACACCGCGGAGGCACCGGAGAAGCAGGGCGGGAAGAAGCGCAAGCGCGCGCTGCCGCAGATCCGATTCGGTCTCGGCGCCGTGCGCGGCGTCGGCGGCGCGGCGCTCGAGGCGATCTTCGAGGCGCGCAAGAACGGAAGGTTCATCGACCTCTTCGATTTCGCCGCGCGGGTCGACGCCGCGAAGATCAACAAGGCGGTCCTCCAGGCGCTCGTTCAGTGCGGCGCGTTCGACTCCACCTACGGCGCGCTGGGCACGTCGCGCGCGCAGGCCTACGCGTCGATCGACGTGGCGCTCGAGCGTCTCCGCGCCGCGACGCGCGATCGCGAGCGCGGACAGACGAGCCTGTTCGGGTTGTTCGACGCGGCGCCCGCGCCGTCCTCGCAGACGCCATCGTCGAAATGGAACGCCCCGAGCGCGGGCGACTACGTCGAGGCCGCGCCGTGGGATCGCAAGGAGATGCTCTCGCGCGAGCGGCAGTCGCTCGGCTTCTACGTCTCGGGCCACCCGCTCGAGCGCTACCTTCGAGGAGCCGCCGCGCTCTCGCGGCTCGAGGCGCTCCCGGCGAGCTCGTGCAACGAGCAGCAGGACTGGGCCGTCGTGAAGCTCGCCGGCATGGTCGAGGGTTACCGCGAGCGCATCTTCCGCGACGGCGCGTCGTCCAACAAGCTCGCGTTCTTCGAGCTCGAGGATCTCAGCGGCCGCGTGAACGTGAAGGTCCGAGGCAATCAGATCGACACGTACTCGCACGTGCTCACGTCCGGCGAGCCCGTGCTCGTGACCGGGAAGGTGAGCTTCCCTCGGCGCGACGAGGACGATCCCGAGCCCGACACGGAGACGCCGCGCGAGGCGACGATCCTCCTCAACGACGCCGTGCTGCTCTCGGACGTCGTCGCGGCCGGCGCGCGCAACGTGCTCCTCAGGCTTCACGTCGATCAGATCCGCGAGGGCACGCTCGAGAAGGTGAGCCGCGTCGTGCGCGAATCGCCCGGGAATTGCCCGGTCTCCGTGCACCTCACGCTGGCAAACGGCGCCGAGGCGACGCTCGCGCTCGGCCCGGGCCACCGCGTCGAGATCGGCGACGCGCTCCTCGCCGGGTTCGAGCGCGTCTTCGGATCGCAGGTGGCGGAGCTTCGTTGAGCGCGATCGCGTCACCCGCAGCGGCGCGCGTTCGCTTCGGGATGCGCTCTCAGCTCGTCGCGCTCTTCACGCTCGCGTTCACGATCGTCTTCGCCGCAGTTTTCTACTGGGTCTATTCGTTCACCACGGCGCGCTCGATGGAGCGCCTCCGAAACGATCTGAACGACACGCTCCTCGGCGCGACGTCCGGCATCGACGGCGACGAGACCATCGGGCTCTTCCACGAGGGCAAGGCGCGCGACGACGGCTTCTCGGACGACCCGCGCTACAAGAAACAACTCGACTACCTCGCCCAGGTCCACAAGCTCGAGCCGCGTGCGTTCCCGTACACGATGGTGCGCGCGCAGGGCCCGCACGAGTACATCTACGTCGTCGACATCGACACTCCCGACACGAAGCACGCGGCGTTCCTCGAGCACGACACACACACGCAGGAGGCCGACGACGCGTGGGACAGAGGCGTCCTCGTCGAGCGGCCGGATCTCTACGAGGACAAATTCGGCCGCTGGATGACCTCGTACGCGCCCGTGCGCGATCACGAGGGCAAGGTCGTCGCGCTCCTCGGGTGCGACTTCGAGGCGAGCTACGTCGAGCGCGTCCAACGGCACGCGCAGCGGAGCGTCGTCGTCGTGCTCCTCGTGACGTATCTCGCGATGCTGCTTCTCGTGTACGTCGCGGCGGGCTTCTTCACGCGCCCCGTGCGCGAGCTCACGCGCGCGACCGAGAACCTCGGCGAGGCGAGCCTCGGCAAGGACCTCGCGCTCGCCGCGCGCACCGACGAGCTCGGCGCCCTCGCGCGCGCGTTCAACGACATGTCCGGCCGCCTCGCGCGCGCCTTCCACGAGCTCGCGCAGGCCAACGAGGTCCTCGAGGAGCGCGTGAAAGAGCGCACCGCCGAGCTCGCGAAGGAGCAGGAGAAATCCGAGCGCCTCCTTCAGAACGTGCTCCCGAAGGAGATCGCCGACCGCCTCAAGACGAACCCGCAGACCATCGCCGAGGGCTTCGACGCGGTGACCGTCGCGTTCGCGGACATCGTCGGCTTCACGGAGCTCTCGGCGCGCTCGTCGCCCATCGAGGTCGTGAGGCTCCTCAACGAGATCTTCTCCGCGTTCGATCATCTCGCCGAAAAGCACGGGCTCGAGAAGATCAAGACGATCGGCGACGCGTACATGGTCGTCGGAGGTCTGCCCGTTCATCGCGCGGATCACGCGGCCGCCGTCGCGGACATGGCGCTCGAGATGCAGGCGTACATGCGCGAGCTCCAGAAGACGAAGCCGGGGCTCGCGATCCGCGTCGGCGTCCACACGGGGCCGGTCGTCGCGGGCGTCATCGGCACGAAGAAGTTCAGCTACGATTTGTGGGGCGACACCGTGAACGTCGCGAGCCGCATGGAGTCGCACGGCGAGCGCGATCGCATCCAGTTGAGCGACGCCGCGGCCGCGGTCCTTCGCGTCGATTTCGAGATCGACGCGCGCGGGTCGATCCACGTGAAGGGGCGAGGGGAGCTCGTCACGCACTGGCTCGTCGGGCGCCGAGCGCACGTTTCGTAGCGATTCGTCACGCAATGCGGGGTTGCCACGTGCGTCCTTTCGCGCGCATGGGGTATTTTGGGCCAGATCGCAGCGTAAAGCAGCGGCACGCGTGTTGCTTTTTTGTACACAGTGGCGGCGCGGACCAAATCGACGGAGATCGATTTGTCGAGGATGTGTCCATCGCATGGGTGCATTGGCGGCATGGCGTGGAGCCAGCACGGCCCCGCAGGTCCGTGCCCCGTCTGCAACGGCGAGGGACGCGTGTCGCTCTCGCGGTGGATGCAGTTCACGCTCCGCGATGCTCGCGGCGCGTCGAACGATTGACGCTCAGAGCACGCCCGCGGCGCGCTCGCGATCCTCGTCGTGCTTGAGGAACGCACCGAGCGTCGCCTTCGCGAGGTCTTTGTCGAGCCCGCTCGCGCCAAGCGTCACGAGAGCGCGGGCCCAGTCGATCGACTCGGCGATGCTCGGCGGCTTTCGGAGGCCCATCGCGCGGACCTTCTCGGCGAACGCGACGAGCTGCGCCGCGAGCGCCTTCGCGATGCCGGGCACCTTGGCCTCGAGGATGGCGATCTCGCGAGATGGCGGCGGATAGTCGAGGAAAACGTGAAGGCAGCGGCGCCGCAGCGCGTCGGTCATCTCGCGCGTCGCGTTGGTCGTCAGCACGACGAGCGGCGGGTGCTTCGCGCGGATGGTGCCGATCTCGGGGATCGTCACCTGGTTGTCGCCGAGGATCTCGAGCAGCACCGCCTCGAACTCGGGATCGGCTCGGTCCACCTCGTCGATGAGGAGCACGACCGGCGTTTCGCTCTGCAACGCCGCGAGGAGCGGGCGCGCGATGAGGAATTTCTCGCCGAAGAAGAACGTGTCCGCGCCCTCCTTGGTCTTGGGGTCGTCGCGCAGGAGCTGCGACCCACAGCATCTGCTTGCCGTAGTCCCACTCGTAGATCGCCTTCGCCTCGTCGAGCCCCTCGTAGCACTGGAGGCGCACGAGCGGGCGCGACAGGGCGGCGGCGGCCGAGCGCGCGAGCTCGGTTTTGCCGACTCCGGCCGGCCCCTCGACGAGGAGTGGGCGGCCGAGCTCGAGCGCGAGAAAGAGGGAAAGCGCGGCCTCGTCGCCCGCGAAGTAGCCCGCCTTCTCGAGCGCGGCCGCGAGCTCTCGCGCTTTGGTGGGAAGATTCATGTCGTTCCTGTATTCTACTACGGCAAAATGTCGGATCGTGACGATCTGCTGCGCGTGGACGTGACCGGCACGGTCCATCCCGTTGGGCGCGCGGCGAGCCAGGAGCTGCGATCGCGCGCGGGCGAATGGCGCCTCGTGCCGAGCACCCCAGGTGTCGTCGTCATGCGACGGCCCGAGCAGCACGGCATCGTCGCGCCGTCGCTCCGGCTCGCCGGCGAGATCAAGACGCCCGGCGCGCTGTGCGACATCATCTCGCTCGTCGCCCAGTCGAACTGGAAGGGCGAGCTCGTCATCATCGAGGAGCGAAAGGTCCGCTCCCTCTATTTCGACGCTGGAAACTGCATCGCCGCGCACACGAACGTCCCCGAGGAGCGCCTCGGCGAGACGCTCTTCCGCTTCGGCGTCGTCACGCGCGAGCAGCTCGAGAAGGCCGTCGCGGCCTCGAATTCGTCGGGAAAGCGCTTCGGCGAGACGGCGATCGACCTCGATTTCGTCACGCCCGAAGAGCTCTACCCGATGATGGCGCGGCAGGTCGAAGAGGTCTTCTACGCCGCGCTCCACGTCGGCGACGGCATGTTCTACTTCTTCGACCGCTACGACGAGAGCGCGATCGGCCGCCGCCACAACCTGAACGCCAGCATGATGCTGATGGAAGGCGCTCGTCGCATGGACGAGATGAAGTTCTTCCGCGAGCGCATCCCGAACGAGAACTACATCCCGGTCCCGCGCGAGACCTCGAAGAAGGTCCCGAACGAGCTCGCCACCGTCTACAAGGAGTGCGACGGCAAGCGCTCGATCGCGCAGATTGGCCGGCGCATCGGCAACCTCGAGTTCGAGGTGACCAAGGCCGTCTTTCAGCTCGTCTCCGGCGGTTTCCTCATCGTGCAGGCGCCGCGGCCGCAGGGCCCGCAGGCCATCATGGAGGGGTTCAACCCGGCGCTCTCCGAGATTCACCAACGTTGCGACGCGTCGGGCAAGGGCGCCGAGCTTCGCGACGGCCTCGCGCGTTTCGCGACGGGCGGCGGCGTCTACGATCCCGCTGTTTCAGGGCGCGGGACCGCTCCCGGATGGTTCATTTCGCCCCGACCGCGTCGAACGCAACCTCGCCGCGCTCGCGGGGGAGGACCCGGACGCGTGGCTCATCCAACTGATGCACGATTACATCGGTTTCGCTTTGTTTCAGGCCGGATCGCTCTTGCCTCGCGACGAAGAGTCGCGATTGACGCAGTCGGTGGCGGAGCTCTTGAAGCCCCTCCGGCCAATCGATTCGAGCCCACTTTCGCGCCGCCCCTGATTGGGCTAGACCCAGGAGATGGCCCGGGGAGAAGAAGGCGCAGAGCGCCTAGTCACACAACCACAACATCAACCTCAACAACGAACACAAGGCAATCGCAAAGACGCGATCCTCGATGAAGCCACTCGGCTCTTCGCGGAGCGCGGCTACGAAGGCACGAGCATGGCGGATCTCGCCGAGCGCGTCGGCCTGCGAAAAGCCTCGCTGTTCCACCACTTCGCGAGCAAGGATCAATTGCGCCGCGCTGTCTTGGAGCGGCTCGTGCAGCGCGTGACTGGCGCGCTCGCGAAAGCATCCGAAGCCGGTCCGGCCAATGGGCCCGAAGCGTTCGCAACACGCGTCGACGCGATCACCGACACCGTCGTCACCATGCTCGCCGAGCAGCCGTACGCGGCTCGTCTCGTCTTGCGTGAGGCGATGGAGTGGGACGCGACGAACAAAGATGCGCTCGCCGAGGCGTTCGCCGAGTCGCTGCGCGTCGGAGAGAAGTTCATCATGACCGGTCAGCAGGCGGGCGTTTGCAAGGATTGCGATCCGAAGCAGCTCATCGCCTCGCTGATGGGGATGCACCTCTTGCCGTTCGCGCTTGGCGGGACGATCGAACGCTTCACGGGCTCCGCGCCGTGGGCCGATGCGTTCGTCGCGTCGCGTCGCGAGGCGCTCCGCAAGCAGGTCCGCGCGCTCTTGCTGAAATCGTGAACGCTCAGCCGCGCTGCCGTCGCGCTTCGTAGAGCGCGATGGCGGCCGCGGCCGAGACGTTGAGCGAGCCGAGCGGTCCGCTCATCGGAAGGCGCACAATCGCGTCGCAGGATTTCTTCACGCTTTTGTGGAGGCCCGTGCCCTCGGCGCCGAGCACGAGCGCGACCGGAGCGCCGAGGTCTTCGCCCGCGAGCGGATGCTCGCCGCTCGCGTCGAGGCCGATGACGCGAAGGCCCCGCTCGCGAAGGATCCCGAGGGCCGTCGGCAAGCTCGGCACCGAGCAGAGCGTCGCGTGCTCGACCGCGCCTGCGCTCGCGCGGAACGTCGCGGGGGAGAGCGGGGCCGCGCCGTGCTCGGGCCACACGACGGCCGACGCGCCGAACGCGACCGCGCTGCGGAGCACCGCGCCGAAGTTCTGGGGATCCTCGATCGAGTCGAGAACGACGACGAGCGGCTTTCCCCCGAGGTCAATCTCGGAGAGCGCGCGAACGCGCAGCGGGGGCGCATATGCGAGCGCGCCTTGGTGGCGGACGCCGAACGCGCGTCGATCGAGCTCGGCGCGCGAGACGCGCTCGACCTTGGCGCCGCGGTCGGTCGCGAAGCGCGCGACGGCGTCGAGCTGCGGCGCCTCGCTCTTGATCTCGACGAGCACGCGCATCTTGTCGCCGTGCGCGGCAATCGCCTCGCGCACGGGTTGAAGACCGCACACGAGCCGCTCGTCGTCGTTCGGCTTGATGGGCGCGGGCGGCCTCGGTCCGCGCGGTCTCCAGGGCTCGCGGCTCACGGCGCTCTCGCGCCTCGGATCGCGCGCGCGATGGCCGCCGCAGCGGCCGCGGGATCGGCGGCGTCACGAATCGGTCGTCCGACGACGACGGCGCTCGCGCCCGATGCGATCGCGCCCTCGGGCGTGTCGGTGCGCTTCTGATCGCCGGTCTCGCCGCCCGCGGGCCTCACGCCGGGCGTGACGAGCGTGGCGCCCGGACCGAGCGCGCGCCTCAGCTCCGCGACCTCTTTGGGAGAGCACACGAACGCGTCGACTCCGCTTTTGTGCGCCATCTTCGCGAGCGCGAGCGCGTGTGCGGCAGGCGCGCGAGAGACCCCGATCGCATCGAGGTCCGACGCGTCGAGCGACGTGAGCACGGTGACGGCGACGACGCGCAGGCCGCTCGCTTCCTTCGCGGCGCGCGCGACCGCACGCTCGAGCATCGCAGGACCGCCGCTCGCGTGGACCGTGAGGAGCGACGCGCCCAGCGCGCACGCGCGAGCCACCGCGCGCTCCACCGTCTCCGGGATATCGTGCAGCTTCAGATCGAGGAAGATCGGCAACCCCTCGCGCGCGAGCGTAGTCACCGCGCTCGGGCCTTCGGCGACGAAGAGCTCGAGCCCGATCTTGAGCCCGTCGGCCGACGCCTTCACGTGCTCGGCGAGAGAACGTGCGTCTGCGAGCGAGGGTGTGTCGAGCGCTACGAAGAGCTGACCTGCGCTAGGCACTTACGGCGTGCAGGTCTGGCCGGGGATCTCGGAGCAGAGCGGGTCGCCCGCGGCGCACTTGCACTTCGGGAGCGACGGATGCGCGACGCCACCGCCACCACCGCCGCCGCCCGTCGCGCGAACACCGGTCTTGACGGACTGCTGCTGCGCGGCGAGGTCGGCCGCCTTCTTCTTCGCGTCGTCGATCTCTTGCTGGAGGCGCGCGCGATCTTCCGGCGACGTGGCCTTGCCGAGCTGGTCGTTCAAGTCCGCCATCTTGCGGTTGTTCTCTTCTTGCTTCGCCGTCAAGTCGGCGAGCTGCGCTTGGAGCTCTTGCTGGCGCTTCTGCGCGTTCGAGTAGAGCACCGCGCCGCCGACGAGGCCCGCGATGAACAAGACGCCGATGCCGCTCGCGATGAGCACGAGGCGCTTCTTCGATTTGTCGTGCGTGAGGTGAGCGAGCTGGCGCTCGTGCTCCTGCTGGTGACGGAGCTGCTCCATGCGAGCTTGGTTCTCCGCATCGAGGCGAGCCTTCTCGACCTCGGCGTGACGAATGGCTTCGAGGCGCGCGGTCTCCTCGCGAGTGCGCTGCTCTTCACCGCGACGCTTCTCTTCCGCGGCGCGCATGCGAGCCTCTTCTTCTTCTCGCGCGCGACGCTCCACTTCGGCGCGGGCTGCGGCTGCAGCCTCCTCCGCCTTGCGCTTGGCATCCTCTTCCTGACGGATCCGGTCTTCTTCCAGATTCATCAGCTCTTTCAACGAGAAGAGAACGGAGCTTTCTTTCTGTTCGGCCATTGGTTTTCCTACGGACAAAAGCTACCGGCCTTTGTCACACGACGCAAATGCTTGTGTGAAACACTGCAGTCGTGCTTCACCTTTGGAGCAAGAAATCATGGCTACCAACGTTTGCGCGCACATCACGGGCACGGTCTGGAAAATCGAAGTCAAGGACGGCGACGACGTCATGGAGGGACAGACGTGCGTGATCCTCGAATCGATGAAGATGGAGATGCCGGTCGAGGCGCCTGCCGCAGGCAAGGTCGAGAAGATCGCGTGTACCGAGGGCCAGGCTGTCAACGAAGGCGACGTGCTCGTCGTGCTTGGCTGAGCGAAGGTTGACGCAGCACAGCCTGGCACGTAGCCTTTTTAATGTGAGAAGGGCCTTTGCTTTCGTGCTCGTGGCCGCGGTTCCGGTCGCGTTCCTCGTGTCGTCTTGTACGACCAACTCGGCGGTGGGCGAGGGCGGCGCCTGCTTTCAGGCGATCGACTGCCAGCTCGGCCTCATCTGCAAGTACGTGAACGAAGCTGGAACGTGCACGAAGGACCTGACTGGCCTCAACACGCTCCCGGCCGAAGCCGGCGCCGACGCGCCTCAGCAGCAGGATGCGGCGAACGACGCGCCCGTCACGGACACGGGCACGCAAGACACCGGCACGCAAGACACCGGCGTTCAGGACACGGGAACGCAGGACACGGGAACGCAGGACAGCGGCCCGGTCGACGCGGGCAACGGCTAGTCAGGAGCTCACCTCGGTCGACCAGACCACGCTGTCATTGTCGTCGACGAGCGGCAGCGAGACATTCGCGGCGGGGCCGCCACCCGCCGCGTCGACGCGCGAGTAGCGCACCGAGCTTCTGGCCACACTCTTCGATCAAGACGGAACGTGCCGGTCTGGCCCGGAGTCGTCGACACTCATGCTCAAGACAAGGTTGACTCACGCGAGCGCTGGGATTCGTCCGTCAGTTCTTCCAGAAGAACTTCCACGGATTGTGCTTCAGGTCGCGCGTCATCTCTTGGAGGTTGTCGTAGAGCTCTTCGTCCATGACGAGGGCGCCGACGGTGCCTTCGCCCTTCTTGATGTGCGTGACGATCGACTGCGCGTCGGTCGCGATCGCGTTCGCGCGCGTCGCGAGCTCGGACACGTCGGCGAGCGTCTTCTTCAGCTTGGCCTGCCCGTCCGCGTCGCCGACGACCTGTGACGCGCGGTTCAGGTTCGCGATGGCCTCCTTGGCGTCCTTGAGGAGCGGGCCGGAGTCGTTCTTCAAGTCGCTCGTGATCTTCTCGATGTTGTCGACCGTCGTGAGCAGCTTCGGGTTGTCGACGTAGTTGGTGCGCGCGTTCTTCGTGAGGGTGTTCGCCTCCGCGGTGAGCGAGTCGAGGTTCGTCATGATGCGGTTGATGCGCTCGCGGTTGTCCGTGAGCGCGCCGTTGAGCCCACCGAGCAGATCGCGCGTGTTCGTCGCGATGTCTTTGACGAGGTCTTTGTTGTTGTTGAGCCCCGTCACGGTCATGTCGAGGAGCTCGTAAGCCTTCGCGAAGAACAGATCGAGCCGCGGCGGGCCGATGCCCTTCGGGATCGTCGTCTCCGGATCGAGCACCGGGTGGTTCGGCGACCCCGGCTCGATCGCGAGGAACTGCTCGCCGAGGACGCCCTGAGTCGTCACGTAGAACTCGGCGTCGTCGTGGATCGTCTTCTGCACCTTCGTCTGCACGAGGAGCTTGGCGCGCACCATCGGCCTCCGCCCGGTCTTCTGATCGAGCTCGCCGCCGCGGAACTGGAGCTCGTCGACCTTGCCGACGTTCACGCCCGCGATCCTCACCGGCGCGCCCGTCTGGAGTCCGCCCGGATTGTCGAAGTCGACGAAGATCGCGTACGTCTTCTCGAACGACATCCCGCCCATCACGAGAATGAACCCGCCGAGGATCCCGAGCGCGACGAGGATCAAGATGCCGACTTTGACTTCGATCGAGCGCTCTTGCGCCATTCGGGAGGAGCTTAGCTCAATTCAGGCGGCCCCTAAAATTCCATCGGTCCTTGCGCCTCGCCCCGAATGAACTGCCGCACGATCCCGTCGCTCGATCCCTGGAACGTCGCCCGGTCTCCGATCAGCCGCACGTGCCCGCGGTAGAGCATCACGATGCGGTCGGCGATCGAGAAGATGCTCACGAGGTCGTGGCTCACGACGATCGACGTGACGCCGAGCTTGTCCGACAGCTCGCGAATGAGGCGGTCGACGCGGCGCGCGCTCACCGGATCGAGCGACGTCGTGGGCTCGTCGAAGAGGACGTAGCGCGGGTCGAGGGTGAGGGCGCGCGCGATCGCGACGCGCTTGCGCATGCCGTCGCCGAGCTCGGGCGGGAAGCGGTCGGCGAACTCGAGCATGTGCACGGTGTCGAGACGGCGTCGCGCCTCCGCGAGCGCGTCCTTCACCGAGAGGTCCTTGTGCTTCCTCAAGGGGAGCGCGACGTTCTCGGCGCACGTCATCGAGTCGAAGAGCGTCGAGTGCTGGAAGACCATCGCGCACTTCTTCCGGACGGGCATCATCCCGGTCTCGTCGAGCTTCGGAGATCTCCTGGCCGTCGAGGAAGATCTCGCCCGAGTCGGGATAGAGGAGGCCGACGAGGTGCTTGATCAGCACGCTCTTGCCCACGCCCGACGCGCCGATGATGAAGAAGACCTCGCCGTCCTTCACGTCGAAGCTCACGCCCTCGAGCACGGTCTTCGGGCCGAAGGACTTTCGGATGTCGCGGAACGAAATCACGAACTGCGTAGGGAGGATCGCGTCATCGCGCCGCCGTGGTCAACCCGAGTTTCGACTGGCACCTCGAGTGACCGGTGCGACCTCGGGATTTCGGCCGCGATGTGCCCGTGCGCCACGGCACGCAGCTTGCGATGTGACGGGGCCATGCGACGAATCTTGTTGTTCCTCATCGTATCTTCTTGCAGCAGCGGCTCCGTGAACTCGACCGAGCAAGCCAAGCAGGCGTACCTCGGGCTCGACGAGTCGATCGACAAGGCGATCACGCTCGGCTTCAAGGGCTTCAACGACTCCACGAGCGCCAACATCCCGACGGAGCAGACGACCGGCGATATCTTCGGGACGATGACCGTGACGGGACAAGTCGACCACGGCGTTTCGACGAACAAGCAGATGCGCCTGCTCGAGACGCTCACGACCTACTCGGACACGGACGCGGGCATCGTCTACGACACGAACTCGGACGCGGGCACGGATGGCGCGCCGGCGACCCTGAACATGAGCCTGGCGAACGTCCCGAATGGCACGCTCACCGGCTCGCTCGACGGCACGTACGGCATGAGCGGCACGCTCAAGGGACTCGTGGAGCTGTCGGTCACGTTCAACGGGCAGCTCGAGCCGAACGACGCGGGCGGCGTGGAGCGCAAGCCGGGCACGACGGTCATCACCGGCACGGCGACCTCGGGCAGCGGCGTCTATCAAATCAACATCACGAAGTGAGTCACTTCGGGAACAAGATGTAGGCGGCTCCGGAGATGAAGAAGTTGAGGACGATGATCGCGAGCGACGAGTTCACGACCGCTCGCGTCGTCGCCCAGCCGACTCCTTCGGAGCCGCCGAACGTCGACAGGCCGCAGTAGCCGCTGACGATCGGGATCGCCGCGCCGTATGCGACGCACTTCACGAGGCCGGTGATGACGTCGCCGTGGCTCACGAGCTGGACGCTCGCGAACGTCTTCCAAGAGATGTCGAACGCGAAATAACCGACGGCGCCGCCGACCGTGAACATGACGAACGCGCCCCAGATGACGAGCACGGTGGTCATGACGACGCTCGCGACGAAGCGCGGCTTGATGAGGTAGTCGATCGGATCGGCGGCGCTCATGCGGAGCGCGTCGACCTGCTCGGTGACGACCATCGAGCCGATCTCGGCGGCGATGCCCGCGCCGACGCGCGTCGCGAGCATGAGCGCGGTGAGCGAGGCGGCGAGATCGCGCGTCAAGAGCTCGAGGAACGTCGCGCCGAGGAGCGAGAACTCCGGGAGGATGCGCTTGGTCTGGAGGCCCGACTGGTAGACCATGATCATCCCGATGAAGCCCATCGTGATGGTCACGAAGACGAAGCTCTTGTTTCCGATCTCGTACATCTGGCGCACGATCGCGCCTTTTTCTCGGCGCCCGCGGAAGACGTAGAAGAGCGTGCGGACGAACACGGAGTAGAGCTCGCGCGCCGCCCTCGCGAGCTCGAACGTCTCTGCACCGAGATCCCGCGCGATGCTCAATGCGCAACCCTCGAGAGTTGGAACAGGGAGATCAGGAGATCGGAAAGGGTTGGAGGGTGTCCGTCCCAAAAACTCCCTGATCTTGCGAGCTCCCTGTTCATCTTCACCCGAGCATGAACGAGACGAGGTAATCGATGACGAAGATGCCCGCGGCGCTCGCGACGACGGTCGCGTTGACCGCGCGGCCCACGCCGGGCGCGCCGCCCTTGGTCGAGAGGCCGAAGTGGCAGCTCGCGAGCGCCATCACGACGCCGAAGATCGACGCTCTTGAAGAGGCCGTTCGCGACGTCGCCGAAGCCGAGGAGGCCGCTCGTGAGGCCGTGGTAGAAGCTCGCGGGCTCGACGTGGAGGAGCGCCTTGGCGCAGTAGGTCGCGCCGAAGAGCGCGAGCGCGTCGGCGTAGAGCGTCATCATGAAGAGCGTGACGATGATGCCGATGAAGCGCGGCAGGATCGAGAAACGAGATCGGGTCGATCGCGAGCACGCGGAGCGCGTCGAGCTGCTCGGTGACGACCATCGTGCCGAGCTCCGCGGTGTTGTTCGCGCCGACGCGGCCCGAGATCATGAGCGCCGTGAGGAGCGGCGCGATCTCGCGGAGCGTCGTGAAGCCGGCGGCCCACCCGACGAGCCCCTCGGCGCCGAGGCGCTTCACGACCGGCGCCGCCTGGATGACCATGATCGCGCCCGTGAAGAGCGCGGTGATGATCACGATCGGCACCGATTTGACGCTCATCTTGTAGAGGTTTCGGCGAAGCTCCGGGTAGTCGATGCGCGGCGGGAACATGCGCGAGACGATGCGCCCGAGGAGCACGCCCATGCCGCCCGCGACCGCGGCGACGTTCAAGACGCCCGCGCCGATCTGTTCGGCGACGTCGTAGAAGCGTGAGCGAGTGAGCGTGCGTTCCAAAGGACGGTACAATCAAAGCATGAAGTGGCTTGCGTTGCTCACGGTCATCGCGACGTCGATCGGGTGCTCGACGACGCCCACGTGCGATCAGTGCTTCGACGCCGGCTGCATCATGCCCGTCTCCGGCGGTCAGGTGTGCTCGAGCTCCGGTGCGAAGGCGTGCGGAAACGCGCCGGTATGCACCGACGTCGGCGGCGGCACGACGACTTGCACGTGCAGCGGCGGCAAGTGGGACTGCGGACAATGTCCTGCGTGCGGTTCGATGATCTACCTCGGCCACCCGTGCGGCATCGGCCAGGTGTGCTCGGGCCCGACGACCGCGGTGCAATGCGACGGCACGACGCAGGCGGTGACGGGCGACTGCACCTGCGGCGGCGCCAACTACGGCTGGTCGTGCTTCGGCGTGACCGAGAAGACGTGCCCGCCCGACGCAGGCTCCGACGCGTCCGATGCCGCCGCTGACTAATCGGGCAAGAACAGCCCGAAGATCGCGTCGACGACGAACGAAGGAACGAGCGCGAGGACGCCCATCCGAGGCCGACGAAGAAGCCCTTCACGCTGCGGCGCGTGCGCACGAAGTGAACGAGCACGGCGAGCTGTTGGAAGAGGAAGACGCTCGCCGCGAGCGTCGCGGGAGGGTAGGCGCGCGCGAGCATCTCCTCGGAGAGCTTCTTCTCGTCGCGCTTGATGATGACCGCGCTCACCGTCCAGCTCACCGCGGCCGAGACGAGGATCGCCGCGATTTCGAGGATCGACTCGGCGACGGTCTCCTGGTGCGACCACGGCAGTCACTTCTTGTGGTGCGCAGGCGGGACGACGACGCGGCGCATGTCTTGGAGCCAGTGCTCCATGTCCGCGCTCGACGGCGAGTCCTTGCGGAGCGTCGCCTCCATCGGCCACCACGCGACGGGGCGCTCGTTCACCGTGAAGACGATGTCGTACGCGCCCGCCTTCTCGGCGAGCGGCGGCGGCATCATGCCGCCCGTGCCGATGCACGACCACGCGTTCTCGGGCCGCACCTCGGGCCAGTAGCAACCCTGCGATTGACCGACGACGCGACCCGTCTCGTCGAGGACGTACGCCGCGATGATCACGTCGTGCCCCGTCCAGCCGCGCGTGCCGCGCGCGAACCACGTGAACTGCACGCGGCGAGGGTAGCTCCGCTCGGTCCACGTCGAGCGGATGCCCGCGAGCACGAGCGGCGACTGGTTCGCGAGGCGGGCGACGATCACGTCGACGTCCGGCTGACCGTCGTCGCCGGTGTCGGGATCGTGCGAGTGGAGCGTCTCGTCTTCGTCTTGCTGCTCGGCGGCGACGATCGCGTGCCCGAGCTCCGTGCCGTCCTTGAGCGCGGCGATCGTGTAATGGCCTTCGTCGGGCGCCTTGAACGTGAGCTCGGCGGTCGCGAACGCGACGCGCTGCTTCTCTTCGAGCGTCGTCGTGCTTTGCGTCTGGGCGACGACCTTGCCGCTCGCGTCGCGCGCCTCGAACTTGATCTGCGACTCGCCGGGCGCGAGCCCGAAGAGCATCGCGACGCACGGCACCGTGACGCTCCCGTCGTCTTCGATCTCGACGGAGCGCGCGTCGCCCATCATGTGCGCCGTCGGGCGGCCGTTCTCGTCCTTCGCGAGCTGGAAGCGCGTCGTGATGAACAAATCGGCGTAGGTGCGCTTGCGCTGGGCGTTGGCGTAGTCGAAGAGCTTCTTCTCGACGGGCGCGCGATGCCCCGAGAGGACCTCGTGGAGCTCCGAGACGGCGACCGCGCTGAAGATCGACGCGGCGGATTTGTCCTCGAGGCCCGTGTAGAGGATCGCGTGGTTGACGCCCGCGACCTCGGCGCGCCCGTGATCGTGGAACGTGACCACGGGGCCGCCCGAAAACCCCGGGTACACCGCGGCGTCGAAGAGGAGGAGCTTGCTCCCCATCATGTCGACGACGCCCGACGCGATGCCCTCGGACATGCCCCACGAGAGCGACCAGAAGCCGCGCCCGGTGTGACCGAGCGCCCAGACCGGCTCGCCCACGGCGAGATTGTGCTCCTCGAGCTTGAGCGGCGGGACGCCCTCGAGCGGGACCTTCGGCTTCAGCACGGCGACGTCGCGCACCTCGTCGATGCGGACGAGCTCCGCGTCGACGCTCTGGCCTTTGCGCGTGCGGATCTTGAGGCGATCGGGCCGCATCACGACGTGCGCGGCGGTCACGACGAGGACGCCGTCAGTGTTCTCGCCTGGGATCTCGCGCGCCGAGATAGCGAAGCCCGTTCCGTGCGGCGAGAGCTCCTTGGTCGTCGAGACGTCGATGACGTGCTTCGGCGCGCGCGGGTCCTTGCCCATCATGCGCTCGAGCTCTTTGATCTCTTCTTCGCGGTCTTGCGTGTCGTCGTTGACGATCGCGACGACCGAAGGCGCGACGGCGTCGAAGACGACCTCCGCGGAAGGATGCGGCGACTTCGCTTCGGCGCACCCGAGCGCGAGGAGCAGGAAAGCAGCCCTTTTCACGGCCGCGACTCTATCTCAAAGCGGACCTTCTGTGAGGCCGTGGACGAACTGGTTCACGCGGGGCTCGCGCGAGCGCTGGGCCTCCTCGGTGGTGCCGTCGAAGATGAGCTCGCCGCGGTAGAGCATGCCGACGCGATCGGTCACGGTGAGGAGCCGATCGAGATCGCTCGAGACCATGACCACGGTCGCGTTCGCGGCGCGCTGCTCTTCGCGGAGAAGGTCGAAGATCTTCTGACTCGTCACTGGATCGAGGCCCGCGGCGGGCTCGTCGTAGAGGACGATTTGCGCGCGTGAGACGGTCGCGCGCGCGACGCCGACGCGCTTCTTCTGCCCGCCCGAGAGGCCCGCGGGCATGCGCATCTCGAAGCCGGGGAGGGAGACGCCCGTGAGGCGCTCGCTCACGCGTGCCGCGATCTCGGGCTCGGAGAGCGACGAGAGGCGCCGGAGCGGGAAGGCGATGTTCTCCGCCACGGTCATGTGGTCGAAGAGCGCGTTGTTCTGGAAGAGCATCCCAATCTTGGCGCGCACCTGCTGGAGCGTGAGCTCGGAGAGCTTGGTGATGTCCTCGCCGTCGACGATGACCTCGCCGCGATCGGGCTTGATGAGGCCCGCGAGGAGCTTCAGCGCGACGCTCTTGCCGGACGCGCCCGGGCCGATGAGCCCGTAGAGGCAGCCGCGCGGGACCTCGAGCGTCACGTCTCGAAGGACGACGTTCGAGCCCGCGAAGGTGCGAAACGATTTGCTGACGCCGCGGAGGGCGAGGACAGCGTCCTGGGTCACGTCACGACTTCTTATCGGATTCCGCGCGTGCTCGCCCGAGGCGCACCCAGAACAAGAGCGTCGCGAGCGCGAGCGCCGCCGCGAGGACGACGAGCCCGCCGAGCGTCGCCTGGAGGAGGCGCACCGACCCGCGCGCGACGGCGATTGGACCCACGTGCGCGAGCTGCGCCTCGCCGCGCGCGGCGGGCGCGGGGCGCGAGATCATCACGACCGAGACGTCCTTCGCGTCGAGCCCGGAGATGCCCCCCGACACGAGCTTCTGAACGGCTTCGACCGCGAGTGGGGGCGTGGAGCCGCGGTGCGCGACGAGCACGCTCGCCGTGGTCTTCGGCGGCGGGCCGTCGCGGAGCGGATCGCTCGCGGGCAGGTTCAGGTGGACGCGCGCTCCGAGCACGCCGTCCACGCTCTCGAGCGTGCGCTCGAGATCGCCCGCCACGCCCGCGACGTACTGCGCGTGCTCGGCCGCTTGTGAGGGAACGAGCGCGCCTTTGTCCATCGCGTCGAGCACGCCGAGCGGCCGCGGCCGCGGTAGCTCCTCGTCGCGCATGGCCGACAGCGCCCGCGCCACGTCGTCTCGCGCCACGACGACGCGGACTTTCCCCTCGGACGCCGGGTCGACCTCTTTGGACGAGTCGATGCTCGCGTGGTCGAGCGCGAGCACGATGCGGTTGGCGTCGTCCTCGTCGAGGTTTGCGGCGACCGGAACGTTGCATCCCAGCAAGAGCCCAAAAACCAAAACCCGAGCCGCGCCCCGCATGGGCGCCACTTTCGCCGGTCGAAGGCGTCGGCGCAACTCCCTTGCAAGGCCTCGAAGTCGATGCTACCGCTCTCCGTGGGTGCGAAGCCCTCGTGGCCGAAAGGTCCGAGCGTCCGCATCCGCGACACTCGACAGGCGCCGGTGGAAGCTCGCCGGCGAGCTTACCAGGACGACAGAGTCCATTGCCCACTCCCTTCACGGAAGCGATCGCGACGCTCAACGACCGAGCGTTGCGCAGACTGCTCGGAGCCCGCGCTTTCCTGCGCGGCTACGACTACGTGCGCCGTCACGCGGTCGAGAACGTCCAGATCGAGGAGGCGTCGGCGAAGGGTCAGGTCCGCGGCACCGAGCCCGACCCCTACGAGGTCACGATCCAGCTCTCTCCGACCGGCATCACGTCGCAGTGCTCGTGCCCGGCCTTTTCGAAGATCAACGGGCACTGCAAGCACGTGGCGGCTTTGCTCATCGCCGTGCGCGATCAGTTCCGCCCGCCGAAGCTCCAGCAGGCGCCGCAGCCGCACGCCGCGCTCCCGGCGGTGACCGCGGGGCCCAACGGGATCAGCACGTACGCCGTGCCGCTGCCCGAGGGCGGAGGCGGAGGCGGACGTCGCGGCCGCCGCGCGCGCGCCCGCGCGCTCAAGCAGGCTCAGATGCAGGCTCAAGGCGTCCTCGCGCGACAAGGCGCGGACGGCAAGCACGGCGTCGAGGCCTGGCTCTCCGACCCGATGCCGCCGCAGCCGAAGATCGAGTACCGCGTCGAGGCGCGCTCGAACGGCCTCGCGGTGCGCGTCATCGATCCCGAGACGCGGACGCCGCTCCTGCCGAGCACGCTGCTCGTCCCGCAGTCGCAGTCGCCGACGCCCGACCGCGAGGCGCTCCGAATCCTCGCGCGCCTCGAGAGCGAGCAGCCGCGCCGCGTGGGCATCGAGGTCCGCGGCGAGGACGCGTGCGATCTGCTGCTCGCGCTCCGAGGTCGCCGGGTCATCCTCGAGCCTCAGATGATGGAGCTCCGTTACAACGACGAGCCCCTCAAGGCGCATTTCGAGCTCGAGCTCTCGCAAGACGGGACCGCGGTGCTCGTGAAGAATTTCTTCGCGCGCGCCAACGACCCGCGGAAGTTTCTCACCTCGCAGGGCGCGTGGTTCGAGGGCAGCCCCGGCTGGCACGTCGACCACGAGGGCTTCGCGCGCCCGGTCGACAAGCGCGTCTCGCCCGCGAGCCTCCGCCGGTTGATCCGCCAGCACGTCATCCACGAGCCGATCGAAAACCTCCCGCAGCTCATCGCGCAGGGCCTGCCGCGCGTCGCGCTTCAGGTCGGGGCCGAGCTCCCCGAGCTCTCGCAGGTCGCCGACGTGATCGATCTCGAGCCCACGTTTCGTCTCCGCGCGGGCGGCTCGCTCGTCGAGGCGCAGGTCTCGCTCCGCGCCTCCTACGAGGACGTCGAGATCGACGTGCGCGCCGACGGCATGACCCCGCCGGTCATCGTGAAGCCTCCGTCGCCCGGCTCCAAGCGCGCGCGCTGCATTCGCTGCGACATCGCCGCGCAGCAAGCCGCGGCGGCCAAGCTCCGCGCGCTCGGGCTCCAGCCCGACGAAGACGGCCAAGGCTTCATCGTCCGCGGCGACGGCGCGCTGAAATTCTGGACCGACGGCATCACGACGCTCCCCGACGACTGGGACCTCTACGCGCCCGACGATCTCGTCGACGTGCAGATGCGCGACACGGCGCTCGCCGCGAACGTCCGCGTCTCGAGCGGCGTCGATTGGCTCTCGCTCCGCATGAGCTTCGAGGCCGACGGCGTCGCGGTCACGCAAGAGGAGCTCGCGCGCTGCCTCGCCGAGGGGCGCCGCTACGTGCGCCTTCAGGACGGCTCGTTCGCGCGCCTCGACCCGGAGAAGGTCCGCGAGGTCCTCCAGCGCCAAGCGGAGATCCTCGCGACCAGCGGCGGAAACGGCGGCAAGCTCCCGCTCTCGCAGGCGGGTCGCATCGAGGAGCTGCTCCAGCAGGTGAACCGCTCGCAGGTGAGCGACGGGGCCAAGGAGCTCTTCAAGAAGCTCCGCGACATCGACGAGATCAAGGGCGTCAAGAAGCCGCGCAACTTGAAGGCGCAGCTCCGCCCGTATCAGGAGTCGGGCTTTCAGTGGCTCTGGTTCCTGCACGAGATCGGCTCGGGCGGCGTCCTCGCCGACGACATGGGCCTCGGCAAGACCGTGCAGACGCTCGCGCTGCTTCTCGCGGTGAAGAGCGACATCCAGAAGAACGACGAGAAGAAGAAGTTCCGCGCGCTCATCGTCGCGCCGACGTCCGTCGTCACGAACTGGCTCCGCGAGATGGACAAGTTCGCGCCCTCGCTCCGGCATGCGCTCTGGCACGGCGCCGAGCGCAAGGAGCGCCAGGACGATCTCGAAGACGCGGACGTCGTCGTCACGAGCTACGCGCTCCTTCGTCGCGACGAAGAGCTCCTCGCGAAGATGGGCTGGACCTACGCCATCCTCGACGAGGCGCAGAACATCAAGAACCCGCTCTCGGCGACCGCGCGCGCCGCCAAGCGCCTCAAATCCGAGCGCAGGCTCGCGCTGACCGGCACGCCGATCGAAAATCGCCTCTCGGAGATCTGGAGCATCTTCGATTTCGTGATGCCCCGGCCTGCTCGGCGGGCTCGACAAATTCGAAGAGCGCTACTCGCGCCCGATCGACGCGGGCGATCCGAAGGCCGCGCAGCGCCTCCGCGCGACGATCCACCCGTTCATCCTTCGCCGCACGAAGTCCGAGGTCGCCAAGGACCTCCCCGAGAAGATCGAGAGCGATCAAATCTGCGACCTCATGGGCGAGCAAGGCGCGCTCTACCAGGCCGTGCTCAAGGAAGTGCGCGCGCAGGTCATGGGCGAGGTCGAGCGCCAGGGCATGGCGAAGGCGCAGATCCAGATCCTCGCGGGCCTCACGCGACTGCGTCAGGCGGCGTGCGATCCGCGCCTCTTGAACCTCCCGCGCCAGTTCACCGACGAAGACTCCGGCAAGCTCCAGGCGCTGCGCGACATCATCCAGACGTCGATCGACGGCGGGCACCGCGTGCTCGTCTTCAGTCAGTTCGTCACGATGCTCACGATCATCCGACGCGCGCTCGAGGACGACAAAGTCCAATACGAGTACCTCGACGGCTCGACGAAGGATCGCCAGACGATCGTCGAGCGCTTCCAGCAAGAGCACGGCGCGCCCGTGTTCCTCATCTCGCTCAAGGCGGGCGGAAGCGGCCTGAACCTCACCGCGGCCGACACGGTCATCCACTTCGACCCGTGGTGGAACCCCGCCGTCGAGGATCAGGCGACGGACCGCGCGCACCGCATCGGTCAGACGAAGGTCGTCACGACGTACCGGCTCATCGCCAAGGGCACGATCGAGGAGAAGATCCTCGAGCTCGGCGGCAAGAAGCGCGAGCTCGTCGGCGCCGTCCTCAGCGAGGACATGGGCGGCACGAAGAAGCTCACGAAGACCGACCTCGAAGACCTCTTCAAGTTCGACGGGTGATCAGCAGCGCACCTGAGCCGAGCTGGTCGTCGAGGCGCTGACGGCGGCCCCCCGAGTCGAGGGGCGCGCTCCTAACTTCACAGGCGGTGGGTCGCCCACCACACCGAGCCCACGCCGAGCACGAGGATCAAGAGCGCCCAGATCCACGCGCGGCTGTTCTCGCGCGTCGCGAGGTCGTTCTTCACGGTGGGGGGCGGGGCAGGCGGCGCCGCGTCCTCCTTCTTGTCGTACCCGCGGACGTCGCTCGTGCGATCGGCGGGGAGGCGCGGGCGGTCGTCGCGGCGATCGGTGACGGGTCCGGCCTTGACCTCCGCGCCGACGATGAGCGCGTTGTCGTCGAAAGCACCCGCGGTCATTTCAGTCGATGGCCCGCGGAAGCTCTGCTCCGGCGCGGGGACAGGGCGCTCGGAGCGCACCTCGTCGAGCCACGCCTGGTAGCGCTCGCGCTGCGCGCCGAAGATCTCCTCCATGAACGCCGCGATGGTCGACGCGGTCACCACGCGACCGCGGCTGCGCGAGAACGCGTCGAGCGCGTCGGCCATTTCCTTCGCGGTCGCGTAACGATCCTCGCGCTTCTTCGAGAGCGCCTTCTTGAGGATCTCCCAGAGCGCGGGCGAATAGCCGTCGACGATCTGCGTCGGGTCGGGGATGACGCACTCGGAGACGGCGGCGAGCGTCGAGACGTTGTCGCCCTTCTTGAAGAGGCGCTTGTCGGTCGTGAGCTCGTAGAGCGTGATGCCGAGGGCGAAGATGTCGATGCGGTGATCGATCTCTCGCGAGCTTCGCGTCTGCTCGGGCGCCATGTACGCGACCTTGCCTTTGATGACGCCGAGGCCCGTCTCGGTCACGCGGTTCTTCGCTTTCGCGAGCCCGAAGTCGATGATCTTCACCTGGCCGTCGTACGTGACGAACACGTTCGACGGGTTCACGTCGCGATGGATGACGTTCTGCTTCACGCCCGAGATGGTCAGCTCGTGCGCGTGGTGGAGGCCCTCGGCCGTCCGCGCACCGATCCACGCGACGAGGTCCTCCGGGAGCTTTTGTCCCTTCGCGCGCGCGGTGAACCAAATGTCCCAGAGCGACTCGCCGAAGAGCAGCTCCATCGAGATGTAGAGGCGCTTCGAGACTTCCTCTTCGCCGAGCTCGTGGACCTGAACGATGCTCGGGTGCGAGAGCTTCGCGGCGATGCGAGCCTCGTCGAGGAACATGTTGGTGAAGTCCTTGTCGCTCGAGAACTCCGGCTTGATGACCTTGATGGCGTGGAGCTTCTCGAAGCCAGCGGGGCCGGACAGGCGGCCGACGTAGATGTTCGCCATGCCGCCGTCCGCGAGCTTCGCGCGGATGTCGTATCGACCAATCGTCGTCGGGAGCGAAGTGGGAGGCGGCACGTTTGGGCAACATGATACCGCGAAACTGCCCTAACATCTGGCTCGAATGTTCTGGCTCTCCACTTCGACCGTCGTACGCCTGCGCGATCAGCTCCGCGCAGCGGGGCAGAGAGGGATGGTCGCGGTCTCAGTCGGCGCCGAGCAGGGCGCGTCGAACGCCGACGCCGTGGCAGCTGAGCTCGCTCCGCTCCTCGAGGCGATGTACCTGATGATGTCGGCCGACGGCGAGATCTCGACGGAAGAGCGCGAGGTCCTCGTGGGCGCGATGCGCAATTTGTCGGGAGGCGATCTCGACGGCGAGGTCATCGACAAGCTCCTCGAGCGCGCGAGGGCGAACGCGGAGTCGCACGGGCGCGAGTCGCGGCTTCGTCAGGTGGTCGACGACCTCGCGAAGGACAAAGCGCGCGCGGAGGTGGCCTTCGTGCTCGCCGCGGCCATCGCCTTCGCCGACAACGCCATCGCGGACGAAGAGAACGAAACGCTCGACGCGCTCGCCGAAGGCCTCGGCATCGACGAAGCGCGCGCGGACGAGCTCCTCGACACGGTCGAAAAGGATCTGAGCGCGGCCCAGGAGTAACGGGTGGAAGAGGACGCGACGCTCGGAAGGATAGGGGGCTTCCGCCTCATCAAGCGCCTCGCGACGGGTGGCACGAGCGACGTGCTCCTCGCGCGCGCCGAGGGGCCGCACGGCTTCGAGCGCACCGTCGTGCTCAAGCGGCTCCTCTCGGAGCACCAGCACGATCCGGATTTCGCGCGCATGTTCGCGCGAGAGGCGGCGGCGTACGCGCGCCTCTCGCACCCCGCGATCGTGCGCCTGTTCGATTTCTTCAAGACGAGCTCCGTGGGCGGCAGGCCTGGTGCGTCCGGCGCCGACGAGCTCATCATGGTGCTCGAGTACGTCGACGGGATCTCGCTCGCGAAGCTCATGACGCACGCCGCGCAGACCGGTCAGAAGCTCGACGACCGCATCGCGTTCTTCCTCGCGGCGCGCGTGTTCGACGCGCTCTCCGCGGCGCACGATGCGCACAACCCGGACACGGGCGAGCCGACGCCCGTCATCCACCGCGACGTGAACCCGTCGAACGTGCTCATTCCGTGGGACGGCCACGCGAAGCTCGCGGACTTCGGCATCGCGAAGATCCAAGGTGGCGACGGGTCCGAGTTTGGGGCCGAGACGAGCCAGGGACTCATCAAGGGCACGTACGGCTACATGGCGCCCGAGCAGGTGCGCGGCGAGCGCGTGACGATTCGCACCGACGTCTACGCCGCGACGCTCGTGCTCTGGGAGCTCCTCGCGCGCCGCAAGGCCATCCAGGCCGACAAGCTCCCCGAGATGGAGATCCTCCGCGCGATGGCGGAGCCGAATTTGCCGAAGCTCGACGTGCTGCGCCCCGAGATCCACGAATCGATCCGGGAGGCGGTCACGCGCGGCCTCGACCCGAACCCCGCGAAGCGCGCGATCACCGCGGAGGAGATGATGGGCATCCTCCGCGCTCACTTCGATCCGGAGGACGCGCGCCAGCGCCTCGAGCGCGTGCTCGAGCAATTCCGCGGGACGCGCCGCTCGCTCTCGGACACGATCGCCGAGGACATGCGCGAGACCGCCGAGAGCACCACGCTCCCGTCGTTCGACGACAAGACCGACGCGATGCCTTCGCCCGCGGTCGCGGTGACGTTGCCGATGGCGACGGAGCCTCGTCCGCGGCCGGCCGTTCCAGCGCCACGTCCGAGCCCAGCGCTCAACGTGACCATGCCGCTCGCGTCGGCACGCGCAGCCGCGCCCGCGCTACCCGAGGTGCGCCGAGAGACGCCGAGCGGATTTCGTTCGGTGAACCCGGTGATCGCGCCCGAGCCGCCGTCGCCCGCTCCGCCGCCGGTGCTGCACGTGCAGAAGCCGGCCCTCAGCAAGCCGACGCTCGCTGGAGGTTTCATGCCGATGGCGCCTCTGCCGGCGCCGACGGTCCCGCACGCGGTGGCGAGCGAGCCCGCGACGCTCGAGACGAAGAAGCTCGTCAACGCCGACGCGGTGCTCCAGCAGCACGAGCAGCCGCAGCAGATGCAGATGCAGCCGCAGCAGCAGTACCCGCAGCAACCTCAGACGCCGTGGCCGCCGCCTCCTCCAGCTTTCGCGCAGCAGCAGCTGCTGCCGCCCGTGGTCCATCCGGCGCCTCGGCGATCGCTCGCGTGGGTGATCGTGCTCGCGGCGCTCCTCGGGTTCGTCGTGGTCGCGGGGATCGGCGTTGGGATCTTCGTCGTGCGCGCGCGCTCGACGAGCTCGGAGAACGTGATGACCACGGCGACGAGCACGAGCACGAGCACGAGCACGGCGACGGCGAAGGCGACGGCGACCGCGACGGTCACGGCCGCGACGGTCACGGCCGCGAGCACGCACGCGACCTTCACGACGCCGACGGCGACGGCGACAGCAACGGCCACCGCGACGGCCACGGCAACGGCAACGGCCACGACCCCCTCGAACCTCCCGACGCCCAGCCCCAACGAGGGCGTCCTCATCCTCCCCGCGAGCGCGCAGGGCCATCGCATCTTCGTCGATGGTCGCGTCAAAGGCGATGGGAGCGGCCCGCTCGTCCTCGCGTGCGGCGCGCACACGGTGCAGATCGGATCGGCGGGCAAGCCGCGCGACGTGAACGTCCCGTGCGGCGCGCTCGCGAAGCTCGAGTGACTTATTTCGTCGCGAGCTCGCCGGTCGGCTCGTTGGGCGTCGCCGGACCCGAGCCGCTGTAGTACGCGAAGAACCCGTCCGCCCACGTCGCGCCGCCGCGATCCGTCGGGTGAATGCCGTCGCCCGCGCGCGCGATCGTCATGTACGACGCGTCGAACACCTTGCACGGCGCCGCGTTCTTCTTGATGACCGAGACGATGCCCGTGTCCTTGCGCCAGATCGCGGGCGCCATCCAGTAGCAAGCGCGTCCGCCGGCGGACATCTTCGACGCGAGCGACCGCACGTTGCTCGCAAGCGACGAGGGGAAGGGCACGGTCGTGTCGTTCGCGCCGAGCGTGAGGATGACGAGGTCGGGTGAGTGCTTCGTGATGAGGTCTTGGAGGCGCGGCTCGTGATCGAACGTCTGGATGCCGACGCCCTCCTGCCAATCGCGGACGAACTTCGCTCCGAGCTCCTTGAACTTGTGCTCGAGCGCCTTCGAGACGCCGCCGTTGCCGCCCACCATCGAGTCGCCGAGGTGGAGGACGACCTTGGGCGCCGGGGGCGCCGGCGTCTCGATCGGCGCGGCCGCCGCGACCGCCACGGTGGGCGAAGGCGTCGTCGTGACCGTCACCGCGGTGGGGTTCGCGGTCGCGACCGTCGTGGAGGTCGTCGTGACTACCGCGTGTCTCGGCGCGGCCTCGGTGGACACAGAGCTCGAGCACGCGGCGAGAAGCGCGAAATACGACAGGCGCATGAAAATCGATACATCACAACTCATCGCGCACGTCGAATTATCAGCGAGGATCGGCGCAGCAACGGAAGCCCGTCGAGTAGTCGTGGTAGCTCGCCGCGTGCGCGACGGTTCGGTACGTGCAGCCGTCCCCGTTGATGTGCGTGTCGAGGTAGTAGCCGCCCTGGAACGTGCCGTCGGGATCGTCCACCCACTCGTGGAGGTTTCCGACCATGTCGTAGACGCCGTAGCCGTTCGTGCAGCTCGAGTGCTCGCCGGTCTTCGAGAGCGTGCTCGGCGCTTGGTTCAAGCGCGGATCGTTCATGCGATCCGTCGTCCAGTCGTGCGGGCGATCGACGCGCAGGCGCATCACGCTGATCATCGGGCTCACGCCGTGATCGTTGCAGCGGCCGCTGACGCGTTTGTCGCCGTAGCCGAACGTCGAGTGGCTCGGGCCCATGCACGCTTGCCGCCACTCGGTGGGCTTGCACAAACGCTTGCCGGAGTGAGCGCACGCGTCCTTCGCCTGCACCTCGCTGATGTAGCCGTGCGGGACGACGCCGCGCTCGCTCACAGCGCGGACGACGTGGCCCTCGACGGTCGAGAACGGATCGTACGGGCGCTCGTCGCCGTTCGGGAGGACCTCGAGGAGCGACGCCTCGAAGCGGTCGACGCAGAAGCGACCCTCGACGTTCGCCATGCCCATGGGGCAGCCGCTCTCGTAGTGCTCGCGGCCCGTGAGCAGAAAGCTCGGACGCGGCGCGTTCGCGCCCTCGTAGTTCGCGAGGCCCCGCGGGAGCGAAAAGTCCATCGGGCGCTCTTCGCCGCGGTACGTGCGCGCGAGCAGCGACCGCGTGCCCGCGGTCGTGTGCGTGTCGCCTCGCGCGACTTCGGCGATCGCGTTGCCGTTCGGCGGACTCTTCGTACAGCCACTCGCGGCAGCGAAGATGCCTGTAGCCGCGACGAAAGCGGCAGCAGCGCTGCGCAGGATCAAACGAATGCCTCCATGCGACCGATCCTTCGTAAACGGCGGAGCTTGGATCGCAAAGCAAAAGCGACCGCGCGCGCGAACTTTGGTCGCACATTGTATGACGGTGGAACTTTGCTACATGGCTGCAGTTGCAACCATCTACTTGTAGTCTGCAAGTACCTTCGCGCGCCTGAGCACGGCGTCGAACATCTGCGGCGTGAGCTTTCCGGTCTGCGTGTTCTGCTGGCTCACGTGGTAGCTCGCGAGGAGCGTGTGCCGATCGAGCTTCGCCTCGGCGCCGTGGCCGAACGCGACGCGGGGAGCGACGTGGCCGCCGCGTTTGTAGTGCGCGAGGACGGCGCTGTACGCGATGAGCCCGAGCGCGAGGAACACGCGCGCTTCGCCGAGGAGCGCGATCTCGTCGTCGAGCCAGTGCGCGCAGCGGCGGATCTCGGCGGGTGAAGGTTTGTTGTCCGGAGGGACGCAGCGCACCGCGAGGAGGATGTACGCGCCCGAGAGCGTGAGGCCGTCGGTCTTGCTCGTGCTCGTCGGCTGCGACGCGAGCCCCGCGCGGTGGAGCGCGGCGTAGAGGAAGTCGCCCGAGCGATCGCCCGTGAAGACGCGGCCCGTGCGGTTGGCGCCGTGCGCGCCGGGCGCGAGACCCACGATGACGATGCGCGCCTTCGGGTCGCCGAATCCCGCGACCGGTTTGCCGTGGTAGTGCTCGCCCGCGTACGCGCGCCGCTTCGTCTGCGCGACCTTCTCGCGCCAGCGCACGAGCCGAGGGCACGCCGTGCACGCCTCGATTCGGCTTCGAAGGACGACGAGCGCCTTCGCGGTCATGTCGCGCGAACGAGCTTCTCGTAGACGTCCGCGTAGCCCGAGCACATCGACCCGACGCCGCACTCGCGCACGGCGTACTCGCGCGCGCGCGCGCCCATCGAGCGCATGCGATCGGGGCGATCGGCGGCCTCTTGCATGCGCGCCGCGAGCTCGGAGGCGGTGAGCGAGCGCGCGAGGAGGCCGGTCTTGCCGTGCTGAACGAGCTCCTTGATGCCGCCGACCGCGAACGCGACGACGGGCTTTCCCATCGACATCGCCTCGGCGACGCTCAGGCCGAACGACTCGTGGCGCGACGCGCTGAGGCCCGCGTCGGCCTCCGCGATCGCGGGGCGGGGATCCGCGAGGAAGCCGCGGAACTCGACGCGATCGGCGACGCGCCACGCGCGCGCCATCGACTCGAGCCGCTTGCGCTGCGAGCCGTCGCCCGCGATGACGAGCCTCGCGCTCGGCACGCGCGCGAGCGCCTCGATCGCGACGTTGACCTGCTTGGCCGGCTCGAGGCGGCACGCCATGACGAACGTGAACGGCGCGCGCGCGCGGCCCTCCGTGCGGACCGCCGGCGCACGCCAGCTCGGCGCAAAGTGGTCGGTGTCGACGCCGTTGCGCACGACCGTGATCCGCTCGGCGACGTACGGCGCGGTGCGCGCGACGTAGTCGGCGACGTGCGACGCGACCGTGACCACCGCGCTCGCGTGGCGAAGGGCCCAGCGCGTGAACGGCGAGCAGCTCGGGTCGACGAAGTGGCGCGTGTCGTGCTCGGTGCGGACGATGCGCGCGCCGGTTCGGAGCGCCGCGCGCGTGCCGAGCACGTGCGACGCGAACGTGTGCAGGTGGACGACGTTCGCGCCCGTCTCGCGGATGACGTTCTCGACCCACGCGGTGTCGCTCGGGCCGAGCGAGCGCCACAAATACGCGAATGGGGTTCTCGCGCACGCGCCCGCGGTCGAACACGTGCAGGTCGCCGCGCCGGAAGTGCTCGGCGACGCGCTCCGGAAGGCGTGAAGAGCGCGATCGCGTGCGACGCGCGCGTCTTTTCGGCGTGCGTCACGAGGTCGAGCAAGAGGCGCTCGGCGCCCGCGGCCTCGCCGGCGCACACGACGTGGAGAACGCGCGCCTCGGCGGGCGCCGTCGCGAGCGTCAGCGGCCGCGCGGCGGTCACGCGGCCTCGCTGACGCTCGGCTCGGAGGCGCGCACTTCGTCGGCGTTGCCGCGCAGCGCCGCTTCGAGCCGGAACCAGAACACGACGGCCACGACGAGGTGCGTGAGCGACGTCGACAGCGCGATGCCGCGGAGGCCGATCGCCTTCACGAGCACGACGTCGAAGATCACGTTCATCGACGCGTTGAGCACGCCCATCGAGATCATGATGCGGCTGTTCTTGAGCGCGACGTGCGCGCGCGCGAGGACGAGCAGCGCGCCGAACGGCGCGATCCCGACGAGGTGGTACGGGAGGATCTCGATCATGCGATCGACGCCCGCCGCGTCCATCTCGCCGCGAAGGAAGATCGCGCGGAGGAGCGGCGCGCGCACGGCGTAGACGAGGAGGCTCGCCGCGGCGAGGAGGCCGACGGACCACGCGAGCGAGCGCTGCACGGTCGCGCGGAAGCGCACCTGGCCGATGCGCGTCGCCTCGTACCGAGAGCACCGAGAGCAGCACGGGGAGCAAGCTCGCTTGGAGGAGCGACGTGAGCACCGAGGAGACGTCACCGCTGTAGCGGAGGAGCGTGCCGCCGCCGATGACGCGCGGCGAGGCCGGCCATGATCTGATCGACGACCGGGTTCACGCGCGTGAGCGCGCCGCCGCCCGCCTCGGAGGCCGCGAGCTTCGCGAAGCGGCGCACGGGCTCGGGGCGCTCGAACGTGAGCGGACACGGAAGGCCGAGGCCGCTCCGAACGAGGTACGAAAGGAGCGCGACCGAGACGAGCTCGCCCGCGAGCGCCGCCGCGGGGACGACGACGATGCCGACAGTGTGGTGGAAGCCCGCGATGATCGAGAGCGTCGTGAGGATCGAGGCGGCGCCCGCGATCGGGTGCGCGAGGTATTTGTGCTCGGCGTTGAGGACTGCGACGAAGAACGTCCGCACGCTCAACGCGACGAGGTAGAGGCAGAAGATCGGCACCATGCGCGCGGCGAGCGCGAGCTCGGCGCCGTCGTACCGCATCGCGAACGAGCCGACGGCGAGCATGCCGATGACCGCAGAGAGCGCGCCGCCGAGGACGAGCGTGTGCGCGAGGAGCGAGCCGCGAACGCGCGCCGCGAGGTGGTGCTCGCCCTTGACGCGCATCTCCGTGAGGATCGGGACGATGGCCGAGTCCTGGAAGACGCTGAAGACGAGCGAGCCCGCGAACGCGAACGCGGCCCACGAGAAGAAGTAGACGTCCGTCGCCTGGTTTCGCCCGAAGAGCATCGCGAGCACGAGGGGCAGCGCGGCGTCGCCCGCGCGGAACACGACCTGCGCGGCGAGGAGGACGAGCGAAGTGCGTAAGAAGGGAAGGACGTTTCAAGGCAGTCGAAGTCAGCTGAACCGAGAAGGCCCAAAACATAGTGCAAAACGCTTGCCGACACCATTCCGCATCCTTCGGGGTATGGTGAGGCCGCCTTGATGCCGACATCGAAGCTGGCTCCGCGACGGCCGGTGCGGGTCCTTTTCTTGAACGACACCGCGCGCAACGGCGGACCTGGCCGCAGCCTCTACACGCTCCTCTCGCACCTCGATCCGTCGGAGATCTATCGCGCAGTCGTCGTGCCGCGTCCCGGGCCGGTATCGGATTTGCTCGAAGGCGTCTGCGAGACGATCGCGTATGCGCCCGATTTCGTCGAGAACCCGATCGAGCCGCTCACGAGGCCCATGCGACGCGACGATCTCGACGCCGCGGCGCCGCTCCGCTCGGTGCGCGTGGTCGGCAACGTCTTCAAGATGGGTCGGAGCATGACATCGCTGTCGCGGCTCGTGCTGCGCGGCGGCTTCGATCTCGTCTACTGCAACGGGACGACGGCGGACTTCGCTGGCGCGACCGTGGGCGCGCTCACGGGGACGCCGGTCCTCTGGCACGTGCGATACACGCACGTGCCCGACGCGACCGCGGGGCTTCACGCGCGCCTCGCCGCCGAGCCGCACCGTTCGCCGGATCGTGTGCGTCTCGCGCGCGGCGGCGAAGCTCTTCGAGCACTGCTCGCAAAAGGTCTCGCGTCGTGCACAAC
This sequence comes from uncultured delta proteobacterium, assembly GCA_963839305.1. GTDB lineage: Bacteria > Myxococcota_A > Polyangia > Polyangiales > Polyangiaceae > DASXHD01. Next base: position 754,800 of record CAWIUL010000010.1, read on the forward strand.
GCGGTCGACACGCGCGAGCTCTCGCCCGACGCGGTCCCACGCGGCGAGATGCGCCGCGAGCTCGACCTGCCCGAAGACGCGTTCGTCTTCGGCGCGCACGGGCGCGTCCTTCCGCGGAAGGGATTCGTCGAGATGCTTCGGGCCGCGCGCCTCGCGATCGACGCGATGACGCCCGAGGAGCGCGAGCGCGTCTTCTTCGTGATCGTCGGCGACACACCCGAGGACATCGGCGCCGACCACGTCGCCGAGTGCAAGGACCTCACGCGCACGCTCGGGCTCGAGAGCCACGTGCGCTTCCTCGGCTTTCGTCGCGACGTGCGCCCTTGCGTGCGCGACTTCGACGTCGCCGTCGTGCCGAGCGTCTACGAAGATCCGCTTCCGCGCGCCGTCATCGAGTCGATGGCGTTCGGCGTCCCGGTCATCGGCACGACCGTGGGCGGCATCGGCGAGATGCTCGAGGCGGGCGGCGGCGTGCTCGTCCCCGCGCGGGATGAGGCCGCGCTGGCCAAGGCGATGCTCGACTACCTGCGCGACGACGTCACCCGCGCGCGCGACGGAAAGCGCGCGCGAGAGCGCGTCGTCACGGCCTTCGACGCGCGCGCTCACGCGTCGAAGATCAAGGAGGAGATCGCGCGCGCGGTTTTCGGAGAGGGCTCTTGAATCGTCGCGTGCGAGCGCTCATCACGCGCATCGTCGACGGAAGCGGCCGTCACCCCGGCGCGGTCATCGCGTGCGCGCTCGCGGTGCTCGTCGGTCTTTGGGGCTACGCGTACACGCACTTCCAGCTCAACGCGGATCTCCTCGAGCTCTTGCCCAAGAGCAGCCCCGGCGTGCAGGCGTTCGAGCACCAGCTCGGGCGCGTCGGCGGCGGCTTCAGCTTGGTCGTCGTCGTCGAGTCGCCCGATCGCGCGAAGAACCAGCAGTTCATCGACGCGCTCGGCGAGCGGGTCGAGAAGCTCGCGAAGGCGCACCCGGATCTCGTCGCGTACGTCGAGTCGGGAACGAAGGACGTGCATCAATTCTTCGACAAGAACAAATGGCTCTACGCCGACCTCGCAGATCTCGAGAAGGCCGACGCGCGCCTCGATCGTGAGGTCGCCGTGCGGCTCGGCATGGTGGAGAGCCTCGACGACGAGCCCGCTCCGCAGCAGCAGGCTCGCCCGAGCGGCGCAGGACCGCCCGCGAAGACGAAAGACCTCGGCCTCGACGAATACGAAGAGCGCTGGAAGGGCAAGACGCAGAAGTTCGACGATTTCCCGACGGGATATTTCGCGACGCCCGAGGGCGACATGATGGCGATCCGCATCGTCGCCGGCAGCCACGGCCTCGGCGACGCCGCGGGCGACTCGCTCCTCGCGCGCGTTCGCTCCATCGTCGACGAGATCGATCCCAAGTCGATCGACGCGCGCATGCAGGTCGGTTACGCGGGCGACATCGCGAACGCGGTCGAAGAGAAGGACTCGCTCGTGAGCGACGCGGCTTGGGCGACCGGCGGCGCGTTCCTCCTGATCTTCCTCGGCATCGTCGTCTTCTTCCGCTCGCCGTGGGCGCCGCTCGTGCTCGCGCTCCCCGCGACGATCGGCGTCGGCGCCGCGTACAGCTTCGCGATGTGGCAGTACGGCTACGTCAACACGACGGGCGCGTTCCTCGGCGCGATCATCCTCGGAAACGGCATCAACTACCCGATCGTGCTCTTGCACCGTTACCGCGAGTTTCGCGCGCGCGGCATGGAGCCCGAGGTCGCGCGTCGCGAGGCGGTGCTGAACGCGTTCCGCGCGGAGCTCGTCGGCGCGCTCGTCGCGGCGATCGCGTACGGGTCGCTCGTCGTCACGAGCTTCCGCGGCTTCGTCCAGTTCGGCGTCATCGGCTTCGTCGGCATGCTGCTCGTGTGGGTCTCGATGATCCCGTGCGTGCCCGCGCTCCTCGTCGTCGACGAGTGGATCCAAGCGCGCGTGCCGCGGTGGCTGCGCGACCGCCCGATCAAGGACACGCACCAAGCGCGAGGGCCCGTGATGGCGCAGATCGCGCGGATCACCGAGGCCGTGCCGCCGATCGTCCTCGCGCTCGCGGGTCTCGCGGTGATCTGGTTCGCGCGCCCGCTCGGCGAGTACCGGCGTGATCCTTGGGAGTACGATTTCTCGGCCATCGGCTCGCGTCACGCGCAGGTCTCGGGCGCGGGCGCGTGGTCGACGAAGGCGGACCGCGTCTTCGGCGGCAAGACGAACATCGCGGGCGCGCTGATGCTCGCCGACACGCCCGAGCAGGTCGCCGAGGTGAGGCAAGCGATCCTCGACAACGACGCGCGCGATCCGCAAGGACGGCTCATCACGGACGTGGTCACCGTTGCCGACTTTTTGCCCGGCACGTTCGAGGAGCAACAAAAGAAGATCGAGGTGCTCGAGCGCATCCGCACGCACCTCACGCCCGCGGTGATGGCGAAGCTCGACCCAGACGAGAAGAAGCGCGTCGACGCGATCGAGCCGCCGGCCGAGTTGAAGCCCGTCGACGCCAAGGATCTCCCGCCGCTCCTTCGAAGGCGCTTCGAAGAGAGCAACGGCCGCGTCGGCACCGTGTTTTACGTGAAATTCAGGAACGACATCTCGTTCTCCGATGGGCACGTCCTCTTGCGCATCGCGCAGACGACCGACAACGTTCGCCTGCGCGGAGGCACCGTCGTGCAGACCGCGAGCCGCTCGACGATCTTCGCCGAGATCGTCCGCTCGATGCAGCGCGACGGCCCGCTCGCGACGTACGTCTCGCTCGCCGCGGTCGTGGTCGTCGTGGTGATCGCGACGGGGAGCGCGCGCGGCGCCTTCGCCGTCCTCGCGGCGCTCGCGATCGGCGTCGTCTGCACGCTGGGCAACGCCGCGCACGACGGCATGAAGCTCAACTTCTTCAACTTCATCGCGCTCCCGATCACGTTCGGCATCGGCAGCGAGTATCCGTTCAACATCTTCGATCGCTCGAGGCTCTTGCGCGGCGACGTGTCGTCCGCGTTGCGCCTCTCGGGCGGCGCCGTCGCGCTGTGCAGCTACACGACCGCGATCGGGTACTCGTCGATGCTCGTCTCCGATCAGCGGGCACTTCAGTCTTTCGGCAGGCTCGCGATGTCCGGGGAGATCGCGTGCGCGGGCGCGGCGCTGATCGTGTTGCCTGCGCTTTTGCAGGCGATCAAGTCGCGGCGTTGAGTTTTTCGGTGGCCGGGCTCAGCGCTCGAGGAGCGCGTGCGCTGCCACGAACGGTTGCCGTCCACGGAGCACGCGGCGGACTTCGCGGCGCAAGAAATCGTTTCGCATGTCGCCGGGGTGGATCGCGATGCGCGTGCGGATGAAGCGGCGGAGCGGGGAAGCGGCGCGGACGAAGGCGACGCTCGAGTAGAGGCGGGCGGGGGTGCGGCTCGCGAAGTTGAGGACGAGGCTTCGCCGGGAGCGACCGCGGGCGGGATCGTAGACGCGGAGGTGATCTTCGGCGTAGCGGAAGCCACGTGACGCGAGCGCCGGGAGGACCCAGCGCGCCATCTGCCACGCGGGGGCGATGAAACCGGTGGGCCCGAGGCCGAGGCCGTCGAGCAGCGCGCGGCCTTCGTCGATGCGGCGCTCGCCTTCGTCACGATCGAGATCCGCGAACTCGGCCTCGCCGGCGGACGCGATGCGCTGCGCGAAGAACGAGCCATTGGGCCCGGATTCGTGGAAGAAGCCGTGCAGGATCACGTCGTGGCCGGCGGCGCGGAGCTCGCGCAGGCGATCGACGAAGCGCGGGTGGCGCTCGAGCGGCCACTTTCCGTGGAAGTTCGGCACGACCAGGAGCGCGGGCTTCGCCGAGACCTCGGCGCACGCGGCGAGCGCGTCGTCGATCTCGCGCGCGAACGCAGGCGACACGTCGTGGATCGAGACCGAGATCACGAAGTGGACTTAGCACGCGCCAGCAATTCTTCGTATCGCGCGAGCAATCGCCCGAAGTGCTCGCGCGTCGACAGGATCTGTCGCGCGCCCGCGACGGCCGCGTCGCGCAGCGTCGTGCGGTCGCGCTCGAGCAAGCGTCGAATCGCCGCGGCGCACGCGTCGGCGTCGCCGGACGCGTACCGCTCGCCGAACGCTTCGCGCGCGAGCTCGGAGGCGCCGCCCTGGTCAGGGACGACGATGGGCGTCCCGCTCGCGATGGCCTCCGCGACCGCGATGCCGAACGTCTCGTGCGGGCAGCCGTGGACGAACGCGTCTGCGCCCGCGAAGGCCTCGGCGAGCTCCTCGCGGCTCCTCACGAAACCTGCAAACTGCACGTTCTTTGGCGCACGCTGCTCGAGCCGCGCGCGCTCGGGGCCGTCGCCGTAGAGGACGAGGCGCGCCTCGGGCAAGCGACCCATCGCGTCGACGACCACGTCGAAGCGCTTCTCAATCGCGAGCCGCCCGCACGCGACGAGCCTCGCGCCGCCGCTCGAAGGTGCCGCGCGCGCGCGCGGACGAAACGTCTCCTTGTCGACGCCGAACGGCAAATGTTCGGCCGTCACGCCGTGGCGCGCGAGCTTGGCGACCTGCCACGCGCTCGCGCAGAACGTGGTCGCGCACGCACGTGCGATCCGCCGGACCCAACCCCAGAGTGGAATCGGCACGTGGAGCACGCGCTCGTAGGTGTCGATGAAGTCCGAGTGCCAGACGAAGGTGCGGATCCCGAACGTGCCCGGCCGGGCCATCATCGCGCCGATGGCCGCCACGTAAGGTGAGTGAATCTCCAAAACGTCGGGACGTTCCGCCGCGGTCGCTTCACGTATCTTGTCGGGACGCCAGAGCAAGTGATAGGTGGGATCGTACGGCAGGGGTGGTCCCCCCAAGCGATGCACCGTTTGGGTAGACTTCGACGGGGGTCCTGGCGCGAGTAAGATCGATTGGTGGCCGAGTTGGCATAGAATGTGTTCCTTACCTTCGAGGTAACTTCGGACGCCGCCACCGCGCTCCGAGTAAAACTCCGTTACATCGACGACTTTCATCCTTGGCTCCAATGACCGCTTCTCAGCGCACCGCCTCGCTTCTTCGATTCCCTCGAAAACTTCCGGCCGCGCCCGACCCCCACGGCGAAAAACCGCATCCTTTTGCGGCACTTTCCGCGGGCCTTGGTCGGCCCCTCCGCGTCGCGCTCCTCAGCGACTTCGTCCGAATCCCGTACGCCAACGGCGCGGTGTTCCAGACTCGGCTGCTCTACCAGCAGCTCCGAAGGTATGGCCACGAAGTCACGGTCATCGGCGCCCATGATCCGGATGCCATCCCCGAGGACCTCGCGCCCGGTACCGTTCAGCTTCCCAGCATCCCACTGAAGACCTACCCGGGCGTCCACTTGCCGATGCCTCTGGCGCGCTGGGTGTTCGACCCCAACCGTTGGGACTTCGACATCGTCTTCGCGCAGGTCACTTCGCTCGTTCACCACTTCGGGATCTGGCTCCGCAAGATGAAGGGCATCCCGCTCTTGATGGTGAACACGACGCACCTCGCCGCGGCGTACGACGTGCTCCTTCCGGAGAGCGTCTCGAAGATCGAAGCGGTGCATGCGGGTCTCGAGTTCTTCCTGAAGCGCCCTTACGAAAAGACGTTCGCCGATATCTACAACCAAGGCGACGGTCTCGTCGTCCTCAGCGAAGGGCTTCGCGCGTATTGGCGCGAGCGCGGCGTCACGACGCCGATTCACGTCATCCCGCGCGCGGTGCAGCCGGACATCTTCGATAGCGCGATCGGCGAGGACCCGTACGAGGCGTTCTTGCCGACGAACGGGCCGCGCCTGCTCTGCGCGGGTCGCCACACGCGCGAGAAGTCGCAGGACCGCGTGCTCCGCATCTTCGCGAAGCACGTGCTGCCGATGCTGCCGCACGCGACGCTCACGATGCTCGGCGTCGGGCCCGACACCGACTACTACAAACGCCTCGCACGCGACCTCGGCATCATGCACCGCGTCTCGTTCCCGGGCGAGGTGCCCTTCAACGAGATGCCCGCGTTCTACGCGTACTGCGACGTGTTCGTGCACGCCTCGCTCAGCGAGACGTACGGCAACGTGCTCGGCGAGGCGCTCTACTGCGGCGCGCCGACGGTCGCGTTCGCGGATGGCATGGGCGTGTCGTCGCAGCTCATCGACGGCGAGAACGCGATCATGCTGCAGCCCGGAAAAGGCCAGCACGCGGAGCTCGAAGCGGACGCGCAGTTCGGCTCCGCGGTGCTTCGTCTCCTCGCGGATCCCGCGCAGCGCGCGAAGCTCGCTCGCGCCGCGAGCCGCATCGCGCGCGAGCGCGCGCATCCGCACGTCATCATGGAGCGCGTCGCGCACGCGTTCAACAGCGCGCGCGATCACGCGGTCGTCAACGGCCTCCGCCCCGCGGCGCAGGGCCCGCGCGTGATGCAGTGGCTCACGACGATGAAGCACATCCGCCCGTGGGGCGTGGTGAACGGCGGCGTCTACTTGATCGGCCACCTGCGCCCCGGAAAGCACGTCGACCGCCCGGCGCACCCGCAGTTCGCGAAGTAGGTCAGCGCGCGCTCAGAGCTGCGCGCACTGGCCGCTCGAGCCGCTCTGCATGCAGTTGCCCGAAGGCTTGGTCGCGCACGCGAACGCGGGGCAGCTCGCGAGGCACTTGGCGTCGTTGAACGCCTTGAGCGCCGCCTCGTACGACTTCACGGCGGCCGAGTCGCCGCTCGTGACCGTGAGCGGGCAGCAGAGGCCATCGACCTGCTGCGTGCACTGCTGGACGTTGCACGTCGGGCAGCACTCGGTCGCAGCGGCCTCGGCGTTTTGAATTTGCGCCGCGAGCGCGTTGCAGTCGGTGCCGGGCGAATCGGATTGACCGTCCTTGCCGCTGCCGCCGCCGTCGCCGCCGTCGAGCAAGGTCGTGTCGATCGCGCCGCCGCACGCGCTGAGCGAGAGCGTCAGCGCAAAAGCCAAGTATTTCATACCCTGATTATACGTTGGACTCGACCCACGCGCGAACCGTCGCGATGCCGTCGCGGAGCAGAACGCGGGGGGCATAACCGAGCTCCTCGCGCGCGCGCGACACGTCCGCGAAGGTCGCGTCGACGTCGCCCGGTGGAACGTCTGCGCGCTCGATCTTCGCGGGCTTTCCGGCCGCGGACGCGATGGCAGAGGCGAGCGCGTCGAGTCGGATCGGCGAGCCCGAGCCGAGGTTGTACGCGCGAAATCCGGCGGGCGCTTTCTCCATCGCGCCGAGGATGCCGCGCACGATGTCGTCGACGTGGGTGAAATCGCGTCGCATCGAGCCGTCGCCGAAGACGGTGATCGGCTCGCCGCCGAGGACCGCGCGCATGAAGAGCGTGATCGCCATCTCGGGCCGTTGCCTCGGACCGTAGACGGTGAAGAATCGGAGCGCGGTGATCGGCAGGTCGCCCGAGATGCGCGCGATGGCGCTCGCGACGAGCTCGGCGCCGCGCTTGGTCGCCGCGTAGGGCGACTCGGGGACGACCGCGGGTGCGTCCTCGCGGGCGGGCAGGGGAGTGGAGTTGCCGTAGACCGACGAGCTCGAGGCGAAGAGGTAGCGCTTCGCGCCGACCTCGCGCGCGACCTCGAGCGTCGTCGCGGTGCCTTCGACGTTCACGCGGGCGTAGCGCGCCGGCGCGCGAAAGGACGGCCGAACGCCCGCGAGGCCCGCGAGGTGGACGACGCCGTGCGCGCCCTCGAACGCGGAGCGCATCGCCTCGCGATCCGTGACGCACGCGCGGATCACGCGGACGCGCGATCCCAGCGCGGCCTCGAGATCGCGCTGGTTGCGCTCCTTCCACACGCGCGGATACGGCGCGTCGCTGAAGTCGTCGACGATCGTGACCTCGTCGCCGCGCGCGCCGATCGCCTGACACAAGTGGAAGCCGATGAACCCGACGCCTCCCGTCACCACCCACCGCGCGCTCACGTCACACCGAGCCCGAGCCAGGCGCGAGATTGGCGTTCACGCCGATGCCCTGGTAGCGAAGGCCGACGCGCTGCACCTCGGCGGGGCGCCAGACGTTGCGCGCGTCAACGACCACGTCGCCGCGCATGCGCTTCTTGATCTCCTTGAAGTTCGGCGCGCGGTAGCTGCGCCACTCCGTGAGGAGCACGAGCGCGTCCGCGTTCTTCACCGCGTCGTACTCCTTCTGCACGACCTCGAGCGACGGGTGCGACAGCGCGCGAGCGAAGCTCGACCCTGCCTCGGGATCGTGGGCGACGACGCGAACGCCGCGGTCGAGCAGGTATCTTGCGAGCGCGAGGGAGGGTGCGTCGCGGACGTCGTCCGTCTCCGGCTTGAACGCGAGGCCCCACAGGGCGACGGTCTTGTCCTTCGTGCCGCCGAGCGCGCTCTCGACGAGCTTGCAAACGAACTCGACCTGCTCCTGGTTCGCCTTGTGCGTGGCCTCCGCGACGCGCATCGGGACGTCGTGCTTGCGACCGAGGTGCATGAGCGCCTGCACGTCCTTCGGGAAGCACGAGCCGCCGTAGCCAGGACCGGCGTAGAGGAAGCGTCGGCCGATGCGCGTGTCGGCGCCGACGCCGAGGCGGATCGCGTGGATGTCCGCGCCCGTCGCGTGGCAGAGACGCGAGAGCTCGTTCATGAACGAGACGCGCATCGCGAGCATCGCGTTCGATGCGTACTTGATGAGCTCGCTCGAACGGCGATCGGTCACGACGAGGCGCTCGCCCGAGAGCTGGAGCGGGGCGTAGAGCTCGCGCAGCGCGCGTCGCGCGGTCTCGCTGTTCGCGCCGAGGATGATCCGATCGGGCTTGAAGAAGTCGGCGACGGCGTCGCCCTCCTTGAGGAACTCCGGATTGGACACGACCTCGAGCGGCACCTTGGCCTTGCGGAGGTGCGCCTCGACGGCGTCGCACGTGCCCACGGGGACGGTGCTCTTCACGGCGACGAGCGCGGGCTTGGTCGCGAGGCGCGCGATCGTGTCGGCGACCGTCATGACCGCAGAGACGTCCGCGTCGCCAGTCTCGTCCGGCGGCGTGCCGACGCAGATGAAGAAGACGTCCGCGTCGATGAAGTCCTCGCCGATGTCGTTGGCGAACGTGAGCCGTCCGCTCCGCTCGTTGCGGCGAATCAAGTCGGCGAGGCCGGGCTCGTAAATCGGCAGGATGCCGTCGCTCAAGCGCTTCACGCGCTCGGGATCGATGTCGACGACGCGGACGTCATGGCCGAGCTCCGAGAGGCCCGTTCCCGAGACCAAACCAACGTATCCAGCGCCAAAGACGACTAGTTTCATGAGTGCAGCGGTTTAGCTCACTATGTTGCGTCATGCTATATGACCGTTCGACCGTGGGGATTCGGCGAACGGCTTGGGCGGCCCGGACCTTCGCCTATCACGCGGCGCGGAACGCGCTCGCGAGGACCTCGCCGCGAACCTTCTCGGCGCTGCAGCGGCTCACGCGCGACACGGGCCGCGGCGACGAGTGCTCTGGCGCGGCTGCGGCGGACTACTTCGAGGCCGTCGTCTCGGACTATTCGGTCATCGCCGAAGCGAGCAGGCTCGCGCCACGTGGAGAACTGTTCGCCGGGCGCCGCGTGCTCGAGCTCGGGCCAGGCGACACACGGGCGGTCGCGCTCCTCGCGCGCATCGAAGGGGCAGCGGCGTGGGAGGGGTACGACGCGTTCGACATCCAGTCGCGCGACGAGCGCTACCTCGAGGCGATCTACGCGCCGCTCCTCGCGCGGAGGGGCGTCCCGCGCGACCGCGGCTGGCTCGATGGGTGCAGAATGCACACGTCTCCCGCGTCGCTCCGCGCGGGCGAGCGCCGCTTCGACGTGGTCGTCTCGCGCGCCGTGCTCGAGCACGTTCGCGATCTGCGCGGCCTCTTTCGCGTGGTCGCCGACGTCGTCACGGACGACGCGGTCTTGATCCACAAGGTCGATTTGAGGTCGCACGGGATCGAGCATCGCCACGCGCTCGACTTCTTGCGCTTCGGGGAGCGCGCGTGGCGCGCGATGAGCTCGCACGTCGACCTGCCGAACCGCGAGCGGGTCGCGTCGTACCTGACGCTCGCCGAAGACGCGGGGCTCTCCACGATCTGGGCGCGGACGACGCACGTCATCGACGCGCGCGCGGCGTCGAGCGTCGTGCGCGAGCTCGCGGCTCCGTTTCGCGCGGTGTCCTCGGAGGAGCTACGGGTCCTCGGCCTTTGGCTCGTTCAGGTCGGCCCGCGGCACCCGCTCGCGGGTCGCCCGGTCGGCGCGCTCGAGCCCGCGCCGCACGCGCGACTCTCACGCCATTGAGCGGACGGCCATCGCCGCGCGGAGCGCCGCGGCGAGCGCGCGAAGACCTGCCTCGTCGAGCAGGCGCGTGGCGCGGTCGAAGCGCGTGCGATCGCGCGCCCGCATGAACTCGAGCGCCGCGACTCGAACGGTTCGAGCGAACGCGCGCTTCGACCAGCGTGCGTAGAGGCGGAGCAGCTCCGGATCGTGGTCGAAGAGCTCGCACGCGAGCGTGTAGTCGGAGCCGCGCGACAATCGATCGGCGCCGTCGCGGTGGTACACGCGGAGCCCCTGGTGGAGGTAGTACCAGCGCGCGCCGTCGTGGATGCGCGACCAGAGGTGACCCTCGTGGCCGTGGATGTTCGGGTCGAAGCGGCGCTCGCCGAGGATTCGCCGGTGGAAGATGCCCCAATGCTCGCCGCGCGCGCGGTCGAGCGAGAGCGGAACCGTGAGCCAGCGATCGCGTTCGAGGCCGTGGCCCGTGAGTCGACCGGTTTGTGCGTCGACGCAGTTGCACGAGATCGCGTCGAGGCGTTCGTCGACGCGATCGAGCGCGCCGAGGAGCGTGTCGAGCGCGTGCGGGACGAGCTCGTCGTCGCTGTCGAGGATGCCGATGAACGCGCCGCGAGCTTCGTCGAGTCCGCGGTTCTTGGCGGCCGTGACGCCGACGTGCTCGCGCTCGACGACGTAACGGATCCGCGCGTCGCCGAAGCCGCGCACGATCTCGGCGGTGTCGTCCGTCGACGCGTCGTCCACGACGACGAGCTCCCAATCGCCGTGAGTCTGCGCGAGGACGCTGCGCACGGCGCGCGCGATCGTGTGTCGGCGGTTCCGCGTGGGCGTGACGAGGGTGACGTTCGGCGAGCGAGGTTTCATCGCGCGCGCTTGAGGACCGCGCCGCGGGATGCTAGCGCAGATCCCGTGCGGCGCACTTCGCGAGGCTTGATTCGCGTGCTCTATTTCGTGCCGTCGTTCGAGCAGGGCGGGGCCGAGCGACAGGTCGCGGAGCTCGTCCGGAACCTCCCGCGCGACCGCTTCGAGGCTCACGTGGCCGTGTGCAACGCGCGCGACGACCTCGGGTACGACCTGCCGCTCGCGTCGCTCGTCGATCTGCGCTCGCCGAGCGGGCCCGATCTTCGAACGTTCTTCGCGCTCCTCGGGCACGTTCGTGCGCTAAGGCCCGACGTCGTTCACGCGTACCACGATCCGCAGAACGCTTACGCGCGCCTCGCGGTGCGCCTCGCGAGGCACGGCGCGGCGGTGGGGTCGCTTCGTTGTACGCGCCTCTCCCGGCGGACGATCCGACGCGAGAGGCTCACGAGCCGACTCGGCAGCGCGCTCGTCGTGAACTCGTCGGGGATCCGCGACGAGCTCGCGTCGCGCGCGGGCATCGACCGCGACCGCATCGACGTCGTCGAGAACGGGGTCGACGGGGAGCGCTTCGTGCCGCTCGACGAGGCCGCGCGCGCGACCGCACGAGCGCGCTTCGGCATGCGAGGGACGACGCTCGTCGTCCCCGGGCGCATCGCGCGCCAGAAGAATCAGCTCGCCGTGGTGCGCGCGGTCGCGCGTCTTCGTGCGCGCGGCGAGTGGCCCGAGGGCGCGAGCGTCATCCTCGCGGGGCGGGTGGAGGCGCACGCGCGTTACGTCGTGCTGGTCGACGCGTCGATCCGCTTGCTGCGCTTGTCGGACATCGTCCGACGCATCGATCCAGTGCGCGACGCGGAAGTTCTCCTCGCGGCCGCCGACGCGGTGCTCTTGCCCTCGCGCTTCGAGGGGCTTTCGAACGTCGTGCTGGAGTCGCTCGCGTGCGGAACGCCGCCCATCGTCTCGCCCCAGGCGAACGCGGACGCGCTCGTCCGCGATGGCGCGACCGGCTTCGTGCTCGGCGGCGCCGGGGCAGGCGAGGTGGCCGAGGGATTGCGGCGGTTCTTCGCGACGAGCCGAGAGGCACGCGCGTCGATGGGACGACGCGGCCGCGAGTCGGTGCTCGCGCGCTTCGGCGTCGCGCGCATGGTCGAGGCCACGTGCGCAATCTACGAGCGCGTCGTAGGCCGACCGTGACGACCGAGAGCGCGCGCGACGCTCGCGGCGCGGCGATCAACGTGCTCGGCATCGTCGCGCAGGTCGCGCTCCCGGCGTTCCACGTGCAGCTCGCGCGCTTCCTCGGCGCGGCCGGCTACGGGCTCTACACGTGGTCGGCGATGTTCGTGGATCTCTTCTCCGTCGTGACGCTCTTTGGTTGCGATCAGGCAGTCATGCGGCAGGTCTCGCTCGGTCGACGCGCTTCGGCGCCGGCCGTCGGCACGGCGCTCCGAGTCGTTCTCCTCTCCGGGGGCATCGTCTTTCTCGCGGTCTTCTTCGCCGCGCCGGTCGTCGCTGAAGCGGCGCACAAGCCAGGGCTCGTCGGCCCGCTCCGTTGCCTCGCGCTCGTGCCGCTCTTCTATCACACGTCGACCATCCTCCTCGTCGCCACGCAGGCGCTCGGCGTGATGCGCTGGGCGTTCTGGGCGCGAAGCGTCGCGCAGCCGCTCGTGCTGCTCGCGACGACTGGCGCAGCGCTTCGCCTCGGCTACGGGCCTTCGGGTGCGGCCGCCGCGGTCGCGGCGGGCATGGCAGCGACCGCCGTGGTTTCGTGCGTGCTCTACGCGCGCGAGCTCCCACTCGGCGAGACGCTCCGCGCCATCTTCACGGGGCCGCTCGATCGCGAGACGCTCCGCGTCGCCGTTCCGCTCCTCCTCGCGAACCTCCTCTGGGCGCTCGTCGCGCGGATCGACGCGTTCTTCCTCGGCCGCTACGGCGACGCGAGCGAGCTCGGCGCGTACGCCGCCTGCGCGCTCTACGCGGCGAGCATCTCGCAGATCCGCGGCGCGTTCGAGCCCGTGACGAGCTCGCTCGTCGCGCCCGCGCTCGAAAAGGGGGACGCCAAGGGCCTCGGCGTCGCCATCTCACGCCAGACACGCTGGCTCGCGCTCCTCGCGTTTCCGGTCGCCGCGGTCCTCATCGGCTTCGGCGATCCGCTCCTTCGCGTCTTCGGCCACGGGTTCACGCAGGGCGTCCCCGCGCTCGCAGTGCTTGCGATCGGACACACGGTCAACGCCCTCGCGCTCGCGTCGTTCGTCCTGCCGCTCAGCGGCAACGCCCGGTGGACGACCTACGTCGCGCTCTTCGCGCTCGTGGTCCAAACGATCGCGTGCTTCGTCTTCGTCCCCCGCTATGGCCTGCTCGGCGCGGCCATCGCGCTCGCCATCGGTCTCGTGTGCGCCCAAGTCGCGCAGATCGTGCTCGCCGCGCGCGTCGTCGGCGTCGTGGGCGTCTCGACCGATTTGTTCCTCGTCCTCGCGTGCGCGCTCGTCGCGCTCGGCGCTGGCCGCGCGCTCTATCACGTGCTCGACGCGCCGATGGCGTTGCGTTTTGCCACGTCCATCGGGCTCGCGGCGGTCATCTACGCGATCGCCGCGTGGTCGTTCGCGCTCACGCGCGACGATCGGTCTCTCCTCGTCACGGCGATGCGACGTTTTCGAATTTTGTGATAACCCAAATTGCGTGTCGCGCGTCCGCCTGACGTTCTTCATCAACTCGCTCGAGCAAGGCGGCGCGGAGCGCCAGCTGGCCGAGCTCATCTGCGGCATCGACCGCAGCGTCTACGAGCCGAGCCTCGTCGTGTGCATCGCCCGCGACCAGCTCGGTTATCGCCTCCCGGTGGATCGCGTGCACTGCCTCGACGCGCCGATGTTTCCTTCGATCGGCTCCGTGCAGAACCTCGCCTCGCTCCTCGAGCGCCTCGGGACGGAGCTGCTCCACACGACGATGGGCTGGGAGAACGTCTTCGGGCGGGTCGCCGCGAAGATGGCGCGCGTGCCCGCGGTCGTGAGCTCGGTGCGCTGCACGGAGCTTCCGCGCAAGCACGTCTTCGGCGAGCGCATGACCCACCGCCTGGCGGACGCGATCATCGTGAACTCGATCGGCATTCGTGACGAGCTCGCGCGGCGCGCGGGCGTCGCGTCGTCGCGCATCGACGTGATCGAGAACGGCGTGGACCTCGCACGCTTCGCGCCGCTCGAGGGCAGCGCGCGCGAGCGCCAGCGCTGGTTTTGGGGCATGGGCGGCAAGCGCGTGCTCGTCGTCCCGGGGCGCGTGTGCGCGCAGAAGAACCAGCGCGCCGTCATTGGGGCCCTCGCCGACATGCAGCGCCGCGGGACGCTCCCGAAGGACGCGCGCGTCGTCTTCGCGGGACGCGGCTCGCCGCCCGTCTACGCGGAGGCGCTTCGAACGTACGCGGCGCTCGTCGGCCTCGGCGCGCAGGTCGAGTTCCTCGGCGTCGTCGGCCCGATCGAGAAGCTCGTCGCTGCGGCGGACGGCGTGCTCCTGCCTTCGCGCTACGAGGGGCTTCCGAACGCCGTCATCGAGAGCATGGCGTGCGGCATCCCGGCGATCGTGTCACCGGCGGCGAACGCCGACTCGCTCATCGAGGACGGACGCGAGGGCTTCGTGTGCGACGACGCATCGGTCGCGGCGATCGCGCGCTCGCTCGAGCGATTCTTCGCGCTCGGTCCCGAGGCGCGCAGCGCGATGGGCGAGGCGGGGCGCGCCCACGCCGAGCGGCGCTTCGCCGTCCGCCGCATGATCGAGCGGACCACGACCGTCTACGAGCGCGTGCTCTCGAGGCGCGCGGCGCCGCTGAAGAAGGCCTCGCCCGCGCCCGCGACTGCGGCGCAGAAGGCGGCGGGCTGATCTTTCGGTCATGTGCGGCATCGCAGGGTTTCTGGCGAACGACGCGCGCGCGCCGGCGGACGAAGCGGCTGCGAGGCGCATCGCGGACGCGCTCCGCCACCGCGGGCCAGACGCGTCGGGCGTGTGGACGTCGGGGCCGTGCACGCTCGCGCACCGGCGCCTGTCGATCATCGATCTGAGCCCCGAGGCAAACCAGCCGCTCTTGAACGAGACGGGCGATGTCGCGGTCGTCGTGAACGGCGAGATCTACAACTTCGTCGAGCTGCGCAAGGAGCTCGAGTCGCAGGGCCACCGGTTCCATTCGCACAGCGACAGCGAGGTCGTGCTCCACCTCTACGAGGAGCACGGCGACGGCTTCGTCTCGCGCCTCGATGGGATGTTCGCGTTCGCGCTCTACGACGCGCGCCGCCGCCGCGTGGTCGCCGCGCGCGATCGCTCCGGCAAAAAGCCGCTCTTCTACAGGGTCCTCCCGCACGGATTCGCGTTCTCATCCGAGGCGTCGGCGTTGATCGCAGCGTTCCCCGATCGCGCGCCGCAGGTCGATCTCCGCGCGATCGACGAGTACCTCACGCTCCAGTACGTGCCGTCGCCGCGCACGGCGTACCTCGACGTCCACAAAGTCCCCGCGGCGCATTTCGGCGTCTTCGAGCCCGGCGTGCCGGCGCCGGCGTTTCATCGCTACTGGTCGAAGCCCACGACCGAAATCCGCGGGAGCGCGCGCGACCTCGAAGAAGAGCTCATGCGCCTTCTTCGATCGGCCGTGAAGAAGCGCCTCGTCTCCGACGTGCCGCTCGGCGCGTTCCTCTCCGGCGGCATCGACAGCTCGACGATCGTCGCGCTCATGGCGGAGCTCTCGAGCCGCCCGGTGAAGACGTTCAGCATCGGCTTCCCGAGCGCCGCCGACAGCGAGCTGCCGTACGCGCGCCTCGTCGCGAAGCGATTCGGCACCGAGCACTACGAAGAGACCGTGACGCCGGACATGACGCGCGTCCTGCCCGCGACGATCCGCCACCACGGCCAGCCCTTCGCCGACAGCTCCGCGATCGCGACGTATTACCTCGCCGAGATGACGCGAAAGCACGTGACCGTCGCGCTCTCGGGCGACGCGGGCGACGAGCTCTTCGCGGGCTACAAGCGCTACACCACCGCGAGGCTCGGTCACGTCCACGACGCGCTCCCGCCGTTCGCGAAGCGCGCGATGCGTGCGGGGCTCAAGAGCGTCATCGGTACGTTCAAGCCGTCGCTCGGCGACTTTGCGAAGATGCTCTCGCTCGGCGAGGCCGCGCGTTACGCGCGCGTCATCGGGCAGCTCACGCCCGAGCAGAAGCACGCGCTCTACCTCGAGCCGATGCGCGACGCGTTCACGGACTCGGTCACGTCACACTTCGAGCAGGTGCTCGCGGCGAGCGCTGCGTCGTCGCGCATGGGAAGGCTCTGCGATCTCGATTTCAACACGTACCTCGAGGGCGACATCAACGCGAAGGTCGACATCGCGTCGATGACCCACTCGCTCGAGGTGCGTTGCCCCTTCCTCGACACCGAGGTGATCGAGCTCGCCGCGCGCCTCCCCGCGAGCATGCTGATGCGCGTGCGCGGGAAATACATCCTTCGGCGCGCCGTGCGAAAGCTCCTCCCGGCGCGCACGCGCCACCGCGTGAAGCGCGGGTTCGCGCTGCCCCTCGAGCGCTGGATGCGACACGATTTGCGCGCGATGACGCGCGACGTCCTCTTCGACCGGCGCGCGCGCGAGCGAGGCTTGTTCGACCCGCGCGCGGTGGAGAAGCTCGTCGACGGGATGGAGCGCGGACGCGAGAGCGTCGATCACGTCTGGACGCTCTCTGGTTCTGGAGCTTTGGTTTCGGGAGCTCGTGGATGGGTGATGTTTGGTGGGCTCCCCTCTGCCGTGCTCCGGCTCGTCCTCGCCGCGGGCTCGCGATAACCGAGTAACGCTGGCCGCGGCTTGCGGGCGAGCCGTGCGCGCGGCAGTTCCCCTCACGGCGTCGGCTTCGCCGCCGCCGAGGGGAAGAGGTGGCCGGTTGGCGTGATCACTTCGGTAGGCGCGCCTCGAGCAGGACCTCCGCGAACGCGCGGAGCGACGCGTTCGGGACGCCGTGGAAGGACGTCTTGCCGTGGGCCTCGCGGATGCGGAGCGCGCGAAACGCGGCGTGCTTGGCGAAGACCTTCGAGAGGGCGTCGCGATAAGCCTTCGGCGCGCGCGCGCCCTTCTTTCCGCGCGCGCGCGCCGTCTGTTCCTTGATGAACGCGACCGTGCACGCGGCGAGCGGCTTGCCCGCGACCTTCACGCGCGCGAAGTCGACCGGCGTGTGCGGCGAGAGTGGTCCCTTCGTCGCCTCGATCCAGCCGAGCGCCGCGTCGAGCCTGAAGACTCCGAGCTCGTCCTCCTGCGCCGGCGTCGCGTGCTCGGCGACGCGCACGTACGTGCGCCCGACGCGATCGTTGACGCCGAGCTCCTTCTGGAAGAACTCGCCCGCGTTCTTGTACCCGCCGAGCTCGTAGAGCGGCGGGTGCGCCGATGATCTGACCGGTTTCGACGCCGCGCGCCATTGGCCGTCACTCACATGGGCAGCAATACAACGCGGAGCCGGGCGTGATGAGGATCGTCCGACACGAGCTCGACGGCGGTGCGGCGAGCTGCAGCCCGCAGCGTACTCACTCGCGACGGCCTACTTGTTACCGCGCAGCCCGCGACGCTACCGCCGAAGCCGCACGCGGAAATCGCCGTCACCTTGGAAGCAGTAGACATCTTGAGACACGTCGTTCGTTCGCGCGCAGCAGCCTGTCGGGCAGTTCGCGTAACTGCATTGTGGCGCGCCGTTGTTGCCTTTTCGCTCACAGGCGTGTCCGTCGAAGGCTTGGGTGCAGTTGAATTCCGAGTCGCAGACGATGCAAGCGCCGCCAGCGCCGCCCAGGCTGGTTCGAGTCCCACTCTGGCATTGCCGCTCTAGCAGTCGACGCAGTTCGACGCATTGCATTTCGTCGGCACGGGCACGTCGCTCGTGGCATCGATTGATTGACCATCCGTGTTCGGAGCGTCGAGCGTCGCGTCGTTGTCTGACGCATCGAGCGACCACCACGAGGTGTCACCCGCGTCGAGACCCGTGCGGCTGCACCCGAGCGCCCCGACGGTGGCAGTAACGAGCAGTGTGGTCGTACGCGTCCACACGCGGGCGCTTCTGCTTCGACGGCGTGGCCCGCCGCACCTCCGTCACCAGCGCCATCGTCAACGACGTCGTTCGTCGCGTCCTGCTCGAGAGAGCCGTCCACGTCGAGAGCGCCGGTCGAAATCTCGCTGCGCGCGGCGCATGCGAGCAAGCACGACAGCAAAGACGGTGCGCCGCATGGCTGATGCCAAGCAAGCTACATTCCGCGCAAAACTGCCTGCGAATCGCTTCTCGCGTGAGTTTGTTGACGACAAGAGCCGTTACTGGACATCACGAACAGCGCGTGTTGAGCGGATTGATGCAGCAAGTCGCGTGCTCGACGGTCGCTTCGTGGGCAACATCGTGCGGTCGATGATGTGGCTTGCGCTCGCCGCGTGTGGGGGAGTCGCAAGCGGGGCCGACGCCTCGATTTCGGATGCGGCCGACGAGCCCGAGGCGGCTCCCGCCTGCGTCGTGATCGATGCCGCAAACTGCGCGACGGGGCCAAACGTGATCTCCTGCGAATCTGGGAACCTCGGGAAGATCTGCCTGGTGGATGCCGGAGATTTCTGCCTCGCGGACGCGAGCTGCACGGCTTACTGCACGTCGAACGAGTACGCCGCGGCGTGCGGTGGGATCCAGGTGTCGGCGAATCCACCGTCTTCCGCATGTCGACTCGTCGCCGACCTTCCATCCGGCAACGCTGATTACTGTTGCCCGTGCGAATGAATGCTTGCAAGTCGCGTCGACCTCCGTCCGGACGGAGGCATCCTCGGCTCACGTCTCCTGCTTCTTCTCCTTCGCCTCCACGGCGAGCACGAAGAGGCGGACATACTGCGCGGCGCTGAACAGCGAGAAGATGATCGACAAGTAGACGAGCAAGCGCCCGACGTGCACGAGGTCGACCGCGCCGAGATCGGCGAAGCCGTACGACAGGTGGTACGGGTAGCCGATGATCAGGCAGATGATGCCGATCATCTGGAGCGCGGTCTTCGCCTTGCCTTCTTCGCCCGCGGCGATCACGACGCCCTCGCTCGCAGCGACGCTCCGCAAGTCCGGTGACCGCGATGTCGCGGCCGAGGAGGAGGACGACGACCCACGCGGGGATGCGGCCCATCGGGACCATCCAGACGAGCGACGCCATCACGATCAATTTGTCGGCGAGCGGGTCGAGCAATTTCCCGAGCACGCTGACGACGTTCATCTTGCGCGCGAGCCAGCCGTCGACGAGATCGGTGAGCGCGGCGAGCGTGAAGACGATGGCGGCCCAGAAGCCGGCTCGCGGCGTGTCCTCGCCGATGAGCGAGAGGCAAACGGGGATCATCACGATGCGCGCCATCGTGAGGAGGTTCGGGATGTTGAGCGCGTCCTGGCGGATCGAGTGTCGGCGCGCCTTCTTTTCGTCCGTGGGAGCCATCATCGACCCGCGACGAGCACGCTGCCTTCGCCCGAGAAGCTCAAGAGGCCGCGCTGGCCCGAGGGCGCTTCGCTCAGTGGGATCGCGCGCGGAACCAGGCGTCCCACCCAGCCGACGAGCGCCTCGCGTCGCGCGACGACGGGGCGCGCCGCGGTCGCCTCGAGCGACACGATCGGATCGATGAGCTCGAGGACCACGGCGCCGTCGCCGCGGAACTGCGCGACGGGGACGACGTCCGACTCGCCGAACGTGAGGCGCCCGTTCTCGAACGTGAGCGCGAGGTCGAACGCGAGGACGAGATCTTCGCGGAGGAAGAGCGTCGTGCCGTCGTCGACCGAGACGGGCGAGAGGCGGTGCGCCGAGCGCGGGCCGAGGAGCACGGGGCCGTCGACCTTCATGCGAAGGAGCGGGTTTCCGATGCCGCCGAACGGCTCGGGGGAAGGCGTTCGCGTCTGGCGCTCGAGGACCGACGACTCGAGCGTGCCCGAGTACGCGCGGAGCGCGCCGAGCCGAGCTGCGAACCCACGCGGCGCGTTCATGACGACGAGGCCCGAGGGGTGCAGGCGAACGCGCTGCTCGCTCGCGGCCACCTGGGAGGAGGCGACGAGCTCGGCCGCCGTTCGCGGCGCGCGGAGCGGCGCGGGCGGGCGCTGCGAGTGCGCGCGAGGGAGCTGCGTCGGCATCTGAGCTTGCGGCGCGGGTTGTGGAGCAGGCGCGGGCGGCGGGACCGACGGCGCGCGCGCCGCGCCGCCGATCCCGAGCTCGATCGCGCGCCACGTGCCCGACTCGGTGCGGCGCATCGCGGGCTCCGCGAGCGCGAACGACAGCTCGCCCGAGTCGAGCTCCTGGAACACCGCGTTGGTCTCGCGGATCTGCGCGCTCTCGATGCGCGCCTCGCTCGTCTCCGGCGGGGGGAGCGCGGTCTGCCCGCGCTGCGCCGCGACGCGCTTGGCCATCTGCTCGTGCCCTGCGCGCTCGAAGGCGGCCTCGGCCTTCTCGAGATCGCCGAGCGTTTTGTACGCGAGCCCGAGGTAGCCCCACGCGCGCCGGTGCTCCGGCATCACCGACACGAGCGACTCGAGGACGTCGCGCGCGTGCGCGCTCTGGCCCGTCTTCAGGTAACAGAGCGCGAGGTTCACCATGAGCGCGACGTCGCGCGGGTTGTCGCGGTGGAGCTGCTCGTAGATCTGGATCGCGCGCGGGTAGAGCCCGAGGCGGAAATAGACGACCGCGAGGAGGTCCTGGCCCTTGGGATCGCGCGGCTGGAGATCGAGCGCGGCCTCGAGCTCTTCCTTCGCCTCGTGGACGCGCGCGTCCTGCAGGAGCTCGGCGCCGCGATAGAGGTGGAAGAGGAACTCCTCGCTCGCGACCTCTCGGACCGATTCGGACGGCGGCGGCACGCTCGGTCGCGGCTGCCTCGGGATGTCGCCGTCCTGACTCATGGGAAGGCGATGCTACATCATCGGCTTCAAGTCGGCGGCGCGTCGTCTTTTCGCGCGTAGGCGATGGCCGACGCGGCGAAGAAAATCGCGCAAGCGACCGCGATCCACGTGCCGTCGAGCGTCGTCTTCGTGCGTACGTCGAAGACCGCGCCTTGCGCGACGGGACCCGTGACGAAACCGAACGCGGCGTTCGCGCCGACGGCGAGCCACGCGCCGCGATCGCGGATCCAGAGCGACGCGAGCGCCATCGACGAGAGCAGCGCGAACCCGAGCGCGGGCCACGTGACCGCGGGATCGACGCCGAATCGATACGCGACGCCGGCCGCCCCGCACACCGCGAGGCGATAGCCGAAGGGCGCCGTGGGCCCGAGCGCGCGAAGGACGAGGCCACGCAAAAGGAGCTCGTCGCGCGCGGCCACGCACGCAGCGACGAGGAGCCCGACGACGAGCGGCGCGATGCCGAACGAGCCGAGCGCGAGCTGCGCCGCGTGCGTGGCGACCGACGCGCCGAGCAAGACCACCGCGGCTGCCGCACCGAGCCCCGCGCCACGAAGGACGCGCTTCGAGATCTGCGTGGCGGACTGGATCGGCGCGAGCGGATCGGACCACGCGACGCCGAGGCGCCCGGTTCCGAACTCCGCGATGACGACCTGCGCGACGACGGCGCCCGTGCGGTTCTGCGCGAGGAACGCGCCCGCGGCTTGCACGGCGGTCGCGATGCCGATGCCCCAGAGGACCACGCGCGCGCGATCGATCACGGCGGCGCGCGGATCGGCCTTCGGTGTGCTGGCGCTCACGCGAGCTCCTCGGCGAGGGCCTCGCCGTCCGCGAGGAGGCCAGGCAAGCCGCCCGTATGGATGAAGAGGACGCGCGAGCCACGCGGCACGTCACCGCGCTCGATCGCCGCGTGGAGCCCGAACAACGCCTTGCCCGTGTAGACCGGATCGAGGACGACGGCCGCCTCGCGCGCGCAGCGCACCAAGAACGCGCGCTGCGCCGCGTCCATCACGGCGTAGCGTGGGCCCTTGCTGCGATCGTCGACGACGAGCGTCGGCACGCCGCCGAGCGGCGCGATGCCGCGCGCCTCGTCGATGATCGCCGCGATGGCGCGCTCGAAATACGCGGCGTCGTCGCACACGGCGATCGCGAGGACGCGCGCGGCCGTCCCGTGCTCCGCGCAGCCGAGCGCGACGCCCGCGGCGGTGCCGCCCGAGCCGCACGCGTGGACGACGAATTCGAACGGCGCGCGCGCGCCGGCGAGCCCGAGGTCGATCTGCTCGCGCACCTCGCGCATCGCCTCGACGTAGCCGAAGGCGCCGAGCCCGTTCGAGCCGCCCTCTGGGATCACGTACGCCGAGCCGAGCTCAGCGGCGACTTGCATCATGCACGTATTTCGGCGCGCGTATTGATCGGGCGTGATCGTGCGAACGCGCGCGGCGACGAGTCGATCGAGCAGCACGTTGCCCGAGAGAGGAAGCGACGCGAGGTCGGCGTCGCGCTCGGGCCCGCTCGCCTCGCCAGAGACGACGCGCAGGAGGAGCGTGCACTCGAGCCCGAGCCTCCGCGAGAGGATCGCCGTCGCCCGCGCGTGGTTCGACTGGATCCCTCCGCACGTGACGACGTGACGCGCGCCGCGATCGAGCGCGTCGCGAAGCAAGAACTCGAGCTTTCGGATCTTGTTCCCAGCCTCGGCTCCGCCGGTCATGTCGTCACGCTTGATCCAGAGATCGACGCCGAGCATCGACGAGAGGCGCTCGTCGTGCGCGATCGGCGTCGGCAGATGCGCGAGGCGGAGTCGAGCCGGATACGACATCAGGCGAGCCGCAAGAGCTTCGCGTTGCCTTCGACGGCCGTGCCCTGCGCGACGAGGATTTCGGCGACGCGCCCGGCGCGCTTGCTCTTCAGCTCGTTCTCCATCTTCATCGCCTCGACGACGACGAGCGGCTGCCCCACCGCGACCTCGTCGCCCACCGCGACGAGCACGCGGACGATGCGGCCCGGCATCGGCGAGCGCACGACGTCGTCCGCGCCGCCGCCGGAGTGTTTGTGCGCGGCCTCTGCGGCGCGCTGGCGATCGCTCTCGACGCGCACGTAGCTGCGGTGGCCGCTCGCGACGACGCCGAGGTCGGGCGGGGAGCCCTCGGTCGTCAGATCGACGACCCGACCGTCCACGCGGAGCGACAGCGCGCTCCCCACGACGGCGAGGTCGACGTCGATTCGCTTGCCTCCGGAGGACACCTCGAGCGCGCCGCTCGGCAGCTCTTTCACGTCGATTTCCAGCGGAGCCGTTTGGCCTTCGAAGCTTACGAAGTAGCGCACGGCGCGCAGCTTAGCGCATACTGAACCCAGCGAAACATGATGACGATGATCCTCATCGCCGCCGGCGGCTTCATGCTGACGATGTTCTTGATGCGACGAACCTCCGCGGCGACGCGCCGCGATCGCCCCGACGGGATCCGCTGGCGCGGCATCGACTGGTCACGCCAAGAGCCACCGGCGCCCGAGGAGGAAGATCACTTGAGGAAGTCGCAGGACTGATCGGCCATGCACCCGTGCGTCGTCGGGTGTGACAAATAGTAGAGGTCGGTCCCGTTCGACGCGAAGAAGCGCGCGAGCGCGTGATCGTAATAGACCGCGTCGTCCCAGGCCTTGCACGGGTCGGACGTCGTCCAGACGTGCTGCCCGAGCGGGTTGACGTACGCGTCCATCAGACCGACGAGCGGCGTGCCGTCGGGGATCCAGCCCCCGTCGGCGGAGAACGGCGCGCCCAATAGACGCGGGCTCCACGTTCGAAGGAGCGAGTCGCCATCGACGACGCGCGTGTCCGTGCGCCGCGCGAGGCGCAGTGGAACCGGGAAGTGCTGCGCGGCGTAGCGATCGCGCCCCTCGGCGTGCCAGTCCGGATCGAACACGGTCTGCGCGCAGACGCTCGGATCGGTCTGCGGCGCGGGCGTCGAGCACGCGGGGCTCGGGCGATAGTTTGGCGCGCACGACGCGCCCGCCGGAACGCGCTGGAGGCGCGCGGTGCCCTCGAGCACGTAGTGGTCTGCGAGCGCGTCGTTCGGCGTCTCGTCGCCGAGCTCTGCCCACAGCGCGGGCGGCGTCACGTAGTCGGCGTACTCGGGCATGCGCGCGATGGCGTCCGGCGGAAGGAACGGGATCGCGCCGAGCGCGCGCGCGAACGAGTGCCCCGAGCCGACGACGACGAACCCGTCGGCCACCGTGTTCGACGTGAGAAACGGCTTCGGCGCCTGCGGCGTGCCGTCGGGTCCCAGGTTCGGCTTGAGCATGTAGAGCGGCGCGAAGTTGATCGGATCCGACGTGTCGACCGCCGCCTGCGTGAGCTGGAGGAGCTTGCGCACGTCGGGCGTCTGCCTGCGAAGCCCGAGGCCGCTCTGCGGCGCCGTGAGCTGCGTGCCGACGGGAAAGAACGTGTCCCGATATTGCTGGCAGCCGCTCGGCCCGTCGCACGTCGCGGTCGAGTCGCCGATCGATCGGAACGCCGCCGCGCGCTGCTCCCATTGGAGGATCTTCCTCCCGGGCGGCGCGTCGGGCTTGACCGTGCACGTCGCGTACGAGTCGACCGCGTCGGGCTCGTTGAAGATCTGGATTTGCAGATCGTCGCCCGCGCTCGCCGCGATGGGCACGCGGAAGCTCCCGTCGGGCGAGGTGCGGGCGCAGCGCGTCTCGCCGTTGCGCGCGTCTCGCACGAGCACGGTCATGCCGCCATCGAGCTCGACCTTCGAGAGGCAGGCGAACTCGATCTCGCGCGAGTTGACGAGGTCGTTCACGACGAAGCGAACGCTCATCTGCTGGCTCGAGCAGAGCGTCGCCGAGCCCGTGTTGTTGTCGTCGTGCGGACGCGCGGTCGAAGGGACCGCGATGACGAGCGGCGTGATGAGCTGCTCGACGACCGAGTCGACGACGCCGAACGAGCGCGAAGCGATGTCGGTGAGGCCGCCGCCTCCGGAGATCGATCCTGCGGCGACGATGTTCGGATCGATCGCGCCGTGGATCATCGCGAAGATGCCGCCGTACGAGTCGCCGGACGAGTAGAGGTTCGCGCTTCCGCCGACGTCGGGCGTCCCGTCCGCGTCGAAATCGCCGAGCACGTTCGGCTTGCCGTCGTCGTCGTAGTCCTGGTCGCCCATGCGGCCGTCGAACGTCTTGAGGACGCGCGCGCCCTGGATGCCGTCGAGCACCGTCTGCCGGATGTTGTCGCGCGAGTGGAAGATGTGCGCGGTCCAGAGGAGGCCGCCCGGATCGGGCACGCCGTCGCCGTCGAGGTCGTAGGCGCGCCCCGACTCGAGCCCGGCGGACCACGGCACCAAACATGTACTATACAATAATCCTTGGAGGAGGAGCTTCGTGCCGCCGTCGAGCGCGAGGCCGTGGCCTGGGCCGTCGAAGCCGAACATCGCGAGGCCTTGCTTCGCGAAATAGCCCGCGCGAATGATGATCTCGGCGTCGTTCACCGTCGAGCCGTGGCCCCACACGACCGTTGGGAACGGTTGCACGAGGTTCTTGTCGGGCTGCGCCTTGGGGACGGTGATCCAGAAGTGCCCCATGTCGCTCGCGAAGCGCCCGGCGCCGGTGCGGTAGTTCAGCTGGAAGCGATCCGTCGGGTTCTCGTGCGTCGGATCGGGCCCGAGCAAATACGCGAGCGGGTAGCTGCCGATGACGATGTGGTCGATCGCGTCGAACGACTTGAGCAGCGCGGCGAGCGTGTCAGGGTCGACGGAGAAGACGCGCGAGATGACCTGCGAGAGCGTGTCCTGCACGTCGGCCATGCGAACGATGTACGGGTGCGTCTTCGAGACCTGGCAGTTCGGGTTGTCTTGCCAGCCTCCGGGCTGCCCCGCGAGCGTCTGATCGGTGACGAGCCCCGCGGCGCGAAACGCGCTCATCTTCGGCGGGTAGTCCGTCGCGAGGTGCGCGAAGGGGCCCTTTCCGAAGAGCCCGTCGCGAATGAGGCGAAGGTCCTCGGTCTGCGGCGCGGTCGTGAACGTCCACGCGAAGGCGACGTGCGAGAGGCCGGTGCCGGCGATGTCGCCGTAGTAGTTCGCGCGCCCGCCGTCCTCGAGCACCGCGCGGAGCCTCGCGACGGAGTCTTGCTGCGCCGGGTGGTGGACGAACGGAAAAGGCGAGCGCACCGGCCGTCCGAGCGTGTCGCGCAGGCGATCGGTGAGGACGACGGCGTATTCGGTCTTCTCCTCGAGCGGCAGCATCGGGCGGAGGAGGAGCGTGTCGGTCTCGCGCTCGTAGAACGAGAGGAGATCGTCGACGCCGTGGATGTGTCCGCCGCCCGGGCGCATGAGCGTCGCGAGCGTGTCGGGGTGATCGAGCGTGCCGTCGAAATCCGTGTCGAGCGCGGGCGTGTAGTTGGCCTGCGACAGGCCCGCGCCCTCTTCGACCGTCTCGAGCAGGACGTTCTGCTCGGCGACGCGCGGATCGTTCGGGTAGTAGTTCTGGAGATCGCGGATGACGCGCGGAAAGCTCCCGCCGGCGGCGTCGAGGAGCGCGGGGACGCCGGTCTGGAGGTTCACGACGTAGACCGGGTCGTTCGTCAGATCGAACCCGTCGCGCTGCATGCGCGCGCGGACCGACTCGACGTCGATCGCCGCTTCGGTGTCGGCGATGCCCTTGCCGCGCGTGAAGCTCACGCTGATCGGCGCGAACGTGCCCCATCCTTCCATCTCGGCGAACCCGTCGCGGGCGTCCTGCTCGAGGTCCGTCGGGGCGACGAGGCTCACGTTGATGCGTCGGCCGGTGCGGCTCGTGGGATCGGCGAACGTCGCCAGGTCGTTCGGAGCAGGGATTTCCGGGAGCGGACGTCGAGCGAGATCGAACACGACGACGGGACCGTCTCCGGGCGCGGTCGGCTGCAAGCCGGTCGGAGCGGTGTCCATGGCACAGCCAGCGACGAAGAGCGCCAGCGCGAACGCCTTGTACGGCTTCATGTTGGACAGACCATAGCGTAGCCTCGGGTCATGCAGTGCGGCGACCTCCTGGGGGGCCGCTTCGACCTCGGCGCCGTCGTGCGCGAGGGCGGGATGGGCTTCGTCTTTCGTGCGCAAGACCGCCAGACTGGAAAGGTCTGCGCGGTCAAGACGCTGATCGCCGCGACGCCGCCCTACGTCGAGCGATTCGAGCGCGAGGCGGCGATGCTGGCGAGCCTTCGGCACCCCGCGGTCGTGTCTTACATCGCGCACGGCCTCAGCGAGAGCGGCGAGCCGTACCTCGTGATGGAGTGGCTCGATGGCGAAGAGCTCGCCGAGAGGCTCACGAGGGGGCCGCTCTCGGAGACGGACGCGCGCACGCTGGCGGTTCGCGTCGCGGGCGCGCTCGGAGCGGCGCACGCCCTCGGTATCGTCCATCGCGACGTGAAGCCGAGCAACGTCGTGCTCGTCGGCGGGGACGTCGCGCGCGCGACGCTGATCGACTTCGGCGTGGCGCGGGGCGGAGAGCTCTGGCAACGAACGCGCACGGGGCTCGTCGTCGGGACGCCGGGCTACATGGCGCCGGAGCAGGCGCGCGCGAGCCGCGACGTGAACGCGCGCGCCGACGTCTACGCGCTCGGCTGCGTGCTCTTCGAGTGCCTCACGGGGAAGCCGCCCTTCAACGGCGAGCACCCCGTTGCCGTGCTCGCGAAGGTGCTGCTCGACGAGCCGCCGCGCCTGCGTTCGCTCGCGCCGAGCGCGCCCGCGGATCTCGACGAGCTGATCGCGCGGATGCTCTCGAAGGACCCCTCGGGGCGGCCGAGCGACGGAGACGCGGTGGCGCGTTTGCTCGGCGAGGCCCCCACGCAGCTCGCGCCGGCGCGCGAGAGTGTCATGCCGGAGTCGATCACCGACGACGAGCGCGTCGTCGTGCACGTGATCCTCGCGGCGCACTTCGCCGATCGCACCGATCCGCTCGAGCGCACGATCGTCGAGCCCGAGAGCGTGCTCGACGCGGACGATTTCGAGCGGCGCTTCGGGCTCCACGTCGACGTGATGGCCGACGGCTCGACGCTCGCGACGCTCCGCGCGGGGGCGCTCGGGCCGAAGGGAGGCGCGACGCGCGCCGCGAACGTCGCGAGGGAGCTCGCGCGCGCCACGGGCGCCTCGGTCGCGCTCGCCTCGGGCTTCGAGCGGCTTCGCGACGGGATGCCGCTCGGCGAGGTCGTGGATCGCGCGGTCGAGCTCTCGCGGCACGCGGCGCGCTTGGCCATCGAGGGCGTGCTCGTCGACGAGCTCACGGCGGGTCTGCTCGCGGACGCGGTGTCGATCGAGGAGCGCGATGGCGCGCGCGTGCTCGGCGAGGAAATGACCCACGACCACGCGCGACCGCTCGTCGGGCGCGATCGCGAGCTCGCGGTGCTCGAGGGGCTCTACGCCGAGGTCGCCGAGGAGGGCGCGTCGCGCGTGGCGCTCGTGATCGCGCCGCCTGGCGGGGGGAAGACGCGCCTATTGTCGTCGGCGCTCGAGCGCGTGCGCGACGCCGAGGCGAAGCCGGCGCACGTCTGCAGCGTTCGTTGCGACGAGACCACGTCGCAGTCCCCGCTCGCGCTCGCTGCCGAGATCGTGCGTTCGCTCTGCGCGATCGGGAGCGGCGAGACTCCATTCGAGCGACGCGCGCGCATCGCAGCGCAGCTCGAGACGACGAGGCTCGCGGGGGACCGCAAGCGACTCGCGCTCGATTTTCTCGCCGAGATCGTCGGCGCGACGGTTTCACCGAGCCTCGCGGTGCTCGCGGCGCGCGCCGACGCGATGACGATGAGCGACCAAATCCAGCGCGCTTTCATCGAGCTGCTCGGCGCGTCGGCCGCGGCGCCGTTCGTGCTCGCGATCGACGACCTCCAGTGGTGCGATCGCGCGAGCTTTCGGCTGCTCGAGGCGGCGCTGCGCGAGCTCCAAGACTCCGCGCTCCTCTTCGTGGGCCTCGCGCGCCCCGACGTCGACGAGGCGTACCCCGCGGCGTTCTCGGAGCGAGCCCTCACGCGGCTCCCCCTCTCGGCGCTCGGAAAGCGCGCCGCGGAGAGCTTGGTGCGCGACGTCGCGGGCGACGTGAGCGGCGAGCTCGTCGCGGAGATCGTCGCGCGCGGCGAGGGCAACGCGTTCATGCTCGAGCAGCTCGCGCGCGGCGTCCGCGAGGGAAGGGCGCTGAGCGCGCTCGGCGGGACCACCGCGGTCGTCGCGGCGCGGTTCGAGGCCCTCACGACCGAGGCGCGGCGCGTGCTCCGCGCCGCGAGCATCGTCGGTCAGAGGTTCTCTCCCGCCGCGGTCGCCGCGCTCCTCGGTTGCGAGCCGAGCGCGCCGTGGCTCGGGTCCGCGTGGGACGAGCTCGAGCGCGCCGAGGTCCTCGTCGAGCGCGACGGCGACATGGCCTTCCGCCACGCGCTCCTTCGCGACGCCGCGTACGCGATGCTCACCACCGAAGACAAAGCGCGAGGCCACAAAATCGCCGCGCGGTTCTGCGAGGCGCACGCGGACACCGACGCCAGGGTGGTCGCCGGGCACGCGGAGCTCGGCGGCGATCTCGAGCACGCCGCCCGCGCGTACGTCGACGCCGCGCAGAGCGCGCTCGAGGCGACCGATCTCGCGGGCGTGAACGATCGCGTCGAGGCCGCGATCCGCTGCGGCGCGAGGGGAGCGCTCCTCGGCCGCGCCGAGCGCCTCCGCGGCGAGGCGTCTTTCTGGCTCGGTTCTCTCCGCGACGCCGCCGAGCAAACTCGTCGCGCGCTCGATCTCCTCGATGCGACGTCGCCCGATTTCTTCGTCGCGGCCGGCTACGTCGTCGCCGCGTGCTCGCGCCTAGGCGAGGCCGACAGGGCGCTCGAAGAGACGCGGAGGATCTTGACGTCGACGGCGTCGCCCACGACCACCGCGGCGCGCACGTCCGCGCTGCTCGTCGCGTCAGGCTTTCTGCCGCTCCAAGGTCAGGTCGATCTCGCGAAGGCGATCCTGCGCGACGTGAAGCCCACCGTGGAGATGCTCGCGAGCACGAACCCGATCCTGCCGGCGCGCTATTTTCGGAGCCACGCGATCTGCGCCATGGCGACGAGCGACGTCGACGGTTTCCTCGAGGGCGCGCGCGAGGCCGCGGTCCGCTTCGCCGAGATCGGCGACAAGCGAAACGAGCTCGCGCAGCGCGGCAACGTCGTCTACGCGCTCCTCGAGGTCGGCGATCACGCGTCGGCCGCGAACGCCGGACGAGAGGTCATCGCCGAGGCAGAGCGCCTCGGTCTTCGGAACGTCGTGGCGCTCGCGAAGCAGAACACGGGCTATGCGCTCGTCCGTGCGGGGTCGGACGAAGAGGGTCGGCGCATGCTCGAGGAGGCCGCCGCCGAGTTCGCCGCGCAGGGCCACGCGCGCATGCTCGGCGGCACGCACATCTACCTCGCGAGCGCGTATTTCTCCGCCGGTCGCACCGAGGAGGCGCTCGGCGAGATCGAGACTGCGCTCGCGAACCTCGCGTCGACGCCGCCGCTCCGCGCGTACGCGCTCGCGCTCCTCGCGCGAATCGACCTCGAGCGAGGCGATCTCTCGCGCGCGTGCGCGGTCGCCGACGAGTCCCTCGCGCTCCTCGACTCGCTCGGCGGAATCGACTCGGGCGAGACCGACGTGTACCTCGCCGCCGCCGAGACGAAGCTCGCCTCGGGCGACGCGGCGGGGGCGCACGCCGTGCTCCGAAAGGGGCGCGACCGCTTGATCGCGCGCGCCGCGCGCCTCGACGAGGCTCACCGCGCGATGTTTCTCACGAACGTGCGCTCGAACGCGGCTCTGCTCGATCTGGCCGCGAAGCACCTCGAGGGCTGACTGGTGCTATAAGTCCGAACCCTTCGTGGCAGAGACGACCTCAGCTCCACCTTCGGACCTCGTCGATCGTGCGCGTGCGGCTTTCATTCGGTGGCGCGCGTTCGCGCTCCGCGCCGAGCTGCGCATCGCGCCGACCGAGCCGCAGCGCATCTTCGTCCTCACGGTAATCATCGGCGTCGTCTGCGGCCTCGCCGCCGTCGGGTTCCACGAGGCGATCTTCTTCGTCGCGCGCCGCCTCATCGACCGCGCGATGATGGCGAGCGGCTGGTGGTGGATCCCGCTGACGATCGCGACCCCCGCGCTCGGCGCGATCGTCTGCGGCGTCCTCCTCCAATACGTTTTTCCCGGCGCGCGCGGCAGCGGCATCCCGCAGATCAAGGTCGCTTACGCCTCGCGCTCGGGCTACGTGCCGCTTCGCGACGCCGTCGGGAAGTTCCTCGTCGGCGCGCTCCAGATCGGCTCGGGCGGCTCGCTCGGGCTCGAGGGGCCGACGGTGCAGATCTGCGCGGGCCTCGCGAGCACGCTCGGTCGCCTCGTTCGATTCTCGCCGCAGAGCCGCCGCCGGCTCATCCCCGTCGGCGCGGCCGCTGGCATCGCCGCGGCGTTCAACGCGCCCATCGCGGCGGTGACGTTCACGATCGAAGAGGTCGTCGGCCAGCTCGACAACACGGTCCTCTCCGGCGTGATCATCGCGGCCGCTGTCGCTGCGGTCATCGAGCGGAGCGTCCTCGGGCAAAACCCCGTGCTCACGGTGCACGAGCAGTACGGCCTCACGGACACGCGCTCGCTTCTCCTCTATGCGCTCCTCGGGGTCGCCGCGGCCGCGGTGTCGGTCGCGTTCACGGACGGCTTGCTTCGCGTGCGCGCGCGCTTCCGGCAGATGAAGCGCCTGCCGCTCTGGGCGCAGCCCGCGGT
This sequence comes from uncultured delta proteobacterium, assembly GCA_963839305.1. Classification (GTDB taxonomy): domain Bacteria; phylum Myxococcota_A; class Polyangia; order Polyangiales; family Polyangiaceae; genus DASXHD01. The sequence goes on from CAWIUL010000010.1 coordinate 786,479, forward strand.
GGGCGGCCTGGTCACGGGCGTCATCGCGATGGTCGTCCTCCTGACGCTCCACGCGCACGGCATCACGGGCGGCGGCTATCGCGAGCTCGAGCACGCACTCTCCGGCTCGCTCGCCGTGCGCGTCATGCTCGTTCTCTGCATCGCGAAGCTCGTCGCCACCGTCATGTCCTATTCGAGCGGCGGCGCGGGCGGCATCTTCGCGCCGGCGCTCTTCATCGGCGCGATGCTCGGCGGTGCCTTCGGCAGCCTCGATCAGACGCTCTTCCACCACGACGACGTCGGCGCGTTCGCGCTCGTCGGCATGGGCGCGGTCTTCAGCGCGACGATCCGCGCGCCGATGACGAGCGTCCTCATCATCGTCGAGATGACCTCGGGCTACAGCCTGATCCTGCCGCTGATGATCGCCAACATGAGCGCGTACGTCATCGCGCGCCGCTGGCGCCGCGAGCCGATTTACGAGGCTCTGCTCGCGCAAGACGGCGTCCACCTGCGTGACCGCGCTGTGCTCACGACGCTCGAGGTCCTCAAGCTCGACGAGCTCGTGGCCCGCACGAACGCTTTCGTGACGTTCGCCCCGGGCGCACGCCCGAGCGAGATGCTCCGCGACTCCGCGTCGCACCACGACCAGAAGGTCTTCCCGATCGTCGACGCCTCTCGCAAGCTCCTCGGCATCGTGACCGCCGAGGAGATCAACCTCCTGCAAGGCGAGCCCGAGCTCGAGCGGATCGTCACGGCCACGGACGTGATGCGCGCGCCATCGTGCGTGCGGACGACCGACGACATGCGCACCGTGTTCGAGCTGATGCGCGCCGAAGGGCTCCGCGAGATCCCCGTGGTCGACGACGACGGGTGCGTGCTCGGGCTGGTCGACGAGGCCGACGTGGCGCAAGTTTACTTGAAGGCCACGTCCAATGCGTCGTCCTGAGGTCCTGGCTCCGGCGGGTGACGCCGCCGCGCTCGACGCTGCCATTCGAGGCGGCGCGGACGCCGTGTATTTCGGCCTCCAGGGCTTCAACGCGCGCGCCCGCGCGGCGAACTTCGACGAGTCCTCGCTCGCCGAGACGATGGCGAAGCTCCACGCGAGCGGCGTGAAGGGCTACGTCACGCTCAACACGCTCGTCTTCGACTCGGAGCTCGAGCGAGTCGAGCAGGCGATCCGCGCGTGCGCCGCGGCGGGCGTCGACGCGATCATCGTGCAGGACCTCGGCGTCGCGATCCTCGCGCGCGCGATCGCGCCCACGCTGCCGATCCACGCGTCGACGCAGATGACGTGCACGGACGCGTCGTCCGTCGCGTTCGCGTCGGAGCTCGGCGCCAAGCGCGTCGTCCTCGCGCGCGAGCTGTCGCTCGACGACATCGCGAGCATCGCGCGCGAGTCGACCGCGGAGCTCGAGGTCTTCGTCCACGGCGCGCTCTGCATCGCGTACTCCGGGCAGTGCCTCACGAGCGAGGCCATCGGCGGCCGGAGCGCGAACCGCGGCGCTTGCGCGCAGTCGTGCCGCCTTCCGTACGAGCTCGTGGTCGACGGCGAGGCTCGCGATCTCGGCGATCGCGCGCACCTCCTGTCGCCCGAGGACCTCGAGGCGAGCGCCCTCGTGCCCGACCTCGCCGCGGCGGGCGTCGTGTCGCTCAAGATCGAGGGACGCCTCAAAGGCCCCGAGTACGTCTTCTCGACGACGCGGCTCTATCGCGAGGCAGCCGCGGGCGTCTCGATCGCGCCGGAGCACAAGACCGACGCGCTCCAGACGTTCTCGCGCGGCTCCGGCGAGGGCTTCCTGCGCGGCGTCGATCACCAGCGACTCGTCGACGGGCGCACGTGCGACCACCGCGGCGTCGTCGTGGGCGAGGCTCGCGAAACATGTAATCTACAAGGAAAGACGTGGGTGCGCGCGAAGCTCGAGGCGCCGGTCGTTCGCGGCGACGGGCTCCTCGTCGAGGGTGGCTTCGGCGGCGAGGGCGAGATCGGCGGCCGCGTCTGGGCGCTCGCGGACGGCAAGGGGCGGCAGCTCGATCGCGTCGAGGGCGAGGCGCTCGTGTGGCTCGGTCCCGACGTGAAACTCCCGAAGACGCTCGCGGGGACGCGTCGATTGTTTCGCACGAGCTCGCCGACGATCGACAAACGCCTCGAGCTCGCGATGGACAAAGAGCGCTTCCGCACGCCGCTCGCGATGACGATCCGAGGCCGCGAAGGAGAAGCTCCGACCCTCCACGCGCGATCGATCCGCGACGGTCGCGAGGCCGAGGTCACGCTCGACGCGCCACTCGTCCGCGCGACGGGCTCGCCCACGGATCGTGCGCTCCTCGAAGACAAGCTCGGGCGCCTCGGCGACACGCCGTTCTCGCTCGAGAGCCTCGCGATCGATCTGCCCGAGAACGTGCTCGTGCCGATGTCCGCGCTCAACCGGGCGCGACGCGCGCTCGTCGCGGCGCTCGAACACAAAGCCAAGCGCTCTCACGCGACGCACCCGATCACGGCCGCCGAGATCGCCGAGCGCGCGACCTTCCCGGCGAGTCGAGACGAATCGCTCGGCGGAGGCCTCTTCGTCCTCTGTCGCAACCTCGATCAGGCGCGCGCGGCGCTCGGGGCGGGCGCCGACGGCGTGTACCTGGATTTCCTCGAGCTCACGGGCACCGGCCCGGGCTTGCGCGCGCTCCGCGGCGAGGGCGCGCGGTTCGTCGGCGTCGCGCCGCCGCGCATTCGAAAACCCGGCGAGGAGAAGATCAACCGCTACATCGAGGAGCTCGCGCCCGACGCGGTCCTCGTCCGAAGCCTCGGCGCGCTCCGCGAGCCCTCGCGCACCCGCAAAATCGGCGATTTCTCGCTCAACGTGACGAACCGGCTCAGCGCCGCGGAGGTCCTGCGTCACGGCCTCGCGCTCTTCACGCCGTCGTTCGATCTCGACGCGGCCCAGCTCGGCGCGCTCTTGGGCGCTCCGCGCGCGCGAGCCGCAGGCGAGAGCTCGGAGCGAGGCTCGGAAGCGCTCGCCCCGCTCGCCGAGGTCGTCGTCCATCACCCGATGCCGCTCTTTCACATGGAGCACTGCGTGATCGCGGCGCTCCTCTCGGAAGGTCGCGACCACAAGACGTGCGGCCGCCCGTGCGACAAGCACGCCGTCTCGCTCCGCGATCGCGCGGGCATGGTGCACCCCATCGAGGCCGACGTGGGCTGTCGCAACACGGTCTTCCACGCGGCCGCGCAGAGCGCCGCGTCGCTCGTGCCCGCGCTCGCCAAGCACGGCGTCGCGCGGTTTCGCGTCGAGCTCGTCCGCGAAGACGCGGTGCAGGTCGCGCGAATCGTCGAGTCCTACAAGGCGCTCCTCGCGGGCACGCGCGCTCCCGGCGAGGTGTACCGCGCGCTCCGCGCCGACGGCGGCTACGGCGTCGTACGCGGCTCGCTCCGCGTGCTCGACGCGCGCTGATCCAGGAGCACGCGTCGGTCGATCAGACCACGCTGTCGTTGCAAGACAAGATCGACTGACGCGAGCGCTGGATTAGTCGGCCTCACTTCGCGAAGAACGGACAATCGAGCGACTCCAGGCACTCGTGCGTCGCGGGGTGGCTCAGATAATACGGGTCGGTGCCGCCGCTCCGGAAGAAGTGGGCCGTCATGTTGCCGCCGTACTCGGCGTCGTCCCAGAGCTTGCACGCGTCGACGACGTCCCACGTGTGCTGTCCCTGCGGCTTGATGTAGATGTTCATCACGCCGACGATCTGCGCGCTCGCGTCCCACGCGCCCACGTCGGACGCGAACGGCACGCCCATGATGCGCGGCTTCCACGCGTCGATGAGCGTCTGCGGGTTCTTCGGGTCGACGTGCAGCCCCGCGACGCGCGCGAGGCGAAGCGGCACGACCGGGTGCTGCGCGTCGTAGCGGTTCTTGCCCTCGCTCATCCAGTCGGCGTCGTAGAGCGTGTTCGTGCACGTCGTCGGATCGGGCTGCGGCGTCTGCGGGCAGATCGTCGCGTTCGTCGTGTCGTAGTTCACGCCGCAGTTGGGACCTGCCGGGCGGCGACCGAATCGATACACGCCCTCGACCTCGTAGTTGTCGATCAAGACTTGGTTCGGCGTCTTCTTGCCGAACGCGTCGTAGAGCGGCTGCGGCGTCACGTAGTCGGCGTACTCCGGGTAGCGCGTGAGCGCGTCGGGCGGGAAGAACGGGATCGCGCCCGCCGCGCGCGCGAAGTTCATCCCGGTCTCGATGTTGACGAACGCGTCGCCGACCGTGTTCGCGCCGATGACCGCGCGCGGCTTCGTCGGGTTGCCGTCCGGATCGAGCAGCGGACGCATCATGTAATACGGCGCGTAGTTGATCGGATCGCCGGGATCGACGCCGATCTGCGCGAGAAACCAGAAGCGGCGCGCGTCGGGCGCGTTGCGCTTGAAGCCGAGCCCGTCCTGCACCGCGGCGAGCTGCGAGCCGACGGGGAAGAACCGATCCATGAACTGCGCGCACCCGGCGTGTCGGATCGCTCGGGCACGAGGAGTCGACGGTCGCGTGGTACGAGGGCGCCTTCACCTCGAAGGTCGAGATGTGCCGCCCGGGCGTCGCCGTCGGGCTCACGTTGCACGTCTTGTACGAATCGACCGCGTCGGCCTCTTTGTAGAACTGCACGTCGAGGTCATCGAGGTACGTCGCGCCGAACTCGATGCGGAAGCTCCCGTCGGCGCCCGTGCGCGCGCAGTGGACGGGGTTGCCGATGTGCTGCGAGAGGTCCGTGAGGACGACGGTCTGGTGCGGACCGGCCTCTTCGGCGTTGAGGCACGCGATCTCCGTTTGCGGAATGTCGTCGCCGTCCTCGGCGAAGATGCGCACGCTGATCTGCGAGCCCGTGCAGTTCGTCTGCGGGATCGTCTGCCCGTTGCTCGTCTTCGGCGGATAATTCGACGCGGGGACGCCGATGAGCAGCGGGCCGAAGAGCTGCCCGAACGACTCGGTGACGCCGTAGCTGCGATAGCCGATGTCGGTGAGCCCGCCGCCGCCCGACATCGGCACGGTCGCCGTGAGCTGGTGGTCGATGCCGCCTTGGATCTCGCTCATGATGCCGCCGAGCGACTCGCCCGCGGCGTAGATGTTCTGCGCGCCGCCGACGTCGACCACGCCGTCGCCGTCGAAGTCGCCGGCGAGGTCTTCCTTGCCGTCGTCGTTGAAGTCCTGCCCGCTCATCGTCTTGCCGTCGAACGTGCGGAGGATGCGCGTGAGCTGCATCTCGTCGAGCGTGCCCTGGCGGACGTTGTCGCGGACGTTCGTGATGTGGCTCGTCCACCACCACCAACCCGGATCGGCGATGCCGTCGCCGTTGCGATCGAGCGCGCGCGTCGCGAGGAACGCGTCGGCCAGCGGCGCGAGACAAAGCGGCGAGAGGTCCGCGTGCGCGGGGACGCTCACCGACGGGTCGTTGGGCAAGCCTTGCTGCGGCATGTTGATGACGATCATCGCGACGCCGTTGCGCGCGTAGTTGCCGCCGTGCTGGAGGCCCTCTTCTTTGTTTCCGCCGACGCCGTGGCCGAAGAGCGAGATGGGAAAGGGCTGCTTGTAGACGCCCGTCTGCTTCGGCACGACGAGCAGGAACTCACCGTGTCGCTCCGCACGTCGCCCTGCGCCCGTCTGGAAATTCAGGTGGAAGCGCGCGTCGGGATCGTTGCCCTTCGGATCGCCCTCCAGATAGGGCGATTGGTACGTGCCGATGACGACGTGATCGATGTGCGTGTTCGCCTCGTTGAGCGCCGCGATGTCGCCTTTGTCGTAGCCGAAGACCTGCGAGTAGAGATCCTGGAGCGCCTTGAGCAGATCGGGCTGATTCGGATCGAAGATGTACGGCACCTTCGCGTGCGGCGCGCACGCCGGATCGGTCTTCCAGTTCGCGGGCTGCGCGCTCGGCTCTCCCGCGACCTTTCCCGCGGCCGGCAGGATCGTCACCTTCGGGGGGAACTGGTCGGCGAAATACGCGAACGGTCCCTTGCCGTAGAGCCCGTCGCGGAGAAGGCGCATGTCCTCGTTCACCGGCTGCGTCGTGAACGTCCACGCGAACGCGACGTGATCGAGCCCCGTGCCGGCGATGTCGCCGTAGTAGTTGGCGAGGCTCCCGTTCTGGAGGACCTGCTGGAGGCGCTGGACGCTGTTCGTCTGCGACGGGTGGTGCACGTACGGAAACGGGCTCTTCACCGGCGCGCCGTCGCTTCCGCGGAGGCGATCGGTGAGCACGACGGCGTACTCGGTCTTCTCTTCGAGCGGGAGCACGGGCCGCATGATGAGCGTGTCGGTCTCGCGCTCGTACCAAGTGAGCATGTCGTCGACGCCGGGGATCTGGCCGCTCGGCCCCCACGTGTTCGGGTGATCGAGGACGCCGTCGAAGTCCTGATCGAGCGCGGGCGTGTAGTCGCCCTGGAGGAGGCCCGCGCCTTCTTCGTTCGCCTCGTAGAGCAGGTTCGACGTCGTCGCGTGCGGGTCGTTCGGCCAGTAGCGCCCCGGATCGCGGAGCGCCACGGTGAAGTTGCCGTTGCCCATGTCGAGCACCATCGGGATGCCCGTCGTGAGGTTCACGACGTAGACCGGATCGTCCTCGAATCGGTAACCGTCGCCGAGCATGCGCGCGCGCACGTTGTCGAGATCGATCGCGGGCTTGTGCGGATCGGCGCCTTCTGCGCGCTGGAACCCGACGGTGATCGGCGCGAACGTTCCCCAGCCCTCGATGTCGTCGAAGCCCTGACGCGCGATGCGCTCCATCGCGGTCGGCGCGAGGAGGCTCGCGTTGATGCGTCGGCCCGTGCGGCTCGTCGGATCCGGGAACGTCGCGACGTCGTTCGGTAGCGGGACGTTCGGGAGAGGCCGCGCGGCCGCGTCGAAGATCACCGTGGCGCCCGCGCCGGGAGGCGTGGCCTTGAGGCCGACGGGGATCGAGTCCATCGAACACGCCGCGAGCGCGAGGAAGAGAAAGCGATACTGCATGGCGGCGCGTAGATTAGTACTGGTCGCGCCTTCGCAGCCACTCCATCCCGTACCCGAACCCCGCTTCGTCGCGGCCCTTCGGCACGAGATCGAGGTAGTGGTACCCCGCGTTCATCATGTCGAGGCCGCGCGAGTAACACGAGTACGTGTGGTAGACGGCGCCGTCTTCGTCCTTGAAGAAGACGCTGATGCCCGGCGTCTCGCCCGCCCAGTCGCTGGGGCCGTAGTTGTACACGGCCGTCTTCTTGGCGATTTCTTCCGGCGTGATCGTCACGTTGTAGTCGTGGTTGAAGCTCGTGCCGAGGGACGACGCCCAATCGAAGGTCCACCCCATTCGCTTCTTGTAGGCCTCGAGCTTCTCGAGCGGCGCGCGCGAGACGGCGATCATCGTGACGTCGCGGTGATTCAGGTGGATGACGTTGCGCTCGAAGTTGTCCGCCCAGAACGAGCAGCTCTTGCAGCCCTCGGCCCACGTCGGGTCGAACATGAAGTGGTAAATCACGAGCTGGCTCCGTCCTTCGAACAGCTCGGCGAGCGTCTTTTTGCCGCGCGTCGTCTCGAACGCGTACGGCTCTTCGACCTTCACCCACGGAAGCTCGCGCCGCTCGGCGCTCAGCGCGTCGCGCGCTCGCGTGAATTCCTTTTCCTTCGCGAGCAGCGCCTTGCGGGAAGCGAGCCACTCGTCACGCGTCACGACTTTGTGCTTCGTCATGACCCCAGGCGTATCGCGGCCTGGGTCAGAACTGAAGCCCCGCGCGGCCCACCACGATCCACGGCGCGCTCATGATCGAGCCCGACGCGTCCGCGAAGGCGCCGCCAGGAAAGAGCACGCCTGCTTGCGCCCCGAGCTGGAGGCGCAGCGCGCGCTCGAGTCGAAGGCGAAACTCGAAGCCGCCGTCGAGCTCGAGCCCGAGGTCGTGGCGCTTGGCGTCGCCGCCGCGGTAGTTCACGTACGCGCCCTGCGTCGCCACGCGGTACGGGTCGACGAGGTCCGACGTCGTCCCCGCGATGACCGCGCCGGCCTTGAGATCGATCCACGGCTTCGGGCGAACGATGACGGTCGGATAGATGTATTCTGCACCGAACACGCCGCCGTTCGACGGCAGGAGGTTCACGCCCGGCGTCGGGCGCGTCCCGTTCGTGAGCAGCGGATCCTGCGCGGCCGCCGAGGAGCGCGCGGTCTGCCAGCGCATGACCTCGTCGAAGAGGAGCAAGCCCACTTTGTGGTTCGGGTCGAACGTGAACCGGTGCTCGGTCGTGTCGTACGGGTTCGCGTCGCCGGACGCGTAGCCCACCTCGAGCTGCGCGGCGACGTCGCCCCACGTGAGCGGATCCTCCGACGACGAGAGCGGCGAGCCCTTCACGGGCACGGTCGCCGCGGCCGCGTTGCCTTCGCCGTGCGCCTCGTGGACGACGCCGAGCGACGCCGCGGCGCCGTACGACTGGATCGACGTCACCTGACCGGTGAGCGCCTGATCGGGCGAGCGGAGCTGGTTCGTCGAGCCGAGGATGAAGGCGAGCTCGCCCGCGCCGTAGAGATACGTGGAGGGGTTGCCGGGGATGGGGACCGCGAAGTGTCCGGCGACGTCGACCGCGGCCGCGGTGATGTTGTCCGTGTAGCCGTTGTATTGCGCGGCATCGCGATCGGTGTTCTGGCTTCGGATCGTCGCGAAGACGCCGATCTGGTTCGGGCCTTTGTCGTAGAAGCCGGCGAGCACGCCCTGGAACGCGACGTCTCCGCGATAGAGGCGCGCCTGCCAGTCTTGGTAGACGAGGTTTCCGCCGATGACGAGCGCGAACGGGCTGTCCTTGCCCGCGGGCTTGGTCGCGAACATCACCTGCTCGACCATGTTGCCGCCGCGGTAGTCGCCGAAGAGGGAAGGGTGATCGCCGTCGTTGGCGAGGATGCCCATGCCCCAGTGGTTCGACTGCTGGCCGACGCGGAAGAGGCCGATCTTCGTGAGAAACTGCGCGTAGAGCCATCGAAGCTCGATGTACGCCCACGCGTCGCGCGCGTCGTCGCGTGCGTAGTAGTCGGGCGTGACGTCGTGCGTGGCGTCGCCGAAGACGTAGTCCTGGAAGAGGTTCAGCTGCACGACGACCTGGAGCCAGTCGCGATATTGGAGGCGCGGCGTGAGGCGGACCCACTGCGTGAAGAACGCGTGTTGGCCAAGCGAGTCGGAGATCGCGCCCGGGTGGGCGTCGAGCTGCGTCGCCGTCACGTCCATCGGGAATGCGTTCTGGCCTTGCCCGCGTAGCTGGAGCTCGCCGCGGACGTCGATCGAGAGCTTGTCCTGTTCGGGCTTCGGGTTCTTGACGCGCCCCGTGTCCAGGATCAGACGGTCGATGTCTTCGGGGACGCTCGAGCCGTCGTCGGCGTGCGCGAGCGCAGGCGCGAGGATGACCGCGAGCGAAAGGAACCGGAACGAACGCATCGGCCGCGCATACTACATGACGGCGACATGATATGTCGTTGCCGATGGAGCGCGTCGTACTCGGAAAATCGATCCGGCTCGAAGACCTCGAAGGCGTCGCGCGCCGAGGCTGGCAGGTGGTGCTCGATCCGCCCGCGCGCGAGGCCGTGACCCGCTCGCGCGCCGCCGTCGACGCGATCGCCGCCGCGGGCGACCGGGCGCCCAACGTCTACGGCGTGAACACCGGGTTTGGCGCCCTCAGCGAGACGCGCATCTCCGCGGCCGACATCCGCGCCCTCCAGCGAAACCTCGTTCGCTCGCACTCGACCGGCGTCGGCCCCGCGCTCGCCCCCGACGAGGTCCGCGGGATCATGCTCCTCCGCGCGCAGGTCCTGGCGCTCGGGTGCTCGGGCGTTCGCGCTTCGGTGCTCGACACGCTGATGACCATGCTCAATCGCAACGTCATCCCGCGTATCCCGTCGCAGGGCTCGGTCGGCGCCTCGGGCGATCTCGCGCCGCTCGCGCACCTGGCGCTCGCGATGATCGGCGAGGGAGAGGCGGCGATTTGCCCGCCTGGTAACAAGCAACCAAGTTACCGAGAGGCGCGCGCGGTCCTCCAGGAGGCTGGCATCGAGCCGGTCGTCCTCGAAGCAAAAGAGGGCCTCGCGCTCATCAACGGAACGCAGCTCATGGCCTCTCTCGGGACGCTCGCGCTACTCGACGCGGAGCGGCTCTGCGTCGCCGCGGACGTCGCGGGCGCGATGAGCCTCGAGGCGCTGAAGGGCACGAACCGCCCGTTCGACGCGCGCCTGCACCGCGCGCGCCCGCACCCCGGGCAGGCGATCGTCGCTCAGAACATGCGCGCGCTCCTCGCCGACAGCGAGATCATGGAGAGCCACAAGGACTGCGGTCGCGTGCAGGACGCGTACTCGCTCCGGTGCATCCCGCAGGTCCACGGCGCGACGCGCGACGCGCTCGCGTTCGTGCGCGCGGTGCTCGAGCGCGAGGCGAACAGCGTCACGGACAACCCGAGCGTGTTCGTCGGCGAGGGCAGCGAAGAGGCCGACCTCATCTCGGGCGGTAACTTCCACGGCCAGCCGCTCGCGCTCGCCCTCGATTTCGCCGCGATCGCGTGCGCGGAGCTCGCGAACATCAGCGAGCGCCGCGTCGAGCAGCTCGTGAATCCGGCGCTGTCGACCGGGCTCACCGCGTTCCTCGCCGCGGGTAGCGGCCTCCACTCGGGCTTCATGATCGCGCAGGTGGCGTCCGCGTCGCTCGTCAGCGAGAACAAAGTGCTCTGTCACCCGGCGTCGGTGGACTCGATCCCGTCGTCGGCGGGCAAGGAGGATCACGTCTCGATGGGGAGCGTCTCGGCGCTCAAGCTCCGGCGCGTGATCGAAAACGTGCGCCACTCGCTCGCGATCGAGATCATGACCGCCGCGGCCGGGCTCGACCAACGAAAGCCCCTCACGCCGTCGCGCGGCGTCCGCGCGGCGCTCGCGAAGGTGCGGACGCGCATCGCCGCGATGACCGAGGACCGCCCGCTCTACAAGGACATCGCAGAGGCCGCGACGCTCATCGAGGACCGCGCGCTCGTCGCGGCCGTGGAAGAGAGCGTCGGCGCGCTCGGCTGACCGAAGCTGCGCGCGGCCGCAAACGGTTCACGCGCCACGGCGCGGTCGAGCCGAAATCCGCTCGGCGCGCGCGATGCAACGCGATGGGCATGACCCCCGCGAAGACCCCGAAGCCGTCGCTCTGGACGAGGTTTTTGGTCGAGCTCAAGGCCTACTGGTTGATCTTCATCTACCTCGCCGTCTTCTTTGGCGTGTTCGCGACGTTCGAGCGGCTCTTGCTCGCGCACTACGGCGTCCCGCTCGAGGACTACGGGTTCGCGATCATCAAAGCGCTCGTGCTCGCCAAGGTGATCCTCATCGCGGAGAAGCTCGGGCTCGGCGGTCGCTATCGTGGCAGGCCGCTCAGCATCCCGACGCTCTACGACACGGTCGTCTTCACGCTCTGCGTCGCCGTGGTGCACTTCGCCGAGATCGTGATCAAGCACCTCCTCCACGCTGGCTCGTCCGGCCTCGGCCAGGCGCTCGTCGACGAGATCGACCTCGTCTTCGTCGCGCACGTGCTCGTCGTCTTCTTCAGCTTCATCCCGTTCTTCGCGGTGAGGGAGCTCACGCGCGTGATGGGCGAGGGAACCTTGAGCCGCCTCTTCTTCATGAAGCGTCTACAATAGAGGGATGCTCCGAAAGCTCGTCGCGGTCGCCTCGGCGATGGTCGTCGCGTCAGCGGGTTGCAGCAGCGGCGGCAACGTCACGCCCGACGGCGGAACGCCGCCCGACGCGGGCACGTGCGATCCGGATGCGCTGAAGACGAGCCTGCCGCCGCTCTTCAACGGAAACTCCGTCGACGTCTACGACTGTCAAATCCTGAAGTTCACCGCGAAGTACGCCGAGCCCGACGCGATGATCTTCAAGGCGATCGTCTACGTCGAGTCGCGCTTCCAGTACGACGCGATCGGCTGCACCGGAAACACCGGCTGCTGCCCGCAGAGCAACTGGAGCGGCAACGAGTGTGCGTGCCTCGGCGCGATGCAGACCGGTCCCGAGTGCGGCGGCACGAGCACGCTCGGGCTGCTGCCGGACGGCCACGTCGACCTCGAGACGAGCTCGACAGCGTCCGATTGGGCGAGCTCGGTCTTCAACCCCGACGTCAACATCGAGCTCGGCATCGCGGGCATCGCGGGCAACCGCGCGCAGGTGAAGAAGCAATTCCCCGGCTGCACCGAGGACCAGTACACGATGATGGCCATCGGCAACTTCAACTCCTACGGGAGCACGAAGAGCTGCACGGATTACAACGTCAACTACGACAACGCCGTGCTGGACGCCTACAAACAGTACTCGACGGCCTCGGGCTGGACAGCGCATCCGTACTGAGAGTGGCCCCTTCGGGACTCGAACCCGAACGCTCTTTCGAGCCGCGGATTTTAAATCCGCTGCGTATACCGATTCCGCCAAGGGGCCGAACGAAGGCGATGGTACCCTCGATCACACAGGGAAGACGCCCGCGAGCAAGTACGTAAGTGGGCACATTGGAGGAGACATGAGCAACGGCGAGCAAAAACCTTGGATGATCACCCTTCTACTTTGCGTGTTTGCGGGCACCTTGGGAGCGCACCGCTTCTACGTGGGAAAGATCGGGAGCGGCGTGGGCCAACTCCTGACGTTGGGCGGGTGCGGCATCTGGACGCTCATCGACCTGATCATGATCGTGACCGGCAAATTCACCGACGCGCAGGGCCGGCCGCTCCTGAAGAACTGACGAGCGCGGACTTCATCTGCGGCAAGAGCTTGCCGCGCAAGGCGACGCAGAGGGACGCCGTTTCGAGCGCTTGAGAGAGCGGTCGATCGGCCCCCTCGAGCGTCGTCGCTTTTTGTGTGTAGAATGCACGTGCCGCGTCGAGGTCCTCGCGCGTGCACGCGAAGCCCGCGAGGCCGACGAGCCCGCGCGACAGGTGGCCGGGGAGCTTCTTCTGAAGGTCGCCCCAGTGCTCGTGAATCCACGCGAGCGCCGTCGCGCGCGAGCGATGACGCGACGCGAGCGGCCAGAGGATGCCACGCACGTCTTGGAGCTTCACCGACGGGCTCGTCATCCACTCGAGCTGCGCGCGGACCGCGCCGGGATCGACGACGCCGGCGGCTGCGCGGAGGGCGATCGCGTGCGCCGCGGGTGTGGGCGCGAGCTCGACGGCCTTGCGTAGAACGGCTGGATCCGCCGAGCGCGCGGTGAGCTCGAGCGCGACCTGGCCGTAGTCCGAGTCGATGGACTCGTTCGGTGCGCGGAACGCCGTGGCGACCGCGTCGAGCTTCTTGAGGAGCGCCGCGTCCTCGCCGAGGTCGACCTCCGCGTACGTGAGCGAGCGCCGGAGCAGGCGCTGGTCTTGATCGAGCTTCGCCTCGCCGACGCGCTCGAGCCTCGCGAGGTGCGGCGCGAGTCGAGCGCGCACGTACGCGGAGAACGCGGGCCACGTGGCGTCGTCGACGATGTCCGAGAGGTCGTAGAGGATCGACGTGAGCCGATCGATCACGCGTCGATCGGTGTCGCGATCGACCGTCGGGAGCACGTCGCGAAGAAGCACGCGCGCGTCGAGCTTGCCGGAGCGCGCCTGCGCCCACGCGTCCGCGAGCGCGGCGACGCGCGTCGCGACCGACGCGGCGCCGATCCCGTTCATGAGCGGCGCGAGATCCTTCTCGGGCCACGCGACGCGGTAGTAACCGATCGCGTCGGGGTTCGCGAAGAGCGGGCACGCGCCGGTCGCCGAGAGCGTCCACGCGCCCGTCGCGGTCGTGCACGCTGCCTTGCCGCCCTTCGGCGCGAGGCAGAGCGGCACCTTCCACGGCGCCGTCGCGTCCTCGAAGCTCACGCCGAGCGGCGTGAAGCGCTCCTCGTGACCCTTCGCGCTCGCGGTCTTCGTCGCGCAATCGAGCGAGTCGACGACGACGAGCGGAACCCCCGGGCGATCGAGGTACGCGCGCGCGACGTCGCTCGCGTCGTGCACGGTTCCGGCCGCGTCGACCGCGGCGAGCAGGTCGTCCGCCGTCGCATTTCCCCACGCGTTCTTCTCGAGGTACGCGTGCACGCCGCGCTGGAACGCGTCCTCACCGACGTGGTGCTCGATCATGCGAAGGACCGCCGCGCCCTTTTGGTACGTGATGCCGTCGAACGCCTCCATCGCCTGGCCGATGCTCGAGACGGGCTGGCGGATCGCGCGCGCGGTCGCGAGGCCGTCGGCGTCCATGATGTACGTCGCGCTCGCTGCCGCGTCGGTCTTCGCGCCGAGCTCGGGTTTGTACTGGTCGACGATTTTGTACGTCGCCCAGGTCGCGAAGCCCTCGTTGAGCCATAGATCGTCCCACCACTTCATCGTGACGAGATCGCCGAACCACTGGTGGGCGAGCTCGTGCGTCATGAGGCCGACCATCCCGCGGCGCTGCCGGAGCGAGGCGCGCTCGTCGAGGAGCACCGCGTCGTCGCGGAACGTGATGAGCCCCGCGTTCTCCATGCCGCCCGCGCCGAAATCTGGAACGGCGACGAGATCGAGCTTCTCGTACGGGTAGGCGATGCCGAAATACTTCGCGAGGAGCGGGACGATCTCCGAGGCCGCCTTGAGCGACGCGGCCGCCTGTCCGCTTCGACCGTGCGTCGTGATGAAGCGGATGGGAACGGGCGTCTTCGGTCCGTCGAGGACGTCGAAGTGTCCGACCGCGAAAGCCACGAGGTACGACGGCAGCGGCGCGGTCGTCGCGTACGAGAACGTCGTTTTGTCGCCGGCCTGAGACGGCGCGCGCGACGTCTCGGGCCCGTTCGAGAGCGCGAGCATCCCCGTCGGCACCGTGAGCTTCACGTCGTACGGGGTCTTGAACCCGGGCTCGTCGAAGCACGGAAACGCGCGTCGCGCGTCCGCCGCCTCGAATTGCGTGAACGCGTACGTGTCGCCCGCGTCCGTCGCTTTGTAGAGCCCGGCGAGGGTCTTCCCGAACGGCGCGTCGTAAGCGATCGTGATCGTCGCGTGCCCCTTGGGCAGCGCGTGGTCCGCGCTCAGGACGAGCTCGTCGGCCTCGAGCGCGCCGTGCGACGCGCGCGTCTCGGCGCGCATCGGGTACGAAGCGGTCGCCGTGCGCACCGACGCGCGGCGGACCACGGGCCCGCGCGCGTTCAACACGACGTGCGGCGTCTCCTCGAGCACGTCGATGAGGATCTCCTCGGTGCCCGAGAACGAGTCCTTGCGCGGATCGACGTCGAGCGAGAGTGCGTAGCGGAGCGGCCTCGCGAGCGCGGGCAGGCGGCCATCCGAGCGCGGCGGCGGAACGGGCGCGAGCGGCGCAGGCGCGGTGGCGGAGGCGGTCGCGACCAGCGGGGGCCTAGTAGCCTCGGGCGTCTCCACGCCGCACGCCACCACCAACATCGGAAACCAGAGAGCGCGCTTCAATCGGCGTGCAGGCTAGCACGCCGATACTCGGCTCGTACCTCGCCAGCGTGGGCGCGCAGCGTACTCAGGGCTCTTGCGGAAACAAACGTGTGAACGAGCCGGTCGCGACCGCGTGCGCGGGGACCGGCGTCCACTCCGCGGTCGTCGCGAGATCGTCGTCTTCCTCGTCTTCGTCGGGCTGCGAGCACACGACGAAGCCGAAGGACGGCGACGTCACGGCGATCTTCGACGCCTGTCGCGACGTCGAGTCCGCCGCGCGCCAGAGCACCGCGCGCGCGCCGGGGATCCATCGGTCGACGAGGCGCCGCTGTCCCTCGATGTCGAGCAGCCACCCGACGACGCGAAGGCCGATCAGCGAGATCTCCGCGTTCGACTGCTCCTCGCCGTCGCGGCGCGCGATGTCGACGCAGACGCCGTCACGAAAGACGTAGACCGTTCGACCCGTCTCCAACCGATGGACGCCCTCGAGCGTGAGCCAGGACGTCGTCTCCGAAGCGAGGTTCTTCAGCCATTCGCGGTTGGACATGCCGAACGACTAAGCAGGGGCCGTGCCGTCGTGCCCCACGCCGAAAAACTCAATCATTTCGTCAAAGCGACCCCTAAGAACACAATGTAGGTGTATCCCCTACGATCCGGGGTGAGCTTCGTCTGCCCCATCGTCAGGATTCGCGACCCTCGCGAAATAGAGTCGCTCGACGAGGCGCCGGTTTTGGACGAGCGGCTTGTCGAACTTGCCGAGCCGCATGCCGCGCATCGAGCGCGGCGTGTCGCGCACCGTCGGAATGAAGCGCGCATCGTCGCGAATCTCGCCCCAAGCGATCGCGGTGACGACGTGGCGAAGGAGGGGAAAGAATCGTGCGTGCGCCTCGCTCACCTGCGCGAAGACGAACGTGTGGAGGATCGTCGTGTGGTCGGTCTCGGGCACGAAGAAGATGGGGCTCACGATGCGGAGGGGGCGCGCCACCTGGGTCTTTGGATCCACCCACTGGGTCCGATAAACGGTGCAGACGGGGTCGAAACGCGTGACCCAGTCGTTGTGGAAGACGTCACCGGGTCGAAGACCGAACAAGCGTCCCGCGCGCGTCGGCCGCTGGGGCGCGTCGTAGTGGACCTCGGTGCGGTCGTCGAAGCTCTCCGCGTGGAAGCCAATCCGCTCGACCTCGCGCTCGTCCCAGCCGAGGCGCGTGTGGACGAACGGCGTGTGCTCGTCCTCGCTGAAGTTGTCGAGCGCGACGTGCAGCGGCGCGTCGAATCGCATCGGGAACGCGCCGCAGAAGCGATAATCGCGCTCGAAATCCCATCGCGGTGGCGCGGCGGCACCGCCGTCGCGATTCGCGATCCATACGTAGCCGTGGCGCTCCTCGACGCGCATCGCGCGGACGTCGCAGCGCGTGAGCGCGGGTTGCGACGCGCTCCGGCCGCGGCCTTCGGAGTCGAAGCTCCACCCGTGGTACGCGCAGACGAGGAGGTTTCCGCGGACGGTCCCTTTCGAGAGCGGCGCGAAGCGGTGCGGGCATCGATCGGCGACGGCGCACGCTCGCCCGCGCGCGTCCCGGAACACGGCGTAGCTCTCGCCGTCGACCGTGACCTTGACGGGATCTCTGCGGAGCGCGCGCGATGGTAGGACCGGATGGAAGAATCGCGTGACGGCCGTCATGCGTTCACTTCGGGGCGCTGCTGCGGCCGAGCGTCATCACGCGCACGTTGAGGTCGATCACGCTCTTCGTCATTTCTTCGCGCTGCGCTTCGCTCGGCGGCCTCGTGTCCCACTCGCGCACGACGCGCGAGAACGACGCGGCCTGCATGCGGAGCTCGCGGACCTCGGCGTCCGCGGGCATCTCGGCGAGGCGCTCGACGATGTCGGCGAGCGCGGTCCTCACGATGTCGAGTCGAATGGAGGCCGGCACGCGGCTCATCCTACGACGAAACCGCTCGGTCGGAGAAAGAGTCTTGACGACCCTATTTCCTGACTTACGATCGGAGCATGAGCATCTCGGTTCTGGCCACCGATGGCTACAAATTCTCGATGGCCGAGGCGGGGTGGCCGCTCCGCAGGGAGACGTTCTATTTCGCATTCCGCCGCGGCGGCGCGCAGGTCGTGCCGTTCGACGCGGCGGCGTACGTGCGGTCGCTGCTGCCAAGCGCCAGCTCGAGCGACTACGCGTACCTCGCCGAGCACGAGTACGCGATGGGCGATGCCTTCAAGGCGGCCATTCGCGACGGCGCGGTCGTCGTGCGTGGCGCGCCGAAGGGCGCTTGGGTCCTGCCGCACGAGCCCATCGTGACCGTCACGGGTCCGTCGGCGCTCGCGTCGTGGCTCGAGCCGCTCCTTTTGCAGGCGCACTTTCGGATCCAGCTCGCGACGCTGGCGTCGCGCGATCGCGAGGGGCTCGCGCGCGCGGTCTCGGTGGTCACGTGCGAGGCGCAGCGCGACATCGTGCGCGAGACGCTGGACGCGATGAAGGTGCCCGCGCCCGAGATCCGTGTCGACGTCGAGGGCTACGCGTCGCGCGTGAGGGCGCGCGCGGAGGAGCTCGTGAAGGCCGCTGGCGACGGCGCGCGCATCTTCGAGGTAGGCCTTCGCGCGGCGAGCTGCATCGAGCAGCACGTCATCGCGCTCGAGGCGTGCAAGCGCGCGGGCATCACGCGGACGAGCCACGTGCTCGGCGCCCAGCGTACCGGAATGACCCCCGTCGGCACGATGGGCCACGAGCACGTCCAACGCTACGGCTCCGACGAAGCGGCGTTCCGCGCGATCAAGGAGCGGCGCCCGCAGCGCTCGAGCTTCTTGCTCGACACGTTCGACACGCTCCGCTCGGGCCTGCCCGCGGCGCTCGAGATCATCGCGGAGGACCCCGGCGCGCGCGACTCGATCCGCTACGACTCCGGCGACAAAGAGGCGCAGTACGCGGTCGCCGTGCTGCGCGCGAGGGAGCTCGGAGCTCGTCCCGTGCACATCCTCGAGGACGGGTTCGACGCCGACCAGCTCCGAAGGTTCGAAGCGCTCCGCGAAAAGACCGGCGTGCGGCCCGACGAGCAGTTCTACGGCTTCGGAGGTTGGCTCGTGTCGCAGACCGAAGGCAGCGGGCTCACGCGCGATCGCGTCGCCGCGGTCTACAAGCTCTCGCAGACCGGAAAACGCGCGGTGATGAAGTTCTCGAACGACGCGGGGAAGGTGAGCATCCCCGGCGTGCCCGTCGCGTGGCGTCGCGTTCGCGGCGAAGGACCCATGGGCATCGTCGCGCAAGAGGGTGAGCGCGTGCGCGAAGGCTACGTGCGGCTCGATCAGTCGCGCGATCCGCCGATGCCCGAGGGCGAGACCGTGGAGCTCTCGGACGCGACGCGCGCGCTCTCCGAGGAGGCGAAGCGCGCCGCGTTCGCGTTCTTGGCAGAGCGCAACGAAAGGAGCGCGTGATGCTCTCGATGCCTCGTTACTACTCGAAGGACGACGCAGGCGCGCTCCGCGTCGAGCGCGCGGGGCTCGTCGCGGCGGAGGCGCACGCGCTCGCGAAGAGCGGCAAGATTCGCCCCGCGTCGGAGGATCGCGAGCGCATCGCGGCGTTCGGCATCGACGTGCAGATCGGCTTTTGTCACCCGGAAGGGAGCCTCTTCGTGCCTGGCGCGGTCGACGACACGCGCCGCGCGCTCGAGCTCTTCCTTCCGCGGCTCGACCGCATCACGACGATGATCTTCTCGCTCGATACGCACGCGGTGCACCAGGTCTTTCATCCGAGCTACTGGCGCGATGAAAGCGGCGAGCCGCCGGCGCCGTTCACGCCGATCACGCGCGAGGACGTCGCGCGCGGAAGGTGGCGGCCCGTGCGCGACGAGGCCGCGTGCGTCGAGTACGTCGAGCGTCTCGAGAAGAGCGGCAAATACGTGCTCACGATCTGGCCGCACCACACGCTCCTCGGCGGCGTCTCGCACGCGCTCGCGCCGGCGATGATGGAGCTCGCGATCTTCCACGCGATCGCGCGCGACACGAAGACGATCTTCGAGACGAAGGGCAGCGAGCCGCTCACCGAGAACTACTCGGTGCTCTCGCCCGAGGTGACCGAGCTCGGCGGTCGTCGCGTCGGCGCGTTCAACGAGCCGCTCTTCGACGCGCTGATGGCGCACGACCGCGTCTACGTCTTCGGTCAGGCGAAATCCCACTGCGTGCTCTCGACGCTGCTCGACATGCGCGCTCGCATCGAACGAACCGACAAGGCGCTCGCGAAGAAGATCTACATCCTGTCGGACGCGATGAGCCCCGTGCCGCCGCCGCCGATCTCGCCGCTCCCGCCATCGCTCGATTTTCCCGTGATCGCGGAGCGCGCGCTCGGCGAGCTCGCCGAGTTCGGCATGAACGTCGTCACCACGACGAGCGGGCACGCGCTTTGACCACGAACGAGCGGCAGTTCCTCGCGAAGTACAAGCCGGAGGACTTCGCGCGGCCGTCGGTCGCCGTCGACGTCGTCGTGCTCACCGTGAAGGCCGCGGATTTGTGCGTGCTGCTCGTTCAGCGAAGCGAGCACCCGTTCAAGGGAAAATGGGCTCTCCCGGGCGGGTTTCTCCGCGTCGGGCGAACGACGAAGGATCAAGGCGAGGACCTCGACGCCGCCGCCGTGCGCGAGCTCGAAGAAGAGACGGGCCTGCGCGCCGATCAGGTCCTGCTCGATCAGCTCCGCGCGTTCGGAAAATCCGGGCGCGATCCGCGCATGCGCGTCGTGAGCGTCGCGTATTTCGCGCTCGTCCGGCCGGATTTGCTCCCGCTCGTTCGTCCTGGCGGCGACGCGTCGCACGTCCGGTGGGTGCCCGTCACGGAGGCGCTCGAGGGCGAGCTCGCGTTCGACCACGACCAGATCGTTCGAACGGCGGTCGCGCACGTCAACGACCGGCTCGAGACGACGGCGATCGCGAAGAGCCTCGTGCCCGACACGTTCACGATCCCCGAGCTTCGCGCGGCCTTCGAGATCGTCTCGCGCAAGAAGCTCGACCGCGGCAACTTCCGTCGCAAGTTCAACGCGCTCGTCGCCTCGGGCGTCGTCCTGCGCGCGCCGGGCAAACGCGCCACGGCGAGCAAGCCCGCGGCGGTCTATCGCTTCCGGTCGACGTTGGGCTAGGCTGCGGAGACGAATGGCGACCGCGCCGCAACAACAAGCCGCTCCGCTCACGTCGCGCCTCGCGATGATCGCGCAGTCGCTCGAGTCCCGATTCCTCGGCAAGGAAGAGGTCATCCGCCTCCTGCTCATCGCGACCGTCGCGGGCGAGCACGCGGTGCTCATCGGGCCGCCGGGCACGGCCAAATCGGCGCTCATCCGCACGTTCGCGAAGCTCCTCCAGGCGCGCTACTTCGAGTACCTGCTCACGCGCTTCACGGAGCCGAACGAGATCTTCGGCCCCGTCGACATCGCCGCGTTCCGCGAGGGCCGCTACGTCCGCCGCATCGAGGGCATGCTGCCGGACAGCGAGATCGTCTTCCTCGACGAGGTCTTCAAGTCGAACTCGGCGATCCTGAACGCGCTCCTCACGCTCCTGAACGAGCGCAAGTACACGAGCGGCGGCCAGGTGCTGAAGGTGCCCGATCCTCTCGTGCTTCGGCGCGTCGAACGAGGTCCCGAACGACGAGACGCTCACGGCGATCTTCGACCGCTTCCTCCTCCGCATTCGGAGCGACAACCTCGACGCGTACCACTTCCAGGATCTCCTCCAGAAGGGCCTCCTGAACGAGGTCATGGGCATGGCGGACGCGCCCGTCGCGCCGCTCGCGAGCGCGCGCGAGATCGGCGAGCTCCACCGCGCGTTCTCGCAGCGGATGAAGTTCTCCGAGGAGTTCTTCTCGCAGTACAAGGGCCTCGTCTTCCAGATCCGCGCCGAGGGCGATCAGCCTCAGCGATCGCCGCGTCGTGAAGATCCTGAAGCTCTTCGCCGCGAGCGCGTTCCTCGACGGTCGCGCGCAGCCCGACGCGGGCGATTTCTTCGTGCTCAAGCACATCTGGAACAACGAGGACCAGGCGGCGATCCTGGAAGCCATCGTCGCGCCGGTGCTCGAGGCGCATTATCGCGATCACCCGAACGCGCGCCGCGTGGGCGCGGTGGGCGTCGGCATCGAGGCGCTCGCGGCGGAGATCGATCGCGTGCGCCAGGTGCTCACGGGCGGCGCGGCGCTCGGCGACGTGCAGCTCTTCACGCAGCTCAAGGCGCTCAACGAGATCAAGGCCGCGCTCGCGGCGTCGCCGGATCCGCGCGCGCCGGAGCTCTTGCGACGCGTCGACCAGCTCCTCGAGGCCGCGTTCCGGAGCGGCCGCTTCGCGCAGCTGTGATCATCGAACCTCGCACGCCGGAGCGAAGCGGAGGTACGAGGTTCGGATCGGCGATCCGCCTCCTCGCGGTCGACACGACGACGCGGACGACGAGCGTCGCGCTCTTCGAGGACGGCGCGCTCGTCGCCTCGGCGTCGCGCGAAGGCCACGGCGATCTCGTCCTCGGGTTGATCTCGGAGATGCTCGCCTCGCGCGGCCTCGGTCCGCGCGACGTCGCGCGCTTCGCGGTCGACATCGGGCCAGGCTCCTTCACCGGAGTGCGCGTCGGTCTCTCTACCGTGAAGGGCATCGCGTTCGCCACGGGCGCAGAGGTCGTCGCGGTGGACGCGTTCGACGCGCTCACGGGCGGCGAGGACGCGATCGCGCTGCTCGAAGCCGGGAAGGGCGAGGTCTACTTCCGCGTCCCGCGCGGCGAGCCTGGACACGCGCCGCTCGACGTCGTGAAGGCGATGATCGCGGGGCGCGCGGAGCGCGTGATCGGCCCCGGCGTGACTCCGACCGCGGAGGCCGTCGGCCGCGTCGCGCTCGGGCGAGCGCCAAGCGACGTGGACGGCATCGAGCCGCTGTACGTGCGGCCTCCGGATTTGACCAAGCCCGCGCCGCGGTGAGCTAGGGTCGCCGCATGCCGAAGAAGCCGCGCGCGGTGATCGAACGCGCCCTCGACGATCAAGAGCGCGAGTCAATCGCGAACCTCGCGAGCCGGGCGCGCAAGAAGCTGAAATTGGCTGCTGCCGCGTCGCCCGAGAAGGTGATCGCGGCGATCGGCGCGTTCATCGACTCCGTGCGGAAGAAGAAGCGCGCCCTGCCGCGCGACGACGAGACGCTGATGGGCCTCGGCGCGCTCTGGGGCGAGCAGCTCCGCGCGCGCACCGGCTGGGAGTGGCTGCACCTCACGTACGCCGAGGGCTTCAAGTCGTACGGCCTCGCGCCGAAGGACCGCCACTGCGCGTGCTTCCCGCTGAACGACATCCCCGAGCAAATGAGCCTCGAGAAGCGCGACGAGAACACGTCGATCCTGCTGTTCAACATGGTCGTCGCGGGACGGACGCCCGAGACGAAGGACAAGGCGTACACGCCGTTCGGGTGAGCGCGCTCAATCCGGCGCGCGCGGTCGCTCGTCGAAGCGGACGAGGCCTCGGCGCCTCCAACCCGTCCCTCCGAGCCACGTCCGGGGAGCGAACACGGGGCAGGGAAGCTCCGGCAGCTCGGTCCGCGCGGTGAATCCATCGAACCACGGCGCCGAAGAGCACGCGTCGACGCCCGCGAGGCGGACGCCGTGCTTCTTCGCGTTCATGAGCACGTAGACGATCGCGTTCCTCACCGCACGCGGCGTCTTCAGCGCGCGCGCGTGATAGCGGTCGCCCCAAACCGCGCCGCGCACGTCGAGGGCGCGGTTGACCGCACGCGCGAGACGAATCGTGAGCCCGCGTAGACCGCGCGAGAGCGTCTCTTTGTCGTGCGCCTCGACGATGAAGTGGGCGTGGTCGTTCTGAATCGAGAAATGAGTGACGCGAAACGCTTCGCCCACGGCCGGCGAGCGATTCGCTCTCCGAATGGCGTCGCGAATCTCGCCGAAAAGGCCGCCATGCCGTAGCGGCGGGAGCCCCGCGCGCGCGCGCAGCGTCACGTGCACCGGATACGCCGTCCGGTGGGTGGGCCGCGTGCGATGCGGCACACGTGGGCGCCCAGCCTTGGTGCGCTTTCGCCCCGCGCCTGCGCGCTTCCCGCCCCACGAGCGGAAAGGAAGGGCTTGCTGTCGCGCCAACATGATTGGGCGATAATTGCAGACATCGACGGAGATGCAAGCGCAGAACGACGTGCTCGTGTCTGTCGCGCGACGCATAGTTGGAAGATGTCGTTTTCATGGTCGCGCGCGGTGGCCTCGCGCGGAGCGCTGTCAGAGGACCGCGCCGAGGTGCTCACGTGCGGGGATGCGCTCGTCGTCGTGGTCGCGGACGGGTCGCAGGCGGCGCGGCCGCGAGCGAGGCGTTCGTTTCGGCGGTCACGGCCAAGGTGGCGACTCGATTCGACCCGTTCGACGTGCGCGCGTGGTCGAAGGTCTTCGCGGAAACCGACGCCCTAATCTCGCGCAATGGCGGCGAGACCACGGCAATCGTCACTGTAGTCGCCGAGTACGGGGTATGCGGCGTCAGCGTCGGCGACAGCGAAGCGTGGGTAATCGCGAACGGACACGCGGATGCGCTCACGCGAGCACAGACGCGGATGCGCCTCGGAAGTCAGCGCGCCGAGCCCGTTGCGTTTCATCGTCGCGCGTTGGAAGGCGCTCTCCTCGTGGCCACCGACGGTCTCTTCAGGCACGCGGGCGCGAGCGAAATCGTGCACGCCTCGCCGACGACCGCCGAGCGACTCGCCAAGCTCCCACGATTGGCTTCGGGCGAATATCCCGACGACGTCGCGGTCGTCTTGGTCACTCGCGAATGACCCGCTTCATCCGCGCCAACGTGCTCGCGATCGTCCGCTGCACGTGCTCCTGGCCGATCGAGCGCAAAAACTCGGCGTACTCCTCGAGCTTCTCGCGGACGCGTGGGTCGCGCGTGGTGAGCACGCCGTCCACGACGTCGACGGCTGCGGCGTCCTCGTCGGTCACCTCGAGCTCGACGAAGCCGCGGCACCCCTCGGCGCCGCAGAGGCACTTCGTGCGCGCGCGCGCGTCGCTCGTCACCCAGCCGTAGAAGATCGTGATCTCCTCGCCGCGCGCGATGGGGCGTGCGCATTGCACGCGGCCTTCGCCGCTCGAGAAGAGCACGGCGTTCGGCGCGCAGCTGTGGTTGCAGAGCCAGCCGCCGGGCACGCTCGTGTTCGGCACGAGGACGAAGCCGTCTTGCGACATGAGCGTGAGGCGCGACGCGGCGGCTTCTTCGGCGCGCGGGTCGTCCATCGCGAGCTTCGTCTGCTTCGGCGCGTAGGCCACGATGAGCTCGCCGGGCTCGAACGCGCGCTTCGCGAACACGCCGCGGCCCGCGATCTCGCTCTGCCGGAAGTCGACCGGCGCGAGGCTGAACATCGCTTTGCGCGCGTGCTTCTTCAGGGGCTGCCTACTCGAGGTTTTCGATCTTCCAGAGCCCGTGCTCGCGCACGAGCTGGATCGACCCGCTTCCGTACGGCATCGTCGCGCGCTCGCCGGCTTCCTCGATCGGGGCCGTCGGAAGCGCCTGCTTGAGCGCGACGACGAACTGCTCGATCTGATCGTGCTCTTTCTTCTCCCACGCCTCGCGCAGCGTGTTCGCGTCGAGGCCTTCGCGGTGCTGGTCGGAGGCGTACTTCACGAGCACGTCGTAGCGCTTTCGCTCGAGCGCACGCAGAAACCCCTGGATGGCGTGGCGCGGCGTGTCTTGCGCGTAGAGATCGATCGCCGACGCGTCGACCTTCCACTTGCCGCCCTCGAGCACGAGGTGGAGCTCTTGTCCGTCGACGCCCGTGAGCGTCGCGGTGACGACCGGCGAGGACGTGTGGCGGTCGAGCGCGCGGCCCATCTCGCGCGCCTCTTCCGGGTTGTCCTTCACCATGCGGCGAAATGCTTCGAGCGACGTCCCGCGGCGAGCCTCGTCGCTGAGCAGGCGGTAGGCGTCGTCGGCTCTGCCGTCCTCGAGCGCGTGCGCGTACTCGCGCAGCGTCGCGCCTGGATCTTGCGCGGGCGGCGTCCCGCAGGCGCAAACCGCCAAAAAGCCGAGGGCCACGAGTCGCGCACGAATCATCGAGGCGGATTTGTAACACAACTCCCGCATCCCGCCTCCGTGCTAGAGGAAAACGGGTGAGCATCGAGACCCTCCCCATTCTGCCGCTTCGCAACAGCGTCGTGTTCCCCGCGAGCGTCGTGCCGATCAACGTCGGGCGCATGCGGAGCGTCCGGCTCGTCGAGGATCTGCTCGGTCGCAGGAGCGCGCGGTCGTCGGCATCGTCAGCCAGCGCGACGCCGACGTCGACGAGCCCGGCTTCGAGGACCTCTACGACGTCGGCACCGTCGCGCGCGTCGTGAAGGTGATCCGCCTCGGGCCGCAGAACTACTCGGTCGTCCTCCACGGCCTCTCGCGCCTGAAGGTCCTCGCGCCGACGTCGCTCGAGCCGTACATGCGCGCGCAGCGTCGAGCGCATCGCCGAGGACCTCGAGCGCGACGCCGAGCTCGACGCGCTCGGCTCGCGCCTCCGCGACGTCGATGCGCGAGGTGCTCGTCGCTGATGCCGAACCTCCCGAAGGAGATCGCCGGCGATCCTCGACAACGTGCGCGAGAGCGGCGCGCTCGCCGACCTCGTCGCGTCGAACCTCACGCCCGAGCAGGCCACGGTCGCCGACAAGCAGAAGATCCTCGAGACGTTCGACGCGAAGGCGCGCGTGCGCCTCGTCCTCTCGATGGCGCAGCATCAGCTCGAGGTCCTCCGCGTGTAGCGCGAGGTCGAGCTCGATGGTCGAGGACGAAGGCAAGATCGCAGCGCGAGCAGATCCTCCGCCAGCAGATGAAGAACATCCGCGAGGAGCTCGGCGAGGCCGGCGAGGACGACGAGATCGAGGAGCTCCGCGAGCGCATCCGCCGCGCGCGGCTCTCCGAGGACGCGCAGAAGATCGCGCAGAAGCAGCTCTCGCGCCTCGCGGGCATGCAGCAGCAGTCGGCCGAGTTCAACGTCACGCGCACGTACCTCGAGTGGCTCGCCGATCTGCCGTGGAGCAAGACGACGCACGACAAGCTCGATCCGACCGACGTGCGCCGCTGCCTCGACGAGGACCACTTCGGCCTCGACAAGGTGAAGAAGCGCATCGTCGAGTACATCGCCGTCCGCAAGCTCGCGCGCCGGACAAGAAGGGGCCGATCCTCTGCTTCATCGGCCCGCCCGGCGTCGGCAAGACGTCGCTCGGCCGCTCGATCGCGCGCTCGATGGGGCGCCGCTACCACCGCATCGCGCTCGGCGGCGTGCGCGACGAGGCCGAGGTCCGCGGTCACCGCCGCACGTACGTCGGCGCGCTCCCGGGCCGCATCATCCAGGGCCTCAAGAAGGTCGGCGTCGAAGAACCCGGTCTTCGTGCTCGACGAGATCGACAAGATGGGCGTCGACATGATGGGCGATCCCGTCCGCGGCGCTCCTCGAGGTGCTCGACCCCGCGCAGAACAACACGTTCCAGGATCACTACATCGACACGCCGTTCGATCTCTCGCAGGTCACGTTCCTCGCGACCGCGAACAACCCGGACACGATCCCCGCGCCGCTCTGGGACCGCCTCGAGGTCATCGAGGTGCCCGGCTACACGCGCCACGAGAAGCGCAACATCGCCAAGGAGTTCCTCGTGCCCGAAGCAGCTCTCGTCGCACGGCCTCACCGACGAGCGCCTCGACTTCACGCCACGACGGCATCGAGACGATCATCGACCGCTACACGCGCGAAGCCGGCGTGCGCGGGCTCGAGCGCGAGATCGGCTCGCGTTTGCCGCGCGATCGCGATGCGCCTCGCCGAGGGCGAGGACGTCCACGAGCGCGTCACGCCGGAGCTCGTCGAGAAGGTCCTCGGCCCGCCGCGCCACATCCCGGACCTCGCCGAGCGCACGATGCTCGCCCGGCGTCGCCACCGGCCTCGCGTGGACGCCGAGCGGCGGCGACATCCTCTTCATCGAGGCGACGAGCATGCCCGGCAAGGGCAACATCATCGTCACCGGCAACCTGAAGAGCGTGATGCAGGAGTCGGCCGCCACGGCGCTCTCGTTCGTCCGCAGCAAGGCCGAGCGCCTCGAGCTCGACCCCGAGTTCCTCAAGACGATCGACCTCCACATCCACGTCCCGAAGGGCGGCACGCCGAAGGACGGCCCGAGCGCCGGCGTCACGCATGTTCGCCGCCGTCGCCTCGCTGCTCCTCAACGTGGCCGGTCAAGCGCGACGTCGCGATGACCGGCGAGATCACGCTCCGCGGCGACGTCATGCCCGTCGGCGGCATCAAGGAGAAGCTCCTCGCGGCGCACCGCGCGGGCATCAACGAGGTGCTCGTCCCGGCGCGCAACGAGGCGCGACCTCGACGAGGTCCCGAAGGACGTGCGCGACGCGATGAAGATCCACCTCGTCAAACGCGTCGACGAGGTCCTCGCGCTCGTCCTCGATCCCACCGCGACGCCCGAGGCCGCGCCCGTCTCGCCGTCGTCCTCGCCGTCACCGAACCCGTAACGGTGCACACCTGGCCCCGCGCCAGGCCCCGGCCAGGCATGCCAGATCACCCGATGTTCGGATCCGAACAGTGTCGGGACCTTGGCGAAACCCGGGCGGCGGCATGCGGTGTGCGATGCGACCGTGCGGAGGTTTCGATGCATCGGGCGATTTGGGCGGCGAAGCGCGCGCATTGGCGCAGTTGGGCTTGGGGAAAGCGGTTGTTGCGAACGCGGGTGAACGTGACGCCAGCACGGCTCGACGCCCTTCACGTGCTTCGGGAGCGCGGGGTGATGATGCAATCGGCCCTGCAGGCACTGCTCGGCGTCGTGCGGTCGACGGTGAGCGAGTTGCTTCGGGATCTCGAGAAGCGCGGGCTCGTCGTGCGCGGGCCACGGCGGCGTGATGGGCGCGACGTGAAGCTGACCCCAGCGGGAGAGTCCGTGGTGGAGCGCGCGTACTTCACGCGGATGGAAATCGACGACGCGATCACGGACGCGTTCGGCGACCCATGGAGCACCAGAACGTATGCGCGGCTGCTCGTGTTCGAGCGGTTTTGCCGCCACCTGCGGCGCGCGTGCGGGGACGAAAGCTTCGGTCGCGTCTACGGGTGGCTGACGGACGACGATTGACGTCAGCCGCCGCACTTGGTGTTCGTGCACTGCATCGAGTCCGTCTCGCCGGGCAAGCACGAGCAGCAGCTGCTCGGCATGTTCGCGGGGATGCCGCCGCAGCCGCCAATGCAGCACTGATGGCCCACGAGGCACTCGGGAGGGCAGGTGCGGCCGCCCGCGTCGAATGGCACGGGCGGGCTCGCCTCGGGCGTGCTCGTCTCCGGCGCGCCCGCCTCGGGCGCCGACGCGTCCAAGTCGGCCGTTTTGCCGCCGCACGCGACGTAAAGGAGCGCGGCCACGACGACGCACGAGAGCCCACGAGAAGGAAGCATGAGGTGCATGTTGGCGGCGAGCGCGCGATCTTGCAAGACTGCGCTTCGTGCTTTGGGACTTGCTGAAACGTAACCGCGGCGCTGCGATCGCCATCGGCGTCGTCGTGGTCGTGCTCGTGCGCGTCGGGTTCATCTCGCTCTTCGGCGGCCTCGGGTACGAGTACGCGCTCGCGTGCGGGCTCTTGCTCCCGTCGGTCGCGGCGATCTGGACCGCGAACGCGATCGCCACGGGACCACGCGATCGCGCGCCGCTCGACTCGGTCCTCTCCGGCTTGATCCGCGGCGCCGTCCTCGCGTGCATCGCGATCGGCATCGGACTCCTCCACGGCCTTCGCGCGGGCGTGTGCGATCTGTGGGGCGGCCTCGCGGGGTTCGCGCTCGGCCCCGGTTTCGGCGCGCTCTTCGGGGGCGCGTGGGGCGCGATGGCGGGCGAGCTCGCGTTCGCGCGAAAGCGCCGGCGCCTCGTCGCGACGCTCCTCGCGCTCGCGGGACCCATCGGCGGCGCCGCGATCAGCGTGTGGCGCTTCTACTCGTCGCCGATGATCTTCGCGTTCGATCCGTTCGTCGGTTACTTCAGCGGCACCCTCTACGACACCGTCGTCGACGCGGGTGCGCCGCTCCTCTCTTACCGCGTCGAGTCGGTCGCGTTCATCGCGGGCGTCCTCTGCCTCGCGTCGATCCTCCGGCGCGGTCCGCGATTCTTCGGCCTCGCGCAGGACCGCGCCACGCGCTCGTTTCGCGTACGCGCGGTGTTCGCCGGGCTCTTGCTCGTCACGTACGTCGTCATGCTCGCAGCGGGCGATCGCCTCGGCCACTGGTCCACCGCGTCGACGATCGCGCGCGACCTCGGCGGCGCGCGTGACGGCAAGCGCTGCCACGTCGTCTTTCCGGCGTCGCTTCGAGACGACGAGGCGAAGCTCCTCGTCAAAGACTGCGACGAGGAGCTCGCGGAGGTCGAACAGACGCTCGGCGTCGAAGGCCCGCACCGCATCACCGCGTTCTTCTTCCACGACGCACAAGAAAAGCGCCGCCTCATGGGCGCCGCGGACACGTACATCGCGAAGCCGTGGCGCGAGGAGGTTTACTTGCAGATTGCAAGCTACCCGCACCCCGTCCTCGGTCACGAGATCGCGCACGTCGTCGCGGGCACCTTCGGTCGAGGCCCGTTCCGCGTCGCGGGCCCGCTCGGCGGTCTATTCCCGAATCCCGGCTTGATCGAGGGCGTCGCCGTCGCGACCTCCCCCGACGAGGACGAGCTCACCGATCTCGAGTGGGCGGCGGCGATGAAGAAGCGCGGCGCGCTCCCGCCGATGTCGCACGTCTTCTCGACGTCGTTCCTCGGCCAGTCCGCGCAGAAGAGCTACACGCTCGCGGGCGCGTTCATTCGCTGGATGATGACGACGAAGGGCGTCGCGTCGGTTCGCGCGTGGTACGGGGGCGAGCCGATCGAGCGCGTCTTCGGAAAGAGCTTCGACGCGGTCGACGCGGAGTTCCGCTCGTCGCTCGATTCGATCGCCCTCCCACCAGCCGCGGAGGCGTACGTCGCCTCGAAGTTCGAGCGTCCGAGCGTCTTCGGCCGCAAGTGCCCGCACGAGGTCGACGCGCTCCGCAAGACCGGCGACCAGTGCCGCGACTCGCACCAGCTCGAGAAGGCGCGCGCGCTCTACGGCGAAGCGCTCGAGCTCGATCCGAAAGAGTACGGCGTCGAGCTCGCGCGCGGCGTGATGGAGCTTCGCTACGGCGACGTCGAGCGAGGCCGAGCCGAGGTCCGCGCGCTCGCGAACGACGACAAAGCGCCGCTCGCCGTGAGGCACCGCGCGCGCGACGCGCTCGCGGACGACGATCTCGTGTCGAACGGCCCGGACCGTGCCGCGCAGACCTACGCCGATCTCGCCGCCGAGACGCCCGACGAGGACGCCGCGCGCACGCTCGAGGTGAAGTCGATCGCAGCGCGCGATCCCGTCGGTCGCCCCGCGGTGATCACGCTGCTCATCTCGGCTCCCGAGAGGCGCCCGCCCGATCCCGCGCTTGCCGCGTCGATGCTCGGCGAGTGGTGGGGCATGACTCGAAAGCCGCTCGCCGCGTACCTCCTCGGCAAGAGCGAGGCGTCGCGAGGCTACTTCGCGGAGGCCGCGCCGAATTTCGACGTCGTGCTCGCCGACTCGGACGCGCTCGTCACGCCCCGCGTTCGCCGCGAGGCCCTTCGCCAGCGGGCGATCGCCGCGTGCGCGACCGGCGACGCCCAAGCGGCGGCGCACGTGCGCGAGCTGGCCGAGGACCCGGCGGGCGTCTACGCCGGCAGCGCGGGCGGGCGGCGCGACGGCGTCTTGCGCCTCTTGAAGCGCTGCGTCGCAGAGCCGTAGACGGCGCGGCGTTTCGTGATCACAGTAACGAGCAGCCGATGCCCGACCTGAGCTTTTCGATCTTCCGCATCCCAGTGCGCATCCAGCTCTGGTTCTTGGCCATGGTGGTCATCCTCGCGGGCTGGTTCGACTTTCACGATCCCGCGTCGATCTTCGTCTTCGCGGGCATCGTGTTCGTGTCGATCCTCGCGCACGAGCTGGGGCACGCGTTCATGGGCCGCGCCTTCGGCCTTCAGCCCAGCATCACGATCCACGGCTTCGGCGGACTGACGTCGTGGACCTCCGGTCGCAACGTCGGCGCCGGTCGTTCGCTGCTGATCAGCCTCGCGGGTCCTGCCGTCGGGCTCGTGCTCGGTTTACCCCTCGTGTTCGTGCACGCCGACGCTCTTCCGGCCAAGGCCGCCGAGCTCCTGAGCGCTGCGGTGTTCGTGAACGTCGGGTGGAGCATCTTCAACCTCATGCCGATCGTGCCGCTCGATGGCGGCAACGCGCTCCGTTCGCTCTGGGCGTTGACGAAGATCGGCGACGCGGACCTCGTCGCTCGCGTCGTCTCGATCCCGGTCGCGCTCACGCTCGCCGCCTTGTTCATGAAGGGCCACCCGAACCTCTACATGGCCCTCTTCATGATGATCTACGTCGTGCAGAACGTGACCGGCATCCGCACGCGCCTGCTCGTGCGCGGGGACGAGGCCGTCCAGAAGCGCATCATGGAGCACTACCCGACGTGGCTCGCGACGAACGACGGCGACGCGATGATCCGCGAAGGCACGCACGCGCGCTCGGTCGCGAAGACTCCACACCTCGTCGCGTACGCGACCGAGATCGTCGCGATGGGCCAGTGCGTCCAAGGCGACGCGCGCTCGGCCCTCGCCACGCTCGGCGCGATGCCGCGCGGTTTTTCCCCGAGCCTCGACGTCGCGCTCCACGTGCTCGACGCGGCAGGCGAGCACGCCGCGGCGCTCGAGCTCCTTCGCCGCGCGGCGGAGTCGTCGCGCGATCCGGAGCTGCTCCGCCGCCTCGAAGAGGCGCGCGCCCGAATGCCCTGATCACCTGCTCCGGCGCCGCCGCGCCGATGGTCAGATCCCGCAGTCGGTCGCGCAGCTCTGCTGCATGCACGAGTCGAGGTTCGAGAGCTCGCTCACGCCGTTCGGGTACTGCGCCTCGCACGTCGACTGGCACTGCGGGTCCATGCCGCCGTCGACCGTGTTGAAGCAGTTGTTCGCGCAGCTGATGAACGCCATGCAGTCCTGGTCGTTGCCGCACGCCTGGTCCTCGCTGCAGCAGCTCGCGCCGAGGCACGAGTCGCACGACGGCATCCCCGTGCCGAGCGGGAGCGAGGCGCATTGCGTTTGCTGCTGCACGTCGGGGAGCTCCTGCGACACGTCTTGCGTCGACGCCTCGGGGATCGGCTTTCCGGCGTCCTTGCCGCCTTCAGCCTGGAGAATGCCGCCGTCGTGCTCCCACGGGTGCACGCCGGGGTCGCCGTACGCGCAGCCCACGAGGGCGGCGCCGATGATTGCAAAATACACGTATGCTTTCACGAGAAACCCCTCGCGTGATTGAAGAAGTGCTCGTGATGCGTGCGAGCACGACACGGTCGCCCTACTGCCGCGGCGCACCTTGAGTGTCGTGCTCACACTCGAGCATTCATCGCGACGAAACGTCAGGTCGACATCGAGCCACACGTCCGAAGTTTGGCCGCGCTACGTGGGTGTTCCAATGTAGGTTCGAGTAGTCGCCTTGACAAAGTTCAACGACTTCGGCAGCGTGCGCACCGCTTTACGGAACGCATCAGGCCCAGGTAGCTCAGTTGGTAGAGCAGCGGATTGAAAATCCGCGTGTCGGCGGTTCAATTCCGTCCCTGGGCACTCAGAAATACGAAACTGGATCCGCTGCTGCGCGTAGCCTAACCGGCGCGATTCCATGGAAGACCCGCTCGGCCTGGTCGGAAAAAAAATAGAGGACAAGTACGTCATCGAGTCCGTCGTGGGCGAGGGCGGATTCGCGGTCGTCTATCGGGCGCAGCACCTGATTTTCAAGCGGCTGGTCGCCATCAAAGCGTTTCGCTCGCTCTCGGATTTCGGGGCGGAGCAGCGCGATCGGCTCCTCGACGAGTTCATCCAGGAGGGCAAGCTGCTCGCGGAGCTCTCGGAGAGGTCGGCGGCGATCGTCCAGGCGCGCGACGTCGGCACGCTCACGACGCCCAACGGCGACTGGGTTCCCTACATGGTGCTCGAGTGGCTCGACGGCGCGGCGCTCGACACCGTGCTCACGCGCGAGCGCGAACAAGGCCTTCCGCCGCGCACGATGCAGGCTGCGGTGAAGCTCCTCGACCCGGCCGCCGAGGCGCTCGCGCTCGCGCACAGGCGTGGCATCGCGCACCGCGACGTGAAGCCCGCGAACCTCTTCTTGCTCGGCGATCCGCGCGGCCAAGACTGCGCGGTGAAGCTGCTCGACTTCGGCATCGCGAAGGTCGTGCAGGACATCCAGAAGCTCGCGGGGTCGTTCTCGAAGACGAAGGGCGACGTGACCTCGTTCACGCCCGCGTACGGCGCGCCGGAGCAGTTCTCGCGCTCGCAAGGGTCGACGGGGCCGTGGACCGACGTGTTCTCGCTCGCGCTCGTCATGGGCGAGCTCGTCTCGGGCAAATCGCCGCTCCAAGGCGATGATTTCGTGCAGCTCGGGTTCGCCTCGTCGAACCCCGCCGCGCGACCCACGCCACGCGCGCTCGGTGCGCCGGTCTCGGACGCTGTCGAAGCGGTGTTCGCGAAGGCTCTCGCGGTTCAGCCCGAAGCGCGGCACCAGAGCGCGGGCGAGTTTTGGAACGCGCTCCGCCTCGCGCTCGGCATGTCGCCGATGCGCACTGCGGGACCGTCCATCGCCGACGAGGTCTCCAACGCGTCGACCCTCGCGGTTCCGTCGAGCCCGGGCACGGGGAGCCTCAGCGCGCGGACGCCGAGCTTTTCGTCGCAGAGCGCGGTGCCGCCTTCGACGCAGACTCCGGTCGCGCCGCCGCAGCCCTCGAAGCGCTCGCCGCTCGTCATCGGCGCGGTCGCGGCGCTCGCGATCGTCGTCGGCGTTGGTGGCGTGATCGCGTTCAAGCAGAAAAGTGGCGCGGGTCCCGTCGCTTCTGCCTCGGTAGCCTCGGTGACGTCGTCGGTCTCGGCGGCTCCGCCCGCGCCAGCCTGTCCCGCGGGCATGATCAAGATCGACGGCGGCGAGTTCTTCATGGGCTCGAGCGATCCGCGCGCTCTCCCGAACGAGAAGCCCGCGCACAACGTCACGCTCGGACCGTTTTGCATCGACCAGACCGAGGTCACGGTCGCCGCGTACAAGGCGTGCAGCGACTCGGGAAAATGCAGCGCCGCGGGGCGTGAGAATTTCTTTTCTGGGTTCGACGATATCAAGTCCGACGCCAAGGGCGCGCTCAACGGTTTGTGCAACGTGAGCGAGCCGTCGGGAAAGGCGACGCACCCGATCAACTGCGTCGACTGGGAGCAGGCCGCGAACTACTGCACCAAGCAGGGCGGCCGATTGCCGACCGAGGCCGAGTGGGAGTTCGCCGCGCGCGGCCCCGACGGGCGCGCGTATCCGTGGGGCGACGAAGCGCCGAGCGCGCGGTTCATCAACGCGTGCGGCAGCGAGTGCACCGCGTGGGGAAAGAAGAACCACCTCGACGGCATCGCGACGTTCGACCCGATGTACAAAGACGACGACAAGTTCGCCACGACCGCGCCCGTGGGCTCGTTCCCCGACGGGAAATCACGCTACGGGCTGATGGACGTCGTCGGAAACGTCTGGGAGTGGACCGGCGATTTCTACGCCGAGTACACGAAGACCGCGGAGAAGAACCCGACGGGCCCGAAGAGCGGCGACGATCGCGTGGCGCGCGGCGGCGCGTGGAACGGCTCGGATCCGTCGTGGGTGCGGCCCACGTTCCGGTTCCACTTCTCGCCCTCGAACCGCAGCTACGGCATCGGCTTCCGCTGCGCCGCGACCCTCGGCGCGAAGCCCTAGCGCCTAGCGCACGATCTCGGAGAACGCGCGCGGATCGAGGAACGCGTCGATCGCGAGCACTCGACCGTCGGCGATCGCGAGCACGTGGAGGCTCTCGATCGCGTCGCCGCGTCGCATCACGAGCGCGGGAGCGCCGTTCGCGGTCGTGCGCTCGAAGTGAAGCGTCCCAGGCGCGGTGCGCGCGAAGACCATGTCATCGATGGTCTTCGCGATGTCCTGCGCGCCCGAGAGCCAGAAGGGCAGCGGGGGCATCGAGAGCGTCGCGTCGTCGTGGAGCAAGGCGAGGAGCAGCGAAGCGTCCGCGCGCTCCCACGCGTCGACGTACCGCGCGACGAGCGCGCTCGTGGCCTCGTCGTCGTCGCGCACCGTGGGTCGCCATTTCGCGGCGCGCGCGTCAATCGTCTCTCGCGCGCGCTGGAGCGCGCTGTTGATCGAAGCGTTCGTCGCCTCGAAAGCCTCGGCGCACTCGTCGGCGCTCCACCCGAGCACGTCGCGCGCGACGAGCACCGCGCGCTGCCTCGGCGGCAAGAGCTGGAGGGCCGCCAAGAACGCGATCGCGACGCTCTCGCGCGTCGAGTATCGGGCGTCGGGCGAATCGGGCAGCTCCGCGTAGACCGACGAAGGACACGGCTCGAGCCACGACGCCTCCATGTCGGGCGCAGGCATCGGGCTCGAGGGATTGGCGGCGGGCCCGAGCTCGAACGGGACGAGCCGCGGCCGCATGCGATCGAGCGCGTCGAGGCACGCGCTCTGCGTCACGCGATAGAGCCACGTGCGGATCGACGAGCGCCCCTCGAAGCGGTCGATGTTCTTCCACGCGCGAAGGAGGCTCTCTTGGAGCAGATCGTCGGCGTCCGAGAGCGAGCCGGACATCCGATAGCAGTACGCGCGGAGCTCGCGCCTGTGTGGGCCGACCAGCTCCTCGAAAGCGCGCGCGTCCATCGACGAAGACGATAGTGCATTTCGTCCGATGAGTTTCCGGCGGCGGCGCCGTCCATACACGCAAAAGGAGACTCTTCATGAACCTCGACTCGCTCGTGCTTCTCACCGTTCGTGGAACGCTCGTACCGAAGTCGCTCGACGCCGCGCGCAAGCTCCACAACGAGACCGCCGGCTCCGCGCCCGGCATCGCCGCCGCGCGCGCCCTCGGCGATCTGAGCCACAAGGTCTACACGCCCGTCGTCAAAGCCGGCGGCACCGAGGAGGGCGAGCTCCTCTTCATCGACTACTGGATGAACCCGCAGGGCATCGGCCAGTTCTTCTCGAACCACAACGTCCAGGAGCAAGGAAACAACCTCTTCGCCAAGCGTGACCCCGTCGTCTGGATGCCCGCGAAGGGCGCGTTCGCGTTCAACCTGCCGGCCGCGCAGGGACGAAACGATCGCTGGCTCGGCATCGTGCGCGGCGTCGTGAAGTCGCCCGATGCGTGCATCGAGGCATTTCGCGGCGCCCTCGCGAGCAAGCTGCCGGACGCTCGGCGCCGCGGGCAAATCTCGCACGAGATCTACTTCCGCGTCCCGATGCCCGGCGAATCGCTGCCGGCCGAAATGATCGGCGTGGACGTCTGGTACGACGCCGAGGGCATGCAAGAGCACTACCGCGAGATCAAGGGACTCGACGGCGCGTTCGCGGCCAAGCCCGCGATGAGCGTCTGGGAGCAAGCGCAAGGCGGCTGGTCGGAGTGGTGAAGCGCGAAGCGCGACTTGCCGACCCCGTGCTCTGCGACTAATTCATTCGGCCATGACGTTGCGAGCCGACTGGGTTTCGAAGCGCACGGGTCCGTGCAACACGCAGATGCACTACGCGCGAGCGGGCGTGATCACCGAGGAGATGGAGTACGTCGCCAAGCGCGAGAACGTCTCCTCGGCGCTCGTTCGAGACGAGGTCGCGCGCGGCCGCTGCGTCATCCCCGCGAACGTGAACCACGTCGAACCTCGAGCCGATGGGCATCGGCATCGCGCTCTCGTGCAAGGTCAACGCGAACATCGGCAACAGCCAGGTGACGAGCGACGTCGACGGCGAGCTCCGCAAGCTCGCGGTCTCGATGAAGTACGGCGCCGACACGGTGATGGACCTCTCGACCGGCGGCGACATCGACGCATCCGCCAGGCGATCATCGAACGCCGCGAAGGTCCCGATCGGCACCGTGCCGATCTACCAGGTGCTCAAGGAGCGAAAGAAGGTCGAGGACATCCGCGCGAGCGACCTCATCGACATGCTCGAGCACCAGGCCAAGCAGGGCGTCGACTACTTCACGATCCACGCCGGCGTGCTCGTCGAGTACCTGCCGCTCGTGAAGGATCGCATCACCGGCATCGTCTCGCGCGGCGGCTCGATCATGGCGCAGTGGATGCTCGAGAAGCACGCAGCAGAACCCGTTCTACACGCACTGGGACAAGGTCCTCGAGATCTGCGCGAAGTACGACGTCACGATCAGCGCGGGCGACGGCCTCCGCCCCGGATGCCTTGCATGATGCAAGCGACGCGGCGCAGTTCGCGGAGCTCAAGACGCTCGGCGAGCTCACGAAGCGCGCGTGGGAGAAGGACGTTCAGGTCATGATCGAAGGGCCCGGCCACGTGCCGTTCGATCAGATCGAGATGAACGTGAAGAAGGAGATCGAGATCGTGCCACGAGGCGCCGTTCTACGTGCTCGGCCCGCTCGTGACGGACATCGCGCCCGGCTACGACCACATCACGAGCGCGATCGGCGCGACGATGGCGGGCTCCGCGGGCGCGGCGATGCTCTGCTACGTGACGCCGAAGGAGCACCTCGGCCTGCCGAACGAGGACGACGTGCGCCAGGGGCTCATCGCGTACAAAATCGCGGCGCACGCGGCCGACATCGCGCGTCACCGCAAGGGCGCGCGCGATCGCGACGACGCGCTCAGCCGCGCGCGCTACGCGTTCGACTGGAAGGAGCAGTTCCGCCTGTCGCTCGATCCGGAGACGGCGCAGTCGATGCACGACGAGACGCTCCCCGACGAGTACTTCAAGGGCGCCGAGTTCTGCTCGATGTGCGGCCCGAAGTTCTGCACCATGCACATCAACCGCGCCGTCGAGGAGTTCAACAAGAAGCTCGAGGAGGACCGCAAGGCGGGCAGCCGCACCCTCGAGATCTTCCAGCCCTGAATGGGGACCTGATTACTTTTCGGCTTTGTAGATGCGCGCGCCGGGGATCTTCGCAGCTTGCAGCTTGTCGGCGCCCGACGTGTACAGCTCCGTGAAGCCGCAGGACCGGCAGATGTACGCTTGGATCTGGCCGAACTCCATGTCGTGCCGCCAGTCGAACTCGACGACGTGGATCATGAGCGGCTTGATGTTCAGCTTGTCGTCGCGATCGGCGACCTGCGGAACGAAGAGGACCTCGTCGAAGTTGCACTTGGGGCAGCGGTGAGACGTTCGCACGCGCTCCAAGTTATCATCTCTTGCGCGCTCGTCGCCCGCTGCAAGTGCGGAGCGGGCGGGGGAGTCGCCGACGGCGCGGCGCCTTGGCTCGACGCGGGCGCGGACGTGAACGTCGCCCGCTCGGCGCAGATGGAAGAGCTCTGGACGCGCGCCAAGGATGGCGACGACGACGAGCTCGCGCGGCTCGCGGCGGGTGAGGGCATCCACGGCCTCGAGGAGCGTGCCACGTCTCCGCAGTTTCGTGTCACGGCGCTCCGCGCGATGGCGTTCGCGCCAGGGTTCTCCGCGATGCCGACGCTCGGGGCCGCGGCCGAGAGCGGGAGCGACGACGAAGCGCGCGCCGCGGTCGAGAGCGCGGACGCGATCGCCGCGCGCAAGCGCGAGCAGGTCGATCCCGAGGATGACGAAGAGCTCTCGGCGGGCTGCGCGAAGCTCCTCGCCGCTGCGAGGAACGCGGCGCGCGCGCGCCCCATCCGCGTCGGCGCGGTGCGCGCGCTCCGCATGCTGGCCGATCGCCCCAAGTGCGTGAAGCCGGCGGACATCCCGAACGACGTCGATGCCAAGTAGGCTAAAGTGGAGCCGCGATGGACAGCCCCTACGGAAGCGAGACGTTCCTCGTTCAACTGTTGAGCAAGGCGGTCGCCGCGAAAGCGAGCGACGTACACCTCAAGGTGGGCCAGCCACCCGGCGCGCGCGTGCGCGGCGACATCGTCTACTTCCGCTCCGAGCCGCTGCGCCCGCAGGACACCGAGGCGGTCGCGCGCATCCTCGTGCGCCGCCCGGAGCTCCGCGAGCAGCTCGACACGCTGCTCGAGCACGATACCGCGTACGAAGCCGCGGGCGTCGGTCGCTTCCGAGTGAACGTCTATCGCCAGAAGGGCTCGCTCGCGATCGTCATGCGCTCGATCCCGCTCCAGATCCCGACGTTCGACGAGCTCGGCGCGCCGCCCGCGTCGCAGTACCTCGCCGAGCGCGATCGCGGCCTCGTGCTCGTCGTCGGCGCCGCAGGCAACGGCAAGAGCTCGACGCTCGCAGCGATGATCGCGCACCTCAACCACTCGCAGGCGCTCCACGTCGTCACGATCGAGGATCCGATCGAGTTCCTCCACACCGACGACAAATCGAGCATCTCTCAGCGCGAGGTCGGCATCGACACGTCGACCTTCGCCGACGCGCTCCGCGCGGCGCTGCGCCAAGACCCGGACGTGATCCTCGTCGGCGAAATTCGCGACGAGACCACGATGGACATCGCGCTGAAAGCCGCCGAAACAGGGCACTTGGTGCTCTCGACGCTCCACACGCCCGACGTCGCGCGCACCGTGGGACGCATGCTCTCGCTCGCGCCCAAGGGTCAGCCGGGCTCGGCCGACGAGCTCCGCGAGCGCATCGGCGACTCGCTCCAAGGCATCATCGCCCAGCGGCTCCTCCCGAAGCGCGACGGCACGGGCCTCGTGCTCGCCGCCGAAGTCCTCGTCGCGACCGGCACCGTGCGCGAAGCGATCAAGCGCCCGGACACGAACCCCCCGATGAAGGAGCTGATGGAGAAGGGCGTGCACCCTTACGGCATGCAGACCTTCGAGATGCACCTGAAGCAGCTCGTGCAGCAGGGAATGCTCGACAAGGAAGTCGCGAAGGCCGCCGCGGGTTTCTAGGGACGAATCACTTCGACGTCGCGATCTCGCACTTGTGCGCGCGACACACCGCGTGCACGACGGGCGCCGCGCAGCCGATCGGGGGACACATCGGCGCGGGCGCCGCGGCGCACGCAGCTTGGAACCGTTCGTACCAAGAAGCGTTCGCGGCGCGCTGCGTGCAACCCGGGCAGCACGCGTACGTGCGCGGCGCGTCGTCTTGCACCTCGTCGCTGATCACGGCGCAATCCACGTCCGCGTTGCACGACGTGTCGAGCTTCGGGAGCGGCCGCGGCGGCGCAGGGGGCGTCGATTTGCCTTGAGGGAGCGCCGTGGCGTCCTGCGTGCGTGCGCACGCGACGACGACGAGGAAAAAGAGAGCGCGCTTCATGCCTGACCTTTCACGGGATGTTCGTCGCCGTCGCCGAACCCGGCCTTGCCCCACCGGAGGTACCGCACGCCAAACTCGCCGACGATCATCACGCCGAACGAGAGCGGTCCCGCGACGGAACGGATCGCGAGCGCTTGATCGATCGTCAGGCGATACGCCATCCATACGTAGACCGTCGCGTGAAAGAAGAAGAACAGCCCCCACGCGATCGTGAGCGCGCGCAGGTACGCGAGGCCGCGCTCGCTGAACGCCTCTTGGCGTTGCTTTTGGGCGAGCTCGGCGATCAATGGGCGGCCGACGAGCACCGTCCCGAGGAAGAAGAGACCGGTGAAGGTGTTACCGAGGGCGGGCTCGAGCTTCACGAAGAAGCCGCTCTGGTACTTCAAATCGAGCGCGCCGAAGACGGCGACGGAGGCCGCGACGTACGCAGTAAACGGCGAGATCTTGCGGTCCCGAACGATCTGAATCGCAACGAGAATCACGCCGCAGACGATGCTCGACACGATCGCCGCGAAGAGGCTCACCGTGTGCTCGAGGGCGACGAACGCGATGAGCGGACCGAACGATTCGAGGACGAATCGGACGACGCCGCGCACGCGCGATGCCTTCGTTGCCTCAGCCATTGTTGCAGGGAAGTTGCCCGTTTCGCGCCTGGCAATCAAGATGTGATGGGAGAACCCGTGCAGTACTTGCGGATCCTCAAAACCATCGTGATCACCTTCGGCGCGCTCTCGGTGAGCGGCGCCGCTCCGCCCGGAGCGCTGAAGATCGTCGCGGATCCGCCCGCCGCTCCAACCGCTCCGGCGTCGAGCGCGAATCCGATCGTGCGCGGCACGTGCGACGACTCGCCGACCGCGAATTTCACGATCGCTCACCTGAACGATCTCCAGGCGCACTACGGCGACGTCGTCCGCGGCAAGAGCCGTTACGGGTACATCGCGGGTTACCTCCGCGCGGTGAAGGAAGAGGAGCCGAACACGCTCGTCCTCGACGCCGGCGACGACTACGAAAAAGGGAGCATCGCGGACCTCCGCTCGATGGGCGAGGCGACGCGGCGCATGGTGCAGGCGCTCCCGATCGACGTGCGCACGATCGGAAACCACGACTTCGCGTACGGCGAGACCGCCGTGCTGCGCGACGTGACGCTGAGCGCGCACCCCGTCCTCGCCGCGAACATCCACTACGCCGACGGTCGCACGCCGTTCCTGCCGTACGTCGCCGTGAAGGTCGGGTGCGTGCGCGTCGGCGTCATCGGGCTCGTCGCGGGTCACTACGGCTCCGACGATCAACCCGACGGTGGCATCTTCGACGGGGTCTTCGTGCACGACGATCGCTACGCGCGCTTGCTCCGCGAGCAGGTCGAGGCGCACCGCGGCGAGGTCGACGTGATGATCGCGCTCACGCACCTCGGCTTCTACACGGACCTCGAGCTCGCGGTTCAGGTCCCCGAGATCGACGTCTTCGTCGGCGGGCACTCCGAGGATCTCGTCAAGGACGGCTACCCGTACATCAAGCGCGACGGCGAGCGGAAAATGGGCTGGGTCTTCCAGGCCGGTCACTACGGCGAGCACATCGGGCGCGCGGATTTCACGCTCGATCGCTCGACGCACGCGCTCCACCTCGCGCGCTACACGATGGCCGACGTCGACATCCGCATGCCCTACGCCGAGGACGTCGGTCGCACCGCGCACGCGCTCGAGCACGCGTTCACGCCCGAGGCGCACGCGCCGATCGCCCTCGCGCGGGCGTCGGTCGACCGCGAAGACATGCCGACGCTCGTCCTCCGGGCGGCGCGCGATCGCTGGGCCGCCGACGCCGCGTTCATCGGCAAGGACGTCTTCTGGACGGGCCTGCCGTCCGGGCCGATCACGCTCCAGCGGCTGTTCGACGCGGTGCCCGTGCAGCGCGAGCCGAGCGGCACGCCCGGCTTCACGTCGCTCTGGGTCGTGACGATGACGGGCGCCGAGCTCCTCGAGCTGAAGCAGCGTTCGTTCTCCGGCTACGCGACGCTCCTGCCCGACGCGCTCGCGCCGAACAAGAGCTACCGCGTCGTCATCGACAAGCGCGCGCTCGAGCACCCCGGCATGGTCGCGGGCGGCGTCACGTTCCCGCAAAACGGGCGCTTCGCGGGCGAGATCATCGACGTGCTCGACGGCTACGCGCGCGCGCGAACGTCCCGCGGCCTGCCGCTCTAGGTCAGCGCGAGTCTTCGAGCGCCCAGGCGATCACGCCGTCGATCTGCTCGGGCTTCTTGAACGTCGTGCGCACGTGCGCGGCGTCGCGCGCCGTGAAGAGCGCGAGGCGAAGGCGAGGGTTGCGATCGGCGAGCACGTCCGCGAGCGACACGCCGTCGTCGGCTCCGAGCTCGACGTCGACGATCGCGGCCGAGATGTCCGCCGCGTCGATCGCGAGCGCGTCGGCGACCGAGCTCGCGCACACCACGGACGCGCCGCCTGCCTCGAGGCGCGACGTGAGCACGGCTCGCGTCACCTCGGAGTCATCGACGATCAAGATTCTGCGGCGTGTCACGCAACCTCCCGCGACCGCCCCCGGACCTTCGATGTTAGCACCGCGGTGGATCGCCCAGCGCGCGATTTTGGAGCGTTGACGTGTGCGAGACGCGGAAATCGCCCTGAAATACGGCTGGCAC
Source organism: uncultured delta proteobacterium (assembly GCA_963839305.1). Classification (GTDB taxonomy): domain Bacteria; phylum Myxococcota_A; class Polyangia; order Polyangiales; family Polyangiaceae; genus DASXHD01. The sequence continues at coordinate 829,686 of CAWIUL010000010.1, forward strand.
CGCCTTCGCAATGATGGAGCGCGAAGGAGCCGGGCCATGGAAATTCGATTTTGGGGTGTTCGTGGGAGCATCGCATCGCCAGGTCCGGAGACGGCGCGGGTCGGCGGAAACACGAGCTGCGTCGAGGTTCGATGCGGCGCGCAGCGGATCGTGCTCGACGCCGGAACGGGGCTTCGAAACCTCGGCAACGCCCTCGTGCGAACGGGCGAGCCGCAGTCGCTCACGCTTCTCTTGTCGCACTTTCACTGGGATCACATCCAGGGCCTGCCGTTCTTCGTGCCGGCGTACATGCCGCAGACGAAGCTCGCGATCGTGGGCTCGTCGGACGGTCGCCACTCGCTCCGCGACAAGCTGAGCCGGCAGATGACCGAGCCGCACTTCCCCGTGCAGCTCGACGATCTCTCGGCGCAGCTCACGTATCGCGAGGCGCGCCCCTCGCAGGTGATCGAGCTCGGCGACGTGCGCATCAAGGTCGCACGCCTCAATCACCCGGGCGGCGTGTTCGCCTATCGCGTCGAGCACGAAGGCACGTCGCTCGTGTACGCGACCGACACCGAGCACTACGCGTGCGTCGACCCGGCGCTGAAGACGCTCGCCGAAGGCGCCGACGTGCTCATCTACGACGCGCAGTACACGCCCGAGGAGTACCAATCGAAGGTCGGCTGGGGGCACTCGACGTACGTCGCGGGCGCGGAGGTCGCGAAGAGCGCGGGCGTGAAGCAGCTCGTGCTCTTCCACCACGACCCGCAGCGCACGGACGACGGCGTGGTCGCGATCGAGCACGCGGCGACGGCGCTCTTTTCGAGCACGATCGCGGCGCGTGAGGGCCTCACCATTCGACACAGGTGATGTCGATGGGTGCCGCACCGCTGCCTGAGCTTCGCGTTGCTGGTATCGTCCCTGAGCGAAGCATGTCTTCGCGTCTGTCGCTCCTCGTCGACCTCTCCTCGCTCCTCGCGCGCGAGGTCGACTTCGACGCGCTCCTCCACACCGCGTGCGAGCGCCTCGCCCAGGCGCTCCACGCCGACCGCGCGACGATCTGGCTGCTCGACGCCGAGCGCGGCGAGCTCGTCACGCGCGTCGCGATGCTCCCCGAGGTGCCCGCGCTGAGGCAGCCGCTCGCGCGGGGCATCGCCGGGTACGTCGTGCGCACCGGCGAGGTCGTTCGCATCGAGGACGCCGCGAACGACTCGCGCTTCGACCCGAGCGCCGATCGCGTGACCGGCTACACGACGCACTCGATGCTCGTCGCGCCGATCCGCGAGGACGCGACGCGCGCCGATCCGCGGCGTCGTGCAGGTGCTCAACAAGAAGGAGCCGCCGTTCGACGAGGAGGACGAGAAGTACCTCGTCGCGCTCGCGACCCAGCTCGCGCGCGCGCTCGCGCTCACGACGCTTCGCGCCGCCGACGCCGCGGAGCCGGGCCTCGTGCTGCGCGGCCCGTTCAATCGCATCGTCGGCCGGAGCGAGGCGCTCCGCGAGGTCTACGAGCGCGTCCTCGCTCGCCGCGCAGACCGACGCGACCGTGCTCTTCCGCGGCGAGACCGGCACGGGAAAGGGCCTCTTCGCGCGCGCCATCCACGTGAACTCGAAGCGCCAGAGCGGCCCGTTCGTCACCGTCGACTGCACGACGCTCCCCGCGCAGCTCGTCGAGAGCGAGCTCTTCGGCCACGAGCGCGGCGCGTTCACCGGCGCCGATCGCCGCGTCTCGGCAAGGTCGAGCTCGCCGGAGGCGGCACGCTCTTCCTCGACGAGATCGGCGATCTGCCGCTCGACATCCAGGGCAAGCTCCTCCGCTTCCTGCAGGAGCGCGCCTTCGAGCGCGTGGGCGGGCGCGAGACGCTCCGCGCCGACGTGCGCGTCGTGTGCGCGACGCACCGCGATCTGCGCGCGCTCGTCGCGGAGGGGAAATTCCGCGAGGACCTCTTCTACCGCGTTCGCGTCGTCGAGATCGTGCTCCCGCCGCTCCGCGCGCGCGGCGAGGCCGAGGTGCTCGCGCTCGCCGAGCACTTCGCGGACATGTACGCCGCGCGCTACGGGCGCCCGTCGCCGACCTTCTCGCCCGACGCGCTCGCTGCGCTCCTCGCGCACGATTTGCCCGGCAACGTGCGCGAGCTCGAGCACTGGATCGAGAGCGCGATCGTCCTCGCGCCCGACGGGGTCATCCGCGCGTCCGCGTTTCCATCGGCCGAGGGCGCGCCGCGCGTGTCGCACGAGCCCGCGGTGGAGATCCCGCTCGATCTGCCGCTCGAAGAGGCCGAGCGCCGCTTCGTGCGCGCCGTCGTGCACGCAGCACAAGGACAACAAGACGGAAGCCGCGAAGGCGCTCGGCATCGGCCGCAACACGCTCGCGCGTTTGCTGAAGCTCTGAGCGCAGGGAATTTCTGCTAGGGTGCGCGTCGCGATGCCGTTTTCACGTGAAGAAGTCCTCGCGCTCTACGATACGCCGCTCCTGCCGCTCCTCGATCGCGCGCGCCGCGTGCACCTCGAGAACCACAACGACAACGAGGTGCAGCTCTGCACGCTCTTGTCGGTGAAGACCGGCGGCTGCCAGGAGGACTGCGGGTACTGCTCGCAGTCGAGCCACCACGACACGCACGTCGAGCCCGAGAAGATGGTCGACGTCGAGAGCGTGCTCGCGAGCGCGCGCCGCGCGAAGGAAGCCGGCTCGACGCGCTTCTGCATGGGCGCCGCCTGGCGCGAGGTGAAGGACGGCCCCGCGTTCGATCGCGTGCTCGACATGGTCCGCGGCGTGAAGGGCATGGGCCTCGAGGCGTGCGTGACGCTCGGCATGCTCACGCAAGAGCAGGCGAAGAAGCTCAAGGACGCGGGCCTCGACGCGTACAACCACAACCTCGACACGAGCCGCGAGCACTACAAGTCGATCATCAAGACGCGCACGTTCGACGATCGCCTGCAGCACGCTCGCCGCGCGTGCGCGAAGCGGGCATCACCGTGTGCTCGGGCGGCATCATCGGCATGGGCGAGTCGATCGAGGACCGCTGCGAGATGCTCCGCACGCTCGCGAACCTCGACGCCGCAGCCCGAGAGCGTCCCCATCAACGCGCTCGTCGCGGTCGAGGGGACGCCGCTCGCGCACATGCCGCCGATCGATCCGCTCGACATGGTCCGCATGATCGCCATCGCGCGCATCCTCATGCCGAAGTCGCGCGTTCGCCTCTCGGCGGGCCGCACGACCCTGTCGCGCGAGGCGCAGATCATGTGCATGTACGCCGGCGCGAACTCGATCTTCTACGGCGACAAGCTCCTCACGACGCCGAACCCGGAAGAGAACGAGGACCTCTCGCTCATCCGCGACGCGGGCCTCGCGCCCATGCCGCCTGCCGAATGAAGAGGCTGTTCGCCGTCGCGCTCGCCGCATGTGGATCGGCGTCGACGTCGACCGTCGTCGAGGTCCCGCCGCCGCAGGAGCCGCAGCCGCCGCCGCCCGCGACGGTGCAGGTCATCGCCGCGCCGTCGCCGATGCGCGCGGGCGAGGAGTGGGTCGGGCGATACGTCTGTGCGCAAGGCGAGACCGATCTGGATTTGCACGTCGACCGCGTCATGGGCGACTCGCTCGAGGCAACGTTCGAGTTCTCGCACGGACCGAGCGGCGCTGGCGGCGCCTACAAGATGCGCGGGACGATCGCGCCGAACGGGCAGGTGACGCTCACGCCCGGCGCGTGGATCGATCGTCCGTCGGGCTACGTCAGCGTCGGCATGCACGGCGACGTGCAGGGCGCGCGCTTCGCGGGTCGCATGGACCACGCGTCGTGCACCACGTTCGATCTGCGCCGGCGATAGCTCAACCCGCTGCGCGCTTCTCGAGCAACGAGATGCGGAACGTGCGCACGATGCGCCCGCCGCGGAGCACGCTCACGCGCGAGGTTCGCTCGACGTAGAACGACGGGATGAGCGTCTGCGGATCGACCGGCATGCGGTCGTCGGTCACGAAGACGATGACGTCCGCTTGCTTCCACTTCGCGCTCGGCGCCCAGTCGTCGAAATCGGTGCGGCCCTCGGTGGCGCAGCCGACGCGCGCCGTCGGCACGTTGGCCTGGAGCTGGGCGCAGACCATCCAGCTCGGTCCGACGAGCCACGCGTTTCGGCGGATTCCGTCGGTCGCCTCGGCTTCTTCAATCATTTCGCTCGCGTCGCGCGTCGCCTGAGGCCAGCCATAGAGCTCGTTGGCGATGTCGACCTTCGCGTCGTAGCTCGCGGGCGCGTAGCGGAGCAGCGACGGCGAGAGAACCCACGCGTAGACCGCTGCGACGAGCGCGAAGCCGGTCACGACGCCCGCGATGAGGAGCTTCCGCGAAATCGCGAGCGCGCGCCTCGCGGCGTGAATCGGGAGCGCGAGGAGCGGCGGCGCGATCCAGTGCGGCTCGGCGACGCGGCTCCAAAGACAAAACGCGACGAGCGGCACGAGCGGGAGCGCGAACGTCCAAAAGAGAAGGCGCGTGATCGCGTCGTCTCGCCGATGGCGCACGAGATCGCGCGCGACGATCACGGCGACCACGACGAGCACCGGCGAGACGTAAACGAGCTGACCGCCGAGCAGGGCGCCCAAGTTTCGGAGCGACAAACCCGCGCCGTGCTGCGTGCCGATGAATCGGTGCCGCAGCATCGGAAACCCGCTCGCGGCCTCGAAGCGCACGATGGGCAGGAGCGGCACGATAGACGCGGCCATCCCGATCCACGCCCACGCCGAGCGCCTGTGTCGCCCGTCGAGCCACACGGCGAGCGCCAGCGCGGGCGGAAGGAAGAGCCCCGTGACCTTCGCGGTCGCCGAGACGCCCGCGATCACGCCCGCGACCGCGAACAGCGCGGACGCTCGCGTGGAGCCCGGCTCCGAGTCGAGCGCCATCGCGGCGACTCCGAGGAAGGCGAGCCACGTGTACGCGAGGAGGAGGTCCGGCGTCATCGCGAAGAGGCCCACGCCGAGCTCGGGCGTCGCCGCGACGACGAGACCCGCGATCGCCGCCGAGCGTGCGTTCGCGCCGAGCCGTCGCGACACGATGACGACGAGCCAAGGGATCATCGTGGCGAGCGCCGCGGTCGCCACGTGAGCGGCCTGCGGCGCGGGGATCGTGCCGCCGCCGAGCGCCGACGCGAAGATCCCGACGAGCCCGGGATGGTCCAAATACGCTGGCTGCGGGTGGAGCGCGTACGTCGCGTAGAGCGCCTCGCTGTCGCCGAACCCCACGGTGCGCGCCGCGATCATACGGACGCCGAGCATCACCGCCGTGAGCAAGAGGAGCGCGGCGACGGCTGGGTCGAGGGGCGTGTCTCGGTCGGTCTTCACAACCATGGTTGGATCATGTCGGCGACGGCGCGGGAGGGTACATGACCCGCGCCGAGGATGCGCGCCACGCTCGCGCAGTCGTCGCGCGCGGTCGCGCCTTGGGACTCGAGCGTCGCGAGCGCTTCTTTCATGCGGTCCGCGCGCGCGTCGTCCTGGAGGAGCTCCGGAAATGCGCGGCGGCCGAGGAGCACGTTCGGGAGCGCCACGTGCGGCGTGCGAAGCGCGCGCCGCGCGACGAACGCCGCGAGCGCGTCGACGCGGTAGGCGATGACCGGCGGCACCGCGGCCATCGCGCACTCGAGCGACGCGGTCCCCGAGGCGCAGAGCGCCGCGTCGAACGCGGCGAGCACGCGCAGCGCGCCGTCTTCAGCGGCCACGTCGTACACGGAGACGTTCGCCTGCGTTGCGCGAGCGCGAGCCCACGCGCGCGTCGCGTCGTCGAGCGCGGTCGTGAGGAGAACGCGCGCGTCCCGTCCTCGCGCGGCCTCGAGCATCGCGGGGAGGAGCCTCCGGACCTCGCGCGGTCGGCTGCCGGGGAGGATCGCGATCGCCCGCGCGCCCGGCGCGAGGTCGAGCTCGCGCCGCGCGTCGTCACGGCTCGCGCGCTCGCTCTCCATCGACGGGTGCCCCACGTAGCGCGCGCGCGCGCCGCGCGCCTTCCAGAGATCTTCCTCGAAGGGCAAGACGACCGCCATCTCGTCGCACCCGCGCGCGATCGCCTCTCCACGGCTCGCGCGCCAAGCCCAAATCTGCGGTGCGGCGTACCAGACGACGCGCACGCCGCGCCGCCGGAGCAGCCCCAGGAGGCGCGCGTTGAATTCCGTGTAGTTTACAAGTAGCGCGACGCGCGGCCGCCGCGTCGAGATGGCGCGCCGCACCGCGGCCATCGCGCGCGCGATCCGCCCGGCGCGCGCCGCGACGTCGAGCAGCCCGAGCGCCGCCGAACGCTCCACCCGCGCGCACGGCTCGACCCCGGCCGCCTCGGACGCCGAGCCCACGAGCCCGAACGCGCGCGCGCCGAGCCGCGCGACCACCTTCGCGGCCGCGCGGTCCGACGACGGCTCGCCCGCGACGACGAGCAGGCTCACTTCTTCTTCGGCGCTCGTCGGCGAATCCATGCGACGCCCACGAGGCCGAGCGCGATCGCCGCGCCGCCCTCACGCGCCGGCCCAGGCGCAGCCGAGCACCCGCCGCCCCCGCCGCACGTTTGGGAGTACCCATGCCTCGGCGTCGGATCGCACGTCCCCTCGGGGATGCCGCCGTCCGCGGTGTTCCGCGTCCCGTCGGGCGGATAAATCGAGCAGATGCCCTGCACGTCGTCCGCGGAGAGGTTCCGCATCGACGTCTGGCCTTGCGTGTAGTGTGCATACATCGTCGCGTGCGAGTCCGGCGAGTGCGCGAGTCCGAGGAAGTGCCCCGACTCGTGCGTGACGATGCTCAGGAAATCGAACCCGTCGGCGGGGACCGGGCCGTTCACGGTGAGCACGACCTGCGCGGTGTTGATCTCCATGTCCGCGTCGTAGAGCTCGCCCGTGTTGATGTTGTAGGTGACCGTCGTGAGGCCGAGCGTGTTGGCCGAGTCGTTGTGCGGCCACTTCGCGTCGTCGAACATGATGATGTTCGCGTTGCCACCGCTCTGGTTGTACTGGACCTGGTGGCACGCGACGGGGCCGAGGAAGCGCACGTCGATGCTCGCCTTCGACGAGACGCTCGCGGTCGGGCACGTCGCGTTCGTCCACTGCGCGAACGCGGTCTCCATGCCGTTCTGCGCGTCGTTGAAGGAGACCTCCTTGCTCGCGTCTTGTTGGATCGAATAGCCGACGCACGCGTTCTTCCAATAAAGAGGGAAGCCCTCGGTCCAGCACGGTTGATCGGGCGTGGACACGAACGACGGATCGATCGGCACGGTCGTCGTGCGGCACGCCGCCGCCGCGTCGCGCGCGAGGCCGAGCGAGGCGCACGCCGCCGCGACGAAGGCGAGGCTACGGACGCGCATGCGTCCTCAGCCAAGCGGCGGAGACGGTCGTGGCCGCCTCGTCGATCGTCTTGCCGTCGAGGACGTCGGCCGCGGGGGTCGCGGCGAGGGGAGCCGCGGTTCGAGCGCGGACGCGCGCGAGCACCGACGGGTTCGGCGCGAGGAGCGCGCCCGCGTGCGCGTTCTTGCGGAGCCGAAGCACCGAGCCGTCGCGCACGATCGCGAACTGTCCTTGCCCGCGCCCGGTGACGACGACGCTGCCCTCGTACCACGTGAGGAACAGCACCGATTGCTGCCCCGGCCTGAGCACCGCCTCGCCGTCGACGAGCTGCCCGACGTCGCCCACCGCGCCGCCGAGCGTCTTCACCCAGAGCTCGCTCCCGAGCGAGCCGGCGAGCGTGCGGTCGACGTGGACGCGCGTGTAGGTCGCGATGTGGCCGTCTTCCCAGACCGACTTGCTCTCGATGGGCGTCGCGACACACGCCGCGGAGCTCTCCTCGACGAGCGCGTCGAGCACGACGGTGAACGACACCGACGCCTGCGCCGGCTGCGCGACGCAGAGCAAGAGACCCGCAAGCACGAAAGCGCGGAAGCGCTTCATCACGCCCTTGAGTCTATCACCAACGAACGAGCGCGCAGCCCCAGTGGATGCCCGCGCCGAGGGCGAGCATCATGTTCAATTCGCCACGCTTCAATTTGCCAGCGCGTGTCAGTTCGTCGACGAGGATCGGGATGGTCCCAGCGCTCGTATTGCCCCACCGATCGATGTTCATCGGCATCTTCTCTTCGGGGACGCCGAGGTGCTCGCGGATGTACTCGTTGATGCGTTTGTTGGCTTGGTGCGCGAGAAACCAGTCGATCTGCTCGATGCGCGTGCCCGTCTCTTCGAGCAGCGCGCGCGCCGTCTCGGGGAGCTTCGTCACGGCGTAGCGAAACACCTCGCGGCCATCCATGCGCGGGATGTGATCGTCGTTCGCCAGCGTCTCGGGCGTGATGTGCGGGCGCGTCAGAAATCCGCCGCCCTTCAAGAAGAGGAGCTCTCCTCCGGAGCCGTCGGTGTGGACCTTCGCCTTCATGAGACCCGCGTTGCGATCGGTCGCGCGGAAGATCATCGCGCCCGCGCCGTCGCCGAAGAGGACCGCGAGCGCGCGGTGAGCGTCGCATCGAGCCTTCTCTTCGTCGGTCGCGTGCCGGGTGCAGCCTGGCTCGAGGAGGCTCCAGTCCTTCCACGGCATGAAGCCCGCGTGCGTCTCGGCGCCGACGAAGAGGATCGTCTTGGCGATGTTCGCCTTGAAGAGACCCTCCATCACCTGAAGCGCGAAGATCATCGCCGCGCACTGCTGGCGGATGTCGAGCGCGGGCGTGCCGTCGAGCCCGAGCTTGTGCGCGAGGAGCGCTCCCGGACCCGGGAAGATGTAGTCCGGCGTCATCGTCGCGAAGACGATGTAATCGATGTCGTGCCGCGAGATGCCCGCCGCCTCGATCGCGCGCTTCGCCGCCTCGAGCGCGAGGTCGCTCGCCCCGACGCCCTCCGGAGCGTAGTGGCGCTGGCGGATGCCGGACCGCTTGGCGATCCACTCGTCCGACGTGTGCATCACGCGCGAGAGGTCGTCGTTCGTGACGGCGTGTCCCGGCGCGTAGCTTCCCGTCCCGATAAGCTCGAAGCCCATGGCTGCGCGGTTGTACTAGAGATCCTCAGCAGCCGCACGAAAACGAGCTGCCGCTCGCGTTGCAGTTCTCGCCGCCGACGCCGAGGAAGCCGCACCCGCAGAACGACCCGCAGCAGCTGTGGCCGCACGAGCCGCAGTTGCTCGTCGAGTTGAGGTGGGTCTCGCAGCCGTCGCTCGCGTTGTTGTTGCAGTCGCCCCAGCCCGCCTGGCATCCGCCGCAGACGCCGCCGTTGCACACCTGGTGACCGACGCAGTCGGTGTCCGCGCAGCACTGCTGGCACGTCTGACCGCAGACGATGTCGCCGGGCGGGCACTCGCAGCCCGCGTCGGTCTTGTCGAACGACGTGTCGCACGCGAAGTCGCAGTGACCGTCGCTCGTGCATTTGGAGACGGCGTTCTGCGGCGAGGGGCACGCGCCGGTGCAGCCCATCGTACAGCCCGCGTCGGGCGAGTTCGCGTGGTCCTGCTCGCAGCTCGTCCCGCACTGGTGGAAGCCGCCGGCGCAGTTCTGACAGTTCGGTCCGGTGTAGCCCGTCGGGCAGTTGCCACCGTCGGTCTTGGGCGCGTCGATGGTCGCGTCCTTCCCAGGACCCGAGTCGACGCTGCTGTTGTCACCGCCGACGGTCCCCGTCGCGCATGCGGTGATCCCCGCGCCCAACGCGCACGCGATCGCCAAACCGCCGATCACGATCGTCGTTCGCAAAGGAAGCCTCCCAGCCCCGTAGCCTAGCGTGCGCGGGTCGACTCAGCAATTTTTTCACCGGAGGCGGCGCAAGCCGAGCACGATGAGGCTCTGGGGGGAGCGCGTCATGCGCAGCACGTCGCCGAGGCCGCATTCGGCCACGATGTGCGTTCCGTCGATGAACACCTTCGCCAAGCGCATCTTGCAGAGGAGCTCGAGCGCCCCGCCGTCTTCGATGGCACCCCGCAAAAGTCGCAGCTTTTCGCCGCGTGGGACGTATGGCTCGCGGACGATGAACTGGAGGCGCTTGGACTCGAGCGGGAAAACGCGACCGCCCGCGCTTCGCTGCGCCGCCGTCGACCCTGCCGCGGGCCCGACCCAGACGCCGCTCGACTTCTGCTCCTCGACGATGGCGTTTCCCTTTTTGTCCTTCACGCGGAGGATGTAACGCGACGTGCCCGCCGGGCTCTCGTGGCAGTAGAGCGCCTCGTTGAGGACGCGGTCGTGCACGAGGACATCGTTGCGTTCTACACGCATTCGCGCGAGCTCGACGCGGGGGAGCGTCCCGGCGACCGTCGCGCGGAGCGCCTCGAGGACGCGGCCCTTCTGCGCGCCGCAGAAGAAGCCGACCGAGTCCGCGGGCGCGCTGTTGATGCCGAGCACGGGCGTCTCCGGGCCGATCTGGTGCGACGCGCCGAGCAGCGTCCCGTCGCCTCCGACGGTCACGACGAAGTCGCACGCGCCGCGGAGGCGCGACCGCGAGCCCTCGAAGAATTTCGCCTTGAGGCCGAGCGCGGCCACGGCCTCGCGCACCTCCGCGACGGTCGCCTCGTGGTCGTCGTGGGCACGCCGCATGCGAGCGACCGTGACGTCCTTTCGGGCGACGAGGCGTTTGACGTGCGCGTGGTGCCCGTAGAGCCGGTGCGCCGTGCGCTTCATGACGACGAAGACATGCGTCGTCATCGGAGCGCCTCTGCGAGGCGGCGGAGCGCGAGCTCGGTCTTGCTGTCGCGGATCCCGCCCGATGCGCACAGCGCGAGCGCCTCGTCGAGCGCGATCGACGCGACGACCGACTCGCGCTCGAGCGCCGAAGCATCGCCGGGCGGCGCCTCGCGTGCGCTCGGATCGATCTCGACGTGAAAGAACGAGTGGACCTCGGCGATCATCCCCGGCGCAGGAAACATCGCCGGACCGAGCGGCGCGAGCTTCGACGCGTCCGTGCGCACGCCGACCTCCTCGAAGAGCTCACGTGCGGCGGCTTGCGCCGGCGCCTCACCGATCTCCACGAGCCCAGCGGGCAGCTCCCAGAGCGTGCTCTCGCCCGTGCGATGGTCGCGCCAGAAGAGCGGGACGCGAATGCACGAGCACATCATCACGTGGCGCGTTCCGCCGCGATCGAAGTGCGCCGCGATGACCACGGCGTCGATGGCGTCGCGCGTGACGACGTCGTACGTGAAGGGCTTCCCCTCGGCGATCCGCACCCGCAGCCGTTCGAGGCGCAGAAACCCGCCGTCCTGGACGGGCGCGGCCATTTCCGCCTGAAGCGCGGGGCTCGGAATACGCGGCAGAGGCACGGGTCGGTCCCGTCAGGGAATACCACGAAGCTGAGCGGCGTAGGTTACTTGAGGCCGTTCTCGGTAGGCCCACCTACGCGTATCCGCTAAGCTCCTCGCGGATTCAGTGTCAGAAGCTGCAGGTGGAACTTTCACCACGAAGCCGCGTCACTAACGACATGAACGAAGTAGAGCCCCCGAAGAGCGTCCGGAGCGACCGACCCCAGGTCGACGTGTCGCGGATCGCGAAGGTCGCCGCTACCGCCGAGCGCCGCTTGCGCCTGGTGCGCGCGCTCGCGTGGGGGACTAGCGCAGCTTGTGTGTCTCTCGTCGCCGCCGTCGTGACGCTCATCGTCCGAAAGACGAACCACTGCTCGGAGCGCGCCGCGTGGATCGCGTTCGCGCTCGAGGTCGGTTTCGTCGTCGCCGTCGCGTTGGCCGCTTGGCTCCGAAAGCTTCCCCAGCGCGCGGGCGCCATCGCGCTCGATCGCCACCACGGCCTGAAGGACCGCCTCTCGAGCGCGCTCTCGTTCGGCGAGCTCCCGCAGACCGACCGCACGCCGTTCATGGACGCGGCCATCGACGACGCGCTCGGCGTCGTGAAGGACGTCCAGCCGGCGAAGGCCGTGCCGGTCAAGGCTCCGCGCGATCTCGGCGTCGCCGCGGCGCTCGCGGTCGCGTGCGGGTTCATCGCGCTCTTCGAGATCCGCGAGCACAAACCGGCGATGTCGCAAAAGACGATCGACCCGGTGGAGGTCACGAGCGACGACCTCGACGCCTTCCAAAAGTTCTTGCAGGAGCAGGAGCAAAAGCAGCAGAGCGACGAAGCAAAAGACGCGACGCGCGAGTTCAACCAACTCATCAAGGACCTCGCCGACAAGCGCCTCGATCGCACCGACGCCTTCCGCAAGATGCAGGAGCTCGAGGACAAGCTCCAGACCGGCAACGCCGCCGACAAGAAGGCGCTCGAGGACGCGCTCCAGAAGATGGGCGAGGAGCTCAAGAAGAGCGAGCTCACGAAGCCCGCCGGAGAGTCACTCGACAACAAGAACCTGAAGGACGCCGAGAAGAACTTCCACGACCTCGCGAAGAACCTCCGCAACGGCAGCAACAAGGTCGACAAAGAGCAGCTCGACAAGATGCGCGAGGCGCTCAAGCAAGCCGCCGAGAACGCGCAGAAGAACAAAGACGAGCTCGAGAAGAAGCGCGACGAGCTGAAGAAAGAGGTCGATCTCCTCAAGAAGAAGCAGCAGGAGAACCACCCCGACGGCGGCGCGCCGAACGATCAAGAGAAGGATCTCCTCCAGAAGAAGGAGCGCGAGCTCGAGCGCCTCGATCAACAGGCACAGCAAGCCGCGCAGAACCAGCGCTCGCTCGACAAGCTCGATCAGGAGCTTCAAAAAGCGGCCGAAGACTTGATGCACGACCTCGGCGCCTCGGCGAACGATCTCGATCAAGGCGCCGAAGATCTCGATCGCATGGCGCAGCAGGAGATGACCGATCAGGAGAAAGAGGAGCTGAAGCAGAAGCTCCAAGAGCTCCGCGAGCTACTCCGCCAGCAAGGGCAGGGCGGTCACCAGCAGATGGTCCGCTTGCAACGCTTCCAGCAGCACGCGCGCGGAAACACGGGCGGCCAAGGCGGCCAGGGCGGCCAGAATCAGGGCCCGACGGGTCAAGGCGGCGATCAGGGCGAGGGCCAGCAGGGCCAGGGGCAACAAGGCCAAGGGCAACAGGGTCAGGGCCAGCAGGGCCAAGGCCAACAAGGCCAAGGGCAGCAGGGTCAGGGCCAACAAGGTCAGGGCCAAGGTGGCCAGGGTCAGCAGGGCCAAGGTCAAGGCGGCCAAGGTGGCCAGCAGGGTCAGGGTCAAGGTGGGCAGGGCGGCCAGGGCCAAGGCCAGAGCGAGGTCTGGGTCGTCGGACCGAACGGCGAGAAGATCCTCATGCTCACGCGTGGCCAAGGCCAAGGTCAGGGTCAAGGCGGGCAGGGTGGTCAAGGCGGCCAACCGAACCAAGGTCCGGGTTGGGGCACGGGCCACGACTCGAACGTCCAAGGCGGCGCGACGAACCCGAAGGTGGGCACGCAAGACACGCAGGTCTCGGGTCAGGACACCGGCCAGGGCCAGACGCGCAGCCAGGTCATCCTCGGCGCCGCCGAGCGCGGCTTTACCAACCGCGGTTACACGAAGGTCTATCGCGAGTATCACACCGTCGCCGAAGAGGCCTTGAACAAGGACGAAATCCCCGGCGGCTATCGCTTCTACGTGCGCCGCTACTTCCAGCTCATTCGCCCTCGCGAGGGCGGCGAGTAAACCAAGGACACGGAAAAAAGAACATGAGCGAGCCGACAGCGACCGAGAGCGTTCGGGCCGACGTACTGCAGTTCCGCGAGAAGATCGCCGCGATGCGCGCCGAGATCGGCAAGGTGATCATCGGCAACAAGGACGTCGTCGACGGCGTCCTCGTGTGCCTGCTCGCCGGCGGGCACGCGCTCCTCGAGGGCGTGCCGGGACTCGGCAAGACGATGCTCGTGCGCACGCTCGCCGAGACGCTCTCGTTGACGTTCTCGCGCATCCAGTTCACGCCCGACCTGATGCCCGCCGACATCCTCGGCACGACGGTCATCGACGAGCAGCAAGGCGGCTCCAAGCAGTTCTATTTTCGCAAAGGCCCCGTGTTCGCGAACATCGTCCTCGCCGACGAGGTGAACCGCGCCACGCCGAAGACGCAGTCCGCGATGCTCGAGGCGATGGCAGGAGCGCCGCGTCTCGGTCGGCAACACGACGCACATGCTCGACGAGCCGTTCATCGTCCTCGCGACGCAGAACCCGCTCGAGATGGAGGGCACGTATCCGCTGCCCGAGGCGCAGCTCGATCGCTTCCTCTTCAAGCTCCACGTGCCGTTCCCGAACCGCGAGGAGCTCCACGAGCATCCTCGATCTCACGACGGGCGCGGAGATGCCGAAGCCGCAAGCGGTCGTGGACCGCGCGACGATCCTCCAAATGCAGAAGCTCGTGCGCCGCGTGCCCGTCGCGCGCCACGTGCAGGACTACGCGATCCGCATCGTCCAAGCGTCGCACCCGGATTTCGGCGAGGCCCCCGACATGGTGAAGCAGTTCGGTCGCGTGGGTGCGTCGCCGCGCGGCGCGCAGTCGGTGCTCCTCGCCGCGAAGATCAACGCGCTCTTCGAGGGCCGCTTCGCTGCGAGCATCGACGACGTGCGCTCGGTCGTGAAGCCCGCGCTCCGTCACCGCATGCTCCTCAACTTCGAGGGCGAGGCCGAGGGCATCAAGACCGATCAGCTCATCGACGCCATCTTGAAGACCGTCGTCGAGGCGAAGGTAGGCGCAGAAAAGGGAGTAACGGTTGGGGCTGCTTGATCTGTTCCAAGCGGGCGGCCCGCTCAGCCTCCGTCCGGCTCGCGCGATCGTAAACAAGGACGAGGACCTGTTCGACGACGAGTTCCAGCGGAAGCTGGACTACCTCGCGCTCGTCAGCCGAAAGGTCTTCGCGGGGCGCATGCGCGCGGAGCGCCGCACGAAGAAGAGCGGCAGCGGCATCGAGTTCGCCGATCACCGCGACTACCAGCCCGGCGACGACTTCCGCTACCTCGACTGGAACGTCTATCAGAAGTTCGGACGCCTGCTCCTTCGCCTCTACGAGGAAGAGGAGGACTTGAGCGTCTATCTGATCATCGACGCGTCGGGCTCGATGGCCTTCGGCGACGGTGAGAAGCTCAAGTACGCGAAGAAGGTCTGCGCTGCACTCGCGTACGTCGGCCTCGCGAATCTCGACCGCGTCGGCATCGTGTCGACGAGCGACAAGGTCATGGACCGCATGCCCGAGACGCGCGGCAAGGGTCGCATCTTCAAGGTCTTCCGTTTCCTCCGCGAGCTCGAGCCCGCGGGCGTCACCGATCTGGGCGACGCGCTGAAGACGTTCGTCGCGCAGCACAAGCGCCGCGGCCTCGCCGTCCTCATCACGCGATCTCTACGACCCGAAGGGCTTCGAGAAGGGCATCAACGTCCTTCGCTACAACAAGTTCGATCCGTTCGTCGTCCACATCGTCGACAGGAAAGAGGAGAAGCCGAAGCTCGCGGGCGACGTGCTCCTCTACGACTGCGAGACGGGCGACGAGCGCGAGGTCACCGTGACGGCGAAGGTCCTCGAGCGCTTCGGCCACATCTACAAAGAGTACCTCCACGAGATCGACCGCTTCTGCACGACGCGAACGGTCCCCTACATCCAGGCTGACGTTCAGCAGCCGTTCGACGAGCTCATTTTGAAGATCTTTCGTCGCGGGGGATTTCTGCGGTGATCCACGAGACGCCCTCGAATCGTCGCAGTCGAGATTTGGGCCACCCCAGGCTGAAGCCTGGGGCTGGCAAAGGACCAAGTGTCGAACGCGCGTCAAGCCCGCCTGTCGGCGGGCTCCCAATTCCAGCGTTCCGCTGGGTGCGAGGCGTCGTGGTGCGTCCGCTGACGCGCGACGTAAGAGCAAACCGTCTCGAGGTCGGCGATTGCGACGGACTCGGCGAAATATCCGCGTTGCCATCTCCATCCGCCGAAGTAGCTCGAGCGGCCCTTGAGATGCTGCATCAGCGTGGCAATCGCGACTCCGCGTCCAACGCGCGCGACGACGTGAACATGGTCTTCGGCGTTACCAATGGCGACCACCTCGCAGCCAATGCGCCTTGCGCTCTCGTGCACGAGACTCGCGAGCCTCGCGTCATCACTTGTCGCGATCGTCGCGCGCCGATATCGCGTCGCCCAAACGACGTGAACGACCAAATCGGTGAGCGCTTGTCGAGCCATTGCTCCAAGATCGACACTGCGCCAGTCCGGGTTGCGCACAATCGGGAGTCCGCCGAAGGCGGACTTGCAGTGGGCTCGTCCGCGCGGTCTTTGCCAGCCCCAGGCTTCAGCCTGGGGTGGCCCACCAAATCACCGCGAGGCTTCGCATCGCGGCCCAAATCACCGTCGGCTTTCGCTTCGCCGCTTGAATCGGCCGTCTTCGGAGGTCTTCGGTGATCTTCGCCGGTCTTCCCTTCGCCACGATGGCCGCGATTTTCGGCGCGGCCGCGGCCGCGATGATCGCGCTTTACATCTTGAAGCTGCGGCGGCGCGTCGTCGCCGTTCCGTTCTCGCCTTTGTGGCAGCGCATCCTGCGCGACAAGGAGGCGACGAGCCTCTTCTCGAAGCTGAAGCGGCTCCTGTCGCTGCTCCTCCAGCTCGCGCTCCTCGCGCTGCTCGTGCTCGCGCTCGGGGATCCGCGCGCGGCGGCGACGCTCATCAAGGGGCGCAACGTGGTCGTCCTCGTGGACGCGAGCGCGTCGATGCAGGCGACGGACGTCTCGCCGAGCCGCCTCGGCGTGGCGAAAGACGAGGTGAAGCGCTTGATCCGCGGCATGGGCGGCGCCGATCGCATGCTCATCGCGCAGATGGACGCGGCGATCACGCCGATGGGGCCGATGAGCGGCGACACGAGCGAGCTCGAGCGCGCCGTCGACTCGGTGAAGCCCACGGACGCGCGCGCGGATTTCCCGCGCGCCCTGCGGTTCGCGACCGACACGCTGCGCAACGTCGACAACGCCGAGATCGTGGTCGTCAGCGACGGAAACCTCGGCGAGGCCGCCGACTCGTCCGGCCCCGTGCACCTCGGCGACGTGAAGCTCTCGTACATGGCCGTCGGCAAGGCGAAGGAGAACGTCGCGATCACGCAGTTCTCCGTGCGCCGCTACCCGCTCGACAAGTCGCGCTACGAGGTGATGCTCGAGGCGAAGAACACGGGCACCGAGAGCGCGGACATCGAGCTCTCGCTCCTCGGCGACGGGATGCTCGTCGACCTCACGAAGCTTCGCCTCAAGGCGGGCGAGCGCCTCCCGCGCTTCTACCCGAACCTCTCGGGCGCCTCGCGCACGCTCGAGGCCAAGCTCTCCGTCATCGGCGACTCGAAGGACGTTCTCCCCGCCGACGACCACGCGTACGCGCTCTTGCCCGAGCGCCGCCGCGCGAAGGTCCTCATCGTCTCGCAGGGCAACACGTACCTCGAGGCGGCGCTCCTCCTCGACGAGTACCTCGAGGTCACGAGCGCGACGCCGCTCGACTACGCGACGAAGTACGCGACGAACAGCAAAGCCTTCGACGTCATCATCTTCGACGAGGCCACGCCCGCGGAGATGCCGCGAACGAACGCGCTCTACCTCGATCCGCGCGGGCCGGGCTCGCCGTTCAAGGTCGAGAACGAGATCATCCAGCCGGGCTTCGACAAGATCGATCGAAAGCACCCCATCGTGCGCTTCACGGCGCTCGACCAGGTGAACATCGCGCGCGGCCACAAGCTCAAGGCCGAGCCCGGCGACAAGGTCATCGGCGCGTCCGACGAGGGCCCGATCATGGTCGCGGGCAACCGCGGCGGACACAAGATGGTCGCGATCGGCTTCGACATCCGCGAAAGCGATCTCGCGCTTCGCGTCGCGTGGCCGGTGCTCCTCCTCAACACCATCAACTACTTCACCGACGAGGACGCGAGCTACCTCTCGAGCTTCCGCACGGGCGACGTGTGGCGCATTCCGGTCGGGCAGGGCGCATCGCAGGCGAAGCTCACGCTCCCGGGCGGCGCGAACCAGCCCGTGCCCGTCCACGAAGGGCGCGCGGTCTACCTCGGACAGAAGGCCGGCTTCTACGAGCTCGACCTCGCGCAGGCGGAGCCCGAGCAGCCCAAGGATCCAAAGGCGCCCGCTGACGCACCCCAAGCAGCCAACACCGTGCGCTTCGCCGCGAACCTCCTCGACGACACCGAGAGCGCCATCGCCCCGCAGGAGAAGCTCACCGTCGACGGGAAAGAGGCAGGCACGGTCAGCGCGTTTCATGTGGGCGTGCGCCGCGAGATCTGGATCTACCTCTTGTTGATCGCGATCGGGATCACCGTCCTCGAGTGGATCACGTACCACCGGAGGCTCACGGTATGAGGCGCGATCTCTGGAAGCGGATCGCGTTCGGCGCGGTCGTCGCGGCGGTCGCGGGGCTCGGCCTCTGGGCGTATTTCCATTTCATCCACTACGCGGGGCCGACGATCGCGTGGAAGCGCGACGGCAAGGAGTACGAGCTCCTCTCGCCGCGAAACCTCGATCATCGCGTTCGTCGGCGCGCCGTTCTTCATCTGGATGATCGGGCGGTCGCTCGCGGATCTGCCGTGGCCGCAGCGGATCATCAGCGTCGTGCTCCGCATCGTGTTCGTGTCGCTGCTCGCGTTCGGCTTGGCGCGCCTCGCGCGCACGGCGACGACGCAAAAGGTCGCGCACGGTCTTCGTCGTCGACGTCTCCGAGTCGGTGCCCGAGGCCGCGATCGCCGACGCGCGCGCCGAGATCCAGAAGGCGGTCGACCAGAAGCCCGCGGACGCGCTCATTCGCGTCATCACGTTCTCCGCGCGCCCGCGCGTGGTGCCGATGGCGGACGACGCGACGACCGTGCCTCCGCTCGAGCGCCATGACGCGATCGAGCGACGCGAGACGAAGCAGGAAGGTCCGAAGGATCAGCGGAAGCTCGGCAAGGACGCGGCGACCGACATCGCCTCGCGCGCTCCAGCTCGCGTACGGCCTTTATCCCGCGGGATATCTGCGGCGCGCGGTGATCTTCTCCGACGGCGTCCAGACCGACGGCGATTTCCTCGCCGAGGCGAACCGCGCCCGCGAGTTCGGCGTGAAGCTCTACACCGAAGCCGTACAAGCGCCCGGTGCCGGGCGAGGTCGCGCTCCGCGAGCTCCGCGTGCCGGACAAGGTCCGCGTCGGCGAGCCCTTCGAGCTCCACGCGAACATCTTCGCGAGCCGCGCGCAGAAGGCGAAGGCGACGCTGAAACAGGGCGAGGCCATCAACGGCCTCGACGGCGTCCGCACGCTCGACCTCAAGGCGGGCGACAACGACGTCACGTTCAAGAGCGTCGTTCGCGTCGCGGGCGAGGTGACCTACGCGCTCGACCTCACCGACATCGAGGAGGACCGCTTCAAGGAGAACAACTTCTACACCGTGACCGCGGCCGTTCCCGGCCGACCCGCGGTGCTCTACGTCGAGGGGAACACGTCGCGCGCGAGCTACCTCGCGAGCGCGCTCTCCGCGCAGGAGTTCGACGTCGACGTCCGCGGGCCGCGCGAGCTTCCGTCGTCGCTCCGCGAGCTCGAGCGCTACGACTTCGTCATCCTCTCGCGACACGCCCGCCGAGCAGGTCTCGCTCACGCAGCAAGACGCGATCGAGGGCTACGTGCGCGATCTCGGCGGCGGCTTCCTCTTCGCCGGCGGCGAGAGCGGCTACGGCCTCGGCGGCTGGTACCACACGACGATCGAGCGGATTTTGCCCGTCCGCATGGACTCGGAGAAGAAGAAGGACGAGCCCGGCGTCGCGATGGACCTCGTCATCGACCGCTCCGGATCGATGACCGGACTCGAAGCTCGAGATGGCGAAGGCCGCCGCGAAGGCCACCGCGGACACGCTCGCGGGCGACGATCTCCTCGAGGTCATCGCGTTCGACTCGTCGCCGACGCAAGCGTCGTGAAGATGACGAGCGCGAAGTACCGCGCGCGCATCCAGAACGACATCGCGCGCATCCAGGCGGGCGGCGGCACGGAGATCTTCAGCGCGCTCGACGCGGCGCTACCAGTCGCTCTCGGTCACGCGCGCGCGCAAGAAGCACATCATCCTCCTCACGGACGGGCAGGCGCCGCAGGGCGGCATCCGCGAGCTCTCGCAGGCGATGGCGGCCGAGGGCATGACGCTCACGACGGTCGGCCTCGGCGCCGACGTCGACGAGAACCTCCTCCGCGACGATGAGCGATCTCGGCGGCGGCCGCTACTACAAGGTCGTAGCGATCCCTCAGCAGCTCCCGCGCGTCTTCACGCAAGCGAGACCGAGATGGTCTCGCCGCTCGGCGGCGGTCGAGGAGTATTTCCAGCCGAAGGTCGTCGCGCCGGCGGACTTCCTGCGCGGCATCGACATGGGCTCGGCGCCGTTCCTCCACGGCTACGTCGCGACGAAGATGAAGCCCGCGCCCGCGCAGGAGGTCCTCGAGAGCGAAATCGGCGAGCCGATCCTCGCGCGCTGGCACGTGGGCCTCGGTTGGTCGGTCGCGTGGACGAGCGACGTGAAGAACCTCTGGGCCGTCGAGTGGCTGCAAGCTGGCCGGGCTACGGCCAGTTCTGGGGCCAGCTCGTGCGCGAGCACATGCGCCAGAAGAAGCGCCAGCAGTTCGACATGCGCGCCGAGATCGATCCCGCGACGGGCCACGTGAAGGCCTCGATCGACGCGATCGGCGGCGACGACAAATTCCAGAACGGCCTCGACGCGAAGTTCCAGATCAAGGGCCCGCAGCCTTCAGCAGGCGGTGAAGAACCTCCTCGATGAAGCAGACGGCGCCCGGGCGCTACGAGATCGATTTCCCGATCGATCAGTACGGGTCGTTCCTCCTCCACGCGGCGCTCGAGAAGCAAGTCGACGACGGCCGCGGTGGCATCAAGATGGCTCAGGTCGCCGAGAGCTTCGGCCACGTGACCAACCCTTACCCGCGCGAGTACCTCGCGCTCGCGCCCGACTCCGTGACGCTCGCGCGCGCCGCGGAAATCACGGGCGGCAAGCTCGACCCGATCCTCAAAGACGTCTTCGACCCCTCGGGCGAGACGATCACGTACCACCAGGATCTCTGGAAGCATTTCATCTTCCTCGCGATCGCCGTCTACGTGCTCGACCTGCTCATGCGCCGCATGCGCTTCTTCGACCGCAAGAAGACGGTGCGCCCGTCGACCGCGCGCGCCTGAGAAAAGCGCGCCAGCGCGAGCGCGGATCGTGCGGGTCTCGCGAGATGAATCAGCTCGCGGAGCATCGAAAGTACTGATACCGAAATGAGCCGAGTGGTGACGATCAAACCCGCGAGCGACGCCGACCCGATTCGGAACCGCGACGACCTGCTCGCCGTCTTCTACGAGGCGGCCTCGTCGGACGCGCCCAAGCGCGTCGGTCCCGAGATGGAAAAGTGCGGCATCCACCCGGCGAAGATGTCGCCCGTGACCTACGAGGGCGCGGTGATGAACGTCCTCGTCGAGCTCGCCGCCCACCACGGGTGGAAATCGTACCGAGAGCGCGAGGGCGGTCCGGTCATCGCGCTCGAGAAGGACGGCGCGAGCGTCACCTTGGAGCCGGGCGGGCAGCTCGAGCTCTCGGGGGCGCCGCACATCGACGTCCACGCGATCGAGAACGAGACGCGCGAGCACATGCGCGAGCTCGAGGGCGTCTCCGAGCGCCTCGGCGTGCGCTGGCTCGGCATCGGCTTTCACCCGTTCGCCACGCGCGAGGAGCTGCACTACGTCCCGAAGGCGCGCTACGCGATCATGCGCGACTACTTCCCGACCGTGGGCCAATACGGCGTCGACATGATGCTCCGCACCTGCACGGTGCAAGCGAACCTCGACTACCGCAGCGAAGAGGACGCGATGCGCATGATGCGCCTCTCGCTGCCGATCGCCCCGCTCACGACGGCGATGTTCGCGAACAGCCCGTTCGTCGAGGGCCGCCCGTTCGGCGGCGTGACGATGCGCGGCCTCGTGTGGACCGACGTCGACCCGACGCGCACGGGCCTCGTGCCCGCGCTCTGGAGCCACAAGGCGAGCTTCAGCGACTACGTCGACTTCGCGCTCGACGCGAACATGTTCATCATCAAGCGCGAGGGCGACGCGATCGACGCGACGGATCAGACGTTCGCCGAGTACATGCGCAACGGCAAAGAAGGCCTCCGCGCGACGCAGGGGGACTGGCGCCTCCACCTGAACACGCTCTTCCCCGAGGTTCGCTTGAAGCGGACGATCGAGATCCGCTCGTGCGACGCGCAGGGGCCCGCGCTCGCGTCGGCGCTCCCCGCGATGTACGTGGGGCTGCTCTACGACGACCGCGCGCGCGACGAGCTCGCGGCCATCGTCGAATCGTGGAAGTACGACGAGGTCCACGCGCTCCGCCCGCTGATCTGGCGCGACGGCCTTCGCACGCCGTTCCGTGGCAAGCCGCTCGCGGACGTCGCCGTGCGCGTCCTCGACGTCGCGATGGGCGGTCTACGCCGCCGCGCGTGCAAGGACGCCCAAGGGCGCGACGAGTCGATCTACCTCGAGCCGCTCGTGAAGCTCGCGGCGCAGGGAAAGACCCCGGCGGACGACCTGCTCGAAAAACTCCGCCCGTTCGACGGCGACTCGGAGGCCGCGAAGCGCAAGCTCGTCGAGCTCACCGATTCTCGCTTCGCTGTCCTGACGAACGCGCGCACGCGCGCCGGGTCCTTCTCGCGAGGCGCGCCCGGCGTTTCGACGCCGCTCGCGACGTCGACGCAATACGGAGAGACTGCACGTATCGCCTCGTCGACGTTTCCCGCGTGGAGGCCGCCCGCGAGCGTGAGCCTTCGCTTCGTCGCGAGCTCGCGCACGAGGGTCCAGTCGAACGTCTCGCCCGTGCCGCCGAGGACGCCCGGTCGCTTCGCGTCGACGAGCACGTGCTCGCCCGCGTAGAGCGCCGCGCGCGCGACGTCGTTCGCGTTCGCGACGCGGATGGCCTTGTACGCGTGGGGGAGGAGCGGCGCGAGCGCCTCGGGGGGCTCGTCGCCGTGGAGCTGGAGGCACCCGAGCCCCACGCGGTCGCGGAGCGCGAGCATCTCGTCCGCGGTCATGTCCGCGACGACGCCGACGACGAGCACCCGATCACGCACCGCGTTCGCGATCGCGCGCGCCTCGTCCTCGGAGACGCGCCGCGGGCTCTTCGCGACGAAGTTGATGCCGATCGCGTCCGCGCCTTCGTCCGCGCACATCCGAGCGTCACGGGCGCTCGTCACTCCGCAAATCTTGACGCGTACGCTCACGCGCCCATTTCGAGGAGCTCTTTGACCTTCGCGATGACCTGGGGCGCCTGAATCGGCTTCGTGATGTACGCGTTCGCGCCGAGCTGGAGCGCGCGCTGGCGATCCTCGGTCGAGCCCTCGGTCGTGATGATGATGATCGGCGTCTCTTTGTGCATCGGGTCGGAGCGGACGCGCTTCACGAGCTTGAGCCCGTCCATGATCGGCATGTTGATGTCGGTCAGGATGAGGTCGAACTTGTTGCCGGCGAGCTTACGCAGGCCGTCGACGCCGTCGTCCGCCTCGGTCACCTTCAGGTTCTTCACGCGTGACAGCGCGAACACCAGAAGCTGGCGCATCATCGGCGAATCTTCGACGACCAAACACGTGTACTCGGTGCTCATGTGGAGCGGCTCGCCGAAGAGGGTAACGGGTTTTTCGGCATCGATGAAAGTTTCGTCGCGTCGGGCAGCTCTGCGTTCGCCGCGGCATAGAGGAGCGAGCCGGCGAGCGCGCTCGCGGCGTGCGCGCCGAGCATCTTGAAGAGCTCGAAGTCGACGGGGCCGAACGCGGGCTTCTGCTCGAAGACGGTGTGGATGACGATGACGCCAACGACGCGATCGTCGAAATGGAGCGGGAGCACCGCGGCGGGCGAGCGCTCGCTCGATTTCGCGAGCGGCCCCTCGGTGATGTGCTCCTTTCCGGTCAAGAACACGCGCTCCGCGAGCGACGGCTCGTCGCCGCCGAGCGAGATGCGCGAGTGCTTCTTTTCGTCGATGTTCTCGCTCGCGACGAGCAAGAGGTGCTTGCGGTTGGGGTCCGCCAGATAGACGGCGAGGCGCTTGGCGCCGACGAGCTGCTGCAAGAGCTCCTTCAGGTGCTTCACGACGAGCTGCACGTCGAGCGTCGAGTGCAGCTGGTAGCTCGCGACGTAGACGTTGGCGAGCTTCGAGAGCTCCTCCTCCATCTCGTGAAAGCGCGCGCCGTAGCGTGTCGACTGCATCTCCGCGTCTTGGATGTGCGAGAGCAGATCGCGCTTCTCCTTCTCGAGGTGTTGGATTTTGTGGAGCAGATCGCGCATCGCGTGATCGCTCGCGAGCTGCGTGCGAAGGGCCGCGTTCTCCTTCTCGAGCTGCATGTGCATGCGGCGGAGCTGCTCGTTCTCTTGGAGGAGCTCCTCGGTGAGCTGCGCGCCCTTCTTGAAGAACTGCTGCACGAACGTCTCGATGTTGGCGCGGTTGGCCGGGGGACGCTCGCTCTTACGCTTCGTCGTCTTCTTTTTCACACGCCTACCTGGTCGAGCCATCCTATCAGCTCAGCGGAAAGGACGCGCGGCGCCCTTCGGAGCGCCTTCACGTCGCGGCTGGCGGTGAGGAGCATCGCCGCGCGGAGCTCGCGCTCGACGCCGTCGAGGAACGCCGTCGCGCCCTCCTTGCCGCCCGCGCGGAGCGCCTTGAGCACGGGGCGCGCGATGCCGACGAGATCCGCCCCGAGGGCGATCGCACGCGCCGCGTCGAGGCCCGTTCCGACGCCGCCGGTCGCGACGACGAGCGCGCCCTTGGGCGCTGCGACCTTCGACACCGTCGCGACCGAGACGGCCGTCGGGATGCCCCAGTCCCAGAAGGCCTCTCCGAGCGAGCGCGACTGCGCGTCCCCCTGCGCCTCGGCGCGGAGCGTCTCGACGCCGACCCACGACGTGCCGCCGGCGCCCGAGACGTCGATGCCGCGGGCCCCGACGTCGAGCACGCGCTTGGCGACGGAGGGCGAAATCCCGCACCCGGTCTCTTTGACGATGACCGGCACGCGGAGCTCACGGCAGAGCCGCGCGATGGCCTCGAGGCCGCCCCGAAAATCGCGATCGCCTCCGGGCTGGACGAGCTCCATCGCGGGGTTCAAGTGCACGCAGAGCGCATCGGCGCCGACCGATTCGATCATCGCTTGGACGTCCGCGCTCGACATCGCGCGCGCCTGCACGACGCCCACGTTGCCGAGCACGACCGTGGTCCTCGCGACGTCGCGTACGCCGAACGTGCCCTTCGTCTCGGGCCGCACGACCATCGCGCGCTGGCTCCCGAGCCCGAACGCGTAGCCGCGCGCCTCCGCGATGGCCGCGAGGTCGTGGTTCACGCGTCCGGCTTCGTCGGTTCCGCCCGTCATGGCGGCGATGAGGATGGGGGCTCGGAGCTTCTTTCCGAGCACGACGACGCTCGTGTCGACCTCGGCTTCGTCGAGGTCGGGGAGCGCGTCATGGACGAGGCGGACGCCGTCGAGCAGCGTGCCTTGCCCTCGAAAGCCGACGTCGCCCTCGGCGCAGAGCGCGAGGTGGTCGGCTTTTCGTGACTGGATAGGCGTCGTCATGTGCTGTTCGTTTCGTTCAAACAAAAGTGAAAGTAATCGAAATAGTTAGAGAATATCTAGCGTCGAACGTTGACGTTGGACGGCTCGTTCCCTAACTTACCGCCAGAACCTCCGTTAATAGGTCAACCTTTGCAATCTGCACGAGTATGCGCGAAAGCATCGTCCCCCATGGCGACGGTCCAAGGCGAGGTCGAGCTCGAGGCGTTCGAACGCGCCGTGAAAGCGGACGTCGAGGAGCGCCTCGCGGCGTTCGCGGCCGAGCGCGTCGCTCGCACCGAGCGCATCGGCCAAGACGTCGGAGCGGTCGCGTCGGCGCTCTTCGACATCGCGACGCGCGGCGGAAAGCGCGTTCGCCCGGTGCTCGTCGCGGCGGGCGCCGTCGCGTGCGGCGGGGAGCGGAGCGGCGCCGCTGCGGCGGCGGGCGTCGCGCTCGAGGTCCTCCACGCCTACCTCCTCGTCCACGACGATTGGATGGACCAAGACGAGACCCGTCGCGGGGGTCCTTCGGCTCACGTGACGCTGCGTGAGCGCTTCGGCTCGCGGCAGATCGGCGACTCTTGCGCGATCCTCGCGGGCGATTTCGGGCAGGCGTACGCGTTCGAGGCGCTCGCGTCGCTCGACGTCCCGAAGGAGCGCGCGCTCGCCGCGGTGCTCGAGGTCTCGCGCATGCTCGCCGAGGTCGTCGCGGGGCAGGTGCTCGACGTCCGCGGCGGCGCGAAGACGCACGCCGAGGTCGAGGCGATGCATCGGCTCAAGACGAGCAGCTACACGACGAAGACGCCGGTCGTCCTCGGCGCCATCCTCGCGGGGGCGGACACGTCCGTTCGTGAGGCGCTGCGCGACGCGATGGACCCGGTCGGCGTCGCGTTCCAGCTGAGGGACGACTGGCTCGGGACGTTCGGCGATCCCGAGCGCACGGGTAAATCCGCGAGGACCGATCTGCGTCGCGGACGGCAAACGGCGCTCGTCGCCGAGCTCGCGGGCGATCGAGCGGCGCAGCAGCTCCTTCCGCGCGTGTTCGGCGTCGAGGACGCGCCGGACGAAGAAGTGGACGCCCTCGTGAAGCGCATGATCGACGGCGGCGCGAAGGCGCGCGTCGAGTCGCGCATCGGGGCGCTCCTCGACGAGGGGCGAGCGAAGCTCGATCGCATCGCGCTCACGACGGACGGAAAGGCGCTCCTCTTCGGCATGATCGATGCGCTCGGAGCGCGAGAGTCATGAGCGACGTCGTCGGGCGCGCGAATGGAAAGGTCATCCTCGTCGGCGAGCACGCGGTCGTGTACGGCGTGCCGGCGATCGCGCTCGCCATCGACCGCGGCGCGATCGCGCGGGCGAAGGAGAAGGCCTCAGCGCCGAGCGATCTCTCCTTGAACGTCGTCGGGGGCGAGCCGCTACGCGTCGTCGCGGGCGAGGGGAGCGAGCCGCTCGCGTCCGCGTTCGCCGCGCTCCTCGCGTCGGCGGGCGTGACGCGGCCCGTCTCGGTCGAGGCGGAGGCGAACCTTCCTGCGGGCGCGGGCCTCGGGTGCTCGGCGGCGCTCGGCGTCGCGATCGCGCGCGCGGTGGTCCCGACGTGCACGGACGACGAAGCGCGAAAGCACGCGACCGCGTGGGAGCGCGTCTTTCACGGAAACCCCTCGGGCGTCGACGCGGCGGTCGCGGCGCTCGGCGGCGGGATCGTGTTCTCGCGCGGCGAGACCGGCGAGGCGTCGATCGAGTCGCTCGCGTTCGGCGCGCCGCTCGTCCTCGCGATCGGCCACTCGGGCACCGCGTCGAGCACGCGCTCGATGGTCGAGTCGGTCGCGAGGCAGCGCGCGCGACAGCCCGCGCTCGTGCAGAAGACGTTCGACGGCATCGCGGCCGTCTCGCGCAACGCACGCCTCGCGATCCAGGCGGGCGACGTGGTCGCGCTCGGCAAGCTCCTCGACATGAACCAGATGCTCCTCGCGGGGCTGCTCCTCTCGACCCAGGAGATCGAGCAGATGTGCGAGAGCGCTCGGCGCGAAGGCGCGCTCGGCGCGAAGCTCACGGGCGCGGGCGGCGGCGGGTGCGTGGTCGCGCTCGCCGAGACGCGCACCGGCGCGGAGCGAATCGTCGCCGCGTGGAAGCGTGACGGGTTCGAGGGGTTCGTGAGCGAGGCGGGGAAGGGCTCCGCGCGCGAAGAGCGACGCGTCGTGCTCGTGGAAGGCGGTGCGCCGTGACGTGGGCCGAGGCGGTCGCGCACCCGAACGTGGCGCTCGCGAAATATTGGGGCAAGCGCGCGCGGCCAGGGAATTTCCCGGCGGTGCCGAGCTTGTCGGTGACGCTCGACGGGATGACGACGCGCACGCGCGTGACGTTCGCGGGTGAGCTCTCGCGCGACGAGGTCGTCCTCGGCGGGGCACCGGCCTCCGCGGAAGATCACGCGCGCGTCTCGGCGATCTTGGAGCGCGTGCGGCGCTCGGGCAGCGAGAAGCGATTCGCGCGCGTCGAGTCGAAGAACGACTTCCCGACCGCGAGCGGCCTCGCGTCGAGCGCCTCGGGCCACGCGGCGCTCGCGCTCGCGGCCTCCGCTGCCGCGAAGCTCGACTGGACCAAGGAGCGCGTGAGCGATTCTCGCGCGTCGCGGATCGGCGAGTGCTGCGCGGAGCATCTTCGGCGGCTACGTCGCGCTCCAAGCGGGCGCGCCGGAGGGTGACGAAGAAGAGGTGCTCGCGGCGCGCGCGGTCGCTCCAGCGGACGCCCTCGACGCGCGCGTGCTCGTCTGCGTCGTCACCGAGGAGGCGAAGACGTCGTCTTCGCGCGAGGGCATGGCGCGCACCGCCACCGAGAGCCCGTACTGGGCGGCGTGGCTCGACGCCGAGGCTCGCATCTTCGAAGACATGTTGCGCGCGCTCGCGGCGGGCGATCTCTCGACCGTCGGAGACCTGACGGAGCGAAGCGCGCTCGCGATGCACGCCGTCGCGATGTCCGCGGGCGTCGTGTACTTCCGCGGCGTCACGCTCGACTTGATGCGCGCCGTGCGTGAGCTTCGCGCGGGCGGCGCGCGCGCGTACGCCACGAGCGACGCGGGGCCGCACGTGAAGGTGCTCGTCGGCAGCGGCGACGCCCTTCGCGCTCGCGCGGTGCTCGAGGCGGTGCCCGGCGTGCTCCGCGTGATCGAGTCGCGTCCGGGCGCGGCCGCGCGCATCGTGGAGGCGGGATGAAGGTCCTTCGCGCCGCGGCGCCGGGCAAGCTCGTCCTCGCGGGGGCCTACGCGGTCCTCGAGGGTGCGCCCGCGATCGTGTGCGCGGTCGATCGATGCGCCTACGCGTTCGACGGCGAAGGTCGCTCGACGCGCGAGGTGGAGGCCGCGTTCGACGAGCGCGCGCCAGCGATCGACGTGAGCGAGCTCGAGAGCGACGGCAAGAAGCTCGGCCTCGGATCGAGCGCGGCGGCGTTGGTCGCGGCGCTCGCGCTCCGCGCGGCCCAGCGCGGAGAAGACGTTTCGTCGGAGAGCGTGCGCCGCGCGATTTTCGCGCGCGCCCGAGACGTGCACGCGCGCGTGCAGAGCGGAGGCAGCGGCCTCGACGTCGCCGCGAGCACGTTCGGCGGCGTCCTCGCGTACACGCTCGACTCGTTCGAGAGCGTCGCGCTCCCGCCCGCCGTTCGCATCGCCGCCTTCTTCTCCGGCACGAGCGCTCGCACGAGCACGCTCCGCGAACGCGTCGACGCCCTCCGCGCGCGCGATCCTCGAGAGCACGCCGCGCGCATGACGGCGCTCGGAGAAATCGCGCGCGCCGCGCGTGAAGCGGTCCGCGTCTCGGATGCCCGCGCGTTCGTCGACGCCATGGACGCGAGCGGACCTGCGCTCGCCGCGCTCGGCGCCTCGGCCGACGCGCCCATCGTGCCGGCCGAGTTCGCCGCGCTCGGCGCCGCAGCGCGCCTCGAGCAGGCCGCGTTCGTTCCCTCGGGCGCGGGCGGCGGCGACGTCGGCGTCTTTGTCGGTATGGCGCCCCCCTCGGCGTCGTTCATTCGAGAGGCCAAGCTCGCCTCGATGGGTCATCTCGGTGTCGCGTGCGACTCGCGAGGCGTCCGCGTCATCGAATCGCAAGGAACATCATGAAACGCACGTCGAGACTCCCCGGGTTCTACAAGGTCAGCGTCGACGAGCGTCGCGCCCTCGTGAGCGACGCGACGGGCGCGGACGTGGCCGACATCGAGCGCTCGCTCGAGGCCGGCGGCCTCGACGAGGAGACCGCGGACAAATTCGTCGAGAACGTCATCGGCACCTACGGCCTTCCGTACGGCGTCGCGCTCAACGTCCGCGTGAACGGGCACGACTACGTCGTGCCGATGGTCGTCGAGGAGCCGAGCGTCGTCGCGGCCGCCTCGAACGCGGCGCGGATGGTCCGCGAGGGCGGCGGCTTCACGGCCGAGGTCGATCCGCCGCTCATGACGGCGCAGATCCAGCTCACGCACGTCGAGCGGCGCGAAGAGGCGAGGGCACGCATCCTCGCGCACAAAGAGGAGCTCCTCGCGCTCGCGGACGCGGCAGTCCCGGGCCTCGTCGAGCGCGGCGGCGGCGCGCGCGACATCGAGGCGCGAATCGTCGGCACCGACGTCGACGCGATGCTCGTCGTTCACGTGCTCGTCGATTGCCGCGACGCGATGGGCGCGAACCTCGTGAACGGGCTCGCCGAGCGCATCGCGCCGCGTCTCGCCGAGCTCGCGAACGGACACGTCGGCCTGCGCATCCTGTCGAACCTCTGCGATCGCCGCTGCGTCCGCGTGCGCTGCAGCATCCCCGCGTTCGCGCTCGGCACCGAAGACATGGGCGGCGCGGAGGTCATCGAGGGCATCGTGAACGCGTCGCGCTTCGCCGAGCTCGATCCGTACCGCGCGGCGACGCACAACAAAGGCATCATGAACGGCATCGACTCGGTCGTGATCGCGACGGGCAACGACTGGCGCGCCGTCGAGGCGGGCGCGCACGCGTACGCCGCGCGCACGGGCCACTACTCGCCGCTGGCGACGTGGCGCGGCGAGGAGGCGAATCGGGACAGGTGCTCGTCGGCCGCATCGAGCTCCCGATGGCGCTCGGCACCGTCGGCGGCACGCTCCGCGTCCACCCGGCCGCGCGCCTTTCGCTGCGGCTGCTCGGGGTGACGGGCGCGCAAGACCTCGCGATGATCGCCGCGTCGCTCGGTCTCGCGTCGAACCTCGCCGCGGTGCGCGCGCTCGCCACGTGCGGAATCCAGCGCGGGCACATGGCGCTCCACGCGCGCTCGGTCGCTCTCGCGGCCGGCGCCACGGGCGCCGAGGTCGAGCGCGTCGCGACGATGATCGTCGAAGCGCGCGACATCACGCTCGAAGCAGCCCAAAAAGCGCTGAAGATCGCGCGCGGCGAAGACACCTACGCCGACCCCTGACGAACGTCGACGTCTCGAACGCGGGCGCGCTCGCCCCGAGCGATCAAGCGAGCCTGCCAGGCTTACCTGAAGAACAAGTGGAAGACGCCGTAGCCCCGAGTATGCGCTACGCTTAGCTCGTGCTCGCGGTCTTCGTCGCCTCGCTCGTGATCGGTCTCGGGACGCTGCTCGTGCAGCTCTTCGGAGGTCACGACGCGGGTCACGACGCGGGCGGTCACGACGCGGGCGGGCATGACGGGCCGCTGCTGTTTCTGGCGAGCATTCGATTCTGGGCGTTCGCGCTCCTCGCGTTCGGGCTCGTCGGCACGCTGCTTCTCGTCTTCGGCTTCGCCGGCGTCGTCGCGAGCGCGATCATCGCGGGAGGCGCGGGCGTCGTCTCGGGCTACGTCGCCTCGACCGTCGTGCGGCGCCTCCAAGGGCAGGGCACCTCGAGCGTCGCTGCCCAGCGCGAGGTCATCGGTCGAGTCGGTCGCGTCATCGTGCCGCCGTCGACCGAAACGCGCGGAAAAGTCCGCGTCAGCGTGCGCGGGAGCTTCGTCGACTACGTGGCGCGCTCGGCCGAAGCGCTCGAGCCGGACGACGCGGTCGTGGTGGAGGAGTGCGAGGGCGGCGAGGTGGTCGTGAGCCGCGCGCCGAAAGAGCTGGCACCGTGATAGCTTCGGGGCATGCACGCGAGCCCGGGGGCCCCTCAACCTGAATTGCCGTTCGATCCGGCCGACTTCGCCCAAGCGATCGGGATCTCCGTCGCGGTCGTCGTCGCCGTCTTCGTGTTCATCGTCATCCTGAGGCAGTTCCTCTACATCTGCCCGCCGAGTCGAGATCCTGGTCTTTTCGGGGCGCAAGCACCGCCTCCCGGACGGGTCGGTCGTCGGCTTCAAGGTGCTCCACGGCGGGCGCGGGTTCCGCGTGCCGCTGC
This sequence comes from uncultured delta proteobacterium, assembly GCA_963839305.1. Lineage (GTDB taxonomy): Bacteria > Myxococcota_A > Polyangia > Polyangiales > Polyangiaceae > DASXHD01. The sequence goes on from CAWIUL010000010.1 coordinate 861,388, forward strand.
TCGAGCAGGTCTCGCGGATGGACGTGCGCCTCTACGGCGTCGAGGTCGGCGTGCAGAACGCGTTCAGCAAGGGCGGCATCCCGCTCACCGTGCACGCGATCGCGAACGTGAAGCTCTCGACGGACCCGAAGCACGTGCACCAGGCCGTCGAGCGCTTCCTCAACGCGCCGCCGCGCAGATCATCCTCGTCGCCAAGCAGACGCTCGAAGGCGTGCTCCGCGAGGTCTTGAGCCAGCTCACGCCCGAAGAGGTGAACGACGATCGCCTCAAGTTCGCCGAGTCGCTCGTTCACAACGCCAAGGACGACTTCGACAAGCTCGGCCTCGAGCTCGACGTGCTCAAGGTGCAGCACGTCTCCGACGAGCAGAAATACCTCCAGAACCTCGGTCGCGCGCAGATCGCCACGATGCTCCGCGACGGGCAGAACGCGGAGAACCAGGCCGAGCAGCGCGTCCGCGAGGAGCAGGCCAAGGCGCGCCAGCGCGCGGAGAGCGCGCAGCAGCAGGCCGAGGCGATGGTCCTCCAGAAGCGGAACAACTTCCGCGCCGAGATCGCGAAGCTCGAGGCCGAAGCGCAAGGCATCGAGAACGAGGCGCAGGTCGCCGCCGAGACCGCGCGCGCGACCGCCGAGCAAGAGCTCCAGGGCCTTCGCGCCGAGCTCGCGAAGCTCGCGCTCCAGGTCGAGACGGTCCTCCCCGCGGAGGCCGCGGCCACGGCGCAGGCCGCGCGTGCGCGCGGAGACGCGGCGCCCGTCATCGAGAACGGCAAGGCGACGGCCGAGGCCATCCGCATGCTCGTCGACGAGTGGGCCGCGGCGGGTCCGCAGGCGCGCGACATCTACCTGCTCCAGCAGCTCGACACGATCGTCGCGGCCGCGGTCTCGCGCGTGCAGCAGATCACCGTGCAAGACCTCGAGATCGTCGACGGCGGCGACGCCGAGAGCCTCGGCGCGGTCGCCTCGGGCTTTCCGGTGAGCGTCGCGCGCGTGCTCGAAGAGACCGGCCGCGCGATGGGCATCGACGTCCGCGCGCTCATCGAGGGCAGGCCACCAGTCGATGACGCCGCCGCGCCCCACACGCTCCGGGGAGGCTCGCGATGAAACTTTCGCAGCGAGCCCCGCAGGGGCGAGTGAACGTCCATGACAACCGAGCGAAGCGAGGGCAGTCATGAATCCGATCGGCATCATCGTCGTCCTCGTCGTCGCGGCGGTCGTCGTCTTCTTCTTCCTGTCGCTCATCGTGCGCAAGCTCCTCTACGTGGCCGCGCCGAACGAAGCGCTCGTCTTCAGCGGGCGCAAGCGCATGCTCGGCGATCGCGAGGTGGGCTACCGCATCCTCCGCGGCGGCCGGAGCCTCCGCGTGCCGCTCCTCGAGGACGTCGCGCGCATCGACCTCACGATGTTCACGATCGACGTCGGCGTGCAGAACGCGTACTCGAAGGGCGGCATCCCGCTCAACGTGCTCGGCGTCGCCAACGTGAAGATCGCGGGCGACGAGCCGCTCCTCAACAACGCGGCGGAGCGATTCCTCGGCAAGAGTGGCCAGGAGATCATGCGCATCGCGAAGGAGACGCTCGAGGGAAACCTCCGCGGCGTCCTCGCGCAGCTCACGCCCGAGCAGGTCAACGAGGACAAGACCCGCTTCGCTCAGACGCTCATCGAAGAGGCCGAGCACGACATGAACCGCATGGGGCTCATGCTCGACACGCTGAAGATCCAGAACGTCACCGACGACGCGGGCTACTTCAACTCGATCGGCCGCATCCGCGGCGCGGGCGTCCGTCAGAACGCGGCGATCGCCGAGGCCTCCGCGCAGGCCGACACCGCCGTGCAGAAGGCGACGAACACGATGAGCGCGGAGAACGCGAAGATCGACGCGGACCTCGAGATCGCGCGCCAGCAGTACGCCAAGCGCATCACCGACGCGAAGACGAAGCGCACCGCGATGATCGCCGAGTCGCAAGGTCAGGTCTTCGCCGAGATCGCGAAGGTGCGCGCCGAGATCGAGCGCCAGAAGGCGCGCGTCCTCCAGGTGCAGCGAAAGCTCGACGCCGAGGTCGTGCAACCCGCCGAGGCGCAGCGCAAGGCCGCCGAAGAGAACGCGCGCGGCGCCGCGGCGCGCATCATCGAGCAAGGAAAGGCGCAGGCCGGCTCGCTCCACGCGCTCATCGAGCAGTACAAGCGCTCGGGCGCGAGCGCGCGCGAGATCCTCGTCGTCCAAAAGCTCCTTCCGCTCGCGGCGCTCATCGCGGGCTCCGGGCAGAAGGTCGCCGTGCGCAAGCTCACCGTGCTGCCGCACACCGAAGACGGCGGCGGCGATTTCGCGCGGAAGGCGATCGGCGTCAGCGAGCAGCTGCGAGCCGCCACGGGGATCGACCTCGGGCAAGTCGCGAAGCGTCTGGGGGCGGGGGTTCCACCACCACCACCGAAGACGAGTGATTGATGCATGGCTGACGATCCGAAACGCGACGCGCTCGGCGCGCTCCACGAGGTCTCGAACGCCCTCACCGTGCTCCTCGGCTGGGTCGCGGAGGCGCGCGATCCGAGCGCGGCTCGCGACGACGTGGCGCACGCCCTTCGGATCGTCGAGCAGCGCGCGCGCGCCGCGCGGGACCTCGCGCGCCGCGCGATAGGCGCGAAGGTCGCCCCGCAAGGCGACGCGGAGCTGGACCTCCTCTTGAAGGAGGTCGCCGAGGCGCTCGAGATCGAGGCGCAGCGCGCGCAGGTGCGCATCGGGCGGAGCGGGCAGGCGGGCTCGGGTTGCCGCGTCCCGCTCGGCGAGGATCTCGCGCAGATCGTCACGAACCTCGCGCTCAATGCGATCGCGTACGCGCCGAAGGGGAGCACGATCCGCGTGGCGACGACGATCGGCCCGCGCGAGATCACGGTCGACGTCAGCGACGAAGGCCCCGGAATTCCCGCGGAGCGCTCGTTCGCCGTGTTCGAGGGCGACTCGACGCGCCATGGCGGCGCGGGCATCGGTCTTCGTCATGCGCGCGCGATGGCCCGCGCGGCCGGCGGCGATCTGCACCTGCTCGAGACGGTGGCAGACGGCGGCACCGCGCCGGGAGCGACGTTCCGCGTCGCGTGGCCGCGCGACGTCCCGACGAGCGTCGGCGAGCCGCGCGCCTCCCGCCCCAAGCTCCAGGTCCTCGCGGGCACGCGCATCCTCATCGTCGAGGACGACACCGACGTCACGACGCTCCTCGAGTCCGCGCTCGAAGCCCGCGGGGCCGAGGTCACGATCGCGCACACGGCCGAGCAGCTCGCCGCGCGCATCGACTCGGGCCACCACGCGGTGCTCGTCGACCTCTCGCCCATCGCGGCCGACGTCGAGGGCGCGCTCGACCTCATGAAACGTCAGGCCAAGGACGCGACCATCGTCTTCATCACAGGCAGCGCAGAAGCCCTTCCGGAGGGCATGGAAAACGCGGCCTGGGTGAGAAAGCCTTTCGAAGTCGGCGAGCTCGTCGCGATTCTGTCGCGGGTCAACGCCAAAGCTTGACGTCGAAGGCCTTTGGCTTTACTTCACCAGCCCCACGCGAAGGTGGCGGAATTGGCAGACGCACTAGCTTGAGGTGCTAGCGGGTAACACCGTGCGGGTTCAAGTCCCGCCCTTCGCACTAAGTCCGACGGAGATGCTACGGTCGCCACCATGGCCGGCGCGATGCGTATGCGCTGCTCGCGGTTCGCTCGCGTTCCTGATCCTCACAAGCGGTTCTTTTCGCGTTGGGTCGTGATCGCCTTCAGGTCGTGGGCATGTCGTGGTCGTGTGGGCAGGCTGACGTTCGGGATGCGCAGTTTCCACGTCGGTTCGAACGCGACGCAAGGCGGGCTCGTCACCACGGGCCGTACCGCTTCGTGCGCCACCATCTATGCGGGCGTCCTGGTCATCCTCGCTGGCGTGCTCGTAGGCCATCACGACGTCGACGCGCTGCTCGCGGTGGGGTGCGTCGGCGTTGCCTCGTCGCCGCATCGTTGCCGAAGAGCGCTCCGTCGCGGGAGACACCCGAGTACGCGAGCTACGCGCAGAGGACGAAGCGAATCATCCCCTGGGTGCTCTGATGAGGGCTCTCGCGGTCATCCCGTCGGGATCATGGCCGCGGCGTGCGGGAGCTCACGCTCGTCCGCCGTGACGGTTCCGGCTGTTTCCGACGTAGCGTCGGCTCGCTGCCCGTCGCGGGCTCGCTCGGCGGCTCGTGCGCGGTTCGCGTCGCACCGCCGCGGGCCATCACCGTGCCCCCGGGGCTGAAGTGTTGGCGCCGCAAGACTTCCATCCGAGCGTCGACGACGTTCAACAGATCTCGTCGCGGGCACGAAGCGCTACCGCGTCTACGATCCGGAGACCTTCGCGGCGATCGATCCGCCGGCCTCCATGAACATGATCCGGCGATGCCACGAAGAGCCTCTTCTTCGGTTACGGAGACTCGAAGGCGCTCGTCGCTGGCGTGGACGGCAAGACGGTCGACGCCGACGCTCGCGGACGGATTAGACCTCGACATGGTCGAGGACGCGCGCGGGCAGCGCGTGGCTGCTCACGGGCGGCGCGGACGCATCCGCGACGACGAACCTCGAGGTCCTCGAGGATCGAGCCCGTCGCTCGAGACGCGCTCGTACCTCGTCGCGGTGTCTCCCCGAGGCGACCCTCGCGATCGTCGCGTCGGCCTCACCGCGGACGGGCACGTGGCCGTTGTCTGGGTCGAGGGCGACGAGAGCGGGCTCCGCGTGATGGCTACGTGGCTCACTCCGCGGGATTTCCACGCGCTCCGACTCGCGACACGGTCGCGTCGCGCAGGACGCCGTGGACCTCTCGCTGCGATCGACGACGAGCTTGCGTGTCACGTCCGACGAGGGCGAACGCCTCGCGATCGCGTGGCGGCCCATCGTGCCCGAAGAGGGCCACACGCTCGACGTCGGCACGCCATCACGGCCGCCCGAGCACGCCGCGCCCGCCGAGGTGCGCATCGTGACGTTCGACATGCAGCACGTCGCGCCCGCACGCGTGCACCCGACGCGCGCCCAGCCGCTCGGCTTCACGAGCGGGATCGGGCCGCGGCCTCTCCAGGCCAACGGCATGGCCGCCGCGACCCTCGCGCGCCACGCGGTGTTCTTCTGGCACGACGGCGATCGGCTCGTGCTCGCGACCTCGACGGATCCGAAACCGCGCACCGTGACGGCGGGCTCGTATCGCGTCGTGCCCCGGGCGCCATCGCGCGCGTCCGTCGACGTGTTGCTCCTTCGGAGCGCCGGCGGCCAGCAAGCGTTCTCCGTGTCGTGCGACTGAGCTAGCGCTTCTGCGGCGGGCGGTCGTCCTCGCGGCGTTCCCCTCGGCGCGCGTGAAGACCTTGCCGCAATTGCGGCACGCGTACTCTTCGTCCTCGGGGCCGCGGGCTCGCGCTTGGACCTCGCCGCACTTGGGGCACGTGAGCTTCACGACGGCGGCGCGGGAGGCGGCTCCGAAGATGTTGGGCACGTCTACACACTAAGGCTCGGTTCGATCGGCGCCACCCGATCGCGAGCACCTCGCCGCGCACGCGGGCGCGCGCGACGTCGAGCTGCTCGGCCGTGGCGCCGAGCCTCGTGAGGAGGCGCTCGACCATCGCGAGGGCGACCTCTCCCTCCGCGGAGACGACCTCGGTCGCGCCCGCGGCGCGAAGCATCGAGACCTCCCTCACGTACGCCGCGCGCGCGAGCACGACGAGGCTCGGGTTGAGGTCCTTCGCGATGCGAATGACCGCGTCGGGAGAGCCTGACGCGGTGAACATCAGGCTCCCAGCCGAGACGACCCCGGCGCGCTCGAGGATTTCTCGCTGCGCAGCGTCGCCGTACACGGCCGCGACCCCGCCGGCGCGAAGGCGCGCGAACGTCTCGTGGTTGAGCTCGATGACCGTCGGCGTCACCCCGTTCTCCGCGAGGAGACGCGTCAAGCTCTGGCCGACGGGCCCGTAGCCGACCACCACGGCGCGATACGGCGAGTCGTCGCGCCGGCGTCGCGTCGGAGCTCTCGACTCGCGCGTGCCACCGCCTCGACACGCGCTCCCCGAGCATGCAAGAGCGGGTTCACGGTGATCGACACGATCGATGCAGCGACGAGCGACTGCGACGCGGCCGCCGGCAACATGCCGAGCTGCGTTCCGAGCGCCGCGAGCACGAACGAAAACTCCCCGATTTGCCCGAGCCCGAGCGCGACCGTGAGCGCCGTCTTCGGCGAGCGCTTCGAGAGCAGGATGACGACGAGCGCGACCGCGGGCTTCGCGATCCAGATGACGGCAAGAGTCGCGAGCGTCAGCGGCAGGTTCGAGGCGACCTTCGAGGGATCGAGGAGCATGCCGGTCGCGACGAAGAACACGACGGCGAACGCGTCGCGCATCGGGAGCGCCTCGGACGCCGCGCGCGACGCGAAGTCGGACTGCCCGACGACGATCCCCGCGAGCAGAGCGCCGAGCGCCATCGAGGCGCCGAAGAGCTTCGCCGCGCCGACCGCGACCCCGAGCGCGATGACGAGGACCGCGAGCGTGAAGAGCTCGCGCGATTTCGTCGCCGCGATGAGCTCGAGCACGCGAGGGATCGCGCGTCGCCCGACGAGCCACGTGAACGCGACGAGGCCCGCGATCTTCGCGAGCGCGACGGCGACCGAGATCGCGAGCGCGCCGCCGCGCACCGCGGGCGACGCGAAGAGCGGCAAGAGGACGACCACGAGGACGACGAAGAGATCCTCGACGAGCAACCAGCCGATCGCGACGTGACCGGGCTGCGTGTGCAAGACGTTGCGGTCCGCGAAGACGCGCAGGAGCACGACCGTGCTCGCGACCGCGATCGCGAGGCCGTACACGACGCCGGATCGGACGCTCCACCCGAACGCCACGGCGACCAAGAGGCCCGCGCACGTCGCCGCGGCCATCCCCGCGATGGCGCCCGGTAGCGCGACCCAGCGCACGGCGACGAGCTCGCTGAGGTGAAGGTTCAGCCCTACACCGAACATCAAGAGGACGACGCCGAGCTCGGCGAACTGGCTCGCGAGGCCCGCGTGCGCGACGAAGCCCGGCGTGAACGGCCCGATCGCGACGCCCGCGAGGAGGTAGCCGACGATCGGCGAGAGGCGAACCTTGCGAGCGACGAGCCCGAAGACGAGCGCGGCGGTCAGCGCGCCCGCGAGCGTCAAGACGAGGTCGAGCTCGTGATCCACGCGCTGCAAGTAGCCCACGACCCTCGTTCGCTCAAGGAACGGCCCTACATCGGAGTCAGTTCGGACGGCGGCCGCGCGTCCTCACACATCGAGGAGGCACTCATGCAAGCCATACTGCGAATCCATTGGTTCCCGCTGCGTCTTCGGACGCTTCGGCGAGCGCGCATCGCGATCGTTCGCTTCCTCCGCGCGCGTCTGCGCGAAGAGAGCCCGGTCGTCGATCGCCTACAACCCGAGCACCGCGACCGGTTCGGTTTCAGCATCCACAAGGGCGCGTAACATGGGGTCGATGCAGATCTTCGAAGTCGCGCTCGACGCGAGCGCGGGCATTGGTTGGCGCCTCTCGCGCGCCGTCACGGAGGCGAACCCCGGAAAGTTCGTCCTCCAAGGCGTGCGCGATCCGTTCGACCTCACGCAGTACGCCCACGAGAGCGGGCGGTGCGAGATCGCGCTCGACGAGGCGCAGCACGCGCAGCTCGTGACGCACTGGCGCCGCGGGCATGGGCTCTCGACCGATCCGGTCAACGCGGTCTACGACGTGAAGTGGCAAGGGCACGCGCTGCGCGTCGTCGTCGCGCAATGGCGAAGCGGCTTCGACATCGAACGTTTGAGCCTCGTCGTCGCGGAAGACGAGGCGATCGCCCGTAAATTCGCGGACGAAGTGTGTGCATTCTGCAACGAGCCGCGTGAGACGATCTTGCGCTTCACCGGCGGCTGCTGGTCGCACGACCGCGAGCTCTATCGCGCGATCGCGACGTCCTCGTTCGAGGATCTCGTGCTCGCGGGCGAGCTCAAGGAGTCGATCATCGAGGACTTCACGAGCTTCCTCGCGGCGCGCGCCGAGTACGAGCGCTACGGCGTCGCGTACAAGCGCGGCGTGCTCCTGCTCGGGCCGCCGGGCAACGGCAAGACCCACTGCCTCCGCGCGCTCATCCGCATGCTCGCGCTCCCGTGCCTCTACGTGACGAGCCTCAAGTCGAAGTACTCGACGGAGGACGCGAGCATCGACACGGTGTTCTCGCGCGCCAAGGACCTCACGCCGTGCGTCCTCGTGTTCGAGGACCTCGACGCGATGATCACCGACAAGAACCGGTCGTTCTTCCTCAACAAGCTCGACGGGCTCTCGAACACCTCGGGGCTGATCACGCTCGCGACCACGAACCACCCGGAGCGGCTCGACCCGGCAATCCTCGATCGCCCGAGCCGCTTCGATGGCAAGTTCCACTTCGATTTGCCGAGCGCGCCGAGCGCGAGCGCTACCTCGCGATGTGGAACGCGCGTCGACGGCGCGATGCACAACGAGCCGAGCGTGCTCGAGGAGCTCGTCGAGGACACCGGCGAGTTCTCGTTCGCGTACCTGAAGGAGCTCTCCGGTCTCCGCGATGGTTCGCTGGATGCACGATCGCAAGCTGGGCGAGATGCGCGCCGTTCGCTCACAGGCGCGCATGCTCCGCACGCAGATGTCGACGCCCGAGCCGCCCGCGCCGAAGCCATCCGCGGTGCCGACCTTCGACGACGACGACGACTGATGCCCTGATTTGGCCCGCGCGCTCGGTCCGTGGTGTACTTCGCGCGATGGGCCGGAGCGCAAACGCGAAGCGCGCGACGAAGGAGACCGACATCGAGGTCACCGTCGACCTCGACGGCACCGGCAGGCGGAGGTCGAGACGCCCCTGCCGTTCCTCACGCACATGGTCGAGCAGATCGCGCGGCACGGGCTCTTCGATCTCGACGGTCGCGCGCGAAGGGCGACGTCGAGATCGACGGGCACCACACGACCGAGGACCTCGGCGCTCGTGCTCGGGCAGGCGTTCGCCAGCGCGCTCGGCGACAAGGCGGGCATCGCGCGCTACGGCTCGGCGACGCTGCCGATGGACGAGGCGCGCGCGACGTGCGCGATCGATCTGTCGGGGCGGCCGTACTTCGTCTGGGAGGTCGCGCTGCCCGAAGGGCGAAGATCGGCGACGTGGGACACCGAGCTCGCCGAGGTCTTCTTCGAGGCGTTCGCGCGCGGCGCGGCGTGCAACCTGCACGTCGTGCTCCACGCCGGGCAGAACCTGCACCACATCGTCGAGATCTGCTTCAAGGCGCTCGCGAAGGCGCTCATGGGGGCGACGCGCGTCGAGCCGCGCGCGGGCGGGATCCCGTCGACGAAGGGCACGTTGGAGTAACCTGTCGGGCCAGCGGATGAGCGACGACGAGATCGAGCTGGGAGAGTCCGAGCGCGCGAGGCTCTGTCGCGTTACGGGCGCCGCTTCGCCGCGGGCGACACGCTGTTCCGCGAGGACGAGCCCGCGACGCGAGGCGTTCCTCCTGCAAGAGGGGCGCGTGCGCCTGCTCAAGCACGTCCGCGGCGTCGAGCGCAGCCTCGTCGTCCTCAAGCCCGGGGATCTGTTCGGCGAGGGCGCGCTGCTCGAGGGCGCGCGCGCGAGCTCCACGGCGGTGGCGATCACCGACGGCGTCGTGCTCGCGCTCGATCGCCACGACGTTCCGCTCGCTCCTCGAGAGGCACCCGCCCATCGCCGTGCGCGTGGTCGAGCAGCTCGTTCGCCGCCTGCGCGACGCCGAGGACCAGATCGAAATCATGATGCTCCGCGGCATCCAGTTCAAGGTCATGAGCGCGCTGCTCAAGCTGGCGTGGCCGGCGCCACGGGAGCTACGCGGGCTCGAGATATCCGTCTCGCCGGTGGAGCTGTCGACGCGCGTCGGGCTCGACGTCGAGGCGGTCAAGCGCACGTCCCCGCCTGCGCGAGCCAGATACATCCGCATCTCGGGGAGCGCATCGAGATTCCCGACGTCGAGGCGCTGCGCGCCTCTACGCGCTCCTGGGCACCAAGGACGAGCTCGCCGGGGCGAATGAGACCCGCGCCTCTGCGCGCGAGGGTTGACGGTCGGCGTGGCGCATTCGGGTACGCACCTAGGCTCCGCCAACTCCGATGCCTTCGGATCTGGCTTCGAGCATCTAGCCTCGTTCTTGCGCCGCTCGCCGCGTCGCGGCGCGGCGGCAGCGAGGCAACCCCACGCGCAGAACCCGGAGCGACAGAGCGAAGCCGAGTACGATCTCGCGCGCGAGTACTTCTCGAAAGGCAACCCCGGATGGCCCTCGATCACGCACTCAAGGCCGTCGAGCTCAACGACCAGAACGCGAAGGCGCTCTACTTCACTTAGCGCGATCTACCTCTTCTTCTGCTCCGGAAGCTCGGCTTCGAAGCGCCCGACTGCAGATGCAGAGGCCGAGAAGTACGCGCGCACGGCGCTCGAAATCGACCCGAACTTCCGCGAAGCCGAACCTGCTCGGGCAGATCTTGATCCTCGAGAAGAAGTACCCGGAGGCGATCGAGATCCTCGAGCCGCTCGCCAAGGACCTTCGTTCGAATCGAGCTTACCTCGCATGGGGCAACTCGGCTGGGCGCAGGTCCTCGACGGCGACTCGACGAGGGGATCGAGTCGCTGAAGAACGCGGTGACGGAGCCGCGATTCTGCGTCGGCCACTACCGCCTCGGTGTTGCTTAGGAAAAGAAGGGCGACCTCGCGCAGCCGAGCAGAGCTTCTCGAGCGCGCTCGCGGTCGACGCCCCGAATGCAAGAACCTGCAGGACGCCTGGGAAGCGGGCGCAGGTGCGCATGAAGCTCCAAGCCCGACGAGAGGCGCGCGGGGACTTCGAGAAGTGCCGCGACATCTCCCGCGACGCAGGCCGGGAAGGCCTGCGTGGACGCGAATGTTGAAGTCGGCGTGCCCAGTACCCGGCCGCCAAGCCTGGTCACCCAACCGAGCACCGAAGGGAGCGGAGTGGACGTGACGCTGGACAGAACCCTCGGCGCGACCTCAAGAAGCGCCGTGAAGGAAGGCGCATGAGCCTCGCCGAGCTCTCGCGCGTGACGCGCATCCCCGTGGCGTCGCTCGAGGCCATCGAGAGCGATCGGTTCGACGAGCTGCCGGGCGAGGTGTTCGTCCGCGGCTTCCTCAAGGTCGTACGCGCAGGCCGTGGGCCTGGTGCCGGCCGAGGTGCTCGCGCGCTACACGTCGAGCCGCCGCGTGGCGTTCGTGACGCCGCTGCCCGTGCAGACGCCGCTGCAGGCCGCCCGCGAGGGGCAGGGGCGCCGCTTCGGCGTCGCCATCGCGTTCGTGCTGCTGCTCATCCTCCTCTCGCTCGCGCTGTCGATCGTGCTCAAGCCGCGCGGGCACGACATGCCGACCGAGCTGTCGCAGAGCGTCCTCGGCCCGTCGCCGCGGCTTCGCCTGCTTCGGGTGAGCCGCGATCGAGAGCGAGGCGCTGCGTCGTCCGGACCGTGGAGGTCGGCGAGGCCGACATCATCGTGACGCTCGTCACCGAGCAGGTGGGCAAGCTGTCGGCGATCGTGCGCGGGGCGCGCGGGGCTCGCGGCGCGTCGGGCGGCGCGCTCGAGCCGGTGCACACGCTCTGGCCGTGACCTCGAGGACCGCGGGGGCGAGCTGGCGACGCTCAAGGAGGCGCGCGTCGTGCGCGCGCGGGCGGGGTCATCGACGAGCCTCGAGGCGCTCGACGCCGCGGGGTGGCGCTGCGCTGGGCGCGCCACGTGTTCCCGCCGCGCACGCCGGAGCCCGCGGGCTGGCGCGGCGCTCGTCGAGCTGCTCGACGTGCTCGACGCCGGGCAGTGCGCCGCCGCAGCGCGAGCTCGCCGGCGCCGGGCTCGCGCATGCTCGGGGCGCTCGGGTACGCGCTCGACCTCGAGCGATGCGTCGTGTGCGGGCGCGCGTGCCCCGAGGGCAAGGCGGCGTGCGTCGATCCGGCGCGCGGCGGGCTGGTGTGCCGGTCGTGCGGCGGCGCGGCGACGGTCATCCTGCCGGCGGTGCGCGCGGCGGCGCGCGCGCTCGCGGCGGGCAGGGCGGCCGACGTCGACGAGCAGGCCGCGGCGCGCTCGCTCGAGCTCGTCGACGGCCGCGATGGCAGCGCACGCCGGCTTCGAGCGTTGAAGGGAGGCGCCCATGCTCGACGTCGTCTGCTTCGGCGAGATCCTCTGGGACATCTTCGAGACCGGCCGCGCGGGCGCGAGCCGATCGCCGCGCGTTCCGGCGCGAGCTCGGCGGCGCGCCGGCGAACGTCGCGACGGCGCTCGCGCGCCTCGGCGTGCGGGCGGCGGTGGTCGGCGGCGTCGGGCGCGACCGCTTCGGCGAGGCGCTGGTGGCGCACCTGCGCGGCCGACGGCGTCGACGTCGCGCTTCGTCGTGCGCCTGCCCAACCGCACCGGCCTCGACCTTCGTCGTGCGCGACGCGCGCGGCGAGCCCGAGTTCCTCTTCTACCGGCACGAGTCCGCCGACTCGTCCGTCCGCGCCGCGCACGTCACGCCCGCCATGGGGCGCGCCCGCTGGGCGCTCGTCGGGACGAGCACCCTGATGACGCCGAGCCTGCTCGCGGCGGCCACGCAGCGGTTCCTCGAGGTCGCCGACGCGCGCCGGGGCGCACGTCTGCGTCGATCTCAACGTGCGCGCGCACCTGTGGCCGGACCGCCGGACGCATGCGAGCGGCCATCGCGGAGCTCGCGGCGCGCGCGGCGCTCGTCAAGGCCAGCGACGCCGACCTCGCGCGCCGGCTCGGCGGCGCACGGGACTCGCTGGCTCGAGCGGCACGCGCCCGCAGGCGACGTGGCTCGTCACGCGCGGCGCCGGCGTCGCGAGCGCCATCGGCGCGCACGGGCGCGGTCGACGCGCCCGGCCCTGCGCGCGCGCTGCGTCGACGCCACCGGGGCAGGCGACGCGTTCATCGCCGGCGCCCTGGCGACGCTGCGTCCGGCGCGGCGCCGTCCCGGGCTCGGCCGCGTGGCGCGACGCGGCCGTGTGGACGGACGGCGTTGCGCGCGGGCCACATCATGGGCAAGAAGGCGGTGTCGCGCGCGGGCGCGGTCGCGGGCCTGGTCGGTCTGGGCCGCGCGTCGCAGAGCGTCCGCAGCGAAGGAGAGCCGTCGTGAGAGGATCCCCGGTTCAAGCCCGTCGCCATCCGCTCCCCGCGCGGCGCGCGCACCACCGAGATCGACTGGGCCGACGGCCACAAGGGCGTCTACCCGCACGCGATCCTGCGCGGCTACTGCCCGTGCGCCGGCTGCCAGGGGCACTCCGGCGAGATCAAGTTCATCGAGCGACGCAGCGACACCCAGCTGGAGCTCGAGGACATCGAGCCCGTCGGCGGCTACGCGCTCGCGCTCAAGTGGTTCGACGGCCACGACAGCGGCATCTACAGTTCAAGTATCTGCGCTCGCTCTGCCAGTGCGCCGCAGTGCGCTCCGGCGCCGCACGCCGCGGAGCTGCCGCGACGGTGAGGCGCCCGGTCGATCGCCGAGCGAGGCGGCGCGCGCGAGCGAGGACGGCTGGTCGCGCGCGCCGGCGTCGTCGGGCGCGGGCACGCTCGCGTCGCGCGTGCTCGGCCTCGTGCGCGACGTGGTGCTCGCCGCGATCTTCGACCGCGACGCCACCGACGCGTGGTGGGTCGCCTTCACCATCCCCAACTCGCTGCGGTCGCTGCTCGGCGAGGGCGCCGTCTCGAGCGCGGTCGTGCCGGTGCTCTCCGAGAAGCTCGCCGAAGGAGGGCGACGACGCGGCGCGGCGCTTCTTCGCGCGGGTGCGCGGCGTCGTCGCTCGTCGCGCTGGTCGTCGTGACCGTGCTCGGGATCGTCTTCGCGGGGCCGCTGACGCGAGCTCTTCGCGGCGGCTACCGCGACCGCCCGGGCGAGTTCGAGCGCACCGTCGCGCTGACGCGCGCGGTGTTCCCGTACATCTTCTTCATGGGCACCGCGGCCCTCGGCATGGCGGCCCTCAACGCCAACCGGCGCTTCGCGGTCGCGGCGTTCGCGCCCGGCGCTGCTCAACGTGGCGCTCCTCGCGGCCGCGTTCGCCTGCCGCGGCCGCTCGAGCGCGCGGGATCGACCCGGTGCGGCGCTCGCGCTGGGCGCGCTCGTCGGCGGCGCTGCTGCAGGTCGTCGCGCAGTGGCCGGCGCTCCGCGCGCATCGGCTACGGCGGCCGGCCGCGCTTCGATTCTCGACGCCGACGTGCGCGACGTGCTCCGCCGCATCGCGCCGCTGACCTTCGGCATCGGCGTCTACTACGTCGACCTCGTCGCTCTCGCGCCGCTTCCTCTCCGAGCTCGGCGCCGGGCGCGCAGAGCTACTTCTCGTGGGCGATGCGCCTCTGCGACTTCCCGCAGGGCATCTTCGTGATGGCGCTGTCGACCGCGGCGCTGCCGTCGCTCGTCGACGCTCGCCGCGAAGGGCGCGAAGGACGAGCTGGCGAAGACGTGGGCGCACGGCATGGGCCTCGCGATGTTCGTCGCGATCCCGGCGAGCGCGCGCTGGTCGCGTGCTCGGCGAGCCGATCGTCGCGCGCGCTCTTCCAGCGCGGCGCGTTCGACGCGACCGCCGCGCACGAGACGGCGCGCGCGCTCGTCTGGCAGGGCGGCGCGATCTGGACGGTCGCGGCCGTGCGGCAGACGCGTGCCGGCGTTCTACGCGCTCGGCGACACGCGCACGCCGGTGCGTCGTGAGCGCGCTCGACCTCGTGCGCGTTCGTCGTCCTCGCGGTCGCGCTGCGCGGGCCGATGGGCCACGTCGGGGATCAGCGTCGCGGTCGCGGGGTCGAGCGCCGTGCAGATGGTGCTGCTCGTCGTGCGCGCTGCGCGGCGCATGGGCAGGCTCGGGCGCGGCGACATCGGCGGTCGGCGGCGCGCACGCTCGCCGCGTCGCGCATGGCGGCGTCGCGGCGTGGGCGGTCGCGCGGCTGGTGCGGCGTCGCTCGCAGGGGCATCGCGGGCATCGCCGCGATGGCCGTCTTCGGCGTGTCTTCGTCGCCGCCGCCTGGGGGGTGCGCTCCGGAGCTCGAGGAGATCGTGGGCGGCTTGCGGCGGAGGCTGGCGGGCGAGCACGACGATGAGCAAGCGCGATTGTCCCCGAGACGCGCGTCGTGGACGCGGCCGTTCGCCGGCGCGGTCGACCCCGGCAGCTGCCCGCCGCCGCGCTGCTGAGGTGGCCTTCGCCGGCCGCTCGAACGTGGGCAAGTCGAGCCTGCTCAACGCGATGATGCAGCGAGGGCCTGGCGCGCACCAGCAACACGCCGGGGTGCACCCGGCAGCTCAACATGTTCGAGGTCGCTGCGCCGACGGCCGTCGCGGTGCGCTTCGTCGACCTGCCGGGCTACGGCTGGGCGAAGCGCTCGAAGAGCGAGAAGAGGCGAGGGGCGGATGATCGAGGGCTACCTCTGCGGCGCGCGCCGCTGCGCGCGGTCGCGCTGCTCGTCGACGTGCGGCGCGGCGTCAGAGGACGACGACGAGCTCGTGGACTTCTGGGCGCAGGCGAGGAAGCCGCAGTCATCTCGTCGCGACGAAGGTCGACAAGCTCCCCAAGTCCCAAATGAAGCCCGCGCTCGACAAGCTCCGGGGCCACGACGAAGGCGCGGGGCATCGGCTTCTCCTCGGAGACCGAATCAGGGACGCGGCGAGCTCTGGGCGGCGATCCTCGCGACGACGCGCGCGTGAACGCCGCCCTTCGGTCGTAGCGTGACGAGCGGCTCGGAGCCGACCTCGCGATCGCTCTTCGAGCTCGAAGCGCACGTGCTGCATCATCGTCGCGAGCACGACGTGGCTCTCCATGAGCGCGAAGTGGTTGCCGATGCACACGCGCGGCCCCGCGCCGAACGGCATGTACGAGAGCGGCCGGAGCTTCTTTTCGTTCTCGACCGAGAGGCGATCGAGGTCGAAGCGATCGGGGTCCTCGAAGAGGTCGGAGCGGCGCTGCATGCCCGCGACGTTCAAGAGGACGACGCGGCCCGTGGGCACCTTCACGCCGCCGAGCGTGACGTCGCGCGTCGCCTGTCGACCGATGATGTACGCGGGCGGGTGGAGCCGCATGGCCTCTTTGATCGCCTGGAGCGTGAGCGGAGATTCTTGAGATCATCCGCGGTCACGCGGCGTTTTCCGACGGACGCGTCGACGGATCCGCCGAGGGCGGGACGTCGCGGACACTCGTCGATCTCGCGCTCGACGCGCTCGCGCGCCTGGGGGGCTCGCCGAGCCGATAGAGCGTCCACGCGAGCGCGTTCGCGGTCGTCTCGTGGCCCGCGAGCATCAGCGTCATCGACTGGTCGCGGATCCCCGTGTCGCTGAGCGGCGACTGGTCGTCCTCGTGCTTCGTCGCGAGGAGCATCCCGAGCAAGTCGCCACGATCAAGGCCGCTCGCGCGGCGCTCGCGGACGAGCCGGTAGACGATCTCGTCGAGCCGCTTCACCGCGTCGCGCATCCTCAGGTTCGCGCGCGTCGGGATCGAGGGCGGGATCGGGATCACGCGCACCATGCCGCGCATCATCGCGGTCATCGCGTCCGTGAGCGCATCGCCCACGTCGTCCGCGTCGCCGCCGAGCTCGGCGTCGAAGAGCGTCTTGCCGACAATCTCGAGCGTCACGCGCATCATGGCATCGACGATCCGACGCGCTGGTCGTGCTCGAGCGAGCGCGCCATCTTCTCCGCGCGCTCGGCCATCACGTCCGCGTAGCCGGCGATGCGCTTGTGCGCGAAGAGCGGCGCCATCATCTTGCGCTGCTTCTTGTGCTCGCCGTGCTCGCTCGTGAGGAGCCCCTCGCCGAGGAGCGGCTTGGCGAAGACCGAGAGTCCCGCGCTCTTGATGAACGCGTCCTGCTTCTCGACGAGCATCTCGTGGGCGAGGGCGGGGGACGACGTCATCAGCACCGGGATGAACCCGATGCGGAGCTCGGCGATGTCTCCGAGCTCGCGCGCGACGCGGTGCTGGAGGCCGATGCGGTCCTTCTGGAAGTCGAACAGGTTGCCGAAGACGAGCGACCCGGGCATGCGCGGGGCGCCGCTCTTGCGGCCGCGGACGAAGCTCTTGACGAAAGCGGCTTGCATGAGATGATTTAATGCGAGCAATCACTCGTATTGTCAGCTCGCAATGTTCGGATCCGAACTTTGAACCGTCGAATCGCCATCCGCCCTAGAAAACAGGCATCCCAAGCGCGCTCGGAGGCGACCGTGAGCGCCATCATGCGAGCAACTGCTCGCATTTTGGTCAAGCGCGGCTACCAGGCGACCACGACCAACCACATCGCCGAAGCGGCCGGCGTGAGCGTCGGGTCGCTCTACCAGTACTTCCCCAACAAGGAGGCCATCGTCGCGGCGCTCCTCGACCGGCACCTCGAGGAGTCGCAGGAGTTTCTGCGCCGCGGCACCGAGAACGCGCTCGAGCAGCCGCTCGCCGTCGCTGCGCGCGCGCTCATCGAGGGCCTCCTCGCCGCGCACCGCGTCGACCCGGACCTGCACCGCGTCTTCGCCGAGGAGCTCCCGCGCCTCGCGACGTTCGAGCGCATCCACCAGCTCGAACAAGAGACGCTCGCGCTCGTGCGCGCGTACATCGAGGTGCGCCTGCCCGAGCTCGCCAAGAAGCGAAAGGTCGACGTCGTCGCGTTCGTCATCGTCCACGCCGTGGAGGCCGTGACCCACGGCGCGGTCCTCTTCCGCCGCGACTTGCTGGAGGACCCCGCGTTCGTGGAGGAGGTGGTGCGCCTCGTCGTGCGCTACGCGGAGTGAGTTTTGGGGCCACACCGGGCTGAAGCCCGGGGCTGACTTGAGTTGGATGATCAGCTGGGTCTTCGCCAGCCCCGGGCTTTGGCCCGGGGTGGCCCAGATCTGCCGC
The DNA here is from genome assembly GCA_963839305.1 of uncultured delta proteobacterium. Classification (GTDB taxonomy): domain Bacteria; phylum Myxococcota_A; class Polyangia; order Polyangiales; family Polyangiaceae; genus DASXHD01. Next base: position 879,238 of record CAWIUL010000010.1, read on the forward strand.
CGATGCTGCGATGGCGGTCGTGTCCATCGCCAGCGGGAACGAGCTTGCCGATGAGATCGCGCGGCCCGCCTTGATCAGCGCCTCGCGCGCGAGCGGCGTGCTGCGCGTCCCAGTAGAAGAGGAGCGCCTTCATCATGCGCTTCTCGCGCAGATCGCGTGCGACGTGGACGGGCTTGCCGGTGAGCGGGTCGAGGCCCGTGTAGTACATCGCGGTGGCGATCGCCATCGGCGTCGGGATGAAGTCCTGCACCTGCCGCGGGCGCATGCCGCGCTCCTTGAGCTAGAGCGCGAGCTCGACCGTGTCGTCGAGCGTCGAGCCCGGGTGGCCGGTGATGAAGTACGGCACGAGGTACTGCTCCTTGCCGGCCTCCTCGCTCGCCTGGCAGAACGCCTGGGCGAAGCGCTCGTAGTGCTCGACGGGCGGCTTCTTCATCTTGTCGAGCACGTCGTGGTCGTAGTGCTCGGGCGCGACCGAGAGCTGGCCGCCGGTGTGGTGCTGCGCGAGCTCGGAGATGAACTCGGGGCTGCGCTCGGCGAGGTCGTAGCGGACGCCGGACGCGATGAAGACGCGCTTGATGCCGGGCTCCTCGCGGACCTTCTTCAGGAGCTGAGACGAGCGGCGCGTGATCGGTGACGAGGTTCTCGCAGATGCCGGGGTGCACGCACGAGAGGCGCCGGCACGCGCTCTCGGTGCGCTCGTCCTTGCAGTGCATCTTGTACATGTTCGCGGTCGGGCCGCCGACGTCGGTGATGACGCCGCGAGAAGCCCTCCATGCGCGAGAGCGCGCGCACCTCGCGGAGCACGCTCTCGGCTCGCTGCGGCTCTGGATGATGCGCCCCTCGTGCTCGGTGATGCTGCAGAACGTGCAGCCGCCGAAGCAGCCGCGCATGGTGACGATCGAGTGCTTCACCGTCTCGAACGCGGGGATGCGCTCTCCGCGGTAGCTCGGAGTGCGGCGCGCGCGCGAACGGGCAGATCGTAGAGCCCGTCCATGTCGCGCTCTTCGAGCGGCAGCGCGGGCGGGTTGAAGTAGACGGCCTCGCGCCGTGCGGCTTGGAGGAGCGGGCGGCCGTTGTGCGGCGTTCGTCTCGAACTGGAACGCGCGCGCCATCTTCGCGAACGGCCTCTTGTCGGCGACGACCTCCTCGTACGAGGGCAAGACGACGAGGCTTGCCGTCGCGTCACGTGAAGCGGCTCGCTTGCCGTCGAGGGGCCGGCTCCCACGCGCGCCTTGTTCTCGCAGTCACGTGCGGCGGTGCCGCGGATGTCGCGCGATCTCGGAGATGCGCTCGCCCGCGTCGAGCCGCTTCGCGATCTCCCACGCGGCGCGCTCGCCCATGCCGAAGACGAGGAGGTCGGCCTTGGCGTCGAGCAGGATCGAGCGGCGCACCGAGTCGCTCCAGTAGTCGTAGTGGGCGATGCGCCGGAGCGAGGCCTCGATGCCGCCGAGGACGACGGGAACGCCCGGGAAAAGCCTGGCGCGCGAGGTTCGCGTAGACGATCGATGGCGCGGTTCGGGCGCGCGTTCGTGCGGCCGCCGGGCGAGTACTGGTCCTCGCCGCGCACCTTCTTCTGCGCGGTGAGCTTGTTGAGCATCGAGTCGAGGTTGCCCGCGCTGATGCCGACGAAGAGGCGCGGCGCGCCCATGCGCGCGAGATCGTCGGGCGCGCGATCCCAGCGCGGCTGCGCGATCACGCCGACCCTGTAGCCGCGCCCCTCGAGGAAGCGCGCGATGAGGATCGGGCCGAACGCGGGGTGATCGACGTAGGCGTCGCCGGTGACGATGAGGACGTCGAGCTGCGTCCCAGCCGCGCGCGTCCATCTCCTCGCGCGTCGTCGGGAGGAACTTGCGCGCGTCCGCGGCGGGCGGGCCGTGCTTGCCGATGCGAAGCTGCGCGACGGTCATGTCAGTTCGCGAGGCGCCTCACGAAGCGGCGAAAACCGACGGCGAACACGCGACCGTCTTCGACCCCGACGAGGCCGCCCCAGCGACATTTCTCGAGGAGACGCCCGCGGACCTTCTCGTCGAACACGACGTCTTGGCCCTCTTCGAGCTCTGCGAACGCGCGCGCGTCGACCGCGATCGGGCCCATCGCGACCGTGGACGGCGCGAGCGAGGCCTCTTCGGCGCACACGCGCTTGATGCGATCGCTTCCGAGCCACACGTCGCATCGGACCTCGTCCGACCAGAGGACGACCCCGACGTCTTCGCCGACGCGCACGATCTCGCCGCCGCGACCGTGCGACGAGACGCGGCCGCCGAGCTTCTCACGCGCGCGCGCGAGCGTCATGCGGGGGTCGACCGAGATGGGGAGCGAGACACGCCGGGCCACGGCCGGATCATAGCAGCGACCGCTCACGGGCGCGGCGCGACCGTTCACGGACTTCGCCGCGAAGAATGCGCCTCCGCGCCCGTAAGCACGAGCATGAAGCGCATCTTCGGGATCCTCGTCTTGCTCGGGTTTTCGCCGGTCGTGCTGTTCGTCTTGAGCGGGCCGCCGACGCTGTCGGGCGCGGCATACGTGCTCGCGCCGATGGTGCTCGCGGCGTCGCTCGTCGCGTCGCGCCAATGGGCGCGGCGTTTGGCGATCGCGGGAGCCGCGCTCTTGCTCGTCCCCGTCGGCGCGCGCCTGCTCACGACGAAGAAGGCCGGCGACGTGCGCGCGATCGACCGCGTCGTGGACGAGCGAGACGTCGCGGTCAACGCCGCGCGCGCCATCGCGTACACGCATTTCATGTCAGACCCCGACGTGCCCGAGCTGCCAGCGGCGATGCGCGCCGCGTACGACGACATGGACCGCGAGGAGGGGAGCCTCCCGTCGCCGTTCGTCGCCACGTACCTTGGCCTCGAGGGACCGGGGGCCACGGACACGATCGAGCTGATGCGCGACGGCGACGCGGCCGTCGTGTTCCTTCACGGCTCCGCCGGGAACTTCACGATGTCGTGTTGGCTCTTCGCGCGGGCGGCGGCTCGCGCGGGCATGTCGACCGCGTGCCCGTCGACGTCGTGGGCGGGTGCTTGGTGGACCCACGCGAACGAGCGAATCGTCCGCGACACGATCGCCTCTCTCCACGCGCGCGGCAAGACGCGGATCTACCTCGCCGGACTCTCGAACGGCGGGATCGGCGCGAGCCGTCTCGCCCCGAGGCTCGCCGGCGAGATCGACGGGCTCGTCCTCGTCTCGGGCGCGGCGCCGGACGCGGGTGCGCCGGGCGTCTCCACGCTCGTCATCCAAGGTCGCGTCGACGGCCAGGTCTCGACGCCGATGGTGCGCGCCTACGCCACGCGAGTCGGCGCGAAGTACGTCGAGCTCGACGCGGGTCACTTCGCGCTCCTCGTCGAGCGCGAGCGTGCCGAGGCCGCGATCACCGACTGGCTGACGCGCGCGCGCGGCGAGCCACGGTCGCGCCCATCGTCTGGCATCGCGCGTGAATGACTCGCGAAGCAAACCCAACGCCAGAGGAATCCATGAGCCAGAGCGTCAGCGATTTCATCCGCGATCGACTTGCAGCCTGGGGCGTGCGGCGCGTCTTCGGCTACCCCGGCGACGGCATCAACGGGATCATGAGCGCGTTTCGCGGGCGCGAGAAGATCGCGTCGCGCTCCTCGATCGCTACCTCGCGAACGCCGCGTGGAACGGCTCACAACGCGAGGCGCGCGTCGGACCGAGGCGCGTCGACAACTTCTGGCGCCCAGTCCGCGCCGATCGCGGATCGCACGCGACGAGCGCCGCCGCGTTCGCATTGCGTCGCGCGCTCTAGATTCTTTGTGGGCGCAGCAGGATTTGAACCTGCGACTTCAACCGTGTGAAGGTCGCACTCTACCGCTGAGTTATGCGCCCGTAACCGGAAGACGCGTACCGCAACATCGAGCTGACCGCAAATGCGATCGCTCGATCAGACGTCGACGTTCTCGACGTGGGCCTTGGCAGTCTCGCGTGACTGCGCCGCGTGTCGCCCGAGCGACAGCGTGCCGAAGAAGATACCGAGTGTGAGCGCGAGCACCGCGACGTGTCCGAAGAATGCGCCAGAACAACCGGCGACTGCGAGCGGTGCGATTGCAGCGAGATACCAGGGGGTCAGCCTCATCGTTCCTTTATCTCTCGGGCACCTTTGACTGCGGCACCCACATGTAAGATAAGATACGACACCCCAAAAGAAGTTCCAAACTTGCGGCAGGGGAACGTAGCGAGTCGCCTCGACCTTATGCAAGTGAAACCGTAAGTGGGTCATGCCCACTACTCAGCAGGGACCGCACCACGCGCAACTCCGCGACCTCACACGATTGAAATGGTGTGGCGGGACACACCCCGTGGTTGCCGTAACTCGTCCACTCCGTCTATCGTGGCGTTCGTGCCGTTTGGACTGACGCGCTGGGTCGTGGGAGCGCTGGCGGTGGCTTCGGTGGCAACCGCGTGGGGATGCACGGTCGACCCAGGCCCGAATTTCGTGATTCCGCTGTCGGTCTTCAACCAGGATTTCTTCTACTGCCACGTCGAGCCCGAGTATTTGTTCGCGCAGCAGACGAGCTGCGGGGCGGGCGTCGGGAGCGACAACGGCAACTGCCACTTCAACTCGTCGGCCGTCAGCGGCATGGCCCTCCAGGACCACCCCCTGATCGACTGCGGCGGCGGGGATCACCCAACGACTACCGGCGCCGCCTCCATCGGCCCTGGCTCTCCCGCCGCCAACAACTTCACGTCGGCGTCGCTCGAGATGAGCCGCGACTGCGTCGATCTCGCGACGTGCCAGGCAGCGATCCTCACGCGCCCGACTTCCGGCGCGAACCACCCACGGCAAATCTTCGTGCCCTCGGACGCACCGCCCGATCCGCTCTCCGCCGTGATCTACAAGTGGGCCGCCACTCCATGACGAAATACGCGCTCGCCGTCTTGATGGCAGTCGCGCTCGTGTTCGCCGCGAAGCCCGCGCGCGCCGCGGAGACGACCGAGGACGCGGCGGAGGCGTTCGCGCGCGTCGTCGTCGACTCGGCGGACTTGCGCACCGGCCCCGGCGTGTCGTTCCGCGTGATCTACACCGCGCACCGCGGCGAGACCTTCGCGCTCGACGGTCGGCAGGGCGGCGGCTTCTGGCTCCGCGTGCTCCTGCCCGATGGGCGGCGAGCGTACGCGATGGGCGAGCAGGTCGAGCCGTTCGCCGTCACCGACGAGAAGTTCAAGCGACCCGGCTTCTTCGCGCCGCCTCCGCTCGAAGGCGCGCACGCGGGCTTCGCGCTCGTCGGCGGGATGCTCAACATCCCCGTGAAGAACGGGAGCTTCCAGCAATACGGCTACATGGAAGTTCGCCCGCAGCTCGTGCTCGACAAGACATTCAGCGTCGAGGGCTTCATTGGCGACGGGCTCACGGCCGACGGCGCGCAGCTCTTCTACGGCGCCACGTTCACCGTCTACCTCTTTCCGCGCTGGGTCGTCTGTCCGTTCCTCGGCCTCGGCGGCGGCGGCCTGAGCGTCATCCCGAAGTCGGACTCGTTCGTGCTCCAGCGTGAAGATCTCTTCGTGGCGCGCGCGGGCGGCGGGCTCATGTTCGCGCTCAAGAACCGCATCCTCGTGCGCATCGAGGCGACGAACATGACGCTCTTCACGGCGAGCCAGTTCCAAAACGCGCAAACCGTCACCGGCGGTTTCGGAGTGTATTTCTGATGAAGATCCTCCTCGTCGTCGTCGCGCTCGCGCTCGCTTCGTGCGTCACGGTTCGCCCGCAAGAGCGCGCGGTCCTCGCGGATCCGGTGATGCAGTTCGAGGGCGATCCGATCATCGCGGCGCAGCTCCATCACGCGATCGACAACCGTGAGGGGAGCTTCGGCGGCTCCGGCGTGGCGGGCGGAGGCTGCGGGTGCAACTGAGCTTTCGGCTCGGCATCGCCTTCGCGGTATTGGCGTCGGCTGCGACCGCGCGCGCGCAGGTCGTGCAAGTCGACACCGCGCACGGGCTCTTTTACGAGGCGCCGACGCGCACGCACATGTTCGTGTACTCGCCGTCGCTCACGCTGACGGTCAACCCGAGCGACGCGCTCAGCATCTACGGCGGGTGGGAGGCGGACGTCGTCTCCGGCGCGAGCGTCGCGACGAAGGCGGGCTCGGCGTACAAAGCGACGCACCCGACCGCGGACGTCATCTCGACGGCGAGCGTGCACGACTTCCGAAACGTCGGAAAAGGCGGGTTCACCGTCAAGCACGACAACACGAGCTTCGGCGCGGGCGGCCTCTATGGAACGGAGAACGACTACCACTCGATCTCGTTCAACGTGATGGCACGCACGGAGCTGTTCGAGCACAACACGCAGCTCCAGGTCGACTACGCGCACAACTTCGACGACGTGTGCGATCTCGTGCAGAACCCGAACGCGCTCCCCACCGCGCACCTCGCGCTCCCGACGAGCACGGGCTGCTTCACGAAGGACCCGACGCGCACGCAACGCGACATCGCGATCGACAGCTTGCAGGGCTCGTGGTCGCAAGCGTGGACGCCCACGTTCCAGACGCAGGCGATCTACACGCTGCAGGTGCTCCACGGCGTGCAGAGCGACCCGTATCGCTCGGTGCAGATCGGGCAGGGCGTCAAAGCGCAGGAGTACGTGCCGCTCGACCGCATGCGCCAGGCGGTCGCCGTGCGCGGCAACTGGTACCTGCGCGGCTTCAAGGGCGCCGTGCGCATCGAGCTCCGCGGCTACCGCGACTCGTGGAACATCTGGAGCGGCGAGGCGGCGCTCGAGGTCGAGAAGTACTTCGGCGCGAACTTCCGCGCGGCGCTGAGCGGCCGCTTCTACAAACAGACCGGCGCGATCTTCTGGAGCGACGACTACTCCGGCGGTAACCCGCCGCTCGGCCCGAAGGGGCAGTATTTCACCGGCGATCGCGAGCTCTCGCCGTTCTTCAGCGTGATGGGCGGCGTGAAGCTCACGTACGCGGTGAACGCGACGGACAAGAAGGTCGCGGGCTTCATGACGAACCTGCGCTTGGTCGCGGCGGCGAACCTGATCGACTTCAACTACGACGAGTACACGCTCGGCGGCGTGCCGCTGAGCGGGACGTTCGCGTACCTCTTGAACCTCGGGCTGTCCGCCGGGTTCTGACGCTACTCGTCCGAGCCGCGGACGCCGTGCTTCTTCGCGAGCTCGTGGAGGTGCTTGCGGTCCATCTTCGCGTCGCGCGCGGCGGCGCTCACGTTGCCGTTGTGGCGCTGGAGCAGCCACTTCACGTAGCGGCGCTCGAACTCCGACTCGAAGCGCGCGCGGGTCTCGCGGTAGCGATTTTCCGGCGTCGAACGTGAACGCCGTCGCGGACTCGCCCGCGGTGCTCGTCGGGAGCGAGACGTCGCCGAGCTCGGTTGCGCCCGCCGCGCGCGCCATGTACACCGCGCGCTCGAGCACGTTGCGGAGCTCGCGGACGTTGCCCGGCCAGTCGTGCGCGAGGAGGCCCTGGATGGTCTGCTCGCCGAGCGAGATGGGCTCGCCGCCGGCGCACGCGGCCGCGAGGATGTGCCCGGCGAGGATCGGGATGTCCTCGCGGCGCTGGCGGAGCGAAGGCACCGTCACCGGCACGACGGCGAGCCTGAAATAAAGGTCCTCGCGGAATTTCCCGCCGGCCACCTCGCGCTTCAAATCGCGCTTGGTCGCGGCGATGACGCGCACGTCGGTCTTGATCGATTTGTTGCCGCCGACGCGGCGAAACTCGCGCGTCTCGAGGACGCGCAGGAGCTTGGGCTGCACGTCGAGCGGGAGATCGCCGATTTCGTCGAGGAACACCGTGCCGCCCTCGGCGAGCTCGAACGCGCCCTGGCGCGAGGAGACCGCGCCCGTGAACGCGCCGCGCTCGTGGCCGAAGAGCTCGCTCTCGATGAGCGAGTAGCTCACCGCGCCGCAGTCGACGACGACGAACGGCTTGCTCTTTCGCGGCGAGTTCTCGACGATGGCGCGCGCGAGGACGTCCTTGCCGGTGCCCGTCTCGCCCTCGAGGAGCACGGTGCCCTCGGTCGGCGCGATGCGCTCGAGCACGCTGAAGATGCGGCGCATGGCGAGGCTCTGCCCGAGCGCGGGCCCGAAGCGCGTCTTCTCGCTCGGGAGGATCTCGGATTTCGGCGCGGACGGGCGGAGCGCGATCTCGACCTCGCCGACCTTGAGCACGGCGCCAGGCGAGAGGAGCGCGTCCGAGACGCGCGTGCCGTCGACGCGCGTGCCGTTCGTCGAGCCGAGATCGCGCACGCGGATTGCGTTGCCCTCTCGCACGAGCTCGCAGTGGTAGCGCGAGACCGTGTCGTCTCCGAGGACGAGGTCGTTGTCGTTCGCCTTGCCGAGGCGCGCGCGATCGCCGAGCTGGATCTGCGCGCCCTTGCGCGAGCCCGAGAGGACCACGAGCGTGAGCGCGCCGCCCGCGAGCGCGAGACCGCTCGCCGCGCGCGTCTCGATTGGGGCGTCGCTCATCGCGCGGCCTCCGCGGCGTCGATCGACGTGCTCCCGCCCTCGAGGTGAACGCGGCGCTCCTTCTTCCAAACGTGATCCGTCCTGACCTCGATGGCGACGCGGTAGTCGCCGTCGGGCAGGCGAGCCTCGTGGTGGACGACGCGCGGCGCCTTGCCTTTGTCGAACCGGAGCGTCACGTCGCGCGAGAGCTCGGCGTCTTGGTCGGACGCGTAGTGCATCGAGACCTCGGTCACGCTCGGCGCCGCGTCGCCCAAGACGACGTTGACGGACTGATCCTTCGGGAACTTCGGCGCGAGGACGAAGTACGCACCTACGCCGAGCGCGCCAAAGAGAAGCAGCGAGCCCGCGCGGTGCATCATCGGCCCTTCAGCGCGCGGATTCGCGCGACGAGTCCTCTCACGATCGGTTCGGGCAGGTCGTTCGGCGGCATGAGGCCTTTGCCGCTCGTGATGCGCGCGGCGATCTCCTCGTCCGTCACCTTTGCTTGCCAGTCGGGGTCCGTCAAATTCGGGGCCTTCACGAGCGCGCCCTGCGGACCGTCGCCCTTGCCGAGCGGGCCGTGGCAGGTGTTGCACGTCTGAGCCCACGCGGTCTCGACGAGCTGCTGCTGGATGTTCGGTTTGACTGAGCCGTTCGGCGCGGTTTGCTGGCCCGACTGGCCCGCGGGCTCTTGGTCGTGGTCACGTGGCGCCCACTCGCGCTCGGGCGTGGGCGCGCGATCGCACGCGGTGCCCAGCAAAACGACGGCCGAAATGACGAAACGGAGCGCGGACCTACGCATTCGGGGGAACACTATCAACGTTGCCAGCGTAAGTCATAGAGCCTACATTCCACACGTTACGTGCTCAGTTGGCGTGGACCACCTTCACAGGGGCCGCGACCGGAGGAAACATGTATACTGCAAATACCGGGACGAGAGCGTCCATTCGCAAGGTCACCGTCCCCGAGATTCGCGCCCGCAAGGCCGGGCCGAAGGTGTCGATGGTGACGGCCTACGACTTCACCATGGCGCGCCTCGTGGACGAGGCGGGGGTCGACATGATCCTCGTCGGCGACTCGCTCGGCATGGTCGTGCAGGGCCTCACGAACACGATCCCGGTCACGGTCGACGAGATTTGCTACCACGGCCGGGCGGTCATGCGCGGCGTCGCGCGGGCGCACGTCGTCGGCGACATGCCGTTCATGAGCTACCAGGCCTCGGCGATCCAGGCCGTCGAGAGCGCGGGCAAGATGCTCAAAGAGGGCGGCTTCGAGAGCGTGAAGCTCGAAGGCGGCGAGGCGTTCGCCGATCACGTGCACCGCATGGTGCGAGCGAGCATCCCGGTCGTCGGTCACGTCGGGCTCACGCCGCAGAGCGTCCACGCGCTCGGCGGATTCAAGGTCCAAGGCCGCGGCGACGACGCGGCCGAGCAGGTGATCCGCGACGCGGTCGCGCTCGAGCAAGCGGGCGTCTTCTGCATCGTGCTCGAGGCGATCCCGCCGGACGTCGCCGACCGCGTGACGCGTGAGGTGAGCGTGCCGACGATCGGCATCGGCGCGGGCGCGGGCTGCGACGGCCAGGTGCTCGTCTGCACGGATTTGCTCGGGCTCTCGCGCGGCCCCGCGCCGAAGTTTGCCAAGCGCTTCGCCGAGCTCGGCGACGCGGCGGTCTCGGCGTTCAAGGAGTACGTCAGCGAAGTGCGAAGCGGCGAGTTCCCCGACGCGGACCACTCGTACAAGCCGAACCACGCGGACGCGCTCGAGGAACCGAAGCAGGCCGCTTCCGGTGACGGCGTCGTCGTCCCGTTCTTGCGCTAATCAGGAGCTCACGTCGGTCGAGGTCGACGCTGCCGCGTGTGTTAATCGCGCGCGTTCTTCTCGAGGAACTCCTCGTACGTGCCGCCGAAGTCGGTGACCTCGGTGTGGTCGCCGCCGGCTTTGTGTAGCTCGAGGACGCGCGTCGCGACCTCGCTGACGAAGTGGCGGTCGTGGCTCGTCACGATCACGGTGCCGTTGAAGAGGCGGAGGCCGTCGAGGAGGCCCTCGATCGACTCGATGTCGAGGTGGTTGGTCGGCTCGTCGAGGACGAGCACGTTGTGTTTTTGCAAGAGGAGCTTGCAGAGGAGCAAGCGCGCGAGCTCGCCGCCCGAGAGCGCCTCGACGGGCTTGAGCGCGGCCTCACCCGAGAAGAGGAGGCGCCCCATGATGCCGCGGATGGTCTCTTGCGCAGCGTTCTTGTCGAACTGGTAGAGCCACTCGAACGCGCTCATCGCGCCCGCGGACTCGCCGAGCGACTCGTGGTGGTCTTGCGCGAAGTAGCCGACGGAGACGTCGTGTCCCCACGCGACGTCGCCCTCGTCGGGGACGAGCGTCTCTTTCTGCGTGTCGGCGTCGAGCCCGTTGAACGAGCCGACGAGGAGCTTGAGGAGCGTCGATTTGCCGATGCCGTTCGGGCCGGTGACGGCGATCTTGTCGCCGCGGTTCACGTTGAGCGACGCGCCGTCGAAGATCGTGAGCTTTTCGTGGTTCGGGAGCGGGAAGGCCTTCTTCAGCCCGACGACGCGGAGCACGTCGCGGCCGCTCGGCTTCTCGAACTCGAAGCGGATGAACGGGCGAACGAGGCTCGACCGCTTCGGGCCGCGCGTCTCGATCTGCTCCTCGAGCTTCTCGATTTGCTTGAGGCGGCTCTGCGCCTGGTTCGACTTCGATTTGTGGGCGCCGAAGCGCTGCACGAAGTCTTGGAGCTCGCCGATCTTCTTCTTCGCCGCGGCGCTCTGCTGCTCGGCGCGCTGCTTGTTCTCGTATTTCTGAGCGACGAAGTCGTCGTAGCCGCCGGTGTAGATCGTGATCGTGCGGTAGTCGACGTCGGCGATGTGCGTCGCGACGACGTTGAGGAAGTGGCGGTCGTGCGACACGCACACGAGCAGGCCCTTGAACTCCTCGGTGAGGAAATGCTCGAGCCAGCGGATCGACTCGAGGTCGAGGTGGTTGGTCGGCTCGTCGAGCAGGAGCACGTCGCTCTTGCCGAAGAGGACCTGGGCGATGAGGACGCGGAGCTTGTAGCCCGCCGGGAGCGTCGTCATCTTGCCTTCGTACTTGTCGGCCGCGATGCCGAGGCCCTCGAGGAGGGTGCCGGCTTCGCTCTCGGCCATGTAGCCGTTTTCTTCGGCGATGACGCCCTCGAGCTCGCCGAGGCGGATTCCCACCTCGTCCGTGACCTCGCCGGCGAGGAGGCGCTCTTTCTCGGCCATCGCGTCCCAGAGCGTCTTGTTGCCCATCATCACGGTGTCGATGATGCGGAAATCGTCGTACTCGAAGTGGTTCTGCTTGAGGACGCCGAGGCGGACCGACCCGGGCATGTCGATCGACCCCGTGTCGGTCTCTTCCACGCCGGAGAGCATCTTCAAAAGGGTCGATTTGCCGGCCCCGTTTGCCCCGGTCAGGCCGTACCGCTTGCCCGGGTCGAACTGCATCGAGACGTTCTCGAACAGGATCTTCGGGCCGAAACGCTTGGTGACTTTGTCGAGGACGATCATGGCGAAGTGGGACCGCGCCGTTTACCGCATGTCGTGTATGATCGCAAAGAGCGATGCGCGATCGCGGCCCGTACGTCGGTGGAGTCGTCGATCTCCCACGCCTGAAGAGCAGGGACGAGCGGCGTGGTGTCTGGCGCCAGCTCCTCGCGGTGCTCGCGAGGCCGGGGGATGGCCCTGGTCCGCTCGAGGCGCTCCACCCGGACGCCATCGCGGGCGCGGTGCGGGTGGCGCTCGCGGACGGGCTCGTCGACGACACGGACTGGCTCGCGGAGGCTGCGGCCGGGGCGGCGCTCTACGAGCTCGCCTCGGCGTGCCCGTCATCGAACGAGCAGCGCGAGCTCGGGCGGCGCGTGGCCGCGCGGCTCTTGCAAGGGAGCGCCGAGACGTTCACGGCCATCGCGACGCGCATGGCGCTCGGTACCGGCAAGGGCCTCTCGGCGCCGCACGTGCGCGCGCGCATCGCGCTCGTGACCGAGCTTCCGCTCTCGATGGGCGTCGCCGATGGGCCGATGTGCCTCGCGTTCGTGTCGCGAAGGCAGCTCGCGCGCGAGATGATCGTGCAGCCCTCGACGGCGTCGCTCCCCGCGCGGCGCTCGGCGGCGCGCATCTTCGAGCGCGCGGCGCGCGAGGCGGCGAAGCGCGCGCAGCAAGGCGACGAGCACGCGATGCGCGCCTTCACGGCGGACGGCGTGGCGCAATCTTTCGAGCGGCTCCTCGCCGATCGTGAGCCGCTCGTGTGGCGTCACGCGGCGGCCGCGCGCGGCATGCTCTCGCCGTGGATCCTCACGATGCACAACGGCGTGCGCGACGGCCTCGACCCCAAGCTCACGCCGACCGAGTGGCGTCGCGCGGCGACCTCGATCGCGTCGCTCATTTCGGTCGAGCCCGAAGGAGGCCAGCGCTACGTCAAGCAGTGGATGGCCGAGGGCGGGCCGCTCTCGAAGGATCCGGGCGGAGCGTCGGCGCTCGTGTGGGGGCTCGCGCGCGCGGCCGAGTCCGAGCCGGACATCGCCGCGGATCTCCTCGCGCAGCTCGCCGATCGCGCGCCGCTCGTGATCGCGGAGGCCGCGTGTGATCTCTGCGCCGACTACGGCGTCGTCGGTCCGTTCGAGAAATCGATCGCCAAGATCATCCAGGCGCTGCGGAACCATCAAACGAAGGACGAGAGCGAGACGGCCTTCGAGCGCGAGATCCTGCGCGAGCTCGACCGCATGCCGAAGGCGCGCGCGAGCTTGTCCGACGCCGAGCCGCGCGAGGACGACCCGCTCGACGTGCAGGTCCAGCGCGCCGTCGCGACGTTCGCCACCGACGGAGCTCGCGCGGCGTACGCGGAGGCGAAGACCGCGTTCGAGAGCGTGCAGGGGCTCCTCGACGCGCTCGAAGGCGTGACCGACGAGGCGGGGCAGGGGGCGATCGCGCGGCGCACGTCGCTCACCGTCTTGAGGCAGCTCGACGCGAGCCTCCTCGAGCGGAGCACGCTCGTCGATCTCTTGCGCCTCGCGCCGACGCCGGACGCCGCGAAGGTCCACGAGGAGGCCGCGTCCGCCGCGCGCGAGCGCATCGCGGCTTGGGTCCTCGATCGTTTTCGCGAGCGCGAGAGCGACGACCAGAACGAGTCCCCCATGCGCGACGCGACGCTTCGACTGCGCCGCCTCCGCGCGATGCTCCACCTCGTCGACAGCGATCTCGGAGACGAGGACCCCACGCACTCGCAGCACCTCCGAAAACGTTGGGCGCGCATCGCGAGCGTGCTCTTGCACCGAATGGCGACGGGGCTTCCGGCCGTTCTACGCCGCGCCAACGCCGCGACGCTCTCGCGTACGCTCGACGCGCTCGTTCGCGCGGAGGCGATCGATCCGGCCGACGCGCTGCTCGCGGTCGTGCAGCGCGTGGCAGATCCCGGGGAAATCCGCGTGCTCGCGGAGGCTGCGATGGACCCGTCGCTGCGCCATGCGTTCTCGCGCTGGGCCGATCTCGCGTCGGCGAAGAACGGCGACGAGCTCGCCGCGCTCGACGCGTGGACGCGTGATGGTCTGCTCGATCCGTCGAACCGCGCCGAGGCGCTCCGCACGGTCGTCGTGCGGTTGCAGCAGGCCGCGTCGGCGATCGCGCGCGGCGGATCGCTCGCAGAGCTGTGCACCGCGGGCGGCACGGAGGCCGACGTCGTCGCGGCGTTCGAGGCGGCGCTCACGTCGCTCGTACAGCTCTGCAGCGGCGCGCGTTCGCGCCTCGAGCCCGAGGGTCGAAGCGTGCCCGCGCCGCGCGACATCGCGCTCGCCGTCGGGGTGTCGCGCGTGCTCTCCGGCGCGGAGGACTCGCTCGCGCCGGCGATCGCGGACGACGCACGCGCGATGGGCCGAGAGCTCCCCGCCGCGCTCACGCCGATCGTGCTCCGCGTCGTCGACACGCTCGTGAAGCTCCCGCGCGAGGCCGCGCGCCGGAGCGACGCGGTGCGCATGAACGAGGCGCTGCCCGCGTGGCTGCCTCCGCGCCGCACGCTCGGCGGGTTCTACGTGCTGCGTCCGCTCGGCAGCGGCGGTGTCGGGAGCGTGCTCGTCGCGGTGCGCATCGAAGATCGCGGCGACGAGGACGCCGAGCGCTTCGCGCTCAAGGTTCCCTCGTACGACGCGGTCGCCGCGCGAAGCGTCTCGGAGGCCGAGTTCTTCCAGATGTTCCGCGCCGAGGCCTCGGCGCTCATCGCGCTCCCGAACCACCCGAACATCGCCCGCTTCGTGACGTTCGACACGGGCTCGAAGCCGAAGCCGATCCTCGTCATGGAGCTCGTCGAGGGCGAGAACTTCGAGCACACGATCCTCTCGCGCGCGCTCGACACGCCGCGCGCGTTCAAGCTGCTCGACGACGTGCTCTCCGGGCTCGAGGCGATGCACCACGTCCAGGTCGGTCACCTCGATCTGAAGCCGTCGAACGTCGTCTTGCGCCAAAACCGTGACGCCGTGCTGGTCGACTTCGGTCTCTCGGGCAGGCACATCCGCGTGGGCTGCGCGACCGGCCCTTACGGCGCGCCCGAGGTGTGGACCGGCGACAGCGTCGCGACGACCTCGCCGTGCGCGACGGACGTCTACGCGTTCGGCTGCGTCGCGTACGAGGCGCTCACGGGCGAGCTACTCTTCCAAGCGGAGAGCGAGCTCCAGCAGGTGACGATGCACCTCGCGCATGACGGCTTCCCCGAGAAGCTCCGGAAGCTCGCGACCAAGCCCGCGCTCCAGCCGCTCGCCGAGGTGCTCTTCTCGACCCTGCGTCGCGATCCCAACAAACGCCCGAGCGTGCCGCAGCTTCGCGCCGAGCTCCGTCGCCTCGCGTCCACGCTCGCGGCGGAGCGTTGGCCCCTCGCTTGACGCGAGCGCGCGGGTGCTATCATCGGGCGTGATGGCGCTCACGTCGATCGCAGGCGCTCCCGATCCGGACGGCGCCGATTGCGTCGGGTGTGGGCGCTGCTGCCATCACGGCCCGAACACGGTCCACCTCCTCGAGCCCGACGAGGAGCGCATGGGCGACGAGCTCCTTGCAGAATACACGTTCGTGTCGAGCAAGCCGCCGTTCTTCCGATTCGTCAAGAACGAGGGCGCGCGCTGCGCTGGGCTCGATTGCTCGAAGCCCGGCGAATATCCGTGCAGCATCTACGCGCGGAGGCCCGAAGACTGCCGCATCGTGGAGCCAGGATCGCCGGCGTGCCTCGAGGCGCGCCACCTCGGACACCTCGGTAGCTCCGTCGAGTTTCGCCGATGAACCGAGCGTGGACGCTGGGTTTGTTCGTATGGCTCACGTCGTGCGCAGCGCCCATGGAGGTCACGAAGATCGCGACGGCGTCCGAGGCCGCGGAGGCGAACGGCACCAAGCTCCACGCGACCACGATCATTCGCGGCGAGGCGCGCGCGCCCCTCCCGCCCGACGTGACGATCTCGGCGACGAAGGACGCGCTCGAGGCGCGCGTGTCGCGTCCGGGCGTGTTCACCTATTCGCTCGACCCAGGCGAGACGGTGGTGCGCGACGAGCAGCAGCGCGTCGTCGGCGTGTCATCGCCTTCGAGCCACGTGACGCGCTTCATCGCGGGGACCGCGACGCTCGAGGGCAACGAGGTCCGCGGCGAGCTCGAGGGGCACGTCGAGCGCCTCCCGCTGCTGCCGACCGATCGCGTCGAGCTCAGGGGCACGTTCGCGCCCGGCGAGACCGTGCCGACGGGCGGCAAGATGGAGACGACCCGCGCGACGTCGGCGCTCGCGTTCGGAGGCGTGCTCCTCGGAGGCGCGTGGCTGCCTTCGATCATCGTCGCGGCGACGTCGGGCATCGACGCGAACCACTGGCTCTATCTGCCGATCGCCGGCCCGTTCATCGCGTACGCGACGCGCGACGACTGCGTGCCCCAAGTCGATCCGCGGCCGTGCCTCAACGACGCGGGCGAGCGCGTGGCGCTGATCCTCGACGGGATCATCCAGGCGAGCGGCGCGCTCCTGGTGCTCGTGGGCCTGCCCACGAGCGCCGAGGTGCACTGGGGAAAGCAGGCCTCGGTGCGGCTCTCGCCGCTCGCCGGGTCGCTCAGCGGGACGTTCTAGGGCGCTTCGCGATCGCTTCGGCGGCGAGATCTCCGAGCCTCGCGATGAGCGCGCCCGAGCGCTCGATGAGCTCGCTGCTCTCGGGCGGCTCGATGCGGAGCACCATCGGCCTGAGCGAGCGCGTCGCGACGGCGTGCGGATCCTCGAACGACACGAGCACGCGGCGCGACTCGAGGTCCATCGAGAGCGCGCGCAAGGTCACGCTCGGCTCGCGCGCGAGGAGCCACGCGATCATCGGCTGCGCGAGGTCGAAACAGCGCCGCGCTTCGTCGCCGCGCACGTCGACGCCTGGCCCGTCGAACGACGCCGGCTTGATGCGCACGTGACCGTCGTGGAAGCGAAGCTTGAACGACGCGAGCTTCATTCGTCGTCGTCCGGCGCGCGCCGAAGCCCGAGGCGCTTTCGGAGCTCGCGAGCGGCCTGGCGCGAGACCTCGATGGCGTGGCCGGAGGCGGTCCTCGCGACGTAGCCGCCGGTCGCCTGCGGCTCGAGGCGCGCCACGTGCTCGAGCGCCGCGAGCGCGCGCCGGTGCACGCGGACCATGTGCGGAAGCTTGCGCTCGAGCTCGTTGAGCGAGTCGTCGGTGAGGTGCTTCTCGTTGTTCGTCGTGAACACGGTCACGAGCGCGCCGTCGAGGGTCGCGTGCGTGATCTCGCGCGGGTCGACGAGCACGACGCCTTGCTTGGTCGCGATCGCGAGCCTGTCGCTCGGCGCGCGATCGCGAACGCGCGCGCGGGCTCGATCGACCGCTTTTCGAAGGCGATCCGGGTCGACGGGCTTGAGCACGTAGTCGACGGCGCCGCGGTCGTACGCTTCGACCGCGTAGCTCGCGTGGGCCGTGCAGAAGATCACGAAGGGCGCGCGGGGCCCGAGCATCGCGAGGGCCTCCATGCCGGTCATCTGCGGCATCTCGATGTCGAGGAGGGCGAGATCGATCTCCTCGCGCTTCACGGCGGCGAGCACCTCGTCGGCGCTCGCGCACTCCGCGGCGACGACGACGTCTTCCATCTCGGCGAGGAGGCGAACGAGCCTTTGACGCGCGAGGCGTTCGTCGTCGGCCACGAGCACGCGGAGCGCCTTCACGCGGCCTCCGTCGTTCCGGACGGCTCGAAGGGCAGCTCGACGACCGCGACGGTGCGCGGCCCGTCCGCCGCTCGTTCGCCGCCGACTCGAAGCGACGCGCGTCCGTCGTACGCGAGCGCGAGGCGTCGCTCGACCGTGGGAAGACCGTGGCTACCGGGGCGCGGGCCCGCGAACGGACCCGGGTTCGCGATGCGGACGACGACGCGGTCACGCTCTCGCGCGACGCTCACGCGCACCTCGCCGCGGTGGCCCTTCGACGGCCCGTGCGTGACCGCGTTCTCGACGAGCGTGAAGAGGAGCATCGGCGGGACGTGAACGGTCGCCGCGGCCTCGTCGATGTCCCAGCGCGTCGTGAACCGCTCCGGATCGCGCATGAGGTGGAGCGAGAGGAGCGTCTTGCACACGGCGAGCTCGCGCGAGAGCGGCCAGGACGGCGCGTCGATCCCGGAGAGCACCTCGCGCAGGAGCGACGCGAGCTCGAGCACGGCGCGCTCCGCCGCGACGCCGTCGGTGCGGCACCACTCCGCGATCGCGTTGAGCGTGTTGAACAAGAAGTGCGGGTCGAGGTTCGCCTTGAGCGCGAGGAGCTGCGCGCGCTCGGCCTCGCGCGCGAGATCCTCCGCGCGCTTCCGCTCGCGCTCGAGCGAGGCCTCGAGGCCGATGTCACGCCCGAGCCCCCATCCGCCCGCGAGGAAGAGCGCGACGTCGATGACGAGCGTGCCCCGCGCGGTCATGAACGTCCCCTCGATACCGAAGAGGCGCGGCACCCAGTCGCCCGACACGAACACGACGCCCGCGCCGATCGCGGCGAAGAGCGCGAGGCGCACCGCGCCGTGCCCGAAGTCGAGCCCCTCGGGAAAGAGCACGCGATACGACACGGGCGCGACGAGCACGAACGCGAGGCACACGCCGATCCCGACCCAGAGCGCGTCGGGCGAGCGGCTGTAGACGTGCTGCGCCCAGAGGAGCGGCGCGGTGACGCCCAGGATGGGCACGAGCCTCTTCGGCTCGAGGAGCGCGGCCCACGTGCTCCGCACGATCGACGCAGACGCCATTCAACCTCGCCACGCCCGGGATCGTGGCGCACCACGCTCGAGCTGACGCCGCGTCGGCCCGTTCGATGCTTTTCGTGAGGCTGCCACGAGACCATTCGATGACGCGGAGGCCGGCATGTCAACTTGGGAGAGCGCCACGTTCTACTAGCGGCCGCGCGATCCCGCGCCCGCTGATCGAGTCGGCCGTGGCGTCGAGACGTTCGACGACGGCCGAGCGTTCCTCCACGCGCTCGGATTCGACGTGTCGCGGCCGCGCTCGACGCGCTCGCGACGACGCACCGTTGAGGTTGCGGTTCGCGTTCTTCGTGCGTACTTGATCGGGAGAGGTCCACCGTGAAAATCGACGTCCCCTATGGCATCACCCGCCGCATCGATGGCGACCTGCAAAGCGTTCGCGCGCGCGTGACCAGCGCTCTCAAGGATCAGGGCTTTGGCGTCCTGACGGAGATCGACGTCGCGAGCACGCTCGAGCAGAAGATCGGCGAGAAGATCGACCCGTACGTGATCCTCGGGGCGTGTAACCCCAAGCTCGCGCACCGCGCGATCGGCAGCGAGCCCGGCATCGGCCTGCTCCTTCCGTGCAACGTCGTCCTCACGCAGGACGGCAACGGCACGGTGGTCTCGGCCGCGTCGCCGAAGGCGATGTTCGAGATCATCGAGAACCCGAAGGCCGAGGTCGCGGCCGTCGCGGAAGAAGCAGAGAAGCGCCTCCGCGCTGCGATCGCGGCGATCTGAGTGGGTCGAGCGGGACTCGAACCCGCGACCTACGGATTAAAAGTCCGCAGCTCTACCGACTGAGCTATCGACCCAAGAAGCGGACGCCCTTCTAGCAGCGAATGAAGGGACGGCAAAGCCCAACGCGGGCTGACCGCGCAATCCCTCAGGGGAGCATGATGCGGCCGGGGGCGCCGTTCGTTCCGGTCTCGGTGTGGCACGCGTTGCAATCGCCGTCGGTCGGCGCGAACACGAGGCCCGTCATGTCGCGCTCGCGACCTTGGTACGTGAGGCGGACCGTGTACGGCGGAACGAGCGTGATCCCGCCGAAGTGCGGCGCGGCGTACATGTAGAAGCCACCATTGGCCTGCACGTTCGCCGTGTACGTCTTGTTGGTGGAGTCCGTGACGATGACCTGCGCGCCGACGACGTTCACGCCTTTGCAGTCGTTCGGCTCGTGCGCGGTCGGATAGACGTTGCCCGCGAACGCGAGCGGCCGGCTCGGCGCCTGCTGCTTGTGGCACGTGATGCACGCCTCGCCGGGGAACATGTCGACGCCCGCGAATTGCGTGTTGAACATGCCGTTGGTGCAAATCGGATCGGTCGCGAACGGATCGGTGCCGCCCGCGGGCGGCACGCACGTGTCGCCGGGATAGCCCGCGTCGATCCACGCTTGGATCGTGTCGATGTCCGATTGCGCAGCAGGACCGAGCGGGTTCGGCGGCATCGGGAACGTCGGATCGCTCATGCGTGCGACGACGCGCTGCGCGACCGTTTGATCCGGATATTGCGGCGAGACCTGCGTGAGGTCGGCGTACGAGATGAGCGAGAACGGCGCGGCCTCGACCGGCGGCGCGCCGTGGCACGCCTGGCACGTGCTCAGCGCGTTCGCGACGTCGCACGGAAGGCCCGTCGGCGTGGGCGGCGGCGTCGAGTCACCGGAGAAACAAGCGAGCACGGCGGCCGCGGGAGCGGCCACGAAAAGCCAAGTGAACTTCATGTAAGACCTCGCTCAGAACTTCTTGTGGATCTTGTTGGGGCGGTGGCTCATCGGATACTTCAAGCGGCGAACGGCCTTGTCGATGCACGCGGCGACCTTGTTGTTCGTCGGTTCGACGATGACGCTCGCACCGAGCGCCTTGCCGTCCTTCATCGTGACACAGATGTCGGTGTTCGCACTGCTCGGCAGGCCGCAGCCCGTCACGATGCTGCTCCCGACGGGCGCGCCGAGTTGGTCGGCGTTCAAGTCTTTTTCCTGCGCCTTGCCCATCGACATCTCGTCGGGCGTCTCGGCGAACGCTTTCTCGCAGCTCTTGCCCGCGCTGATCGCGACGGACACGTGCATCTCTTCGGACGTGGCCTGGCTCGACTTGTCGTGGTCGAAGATCGCGACGTCGATCTTCGTGCCCTCGTCGGTGAGCTTTCCGAGCTCTTCGTAGAGGATGATCTTGTCGCCGATGTAACCATTCTTGGTCTTCATCAGCGGGACCTCGATGGCCTTCGAGCCAGGGCCCTTCGGGTAGACGATGACGGCGTCTCGCGTCTTCACGTCGGAGCCGAGGACGCCGTTGTCGACCTCGTCGTCCGTCGCGTTGATCGTGATGTGGACGCCCTCGGGGATGGTCTCGATGTGGACCGCGCCCGAGTAGTCCTTGCTGCCCGACTTCGAGCACGGCACGAGCGCGTCGTCGCCGTCCTCGTCGTGGAGGTCGTAGGCGTGCGTCTTGTCGGCGTCACCGCACTGGTGGACTTGTTTCGCTTCTGCGACGGCCTTCTGCGTTCCGGCCGCCGACGTGTTGCTGCTACCGCCACCACACGAGAGCAAGACCGCAGCGAGGAGAGAGAAAGTACGCGCATTTCCGCGCCACTTATATCAGCTGAAACCGGACAGGTGAACGACATACCACTCGCCGCGCCACGAGATGAGCGACGTGATTTCAATCGAACGCTCCTGACCTTCGACGGAGTAGCGAAGGTGGGATCCGTAGACCCGGTAGTACCCGAGCTTGTTTCCTTCTTCGCCGGGGTCGACCCATCGAGCGCCAGGCCCGACGTCGAGCGAGACGAAGCGCGCGACTGTAGATTTCCGTCCGAGCTTCGCGTGCGCGGCGTGGATGTCGCGCTTGAAGCTCGCGACGAGGCGGTAGCGCCAATCGCTCGCCGGGTTGGTGATCGCCTTCACCTGCTCGTAGGCGGTCTTTGGGAAGAACGCGATCATCGCGCGATCGGGGTCGTCGTTTTGCACGGCCTCGAAGAGCGCTTCACCGCGCGCGCGGAGCGCGTCCGAGTCGTCCTCGGGCTTGTCGTGCGTCTGCGGGAGCGTCCCCGGATCGACGGGCGCAGCGGACGCGCTCGGCGCCGCCGCGATCGAGGCCGACGGCCGAGGCGGGGGAGGGGGCATCGGCGCGACCGAGGCGCTGCTCGTGGAGACGAGCGACGGCGGCTCACCACGCGAGCAGGCGAGCATCAGCGCGCATGCTATGATCCCGAGGCCGGGTTTCGGAGGGTTCGACATGAAGAGCATTTGGGCTGCGGTCGCGATCTCGCTTGCGGTCGCTTGCGATCCGCCGCCGCCACAGGGCCCGCAGCAGCTCACGTACGAGAACGGTTACGCGCAGACGACGTACCAGAACGGCGGTCCGCAACAAGGGGCGCCGGTCACGTACAAACCGATCGAGTCGACGGCGCCAGCCGCAACCGGTCGGGACGATCGCCGCGCCTGCCGCGACGACCGCGACCGCGCAGCCCGTGGATCCGCCCGTGCAGATGCAGACGACGCCGGTCCCGCTCGGCGTGCAGCCGCTCCCGCTCCCCGCGACCACCGCCGTGACCGCGGCGCCGACGGCTACCGCGACGCAATCGATGGCCGTGCCGGGTCCGGGCGCGTTCCAGTGCGCGACCGACAACCAGTGCCTGCTCGGCCGCTGCAACACGAAGTACAATCGCTGCGCGTATCCGTGCAAGTCGTCGGAGAACGACTGCAAGGCGGGCAACGTCTGCACGGCCGGCGGCATCTGCATGCCGAAGGGCGCAGCCGGCGCCGTGAAGATGTGAGCCTGTTCGGCCGCGACGTCGCCGAGTGGCGCGCGCTCGCCGACGCGCTCTCGCTGACGCCATACCGGCCCACCGCGACATACGATTTCGGCGCGACGTTTCGCCAAGTGAAGCGCGCGCTCGGCGTGCCCTCGGACGGCTCGAGCTTCAGTCACCCGCTCTACGGCACGCACCGCGGCGTCGAGATCATCGTGCACACGTTCGACGTGGGCTCGGGGAGCTCCGCGACGACCTACACCGGCGTGCTCGCGCGGATCGATCCGCCGCTCTTGCTCGGCTTCGGGCTGCGCGAGAAGGGCTTCTTCGAGAACGCGTTCGGTACGCCGCGCGTCACCTTCGGTGACTACACGCTCGACAAGAAGCTCTACGTCGACGGCTTCGAGCCCGAGCGCGTCTACCACCTGCTCGCGCCGAACGACGCCGGCGGGCGCGATCTCCTCGCGCGCGCGATGGGCCTCTTGCCGTACTACCTGCACGTCTCGGATTCGGCGGTCCTCGTCGCGCAGGCGGGGACGATCACGGATCGCGCGCGAATCTGGACGTTCGCCGAGCAAGCGACGGCGCTCGCCTCGGCGTTCGCCGCACGACGGCGCGCGCTCCCCCTCAGCGCAGCGGAGCACGCGCTCCACGGCGAGTGGGGTCGCTACGCGGAGTCGCACGGGCTCGCCTACGATCCCGAGCGAACGCGCCTCGAGGGCCTCGCCTCTGGGACGCGCGTCGAGATCGCGATCGAGACAGCCGGACAGCTCGCGTTCACGGTGGTGAGCGCGCTCTTTCCGCAGCAAGTCGACGTCGCGTTCTCGCTCTTCAAGACGTCCGTGCCGAGCTTTCTGCAAGGCATCTTCAGCCAGGACATCGTGGTCGGTCACCGCGCGTTCGACGACGCGTACAAGGTCTCTGGCGTCCCCGTGGATCGCGTGCAGGAGCTCTTCCGACGGCCGGGCCTCGCCGAAACCCTCGCGCGCCTCGCGCAGGCGGCGGCCGAGGTGCAGATGAACCACGCGCAGCTCTACGCGCGCTTGCGAGGCGCGATCCATCGAAGCGACCAGCTCGCCGCGACCATCGATACCGTGCGCTTCGTCAGCGAGGCGCTTTTTGGCGCGGCGCGCGCCTTGGGGCCGTACCGCTGATCAGTACGACGTGGTGACGGCGTCCATGTTCGGGCTCACCGGGAAGCCGATGCGCCGAACCGCGCCAGCGATGCAGCCGGAGACCGCGCCGTTCGGCGGCGTCGTGTAGACGCTCACGCCGACGACGTGTCCGTTCTGGATGGCCGCCTTGACCGTCACCTTCATGCTGTCGGGCGCGCCGCACGCACTGACGAACGACGCGTTCTGAAGTGGGCCCGCGAGCTCGCCTTGCGTGAGATCGCGTCCGCCGCCGCCGGCGCCGCCGATGTTGACCTTCTGCTCGGCGTGCGACCACGCCTCCTCGAAGCTCAAACCGCCGCCGAATCCGCCGCCGCCACCGCCGCCGTGAGCTTGCGCCTTGTGAGCGCCCTTGATGCTGCCCGCGGGGTCGACGACGAAGCCGCCCTTGTCGTCGCCGACCGCGACGCCGTCGTTTCGGTGACCGACTTTTTTGTAGATGAAGATGCCGCCGATGCCGAGGAGCACGAGGACGATCGCGATGCCGAACGCGGACTTCGCGACGCCGGCCTTCTTCTCGTCTTCGACGGCGCGCGCGACTTCCTTCTTCTCCTGGACGATCTCGCGCTTGAGCGCAGCCTGCTCCGCGAAGGGGGCGAACTCTTCCCACTCGCTGATCTCGCGCGACTGCCCGGAGATCTCGTCGCGCAGCGTGTGCTTGCCGCTGAACACGTTCGACGCGATTTGCTGAAGGAGCTCGATCGCGCTGAACGGACCGTGGTCCATCTTGTCTTTGTTGACGACGTAGCGCGGGCGAGGATCGGACTCGAGTCGCTCCTTGAGCGACGCGAGGCGCTGCGTCGGATCGTTGCGCACGGGCGCGGCGGCCTGCGGAGCCTCGACGACGTTGCCGAACGGATCGCCGCCGCCGATGTTGGGGAGCGCCGTGGGATGCGGGATCGCCACCGAGCCAGAGACCTCCGAAGGCGGGAGCATCGACAGCCTCACGTCGACGTCGAACGAGTCGGTGTGATCGAGCGTCGACGTGTCTACGTCGGGCGGCGGGATGCTCTTCATCGGCGCGAGGTGGTGCATCGCGGCGGCGAGCGCGCCGAGATCCTCGGGGCGGTGCGCGGGATCACCGACGAGCGCCTTCGAGAGGAGCACCTCGAACGATTCGGGCAGGCTCGGGTCGTAGTCGCGCGGACGTCGCATCGCCGGGCCGATCGTCGCGCCGGTGAGGAGCTCGTAGAGCACCGCGCCGACGGAGAACACGCTCGCGCGGGAGTTACCAGGCGAGAGCGTCCGCTGGAGCTCCGGCGCGAGGCACGCGCGATCGCGCGCGTTCGTCGGCACGACGGCGAGCTGCGGCTGCAGGCGCGCGAGCCCGTCGGGTCCGGGTGCGATGCACGACGGGTGCACGTAGATCTGCTCGCCGCGGTCGTGACGTTCTTTCAGATCGAGGCAGAGCGGGACGACGATCGCGATCGCTTCATCGAGCGAGAACTTCATGCCCTGCGCGACGCGCTGGTCCATGAGTGTCCTCAGCGAGACCATTTGAACGGCGGCCGGAGAACCCCTCGGCACGGTTGCCGTAGTCATCCCATCGAGCATACGTCACGAGACGGGGTGCGCTCAAGGCGCTGGAATTTTCCGCGCGCTGCTTAAGTGCGCGCTTTTGCGGGCTCGGCGACCACTGTGCGACCTCCGATCACACGGCCGCCAAGCGCCTCGATCGCCTTGTTCAAATCGGCGTCGCGGACGCTCACGAAGGTGACGCGATCTCGGATTCGGATGCGGCCGGTGTCGTCTCGGGTGATGCCCGCGTGGTCCGTCAGCAGCTTCTGGAGGTCCTGCGCTCGGGCTCCGTCTCGGCGTCCGATGTTGAGGAAGATGCGCGAGAAACCGGGCTCTTCGAGCTCGGGTCGCTCGGCGCCCTCTTGTCCGGCTCGCGCTTGCGGCTCTTTGGGCGCTTGCGGCTCTTTGGGCGCTTGCCGCTCGCGAGGCTCCGGCCGCTTCTTGACCGTGACGGGCTCTACCTCTTCCGTTTCTTCGGAGAAGCCGGGGAGGATGGGGAGGTCGTCGTCCTTCTCGTGGGGCGGCTCCCAATCCGTGTAAGATGCATGCTTTCGCGGCGCGTCCTTGCGCGGCCGCTCGGCACGCGCAGCGGGCTTCTCGCGCTTCGTCGAGGGGTCGGCTGAGACGGGCACGTGACGTGGCTCGCGATGCTCGCGCGGCTCGCGGTGCTCGCGGGCGGGCGGCTCGGGGCGCCTCTCTCTCTGGGGGCGCGACGGGCGGCGGGTTCTTCGCGCGGCGCGCGTCCGCCGCGACGGTCTTCGGGTCTTCTTTGCGTGCGCCGAGGTGATCGCGGAGCAGCCCCGCGATGATCGCCTCCGCGTCGTTGTGCGTGAGCAGACGCCGCGTGAGCGACGCGTCCTCGGGGTGCACGGGTCGATTGGCGTACGCGTCGGCGAACATCGTGACGACGTCCGCTTCTTCGCGCGTCTTCATCTCCGTCGCGCTCGGGAGCTGCTTCTCGATCGGCTTGATCTTGTAGGTGAGCCTGAGGAGGTAGAGGTTGCCGATGTCCTTCGGACCGATGAGCGAGATCGCCGTGCCCGTGCGGCCCGCGCGGCCCGTTCGGCCCGTGCGGTGGACGTACTGCTCGGGCGACTCGGGCATGTCGAAGTTGATGACGTGCGTGAGGTGCGAGATGTCGATGCCGCGCGCGGCGACGTCGGTCGCGACGAGGAAGCGGCATTTCCCCTCGCGCGTCGCCTGCATGACGCGCTCGCGCTCGCTCTGCTCGAGATCGCCGTTGAGCCACGCGGCGTCGTAGCCGCGCGCCTGTAGCGCCTCGCACGTGCGCTCGGTCTCGTCCTTCGTGTTGCAGAAGACGATCGCGCTCTCGGGATCCTCGACCTCGAGGACGCGGACGAGCGCGTGCCGCTTGTCGCCGCTCGGCACGACGTAGACGAAGTGGTTCACCTCGAGCGCGCCGATCGCGTCGCCGGAGAGCGTGATGAGCTCGGGCTCGCGGAGCTTCGACTCGGCCATCCGGAGGATGTCCGGCGGGAGCGTCGCGGAGAAGAAGAGACCCTGGCGCTCCTTCGGGAGCGAGTCGGCGATCGCGTGGAGCTCCTTGGCGAAGCCCATCGACAGCATCTCGTCGGCCTCGTCGAGGACGAACGCTTTGACGTGCGACGTGTCGAAGGTGCCGCGGCGGATGTGATCGAGCACGCGGCCTGGCGTGCCGACGACGATCTGCGCGCCGCCCTCGAGCGCTTCGACTTGCTTGCCCATCGAGGCGCCGCCGTAGATGCACGCGAAGCGCGTCCCGCGGACCTTGCCGATGGCCTCGACCTCGCGCGTCACCTGAAGCGCGAGCTCGCGCGTGGGGACGAGGACGAGCGCCTGCGGTTTGTGGAGCGTCCGAACGACGACACGGTCGACGAGCGGCATGCCGAACGCCGCGGTCTTCCCGGTTCCCGTGCGCGCTTGGACGACGACGCTGCGACCGGCCGCGACGGGCTCGAAGACGGCGATCTGAACGGGGGTCGGCTCGACGTACCCGAGCGCGTCGACCGCGGCGCGAACGTCCGGCGAGAGCGGCAAGACGTCGAAGGTGAGCGGTCGTTTCTCTTCTTCCATGCTGAATATCCGCGTCTCTCTACCACCTCACGGAAGGCGCGTCTCGAAATCGCGCCGCAGCGGGCCGACGTCGCGAGCGTCCTTCTTCGAGCGACCCTCGAGCCCGCGGCGCAAGCGGAGCAGCGCGGCCCACGCGTCGCGACCGCGCGGGGTCGTGGCGCACGCGTGCTCGGCGCTGCCTTGGTCGTCCCATTCGGGCGAGACCGCCTCCTCGAAGGCACTTTCTGCGTGGGCATCGTCTGGCTCGTGCGAGGCGCGATCGCTCGCGCGCTCGAGCGCCGACGCGAGCGTGCGGAGCTTGTCGGCGCACGCGACCTCGTCCGCGGTCGCTTTGCGAGCGGGCGGGGCGCCCCCGAAGACGACGTCGATGATCTGCCAAGTCGACACGATGACGAACGGGACCGCCAGGAGCATGACGAACCCTGCGGCGAGCTGGCGGAGCCGTTTCTTGGTCATCGGCGGCGCTACAATAACGCGCCTTGACCCAGGTGGGGTCCGTCCTACATATTCTTCAAAATCTTTTGAAACATTCGAGAGTCAACCGAAAGGGAGCCATTGGACGCCTCGCTCGCCGCTGAACAGCTCGGAGAGGTCGCCGTCGCCGAGCGCGTCGGGGAGCGCGCGGCCTCGCGGCTCGTCGAGCTCAGGTCGCTCTTCGGTGACGACCTCGCGTACGTCGAGCGGCAGCTCGAGGTGGCCGCGACCGACGGGCTCGCGCCCGCGACGAAATCCGCAGCGCACCTGCTCGAGGCTGGGGGCAAGCGCGTCCGCCCGATGTGCGTGCTCCTCTCGGCCGCGTGCTTTCGGACTGGCGACGGCTCGGCGTCCGACTGCGCGCGAGATCTCGCGGTGGTCGCGGAGCTCGTGCACCTCGCGACGCTCCTCCACGACGACGTCATCGACGACGCGGACACGCGGCGCGGCGAGATCGCCTCGCGGCGCGTCTGGGGAAACGCCGTCAGCGTGCTCGCGGGCGATCTCCTCCTCACGCACGCGCTCGAGCGCACCGCGAGCGCGACGGCGGGCCTCGACAAGGGCGAGACGATGCGCGAGCTCATCTCGACGCTCCGCCGCCTCGTCGACGGCGAGGTCGATCCAGCTCCGCGGGCGCGTCTCGGTGAGCGTGTCCGAATCCGTGTATTTTGCAATCGTCGAGGGGAAGACCGGCTCGCTGTTCTCGTGGGCCGCGCGCGCGGGCGCCCGCGTGGGCGGCGCGCGAGCCGGCGCAGATCGACGCGCTCGGCGCGTTCGGGCGCGACGTGGGCGTCGCGTTCCAGCTGGTCGACGACGCGCTCGACTACGAAGGCGACCCGGCCCGCACGGGCAAGAAGCTCCTCGGCGATCTCCGCGAGGGGAAGGTGACGCTCCCGCTGCTCGTGACGCTCGCCGCGCGCCCCGACCTCGGTCGCGCGCTCGAGCGGGCGCGCGAAGGCGACGAGCACGCCGCGGCGGACCTCCACGCTGCGGTCGTCGCGTCCCATGGCGCAGACGTCGCCCGAGCACGCGCCCACACGTACACGCGGTCGGCGCTCGGCGCCCTCGAGAAGCTCCCGCAGTCGCGCGCGCGTGATCTCCTCGTCGCGCTCGCGGGCGAGCTCACATCGCGCGCGTTTTGAGGCGTTTCGGAGTAATGTCGCGCCCGTGACGCAGGCTCTCTGGCCCAGCGAGGTGATCGTCAGCGACGTCGTCGGACGACTCATCGAGTTCTGGGGCTTCAAGCGCAACCTCGGGCGAATCTGGGCGGTCTTGTACCTGTCGCCCGAGGCTCTCAGCGCCGAAGACCTGCGTCACCTCCTGAAGCTCTCGAGCGGCGCTGTGAGCATGTCGCTCAGCGAGCTTCTGCGCTGGGGTATCGTGCGCCGCGTTTGGGTGCAGGGCGAGCGCCGGGATTTCTACGTCGCCGAGGTGCAGCTTTGGAAAATGATCTCGCGCGTCTTCAGCGAGCGGGAGAGGACCGAGATCGATGCGGCGATCGAGGCCTTCGAGGAGGCGCTCGCCGCCCTCGACCGCCAGAAGCAATCCGTGAAACGCGACAAGGAGAGCGCGCGGGCGCTCGAGCGCATCGAGCTCCAGAAGGAGCGCATCGGTCAGCTGCTCGATCTGGCGAAGCTGGGCAAGAAGCTGCTCGACGCGCTCCTCTCGACCGCCAAGATCGACGCCGAGCCGCTCGTGCGTTTCTTGTTGGGGCGCTCTCAGTCGCAAGTGCGCTGAGCGCGAGCACGGCGCGCGCCGACCTCCCTCAGAGTTACTCCGTCGAGGTCTTCCAAGGGCCGGTGCTCGGCCCGTCACGCATCCTCGGGCTCGGCGGCGCGTACGCGGGGCTCGCGGAGGGCGTCGACGGCGTCAGCGCGAACGTCGCGACGCCCGGAGTGCGCGCGGCGTACAGCGGTCGTCACATCGACTACGACCTCACGGCGAGCGTCTCGCTCCCCGGCTCGTTCGCGAGCACCGATTTCGAGAACCAGGGGACCATCGATCGCGGCAGCGCGAGCGCGTCGAACTTCATCTACGCGAACGCAGGCGCGCTCCTCCAAGTCGGTCCGTTCGGGACGGCGCTCACGCTCGACGTGACCACGTACAACCTCGAGTCGCCGCAGGGCAAGACGGTGAACTTCCGGCTGCTCCGCGCGCACGCGATCGTCGCTTGGGCGTTCCTCAAGTACCAGCTCGTCGTCGGCGTCGGCTTGCAAGGCGTGACGATGAACCTCGCGTCGAGCCAGTTTCCGCTGGCGCCTCCGAGCGGCATCTCGCCCGAAGCGGGCGCGCTCCTCCGGCTCGACAACCAGCCGTGGCGACTCGGCGTGAGCGCGCGCGCGCCCGTGTCGGGCGGCGTATCGGGCGATCAGGTCGCCGCGTCGGGAAAGATCCCGCCGCAAAGCGTGGTCGCGCCGGGGCAGATCCAGATCGGCTTCGCGCTCCAGCTCGGGCCGCGGCCGCTGAACCCGAAATGGGAGGACCCGAGCGACGATCTCGAGCCGCTCCGAAAGCGCGTCGATCAAGAGCGAAGCGAGCGCGCCGCGGCCGACGCGGCGGAGCTCGCGAAGATGCCCGAGGGCCCGGCGCGCAAGGCGCACGAGCGCGAGCTCGATCGGCGCGAGCGCGCGATCCGCCGCGTCGAGGACCAGCGCGTCGACGTCGAGGAGAAGCGCATCACGGCCGCGCACGACGCTCGCTTCGCGAACTGGCCGCGCCCGAAGCTGCTCGTGGTCGCCGACGCGGTCATCACGGCGCCGGTCGACACCGCCGTGCCCGTGTCGGGGTTCCTCGATCAGACATTTCGTGAAGTACGGAAACTCGTGGACCGTCTCGCCGCGCGTCGGCCTCGAGGGCGAGCCGCTCGTCGATCGGTTCAAGCTGCGCTGCGGCACTTACCTCGAGCCGTCGCTCTTCGAGTCGGGCTCGGCGCGGCAGCACTTCACGTTCGGCGGAGACCTGAAGCTATTCTCCTGGAACTTTTTCGGCGTCCTCGACCCCACCGTCTGGCAGATCAGCTTCGCGGCGGACCTCGCGCCTCGGTACACGAACTGGGGCATCAGCTTGGGCGTTTGGCGCTGACGCGGCCCAGCGCCGGCCGATGTGCCACGCGAGGACGATCCAGATGATCGTGAAGACGACGTTCACCGCGAGAAACCCGCGCGTCGAGAGCGCGTGGATGCCGATCCACACGACGCCTGCCGAGAGCGCGTCGCCGCCGCGACGACAGAACGCGTCGATGACCTGCTTGGCCTTGTACTTCGCCTCGCGCGAGGTCGGGAGCCAGAGCGTTTGCTGCGTCGTGTTCGAGAGCGAGTAGTCGAGGCTGCTCTCCGCGACGCGCCCCACGAAGAGCGCGCCGAGGACCGGGATCGCGAACGCCGTCGAGTATCCGCAGAGCGACGCGATCGGGACGAGCACGAGCGCCGCGCGCACGCCCGCGTACTTGATGATGCGCGACACGAGGAAGAGCTGGATGACGACGCCGATCGTGTTGATCAGCTGGAAGTAGTGCGCCTTGAACTGCGCGATGTACTCGGTCTGCGAGACGCCGAGCGCGAGCGCGTGCGCGGGAGCTTCGTGTACGAGCATGCGATCGAGCACGTAGTCGCCGGTCTTCGTGACGAAGTTGAGGACGAGCACGAGCGCGGCGAAGACGAGGAGGTACCTGTCGCGCGCGACGAGCGCGAACGCGTTGCCGCGCGCCACGGGCTCGTCGAAGCCGTCGTGCTCCTTCTGTTTCGGCGCCTCGCGGCGGTGTACGAGCACCGTCACGCCGAGCGCGACGAGAAAGATCCCCGCGGCCCACGCCATGAGCGTGAACGGCGTGCCGTGCTCGACGATGGGCGAAGCGAGCCACGCGCCGCCGACCGCGCCGATCGAGCTGCCGATGCCGACGATGGGGAAAAGGCGCTTGCCTTGCTCCTCGGTGTACGTGTCCGCCGCGAAGCTCCAGAACTGCGTGATCGTGACGATGTTGAAGATGCCGACCCACAAGAAGAACGGGATCGCCGATCGGCACGCCGCGTATGCCGAGCACCCAGAAGACGACGAGGTTCGCGACGAAGAAGAGCGTCACGCTCGTGATGAGCCAAACGCGCCCGATTCGCGCCGCGAGCCAGCCGTACGCGCTCGACACGAAGACGAGAAGGATCGTCTGGCCGAACGACGCGTAGCTCTTCACCTCGGCGCCGCCGCCGAGCAGGATGAGCGGCTCTCGCGCGACCTTGAGCAAGTAGTACGCGGTGAGGATCAAGAATACGTCGAGCGTGAGGAGCAGCGCGGTGCCCGCCTCGCCTGGGCGCACGTCTCCGAAGAGCTTGAGGACGTACGAGACGGGGTGCTCGCGGAATCGGGGCCTGTCGCTCATGGTGCTGGCCGCTCCAGTCCGACGAGCTTGAACCCGCCCGCTCCGAGGTCGTAGAGGTGCGCGACGAGCTTGCCGCGCGCGACGCCGTCCGCGACGACGACGCGCTGGTATCGTTCGCCGTGACGGAGCGCGACGCACACGCCTCCGCGCGGGGCGCGCGCGACCGCGAGCGGGACGCCCTCGATCGTGTGCGCGGAGTAACGGAAGCGCGAAGGCGCGCGAAGACCACGGAGCTCCGCGAGATCGACGCCGCACAAACGATCGCCGTCGACGCGAAGCTCGCCGATGGGCGAGAGGTTCGAGAGGTAGCGATCGAGGATCCGCTCGAGGCGCCCTTCCATGACGTGCGTGATGTAGGGCGCCTGCGTGGCGTCGGTGAAGTCGCCCATCGCCGCGAGCGTGCGCAAGAGGTCGGGGGTGAAGCGCGCGAGGATGCGCGCCATCCACGCGCCGTCGCGCTCGGTCATGCGGCTGAACGCGAGGTTCGGGTACTCGTTCTTCCACGCGTCCGGATCGAACGGCTCGATCTGGTAGTAACCGAAGAGCTCGTGGCCGCGCACGAGCTCGACGTCGTCCCACGGGCGCACCGACGCGCCGAGCGTGATGAGGTCGCGCGCGAAGTCGCCGGGGTCGATGATGTAGCTCATGCCGAGCCGCTTCGCGATCTCGCGCGGCGCCCACGGCCAGGTGCCGCCGAGCACCTCGCTCTGATCGAGCTGGTAGTGGATCACGTGGCCCGGCGAAGACTGCGGCTTCGACGCGTCGTCGGCGAGCCACGTGTCGAACGAGTTCGCTTCGCGTGCGTCCGTGCGCCCGAGCCACGCGGCCGCGAGGCGCATCGCGCGGAGCTCGCGGCGATCTTCGTGGGGGACGATGTCGTTCGGGTCGTCCTTTCGCGTGCCCTCGTACTTGTACGGGCCGATGGCGAAGCCGGAGATCCACGCCGACGCGCTCATGCGAACGAGGCCGCCCCGCCGCGGCGATCGCGCGAAGAGCTTGTCGAGCCGCGCCTGATCGAAGGGCTGCGTCTGCTCGAAATTCGTTCGCGAGTGGAGCCCCGGCGTCAGCTTGAAGAGCGACGGCCGCACCCAGACTATCTGCTCGCACGTCGCGTAGTAGCCGAGCGCCCAGAAGGCCGCCGCGCCGATCACCGCCGCGGCGCTCTGGCGCTCGGGCTGATCGCCGAGGTCCTCGGCCTTGAACATGTACTTGCCCTTGCCGGGAACGACGACGCGGAAGCCCGGCGTCGAGCCGTCCGGCTTGCCCTTGTCGATCAGCCACGTGCCGTCTTCGGCGCTCGCTGGGTCGATGAGCTGCTCGGGCTTGCATCCGGCGAGGCGAATGCTCTCCGGCGTGACGCTCGCGATTCGGTTCGTGAACCACGCCGAGTCGGGGACCTCGTCGAGGCTGTTCACGTCCACGGACTCGGCGCTCGTGCGCACGCCGAGCGCGTCCGCGAGCGGGCGGAAGATGAGGTTGTCGGTGCCGTCCCAGTAGAGCGAGGAGATGTAAGGCTCGGGCGCGCACCTGCCGTGCTTGCAGCGCACGTAGACCGAATCGAGATCGCTGTCGCGCGTGATCGGATCGCGCAGCGGAAAGCGACGCTCTCCGTCGCTGCACGCGAGAAGGACGAGCGGGAGGGCGAGGGCGAGCGGCCTCATCGTGAGACTCCGAAGGTCACGCGGACGGAGTCGACCTGCGCGCCGTGGTCGAACGTCTCCGTCCCGAATCCCACGAGCAGGCCGATCGGCGGATCGTCCGTCCGCGCCTTGAGGCCGAACGCGCCCGAGAACCGAAGCAGGTGAACGTCGAAGTCCTCGAGGTGCGAGCCGAAGACGTTGCCGACCGCCGCTTGGAGCTGCGCGTCGATCATCGGCGCGACGGGCCACGTGTACGAGACCTTGGCGACCGTCGCGCTTCGGTCGACGAGCCTGCCCTGGAAATAACCCGGCATCCACGCGTCGCCTCCGAGCGTCGCGAGCTCGGTGAACGGGACCGGCTCGTGCCCGAGCGGGTCGGCGAAGACCGCGGCGAGCTCGAGCCCGAGGATCCGCGAGCGCCCGTTCAGGTCGACGAACGCGCCTGCGCTCCCGCCCCATCGCATCCACGCGCTCGCGGGCGTGTGCTCGAGATCGGCGCCTTGCTCGCTCTCGATCTCGATGCGCGCGGAGTGCCCGCGATTACGACCGGGCGCGCGCGTGTCGACCGAGGCCTTCAGCGTGCTCGTCGGCCCCGCGTAGCCGCGGTCGATGCCCCAGGGGATCGCGAACGCGCCCGAGTGCGCCTCTTCGACCAACGTCGGATCATCGCCGTAGTGACCGTCGAAGAGATCGACCTTGCGCACGCCGACGGCTCCCGAGACCTCGCTCGAGCGCCACACTCGCGCTCCGATCGCGCCGGTCGCGTCGAAGCGCGCGACGCCGTAGCGACTCTGCTGCGATTGGAGGCTCGACGGGCCGAAGCCGTAAAACACCTGGTCGAAGCGCTGCGTCCCCGAGACGCGCCCCTCGACCCATCGATGGTCGTCGATGTGATACCGATCCCGAATCGATCCGCCGAGCCACTCCGTGGGCCACATTTCGTAGTGCAAGCGAATGTCGTTCCGTTGGGTGACGGCGTCGTTCCAGAACATCCAAACACCGACGCCGGGATTGAATCCCGTCTCGAGGAACGCGACCGGGATGAAACCAATTTTGTGATGCGGCCCGAACGCGAAGAAATCATAGAGACGCGACGTGCCCGATCCCCGTTCGAGCGCGTGCGAGAGCGCTGCGGTCGGCCGTCGAACGAGAAACTCCGTCGTGAGGTACAGCGGCGCAAAGACGATGCGTGCGAGCCAGATGCCCGCGTCGTCCTCGTGCTTCGTGTCGGGCATGCCGAGGCCGTCGTAGTCGGGCATCGGTCGCTTCGGCGATTGAGGCGACGCACTTTCGTCGCCCGCGTGCGCTTGGTGCATCCCGTAGGCGGTCGCGAAACACGCGATCGACAAACACGTAGCAAATGGGCGCACGAAACGAGACGTTGCAGTGCACGTGCCGCGACGGCTCTGCCGGCACGGCTGATGCTCCTTGCCGAACACATGCGATATACGATCCTCGCGCTCGCCCTCGTGGCGACTGGGTGTTACCCGACGCTGCCGCCACACCTCGGAGAGGGCACGGATGTCTTGCGTCCGGGCGGAGTCAACTTGAACGTCGCCGGCGGCGCCGGCGACGCGCAGATCAAACAACCCGTCGGAGGCGCGAACGCGAACGAGTTCGTCGCGGCGTTCGACGTGCGCGCGCGCGTCGGCATCGGCGCGAAGTCCGAGGTCGGTGCGAGCGTGTTCGGCGGCTTCGGGACCGGCGTCGGCGGAGGAGATCCTCCGTTCGGTCTCGGCGGCAAGATCACGTACAAGGTGGCCCCGGTGCAGTGGTTCGCGGTCGTCGCGGACGCGGGCGTGATGGACTTCGCCGTCGCGTCGGTCGGCGTCTTCAGCGGCGACCTCGCGCTCATCTTCGCGCCGTGGACCTCGCCCGACGGAAAGCAGCTCTACATCGCCGGCAAGGGCGCGTTCTCGATCCCCGTGCTCAGCGGCGCGACGAACGTCAACGAGGCGCTCATCGTTCCCATCGGCTTCCAGCTTCCCCTCAGCCAGAAGGTGCGGATGTACTTCGAAGCTGGACCGCTCGTCGGCTTCGCCCAGCAGAGCAACGCGGGCGTGACGACGTCCACGAACAGCTTCGGCGGCTACGGCACGCTCGCGTGGACCTTTCTGTTGCGTTGAAAGACGCTACAATCGTGACGGATCAGCTCGCGCGTGAGCTGCGAGCCTGTCACGCTGTCCCATGACTGGGCGCACGTAGCGATTTTCCACGCCCAGAGGGAAGGTTCATGAAGTTGGTTCCGCTCGCCGCACTCATTGCGGCATCCGCGATCGGTTGCTCTTCCACGGGAACGAACACCACGGGCGGGCTCACGCAGCGCGAGCAGCCCGATCTCCAGGGCACGATCTTCACGATCGTGTTCGAGAACGAAGCCGCGACGGACGTGTTTCCAAACGCGCCGTTCTTCAAGTCGCTCGCGGCGCAATACGCCCAAGCCACGAACTACACGTCGAGCACGCACCCGAGCTTGCCGAACTACATCGTGCTCACCTCTGGCGCGACCAACGGGATCATGAACGACAACGATCCCACCGCGAGCGTGCCGCTGGCGACGCACGAGAACCTCGCGTACCAGCTGGACGCGAAGGGCATCTCCTGGCGCGCGTACATGGAGAGCATGGGGACGCCGTGCAACATGGAGTCGTCGAGCGACTACTCGGCGCACCACGACCCGTTCCTCTATTACACCGACGTGACGAAGGACCCGGCGTACTGCGACCAGCACGTCGTCGACTTCGAGCAGAATTTCGACGCGGACCTCGCCTCGGCGACGCCGCCCAAATACATGTGGATCACTCCGAACATGTGCAACGACATGCACAACTGCCCGGCGGCGACCTCGGACGTGTGGCTGAAGAACGTCGTCACGAAGATCCAAGCGTCGGACGCTTACAAAAAGGGCGGCGCGATCTTCATCCTCTTCGACGAGGGCGCGCTCCGCTTCCTCGGGTCGACGGCGCAGCTCGCGACGATCGTCGTCTCCGAGCAGCTCGCGCAGCCTGGAGTGCCGAACGACACGGCGTTCGATCACAGGTCGTACGTCGCGACGATCGAGGACATCTTCGGGCTCGACCGCATCTCGACGACCGTGAACGCCACGCCGATGGACTCGCTCTTCAAGCTCGCCACACCGCCGGCTGCTCCGTAAAGCGGCGCAGCGATTGCTACTCCTAATCCGGTGTCCGCCGGATTTGCGTTCGTACGCGGGGTGAGCCGTGACGAGCGGATCAAGGCGTCGCTGCTGTCCGCGTGGTTCTTCCTCACCGTCGCGACGCTCTGGCTGCTGAAGTCGGTGCGCGTGACGGCGCTGCTGGTCCACCTCGGCGCTCGCGAGACGCCCTACGTGCGCCTCGCGGGTGTGGCCGCGGTTGGCGCGGCGGTGTTCTTCTACTCGATCGCGACGAGCCGGCTCTCGCGCGCGGGCGTCGTACGCGCCGCGAGCGCCGTGTTCGCCGTCGTGCTGGTCGCGTTCTGGCTCGCGGTTCGAATCTTCGGCGACGAGCTCGCGTCGCAGCGCTCGTTCGTGTGGGCCACGTACATCCTCGTCGACGTGTACGCCGTCGTCATGGTCCAGATCTTTTGGACGTACACGAACGACGTCGTCACGCAGGAAGAAGCCAACAAGCTCTACGGCGTGATCGGCCTCGGCGGCATCCTCGGCGGGGCCTTCGGCGGCGCCATCGTCGACGCCTGGGCCAGGCACATCGGCACCGAGCACTTCATGCTCGTCGCGGCCGGGCTCGTCGTCGCCGCCGGCGCCCTCGCATCGATCACCGAGCGCGTGCTCGCGCCTGCGCCGCGCGAGCCGAAGCGCTTCAACGGACACCTCGACTCGGTCCTTGCCGGCGTGCAAGAGGTCGGCAAGAGTCGCTACCTGCTGCTCATCGTCGGCGTCGTGATCGGCTACGAGCTCACCGCGACGCTGACCGACTTCGGCGTGAACGTGATGTTCGAGCACGCGCACCTCGGCGAGCGCGAGCTCGCCAAGATGTACGGCCGGCTCGGGTGGATCTCGAGCGGCGTGGGCATGGTCGCGCAGATCGTCCTCGTGCCGATCCTCTTGCCGTCGAAGCGGCTTGCGCTCTTGCTCCCTCCGCTCGCGCTCTTCGCGAGCGTGGTCGGCGTCGTCATCTTGCCCGTCCTCGCGACGACCATCGTCATGGCGTCGGTCGATCGCGGCCTCAACTACTCGATCCAGCAGTCGACGCGCGAGTCGCTCTACGTGCCGCTCGACGACACGCAAAAATACAAAGCGAAGGCGTTCATCGACATGTTCGTCGACCACGCGGCGAAGGGCGTCGCGTCGATGCTCCTCCTCGTGCTCATCGCGTTCGAGGCTTCGACGCGCGCGACACTCCTCGTGAGCTGCGGGTCGATGGTCGTGTGGCTCTTCTTCGCGCGGCGCCTCGGTCACTATGCGGTCCAACCCATCCGCGAGCCCGCGCGACGGCGGCTGCTCCGCGCGCTCCTCTCGCCCGCGTCGTACGCGCCGGCGATCGCGACCGCGGGCGTCGCGCTCCACGAGACGCACCTGTCGCGCGTCTTCGTGCTCGACCGCGACGTCTTGAAGATCAAGAAGCCCGTCGAGATCGGCGCGCTCGACCTTCGCACGCTCGATCAGCGCGAGGCGGCGTGCCGGGCGGAGGTGCGCCTCAACGAGCGCGTCGCGCCGGGCGTCTACCGCGGCGTCGTCCCCATCGTGCGTGCCAAGCAGGGCTATACCGTGGGCGGCGAGGGGACCGTGATCGAGTGGGCGGTCCACATGAACCGGCTGCACGACGACCACCGCGTCGACGAGCTCCTCTCGCGCGGCGCGCTCGGGTACGCCGAGATCGACGCGATCGCGCGCCGGATCGCGGCGCTCCACGCGATCGCGCCCGCCGCGGAGGAGGCCGCACGCGTCGCGTCTCCCGACGCGCTCGCGCGCTGCGTTGGAGAGAGCTTCGCGGCGACGCGGCGCATCCTCGAGCACTACCTGAGCGAACGCGACATCGCCGACGTCATCGCTTTCCAGACGTCGTTCTTGCAAGAGAACGCGGCGCTCTTCGCGCGCCGCGCGGCGACGGGACGCGTGCGCGACGGCCACGGCGACCTTCGTCTCGAGCACGTCTACCTTGACGACACCGAGGTCGTGTTCGTCGACTGCAGCCACGACGAGCGCGCTCGCGTGGGCGACGTGTGCTCCGACGTCGCGTGCCTCTCGATGGACCTCGCGGCGCACGGGCGCGTCGAGCTCGCCGAGCGTCTCCTCGCGACTTACGCGCGCGAGACTCGCGACTACGAGATCTACGCCGTCGCTGACTTCTACGAGAGCTACCACGCGTTCGCGCGCGGAAAGGTCGCGGCCATGGTGGCGAGCGATCCGTCGAGGGCGGGCTCCGCGCGAAGGGCCGCCGCCGAGGAGGCGCGGCGCTACTTCGTGCTCGCGGCCGCGTGCGGCCGGCGCGTCCTACTCGCGCCGTCGGTCGTCGCGGTCGGCGGCGGGCCTGGTCCTACGCGGCGCGCGATCGCGGACGGCATCCGCGACGAGACGAGCGCCGCGGTCGTCGTGAATGTCGACGCGGACGTGCTGCGTCACGCGAGCGTCGTGCTCGTGTCGGGTCGGTCCGTGGTGCTCGACGCTTCGTTCCGCTCGGCGGCGATGCGACGCGCCGCCAAACAGCTCGCTGCGCGCCACGAGGTGCCGTTCCTGTTCGTCGAGTGCCTCGCGGGCGGCGGCGTCCCACGGGCGTCTGGGGTCGAGGTCGAGCTCGTGCCGAGCGAGCATGTCGTCGTCGACGCGTCGAGCTCGGTCGAGCGCGCGCTCCACGCCGTGCGATCGCACCTGGCCACTTGGCCGCGCGGTCTCACGGCATGATTAGGAGCTCACGTCGGTCGACCAGACCACGCTGTCGTTGTCGTCGACACGCGGCAGCGAGACATTCGCGGCGGGGCCGCCACCTGCCGCATCAACGCGCGAGCGGCGCACCGAGGTTATGGCCACATTCTTCGATCGAGACGGCACGTGCCGGTCCGGCCGGAGTCGTTGACGCTGCCGCATGTCCACCACCACGCGTGCTCAAGACGAGGTCGGATAACGCGAGCGCTGACTAATTCAGGTGCCGTGCTTCTTTCTTGGCGGCCGCGTCCGGCTCGAGGAAGACCGTGGTGATCTCGCGCTCGAGCGCGTTCATGATCTCGTCCTCGAGCTGCTCGACCGTGCCCGCCGCGCGCTCCACGTTGCGCTGATAGACGAAGATGCGGCACGCGGGCGGCTTGCCGTCCTCGTTGCCGGGGGTCGAGTCGATGATCATCAGCGCGCGCGGGTCGACGCCGTCGACCACGAGCTCCGCGCCTGGCACGTCGACCACGAACACCTCGGCCTCGTGGATGTAGCGTCCGAGCAGCGCGTCGAGCTTGCGGATGCACCCCTCGACGTGCGTCGCGAACGCGTCCGGCGAGGGCGCCCACGCCGGCGGCTCGCGCGTCACGTCGATCGCGCGCGCGCGCAAGAACGCCTCGGTCGCGCCCCGCGAGTCGCCCTTCTCGTCGCGCACGAGCCCGAGGTAGTACTGCGCGTCGGCGTGCGACGGGTCCTTGCGCGCCGCCTCTTCGATCAGCGGAGAGGCCCGCTCGAAGTCGCCGAGCTCGTAGTACGCGCGCCCGATGAGGAACGTGTAGCTCGCGTTGTCGAAGGGAGCTTCCGGAATCAATCGCATCACCCGCATGGCTTCATCCATCGCTCCCTTGCTCATGAGGGCGTCCACTTTGAGAAGCAAACAATCGGCGATCTCTTCGTCGGTGTCGGCGAGCGCGTACGCGTCGTCGCACATCGTCACGGCT
Organism: uncultured delta proteobacterium; assembly: GCA_963839305.1. Taxonomy (GTDB): domain Bacteria; phylum Myxococcota_A; class Polyangia; order Polyangiales; family Polyangiaceae; genus DASXHD01. The sequence continues at coordinate 919,720 of CAWIUL010000010.1, forward strand.
TCGTCCCACTCGCCGAGCGGGTGCATCAGCACCTCGGCGGCGTTGAGCATGGCCTCGAAATACGTTTCGTCCAGCGCGATCGCTTGCTTGTAGTGCTCGAGCGCCTCTTCGGGCTCGCCGGCCATCGCCGCGCTGTAGCCGAGGAGGTTGTGCACTTCGGGCGCCTTCGGATCGAGCTCGAGGCCCCGCTTCGCGCACGCCTGCGCGCCGACCGCGTCGCCGCGCTGCGCCAGATCCCATCCGCGATCGAGTGTAGCGCTGAGCTGATCCATCCGCCTGACAGTTGCGTTCTTTCGCGAACCGGGCGCCGCGTCAAGAGCGTATCGCGTGGCGAATCTTCGTGACCCACTCGTCGCGTCCCCAAACGACGAGCTTGTGGCGCCGCCCACCGCGCCGGATGACGACGATCTGGTTCGGGATCACCCAGAGCGAATTGCCGAGCTCGACGCGCTCGATGTCGCCGAGCGGGACCGAGAGCTCGCCGCCTTGAATCGCGAGCGCGTGCGGCTTGAAGAAGAGGCGCGCGCTCGTCAGCGTGAGCGTGCCGCCGACGGACTCGACGCTTCGCCAGAGGTTCGCGGGGCCGGAGTGAATCGCGATCTCGCCGATGACGCTCGGGGCGTGCATTCGCCAGATCTAGCACGACGGTCAGTCGAGGCCCGCATCCCCGCAAAGATCGGGCGTGGGCACGGGGTCCGTGCCGACCCGCGTCGCGTTCGCGATGAGCTGGGCGTCGAACCCGAGGCCGATCGAGATCGCGTCGCAGGGGACGCCCGCGACGTTCGTTCCGTTCGCGAGGATGTCTTGCGCCTGCCGCACTTCATCGAGGACCCAGGCGAAACCGGCGCACGTCGATTGGTTGACGTGCCGCGCGAAGTCCAGCGCCGCGGCGAGGGTCTCCTCTGCATCGAGCGTCCCCGCGATCGTGCCGTTCGAACCGTCGACACCGAAGGTGACGACGGCGTGGTGAACGCGGAGGGTCAGCGCGACCGGCTCGGGCGGCTTCGGATCGCTGTAGAAATAATTCAAGAGCACGATCGGCAGCTCGAGCGGCGCGGTGGGCTCGCGAGCGACGATCATGCCCTGGGTCACGTAGACGGTCTTGAACTGGACGACCGCGCCGCCCGCGAGCGTCGCGTGATCGCTCAGCGAGCTCGGCGCCACAGGCCAGTCCGCCGTCGAGTCGAACGTGGACGGCGCCGCGAGCGGCGCGCCGATGAACGCCTGTGCGCCAAGGCCGACGGCGGACTGTTGCGGATCGCTCGAGAGCCCCGTCACCTCGAGCTGCAGCGTCCACGCGCCCGACGCGACGAGGTCGGTCGCGTCCTTCGAGGGACTCGGGGCACCGGTCGCGTACTCGATGATCGCCATCAACGCGGAGCCCCAGGCGTTGTCGATGCCGTCGATGCCGTCGATCTGATTGCTTATCGGCGCCCCGGTGGCGCGCGTGCAGACGTTGGTCGATTGCCTGTCGGTCTGGAGGCCGTCGAGGTCGTAGCCGAAGTGCATCCATGCGGTGTTCGTCCGCTGGCCATCGCGCAGCGTGTCGCCCAAGAAGATCGACCGCAGCGCGAAGGTCGACACGAGAGCGCTCGTCGTCGCACCCGCCTGTGGCGGCGGCGGCACTCCGCCGAGCGGCCCCGACGGCGCGCTCGAACAGCGCACGATGAACAGCAGCGCGATGAGGACCCCAGTACGCGCGTGCATTCTGCAACGATGCCATGCCCGCGCCGCCGGGCCATGGTCAATCGGCCGCCCGCCTCAGTGCGCGACGTTCACGCCGTCGTCGTTCCAGATCGGCTTCGGCTTGGTCGTGTGCACGACCACGCGCGTGCCCTGGTGGTCGGGCGTGGACCAGACCGCGTGCCATCCGTCGGGGAGCCTCGGCTCCGTCCACCCGAAGAGCGCGCGCGCGTCGTCGGGCGAGAGGTTCACGCAGCCGTGGCTCTGCACGTGCCCGAAGTTCGCGTGCCAGAACGCGCCGTGCAGCGCGTAGCTCTGGTTGAAGTACATGATCCACGGCACGTCCTCGATCGAGTACGGCCCGTCGCTCGCGACGTCGCCGTCCATCGTCGCGGCGATGTGCTTCTCGCGAATGCGAAAGCTGCCCGGCGGCGTGCGGTGATCTTTTTCCTTGTCGCGATCGTCCATGCGGCCCGTCGAGACGAGCGTCGCGTAGACGGCTTTGTCGCCCTCGTAGGCAACCAGCGACTCGTTGTCGAGGTTCACGTCGATCCACTTTTCGCCGGGCTTCAAATCCGCCGGCGCGGGACCGGGGTCCATCACGATGATGTTCTCGGCGCGGATCCACGAGCCGCCTTCGATCTCGTAGTACCAGCCGCCGCCGATGTTCTTCTTCGTGCCCGTGAGCTGGAGCGGCGTGAATCGCGAGAGGACGTCGCCGGTCGCCTTGCCGGTCTCGTCGTACTTCTTCGACTTCGGCCACGTGACGAACCCGACGGGCAGGTGAGTCGGCGGGTGATCGACCCAATAGGGCGGCACGCCGCCGTCGGGTTGCGCGACCGCGGGCGGATAATCCGGCGGCGCGGGCGTGTTCAGCCACACGCCGTGGAAATCCGTCGGCTGCTTCGCGATGATCATGCGATCGTACGGCGCGAGGTAGCCCGCGGTCGTCTTCCACCACTTGTGGTTCTGGACCTCGATGTCGGTGTCGAGCGCGACGTAGAAGCCCTTCACCATGCGGCGGATGATCGGGCCGCTGTTCTCCTGCAAGTCGTCGAGCGTGATCTGCGGCTTGCCGCCGTCCCAGTCGCGGAGGTACCACGGCGTGCCCGCGTCCTCGGGGTCGGTGCCGAACGAGACGCCGAGCGTCGCCACGTTGGTCGCGACGAACGCGGCGGCGCCGCCATCCATGTCGTACGCGTTTCCTTCTTCGATCTTCGGCTTCGGCTTCCGCGCGAGCCACGGCTCGAACTGCTGGCGCTCTTTGCTCGAGGGGATCGTCCGATAGAGAGGCGTCCCGTGCGCGATGTTGTACGCGTACTGATACGGCAGAGGCTGATCCATGAACGGCGCGTGCGGCGCGGTCTTCAGCTTCGGGTGGTTCATGTCGAGCGTCACGTACTTGCCGCAGACGAAGCCACCGGCGACGAGCTCGTACCAGCCCTCGCGGCACGCGTCGTTCACGTGCGGCTGAGGTAGGACCGGCACCTTGGCGCCACGGCGGAGGTAGCCGAGGCGACGCGGGCCGTTGTCTTCCTTGCCGTGGTCTCGAGCGATGAGCTGCTCGCGCGTCGGGACGTCCATCTCGCTCATGATGGGCGTCTGCATGAAGAGCGCGCCGAGGAGCGGATAGCTCGGGCCGCCGCCGTCGGGCGTCGACATCGTGAGGCCGGAATCCGGCAGGTTTTGTGGGTTCGCCGAGGCCGACGACGCCGGGCCGCCGAGCGCGCCTTTCGATTCCGTGCAGCCGGTCGCGACGACCGGCACCCAGGAAGACAACAGCGCGAGCAACTGCCACGAACGCATGGAACGACCTGACCTTGTTAGTACTGCCCCGCTCGTGTGTCGATCCAGTTTTCGCCGACGTTCCTGGCAAGATTTCGAGGCCCACTGCATCATGTGCTTGGCCCTCGATGATTGCGGCTTCCGTGCCTGAACCGATCTGCGCGTCTTTCCGTGTGTTTCACCGAGGCATGCGTGGGTGAAAAAACACACCCGCGTCCGCTGGGCGACGGAGCAGGCGCCAGCGCACCGACCGCGCCGAGCGCGACGCCGCCTGTCGCGATCGCCGACGCGCGCACCGGCCCCGCGCGGTTCTGGGGCGCAAAGCGCATGCACCAGGGGCTCGCGATCGGCTTCGCGCTCTCGGCGGCGTTTCACTACGCCATCGCGCCCATCTCCGTGATCCCTGCGGGGCCGTCGATCGATTTCCACGAGCAGGCCGGCGATCTCTCGATCCCCATCGACTTCATCAGCGAGGGCACGACCGACAAGCCCGGCACGACGTCGAAGGATCCGAAGTCGGCAGGAGGCTCGAGCACGTCGGAGCTCACCGACGCGGCGAGCAACAGCGCGGTGGGCGACGCGGGCACGAACGCGGGCGATGCGGGCGGCGCGGACGCTTCCCAAGAGGACGCCTCCGCGAGCGACGACGGCGGCGGCATGATCACGGTCGTCGAGGGCGGCGTCGGGCGCGATCCGCAGTCGCTCCTCGGCGCGGCCGCGTCGGTCTCGGCCGGACCCAACAACGTCACGATCATGGTGAACTTCGCCGAGCTCCGTCAGCACCCCGAGGGACAGAACCTCGGGCGCGTGCTCGCGGGCATCCCGCAGTGGCGCACGTTCATGTCGAACGCGCAGGGCGCCGCGTTGCTCGACCCGATGCGCGACGCCGACTGGATGATCATCATGGGCCCGTCGCTGCTCGAGACGCAGAACGACGCTGTGTTCCTTCACTACTCGACGCCCGACGCCACGGTCGATCACGTCATCGACACCGTGAGCCGCACGTACGCGAAGGGCGGCCCGGTCGACCTCGGCGTTCCACGCGTGAAGGCGTGGAAGGGGTTTGCCGATCGTGGCGAGCGCGTCTTCATTCGACCGCGGCCGCACGTCGTCGTGATCGTTCCGTCGTCGAAGGCGCGAGAGTTCGCGCGTGTGCTCGTGACCAATCCGATCACGCCTCACGTCCACGCGGGCGAGGCGTTCAGCGTGCGCGCGCTCCGCCCCGGCGGCTCGACCAACGCGATCCCGCCGGACATCACCGAGATGCGCATGTGGATCGTCCCGCGCGCCTCCGACGGCGGCGGCGATCTCTACGCCGAGGGCGACTGCCCGAGCGACGCGGCCGCGCAGACCGACGCCGAGGCGATCAAGAACCTCATCCAACAGAAGAACTCCATCGGCGTACGCCTTCTGACCGCGGGCTTTTTCAACAAAGTCGAAGTCACCGCTAGCCAGAGCCAGGTGCACCTCCACATCAACGGCACGCAGGCGCAGATCGAGGCGCTCCTCCACATCGCGGCGGGCTTGGTGGGTGTCACGCTCCCATCCGCCACGACGACCCAGGCGCCACCGGCTTCGTCGACGCCCTGACATTGTGCTTTAAGGCGCGTTCATGAAGACCCTGCACGTTCTCCTCTTCGTCGCCGTCGCGAGCGCTGCGGCGTGCTCCAAGAAGGTCGACGAGATCTCGAGCGACAAGTTCAAGCCCGCCGAGGGCGAGCCGCTCCCGCCCGGACCCGCCACGCTTCAGATCGAAGACACGGTCGTCGGCACCGGAAAGGAAGCGCACATCGGCGACACCGTGAAAGTTCTCTACACGGGCACGCTGATGAACGGACGCAAGTTCGACAGCACGCACGATCGCGGCGACGAGCCCGCCGAGTTCAAGCTCGCCGAGGGGAGCGTCATCCAAGGCTGGGTCGACGGCGTGAAGGGGATGAAAGTGGGCGGAAAACGCAAGCTCACGATCCCGTCGAGCATGGGCTACGGCGCGGCTGGGCACCCGCCCGACATCCCGGGCGGCGCGGGCTTGAAGTTCGACGTCGAATTGGTCTCGGTCGAGTAGTAGCGGTCCCGATGTTGCTTGGGACGGAGGTCGAAAGGACGGACCTCATGCCCGGAAAAGCAACGGTGAGACGTGTACGAAGGGGCAAGTGGCAGAGCGAAGCGCCTGCGACGAAAGCCGTGATCGCGCGCGAGGAGCTGCACATCACTCGCGCTGGAAAGCGTGCGCGTCTGCCAGCGAAGGCGCTCGCGATCGGCGTGGCGAAGGCTCGCCGCGGGGCAACGGAAGAGAAAGCAGAGACGCTGATCGGCAAGAAAGTTCGCCGAGTGGCTAAGGCGCGTTCGATCGCGCGCAAGGGACAGCAAATCGCGGCCATGCGCCGCGGGAAGGCCCGCGTGCAGGTGGCGAAGAAGGTCGTTCGCGCCAAGGCTCGACAAGCGGTGCGCAAGGCCAAACGCACGAGGCGTTTGCGCGCGTCGTGACGGAACGCGCCACGAACGTGGCGTCACCGCGCTCGCGGCGGCGCCACGTTCGTCACCCGCTTCACGGATCGTTCGGCACGCACATGCCGTTGCTGCACGCTTGGTCGTTGTTCGGATCGCACGCGTTGCCGCACGCGCCGCAGTTGGCGAAGTCGCTCGACACGTCCATGCATCCGGCGCCGTCGCAGTAATCCATCATCGACCCCGAGCACGCGCACTTGCCCGCCAAGCAGATCGCGTCTCCGCCGATGCACGCGTTGCCACACGCGCCGCAGCTCGCGGGGTCCGAGTCGACCGCGGTGCAGACGCCGTTGCAGACGAGGTTTGGCGAGCTGCACCCGCCGTCTTGGGCCTTGGGATCTTGAAACCCGGACCCTTGGTCGGGCGCGGCGTCGTGATCGGCGCTGATCGTTCCCGGGTGGGCCCCTGGTCCATTGATCCCCGGGGCGCTGGCATCGCCGCAGCCGACGATCGCGAAAACGGCGAGAAATCCGCTGGAAACGACGCTGGCGAAGGGTCCATTCATGGGGGCGTAAAAGGACAATTGCACTGGATGTGCCACTCGATTTGTTCGATTTCGGGTTTTGCCGACGCCATCGAGCGATTACGACGAGTCCCGTGATGCTGCTCCTACCGCCGAAGCTCACCGTCGCATCGTCCGCGCCGATCCCCACCGCCGACCCGCGCCCGCTCTTCTGGGTGACGGGCGTGGTGCTCGGGCTCCTCGCGCTCTGGGTGCTCTACGTGGTCTTCACGGGCGAGACGCGCAAGCCTTCAGCGGCGAAGGCGACTCGCAGCCTGGGCAGCGACGGAGCGAAGTAGGTCGACGCGAGGCGGGTGCGTCACGGGGTCGGCCGGTCCTACGAGGATCACGAGCGCCTCGGACGTCGCGCGTGCTCGCGCTTCGAGCGCGTCGTCGACGCCGTGTGCGAGGACCGCGATGCGTCGCCAGCACGCGAGCTGCGCGGGCGGGCGGTTCGTCTGCACGTACCACGACGCGAGCTCGACGAGGCCCGCGAGGGCGGCGCGCGGATCGTTCGGAGCCGAACGTTCCACGTAGTCGCGCATGTCGTCCTCCGCCTCCGGACCGCGCCCGAGCCGCCAGCGCGACCGCGCGCGCCCCGCGATCGCCCCGACGAGGCTTGGCACGTGCGACAACGCCGCGTCGTACACGCGCTCGGCCTCGGCCGCGTCGCCCGTTCGCGCGCGGAGTCCCCCGAGACCGAGCCACGCCGCCGCGCACGTCGGGTCGAGCGTCACGGCCTCGTTGTAGATGCGGAGCGCGACGTCGTTCTCTCCCGCGCCTTCGTGCACCTTTGCCGACCGCACGAGCTCGTCACACGAGCCCGCGCTCGCGCGCTTCGCGAAGAAAAGCACCCACGCGACCAGAATGAGGCGCGCGGCGGTCGCTCGGAGGCCGCGACCGGCCGTCGTCATACGCTCTGAGCGTCCTCGATGGCGTCGGAGCGACGCGGGCGCTTGTTGATCGAGAGGATCTGCTTGCGCACGCGGATCGCGTCCGGCGTGACCTCGACGAGCTCGTCGGCGTCGATCCACTCCATCGCCGTCTCGATCGTGAGCACGCGCGGAGGCGCGAGCAAGACGTTCTCGTCCTTGCCGTGGTTTCGCACGTTCGTGAGCTTCTTCTCTTTGATGACGTTCACGTCGGTGTCGTTCGGGCGGTTGTGCTCGCCGACGATCATGCCTTCGTAGACCTCGACGCCCGGTGCCGAGGAAGAACGCGCCGCGCGGCTGGAGGTGGTGGAGCGCGTAGGGCGTCGTGACGCCGCCGCGATCGGCGACGATCGCGCCCGATTGGCGCTTCATCATCGTGCCGCCCCACGGCTCCCAGCCGTCGAACATCGTGTTGAGGAGGCCCGTGCCGCGCGTCGCGGTGAGGAACTCGCCGCGGAAGCCGATGAGCGCGCGCGAGGGCACGCGGTACTCGAGGCGCGCGCGCCCGTAGCCCGGGTTGTGCATCTTGGTCATGCGGCCGCGCCGCTCGCCGAGGCGCTCGGTGACGATGCCGATGAACGTCGTCGGGCACGTCGACGACCACGAGCTCCATCGGCTCGAAGATCGTGCCGTTCTCTTCCTTGGTCACGACCTCGGGGTTGCCGAGCTGCATCTCGTAGCCTTCGCGGCGCATCGTCTCGACGAGGATCGCGAGCTGGAGCTCGCCGCGGCCGAGCACGACGAACGTGTCGGGCGACTCGGTCTCCTCGACGCGGATGGCGAGGTTCTTCCGCGTCTCGCGCATCGAGGCGCTCGCGGAGGTGGCGGCTCGTGAGGAACTTCGACGCCTTCGATTTGCCGGCGAACGGCGAGGTGTTGACGCCGACGCGCATCTTGATCGTCGGCTGCTCGACGTGGATGCGCGGGAGCGCTCGGCGTCTCCCAGCCGAGCTCTTGATCGGTGATCGTGTCGCCGACGTAGACGTCCTCGAGGCCCGGCGATGCAGACGATCTCGCCCGCGGACGCCTCTTGCGTCGGAACGCGCTTGAGGCCCTCGTAGGTCGAGAGCACCTTGATCGTGCCCCTTGATCAGCTTGCCGTCGCCGATGAGCCCGACGGGCTGGTTCGCGCGCACGGTGCCCGAGACGACGCGGCCGACCGCGAGGCGGCCCGTGTAGTCGTCGTGGTCGAGGTTGCAGACGAGGATCTGGAGCGGGCCTGCCGCGTCGCCGCGGGCCGGCGGGACCTTCTCGAGGATCATCTCGAAGAGCGGCGCGAGCGTCTTCGAGTCGTCCTCGAGCTCGCGCTTGGCGATGCCCGCGCGGCCGATCGCGTAGAGCGTCGGGAAATCGGTCTGCTCGTCGGTCGCGTCGAGATCGCAGAAGAGGTCGAAGACCTCGTTGAGCACCTCCTTCGGGCGCGCGTCGCTGCGGTCGATCTTGTTGATGACCACGATGACCGGGAAGCCGAGCTCGAGGCACTTTCGGAGGACGAAGCGCGTCTGCGGCAGCGGGCCCTCGGCCGCGTCGACGAGGAGGAGCGCGCCGTCCGCCATGAGCAGCGTGCGCTCGACCTCGCCGCCGAAGTCGGCGTGGCCCGGGGTGTCGACGATGTTGATCTTCATGTCCTTGTAACGAACGCACGTGTTCTTCGCGAGGATCGTGATCCCGCGCTCGCGCTCGAGATCGTTCGAGTCCATCACGCGTTCGGCGACGACCTCGTTTTCGCGGAACGTGCCCGCTTGGCGAAGCATGTGGTCGACCAGCGTGGTCTTGCCGTGGTCGACGTGCGCCACGATGGCGACGTTTCGAAGTGTAGTCATGGTCCCTAGTTCAGCGGATCAGCGGAGTGCGAGCCTTGTGCGGGCCTCTGTGTAGCCGTCACTCACGCTGAACGCTACGAGGTCTTTCGCTTCGGGCGTTTTCGCGACCCAATTTGCGCGATCCGTGGGCGGGGGAGGTTCGCCGCCGCGGTTGCCCGTGCCGTAGGCAATGCCGTCCAAGGCCGCGCCGAGATCGCCCACCGCGAAGAGCGCCGCGTGGTTGGCCCACGCGAGCACCGAGCCTCCGAGAAGGCCGAGCTGCGGCCCGATGGCGCCGGCCACCTCGAGCGCAGCCATGCCGAGATCGGGCTCGATTTGGCGGGGAAGGGCGCTCTGCAGGCGCCGCGTCGCCTCCGCGAGCGCTTGTGGCGGGATTCCGGGCGGCGCGAAGTTCGGCGCGAACGCGCGGAGCCACGCGGCGATGAGCACGGGCACCTCGGCCGGCGAGACGCGCGCGAAGGCCGAGCCGCGGACCTGCATGAGCTTGAACGCGCGGAACATCAAGAACGCGCGCGGGCCCTCGGGCAAGCCGACGAACTGATCGCCGACGATGAGCGAGGGCTGCTTCGGGTCGCCGCTGGCGACGCATTGACGGCCGAGCTGGGGCGACACGAAGACCTGAACGCCGCCGAGGCTCGTCGCTTGCGCCATCGCGCCCGCGAGCCGCGCCACCGCTTCACCTTGCGGAAGCGGCGTGGCCTTGAGCGAGCGCGGGTCGAGCGCGGTCGCCACGTCGAGCGCGTGGCCCGTGCGCGCGAGGAGCGTGCGCGCCGCAGCGTTGACCATTTCGGGCGCGAGCAGATCGTCGAGGCGCGGATCGAACGCGCGCGTGTCGGCGCCGGCGAGCTGCGAGGGCTCTCCGTTGTAGGCGGCGAGCGTCGCTGCGACGACTCGAGCCGAGTCGGCCTTTCCGCGCAGCTCGTAGACCGCGACCATCGTCTCGAAGAGCGGCGTCGAGAAGCGCCCGTTGGCGAACGCGCGGCGCGTGTCGCCCGCGGCGCGGTCGAGCAAGATGTTCACGGCGGGCGTCTGCTTGTGGCGGATGTAGAACTCCGCGAGCGCGCGCATGATGCCGACGTCGGTCGGAAACTCCCGTCGCGCGGCCTCGAGCGTCTGCTCCGCCTTGCGGAGATCGTGGCTCGCGACCTCGTGGATCGACGAGAGCTCGATGAGCCGCTTGCGCTTCACCTCGGGGCTCTTCGCGGTCGCGAGCAGCTCGTTTTGGATCTCGAGCGCGCGGGCCGAGTCGTTTTGCTTCTTGTAGACGTCGACGAGCCGTTCGCGGGCGAGCAGGTCGTCGGGAGCGCGCTTGAGGACCTCGCGGAGGGCGACCTCCGCGCGCGGCAGGTTCGTCAGGTGCTCGGCGTAGAGATCGCCGAGCCGGCGGTACGCCGCGAGCTGCTCCTCGGGCGTCGCGAGGAGGCGCGCGAGGCGCACCCAGACTTGCTCGGCGCCGTCCCAGTCCTTCTGCGCGACGGAGAGATCGCCCATCGCCGACAAGGCGCCGACGTGATCGGGCTGGACCGCGAGCGCCGAGTCGTAGGCCTCTTTCGCGGCGCCGAAGTCGCCAGCCTCGGCGAGGGCGCGACCGCGATCGACCTCGAGCGAGACGCGCTCCTCGGGGTCGAGCACCGTCGCGATGCGCCGCTCGAGGAGCGTCGCGAGCTCGGCGCGCGAGCCCTTCACGGCGTAGAGCTTGGAGAGGCGCTGGAAGATGTCCTTGTACGTGACGTTGATCGCGGCGGCCTGCTCGAACGCGGCGATCGCGCGCGCGTCGTCCGCAGCGGCGACCGTGAACGAGCACGCGGCCTCGTACCACGCGTCGAGGCGATGCTCGTCGGTGGCCGACGTGCGCGCGAGGCTCTCGAACGCTTCAGCCGCGCCGAGGTGGTTTTCGCGCTGTTTGCGCACGTGCGCGAGGAGCTTCCACGCGACGACGTCCGCGGGATCGGCCTGAGTGGCGCGATCCGCGAGGGTCTCGGCGCGCTCGGTGTCACCGAGACGCAGCGCGGCTTCGGCGGCGCGCGAGGAGAGCGTCGCGGTCTCGATCGGCTGAGTCGCGCGCTCGAGGAGCGCGAGGGTCGACTCGAGGAGCGCTTTGTCGTCCGACGTGGCGCGCGCGTGCGCGTTTCGCAGGCGGAGCGACCACGTCGTCGGCGAAGGCTGCTTTGCTCCGAGCTCGGCGTACTCGCGCGTGCCGTCCCAGTCGCCCGAGCGCATGCGGAAACGCGAGGCGATCTCGACGTGCGCGCTGCACTCGCCGCCCTTGCCGTCGAGCGCGCGCGCGATGGCCACGAGGAGCGGCTCGAGCTCGTCGTCGCGGCGCTCGCCGAGGAGCGCGTGCTCGACGTTGCGGAGGCTCGGCTTGTAGTCCGGGTTCTCCTCGAGGATCGAGCGGTGCCACAAGAGCGCGCTCGCGGGATCGTTGCGCGCGGTCAGGTCGAGGTCGGCGAGGCGCTCGTAGGCTTCGCGTCGCTCTTCGGGGCTCGCGGCGCTGCGCGCGAGGCCGAGGAGCTCGTCGGCGAGGCGCCCGGCGTCTCCCGCGAGGAGCTCGGCGCGCTCGAGCGCGATCCGGGCGAGGCGCGAGCCCTTGCCGTCGTTGTACGCGGCCTTCGCGGCGGCGAGCGCCCCGGCGGAGTCGCCGCTGCGCTCGTGCTCGTAAGCGGCCTCGATCAAGAGGAGGTCACGCGCGAGGCCCGAGGCCTTCTCCGCGCGCTGCTCGCGCCACGTGGCGCGATCGGCGAGCGGCTCGCTCGCGAGGCGCTCGTGGAGCTCGCGCAACGCGACGTCCTCTGGACGCGCGCGGTGCGCGTCGTCGAGTCGGTCGCTCGCGAGCGCGGGCTCGTTCTCGGCGATGAGCCAGGCCTCGCGCACGTAGTCGAGCGTCTTCTCGAGAGGATCGCTCGCGGCCTTCTGGCGTTCGCGCAGCCAGTGGACGACCGCGTCGACGTCGCCCGAGCGGCGCGCGACGCGCTGCGCGAGAAACGTCGCGAAGGGGAGCTGCGGCGCGAGCTTGTGGATCTCTTCGAGCGCCGCGAGCTCGGCTCGGGGCTCCATCTCCGGAGAACGCAGGAGCGCCTCGAGGCGCAAGAGGGCCCCGCGGAGCGGGTCACGCTCGCCTTCGGCGAGCGCGCCCAGCGCCGCGGGTAGGGACGCGGACTCGTCGACCTCCGCGGCGGCGCGAGCCGCCGCGGCGCTCGACGGGTCCGCCTCGCGGGCCGCGTTGTAGGCCGCCGCGGCGCGCGGCTGGAGCCGCGCGCGCTCGGCGACCAAGCCGGCCGCGAGGAGCCGCTGGATTCCACCGTCGCCCCACGCGGCGAGCGCCGCCACGACTTCGTCGTGGCGCTCGCCGCGCCGGGCGGACTCGAGGCGCAGCGCCCGCGCGAACGCGGGCGCTGTCGACTCGGCCGCGTCAGCGGCCGAGTCGATGTCCGCGGTGCCCGCTGCGAGGAGACGTCCGATGCGCACGGCGACGCGGCTCGTGCCGTCGCCCGCCGTGCGGGCGGCGTACGCGCCGACGTCGTCGCCCTTGCGTGCCGTGGCGGCGACGAGTGTCGCGGTCGCCTCGTCGTCCATGAGGGCGCTCGTGTCGTGCTCGTCGCGCTCGTTGTCGAAGCCGAGGAGCGCAGCGAGCGCCGCGCGATCCGCCGGTGAGAACGCGCCGCCGTCGGCGGTGGCGCGAACGCCCATCTCCGCGACGCCGAGCTCCACGGCGCGCGCGGCCAGCGCGCGCGGCGCGAGCTCGTCGCCGGCGCGCGCGAGCTCGTCGAGGAACTGCGCGGCGCGGCTCCGCGTCGGCGACTGCACCGACGCGAGCGCCGCCGCGAGCCACCGCGCGCCGCGCGCGAGGACGGGCTCGGACCCGTCGGCGCCCGGTTGCGTCGCCGCGAGCTCGCCGAGTCGATCCACGGCGCCTGCGACGTCACCCTTCTCGAGCGCCGCGCGCGCGCGTTCGAGCGTATCGAGCGCGCCTCCGGTCGTCGCGGGCGCGCCGGGAACGTCGATGCCTCGAGCCCTGAGCACCGCTCCCACCGCGCTCGCGAGAGGCAGCACGCTCGGCGCGTCGGGCATCCTCATGGCCGAGTTCGTGAGCTCGCCCTTCGCGAGCGACCGAAGCGCCCGCGCGAGCAGCACACGAGCATCGGCGGGATCGAGCCGCGCCGCGAGATCGTACCGCTTTGCCGCGCCGTCCTCGTCGCCCGCGGCCGCGAGCGCCTGCGCCGCGAAGATCGTCGCGTGGAGCTTCTCGGCGGGCGGCGGCGAGCGCCGTAGCTCTTCGTCGAGGCTCTCCACCAGCGCGGCCGGATCACGCGCCCCGAGCGACCGAGACTGTCGGTGCGCGAGCGGCAGCTGCGGCGCGAGCGTCTTGGCGTCGTCCGCGATGCGCTTCGCCTCGTCGGCGTCGCCCACGATCGCGCGAAGCTCGCTCGCGGCGAGCAAACAGTTCGCGCTCCCAATCTTGTCGGGGATGTTGAGCGCTTCTTCCTCGAGCCACTGCGCGCGATCGCGCAGCGACGCGATCGTCTCCTCGTCGAGCCACTGCGCCGCGGGTCGCTCGTCGTCGATCGCTGCGACCACCGGCGGCGCCATCGACGGGAGCTTCGGCGCTTCGAACTCGTGCACCTCCTCGACCTCGGAGGTGATGCTCTGGACGCGGCCCGGCTCGACCGCCGCTTCGACTTCGACCGTCGAGACTGGAGGCTCGGGCACGACGCGCTCTTCGGCCGACGCCGCTGGAGCCTCCGGCTCCAAGGCGAACGGCGGCGGGTGGACCGTCAGAGCTTCCTTCGTCCGCGGCGGCTCCGCGAACGGATTGAACATCTCGCCGTCGGGAACGTCGTTGTGATCGAGCCCGAGCTGCGCACGCTCGTCCTCGATGTCCGAGAGGTGCGTCTCGACGTCGGTCGCGCTCGTGATGACGCCTTCTTCGTCGTCCTCCACGCGGAAGCGCTTGCGCGCCGCGGGCTCGTCGAGGAGCACGTCGATCGCGTTCGCCTCGTCCTCGATCGGCTTGCGCGGCGGCGACGTCGCCCTTCGAGAAGAGCTGACCGAGACCGCCTCGCTTTCGCCCGAGTCCGAGGCTCGGGAGCGGCACGGCCGGCTTCGGCGGGGGCGCCTTCGGGAGCGCGGGACGCGGCGGCAGAGGCGGCGCCTTCGGCTTTTCGGGCTCGGCGAGCTGCGAGTTCGTCGCGTCCATCGTCTGCATCGGAGCGCGATAGAGTGGCTCGTCCTTCTTCGGCTCGGCCGCCGCCGCGGCCGCCGCCGCCGCCTTCTCTTTCTTCTCCGTCGCGACCTCGGGCTCGAACGGCTTCTTGTCCCATTCGGCGAGCGCGGCGTCCCAATCGAAATCGTCGAGCGGCGCCTTCTTGTCGGACTCGCTCATGGTGCACCTCCTTCGAGGCCGAGCGCGCGTCGCAACTGGACGAACGTGGGCGAGAGGACGAACTTGCAGAGCTCCATCACGCGCGGGTCGTTCGGCGCGGCGGGGGGGACCATGTCGGCGACGACGTTCTGCACCTCGCCACACGCGACCGCTGCCACGCGCGACTGCGACGCGAGCGCTGCGCGCGCGTACGCCTTCGGGTCGACGCCGCTCTGCGCGACCGCCGCGCACACCTCGGGGATCGCCTTGCGGACCTTGCGCGGCATCGCGCTCTTCAGCGCCTTCTCGACCTCGGCGAGGATCGCGTAAGGCGGCGAGTTGATCGGCACCTCGGCGATGTGGCACGCGGCGACCACCACGGCAGCGATGGTCGTGTCGTCGCGCGTGCGCATGACCGTCGTGCCTCGCGCGAGCGCGAAGAGCTCGCGCGTGACGCGGGCGAGCGTGATCGGATCGAACGGCGACTTCACGTTCGGCCCGACGACGATCGCGGGGAGCTCGCCCGCGACGCCCTGAACGCCGAGCGCGTTGTTCCCGCCGACGTAGAGCTCGAACTCGCCGATGCCGAACGCGCCAGCCCACGCGGCGATGTCCGCGCGCATCTGGAGGCCGGCGCGCGCGTCGACGCGATCGCGCTTTCCGACGCCGAGCGCCGACAGCGTGGGCCCGAGGGCCTCGCCGACGGCAGGCGCGATCGCTGCGAAGAGCGTCGCGAGGGGCCCGTCGTCCTGCGGCGAGCAGAGCGCGCGCAGGTGCTCGGGTGTGAGCGCCCACTGCGGCATTGCGCGCGGCGCCCGAGCGCGAGCGCGGGAGAGCGCCACGTCGATGGCTGGATCGCCGCCACCAATCGCCATCGCGACCGCAGCCGACGCTCCCTCGAGCGGCGCGTCGCCGAGCGCGCCAGCGATCCGAACGAGCCTCCGCGCGGCCTCGGGGTCGCTCGGCGCCTTCTGCAGCGCCGCGAGCACCGTGTCGCGCGCGCGCTCGAGCAGGGTGCGCTTGTTCCGCACCTCGACGCCGAGGAGGAGATCGATCGCCTCCGCGTCGCCGGGTAAATCCTCGAGCACCTTCGAGACGGCGGCCGCGGCGCGCGCGGGATCGCCGAGCTTGTCGCGGTAGATCGTCATCGCGAGGCGCGCCGCGTCGGTTCGTCCTTCGCGCTCGGCGCGCTCGTTCATGAGCTGCTCGAGGATCGCCGTCGCCTCTTCCCACGCGCCCGCGCGCGCAGCAGATTTCGCGAGTCGCTCGCGCACGGGCATCGTGGAGAGGCCCGCTTTGTGGAGCATGACGAGGACCTCGACGGCGCGCCTGCCTTGATCGAGCTTGTTCTCGAAGATGTCGGCCGACGCGACGCCCGCGGTGACGCGGTTCTTGGGCGGCGCGGCGTCGAGGGAGGCGAGGTGAGAGAGCCGCTCCGCGGCCTCCGCGTACATCTGCCGCTTCAAGAAGATCTCGCCCGTGAGCGCGAGCGCGCCGACGTGATCGGGCTCGATCATCGTGACGTTCTCGAGCGCGGAGAGCGCGCCGTCGGTGTCGCCCTTCTCACGCAGCACGCGCGCTTGCTCCCAATAGAGCTTCGCGACCTCGGGCGGGTCGTCGGTGTTGTCGAGGCGCACCGCGATGAGCTCGAGCAAGCGGTCGCCCTCCTTGCGCGCGCGAACGCGGCGAAAGAGCTTGTCGAACGCGCTCGTGCGCTTCGGGTCGCGCGTGAAGCTCGCGGAGAACGCCGCTTCGGCGGCGTCCTCGTTTCCGAGCGCGAGCCACACGTTCGCGGCCTCTTCCCAGAACGCCGCGCCGCGCGACGCATCGCCGCAACGCTCGCCGAGCTCCTGCGCCGCGCGAGCATGGGCCTCTTTCGCGTCGAGCGCCTCGGCCGCCGTGCGCATGCCCTCCCACGCGGCGAGATCGTCGGGGTTGCCCTGCGCGACCGCCGCGAACGCGTCGAGCGCGCCCTCGACGTCGCCCATCACGAGCAGCGACCAGGCGCCGACGCCCATCGCTTGCGCGCGCGTCTCGCTGCCGAGTGATTCGCCGAGCGTGCAGAGCGCTGCGGCGCGCCTGCGCGGATCGCTCCCGGGCGCGGCGAGCTCGATCGCCGCGAGGCGACAGGTGACGCTCTCGCCGCTGACGAGCGGGTTTTCGCCGTGGATGCCGCGGAGGAGGCCCGACCACGCGCGAACCGCTTCACCCGCTTCTCCGCCGAGCGCGCGCGAGAGCGCGTCGCGTGCGTCCGCCTCGCTCGCTGCGTCGCCGACCTTGGTCGCGCAGAGGAGCCACTCGAGCGCGGCGGGCGCGCCGCCGCCGACGTCGAACCACTCACGCGCCGCGAGCGCGGCCTCCGCGGGATCTCCGTCGCGCACCGCGCGGTAACGCTCGGACGCGGCGAGCGCAGCCGACCCCGCTTCACGGAGCCGATCCATCGCTGCGCCAAACGCCTCGCGGTCGCTCATTCCGTCGGCCCAGAGGAGCCGGCCGAGCGCCGCGGCGACGGAGAGATCTCCCGTCGCGCGCGCTTCGACCGAGGCGAGCGCCTCGGCGGCCGCGCCGCCATCGCCGCTCACGATCTCGGTCGCGAAGCGCTCGATGCCGAGCACGCGCGCGTCGCCGCCCGCCTCGAGCGCGCGCGCGATCGCGTTGCGGCGCGCTTCGACCGTGTCCGGCTCGACGCCGCGCGACGCCCAACCGAGGAGGGTCTGAGCGACCGTCGGTCGGTCGTCATGGCTCGGCGGGAGCTTCTCCGCAGCCGACGTGAACGCGTCGAGCGCAGCGGTCTTGTCGCCCGCGCGCCACCGCAAGAGGCCGGCTTGGATCCAGAGCGTCGCAGAGGCGAGCGCGTCGCTCGCGACACCGGCGGTCTGCTCGATGACGATCGCCGCGGCGATCGGATCGCCCGCGGCGAGCTCGAGCTCCGCGAGGAAGGTCGCGACCATCAAGTCGTCGCGGCGCGCGGCCGCCACGTCGCGGAGCACCGAGCGCGCGGCGTCGATGTCTCCGGCTTGCACCGCGCGGAGCGCAGCGACGATCTCGAGCGCGCGCGCGGCGTCGCCGTCGCTCTCTTGCGCCGCGAGGGCGCGGAGGGCCGCGGTCGGATCCGACGCGGTGAGCCCCGGCAAGAAAGCCTCGAGCGCGCGCCCGAGCCAAGCGCTCTGCGGAAGGTTCGCGAGCTCGCCGATCGCCTTCTTCGCGCCCTCGGTGTCGTTGCGCGCGAGGCGAAGGCGCGCGAGCTCGAACCAGAGCTGCGCGAGCTCGTCGCTCTCGGCTCCGCTCGCGATCACGCGGCGCGTGGTCTCGTCGAGCCAAGCGCCATCGGCGGCGAGGAGCGCGAGCGTGCGCCCGACGCGCGACGCCGTCTGCTGCGGCACGCCGTAGAGCGCGGACTGCGACAGGGCGGCCTTCGCGGCGCTCAAATCGCCCGCGCGCACCGCCCAGACGAACGCCGACAAGAGAAACGCGCGGCCGCGCGCGTCGTCGGTGGGGAACGCGTCGCAGAGCGACTCGAGCTGCTCGGCGTATCCGCCCGAGTCGCCGGAGTCGGCGAGGATGTCGAGCTGGAGCGCGCGCGCCGGAACGCACGCGGGATCGTGCTTCACCGCGCGGTTCACCGCTTCGAGCGCGCGCGGCGCGTCGCCGTCGGCCGCCGCTTGCTCGGCGACGCGCATCGCGAGCGCCGCCGCGGTGGGCCCGTCGCTCTCGTGGAGCAGTCGCGCCTCCGCGAGCTGCGCCGCGTGCGCCGTGTCTCCGAGGAGCTCGGCGATGCGCATGCGCGCGGAGATCATCGCGTCGCGGAGGAGCACGTCCGCCTCGACGCGTGTCTCGGTGGGCGCGTCGTCCGTCACCGCAGGCGGCTGCGGCACCGCTTCGATCGCGCGATCGAGCAGGCCCGCGGCGCGACCGAGCTCGCCGCGAAGGCGCCGCACGTCCGCGGCGCGAAGATACGCGTCGACGAGGAACGCCCGATGGAGCGCCCAGCTCGGCACCCCGAGCTCCTTCGCGCGCGCGCCGTCCGCGAGGGCTTCGCCGACGAGCGCCGCTTGAACCTCGAGCGCATCGGCGTACGCGTCGCTTCGAACGTTCGCCTCGTCGCTCCCCGCGAGACCCGGGTCCGCCTTCGCGAGCCGCTCGGCCGCGAGCGCCGCCGCGAACGTCGCCTCGGACCCGAGCGCGCGCGCCTCTCCGTAAATCGCGAGCGCACGCTCGATCTCGCCGCGCTTGCTCGCCATGCGAGCGATGTCCATCAAGAGGAGCGCCTTCCACGTGGGATCGCCTGCGGCCTTCGTGCGCTCGACGAGGCCCTCCTCACGCAGCGCGTCGTCCTCGAGGCGCGCCGCGACGAGCTCGAGGGTGAGCGCGACGCTCGCGTGCTCGGGGATCTCGGTGTCGCTCTCCTTCGACGCGCTCAGCGCTTCGAGCGCGGAGCCCTTCGCCACCTCGACGTCGCCTTGGACGTCCTCGGCGTACGCGGCGCGCATGACGAGCGCTCGCGCCTTCTCGGAAGGCGACTGCGCGGCGCGCACGAGCGCGTCGATGACGCGCCCGAGGTTCTTGAGCGAACGGCGCCGCTCGAGCAGACGCACGAGCGCTTCGAGCGGCTCGCGGAAGGTCGGATCGGCGTTGAACGCAGCGAGGTAATCGCGCGCCGCGATCGGCTCGTCGCCCTCGCGCTCCGCGATCTCGCCCGCCTCGCCGAGCAAGCGCGCTTGCCGCGGCTTGTCCTGCGCTGCGCCGATCTCGGCTCGCAAGAACGCCGCTTCGGTCTCGTCGTTTTGGGTGTTGTCAGACATGCGGCGAATCCGCCTGCCGATCAGAGAATCTGGTCGAGCTTCTCGTGGATCTTACTCTCAATCGTGCCCTTCATGACGCGAAGCATGAAAGGCAAATCGACCGTCACGCGGACGCTCTCTTCCGTGACGCGGACGTCGCCTTTGGTACCCTTTGCGGCGCCCGACGGCGCCTCGAACAAGATGGTGTTCCCGGACCACTTCCAGGCAAGCCCGAGCTTGGTTTCCATGCTCTTGGCGAACTCTTCGGCGCGCTGGCGGGCCGTATCGATTGGAAGCTTGTGGTTGCGCGTGATGTCAATCGTCGACATGAGGTCCAGCCGTCATGTCTATCACGAGTTCATTCGATTCGTTTGACGATCCAGAAGCCTCGCGGCGTGTCGATCGGGTCGCTCACAGCGCCTGCGGCCAAGCTGAAGAGCACGTACTCGGGGGCTGGCTCGAGCACGCCGCGGCGCATGCTCCCGACGTCATCGGATGAGCCCTCGTCGCCACGCCGAACCGCGGCGTGGAAGTCCGATTTCGCCTGCGCCGCGAGCTTCTGCGCGAGCTCGATCGCGTCGTGCTTGGAGCGCGCGGTTCGAGGAGCGTCCTCCGCGCCGAGATAAGAGACGAGCACGACGCCGAAGCGGACGACGCGCGGCGCGTTCGGCGGAATCGGCGGGACTTGCGTGCCGTCGGGCATCATGTAGCCAGCGCCTCCGTCTCGGTGCTCACGCGGCGCGTCGCCCGAGTCGAGATCGAACGACAGCGCGACGGCGGCGTCCGAGTCGAAGCTCGAGGCCGCGCCGCCATCGGCGCCACCGTCCGAGACGGCGGGCTTCCACTTGGTGACCGCTTGCCACGAGAGCGCGACGGCGAGCCCGACTGCGGCGAGACCGAGGACAATCGAGAGCGCCCGCGTCGTCGCGTCGCTACGCGACCGCCCTGAGTAGTTGTTCATCGCGTTACGTTGGCCTGCTCGTCTTTACTCGAGCGCGACGCCCCGCCTTCGGCGGATTCGTCGACGCCAGTACCGCCCGCGGTCTCGTCAATCGGCGACGGGCCGTACTCTTCGTACGGACGCATCGTCGGCGGGGGCGGATCCCCGTAGAGCTCGAGCTCCGCGGCGAGCCAGTTCTCCCGCATGATGAGCCCTTGGAGGTGCGCCGCGGCGACGCGGCCCTTCTCCGTGCTCTTGTCGCTCGCCTCGCTCTCGGTCTTCGAGATGTTCGCCTGCACCTCTTTGAGCTCGGTGCGGACGACGACCGGGTCGACGTTTTCGCGGACGACGAACTCGTCCGTGAGGAGCAGCACGCGATCGGCCGAGACCTCGACGAAGCCCGCGCCGACGGCGCACTTCTTCCAGTCGTTGCCCGCGCGATACGAGACGATGCCCGCGCGCACCGCGGCGAGCGTGGGAAGGTGGCCCGGCAGGACGCCGAACTCGCCGTCCGTGCTCGGCGCGTTGACTTCGTCCGCCTCGGCCGCGAGCGCGCGACCCTTGGGCGTCACGATTTCGAGCGCAATCGCGGCCATGGTTACTTGCCGCCGCGCGCTTCGGCGACGAGCTTCTGCGCCTTGGCCTTCATCGCGTCGATGTTGCCGACGAGGTGGAACGCCTTCTCCGGATACTGCGAGTCATCGTCGTACTTGCCGTCGAGGATCTCCTTGAAGCCCTCGATCGACTCGCCGACGGGCACGTACGCGCCCGGCAAGCCCGTGAACGCCGACGCGACCGCGAACGGCTGCGAGAGGAACAGCTGGATCTTGCGCGCGCGCTTGACGATCAGCTTGTCGTCCTCGCTGAGCTCGTCCATGCCGAGGATCGCGATGATGTCCTGGAGGTCCTTGTACTTCTGAAGTGTATTTTGCACGCGTCGCGCGACGCCGTAGTGCTCCACGCCGACGACGTTCGGGTCGAGGAGCGTCGACGTCGAGTCGAGCGGGTCGACGGCCGGGTAGATGCCGATCTCGGTGAGCGCGCGGTTCAAGACGGTCGTCGCGTCCAAGTGCGAGAACGTCGTCGCCGGCGCCGGGTCGGTGAGGTCGTCGGCGGGGACGTAGATCGCCTGGACGCTCGTGATCGAGCCCTTGTTCGTCGACGTGATGCGCTCTTGCATCGCGCCCATCTCCGTCGAGAGCGTCGGCTGGTAACCGACGGCGCTCGGGATGCGGCCGAGGAGCGCCGACACTTCCGAGCCCGCCTGCGTGAAGCGGAAGATGTTGTCGACGAAGAGGAGAACGTCCTGTCCCTCTTCGTCACGGAAGTACTCGGCGACCGTGAGGGCCGAGAGCGCGACGCGAGCGCGCGCGCCCGGCGGCTCGTTCATCTGTCCGTAGATGAGCGCCGCCTTCGAGAGGACGGGCTCGCCGCTCTCGAGCTTGGCTTCCTTGAACTCGAGCCAGAGGTCGTTGCCCTCGCGCGTGCGCTCGCCGACGCCCGCGAAGCACGACACGCCGCCGTGCTTCTTCGCGATGTTGTTGATGAGCTCTTGGATGAGGACGGTCTTGCCGACGCCGGCGCCGCCGAAGAGGCCGATCTTGCCGCCCTTACGATAAGGAGCGAGCAGATCGATGACCTTGATGCCGGTCTCGAAGATCTCGATCTTCGTCGATTGCTCCACGAAGCTCGGCGGTTGCCGGTGAATCGGCATGCGCTTCTTCGCGCCGATGGCGCCCGCTTCGTCGACCGGCTCGCCGATGACGTTCATGATGCGGCCGAGGCACTCGGGGCCGACGGGCATCTGGATGGGCGAGCCCGTGTCGCGCACTTCCATGCCGCGGACGAGGCCGTCCGTCGTGTCCATCGCGACGGTGCGCACGGTGCTCTCGCCGAGGTGTTGCGCGACTTCGAGCGTGAGGTTGTCCTTCGCGTCCGAGATGCCGGGGTTCGTGATCTTCAGCGCGTTGAAGATCTTCGGGAGCTTGCCGGCGCCGAACTCGACGTCGACGACGGGACCGATGACCTGAACGATTTTGCCTTTGCCTGAAGCGAGATCGAGGGAGCTTTGCGTCATGGTGGGATCTGCGCGCGCGTTTAGCATGTCGCGCGGTGACACGGAAGTAGGGTCACGCACGCGCCCAAGCCAGTGTGGGTTCGTGGTACCAACGAGACGTGCTCGCGTCGTTGATGTTGGCCGCTGGCGTGCTCGTGGTCGATCCGAACAACCACGCGCCCGACTGGGACCCCTCGGTGCCGAAGGAGATCTCGGGCAGCGAGACGACGCAAGTTCACTTCACGGTTCGCGCGAACGACGCCGACAACGATCCGCTGACGTACAGCCTGAGCGGCCTGCCGAAGGGCGCCAAGGCGGAGGCGTCCGAGGGCGCGGTGCAGGTCTCGTGGTCGCCCACGGCCGACGACCTCGGCGTCTACAAAGTCGTCGCGACGGTGTCCGACGGAAAGACGAAGGTCGAACGCGTCATCAAGATCGTGGTCGAGGACGAGCACGAGAGCTTCTTCATGCCGGGCGTCGGCTACTCGCTCTGGGTGCCGGGGAGCACGAGCGCGCTCGGCGTCTTCCAAGGTTTCTCGATCGAGTTCCTCGGCGTCCGCTGGGTCCACCAGAACGACAAGCACGGCCCCAGCCACGGCCGCGTCTACATCGACTTCGACGTCCTCTTCTCCACGCAGACCGCCGTCGATCCCGCGTTCATGCCGCTGCTCGGGTTCGATCTGTCGATCGAGCGTAACCCGGCGCGGCGGTGGCTCATCCCGCACTTCGGCTTCGAGGGCGGCGCGCTCTTCCAGAAGCAGACGGGGACGCTCGGCCTGCTCACGCCGTTCGCGGGCCTGCACTTCTGGTCGTCGCGCAACGTCGAGATCGGCGCGAAGGTCGGCTACATGCTGCCCTTCACGTCGGAGCAGTTTGCCGAGGTCGCAGGGCTTCGCGCGCGCGTCGCGGCGGACGTCTCATTCTGGTGATGCGTCGGCCGCGTCGCTCGAGCCGCCATCGGACGGGCATGCGCCCGCGTGCATCGACGACCGGTCGACGTAGCCCGCCGGCGCGCACACCGAAATGCTCGTGCCGTCGCACCCGCACGCGACGTTCGCCGTACAATTGCTCGGTGGGGAGAACGCCATGCACGTGCCCTTCAGGTTCTGGAGCGTGCAGCCGCCGTCGATCACGTAGTAACAATGCTCGCCGATGCTCGGGCAGTCGTTGTCGGTCGAGCACGAGCTCGCCGGCGGGCCGCCATCGCCCGAGTCAGCGCCCGCGTCGGTCGAGCCTCCGCCGTTCGAGCACCCACAGATGGCGAGGAAGAAGAAGCAGGCGAACCTCATGGCCGGACCTTGACATAAGCACCCGCGCGTTGCACACGGCAAGGTCTTGATCGGCTCATGATTTCTGGGGACACCATCGCGCTCGTTCGCGAGCGCACGAACATCGTCGCGGTGATCCAGGAGAGCGTTCCATCGCTCAAGCGGCGCGGGCGATCGTTCGTCGGCTTGTGTCCGTTCCACAAAGAGAAGACGCCGAGCTTCCACGTCAACCCGGACCGCGGCTTCTTCCACTGCTTTGGTTGCCAGGAGAGCGGCAGCGCGATCGA
Organism: uncultured delta proteobacterium; assembly: GCA_963839305.1. Classification (GTDB taxonomy): domain Bacteria; phylum Myxococcota_A; class Polyangia; order Polyangiales; family Polyangiaceae; genus DASXHD01. The sequence goes on from CAWIUL010000010.1 coordinate 943,647, forward strand.
CTTCGTGATGAAGCACGACGGCCTCACGTTCCCCGAGGCCGTGCGCGCGCTCGCGGATCGATGCGGCATCGAGGTCCAAGAAGACCAGAAGCGCGACACGAGCGAGCAAGACCGGCAGAAGAAGCACAAAGACGATCTCCTCGCCGTGCTCAACGTCGCCGCCGCGTTCTACGAGCGCCAGCTCCGCGAGCACGCAGACCGCGAGTACGCGCTCGAGGAATTGAACAAGCGAGGGTTGTATCCGAGCTGGGGGGGACAGGGGGGGCATAGCCCCCCGTTGGGGTCGAGCGACGAGCGAGACCCGCAGGGTGGTGAGCACGCGGAGCGTGCGAGGAGGGATGCAATCCCTCCTGAAGAAGTGATGCAGCAGTTTCGAATCGGTTACGCGCCGGCCGCGTGGGACTCGCTCGCGCAGCACCTCAAGGCGCAGGGGCTCTCACCCGCGCTCGGCGAGCAGGTCGGGCTGCTCGTTCCGCGCCCGTCGGGCGGGGGACACTACGATCGCTTTCGCCATCGTCTGATGTTCTGCGTGATGGATGCGCAAGGACGCGTCGTCGCGTTCAGCGGCCGCGCGCTTCGGGAGATCACGCAGGAGCCGGGAAAAGATCCTCCGCCGAAGTACGTGAACTCGCCCGAGAGCGCGGTCTACACCAAGGGCAACCTCCTCTTCGGGCTCTTTCAGGCGCGCCACGCGATCCGCCAGGAAGACGTCGCGATCCTCGTCGAGGGAAACTTCGACGTCGTGTCGCTCCACGCGCGCGGCCTCCAGAACGTCGTCGCGCCGCTCGGCACCGCGTTCACCGACGAGCAAGCGAAGCTCCTTCGGCGCTACACGGGGCGGGTCGTCCTCTGCTTCGACGGCGACTCCGCGGGGCGCAAGGCGACGCGCGCGGCCCGCGAGCCGTGCCGCGCGGCCGGAGTCTCGGCGCGCGTCGCGATCATGCCGAGCGGCGTCGACCCCGACTCGCTCTCGCGCGAGAAGGGCATCGACGCGGTGAAGGACGCGGTCGCGCAGGCGCGAGGCCTCGTCGAGTTTCTCATCGACGATCTCCTCGACGAGTCGTTCAACGCGGCTGACGGAAGCGAGAAGGCCGCGCGCGTCCAAGCCGTCGCGAAGCTCCTCGCCAGCGAGGAGGATCCGCTCTACCGCGCGACCCTCAAGCAGCGCGTCGACGCCCTCGCGGGCCGCCTCGATCTCGTGCGCCGCGAAGAGAGCGCGCGAGGCAACCATTCGCCCGACGCGTTCCGCGCGCTCGAGGCCGCCGTGAAGCGCATCGCGACGACGCAGCGCCAGCCCGCCCAGAAGCTACGCCCGGGCGAGGTGAACGAGCCTCCCGATCGCGCGCGCTACGTCCAGAGCGCGGGCCGCGCCGCGATGTTCATGGTCGTCGGGGCGATCATCGAGTTCCCCGAGCTCCTCGACGACCCCGAGCTCGCCACGTGCGGCGACATCCTCACAGGCGAAGCGGCCAAGGCCGTCGCGCTCGCCCGAAGCTTCGCGACCGACATGGGCAAGGCCCTCTACGCGACCGAGTTCCTCTCGCGCCTCGAAGACCCCGTGCGCTCCTTTGCAGCCAAGCACCTCGCGGCGCCCAAGTACGAGAACGTGTCCGACGCGAAGGCCGAAGCGCTCGTGGCCGTCGACCGCCTCCGTAGGCTTCAGGTGGAGCAGGAAACCACCGAGGTTTCCAGCGAACAGCGCCGAAATCTCGGGTGGGAAGAGGCCACCCAGCTCGCGAGCGAAGTGGCCAAGAAACAGCGCGAGCGGCACGGGCTCAAATGATTCGCGCTTTTGGCACGATTCGTGTGGCGCAAATTTGAAACGGTTGGGGCGTCGAAAACTTCACACGACGGGGAAAAAACGCTTTACACAACGGAGTTTCTTGCGCAAATGCCTCCCGCGATCCATGCCATTGCGGCCCATCGGCTCGCATCCGGAATGATGTCGTACCGCAACCGCAAGTGACTGGGAGTGAGCTTGCGCAGTGCGCGAGACGGCAGCGGCAGGGGCAAGACTAAGTTCGCAGCATCAATTCACAACGAGGCGCGATGGGCACGAAGCATACGAACGGCCATACGAAAAACGGTAAGCACGCTCCGGAGGCCAAAGCCTCCAAGAGCAGGGTCGAGGAGCGCGCATCGAAGCGCTCGCTCGAGTCGGATAGGCCGTCCAAGGCGCGCGCCGACGGCGACGGCAAGTCGAGCGCGAAAGACAACGCGAAGCTTCAGGCGCTCATCGCCGAGGGCAAACAGAAGGGCTTCCTCACTTACGACGAAGTGAACGACGCGGTCCCGGCCGATCCGGGCGTCGTCGCCGATCAGATGGACGACGCGCTCGGCATGCTGGGCGACGAGGACATCGAGATCGTCGACGCGGCCACGCAGGTGAAGATCGCGCCGAAGCGCATGGTCGAGGAAGACGGCAACGAGAAGAACAAGCAGATCGAGCGCACCGCCCACGGCCACGGCACGACGCCGGCCGCGAAGGAAGAGGACGTCGACGGCTACTACTCGAAGTCGAACGACCCCGTTCGCATGTACCTCCGCAAGATGGGCAGCGTCTCGCTGCTCACGCGCGAGGGCGAGGTCGAGATCGCCAAGCGCATCGAGCAGGGCGAGCATGCGATCCTCGGCGCGATCCTGAACTCGCCGGTCGCCGTGCGCGAGATCATCGATCTCGGCGACAAGCTCCGGAAGCGGAAGATCCGCGTGAAGGAGATCATCCGCGACGTCGAAGAAGAGGACCGCGAGTTCGACGAGGAGGAGGCCGATCGCCGCATCCTCCGCTTGATCGACAAGGTGAAGCACCTCGACAAGGTCGCCGAGGACGTCAAAGAGCAGCTCGAGACGTGCGCCGCATCACGCAAGAAGAACGTCGAGGCCGAGCTCTGGAGCGTTCGCCAGAAGATGGTCGAGACGCTCGAAGAGATGCGCCTCAACAAGAAGACGATCGACCGCGTCGTCATGAAGCTCCGCGGCTTGATCCAAAAGATCGAGCGCGCGGAGTCGGGCAACACCGACCTCGAGAAGCGCGCGGGCATCGACATGGACACGCTCCGCAAGGAAGCGCGTTCGGCCCGCGGCGACGCGAACGAGGAGCGCAAGTTCAAGCGCAAGTACCAGGGCGTGACGACCGAGGAAGTCCTCGCGTCGCACTCGACGGCGCAGAAGAACCTCAAGAAGGTCGAAGAGGAGCTCCAGCTCGACATCAAGGCGCTCCGCAACACGTACGACGAGATCCGCACGGGCGAGCACGTCGCCGAGCGCGCGAAGGCGGAGCTCGTCGAGGCGAACCTTCGCCTCGTCGTCTCGATCGCGAAGAAGTACACGAACCGCGGCCTTCAGTTCCTGGACCTGATCCAGGAGGGCAACATCGGCCTCATGAAGGCGGTCGACAAGTTCGAGTACAAGCGCGGCTACAAGTTCTCGACGTACGCCACGTGGTGGATCCGCCAGGCCATCACGCGCGCGATCGCCGATCAGGCGCGCACGATCCGTATCCCCGTGCACATGATCGAGACGATCAACAAGCTCATCCGCACCTCGCGCTACCTCGTCCAGGAGTACGGCCGCGAGCCGACGCCGGAAGAGATCGCCGAGAAGATGGAGCTCCCGCTCGACAAGGTCCGCAAGGTCCTCAAGATCGCCAAAGAGCCGATCTCCCTCGAGACGCCCATCGGCGAAGAGGAAGACAGCCACTTGGGCGACTTCATCGAGGACAAGAGCGTCGTGTCGCCCGCCGAGGCCGTCATCAACATGAACCTCGCCGAGCAGACCCGCCGCGTCCTCAAGACGCTCACGCCGCGCGAGGAGAAGGTCCTCCGCATGCGCTTCGGCATCGGCGAAAAGAGCGATCACACGCTCGAAGAGGTCGGCCAGGACTTCGAGGTCACCCGCGAGCGCATTCGCCAGATCGAGGCGAAGGCCCTCAGGAAGCTCCGTCACCCGTCGCGCAGCAAGCAGCTGAAGCCGTTCATCGAGACGTGACGCCGAACGCGTCGCTCCTCTTCATCGCGCTGAGTGCCTGCAACTCGGCCGGAAGGCGGAGGGGGTCGTGGAGTCGCAGTCGGGCGCGCCCGTCGAGGGCGCGTCCGTCACCGCGATCTGCGCTGGTTCGAGGTCGCGGAGGATTGCGGGCAGGTCCGTCTGATCGAAAGACGAGGCGATTTCCGAAGCTGGCATCATCGCGCGCTTCGCACGTCGCGTGGAAGTGGCCCTTGCCGTCGCCATCGACGACGATTCGCAGCTGGTGTTCGAGCGTCTCGAAGGTCGCGCGCCCCTCGAGGCTCTCGTAGAGCGGGCGCAGCGCGTCGCGGAAACGGAAAAAGTCGTCCGCGCGCAGCGTCGCGTCGTAGGCGCCGGAGAACGCGCCACTGCCGACCTCGATCGTCGCCGGAACCCAGTCGTAGTCGTGCGGGTCGCGGGTGCCGACGGGCTCGCAGACCGTCACGCGCACGTGGCCGCGCTCGGCGCTTCCGAGGCGAATGGTCAGCTCACGCGGCATTCCTCACGGTCGCACGAGCGACCCGAGATGTGAACTCGCGCCTTGACGAAGACGAGAAACAATATATGCTCAATCAAGTTTGGCTGCGACGCGACAAACATCTTTTCGGTTCCGCACGTGGGGTGGCAAGCGCAAGAACGCGGGGCGAAAGCCGAACGGCGCGCGGGCAGGGGTCTCCCACCTCTCGCGTGAACGGTTCACACGCACGCTCCCGATCCACGTCACGCTGCGCATGGCGAGCCACGTCTACAACCTGCGAAGCCGCCGCTGCTTTTCCATCGTCGTTCGCGCGCTCGGCGCGGCCACGAAGCGCTTCGGCGTGCGCATCGTGCAATTCTCGGTACAGGGCAACCACGTGCACCTCGTCGTCGAAGCGGCGTCGAACGAGTCGCTCTCGCGCGCGATGCAGGGGTTCTCGATACGCGTCGCGAAGGGCCTCAATCGCGTGATGAAGCGCGAGGGAAGGGTGCTCGGCGACCGCTATCACGCGCGCGTGCTGCGATCGCCGCGTGAGGTGCGGCGCGCGCTGGTTTACGTGCGCGACAACGCTCGAAGGCACGGCCTCGAGGCGTCCGCGCGCGACGAGTACGCATCGGCCGGCGCTGCGGTCGCGTTGCCGCCCCCAACGACGTGGCTTCTCCGAGAAGGTTGGAAGAGGGCGCCGCCCGAGAAGTACGCATAGACCGGTGGCTTGCTCACGACAAAGTACCCATCGATGATGATCGGGCACCGGTGCACGATCCCTTCGTGGGCAGCATCCATCGTGTGTGCACGGGCACATGCTGCCTCATCGGCGACGCTGGCATCTGTGAGGACGATGCGGCCGTGTGCGGGTCGTGCGTCGCGCTGCCTTCGGACGCGGGGACCGACGCGTGCCTCCCGACCGCGAACGTGTTCGGATGCTTCTCGGCTGCAGACTGTCCGCCGGAGCCGCCTCCGCCGGCGTGGAGCCTCGAGGGGCCCGTCGCGTGCTGCGTCGGCGGCCTTTTCGGTGTGTCCACGTTCTGCCAGAGGACGGGCCTCTTCGGCTGCGGCCTGCTCGAGTCGAAGGTCTGCAACGATGACAGCGACTGCACGAACGGCATGTGCCGACCTGTCGTGGTCAACGGCGTGGTGCTTCCGTTTCGCGCCTGTCCGTGACGTAGTGGATCTGGACGAGGCCACTCTCGTAGTCGCGCGCGGAGAGGAGCTCGAGGCGCACTTCGCTCGGGAGGGCGTCGAAGAGGCGAATCCCGCTTCCGAGCAGGACCGGCACGATCGAGAGCGTGAGATCCGTGACGAGCTTCGCGACGAGAAACTGCCGAATGACCGCGCCGCCGTCGACGTAGACGCGCTTGCTCTCGGCGAGGCGCGGGGCGAGCGCCTTCGGGTCGCCCGAGAAGAGCTCCTCGTTGAACTTCGGCGTGCGCGCTTGGTGCGTCATCACGATCACGCGTTTGTTCGCGTAGGGCCACGCCTCGAAGCCGAGCGCGGTCTCGTAGGTCTTGCGTCCGATGACGAGCGTGTCCACCGAGTCGAAGAACTTCGCGTAGCCGTAGTCTTCATCGGGGCGCTCGACGATCGAGAGCCAGTCGATGGCGCCGCTCTCGCGCGCGATGAAGCCGTCGAGCGAGGTCGCGATGAACACCGAGCAGCGGGTCATGCGCGGAAAGTAGCGCTAACATCGCCGTCGTGAAACGCGCGCTCGTCTTCTTGTTCGTCGTGGCCTGCCAACCGCCCACGCGTGGCGATCATGACGCCGCCGCGGCGCCCGCGGCGGCGAGCGCGTGCACCGCGATCGGGCAGTCGTGCATGTTCGCGCCCGGGAAGCTCGGCACGTGCGTCGAGGTCGAGCCGACGTCGGGGCCTGCGACGCTCGTGTGTCAGTCGCAGCACTGAGTGAACAAATCCGCTGCGAGCGCTCGGTTGCGTAACGCGAAGTAACGAGAAGGCGCCGGTGTGCGCGGTATGCCTACCTCATGAAGCGAGCACTCCTCACGGCGATCGGTGCGGTGGCTTTTGCGTGCGGCCCGAGCGGGCCGAGCGACAACCCGGACGCGGACGGAGGAGGCGACGCGGGCCCAGACGGCGCATCACAAGAAGCCGGACCGCCGAACCCGAACGGCGGAAATCTTCCCGCGGGTTATCCGAACGCCGATCTGCCCGCGGTCGGCGTGACGTCGATGCACGTGCTCTCGCCGACGGTGATCGAGCTCGAGAAGATCACGACGAAGGCAGCCGATCCCGCGCCGCTCACCGAGTGGGACTACGCGAGCGCGACGCCGGATCCGTCGAGCTTCGTGGTCCACGTCGACGGAAGCGTCGCGAGCGTCGCGAAGGTCGGCTTCAAGCGGCGCCCGCTCTACGCGCCCATCGCGCAGTACGATCTCCGCATCCAGAACGATCTCTACGTCGTGCTCGGCGCGCCGATCGCGGACGGCGCGAAGGTCACGGTCGACTTCGCGCAGACCACGTTCTCCGCGAGCGCGGCGCCCTCGCGATTCAGCGCGGCGATCCACGTGAACCAGGTCGGCTACATGCCGAATTTTCCGAAGCGCGCGTTCATCGGCGCGTACCTCGGAAGCCTCGGCGAGCTCGACGTCACGACCGCCACGTTCGACGTGGTCGACATGACGACGGGCAAGTCCGTCTTCCAAGGCAAGCTCGCGGCGCGCGTCGATCAAGGTTTCCAGTTTCAGCCCGCGCAGTATCAGAAGGTGCTCGAGGCTGATTTCTCCGCGTTCCAGGCGCCAGGCGAATACCAAATTCGCGTGCCGGGGCTCGGCGCGTCCTATCCGTTCTACGTCGACGACGGCGTCGCGATGGCGTTCGCGCGAACGTACGCCGAGGGGATGTTCAACCAGCGCTGCGGCATGGCGAAGTCGATGCCGTACACGCGCTTCGTCGATGGCGCCGATCACACCTCGCCAGCGTCGGTGCCGACGGGCGACAGCTCGTACGCGTATGCGGCGTCGCTCCTCGCGTCGAACGCGCAGGTCCCGCAAGGTCAGGCCGCGCCGGAGCTCACGAATTTCACGAACGGGCTCTACCCATACGTCACGCAAGGGACGCTCGACGTCGCGGGCGGACACCACGACGCGGGCGACTACTCGAAGTACCTGATGGACAGCGGGTTCTTGATCCACACGCTCACGCTCGCGGCGGACGATTTCGCGGGCGTCGCGGACCTCGACAACCTCGGCATCCCCGAGAGCGGCGACGGCAAGAGCGACGTCCTCCAAGAGGCGAAGTGGGAGGCAGACTTCGCGGCAAAGATGCAGGACGCCGATGGGCTCTTTTATTACATCGTCTATCCGCGGAGCCGCGCGTACGAGAACAACGTGCTCCCGAGCGGCGGCGATCCGCAGATCGTCTGGCCGAAGAACACGTACGCGTCGGCGGCTGCGACCGCGGCGCTTGCCGAGATCGCGTCATCGCCGCGCTTCAAGCAGCAGTTCCCGAGCGACGCCGCGAGGTACTTGCAGATTGCAAAGAACGGCTGGAACGCTTTGCAAAAGGCCATTTCCGCGCACGGCAAGGAAGGCAGCTACCAGTACATCTACCAAGACGACGGCTTCCTCCACGACGACATGATGGCTTGGGCCGCGGCCGCGCTCTTCGTCGCGACGGGCGACGCGCAATACCAGACCGCGCTCGAGCAGTGGCTGCCCGATCCGACGAACACGGCGACGTTCCAATGGGGCTGGTGGGGGATGTGGCGCGGGTGGGGGAACGCGATCCGCACGTACGCGTTCGCCGCGCGCTCGGGGCGGCTCCAAGCGAGCGCGCTCGACGCCGCGTACCTCGCGAAGTGCGAGGTGGCGATCACGAGCGCGGGCGACGATCAGCGAAAGTGGGCCGAGGCGAGCGCGTACGGAACGAGCCTGCCGATCCCGACGAAGAACTACGGGCAGGCGGGCTGGTATTTCTCCGGCACGCAGGCGTTCGATCTCGCCGTGGCGAACGCGCTCGCGCCGAGCGCGGGCTACGTCGACGCCATCCTCACGAACATGGCGTACGAGGGCGGCGCGAACCCGCCGAACGTCGCGTTCCTCTCGGGCCTCGGCTGGCACCGCGTGCGCGAAGCGGTGAGCCAGTTCTTCGAGAACGATCGCCACCACGTGCCGCCGACGGGCATCGACTACGGCAACGCCGTGACCGGGTACATGTACCTCGACCCGTACAAGGGCGAGCTCGAAGAGGTCACGTTCCCGTCGGACGGTGCGCAGAACGCTCCGTACGCGTTTTACGATCGCTACACGCACCAGTTCAACACGGCGACCGAGGCCGACACCGTGAACGAAGGGTGGGGCTTCGCGGCGATCATCGGGCTCGCCGCGCAGACGAGCGCCGCGAAGACCGCGTGGACCGCGCGCCAAGCGTCGATCACCGCGACGGCCGCGACGTCGATCACGGCGAAGCTCACGTCACCCGACGGGATCGATCTCGGCGCGGCGCGCGTCACGTGGGAAGCCGCTGGAGCGGAGCCGTTCGTCGGCGGAACGACGTTCACGTTCACGCCATCGCAAAGCGGCACGATCTGGATCGACGCGGAGGCGATGCTCCCAGATGGAAGGCGCCTCGTCGCGGCGACCCAGATCGCGGGCCCGTGACTACTGGCAGGTCCCGCCGCCGCCGTCGGCGCTGCACGCCTTGTTGTCCTCGCACGTGAGGCCGTTCGTGTTTTGCTCGCCGCACGTGTGGCACGTGAACGTGTTGCCCTGGCCCTGACGGCAGACTTGATAGCCCTCGGGACACGAGCTCGCGTCGCCCGCGGTGCAGGGGCACGAACCGAAGCCGGTCTGACCGCCGCCGCCGCAACCGAATTGAAGCGAGCTGCAGCGACCTTCGACCACGGACGCGTCCGTCGTCGAGCAGAGCGCGCACTCGAGCGGGAATCCTTGGCACTGCGCGCAGCTCGTCACCACGCCCGCGTCCGTGCCGAAGCCGCAGCGATACGTGAGGCCGCCGTCGTTGCCCGTGCCGGTGTCGTTGCCCGTGCCGGTGTCGTTGCCCGTGCCGGTGTCGTTGCCCGTGCCGGTGTCGTTGCCCGTGCCGGTATCGGACCCCGTCGTGCCGTCGCTCCCACCATCGTCCGTGTTGGTGGTGTCACCACCGCACGCTTGCGCGAGCGACCATGAGCCAACCGCGAGACCTAGTGCGATGATCCGATAGCGCATATGTGAAGCCCTCCAGGCTCAAAAGCTATCATCAAAGCTGAGCTCTTGGACGACCGGCTTTGATCCACTCCGCGTCGTTGTGCACACCATATACGTAGAAGTGCTCCATGCGACCGGCGAGATCCTTCGCGAACGACGGCGTCTGATCGGGCAGGTATTCTAGGCGCGTCGTCAGGTATTTCCGGTGATAGGCGATCTGGGCCGCCTCCCACGCTTTGATGTGCTGGATCGTGTGTGGGCGCGCTCGTTTGTATGACGTCTCGGCCTGCTGCATGGCGACGTACTCGTTCCACGCGGACTCTTGGCAGAGCGAGTGGAGGCAGCTCGCTTCGGTGTAGCGCGTGCGCGTGCCGGGCTCGTACTCGTTGATCGTGCCGCAGTGCGCGCACTTGAGGTTCACGACGCGGTACGTGATCGGGACGGCGAGGGGAGCGCCGCACTGCTTGCACGGGTAGCCGCGCCCTCCGCCCGCTTCGCGTTTTTCGATCTCGGCGACCTCGCGCGCAGCGGCGCAATAAATCTGGATGCGCGTCTTCTCGATCTCGAGCTCCATCCAATCGCGGAACGCGTCGCCTTTGCGACACTGCTCGTCGCTGATCGGTCGCGCGACTCCGGCCTCTTCGAACTTCGGCTCGACCTGCTGGCGCCACGTCTCGTCGACCTTCGTCCCGAGCTCCTTCGCGCGGCGCTCCATCGCTCCCCACGCGTTGCCCATCGGGATCGGATCGTAGTTCGAGTCGCGGAGCAGCTGCGCGCAGCCCTCGACGGACTCTTGCATGATCTGGTCGAAGCGCTCCTTGATGTTCTTCAAGAACGCGTCCCATCGCTGAACGAGCGCTTCGCTCATGAGAGCTTCCCTCCGCAGTAGACGCACACGAGCGCGTCGCCGTCGGTCTTCCGCGGCGCGCCGCACGAGACGCACTTCATCTGGTTCAACCCGGCCTGCACCCCTCCGCCGTAGCTCGGCGTGGTGGCGCGCGCGTTCGCGAAGATGCTCGACGTCGTGATCGCCGGCGCGACGCGCTTCAAGTACTCGCCCATGCCCTGATCGACGAACGACGAGAGGCGCTGCGCGACGCTGCGCTCCTCGTCGTCGATGTCCATCTTGCGCCAGGCGTCGTGCGCGCGATCGTGGATCGCCTTGAGCGCGAGGCGCACCTCGATCGGCGCCGCGCCGCCTCTTCGCTTGGGCCCTTCTGTGAGGTGCTTCTGACGCTCCTCCGGCGAGAGCGGGCGAACGCCGAGCTCTCGCAGGAGGCCGTCCCAAGCGGCGTCACCGAGCGGCGCGCTGGCGCTCGCGACCTCGAGCACCCGCGCGCCCTGCTCGTCGATCCACGACGCAGAGCCCGCTCATCTCAGAAGCTGATGTCGGCGTCCGATTTCACGCTGGCGTACTTCGCCTTGTACTTCTCTTGGAGGCGCGTGAACTCCTTGTGCACGGCGCCGTCGTTGCGCATGGCGTTCTCGCTGATGTACGCGCTGAACCAGGCGCCGAGGTTCGACCAGTCCATGATGGTGATGCCGAGCTTCTTGAGCACGGCCTGCGCGTCTTGGCCCTGGGCGGTGAGCGCGCTCTGCGCTTCCATGATTTCGACGTAGCGCTCGAACGGCATCGGCATCGCGCCCTTGCCAGGGTTCTGCGCAGCCGCGGCGTAGGGGCTGTTGCCGACGCCGGGCTTGGCCTGCGCCTTCGTGAACGCGTTGCCGTACGCCATCGCGATCGTCGCGGTCGTGTCGCGCGACATGCGCGCGTTCCACTCGGCGCTCACGCGATCCCACTTCGCCTTGTCGATGCCGAGCGACTTGATGATGTCGTCCATGCTGCCGCCGCTCGCCATCTTCACCTGCTGCTCGGCCCACTGCTCGAGCGAGATGCCCTCGACCGGCTCTACCTCGCCCGCGAGCTTGCCGCCAGCGCCCATCTGCGCGTTCATGCCGGCCATCATGTAGTCCTGCGTGGCCTTCATCTTCACGTGCATGATGTCGTTCACGTCGCCGTACTTCGCCTGCGCCTGAGGCGACTGGATGAAGCGGTCGACCGTGGCCTTCACCTGGCGGAAGTGCTGCACGTTGCGAATCTTGTATTCCGCAAACAGTTGCGCGCGCTGCGCCTCGTCCTCCCACGCCTGTTCGATGCGGAACTCGGCGGTGTAATAACCGGGGAGGTCACCGAGAAGATCGAAGCCGGCGGCGTCGTCCTTGGCTTCCATCGCGTAGTCGCGGCGGTCGTCGTCGCTCGACTCTTCCTCGTGCTGCTCTTCCTCTTCGGCAGGAGGAGGCGCGGCGTGCGCTTGCTGTGGCTGTTGCGGCGGCGGCTGAGGCTGCCCCTGTTGCTGCACTGCGTTCGCTGCATCTTGCGCTGCCTTCGCAGCGCCACCAAACATGCTCTTCAGCGAATCGAGAAAGCCCATCGCGTCCTCCTAGTGGAGGCACGAGCATCGCTGGGCCCTTCGAGCGTGTCTAGGGGCAAGCGCCGTCAGCTGACGGCGTGCGCTGACCGATCGTTCGCGGTCGTTTCAGAGCGTCTCTCTTCGGCGCGAATCACGCGCGCGACCTCTTCGTCCATCTTCCCGCGCGCGATCTTCGACCACATGATGAAGTCGGCCTTGAGCGACCAGAGCGGGTACTTGAACGTCGCGGGCTTGTTGCCCTCGATGAAGAAGTGCGAGAACCACGCGGGCCCGTAGCCGGCGAACGGCGCGACGAGTAGCGGCCACGCCTTGCGGCGCACGGCGGCGTACGCGACGAGCGCCATGACGGCGGTCGTCCCGACGAAGTGGATCGTGCGCGTCGATTTTCTGGAGTGCTCGCGAACGTAGTAAGGCCAGAATTCCTCGAAGGTGCGAATCCGCTCGTTGCTCATGATGGCCACTTTATACCTCGGCATCGGCTCAGCCGCATGCGAGCGCGGGTGCACCCGCGGCTCGGAGGTCGGATCGGCCATCACGACGAAGCAGGATTGTCCGACCGGACTGGCTCGATGCGTCACGGGCGCCGTCGAAGTGAGCGCGGGCCGGCCGAGCTGTCCGGGGTGTCCTTGCGCCTGGACGCGCGTCGAAGTGTGCGAGCGTGGCTGCGCGATCGAGGAGGTCGAGCTCGTCCGTGAGCCGGTCGAGGCAAAGACGCTATGCAAAGGTTTGCCGAGTCCGGCAACGTTGCCACCCGCGCTCCAGGCCGACGCGTCTGCCACGACGCTCACGTGTCGCGACGACGTCGATCGATTCTGGTGCCGTGGAGGGACCGTCTACGCGTGTCCCCCAAAGAGCCCAGCTGTGCCGATTTCGGTGTGTACGTTCGGTTGTGCGGCGGAGGACGAAGCGCTCTCGGAGCCCTCCGTCGACGTCGCGACCGCCACGAACGTGATGTGCCGCCATGACCGCGCAGTCACGGGTCCGTGAACTTTTCTTTGCGGTGTCGCTCGGTACGCGCGAAGCGTGATGCGACCCTTCGAACAAACGCGAAAGTCATTCGTAGTTGGCCGCGTGGTTTGCGGAGAAACTTGGTCCAACTTGCAGCCACAACGTACGATCCGAAGGGTTTGGTCACCACCTCGAAGACCGCTTTCGGATTCGTCGAAAGAACCGGCGCGAAGGGATTTCCGCTGCGAATGACGTTTCGCCGCGCCTCGTCATTGGCGAGGCGCTTGCAACGTCTGTCTGCGAACGTCACCGCCATCTTCTTGGCGGTTGTTCGTTTGAAGGCGGATTGGGTCGCGATGTTGCGCGCGGTCTCGAAACACGTAGGGCGGGTGGTCGGTTTTGGAGCTTTGTTGGGCGCGGGGATGTTCTTCCTGGGCGTCGGTTCCGCTCCGGCTGCAGTGACGATCGACAAGGCGGGTGGATCCGATGGACCAACCCTGCTCGCCAACGCGGCCATCAAGACCCCGGCGAACCCGCTGCCGTCGCAGTCCTCGGCGTGCCCGACGGGCATGGTGGACGTCGAAGGCGACTTCTGCCCGTACGTCGAGCAGAAGTGCCTGCGCTGGCTCGACCCCGAGACCAAGATGCGCTGCGCGGAGTTCGCCCCGACGTCGGACTGCGCGGGTCACGTGACGCACAAACACTTCTGCATCGACCAGTACGAATATCCGAACCAGCCCGGCGCCAAGCCGCAGGTGATGGTCACCTGGAACCAGGCCAAGCAGGTCTGCGCGACCGCGGGAAAGCGGCTCTGCGGTGAGTCCGAGTGGACTCTCGCGTGCGAGGGCAGTGAACGCCTCCCGTACCCGTACGGCTACGCGCGGAACGCCGAGGCCTGCAACATCGACAAGCCGCACCCGGATCCGAACGAGCGGCTCATCGCGGATCCGCGCACGCGCGACGCCGAGGTCGCTCGGCTCGATCAGCGCGATCCCTCCGGCTCGCGAGAGGCGTGCGTCAGCCCGTACGGCGCCTACGACATGACCGGCAACGTCGACGAGTGGGTCGTCAACGAGAGCGGCCGGCCCCACAAGAGCGGCCTCAAGGGTGGCTATTGGGGTCCGGTGCGCGATCGCTGCCGCCCGATGACGATCGCGCACGACGAGAACTTCGCGTTCTACCAAATCGGCTTCCGCTGCTGCTCCGAGGCGACCTCGACGCAGCCCGCCGGCTCGCCGCGTCACGAAATGATCGCCGGCAGCTGACGACTGGCGCGCTAGACTCCGCCCGCGGAGGTCGGACACATGCGCGTCGCTCACTTGCTTGCATTCTGCACGGTTTCGTTCGCGTTCACGTGCGCCTCGGCGTGCGGCGGCACTCCAGTCGGCTTCGGCGACGGCGGCCTCGACGGCTCGTTCGGCGACGGCGGCCCCGACACAGGCTGCGCGTTCTGCAACGTCGACGGCGGCAAGAACGACGGCGGAGGACCGCAGACGACGTGCTCGCCCGACCTTCACTCGATCCTCGATCTGCAAGGCAACGTCATCAAGACGTGCCCGCCCGATCAAGGTTGCGGCAGCGGCGGGTGCATCCCCGCGTGCCAGGCGGCCGCGCAGGCGCACGGAAGCATCGGGTGCGACTTCATGGTGGCGACGCCGTCGTGGTTCGCAGGATTGCAGCCGACGTACTCGGCGCCGTGCTTCGCGATCTTCGTCGCGAACAACTGGGGCGAGGACACGGTCATCACCGTCGACCGCGCGGGGACGACGTACGATCCGACGAAGTTCGGGCGCATCTCCGCGACGGGCAGCGCGCCGGCTTCGTGGTCGACGGTCCCGACGACGGGCGTGCCGCAGAGCAAAGTCGCCGTGCTCTTCATGGACGACAACCCGTCGTACTCGTACGCGTGCCCGGTGACGCCGGCGCTTCAGACGACGACGGGGCTCGTCGGCAGCGGACGCGGGCAAGCTTGGCACATCACGACGACGTTCCCCGTGAGCGCGTACGACATCATTCCGTTCGGCGGCGCGAGCTCGTTCCTTCCGGGCGCGACGCTCCTCTATCCGACGACCGCGTGGGGAACGAACTACATCGCTGCGCTTCCGAAGCTCGGCAGCGGGAGCAACGCCGGCGATCAAGGTCCGACCTGGGGACAGATCGTGGCGTACCAAAACGGGACGACCGTCGACATCGTGCCGACGGCGAACCTGCCCGCGGGCACGAACGTGGTCGCGGCGCCGCAGAACGTGAAGACGACGTACACGCTCAACGCCGGCGAGTTCGTGCAATGGCAGCCGGGATACAACTACCCGGGCGGCGAGACCGCGCAGATGGAGATGTCGGGTTCGATCATCTCGTCGAACAACCCGATCGCGTTCAACGGCGGCAATGGCTACCTGTGCCTCGGCTCGGCGACGTCGAGCGGCGGCGGGTGTGACTCCGATCACGAGCAGATCGCGCCGATCCAGGCGCTCGGCTCGACGTACGCGATCGTTCCGTTCGAGCCGCGCGCGGGGACGCCCGAGTCGGTGCTCTATCGATTCACGGGAGCCGTCAACGGCACGACGCTCACGTACGATCCGCCGCAGAGCGGGCTTCCGACGTCGCTCAGCCTCGGGCAGGTCGCCGACTTCGAGTCGACGAAGGAGTTCATGGTCTCGAGCCAGGACGCGCAGCATCCGTTCCACGTCGCGCTGATGATGCCCGGCTGCGACGGCGCGGGCGGCCTCGGCGACGAGGACTACGTGCAGATGGTCCCGCCGGCGCAGTTCCTCCCGAGCTACGTCTTCTATTCGGACGTGACCTACAGCACGACGAACTTCACCGTCGTTCGCAACAAGACGAGCCAGGGATTCCAGGACGTCACGATCGACTGCGTCGGCACGGTCACCGGCTGGAAGCCCGTCGACAGCACGGACAACTACGAATACGCGTGGGTCGACATCGTCAAAGGCGGCACGCCGCAGCACAACAACTGCCAGAACGGCCCGCACACGGCGTCGAGCAAGGGCGCGTTCGGCATCACCGTCTGGGGCGAGGACAGCTACGCGAGCTACGGGTATCCGGCGGGCGGCAACTTGGCGACGATCAACAACGTGATCGTCCCGCCCGTGCCGCACTAGTCATCGTTGTCCACCGCGCCCGCGTCCGGGGTTTCTCGCGGGTGGATGATCGGCGCCTCTCCGTATTCTTGGCGCATCTTTTTGGCGAGCTCGTCGACGAGGACTTGCTCGTGGTAGCGCGGCATCTGCGGGAGCTGCACGACGACGCGCACGGGAGCTTGGGGATCCTTCGAGCGGATGAACTCCATCGAGCCGGGTGACGCGGTTCGGCTCTCTGGCGAGCGATAGTCGAACATCAGGTAGCCGTTGTCGGCGTCCTTCTCGTTGATCTTGAATCCGAGGTCGACCCGGACCAGTCGGAGCGCCGAGTTCCACGTGCGCTCGTAGCCGTACGTCGACTCGTACGCGGAGCGGGCCGACGCGTCTGGGCCCGTCATCACGATCGCGGCCGCGACGGCGACCGCGCAAGTTGCACCCGAGAGGACCGGAGCGATGCGCGAGAACAACCGCATGTGCGACGCTTAACGAAGCGCGCGCTCACGGGCCAAGTTTTCGGTCTTCCTCGGCGATCGAATGAAGCGACGTGTGGCCAGAGAACATCGCGACGCCGCCGGAAATCAGGATCCACGCGACCTGAACCAGGAACATCAAGCACGCGTAGACGGCCCCGCGATCGCGGACGATTTCTTCCGGGTAGTACATCGTCATGCCGCACATCAGACCTGCTTGGAAGATGCCGAGCATGCCGGGCGGACCCGGGATGAGGATCGCCACGCCGAGCATGCCCATGAGCGCGCAGCCTTCGCCGAACGTCGGACCCGTTCCGTCGGCGTGGACGAGGCCGCAGCCCCACGCGAGCAGCCACATGCTCGCGGCGTTCGACATCCAGTAGAGCGTCGTCTCGAAGAGGAAGCCCGTCGCGTCGCGCGCGCTCGAGAAGAAGTCGAGGCCGTGGGCCAGCTTCTCGAGCTCGCCCGCGACCTTTTCGGCGAGCGACTTCGAGACGATGCCGACCGTGAAGAGCGTCACGCGCTTGGCGAAGTCGCGCGCGAAGTAGAAGACCATCAGCACGCAGAGCCCGCCGATGAACGCGGCCGCGGTGACGTACGCGTACCAGCGCGTCTGCGCGACCGTCACGGGCAAGCCCACGACGTGCTCGGGCAGCGGGTGAATCGTCGGAATGACGAGCAGCGCGATGACGAGGACGACGCTGAGGTACACGCCGTCGACGATGCGCTCGGCGAGGATGCTGCCCGTCGCGGCCGAGAAAGAGACCTTGCCCTTCTCGCGGAGCATGCCCGGGCGGACGAACTCGCCGAGCCGGAATGGCAGGACGAGGATCGCGGCGAAGCCGACGAGCGAGACCGCGAGCAGGCGCGTCTTGGTCACGCCCGGCGCCGCGCGGCGAAGGAGGTAGCGCCACCGGATGGCGCGGAAATAGGTCCAAAACGCGACGAGCGCGAGGTACCCCGGCACCGTCCACCAGCGCACGTGCGAGAAGCGCGACCACGCGGGGAGCAGCTCGAGCCCCGAGTGCCGCGCGGCCCAGATCACGCAAACCGTGAGGACCGCCGACCCGATGAACCTCCCCGCGTGGCGGCGGATGAAACCGGGCTCGGACACGCGAGCGTCTATACCACCAACGTTGCTCACAACCGTACGATCTTCGCCGTCGCCGATCCGAGGTGGGGCTTGGTGGCGTTGCGCGTGTCGACGATGACCTTGGCTTCTTTGACCATGCGCGCGTAGTCGATCGCCGTGTGGTCGGTGACGATCACCACGGCGTCGAACGAGGCGAAGCTCGCTTGGATATCGACCGACTCGAACGAGTGGCCGTGCTCGCGTGAACGAGGGCACGAACGGGTCGAGGTAGCTCACGTTCGCGCCGCGCGCGAGGAGGCCCGAGATCACGTCGACCGCGGGCGACTCGCGGACGTCCGAGATGTCCTTCTTGTACGCGACGCCCGAGACGAGGAGCTTCGAGCCCTTCATCGACTTCTCTTGATCGTTGAGCGCGCGCGCGACGAGCTCGACCACGTGCTCGGGCATCGCGGTGTTGACCATGTCGGCGAGCTCGATGAAGCGCGCCGGCAGCTTGAGGCCGCGCATCTTCCAGCTCAGGTAGAGCGGGTCGATCGGGATGCAGTGGCCGCCGAGGCCCGGCCCCGGACGAAACGGCATGAAGCCGAAGGGCTTCGTCGACGCCGCGTCGATGATCTCCCAGACGTCGAGGCCGAGGCGCTCGCAGATGAGCGCGAACTCGTTGACGAGGCCGATGTTGACCGCGCGGAACGTGTTCTCGAGGAGCTTCGTCATCTCGGCCGCGTCGGGCGACGAGACGGGGACGACGCGGTCGACGATCTGGTCGTAGAGCGCGCTGGCGATCTTCATGCACGCGGGCGTGACGCCACCGAGGACCTTCGGCGTGTTGCGCGTGCCGAACTTCTGGTTTCCGGGATCGACGCGCTCGGGCGAGAACGCGACGAAGACGTCCTTGCCGACGTTGAATTTGCCGTTCTGCGAGAGCTTGTCGACGAGCACCTCGCGCGTCGTGCCGGGGTACGTCGTCGACTCGAGGACGACGAGCATGTCCGCGTGCTGGTTGCGCGCGACCGCGTCCGCCGCGGCCTCGATGAAGGTCATGTCGGGGTCTTTGTTCTTCTTGAGCGGCGTCGGCACGCACAAGATGACGCAGTCGGCCTGGCCGATGACGCGCTCGTCGGTCGATGCGTGCAGTTTCCCCGCTTTGACGTGGGGCGAGAGGTCCTCGCTCTTGATGTCCTCGATGTACGAGCGGCCCTCGGCGAGCATCTTCACCTTGCGCGCGTCGTGGTCGAAGCCCGTGACCTCGAAGCCCGCGCGCGAGAGCTCGACGACGAGCGGCAAGCCGACGTAGCCGATGCCCACGACCACCACGTGCGCGTTCTGTTTCCGAATCTTCTCGAGAAGCATGCTGTCCCTCACTCAGGTCCAATCGCCGCGGAGGATCGCCTCCGGGCCTCGTCTCATCAAGCGGTCCGTCTCGTCGTCGCCCACGAGCGCGCGCAGGCGATCGATCGCGCGCGCCGTCACGTCGGCGTCCTCCGCGCGGTGCGCGTCGCTGCACCCGGCCTCGTACGCGTCCTCTTCGAGGAGCTTCTCGGCCGTGCGCTTCGGTTTTTCGCCGTATTTCCCGACGAGCGCGCACACGTCGAGAAGGAGGCACGCGCCCGCGTCGATGAGCGGCTGCATCGCCTCCGTGTCGCTCCACGTCGGCTGGTACCGCTCCGGGTGCGCGATGACGGGGCAGAGGCCGCTCCGCCGAAGGTCGAGCAAGCGCGCCGGGAGCGCGATCGGAAACTGCTGCGGGTTGAGCTCGACGAGCACCGATTTGCCGCCGGGGTAGGGGACGCCCGCGCCGGTGTTGAGGCGACCGAAGACCACGTCGTCGAACCAGTGCTCGCTCGCGAGGTGCACCTCGGGAAGGCCCTCGGTTGGGAGCACCTCGAGCATCGCCTGGTACGCGCGCTCGAGCGCCGGCTTGTCGTTGTCGAACATCCCGGGCCTCATGTGCGGCGTCGCCACGACCTTCGAAAAGCCTGCATTGTGCAACCTTCGAAGCATCTCGATGCCCTGATCGGGCGTGCGGGCGCCGTCGTCGATCGCGGCGACCCAGTGGCAGTGCAGGTCGATGAAACCTCGCGAGCCCATGAAGGAAGGCGTGGATCTAGCATAAGCCCGCCATTTCGTTGCCTCGGCGCGCCTCCGAATTCGCGTCGACCGAATTCGGCGTATGCTGGCCCTCCCGATGGCGGCGCTCAACCCGCTCACGCGCGAGCTCGTCTTCAAGATCGTCTTCTACGGCCCTGGTTTGGGCGGCAAAACGACGACTCTTCAGGCGATCCATGAACGGACCAAGCCGGAGCATCGGGGCAAGCTGGTCTCCCTCGCGACGCCGACGGAGCGCACGCTCTATTTCGATTTCTTGCCGGTGCGTGTCCCGCGCATCCGAAATCTGAACGTCCGCCTCCAGCTCTTCACCGTGCCGGGGCAGGTTTATTTCAGCGCGACGCGCAAGCTCGTCCTCACGGGCGCCGATGGGGTCGTCTTCGTCGCGGACTCGCAGCAGGCGCGCATGGACGCGAACCAGGAGTCGCTCGAGGATCTCAGCGCGAACCTCGCCGAGCACGGCCGTAGCCTCTCGCAGATCCCGCACGCCTTTCAGTGGAACAAGCGCGACATCGCGGAGGTCGTGACCGAGGGCGAGCTCGACCGGCGCTTCAACTTGTTCGCCGCGCCGACCACCCCAACCGTCGCGACGCGAGGGGTGGGCGTCTTCGACAGCCTCGAGAAGATCACGCGCCTCGTCGTCGAGGCCTACAAAGCGCAGATGCCGCACGGAGAGAACCAGGGCATCGCGGCGCTCGACACCGACGATTCTCGGGATCGAAGAGGCCGTGCGCGAGCTCGCCGAGTCCGACCGCGCGCCGAAGAGCGTTCCCGTATCGCGTCACTCGTCACAGACCAAGCTCGCGCCTCCGCTCGTTCAGCAAGCCGCGACGATCTCGCCCGTCCCGCCACCGAGCGCGAACGAATCGCCGACCGCGTCGCCGCCGCCGCTCCCCGCGGGGTCGCTGAGCTTCTCGGCAATGTGGCCCGAGGACGAGCGCGGAGCCGTGCGGCGCGTCGAGGCGCTCCTCGCCGCGGGCGACGTCCAGAGCGCGGTGCTCGCGTGCGATCTCCTCGTCGCGCGCGTGCTCGCTTCGGGCGCGGCGCTCGCGGGCGCCGTGGAGGCCCCACGCGATCCGGGCGTCGTCGCGATGTTGCTCGGGCTCCCGGGGCCGCGCTACCTCGCGTTTCGCGCGGTCGTTCGCGCCGCGCGCCGCAAAGAAGAGGTCACCGCGCAAGACGCGATGGAGGCTTATCTCTTCGCGCTCGAAGCGCGCCGCGCGCGCATCGACGTCGATTAGGGCGCGAACGAGTACAAGCCGCCCGCGCACGGGTACGCGACGTTGTTGAACGTGCTCTGCCCGTTCACGCAGCCCGAAGAGTCGTCGTCGACGTATTCGGCGAGCGCCTTCGCGCCCGTGCGCACCGGGGCGACGGTCGCGCCGTTCGCGCCCTGCGCCGTGAGCAGGTACACGTCGCCAATCCCGAGCAGGTAGATCCCGTCGTTGTCGTACGCGTCGAAGACCAGCTGATCCACGTCGGACGGGACGTGCGTCGCGTCGAGCGGAATCGAGACGTGCTTCCACTGCTGGCCGCTGCAAGAGGCCTGCGTGATCTCGCCGGAGCTGCTCGTCACGGCGTTCGTCGTGTGTGCGCGCAGCTTGAACCCGCCGTTCACGCCAGTGATCGGGCAAGACGAGCTCGAGCCGTCGACGTCGGCGACGTAGACGTCCGCGTGCAAGTAGCGGTCGTAGGCGAACGTCACGTTGCCGTCGATCTTGCCCTCGCGCGCGGTCTCGAGCCCCGCGAGGCGGAACATCCACGGCGCCTCCTTGGTGAGCACACGCTCGCGCGGCGCGCCGCCGAACGCGTACGACGAGGGGTCCGAGAGCACCGGGATCGGCCGCAAGATCACCGCGTACTTCGGATCGTCCTTCGGATCGGGGCTCGAGCTGCCCCAGCCCGCGAAGGGCCCGTCGGGCTCGTTGTCGGAGCTCGTGCCGCACGTGCTTCCGTAACCCGAACGATCCTCGAAGGCGCGGTTGTGACCATCGCCGTGATAGAGAAACGGGTGCGCGCTCTCGAAGCGGAGCGCCGCGGAGCTCGCGCCCGCGCCCGTGCAGCGCTCGAACGTGCTCTGCGCGTACGAGTAGTCCGACTCGATGTCGCACGCGCGACCCCACAAGCGAATCTCCTCCGAGAGGCCCGTGGCTCCGCCGCCGCAGAGCTCGGTCGTGCCGCCGTTCTCGTTCGTGAAGAACGTCACGTAGCTGCCCGGCGCCGACCAGCTCACGACGAGCGGGACGTCGTCGAAGAGCTTCTGGATCGGCCACACCCAAATCGGCGCGTGCTCGATCGCGTCTTGCTTGGCGCCGAGGCTCGCGCTCGGCGTCACCGCGGCGGCGCAGATCGTGGCCGAGCGCACCGCGTTCTGCGCCGAGAGCGGCGAGACGCGCGCGGTGAGCACGTCGCTCGGCGCGAGCGCGCCCGCGTGCATGCCGTACGAGAAGGTCGTCGCGCCTTGGTGCAAGATCACGTGGCCGAGGAGCACGCCGTTCTTGTCGATCTCGAGGACGAGCGCTTCGTTTCCAGCAGCGCCCCACGAAGTCTGCGACGCGCTCGTCGCGTCGAACGTGAGCACGTGCTCGCCGGACGCCGACGCGGTGGCGATCGGGGTCGCCGCCGCGTCGGTCACGACGACGCACGCCGCGTCGGCGTCGGCGTCGAAGACGATCGCGTCGACGCCCGAATCGACGGACGCGTCCACGTCGCCCGAAGGCGTCGAGGAACACGCGCACAAGAGCGCGAGCGCCGCCTTTCGCATCGAATCAGCTTACCACCCGGAGAAGCGCCCGCGGAGGCCGAGGCCGCCTTCGCGCGTGAGCTCGTCGAGCGCGGTCTGCATCGCGGCGCGCACTTGCTCGCGACACCTCCACACGATCGCGTCGTCGTCGGCCGCTTCGGGCCCGAGCTCCGGCCAGCGGATGGGCGCGAGCGCGCGAATGCGGATTCGAACGGGCAGCGGCCAGTAAAAACCGGTGCCCACGGTCACGCCCCACGGCAAGCACAGGATGACGGGCAAGACCTCGACGCGCGCGAGCTTCTTCAGCCGAAAGCGCCGGACGAGCTCGCGACCGTCGGTCACGATGCGAAACGACTCGTGCGCGCCGGCCGAGACCACCGGCACGATCGGCGCGCGCGCGCGCAGCGCGACGCGAATGAACCCCGTGCGCTCGCCGAAGACGACCTCGTGACGCCGGTGCCACGGCCTGAACGCGTCGATGTCGCCGCCGGGATAGACGAGCACCTTCGCGCCGCGCCGGAGGAGCTCGACCGCGTTCGCCGGACGCGCGTGAACGGCGCCGAGCCGCGGCATCAGCTCGCCGACGACGGGCAGCCGAAATGGAAGATCGTGCATCAGCCCATAAGCGGGCGAGTCGACGCCGAAGTGGCGCCACCACGCGGCCATGAGCGCGAACATGTCGGGCGACATGATCCCGCCGTTGTGGTTTCCGACGGCGAGCGCGGGTCCTTCGGGGACGTTCTCGAGGCCGTCGACCGTCGCGTGGTGGTAGCGCCGAAAGAGGAGCTCGAAGATCGGCAGCGTCGAGCGGATCGTGTCCGGGTCTCGTTTTTCGCCGAGCTCCGCGTCGAAGGCGTCGTTTCGAGTCATGTCGCTGCGGGCTCCCGCATGGGCCAGAGCGTGAACGCGAGCGCGCCAGGCAAGGCGATGGCGCCGAGCACGAGGAGCACGTCGTGGTACGAGTGCGTCCGATCGAGCACCAGGCCGACGATCGGCGCGGCGACGATGTGCGCGAGCGACTGCGCCGCTGCGGCAAGGCCACCCGAAGCGCCCGCGCGAACGAGCCCGATGCGCTTGAAGAGATCCGCCGCCGCGAGCGCGTAGAGAGCGCCGCCGCCCGCCATCGACACGCCGCAGAGCGCCATGCCCAAGACAGGATGGTGCACGCGCGCGACGAACGCGAGGCAACCTTCGAGGATTGCCGCGATGAGGACGAGGTCGTTGATCGAGCGCTCGCGTCGATCGCGCCGCGACGCCAGCATGCCGAAGATGACCGCGCCCGCGTCGAACGCGAGCGGCGGCCCCCACACGTACTTCGCTTGATCGCGCTGCGGCACGCCGAGCTGCGTCTCGAGCAGCTGAGGTCCCCAGTTGAGGACCAGCATGATCGCGGGCGCACTCGCGACGACCAACGTGCACGCGCGCAGCACGGCGGGCTCGCGCAAGAGCGCGAGGAAATCGGAGAGCGCCGCGCCGCCCACGGGCTCTCGGCGCTCGACGCGCGAGACGACGCTCGGGTGCCCCGTCGTCCGCCAGAAGATCGGCGCGTAGAGCGCCCCGACGAGCGCGATCCCGACGAAGGCCACGCGGAAGCTGTCGAAGTGCGCCTCGAGCGCGATCGCCGCCGGCCCCGCGACCGCGGCGCCGACCGAGCTCCCCGTGAAGAGCCACGCGAGCGCGGCCGAGCGCGACCGTGGCGGAGCGACGGCGCCCACGCACCGCGCTGCGGAGGGATACGTCGGCGATTCGGCCAGGCCAAGCATCACCCGAAGGAGAAACAGCACCGTAAACGTCGGAACGAACGCGTGGAGACCTGCTACCGCGGACCACACGAGGACCGCCGCTACGAGACTGCGTCGCGCGCCGATGCGATCGACGAGCATCCCCGCGAGCGGCGCCCCCAGCAGATAAGCGATGGAAAACGCGCTCGTGAGGGCGCCCCACTGCGCGTGCCCGAGCGAGAGCGCACGTTTCACGGTTGGGCCGAGCGCGGCCATGGCCTGTCGGTCCACGTAGCTGACCGTCATCGCGAGCGTCGACACGGCGACGACGGCGAGCATCCGCGGCACGGGGACGGGGACGGCTACAGCTTCTTCAGAGGGTCGCACGAAGGCCCCGCAACGTGTAACATTACCGGTGAAATGGTGGATCAGATCGCGCCGGACGATCTCGTCGAAGATGTCGGCGGCGTGTCCACTGAGGAGCTCAAGCCGGGGATGCGCCTCGGGCGCTACGAGCTCTTGCTCGCGATCGCGAAGGGCGGGATGGCGCGCGTTTGGGCGGCTCGCCAGCACGGCACGCGCGGCTTCTCGAAGACCGTCGCGATCAAGACCATCCTCCCGCACCTCGCTGAGGAGCCCGAGTTCGAGCGCATGTTCCTCGACGAGGCGCGCATCGCGGCGCTCGTCCACCATCCGAACGTTTGCGAGATTTACGAGCTAGGCGAGGAGGGCAAGGTCCTCTACCTCGCGATGGAGTGGATCAACGGCGAGTCGCTCGTCCACATCCTTCGCAGCTCCGGAAAGATGGCGCCGATGGAGCCGCGCCTCTGCGCGCGCATCATCGCGGACGCGTGCGCCGGGCTCCACGCCGCGCACCAGCTCACCGACGACGAGGGTCGTCCGATGAACGTCGTCCACCGCGACGTCTCTCCGCACAACATCTTGATCAGCGCCGACGGCAACGTGAAAGTGGCCGATTTCGGCGTCGCGAAGGCGCTCGGCCAGATGCACAGCGCCACCGTCGCGGGGCAGGTGAAGGGCAAGATCGCCTACATGGCGCCGGAGCAGATCGGCGGCGCCTCGGCGGATCGACGCATCGACGTGTTCGCGATGGGCGTCGTGCTCTACGAGGCGACGACGGGTCGTCGTCCGTTCACCGGCGAGGGCGACGCCCAGGTGATGCACGCGATCATGGGCGGCCAGTTCACGCCGCCGACTCGGATCATCCGCGGGTATCCGCCGGAGCTCGAGAACGTCGTGCTCACCGCGATGTCGGCCGATCCCAACCGGCGCTACGCGACCGCCGAGCGCATGCGCATGGCGCTCGAGGAGTTCCTCGCGCGGAGCGGGCCCATCGTGACGCAGTCGCACGTCGGCCACTTCGTGCAGCAGTGCGTCGGAAACGTGCTCGATCGTCGCCGCGATCGCATTCGCGCTGCCGCCAACGCGCCGAACCCCGAGGACATCAGCGCCAACGGCATGAACGTCGGGGGAACGCCGTCGGCGCCCGCGCGCGCCGTGAGCGGCGTCCATGCGCGCGGCCCGCAGCACACGCCCTCGACGCCGGGCCAAGTGCCGCAGGTTCACTCGGACAAGACGGGGCCCTCGATCGTCGCCGCGATGGTGCAGCAGCCCGCGCCGAGCGCGGCGAAATACGTGCTCGCGGCCGCGCTCGGCGTGATCGTCGTCGCGGGCCTCGGATCGATCGCGATCGTCGTCGCGCGGAACCGCGCGATGGAAGACACCGTGGCGACCACGACGACGGCCGCGCCCACCAAGAGCGCTACGCCGACGGCGTCCGCCACGGTCACCGCAGCTCCCACGCAGCCAGCAGCATCCCCATCGATCGAGCTTCGCGGCTTGCCGAACGAAGCGGTGCTCCACGTGGACGGAAAAGCGCTCGCGGCCGACGTGCGCTCTCTCCCGCGTCCCGCGAAGGGCGCGACGACCGAGGTCGTCGTGAGCGCACCCGGCTTCGAGGATCAAACCTTGAAGCTGGACGAGACCACCCCCTCCTCAGTAGAGGTGGCGTTGACGATTCAGGCGCCAACAACACCCACCGCCACCGCCACCAACACGACACCTCAGAACACGACGACTTCAACCGGACAGACGGGCACGGCGCCCGCGCCAAGTCACAAGATCGCGCTGCCGGCGAACCCGTACTGACCCGAATGGAACGGTTCGATGCGCGCACGTACGCTTGTCATTCTTGCTGCACTCGCTCTTCCTTCGATCGCCTACGCGCAGGATGACGCGACCACCACCGAGGCGAAGAAGCAATTCGTCGCGGGCACGAAGGCGTTCAGCGGCGGCAAGTTCACCGAGGCCGCGCAGGCCTTCGAGGCCGCCGCCGCGCTGAAGCCGAACGCGGTCGCGCTCTACACCGCGGCGCTCGCGTGGGAGCAGGCGAGCCAATCCGAGCGCGCCGCGGACGACTACGGTCGCGCGCTCGAGCTCCAAGGTTTGAACCAGCAGCAGGAGACGACGGCGAAGGATCGGTTGGTCTCGCTCGAGAAGGTGCTCGGCACGCTCGCGGTCACGGGGCCCGACGGCTCGAAGGTGCAGCTCGATCAGTTCACGCCGTCGACGGTCCCCGTTCGGCTCCACGGCACCGGCGGCACGCACTCGCTCGCGGTCACGCTCCCCGGCAAACCTGCCGAGAAGCGCGAGGTGCTCCTCGAGGGCGGGCAGACGCAAAAGCTCGACGTCTCGCCGGCGCCCGTCGTCGTGAAGCACGACGAGACGCAGCCCGCGCCCAAGGAGGTGGTCGTCGAGAAATCCGTCTCGCACATGTCCGTGATGAAGGGCATCGGCTTCACGGCCATCGGCGTCGGCGCGACGAGCGCGATCGCCGCTATCATCCTCGGCATCTCGGCGCAGGACGCCGGCGACGCGTTCAACGCCGCGCCGAGCCACGCGGGGTACGTGCACGCGAACGCGCTCGCGGACTGGGCGACGGGCGCTTGGATCACCGCGGGCGTCTTCGTCGCCGTGGGCGTCACGCTCGTCTTGCTTCCCGAAAAGAGCGGCGCCGCAGACGCGCCGAAGAAGGAAGAAAAGAAACCCGAAGAGAACGCGCGGCTCGTGATCGCGCCGTCGCTCGGTGGCTTCGTCGTGAAAGGGAGCTTCTGATGCGCGCCCGAATCGTCCTCTTGTCCACCGCGGGTCTCGGGCTCGGAGCCGTCGTCGCGGCGTGCTCGCTCGGGCTCGATCAAAGTCGCATCCCCGGCAGCGAAGCGGGCGCCGACAGCGCCGTCGGCGACGCGGGCTTCGACGCGCCGAACCCCGTCGCGTGCAAGGCCGATCCCGACTGCAAGTCCGGAGACGGCTGCCTCACGGGCAAGTGCGACACGAAGGCGGGCCAGTGCGTGTACACGCTCTGCCCGACCAACACATGCAACGCCTCGGTGTGCGACACGAACTCGCACACGTGCTCGGCGCCGTCGGCGTATCCGTTCCACGCCGGTAACTTCCACGTGTCGCTCGGCAACATCGGCTGCGGCGGTGGCGGCGCGGGCGCGCGTCGGTGCTTCGCCGCGGTCTATCCGTTCGTCTTCGTCGGCACGACGAATGGCGTCGTCGCGTACAGCGTCGCGAACCCCGCGTCCACGTCGCCCACGTCGATCCCGGTCGCGGGCTTGCCGTTCTTCCCGAACTCGATCGTCGCGAGCGGCGGCACGGTCTACTTCATCGGCGCGGTCGCCGGCGTGGGTCCGGATTACAAAGTGCCCATCGCGGCGCTCGCGGTCCCGACGGATCCGACTGTCGCTGAAATGAACGCGAAGACCGTGTTCGACACGCTGCAGGTCCCGAGCGTCGACGCGGTGTTCGCCGACACGACCGGTGGCATCTACCTCGTCCACAGCAACGTCGCCAAATCGTTCCCGGCGGCGCGCGTGACGGCGCCGCTCAAGGATCTCGACGCGCTCACGTTCGCTCCGACCGCGGGCTTGCCCGCGAGCAGCGGCGTCGGCGCGGCGAGCGGCTCGCGCCTCGTGACGTTCCGCCAGGAGAACGGCGGCTCGTTCGGCACGTTCTTCAGCCTCGAGAACGCAGCCGCGACCGGGAGCGCGCAGAACGCGGGCGAGCAGAACGTCCTTCAGACGATGGGCCAAACGTACGCGCCGAGCTACGTCTCGCAGAGCCCGACGGGCGGTCTCCTGTGGACGACGTCGGCCGTCAACGTGCCCGATGGCGGCCCCGCACAGACCGTCTCGGCGCGCCTGTCGTGGGTGCTCGCGGATCAAATCGCGACGAACTTCGACGCGACCACGCACGTCGACATCTCGACGTACAACATCGGCGGCCTCGGTGGCGATCTCCCAGGTCAGGCCGCGTGGGTCGACGACAACACGGCGCTCGTGATCTCCGCGGTCCCCACGAACACGACGCAGTCGATCGTCGAGGTCGCCTCGCGCAGCGGGACGCCGAGCATCGTTCCGAGCCGATCGTTTCAGCTCGCGTTTCCGCCGAGCCAGTTGGCGTCGACGGCTTCGAACGGGTTTGGGTACGTGCTGACGCCGGATCAGACCGCGGGGGCGAACGTGCACGTGTTTGGGACGTCTTGTAACAATTAAGTTTTGGGGCCCCTCCCTGCCGTGCTCGGGCTCGTCCTCGGCGCGGCGTCACGACACGCGCGACACTCTCTCCGCGCCTTGCGGGCGAGCCCTGCGCGCGGCAGACCTCCCCTCGGCGTCGGCTATCGCCGCCGCCGGGGAGGTGGGGTGCCCAGTGATTGAGCTCCAACGGCGGCGGTGACGACACGGCGCGACCTCTCTTTGGAAACGGAGGCTCGTATAGCGGTGAGATCATCATCGCGGATTCAGTCGCCGTTGCCTCGGTGCCGATCGTGCTCGCTGCGACACTGTCGAGCGAGAGCCTTCGCTACGAACCAGGGTGGTCGTTTCTCGCGATGGCCGCGCCATCGCTCACCGGGCCAATCGTGCACCTCGCGCACCGCCGCTACGTCGCAGCGCTGATCAGCTTTCTTGGTTGGACGTCGTTTGTCGGAACGAGCGCCGGCCTCGGATGGATATTCGGGATCACTTCCGGCACAGGATGCATGTGCGCATCGCCATCGAACGAGACACGCGGGTGGGTCGTCGGCTCGTCGATCGCGGTCGCTGGCGCGGCGGTGATGACGACCGTCGATGCGTTTCTCGCTCGCAAGCCAGCTGGCCGTTCGAGCTCGGCGGGCGTGCAGCCCTACGTCAGCCCCCTCGAACGTGGAGCCTCCGTGGGATTCATGGGTTCCTGGTGATTGAGCTCGTTCGCGGGAACATCGTTCATCAGGACGTCGACGCGGTCGTCAACGCGGCGAACACGTCATTGCTGGGCGGTGGTGGCGTCGACGGCGCGATCCACGCGGCCGCGGGGCGCGAGCTTCTCGCGGAGTGCCGGACGCTCGGCGGGTGCGCGACGGGCTCCGCGAAGATCACGCGCGGCTACGACCTCAAGGCGCGCTGGGTGATCCACGCCGTGGGCCCCGTTTACTCCGGCAAGCCGCGCGACGCGGAGCTCCTCGCGTCGGCGTACCGCGCCTCGCTGCGCCTCGCGATCGAGAAATCACTGACGTCGATCGCGTTTCCGTCGATCTCGACCGGCGCCTACCGATTCCCACTCGACGAAGCCGCCCCGATCGCGCTTCGCACGGTGCTCGACCATCGAGAGTCGCTCCTCGTTCGCTTCGTCCTCTTCGACAGCACCGCGCACGCGGCGTATCAGCGCGCGCTCACGGCGATCCTCGCCAAACAAACCTGATCATCGCGGCCACCCCACCTCCCCGGCGGCGGCGATAGCCGACGCCGAGGGGAGGTCTGCCGCGCGCAGGGCTCGCCCGCAAGCCGCGGAGAGATTAACGCGCGTGTCGCGACGCCGCGGCGAGGACGAGCCCGAGCACGGCAGGGAGGGGCCCCAAAAATCAATCCCAACGAACGAGCGACGTCTCGTACGGATGGCTCATCGCAGCCGAGTACGGCATCACGCGGACCGCGTACGCGTGCGCGCCGCTCTCGCGGGTCGGGATCTCGCCGCCGTAGCGGTAGCGGCCGGCGCCTTCTTGCTCTTCGACCTTCATGCGCATCACTTGGCCGCGATCGAGCTCGAGGGCGCCGCCGGTCGGGCCGTAGTAGAGCTCGACGACCACGTCCTCGGGGGAGAGCTCGCCGAGCTCCACGGTCGCCGTGACGCGGACCGCGTCGCCGACGCGCACGTTCTCGGGCGTCTTCTGCGCGACCTGCGCGACCCGCACCTGCGGCCACGCTTTTCGCACGCGCTCCTTCCACGACCACAGCTCGCGCGCGCCGCGGAGATCGCCGTCGACCATGCGGTGCCAGAGCTTGTGCGACGGGACGTAGAAGCGCTCGGTGTACTCCCGCACCATGCGCGTCGTCGTGAACTCGGGCGCGAGGAAGCCGATCGCGCTCTTCATCTTCTTGATCCAGCGCCGCGGGAGCGCGTCGGGATCGTCGCGGAGCGTCGCGCCCTCCGCGCCCCTCGCGAAGAACGTCGGGACGACGTCGCGCTCGAGCACGTCGTAGAGGAGCTCGGCCTCGACCGCGTCGCCGCTCTCGTCGTCGTATTGCTCGCCGCGACCGATCGCCCAGCCGACGTCGCGCCCGTGCGCGGCGTACGCCTCGTCCCACCAGCCGTCGAGGATGCTCACGTTGAGCGCGCCGTTCGCGGCGGCCTTCATGCCGCTCGTGCCGCTCGCCTCGAGCGGGCGACGCGGCGTGTTGAGCCACACGTCGACGCCGGAGACGAGCGCGCGCGCGATGCGCATGTCGTAGTCCTCGATGAAGACGACCTTGCCCGCGAAGCCCGCGCTCCGCGCGAGGTGGACGATGC
The DNA here is from genome assembly GCA_963839305.1 of uncultured delta proteobacterium. Taxonomy (GTDB): domain Bacteria; phylum Myxococcota_A; class Polyangia; order Polyangiales; family Polyangiaceae; genus DASXHD01. The sequence continues at coordinate 974,752 of CAWIUL010000010.1, forward strand.
TGCGAATGAGCTCTTTTCCGCCCTTGTCCTGCGGGTGCGCCTTGCCCGCGAAGACGAGCTGCACCGGGCGGTGCGGATCGTTCAGGAGCTTCGTGACGCGCTCGCTGTCGCTGAAGAGGAGCGTCGCGCGCTTGTACGTCGCGAACCTTCGCGCGAAGCCGATCGTGAGCGCGCGCGGGTCGAGCACCTCGTCGCACGCGGCGATCGCCTCGCTCGACTCGCCGCGCTTCTCCGCGGCGTTGCGGAGCCAGCGGCGGCAAAGCTGCACGAGGCGGTGGCGGCGGTGCTCGTGCACCTCCCAAAGCTCGGCGTCCGGGATCTCGTGCACGCGCGACCAGAGCTGCTTGTCGTCGGGCGACTCGCTCCAGCGCGGGCCGAGGTAGCGCGAGAAGAGCGCGCCCATCTCGTCCGAGACCCACGAGGCGGTGTGGATGCCGTTGGTGATCGACTGGATCGGGATCTCGTGCTCGGGCAGATCCGGCCAGAGCTTGCTCCACATGTCGCGCGAGACCTCGCCGTGGAGCGCGGAGACGGCGTTGTAGTGATCGGCCGTGCGGATCGCGAGCACGGGCATGGAGAATTTCGTCTTGTCGGCGGTCTCGCCGCCAGGCGCGCCGAGCGCGACGAGCTGCTCCTCCGTGATGCCGAGCGCCGAGCGATACGGCTCGAGGTATTTCTTCACGAGGTCGGACGCGAAGACGTCGAGGCCCGCGGGGACGGGCGTGTGCGTCGTGAAGACGTTCTGCGCCGAGCACGCCTCGACCGCGACCTGGAACGTCGCGCCGCGATCGCGCACGAGCCGCCCGATGCGCTCGATGGCGAGGAACGCCGAGTGCCCCTCGTTCATGTGGCACACCGTCGGCGAGAGGCCCATCGCCTCGAGCGCGTGGACGCCGCCGATGCCGAGCATGATCTCCTGGCGCACGCGGAACTCGGAGTCGCCGCCGTAGAGCGGGCCGGTGATCGTCCGGTCCTCGGCGCGGTTCTCGGTGATGTTCGTGTCGAGCAAGAAGAGCGGCACGCGCCCGACCTGGACCTTCCAGATCTGCGCCTTCACGACGCGGTCGGGATACGTCACGTCGATGACGAGGCGCTTTCCGCTCGACTGGTTCACCGGCTGGACGGGCATGCGGTGCCAGTCGTTCGTCGGGTAGCGCTCTTGCTGGAGGCCGTCGCGGTTGAGCGCCTGGCGGAAATACCCCTCCGCGTAAGCGAGGCCGATGCCGACGAGCGGCAAGCCGAGATCGCTCGCGGTCTTCAGGTGATCGCCCGCGAGGACGCCGAGGCCGCCCGAGTAAATCGGCAGGCACTCGTGAAGGCCGTACTCCATCGAGAAGTACGCGATGCGCGCGCCCGCGCTCTCGGGGAACGTCTTCGCGAACCAACCCTCGCGCGTCATGTAACGCTGGAGCGTCGCGTGCGCGACCTCGAGGCGGCCGATGAACGCGTCGTCGGTCGCGAGCTCGTCGAGGCGGCGCTGCTCGACGTGGACGAGCAGCTCGATCGGGTTTCCGCGGACGCGCTCCCAGAGCTCGGCGTCGATGCGCAGAAAGAGCTCGCGCGCGTCGGGCGCCCACGACCACCAGAGGTTCTCGGCGATCTCTCGCAGCCGATCGAGCGGCGCGGGCAAACGCGGGACGACTGTGTACGTACGAAGGGTCGGCATGCGGGCGCGCACCCTAACACACGAGTTAGGGTCGCGTTACGGGTGGCAGCAGATCGTGAACGGTGACGTCACGCCGAGGGCTCCCGTGAGCGTGGAGCTGCCGGAGAGGCCGCAGGCTCCGCCGCTCTGCGTGATGGTGTAGCGCGCCGAGTCGAACGTCGTCCCGTTTCCGTAGCCGGCGTTGGTGCACGTCGTGTTGTCCGCGGGGAGGGTGACGTTCGTGCCGCTGGTGCCGCAGTTGTTGTCGCCCGAGTAGAGCGTGAGCTGCGGAACGCCGCACGTGCCCGTGCTCGTCATCGTGCACGAGCACGAGTTGTTGCACGCGCGCGTGTCGGAGATCGCGCTTCCGGCGGTGTGCGCCACCGGGAAGGCAGAGGGACACGCCGCGGCGGTGAAATTCGTCACACACAAACCGAACGGCGTGCCTTGCGTCGGGATGCAGACGCCGCCGGTGCACGAGGCCGTCGAGGCCGTGAGGTTGCACGTTCGGCCTTGCTGCGCCGTCGGCGCGGGGATGTTCGACGTCTTGCTGGGCAAGGCGCACTGGCCGCCGGCCGCCGTGCACGGCGTGGCCGGCGCAGCGAGCATGTTGTTCAACTTCTGTCCCGTGGGGATCAGCGACTGCGCGGTTTTGTAACAAGACCCCACGTTCGCGACGACGCTCTCGTTGGTGATGTCGGTGCAGTTGCCGTTGCCCGACGAGATGTTGAACGTCGCGGGGTTCGCGCCGCACGAGCACGTCGGCGCTTGCGTCGGTGTCGCGCTGCACGAGCAGCTGCACGTGGGTTGCGCGGAGGTAGGATTCTCGACGTAGTCCTTCGAGGCGCCATAACCCGTCGAGCAGCCGGGCCGCTGATCGGACACGTACTCGACGATGGTGTAGCCGTTCGGCACTGCGGACACGCACGTGCACGGAAGGCCCGCCTCGGTCTCACCGACGCCGAGATCGGGCACGTCGTAGGACACGTCTTCTTGTGTGACGTCTTGGCTGACGACGTCGGCGTCGGGGCCGCCGTCGACGCTGATCACGTCGGGTCCGCCGCCGCCGTCGGAGAACGTCCCCGACTCGTCGAGCGCGCACGCGCCGATCGCGCACGACGCCCCAAAGGCTCCGACGACGATCCCGAGCGATATGCGCCGCATGGTCTTAGAATATCACCGTTTCGCGACGATTCGATTCGTGAGCACGCCGAGCCGTTCGACCTCGAGCTCCACGACGTCCCCCGGTTTTAGCCACAGATTGTCGGTGATTTTCGAGCCATTGAGCTCGAGGAGGCAGCCCGTCCCGCACGTCCCCGAGCCGATCACGTCGCCGGGCGAGAGGGTCACGCCGTAGGCGGCGCGCTCGATGATCTGCGCGAACGTCCACGTCATGTCCTTCACGTTGCCCTGCGAGAGCTCCTTGCCGTTCACGCGCGCGCACATCGCGAGATCGAAGTGCGCGCCGCTTCCGCCCGCGATCGTGCGATCGCGGAGCTCGTCCGTCGTGACGAGCCACGGGCCGAGACCCGTCGCGAAGTCCTTGCCCTTCGCGGGACCGAGGTTGAGCTTCATCTCCTCCATTTGGAGCGCGCGCGCGGACCAATCGTTCATGATCGTCATGCCGAAGACGACCGCGTCGGCGTCCTTCGCGGCTACGTTGCGCGCTTCTTTTCCGATCACGATCGCGGCCTCGAGCTCGTAGTCGAGCCGATCGAGGTGGAGCGGCTCGACGTGCACGTCGCCCGGTCCGACGACGCCCGCGGCGTTCGTGAAATAGAAGACGGGAAACTGATCGAACTCGGGGATCATCTCGAGCCCGCGGTTCCGGCGCGCCGTCAGCACGTGCTGGCGAAACGCGTAGCCGTCGCGCATCGAGGGCGGGCGAGGGATGGGCGCGCGGAGCGTGACGCTCGCGAGCGGCGCCGCGAGGGGAGCACCCTCGAAATGCGACGGCAGGACGCCGCGCGCGTGCATGTCGACGATCACGTCGGCGACGGGCCGCGCGTGCTCGTGGTGCTCGACGAAGCCGAGGACGCCGCGCCCGAAGCGGTCTTCGATGTGCATCTCGTCGCACCGATGACCGCGCTCGTGCTCGTGGAACGCGAACGCGCGCGCGAGATCGATCACGAGGTCGCCGACGAGGACCCCCGCGCGATCGTGACCCGTTGGATGCCTGAACGTGACGAGCTTCATGCGGCACTTCTACCGCAACGCGCCCCTCGGGTCATGGGACCCGCGCGGGCGTCGCGTCGGGCGATCCGCGCATCAGACCCCACGAGACCAACAGGGCGACCGCAATCACCGACATGGCGGCGCTCCTCAGGGCGATGGCGATCATCGTTTCCTGAAACGAGCTTCCGCGAGCGGCTCCGGCGGCGATGGGCAACATCGAGCCTCCCGCTCCCCAAATCGCGGCGGACAGGTTGGCCGTCCACGCCGTGAAAGAACCGTAGGTCGCGAGAACGAAGCCGATTCGTGACAGCACCGGGACCAGCCGAAGCCTCGGCCAGATCTGACCGAGGACCATGAGGAAGATGCCCTGCATGATCCCGAGCAAGTGAGTCGACAAGCCGAGGCGGGGGATCGCGAACCTCGGCACGACGAGGCCGACAAGCATGGCGAAGAGAAAGAGGAGCATGCCCAGTTGAAGCAGGCGATGCCCCTCGCGCCGAGCTGTCAATTGAGCGGTCCCTGGGTCGCGCACGGCGTCGTCATCGCGGGCGAGACGACGCCAGTGACGACGGCCTGACCCGGCTTCGTGTTGAGCCGAATGCGACCGGCGCCCCCGCCACCGCCGCCCGCCGCGTTGCCGGTCGTGAACGCGCCGCCCGTTCCGTCGACGACCGCGCCGCCGCTTCCATTGCCGCCAGCGGATACGCCGCCGCCTGCGTTGCCCCCGAGAGCCGGGGTCGCGCTCGGCGTGCCGTCCGCGCCGCCGGGAATGTTCGAGCTCGTGCCCGCGCCACCGCCGGCACCGTTCGCAGCGAGCGTTCCGAGAACCGTCACGGTGGGCGACTCGAGGAGAATCAATCCGCCGCTGCCGCCGCCGTTCGCTTCCTGTCCGCTGATGCCGCCGAAGGTTCCGCCACCGCCACCGACGTGAATCAGGCCAGAAGACTCGATCGTGATCGACGTCCCCGCCGAGAGTTGGATCGCGCCGCCCCCGCCACCCGCGCCACCCGCGCCCGAGCCGCCACCCGAGCCACCGACGAGCGGCGTGATCGTGCTCGTGCCGTACGAAACTCCAAAAGGAGACACGGGGCCGCTCTCGATGCCGCCCACTCCGCCGTGCCCGCAATACGAGCCGCCACCACCGGCGCCGAACGCGGACCCCGCACCACCGCCGCCCGCGCCGCCGCCACCGGTGCTCGCCGAGGTCGTCGGGATGGTGGCGCCGCCTCCGTTCACGACTTCGAACTTCGCGTTCGCGTCGAGCGTTCCGAAGATGTCGACCTTGTCGAGCACGACGAACACGAGCGGAAGCAATCCGTTCACGGCGAGGTTCATCCCCGGTTGGATGGTCATCGAACGCGCGACGTACACCGCGACCTTGGTCCCGTCGGACTGCGTCGCGATCTTGAACTGGAGGACGTTCGCCCCGTCGCCGCACGACGCGAGGTTCATGTCGGTGTTGATGCTGCACGCGTCGTTGTCGACGATGAAGTCTCCGACCCGCGTGAGGTCGATGCCCGTGAGAATCGACGTTCGACGGCGTGAAGCCGAGGCCGCTTTGCGGGGTGACCTTGGCCGAGCACGCGTGGCACGACGCAAGTGCGACCACCGCGACGCACGCCAAATAGGGTTCGGACTTCATCAGGGCACCGTCACGCATCGCCGCACGAGCCGATACCCCTCGTATCCGGCGAGGGGCCATGCATAAATGCATGGCTATGAAGAACGGGCCGAAGTCGACGCTCTTGCGCTCCATCCACAGCTGGGACGACATCCGGTTCTTTCTCGCCATTCACCGCGCGGGAAGCCTCTCCGCGGCGGCGGGTCCTCTCGAGGTGACCCAGCCGACCTGCGGACGACGGCTCGCGGCGCTCGAGGAGTCGCTCGGGCTTCGCCTGTTCAATCGCGTGCCCGAGGGCCTGCGCCTCACGCGCGACGGCGCGGCGCTCCTCGACGCCGCGACGACCATGGAGCAGAGCGCGCACGACCTCGCGCTGCGCGCGACGATCAAGGACAGCGATCTCGAAGGCGTCGTGCGCATCGCCGCCACCGATTTCGTCGCGTGCGCCTTCCTCGTCGGAGCGATTCTACAAGTGCGCGACAAGTACCCGGGCATCCGCGTCGAGCTCGTGCTCTCGAACACCGAGACGGACCTCCTTCGGCGCGAAGCCGACATCGCCATGCGCTTTCGGCCCGAAGGATATCGACCGACGCCCGAGGTCTTGATCGCGCAGAAGCTCGGTGACGAGCCGTTCTTCCTGTACGGCACCGACGGCTACTTGGAGCGCCACGGCGTTCCGACCGCTGCGTCCGACTTGGTCGGCCACGACGTGGTCGTCTATTCAGGCCAGCACCCCGCAGCGAAGTGGTGCGCGACCGCGTTTCGTCGCGCGACGGTGGTGCTCGAGGCGCCTAGCATGCAGGTCGTCGGCGCCGCGGTGGCCGCAGGCTTGGGGCTCGGCGTGATTCCAAGTCGTGCGGCGCGACTCTTCCCGCACCTGCGCCCGATCTCGCCGGTGATCGCGAGAGGGACGGGGTGGATGGTGGTGCATCCCGACCTACAGCGCGTGCCGCGCATTCGCGTCGTGGTCGACGCGCTCGTCGCCCTCTTCCGCGCGGATTCTCCGAGATGAGTTCATCGCTTGCGACCCCGCAGCAATCCGATGACTCCGAAGAGAAGAGGCACGACGCCCGAGAATCCGACCCACGTGAACAGGGCTCGCTGGCTTCGCTCGAAGGCCTCGCGCTCCTCGAGCACCGCGATGCCCCTCTTCGTGCAGGTGCCAGGATCGGTCGAGCGTGACTCGCCACATGTCGCGTCGACGGCACGCTTGAGATCGGCGTCGATCCACGTTGCGCCGAAGAAGTTGGCAAGACGGAGCTCGTTCAACCGTCGCTCCTCCGCCTGAGAGGTTTGCATCCGTTGCTCGACGGACTCGGGCGCCAGAGCGCCAGCGCCGCCGTCGGCGAGGTCGCTGATCGTTTGCACCATTCCGATCACGACCGGGAAGATCTGCTCGAGGCCACCCTCCAGCATGCGTCGCGCACGTACGACTTGCCTCGGGTCGTGGGCTACATAGCCGCCGACTCCGAGGCCACCGAGCGCGAGCGCGAACAGCGCCGCGAGCACCGGTTTGCGATCAGTCATTCACGCAACCGCCAAAGCGGACTTCGCAACGCGCTTGGCATCGCTGCTCGTCGCGCGCGCAGCTCCGCCGGCACTCGCCCTCGTGACGGGCGCATGTTTCTCGCGACTCGTCGATGGCGCACGTGCCGCACACGGGCGTGCACGACTCGAGATCGCCTTGGCAATGCCCTTGGCAGTCTGCGAACGCGTCATTGCAGTTGGGTAGCGCGGTGACTCGTGCCGCGGCAAGGCTCGCGTCTGGCGCTATTGGCTGCGAGAGGGCTTCGAGCGGGACGGGGGTCGCGTCCACGACCTGAATCGCCGATGCGGTCGCGCTGGGAGCCGGTCTGTCGGATGGATCCGACGTGTGCGAGCACGCTGCGATGAGGAAGGGGACGACCCAGCGCATACCGGTGTATACGGCGCCACCCTCGTCTTCCATCCCGCTTCACGGCATCGGGTGCTTCTGGAAGAACGTCCAGAGAGCGTCGTCCGCGATGATGTCCATCGTCGTGTGGCCGAGGCCGAAACCGGCGTCGTCGAGGACCAATCCGCCCGGCCACGCGTGTCCCCCGCCGTCGACGGTGCAGAGCGTGACCTCGCCGTTTTGGGCGCAGCCCGCGAACGTGTTGCAGGTGCTGTCGCCGTTCTGGAAGGTTTGCGTCGAAGCGTCGGCGCACTGGTCGCGCGCGACCCACCCGGGGATCGTCGTGCCCGTGACCGTCGCGTACGCGACGTTCGCGTCCGCGGTGCCGGCGAAGTCGATGACGGAAATCGCGCGCGTGGGGGTGCACGGGGTCACGCCCGTCAAACCCGAGACCGGCGACACGGCGGCGATGCGATCGCTCGCTTCGCACGCGAGGCGATACGTCATGAAGGCGCCGCTCGAGTGACCGGCGGCGTAGACGCGCTTCGGGTCGATGCACAGCGACGCCGAGACGGCGTCGATCATCGCGCGCACGAAGCCGACGTCGTCGCGCTTCTTGTCCGTCGCTCAGCAGCTCCCGCCGTTCCAACTCGCGGTGCCGTCGGTGTTCGGGAGACCGATGGGCTCGATCACGATGAAGCCCGCTGCATCCGACTTTGCGACGAGCTTCGAGAGCGTCCGCTCGAACAGCGCGGGGTCGCCGAACGACGAGGGCGTGTCGCCGTGGAAATCGAGCACCAGCGGGGTAGGCGTGGCCGTGTAGGACGCGGGGACGTGAATCCAGTAGCTGCGTGAGCCGGCGTCGACGACGAGCTGTCGTTGCTCGTCGAGCGGCAGCGTCGGGAGCGCCGCGCCGCAGCGCGTCGTCGTGACGTCGGCGGTGGCGTCGCGTCGTTACCCGCATCCGGTGTGGTGGAGTTGTCTGAACAGCCGGCGAGGGACGCCAGCACGACGAGAGCTTCGAGGTGTTGGCGCATCTCCGCAGTATGCGCCCGAACCGCCCGAGCTACGTCAGGCTTTCGTCGCGACGGCCACGACGAGCTCGCACGGCGCGACGAAACCGTTCGGCCCTTCGAAGCGGCGTAGCTCGCTCGCGATCTCGTCCCAAGCGGCTTCCTTGTCGGCCTCGCCGAGCTTGGCGAGCATTTGGTGGAGCGCGCCGAACGACTCGCGTTCGAAGCGCACACACTCGGCGGCGTCTTTCATGCGCAGCGGCGCGTCGACCGCGCGCGCTTCGACGTCGCGAAATCCCGCGTCGCGGAAGGCCTTTTCGATGACGCCGGGCGAGCCCAAGCTGAACGGGCCGGGCTGCCCGGCGAGCGGCGCGCCGAGGTTCGCGCGTCGGCGAATGATCGAGACGGGGAGCGAGAAGAACGCGTTGCGATCGGGCGTCGAGTAGACGATCGCGGCGATGCGCCCGCCGGGGGCGAGCGCGCGGCGCATGCCTGTGAGCGCTTTCTGTTGGTCGGGAAAATAAATGAGACCGACCCGCGAGACGACCGCGTCGAACGCGCCTTCGTCGACGTCGAGGTTCTCTCCGTCGACCGTGCGCACGTCGACGTTGTCCAAGCTCGCGCGCTTCGCTTCCGCAGCCGCGAACTCGAGGATGCGCGGCGAGATGTCCGTCGCGAGTACGCGTCCCTTCGCGCCCACGCGACGCGCGATCGCGAGCGTTTGCTCGCCCGCGCCAGCCGCGACGTCGAGCACGCGATGGCCCGCGCCGATCTTCGCCATGTCGAGCATCGTCTCGGTGGCGGGGCCGAGCCACGCGTGGAGCGTCGGGCCCCATCGGTGCCACGCTTCTGCCGCGCTCTGCCATTGTTCGCGCGTCGTGGCTTTGTACTGAGTGGGGTCGAACGTGGTGTTCATGAGCGCTGGCGATCGATGCTACAGACTCCGCATGAAGGAGACGAGTCGCCGCACGCTCGAGCACTACGAAGCGACCGCGGATCGCTTTTGGGAGGCCACGCGCGATCACGACGTCTCGCAAAACCTCGACGCGCTGCTCGCGGCGATCGACGGCGCGCCGCCGTTTCGCGTGCTGGATTTCGGCTGCGGACCCGGTCGTGACGTGAAGGCGCTCGCCGATCGCGGGCACGTCGCGGTCGGCCTCGACGGCTGCGAGCGATTCGTGGCGATGGCGAAACGATTCAGCGGTTGCGAGGTGCTCCACCAGGATTTCCTCGCGCTCGACTTGCCCGCGCGATCCTTCGACGGGATCTTCGCGAACGCCTCGCTCTTCCACGTGCCGAGCGCGGAGCTGCCGCGCGTGCTCGGCGAGCTCCACGCCGCGCTACGCCCGGGCGGCGTCCTCGTGTGCTCGAACCCGCGCGGCGACGGCGAAGAGGGCTTCTCGGGCGATCGATGGGGATGCTTCTTCGAGCACGCGCGCTGGCTCGCGATGTTCGAAGCAGCGGGCTTCGCCGAGATCGCACACTACCGGAGGCCGACCGACGCGCCGCGCGAGGAGCAACGCTGGCTCGCGATGGTCCTCAAGGCAAGATCGCGCAGCAGCGTACTCCCGTAGTGAGGCTCTGGTGATCGCGCGTGTCGGTCTCGTCCCACGCGCACGTCTCGAGCGCGCCGTTCGTCCCCGGTTCGTCGAACCCCGAGCCCCGCCGCCTGCATGGATCGGCGGCCGCGTCGCCCGTGCCCGCAGGCAGACACGAATTTTCCCACTCCTTGACGTTGCCGACCATGTCGTAGAGGCCAGGCAGCGAGCCGACGCACTTCGGGAAGGTCGCGACGGGAGCCACCGGCGCGCTGGCGTCGGTGATGGCAACATTGCACGCGCCGGCTTCGTAGACGTTGCCGTACGGATACGACTCCGTGCCCGCGGCGGAGCACGCGTTCATCCACACGCTCTGCGCCGAGCTCGTGAAGCTCACGAACGGGACTGCGCCGCCGTCGAACGTGCCGCAGAGCGATTTGCCCGCCCACTCGCAGAACGCGTACGCCTGGCACCAGTTGAGGTACGCGATGGGGTAGAGGTCCTTGCTCGCCCCGGGCACGCTGCCGTTTCCCGGCGTGAAGCCGTTTCCGTTGAACGAGCACTCGGCGGGCAGCGCGGGAGGAGTGCCGCCATCCATCGCGACGTAGAACGCGCGGTACTGCGCGACGGTGACCTCGGTCGTGTCGATGCACGTGTGCGGATCGAGCTTCACCATCGCCGGCCCGCGACCCGAAGGGCACGCGGCGACAGAAGCTTCGCCGTCGGTCGCCGCGTCGAGCGCGTCGCTCGCGGCGTCGACGCTCGAGTCGTTCGAGGTCGCGTCGGGCGCGCTCACGTCGTTTTCGGTGCTCGCGTCGCCGCTCGTCAGATCGCCGAGATCCGGGAAGAGCCCGCACGCGCCCGCGCCAGCGGCGAGGAGCACCGCGACGAAAGCCGCGCGCTTGCGAGTCGAGCCCATCGATCGATTGTCGCTCGCCGAGGCGACGAGCGCAAACGAGCTCAGGGCGCCGTGGTGCCGTCGGTAGTTGCCGCGCGCTCGTTGCGCCGATGCCATCGCTGGCTCCCGTGATGATGTGCTAGCGCGATGAGCTCAAATAGATCGTCAGGCCCACGAAAATCACGAAGCTGATGATCCAGCTCACCCAGCGGCGTTTTTCGACGCGGAGCACCCAGTTCTGCGCGGCGGACATGAGCGAAAACGGCAGCCACACGAAGACGAGCGTCGGCACGGGACCCACGTAGCGAATGCCGCGGCTCCGAAGGAAGTAGACAACGACGAGGCCGACGACGGTCACGGCGACGCCGGCGAGGCTCAAGCGCTTCGCGAGCGCGGTTCGTCGCGCGTCGTCGTCGGGGGGCATGAACGGAGCGTACTCGAACCAGTCCGTGAACGAGTCGCCCAGCGGTCACGGCGTACGATTCAAGCGCGGCGCGCGGGCTTCTTCTTAGCCTTCTTCTTCGCGCGTCGCTCGGGCTCGCCGCGCATGCGCCGGCGGATCTCGGCGGCCGTCGCGTTCTTCACGAGCTCGCGCGGCTGCGGTCGCTTCCAATTCTTCGCGACGTAGAGCGCGCCCGTGTCGACGTCGATGTCGATCGATCGCCCATGGGCACGACGATAGCTAAACGTTCCAAGGATCCAGCTACATTGATTCTGGTGTGGTTGGTGTAGCGTGGCGCGCACATGCGGTGGACCCGGATCCCGAACGGCGCGTTCGTCCTCGTCAAAGAAGTTCTGAGGCACGTCTTGAAGCGGCCCGTCGTGGGCGTGGCCATTGCTGGGCGCGACGACGCGGGGCGCTTCCTCCTCATACGGCGCGCGGATACGGGGACGTGGGCGCTCCCGGGCGGGACGCTCGAGTGGGGCGAGCCGATCCGGCGGTGCATCGTGCGCGAGCTCCGCGAAGAGACGGGTGCGGAGGCGACGACCGAGCCGAAGATCGTCGGCGTGTATTCGGATCCGTCGCGGGATCCGCGCTTTCACGCCGTGACCATCGTGGTCGCCTGCGAGGTCGAGGCAACGCGCCTCGAGGCCGACAATCCGCTCGAAATTCGGGAGGTCCGGTTCTTCGCCGAGAGCGAGCTCCCCGCCGAAATGGCCATGGGAATGAACGACATGCTGGACGTCGTGCGCCGCGGGGGCGACCCATTCCTCGAGTGACCAGATCTTCCGGCCGCCCCGTCCGTAAGGGACGGACATGGAGCGCATCGGCGAGTATCTGGTGTCCCGCCTCGTCGGCGAAGGCGGGATGGGTCGCGTCTACGAGGCCGAAGAGCGGCTGACGAAGCGGCGCGTCGCTTTGAAGGTGCTGAAGCCCGAGCTCGTGAAGGACGAGGACGGGCGGCGGATGTTCTTGAGCGAGATGCAGATCCTCGCGAACCTGGAGCACGCAAACGTCGTGCGGAGCTTGGCGTCGCTCGAGCACGAGGGGCAGCTCGTTTTGGTGCTCGAGCTCCTCGAGGGCAAGACGCTCCGTGCGCTCCTCAACGAACGCGATCTCTCGTGGACCGAGGCGGTCGACGTCGGCGCTCAGATCGCGTCGGCGCTCTCGGCCGCGCACGGACAAGAGACGCCGATCATTCATCGCGATCTCAAGCCCGAGAACGTGATGGTGCTCCCGGACGGCACCGTGAAGGTCATGGACTTCGGCATCGCGAAGGTGCTCGAGCACGCGCAGGGGAAATCGACGCAGAGCCTCGGGACGCTCCAGTACATGAGCCCGGAGCAGATCGACGCTGGGCCGATCGACGCGCGCACCGACCTCTACGCGCTCGGGCTGCTCCTCTACGAGATGATCTCGGGCGAGCCGCCGTTCAAGTCGGCTTCGCCGCGCGAGCTCTTGAACCTGCAATGCACGGCGGAGCCGCCGCCTTTTCCGGAGGACATCGAGGCCCCGGCGGGCGTGTGCGATCTCGTGTTCGAGCTGCTCGCGAAGGCGCCCGATGAGCGGCCGCGGTCGGCGGAGGACGTGCTCGCCGCGCTCGCGCCGTTCCGCGTGAACAAGAAGCGGAGCAAGACGGACGCGACGCCGTCGAGCAAGCGCGCGCGTTCGACGCGCGACACGAACAGCGCCGTGACCCCGAGAACGCCTTCGGGGACGCTACGCTCGCCGCGGCGCGTCGACACCGTCGCGCTCCTCGAGAAGGCCTCCGCGCCGCGCGAGATCCGCGGGCGCACGGGCGTCATCGTGATCCTCGCGGCGTCGATCCTCTCGGGCGCGCTGACGTATGGCGTTCGCGCGTACAACTCGCACGCGAAGTGGGCGTCGCAGCAGCAGACCACGACGCTCTCTTCGCGCTAGTCGATGGACGCGTTCGGGCGCGCTTACCGGGAGACTCGAGACGACGGCGTCGAGGTGTGGACGTTCGACGCGAGCGATCGCGCGCTCTCCGAAGAGCTCGTTGCGCTCCAGCGTGACAAGCGGCTCGGCGGGTTCACGTCGGTCGCGGTCGAGGCCGATGGGCGCGTGGTCGCGCTGCGCGCGGCCGCCACGAAGACGTTGGAGCGGCACGAGGGCGCGATGCCTTGGCGCGAGGCGCTCGCGCTCGTCGAGTCGTTCGCGCAGGCGCTCGCCGAGCTTGATCGGCGAGCCGCCGCGGACGTCGCGATCGGGCCGCTCGATTTCGTCCTTGGGCCGATGCTTCTCGTCGGGGCGCACCTCCGCGCGGACGCGCTGGTCGCCAAGATGGTGGGCGCGGTGGTCTCCCCGAAGGGGCCGCCCGCGAGGTTCACGCCACCCGAGCAGAGCGACGGCGCTCCGTGGGACGCGTCCGCGCGCCGCTACGTGCTCGGCCTCGTGGCCTATCGGCTGCTTTCGGGCGCACTTCCGTTCGCGGGCGAGGGGATTCGGCGCGACGTCGAAGAGCGAGCGACGCGCGGCGTTCCGCCGTTCGACGACGAGATCGCCGCGTCGCTCAAGCCAGGGGTTCAATCGCTCGTTCTTCGGATGCTCGCTCCGCGCGCGTCGGACCGCCCGCGGAGCGCGGACGAGATCGCGCGCGAGTGCGCGGCGCTCCTCGCAGAGACGAGCCCTGGAAGGAAGCGGCGTGAGTCGCGCCACGCGAACGCGGCCGCCGCGCGCGCGCGCCCGCGGGTGGTCGCTCCCGTGTCGCGGCGGAAGGATCGGATGATCGCCGCGGCGATCATCGCGTGCGGCGTGCTCGTCGCGACCCTCGCGGCCTTCGCGCACCCACCGAAGGAAGACGCGAGCCGCGCGCCCGTCGCGATCGGCCCTGCGCATTTGCGCGGCACGCTCGCCGAGGACTGCGCGACGTGCCACGCGCGCGAGGTCTCCGAGTGGAAGCGCTCGGTGATGGCGCACGCGAGCAAGAGCCCGCTCTTCGGCGCGCTCGAGAGCGCCGTCGAGGAGCAGATCGGTCGCACGTCGCGGTGCCCGCTCGGCGCGGGCGTGCTGCGTTCGCCAGCGGCGGACGCGTGCTTCGACGATCGCAGCGGCAGCCGCGTCACCGGCGCGGGCGGCGAGGGCTGGTGCATCAACTGCCACGCGCCCGGCGAGAACCTCGCGCGCACCGCGCCCGAGTGGAGCGCGCTTGGTTCGGGGAAATCGCGCGAGCCGCTCCGTGACGTGCTCTCGCAAGCGTCGCTCGAGGGCATCTCGTGCGCGGTGTGTCACCAGACGATCGGCCCAGTGGGGCCTCACGGCCACGGCGAAAAATACGAGGGCAACGCGACGTGGACGAGCTTCGTCACCGGCGCGGAGTTCCTCTCTCGCCCCGAGGATCGCGCGGGCCAATTCGGCGTCGCCAACAGCGGCTACGCGCTCGACACGCGGTTCTTCCGGAGCGCCTCGCGCGACGCGAGCGCGATCGTGCACGGCTCGCCGAGCGCGGAGGCGAGCGCGTACCTGCGCTCGAGCGCGTTCTGCGGCGCGTGCCACGACGTTCGGCTCTTCGGCACCGACGTCCTCGGAGCCTCCGATCGCGGCGAGCACTTCAAGCGACTCCGCAACGCGTACTCCGAGTGGCGCGCGTGGGCCGACACGGAGAAGAGCGCGGGCCGCGAGCCCGCGACCTGCCAGGGCTGCCACATGAGCCAGTACCCGGGCGTGTGCGTTCCCGCGAAGGGCGCCGACTCCGACGCGGATTGCCCGGCGGGTACGCGGTTTTCGTCGCGGCCGCCCGTCGTCGACGCGCATGCGGTCTCGCACTACTTCACGAGCGTCGAGGTGCCGATGACGCCGGGTTATCCCGACGCGTTCGCGAGCGACGCGACGCTCGACGCGTTCGGCGCACCCGTCGGGCTGAGGCAGCGCCGCGACACGATGCTGCGCCACACCTTCGCGCTCTCGATCGAAGACGCGACGCGCTCGGGCGACTCGCTGCGCATCCCTTTGCGGATCGAGAACGTCGGCGCCGGTCACCGCGTCCCCGCGGGCTTCAGCCAGGAGCGCGAGATCTGGGTCGAGCTCGAGGTGCGCGACGCGCGCGGCGATCTCGTCTACCGCGTCGGCCACGTCGATCGCCCGGACGAGGATCTCGGCGACAAACGCTTCTTGCGCGTGACGACCTCGGACGACGTGCGCGACGGGCTCGGGCGGCCGCTCGGCCTCTTCGGCGCGGACGTCGTCGACGGCCCCGACGTCGGCAGTGGTCCCCACCGCCGGCATTGGGCGGCACGAGCTTCGAGGGCAAGGGTCTCGTCAACTTCCAAAACGGGTTCTTGCGCTGCGTGCGCTGCATCGGGACGATCGACGATCGCGGGCGCTGCCAGGCGGGGGACGGGCAGGGGCGCACGCGCGCGGACCGCTTCGAAGACGGCGCGTACGATCTCGACACCGGCGAGTGCCGCTCGAACCTCAGCGGGCAGAACGCGCTCTTCGAGACGTATTTCCCCGTGGGCTCGCTCGACGCGGACCGCGGCGTCCTCCGCGCGCCCGACGCGATCATCGACACGCGCTCGGCGCCGCCCGGCGTGCCGATGAAGTACACGTACGTCCTCGACGCGAACGCGCACCCTGCGCCGCTCCGCGTCCGCGCGACGCTTCGCTTCCGTGCGTTCCCGCCGTTTCTCGTGCGCGCGTTCGCGGACTACGAGCAGCGCATGGCGTCGCGCGGGCTCCGCCCGAGCGGCGCCCAGGTGACGCGCGAGATGAGCGCGCGGCTCGAGGTGCTCGACCTCGCGCACGCGGAGGTGACCCTCCCGTGAGCGCGGCCACGTCGAACGTCTCCACGTTTCCGCCGAGCGTGTGGCGACACCCGCTCCTCGCCGCGCTCGACGCGCGCGCGCGAGGCGAGCTCGAGAGCGCCGGCGCCATGCGCGCCCTCGGCGACGGGGAGAAGCTATTTTCCGCGGGCGATCCGGCCGACGCGCTCTTCGTCGTCGTGCGCGGAGAGATCGCGCTGCGCGCCAGCGGGCGACGCGCGGAGCTCCGTCGCGCCTCTGCGGGCGACGCGGTCGGCGAAGAAGCTCTCGCGCGGGCGCATGCGACGCGGCGCGATGACGCGACGAGCGTCGGCGCGTGCGAGGTCGTGTCGCTCCCCGCGGCGCTCCTTCGTCGCGTGATGGCGCGTGGGGACTCCACCGAGGCTGGGCTTCGGACGAAGCGCTGGCTCCTTCGCTCGCTCGCGCAGGCCACGCTCGAGCGCTCCGCCTTCGCGGGCGATCTCCCGTCGCGCGCGCGCGACGCGATGCTCGACGCGGGCCGCACGATCGATCTCAAGCGCGGTGAGATCCTCTATCGCGAGGGTGACGACGCGGACGCGGCGTATTTCATCGCCGAGGGGGTCATCCAGCTCGCCACGTCGGCGAGCCGGAGTCCAGCGAGCGGCGCGTCCTCGCGTACCACACCGCGGGCGATTTCTTCGGCGACGAAGCGCTCGGGCCCTCGCCGCGTGACGCGACGGCGACCGCGTCGAGCGAGGCCTCCGTGTTCGCGGTGCGCGCGGAGATCGTGCGCGAGCTCGCGCGCGCCCACGAGGACGCCCTCGCGCGCGCGCTTCGCGTCCAGACCGCAGCACGCGCCGAGCAGGCTCGAATCCGCGAGAACGCGACGCGCCACGTGCTCGCCGATTTGGTCCGCTTCGAGACGTCGCGCGCTCTCCTCGCGATCGACCAGGAGCGCTGCGTCCGCTGCGGGCACTGCGCTTGGAGCTGCGCCGAGGCGCACGACGACGGCGTCTCGCGCCTCCTTCGTCGCGGCGACGTGGTCGTCGCGAAGGTCCGCGGCGAGGCGCGCACGCTGCTTCTCCCGAGCAGCTGCCAGCACTGCAAGAACCCCGCGTGCATGATCGACTGCCCCACGGGCGCGATCACGCGCGACGCGCGCGGCGAGGTGCACATCCGCGAGGAGCTCTGCACCGGGTGCGGGAGCTGCGCGAAGGCGTGCCCGTGGGAGAACATCCAGATGGCGCCGCGCGACAAGCGCCGGCTTCCGCTCGTCCAAGCGGGTCCGTCGGTCGCCGTGAAATGCGATCTCTGTCACGATCGCGGCGGCGAGGCCGCGTGCGTCGCGGCGTGTCCCGCGGACGCGATCGTGCGCATCGATCCGAGCGTCGAGCTCGACGAGGTCCGCGCGGTCCTCGACCTTCGCGCGCCGGTCGTCGCGTCCGCGCGAAGGTCCGCGGTCGTTCCAGCGATCGTCAGCGCGTCCGCGCTCGTCGCGATCGGTGCGTTCGCTGCATTCGACGCGGCCTCGCGTCGTGCGAGCGGCGTTGCGCTGCTCGTGATCGTCCTCGCGCTCGGGCTCTACGCGATCGTCAAGCGCGCACGCGTTCGGGTACGCGGTCGCGCTCGCGTAGTCCTCTCGACGCGGCCGCACTTCGTCGCGCACCTCGCGCTCGGTCTCGTGAGCCTGGGGATCGGCGCCGCGCACGCGGGGACCCCGTCGCGCGCGTCGGCGCTCGCGCTCGCGTTCTGGGGCGCTGGGCTGCTCGGGGCGCTCGCGGGCACGCTCGGCGCGCTCGTTCCGCGCAGGCTCGCGCGCCTCGAGCGCTTCGCGCGTTTGCCCGAGGAGCTCTCGGGAGCCGTTCGTGAGCTCGACGCGCGCGTCTTTCGCGAGCTCTCGGGGACGAGCGATCTCCTGAAGGGGCTCTACGAGCGCATCCTCCGGCCGTTTTCGCGCTCGCCGTTCGCGCTCTTCGCGGTGTGCGCCGCGGGAACGCCGCCGCGAGTCCTTCGCGAGCGGCTCACGGCCCGCGTGCACGCGCTCGTCGACGAGAGAGACGAGCGACTCGTGGGCCTCGACCGCATCGTGTCGACCATGGTCGAGCGTCAGTCGCTCCGCGCGCAGCGAATCCTCGGCGCGATCTTGCGCGGTTCGTCGTTCGCGCACGTGGTGGTCGTCGCGGCGCTCTTCGTCCTCGTGGCGCTCCACGTCGTCGCTCAGGTGCGCGCGTGGTGAGCTCGGATTTGCGCCGCGCGCGCGATCTGCTCGTGACCGCGGTCGCGTGCGCCGCGGGCGTGGCGGTCGCCGCAGTCGTGGCGCATCGAGCGCCGCGCGCCGAGGCGGGCGCGCTCTCGCGACCGCACCAGATCGCGAAGCTCGCGTGCGAGTCGTGCCACGCGAAGGAGGACGCGCGCGCGAGCTGCACGTCGTGTCACGAACCGACGTCGCACCAGTCGACGCGCGCGGGCCACCAGCGCATGCGCGCGAGCGGCGCGCTCGGATGCACCGACTGTCACCGAGCGCACGGTGAAGGTCAGACCGTGACGCTCGAGCCGAGCGGCGCGTGGGTTCGCTCGGGCAGCGGCGCGGAGCAAAGCGGTCAGCTCACGCACGGCGGGCCCGGCGCGACCGTGCCGCTCGTTCCGCTCTCGGCGTGCGCGCGATGCCACGACGTCACGTCGCGCACCGATCCGATCGCAGCGTGCGCGACCGGGAACGGCGACCCGTCGCGTCGCGCGGTGGCGTGCATGGACGAGCACAAGAAAGCGGGCGACTCGCGCCGCTTCGCGGCCTGGAGCGAGGCCGCCGAGGTCGCGCGCACGACGCCGTGGGCGGAGCAAGCGCGCGAGCCGCAGAATTCGTGGGGATTTGCTTTCGCGGGCCTCGCCTCGGCGAGCGCGGCGCTCGCGCTGCGACGCCGGCGTCGCGAGAAGCCGCCCGCGATCTCCACGCCGCTCGCGCCTTCGCGCGTCAAGCGACTCCCCGTGATCGACGCGAGCACGTGCCTCGGGTGCCACGCGTGCGTCGACGCGTGCCCGTTCGACGTGTTCGAGGTCGAACGATTCGTCGCGGTCGTCGCGCGCCCCGAGGATTGCTGCGGCGTCGTCCTCTGCGCGCAAGCGTGCCCCAACGGATCGCTTCACATCGTCGAAGCGGACGCTGAGCGTCCGGCGCTCGTCGACGACCACCTCGAGAGCGTCGATGTCCCGGGTCTATATCTCGCCGGCGACCTGACCGGGCTGCCGCTCATCAAGAACGCGCTCCGCCAAGGAGCCTGCCGCGATCGACCGGATCGCCGAGACGCTGCCGAAGAGCGAGCGCGCACGCGGACGACGACCTCGACGTGGTCATCGTTGGCGCGGGTCCAGCGGGGCTCGCCGCGTCGCTTCGCGCGAAGGAGCTCGGGCTTCGGTACGTCGCGCTCGAGCAATCGAGCGTCGCGGCCAGCATCCGCGCGTTCCCGCGGCACAAGCTCGTCTACGACCAGCCGCTGCACGTGCCGTGCGAGGGCGAGCTGTGGATGAGCGAGTGCACGAAGGAGGAGCTCCTCGCGCAGTGGACGCGCGTCGTGCGGAAGCACGCGCTCGCGATTCGCGAAGGCCACCGCGTCGCAGACGTCGCGCGCGAGGGCGAGGGACTATTCGTCGTGCGCGTCGAGCACGCCGGGCAGGAGAGCGCGCTCCGCGCCAAGCGCGTCATCGTCGCCATCGGCCGGCGCGGGAGCCCGCGCACGCTGCCCATCGAAATCGCTCGCGGGCGCCGAGTCGAAGGTCTTCTACCACCTCGCCGACGCGCGCTCGCTCGCGGGCCAGCGCGTCGATCGTCGTCGGCCTCGGCGACGTGGCGATGGAGGCCGCGGCCGCGCTCGCGTCTCAACCGGACACCCACGTGACCGTGTGTCACCGCGGCGAGGGGTTCACGCGCGGCAAGTCGCGCAACATCGCCGAGATCAAGTCGCTCGCGGCGCCGAAGAAAGCTCGATCTTCGGCTCTCGACCGAGCTCGTCTCGGTCGGCGACGACGTGACGCTTAGAGCGGCCGGCGAGCTCGTCACGGTCCCCGCCGACGCCGTCTTCGTGCTCATCGGGGGAGCCCCGTCTTGGGACCTGCTCGCGCGCGCAGGCGTGCGTCAGATCTTTTCGGAAGGTGGCGCGTAAGAGCGGGGGTGAAGCTCCGTACAGCAGCGCTCAGCGCCATCCTCGCAGCCAGCGGCTCCATCATGGGCGCCGTTTTCGCACCGCTCCCGACGACGATCGCCGCGACCGGCCCCGAAAACCCCGACCACGCAGCCCGCGGCCTTCGTCGACCGCTCGCACTTCGCGGCCGGTCAGACCGTGCACGTCGAGGCGCGTCTCGGTCACGCTTCGCTCGCCAAGGGCGACGCGGGCGAGACGTATCTTCTTCGCGTCGGTCGCGGGCGCCGACGCGCCACAGGCCGCGCCGCCGCTGAACCTCGCGATCGTCGTCGACAAATCCGGCTCGATGAAGGGCGACCGCATCGCGCGCGCGATCGACGCCGGCGTCGGCATCGTGCAGCGCATGCGAGACGGCGACACGATCACGGTCGTCGACTTCGACACGTCGTCCGAGGTCGTCGTCGCGCCGACGCGCCTCAACGCCGGCAACCGCGCGAGCGTCGAGTCCGCGATCCGCGGCATCCGCCTCGGCGGCGACACGTGCATCTCGTGCGGCCTCGAGACCGCCGCGGCGCAGCTCCGCTCGCGCGCCGGTGTTCGGCGATCACGTGACGCGCATCATGCTCCTCTCCGACGGCGCCACGAACCACGGCGTCACGGATCTCCCGGGCCTCCGCGGCATCGCCGGACGCATGCGCGATCGCAGCTGCGCCATCACGACGATCGGCGTCGACGTGGATTTCGACGAGAAGGTCATGGCCGCGCTCGCCACCGAGTCGAACGGCCGGCACTACTTCGTCGCGAACGCCGCGGGGCTTCCCGCGATCTTCGCGCAAGAGTTCGACTCGCTCGTCGCGAGCGTCGCGCAGGACACCGAGATGACCGTGGAGCTCGCGCCCGGCGTCGAGGTGGAGCAGGTGTTCGATCGCACGTTCCGCCGGGAGACGGCGGCAGCGGCGAGCGCGTCGTCATCCCGTTCGGCGTCCTCGCCGGCAAAGCAGGAGAAGACGGCGCTCCTCAAGCTCCGCGTGCCGACCGATCACGACGGCCAGGCGTCCGTCGCGAAGGTGACCGTCGCGTATCGAGATTTGATCGCGCGCAGTGACCGTCGCGAAGAGGGCGAGCTCGCGCTCGTCGTGAAGAGCGACGGCACCGCGCAAGGCGACATCGATCCGTTCGTCGGCGCGCGCGTCGAGCGAAGCCGCACCGCGCGAGACGCTCACGACGGCGAACGAGCTCTTCAAGGCCGGCAACGTCGACGCGGCGGAGCGCACGCTGGCGACGCGCGCGAGCGAGCTCCACTCGAGCGCCGCGCGTCGTACCGTGGCGCTCGCGAAGACCGACGCCGATCGCCTCGGCAAGGACTTCGACAAACAGCTCGGCGCCGTCGCCGAGGCCGAGACGACCTTCGCGCAGCCGGCCGCGACGACCACCCCGGCGCCGGTTGCGGGCGGAGGGGGCGGCGCGAACGCGGCCCCCGCGGGCCCCTCGCGGCTCGGGCGCGAGCAGGTCCGAAAGAACCAGCAGAACGCCGTCGACCTCGCGTTCTGAGGTGGTTTAGATCTCGAGGGGTGCATCGAACCTCGCATGCCGGAGCGAAGCGGACGTCCGAGGTTCGGACTGGCGATCGACTCGAGCGCGTGCCCCCGGACGGCCCGCTGCGCTTCCAGCGCGGGCGCGCTCGCCCGCGCGCGATCGCGTGGTTCGGGTTCAGCGCGTTCTGGGGGCATTTGCGCCACCTGCTCGCGTCGGCGATCGCCACGGACAACATCGACTCGCGCCAGTGGATGACGCCGGACGCGCCGCGCGCGCTCTTGCGACGCGCGCTCGACGTGCTCGCGCCGCGCGGCGCCGACGCGTCGTCGGCTTCGCTCGTGGGCGCGCTCGGCGGCGACGCGTGGATCGATTTCGTCGCGGACACGGGCGACGACGTGAGCGTCAGCGAGGCGGTCGCGCGCCTCGTCTTCGCGTCGTATCGCACGGCCGATCCCGACGACGACACGCACGAGCTCGAGCTCCCGCGCGGGCAAGCGCTCTTCCTCGGCGGCGATCTCGCGTACCCGGTCGCGACCGTGCGCGAGATCACGCGCCGCCTCATCGGCCCGTGGAACCGCGTGCTCGAAGCGTGCGGCGACGACACGCCGCGCGTCCTCTTCGGCGTCCCAGGAAACCACGACTGGTACGACGGCCTCGACGGCTTCGCGCGCCTCTGCCAAGCGCCGTGCGAGTTCGAGACGCCCGCGCCGCGCGACGAGCTGCTGCACCCCGAGCCAAACCAGTTCCCCGTTCTCGCGTGGGCGGAGGCCTTCTCGCGCGGCGTCTCGGTGCGAAAGCCCGGCGCGCTCGCCCTCTTCGGTTACTACCCAGTGCAGCGCTCGAGCTACTTCCGCGTGCCGCTCACGACGCACGTCGAGCTCTGGGGCGTCGACAGGCAGCTCCGTCAGATCGATCGCCGGCAGCGCGAGTTCTTTCGCACGGGCGACGCGGGCACGCCGCTCGTCGTCCTCCCGGATCCCGCGCGCGCGTGGGGCGAGGTGCGCCCGAACGGCGCCGCGTCGCTCCGCGCGATCGGCGTCGACCCCAAGACGCAGCGCGCGTTCGTCCTCGCGGGCGACGTGCACCACTACGAGCGCTCGCGCGAGGGCGACTCGGTGCACGTCGTCGCGGGCGGCGGTGGCGCGTTCCTTCATGGCGGCCGCGTCGCGCGCGGCGCAGCCTACGAGATGGACGCGCAGTTCCCCGGCCCGAAGGCTTCATGGGCGCTCTTGAAGCTCCTCCCGCTCCACGTCGCACTCGGTCGCGCGGGGTGGCTCGTCACGTCGATCTTCGCCCTCGTGCAAGCCGCAGGGCTCGCGTTCTACGCGCGGCGCGATCTCGGCGTCGCCACGTCCGTCGCGGTCGTCGAGACGCTGCTCGTCGCGATCTCGAGCGCGCTCCTCGTCGGTTGGCGCCGTCACCGTGTTCATCGCGTCCTCCCGTTCGCGCTCGCGATCGGCCTCTTCGTGGGCGCGCTCCCGCTGGCGATCGGCATGGCCTTCGACCGCGCCGGCGCGCTCGCGCTCGGAGACGGCCGCGAGCGCAAACGCCCTCTCGCTCGCGGTGGCCTGGGTCGTCGCGACCCTCCTCTCCGGGGCGGGTTTCGGCCTCATGCTCGCGACGATCGCGCGTTTGGGGCTCAACCACGCGCAACCGTTTGCAGCGCTCGGGCTTCCAACGCACAAACACTTCGTGCGCATGCGCGTCCGCGAGCTCGACCAAGAGACCATCATCGACACGTTCGTCATCGGCCAGACCGATCCGCTCGGCGGCTCGCCGCCCGTGCTCGTCGATCAGTTCCGGTGGACGTCGACGAAGGGGATCGCGTCTTGAAGCGCGCCGCGCTCTTGATCGCCGTCGGCGCTCGCCGTCTCTTGCGGGAGGCCCGAGGTGCCCGCGCGCGTCGGGCCGCCCGGCGCGCCTCGAGCTCCACGTCGACGCGCGCGACGCCCACGCCGTCCGCGTGAACGCGCACTTCGCGTTCGGCGGCTCGGCGCAGATCGAGCTTCCATCCGAGACGCTTCGCGGCTTGAAGCAGTTCGAGGTCCTGCGACGCGGCGAGTGGGTCGCGCTCGATCCCGACGAAGCTCGAGGCCCCCGAGTGCGTCACCGATTGCACGCTTCGGTACGCGATCGATCTCGAGCGCGTCGAGCGCTCGTTCGAGGGCGTCGTCGCCGTGGGCGAGGAGGCCTACGTCGCGCCGAGCCCGTCGTGGATGGCGCACCCGCGCCCGATGCCGACCGGGACCTTCGACGTCACGATCGACGGCGTCACCGAGCCGACGGACGCGTTCACCGACGCGACGTTCGCCACCGGCCTTCGCAAAAAGGACGCGACGCACTACGCGATCTCGACCGACGACTACTACGAGGGCAGCTTCGCCGCGTTCGGCAAGCTCAGGCACCGCGCGATCGAGGTCGCTGGCGCGCACATCGAAATCGTCCTCGTGAGCGACACGAAGCTCGCGCTCTCGGACGACGAGCTCGCGCGCTGGGTGAGAGAGGACGCCGAGTGCGTCGCGCAGCTCTACGGCCATTTCCCGGTCGATCGCGCTCACCGTCTTCATCGTGCCCATCGAGGGCTCGCGCGAGGTCGTCTTCGGAAAAGTGCTCTCGCTCGGCGGCGCGTCCATCATCGCTCTCACCGGCACGCGCTTCACGCAGAAGGACACCCACGACGACTGGGTGCTCGTCCACGAGATGACGCACCTCGGCTTCCCGACGATGGGCGGCGTGCGCTGGCTCACCGAGGGCCTCGCGACGTACTACGAGCCGATCCTCCGAACGCGCGCGGGCTGGCGGACGCGCGAGACGCTCTGGGACGGATTCGTGCAATCGATGCCGCGCGGCATCCCGCGCGAAGGCGCAGAGCTCGCGCTCGAAAAGCGCGAGGGCATCAACGACACGTACTGGGGCGGCGCGATCTTCATGCTCGAGGCCGACCTCGCGATCCGCCGCGCGACCGACAACAAGAAATCGTTCGACGACGTGATGCGTGCGATCGTCGCGCGCGGAGGCGACGCGACGGTTTTGTGGACGATGCCTCGGGTGCTCGAGGTCGCGCGCAGCGAGACGGGCACGAACGTCCTCGCGGAGGTCGTCGAGCGCTACGCCGTGCGCGGCGAGCGCGTGGACCTCGACGCGACGTGGCGCGATTCTCGGCATCCACCACTCCGAGATTCGCTTCGATGACACGTTGCCCGGAGCCGCGTATCGCCGCGGAATCGAAACAGGAAAACACTGAGCGCGTGTACGGCTATACGGATGTGTAGTATGCTCGTCGCATGTCGCTTCGCGGACGTCTCGCGCGGCTGAAGGCGCCTCCCAAGAGCACGGACAGAGAAGCGCTGCTCGATGATCTGCGCGCGCGCATGCGGCGCGTTCTCGAGAGGACGAGCGTGCCGCGCCCGCAGCCGACCGTCTCCGCCGAGGACACCGAGCACCGCTTGCCGTTCTTCGCGGAGGAGACCCCGCTCGGTGTGCTCCACCGTCGCGTCCTTCGTCTCTCGGCGGCACACCGCACGGGACGCGCTCCGGCGCGCGCCGCGAAGGACGCCGATCGCACGCTCTTGTCGCTCCTCGCGCTCGACCCGTCGCTCGCGAACGCGGACGTCGCGCGCGCGCTCTACCTCGACACGGAGACGACGGGCCTCGCGGGCGGAACGGGGACGGTCGCGTTCCTCGTCGGCCTCGCGGCGTTCGACGAGCACGGTCTGTTCGTCGAGCAGCTCCTCGTGCGAAACCTCGGCGAAGAGGCGCCGATGCTCGCGCACTTGCGCCAGCGCATCGAGGACGCGTCGATGCTCGTCACGTTCAACGGCAAGACGTTCGACATGCCGCTGCTCCGCACGCGCTTCGCGATGGCGCGCCTTCCCGCGCCGCCCGAGCGCCCGCACCTCGATCTCCTCCACGTCGCGCGGCGCGTGCACGCGCGTCGAAGCACAAGCTCACGATGCTCGAGGAGCGCGTGCTCGGGTTCGAGCGCGTCGATGACGTGCCTGGCGGCGAGGTGAGCGCGCGCTACCTCCATTTCCTGCGGACGGGCTTCGAGTCGTCGCTCCTCGGCGTCGTCGAGCACAACGCGCAGGACGTCATCTCGATGGCTCGCGCTCGTCGGCCTCTACGGCGAGCCGATCGAGTCGAGCACGCTCGCGCCCGACGGATCTCGTCGGCGTCGCGCACACGTTGAAGCGAGCGGGCGCCCACGATCGCGCGTTCGAGGTCGCGACGATCGCGCAAGACCGCGGCGCGGGCCCGGAGGCGCTCCGCGCCCGAGCCGTCGATCGCTACGCGCCCGCGGCGATCGCGATCGCGCGCTCGCCGATTTCGAGGCCCTCCTCGTCGAGGTCGACTGCCCGAAGGCGCGCCTCGACCTCGCCAAGCTCTACGAGCACCACGTGAAGGACGCGGCCCGCGCGCTCGACCTCGTCGGCCGCGGGGTCGCAGAGGACGAGGCGCAAACGGAAAAGCGCCGCGCCCGCCTCGCGCGCGAAGATGCAACGTCAGAGGCAGACACGCTTGTTCGTCCCCAAGGCTTGACCGTGGTAACGAAGAAGCCGACATGAGCGATCGCGAGCGCTACAACCCCGCTGAAATCGAGCCGAAATGGCAGCGCCACTGGGAGGAGAATCAGACCTTCCGCGCCGTGCGCCACGCGGGCAAGCCGAAGAAGTACATCCTCGACATGTTCCCGTACCCGTCGGGCGACGGCCTCCACGTCGGGCCACCCCGAGGGCTACACCGCGACCGACATCGTCTCGCGTTACTCGCGCATGCGCGGGTTCGACGTGCTTCACCCGATGGGCTGGGACGCGTTCGGCCTGCCCGCCGAGCAGCACGCGATCCGCACGGGCACGCACCCGCGCGACACGACGCTCAAGAACATCGGCACGTTCCGCCGCCAGCTCAAGATGCTCGGCTTCTCGTTCGACTGGTCTCGCGAGATCGACACGACCGATCCCGGCTACGTGAAGTGGACGCAGTGGATCTTCCTCCAGCTCTTCAAGAAGGGCCTCGCGTTCCAGCAGTCCGACATGCCCGTGAACTGGTGCCCGCAGCTCGGCACCGTGCTCGCGAACGACGAGGTCACCTCCGAGGGCAAGAGCGAGGTCGGCGGATTCCCCGTCGAGAAGCTCAAGATCCGCCAGTGGTCGCTCAAGATCACCGCGTACGCCGATCGCTTGCTCGCGGGGCTGAAGATCTCGACTGGCCCGAGACGCGGGCAAAGCAGATCGATTGGATCGGCCGCAGCGAGGGCGCGAACGTCGAGGTTCGTTTCTAGCGGCGGCGACGCGACGATCGAGGTCTTCACGACGCGCGTCGACACGCTCCCGGGCGCGACCTACGTCGTCCTCGCGCCGGAGCACACGCTCGTGCCGATGCTGACGACCGACGCGCAGCGCGCGGAGGTCGAGGCCTACGTCGCGGCGACCTCGAAGAAGAACGACATCGATCGCTCCGACGTCACGCGCGAAAAGACCGGCGTCCCGCTCGGCACGTTCGCGACGAACCCGATCAACGGCGACAAGATCCCGATCTGGATCGGCGACTACGTCATCGGCACGTACGGCACCGGCGCGGTGATGGCGGTGCCCGCCCACGACGAGCGCGATCACGCGTTCGCGAAGAAATACGGGCTCGCGATCGTCCAAGTCGTCGCGCCCGTCGCCAGCTCGATCGAGGACGGCCACGCGATCGACGTCCAGAAAGAGGCGTACACCGACGACGGCGTCGCGTGGCACTGCCGCGCCGAGCTCGAGATCAAGGACGGCACGCCGAGCGCCGAGGTCCGCAAGCTCGTGACGGCGCACCTCGCGAGCAAGGGGCAGGGCAGCGCGAAGGTCACCTACAAGCTCCGCGACTGGGTGTTCTCGCGCCAGCGCTACTGGGGCGAGCCGTTCCCGATCTATTTCCCGGTCGAGACGAGCGGCGACCCGCGCAAGGGCGCGGAGTTCACGATTCGCTACGACCAACCGATCCCGCTCGAGGAGCACGAGCTGCCGCTCTTGTTGCCGGACTTCGAGCGACTACAAGCCGCGGGACCGATCCCGCGGGGCCGCTCGCGCGCGCGAGCGATTGGCGCTTCTTCGAGAAGGACGGCAAGTGGTTCGCCCGCGAGACGAACACGATGCCGCAGTGGGCCGGCTCGTGCTGGTACTACCTGCGCTTCCTCGATCCGCGGAACGACGCAGGCGCTCTTCTCGAACGAAGCGTACGACGCGTGGATGCCGGTCGACCTCTACGTCGGCGGCGCGGAGCACGCCGTCCTGCACCTGCTCTACGCGCGCTTCTGGCACAAGGTGCTGTTCGACCTCGGCATCGTGAAGCACGCCGAGCCGTTCTCGAAGCTCGTCCACCAGGGGATGATCCTCGGCGAGAACAACGAGAAGATGTCGAAGTCGCGCGGCAACGTCATCAACCCGGACGACGTCGTGAAGAAGAACGGCGCCGACGCGCTCCGCGTCTACGAGATGTTCATGGGTCCGCTCGAGGCGGTGAAGCCCTGGCAGACGAGCGGCATCGACGGCGTGCGGCGCTTCTTGGACCGCTCGTTCCTCGCGCTCACGGGGCCGATCACGGACGCGTGCGACGACGAGACGAAGCGCCTGCTCCACAAGACGATCAAGAAGGTCGGCGAGGACATCGAGGCGCTCCGCTTCAACACGGCGATCAGCGCGATGATGATCCTCGTGAACCGCCTGCGTGAGCTCGAGAGCGTGCCGCGCGAGGCCGCGAACGCGTTCGCGCTGATCCTCTCGCCGTTCGCGCCGCACCTCGGCGAGGAGCTCTGGCACCGCCTCGGCCACGCGGAGTCGCTCGCGTACGCGCCATGGCCGACGTTCGATCCCGCGCTCGTCGTGGACGACGAGGTCGAGATCGGCGTTCAGGTGAACGGCAAGGTGCGCGGCGCGGTGAAGCTCCCGGTCGCCGCCGCGCAGGACGCCGCGGTCGCGGAGGCCCGCAAGGACCCGAAGATCAACGCGTTCCTCGACGGCAAGACGATCAAGAAGATCATCTACGTGCCCGGCAAGATCCTGAACTTCATCGTGTGAGACCTCGATGATAAAGCTCGCGCTCGCCGCCGTCGTTTGCGTCGCGTGCGGCTATCAGCCGCTCTACGCGTCGGGCGCGGCGGAGGCGTACCACGTGCACCTCTCGAAGAACCTCACGTCGAGCGCGCTCGTCGCGGACGAGGTGCTCCGTGGCGCGCGCGAGACGCTCGCGAAGGAGGGCGCGCTCGCGCCGGGCGAAGGGTATCCGCGCCTCGAGATCGAGGTGCTCCGCGCGGACGAGACGAGCGAGGGCATCGTCGCGACCGCGTCGCCGAGCGGGCTCGAGCCGCGCGCGCGCGCGAGCGATCTCGCCGTCGTGGCGCGAGCGTACGTGACGCGTCGCGCGGGTGGATCGACCGAGCTCGACACGGGTGATTTGCGCGCCGAGGCGCTCGTGGGCGCGCCGCTCGGAGACTCCACGCGCGAGGTCTGGCAACGCGAAGACTCGATGCGCGCCGTGGCCCGCCGCCTCGGCGGTCGAATCGCGCTGCGCGTGCTCGGCCACCCCGTCGTGACCGCGCCGGTCGAATGAGCGCCCATGTGATACGGTCGTGCGCCGAGGTCGAACGATGGCGCGAGTGATCGTCGGATGCGCTGGTTTCCCGGTGCCGCCCACGCGGTACTTCAAGGACTTCGCGTTCGTCGAAATCCAAGAGACGCACATCGGCGTTCCCGGGATGGGCACCGTGCGCCGGTGGCGTCGCGAGGCGCCGCCCGAGTTCTCCTTCGCGATGCTCGGCCCGCGCGAGATCGGCCACGAGGGCTTCCGCGCGGGCAAGGTGATCGAGGCGTCGCTGAAGACGTTCGCCGAGGTCGGCAAGGAGCTCGACGCGAAGATCGCGGTCTTCGTGTCGCCCGCCGATCTCACCGCGAGCCGCCCGAACAAAGCCGCCGTGAAGGAGTTTCTCCAGGCCGTGCGCAAGAAGTTCGATCGCGTCGTGTGGGAGGCGCCGCTGACGTGGGACCCGGACGACGCCGAGGACATCGCCGAGGCGACGAAGACGATCGCGGCGCGCGATCCGCTCCACCACGGTCTCTCGCCTACGCCCGTCGCGTACTACCGCATGCCCGGCCCGGCGGGTCACAAGAGCCGCTACGAAGACCCCGCGATCGAAAAGCTCGGCGCGCTCGCGCGCGAGTCGAAGCACGAGGACGTCACGTGGGTCTTCGCGAACGTCGACATGTTCGCCGACGCGAAGCGCTTCAGGAAGGCTGCGAAGCTCTGAGCTTCAAGAGCTCGGCGGCGCGCTTCTTCGTGAAGAACGCCGCGGCGATCGCGGCGAGCGTCATGAGCCACACGGGCCAGTCGCCGACGAACTCGTAGACCGTCGACGATTGCATCCAGTGGACGATGGCGTCCCCCGAGTCCTGCTGGAACGTCTTCGAGTGCTGGATCACGCGGCCCACGGGGTCGATCACCGCCGAGACGCCGCTGTTGGTCGCGCGCACGAAGTAGCGGTGGTGCTCGATCGCGCGGAACTGCGAGAGCGCGAGGTGCTCCCACGGCTCGCTCGTGTCGCCGAACCACGCGTCGTTCGTCATGTTCACGAGGAGCTCGGGATTCGCATGCGCGACCATGCGATTCGTGAACGACTGGATGATGTCCTCGTAACAAATGAGGACCGACACGTCGTGCTTGCCGCTCTGCGTGCGCACGGGGATCGGATCGAGCGACGTGCCCGACGTGAAGCGCCCGCTGTTGGGCGACCACTCGTAGAGAATGGGGAACGTCTCGCCGAGCGGCAGGTACTCGCCGAACGCGAGGAGAAACTCCTTGTCGTAGCGACCGACGACGTCGCCGCTCGAGTTGATCGCGAGCGCCGTGTTGTAGAGCCGCGCGTGCTCCCGATCGGCGTTCGGCTCGAAGATGATGCCGCCGAAGATGACGGGCATGCCGGCGAGCCGGCGGCCGAGGTACGCCTTGTACGAAGCCTGGTAGTTGTTCGCGGGCGCGCTGTGCGTGACCGACGACTCGCTCCAGATCGTGAGGTCGACGCCTTTCTTCTGGAGGTCGCGCGTCATCCGGAGGTGGCGCTCGAGCGCTTCCTCGGGGCGCGTGTAGTTCTGCATGAGGCCGAGGTTGCCCTGCACCCAGCCGATGTGGAGCGGCTCGCTCGCGAGCGCGCGCGCGTCGACCTGCTTCATGCGAATCCACCCGTAGCCCGCCGAAAAGAGCGTCATCGCGAAGCCCGCGACGACGACGCGCGCGCTCGCGGCGCGCTTCATCAGCTTCGCCGCGAGGAGCTCCTCGAGCGCGATGCTCGAGCCGAGAAGCAAGAGGCTGCAGAACACGGGCCCGCCGAGGTCCGCGACCTGCGAGAAGACCGGTGTACTATGCACGCAATCCGCGAAGTACCACGGAAAGAGGAGCGGGTAGAGCTGCTCGCTCGCGACGAACGCGCCCCCCATCACGATCGCTGCAGGCCACCCACGCTGCGACGCCCGCGCGTAGATCCAACCCATCATCGCGTAGCGACCGGCCTGGAACGCGCAGAGGATCGTCGTGAAGAGACCGCAGAGGAAGATGTTGAAGCCGCTGAAGTTCTTCAGCATCTCGTTCAGCCACCAGAACCCCTCCCAGCTCATGATGAACCCGGCGAAGAGGCCGATGAGCATCGAGCGCTTCACGGTCTGACCGCGGAACGCGAGGAAGAGCGGCGGCCACGTGATGAGGGCCGTCGGCCACCAGTCGATCACGCCAGGGAACGCGATGAAGTAGAGCACCGCGGAGAGCGCCGCGAGCGGGAGCGCGATTTTCATCGGAAGCGGGAAGACGCTCGCCTCCGCGTCCGCAGCCGTCATTTCATCGCCTTCGCGACCTTGTCCAAGAGGTCCTTCATGTTGAAGGGCTTGGTGATGTAGTGGCGCGCCCCCGCGTTGATGCCCTCGATGACGTCGAGCGCGCCCGTGCGCGCCGTGAGGAAGATGATCGGAACGGATTTGAAATCGTTCGTGCCCTTGAGCGCCTTCGCGAACTGCACGCCGGTCATGCCGGGCATCATCACGTCGCAGATGATCAAGTCGGGCAGGGGACGCATCGTCTGGAGCACCTGCATCGCTTGCTGCGCGTCCGTGGCCTGGTGGACCTCGTACATGCCCTGCAGCTGCCGGGAGAGGAGCTGCCGGACCGATTCGTCGTCTTCGACTACGAGGATACGCTTGGCCATGATGGGTGCTGCTGCCGTCCCGACGTCACGGGTGCTGCGGGAGCGGTTGTGCGTGCGGGTTGTTCGATTTGATTTCCACGAGCTCGATCTCGAACACGAGCGTCGAGTTCGGCGGGATCTTCGGGGGCTGACCGCGCGCGCCGTAGCCGAGCGACGGCGGGATGGTGAGCTTGCGCTTGCCGCCGACCTTCATGCCGGGGATGCCCTTGTTCCAGCCTTGGATGAGCTGACCCGGAATTTGCGTCGTGAAGGGCTGCGCGCCGGGGTGATCCTTGGACGAGTCGAACTTCTGCCCGTCGAGGAGGGTGCCCGTGTAGTGGACGACGACCGTGTCGCCGTTCTTCACCTCGGGTCCCTTGCCGACGACGAGGTCTTCGATCTTCAGATCGCCCGCCGGCGGCTGGCCGAGCTGGGTGGGCTGCTGGGTCTGAACGGGCCGCGCGTTCGTTGGAACGGTGGGCGCGGAAGCCATCGTCACGGGCGTATCGGAGGCGATCGGCTCCGGTCCAGGCGGCGAGGTGAGCTTGGAGCAGGCGACGATCACGACTGGGAGGACAAAACGAACGAGACGCATCGGGTGGGCGAAAGCTAGTATTTACACGCTCAGGTCACAAGAGCATGCCCCGTGTTCTCCACATCGAGGACGATCCTCGCAATCGGCTCCTCGTCCGCAAGCTCCTCACGGCCGAGGGGCTCGAGGTCATCGACGCGCCCGATGGCCTCACGGGCGTGCGCCTCGCGCTCTCGCACAAACCCGACCTCGTGCTCGTCGATCTCAACATTCCGGGCCTCGACGGCTACGAGGTGACGCTCCGCCTCCGAAGCGAGCCCACGCTCGCGTCCGTGCCGATCGTCGCGATCACGGCCGAGGGCGATCGCGACACGAGCGCGGCCGTCGGGTGCGACGGGTTCGTCCAGAAGCCGATCGACGCGCGCATCTTCGCGAGCCAGATCCGGAGCTTCCTCCGCGGGCAAAGGACGCCGTTCGCGTCGTCGCCCGACGCGACGGGCGAGCGCCTCCGCATGCAGTCGGGCCGCATCGTCGCGCACCTCGAAGAGAAGGTCGCCGAGCTCTCGGCCGCGAACGAGCGCCTGCGCGAGGTCGAGCGCCTCCGCGCCGAGTTCTACCGCAACATCTCGCACGAGCTCGCGACGCCGCTCACGCCGATCGTCGGCTACCTCCGCATGCTCGTCGACGAGGAGCTCGGCGCGGTGTCCAAGCCGCAGCTCAAGGCGCTCCGCGCGATGGACGACAGCGTCCGCCGCCTGCGCTCCATCCTCGACAACCTGATCGACGTGACCGGCCTCGAGACGGGGCGGATGAGGTTCTTCCACCGCGACTACGATTTCCTCGACACCGTGCGCCGCGCGATCGCCGCGTCGTCGGAGAAGATGGCCGAGCGGCGCATCACGCTGGTCGAGCAGCTCCCGCGCGGGCCCGCGCCCGGCTACGGCGACGCCGAGCGGCTCGGGCGCGCGATCAGCCAGCTCCTCGACAACGCCGCGAAGTTCACGCCCGAAGGGGGCACGGTCGGGCGTCGCCGTCTGGCGCAACGACGTGGGCTACGCCGTCACGATCGCCGACACGGGCCCCGGCATTCCGGCTGAGCGCGCCGCGCAAATCTTCGAGCCGTTCGTGCAGCTCGACGGCTCGCCCACGCGCGCGCACGGCGGCGTCGGCGTGGGCCTCGCGATCGCGCGCCGCGTCGCGCGCGGCCTCGGCGGCGACGTCGTGCTCCAGCCCGGCGCGGTCATCGGCGGCCACGAGCTCCGCGGCGCCGCGCTCACGCTCAGCGTCGCGTTCCGCGCCGAAATTCCGCGCCCCGAGGCGTCCCAACCGCGCGTCCCTCGTTGACTCCAGAGCGTTCTGTGTTTACAGAATGTTCGTGGCCGGACAGATGGAGTGGGCCGACGCACCGGAGCCGAAGGACTCGCGAGAGCTCTTTCGCGAAAAAATGCGCGCGGCGATCTCGCCGCGATACTCCGCGGCGTTTCACATCGGGGCGCCCGCGGTCGTCGGGCTCGCGTTGATCGCGCTCGCGCTCGCGAGCCTTCACGCGGTGCGCTGGTGGGAGTGGCTGCTCGTGCCCGCGGTCTACGTGCTCTCGAACGCGGTCGAGCACCGCGCGCATCGCGTCGCGCTCCACAGGCGCACGCCGGGGCTCACGATCCTCTTCGACCGTCACACGCCGCTCCATCACCGCATCTTCATCGCGAAGGACATGTGCATCCGCGACAGTCGCGAGTGCGCGCTCGTGCTCCTTCCGTGGTTCGGCATCGTCGCGATCTTCTTGCTCACGGCGCCGTTCACGATCGCGCTCTGGTTCACCGAGCGAAACCTCGCGTGCCTCTTCGTCGCGACGACGATGTCTTACGTACTGAGCTACGAGTGGCTGCACCTCGCGTATCACTTGCCGGAAACGTCGATCGTAGGGCGAAATGGCCTGATCCGCGCGCTACGCCGGCATCACGCGACGCACCATCACCCGCCGCTGATGCAGAAGTGGAACTTCAACGTCACCGTGCCCCTGTGGGACTGGGTGCGCGGCACCATCTATCCCGAGAAGATCGCCGACGTCCGATAAAACCTGCTAGCTCTTGAGCATGCGTGCTTGGCTTGCGTTGCTCGCATTGAGCGGCGCGGTGGCGTGCTCGAGCAAGTCCGTTCCTGACGCAGGGCCGACGTCCGGCGTGGATCCCGGCGACGCGGATTCGCCTCGTTACCTCACCGATCTCACGCTGCGCGAGCGCGAGCAGCTCTGCGACTGGACGGCGAACGTGGGCGGCGGTTACGGCGCGACGTTCCAGTGCGACGGCGGGCTCGTCGTCTCGAACTTCCCCGATCAGCAGACGTGCCTCGACGCGTTCCTCGGCGCGTGCAGCTCCGTGAAGGTCACGGACTGGGAAGCGTGCCGCGACAAAGAGGTGACCGATCCCTGCGCGCTCTACCTCTACACGGCCCCGGAGTGCGCTCCGATCGCGCGCTGCATCGGCGAGACCGACGGGGGGCCCGTGCCCGATCCCGACGCGGGAGTGGACTGATGAAGAAGGCGCTTTTCGTCGTCTTGCTCGCGTCGTGCAGCAGCAGCTCCACGTCGAAAGATCCGACCGCGCTCACCGATCCGATCGCGCAGAACGTGACGATCTCCGAGATCGCCGTGCTGCAGGCGCTCAAGGTCCCGGTGATGCAGGGCGGCAGCGCGGCCGATCGCAACGGTCTGCCGCTCGTCGCGCAGCGCGACTCGGTCCTACGCGTCTACGTCTCACCCGAGTCCGGGTTCTCGCCGCACGCGCTCACCGCGCGCGCGCGCATCGTGACGACCTCGCCGATGGGAAGCCAGGCGCAGGTGTTCTCGGCCTCCGCCACGATCACGACGCCCTCGCAGGAGTACGATCTCACGAGCACGATCAACATTCCGATCCCCGGCATCGCGCTCGAGCGCGGATCGAGCGTGACGGTCGTGCTCAACGACACGAACGGTGATCCGGCGGACACGCCCTCGAGCAACGCGCGGTGGCCGCAAGACGGCTCGCTCGCCGATCTCGACGTGCGCGACGGCGGCGACTTGCTGCGCGTGATGATCGTCCCCGTGCAGTACAACGCCGACGGCTCACACCGCCTGCCGGATACGAGCGACGCACAGATCGAGGCTTATCGAGAGCGATTCTTCCAACTCTATCCGGCAGCGACCGTCGAAATAAGCGTGCACGATCCGTGGCCGTGGAACGGCCCCATCGGCCCGGATGGAAGCGGCATGGGGCAGCTCCTTCAAGCGCTCGGCCAGCTGCGCTCGAGCGATCAGCCCGATCCGGACGTCTACTATTACGCCGCGTTCGCGCCGGCGAGCAGCTTCGCGTAGCTATTGCGGAGGCGGCTGCATCAGCGGCCTCTCGCTCCAGGGCGTGCCGACGAGCGTCGGCATCGGTTTCACGGACGCGGAGACGATGGACACGGCCGTACACGAAGTCGGTCACGCGCACGGTCTCCCGCACGCGCCGTGCGGCGGCGCTGCGGCGCCCGACCCGAATTTTCCATACGCGGGCGGCGGCGATCGGCGTCTGGGGCTACGACTTCTTCGGCCAGCAGATGATCGACCCCGCCAAGTACAAGGACATGATGGGGTACTGCGATCCGAAGTGGATCAGCGACTACTTCTACGACAGGATCTTCGCGCGCGTCCGGACGGACAACAAATATTACAACGACTGGGTCAGCGGCCCTTCCTCGCGCGGCACGAAGCCCTTCGTGCAAGTGCCCGTCGAGAGCGAGCGCGCGGTCGCGGCGCACGCGCTCGCGATCGCGACGCGTGAGCCTTGGGTGACCGAGGGCGAGCCGCGCGAGATCGCGTGGAGCGGCGGCAAGGCGACGGCGTACTTCTTCCCGTACGACCATCTCCCGGGCGGCGTCCTCTACATGCCCGCGGATGTGCCGAGCGGCGCGCATCGCGACGTTGCGCGAAGGCGTCGCTACGACCATCCTTCGCTGATTCGATGGTCGAACGGATGAGGGCGTACCTCGACTGGAACGCGACGGCGCCGCCGCACCCGAGCGTGCTCGCGGCGATGAGCGAGGCCTCGCGCGAGGCGTGGGGAAATCCTTCGAGCGTCCACGCCGAGGGCCGCGCGGCGCGGCGCTGGGTCGAGCGCGCGCGCGAGGCGGTCGCGGCGCTAGCCGGAAAAGACGTGCGCGACGTGATCTTCACGAGCGGCGGCACCGAGGCGAACAACATCGGCATCACCTCGGCGATGGCGCGCGGCGGCAAAGGAAAGCTCCTGCTCGCGCGCATCGAGCACCCGTCGGTCACGCGCGTGGCCGAGCGCTACGAGCGCGAAGGGCGCGTGCGCTGGCTCCGGGTCCTCCCGAGCGGCGCGATCGATCTCGACGATCTCCGCGCCGCGCTCGACGAGGGCGACGCTCAGGCGCTCGCGATCACCGCCGTGAGCGCCGAGATGGGCATCTTGCAGCCGCTCGACACGGCGATCGGCCTCGCGCAGGCGCGCGGCCTTTGGGTCCACGTCGACGCCGTGCAGGCGTTCGGGCGCGTGCAGAGTGCAACCATCTTGGCGCGGCGCGCCGACACCGTGAGCCTCGCGGCCCACAAGCTACGCGGGCCGAAGGGCATCGGCGCCCTCGCGGCGATGCAGAACGCGCGGATCGTGCCGGTCATCGTCGGCGGCGCGCAAGAGCGCGGTCTGCGCCCCGGCACGGTCGACGCGGTCGCGTGCGCGGGCCTTTTCGCGGCCGGCTCGCGCGCCGAAGAGAGCGCCGCGGCCTACGCGACGAAGGCCGCGCTGCGAGATCGGCTCGAGTCCGCGCTGCTCGCGATGGGCGCCGAGCGGAACGGCGATCCGGCGCTGCGCGCGCCGCACGTCGCGAGCCTCGCGTTCCCCGGCTTCTTAGGCCCCGAGCTCGTCGCCGCGCTCGACCTCGAAGGCGTCGCGGTCTCCGCGGGCCCCGCGTGCAGCGCCGGCACGATGGAGCCGTCGAAGTCGCTCACGATGCTCTACGGCGAAGACCGCGCGCGCCGGACGATCCGCATCTCGCTCGGCGAAGAGACCACCGCCGAGGTCGTCGACTTCGCGCTCGCCGTGTTTCGAGAAGTACTTCAACGTTCGCCGCGAACTTGAAGCGCGTTCTGAACCCGCGCCGCGCAAGTCCGCGAGAGATGGAAACTTTGACGCCACCACTCCGGCGCGCGTCGTCGTTCCATTGAATGGAAAACGATCGCGTCCGATCCGGGACGAGCGTTCAGTCCATCCGAGGCGGGGTCACCGCCACGCTGCGCGGTTGGCCGCAGGGTCCGCGCCGCCGACCTTGATCGGGAAGTAGAGCGCCTTGAGGTACTTCGCCTGAGCGGTCTTCTCGTAGCCGATGAGGCCGAGAAGGACGTCCCAGAAGTATCCGCTCGGGCTCTCGCCGTACGAGAAGAACGGGAGCACGCGGAACGACCAGTTCATCCCCTCGGCCGTGCGCTTCTGCGTGTAGAGCGTGTTCGCGACGACCTCGACGACCGAGTCGTCCTTGTGATCGGCGAAGCGCCAGTAGAGGGGGAAGCCGACCGTCGCGCGCTTCTCGCTGTCGGAGAAGTCCCAATAAACCGGGGCGACGACGGTGTGCTTCGATTGATCGTTTCGGCCGACGTAGATGATCGGGTGCACGTCGGTCTCGTAGCCGTGCGAGTCGAACGACGCGGTGATCGTCGGAAACGCCCAGAACGTGCGCGAGACGCCGACGTTCTCGAAGCGCGCGAAGAGCGGCGTGAGCATGTCGTTCCGCGTGTGGCTCGTGTTGCGATAGAGGAACGGGAGGATCGCCCACGTGTGCTGGTCGACGTCTTTGTCCGTGTAGCTGAGCCAGAGGGGCACGACCGGGCCCGCCATCTCGAGCTTCGCGGAGCCGCTTCGCGTCATCGCCTGCGAATAGAGCGGCGTGATGACCGTGCGCGTGTCCGTCGAGCGGCGATAGAGGAAGAGCGGCGACGCGATGAGCTTGTAGTCGTCGGTGTGCCCGTAGTGGAAGAACGGAACGAGCGTCGTGTGCGACTCGCGAATGCCGCCCGTCTCTGGCTTTCCGACGATGTGGAAGAAGAACGGCGCGACGTCGAATACGTCGCGGAAGTTGTTGCTCGTGGAGATGACGGGCCCGACGACCGTGGTGGTCGCGTTCTCGATCTCCTGCCGCGAGTGATAGAAGAGCAGCGGCGGGATGAGCGAATACGTGCGCCGCGCGCCGTCCTTGTTGCCGTTGTCCCCGTGGAAATAGAACGGGATGACGCCCGCGTCGACGTCCGAGCCCGTGCGCGTTCGGAAGTAGAGCGACGAGATCGTGAGCGCGCTCTCGGGCTTCCACGACGAGAACGTGAGGAGCGGCGGGATCACGAGATAGCCCTCGTCGCCGCCCTCCTTGGCTTTGTGGTTGCCCGAGAAGAACAGCGGCGCGAGCCAGTTGTCGTGTCCGGTCGCGCTCTCCTGGTGAACGAACGGGCCGAGGGCGGTGAGGCTCGAGTCGTCCTCGCGCAGGTGCCAGAAGATCGGAAAGAGGATGTCTGCCGAGCGGTGCTGCGAGCGGCGCTGGTAGTAGAAGAGGCCGTAGAGGCCTTCGCGGTCGGGGTTTTGTCCGAGCTCGGGGTGCGCGGGATCGAGCAGCCCGCGCGTCTGCTCGAAGTAGAGCGGCGGGATGAGCATGCGCAGGCGGTAGTCGCCGCGACGCTCTTGGTAGTAGAGGCCGTAGAACTGGCGCTTCGTCGTCCCCTCGGGCGTGGAGGGGCGCGCCTCGAAGTCGGAGCCAATCTTCTCGCGCATCTCCGGGCTCATCGCGAGCGGGTCGGCGACGACGGGGGCGGTTGGCTCTCCGCGCGGGCTCGCGGCGCCGGGCGTCTTTTGCTGCTGGTTCGACTGCGCGAACGCTGCGGGGGCGGCGAGCGCGATGCACAGGGAGAGCGATATCGCGAAGCGCCTCACCGCGGCTCCTCCTTGAGGATCGCGCCGCTGGCGGCGAGTCGATCGGCGACGATCGCGGGCGCGTTCTCGCGCGGCACTTCTTCTTGCGCGTGTCCCGCGAGGTCTTTGATCGTGACCACGTTCTTCTGGAGCTCGCCCTCGCCGAGGATGAGCACGACGCGCGCGCCGAGCCCGTTGGCCCGGCGAAGGAGCGCTTTCAGCGAGCTTCCGCGCGTGTCAGCCTCGGTCGCGACGCCGCGAGCCCGGAGCTCCCGAGCGAGCGTGAGCGCGGGACCCATCGCGATCTCGCCGAGCGGAGCGACGAACGCGTCGACCACGGCCTCCGCGCCTGCGGGCTCCGCGGCAATCAGCAAGCGGTCGATGCCTGCCGCGAAACCGATCGCGGGCACCTTCGGCCCGCCGAGATCCTCGACCATGCCGTCGTAGCGGCCGCCGCCGAGGAGCGTGTCGCCTGCGCCGAGCTTCGCGGTCGCGCCTTTGATCTCGAAGATCGTGCGCGTGTAGTAGTCGAGCCCGCGGACGAGCTTGGGGTCCACCTCGTATTTCGACGCCGAGCGCGTCGAGCAGGCGCTTGAGGCCGTCGAAGTGCTTCTGGTCGTCTTCGCTCAGGTGATCGAGGATCGTGGGCGCGCCCTCGGCCGCGTCCTTGTCGCGTGGATCCTTCGAGTCGAGGATGCGGAGCGGGTTCGTCTCGAGCCTGCGCTGAGACTCTTCGCTGAGCGCGCTCTTCTTCGGCTCGAAGAACGCCTTGAGCGCGTCGCGGTAGCGCGGGCGCGTCTCGGCGCCGCCGATCGAGTTGATGAGCACCTTGAGATCGACGATGCCGAGCGAGCCGAGGAGCGACACGAGCATCTCGATCATCTCGGCGTCGCAGCCGGGGCCGGGGTCGCCGAAGATCTCGGCGCCGGCCTGCGAGAACTGACGATAGCGGCCGCGCTGCGGGCGCTCGGCGCGGAACATCGGGCCGAGGTAGTACCAGCGCGAGACAGGCTCGAGGTTCTGGACCTTGTGCTCGACGTACGCGCGCGCCGCGCCCGCCGTGCCCTCGGGGCGGATCGTGAGGTCCTCGTCGTGGTGACGGAACGAGTACATCTCCTTCTCGACGATGTCCGTGCCTTCGCCGACCGCGCGCACGAAGAGGCGCGTCGGCTCGACGATCGGCGTCCGCACCTCGCGGAAGCCGTAGAGCGCGAAGGCTCGCCGGAAGGCCGCCTCGATCCGCTGCCACTGCGCGGACTCTTGCGGGAGAACGTCGTTCATCCCTTTGACGGCGCGGACCGGATCCATGGGCGCCCTTGGCAATTAGACGGGCAGAGGCGTGATAGCAAGCTGCTCGTGCTAAACACGCCTGCGTGACCCGAACCTGCGGGATCGACTACGGAGCCGCGCGTGTGGGCGTGGCGATCGACGACGAGCTGGGCTCGCTCGCTCACCCACGTGGCGTTTTGGCCGCGCACCCCGAGCCGAAGCTCCTCCAGGAGCTCGCGAAGCTCGCGCGCGAGTCGAGCGTTTCACGTTTCGTGGTGGGGCTGCCGCTCGACATGAAAGGCGGAGAGGGCGACGCGGCGAAGAAGTCGCGCGCGTTCGCCCAAAGGCTCGCCGATGCGACCGGCCTCGACGTGGAGCTCTGGGACGAGCGCCTCACGACCGCCGAAGCGCGCCGCGCGCTCTCGTCCGCGGGGCTGCGCGAGCGCACGAAGAAGCGAAGCGGTCGCTCGATCCGCGCGCACGTCGACGAGGCCGCGGCGGTGACGCTCCTTCAATCCTGGCTCGACGCGCACAGAGGCGAATCGTGGTGAAGCGCGCGAAGAAGGCACCCAAGAAGAAGAAGCGAGCCGAGGCCGCCGCCCCGGACGACGTCCGCGCGGCGACCGGCTTGTCGAAGTGGATTCTGATCGCCGCGTTCTTGCTCGTCGCGACGGCCGCGGGGTGGGTGTTCGCGTTCTATCCGAACCAACCGGGCCCTGGGCCTGGCTCTGCGCTCGAATTCGACGTGAGGACGTCGGACGCGACGACGCTCGGCGAGCAGCTCCAGGCCGCGGGGCTCGTCACGAGCCCGCGCCAATTCGCCTGGTACGTGCGACTCACGGGCGGCACCGGGTCGATCGTGCCGGGCACGCACTTCCTCACGAACGACGCCTCGCCCCGCGAGCTCCTCCACCGGCTCGAGCGGCGCGGCGCCTCGCACACCAAGGTGGTGATCCCCGAGGGGTGGACGCGCTTCGACATCGCCAAGCGCCTCGACTCGCTCCACGTGTCGACGACGCGCGCGTTCCTCTCGGCGACGGAGGACAAGAAGCTCCTCGACGAGCTCCACATCAATGGGCCGAGCGCCGAAGGCTATCTCTTCCCCGCGACGTACGAGCTCGAGCTCGACAGCGACGCGCGCGACGTCACGCGCCAGATGGTCACGGCTCTTCGACAAACGCTACGCCGCGCTCGAGGAGAAGCACGAGAGCGGCCTCAAGGACCTCTCCGATTCGCTCGGCTGGGGACGTCGCGAGATCGTGATCCTCGCGTCGATGATCGAGAAGGAGGCCGTGGTCGACGACGAGCGGCCCGTCATCGCGAGCGTCTTCTTGAATCGCCTGCGCGATCCGGCCTTCGCGCAGAAGAAGCTCCTCCAGTGCGATCCGACGGCGGGCTACGGCTGCCTCGTCGGGAGCTCCGCGGCGTGCGTGGGCTACACGGGAAAGATCACCCACGAAATCAACATGGACCCCGACAACGCGTACAGCACGTACACGCACGAGGGGCTACCGCCCGGGCCCATTTCGAACCCCGGCGCGAAATCGATCGAGGCCGCGATGAGCCCCGCGCTCACGCACTACTTCTTCTTCGTCGCCAAGGGAGGCGGACGCCACACGTTCTCCGAGACGCTCGGCAGCCACAACGCCGCCGTGCACGACGCCGGCTCGCCCTGATCAGCCGGGCGGCGAGTCTTGCGTGGCGATGTCTGGCTTGATGTCGATCGTCACGTCCGGGACGGCGTTGTCCTGCACGCTCGAGTCGACTTCCGGCGGCGCCATGCTGATGCCGTTGATCTCGGACGTCGGCACGTCGCGCCCTCCGCCTTCGTACGGGCCGGGTGCGTGCTGCGAGCACGCGCCGCTGAGGACGAGGAGCGTGACCGCCACGAGGAGCGACGGACCCAAGAACGATCGACTCATGGACACACCCACGCGCGCTGCGACGGGTCGCCGGTGATGTCCGTGCTCTTCTGGCACGTGCAGTCGGTTCCGCCTGGCTGGTAATTGCTGTCGACGGGGCACTGCGCGCCGCCTTGATACGCGGCGCAAGACATCCCGTTGAACGCGCCGCCCGTCGAGGGACAATCGGGGTTCGGGTAGGCGATGGTGAAGTCGGACTCGCCCGCGGCCTGACCGTTGATCGTCACCGCGCACTTCCATTTGCCGACGGGGAACGGAACGGTGGCGCCTCCATCGACCGCGGTCGGTCGCTGGAGCGTGAACGACACGGTCGAGACGCCCTTCGCCGGCAGGGCCTCGCCGCCCGCCCAGAGACGCTGGACCGGGTGAAGGTCGTTCGACCCTTCGAACAGCGCGAGCTCGCCGGTCGTCTGGATGAACTGCACGTCGAGCGTCTCGTCGGCGGAGTACGCCGAGAAGACGACGTCGCAGAAGATCTGGGTCGTGTCGGAGTAGAACGTGTCGCGCGGTCGGTCGCCGTTGCCGTCGAGCGCCATGAAGACCTGGCGGACCTGGCTCGTGTTGCTGCACCCGGTCGTGGTGGTCGTCGCTGTCACGGCAATCAAGCCGCCCACCGCGAGCGCAAAGAGCCCCGTCTGGAGTGCCCTCATCGTCGCTCACGAAGGTATGCGGTGTGGCCCGGCGGGTCAAAGGGATTAGCTCCGCCGCTGACGAAGTGATTGTTTCGCACTATGGTTCGCGCCCGCAATCATGAGCGACGCCATCGACCCCGGTACGTACGAACTCGCCATCAACACCATCAAGACGCTTTCGATGGACGCCGTCCAGAAAGCCAACAGCGGGCACCCCGGCACGCCGATGGGCCTCGCGCAGATCGCGTTCGAGATCTGGACGCGCAACATGAGGCACGACCCGCACGACCCGAGCTGGATCGGGCGCGACCGCTTCGTGCTCTCGGCGGGCCACGCGTCGATGCTGCTCTATTCGATGCTGCACCTCTCGGGCTACCCGATGACGCTCGACGACTTGAAGAACTTCCGCCAGTGGGGAAGCAAGACGCCCGGACACCCCGAGGTGCATCACACGCCGGGAGTCGAGACGACGACGGGCCCGCTCGGTCAAGGCATCGGCAACGCCGTCGGCCTCGCGCTCGGCCAGAAGATGCTCGAGGCGCGCTTTGGCGAACCGTTTCAGGGGCAGCACGTCTTCTGCATCGCGAGCGACGGCGATCTGATGGAAGGCGTGAGCGCGGAGGCCTCGAGCATCGCCGGGCACCTCGGCCTGTCGAACCTCGTCGTCTTCTACGACGACAACCACATCACGATCGAGGGCGACACCGCGCTCGCGTTCTCCGAGGACGTGGGCGCGCGCTACGAGGCGTACGGCTGGTGCGTCCAGCGCATCGACGGGCACAACCCGAAGGAGATCCGCGCCGCGCTCGACCGCGCGCTGATGAACAAAGACAACCCCACGTTCATCGTGTCGCGCACGCACATCGCGCAGGGCGCGCCGACGAAGCACGACACGGCGGGAGCGCACGGCGAGCCGCTCGGCGAGGCGGAGATCGCCGCGACGAAGAAGGCGATGGGCTGGGACCCGAACGCGACGTTCGTCGTGCCCGACGCGGTGAAGAAGCTCTTCGCCGCGCGCGCCGAGCAGCTCGCGAAGGTTCACGCGGACTGGGACGAGAACTTCCGCGGCTGGCGCGGCAAGAACGCGGACCTCGCGAAGCAGCTCGACGCGTTCCTCGCGAAGGAGATGCCGAAGGATCTCTTCGAGCAGCTCGTCGCCGCCGTCCCGGCGAAGGACGACGCCACGCGCAACACGTCGAACGCGATCCAGCAGGTCGTGGCGAAGCTCGTCCCGCAGCTCGTCGGCGGCTCGGCGGACCTCGCGCCCTCGACGAAGACGCTCATCAAGGACTCGGGCGGCATCTCGCGAGGCAAGTACGCCGGCCGAAACCTCCACTTCGGCATCCGCGAGCACGGGATGGGTGCAGTCTGCAACGGTCTCGCGCTCGCGGGCGGCTTCATTCCGTATGGCTCGACGTTCCTCATCTTCAGCGACTACATGCGCCCGTCGGTGCGTCTGTCTGCGTTGATGGAAGAGCAGTGCCTGTGGATCTACACGCACGACTCCGTCTTCCTCGGAGAGGACGGGCCGACGCACCAGCCCGTCGAGCACCTCTGGGCGCTCCGGCTCATTCCGAACCTCGCCGTCGTGCGCCCGGCCGACGGGCTCGAGGTCGCGGCCGCGTGGACCATCGCGCTCTCGCGCAAGAAGGGCCCGACGGCCTTCGCGCTCACCAGGCAGAAGGTGCCGACGATCAAGCGCGACGCGGGCTTCGACCCG
The DNA here is from genome assembly GCA_963839305.1 of uncultured delta proteobacterium. Classification (GTDB taxonomy): domain Bacteria; phylum Myxococcota_A; class Polyangia; order Polyangiales; family Polyangiaceae; genus DASXHD01. The sequence continues at coordinate 1,019,573 of CAWIUL010000010.1, forward strand.
AAGAACATGCTCAAGGGCGCGTACGTCGTGCAAGAGGCGACGGGCGGCAAACCCGACGTGATCATCGTCGCGACGGGGAGCGAGCTCCACCTCGCGGCGGGCGCGAAGGAGAACCTCGAGAAGGCGGGCAAGAAGGTGCGCGTCGTCTCGGTGCTGAGCTTCGCCGAGTTCGCCAACGCGGGCGAGGCCTACCAGCACGCGGTTCTCCCGCACGGCGTGAGGACCGTGAGCATCGAGGCGGGCCGCACCGGGCCGTGGCTCTCGATCATCGGCCTCGAGGGCCTCGCGATCGGCATCGACCGCTTCGGCGCGAGCGCGCCGGACAAGATCATCGCCGAGAAATTCGGCCTCACCGCCGACGCGGTGACGCAGAAGATCACCGACTGGCTGAAGGCCTGAGCGACTTGCTCAAGAGCACGGCGTTCTTCGCCGCGGCTCCGCGCTCGTCGTGCTTGAAGATCGCGTAGGCGTCTTCGAGCGAAGCGAGGCGCTCGGCCCACGCCGCGACGGCGCGCGCGTCGTAGCGCTCCTTTCGCAGCCGAAAATAGCTCCACGACGCGGTCGTCACGACGTCGACCGGAGCCTCGTCCGTCTCGGTCACGCACCACGCGACGTCGCGCGCGCGCATCGCGTCGAGCACATCGTCCGCTCCTCCACGACGGATCGCGCAGCTCGATCGCGACGCGCCGCTTCGCCGGGATGGCAGCCATGAACGCGCGCAGCATCGCCAGGTCCTTCTTCACGTGCGGCGGGAGCACGACCAGCATCGGCCCGAGCTTGTCCTTCACCGCGGAGAGCAGGTCGAAGAGCTCCGCGAGCGGCTTAAGCGCGTCTCGCAAGCCGGGGCCGGCGGAGAAGTAACGCGACGCCTTGAACACGAACTGGAACGAGCTCGGCACCTGCGCGGCCCACGCCTCGAGGTTCTTCTTCTCGGGGCGGCGGTAGAACGTGTTGTTGATCTCGACGGTCGAGAGGCGCGACGCGTAGTGCGCGAGCATCCCCGAAGCGGGCAGATCCTTCGGATAGAACGCGCCCTTCCACTCGCGGTATGAAAAACCGCTCGTGCCGACTCGGACGCCGTTCACATCCCGCCGGCGGCTTTGTCGATGACCCAGTGGATGCTGCCGCGCGCGTTTCGGATGACGCGCGCCGGCGTGTCGCGGAGCGAGCCCGAGACGGCCCACACGCGCTCGAGCGCCGCGGTCTTCTTCGCGCCGACGGCGAGGATGAACACCGCGCGCGCTTGTTCGATCACGGGCGCGGTGAGCGTGAGGCGAGGCTCGCGATCCGTCTTGCCCACGGCGACGACGTAGCGATCCATGATCTCGACCGTGGGCAGGCCGGGGAAGAGCGACGCGGTGTGGCCGTCGTCGCCGATGCCGAGCACCATCGCGTCGAACGCGGGGACGCCGCCCTGGCCCGGCGCGACGTGCGCCTTGACGATCTGCTCGTAATCTTGCGCCGCGCGCTCGATGTCGGTCTCGTCGGCGCGCATGCGGTAGACGTGGCCCTCGGCGATCTTCGCGGGGTCGAAGAGGCACTCCTTGGCCCAGCGGAAGTTCGAGCGCTCGTCGTCCGGGGGAACGGCGCGTTCGTCGACGAAGAAGACCTCGACGCGCGACCAGTCGATGTCGGGCTCGTGGGCGAGGTGCGCGTACGTCTGGCGCGGCGTGTCCCCGCCGGAGAGCGCCAGCGTGGCCTTGCCGCGAGCCTTGAGCGCTGCGGTGATCGTCTTCGCGAGCCGGGCCGATGCCTCGCGCGCGACGTCCTCCGCGCTCGGCACGGCGATGAGCATGCCCGGGACCACTTTCGTCGTCATGGCAGCGCTTGGTCTATCACGTGACGACGACGCCGTCGTCGTCCAGCTTTTCGGCGAACGCGACGGCCGCGGAGAGCACGTCGTCGTGGGCGGGCCGGTGGAGGGTGCGCTCGAGCACGCGCGCGCCTTTGTTCGCGCCGAGCCGCACGGTCTGCTCGCCGGAGCACGGCAGGTTCACATCAAGCTTGTATCGGAGGACGTCGGCGACGTCCCCGTCGAAGTCGCGCGCGACCGTGCCCGTCGCCTCGATGCCTCCGTCGCTCGCGTGCAGCGTGACGCTCGCGATCGCGAGCGGCGCGACGCCCTCGGGCCTCGGCATGGACGCGAGCTCCACCTTGACGGCCTTGCCGTCGGGGCGCCGAAATCGGATCGCGCCGCCGAGCGCCTCGAGGCGCCACCCGAGCCGAGTCGCGAGCCAGCCGAGGAGGAGCCCCGGCTCGGCGCCGAGGCGATCGCTCTTGGTCGACATCTGCACGATCCGGAGCGCGTCGACGCGCTGTGCGAGCGGGCGCATCTGCGGGTCGTCGAAGAACCGCGCGCACATCTCCTGCCAGACCGAGATGCGCGTCCACGCGAGGTCGGCGATCGCCAACTGCGGCGTCCCGCCTGCGGCGGATCCGCCGACCGCGAGCTTGCTGCGGCGGTCGCGCGCCCATCTCGAGAGCGCGAGGAGGCTCGTGAGCGACGTGTAGTCGGTGTCGAGCACGACGCGCTGCGCGTCGGTCGCGAGCTCGCGAAAGATTGGGTCGTCGACGTGGATGCGCCCGAGCCAGATGAGCGTCGTTGGCAGCTCCGGGACCACGAGCGCCTCGACGGCGCTGCCGACGCGCGCGCACGCGAGGCCCGACGCGAAGAGCGTCACGCGCTCGGAGCACATCGCGTGGTTGTCGACGCTGCAGATCGCGGTCGCGTGCCCATCGAGCGCCGCTTCCGGCGCGTTCGGCGACATCGTCACCACGATGGCGCGCGACGGAATCGACGTCGTGACCTCGTCGATGATCGGCAAGTAGTGCTCGCCGATCTCGGGCGAGCTCGTGACGACGACGAGGTTCATCGTGCAGACGCGCGATTTCATCGGCTCGCCAGGCGCGGGCGCCTCCCACAGATCGCGCAGCTCCTTCTCGATGCGCGCGATCACCGAGCTCATCGGCACACGCGAGATCGACATCGGCGGTGACTCTTCGCCGTTCGTGCTCACGGCTTCCTCCAGCGGCGTCCGTCCTTGGCGAGGAGATCATCGGCGGCGTCGGGGCCCCACGATCCAGCGGGATACATGGGCGGCGGCACGTTGCCCGCGGCGCGCCACGCGTCGAAGACGTGGTCCATGTACGCCCACTGCTCCTCGACCTCGTCGCGCCGAGTGAAGAGCGTCGCGTCGCCGCGCATCGCGTCGAGCAGGAGCCGCTCGTAGGCCTCGGGCGTGTTCGACCCGAACGCCGCGCCGTAACGGAAGTCCATCGCGACGTCGCGCAGGATCGTGTGCTGCCCTGGCTCCTTCGACGTGAAGCGCACCGCGATGCCCTCGTCGGGCTGGATGCGCAACGCGAGCACGTTCGGCGTGATGCCGCCGTCTGGAGTCTGGAAGAGCGGGTGGGGGACTGCCTTGAACTGCACCGCGATCTCCGTCACGCGCCGCGCGAGGCGTTTGCCCGCGCGCACGTAGAACGGCACGCCGCCCCATCGCCAGTTGTCGACGAAGACCTTCATCGCGACGTACGTCTCCACAGTCGAGTCCTTCGCGACGTCGGGCTCTTCGCGGTACGCGACGACCTCGTCCGCGCGCACGAAGCCGCGTCCGTACTGCCCGCGAACGACGCTCTCGCCGACCGCGCGCCGCTCCATCTGCCGGAGCGAGCGAAGCACCTTGACCTTCTCGTCACGGACCGCGTCGGCGGAGAGCGAGATCGGCGGCTCCATCGCGGTCAGCGAGAGGAGCTGCATCGCGTGGTTCTCGACGATGTCCTTCGTGACGCCGGTCTGCTCGTAGAACTTCCCGCGGCCTTCGACGCCGATCTCCTCCGCGACGGTGATCTGCACGTGGTCGACGTGCTCGCGGCTCCACAGCGGCTCGAACATGCTGTTGGCGAAGCGAAAGACGAGCAGGTTCTGAACCGTCTCCTTGCCGAGGTAGTGATCGATGCGGAAGACCTGCGACTCACGGAAGACCGCGGCGACCGTGTCGTTGAGCGCGCGCGCGCTCTCGAGATCGTGCCCGAACGGTTTCTCGATCACGACGCGCGTCCACGGTCGATGCGTCGCGCTGACGAGCTTGGTCTCGCGGAGCCCTTGAAGGATGGGCCCGAACTCGTTCGGCGGGACCGCGAGGTAGTAGAGGCGATCTCCGCGCGTGCCGCGATCGGCGTCGACCTTCGTCAGGTGAGCCGCGAGATCCGCGTAGGTCTTCTGGGCGTTGAAATCGCCGCACACGTAGCTGATCGACCTCTCGAAATCGTCCCAAAGCGCAGTGTCGAGCTTGCGCCGCGAGTATTTGGAGACGCCGTCACGCATCTCGGCCTTGAAGGCCTCTTGCTCTTTGTTGCGCCTCGCTACACCCACCACCGCGAAATTCCCGGGAAGCACACGGCTGACCGCGAGGTTGTAAAGTGCAGGCATGAGCTTGCGGCGTGTCAGATCGCCAGACGCGCCGAAAATCACGACGGCACAAGCGTCGCCAGTTCGGTCGTCCAAGAGGCCTTGCCGTAGCGGATTAGCGATGTCGTTCATGGTTACCCGTTGTGGGAGCAGGAGCTTAACTCAGCCGTGGCGCTGAGCACGAGTCTTGCTCTTGCCTGAGGTAGTCCGGTGCTTACGTTGAAGAGTGAAGTCATGAACGAGCTCAACCCAAACCAAATGCGCCTGGTCGGCGTCGTGCAAGTCAGAGTCGGTGGTCGGCTCTATGCACTGCCAGTCTCGACCATGGAATTCGCAAGTGACCAATCCGACTCGTCCGTTCATCGCGGTGGTTTTTTCGTCCAAGGCGACACCATGGGAATTCTCGTGGTGGACACCGCGTCGGAACAGCAGATGCGACAACAAGTCGAGGATGGATGCGAGGAGGCCGTGCGCCACCTCTCCGCAAAATTTTTGAACTGAGCCATTTCGTAAATCGAATCCCGGCACCGTCCGTTCTTTTTCTTTGCAACTCCAAACCCACTCCGGCGGAAAGGCCGCCAGGAGCCAGCCGAGGTATGTCATGTCCGATCAATCGCTGAACCACGATGACCAGCACGCCGTTTCGGCGGGCGACGCCGAGAACGAGGAGACCGAAAAGTCCTCGTCCGAGCCGTCCCCCGAGACCTCCGCGCGCCCTGCGAAGAAACGTCGCGGCTTTGCCGTGATGGATCCGAAGCGGGTGAGCGAGATCGCTTCCAAGGGTGGAAAGGCCGCGCACGCCGCGGGCACCGCCCACGAGTTCTCGCGCGAGGAAGCTCGCGAGGCTGGCCGCAAGGGCGGCTACGCGACGCACGCTCGCCGCAAGGCAGGCAAGGGAACGGGTGAAGGCGCCCCTGGCGGCACCTGATCCAGTCCTTGCACTCTACACACACATGCGCGAACGTGGGCGTGTGGCCCTCACGAGCTTGCCGCCCGTCCACGTTCCGCATCCACACGTCGAGTGTAGAGATGACGTGATGAACGGGAGTCCGTGCGTGCGAGGCACGCGGGTTCCCGTTCGTCGTTTGTGGTCCTGGCACCGCCGCGGGACGACGATCGAGACGCTCCTCAAGCGCTACCCGCAGCTGCCGCCCGCGAAGCTCCTCGACGCGCTCGCGTTCGCGTACGACAACGAGGCGCTCGTCGAGGCCGACCTGGCGCGGGAGAACGAGGCGCTCGACGGCGAGCAAATCCCGAAGGATTCGAAGCAGGGAAAGCTGCCTTTCTAGATCCAAATCGCGGCTGACCCGTATTTCCTCGGGTGAAAGCTCCCTGGAAGATGTCGAGGTCCGCTTTCGGCGTGGCGCTTTTGGCGTCCGTCGCGGCAAGCGCGGGAATCGGATGGCACGCGGGGTGGACGGCGCCGCCCCTCGGATGGCACGGCAAGGTCGCCAAGATCGTCCGGGGCGGGGGAGCCGCGGAGCTTCGGGGGCAGAAGCCCTTGGGCGAAGGCGCCGCCGTCGCGAGCGGCGCATCCGTTGCGACGGATCGCAAGCAGCGCGCGCGCTTGGAAATGGATGACGGCACGATCCTCGTGCTCGACCGCGACACCGAGATCGAGCTCGACCCGTCGCCCGCGACCCGGATCGTGCACGTGAAGCACGGCGTGGTCACGGCAGACGTCGCGGGTCCGTCGCAGACGGCCCGCGCAGATTCGGACTCGCACCTCGCGAACGCAGTGCCCGCGAAGATCCTCACCGACAACGGCGAGGTCGTCGCCGGATCCGCCGGAGCGCTCACCGTGACGGCGACCGACGACACGACCGACGTGCGCGTGACGCGCGGGTCGGTGCGCGCGAAGGCGCAGGGCGGGCGAGACGTCGACGTGGAGGCGGGCCAAGAGGCGCTCATCTCCGCGCAGGGCGTCGACGTGGGGCCCGTCGCGCAGAGCGCGAGCACGGGCAGCGGCGATCTCCTCGGCGAGCGCACGCGCGAGAAAGAAGAGTCGAGCGGCGGCGTCGGCGAGCTCAGCGCGCGCCGCCCAGGACACGCGGACGAGAAAGATCGCACGCTCCGCATCCAGAGCCACGCGGTGAAGGTGCGCATCGCCGGAGCGATGGCGCGCACGGAGATCGAAGAGACCTTCTCGAACGACAGCGACGACGATCTCGAGGGCATCTACCGCTTCCCGGTCCCCGCGGGGGCGCTCGTCGATCGCCTCGCGCTCGACGTCGACGGCAAGCTCGAAGAGGGCGCGTTCGTCGAGAAGACGCGCGCGGCGAAGATCCTGAAGGGCGCGATCGCGAACGCGACGCCGCAGATCAAGGTCAAGGAAGACATCGTGTGGGTGCCCGGGCCTTGGCGCGATCCGGCGCTGCTCGAGTGGCAGAACGGCGGACGCTTCGAGCTTCGGATCTTCCCGATCCCCAAGCACGGCTCGCGGCGCGTGGTGCTCGGCTACACGCAGACGGTCGACGCGTCGCTCGGCTTGCGCCGATACGTCTATCCGCTCCCGAGCACGGGCGTGCGCATGGATGATTTCTCGATCGACGCGCAGGTGCTCGGCGCGGACGGCGCGGTTCCGCTGCGCGCGCGCGGATACGATCTGGTCTCCTCGGGCGACCGCATGACGTTCCACGAGGCGGGGTTCTCGCCGACGGGCGACCTCACGATCGAGTACGCGCTCCCGAACCGTCACAGCGATCTCTCCGCGTGGGCGTTCGAGGGCGACGGCGGCACGTTCGTCGCGATGGCGCTCAGGCCGAAGCTTCCGCCGAGCGCAGAGGCGAAGCCTCGCGACTGGGTCCTCGTCGTCGACAGCGGACGCACGATGTTCGGCGAGCGATTCACGCGCGCGTCGCGCGTCGCGGTCTCGCTCGCGCAGACGCTCGATCGTCGCGATCGCGTCACGGTGCTCGCGTGCGACACCGCGTGCCGCAGGAACACGGCGGGGTTCGTGCCCGCGGGCGTCACGGCCTCGAAGGCCGCCGCGGACCTCCTCACCCCGGTCGTACCCGATGGCGCATCGGACCTCGCGGCGGCCGTGCGGAGCGCGGGGGCTCTCGGCGACTCGTCGCGCGAGCTCCGCGTGGTCCTCGTGAGCGACGGCGTCGCGAGCGCGGGTTACAAGCGCGCGTCACGGCTCGCCGACGAGGTGCGCGACGCGACGCCGAAGGGCGCCGCGGTGCTCGCGGTCGCCGTCGGCAGCGACGCGGACGAGGCCGTGCTTGGTGAAATCGCGCGTGGCGGCGGTGGCGTGGTCATTCCGTACGCGCCGGGCGAGCGCGCCGAGGACGTCGCGGTCGCGCTCGCTGGCGCGGGCGCCGGCGCGCTCTTGCGCGACGTGACCGTCGAGCTCCCCGCGGGTCTCTCGGACATGGCGCCGAAGGCGCTCCCCACGATGCGCGTGGGCGGCGAGACGTACGTCGTCGCGAAGGCGTCGAGCTCGCGCGTGCAGGGCGACGTCGTCGTCCGCGGGACCGCGGGCGGCGAGACGTTCGAGGCGCGCTACCCGGTCGACGTGAAGGCAACGGGCGACGCGGGCAACGCGTTCGTTCCGCGCCTCTTCGCGTCGCTGCGCGTCCGCGACCTCGAGCGCGACGGGAGCGACGCCGCGCGCACGGAGGCCGTGTCGCTCTCGCAGAAGCTCGCGGTCCCTTCGAAGCACACGTCGCTCCTCGTGCTCGAGAGCGAGGCGATGTTCCGCGCGTTCGGCATCGATCGCACGACCACCGCGCCGCGCTGGACGGGCGAGGCGGTCGCGACCGGCGCGGACGTGACCACCGCGACGGGTGACGTCGCTGCGGACGAGGTCGCCTCGGCGACCGATCTGCTCGCGGGAGCAACTGGCGGCGGCGGCGGTGGCGTCAGCAGCCGAGGCGAGGCCTCCGTCGCTCAGGCCGCGCCGGCCGAAAAGAAGGCCGCGCCGCTCAGCATCGCGAACGACTTCGACGACGCGCCGCGCGCGCGCTGGGGCGGTTGGGGAAGGCGTCCTGGGCGGTTCATGCGCCGCGTCTTCCACCGCGAGGCGACCGTCGCGAGCTTCGATGGAACGACGGCCGATCCCGCCGATCGCGTGGCCTCCGCGCGCGCCGCGCTCGCGTCCGCCCCCGACGATCGCGGAAAGCACCGGGATCTCGCGCGCGCCCTCTTGCGTCGCGGCGCCCTCGACGAGCTCGAGCGCGTCCTCGGCGACTGGCAGAAACGAGATCCGCTCGACGCCGACGCGATCGCGCTCCGCGCGGAGCTCCTCTCTTCACGCGGCGACCGTCAGAGCGCCGCGCGCGTCCTCTCGGGGGTCGCAGCCTCCGACACGGCGCGCATCGACGACCTCGCGCTCGGCGCCGAGCGCGCTGGCGACGACGCGCTCTCGTGCTCGCTTCGGGTCGCTGCGGCGGAGAACAAACCCGAGGATCCGGCGCGCGTCGCGCGAGCGGTCCGCTGCGAGCGCGCGCGTGGCCGCGCGTCGTCCGCGGATCGCTGGCTCACCGAATCCGGCGCGCAACGCGTCCAGGTCGAGACGGCCCTCGCGAAGCTCGACGACTCGAGCAGCGCGTTCGGCGACATCGTGGTCGACGCGTCGTGGACGAGCGGCACGGACCTCGACGTCGCGGTGATCGATCCGAGCGGGCAGCGCCTCGCATGGCTCGCGGGTCGCGGGCGCGTGCAAGACGCGACGTCGCGCTCGCACGAGCGCCTCGCAGTGTCGAGCGGCGCCGTCGGGACATTCCTCGTCGAAATCGCACGCAGCGACCGCGGCATCGACCCGGTGTCGGGCTTCGTCAACGTGACCGCTTTCGGCGCGACGAAGCGCGTGCCGTTCGTGCTGAGCGGCGCGAGCGCTCGCGTCGCGCGCGTCGACGCGCGATGGGTGAGCGCGCTCGTCCCGATCGATCAACCGAGCGTCGTCGACGTCGCGCGCGGCTCGTTCGACGACACCGTCGCGCGCGCTCGCGTGAACGCGATCTCGCTGCAGCAGTGCTCCGTGCAGGAGGGCCCGTTCGGCGCGGGGAGCGCGAGCGTCTCGTTCGATCCGAGCGGCGGGGTCTCGAGCGTCGTGCTCGCGCCGCCGTTCGCGTCGGGCCGCTCGGCTACGTGCATCCGCCGCGCGCTCTCGACCGCCACCGTCGCGCCGTTCACCGGCGGCGCGCGGACGGTCACGCGAAACTTCGTGATCGCGCCCTAAACCAGCCGCGCGGGCCCGTTCACGGACTGCTCTTCGATCGCCTTGGCGAGCGCGTCGAGCGCGTCGAGGACCTTCTGGCGATCGCCGCGGTTGATCTTCTCGAGCACGTTCGAGAGAGCCTGCGCCGAGCTCGCCGCGACCGCGTCGGCCGCGCGCTTGCCCTTCGGCGTGAGACGCACGTCGGTCTGACGGCCGTCGTCGGTCGCCTTCTTGCGCGTGACGAGGCCCGCGTCCTGGAGGCCAGCGAGGTTGCGGCTCGCCGTCGAAGGATCGATCCCGAGCAGCGTCGCGAGCATCGACGTCGACACGGCGCCGCGCTCGGAGATCAGCTGCAGCGTCTCTGCTTGCTGCGGCGTGACCTCGTCCGCGCGCGCTCGCTCTCGGCTGATGCGCCCGAGTCCTCGGGCGACCGTCTGAACTGCGCGAGCGAATCGATCCTGTTCGGCCATGGGGCTCCTTGCATCCTACAACGTTCTCTTTCCGTCAAGAGGAGACCTGCTCCGCGGAAAATTTCTTGATGAATAACGCGGCGTGCGCGAGCGTCGATCGACATACATGAAGCGCTCGGGATCTGCACTCGCCGTTGGTTCGATCCTCTTCGCCTTCGCGACCGCGTTCGTCTCGTTCAGCGCCGACGCCGAAGACGCATCATGTGGGAGCAAGACGAACCCGTGTCCACTTCAGAAGTGGATGCAAGACAACATGGGCAGCAAGATGATGGACGGCAACCTCGACGCGGTCGCCGCGAGCTTCGACAAGGTCGCGACGATGAGTCCCGATCCCGCGTGGGCGGATTGGGCGAAGCTCTCGAAGGACGGCGCGGCCGCTGCGCGCAAGGGCGGCGACGTCGGCACACAGGGCGCCAAGCAGGCGTGCAAGGCGTGCCACGACAAATACAAGAACGACTACAAACAGAGGTTTCGCACGAAGGCCGTGCCGTAAGGCCAGGCAGGGGGTGCGCACGCGGAATCGCACCGCGTAAGGCTGGCCCTTCTCAGTCGGGGCGCATTTGGCTATATTGCGCGCGCTTCGCGCAGAGGAACCACTTCGGTCGTCTGCGCGTAGTAATTGCAAGGCGACTTTCGAAATGCTGAACCCGGTCATCGAAGAGCGCATCCGCAACGGGGAGACCTGTCGGATGTTCAAGAGCGATTTCTTCGAGTGGTTCTCGCGAATCCACCCGGCGACGCCGTTCGTCACGTACCTGCCGGTCATCGGCTACTTCTTCTATCGCATCGGCATGCGGCACGACCTCGCCTGGAGCTCGGCCTTCGGTCTCGTCACGCGTCGGGCTGCTCGCGTGGACGTTCGCGGAGTACATCCTGCACCGCTACGTGTTCCACTTCGTGCGCGACTCCGAGTGGACGAAGAAGTTCCACTTCTTCCTCCACGGGGTTCACCACGATTTTCCGAGCGACAAAGATCGCCTCGTGATGCCGCTCGGCGCGAGCTTGCCGATGGCGGTCGTGTTCTACGTGCTCTTCTACTTCGTGACGGGTGGCGCGCGCATCGGCGAGCCGCTCTTCATCGGCTTCGCGCTCGGATACCTCGCGTACGACGGCACGCACTACGCGGTGCACCACTTCCGCCAGGGCACGCGCGTCGGCAAGTTCCTGAAGAAGCACCACATGAAGCACCACCACGGTGACAACTTCGGCGGCTTCGGCGTGAGCTCGCCGCTGTGGGACCTGGTCTTCCAAACGATGCCCCGCATCGTGAAGAAGAGCGAGCAGGCCCGCGCCGGCGCGACCTGACGCGCCGAAGACTCGCGCTCGTCGCTTCGCTCCTCGAACGCTCGGCCCTCGCTACGGCGCTTCGCGCCTTCGCTCAGGCTTGTCTACTCACATCGCGCGCGCCAGCGCGCGCGAGGGCTTCGCTGGTGAAGTTGGGGCGAGCTTATTTTTGGGCCACGGGCGGCGCGGTCGGGGGCGCGACGTGATCGTGGGCGACCGTCACCGAGCGGCCATGACGATCCAGCGAGCTTCCGACTCGTTGACCGATCACGAACGCGAGCGCTGCACCCAATAAGACGAAGAAAGCGATGGCCAGCATGCGACCTTGGGTCTCCTGCTTTTCCATGACGCCTCCAGTTTCGAGCGCCTGATCATACGGCGATTCGTTGGAAAAGGCTTCCCCACTGCCGGATTTTCCGCGTTACGCTGAAAACATGAGCGAAGCCGTCAAGTTGAACCGGGACATCTTCATGGCGCTTGCTGCGATCGGGTGGGCCGATGGGCGCCTCGATCCGGATGAGGCGGACGCCATCGTTCGCGCTGCCGTCGAGGCGGGCCTCGACCTCGAAGCGATCGAGGAAATCGAGAACGCGACGCGCGAGCGCATCGACCTCGGCGACGGTCGACCGCAGCGCGCTCTCGAAGGAGGACCGGCTCTTCGTTTACGGCGTCGCGTGCTGGATCGCGCGGCTCGACGGTCGAGGTCACCGAGGAAGAGGCGCCAGGCGCTCGCGGCGCTCGGCGAGCGGCTCGGCGTTCCGGAGCGGCCGCGCGCGCACGCGGAGTCGATCGCGCGCGAAATCGCGGAGCTGCCCGAGGGCGATCGCCCGGCGCGCTACGACCTCGCTCAAGCTGCGCGAAACCATCGGCGAGCGGCTGAAGAAGGCTCAAGAGGCGCGCGGCTGACCCTCAAAGAGTGGTAAAGTTCCGCGATCGTCATGTCGGACTCGCGCGAAACGCGCTCGACGCCGCCTGCCGAGGCTGGCGAAGAGCGAGATCGGATCGCTGCTGGCGGGGCGCTACGAGGTCGTGCGCGAGCTCGGCAAGGGCGGCATGGGCGTCGTGTACCTCTGTCGCGATCTCGCGACGGCGGAGCGCGTCGCGCTCAAGCGCCTGCGCGTCCCTGAAGACAAAACGGCGCAGCGCCAGGAAGAGACGTTCTGGTTTCACCAGGAGGCGCGCGCGGTCGCGTCGCTCGAGCATCCCGCGATCGTGCGTGCGCGCGACTTCGGACAGCTCGCGGACGGCTCGCCGTTCCTCGTCATGGACGTGCTCCCGGGGCGGAGCGTGCACGAGTGGATGTACACGACGAAGATGCCGTTCTCCGCGATCTGGGCGCTCGTCGACCAGGTGCTCGCGGGGCTCGCGCACGCCCACGCGCGCGGCGTCATCCACGGCGATTTCAAGCCGTCGAACGTGATGCTCGACATGGCCGCGCGGACCCGCAGAAGGGGCCGCGCGCGTACATCCTCGACCTCGGTCTCGCGTGGCTGCGCCGTCCGCGCCACGATCCGCGGCTCGACGGCGGGCCTGCGCCGGAGGCGTCGATGCACTCGGGCGCGGGCACGGTCGGTTGGGTCGCGCCCGAGCAGATTCGCCGCGCCGCCACGTTGGTTGGACCTGCAACCGATCTCTACGCGCTCGGCTGCATCATCTACCGCGTCCTCGTCGGCAAGGAGGTCTTCGAGGGCAACGCGCAAGAGGTCCTCCGCGCGCACAAGCGCACGCCCGTGACCGCCGCTCGAGCTCCCGTCGGACGTGCCGCCGGGCGTGAGCGGCTTCGTGCAGAAGCTCCTCGCGAAGAAGCCTTGGCAGCGCTTCGAATACGCAGCCGACGCGCGTCGCGCTTGGGCAGCGTTCAGGCCCGCGCACACGCAGGCGATGGAAGACGTCATGGCGAGCGCGCCGGCGGTGCGCGTCGCGCCCGCGTCGTCGCGCCCCGCGCTCGGCACGGCGATCGCGCAAGCCCAGTCGCTCACGCCGGGGCTCCTGAGCCTGCGCCCGTCGCCGATGATCGCGCGCGACGAGGAGCGTGCGAAGCTCTGGCAGATCGTGCTCGCGGTGTGCGGCGCGCCGCCGCGCAGCCAATACGCGCGAAGGATGGTCGCGATCATCGGCGAAGCAGGCGTCGGCAAGAGCCGCCTCGCCGAGTGGCTCTGCGAGCAGGCGCACGAGCAGGGCACCATGGTGCCGCTCCGCGCGCGCTACGGCACGCATCGCGACGGCGCTCGACGGCATCACCGGCGCGGTGAACGCGCACTTCGGTCTCGAAGGCGCGGATCGCGCGCTCGTCGAGCAGACGCTGATGCAACGCTGGGAGGTCGATCCGAAGGACGACGCGGCGCTCTCGTGGGTCGCGGCGACGGCGGAGTGGCTGAGGCCTTCGCCCGTCGGCACGAACGCGCCGCTCGGCCCGACCGGAAAGCGCTTCGTGCTCGACACCCCCGAGCTCCGCGTCGCGGTCATGCAGCGCGTGCTCGAGCGCATCGGTCACGATCGGCCCGATTCTCTTGTGGTTCGACGATCTGCATCTGTCGTCGCCGAACACGTTCGAGGTGCTCGGTCGCTTGCGTCGAGCGCCGAGCGCGCTGCGCGTCCTCGCAATCGCCACGGCGCGAAGCGAGACGCTCGCGACCGATCTCGACGCCGCGCTGCGCCTCGAGGCCGCGCGCGCCGATTGGGGAGGCGAGGTGCTCGAGCTCTTGCCGCTCGCGCCCGAAGAGACGCAGGCGCTCCTGAAGGCGACGCTGCCGCTCGCGAGCGACGCGGTGCAAAAGGGCGTCGAGCAGAGCCACGGAAACCCGCTCTTCGCGCTGCAGCTGCTCCACGCGTGGGCGGGCGGCGGCTACCTGAAGCTCAACGGCAGCAAATACGAGGTGCCGTCGACGGCGCTCGAGGGGCGCGCGATCACGACCGCGGAGCTGTGGGACGAGCGCCTTCGCGCGGTGCCGACGGACCTGCGCCTCGCGGCGTACGCGGCCGCGGCGCTCGGCGAGGACATCCGCGGCGAGGTGCTCGAAATCGCTCGTCGGGGCGCTCGGCATGGACCCGCGCGACGCGGTCGTGGCGCTCACGCGCGCGCAAATCCTCCTCGCGTCGGGCAACGATCGATTCCGCTGGCCGCACGCGCTGCTCCTCGAGCACTTGCTCCTGCGCCTCACCGAGCGTAACGACGCGCCCGCGATTTACCGGCTCGCCGCGTCGGCGCTCGCGAAGCACCCTGCGTCGGGCTCGCGCCGCATCATGAAGCACCGCGTGACGAACCTGCTTCGCGCAGGCGACGACGAGCCGGCCGCGCGCCTCATGTTCCAGTTCATCGAGGGCTCGTGGCGGCGCGGTCGCGACACGGCGGCGACGCTGCGCGATCTCGAGCTCCTCGAGGGGCACGTGACGGGCGGCGCGGCGGCCGAGTACGCGCTCTGGCGCGCGGAGGCGCTGCGTCACGTGGGCAAGCTCGAGTCGGCGCAAGAGAACGCGGAGACGGCGCGCGACGCGTTCGGCGTGGCAGGCGATCGCACGCGACGAGGCGAGCGCGATGCGCCTCCTCGGTCACATCATGTCGGATCGCGGCGCGACCGCGCAGGGCCACGAGCTCGTCGAGAAGGCGATGGCGCAGTTCGCGCAACTCGGCGACGAGCCCGGGCAGGCGCAGTGCCTCGTCGTGCTCGGCGAGATCGACTACCTGCTCGGGCGCCACGAGAACGCGCGGACGCTGCTGCTCGACGCGACGCGCCGATGCAGCGAGCTCGACGATCCGCTCGGCCGCGCGCAGGCGCTCATCCTGCTCGCGATGATCAACACGGCGGCCGGCGCCTACCGCCGCTCGCGCGAGCGGCTCCTCGAGGCGCGCGCCGAGCTCGACGGCATCGGTTATCGCCTCGGCATGGCGCAGTGCGACGTCGTCCTCGCGCACGCCGATCACCGCGCGTTCGAGATGGAGCGCGCACGCACGACGGCGCTCGCCGCGCGCGCGTCGCTTGCGAGACCTCCGAAACCCGCGCGGGGAGGCCGCCGCCGAGCGCCTGCTCGCGATGATCGCGATCGACACGAACGACCTCGACACCGCGACGATCCACGCCGAGGCCGCGCGCGCGATCTACGAGGCGCTCGCCGACCCTTGGGGCGTCGTCGAGGCCAAGCTCCTCTTCGCGCAGATCGCGCTCGCGCGAGGCGACGCGTCGGCGCACCAGCTGGTCGAGGACACGCAGTCGATCGCGCTCGACGAAGCGGAGCCTCGGCAGCACCGACAGCCTCACGGCGGCGTGGCTCGCGAACGTCGAGCAGCGCTGGGACGACGCGAACCGCGAGATCGACACCGCGCGCGCCGCGTTCGGCTCCTCGCAGCGCACCGGCGATCACACGCCGCACCTCCTCGCGCGATTCGGCCGCATGGCGTGGCTCGAGCCGACGGCCAAGCGCATCGAGTCGTGGCTCGCCGCGCTCGACCGGCAGAACGCCGACGGCACGATGGCGCTCAGCGCCATCACCACGCTCCCGACGACCGACGAGCTCGAAAAAGCATGAGTCGTGGTATTCAGTCGACCCATGACCACCCCGCAAGATCCCGCACGTCGTCACAAGCAGAAGATCCGCCGCGCCAAGAAGCTCGCCGAGTGGCGCGCGAAGAAGGGCGCGACGACGCCGACCGCGACGAAGAAGGCGAAGTGAGCGAGAGCGTCCAGGAACGCTACGCGCCGAAGAACGAGTGCTTCGGGTGCGGGCCTGCGAACCCGCAGGGCCTCCGCATCCGAAGCTTCGAAGAAGGCGACGAGCTCGTGTGCGACTTCACGTGCGCGCCGCACCACCTCGCGTTTCCGGGGATGGTGAACGGCGGCATCTTGGGCGCGCTCCTCGATTGCCACTCGAACTGGACCGCCGCGATGCACCTCATGCATCAGGCGAAGGCGGAGACGCCGCCGTGCACGGTCACGGCCGATTTCCACGTGACGCTGAAGCGCCCGACGCCCATCGCCGAGACGCTGCACCTCCGCGCCAAGGTGGTCGAGTCAACCGCCGACAAGGCGATCGTGGAGGCGACGGTCACCGCGGGCGGCAAGGTCACCGCGACCTGCCGCGGCACGTTCGTCGCGGTGAAAGAGGGCCACCCCGCGTTTCACAGATGGTGAAGCTCGCGCCAGAAATGGGCGACTGACACGCCGAAGACTCGCGCTCGTCGCTTCGCTCCTCGAACGCTCGGCCCTCGCTACGGCGCTGCGCGCCTCCGCTCAGGCTTGTCTGTTCTCGTGCGCTCGCGCTTGCGCGAGCGCTTTGGCCCCGACGCCTTGGGCTATTATTTCACGTCGACGAGCGCGCGCGAAGCTTCCTCGAGGTGCTCCCCGACGGTCTCCACGTTCTTCAGCGCCGCGTCGTCGATCGACGCATTGGCCGCGTGCGCGGTGTCCACGGCGGTGTAGGCGCGCGCGAGCGCCGTCACGTGCTCGGCGATGCGCTGGTCGAGCCTCGATGACCACCGCGGCGGCGGGCGACTTCGGGTCGAGCTCGGCGGCGCCGGCGATTCGTGTTTGCGCCTTCGTGCGTTCCAACCGTAGGCGTGACTCGGCGAGCTTGCGCAGCGCGCGCCACGTGCCCGCCACGCCACGCGCCGTCTCGTCGTCGAGCGGAACGTCGTGGATTTGCCTGCGGAGCTCGGCCGCGTCGCGCAACGAGGCGTTCGCGGAGCCCGTCACGCGCTTCGACGTGGCCTCGAGCATCGCGGCGAGCGGATCGTCGGCCTCCACGAGGAGCGGGAGCGACACGAGCACGGCGCACACGAGCACCGCGACCCCGCGCACCGCGGGCGACGCAGACACGTACGCCGTCGCGAGCGAGCCGGCGAGGGCGCCCGTGAGCGCGCTCGCGCCGATGTGCACGAGCCGCGCGTTGGTCCCGCGAACGCGCGTCGTACGCTCCGCGAACGCGAGCGCGACGAGCACGGCGCCGCCAGCGGCGGGGACCGCCGAGCCGAGCACGTGACCGCCGAACGCGGCGAGCGCACCCGCCGCGATCGCGAGGGAAGAAACCGACGCGCTCGCTGCGACGGCGAGGAGCACGCCGAGCGCGACGAGCGCAGCCGACCCGCTCACGACACCGAGCTTCGACAGATAGGGCGCGGCCCCGAACGTGACCGCGGCGGCAACCGGCAAGAGCATCCTTCGCATGATCGTTCTCCTCAGTAGGTCTTCCGCGCGAGGTTTTCGTTGTCGACTTGATAGGCGCGCTTCGCGGCCGATTGACCCGCCGCGCTCCCAGGCTTCGCGATCATGAAGCTCTTCTTCGTCTCGGCGTAGGCGTTCCACTGTTTCTCGAGGCCGGCCTGCGCCGAAGGCGGCGCGGCGGTCGCGGCCGCGTGGAGCTCGGCCACGTTCTGGTCGATGAGCGTTTGCGCGCGGGCCACGTCGCCGCGGGCATAGGCGTTCGCGGCTTCGAGCGAGCGCTCGGAGGCGATGACGCTCGTGGCGCTCGCGAGGACGGTGCCGTCGCGCGAGTCGTCGACGGTCTTCGAGTCGACGACGCCGCGGAGAGCGATCGCCTCGACGTCGACGTGCGCGGGCACGAACGGAGCCGAGCCAGTCGCGCGCACTTGCGTCCAGTCCGCGCTCGCGCCCACCTGCACCGCTTCGCCCGGATCGAGCCGCGCCGTCATGTGCACGATCGCGCGGCGCTCGTCCTTCGCGAAGAGGGAGCCGAAGCGGAGCTCCACGGCCTCGTCGTCGAGCACGCGCGCGTCGGCGCCCGTCGCGCTCACGAAGTGCAACCCGTGAGGGACCTTCACGCGCACGACCGCGCCTTCGATGGTCGTGCTCGCGGTCTCGTTGAGCTCGCGCTGGAGAAACGACGCGAGCGCCGCGCCGTCCTTCACGAACGCGAAATTCCCATGCCCCGAGCGCGCGACGCCGCCCATGTACGACTCGTCGAAATCGAGCCCGATGCCGAGCGACGAGATCGTGATGCCGTGCTCGAAGCTGTCGTGGGCGAGGTGCTCGCTCTCGTTGCGCGACGAGTCGAGGCCGTCGCTGACGAGGACCACGCGACGCACGCGCCCGCGGCCCGCTTCCTCGAGCGCCTTCGTCGCAGCCCGCATGCCGAGCGGGATCGCGGTGCCTCCGTCCGCCTCGAGCTGACGCACTTGCGTCATGAGCGAGGCACGCACGTCACCGAGGCGGGCGAGGGGCTGCACGACCGACGCGTCGCTCGAGTAACGCACCATCGCGATCTGGTCGTCGTCGCGCATGTCGCGAATGACACCGAGCACGGCTTGGCGCGCCTGATCGATCTTCTCGCCGTACATCGAGCCCGACGTGTCGAGCGCGATCGCGAGCGCGAACGGCGCGCGCTGCTCGCCGCGGGCTGCGTCCTCCGCGGTGAGGCGCACCTCGGCGTACACGTCGCGTTCGCCGCCCGCGAGCACGGCGCCATGACTGAGCGCGACGCTGCCGTGGAGGCCTGGACCTGCGAAGGTCGCCGTCGTGCCCGAGGCGTGGGTGATGGTCGTTCCCGCTATCGACGCCGTAGGTGCGCGAAAAAGAACGAGACCGCCCGTGGCAAGGACGACGGAGCTCGCGGCGATGGTTCGACGAACGCGGGGGTTTTGGAGCCAGTCGACGAGGAACATCGAGCGTTAGGACGCCCGACCGGCTCAAAAGTTCTTCAGGCCGCTGCGATTTCGCGGACGGTCGCCGCGTAGTCGATTCGGCGCGGGCGCTGGGGCAGGGGCGGCGGCACGCGGCGGAGGTGCCCGCGGAGGATCAGCCGCGAGACCGACGGCATGTCGACGAAGCGAAGACCGAACGCGTGGCCTTCGTCCTCGGGGCGGCGGTTGCGGAGGAGGCGCATGACCTCGGCGCGCGCGTCGAACCACAGCCCGAGCGGCGTGGCTTGGAACGAGACCAGCATCGTCTCGCCGATTTCGACGTCGCCCGCGGTGCGGACGAGCATCCCATCGGCCGAGAGGTCGAGCGTGCGGTGCCCGACGAGGCTGAAGTCGTTCTCGCGCACGACCTGGCAGTCGATGCGGACGTGATGGCGCGTGCTCTTGCGATCGTTCTTCCGGACGAACATGGGGGAAGCCCTCCGAGAAAAATCGTATCGGAGCGCACACGACGAAGTGAAATTAGCGGCGAGTCACTCCTCGGGCGGCGGACCCGAGGCGCCCATGAGATCTTGCTGCCGCACCTTGTCGACGTTGAACTTCGCGGCTTTGTCGCGCATCGCCGTGAGCACCTCGTCGATGGGCGGAGGCTCGCTCTTCGAGAAGCGCAGCGGGTTGATGCGCGCGACGACGAACGGCCGCAAATACGGGCTCGTGAGGCCCTTGTCGCGGAGGCGCTTCACGATGTCGGCGACCTTCTCCTCGAGCTCCATCAAGAGGCCTGCGGTCTTCTCGCGCGCGGCGATCGCCTTCTTGATCGGCTGCGAAGAGAACCTCTCGGCGCGCTTGAGCACCGAGCTGTACGCGCCGCCCGCGAAGCGCGCGTTCTTCTCGTAGGCCGCGCCGAGCGTGATGAGCGCCGGCTCTTCGAGGAAATAATCGAACGACTCTTCGGTCTCGTCGCCGCGCTCCTCGAGCAGGTTTCGGTAGATGCGGATGACCTCGAGCGAGCGCTCTTTCAGGTTGTGCGCGCGCTCGGTGTTGAGCGCGAGGATCTGCCACGCGACCTCGTGCTCCGGCACGACGAGCGCGGTGATTGCCTTGGCGCCGAGCTCCTTCATCGCTTGGAGTCGGTGGTTGCCGTTCGGCGTCCAGTAGCGCGCTGTCGTCCGCTCCGCTCCGCGATTCTCGGGCGCGGTCACGCAGACGATCGGATCGAAGAAGCGCCCCGTCTTCGCGATGACGTTCTCGAGCTTCTTCTCGTGCGTGTCGGACACGTCGCGCTGGAACGGCGTCGGCTCGACCTTGTCGATCGGGAGGAGCGCGATCAGCAGCGATTTGCCGCCGAACGGGTCGGCGTACGTGCCGATGACGGCGCCGTCGTCGGCCTCGATGCGCGCGCGCAGCTCGCCGAGATCGGACGCGGCCTTCGCGGCGTCACGCGCCGCGGGTGCGACGAGCGACTTGGTCTTTTGCTTCTTGGTCGCGCGCTTCTTCTTCGCCGCCATGTCCGTCGCTCAGAGCTGGACGTCGAAGATTTCGCGGATGGCCGGGTAGGGCTCGTCACCCCAATCGAGACCATCGAGCCCGACGCGGAACGACGTCGTCATGCCGTCGCCCCAAGGCCACCACAAACCGAACGCGAGGCTCGGTGTCGGCTCGCGCGTCGTGAGGAGCATCTGCCCCATGCGAAGACCGCCCGTGCGCTCCGCGACGCGGCGAAGATCGCTCGACGCGCGCGCGAGGGTCGCCGCGGTGAACTCGAGCGGGAGAGCCTCGAGCGCGGCGGCGCGAGCCTTCGACTCGACCTCGACGGCGAACGACGACGTCACGCAGACGAGGCGGCTGTCCCAGCTCCACGCGCGCGCAGGCCACGTCGTCTTGAGCTTCTTGAAGGAATCGAAGAGCACGTTCCAAGATGTGTGCGCCATGGACCTCGTCCGTGGACGGTATCACGTGAAGCGATCGTGCATCCACAGCCAGTGCTCGGGCGCGCGCCGGATTCGGCGGCCGAGCTCCTCGTTGATGCGCGCGGTGAGCTCCTCGGGCGATTCGGTCTTCGCGTCGAGGCGCGTGCACGTCACGGCGAGCGCGCCGCTCGCGTTCGGTTCGACCGTGCACACGACGACGGGCGCGTTCGTTCGAAGCGCGATTCTTGCGGGACCGACGGGCGTGGGCGCCGGAGCGCCGAGGAGCGGGACCGTCACCGACTCGGCGCGGGTGCGGAGGTCCATCGGAATCCCGAGGACGCGCCCCGAACGAAGCGTTCGCACGATGCGCGTCGCCGCGCCCGGAGCGCCGCGCGGGATCGTGGGGAGCCCGCCGCACGCGCGCGTGGCGTCGACGACGCGATCGAAGCGCGGATCGTAGCTCTCGCGCACGATCGCGGTGAGCGGGAAGCCCGCGGCGACGAGCGTCGACGCGAGCCGCTCCCACGGGCCGAGGTGGGCCGAGGGAAGGACGACGCCGCGACCTTCCGCGAGCGCGTCGCGCAAGACCGCGCGGGAGGCTTCGTCGAAAGGGAGCATCGGAGGCGGCTCCTCGAGCGAGGCGACCGCGTGACCGAGGTTCTCGCCGAGGTTCGTGAAGGCCGCGCGTGCGATGCGGGCGACGTCGCTCGGCGAAGCGTCGGGGAAACGCGATCGCCACGTTTTTGCGCGCGGTCGAGCGGAGCGGCCAAGCCCACGCGTGGACGAGCGCGCCGAGCGCCCGACCGAAGCGCACGAGCCCTTCGCGCGACGCGCGCCGTGCGACGTAGAGCGCGGCGGCCGCGAGCAACCAGATGAGGTCGTTCTTCGCTTGCTGCGCGTGCGACCACGCGCCGCCCTCGCGCAGATCGCGCGACGACGCGGCGCTCACGGATTGCATCCGCCGCACGAAGAGCGAACGCGCTCGCGCGCCGCGGCGAGGCGCTCACGCGCGCGATCGCACTCGCGACCCGAGTCGAGCGCGCAGAGGTGCTGCGCGGCGCGCTCCATCGACGCGAGCGCGCGGCACGCGGTGGCGCAGTCTCCCGTCGCGGCCGAGATCTGCGACTCGGCGCGATCGAGATCGCTCCGCGCGCCCGCGATCTCGGGCGCCGATGGCTGACGCGCGTGGTTGTCGTTCTGCACCGACGGCTGCACGTTCTCCGGCGCGGCCGACGTGCCCTCACCATCGTTGTGCGAGGGCGTCATCGACGGCGCAGCGCTCCCACCGCACGCGGCGAGGAGCGACGCGAGCACGACTGCACGCTTCATTTCGAGCCTCCTTCGTGACCCGCGTCGAGCACCCGCGCGATGACCGCCTCTTGGACGTCGACCGCCTCTCGAAGGAGCTGCTTGGCGTGCGCCTTGGCCTTCTCGGCCTCGGCGTCGTTGCCCGCGTCGCGCAGCTGCCCCGTCCGCGTCTCTTCGACGATGCCGTACACCTCGAGCAAGTGTCCGCGGAAGTACGTGGGCTCCGTCACGTGGAGGAGGCCGTTCTCGACGTCCTTCTGCGCCGCGGCGACGTCGTTCTTCTCGAGCTCGAGCTCCGCCATGCGCGCGTACGTGTCCGCGAGGACCTCTTCGACCTCCGGAAAGCGCTGGCCGGGGTGCGGCTTCGGCGCGTCGACGATCTTCCGAAGCGCGGCGATCGCGCCCGTCACGTCGCTGTCTTGCTCGAGCAGGTTGGCCTCGTGGTGATGCGCCCGCGCGAGCGACAAGAACGCGAGCAGCTCCGTGTCGACCACGGCTTGCTCGTCCGAGCGCGCGGCCTCGTTGCGATCGCACCGCGCGAGCAGCACCCCGCCCGACGCCATTGCGAGCGCCAAGAAGGCCGCGGCGTACGCGCGGGGGAGCCTCACCGGCGACCTCGATTCGTGCTGACGCCCCATCGCGCGAAGCGGTTGTCTCGCAGGTCGGCGGCGCGCGCAATCGCGATGCGATCGATGCGGGCGCTCTCGCCGCCGCGCGCCTCGAAGCGCTCCGTGAAGAGCTCCTGCGTCGAGCGCGCGCGCGCAAGCTCCGGGGTCACGACGGGACCGCGGCCGACGAAGAAGACGATGGCGGCCGCGGCCGCGACGATCAACCCCGCGCCGAACGCGACGCGAATGACCACGCCGCTCGAGCGCTCGCGCGCGAGCCCGCGCTCGACCGCGGCCTCGAGGTCGTCCTTGGCGAGCGCCTTGGGCGCGGCGGCGTTCTTCACCGCGCGCAAGAGATCCGCCTCGGCGCTCTCCTTCGACGGATCCTCGAGCGCCTCTCGGAGACGCTCGCTCTCGCGGATCTCCTCTTCGCTCGGCGGCGCGTCGGGATCATCTTTCAGAGTCATGTGCGTCCTCCTTCAGAGCCTTGCGCAGCGCCGCCGTCGCCCGATGAAGTAGCACGTCGAAGGTCGCCGGTGTCACGCCCAGCTCGGCGGCGACCTCCTCGCGAGGCTTCTCCTCGATGACGCGCATGCGGATGGCGCGGGCATAGCGTTCGTGGATCCTGCCGAGCGCGGCCTCGACGCGAGACTTGGCGGCCTCGCGATCGCGGCGCTCCTGCACGGCCTGGTCGAGCGGCGTCGTCGTCTGCGAGGCGTCCACCTCGCGCTGGAGATCCTCGGCCTCCCAAAGGACGGTGCGCTTTCGCGCGCGGAGCGCGTCGAGAGCCACGCGCAGCGCGACCGTACGCAGCCACGGGTAGAACCCGACGTTCTGCCACTGGAAGCGATCGATGCGCTCGACGACCTTCGCGTAGGTCTCGGAGAGCGCGTCCTTCGCCGCGGCTTCGCTTCCGAGCCGGGGAAGCAGCACGGTCGCGTAGAGCGGACCGCCGTAGCGCTTGAGGAGCTCGCCCATCGCGACGCGGTCTCCGGATTGCGCCTTGGCGACGAGGAGGCGCTCCGCTTCGAGGGGGCCCGCCTCCATGCGGCCGACCATAGCCCAAGTGGAAGGAATTACGGCGGTCACGAGAGGTGAACGCGGACGGGCCTCCTCTCCTTACGGTATGCTGCCCGCGATGAGCCACATCACGCTCGCGGCGGGCGCCGAAGAGAACGGCTTGGCCGTGATGCTCGCCGACCTCCTGCGTCAGAACCTCGAGAGCAAACCCCACAAAAATCGCGATTTGCACGCCATCACCGGCCGGATCGCGATCTTGGCCGAGGACGCCGAGGTGGCGATGACGCTCTGGTTCGACCACGGCGATCTCACGCTCTACGACGGCGTGGTCGGCGTGCCCGACGTGACCGTGCGCGCCTCTTCCGACGTCATCTTGGCGCTCTCGAACGTGCCGCTGACGCGCCGCTTCGGCCTCCCGGTCCCCGCGCTCCGCGACGGCGAGGGGCGAAAGACGATGGGCGAGGTGTTCGCCGCCATGCGCAGTGGCAAGATGAAGGTCTTCGGAGGCGCCCGGAACGCCGCGATGATGTTGCATCTTACACGCATCATGTCCGTCAACGGTTGACGGCGACGTCAGAGGAGTTCAAAAGAGGCCCGCCGCTGATGCCGACGCCGCTGTCCCGCACGCAATTCAACGACCTGATGAAGCGCAAGCCCGTCATGCTCGCGCCGATGGAGGACGTCTCGGACGTCGTGTTCCGTCGACTCTCGCGCGGCTTCGGGGCGGACGTGTGCTTCACGGAGTTCGTGAACGTCGAGGGCCTCCTCCGCGGGTGCCGCAACGCCAAGCGCAAGATGCTCCTCGCCGAGGACGACACCGACACGGCGATCCAAATCTACGGCTCGAACCCCGAGCGCCTCGCAGAGGCGGCGCGCGTCGCCGAGAGCGCATCGCCCGCGTTCATCGACGTGAACTGCGGCTGCTGGGTCCCGAAAATCGCCGGTCGCGGCGCGGGCGCAGGCTGGCTGCGCGATCCCGACGCGATGGTCTCGATGGCCAAGATGGTCGTCTCGAGCGTCTCGTGCCTCGTCACGGTGAAGACGCGCATCGGCCTCGACGAGACCCAGACGCCCATCGTCAATCTCGCGCGCCGACTCGAGGACGCGGGCGTCGCGGCGATCACGCTCCACTGCCGCACGGCGAAGATGGGACACTCCGGCGCCGCCGACTGGTCGTGGGCCGCCCGCGCGCGCGAGGTCGTGTCGATCCCGATGGTCGTCAACGGCGACGTGGACTCGGCCGAGGCCGCGGACCGCGCGCTCTCGCAGACGAAGTGCGAAGGCGTGATGGTCGGGCGCCGCGCCATCGAGCACCCGTGGGTCTTCCGCGAAATCCGCGCCCGCCTCGACGGCAAGCCGGACGTCGCGCCTCCGACGCTCGCCGAGCGCCTCGAGCTCTGCCGGGCGCACCTCAAAGAGAACGTCGCCCGCCGCGGCGAGCCCTATGGCGTCCGGGTCACGCGCCGCCACCTCAGCGGCTATCTGCGCGGAATGCCGGGAGCGGGCGAGCTCCGCCGGAGGCTCCTTTTCTGCGACAGCCTGGTGGGCTGCCTCGACATTCTCGAGGCCTACGAGCGCGGCGAGATGAAGGCGGCTTGACGCAAAGCGCGAAAAAAACTAGGTTCCGCGCCCCGTTCCCCAGCTAGCACGCGTTACCGCGGGTGCTACGCTCTAACAGCTCGGTTCCAAGGAATTTCATGGTCACCATCCGTCTTGCTCGCGCGGGCACCAAGAAGCGCCCGTTTTATCGTCTCGTCGTTGCCGATGCGCGTCGTCCCCGCGGCGGCCGCTTCCTCGAGAACATCGGCACGTTCGATCCGGCGAAGGACGGCGTGTTCAGCTTCAAGAGCGACCGGCTCGCTTACTGGACCGGCAAGGGCGCTCTCCCGTCGGAGACCGTCACGAAGCTGTTGAAGCGCGCTGCCAAAGCCGCTCCGAAGGCCTGACGCCGATGACCGACGAGAGCTCCCCCTTGAAGGAGCTGATTCGCACCATCGCGGTGGAGCTTGTCGATCACCCCGACCAGGTCGAGGTGCGCGAGATCGCCACTGAGAACAACAGCGTGATCGAGCTTCGCGTCGCGAAGGAAGACATCGGCAAGGTGATCGGGAAAGAGGGTCGCACCGCGCAGTCGATGCGGACGATCCTCGCCGCGGTGTCGACGAAGCTCGGCAAGCGCGCCCACCTCGACATCGTCGATTGAGGTACGTCCCGCTCGCGGAGGTCGCGCGTCCGCACGGCGTGCGCGGCGAGCTGCGATTGAACCTGTTCAACGCCGAGAGCGATCTGCTGCTCGACGTGGACGAGGTGCTCGTGCGCCTGAAAGACGGCAAGGAACACGAGGTGTCGATCGACGCCGCGCGGCGCGCGGACAAGACGATCCTCCTCAAGCTCCACTCGGTCGACGACCGCGACCGGGCCGAGGAGCTCCGCGGCGCGATGATCTGCGTCGCGCGCGACGCGTTCCCGCCGCTCGAAGACGGCGAGTTCTACACGTGCGACGTCGAGGGCGCCGAGGTTCGCTTGCAGAATGCACGAATCGGCATGGTCGAGCGTCTCGACGAGTACCCGACGACGTACGTCCTCGTCGTGAAGAAGGACGACGGCGCGAAGATCGAGGTTCCGCTCACCGACGCGTTCGTGGAGCGTGTCGACGCCGAGGCGCGCGTCGTGAGCCTCGTGACGCTCGAGGACCTGCCGTGAGGCCCGCATGAGGGTCGACGTGGTCACGCTCTTCCCCGAGCTCTTCGACGCGTTCAAGGTCACGAGCTTCGTCGGTCGCGCGATCGCCTCGGGCAAGCTCGAGATGCGCTTCCGCTCGCCGCGCGACTTCGGTCTCGGAAAGCACAAGAGCGTCGACGACACGCCGTACGGCGGCGGCTCGGGGATGGTCATGCGCGTCGACGTGATGGTCGCGTGCATGGAATCGCTCGACGACACCCCGCCCAAGGCGAAGCGCGTCCTCATGACGCCGCAGGGCAAGCCGTTCGATCAGAGGAGGGCGATCGCGCTCGCCGAGGAGCCGGCGATCATGCTCGTCTGCGGGCGCTACGAGGGATTCGACGAGCGCGTTCGCATGCACGTCGACGAGGAGATCTCGCTCGGCGACTTCGTGATGACGGGCGGCGAGGTGTGCGCGATGGCGATCATCGAGAGCGTCGTGCGCCTTCTTCCTGGCGTGCTCGGAAACGCGACCTCGACGCACGAGGAGTCGCACAGCCCGGGAAACGCGAGCCTCCTCGAGTATCCGCAGTACACGCGCCCCGCGGAGTTTCGCGGCGAGGGCGTGCCGGCGGAGCTCCTCTCGGGAAACCACGCGCAGATCGCGGCGTGGCGCGCGGCGCAGGCAAGGGAGCGCACGGTCGCGCGTCGCCCCGATCTTCTCGAGAAGAAGAAATGAGGCGCGTCGCGATAGCGCTCGTCCACTGGCCCGTGCTCGACCAGCAGGGCAAGGTCGTCACGTCGGCGATCACGAACCTCGACGTCCACGATCTCGCGCGGAGCGCGCGCGCGTACGGCGCGAGCGATTACTTCTTGGTGCACCCGATCACGGCGCAGCGCGAGCTCGTCGAGAAGATCCAAAAGCACTGGGCCGAGGGCTCGAGCGGAAGACGCATTCCCGCACGCAAGGACGCGCTTGCCCTCGCGCGCCCCGTGGCCTCGCTCGAGGACGCGTGCGCGTCGCTCGGCGGGCGTGAGGCGATCGAGGTGTGGAGCACGGGCGCGAAGACGGCGCCGGGCGCGCTGTCGATGAAGGACGCCCGCGCGCGCGTCGAGACGGACGGGCGGCCGATCTTGATCGTCTTCGGCACCGCTTGGGGGCTCGCGCAAGACATCCACGAAGGCGCCGACGCGCGCCTCGCGCCCATCGTCGCTGCGCGCGACACCGCGTGGAACCACCTCAGCGTGCGATCGGCCTGCGCGATCTACTTGGACCGCCTTCTGGGCGCGCGGGCCTAAAAGCTTGCCCGCAAGACGGCGCCGAGCCCGATCGGCGCGACGACGACGTTGGCGCGCGGCGCGCTGAGCCACACGACGAGCCCTGTGGCCGCGAGCACGGCGCCTGCGATCATCGTCGCGGTCGATGCGTCTGCGAACGTCTTCGCGGTCGCGCGCGCGGCCTCGAACGCGGACTGCGATGCGCCCGTCGAGAGAGACACGGCGCTGTCCTTCTCGACGATCGCGAGCCCGCCGAGGACGGCGCCCGCGCCGAGGGTCGCGAGCCCTCCCAGCGTGACGACGATGCCGACGGTGCGCTGCGCGCGCCCGTCGCGCGGCTTTTCTTCGACGGGCGGCGGCGAGGGCAGGAGCGGCACCGCGGGCCGAGCCTCGACCGGCGCGCGCGACCCGACCGTGACGCTCGGCGTGCGAGCCGCGATCGCCGCGGCGCGATCCCGCGCGAACGCCTCTCGGTCGTCGGATTTTTCGCGAGCGAGGACGGCCGCCTCGCGGAAGCGCGCGTACGCGCTGGGCTCGTCGTGGAGCTTCTCGTAACACTCGGCGAGGTTGAGCAGCGCGCCGATCGACGGCTCGAGCTTCAACGTGTCGAGGAAGAACGGGATGGCCTCGTCGCATTTGCCCGCCGCCGCGAGCGAGCGGCCGTGAGCGAAGAGCTCCACAGCCGATGCACGGGGCTCGTCGGCGCGCGCGTGCGTCGACAAGGAGAAGAAGAGCGCCGCGCAGGCGAACCAGCGGCGCATCAAAACCTCTCGAGCGGGCTGGATGAAGCCGAATGCGCGGCGCTCGGGCGAGCCTTCGGCGCGCGGCCGGTCGCAGTGGGCTTCGTCGTCGGCGTCGGTGGTGCGCTCGCGGACTCGACCGGGGCGGCGCTCGGCGTTCGAGCCGCGGGCGATTCGCGCGACGCGGGAGGCGCGGCCTCGGCGAGCGCGCTCTGCAGCGGCGCGCCGTGAAACGCGAGGGTGAACGCGAGGACCACCGCGACCGCGATTGCGATCGCCCCGCCTATGATCCACGTCGACCTCGCGAGCGGGATCTCGCGAGTGTCGATCGAAGAGACCAGGTGCGTCGGCGCGTCGCGCGCGCTCTCGTCGACGTTGAGCTCGATCCTTCCGCTCGTGAGGATCCGGGCGATCCGTGCGGCGCGCTCGGGCCCGTCGTCGCAAAACGACGCGAGCCGCGCGGCGAGCTCCGCGACGTCGCGAGGCCTCTGGGTCGGATCCTTCTCGAGGCAGGCGAGCACGACGGCGGCGAGCTCGTCGGGCACGTCGTGTCGCGCGGACGAGATCGGCGCGGGACTCGACGAGAGGACGGCGGCGCACGTCTCGGGCGTCGTTCGTCCGGGGAACGGGAGCGCGCGCGTGAGGAGCTCGTAGAGCGTCACGCCGAGGGACCACACGTCGCTGCGCGCGTCGAGCGCGCGCCCCGAGAGATGCTCGGGCGACATGTACGAAGGCGAGCCCAGAGATCGCTCCGGTCGCGGTCACGCGCCCGTCGTCGCCCGCGACGCTCTTCGCGAGGCCGAAGTCGAGGAGCTTCACGAGCTCGCGCCCGTCCGGAAGACGCGCGAGGAACAAATTGCTCGGCTTGAGGTCGCGGTGGACGATGCCGCGCGCGTGGGCGGCGGCGAGCCCCTCGCACGCCTGCAAGATCCACGAGACCGCGTCGCTCACGCGCGGCGGCGGCCCGCTCGCGAGCCGCGCGTGGAGATCTTGCCCATCGAGCCGCTCGAGGACGAGGTAGGGCTCGCCGCGCTTGGTGCGCCCGACATCGAGGACGCGCGCGACGTGCTCGCTGTCGATCGCCGCCGCGGCGCGCGCTTCGCGAAGGAGCCGCTCGACCGAGCTCGCGTCGTACGCTTCCTTTCGCACGAGCTTGATCGCGACGCGGCGCCCGAGATCCACGTGCCGCGCGGCGACGACGATGCCCATACCGCCTTCGCCGAGCACGCGTTCGACGCGGTATTTCTTGGCAATGAGCGCGCCGGGCTCGACGCTCACGGCGAGACCTTCATGATTTGCTCTGCGCCGCGCACGATCCAGTAGACCGCGATGCCATCGGCCGCGATCGCGACGAGTGGGTACGACGAGGTCGTCGTCGTGTAGAGCCACATCGGGCTCGCGCACGCGCTGCCCGCGGTGCTGCAGGCCCCGATGCGATCCGGCGACGCGGGCGAGACGAAGAAGATCGCCCCGCTGCCGTTTGCGATGGCCGAAGCGGCGCCCGCGTAGAACGCCGCGGGCGGCGAGGCGAGCGCGTCATCCATGCGGAAGATCCCCGCGAGCGTCGCGACGAAGACGGCCGAGTCGGTCGCGATGATCCCCGTCGGCGCCGCGGCGAGCACGCGCGACGCCGTGGGCCCCGAGGCGCACGTCGACGCGCAGTAGAAGACGGTCGGCGAGGGCGCGGTCTCGTACCAATAGACGCCGCCCTGCGGGCGCGCCGCGACGGCGCCGGTAGCGGTCGCGTTCGCTTGCTGCTCGAGCTGGGTCGCGCTCGTGCCGTCGAGCGCGCTCTGGAACAGCGCGATCTCGAGGCTCGTGTGAGCCGTCACGTAGACGTGCGACGCGGACGTCCCGACGCCGTCGATCGCGAGCGGGCTCGCGTCGAACACGTCCTTCGGCTGCGCGCAGGCCGTCTTGGTGCAAGAGCGCACGGCGGTTCCATCGCTCCAGTAAACGGCGGTCGGCCCGGCCGCGATCGCGCCGGCCGAATTCGCGGGCGCCGAGGCGAGGAGCTCGCCGGCGTCGCAACCGCCGACGGGGCACGACCGCACCGACGTCTGGTCTCGATAGAACACGCGCACGCCGTCCGTCGCGAGCGACGCTGAGAGATACGTCCCCGACGTGACGACGAGCGCGCCGCACGCGCCGTACGAACAATCGGCGCCGAGGCAGTCGTGACCGCATCGCCCGCAATTCTTCGGGTCGAGCTGCGTGTTCGCGTCGCACGTGGCGCCCGCGTCCGATGCATCCTCGGAGCCCGGACCGTCGAAGGGAGCGTCCGTCGCGCCGTCGATGCCGCGAAAGCCGACGTCGTCGAGCCCGATGAGTTGGGCACACCCGCCGAGCACGGATACGAGCGCTGCGAGCGGAACGATGCTGCGCACGCTCCTCCTGGACACTGTCTAGCGGGTGATGTGGACAACGTCAAGATGCTCCGGTTGCGCCGCTCGGGCGATTCGACGACATTGAGGTCCGCTTGCGCGCTCGAGCTCGTTACCACCACGGTGATTTGCGCCAGGCGCTCCTTCGGTCGGTCGACCGCATCGTGCGCAAGCGGGGCCTCGCGTTCGTCTCGCTCCGCGAGGTCGCGAGGGACGCGCGCGTCTCCCACTCGGCGCCGGCGCACCACTTCGGAAACAAATCGGGCCTCTTGACCGCGTACGCCGCCGCCGGCTTCACGAAGATGGGCGCGATGGCCGCCACGGACGCGAAGAAGGCTCAGCAGAGCGGACCCGACGCGCTCGAGGCCGTTGGGCGCGCGTATTTTCGGTTCGCGCTCG
The DNA here is from genome assembly GCA_963839305.1 of uncultured delta proteobacterium. Lineage (GTDB taxonomy): Bacteria > Myxococcota_A > Polyangia > Polyangiales > Polyangiaceae > DASXHD01. The sequence goes on from CAWIUL010000010.1 coordinate 1,050,798, forward strand.
AGAACCCAGAGCAGTTCGGCGTGATGTTTCGCAACGAGCAGCTCGACGCGAGCTCACCCGAGCTCTCCGTGGCCTCCGATCGGGCGTACGACCTCTTGAGGCGCATCGTCCAGCGGTGCGCCGACGAGGGTTATCTCGCTGGCGCCGACCTCGAAGCGGTCACGGCGGCGGCGTGGTCCGTCGCGCACGGCCTCGCGACGCTGTGGCTCGGCGGACGCCTCGGCGTGCGCGTCACCGAGCGCGACGGACATCGCGTCGCCGCGCGCGCGCTCCGCGCGTTCGTCGATGGCACGGTCCGCGCTACGCGGAAGTGAGCCCGAGGAGCTTCGACATCTCCGCCGTGTAGTCCGCGTGGCGCGGTCCGTCGCGCTCGACGAGAGGCGCGAGGACCAAGAGCCCGCCGGCCTTGCTCGCGCGCGCCTCGACGAGCGCGATTCGCGCGGGCGCTCCCGCCGTCGCGTGGACCATGCGCAGGCGCTTCGGCTCGAGCCCGGACGCACGCAGGCTCGACACGAGGCGCGCCAATTCGCTTGCAGGATACACGTAACACGCGCGACCGCGCCGCCCGAGGATCTCGCGCGTCGCGCGCACGAAGCGGTCCACCTCGCCGACGCGCGACGCGCCGCTGTTCCTCGCGACGCGCCCCGTGCCTGGCTCGAAATACGGCGGGTTACACACGACGAGCGCCGCTTCACCCCGGCGCTTCTTGGCGATCTCGAGCGCGTCGCCGCAGACGACGTCGGCGCGCGCGCCGTTTCGCTCGACGTTGTCACGCGCGAGCGCGCAGGCCGCTTCGTCCACGTCGACGAGCACCGCGCGCGACGCGAGCGCGCGCGCCATCATCACGAGCGCGATGGCTCCCGTGCCCGCGCCGAGGTCGACGAGCGTCCCGCGCGCAGGTCCGGCGAAGTCCGCGAGGATCAGCGCGTCCGCGTTGACTCGATACCCGTGCCCGCGCGCCGGCTGACGGAGCACGACGCGGCCGCCGAAGATGCGGTCGGCGGGATGTTCAATCGTGCTGATACGGCCTCCGGCCGCGAAGCGAGAGGGCCGTCACCGCGCCCGCGAAGACCTGCACGGTGTACGCGCCGATGAGCTTGCGCTGCCCGTTCTGCAAACCGACGGCGCTGATGTGGATCGGCACGCCGGTCTGGTAGTTGAGCGCGCCGAAGAGGCCGAGATCGCTCGTGCCCGAGACCGCCGTTTGATCCGGCAGCGGGTAGGTCTCGTCGGTCCCGAAGTAGAAGATCTTGCCCTGCGGCGGGTAGTCCGTGCTCACCGTCGCGTTTTGGAGGCGCACGTCGCCGCAGTCGTGGACCTCGCCCGCGAGCAGCCCCTTGTCCGGCGCGACCGTGAAGCCGCCCGCCGACGACGCGACCGTGTTGAGGTCCGTCGTGCCGACCCCGGTCGTGTCGTACGTGACCGCGCCGTTCGAGACGACCGAGTTCGAAAAGTAGATGTTGTAGTCGTAGAGGCTGGCCCAGCGCTGCGCGTTGTTCGCGTCGGACGTGTGGATGATGAGCGGCGTCTCGGTCGGCACGTTCGCGTACGTGAACTGACGCTCGATGCAGCCGCCGGTCGGGCATTGCTGGAGCCAGTCGTTGACGCGCGACGGGCTTTGCGTGTCGGTCGTGACCGCGGTGCCGACGAGCGCGCCGAGCGCGCCGTCCTTGCCCTCGTTGAAGATCTCGATCTTCACGCCGGCCGAGTCCGAGTCCTGGCCGAGGAAGACCTTCACGTAGCCCGTGAGCGTCACGGTCTGTGGCGTGCCCTGCGCCGCGGGTGCATCGACGCACGAGAGGTCGACCGTGGGCTGCCCGGCGGGCTGGCCGTAGTAGTGCAAGCTCGACGGCCCGCGCGCGAGCTCGGTCTTCGGGTCTTGCGCCCACGTGCAGCACGCCGCGACGGGGCGCGTGTCGATGCACGTGTTGGGCGGGGTCGTCGCGGGGCACGCAGCGCCGAGGCTGCCGCCAGCGCCGGCTGCGCAGAGCGCATAATTGGTCCAGCCGACGGTGAGGTCCTGCGCGCACGCGCCACCTCCGGCGTCGGGCTTGACGGTCGTGCTGCTGCAAGCCGCGGCGAGCGCGACCAATAGGACGAAGGAAGAAGCGGGTGCGAGCCGGATCATGGCCGAATACGATACCGGAAATGCCACCGGACGTCTTGCCTCGAGCGTTGACCGAGCGCGTGAAGGAGCGCGCGCGCGCCCTCGGGTTCGACGCGGTTGGCGTCGCCCGCGCCGAACCGCTGGAACGCGAGCACGAACGCTACGCGCGCTTCGTGGAGCGTGGCTTTCACGGCGAGATGGACTGGCTTGCGGCGAACGCGGACGTTCGACGGACCGTGGACGGCGAGGGGATGCTTCCCGGTGCGCGGAGCGTCATCTGCGTCGCGAGCGCGTACCAACGCGCGTCGGAGGAAGAGTCGCGGGACCCGCCATTTTCGCGCACGATCGCGCGCTACGCGCGTGGGCGCGACTATCACAACGGGCTTCGGAAGAAGCTTCGCCAGCTCGCCGCGTTCGTTCGCACGCTCGAGCCCGGCGCGGCGGCGAGGCCGCTCTCGGACGACGCGCCGATCCTCGAACGCGCGTGGGCGGCGCGCGCGGGCCTCGGGTTCGTCGGCAAGAACGGGATGCTCATCATCCCTGGGCGCGGCTCGTTCGTGCTTCTCGGCGAGGTGGTCACGACCGTCGAGCTCGAGCCCGACGCGCCGATGCCCGAGCGCTGCGGAAGCTGCACGCGCTGCATCGACGCGTGCCCTTCGAAGGCGATCGTCGAGCCCTTCGTGCTCGATGCGCGGAGGTGCATCTCGTACCTCACGATCGAGCTACGCGCGCCCATTCCGGTGACGCTCCGCGACGACATCGGCGACCACTTGTTCGGGTGCGACGACTGCCAAACCGTGTGCCCGTTCACGCACGGCTCGAGGCTCGCGCAGCGAAGCGAAGCGAGCCGAGGACCTGGGGAGCTCGAGGGGCGACGCCCCTCGAACGTGAAGCTCGCGGTGCCGGCCCGACGATACGAGCCGCTCGAGCGCTGGGCGCGAACCGAGCTCTGCGATCTGCTCGCGCTCGAATCGGGCAGCGAGGCGTGGAGCGCGCTCGCCGAGGGGACGCCGCTCCGGCGCGCGACCGCCGAGGGCCTCGCGCGGAACGCCGCCGTGGTGCTCGGAAACCGGCGCAATCAAGCCGCTCGGGGCTCGCTCGAGCGCGCGGCCGAGACGCACCCCTCCGAGGTGGTTCGTGACGCAGCGCGCTGGGCGCTCGATAGGTTGAGCGAACGATGCTAAATCGAGCGACCATGTTCCGCGGCTCCGTGACCCTCGCGCTCGCGCTGGTGTGCGCGCCCGCGCTCGCGCAAGAGTCCGCGCTCGACGGCGCTCGCGCCTCGGTGCGCACGAACCCGAACGACGTGAACGCGTCGCTCACGCTCGGACGCGCGCTGCGTCGCGCGGGCAAATACGCCGAAGCCGCGACCGAGCTCCGGCGAGGCGCGTCGACCTTCGCAGGTCACCAGCCTGACGGCGCGACGAAGCTCCACTGGGAGCTCGCGCGAACGTTCATCGCGCAGCGCGATTTTTCGCAAGCGGTCGTCGAGTGTCGCGTCGTCGGCGCGCAGACGGGAGGCGCGGCCGCGGGTCACGCGTGCGCCGCGGAGGCGCACCTCTTGTGGCGCCGCGCGACCGACGCGTTCACCGAGATCCAGCAAGCGGGACGCACGTACGACTCGAAGGTCGCCGAGGGGCGCGCGCTCGCGCTCCAGCTCAAAGACACGGAGGCCGAGGCCGCGTTCAAGGACGCGATGACGCTCAACGCGTCGGGCGCCGAGCCGCACCTCTACCTCGGAAGATATTGGGTCGACACGGGCAAGACGGATCAGGGCATCGCGGAGCTGAAGCGCGCCGTCGAGCTCGAATCCGACGAGCCCCGACGCGCTCTACGAGCTCGGTCGCGCTCTCCCCGCAGGCGCCGACGCCGTGACCGCGCTCGAGAAGGCGACGCGCGAGCGCACCAACCACCTCGAGGCGTGGGTTCGCCTCGCCGACGTCGATCTCGCGCTCGGCAAGAACGCGGAGGCGAAGACCGCGGCGAGCAGCGCGCTCCACATCAACGCGCAGGATCCGTCCGCGCACGTCGTCGTCGGACGCGTCGCCCTCGCCGAAGGCAAAGCCGACGACGCGCTGGCCGAAGCGCGCTCCGCGCTCGGCGTGATGGCGAGCTCGGCGAGCGCGAAGCTCCTGATGGCCGACGCGTACGCGAAGAAGGGCGAGATCGATCTCGCGCTCGAGCAGTATCAGGCCGCGTACGGCCTCGATCGCCAGAACCCCGACGTGCTCGTCCACGCGACGCTCGCGTGCATCAAGGCGGGACGCAACACGAGCGCCCGCGCCTACGCGACGACGGCGACGCACGACTTCCCGACGTGGGGCCCCGCGTTCGTCGCCCTCGGCGACGCGCTCGCCGCCGATGGCGACTCTTCGGGCGCGCGCACGGCGTACGACAAAGCGCTCCAAGGCAAAGGCCCCGTCGACGCCGCCGCGGTCCGCGCGAAGATCGCCGGTCTTCGTCCATGATCGGGGGCTGCTCGCCCCCTCTCGGCTTCGCCGCTCTCCCCTCGGGGGTTCGCCGTTGGCTCACCCCGCAACGGGGGGCGTTGCCCCCCTGTCCCCCCCATCTGCATCTACATGCACGAGCTGAGCGAGCGGATTTTGAAAGGCGACGTGCGCGCCGCTGCGCGCGCGATGCGCCTCGCCGACGATCGCATGCCGGGGGCCGTCCAAATCCTCAAGGACATTTTCCCGCACACGGGCAAGGCGTGGGTCATCGGCGTCACGGGAAATCCGGGGTCCGGTAAATCGACGCTCTGCGATCGACTCATCGATCACGCGCGAAAGCGCGGCAAGCGCGTCGGCGTCGTCGCGGTCGACCCGACGAGCCCGTACTCCGGCGGCGCGATCCTCGGCGATCGCATCCGCATGATGCGCCACGCGACCGACGAAGGCGTGTTCATTCGCTCCGTCGCGACGCGCGGGCACCTCGGCGGCCTCTCGCGCTCCGCGCGCGATCTCGTGCGCATCCTCGACGCGTTCGGGAGCGACGTGATCATCGTCGAGACCGTCGGCGTCGGCCAGGACGAGCTCGAGATCACGCGCACCGCGCACACGACGCTCGTCGTGATGGCTCCCGGCCTCGGCGACGAGGTGCAGGCCATCAAGGCGGGCCTCATGGAGTGCGCGGACGTGTTCGCCGTGAACAAGGCCGATCGCGACGGCGCGGACGCCACCGTCCGCGATCTCGAGCTCATGATCGCCCTCGGCAGCGAGACGATGATCGCCTCCGCCAAGAAACGCACGCACACGGTGTACCACGAGCTCTCACCGGACGAGGGAGCTCGCGCGGCCTCGCCGGTCGAGCAAAACTGGGTGCCTCCGATCGTGAAGTGCGTCGCGCTCCGCGGCGAGGGAATCGACGAGCTCGCGACCGCGCTCGACAAGCACCACGCGTGGATCACGGGCACCGACGCCGGGCGCGCGCGCAGGCACGAGCGCCTCGCCGAGGAGCTCCGCGAGACGCTCCGTGAGGCGCTCATCGACGCCGCGATGGACAAGCTCGGCGGCGCGATCGACGAGGCGGTCCGCGCCGTCGAGAGCAAGAGCGTCGACCCTTACACGGCGACCGAAGAGCTCGTCTCGCGCTTCGCTAAGGCTTCCGCAGGGTAGCGACCGCGTCGTCGACGTCGGTCGGGTGCTCGCCGCCGACCTGCATCGCCGCGCGTCCGAGATCGTCGCGCATCGATCGGCACCAGCGCTCGACCTCGGCGAGCTGCTCGCGAAGGCGCGTCGCTTCGTCGAGGGAGATCTCGCCGTCCGCCTGCGCGAGGCTGAAATCGGCTGAAAACGTGCCGAACGCCGCGGCGAGGTGCCGGAAGCGCTCGTCGAGCTTCACCGACAACGAGGGCGGCGCCGTCGAGAACGAGATGCGCGAGAGCGGCGCCTGCGTCGAGAACGCGTGGGCGTCCGGCAAGAGCGCGAGGAGCTCGTTGCGCATCACCTGAGCCGACGGTCGCTCCGCGGGGCCGCGCGCGAGCCCGGAGGCGAGGAGCGCGTCGATCTTCGCGCCGATCTCGGGACGAAACTGCGAGACGCGCGCCGGGTTGCACGTGAGCATGTTGGTCACGACCTCGACGTGCGACGAGCCTTCGAACGGCCGCCTGCCCGTGAGCGCCTCGAAGAGCACGATGCAGCACGCGTACACGTCGCACGGGGCGGCCACGCGATCGCCAGTCGCTTGCTCCGGCGCCATGTAATACGGCGTGCCCATCACGATGCCCGAGTCCGTGAGGCTCAGGTTCTCTGCGTCGCTCACGCTCGCGCGCGACACGGCCTTGGCGACGCCGAAGTCGAGCACCTTCACGACGAACGTGTCGCCCGCCGGTTTGTGCAGGAACACGTTCTCCGGCTTGATGTCGCGGTGAACGACGTTTCGCCGGTGCGCGGCCGCGAGCGCCGCGAACATCTGCGCGCCGACGAACGCGACGGTCTCCTCGGCAATCGGCGCCTCTCGCGCGATCATCTGCCTGAGCGTCTCGCCGGTGAGCCGCTCCATGACCATGTAGGGTCGGCCGTCCTCGAGCTGCCCGAGATCGTAGACCTCGCACACGTTCGGGTGACCCATCGCGCCGGCGGTGCGCGCCTCTTGGTGGAAGCGCTCGAGCGCGACCGAGCTCCCTTCGCTCGCTTGGTGCGCGAGCACCTTGATCGCGACGAGCTTGCCGAGCGCGAGGTTCTCGGCTTCGTACACCATCCCCATCCCGCCGCGGCCGATGATGCCGCGCACGGCGTACTTGCGCTCGACGAGGCGCCCGATGAGCTCGTCTTGTTCGCTCAAGCCCTCATCCGTTTGTAGCGGTTGACGAGCCCGTTCGTCGACGCGTCGTGCGACGTCACGACGCCGCTCCCTTCGAGCTCCGGGAGGATCGCGACGGCGAGCTGCTTGCCGAGCTCGACGCCCCACTGGTCGAAGCTGAAGATGTTCCACACCGTGCCCTGCACGAAGATTTTGTGCTCGTACGCGGCGATCAGCTGGCCGAGCGTGAACGGCGTGATCTCGGGGAGCATGATCGAGCTCGTCGGCCGATTGCCGGTGAACGTCTTGTGCGGCACGAGCGCGTCGATCTTGTCCTTCGGCGTGCCGGATTTCACGAGCTCCGCGCGCACCTCGTCTTCGGTCTTGCCCTTCATGAGCGCCTCGGTCTGCGCGAAGAAGTTCGCGAGGAGGATCTCGTGGTGGCGCCCGATCGGGTTGTGCGATTTCACCGGCGCGACGAAGTCGCACGGGATGACGCGCGTGCCTTGGTGGATCAGCTGATAGAACGCGTGCTGCCCGTTGGTGCCCGGCTCGCCCCAGATCACGGGGCCCGTGTCGTAGTCGCGGATGCGGTTGCCGCTCTTGTCGACGCCCTTGCCGTCGGACTCCATGTCGCCTTGCTGGAAGTACGCGGCGAAGCGGTGGAGGTACTGGTCGTAGGGGAGGATCGCGTGCGTCTGCGCGCCGAAGAAGTTCGAGTACCAGACCCCGAGCATGCCCATCACGACGGGCAAGTTCTTCTCGAGCGGCGCGGTCCTGAAGTGGTTGTCCATCGCGTGCGCGCCCGCGAGCATCTGCTCGAAATTGTCCGCGCCGATGACGCACTCGATCGAGAGGCCAATGGCGCTCCAGAGCGAGTAGCGGCCGCCGACCCAGTCCCAGAACACGAACATGTTCTCGGGGTCGATGCCGAACTTCGAGACCTCTTTCGTGTTGGTCGAGACGGCGACGAAGTGCTTGGCGACCGCGTCTTGTCCCGCGCCGAGCTTATCGAGCAGCCATTTTCGCGCGCTCTCGGCGTTCGTCATGGTCTCGAGCGTCGTGAAGGTCTTCGACGCGACGACGAACAGCGTGGTCGCCGCGTCGAGGTCGCGCACGGTCTCCGCGAGGTGCGTCCCGTCGACGTTCGACACGAAGTGCGCACGGAGCGCGCGCCCGTAAGGCTTGAGCGCCTCGGTCACCATCACCGGGCCGAGATCGCTCCCGCCGATGCCGATGTTCACGACGTCGGTGATGCGCTTTCCGGTGTGCCCCTTCCACTCGCCCGAGCGAAGCTTTTCGGTGAAGCCGCGCATCTTCTTCAAGACCGCGTTCACCTCGGGCATCACGTCCTTGCCGTCGACGACGATCGGCGTATTCGAGCGATTTCGCAGCGCCACGTGGAGGACCGCGCGGCCCTCGGTGCCGTTGATCTTCTCGCCGGCGAACATCTTGTCGCGCCACGACTCGACCTCTTGCTGGCGCGCGAGATCGAAGAGGAGCTTCATCGTCTCCGCGGTCACGCGGTGCTTCGAGTAGTCGAGGAAGACGTCACCCGCCTCGAGCGAGAAATGCTCGAAGCGCTCCTTGTCCTTCGCGAAAAGCTCGCGGAGGTGGAGCGCCTCGATCGTCTTCTTGTGCTCAGCGAGCGCCTTCCATGCAGGTGTATTCACGAGCGACATGCGCCCGAGGATAAACCCGAGATCAGTGGAACGCGAACTCCGGCGCGGGGCCGCACTGGAACAGCGGGATCACGTTGGAAACGCCTGCGTTCGTGAACGTCGCGGTGACGTCCGAGAGCTGCTCCTGGCCTCCGGCGATGGGGAGCGCGGTCTCTTGCGCCGCGAGGCTGCGCGGCTCGCCGCAGGCGTCGACCGTCACGTACGAGCGCCCGTCGCCGATCGTCGCGACGATGTCGCTCGCGCCGTAGAACGCCTGACCCCCGACCGTCGTGAGGAGGACGTCGGCGGGCTGCGCGCCGATGAGCGCGCGATAGGGCTTCGTCACGTCGCCGCGAACGACGACGAGGTCCGCGTAGAGACCGACCGCGATCGAGCCGATCTTGTCATCGAGCCCGACGGTCTTCGCCGGGTTCGACGTCACCATCGCGACGAGCTGCTCGTCCGAGAGGAGCCCGCCGAACCGCTCCTTGTTCACGCGATCGGCGACCTTGAGCTCGCCGAGGACGTTCGCGCTGCCCGAAGGCGACCAATCCGGCGCGAGCGAAATCATGACGCCCGCGGCCACGGCCGCCGGAATGTTCGTCGTCTGCCCGTAGAGCGCGAGGTTCGAGAGCGGCGACCACACGAGCTTCGCGCCGACCTGGCCCAGCTGCTGGAGCTGCGCCGCGGTGAGCGCGGTCCCGTGGATCGCGACGAGCTGCGGCTTGATGAGACCGATCTTGTTCAAGTAGTCGAACTCGGCGCGGGACGAGTCGTCGATGCCTTCGGCGAGGTGCACGACGAACGCCTTCGTCGCGCCGCTCGTGAACTGCGCGTTCATCGCGTCGGCGTCGGCCTGCGTGAGCGCCGTCACGGGGAGCACGTCTTGTCGGACGTGGTCCGAGCAGAAGTTCGAGAACTCGACGTTGCGCGCCCAGGAGCGCGTGCACGAGAGATCCTCGGAGCCCTCGACGCTCGTGGTCCCGCCGACGAGAGCGCGAAACTCGCCGTACTTGATCGCCTCGCACATGTGACCGCCGCTCTTGACGGCGTTGTACGGAGTCTTCACCGCGTCCGCGTAGCCCTTCGCGCGCGCCCACTGGTACCGGTTCTGCCAGCGCTGGCCCGAGCTCCAGAACGGGATGAAGTCGTACGCGACGTGGTTGTGGAGGTCGACGAGACCTGGCGCGATCACGCCGTTCGTCTCGATGACCTTCGCGCTCGTCGGGACCTGGGCGAGCGTCGTCGCGATCGCGGTGATCTTCTCGCCTTGGACGACGACGTAAGCGCTCTCGGGCCCGCTCGGAAGGATCGCCACGCCGTGGAGCGCGAACGTCGGTCCCGTGAGCGGCTTGCAGCCGGGTTTGTACGTCGAGCTGACGTCGTCGGCGCTCTGTTCGGTGTCGCTCGCGGAGCAGGCGAGCGCGACGAGCGGAAGTGCGACGAGCGCGAGAACGGTGCGAGCTTTCATGGACGAATCCCTTTGCTTACAGTGTACGTGGCCAACTCGAAGAACAACGATGCCGATGGGTTGCGAGCGATCGCTCACCCCTTGGTCCCCATGTCGGATGTTGTGTGACTCTAACTACGCTTCGACGCGCCGAAGTTCTTTCCCGTGCGCGCCAATCACTTGCTCCTTGGCGCCACGCGCATGCGCGCGCGGGCCTCGGACGGCGTCTCGCCCTTCAGTTTTCGGAAGACGCTCGCGAAGCGCTGCGGAGAGGAGAAGCCGGCCGCGTACGCGATCTCGGTGAGCGGCGCTTCGGTCTCGAGCCGCGCCTCGGCCACGCGGACGCGCGCCGCGTTGGCTTCGTGCTCGAACGACGTGCCGCGCTCGGCGAGGCGGCGCTGGAGCGTGCGCACCGACACGCCGACGTCTCTCGCGCAGCGCTCGACCTCGATTTCGCCGACGTGCGCGGCGAGCCACGCTGCGACGACCGCGTCGAACGCGTCTTCTTTGAGCGCGATGGCCTCACGCTCGGCGAGCGCCAACAGATCTTGGTCTCGAGCGTCGCGGCCCACCCACGCGAGCGACTCCTCGAGCGAGGCAAACGTCGCGACGGGGAACGGCGGCTCGAGGAGCGCGAAAATCCCCGCCGCGAGCGCGCGAAGGACGCCGCTCTTCGGCGCGACCACGGCGACCTTCTCGACCGCCAACCGATCCTGGTAGCGCGCGCGGAATACACGCTCGAGGTCGACGAAGGCCTCGGGCACGACCTCCTCGACGCGCGACGTGTCGTAGATCGCCGCGTGCGTCGGGAACGTTCGGATCGCGTCCAGCAGCGGAACGAGCGCGCGTTGGTCGTCCGCGTCGAAGCGTCCGACGGCCACGCAGATCGAGAGATCCTCGCGCGGCATCGCGTAGCTCCAATGCTGAGCTCGTAGGCACGCGCCCACGCGGGCGGCGAGGAAGTCGTCGAGGGAGAAGGTCGTTCTCAACTTGCTCATGTACGTCACGGTGCGCCGAACGCTGCCCCGATTTTTCTCATGTTACCTTCGCGCCATGCGTCGATTGAAGCGCACGATGCTCGTTTTGACCCTGCTCGCGTGCGGCGGCGCGCAGACCGGCGCGGTTCCGCCGCAGCCGCCGCCTCCGCGGAGCGCCGTGGGCGACCTCAACGTGCGCAAGCTCGTGCTCGACATGGCCGAGAAGAAGGCGTGCTCGCAGCTCGAAGGAAAGTGGCTCGGTCTTCCCGCGCAAGACGACACGAGCTCCGAGTGCCCGAAGAACCTGACCGGCGCAGACGCGGGCCTCGCGTGCTCGTGGGGCCGCCTTCAGATCCGCGATTGCAAGAGCACGATCACGCGCGATGGTGGGAGCGACGCGCTCTCGCTGTCGTTCGGGGGCGTCGGCTGGACTTGGGTCGACCGCAAGTCGGGCGACGTGGGCGTTCGCCAATACGTGTATCTTACAGCCACCGTCGAGATGAAGAGCGCGTTCGACGTCGGGTACGACCCGGGGTCGAAGATCGCGTCGGTGTGGCTCACGCCGACCGAGCCGCTCAAGGCGCGCGTGAACGCGCTCGGCACCATCAAGCTCGTGGGCGACGGCGTCATCGGTCAGCTCGAGAAAGCCGCGGCGACCGCGCTCGGCGTCGATCCGAAGCACCAGTTCGCGATGCAAGGCGCGCAGATGTTCGAGGAGAAGCTTCGCAAGGGCATGACGATGACCTTCGACACGGAGTCGCAGCAGATCGATCTGATGCTCTCTCCGCTGCCGAACGGGATCGTGCCGAAGCGTCCGATGCCGAACGGCGTGCACCCGTGGATGCTCAACGAGCGCCAGGAGCTGTTCCCCGGCGGCGTGCAGTTCTCGGGTCCTTACGAGACGGCGCCCGCCGTGCAGCTCGACGCGAAGTGGGAAGGGGGCTCGCCTGTCTCGTACGGGATGGTGTGCGCGACCGACGCGACCAACGCCGCGGACGCGCTCGCGCGCGGCGACAAACCGTCGCTCGTCCTCCAGAGCCGCGGGCAGTTCTCCGACCCGACGTTCACGAAGGTGCTCGCGCCGCCGACTTGCCCGTGGGTGCTCGTGACGAGCTCCGCAGGCGCTGATTCGTCGCGCTTTTCGCTCGAGATTTCCCCCGCGGACGCGCTCGGCGACGCGGGCGCGCCCGTCGTAGCGAAGCCGGCGAGCGCCACGGTGTGGGTCACGCTCATGAGCTTCGAGTTCGAGTCGCGCAAGCCCGACGGAAAGTCTTGGGACTTCGGCGGCGGCGCGCCCGATCCCGAGATCTGGATCAAGGCCGCGAGCGGGACGAAGCTCGTCGTCGTCAAGAAGATGCAGGACACGTTCAAGGCGAACCCGATGCTCCGCGCGCCCGCGGCGGTCGAGGTGAGCGCGTCTTCACCGATCGTCATCGGCTCGACCGACATCGACGAGATGTCGGACGACCCGATGGGCGAGGCGACGATCACGCTCGACGACGTGCTCGCCCACCACGACATGGACGTCGAGGTGAAGCTCGGCGGGACGCGCACGGGCGTCCTTCACGTGAAGCTCGATCGCGCGAACTAGAAGAGATTCACAGGAAGATCGGAGAGATCGGGAATGGGTGGGAGGGGACGACACTCCCTCAAACCTTTTTTCCGGTCCTTCTGATCTTGTTCTTCGCTTCCTGTTCACTCTTCTTCCGCACGCGCTTGGGCTTGCGGCCGACGTTCTCCGCCTTGAACGCGCTCGGGCACTCCTGGTTCGCAGGGCACTCCTTGCAGTTCGGCTTGATCGCCGTGCAACAGCGGCGCCCGTGCCAGATGAGCACATGGCTCACGCGGTCCCAGTCGGCGCGTGGCAGGAGCTTCATGAGATCCTGCTCGATCTCGAGAGGCTCGTCGTGGCGCGTCCAACCGAGTCGCTGCGCGAGGCGCTGCACGTGCGTGTCGACGACGACGCCCTCGGGCGAGTCGAACGCGACGCCGAGGACGACGTTCGCGGTCTTGCGACCGACGCCGCGGAGCTTCACGAGCTCCGCCATCGTGTTGGGGACCGAGCCGCCGTGCTGCTCGACGATCGAGCGCGCGAGCATCACGATCGACTTGGCCTTCTGACGGAAGAAGCCGAGCGTGCTCGTGAGCGGCTCGAGCTCCTCGGGCTCCGCCTTCGCCATCGCGCGCGCGTCGGGGTACTTCGCGAAGATCTTCGGCGCGGCCTTGTTGACGTTGACGTCGGTGGTCTGCGCGGACAGCACCGTCGAGACGAGGAGCTCGAACGCGTTTCGGTGATCGAGCTCGCAGTGTGCGTCGGGGTAGTGCGCCGTGAGCTTCTCGAACGCCCGAAGCGCCGTCTCCTTGCCGACGAGCTTGATGCGCTTCTTCGGCGTCTTCTTCGCGAGCGTCTTCTTCGCAGCCATGCTCAGTTGAGCGACTTGTCGTCGTCGCTCGCGGGGGGCGGGGTGGGGGAGCCGTCGCCTCCTTCACCCTCGGGCGGCGGCGGGATGCTGCCGCCTTCGGGCATTTCGCTCGCGCCGGGCGGCGCTTCGGCGATGCGCTCGACGCCGGTGACGCGCTCGTCGGTCTCGACGCTCATGATCTTGACGCCCTGCGCGTTGCGGCCGGTCTCGCGGATCTCCGCGACGCGCGTTCGGAGCGTTTGACCCTTGTCGGTGATGAGCATGACCTCGTCGGTCTCGCCGACGAAGCGGATGTCGACGACGGGCCCGTTGCGCTCGCTCGCGTCGATCAAGATGATGCCCTTGCCGCCGCGGTTTTGGACGCGGAACTCTTCGAGCTGCGTGCGCTTGCCGTAGCCGTTCTCGCAGACCGCGAGCACGAACGGGCGCGTCTCTTCGGTGACCGCCATGCCGACGACCGCGTCGTCCTCGCCGACGTCGATCGCGCGAACGCCGACCGTCGCGCGGCCCATCTTGCGCACCTGGCTCTCGGGGAAGCGGATGGACTGGCCGTTCTTCGTCGCGATGAGGAGCTCGCGGTTTCCGTCGGTGAGCGACGCGCCGAGCAGGACGTCGCCGTCCTCGATCTTGACGCCGATGATGCCCTTCTCGCGGAAGTTCTCGTAGTCGGAGACCTCGGTCTTCTTGATCTGACCGCGGCGCGTGATCGTGACGACGTACTTGCCGTCCTCGATCTTCGGCACCTCGACGATCGCGGCGACCTTCTCGCCCGGCTCCATGCCGACGAAGTTCACGATCGCGCGGCCCTTGGCGGTGCGCGCGGCGACCGGGATCTCGTAGACCTTCTTCACGTAGACCTTGCCGCGGTCCGAGAAGAAGAAGACGTACGCGTGCGTCGAGGCGATGAAGAGCTGGGTGACCCAGTCCTCCTCGCGCACCTCCGTGCCGATCTTGCCCTTGCCGCCGCGGCGCTGGGCGCGGTACGTGGACGTCGGCACGCGCTTGATGTAGCCCGCGTGCGAGATCGTCACGACCATGTCCTCTTCTTGGATGAGGTCTTCCTCGTTGATCTCCGCCTCGGTCGGCACGATCTCCGTCTTGCGGCGGTCGCCGTACTTCGCGCGGATCTCCTCGAGCTCCATCACGATGACGTTCGTCTTCACCGACTCGTCGGCGAGGATGCCCACGAGGCGCGCGATGTCGTCGCAGAGCGTCGCGTACTCCTGCGCGAGCTTCTCGGTCTCGAGGCCGGTGAGCTTCGAGAGGCGCATCTCGAGGATCGCCTTCGCCTGACGCTCGGAGAGGTTGTATACTGCACGCTTTTTCGCGGCGTCGATCTCGGTCTGTGGGCGGCCCGCGCGCTTCACGAACGCCTCGAGGCCGTGGAGCGGGAGCGCCATGAGCCTCGTCCTCGCCTCGTCGGAGTCGCGCGACTCGCGGATGGTCTTGATCACCAGATCGACCTCGGTGATCGCCATGCCGAGGCCTTCGACGATCTCGCGCTGGGCCTCGGCCTGGCGGAGCTCGAAGCGCGTTCGACGCGTGATGACGTCACGGCGGTGATCGAGGAAGCACTGGAGCGTCTGCCTCAGATCGAGCGTCTGCGGACGACCCGAGACGATGGCGAGGTTGATCACGCCGAACGTCGATTGGAGGTCCGTCATTCGATAGAGCTGGTTGATGACGACCTGCGGCAGGACGTCCTTCTTCAGCTCGACGACGAGGCGAATGCCCTCGCGATCGGACTCGTCGCGCGCCTCGCTGATGCCCTCGATCTTCTTGTCGCGAATGAGCTCGCCGATGTGGGCGTGCACGCGCGCCTTGTTGACCTGATACGGGATCTCGGTGACGACGATCTGCTCGCGGTCGGGGCGGTGCGGGATCTTCTCCACGATCATGCGCGCGCGCATGATGATCGAGCCGCGGCCGGTGCGCTGCGCCTGCTCGATGCCGGTGCGCCCGTAGATGAGCCCGCCCGTCGGAAAATCCGGGCCGGGGACGAAGCGCATCATGTCGTCGATCGTCGCGCTCGGGTTCTTCGCTAGGTGGATCGTCGCGTCGAGGACCTCGGTGAGGTTGTGCGGCGGGATGTTCGTCGCCATGCCGACGGCGATGCCGCCGGTGCCGTTGACGAGGAGGTTCGGGAAGCGCGCCGGCATGACCAGCGGCTCGGTCTTGCTGTCGTCGAAGTTCGGGCCGAAGTCGACACACTCGGTGTCGATGTCGGCGAGGAGCTCCATCGCGATCTTCGAGAGCTTCGCCTCCGTGTAGCGGTAGGCCGCCGCGGGATCGCCGTCGATCGAGCCGAAGTTTCCTTGCCCGTCGATGAGCGGGTAGCGCATCGCGAAATCTTGGGCGAGGCGCACCATCGCGTCGTAGACGCTCGCGTCGCCGTGCGGGTGGTACGAGCCGAGCACGTCGCCGACGATGGTCGCGCTCTTCTTGAACGCCGCCGTGGGCACGAGGCCCGCGCGATACGCCGCGTAGAGGATGCGGCGGTGGACCGGCTTGAGCCCGTCCCGGATGTCCGGGATGGCTCGGCCGATGATCACGCTCATCGCGTAGTCGATGTAGCTTTTGCGCATCTCGTCCGAGATGCTCACGAGGATGTTCGAGCTCGGCGTCGTGGGCGGCGGAACGTTCGCGTTCGACATGTGCGGGGGTACTCTTTACTTCGGATAGGCCACGACGACGAGCCCTGCCGCACCGGAAAGTGGAGCTCCGGCATCGGCGTAACCGCCCCCGAGCGCAGCGCCTGAATCGGCGTAGCCAACGACCGTGATTCCTCCCGGGATTTGGCCGCTTGCGGGGAGGAGCTTCGGTGAGGCGCCCTCGCTCGAGACGAACGCGCTGCCGCCGCCGCCTCCGCACCCGAAGCCCGCCGCAGCGTCTTGTGAGCCGCCGCCTCCGCCGCCGAAGAACCCGAACCCGCCGCCGCCTCCGCCACCGGCGCCTCCGCCGTCCGCGATCACGGGTGCGCCCGCGCCGCCGTCGAGCGAAGAGCCAAACGCTGCGAGGGAAGAGCCCGCGGCGCCACCGCCCGCGTCGGTTCCGCCACCGCCGCCGCAAACCCCGGAGCCATTTTCGCCCGACGAGCCTCCGCCGCCACCGCCGGCGAGCCCCGCGGAGGTGCCCGCGTCGGCGATCGCGTCGAACCCCGTGCCGCCGCCGCCGCCTCCGCCGCCCGCGATCACGAGCAGCGTCGCGCCTCGAAAGACCGCTGAGTATCCACCGCCCACGCCGCCGCTCCACGCGGCCGTCGCAAACGCGCCGGGCGTTCCTCCCGAGCCGACCACGACCGTGAGCGTCTCGCCCGCGGTGACGGGAACGTTCGCCGTCGCGAATCCGCCGCCGCCGCCGATGCCGCCCGTGCCGCCGCCTGCGCCGCCGCCCGCGCCCCACACTTGGAAGACGACGTTCGTCACGTTCGTCGGCACGACGAAGCTCTCGCTCTTCGTCGCGACGTGAAAGACGCTCCCGACGCGGATGTGAACCGGCGTGGTCAAGGTGCTCGTGCCCGCGGTGGCGACGATCGTCGCGTCTTGATCTTGCGGGACCGCAGCCGACGGATCCGCGATGAAGTTGAACGTGCCCGCGCTCGATCCCGGGAGGATCGTGAGCGGCGAGGCCGTCACACCAGGCGGAAGGCCTTGAACGGTGATCGCGATTGGCCCCGTCACGCTCCCGCGATCGAGCGTCACGACGATGGGGTGCGTGTCGCCGGGGTCGAGCACCACCTCGGGGACCGACGCGTTCATCGACGCGAGGACCTGCGCGACGTCGGGCGCGGCGTCGCTGCAAGTCGACGCGTCGGGACACGGGGAGCTGCCGTTGCACGCGACGAGCGCTAGCGCGAAGAACCGCCTCATGGAGACGTCGACATTATCATTTCGAGCAGCGCCGCAGCGACGCGCTTGCGCTCGCCGCTCGTCTCCGCCGGACCGACGCACGCCGGGCACCCCGCGGCGCACGAGCACGACGTGACGAGCTTGTGCGCGCGCGCGAAGAGCTCGGTGCGCAGCGCGAAGATGCGCTCCGCGAGCCCGGTGCCGCCTGGCACGTGCTCGTAGAGAAAGAGCGTCGGCTGCCCTCTCCGCATCTCCGCTCGCGACGTCCCGCCTTCGGCGGCTCCGTCGGCGTCGGCTCGCTCGTCCTCGACAGTCATCCCGATGTCGCGCGGATCGCACATCAGGCTGAAAGTCGCGACGGTCTCGAGCGCGATCCCGAGACCGCGAAGCCCGTCGACCCGCTGCGCTGGCGGCGCGACGTGCTTCGTCTCGTCGCCGAGCTTCAACCAGAACGCCGTCGTGTGCATTTGCATCTCCGGCAAGTGGACCTCGCCGTACCCGGTGTTTTCGTGCGTCTGGAATTTGATCTTCTTGAAGCCGACGACCTTGCTGATGACGCTCACTTCACCCCACGCCGAGTAGGACGAGACGTGAGTTGAGACTTGCTCGCGTATTTCTTTCTCAAGATGGGACTGCGTCCCTTCTCGCGCGCCGGACGGCGCGCTCACTTCGGTGGTGTCTTCCACTTCGAGGATCGAGACCTTGGTGTGCGTCATCGCTGTCGTGAAATAATCCGGCACCACCTTGCGGACGTAGGCCTTGTGGTTCTCGTAGTCGAAGCGCTCGACCTGCCACGTCTCGGCGTCGTGTTGGTAGATGGCCTGCTCGTGCAGCATCGTGTGCGCGCTCGGCCAATCGAGCTCGGCGATCGTCTTGCCGTGCTCGACGTCGATGATGACGACGTTGTCCCATCCGATGCTTCGGAGCGAGACCTCGTTGGCGGGGTATGCGTCCGCCGCCCAGTGATACGCGCCGCTACTCTCGTGCAGAACGCGGTGCGACGCGAGGAAATCGAGCGCCTCGCCCGTCTCCTCCGCGCGGAGCGACCCGAACGCGTCGCCGCGGCGAAACGGGAGCTCGAACGCGGCGCATTTCAGGTGCTGCACGAGCACCTCGACGTTGTCCGCGTCGATGCGCGCCTCTTCGACGTTCGCGCCGAGGAGGTACTCGGGCTCGCGCGCGAGGAACTGATCGAGCGGCGCGCTGCACGCGACGAGCACGCAGATCGAGAGCTCGCCGCGACGGCCCGCGCGACCGAAGCGCTGCCACATCGCCGCGACCGAGCCGGGGTACGACGCGCACACCACCGCGTCGAGCCCGCCCACGTCGATGCCGAGCTCGAGCGCGTTGGTCGCGACGACGCACAAAATGTCTCCGGTGCGGAGGCGCCGCTCGATGTCGCGCCGCTGCTCGGGCAGGTACCCGCCGCGGTACGCCATGATCTCGTCCGGCTCGATGCGATCGGACGCGACCTTCTCGCGCAGGTAGCGGAGCATCGTCTCGACGCTGTTGCGCGAAGGGCCGAAGACGATCGTCGGCACCTTGCGCGCGCACGAGATCGGCCGCGAGCGCTACCGTCTGCTTCACGTAGCTCGCGCGGATGCCGAGCTCCTCGTTCACGACGGGCGGGTTGTAGAAGAAGAATTTCCGCTCTCCGCGCGGCGCGCCGCTGTCGTCGATGAGCTCGACGTCGCCCTCTTCGAGCCCGAAGAGGCGCGCCGCGTGCTCGCGCGGATTTCCGATCGTCGCCGTCGCGCCGATGAGCAGCGGGCTCGACCCGTGAAAGCGCGCGACGCGCATCAAGCGGCGGATCACGTTGGCGACGTGCGACCCGAAGACGCCGCGGTACGTGTGGAGCTCGTCGACGACGACGTACTTCAGCGCCTGGAACGTGCGCGCCCACGCGGTGTGGTGCGGGAGGATCCCGGAGTGGAGCATGTCCGGGTTCGTCACGACGATGCCGCTCCGCTCGCGCGCCGCGCGCCGCGCGTCACCGGGCGTGTCGCCGTCGTACGTGACGATGCTCACGCCTCCACCCGCCTCGGTCATCAGCTCGCGGACGGACGCCTCCTGATCGCGCGCGAGCGCCTTGGTCGGAAAGAAATAGAGCGCGCGCGCGTCCGGATCGCGCATCAGCGTGTCGAGGATGGGCAGGTGAAAGCACAGGCTCTTGCCGCTCGCGGTCGGCGTCGCGACGACGAAGGGCTTCTTCATCGACGCGACCTCGAACGCGCGCGCCTGGTGCGAGTAGAGTCGGTCGATGCCGCGCGCGCGAAGCGCCCCGACGAGCGCCGGGTGGAGCGCCTCGGGCAGGGGAGCCGTGCGCGCATCGCTCGAGGCGTAGTCGCGCTCGGCCGCGAAGCACGGCCGCACGCGCTCGCTCGCGAGCCATCCGCCGAGCACGGGCTCGAGCCCGCTCTCCGTTTTCCACGCTCCGGGCCGCCTCTGCAGTTGCGTGTACTCTACAACTTTCTGCGCCATGGCCCATACTAAACAAATGTATCGTGGTGGCCAAGACCTCGCGCGCGCTCGCAAGCCGTGGTAGCCGTCACCATCCTCGACACGTGACCGACGCGACCGAAACAAATCAGCCCGATCCGATCCCGCCGCCGGAGGCGAAGCCCGCGCTCGACAAGCCTGAAACCCAGGCTCTCGCCGTGGGGATCCCCCGCCTGCCGCCGCCCACGGGCGCGGGCAAGCAAATCCCGGCCGAGGGGTCGCCCTCGTACCTCTTTCTGGCGATCGTCTCGATCGTCACGCTCGGCCTCGATCTCGGCTCGAAGCAGTGGGCCGAGCGCACGCTCGACATGCGCCCCCCGATGGTCGTCGTCGACAAGTACGTCGACTTCATCCTCGCGCGAAACAAAGGCGGCGCGTGGGGCCTGCTCCAGACGACGAGCGAGCTCGTGCGGCGGCCGTTCTTCTTGCTCGTGTCCGCGCTCGCGATCGGCTTCATCGTCACGCTCTTCTCGCGGCTCCAGCCGCGTCAGCGCGCGCTCAAGTGGGGCCTCCCGCTCGTGCTCGGCGGCGCGCTCGGCAACGTGTTCGATCGCATCCACTACGGGTGGGTCATCGACTTCATCGACTTCCACGTCACGCGCGGCGGCATCGAGCACCACTGGCCGACGTTCAACGTCGCGGACATCGCGATCTGCGTCGGCGTCGGTCTCATGGCGGTCGACATGATGGTCGGCAAGAAAGCTCCGAAGCCGAAGCTCACCGAGGACGCTCCAGCGAACGTCGAGCCCACGCCGCCCGAATCGCCGCAGCCCGCAGAACCCGCGAAGCCCTAAGCAGGATGCGCCCCGAGCTCTTCAGGCTCTTCGGCGTCGGGTTCCCCAGCTACTTCGTCCTCTTGCTCACGGGGTTTCTCTTCGCGACCGCCGCGGGCGCGATTTGGGCCAAGCGCATCGGCCGCGATCCCGACGTGATCGTCGATCTCGGCCTCGCGATGCTCCTCGCGGGCGTCGTCGGCTCGCGCATCCTCCACGTGCTCGCGGACGGTTATTTCTGGGACTACGTCCACCTCTGCACCGATCCGGGCAAGGTCGTTTGGCCGCTCGACAAGGCGACGTGCGTCTCGGCCGACTACGGCGGCGTGTGGGATCCCGTCGCGAGCCAGTGTCACCCAGGCAGCGCGGACTGCTTCGCGTGGGCGAAATTCTGGGCGGGCGGCCTCACGTATTACGGCGGCCTCAGTCGGCGCGACCATCGCCGCGGTCGTCCTGCTCCGTCGGGACAAATTCCCCTTCTGGAAGGCCGCCGACATGGCCGGCTTCGCGATCCCGCTCGGGCTCGCGTTCGGTCGCATGGGGTGCCTGCTCGCGGGCTGCTGCTTCGGCTCGACTTGCGAGCTGCCGTGGGGCCTTTCGTTTCCGCCGCGAAGCCCCGCGAGCGACGCGCAGGCGAAGCTCCACGACCTCGCGACGCGCGACGCGTGGAGCCATTACGTGCATCCTACACAGATTTACGAGTCGGCCTGCTCGCTCGCGATCGCGGCAGCGTGCCTCGTCTTCATCCAGCCGCGAAAGCGCTACGACGGGCAGGTCTTCGTGTCGTTCCTCGTGCTCTACGCGATTGCGCGCTTCTTGCTCGAGCTGCTCCGGCGCGACGACCGCGGCCTCTACTTCGGCGTCTCGACCTCTCAGTGGATCGGCCTCGCGCTCGTCGGTGGCGCTTTTGCCATCCACCGATGGAGAAAAATGTCTCAACCTGTTTCTTCACCGGCGCCCAGCTCGAGCACATAATGGCGGGGTGAAGAAGACTTTCGGAGCCACGACGCTCGTTGTCCTCGCGTTCGCGTTCGCTGGCGTCGCGGCGTGCGGACAAGGCGACGCGCACCCGCCGTTCCTCGGCGATTGCGACGGGTGCAGCCAGGCCATCACGACCGGCGACGCCGCCCCGACCGACGCCGCGAAGGACGCGGCGAAGGCCGACGCGAGCGACTCGGGCGTGAAGGACGCGAGCGACGGCGGCCTGGACTCGGGCGTCGACGCCACGACGGATTCGGGCGAGGGCGGCGCGCTCCTCGACACCGGCACCGGCGGGTAGTTATCTTGCGCGCGTGACCGCGCGAATCCTCGATGGGAAGAAGCTCGCCGAATCGGTGCGAGCCGAAGTGAAAGAGAAGGTCTCGGCCTTCGTGAGCAAGCACGGCCGTCCGCCCGGGCTCGACGTCGTGCTCGTCGGAGAAGATCCCGCGAGCGTCGTCTACACACGCAACAAGGAGAAGGCCTCGAACGAGGTCGGGATGCGCGGGACGCTGCATCGGCTCCCCGCGGAGACGAGCGAAGCGGACGTGCTCGCGCTCGTCGCGAAGCTGAACGCCGATCCGAAGACCGACGGCATCCTCGTGCAGCTCCCGATGCCCAAGCACATCCACGAGGCGAAGGTCCTCGACGCGATCGACCCGAGCAAGGACGTCGACGGCTTCTTGCCGATGAACGCGGGCCTCGTCGCGACGGGACGGTTCGAGCGCGCGCTCGTGTCGTGCACGCCGCGCGGCGTGATGAAGCTCATCGAGCTCGCGGGCGTGAAGCTCGAGGGCGCGCGCGCCGTCGTCGTCGGCCGCAGCAACATCGTCGGAAAGCCCGTCGCGCAGCTGCTCCTCGCGGCGAACGCGACGGTGACGATCGCGCACTCGCGCACGCGCGATCTCGCGGCCGTGTGCCGCGAGGCCGACGTGCTCGTCGTCGCGGTGGGTCGCGCCGAGATGGTGCGCGGTGATTGGGTGAAGAAGGGCGCGGTGGTCATCGACGTCGGAACGAACCGCGTCCCTGCGCCCGAAAAAGGAGAAGGCCAGTCGCGACTCGTCGGCGACGTGGCCTTCTCGGAAGCGTCGCAGGTCGCGAGCGCCATCACGCCTGTTCCCGGAGGAGTGGGCCCGATGACGATCGCGTGCCTGCTCGAAAATACGCTAATCGCAGCGACTCGCCGCGCTTAGCGCGACCTACGTCACTGCGCCCAGTGGCCGGCGACGCGATACCAGCCCGTCGGACCCTGCACCCAGCGATCGGACTCCCAGTGCCAACCGACGCGCGGCGCGGAGTAGTGGCCCGCGACCCAGACGTGGTTGTAGCCGTTCCAGTGCCAGTAACCCGGGATCCAAACCGCGCCCTGATACGGAGCAGCGACGCGCACCTCGTTGATGACGGGCGGCGGCGCAGCCTGCACGTACACGGGCTGCTGCTGGACGACGGGCGGCTGCCACACGACCTGCGCCTGCGGTTGTGCCCAACGCCAGTGACCTTCAACGAACGACCAGCGACCACCGACGGCGGTCCATCGTGCCGGCTCGTAGACCATGCCCGCGTTCGGCGGCTCGGCCCAGTGACCCGAAATCCACGTGTGCTGGCCGTAGCGCCAAGCCCAGTGGCCCGCGATCCACATGTGGTTCGCCGACGGTTGGACCGTGCGAACCTCGACGCGCGGCGGCGGGGGCGCGATGTTGACCTGCACCTCGGGCACCACGTACTGCGCGTGCGCGGCGCCTGCGACGGTGAACATGGCTGCTGCAGCAAAAGCGGCGGCCGTGTACTTCAGTGACTTCAGCATGGAAATCCTCCCTGACATGGGACCTTGGACGGGAAAATATCCTAGTCCATTCACCGACGGCGGGAACTGCTCAAAGGATGCGGTCTAGCAGCCGGTCGAGCGCGTCGAGGTCGGTGTAAGGAATGACCACTTCGCCTTTGTTTCCGCGGTCGCGCACTTCGACCTTCGTGCCGAGCGCGCGCGCGAGGCGCGCCTCGAGATCGCGCACGCTCGCGGCTTTCGTCGCCTCGGCTTCGGGCTTTTTTTCCGACGATTTGCGGCTCTCGCGGACGAGCGCCTCGGTCGCGCGCACGTTGAGGTTTCCGCGCACGACGCGATCGGCGAGCGCCTCGAGGCGTTTCGTGTCCGTTTCGCCGAGCAACGCGCGCGCGTGACCTTCGGAGAGCGCGCCCGCGACGACCATCTGGCGCACGCGCGCGGGGAGCTTCAAGAGGCGAAGGCTGTTGGCGATCGTCGTGCGATCCTTGCCGACGCTCTTGGCGAGCTGCTCCTGCGTGTAGCCGAGCTCCTTCACCATGCGATCGAGCGCTTCGGCGAGCTCGACGGCGTTCAGATCTTCGCGCTGCACGTTCTCGACGAGCGCGAGCTCGAACGCCTTCGCGGGCGAGACGTCCTTGACGACGACGAGCACCTCTTTGAGGCCCGCCTTCTGCGACGCGCGCCACCTGCGCTCGCCCGCGACGATCTCGTAGCGATCGTTTCCGGACTTGCGCACGACGAGCGGCTCGAGGAGGCCATGCTCCGCGATCGAGCTCGCGAGATCCTCGAGCGCCTGCGGCGCGAAGTGCTGACGCGGCTGACCCTTCTGCGGCACGATGCGCTCGATCGGGCACGAGAAGACGCTCTTGTCGCCGTACGCCGCGCTTCGGCGCGGAGACGGGCAGGAGCGAGTCTAGAGCCGAGCCCGAGCGCGCGCCGCTTCGGGTCGTCAACCATGAATGACTTCACGCGCGAGCGACAGGTAGCCCTGCGCGCCCTTCGACGCCGCGTCGTAGAGGAGCGCGGGCTTGCCGTGCGACGGCGCCTCGCTGAGCCGCACGTTGCGCGGGATGACCGAGTCGAACACGAAGAAGTGCTTCTTCACTTCCTCCGCGACCTGGTGCGCGAGGTTGTTGCGCGGATCGAACATCGTGAGCACGACGCCGAGCACCTGGAGGGTCTCGTTCGTCGACGCCTTCACGCGATCGATCGTCGCCATCAAGTGCGTGAGCCCCTCGAGCGCGTAGTACTCGCACTGGAGCGGCACGATCACGTGCGTCGCGCGCGGTGAGCGCGTTCACCGTCAAGAGGCCGAGCGACGGCGGGCAGTCGATGATGACGTACTCGTACGCCTTCGACGCGAGCATCGGCGCGAGCGCGTTCTTCAACTTGTACGCGCGCTCTTTGTCGTCGACGAGCTCGAGCTCCGCGGCCGCGAGATCGGTCGTCGCGGGGATGATGTCGAGATCGGCGATCTGCGTCTTGAGCACGACCTCGCCGAGCGTGTGCCTGCCGATGAGCGCGTCGTACACGCTCCTCTCGACGGTGCGCGGACGAATGCCGACGCCGCTCGACGCGTTCGCCTTGCGGATCGAGATCGAGCGAGCAGCGATTTCTTCTCCGCCGCCGCGACGCTCGCCGCGAGGTTCACCGCGGTCGTGGTCTTCCCGACGCCGCCCTTTTGATTCACCACGGCGATGACCGAAGGACGATCGTGCGTTCGTTTCGTCTTCGCCATGCGTGAGGTGCTTCTACTTCGCGCGGACGATTTCGGCGCGCTTTTTTTGGACCGATGGAGTGCGTGTCGTATGGTGTCGGCAGATGTAGGATAACTCTCGTGACGACATCCTTAGACAACGCACTCATCGAAGAAAGCAGCCCGGGCGGGCGGGACCGAATCATGAGTGGGTTCTGGTCGCCGCCT
Source organism: uncultured delta proteobacterium (assembly GCA_963839305.1). GTDB lineage: Bacteria > Myxococcota_A > Polyangia > Polyangiales > Polyangiaceae > DASXHD01. The sequence goes on from CAWIUL010000010.1 coordinate 1,075,961, forward strand.
CCAAGCGGCGGCGCAACGTGGATGTCGGAGCGGGGTCTTGAGCGTGTGAGGAGACAATCATGGGCGTCCCCAAGAGCTACCGTTCCCTTGAAGACTTCGAGCGCGAGGAGCTCGGTCGTGATTCTCAGGCCGGCTTCAACCTCGACGACTTGATCCAAGAAGCGACCTTCGGCGCGAGCGACATGCTCTTCGACGACACCGTCGACGAGTACGACCCCGCGGAGATCGAAGAAGACGATTGAGCGCGCTTGCGCTCGCTTGAAGCTTAACGCGCGACCTCCGTTTCCTCCCAAGCACGGTCGCCGCGTTCGCCCTCGTCGGTCGCCTCCCGACGAGGGCTTTTTTTTGTCCGCGTTCTCTGCTGGCGAATGCTTGATCCTTCCGGCTGGCACGGTATGTTGCGCGCCTCCCAATGCAGGTCTCCACGAAGCGCGTTTCTCCCGTGATGCTCGAGATGTCGGTGCAAGTCCCGGCCGATGCAGTGAAGAGCGAAATCGACAAGGCGTACCTCACGCTCGCGAAGCGAGCTCATATTCGCGGGTTTCGTCCGGGCAAGGCGCCTCGCGACGTGCTCCAGCGCGTCTACGGACCGCAGGTGCTCGGCGACGTGATGAACGCGCTCGTGCAGAGCACGCTGCCGAAGGCGCTCTCGGAGAACAACGTCGTTCCGATCACGCAGCCGAGCGTGGAGCCGGGCAAGGTCGACGCGAAGGAAGCGTTCTCGTACACCGCGCGCTTCGAGGTGACGCCCGACGTCACCGAGGTGAAGCACGAGGGCTTCGAGCTCAAACGCCCGAAGGCCGAAGTCTACGGACGACATGGTCAACGAGCAGCTCGAGGCGCTTCGCCAGCAGCACTCGACGCTCAAGACGCCGGAGCCCGCGCGCGCCGCGAAGAAGGGCGACGTCGTCACGATCGACTTCAGCCGTCTCGGTCGACGGCAAAGAGATCAAGGACGGCGGCGGCCAGGGCGTGCAGATCGAGCTCGGCGCGCAGCAAGCGCTCCCCGAGATCGACGCGGGCATCGAGGGCAAGTCGATCGGCGACAAGGTCGACGTCTCCGCCAAGTTCGGCGACAACCACCCGCGCAAGGACTTCCAGGGCAAGACGGGCACGTTCGCGGTCACGGTGACCGACATCAAGGAGCGCGTGCTCCCCGCGCTCGACGACGAGCTCGCGAAGGACGTCGGTCAGTTCACGACGCTAGTCGAGCTCCGCGCCGACGTGCACACGAAGCTCGAGAAGATGATGAAGGACCAGTCCGACATGGCGGTCGCCGAGCAGATCGTGGAGAAGCTCAACGAGGCGAACCCGCTCGATGTTCCGCCGTCGCTCGTCGAGCAGCAGGCGCGCGTCCTCGAGCAAGAGGTCGCGATGAAGGCGCGCCGCATGGGCCAGCGCATCACGCAAGAGCAGCTTCAGACGATGCAGGACGAAATCCGCAAGGACGCGGAGAAGAAGGTCCGCGCAGGTCTTCTCATGGCGGCCATCGCGAAGAAGCTCGAGATGAAGGTGACCGACGAGGACCTCGAGAAGGGCCTCGAGGAGCTCGCGCAGGACACCGGGAAGAACATCGCCAAGCTCCGCGTCGAGTACCGTGAGAAGTCGAAACGCGACATGCTCATCGGGATGATCCTCGAGGACAAGATCCTCGACTACCTCGAGAGCAAGTCGAAGATCACCGAAGGCGACGTGGTCCCGGCCGCCAAGAAGCCGAGACGAATCGGCAGTGGACAAAGAGGAAGCGAAACCCAAAAAGGGAAAGAAGTGACCATGCGACCGAAGAACCGCGATCAAGCCATCGCCACGATCGAGCGCCACAAAGACTTCATCCCGTACCCCACGGTCGTCGAGACGACGCACCGCGGCGAGCGCAACTGGGACATCTTCAGCCGTCTCCTCAAGGACCGCATCGTGTTCCTCGGGACGGAGATCAACGACGACGTCGCCAACATCGTCATTGCCCAGTTCCTCTTTCTCGAGAGCGAGGACCCGGACAAGGACATCATGCTCTACGTCAACTCGCCTGGCGGCGTGATCACGAGCGGTCTCGCGATCTTCGACACCATGCAACACGTGCGCTGTCAGGTGGCGACGACGTGCCTCGGCATGGCCGCGTCGATGGCGTCGGTGCTGCTCACGGCGGGGCAAAAGGGCAGGCGGCTCGCGCTGCCGAACGCGCGCATCATGATCCACCAGCCGCACGGTGGCGCTCGCGGCCAAACGACCGACATCGAAATCATGGCGCGCGAGTCCCGCCACCTGAAGGATGTCCTCGTCGACATCTACGCCCAGTCCACCGGCCGCTCGAAGGAGCAAATCCACAAGGACATCGACCGCGACTTACTGGATGGGCTCGACCGCCGCGAAGGAGTACGGGCTCATCGACGACGTGCTCCAGCCGAAGAACAAGGGTGCAAAAGACTAGTGCCACATGTTGGCAACAGCGCGCGCGACGTTCCATCATGCTCTCGGCATCTGAAACACCAAGGTTCCTTGCCGCGGTCGATTCACCTGCGTAAGCTTTAGGGAAAGCGGGACAGTAACGATGTCGGGAAATCGCCGGGACGATCACCAGAACGGGAATCTGAACTGTTCCTTCTGCGGAAAATCGCAGAAAGAGGTGAAGAAGCTCATCGCGGGCCCAACGGTCTACATCTGCGACGAGTGCATCGGTCTCTGCAACGACATCATCGCGGAGGAAGTGGAGAAGGAGGAGCCGTACGCGTCCTCGCATCCGGTTCCGAAGCCGAACGAGATCAAGTCGATCCTCGACGACTACGTGATCGGCCAAGAGCGCGCGAAGAAGGTGCTCGCGGTCGCCGTCCACAATCACTACAAGCGCATCGACTCGAAGGTCGCCGGTGACGACGTCGAGCTCGCGAAGTCGAACATCTTGCTCCTCGGCCCCACGGGCTCCGGCAAGACGCTCCTCGCGCAGACGCTCGCGAAGATCCTCAGCGTGCCGTTCGCGATCGCGGACGCGACGACGCTCACCGAAGCGGGCTACGTCGGCGAGGACGTCGAGAACATCATCGTCCAGTTGCTCCAGAACGCCGATCACGACGTCGAGCGCGCGCAGCGCGGCATCGTCTACATCGACGAGATCGACAAGATCTCCCGCAAGAGCGACAACCCCTCGATCACGCGCGACGTGTCGGGCGAGGGCGTGCAGCAGGCGCTCCTCAAGATCATCGAGGGCACGATCGCGAACGTGCCGCCGAAGGGCGGGCGCAAGCACCCGCAGCAAGATTTCCTGCAGATCGACACGACGAACATCCTCTTCATCTGCGGTGGTGCGTTCGTCGGGCTCGAGCAGATCGTCCAGCGGCGCATCGGTCAGCAGACGATGGGCTTCAGCGCGGACATCAAGTCGAAGAAGGACTTCAAGCTCGGCGAATTGCTCGAGCAGGTGCAGCCCGAGGACCTCCTCAAGTTCGGCTTGATCCCGGAGTTCATCGGACGCCTGCCGGTCTTCGCGACGCTCCACGAGCTCAACGAGGAAGCGCTCATCGACATCCTCACGAAGCCGAAGAACGCGCTCGTGAAGCAATACCAAAAGCTCTTCGAGATGGACGGCGTGAAGCTCAAGTTCACGAAGGGCGCGCTCCAGGCCGTCGCGAAGGAAGCGCTCACGCGTCAGAGCGGCGCGCGCGGTCTGCGCGCCATCCTCGAGCACGCGATGCTCGACATCATGTACGACATCCCCTCACGATCCGGCATCAAGGAAGTCATCGTGAACGAGGACGTCATCAACAAGCACGAGTCGCCGATCATCGTGTACCAAAAAGAGGCCGAGCTGGCCTGACGGCCACGAGACGATTGCGCGAGCCCGCAGACGTGGCGATGTGCGCGCGCGTCATTCTGCCGAGTTACGCGTGGCCCCTGGATTGCACTTCGGATGAGCGATGCGCCCGTCGCTCAGGCTCCCGCCCGGAAAGACAGTTCTCGACGTCGCCGACGCCTCGCGCGACGCTCTCGAGGAGTTTCTGGCGCTCGATGCGGACGACAAGCTCGCGCTGTCACAGTGGCTCATCGGTTCGTATCGGCGCGCGGTGAGCTTCGCGCCGAAAGCCTTTCACACGCCGGCCCCGCACGCGTCGCGATTCGGAAGCGTCGAGCATCCTGCGCTTTCGAGCGTGGTCGAGCACGCGCAGCAGGTGCTCGACACGGCGATCACGCGCGCGAGCGAGCCGGGAGCCGAGGCACTGCTCGCGCTGATGCCCGAGATCATCGATGTGGTCCCGGTGCACGACACCTTCGGCGGCCGCGGTTTTGCCCCCCAAGACGCGTCGAACGCGAAGCTCGCGACGCGCGTGATGACGCTCCTGCTCGCGGATTATCTGACGCGAGCGGATGACTACGTGGCGAAGCGCGGCCCAGGTAAAGCGCGCCGCCCGAGCGTACGCATGCTCGCGCTCGGGTGAAACGTGATCACGCGGTGGGAATAGGCTAAAACTCCCAAACGCATGTTCTTTCGCAACAACGAAGACCCGAAGCAGCCCGGCGTGAAGCGCAAGGCGATCCCGCTCCTCCCGCTCCGCGACATCATCGTCTTTCCGCACATGGAGAGTCAGCTCTTCGTCGGTCGTGAGCGATCGATCAACGCGCTCGACGCGGCGATGTCCGCGGGCAAGGAGATCTTCCTCGCCGCGCAGAAGAACGCGAAGACGAACGAGCCCACGCCGGAGGACATCTTCCAGGTCGGCACGATCGGCGTCGTGAAGCAGCTGCTTCGTCTCCCCGACGGCACCGTGAAGGTGATCGTCGAGGGCCGCAAGCGCGCGCTCGTGAAGAAATACGTCCAGACCGACGAGTTCTTCTTGGTCGAAGTCGACGAGATCGCGGAGACCGCGAAGGTCGGCGTCGAGGTCGAAGCGCTCATGCGAAGCGTGCAGGCCGCCTTCGAGATGTACGTGAAGCTGAACAAGAAGGTTCAGCCCGAGGTCTTGATGGGCGTGCAGACGATCGACGATCCGGCGCGATTGTCGGACGCGATCGTCGCGTGCCTGCCCACGATCAAGCTCGCCGATCGCCAAGCTCTCCTCGAAGCCGACGACGCGGTGAAGCGTCTCGAGCGCCTCCACGAATTGATGCAAGCCGAGATCGAGATTCTCCAAGTCGAGAAGAAGATCCGATCGCGCGTCAAGAAGCAGATGGAGAAGACGCAGAAGGAGTACTACCTCAACGAGCAGATGCAGGCGATCCAGCGAGAGCTGGGCGGAGAGCGCGACAAGAACGAGATCCAGGAGCTGGAAGAGCAGCTCAAGTCGAAGCGGATGAGCAAAGAGGCCTCCGCGAAGATCAAAAAAGAGCTGAAGAAGCTCGAGATGATGCACCCGACCTCCGCGGAGGCGACGGTGGTGCGCAACTACGTCGACTGGATCCTCGGGCTGCCCTGGTACGACAAGAGCGAGGAGAACTTCGACCTCAAAGAGGCGGAGCGGATCCTCGACGAGGATCACTACGGCCTCAAGAAGATCAAGGAGCGCATCGTCGAGTACCTCGCGGTGCAGGCGCTCACGAAGAAGCTCCGCGGCCCGGTCCTGTGTCTCGTCGGGCCGCCCGGCGTCGGCAAGACCTCGCTCGCGAAGAGCATCGCGCGGTCCACGGGGCGCAAGTTCGTTCGCCTCGCGCTCGGCGGCGTGCGCGACGAGGCGGAGATTCGCGGACACAGGCGCACGTACATCGGAGCGATGCCCGGAAAGATCATCCAGAGCCTGAAGAAGGCGGGGACCGGCAACCCCGTGTTCCTCCTCGACGAGGTCGACAAGATGTCGAGCGACTTCCGCGGCGATCCCGCGGCGGCGCTCCTCGAGGTCCTCGACCCCGAGCAGAACCACTCGTTCAACGATCACTACCTCGACATCGACTACGACCTCTCCGACGTGATGTTCATCACGACGGCGAACACGCTCTCGGGCATTCCGGTGCCGCTCCAGGACCGCATGGAGATCATCCAGCTCAGCGGCTACACGGAGTTCGAGAAGCTGAACATCGCGATGAAGTACCTCGTGCCGCGCCAGCGGAAGGAGTGCGGGCTCGACGAGGTGCCGATGACGATCACCGAGAGCGCCGTGCGCACGGTGATCCACCACTACACGCGCGAGGCGGGCGTTCGCTCGCTCGAGCGCGAGATCTCCGGCATTTGCCGCAAGATCGCCAAGCGCGTCGTCGAGGCGCGCGGGACGACGGAAGCGCCTCCGGCGCCGATCGAGATCACCGGCAAGGACGTGCCGCAATACCTGGGCGTCCCGAAGTTCCGCGTCGGCAAGAAAGAGGACCACGACGAGATCGGGCTCACGAGCGGGCTCTCGGTCACGTCGAACGGCGGCGGCGAGCTACTCGCGTGCGAGGTCGCGGTCGTCGCCGGCAAGGGCAAGCTCGTCATCACGGGCTTGCTCGAGAAGGGCATGGAGGAGAGCGCGCAGGCGGCGATGAGCTACGTGCGATCGCGCGCGGGCATGCTCGGCCTCGAGCCGGAGTTTTATCAAAAGCTCGACGTGCACGTTCACTTCCCCGAGTTCATTCGCAAGGACGGCCCGAGCGCCGGCGTGACGATGGCGACCTCGCTCGCGAGCGCGCTCATCAAGGTGCCCGTGAAGCGCGATCTCGCGATGACCGGCGAAATCACGCTGCGTGGGCGCGTGATGCCGATCGGCGGCTTGAAGGAGAAGCTCCTCGCGGCGCACCGCGCGGGCATCACGACGGTCATCGTGCCGCGCGAGAACCGCAAGGACCTGCGCGAGGTGCCGCGTCGCGTCCTCAAGGCGATGCGCATCGTCCTCGTCGAGCACATGGACGACGTGCTACGCGAGGCGCTCTGCTTGCCGAACCCGGAGCAGGTCTTTGGCGCGCCGAAGGACGTGATGGAGTACGTCTCGGGCGAGCTCGTCACGCACATCGGCAAGACGCCGCCTGGGACCAAGCCTCCGCCGCCCGCCGAGCCGAACCCAGCGCCCGCGCCGGCTTAGGGAGCTACGAGGCGACCGCGGACTGGCCCATGAGCCAGTGGCGCCACTTCGCGTGCGCGAGCAGCGCGAGCTCGACGAGATCGCGCGTCGGCGTGAATTCGTCGAAGAACATCGCGTCGTAATAGAGCGGAACGATCGCGAGGAGCGCGGCGCGCACGTCGGCCTCGGTCGCGAACAGGTACGTGAGCGCCGCGCGGCGCGAGGCGTCGTCGGCGAGCTCGAACCAGGTCACGAAGAGCTGCTCGATGAGCTCGAGGGTCTGCGTCGGCATCCGATCGTGCGCGGGCGGGAGGATTCGATATTCCTCGAGCCGCTGCAGAAGCGCCGTCCGAGGCAGCGGAGCAACGTCGTCGAGGTGGTCGCTCGAAAGGTCGAAATCTTCTTGGGTGGTAAGCATCGGGTTGCGACTACCGTTGCGGCGCACCCGAACCGACATTCAACATACGAATTGGCGAAGGTGCTTTCAGCTTGACCCTGGCCGCTGCGTCAGTATGTTTCGCGTCGCTTTTCGTCTGCCTTTTTAGGCGGGTAGCTCAGTGGCAGAGCGCTGGCCTTACAAGCCGGATGTCGCAGGTTCAATCCCTGTCCCGCCTACGCGAAGTAAAAGAATCACCCCGTTCTGGGGCGGTAGTTAAGTTGGTTATAACGCCGGCCTGTCACGCCGGAGGCCGCGGGTTCGAGCCCCGTCCGCCCCGCCAGAACCCCTGAAGTACGCGTAGCGACTTCCCGAGCGATTCGGGAGGTCGCCGCGCCTACGGCGACGCGACCCTCGCGAGCACCGAGTCGATCTCGGGGTCGCTCGCGGCGAGCGCTCTACCGATGCGCTTCACGCACGCGATCTCGTCGGGCGTGGGCGGGCCGTCGACCGCAGCGGCCACGGCGGCGGCGAGGACGACCTCGAGGCGCTCGTTGGGCGAGGGGTGGCCCATCGCGACGAGGCGCGCGTCGCTTCCCTGATCGACGAAGCGCTCGAACGCCTCGCCGAGCGCGCGATCGAGCTCGGACGCGAGCTTCGCGAGGCTCGGTAGCGCGCGCGCGGCCGATAGAGCGAGCTGCATCTCGCGATCGGTGACCTCGCCGTCGGCCGCGACGACCATGACGATCGCATCGAGAACGGCGTCGGCCGACATGCGCGCATTCTACTCTCCCGAAGGTGCTAATCTCCATCGATGCGCGCATGGGTGGTCTTGGGGATCGTGTGTGCGGCGTGCGGCGGACACCCCACGCAGTTCGGAAACGACGGCGGTGGTAACGACGGCTCGCCGTTCGTCAACGACGGCGCCGTCACGTTCAACGACTCGGGACCGCCTCCGGGCGATGGCGGCTCGGGCTGCTCCGACGCGGCGAAGCTCGTCTACGTCATCTCGACGGACAACGTCCTTCGGAGCTTCGACCCGGCGACGCTCCAGTTCGTGACGATCGGCACGCTCAACTGCCCTGGAAACTTCTCGTCACCAAACTCGATGGCCGTCTCGCGCGACGCGGTCGCGTACGTGAACATGAGCGACGGCACGCTCTGGAAGGTCAGCACGCAAGACGCCTCGTGCCAGGCGACGACCTACCAGCTCGGGCAGCTCAGCCGGCGAATCCGCGGCATGGGCTTTTCGAGCGACGTCGCCAACGGCACCGCGGAGACGCTCTACACGTGCACGGCGAACGACTCGACGTTCAGCGGCGGCGGCCTCGCGAAGATCGCGCTCCCGTCGTACGCGCTCTCGCTCGTCGGCGATTACACGAGCGGCCTCGCCGGCGACGAGTGCGAGCTCACCGGCACGGGCGCAGCGCAGCTCTTTGGCTTCTTCGCGACGATCTCGCCGCCGAAGCTCGCGCAGATCGACAAAACGAGCGGCGCGACGCCGAGCCCGATCGCGCTCACGGGCGTCAACACGACGAGCGCGTACGCGTTCTCGTTCTGGGGCGGCGATTTCTGGTTCTACACGCAGGGAAACGGGCTCGGCAGCACCGTGACCCACTACAAGTACGCGACCGACAAATCGTACTCGACCGCGGTCGCCGACACGGGCTTCGTCATCGTCGGCGCGGGCGTCTCGACCTGCGCGCCGCTGACGCCCCCGAATTGACCTGGACGCGCGTGGCAGGCTAAATCCCTCACGATGATCGACTGGCCCGACGACGAGCTCGCGCAAAAAGGCGAAGCCAAGAAAGCGCTCGACCTCTTCAAGAAGACGAGCCTCGCGGCCGAGCTCGAAGAAGACCCCCAAAAATGGCGGTTTCTCGCGTGGGCGCGCAGCCCCGAGCCGCCCGCGCGCATGCTCCTGCGGAGCGACGGCGGCGGCACGCGCGTCTACTCGCTCGAGCGCACCGGCTTCTGGCGCGAGCTCGCAGCCGACACCGGCGCGTAGACGAGAATCAGTCGTCCACGGCGCGCACGGTCTCTTCGGCATCGTGCGCGGGCGCGTAGCCGAGCACCTCGCGCGCGCGGCGGTCGTCGACCATGCACACGTAGCGGATGTGATCGAGCTCCGGCGCGGGGAAGCTCGTGAGGTGAAGCGACCAGAGTCGGTTCACGAGCGGCTTCGCGACGGAGTACGGGACCGGGAGCGTCGGGCGGCCGAGGATGCGGAGCAGATGCGAGAGCGGCATCGGCTCCGGGCCCGCGAGGTTGAAGATGCCGCGGGCGGGAGGTGCGAGCGCCGCCACAATCGCGGAGACCACGTCGTGCTCGTGGATGACCTGCACCATCGGGTCGTAGCCGAGGAGCGTCGGCACGCGCGGGAGCCGCAGAAAATTCGAGGCCGCGTTACGCACGCGACCGAGGATGTGCACCGGCCGCAAGATGACGGTCTGCACGTCGGGGTGCTTCCAGAAGAAGCTCTGCGCGAGCATGTCGACCTCGATGAGGTCGCGGATCTCGGAGAAGCGCGCGCCGCCGAGGAGCGGAGCCTCTTCGGTCAGGAACTGCGGGTTGTGCGGCTGCGGTCCGTAGACGTTCGCGCTCGAGAGCACGACGAGCTTCGGCACGTCGAACTGCGCGACGTAATCGAGCAGCTTGCCGAAGCCCTCGACGTTCCACGAGTGGTGCTCGGCCGACGACGCGCGCGGGTCGTGCATCACGCCGAGGTGGATGACCGCTTCGACGTCGCCGCCGCGGAAGACGTCCTTGAGCTTCTTTCGGCGGAGGTCGACCTTCTGGTGCTCGATGTCCTTCGGCTTGCCGAGAAAATCGCGCCGATCGACGCCGACGACGGTTCGCTCGCGATGGAGGACGCGCGCGACGTGGCGCCCGAGCCGGCCGCAGACGCCCGTGATGACGACCTTGCCCGAGCCGGCGCCGTTCGGCTTCTTCTTCTTCGTCACCAAAAGACGTGCTTTCTGTCGCGGAGGCCGCGGTTGACCATCGACTGCACCGTCTGACGCACCGACCAGACCTTCTCCTCGATGATCGAGTCGTCGTCGTCGGCGTCGCCCTCGAAGCGCATGGGCTCCCCGAAGTGGATTCGATATTTCGTGGGGAGGGGGAGCGCGCCGCCGGGCAAGAGGAGCTGCGGCATGATCGGAAACGCCGGCATGCGGAGGATCTTCGCGAGCGACTCGAGGTTGGCGATCGACACGTACTGCTCTTCGCCGCCGATGACCGCGACGGGCACGATGGGCGATTTCGTCTCGATGGCGAGACGCATGAACCCGAGGCCGAAATCGTGGAGCTGGTAGCGCTTGTCGAACGTCTTCGAGATGCCGCGCGAGCCCTCGGGGAAGACGAGGAGCGCTTCGTCTTGCTCGAGCAACCGGCGCGCGTTCTCGGGCACGCCGACGACCTGACCGACGCGCGAGAATAGGAGCGAGACGAACGGCAGCGTCTGCGACCACTTCTCGACCATCGCGCGGATGAACCGCGGCGGCTCGACGTCCATGAACATCGAGGCGCCGATGAGCGCGCCGTCGATCGGCACCTGACCCGAGTGGTTCGCGATGAGGAGGACCCGGCCCGAAGGGACGTTGCGCGCGCCGAAGACCTCCGTCCGGAAGTAGCGACGGTGGAGGTACGCGGTCGCGGCGAGCGCGAACTTCGTCCACTGCGGGTCGAGGCCGAACGGGTCGACGCCCGACTCGCCGAGGTTCAGCGGGACGCGGTCGAGGCGCTTCTCGAAATCCTCGCCGAGCATGTGCGTGAGCGAGCGATCCACGGCGCGGTCGATCGTGTTCGCCAGCGAGCGCGCGAGCGTGCTGCGCGCGGCCCACGGGGGCAAAGCGAGCGCAGCCGAGCGGGGATGCACGTCCGTCACGCGCCTGGCTTAGCACACGGTATAGTCGTCGCGCATGCAACCTCGCACGCCGGAGCCGCTCCGGCCGGGTGATCGCGTCGCCGTCGTGGCGCCGTCGAGCCCATTTCCGCGGTCGCAATTTCTTGCGGGCCTCGCGTGGGTGGCGCAGCGCTACGAGGTCACGATGCACGCGGGCGCGTTCTCGCGAACGGGGTATTTGGCGGGGGACGACGAGCGGCGCGCCGAGGAGCTCGCCTGCGCGATGCGCGACCCGCGCGTCCGCGCGATCCTCGTGGCGCGGGGAGGGTACGGCGCGACGCGCATCGTCGAGCGCCTCCCGTGGGACGATTTCGCGCGCTCGCCGAAGTGGATCGCGGGCTTCTCGGACGTGACGGCGCTGCACATGAAGGCGCTCGCGCGCGGCGTAGCGTGCGTCCACGGGTGCAACGTGACTGGGCTCGGCAAGGCCTCGCCGAAGTCGCGCGCGACGTGGATGTCGGCGATGGAGCGACCGGCGGCGGCTCGTTCGTGGCGGGATTTACGGGCGATCCGCGCGGGGGATGCGCGCGGCGTCCTCTTCGGCGGAAACCTCGCGCTGCTCTGCGCGATGGCCGCCGCGCGTGCGCTCGTCGTACCCGACGGCGCGATCGTTCTCCTGGAGGACGTGACGGAGCGCCCTTATCGCGTCGATCGCATGCTCACGTCGCTCCTCGAAGGCGGCCACTTCGCGAAGGCCTCGGCGATCGTCTTCGGCGACTTCACGCAGTGCGATCCGGGCGCCGATGGAGTCGTGATCGACGACGTGCTCGCCGAACGCTCACGCGGGCTCGGGATCCCCGCTTACGCGAACGCGCCATTCGGCCACGGGGCGCGCAACGAGGCGTTCACGCTCGGCGCGCCCGCGAGGCTCGCGTCCGGCGAGCTATCTTGGTGACGCGTAGGCGATCCACTCGACGTTCGTCGACGCGGGCTCGAGCGCGTAGACGTGCGTCGCGTCGATGGCGATCGACCAGATCTCGGCCGAGCATTGCGAGATCACGGTGCGCGTGTGTGAGGCGTCGAGCGTCACGCGACCGATCTCGCCGTCGAGCGTGCCGTAGAACAGCTCTTTTGAAGTGGGATCGACCGCGATCGCCGTGGCCACGACGCCGGTCGCCAGCGTGGTCGAGTTGCCGAGGCCATCGATGCCGACGATCTCTTTCTCGGTGAGGCGCGCGACGTAGACGTACGTTCCATCGGTCGCGACGCCGTTCACGGTGGTCGCCGAGTCGAGATGCTCGGTCACGACGCGCGGCGCCGTGGCGCACGCCAGCTGCGCGCCACAACCGTAGACGCCGCGCGTAGCGCCCGAGGAATCGAGCGCGAGCGCGTAGACGCTGTTGCCGTCGGCGAGCAGCGCCGTCGGCGCGGTCAACGCCGAGATCCACGTCGCGTCCGCGCCCACGCAGCCGATGCAGTGGACGTCGCCCGTGTTCGCGTCGACCCAGTACGTGCGGCCGCCACCCATCGCGACCGCCTCGGGCGACGCCGTCGGAACCGACAGCAGGACCGTGTCGTTCGTGCCGTCGAGCGCCGCCGTGTGCACCGACCCGCCGCTGCCCGTGTTCTGCAGCGTGTAAGCGAGCGACGCGCCGACGGTCGCGCCCGCGAGATCCGCGTTCTGCACGGTGGGAGTCGGATCGATGCACGCCGCCGTCGCGTCGCACCGGCTCACCTGGCCGCCCCCGACGAGAAAGACGAATCCGCTCGAGAACGCGACCGAGTCGGGTGAGACGGGGGTCGAGAGGACGGGCGTTCGCACGCAGCTCGCCGGAGCGTCGGGCGAAACGTCCGAGCTTGCGTCACCTGCGTCACCCGCGCCCGCATCACCGCCGATTTCGTGGATGCCGATGAGCTCCGCGCAGCCCGCGAGCGCGGCCGCAGCGCCCATCACCAACCCGAGGCGCGCGATCAAAACGTCCCCCGCACGACGAACGCGACGCTGTCGTGCGACGCCGCCACCGTGGCGTGGCCGAGAAGGAACATCGTCACGCCGGCCGCGAGAAGGACACCCCCGGCGACGAACGCGATGTCGGACGCCGTCGCGAAGTCGAGCGCGCGGCTTCGATCGGCCTGCGCGCGGACGAGATCGCACGTGCTCGCTTGCAAGCACTCGGATTGGACCGAACCCCACGCGCCGTATCCTGCGATCCCGAACGCGGCGCCCAGGCCGACGCCGACGAGGCCAATCGCGCCGGTGACGACGCCCGCGAGGCGGAGCGGGGAGATCGTGGAAGGACCGTGGACGGGCGACTGCGCGCCGCCGCCGCGCGGCACGACGAGCCCGGAGAAGACCTCGCGGTGGAGCTTCTCACCCTCGCGCAGCGTGATGCGCCGTCGGATCGTCTCGTTTCCGGGGGCGTCGAGCGTGATCTCGTGCTCGCCGGGATCGGCGTCGACCGCGACGCCGTCGAGCGGCACCGAGCTACCGTCGAGCGAGAGGAAGGCTCCGCTCACAGGCGGCACCGAGAAGACGACGCTGGGAAGCGCGCGCTTCACCTCCGCGAGGCGGTCGCGGCAGTTGTCTCGCACGATCTCGGGACAGCTCGCGCTGACGCAGCTCGTGAAGTCGTCGCGCGCGGCGAGCAGCTTGCCCGCGAGGCGGTGCGCTTGGCCGGCGGCGTTCGCGTCGACGCACTCGTTCTTCGTCGGCGTCGCGAAGGCCGCGCCGGCGAACGAGGCGACGAAGAGAAACGCGGCGGCCCGCATCAGAAGCACTCCTTCTTGAATTTCTGGATGCCGTTTTCGTAATAGTACGGCGGCGTGCAGTTGGGCTTGCGCGGGGCCGCCGTCTTCACGACCGTGGGGGGCGCGTTCGGGTGCGTCTCCAGAGGAGCGACCGGCGTGACCGACGGCGTGACCGTCGTCATCGGCGAAGCGCTCGTAGACGCGGTCGCGAGCGTGGAATCGACGACTGCCGTGGGCTCGACCGCGGGCGTGCGCTGCCGAGAGAGCGTGATGGCGGCCGCGATCGTCCCGACGAGCGCGACGAGCGCGACGAGCTGCAGGAGCACGCGCGAGCGAGGCGCGCGTGCCGTCGGCGCGGTCTCGCTCGTCGACACGGCCGGCGCGGTCTTCTCGATCGAAGGGCTCGGTGTTCGCCCGGAGGCGAGCGTTCGCGCCGACGCGATCGCCGGAGTCTCCGCGGTCGCGACGAGGAGCGAGCGCGACGGCGCTGCGCCGAAGGCCTCCACGGTCGCCGCGCGGAGCTCGTCGCGCATCTCTTCGGCACTCGCGTACCGCGCGGCGCGATCGAACGAGAGCGCGCGGTCGATGACGCGCGCGATCCCCGCGGGCACGCTCGCGACCGTACGCACCGAGCGCGGGAAGCTCGTCGCGGCGTGGATCAAGAGCTCCGCGGACGTCTCGCCCACGTGAACCGTCTGCCCCGAGACGAGCGCGAAGAACGTCGCGCCCGCGGCCCAGAGATCCGTCCGCGCGTCGATGTCGCGCGATTTGCCGCGCGCCTGTTCGGGCGCCATGAAGGAAGGCGTGCCGAGGAGCACGCCCGTCGCGGTCTTGTCCTTCTCGCTCGCGAGCCCGTCGCGCACGCGCGCGATGCCGAAATCGAGCACCTTGAGCGTGCCGTCGTTCGTGACCCACAAATTGCTCGGCTTGAGATCGCGATGCACGATGCCTGCCGCGTGCGCGGCCGCGAGCACGTCGAGCAGCTGATCGAGGATCGCGCACGCCACCGGCACGGGGAGGCGACCGTCCGAATGCTCCATCAGCGACTCGAGCGTCGACCCGCTGAGGAGCTCCATGACGAGGAACGCCGCGCCGTCTTCGGCGACGTCCTCGTCGACGACCGCGACGACGCCCGGGTGCTTCACCGAGTTCGCCGCGTAGCCCTCGCGCAAGAAGCGCTTGCGAAGGCTCTCGCGCACGCTGAGCTCGGGGTGGAGGATCTTGATCGCGAACTGGGCTTGGTTTCGGTGCGTCGCGCGGTACACGACCGCCATGCCGCCCACGCCGAGGACCGCGTCGATGCGGTATTTGTCCCGGAGCGTCGTGCCGACTCGCTCTCGCGCGCGCTGCTCGAGCTCCGGTTCGGCAGCCATTCCGCCGAGTATACCGGCGGGTCAGTCTTTCCGAAAATCGAAGACGACCTTCACCGAGCCGTGCCGCCGTTTGTCGCGCGCCGCGACGAAGGCCTCGCGGTAGCGCTCGAGCGGGAACCGGTGCGTGATCATCGGCGTCGGGTCGATCTGACGTCGCGCGCAGAGGGAAAGGTAGTGCTCGAAGCCGTGCATCCGGCCCTCGGGAAAGTCCTCGACGCCGTACGCGTTCGACCCGATGACCGTGACCTCGCGGAAGAAGATCGGCGTCCACTCGTAGCGGCGCGGCGTGCCGACGCCCACGAGGAGCACCGTGCCGAGGGGCTTCACGAGGCGAACGGCGGTCTCCAGCGTCTCGGCGATTCCGACGGTGTCGTAGATGCGATCGACGCCGCCGAGCACCCACGGGAGCGCGAAGCGCACGCGGCGGACCTTCGAGCCCGTGAGCTCCGCGATTTTTTCGACGAGCTCTTCTCCGCCCGCCGCGACGAACTCGCGCGCGCCCATCTCCTTGGCGTACGGCTCGAGGTAGCCGTGCAAGTCGACCGCGATGACGCGCACGTCGGGCCAGAGCCGCGCGAGCGCGTGGATCGTCAGCAGGCCGAGCGGGCCGCAGCCGTAGACGATCACGGTCTCGCCGGGGTGCGGCGGCGACTTGCGGATCGCGTGCAGGGCGACGGAGAACGGGTCGGAGAGCGCTGCGACGTCGTCGGCCACGGCGTCCGGGATCGGAAAGCACATCGACTCGTGCGCGATCATGCGATCGCTGTAGCCGCCCGGGACGTCGCGGCAGTTGCCCGCGTGGATGCCATCGGCGAATGGACCCGACGTGAAGTTCTGGCAGAGCGAGAGATCGCCGCGCGCGCAGTACTCGCACTTGGCGAAGCCGCGCACCTCGCACGGGAGCCAGGGCGAGACCGCGACGCGATCGCCCACCTTCACGCGACGAACGGCAGGTCCCGCTTCGATCACGCGCGCGGCGACCTCGTGCCCGAGCACGTGCGGAAACGAGATGAGCGCGCGCAGCGGGTTGTCGAGGTCCGCGTCGAGGAAGATCTGCTTCACGTCGCTGCCGCACACGCCCGTCACGGTGGGCTCGACGACGACCCATTCTTCTCGATTTTTGGCGTCCGCGTGCGGCTTCGGATCCGGCAGGTCGCGAAGTCGCACGGGCCCGAACGGCGCCACGAACCCGCTCGTGGAGAAGAACCCCGCGACGCGCGCGGCGGCGAGTCGCGGAAACGACATCTCGAAATGGACGCCCCTCATGCCTTCTGTCTCGGATCGAACACGACCTTCACGGCGTTCGAGCGGTCCTTGTCGTAGACGGCCATGAACGCGTCGCCGAATTTCTCGAGCGGGAAGCGGTGCGTGACGAAGCCGTCGACGGCGAGCTTCTTCTTCGCGAGCAGATCGAGGAAGTGCTCGATCGCGTGCGCGCGCTTGCCGTCCACGACCTCCATGCCGTACGCGTTGGAGCCGAGGAGGGCGATCTCCTTGAAATAGAGGGGCGTCCACTCGAAGCGGCGAGGCTGAGAGACGCCGACCATCACGATCGACGCGCGCGGCCGCGCGATGCGTACGCCGACCTCGAGCGTCTTGGGCGAGCCGACGGCGTCGTAGATCTTGTCGACGCCCGTCTGGAGCCACGGCGTTCCGAAGTACGGCTTTCGCACGGGCACCTTCAGGTAGTCGCCGAGCTCCGCGACGAGCTCCTTTCCGCGCGAGGTGAAGAGCTTCGTCGCGCCGAGCTTCTCCACGACCTCGGCCATGCGCGGCTTCGTGTCCACCGCGAGGACGCGCACGCCCGGGAAGAGCACCGACAAGAGATGGATCGTGTTGAGCCCGAGCGAGCCGCATCCGTAGACGAGCACGGTCTCGCCCGGCTCTGGCGGCGCGCGAAGGACCGCGTGGAGCGAAACGGCGAAGGGATCGGCGAGGACCGCGTCGTCGAAGCTCACGCCCTCGGGGATCGGAAAGAGCATCGACTCGTGCAGGCACATCGTCTCGGCGAAGCCGCCGCCGACGTCGCTGCAGTTGCCGAGGTGCATGCCGCGCGCGAACTTGCCGTCGAAAAAATTGTTGCAGAGCGGGTAGTGACCCTGCGCGCACGAAGGGCAGGGCGGCAGGCCCCTCGGCGCGCACGAGAGCCACGGCGTCACCGCGACGCGGTCGTCCTTCGCGAAGCCCTTCACGTCGCGCCCGACGTCGACCACCGTGCCGACGACCTCGTGGCCCATCACGTGCGGCGCGGACACGACCGCGGAGAGCGGGTTGTCGGCCGCGGCCGCGAGGAACACCTGCATCAAATCGCTCCCGCAGATCCCCGCGAGCGAAGGCTGCACCATCACCCAGTCGTCGCCGAACGGCTTCGGCTCGGCGACGTTCTCGAACGACATCGGCCCGAGCCCCGAGACGTACGCGCGCGGCGAAAACGCGCCGAACACCTTCGCGAACGCCAGCCGCGCGAGCTCGATACGAAAGGTGAGCGCTCTCATCGATGCGCTCCGCACACTAGCTCAGGACTCTGCGCGAATCATTAGACGTGCCGCAGCACGAGCGAGCGCGTCGAGCCCATGCCGTACTTGTCGACGTCGCTCGAGAGCGCCGCGATTTCGTGCAGCATAGAGCTGGTGGCGACGCCGGCGCGCTCTGCGCTCTCGCAGAGCCCCGCGATCGCGAGGATCGCGTCGCGCGTGTCGAGCCCTTGGTCCGCGATCGAGAACAGCGTCAGGTGGTCGCGGAAGCGCTCCGCGGTCATCGGCTCGAACGGAAACGACGCTGCCCAAGCGAAGCACCGGTGCGCACGCCAGAGCGCTCGAATCGCCTCGCGCTCGGCGGCGCTGCACACGCGGTACTCGGCGATGATCACCGCGAGGAGGGCCTCGGTCTCTTCGCGCACGTTCGCTTCCTCGAGCGGCGCGGGCGGCAGCGCGGCGAGATCGCGCACGGGGCGATCCGCGATCGGCCTCAAGCGCGCGTCGATCGCAGCGATTCGTCTCGTCCAGGCGTCGAGGTCCACGTCTTCGCCCTGAGTCTACGATCGAAGGCGACGAGCGCGGCCGCCAAACACACGTACGCGATCGCGTGGAGCACGATCGGCGTCGAGCGCGCCGGCAGCGCGTGCCCCGCGTTGTTCAAGTGCGCGCCGACGTGCACGAGCACCATGAGCAAGAGGCTCCCGCGCGTGTGCACCCAGATCCACGTGAAGAAGATGCTCCCGCCGATCATGAACGGAAAGAACGCGCCGTAGAGCGCGGGGGAGACGCCCTGCATCGCCATCATCGGGATGTGCCAGAGCGTCCAGAAGATGCCGATGACGACGCTCGCCGCGAGCGGCCCGATTCGCGCGTGGAGCCGCGGGAGCGCGTAGCCGCGCCACCCGATCTCTTCACCGATCGGAAAGACGATCGCCGCGAGCACGAACGCCGCGTTGCTCGGCCCATAGAGGAGCGGCTCGCCGTGCCCGTAGACGAGCGCGGCGACGACGAAGAGCCCACCCGGCACGAAGAGCGCGATCGCGTACCAGAGCGCGCCGACGCGCCACGTCTTCATCGGCCGAAAGAGGGCGCCGAGCCCGCCGTCGAACGTCGCGAGGATCATCGCCGCGAACATGGGCCCGAACGCGCCGAGCCCGACGAGCGCCATGAGCTTTTCGGGATGGCTCGAAAACAGCGCCGGCAGCTGCAGGCCCCACGTGATTGCGAACGCCAGAGCGAAGAACCCGAGGACCTTCCACATTCGCGCGCGGACAGCGCGCCACGCGGAAAGTTCCCGTCACGGGCTCGCGCAACGGATCTTGTTGGCGCCGTCGTGCATGAAGTCGTGGAACATGAGGATGCGCCAGCCGTGGTAAGTCGCCGCGTGCGCGGTCGATCAGTCGCAGACGCTTTGTTGCGTGCTCGACCCGCACCCGCCCGTGAACTCGACGTGGCTCTTTCCGGAGCAGCACTGCATGCCGCTCCCGAGGTTGCCCTGGTGGACGCAGCAGATGTTGCTGCACTCCGAGTCCGCGACGAGCGCGCCCTGCGTCCAGTCGTAGCCGCACTGGAGGTCGCCCATGAAGCTCGCGCAGCCGCTCGCGCGGCTCCCGCTGAAGTCGTCGGGCGAGCACGCGTTCGTGCCGATGCTCCCGCACACCTGACCGTCGTACCAGCGGAAGTCCGACGTGCAGTCGTTGAGGCTCGTGTAGTTGCGATCCGCGAGGAACTGCGTGGCGCTCGCGCAACCTTGGTTCGAGAGATCGAAGATGCGCGAGCAATACGCGTGCGAGATGTCGCCGCACGCGTCCTGCGTGTTGGACGGGTTACACGCCGAGAGAGCGACCGTTAGGAAAGCAAAGTGTCTAAGCATGAGCCCATGGTGCCGCGACGTTCGAGGCGTGGCCATGAGCAATCCAACGGGATGGCTGCGCAAGGATCACCGCAGCGAAACGAGCGCCCGGCGCGCGAACGCGTCCACGTCTTGCTCGGCAGCTTGGCCAGAGCTCGCGACCCGTGAGGATGTACGCGTCGTCGCCGCACGATTGAATCTCGTTGGCGCTTCACGCGAAGCGCGAGGTCTTTGGGGTCGTACATCGGAAAGAGCGGCAGGTATTTCCACGGCGACGCGAGCACCGACTCGATGTGCGTGACCGCGTCCATGTCCACGACGAGGACCTTCCCGCCCGGACACGGGACGAGCCGCGCGTCGCACGATTGCTCCGAGCGCTCGACCGTAGTCCCATCGCTCGCGTCGAGCGTGACGCTCGCATCGGAGCTCGCGACGCATACGACGCGTCCATCGACGGCGATCCCCGAAGCCGACATCTCCTCGAGGACGCTCAACCAGCGCGTGCGTCCATCGCGCGCGAACGACCCAGTCGTCCGCGGGTTCCATCGCGACCCTCCTCGAAACCGAAGAGCCTGGAGTCCGGAAAGACTCACAGGCTCTTCGTTTGCTCTGCGTTCTCACTCGCAGAGGCGGGGGCGACCCCAATGGGAATCGAACCCATGTTACCGGCGTGAGAGGCCGATGTCCTAACCGCTAGACGATGGGGCCTGAGACGAAAACGTGACGAAAGAACAAGCGAAGAGCTGGGGGACTAGGATTCGAACCTAGATAGCCAGAGCCAGAATCTGGCGTCCTGCCATTAGACGATCCCCCAAAGGGGTGGCGGACTATTAGTCGTCCGCGCGGCCGTGTTCAAGACCTTCCTGTGCGGACGAATGCCACGTGCGATCGCTGACTTGACGGAGCCGTAAGTTGACTTATGGTGCGCAGCGTCGGCTTTTGGCACTCCAACTTCGCGAGTGCCAGTCGCAGCCAAAAACATCAAGGATTCCGATACTATGAGCGCTAAGCAGATTTCCTACGACCGCAACGCACGTCACGCCATTCTCAACGGAGTCAACGCCCTCGCCAACGCGGTGAAGGTCACGCTCGGTCCGAAGGGCCGCAACGTCGTCATCGAGAAAAGCTTCGGCTCGCCGGTCGTGACGAAAGACGGCGTCACCGTAGCGAAGGAGATCGAGCTCGCGGGCAAGATCGAGAACGTGGGCGCGCAGATGGTCCGCGAGGTCGCGAGCAAGACGAGCGATCGCGCCGGCGACGGCACGACGACCGCGACCGTGCTCGCCCAGTCGATCTACACGCAGGGCCTCTTGCTCGTCGAAGCGGGTCACAACCCGATGGACATCAAGCGCGGAATCGACAAGGCCGTCACCGCGATCGTCGCCGAGGTGAAGAAGCTCTCGGTCCCGACGAAGGACAAGAAGAACATCGCGCAGGTCGGGACGATCAGCGCCAACGGCGACACGACGATCGGCGAGATGCTCGCCGACGCGATGGAGAAGGTCGGCAAGGAGGGCGTCATCACCGTCGAAGAGGCGCGCGGGATGGACTCGGCGCTCGAGGTCGTCGAGGGCATGCAGTTCGACCGCGGCTACCTCTCGCCGTACTTCGTCACGAGCCCCGAGAAGATGACCGTCGAGCTCGAGGAGCCGTACATCCTCATCAGCGAAAAGAAGGTCTCTTCGATGCAGGACATCCTGCCGATCCTCGAGGTCGTCGCGCGTGACGGGCGTCCGCTCCTCATCATCGCGGAGGACATCGAGGGCGAGGCGCTCGCGACGCTCGTCGTCAACAAGCTCCGCGGCCTTTTGAAGGTCTGCGCCGTGAAGGCGCCGGGCTTCGGCGATCGCCGCAAGGAAATGCTCGCGGACATCGGCATCCTCACGGGCGGCGACATCGCGAGCGAGGACCTCGGCATCAAGCTCGAGAGCCTCGGCATTGGAAACCTCGGCCGCGCCAAGCGCGTCTCGATCGACAAGGACAACACGACGATCGTCGACGGCGCAGGCGACGCGAAGAAGATCAAGGCTCGCGTCGAGACCATCCGCAAGCAGGTCGAGACGTCGACGAGCGACTACGACAAAGAGAAGCTCCAGGAGCGCCTCGCGAAGCTCGCGGGCGGCGTCGCGGTCGTGAAGGTCGGCGCGCACACCGAGACCGAGATGAAAGAGAAGAAGGCGCGCGTGGAAGACGCGCTCCACGCGACGCGCGCGGCGGTCGAAGAGGGCATCGTCCCCGGCGGCGGCGTCACGCTGATCCGCGCCGCGGCCGTGCTCGACTCGCTCAAGGTCGAGCCGAACGAGGAAGCGGGCGTCAAGCTCGTCCGTCGCGCGATCGAGGAGCCCCTCCGTCAAATCGCGAAGAACGCGGGCGCGGAAGGGTCGGTCGTCGTCGAGAAGGTGAAGGAGGGCAAGGGCGCCTTCGGCTTCAACGCGCAGACGGAGAAGTTCGAGGACCTCATCGCGGCCGGCGTCATCGACCCGGCCAAGGTCGTCCGTTCGGCGCTCGAGTTTGCCGCGAGCGTCGCGAGCATGATGCTCACCACCGAGGCCGTGATCACCGACAAGCCGAAGAAGGCGACGCCCGCAGCCGGCGGCGACGAAGGCGGCATGGGCGGCATGGGCGGCATGGGTGGAATGGGTGGCATGGGCGGCATGGGTGGGATGGGCGGCATGGGCGACTTCGACATGGACTGAGTCGTTTTTTGACCGGATTTTCGCCGGCGCGATACTCTCTGCACCTTGGCGATGTCCGATCCATTGTTCTCTCGCTTCGGCCGCGAGTACCGCGTGGGCGACGTGCTCTTCCACGAGGGCGAGCTTGGCGAGGAGATGTACGTCATTCAGTCTGGCGCCGTGGAAATCACGAAGAAGACCGCGGGTGTCGAGGTTCCCATCGCGACGCTCGGTCGCGGTGAGTTCCTCGGCGAGATGGCCATCTTGAACGGCAAGCCGCGCACGGCGACCGCGCGCGTCGTCGAGGACATCAAGTGCCTCGTCCTCGACGCGCGCACGCTCGAGACGATGATCAAGAACAACAGCGAGATCGCGTTGCGCTTGATCAAGAAGCTCGCGTCGCGCCTCGACGCGGCAGACGGGCTCGTTCAAATCTTGCTCAACCCAGACCCGCAGGCGCGCGTCCTGCTCGCCATCCAACGCGCCGCCGAGTCGTTCGGCGCGCGAGCCGACGACGGCATCCGCATCCACGTCGGCGCCGATCAGCTCGCGCGCGAGGTCGGCGTCGAGACCGCGCAGGTCATCGACGTGCTCTGGCGCTTGCACCGCCTCCACATCGTCACCGATCCGGGTGACGGCTCGCTCATCGTGGCGGACCTCGGCAAGCTCCACGAGTTTCTCGAGCTCGTCGAGATGCCGCAGAAGTTCGAGCAGCGAGAGGAAGAGGCGAGCTGATGGACCTCAAGGTCATCGGCTGCCACGGCGGCGAGACTCCGAAGCACCGCACGAGCGCGTTCATCCTCGACGATCGCGTGGCGATCGACGCGGGCTCGCTCACGAGCGGCATGGAGCTCAAGGCGCAATGCGCGCTCGAGGCGTGCCTCGTGAGCCACGCGCACCTCGATCACATCCGCGACCTCGCGACGATCGCCGACAACCGGACGCAGACGCGCTGCCCGCCGCTCGTCGTCGCGGGCACCAAGCAGACGATCGAGATCCTGAAGAAGCACTTCTTCAACGGCCTGCTCTGGCCGGACTTCACGAAGATCCCGAGCGCCGCGCACCCCGCGATCCAGTACCTCGTGCTCAAGCCCGAGGTGCCGACGAAGATCGCCGGCTACACGGTGCGCTCGATCCTCGTGAGCCACACGATCGAGTGCGGCGGCTTCGTGATCGAGGGCAAGAACGGCGCGATCGCGTACAGCGGCGACACGGGCCCGACGGACCGCTTGTGGACGGTGCTCAACGAGACCCCCAAGCTCCGCGCGCTGCTCATGGAAGTGAGCTTCCCGAACCACGAGCACAAGCTCGCGAAGGTGAGCGGCCACCACACGCCCGAGACGCTCGCGAAGGACCTGAAGAAGCTCAAGCGCCCCAAGGAGCTCCCGACGCTGCTCTATCACATCAAGCCGGTGTTCCAGCGAGACGTGGAGCGCGAGTGCGCGAAGCTCAAGGGAGTGAACCTCACGGTCCTGAACCTCGGGGACCACTTCATTCTCTGAATTCTCTGAGCGCCGCAGGTCAGGGTGACCCCGGACTGAAGTCCGGGGCCACGAAGAGATCAACGCGGCGCCTCGAAGAATTGCCTGCGCTCTGGAGAACGCGGCAGTAAGCCCAGCCCTGACGGGCCGGGCTGGACGTCGAGTCGTGTGCGCCACGTGAGCCCGGCCCGAAGGGCTGGGCTTGCTGCACCTTGCGCCAAAGCGACGGCAGATCTCCCAAACGCATCGTCTCTCTCCTCTGCGGCCCCGGACTTCAGTCCGGGGTCGCCCATGAAAAACGTGCTTGCGTCTTTCCCCGAGGCGACGCACATAAGCCAATTCCCGTGACCACGATTGAGGCGCAAAAAGAGGCCGTTTTGGGCCTCGAGAACGATGAAGAGGGGGCGCGTATCGTCGCCGAAGAGCTGCGGCTCTTGTCGGTCGTGCGAAAGGCGCTCGAGGACCGCACGGCGCAGGCTAGCTCGGCCGAGGCGCATCGGCGTGATGACGAGGGGCGACTGCTCGAGCTGCGGGACGAGGTCGCCGTGGCCAAGCCGGAGGACCTTCCGGCGCTCTTCGAGCAGATGCACCACCTCGGCGCGCTTCGGGCGCAGCGCGGGCGTGGCGCGCAAGGGTTCGTCGACGCGAAGGCGCCGTACTTCGCGCACCTGCGGCTCTCGGAGAACGGCAAGCGTCGCGACGTGCTCATCGGGGCGCGGAGCTACGTGGACGGGGGCGCGGGGATCCGCATCGTCGACTGGCGCCACGCGCCGGTGAGCAAGATTTATTACCGCTACCAAGAGAGCGACGACTACGAGGAAGAGCTCGGCGATCGCATGGTGGAGGGGACCGTGCTGGCGCGGCGCAGCGTCGCCGTCCACGACGGGCAGCTCGTTCGGGTCGCGAGCCCGCAGGGCGTCTTCATCCTCAAGAACGGGCGCTGGTCGCGCGTCGCCGCGCACCTCGGAAAGCTCAGCGTGCGGCGTAGCGAGACCGAGGCTCCGCGCCTCGGCGTCGGCGCCGATCAGCAGATCCGCTCGGACAAGCACTTGCCCGCGATCGCCGCGATGCTCGACTCGGCGCAGTTCAATTTGATCACGAAGGGCACCGGGCTCGTCGCGATTCAGGGCAGCGCCGGATCGGGAAAGACCACCGTCGGACTTCATCGCGCGGCGTACCTCGCGTCGGCCGAGCCGCGGCGCTTCAGGCCGGAGCGCATGCTCGTCATCGTGCCGAACGAGGCGCTGCGCCACTACGTCGGGCGCGTGCTCCCGTCGCTCGGGGTCGAGGGCGTCGCCATCGGGACGTTCGCGCGGTTCGCGCGGCGCGTCGTGCCGGACGTGTTCCCGCGGCTTCCGTACGCCGTGTCGGACTCGACGCCGCCGGTCGTCTCGCGGGCGAAGAGCCACCCCGCGATGCACCGCGCGATGCGCGCGATGCAGGGCCGCGCGGCGCGCGCGTTCGACTCGCGCGTGCAAGGCGCGATCTCGAAGTGGCCCAACGCCGAAGGCGCCGCGAAGGCGTGGCGGGCGACGAGCGAGATCGGCATTCCGGATCTCCGGCTCGCGGCGTTTGGCCAGTGGCTCACGGGCAAGCGCAAGCTCGAAGGGGTAGGCGAGGCGACCTCGCTCCCCGACGTGACGCGCACCGCGCTCGACAAAGTCGTCGCGGACAACCGCGTCGGCCCGCGCGCCGTGATCGCCTCGTGGGACGAGCTGTGCACCTCGCGCGAGCGGCTCGCGCAGACGTTCGAGGGCGTGAAGGGCTTCGGTCCCGGTCAGCTCGATCAGGTCAACTCGTGGTGCGTTCGGCAAGCGCGCGTGCGCCACGAGGGCGAGCGCGACGGCGAGCACCCGACGCTCGACGCCGAAGACCACGCGATGCTGCTTCGCCTCTGGCAGCTGCTCCACGGTCCGATCGTCTCGAGCGACGGCGGCGCGCTGCGCTTCTCGCACGTCTTCGTCGACGAGGTGCAAGACGCGTCGCCGATCGAGCTCGCGGTGCTCATCGATCTCGCCGAGCCGCACGATCCGAAGCGCGCGGCCGAAAAGTGCATCACGCTCGCGGGCGACGCGGCGCAGCGCATGTCCGACGAGGGCGAAGACCGCGGCGAGCTCGATTGGAACGAGCTCCTCGACGAGCTCGGCGTTCCGCACGTGAAGCTAGAGCCGCTCAAGGTGAGCTACCGCTCGACCGCGGAGATCACGACGTTTGCGCGCGGCGTCCTCGGGTCGTACGCGCACGAGGCCGAGCCGATCGCGACGCGCCACGGGCCGCCAGTCGAGCTCTTCGAGTTCGCGTCGCCGGGCGAGGCCGTCGCGTTCCTCGCGGACGCGCTGCGCACGCTCGCGCACGAGGCGCCGGAGGCGAACGTCGCGCTCCTCGCGCGCTTCGGCCCGCAGGCCGACGTCTACTACGAGGGGCTCGTGCGCGCCGAGGTGCCGAACGTGCGCCGCGTCTCGAAGCAAGACTTCACGTGGGAGCCCGGCTTCGACGTGACCGACGTGCGTCAGACCAAGGGCCTCGAGTTCGACGAGGTCGTGCTGCTCGACGCGAACGCCGCCTCGTACCCCGACAGCGCTCCCGCGCGCCACGCGCTCTACGTCGGCGCCACGCGCGCCGCGCACCAGCTGTGGTGCACGACGAGCGACGAGCCCTCGAAGGTCGTGAAGGCGGCGCTCCCCGTCAGTAGTCAACCATCGTGACCGTGATGGTGCGGCCGCCCTCGGCGGTCGCGCCCCAGTCGATGCGCGCTTGTACGGTGCCGAGGCCATCGGCGCCGTCGACGTTCAAGTCGACGTGCATCGCGCCGCGGCCTGGACTCGGCTCGAGCTCGAAGCGGGCACCGTCTGGCGTGAGCTCCTCGTGGACGATGCGGCCGCCGGTTGCGCTGCCAATCGTGAGGCCCGCGTCGGCCTGGCTTCCTTTCGCCGAGAGCTTCGCGCTCGGCACGCTCGGATCCTTCACGTCGAGCACGATGCGCGCGCCGCCGTCGGCCCACGCGACCGTCGCGGTGACGAGCTGCGCGTAGCGCCGCGCCGGAGAGGGCATCGGATCGACGACGGCATAGCCGCTGCCGCACCCGTGGCTGCATGCGGCGCTTCCGACCATCGCGGCGCTCGCGACGAGCCTCTGCAGGTGGGAGAGCGTCCTTTGTCGCGCGCGTGTCGTCATCAGTAGTCGTGGAGCGTGAACGTCGGGACCGTGGATTCGGCGGGCGGGGAGGAGAACGTCGCGACGACGTTCAGCGTGCCGGCGCCGCCCGCGCACGTGATCGAGAGCTGAACGCCCGCGTTGGCGCTGCTCGAGGCTCCGGGGCCTGGACGCAAGCGGACGTTCGCGACGGACTTGCTCGCGTTGAAGCTCGAAGAGACGACCTGACCGGGCCACGCGCCCGCGACGCCCGTGAAGTTGCTCTGCGCGGCGCCGCTCTGAGGGAGCGTGACGATGAGATCGAGTACGACGCCAGTCCCGTCGCGACGAAATCTGCCCGAGGCCTTCGAGCTCGCGGCCACGCCGAGGCAGCGCGCGGGCGCGGGGAGCATGTCGACGACGAGATAACCGGAAGGATCGGGCGGCGTGGGCGAAGGTGGCGGCGCGGTGAACGTGGCGCTCGCGGTCGGCGGTGGCGGCGCCGCGTTCGGATCGGCGCTCGCGGGCACCGTCGGCAGCGGCGTGATCGTCACGGTCTGCGTGTCGGGCCGCGTGCACGCCACCGCCGTCGCCGTCGCGAGGAGCTGCTGCATGTGCGCGACCGTGCGGCTTCGAGCGGACGTGTTCTTCATCAGTAATCGTGCATGGTGAGCGTGACCTTGGCGTTCTCGGCGGCGCTCGGGAACGAGGCGTTGATGCCGATCGACCCGGGGCCTGCAGCGCAGTCGACCGGGATGCTCACGCCCGCGGAGGTCGAGCCTTGCGTGACGTTCACCGTGACGGTCATCGTCGAGCCCACCACGCGCGACGACACCATCGTGCCCGCCCAGGACGACGGCTGCTGGCCGGACTGAAACGTCGTGCCTTTCCACGTCGGACCCGACGTCGGGAGCGTGAACGCAAACTCGAGCACGAGCGCGCCGCGTTGCTTCTTGAACGCCGCCGAGGCCTTCGAGGCCGCCGCGAGCCCCATGCAGCGCGCGGGGGCGGGCATCGGATCGACGACCGCATAGCCCATGTCCGGCGCGGTGGCCGTGGGCTTCGCCGTCGGCGCGGTGTTCGTCGGCGGCGGAAGGAGCGAGCCCTGGGTGGGAGCCGACGTGTCTTGCGCGGTCGCGGCGGCGGTCGACGCGGACGGAATGGTGACGGTCTGCGTGCCCTGGGTGTCGGTGCGCGTGCAGCTCGCGAGCGGGATCGCGGCGGCGGTCGCGAGGAGCCGCTGCATGTGCGAGAGCGTCTGGTTTCGCACGCTCGAGGAGGCGCCCGCCTTCGTGATCGTCGGCGCGGGGAGCACCTCGGGCATGACCTGCAATCGTCGATTCTTCGGGGTCTCGTTCATCGTTCGATCCGATCAGTGAGGGACGGCGATCGCGTTTCTGCGCGCGGTCTGGAGCGGGGTCGCCACGTCATGTGTTGATCTCGTCCGAGATCGGTGAGGGGCTTTCCGCGGCCGACGCGGTGCATGAGGCGCGTCGCGAGATCGCGACAGCGATCGCGCACGACGCGCTCGGTCGCGCGGAGGGTCGACGAGAGCTTCGCGACCAAAGCGCGCTCTTCTTCGTGCGACGCCCCTCGCTCGACCGCGTCGATGATCTCCGCGAGCGCGTCCGCGCCGTCGAGCGTGAGGATGCGCGAGAGCTCTTTGCCTTCCTCGAGCCACTCGGGTCGGAAGATGTCCGGGTGGAAGTGGCGGCACACCTCGATGTCGAAGCGCGTGCCCATGATGCGGTTGGCGAGCGCCTCGTTGCCGAAGTTGCGCGGCATGAAGCACTCCATCGCGAGCGCGAAGATCCGCTCGATTTGCGGGCTCCCGAGGTCGTAGTCCCACTGGAGGTAATCGCCGCGGACGCGGTTTTCAGCCTGCATGCGCGCAAGCAGCGGCGTGCCGGCGTAGAGCTCGACGCGGCCGAAGTTCGACGGAAACTCCGGCGCGTAACGGAGAAACTCGACGTTGGTCCGGAGCGACTCGATCGTCGTGTCCGGATCGAAGATGAGCATGTTGTAGCAAGTGTAGAGATCGAGGCTTCGCACGAGGTCGATCGCCTTGTGGTTCTGCTTCGAGTGCGACCACCGTCGCAGCGTTCGAAGGCCTTGATCGGCGTCGGTCTCGATGCCGATGTAGACGCGGATGCAGTGGAGGCGCTGCTTCAGGATCGAAAAGACCTCGGGATCGCAGTCCGTCGGGCGCGCCTTCACGACGGTCGCGAACGGGCCGATGTGCTTTCGCTCGAGCGCGTCGGCGAGCGCCGCGAAGCGCTCGCGGTTCTGGCGGTGGCCCGGGACGAAGAAGTTGTCGTCGTGGAAGACGAACACGTCGATGCCGCGCGTCCTCTGCATCTCGATCATCTCGTCGGCGACGTCGTCGACCTCGCGCACGCGATAGCGCTTTCCCGGGAGGCTCTGCTCGTGCCACGCGGCGATGCAGCAGAAAGAGCAGTTGGCGTAGCAGCCGCGGCTCGAGACGAGCGGCGCGATGCCGTGACCGAAGCACGACGCGGGCTCGCCGCGGCGATCCGGCCGAGGGAGCTTGGCGAGATCGGGCAGGGTCGGGTGCTCGGTCATGATGATCTCTTCGCCGGCGCGGAGCGCGAGCCCCGAGATCGCGGTGAGCGGCGCCTTCTCCTCGAGCGCGCGAACGAGCGCGACGAGCGTCTCTTCGGCTTCTTGACGCACGACGGAGTCGATTTCGGGGAAATCGGCCAGGATTTCCTTCGCGGCGAACGTGCCGAAGTGGCCGCCCATCGTGATGTGTCCGCGGTAGCCGCCTTCGCGGAGCGCGACGGCGAGCGCGAGGAAATCGCGCGCGCGCCACTGGAACGCGAGCGAGATGCCGACGGCGATCGGCGGCTCGGGCGCGTTCAGGATGGAGGCGAGCGCGCTCGCGAAGTCTCCCTCGAAGTTGAACGGTACGAGCTCGCTCCGAACGCCCGCGGCCGCGAGCGATGATGCGATGTACCGAAGGCTGAGGTTCTCCTCGATTTCGGGCCCCACGAGCGCGACGAAGCTCATCGTGCCGAGAGCATACGTGCGAAGTCGCGCCGAGTTCTACAGCAGACGCTGCACGAACCACACGAGGCCACACGCGAGCACTCCGGCGCTGAGGATCACGCGGGTGCGATCGTAGACGCGCGCGTGTCGGGCCAACACGAAGAGGAGCGGGAGCACGATGGCCATGACCGCGAGCTGCCCGAGCTCGACCCCCAGGTTGAATCCGACGAGCGCCTGCGGGAGCTCGGCGCGAGGAAGTCGAACGAGCAAGAGCCCGCTCGCGAACGCGAAGCCATGCACCAAGCCGAACGGGAGCGTCACGAGCCAGCGGCGCTCGAGCGTCGGGGCGCGCGCGTAGAGGTTCTCCGCGCCGATGTACGCGACCGAGAGCGCGACGAGCGGCTCGACGATGCGAGCGCTGGGCGCGAAGCCTCCGAGCGTCGCGACCGCGAGCGAGATTGAGTGTCCGACGGTGAACGCCGTGAGCACCCAGACGATGGCCTTGACGCGCTCGCGGCTCCGCGCCGCGTCGTCGCGCCGGAGCAGCACGAGCCCGATCAAGAAGAGCAGGTGATCGACCCCCGTGAGGATGTGCTCGACGCCGGCCCGCACGAACCCGAAGAAGCCGGACTCGAGAGTCGGGCTCGCTTCTATATCTGGATGCGACCGACTCGCGAGGCGCTCGATGCGCGTCTTGTCGAAGACGACCGTGGCGACGTGGCTGTGACTCGCCGGAAGCCGCTCGAGGAACCCAGCGTGGACGACGAGGCGCCGAATGGGTGCGTGGCCGCACGCGAACCGGCCCACGATTCGGAGACCATCGTCGTCGGGCGTCGCGTGGTCGAGCGTGCCGGCGCACGCGGCGCCGTCGGCTTCGACACGCGTGCTCGTGACGACGTCCGTCGCGGTCATCGTCCCGAGCTCGTCGGTTCGAAAGACGAAGGTGGCCTCGACGCCATCGCCGCTGACGACGTAGTCGCCGCGCGAGACCCCAGCGGTGTGCGCCAGGGCGGCGCTTGCCAGGAGCAGCAGGGCGCAAAGCAGCGCGGCCGCCGGCGCGTAGCAAAAGTTTACATAATGCATCTTATGCGATCTACTCGCATACGCGGGAGGGCGGGAAATGCCTACGCCCGTGCCAGATCGTTCGGATCCGAACGATCGCACCCTTTTATCGGCGGCCGAGTGGCGGATCGATACCCAGGCCGAGGAGCGTCCCGCTGTTCGTCATCGCGTAGAGCCGGTTGCCGTAGGCCGCCGGCGTGACCGCGAACCCGGACTCGAGGTTGATGCCGTCGATCACGCGGCCGTCGATCGGCGAAATCAAAAAGAGCCCGTAACGGGTCGTGCCGACCGCGATGGCGCCCGCGACCGGCTCGGGCGCCGTGACGCCGCCCTCCGGCACCGCGATGCGCCAGATCTTTCGGCCGTTGGTCGGCTCGAGCGCCCATAGGCCGGTGCTCGAGCTCGACGCGAAGACCACGTCGCGCGCGGCCACCAGCGGGCCGCCGCGGTCCGGACCTTTGGAGTGCGGCGCGTGCGCGCGCTCGTGCCAGTGCGTGAGCGCGTGGACGCCGCGCGCGTCGTTGTTGGACCAGACGCGCGCGCCCGAGCCCTCGTCGAGCGCGAAGACGCCGCCGCCGTAGCTCGCCACGATGACGAGCTTGCCGCTCGGCCCATCGACGATCACGGGCGTCGTGTCGACATCGAGGTAGCGCTGCGTCTCGTTCGGCGAGGCCTGCTCGGCTTCCGCCGACAGGTCGACCATCCATTTCTCGGTGCCGTCGCGGACGTCGTAGGCGCCGGCGTGGCCGTCCGAGAACGCGACGTACACGTGCGTCCCTTCGAGAGCGGGCCCCGAGTAACCGCCGATTTCCATGCCGAGCGCCGGCGTGCGGCGCGCCTGCCACTTCATCTTGCCGGTGCTGCGGTCCACCGCGAAAACCATGTCGGCCGACGTGACGAACACGAGGGTGTCGCCGTAGAGGACCGGCCGCTTCGAGATCTCGGTGCCCGTATTGAAGCGCCAGACGAGCCCGCCGTCTTTCGCGCGCACGGCGTACATCGCGCCGTCGTTCGAGCCGAAATAGACCACGTCGAGCTCGGCGTCGTAGAACGGCTCGCTCTGCACCATGCCGCCGGTCTCGAACCGCCAGAAGCTCGAGCCGTCGAACGCGCGGAGCGCGTAGAGGCCGTGGTCCGACGAGCCCACGAAGATGCGGTCGTGCGCGGCGTCGATCTCGGGGCGGCCGTGCTCGTAGTCCTCGCCGACCTTGCGGCCCTCGATCGTGAGCGCGCGCCGGAAGAGCAAGCTCATGTCCCCGCTCGGCCGGCTGAACCAGGTCGGCGTCTCGGGGTTCACGCGGTCGCCGGTCGTGAGCGTCGCGCACGCGGACGTCGCGAGGACGCAGGCACCGAGCGCGACGCGCAGCGACGCTCTCACTCGGGACCTCCACCGCCGCCACCGGCAGCGAGATTCTTGAGGACGCGCTCGCGGAGCTCGGGCGGAAGCTTCTCGAGCACCTCGGGCGAAATCGGTCCGCCACCCGCGCTCAGCTGGGCGCGTTTCGGCGGGAGCGCCGTGGGATCGAGCCTGCGCAAGCGGTCCTCGGCGAGCTCGCGGAGCGCCGCGAAGAGCCGTGCGTCCATGCTCTTCATCAGGTCCTCGCGCAGCGCCTTGAGGAGCTCGATGGCCTTGGCCTTGTCGCCCTTCAGCTCGAAGCAGCGCGCCTCGTTGTATTGCGCGACCTGCTTGAAGCCGAGCACGTCGCCCGCCTCGAGCTGTTTGTACTGCTCGATCGCCTTGTCGAGGTCTTTGTCTTTCGTCTCGGGGTGGAGCTCGGCGTGGAGCTCGTACGCGTAGCCGAGGCTCTCGGTCGCGCGGCCACGCACCTCGGCGTCCGCCTTCGCGAGCGAAGACCCCTGCACCTCTTCGAACGCGGCGATCGCGCCGTCGGGATCGCGCTTGTCGAGAAGGAGCGCGCCTTCACCGAGCCGCGCGAGGTACGCGGCGCCCGTGCCTTTGAATCGGGCCTGCACGTCGCGATATTTCGCGAGCGCGGCGTCGCGGCGCTCGTCGGGCGTCTTGAAGATCGGGACCTTGTCGCGAATGGCTTCGTCGTCTTCTTTGTCGGGATCGCCGATTTGTCCGCGCTCGTCGGCGACGGCTTGCGCGAGCGCCACCGAGGCCTCGTTGGCCTTTTTGTGCTCGACATAGGTCCACGCGCCCAGGCCGATGGCCGCGACCACCGCCGCGACGATGAGCCCCTGAACGAGGTTTCGATTCTTGCGCGCCCACTCGCGGAGCTCGCGCGTCTTTTCGATGAGCGGATCGGCGGCTTCGACCGCGTCGGGAACGGCGCGCTTCGGCTTCGCCTTCTCGCCGATCTTGGCGAGGCGCTTCGAGGCGGACGCCTCGAGGCTCTTCTTCTTGCCGCCGCGCTGCTTCTGACGCCGCGCCGCGAGCTTCTCCTCTTCGGCCTGCGCGAGGCGGTCGAGCTCGTCGCCTTCGTCGAGCGCGTCGACGCGCTTGGCGATGTCCTCGACGGTCGGCGCCGCTTCGGTCTCGGCGTCCTTCGTGCCGGTGGTCTCGGCTTCCTCGGACTCGGTGACTTCGGGCTTCTTTTTCTCTTCTTCGGGCACGGCGGGGCGCAGCCTAGTCAAAAACCGCCGTCGCGGCCAG
Source organism: uncultured delta proteobacterium (assembly GCA_963839305.1). GTDB lineage: Bacteria > Myxococcota_A > Polyangia > Polyangiales > Polyangiaceae > DASXHD01. Next base: position 1,109,563 of record CAWIUL010000010.1, read on the forward strand.
GCTCAGGGATCTCGGTCGTTTTCGGGACGAGCCAGAGCCCGACGACGGCCCCTTCCCGCGCCGACGCGTGCACGGTCACGGTCGCGCCGTGCGCGGGCACGTCGACCCAGGTTTCGACCGCCTCCGGCGCGCTCGCGACGACGCCGTCGACCTCCACGGTGGCGCCCGCGTGCTCGAGCAAGACGCCGAGCCGGAGCGGGCCGTCGGGCGCCTTGAGCGTTCGCGTGACGTCGGGCTCCGACGTGATCTCGAGCGCGCCGATTTTGTGGGCGATCTCGAGCGCGCCGGCCATCGGCTCGGGCAACCCGGCGAAGCGCGCGAGCGGGACCGCGAGCTCCTTGCCGGCGCCGAGCGCGACGAGCGCGTTCGCCTCTCGCGGGCGCACGCCCACGTATCGCTCGGCGGAGAAGTGCGCGAACAGCGGCGCCCTGGCCGAGGGATCGCCGAGCTTTCCGAGCGCGTCCGCGACGTAGCCGCGAAGGCGCACGTCGTCGAGCAGCCCGACGAGCGTGTCGGTCTGCGAGCGCGCCTTCGACGACGCGAGCGCGTCCACAATCTCGCGCTGCCTCGTGAACTCGATGCCCGGCGCGACGAGCCAAGCGCCGAGCTCGCGCGCACCGGACGCGTCACCCCGCTCGCCGAGCGCGAGCGCCGCGCGACGCCGCGTCTCGATGTCGGTAGACGCGAGGAGCGCCGACGCGCGCGCCGTGTCCTCGTCATGGTCGATGCGCACGAGCGCCGACGCGGCCGTCGCGCGCACGCGCTCGTCGTCGTCTTTGTCGCGCGCGCGCCGGAGCTGCGCGAGCACCTTCGGGCTCTTCAAGTCGAACAGCACGCGCGCCGCCTCGCGACGGTACTCGACGTTCACGTCGTCGAGCAGGCCCGCGACCTCCTCGGCCGCCGACACGTCGCCCGCCGCGCCGCGCCGGAGCGCGTCGGGGAGCGCCGCCCCCTGCCCCTCGAATCGCCCGTGCGAGCGCTCCATCGCGAAGAGCTCGGTCCGCATCGACTCGACGTCCGCGGGGCTCTCGCGCGAGGTGTCGTGCTTCTCACGCGGATCCTGAGCCACGTCGTAGAGCGCGCACGCGTCCGCCTGCTTCTCGCACACGAGCCGCTTCGCGCCCTTCGCGAGGAGCGCGTAGTCGTCGGTCTCCGCGAACGCGAACCCCGCGTCTTCCGCGGCGGCTCCATGCGCGAGGAGCGGCCCGAGGTCGCGACCGCGAACGCGCGCGGGCCGCGGGATCCCGAGCGCCGAGAGCACCGTCGGCACGAGGTCGATCGTCTGCACGGGCACGTCGACGTCGGCCTTCGCGCGCACGCCCGCGCCCACGACGACGAGCGGAACGCGGACCTGCTCCTCGTATACCGTGGTACCATGGTAACGTCCGCCGTGATCGCCGAACTCCTCGCCGTGATCGGCGGTGACGATCACGATGGCGTTCGGGCGCTTCTCGCGCACGGCGTCGACCACGCGACCCACGCCGTCGTCGGCGGCGGCGATCTCGCTGTCGTACGCGTCGAGGTCCGAGTCTCCGAAGTGATACTCGGGGTGCTGCACGTACGGCTCGTGCGGCTCGAAGTAGTGCACCCAGACGAAGAGCGGCTTGCCCGCCGGCGCGTCGGACAGATACGCGCGGAGCTGCGCCTCGCGGAGCTCGGGATCGGCGAACTCGACCTTGCGATATTCGAAGTCGAGCGCGCGCTGCTCGAACGTCACGAACTTCGGCTCGTCGATGAAGAAGACCGCGGGGGGATAGAACGCGGCGGTGCGATAGCCGTAGCGCCGGAGCTCGGACGCGAGCGTCTCCGAGTCCTGGCCGAGGCCGAGCGCGAGGAGCGGGCGCACGTATTTGCCGGTCATCATCGACGTGACCGAGTACGAGGTGTGCGGCGTCGGGCAGTACGCGTGACGAAAGAGCGTGCCCTCCTTCGCGAGCGCGTCGATGCGCGGCGTCGTCGTTCGCTCGTAACCATAGGCGCCGACGTGATCGGCGCGGAGTGCGTCGATCGAGACGAGCACGACGTCGCGCCCGGACCAATCGAGCGCCGCCTTCACCGCGCCCGGCGCGGACGTGAGCGCGCCCTCGCTCACCGGCTCGCGCGGCGCGAGCAGCGTCCCAACCTCGACCGCGCGCCCCATCCACGGCGCCGCCTCGACGAGCACGCGCCTCAAGTTGTCGTAGCCGCGGAGTCGCCTCGCCGCGAGCGGCGCGTAAATCGCGCAGAGGGCCGCGGCCATCACGGCATAGCGCCCGCCGCGCCTCGTGACGAGCGGCGAGTCGAGCATCGCGAGGCCGACGCACGCGAGCTCGAGCGCGAAGAGCGCCGCGTGGAACGCCGGATAGAGCCTCACGAGGACGTGCGCGTCCGCCCACCACGCGAGCGCGCCGAACGCGAGGAGCCCGTACGGGACGACCCGGGGCGCGCGACGCCTCGCGGAGAGATACGTGTAGAGCGCACCTATCGCCGCGGCGGCCACGGTCGCGCCGAGGAGCGCGCGAAGCATCGGGCTCGCGAAGTGCCTCCCCGTCCCCACGCCCCAGCCGACCGCGAACCCCGTGACGCCGACGACGACGCGCCCCGGGACCACGCTCTCGAGCTGCACGAGCCGAGCGAGCCCCACGCACGCGGCCGCCGCGAAGAGCGCGCACCCCATGAAGATCGGCGCGGCCGCGGTCCTCGCAGGCCACAGCTCCCACGCGCCGGCGAGCTCGTCGCGCCGCGCGAACGCGACGACGACGTGCTCGACCGAGAGCGCGACGAGCCACGCGACGAGCACGCGGCCGACGTCGTCTACGAAGCGTCTATTCAATCACGATGTGGCGGAGCTTCATCTGCACGTCGCTCGACCAGTGGTTGTGGAACGCGCGGACACAAGTCGACAGGTAGCGGACGTAGTCGTCGTAGGTCTTCTGCCCCCACTTCGCGATGATCTCTTTGTCGTGGAGCTCGAGCCGGCGGAGCCACTCGGCCGTCGTCTTTCCGTAGTGGATGCGGCGCGTCTTGAGCTCGACGATCTCGAACGACGGGTTCACCGCCATCACGAGCTCCTCGAGGCGCGGGTTCAAGCCGCCCGGGAAGATCTCGTCCGCCGTGAACTTCAGATCGGCGATGTCGTTCTTCGTGCGCGGGACGCGGTTCCGGAGGATCGCTTGGAACGCGAACCAGCCGCCCGGCTTGATCCACTCGGCGACGCGGTTGAAGTACTTGCGATAGAGGTCGACCGCGTGGCCCTTCGCGGCCTGCGCCGGCGAGCAGAGGTGGTCGATCATCTCGATCGAGACGAGCCCGTCGTACTTCATGCCGTTCGGCGGCGCGAAGTCTTTGTAGTCCGTGCACCAGACCTTGAGGCCCGGGATGTTGCGCGCATTGATCTCGTCGGTCTGCGCGGGCGACAGCGTGATGCCGTGCGCCTCTTTGATTCCGCGGCGCGTGATGTACTCGAGGTTCGCGCCCCACCCGCAGCCGATGTCGAGGACGCTCTTGTCCTTCGAGAGCTCGGCGTAGTCGTAGAGGACGCGCGACTTGTTCTCCTGCGCCTGCTCGAGGGTGTCCGAGTCCTTCTCGTAGACCGCGCACGTGTAGTGCATGCGCTCGTCCAGCCAGAGACGGAAAAACTCGTTCGAGACGTCGTAGGAGACTTGGATTTCTTCTTTCGTCGAGGTCACGTTGGCCTCATACACCAATCGTGCCCGAGCCGCACCTGCGAAGCCTTTTTCGCTGCGAACTCAGCCAAACGTGACGTCGAGGACTTCGTAGATTCGCTCGCCACCAGGCATGCGGACCTTGACCTCGTCGCCGACTTCTCGTCCGAGGAGCGACCGCGCGAGCGGGCTCGAGATGCTGATGCTCCCTTGCTCGAGGTTGGCCTCCTCGGCGCCGATGATCCAGTAGGTGACCTCTTCTTCGGTCTGGACGTTCGACAGCTTGACGCGTGCCCCAAATGCCACACGTGAGCCGGTGAGCTTCGTGGGATCGATCACCTCGGCGAGCGCGATCTTCGCTTCGAGATCCTTGATGCGCGCCTCGATCATTCCCTGGCGCTCTTTCGCCGCGTGGTACTCGGCGTTCTCGCTCAGGTCACCGTGGTCGCGTGCCACACCGATCGCTTTGGAGATGGCGGGGCGCTCGACGCTCTTCAGGTGCTGGAGCTCCTCGCGGAGCTTCGCGTAACCCTCGGGGGTCATGGGCTGCTTTTCCATGGCGGGGTCACGTTTCTAGCATAAGGTTCAGCCCATGCGTTCCCTCGCAGTCGGCTTGTTCTCCACGCTCCTGGCGGTCGCGTGTAGCTCGGCGCCGCCCCTCCCCGATCCGCGCCCGACGGGTAACGCCCAGACGCCGCTCAACTGCGACTCGAGCGGCAACTGCAACTGCTCCGCGGGCCAGTGCCAGGGCGACTGCGAGGGCACGCAGGCGTGCAACGTCGACTGCTCCGGCGGCGCGTGCAAGTTCGACTGCGGCTCGGAGAAGAGCTGCAACCTGAACTGCTCGGGCGGCAAATGCTTCTACTACTGCGCGGAGAAGGTGCCCTGTAACCTCGATTGCTCCGGCGGCGACTGCTCGGCGTGGTGCAAGTCGGGCGCGACGTGCACGTTCAATTGCTCCGGCGGCGGCTGCAACTTCTACTGCGACGGGACGTGCACGATCGACTGCTCCGGCGGCAACTGCGTGTGCAACGGCCCGGGCTGCCCGAAGTAGACGTGGCGATCGTCGGAGAACGCCCATCGCACGGGATGCGGCTGCGGCTCGTGCTCGATGGATCGAAGCACGTGTACGAGGGCACGGCGACGACGCCCGACGCGCAGTGGAAGGTCCGCGCGAACATCGCAGACGACGTGGCCCTCGAGACCGACGCCCCCGCGGACGTTGCAGACTACACGCGTCGCGTGATCCGCATCGCGGTGCGCGCCGCGAAGACGGACGGCACCCCGGTCCCGCGCGTCATCCAGCGCTGGCGTGCGCCGCAGTGACGGACTAAGAGAAGCCCTCGTGATTCGTCGCTTTCTGGTGATCGGGTTCGTGCTGCTCTGCGCGTGCGAGGAAACGCCGCCGCCGCGCACGGGCCTGAGCTACACGGCGAACGCGCAGCGCGCCTACGAAGAAGCGATGAAGGAGTTCAACGCCCACAACTGGGCCGAGAGCCAGCCGCTCTTCGCTGAGGTGAAGAAGAAGTTCAGCTACACGCGCCAGGCGCGCCTCGCGGAGCTGCGCATCGCCGACGCGGATTTCGAGCAGGAGAAATACGCGGAGGCCCTGCGCGAGTACAAACAGTTCATCCACGATCACAAGAACGACGAGGGCGTCGAGTACGCGCGCGAGAAGATCGCCGAGACGAACTACAGACAAATCTCGGACTCGTTCCTCCTGCCCTCGGCCGACGAGCGCGATCAGGTGGCGATCCAGGACGCGTACGGCGACATCACGTCGTTCTTGAAGGACTACCCGAAGAGCAAGCAGGCGCCGCACGCGTGCTCGCTCCTCGACGACGTCATCGCGCGCCTCGTGCGGCACGAGCTCTACGTCGCGCGCTTCTACCTCGCGCGCGACAACTTCGACGCGGCGGTGTCGCGCGTGCAGTACGCGATCCGCAACTACGCCGGCAACGAGGCTTGCCCGCCGGGCCGCGCCGAGAGCACGAAGCCCGAGAACGCCTTCGGCCTCGTGCCGGACGCGCTCCTCTTGCTCGGCGAGACGTACCTCCGCATGCACCGCTGGGCCGATGCGCGAACCTCGTTCCAGGTGATCGTCGATCGCTACCCGCAGAGCGAGCTCGCGCTCCAAGCGCGCCGTTACATCGACGGCATGGCCAGCAAGGGCTGACTCTGCGCGCCATTCGATTCCACCGCACGGGAGGCCCCGAAGTCCTCGCGCTCGAGGACGTGCCCGAGCCGAGCCCCGCGCGCGGCGAGGTGCGGGTCGCGGTGCGCGCCGTCGGCGTGAACTTCGCGGACACGCACTTTCGCAAGGGCGAGTACTTCGTGAAGCCGCAGCTCCCCGACGTGCCCGGCATGGAGGCCGCGGGGGTCATCGACGCGATCGGCGAAGGCGTGACCGATCGCGCCGTGGGCGATCGCGTCGCGATCCTGGGCGCGCGCGCGTACGCGGAGAAGGTCACGGCGCCCGCGCGCGCGACGTATCGCATGCCCGAGGGCCTGTCGTTCGAGGACGCCGCGGCGCTCCCAGTGCAAGGCCTCACCGCGGTGCTCGCGCTCGAGCGGAGCGCGCGGTTCAAGCGCGGCGAGTCGGTGCTCGTGCACGCGGCCGCGGGCGGCGTGGGCTCGCTCGCGGTGCAGCTCGCGAAGCTCCGCGGCGCGAAGGTCGTCATCGGCGCGACGGGATCCGAGAGCAAGCTCTCGGTCGTGCGCGAGCTCGGCGTCTCTGCGGCCGTCACGGGCGATTTCGTGCAAGGCGTGAAGGCCGCGGCGCCGGGTGGCGTCGACGTGATCTTCGAGATGACCGGCGGCAGCGAGTCGTACAAGCGTAACCTCGCGTGCCTCGCGCCCGAGGGCCGCATGATCGTCTTCGGCGCGGCGAGCGGCGACATGCGCGGCACGATCGAGCCCATCGGCCTCATGGGCAAGAACCTCACGATCACCGGCTTCTACCTCACGCCGTACGTGGCGAAGGCGCCCGAGATCTGCGCCGCCGCGTTCGCCGAGCTCGCGGCCGAAGTCGTCGCCAAGAAAGTTCGCATCCTTCGCCATCGCACGCTCGAGCTCGCGCAAGCCGCGGAGGCGCATCGCCTGCTCGAGTCGCGCGAAGCGATCGGCAAGCTCGTACTGACCGTGTAGTCAGCGGCCCGTGGAGCCGTAGCCGCCGTCGCCGCGCGACGTCTCGTCGAGCGCAGCGACGAGGGCGAGCTCCGCGCGCGCGATCGGCGCGATGACGAGCTGCGCGATGCGATCGAGCGGCGCGATCGTGACGGGCGCGTCGCCGAGGTTCACGAGCACCACCTGGACCTCGCCGCGGTAGTCCGAGTCGATCGTTCCCGGCGTGTTGACCACCGTGATGCCGTGCTTGGCGGCGAGGCCCGAGCGCGGCCGCACCTGCCCCTCGAAGTGCTTCGGGATCGCGAACGCGAGCCCCGTCGGCAGCTTGGCGCGCGCGCCGGGCGCGAGGATCACGGGCTCGGTCGTCGCGGCGTGGAGGTCCATCCCGGCTGATCCAGGCGTCTGATAGCGCGGGAGCGGGACCTCGACGGCGCCCACCCTCGCCACTTGGATGCGAACATCGGCAATCACGCCGTTTCTGATACCATAACGACGTGACGGAGAACGCGCCCGATACGAACGGACCGGTGCGCGTCGTAGGGCGTTACGCGCTCTACGGCGAGATCGCCGCGGGCGGCATGGCCACGGTCCATTTCGGACGCCTGCTCGGGCCCGTCGGCTTCTCGCGCACCGTCGCGATCAAGCGCCTTCACCCGCAGTTCGCGAAGGATCCCGAGTTCGTCTCGATGTTCCTCGACGAGGCGCGGCTCGCGGCGCGCATCCGTCACCCGAACGTGGTGCCGACGCTCGACGTCGTCGCGACCCAGGGCGAGCTCTTCCTCGTCATGGATTACGTCCAGGGCGAGTCGCTCTCGCGGCTCATTCGCGCCGCGCGCGAGCACGGGCAGCGCATTCCCCCGCGCTTCGTCGCGTCGATCGTGTGCGGCGGGCTCCACGGCCTTCACGCCGCGCACGAGGCCAAGAACGAGCGCGGCGAGCCGCTCGGCATCGTGCACCGCGACATCTCCCCGCAGAACGTCCTCGTCGGCAGCGACGGCGTCGCGCGCGTGCTCGACTTCGGCGTCGCGAAGGCGTCCGGCCGCATCCAGACGACGCGCGAGGGACAGCTCAAAGGCAAGCTCGCGTACATGGCGCCGGAGCAGATCGGCGGCCAGGTCACGCGGCAGACCGACGTCTACGCGGCGGCGATCGTCCTCTGGGAGGCGCTCACGGGCCAGCGCCTCTTTGCGGGCGAGAACGAGGGGCAGATCCTCTCGAAGGTCCTAGGCGGCGTCGTCGACCCGCCGAGCACGATCGCGCCGGAGCTCCCTCCCGGGCTCGACGCGGTGGTCCTCCGCGGGCTCGCGCGCGAGCCTGCGCACAGGTACGCGACGGCGCGCGAGTTCGCGATCGCGCTCGAGCGCTGCGTCGGAATCGCGTCGCCCACCGAGGTCGGCGAGTGGGTCGAGGCGGTCGCGCACGGCGCGCTCGCGAAGCGCGCCGAGAAGATCGCCGAGATCGAGAGCTCGTCGGCGAACCTCAACGCTCAGGAGCTCACGCACACCTCGCCGCTTCCGAGCGACATCCCGAGCCAGCCGAGCGGCGTCCACGCGCAGGCCGATCCGCCCGTTTCTCAGGCCTCGCAGCTCTCGAGCATCTCGCTCTCGCGCGAGACCGGCGCTTCGAAGCCGAAGCGCGCGCCGCTCATCGCCGCGCTCGCGGCCGCGGTCGCGACGCTCGTCGGTGTCGTCATCGTCCTCTTGTTCAACATGCGCGCGCGGCCGGACGCAAAGACGAACGCCACCGAGGCGCCGACGGTCTCCACCGCGCCCGCCGTGACCACGACCACGCCCGCGACCACGACGCCCGTCGTCGTGGTGACGACGCCTCCGCCGCCGACGACCACGGCGCCACCCGTCACGCCGCCGCCCACGGCGACGATCCGGCGCGGGCGCGGCGGCTCGACGAGCACGCAAGTCGCCCCTCCTCCTCCTCCGCCCGCCACGACGACGGCCGCACCCAAGAACTGCGACCCGCCGTATACTCTCGACGAGAAGGGTCACAAAATTTGGAAACGCGAGTGCATGTGATGAAGGCCATCCACCGCAGCACCCTCTTGGCGACGTTTGCTGCGGCGGTCGCGTTCGCACCTGCGGTTGCCCGCGCCGACGAAAAAGCGGAGTGCGTCTCCGCGTCCGAAAAGGCGCAGTCGCTCCGCGACGATCGCAAGTTCATCAAGGCGCGCGAGCAGTTCCTCACGTGCGCGCGCGACGTGTGCCCCGCGGCCGTGAAGAAGGACTGCGCCGATCAGGTCTCCGACCTCGACAAGCGCATGCCGAGCGTCGTCGTCCGCGCCAAGGACAAGAGCGGCCAAGACCTCGTCGCCGTGAAGGTCACGAGCGACGGCATCCCGCTCACCGAGCAGCTCGACGGGCGCGCCATCCCGCTCGACCCGGGCGTGCACACGTTCCGCCTCGAGGCAGCCGGAAACGACCCGATCGAGCAGAAGATCGTCCTCGCCGAGGGCGAGCACGACCGCGCCGTGACCGCGCAGTTCGGAAAACCCGGCGGCGGCACGCTCGAAGCGCCGCAAAAGAAGGGCGCCCCCATCGGCGCGCTCATCGTCATGGGCGTCGGCCTCGCGGGCATGGGCGTCGGCGGCGCGTTCTGGGGCCTCGGCCTCGCGCAAAAGAGCTCCGACGAAGGCGCCAGCGGCTGCAAAAATACCGGCGGCTGCTCGCAGTCGGAGATCGACTCGATCCACTCGAAGCTCGTCATCGGCGACGTCGCGTTCTTCGCCGGGACGGCCGTTCTCGTGGGCGGAGTCATCTGGACGATCGTCCACTACGCGAGCGGCAGCAAAGAGGGCTCCGCCGCGCCCGCGGCGATGCTCGACGTGGCCCCGGCGACGTACGGTCGCGGCGCCGTCGCGAGCGCGTCGATCCGGTGGTAGACATTCGTGCATTGTGACGACGACGACGCGCGAGACAGTCCTCATCCTCGATTTCGGCTCGCAGTACACGCAGCTCATCGCACGCCGCGTGCGCGAGCAGCGCGTCTACTGCGAGATCCAGCCGTGTAACCTCCCCTTCGACAAAATCGCGGCGATGAAGCCGCGCGCCGTGATCCTCTCCGGCGGCCCTGCGTCGGTCTACGGCGACGGCGCGCCCACGGTCGACGAGCGCGTCTTTCAGCTCGGCGTGCCCGTCCTCGGCATCTGTTACGGCGTGCAGCTCATGGCGCACCTCCTCGGCGGCAAGGTCGAGGGCGCGAGCGAGCGCGAGTACGGCGCGGCCAAGGTGAAGATCACGCGGCCGCAAGGCATCCTCCATCGCTTCAAGGAGGGCGAGACGATCGACGTGTGGATGTCTCACGGCGATCGCATCGCGTCGATGCCCGACGGCTTCGTGCCGCTCGGCCTCTCCGACAACACGCCGTTTTGCGCGGTCGCGGACGAAAAGCGCCGCATCTACGGCGTGCAGTTCCACCCCGAGGTCGCGCACACGCCGCAGGGCGCGCAGATCCTCGCGGCGTTCCTCTTCGACGTCGCGAAGCTCGAGCCCACGTGGACGCCCGGCGCGTTCAGCGAGGAAGCGGTCGCGCTCGTGAAGGCGACGGTCGGCGAGTCGGACCAAGCCGTCTGCGGCCTCTCGGGCGGCGTGGACTCGTCGGTCGCCGCCGTGATCTGTCACCGCGCCATCGGCGATCGCCTCACGTGCATCTTCGTCGACAACGGCGTGCTTCGTAAGGGCGAGTTCGAACAGGTCGCCGCGACGTTCCGCGAGACCTTCCACATGAAGCTCATCGCCGTGGACGCGCGACATCGCTTCCTTTCTGCGCTCTCGGGCGTCAGCGATCCCGAGCAGAAACGGAAGATCATCGGCCGCGTCTTCATCGAAGTCTTCGAGGAAGAAGCGAAGAAGGTGCAAAATGCACGCTTTTTGGTCCAGGGCACGCTCTACCCGGACGTGATCGAGAGCGTCTCGTTCAAGGGACCGAGCGCGGTCATCAAGAGCCACCACAACGTCGGCGGTCTGCCCGAGCGGATGCACTTGAAGCTCATCGAGCCGCTCCGCGAGATGTTCAAGGACGAGGTCCGCGCGGCCGGCGAGACGCTCGGCATCCCGCGCGATCTCCTCTGGCGCCATCCCTTCCCCGGACCGGGCCTCGCCATCCGCTGCCTCGGCGAGGTCAACGAGAAGCGGCTCGCGGTGCTCCGCGCGGCCGACGCGATCGTGACCGAGGAGATCCGCGCGGCGGGCCTCTACGACAGCATCTGGCAGGCGTTCTGCGTGCTCCTGCCCGTGCGCTCCGTCGGCGTGATGGGCGACGAACGTACCTACGAAGAGACGTGCGCCGTGCGCGCGGTGACTTCCGTCGACGGGATGACCGCGGACTGGTCGCAGATCCCCTACGACGTGCTCGCGCGCATCTCGAACCGCGTCATCAACGAGGTCCGCGGCATCAACCGCGTCGTCTACGACATCTCGTCGAAGCCGCCCGCGACCATCGAGTGGGAATGAGCCGCGTCACATTCGCGCTCGCGTTCGTGCTCGCGTGCGGCGCGCCGGGGAATGGCGCGGCGAAGACCGTGTCGCTCCACATGACGGGGAGCCCGCAGGACGCGCGCGTCACCGTCGACGATCAGATCGTCGGCTCGCTCGACATGGTCGAGGCGCGCGGCGTCGCGCTCCCGCCAGGCAAACACCGCGTCAGCGTCGAGGCGCCGGGGTATTTCCCGTACGACACGATCGTCGAAGCCAAAGAGGGCGACAAAGTCGTGAACGTCGAGGCCAAGCTCGTCCACGTGCCGGACTGACCTGCGCTAAGATGAGCTCATGCGTGGGCTCGTCTTCGCAGCGTTCGTCGTCATCGCTTGCGGCGGCTCGACCTCGACCGTCGACGGCGGCGCCGACAGCGCGCCGAAGATCGCCTGCTGGGCCGACCCGCGCACGACCGCCGATCGGCAGTGCGCGACCAACGGGGACTGCGCCGTGGTCGACCACATCGCGGACTGCTGCGGCAGCATCGTGGTCAACGGCGTCCGCGTCGATCAGGTCAACGCCATCCACAACGCCGAGACCGCCGCGAACGCCGGATGCGCGGTTTGTGGCTGCATGGCGCTGCCCACCGTCGACGAAAACGGCGCCCCCGGGCAGCAGTTCGTCGCGAGCTGCGACACCGGTTTGTGCACCGCCCACGCGCAGTAAGTGGACAACGTGCTTGACGAAAGACGGCTTTTGAGGGACAAACCGCGCTCCCCATGGCAAACCGTGCGATTTGGAACGTCCGTAAGCGTCACGAGTGGCTCGCCACTCCTTTGAAGGCGAAGCGCGTGAAGCGCGCCGTGCGCCTCCGCTGCGGTCTTCAGGACGCCATCGACCGCAAGATGTCGCCCGAAGAAGCGGCCGAAAAAGCCGAGCAGTAGGCGAGCTTCAGGTTAGAAGCCTGACGCCGCGGCGGTGCTCGTCATCGCCGCCCAAGACATCGTCGGCGTCGTGCGCGCGAAGCCCCATCGGCCGCGCATGTCGACGAGCACCAGCCCGCCGGGGCCTCGCCCGCGCTCTTCGAGGAGCGCCACGGCGGCTCGCGCGGCGAGCTCCGGGGCCATGCCTTGTCGGAGCCACTCAATCGTCGTCTTCGCGAGGCACACGCGCATGATGGCCTCGCCGACGCCCGTCGCGCTCACCGCGCCGGCCGCGTCGTCCGCGTAGGTGCCGGCGCCAATCACGGGCGTGTCGCCGACGCGACCCTCGCGCTTGAAGAACATGCCGCCGGTGCTCGTCGCGGCGGCGATGTGCCCGTGCGAGTCGCGCGCGACCGCGCCCACGGTGTTGCCGGCGTAGCCCTGAGCTTTCTTCTCGGCGCGGCCCTGACGGAAGCGCTCGCGTACGCCCTCGGTGATCATCGCGTCGGGCGCCTGCCGCGTGAAGCCGCGCTCGACGGCGAATCGCGCGGCGCCCTCGCTCGCGTAGAGGAGGTGGCGCCCGTCCTCGAGCACCGCGCGCGCAATCGCGATCGGGTGAAGGAACGGCGGGAGCGCGCACACGGCGCCCGCGGCGAGATCGACGCCGTTCATGATCGACGCGTCGAGCTCGAGCTTTCCGTCCTCGGTGAGGCACGCGCCCGTGCCCGCGTTGAAGCGCGGATCGTCCTCGAGCACCTCGACGGCGCGCTGCGCCGCGTCGAGCGCGCTGCCGCCCTTCGCGAGGACCTCGCCCGCCGCGCGCGCGGCCGCCGCGCAACCCTCCGCGTGCGACGCGCGCTTTTCCTCCGCGATGTCGCCCGCGCCGCCGTGAACGGCGACACACCAGTCGCTCTGTGCCTCCGCGCCTCCGGATCCTGTCACCATGCGGCAGAACGATAGCGAAGGGCGGCGTAGATGAGGAGCGCCGCCGCGGGGAAACACGCGAGCGCGGGTGGCGCGCGCCCCGCCGCGCCCGCCTGGAGCAAGAAGATGCAGAGTGCACACATCGCCGCGGCCACGCCGACCGGCGCCGCCGAGGCCCTCCGCGCTCCTCGCGCCGCCAAGAGCGGGAGCGCGACGCCGAGGAGCGCGACGACGCACGCCGCGCTCGCTGCGCGCCCGGCGAGGCCGTTCGAGGCCGCGATCGCGGAGGACGCAGCGGGTTTCTCGCGCTTCATCTCGCCGCCGATGCCGACGCGGACGCCGCGCGCCGCGTCGAAGAACGCCGCGCCCTCCGCGCGCACCTCGCCGTGCGCCGTCGCGCGCGGAAAGAACGCGTCGAGCGAAGGCCCGCGCCAGAACGCGACGCTCACGGCGCCCGCGAGGCTCAGCGCCGCCGCCGCCGCGACCGCGAACGCCGCCGCGCGCGCGGGGCTACACCCGATCGACTCGAGCGCGAGCAGCTCCCCTCGCCGCTCCGCGCGACGCATCGCGAGGAACGTCACGACCGCGCCGCATACTGGCACGAGCGGCACCGCGCGCGCCGCGCGCATGGTCCACGCGATCGAGCCTTCGTCCGTCGCTCCGCCGATCGCGCACGCGACGCCGAAGAGGAGCGCGCCCATCGCGAGCGTCGACGCGAAGGTCCGCACGTCCCACGACGAAGGCGCAAGGCTCACGGCCGTAAAATTGCCCCGATTCGCTCGCGTTTGATAGCGAAGAAGCGTGCGACGCCTCGTCTTGCCCCCGATCGCCCTCGTCGCGTGCATCGCGCAGCACGCGCCCGGCACGCCGCTCGGCACGTTCGCGGTCGACGGAGCCCTGAAGACGCAGACGTGCGGCGCGCAAATGCAGTCGCAGATCGTCGACCCGTGGAGCTTCGACGTGCGCCTCTCGCGCAGCGGCTCGACCCTCTTCTGGCTCCAGGACGCCGCGCCGCCGCTCTCGGGCCTCGTCGACCCGAGCGGCAACGCCACGGTGAAGACCTCGCAGACGTACGACCTCCGCGGCGGAGATGCCGGTCCGTACTGCGGCGTCGTCCGCTCCGACACGTTCACCGCCGCGCTCGGCACCACCCCGTCACCGACGAGCTTCACTGGTCAGATCGCCTACCACTACGAGCTCGCCGACGGCTCCGACTGCGGAGGCCTGCTCGACGCTCAGTTCGGCGCCATCCCATGCGACGTCAGCTACGACCTCACCGCCAAGCGCATCAAGTAGCTCAGGTGTAAGTCAGACGTGTCATGAGCTGGTCGTCCCTCGAGGGCGGTGTTACAGTCTCGATATGAGCCGCGCGCGGGCGCCTCGTTTCACCACGAGTGCCTGGAATGGTCCGGCAGTGACGTCCTCCGTCCGGGGGACGAACACGCGCGTTCGGCTGGAGCGCGGCGCGAGCATTCCGCTCGCGCCCTGTTACATGGAAACGCTCGCCCCCGCTCCAACGGGAGCGCCCCGAGTGTCCGGCACGTCCGGAGGAGGTTGCACAATCATGCATAGTACGAATGGCTCCAACCTGGAGGTTCTGAGCTGACGTAACCCGACGCCACGTCAGCGCGCAGCGCGACGTGTAATCGGCGATGCAGCCGCTCCAGCTTCTGGAGCCGACGCGAGCGCAATCAAACGCGCCCGCAGTGCAACACGAACCAGGCCCGGGCGGCGCAAGCTGCCCGGGCCGGTTCCTTTTTCCGGCCCGTTCGCAATTGTGCTACCCCTTCCCTTGCAGCACGCGGGACTAACTCAGTTGGTAGAGTGCCAGCTTCCCAAGCTGGATGTCGCGGGTTCGAATCCCGTGTCCCGCTCCGTAGTCATGGTGTTCACGGTAGAAACCCAACGCGAGGACGACGGGCGCTGGCTGGCCGAAATCGCGGCGCTTCCAGGCGTCATGGCGTACGGCGACTCCGAGAACGCCGCGGTCGCGCGCGTTGAAGCCCTCGCGCTCCGCGTGCTCGCCGATCGTCTCGAGCACGGCGAGACGAGCGCGCACGCGTTCGAGGTCTCGTTCGTCGCGGCCTAATCTCTCGGCAGGATGAACTGGCCCGCAACGAAATCGAGTCGCGTCCTTGCGGCGCTCCTTCGCATCGGGTGGAGCGTGAAGCGCGAGACCGGGTCTCACCGCACGCTAGCGCGCCCCGGATGGCCGGATTTCGTTTTCGCGTTTCATGCGAGCGACGAGATAGGTCCTCGCATGCTCGCGCGAATCGCGAAGCACACCGGCCTGACTCGCGACGACCTCTGACATGCGCCGCAGGATTTGATCAATCTCGACCGCGCTCGAAACGCCGTGGCTCGCGTGCAGCGACATTCGGTGGGCGGGCCTCTGTCCCTCCGACTTCGATCGTCATTGTGGAATCAGGAACCAGATTCGGCTGCGCGAGAGCGACAAGGACAAGGCGCGCGAGTTGCTCCAACACCCGTCACGTACGTACGTGAACGACCGCGTCCGCGAGGAGCTTGCGATCCTCGTCGACCGCGGATTCAAGGTGGAGCTCGATGCACTCTGCAGCCGCGACTCCCGCCTCGTCGACTACCTGCAGCACAAACTCGCCGACGGCGACCTCATCAAGCTCTGACGGCGTACGATCAATCGCGTGCTCGTCACGACAGCGGCCTCGTCGTCCAGATCGTGTCGTACGCCGCGCGCGACGCGGTGCCTTGCCATGCGAAGCCGCACACGGCGTGAAAGGTCTTCCCTTTCTTCGCGGTGTAGTGCGTGCGCACGCCGCTGGGCCGATACATGCGCCATTTGTTCGTGTCGCTCTCCTCTTGCGGGATCTTGTCCGTCATCGCGAGCACGTACGCGTGATTCATCAGCGCGATCTTGCAGCCGATCGGTTCGCCGCCGTCGACGGCGATCGAGAGCTCCGCGAGGTTTGGACGGTCGAGAACGTCACCTTCGCTCACGAACTCGTAGAGCCCCATGGGTTGACGCATATCGTCTTCGCTGAAGAGGATCCGCACCCACGCGTCGGGGATCTGCCGCTTGCGCATGGCGAGGATGCCGCACAACCACTTGAGCGACCAACGCTCGATGTCGTGGCCGCACGTGCCGAAGAGGACGTTCTTGCCGGCCTCGAGCTGCTTCGTATGCGTGAGCTCGTACGCGAAGAGCTTCGACGCGGCCGTGTCGAGCGGGGAGAGCGCGTTGTTGTGACGCTCGCAGAGGATGTTCGAGACGAGGCGCGCGACGGGTAGATCGCGCGCCTCCGAATCGGCGCGCGGCACGCCGCCGACTTTCACCATCGTCTCGTCGTTCGCGATCTGCTCGAGGATGGCACGCGAGAAGTAGTGCTCCTCGGTGATGAGCTCGACGCAGTCGCCGAGGCACGAGGCGTAGCAGCGCGGATTCGGCAACCCCGTCTTCGCGCCGCTCGGCCGCGTCCCGGCTGCGTGCTTGTCGAACGCCCACACGTCCTCGTCGAAGGAGACGGCGTGCGTGAACGGATCCTCTTCCCTCAAGTGCAGCCACTTCACACAGCAGTCGCGCCCGCGGAGAGCGGCGCTCCCACACGGGCACGGCATGTTCGGATCGACGACGATCGGCGAGCGATTGCGTGACATCAGTCCGGCCCGCTTTCGATGCGTTTTGAGATCGTCCGGATGTCGAAAGATTCGTCGCCCGGCATTCACGCCTCCTCCTCCAGGACGACTTCGTGCTCGCGGTCGCGAGGTTGAAAGGCTACTTTTACACGACTGTCGAGGGAGGTCTTGATGCGACGCGTACTACCGTGGGCTACGCTCTTTTACGCTGGGGCCGCGCTCGCCCTCGCGAAGTGCGGCGACGGCAATCAGCAGCAGGGCGACGCGGCAACCGAGGCTGACACGAACAGCGACGCGATCGTGACGGACTCGTGGGTCAGTGACACCGGAACTGTTTCTGACGGATCCGACGCTTCGGACGCCGCCTTCCCCTACCCACCGGCGTTTTGGTCGCTGCGCTACGAGCACGCGGGCTACGGTGATCTGGGCGACAACCTGTACGGTCCACTTTGCGCGGCCGTGCAAGCCACGGCGGGCGCGGACTTCGGCGTCGGTGCGCTCGATGCTGCGGCGACGGTGAGCGTCGCGTTGAACTACGTGGACGGCGGCCCAGGGTATGCGCCGCTAAGCCAAACGATCGCGGCGTATCCAAACACGGTGATCACGGGTGACGTGACCTTCAACGGCACGAGTCAGTACCACGAGCTCGCTCTGCGCGACGTGGTGAAGCGAAAGCTCCTCACGGCCTACGCCTGCAGCAAGACTTATGCGGGAGCGGCGCCGGTGAGCTACGCGACCTACGGCACCAACGTCGCGCCCTCGCGATACCACCACACGTTGAACAAGGGTGACGTGAAGGCGCTCGACGGCCTCAACGCCGGCTTGCAGGACACTCCTGTTCTCACGCAGCTGGTTCCCGGCGAGCTCCTCGTGGAGTTCGGCGCGGCGAATACGAACTACATCATGCGGCTCTCCGACGCGTCCTCGTACGCCGTCGCGGTGGATGCTGTGTCCGCCGCCGCGCCATCGACCGTCATCGTGGTCGCGGGACGGATGGCCGGGCCTTTCGATTTCGGGAGCGGGCCGGTATCCGGCGACGGCTACTTCATCGTTGGATTGAACCCGTCGGACCTCTCCGTCGCTTGGACGAAGGTCCTCGGTGGCACGCCAATCCAGTCAGTCTCGGCTGGTGCAACAGCCGCCGAAGGCACCTCGATACGCATCGTCGGAGCATCGCAACCGGCGTTTGTCGTCACGGTTCCATTCAGCGGGACGCTCAATCTAGGCAACACACAACTCGTCGGACCGGCTCAAGGCGAAGCCACGGCGGTGTTCGGAATGGACACCGCTGGCAACGTGACGTGGTCGAAGGCGTTCAAGAAAGGACCTGCGTCCGCTGGTAAACTCAGCCGCCCGTCGGTGATGACGTACGTTGTGCAGAGCACGCTCCACTATCGACTCTTCGACACCGTCTGGGACAGCATCGATTTCGGCGGCCAGGTGGTTCAAGCGAATGCCGGAGCCGACGTGGTGGTCGCCGATCTCGACGATCAAGGGAATCTGCTCTCCACGCGCGTATACGGTGGTCCTGGTGACGACGAGGCCTATCGCATTCGTGGGAGCACCCTCAACGATTGTCTGGTCGTCGGTCACTCTGCCAAATCGATCGACTTCGGCAACGGCGCGCTAGCGACGACTGCGAACGAGGGCGAGACGTGGGTTGCACGCCTGCCGTAAAGCAAGAGGGCCACGAGATCGTCGTGAACGTTGCCCGTGTATTGCCCAACGCGATGTCGCGCGACGTCGCGCGGCGTCGCTCAACGGGCAGCTCTGTCGAACGAAATCCCGCGAGAAAGTCGGCATGAAATCGGCGTCGCACGTGAACGGCCACCGGTTGTAAAATCGCCGAATCGCGGGACCCGTGTCCCGCTCCGTAGTCGCATGGGGATGTTCGACTGCTTCAAGCCTGCGGGCACACGCAGGGCAAAAAGCTCCTGCTAAAAGAATGACGCGTTCCACAACGGCGGAAGCGCTGGCTGCGCACGCGTTCTGAAGCGGAGCATCGGGCTTCCCGAGAACGGCACGAAGTAGACGTACTGTCCGTCGAAGACCGCGCTGTCATAGTTGATCGTCGGACTCTTCGTCACGCTCGTGATGTCGAACGACGACCAGCCGGCGGGTGTGTCGAACGGTTTGGTTGAATCGTGTCGAACCGCGATGTGGTTCGTCTCCGTGGGCACGAGGTAGACGCACTGTCCGTCGAAGGCGGCGCCGCTGAATCCCACAGCGCGTGGATCGATGGTCGACACATCGAACGAGCTCCACGTCATCGTCGCCAAGTCGTATCGGGTGACGTCGCCTCCCGCGAAGTTCACGTTCGTGCCGACGCGATTCGGCACGAGATACACGCCGCTCCCATCAAAGGCGGACCCTTGGTCCTCGTCCGCGGATGGCGAGTGCAAGAGCTTCCAGGCCGTCGCGTCGGTGAAGGCCTTCGTCGTGTCGAACTGGACGACAATGCCCGACGTCGCAGTCGCGAAGTACACGAAGCGCCCGTCAAACGTGCCGCTGAAAGACGCGGAGGACTTGTTCAGACCGAGCGTGCTCGCGTCGAACGCTTCCCATCCCGTCAGATTCGATTGGGTGTCGTAGCGCGCGAAGCGACTCCCGTCTTCCGATGAGAAATTCAAGTAGCGCCCGTCGAAGACGACCGCGCTCGGGACGCTGGTTGCCAGAACCAGAGAAGTTTGAAACGACGTCCACGATGCGGCGTCGGTGAAATCCCCACGCGTGTCGAAGCGCTCCAGGCGAAGCGGGCTGTTGGACGTGGACTGAACGACGACGTAGAGGTAGCGGCCGTCGAACGCGGCGTACCCGAGGTCGGCGGCGTTCGCGTCGAACTTCAGCAGGTCGAACGTTTGCCAGGACGATGGATCGTCGAATGGATGACGTGTGTCGTAACGCACGACCGGACTAGTCGCAGGGATTCCGCCTCCGCCGATGAAGTAGACGTAGGTCCCGTCGAACGCCCCGCCAACGAACGCGACGTCGATGGGAGCGACATCGTGGGAACTCCACGCGGTTGGGTCGCTCAGGGCGACGCTACACGGAGCATCAGGCGTGCTCGCCCCATCGCCGACCGGCGTTCCGTCGAGGGGTGTGCGGGCGCCGCACGCAACCAGCAGCAAGGCCACTTTCCCCACGAGACGCACGAAACAAACGTAGACCATCGGCGCGGCGTTCGTCCGTGAAGACGCTACACTTCGACGCGTGAAGCTCGTCTTGTGCGGGGGATGCGGGCGCCACGTGCGCGAAGGGAGCGGCGAGTGTCCGTTCTGTCGCGTCGCCCTTTCGAAGCGCTGCGACGACGCGAGGCTCGTTCGGCGTGCGAGCCGCGCGATGCTTTTGACGGCGAGCGTCGGGGTCACGATGGCGTGCAGCAGTGGCGCGACTTACGGCGGGCCGCCCGTGAACTGCGGGCTCGAGCTGAAGCTGTGGGCGCCCTGCGGCATCGTCAGCTTCGACACGACGTGTGCGGGCGCGCCTTCCAGCTGCATCATCGGACCGAACGACAATCCCTGCACGGTTGGTCCGGTGACGGGCAATTGCACGATCGACCTCGTCACGGGCGACGGCGTGAAGCAGACGATCGACGTCACCGTCGGGCACGACGCGCGCTGCAGCGAAGCGGTGAGCATCCTCACGCCGACCGACTCCATTCTGAACTTGTCCTCGACGACGTGTCAGTTGCCCGACGCGGGTCAGTGAATGGGCCAACGGGCGAACCTGATCATCGTCGGCGACGGCGGGTACGACCTCTTCTACTCGCATTGGGCGGCGAACCGTTTGGACAAGGATCTCTTCTGGGGACCGGCGCACGCGCTCGCGTTCGTGAGAGCCCAACGAAGCCGGGCCGAAGGCGCGGAATGGCTCGACGAGAAGTGGGCCGAGGGTGGCGCCGTGATCGACACGGTTCGCTCTCGCCTCCTCTGGTGGGGCGGAGAAGACGCGCTCTACGATGTTCCGCGACGACGCATTCTCTTTCGGCTGATGGAGCGCACGTGGCGCGGCTGGCACGTCGAGTGGGCGTACGAAGGCATTGCTGATCTCGCGCGTTACGTCGGCTACCCACGCGATCGCGTCCTCCTTCCGCCGTCGCGTTGCGCGCCTTCACTCGCCGCACCTAAACAGATCGCGTGGACGGACTGCGTGATCTCTGCGCGCCGCGCGAATGGGCTCGTGCTCTTTCCGACCCCCGGCGATGTGGCCGATCTTGCCGTCTCGGACGAGTTCGTGTCTCGCCTCGAGACGACGCAGGGCTTCGAGACGCTCGACCTTCGGCAGTCGCAGTCGTTACCGGTCTCGGGCGCGCACATCGACTTGCTGCGCCGAGAGATCACGGTTTGGAGCGCCCGCACGGCTCCCGACGCGACCGCACGCCTCGCGGCCGCGAACCCCGGCTGGCGGGTTCAGTGGGAGAGAGACCGCTTCGAGTCGCAGCTCGAGCTGTGCGACGGAAAGCTCACGTTCCCATCGCCCGACCGCGACCAACTCGTGCGCGAAATCCGCGAGCAGATGCTCGGCCCCGAAAGCGCTCCCGTGGACGTCGCGAGCGTCGCGGCGGCCATCGGATCTGGACGAGACGTGACGATCGCTCCCGAGGCCTTCCGTGACGACCGTCTTCCCGTCGGCCTAGCGGAGCGAAAGCGAATCTGGGACGACGCGGTTCTCGCGCTGAAGTGAGCCGCGTGTGCTCCCTCGACGGCGGGATGCGCTCGGTTTGACGCATGGTATGACCGGCGAAGCATCTGAGAGCAGAGGCCTTGTAAAATCGCCGAATCGCGGAGACCCGTGTCCCGCTCGAAGCACCTCACAGGACGCGAACCGGCGCGGAGCGCGCGGTCGTGGTGCCGTCGCCCACTTGGCCGCTGCTGTTCTCGCCCCAGCACCAGACGGAGGCATCCGCGAGCCTCGCGCACGCGTGCCAGAAGCCGGCTGCGATCTCCACCGCGTTCGAAAGACCGGGGACGCGGGTTGGCGAAGGAAAGTTCCCGGGGGCGGCGCCGATTCCCAGCGCGCCCGACGCGTTGAACCCCCAACAGTAGACGTCTCCGCCTCGGACGATGGCGCACGTCGTCTCTTGGCCAGCGGCGACTCGAACGACGTTGGAGAGGAGCGCCGTGACCGGCACGTACGGTTGCTGCAGCGCCAAGCCCTCTCCGACGTTGCCATCTCCGAGCTGGCCGTGATCGTTCGCACCCCAGCACGCCACCGAGCCATCCGATCGAAGGGCGCATGCGTGGTCCCACGCGACCGAGATGTCGAGGACGCCCGAGAGCCCCGCCACCTGCATCGGAGCGGACGGGATGGGATCGCCGTGCACGTCGAACGTATCGGTCACGCAGCTCACCGTGCCGTCCGAGAGCAACGCGCACATGAAGGCGTCGCCGACGCCGACCTTGTCGACGCCGTCGAGTCCGGCGATCGTGGTCATGCCGACGCCGCCGCCGGCGTTGGCCAGACATCCCCAACAGCGCGTCGTCCCTCCGGCGAGCACTGCGCAGCTCTCGTATCCGCTCACGGCGATTTGCTTCACGTCGCTCAGGCCTGCGATGACCGTCGGGACGAACGTCGGCGGTGCACCGGTACACGAGCCTTCGACGTTGCTTCCCCAGCAACTGATCGTTCCGTCGAGCAGGCGCGCGCACGTGTGCGCATTACGCTGGCCTTGGCAAACGTCGAACGAATCACCCGCGACGAGATCGTCGACGGGCGGCAGCGACGCGACGCGCACGGGACGCCCACGCGCCTGCGTGAGCCCGTCGCCCAGCTCGCCATTGCGATCGTTTCCCCAACAAAAGACCTCGGCTCCCGAGCGCACGCACGTGTGCTCGCTGCCGAGCGCGAGCTGCGTAGGGGTCCCGACGGGATCGGCGGGAGCGTTCGAGAGCGTCACGACCGGACAAATGTTCTCCACCACCGCAGCGTCAGGCTCCGTGATTCCGTCCGCATCTGCTTCCGTCCCAGCGTCGTGTCCGATCGGGACATCGATTCCTGTTCGAGCCCCGCAACCGAGACATGTCGCGACGATGATCCCCCACAATCCCCGCATGCACGTGATGTTAGCAACCTGCATGCCTCCGCGAGTCATCGGCGGCGCGCTGGGCGAAGTGATTCCCACCGGTGATTCTCCCCTGCGGGCACGGAGGAATTCCCGGGGATGGGCACGCGAAGCTACACTACGTGCGTGGGGCCCGACGTGATGCGTGTCGTTGCGATCGCCGCGTGCGCAGCGTGCGGCGGGCTCGCGGCGCCCTCGGACGCGGGCTCCGATGCGAGCTCTGATGCTGCGCCCGACGCCGCGCCGGACGCCACAACGTCGGGCGTCGTGTCGATCTCGGCTGGCGCCCGCTACACTTGCGCGGTTCTGACCGACCGGCGCGTGGCGTGCTGGGGCGATAACGTGTTCGGCGCGATCGACGGCGTCAACGCGGACTCCGTCTACGCCTCGCCCGTCGTGGTCTCCGGCGTCCCCGCGGCGACGAGCGTATCGGCGACGGTCGCGGGCTTTGGTTACCCGCAGACCTGCGCGGTCGCGACGAGCGGCTCGCTGTTCTGTTGGGGCAGCGACTTTCTCGGTCAGATCGGCAACAGCGCCTTTACAAACGGTGTCGTGCCTCCGACGTCGGTGCTCGATGACGTTGCCGCCGTCTCCTGCGGCAACGTCTTCACGTGCGCCGTCACTCACGCGGGCGACGTTCGCTGCTGGGGAGAAGCGAGCGACGGAGAGCTCGGCGTCGGCACGAGTGACGCTGGGCCGCTGCTCCCATTGCCGTCGCCACAGGTCGTCGTCGGTCTCTCGGGCGCGACGAGCGTGGGAACGGGAGAGCTCGCGGCGTGCGCGCTCGCCAACGGAGCCGTGTACTGCTGGGGCGGCAACATCGATGGCGTGATCGGCGACGGCACGACGACGAATCGTTACGTGCCTACCAAGGTCACTGGGATTCAGGGCGCCACGGCGCTCGCTGTCGGCGAAGAGCACGCGTGCGCCGTCACGGCCGGAGTCGTTGCGTGCTGGGGGTCGGACATGCGCGGGCAGCTCGGCGACGGGAGCAACAACACGAACGCGACGACACCGCGCGTGGTGCAAGGCCTTTCGAACGTGGTCGCGGTGAGCGCCGGCTTCGTCCACACGTGCGCGCTGACGCAGGCGGGCGCCGTCTATTGTTGGGGAGCCAATGACTGGGGGATGCTCGGCGACGGCTCGTTCGTGGAGCACGACACGCCGGTCCTCGTCGCCGGCTTGCCGCCAGCGACCGCAATCTCCGCCGGGACGCAGCACACGTGCGCGCTGCTCGCGTCGGGCGACGTGATGTGTTGGGGCGACGACACCTTCGCCGAGCTCGGCGACGGCGTGGCTGGATTTGCCGACGGAGGCGCTCGCTACGTCCCGCTGCCGGTCAAAGTGGTTGGGTTACCGCCGTGATGGTCGCGTTGAATATCGTGCGTATAGGCTTGACGAATATCTTCCCTTTCGCTTGTCGGTCATCAACACGCGGCGTTCGCAGACCTGATGCTGCTAGCTCGAACCATGGCGATGCTTACCGAGGCTGTGCATGCCATGAGCGCCATGAGATTCATGGTGATTTCAATGTTCGACATGGTGCGATAAATGAACGACAAGGTGTCGTCATGGTTCGACAAGTCATAGAACATCGTTCGACAAGCGCGGAACAAGCGCTGATCCGGACTGTTCTCTTCCTGCGCACCGTCTCGAGCGACCGCGACGTGCGCGCGGTGCTCGCCAGCACGGGGTTTACGCGGGCGGACGCGGACGAAGGGTGGAAGCTTCTGCGGGCGGCGTGCGCGGTCGACGAGGTCGACGGCAAGCGCGCCGCTTCGGAGTCGCCGCGCGCGGACGCAGAGGCCGAGCTCGGCGCCTTCGCGAGGACGATGATGCCGCGCGCGCGAGCCGCGCTCAGGCGGCTTCATCCGGCGCAGCACGAGTTTCTCTTCGACGGGCTTCCGGCGGGTCCGAGGCAGGTCGTCGTCGCGGTCGCGATGTTCGTGGAACGATGCGACGCGCTCGAGCGATCGCCGAAGCGGCGGCGGACGCGCAAGGACGATCACGCCGCGCTCGCGGTGCTCGCGAAGCGCGGGCTCACGCGCGCGGTGCTGGACGACGCGCGCCGGCACGTCGAGATCGCCACGACCACCAGCGCGCCGATCGTCGCCGCGCACGCGCGCGATCGCGAGGCGCTCGATCGGCTCCACGCGTGGCTGCGCGACTGGAGCGACTGCGCGCGCACCGTGATCGTTCGACGCGATTGGCTGATCCGCCTCGGCATCGGTCGAAGGCGACCCAAGGGCCGCGCACGCGCGAAGTCGACCGCCGAAGGATGACGCGCTTGCATGGTCACCACGCCGCCATCGCGGCGCCCATTCGCGCGGGAGGTCCGATCACCTCTTTCCGTTCCCAGCCTGACGACCTCCAGACCCACGTATCGTCGAGCGTTGCGTTGTTCGCATCGTGGCCGCCGAACACGACGACGGCATCGCCGCACGGCGCGAGGGCGTGACCGGCTCGTGCGGTGGGGCTCTTGCCGGTGAGATCGCTCCAGTGGTTTCCCAAGATCTCCGTCGCAATCCACGACTCGTTCGTCGGAAAACCATCCGAGCCCATGATGACGACGGTCGTCGCCGTCGAGGTCATCGGACCGGGAAATGGAACGAGCGAGTACGGGTCATTGACCTCCGACCACGCGTGTCCGTCGAACTTCCAGATGCTTCCGTCGAACGGAAACGTGTAGACGAAGCCGCCGAGCGTCGCGAGGTTGAAGGGCCCCACTGACGGAGGCTCTTGCCCTTCGACGGCGGTCCAGCCGCTACCGTCCCACAACCACGTCTCGATGGTGGTCGACGTGGCGCTCGTCATGACGACGACGTCGCCGAGCGTGGCCATCGCAGCAAACGCGCTCGGGGCCGGACCGGACACGTTCATCGCGTGCCACGCGCCGTCCCACTCCCACGTGTCGCCGAGCGGCGTGTGATTCTGGTCCTCGCCGCCGAAGAGGACGACGCGCGCGCCGAGCGCGCCCATCGCTGCGCCGTCGCGCGCCGACGGACCGCCGCCGTGCGCCGCTTGGACCAAGCGGCGACGTCCACTGCCACGTGTCGGCGAGCGGGCTCGTCGGTCCGACCACGGGAGAGCCCCCGAAGAGCAGCGTGCGCGGGGGCGCGGGTGGCGGCGAGGGCAACGACGACCGGCTGCACGCGACGAGCGTGAGCAGGCCGAGCAACGCACTCGCGCGTCCGCACCCCATGCGTGGAATGGTAGCTCACGGTTGCTTTTGCATCAGGGCTTGTCGCACTGCCCCATGACGTAGCCGACGGTTAGCGCGCCACGCAAAGCTCCCTCGGGAGCGTAGCCGAAGACTTGCGCGTAGGCGCCGAGCAGGCCGATCCGCAGATGGCAGACGGGATCGATTTCGACGCCGAGCGACAGTGGCTCGAACCACACGCCAGATACGTAGTGTCCGGGCACCTCGACGTAGCCGAGCGCGGGTCCGAGCGAGAACGCCACGTACTTCGCAGGAAGTCGAACTGCCAAGCGGCCGAGAAACGCGCCGCCGCTGTAGGCGGCGGCGAAGGTCTCGAAGCCAAGCTGGCCGGCCGTCACGCCACCCTCCACGAACAAGCCGAACGCGCCGCCGGCCGGACCCACCGCCCAAAACGGCTTGGGCTTTTCGGCCGACGCGGGAGTGGCGAGCAACAACAACGCAACGACAACGGTCGAGGACGAGCGCAAGCAACCTCAGCCTAGCGCCCGCGTCCAACGCAAGCTCGCGCCTTCCGCCGGGCTGCCCTTGATGGCGAGACGATTGCATTCCCGAGCGGCATGCTCGGCACACTCGTCGAATACCTCGCCAACGCTCGCGTCCCGTTCCGCCTCGCAAGCTATCCGAGCGAGGAAGACCAACCCATCGCGGGTCACACGACTCCGCCGGGAGGCGTGCTCGTCGACACGCGCCTCTTCTCCGTCGCGGGGCGAACGGTGCTCGCGGTGTTTCCCGACGGCGAGGAGGTCGACGTCTCGGCCATCTCGACCGCGCTCGGACAGACGGCCATGCAGGCGACGCGCGACGAGCTGCCCCAAGACCTTCGCGTCGCGCGCGGCGCCATCCCGCCGATGGGTCAGCTCTTGGGGATCCCGATCGTGCTCGACTCGCGCGTGACGAGCGCGGCGATCATCGTCTTCCGTGCGTTCAGCACGAGCGCGTACTTCGAGGTGCCGTACGACGACTGGGCGCGACTCGAGCAGCCGCGCGTGGCGCCCTTCGCGTCGATGGGCGAGCTCGGCGCAGCGCCGCATGCGTGAGCGAGGCTGAGGCGCGGCCGATCCACCGGGATCGCGCGCGGAGTGGACACGCGCGCGCCGATCGCAGGCATTTTCCGCGGAATTCGCGAACGGTCGCGATGGCACAAGCCATGCTCACCGGCGGCGCATGCGCGCACTCCTCTTGCCGATCGTTTCAGTGGTGCTCGTCGCGGCGTGCTCTTCGAATCCGTGGGGCAACGGCACCGCGGCGGGCGCGCTCGGCGGATTTCCGGGTTGCTCGGGCTCGTTCAACAGTCAGCCGAGCCCGACGGGCGCGTACTTCGCGACCGACTTCGGGTGCTCGTCGAGCCCTTACTTCAACGATCCCGGCGACGTGTGCGGCTCGGCGTCTTGCATCGCGAGCGCGTACACCGAGGGCGTGTGCTCGTCCGGTCAGAGCCACGCCGACTGCCAGCGCGCGGTCAATTGGTACTCGATCGGCGGTGCGCGCTACGGATGCGGGACGCGCCTTCGCGTCACGAACCCGAACAACGGAAAGTCGGTCGTCGTGATGGTCCTCGACAACGGGCCGTCGTGCAAAGTCGAGAACAAGGTCGGCTTCTGGGTGCTCGACGTCTCGTACCCGACGATCAAATATTTGTTCGGCCAAGAAGAGGGCTACAGCGACAAGGCGCGCGTCGACGCGGTCGTCGTGGACTCGTCGACGCCGCTTGGACCGACGAACGCTGATCCGCCGCCGCCGCCGCCGCCGCCGCCGCCACCTCCTCCTCCACCGCCGAGCGACGACGCAGGGACGACGAGCTCGAACGTCTCGTGCACGACCGACGGAGACTGCAACACGGGCACCGACGGCTCCGGCCAGATTTGTCAGAACGGGACGTGCGTCGACGGGTGCAACGCCGACTGGGAGTGCCCCGGCGTCACGATGTGCGTCTCGGGTCAGTGTCAGTGACGTCCGACAGCGGGTGACGCGCAACAACAAAACGAATTCGTCGTCAACCGAAATCACGACGGCGTGAACGCTGAGGGTTGATATTGAGCGCAGCCGTGCTCAATTCGTTTCGATGATCGAGTTGGTCACGACGTGGTTGGTGGGGGCGATGATTTCCTGGGTGCCCCCGCTGCACGACGCAGATCGAGTTCGATACGAATCGATCGCCCGGGATCTCGTCGCGGTCGCGTTCGACGATCAAGAGCAGCCCGCCTTCACGGGCGACGGCGGTCGCGCGAAGACCGCGCTCTTGATGGCGTCGATCGCGAGCTTCGAGAGCGGGTACCGAGCAGACGTCGACGACGGTCGCGTGACGGGCGACCACGGCCGGTCGTTCTGCTTGATGCAGGTGCAGGTGTTCGGAAAGACCGCCGAGGGCTGGACGGGCCAAGATCTCACGCGCGACCGCAAGAAGTGCTTCCGCGCGGCGCTGAAGGCGATCCGAACCAGCTTCGACTGGTGCAAGGATCACGCGCTCGAAGATCGCCTCTCGGGTTACACGAGCGGTCAGTGCCGGGACGGCGAGCCGCTCGCGCGAAATCGCTTCTGGCGAGCTCGAGCGTACTGGTCGCGGACTCCGTTCTTGCCGCCTGACGATCTCGTGCCCTAAATCAGCGGGTGGAACATCTCCCCGCCGAGCTCGAGCGCATGCTCGTGCGCGAGCTCCTGCTCGAATGGCGACGCATCAACGCGACGTACTTCAAGGACGCGCTCACCGCGCCCGCGCTGGCGCTCGCGCACTCGCAGCATCAGCTCGGGCGATGGCACGGCGACACGCGCACGCTCGAGATCTCGCGGCCGCTCGTGCTCGCGCATCCGTGGGGCGCGGTCGTCGAGGTGCTCAAGCACGAGATGGCGCACCAATACGTCGACGAGGTCCTGAAGGTGAAGGACGAGTCGGCGCACGGAAACGCGTTCCGTGAGGTCTGCAAGCGTTGGGGCATCGACGCGGCCGCCGCGGGCGTTCCGGAGGCGACGAAGGAGCACGACGAGCGCGCGCGCGTGATCGAGCGCGTCGCGCGCCTGCTCGCGCTCGCCGAGAGCCCGAACGTGCACGAGGCGGAGGCCGCGATGTCCGCCGCGCAGCGCTTGATGCTCAAGTACAACGTCGAGCTCCAGCACGCGGGACGCGGCGCGCCGCTACGGCTTTCGTCACCTCGGCGAGCCGTCGGGCCGCGTCGGCGAGTCGGATCGTCTGCTCGCGTCGATCCTCGCGAAGCATTTCTTCGTCGAGGTGATCTGGGTGCCCGGTCTATCGTCCGCGCGACGGAAAGCGCGGCAGCGTGCTCGAGATCTGCGGCGCGCCCGAGAACCTCGAGATGGCCGAGTACGCGCACGCGTTCTTGCGGCACACGGCCGGCGAGCTCTGGGACGAGCACAAGCGAAAGACGCGCGAGCGGAGCAACCGCGATCGCCGCACGTTCCTCGCGGGCGTGATGGCGGGGTTCGCCGACAAGCTCGGCAAGCAAGCCTCCAAGAGCGCGTCCGAGGGCCTCGTCTGGTTGAAGGACGGCGATCTCGATCACTTCTACCGCGCTCGCCACCCGTACATCCGCAACGTGCGCTACGGTGGCGGCCGCCGCACCGAAGCGTTCTCGCACGGCAAAGAGGCCGGCAAGAACATCGTCCTCAAGAAACCGATACGCGGCGGCGCGACCGACCGCGGGAGGCTCTTGCCATCATGATCGTGAAGACCGCGATCGGTCCCATCGAGATTCGCCATCACGACAAGGCGATCACCGGGATCAAGCTGCTCGAGACCGCGCCGAAGTCGAAATCGATCCGCGGCACGCCCGACTTCGTGCGCGAGGCGGCTCGAGCGCTCGAGCTCCATTTCGCTGGCACGACCCAGGACTTCACGCGCGTGCCGCTCGACTACGCGGGCCTCCCGCCGTTTCACGCGCGCGTCTACGAGGCGTCGCGCAAAATCCAATCGGGCACGCTGGTGAGCTACGGCGAGCTCGCCGTGCGCGCGCGGTCGCCCGGCGCGTCGCGCGCCGTGGGGCAAGCGATGGCGCGTAACCCGTTCTTCGTCGTCGTGCCGTGCCACCGCATCGCCGCCTCGACGAAGAAGCTCGGCGGCTTTTCGGCGCCCGGCGGCGCGTTGACGAAGCGTCGCATGCTCGAGATCGAGGGCGCGTTTCTCGAGCCGCCGCCCTACGACGTGGCGCGCGCGGTGCGCGAGCTTCGCGCCGCGGACGCCGCGCTCGCGAAGGTCATCGCCGCGACCGGCGACAAGCGCCCCCGCATCACGCCGCTCGACTCCGTGTTCGAAGCGCTCGGTCGCTCGATCGTGTTCCAGCAGCTCAGCGGCCGCGCGGCCTCCGCGATTCACCGAAAATACGCCGCGCTCTTCCCCGATCATCGCCCGACGCCCGAGCACCTCGTGAAGCTCTCCGACGAGAAAGTCCGCGGCGCGGGCCTCTCGGCGTCGAAGCTCGCGGCGCTCCGCGATCTCGCGAAGCATTCGCTCGACGGCGGCCTCCCCACCGTCGCGCAAATGCGAACGATGACCGACGACGCGATCGTCGAATCGCTCACGAAGGTGCGCGGCATCGGCCCGTGGACCGTCCACATGCTCCTCATCTTCCGACTCGGTCGCCCCGACGTCCTGCCGACCGCGGACTACGGCGTTCGCAAGGGCTTCGCGAAGACATACGGAAAACGCGCGCTCCCCGACGCGAAGGCGCTCGAGAAGCACGCCGCGAAGTGGAAGCCCTGGCGCAGCGTCGCGAGCTGGTACATGTGGCGCGCGACGGAGCTATGAGCGTCACGTCACGAACGGCACGTTCCCGACCACGTCGCCAGGCTCGGTCAGCCAGAAGTAATAATCCTGAGGCTCCCACGTGTAGAGCGCCGGCGCCCTGAAATCGGGCACTCTCCGGAACATCTCGTCGAGCGAAGCGCACCTGTGAAGCAGATCGTTGCGGACGTTCATCACGTTGACTTCGGCGTTTCCATTCGCGAGCCCGAAGTCCATCTCGACCGCAGCATTGCCGCTCTCCACACAATCATCGAACGCCCCCTCGAAGACCTCGCGACCGCGCCGCGTCAACATCACGAGCCACGTGCGCCCATCGGCCGCGCGCACGCGCTTCACCCACGAGAGCTCAAGCAGCGCCCGCACCATCTCCGAAATCACCGAACGAACAACATTCAACCGCTTCCACAAATCGCTCTGTCTCATCCCCTTCCGTCCGAGCGCATTCATCAAATCAAACCGCGCCGGAGTCAGCCCATAAGGCCGCAGCCGCTTTCGCCCAACCCCTTGAACCGCAAGGTGCGCCGCCTTCACCTGAAACATCACAGCATCCATTGACCGCCCCCAAGCACCCCCCGTGCCCGTCAACCCCACCACTTCCAAGCCGCGAAAATCCGCTAGATCGTTCGGATCCGGACGAGCCGGGCGATTTTGGCGCCTTGGCGGGGCCAGGGTTGGGCCGGCCTTGGGGCCAGCGTGCAGTCAGGTTTGGCGTGGTGCTTCGGGGTGGGGGCGATTAGAACGCGCGCATGCGTCGGTACGTGCCCTTTTTTGGTATCGCGTTTGGTTCGATGTGCCTTGCTGCTTCGGCGCGCGCCGATGAGGGGCTTTGGCCGTTCGACATGGTTCCGAAGGACGCCATCGCGAAGGCGCACGGCGTCACGCTGGATGACAAGTGGCTCGAGCACTTGCGGCTCGCGACCGTGCGGATTTCGGTGGGCGGAACGGGGTCGTTCGTTTCGCCGACGGGGCTGATTCTCACGAACCACCACGTTGCGTCCGATTGCATTTCGAAGATCGCGTCGTCGTCGCACAACTACATGGACGAAGGGTTTTACGCCGCGCGCGACGGCGGTGAAGCGAAGTGCCCGGATCTCGCGGTGGACGTGCTCGGTGCGATGGAGGACGTCACCGGCAGAGTCCTCGCGGTGAAGACGCCGGGGATGAGCGACGCCGACGCGAACGACGCCGTGAAGGCTAAGATGGGCGAGCTCGAGAAGGCGTGCACCGACAAGAACTCGAGCGCGATGAAGCGCGACGGCGTGTCGGCGCGCTGCGAGGTCGTGACGCTCTACGCCGGCGGCAAGTACCACCTCTATACGTACACTCGTTATACGGACATTCGCCTCGTGTTCGCGCCCGAGGCGGCGATCGCGTTTTTCGGCGGCGATCCCGACAATTTCACGTATCCGCGCTTCGACCTCGACATGGCGCTCTTCCGCGCGTACGCGGACGGCAAGGCGCTCTCGCCGCAGAGCTTCTTGAAATGGAGCGCGCAGGGGCCGAAGGACGGTGACGTCGCGTTCGTCAGCGGTAACCCGGGGTCCACGCGCCGGCTCGCGACGCTCTCGCAGCTCGAGCAGCTCGGCAGCACGACCTATCCGCGAGCGCTCGAGAATCTGAAGCGCGAGCGCGATCTCCTCAAGGAGCTCTCGGCGCAAGGGCACGAGTACGAGCGCGAGGCGCGCGAGGGGATCTTCGACGTCGAGAACTCGATCAAGGCGCTCACCGGATACCTCGGCGGGCTGCGCGATCCGGCGCTCACGAAGATCAAGAAGGACGACGAGGCCGCGCTCCAGAAGGCCATCGACGCCGATCCAAAGCTCAAGGCGCAGTACGGCACGACGCTCGCGGACGTCGCGAAGGTGCAGGCGCAGATCCCGAAGCTGTATCCCGCGTACTCGGCGCTCGAGCGCCTCGGGGACTCTTCGCTCCTCGGCGTCGCGCGGCACCTCGTTCGAATGTCCAACGAGACCGCGCTCCCGAGCGACAAGCGGCTCCGTGAGTATCGCGACGCGAACCTCGAGGAGATCCGCCTCGAGACGTTCTCCTCCGCGCCGGTGTACGGCGCCGTCGAGGTCGTCGCGATACGCGCGTGGCTCGAGCGCGCCGCGCGCGACCTTCGCGATCAACCCGATCTCGTCGCGAAGATCCTCGGCGGAAAGACGCCGGCCGCGCGCGCGCGTGAAATCGTCACGAGCTCGCGGCTCTTCGACGTCTACGCGCGCAAGCAGCTCGAGGCCGGCGGAAAAGCCGCGATCGGTTCCTCGGACGACGCGGCGATCGTTCTGATCCGAACGATCGACGACGCCGCGCGCGCGGCGCGCAAGAAGTACGAGGACGCGATCGAGGCGCCGATGCGCCAGCTCGGCGAGAAGGTCGCGCAGGCCACGTTCGCCGTGAAGGGCACGTCGACGTATCCCGACGCGACGTTCACGCTGCGCCTCTCGGTCGGCGTCGCGAAGGGCTACACCGAAAACGGAAAAGCGATCCCTTACGCGACCGACTTCGCGGGCATGTACGCGCACGCGACGGGCAAAGACCCGTTCAAGCTCCCGCAGCGCTGGCTCGAGAAGAAGGCGCAGCTCACGCCCACGACGAAGCTCGATTTCGTCTCGACGGACGACATCATCGGCGGCAACAGCGGCAGCCCCGTCGTCAACGCCGCGGGCGAGCTCGTCGGGCTCATCTTCGACGGCAACCTCTCGAGCCTTCCAAACAACTTCGTCTATCGCGAGATCACCGAGCGCGCCGTCAGCGTCGACACCGACGCCATGCTCGAGGCGCTCAAGAAGGTCTACGACGCGGGCGCGCTCGCCAACGAATTGACGCACTGATCGCGAACGCGTGTAGATTACATAGCGAATGCGAGGCGTCCCGGAGGCCCCCGAGCTAGCCGAAGGCACCCGGCTGCTGGATCGATACGTCATCATCGATCGCGTCGCGGGCGGCGGAATGGCCTCGATCTATCGCGCGACCGACGAGCGGCTCCAGCGCGTCGTCTGCGTGAAGCTCCTTCGCCTCGTGCTCGAAGCGGGCAGCACGAGCGGCTCGCAAGACAGCGTCTATCAGGCGACGTACTCGCACTTTCTTCAAGAGGCGCTCGCGCTCTCTCGCCTCCACCACCCGAACACGCTCAAGATCTTCGACTTCGGTTACCTCGAGGACTCGGGCCGCCCGTTCCAGATTTCGGAGTTCCTCGACGCGGGAAACCTCGAGCAGCTCGTTCGGCGCGAAGGCCCCGTGCTGCCGAACCAGCTCATGTCGGTCCTCGAGCCGATCGGCGGCGCGATGAGCGAGGCGCACCAGGCGGGCATCATCCACCGCGACATCAAGCCGTCGAACATCCTCTTCGCGCGCATCAACCAGATCCTCATCCCGAAGCTCGCGGACTTCGGCATCGCGCACGCGAACCCCACCAAGAAGAAGACGATCAACAACACCGACGACGACGAGGATCCCGTCAGCGTCGTCACGCTCTTCTCGCCGCGTTGGGCGGCGCCCGAGCAGCTCGCGGGCGCGGCGTCGGGCCCGGCGACGGACGTCTACTCGTACGGCCTCGTCACCGTCTTCATGCTCGCGGGTCGTCCGATGTTCGAGGGCAAGGAGGTCCGCGCGACGTTCCCCGAGCGCGTCATGGGCGATCGCCTCGTCACGCGGAAGCTCTCGGAGATGGGCATCGCGCCGCCGCTCCAGCCGCCGCTCCTGCGCGCGCTCTCGGCGCGCATCGTCGAGCGCACGCCGACGGTCACGCAGTTCGTCAACGACATGAAGGACGCGCTCTCGAAGATGGGCGCGTTCCCTGATCGCGATCACCGGCGCCGCATGCCGAGCGAGAGCACCGAGACCCTCTCGACCCCGCTCGCCACGCGCCAGCACGAGAGCGCCCAGCTCGAAGAGGCGCCGCCCGTCCCGCCGCAGCACGTCCCGATGGGCGGCGGCGCGCAGGCCGCGGTGATCGAGGTCGACGACCGGCTCGACCTCGCCGTCCCCACGGCGCTCGGGGTCGACGCGCGCGTGCGCCTCACGTTCGTCCCGAGCCGAGACGGCTACCGCATCAACATCAAGGGGCTCAATTGCTTCGTCGCGCGCGACGGGCGCCCGGCCGCCGCGCTCGTCGTGGAGCGCGACGGCACGGTGGAGCTGCTGTCGAGCACGCGTGAGCCGATGGGCCGCATGTCTTTGACTTTCGGCGCCATTTCAGGCCCTACCCGCGTCTTTCCAGCTATTGGTCCGGACTTGGTGCTACCCTTACACCGAGCACAGCGCGCCGTAGCCATTCGCATCGAATCGACTGGTGAGCTCATCGTGATGTGCTCGCGCCCGTGACCGCATGCAGCGAAACGCCCCTCCCAAGCCGACCGTCGTTGCCGACAGAGACTCGGAAAACGAGATGGCCACGGCCATCACGTCGCAAGAGGAGCTGATCGCGCAGGCCGCGGCGAACGGCCAGCCGATTCCCGCGCGTTTCCAGCGCTCGGGAACGCCGCCGCCCGTTCCGGTGAGCCCCGCTGCGTCGTATGGGCCGCCGCCTTCGCGCCAACCTCCCCCGCCGCTCTCGAGCGGCGTCGTCGCGGCGCCCGTTTCGTCCGTCCCTCCGCAGCAGCAAGTGCAGCCGTCTTGGGCGCCTCCGCAGATGACCCCCGCGCCGAGCGGCTCGGTCGCGATGCGCTCGGATCTCGGCTCGCGGCAGCAGCGCTCGAACGGCGTGCTTCGCTCGCGCGCGTACAGCTTCGTCCTCGACGCGCGCGGCCAGCCCGTGGAGCTCGGCTCGGGCCGCTTCGCGAAGGCGTACCTCGGCGAGGAGCGCTGGCTCGAGTCGAAGACCGACTTCCGGCGCGACGTCGTCATCAAGATCCTGCAGAAGGGCGTCAGCGACGAGGACCGCATGCGCTTCCAGATGGAGAAGGAGCTGCTCGAGCGCGTGCAGGGCCACCCGAACATCGTCGCGCCTCTTCGCGTCGGGCGAGGGCGACGACACCGAGTTCATCCCGCGCGTCGATCCGCGACAAGGTCGAGACCGAGTTCATGATCCTCGAGCAGCTCGACATGTCGCTCGAGGAGCGCCTGAAGGGCTCGCGCGCCGCGGGGCAAAAGGAGGACCTCCTCGCGCTGCGACATGCGCGAGCGCATCTTCCGCGTGCTCGACTACATGATCCCGATCGCGACGCGCGATCGAGTACGCGCACCTCGTTCGCAACATCTGCCACCGCGACATCAAGCCGGCGAACATCCTCGTCGGCCTCCCCGACCCGAACCTCCGCGGCTCGACGCTCGAGGTGCGCCTCGCCGACTTCAACGTCGCGAAGCTCCACGACGACGACGTCAGCATCGCAGATGACGCAGCTGAAGACGCGTGCCCGGCACGCTCTTCTTCCAGAGCCCCGAGCAGGAGACGAACGTCATCGAGCTCCTCGTGAACGTCGCAGCAGGGCTCGCCCGAGGTGGAGTTCTTCGAGGACTTCTACATCCAGATCGCGAAGAACGACACGTTCTCGCTCTTCAACCGCGGCGAGCAGTACCCGATCCTCTACGCCGACCGCGCGCGCAAGCGCATCGTGCTCGGCAAGCCCGTATCGCGAGCCGAGCGAGACGAACGTGCGCGCGCAGCATCCAGAAGAGCGTCGGCGCGCCCCGCGGACATCTACTCGCTCGGCGCGATGTTCTACTATTTGATCAGCGGCGCGTACGCGAACCCGAAGACGCTCTACGACGCGTTCCACAAGTTCATCGAGTACGAGCGCGCCGACGAGACGAACACGATCGAGGCGTACCTCGCGCACGAGTACTCGGTCATCAACTCGCTCCGCGCGCCGAAGCGCCGAGGGCGGCGCCGACGTCGCGCCGGCGGACCGCTTCTTCACGTACAAGCACTACCTCGACGGCAACGGCGAGCTCATCGATCCGCACGTGATGCAGATCATCGCCAAGTGCATGATCCGCAACAAGCCCGACAGCTACTGCCAGGCGCACGACGTCGAGACGCGCGGCATCAGCGAGCTCGTCCACGACCTCATCGACCTCTACGCGCTCTACGGCGTCCACCCCGCCGCGCGCCCGCCGCAGCTCGGCCGCGCGGGCACGACGCCGATCAAGCCGCGGCGTCCGTCGGCGATCGCCGCGTGGTTCGTGTCGATCCTCGTGAAGCTCGGCTTGCGCAAGGCGTGAAACTTCCGAAGAAGCTCGGCGGCGGTTGTCACTGCGGGGCGGTGCGGTTTCGCGTCTTCGTGCGCGCGTTCGAGGCGCTCGAGTGCAACTGCTCCATCTGCACGAAGAAGGGCTTCATCCACCTCATCGTGCCGCCGGCGGATTTCGAGCTCCTCGCGCGCAAGGGCGCGCTCTCGACGTACACGTTCGGCACGCACACGGCGAAGCACCATTTCTGTAAAACGTGTGGAATACACGCGTTCTACGAGCCGCGCTCGCACCCCGGACACTTCGACGTGAACGTGCGCTGCCTCGACGGCGAGGACACCCTCGCGCGCTTCGCGATCAAGCCGTTCGACGGCCTCCACTGGGAAGCCGACGAGTCGATCCTGTGATCACTTCGCCAGCGCGTCGGCGGCGGCGAGGACTTCGTCCGCGTGGATCGCGGGGTCGACCTTCGGCCACACCTTCGTGATCTTGCCGTCGGGCGCGACGAGGAACGAGACGCGCTCGGACATGCCGAGCGTGCTCTTCACGCCGTAGCTCTGGGCGATCTTGCCGTCTTCGTCGGCGGAGAGCGGGAACGGGAGATCGTGGTTCTTCACGAACTCGCGGTGGCTCTTCTCCGTGTCGCGCGAGACGCCGACGAGGCCGACGTGTTTTTCGGTGAACTTGTTCCACGCGTCGCGAAACGCGCACGCCTCCTTGGTGCAGCCGGGCGTCTCGTCCTTCGGATAAAAATACACAATCACTGGTTGGTGCGCGGCGAGCATCGTCGAGAGCTTCGTCGCCTCGCCGGCCTTCGTCGTCGCGCTGAAATCCGGCGCGATCGTGCCGACGGGCAGGAGCCCCTCGCCGCCGTCGGGGCGCTTCACCGGACCGTTGCACGCGAGCGCGCACGCGAAGGAGAGCGTGACCATCGACATCCACTTCATGAGTTTCTCCCGATCACCAAGTGATCAGGACCTTGCCGTTGCCGCTCTGAACGCCCGCGGTGTTCGTCGGGTTGGTGCCGCCGTTGTACGAGCCGCCGCCGCCTCCGCCCGCGCGACACGAGCTCCCCTCGCCCGCTCCGCCGCCCGAGTAACCGCCACCGCCGCCGCACCCGCAGACGGCGCCGCCTCCACCGCCGTAGCCGCCTTCGCCGCCGGGGCCGAAGCTCGTCGAGCCCGCGCCGCCGATGAACGGCGTCGACGAGGTCGGACAGTTGCCGCCCATGCAGCCCGTGCCCCACGTCGAGTTTTGTCCGTTCGACAGCCAGCCGGCGCCGCCCGAGCCCGTCCCCGAGGGCGCGTTTCCGGCGCCGCCCGCGCCGTTCGTTCCGCCCGCGGCCGACGTGCTCCCGTTTCCTTGTGTGCCGTCGCCCGTCGTCACCGCGTCGACGCCCTTCGAGCAGTTCGGATCGCTCCAGTTCAGGTTGCCGCCGCCGCCTGCGCCGGCCGCGATCATCGGCGTCGACGCGTCGGCCGTGTCCCAGACGAACGTGCCGCCGCCGCCGCCTCCGCTCGCGGTGCCACCGCCGCACGTGTTCGTGACGCCTTGCTGGCCGACGACGATCGCGAGCTGGTGGCCCGGCGGCGTCGTGAAGTCGCCGCGGATCTCCGCGCCGAGGCCGCCCTTCGTGCTGCCGCCCTGCGCGCCGAACGCGTCGACCGTGAATTTGCAGACCCCGCTCGGCACGGTCCAGCTCTGGACGGTGCCACTGGCGCCGGTCCCGTTGGCTGTAAACTGCACGGATCCGTCCGTCGCGCAGCTTGCTTCGACCGCGGCCTCGATCGCGGCGTCCGCGTCGCCTCCCGTTCCGCCGTCGGTCGTCGTCGTCCCGTCCTTGGCGGCGCCGTCGGTCGTCGTCGGCGAGTCCTTCGCTGCTGCGTCGATCGGCGGCGGGCCGCCGTCGCTCCCAGCGTCGGTCGGCGTGAGGACGGCGGTCGCGCAAGCGGTGATCGCGGCAAGGAGCGCGCACGCGATCGCGACGCGTCGAACGGGAGAAGCTCGCATGCGCCTAGTCTACGTCAGCGGACGACGCATGCGCCGCGATCGCACGCGGCTCCGAACATGCGCATGGCGCACATGCGAGTTTTGCACCGCTCGCCGTCGGCGGCCTGTATGGCTTTTTGCACCGTCTCGCGGCTCGCGAGGTTCGACGGCCACGCGTCGCAGCACGGGCTCGGGAGCGCGACGCAATCGGTGTCGCGCGCGCACGCGACGGACGCCGCGGGCGCAGCGCTCGCCGCCCCGGTCGCGGGCGCGCTCGCGCTCGGCGCCGGCGACTCGATCACGGGAGCGCTCGCGGACGGAAGCGGCGCCGCGTCGACCGCGGACACCTGCGTCTTGCACGCGACGAGAACGACGACCGCGAGCCCGAGCCGCGGGGCGCTCAACGGCGGAACACCGACGCGCCCGCGTAGACCGCGCCCTCGCCGAGCTCGAAGCCGATGCGGAGCAATTGGTTGTATTTTGCAATGCGGTCCGAGCGCGAGAGCGAGCCCGTCTTGATCTGCCCGGCGTTCGTCGCGACCGCGAGATCGGCGATGAAGCTGTCCTCGGTCTCGCCCGAGCGGTGGCTGATGACGGCGCGATAGTTCGAGCGCTGCGCGAGGCGGATGCAGTCGAGCGTCTCGGAGAGCGTGCCGATCTGGTTCACCTTCACGAGCACCGCGTTCGCGACGCCTTCGTCGATGCCGCGCTGGAGCGTCTTCGGGTTCGTGACGAAGAGATCGTCGCCGACGAGCTGGACGCGCTTGCCGAGCTTGTCGGTGAGCGCCTTCCACGTGCCCCAGTCGTTCTCGGCGCAGCCGTCCTCGATCGAGACGAGCGGGTACTTGTCGCAGAGCGCGGCGTAGATCGCGACGAGCTCGGCGCCCGAGACCTGCTTCTTGTCGAAGGTGTAGGCGTTCTTGTCCTTGTCGTAGAACTCGCTCGCGGCGCAGTCGAGCGCGAGGCCGATGTCCTTGCCGGGCGCGTAGCCGGCGCCTTCGATCGCGCGCACGAGGTACTGGATGGCCTCTTCGTTCGTCTTGAGGCGCGGGGCGAAGCCGCCCTCGTCGCCGACGGACGTCGTGTAGTTGTCCTTCTTGAGCGCGGCCTTCAGCGTGTGGAACACCTCCGCGCCGGCGCGGAGCGCCTCGGCGAACGACGGCGCGCCGAGCGGCACGATCATGAACTCTTGGATCTCGAGGCCGCTGTCCGCGTGGACGCCGCCGTTGACGACGTTCATCAGCGGCGTCGGGAGCGTGCGAGCCTGCGTGCCGCCGAGGTAACGCCAGAGCGGCAGGCCGACGACGTCCGCGCCCGCGCGCGCGCACGCCATCGACACGCCGAGCAGCGCGTTCGCCCCGAGCTTGCTCTTGTTGGGCGTGCCGTCCGCGTCGAGCAGCACCTTGTCGATCTCCGCTTGATCGAAGACGTCGAGCCCGATGATCGCCGGGCCGAGCGACTGATTCACGTTCTGCACGGCCTTGAGCACGCCTTTTCCGAGGTAGCGCTTCTTGTCGCCGTCGCGCAGCTCGAGGGCCTCGTGCTCGCCCGTCGACGCGCCGCTCGGCACGTCCGCGCGGCCGCGCCCGGTCTGCGTTTGAACTTCGACTTCGACCGTGGGATTCCCGCGCGAGTCGAGGATTTCGCGCGCAAGCACCGCCGTGACTTCGCTCATGGCGGGCTTGCTACCACGTCCGTACGAACCTGCATCCAGAATTTCCCGACTTCGTCGAGCGTGCGAAGTTGCCTCGCTGGCGGCAGGCTCTGGAGGAGCGCGCGACCGTACGGTTTCGTGAGCGCGCGACGATCGAGGAGCGCGACGAGGCCGAAATCCGTCTCGCTTCGGAGCAGGCGCCCGAAGCCTTGTTTCAGGGAGATCGCGGCGGTCGGGACCGAATACTTGTAGAATGCATTCACCCCCTCGCGCTCGAGCGCCTCGCAGCGCGCGGCCACGATGGGATCGCTCGGGACCGCGAACGGGATTTTGTCGAGCACGACGAGCCTGAGCGCGTGACCGGGGACATCGACGCCCTCCCAGAAGCTCATCGTCGCGACGAGGACCGCGTGCTCCGCGGCGCGAAACTGCGAGAGGAGGAGCGACTTCGGGCGCTCGCCTTGCACGAGCAGCGGGCCCCACGACCCTCTCGTCTCGG
Source organism: uncultured delta proteobacterium (assembly GCA_963839305.1). Classification (GTDB taxonomy): domain Bacteria; phylum Myxococcota_A; class Polyangia; order Polyangiales; family Polyangiaceae; genus DASXHD01. Next base: position 1,150,524 of record CAWIUL010000010.1, read on the forward strand.
CGCGCGCGCGCGACATGCGCGAGTACATCGCGCGCATCGAGCGGAGCGACGTGCACAAGATGAACGCGCCGCCGCCCGTGAGCTCGACGAGCTCGATCGCGCGCGCCGCGGCGGCCTCCTCGAAGCGCGCGTCGGTCGGATCGGGCACGTCGCGCGGAACGTAGAGGCCCGCGCGCGACTCGAAGTCGAACGGCGACGAGACCACGAGCTCGCGCGCGTCGTGCGGCACGCCGAGCCGCTCGCGGAGAAACTCGTACGAGCGCGCGCCCTCCTCGCCGGGAGTCGTGAGCGTCGCGCTCGTGGCGACGACGCAGCGAACGCGGGCGAAGAGCGACTCGCCGAGGATGTCGCCGATGAACACGGGGCTCCGCCCCATGACGACGTTCGCGCCGCGCGACTCGATCCAGGCGATCTCGTGCTCGCTGTCGCGCCCCGCGAGCACCGTCGCGAGCTCTTGGGCGCGCTTCACGATTTGCTCCGCGGCCGGCCCCGGGCGCGTCTGGGCGTCGTGCGCGATCGCGTCGAGGGCGGCCTCGAGGCGGCTGCGCGTCTGGACGAGCTCGGGCGCCCAATCACGCGCCGAGAGCGCGCGGCGCCCCCCGCCGGAAGAAGCGCGCGAGCTCGGGGGCGCGCTCTGCGGCGGGTCGTCGCGAAGCGCGCGCGCGAGCTCGAAGAAGAACGTGCGCCCCGCGGCCATGAGCTGATCCGGCATCGGCTGCGCCAGAATGTTGTCGGGCTCGGGCAGGACCCGCCGCGCCTCGCGAGCGAGCGAGTCGATGCGCGCCGTCGAGATCGTGCTCCCGAGGAACGTCGTCGCGACGTCCTCGAGCTGGTGCGCCTCGTCGAAGATGACCGCGTCGTACGCGGGGATCGCGCTCGCGCGCTCGCGCTGGTTTCGGCGCAAGACGAGGTCCGCGCAGAAGAGGTGGTGGTTCACGACGACGATGTCGGCGTCCTCGGCGTCGCGCTTCATGCGCGTCACGAAGCACTCGTCGTAATACGTGCACTCTGCACCGATGCGCGTGTCGGTCGACGACATCACCGCGGCCCATGCCGGATCGTCCTCGGCGAGGTCCGACAGCTCGCTCCGGTCGCCGACCTCGGTCTCGTCGGCCCACTGCTTGAGCCGGTACGAGACGCCGCCCGCCTCGCCCGAAGCGAGCGCCTCGCCGAGGCGCCGTTTGCATAGGTAGTTCGACAAGCCCTTCATGAGCGCCGCGCGGAAGCGCACGCCGAACGCGCCGAGCACCTCGGCCACGATGGGCAGGTCCTTGAAGTAGATCTGCTCCTGGAGCGCGCGCGTCGCGGTCGAAATGACGACCTTCTTGCCGCTCAAGACCGCGGGGACGAGGTAGGCGAGCGTCTTTCCGGTGCCGGTCCCGGCCTCGACGAGCAGAGCGCGTTCTTGGTCGAGCGCGGCCTCGACGGCCTCGGCCATCGCGAGCTGTCCTTCGCGCACCTGATAGCTCGGCAGGATGCGCTCGAGCGGCGATCCCGGGCCGAGCACGTCGCGGACGCGAATGGACACGCCCCTGCGTATACCGCACAAAGTCGCGTGCGTTGTGCCGGCGAGGTACGATCAGCGCGTGCCGTCGCGTTCGCCGCCCGCCTCGAGTCCGCCGAAGCCGCGGGTGCGCGCTCGCGCCGCGCTGCCGCCGCGAGGCGATCTGCTCGAGCTACGCCTCGCCATCGCGCGCGACGGCCTCGGGATCGAGCTCGGCGCGCCCACGCGCCTCGGCTGCCTCGAGCTGACCGAGCTCGCGATGACGCTCCCCGCGGTGAAGTTCCCCGTCGACGTATCGGGCGGGGTGCAGCGCTTCCGGCACCGGCGCGGCGAGCTCGATCGGCTCACCTTCGAGGTCACGACGGACGCGCTCGTTCGCGACGTCGCGCCGAAGCTCCGCGGCCTGCTCGGCGAGGGGACGCCGCACGTTTGGATCGCGGTGCGCCCGTGGGGCGCGACCGTGGGCGTCGCGGACGACGCGCTCGGACGCGCGCTCGCCTTCGAGCTCGCGATGGACGCGTTCGAGGACGAGCTCCGCATGACGGTGTTCGGCGCGCGCGGCATCGGCCTCCAGGCGCCCGCGGTGTCGCTCGCGGCGCGCGCGGTCGCGGGCGCGCTCGGTCGCCACGCGCGGCGCGAGGGCGTGCGCTTCGTCATCGAGGCCGTCGCCGCGCACGTCACGCGCGCGGTCTTGCCGGACGCCGGCGCGCGCGCCCCGGACTGCCGCGGCTCGCGCTTCACGGCGATCACGTGCGCCGCAGATGCGTGGATTCTACATGTATCGCGCGGCGTGGCCGCGTCGCCCGCGGAGGAGGCCGTGCTCGCGCGCGAGGCGGCGGAGCTCCTTCGCGAAGCCGACGACGCGCGCCTCGAGGGCGACTGGGATCGCGCGCGCGCGCTCGACCTCTACTGCCTCGAGCGCGCGCCGCGTCACCCCGAGGTCTGCAGGCGCATCGCCGATCTCGATCGGCTCGCCGGCGCACGCGCCGAGGCGGCTCGCGCGATCCTCTCCGACGCGAGCGACCCGGCGCACTCCTGGGCGCTCCTGGGCGAGCTCGCGATCGAGGCGCGCGATCCGTCGGCCGCAGCCTCGGCGCTGCTCCGCGCCGCGGACGACGAGGTCTTCCCCACCCTCGCGGCGCTCGCGCTCGAGCGCGGCGCGTCGGTCGCGCCCGACGCCGTGGACGCGCTCACGTGGCTCGATCGCGCGATCGCGCGCGCTCCGACCTCGGCTCGCCTCCACTGGACGCGAGCCGCGGCGCGCGTCGCGCTCGGGCGCATGCGCGAGGCCGTCGGCGACGTCGAGGAGATCGAGGCGATGACGCGCGGCGCCGGCGCGAAGCACGCCGTGTGGCGTCGCGCGGCCACGCTCTGGACCACCGCGGGCCACGCCGCCGAGGCGCGCGCCCTCTTCGAGCGCGCACTTCGATTCATGCCCGACGATCCCGAGGCGCTCGCCGGCCTCGGCGCTGCGATGATCGCGCAAGGCAAGGTCGCGCGCGGGGTCGCGCTCCTCTCGCGCGCTCTTCAACACGCCGAGCGCGCGCGGCTCCCCGCTTCGGGCACCGCCCCTTACGCGCTCGCCCTCGCGCGCGCCCTCGCCGAGCAGCTCGGCGACCGGCCCGCCGCGATCGCGCGCGTGCGCACCATCGGCAGCGCGGCGCGCGAGGCGATCGCGGCGCGCGGCCTCGAGGGCCGCTGGCGCGCGGCGCTCGGCGACAAAGCCGGCGCTTCGCTCGCGTACGCGCAGATGCGCGATCTCTCCGCCTCGTCAGGCGAGACGAACGACGAGTCTCGCGCGCTCCTCCTCGAGGCCGCCTCGTTCGAGCGCAAAGGTCGAGGAGACATCGCCGCCGCGCAGGCCCACCTCGGCGTCGCGCTCCGCATCTTTCCGCACGACGCGACCGTCGCGTCCGCGTACCGCGACGTGTGCGATCTCCTCTCGTCGCCGTCGCTGCCGACGAAGACCGACCCGCCGCCGCCCGACGTCCTCCACGCGATCGAAGCGGACGAAGACGATGACGAAGCGCGCGCCGACCAGCTCCTCACGCGCTACCGCGGCTCGCCCAACGACAATCGCCTCGTCGACGAGCTCGCGACGGTCCTCACGCGTCTCGGGCGCAGCCACGAGGTGCTCGCGCTCCTCGCCGCGCGCTACGAGGAGGCGTCACCCGAGCGCCGCGTCGAGCTCGCGCCGCAGCAAATCGAGGTCCTCTCGCGCCTCGAGCGAGACGCGCGCGAGCGCGGCCACGACCACGAAGCGCAGCTCTTCCGCGACACCATCGCCATGATGGGCGGAACGATCGAGCCCTGAAAATCAGCCCGCGAGCGACTTCTTGACGTCTTCCATCGCGGCGTCGACGTCGGTCGCCGAGAGGTTGCACGCCTGCGCGAGCTTCACGAGCACGTTGTGCTCGACGTCGCTCACGTTCTCGCTCGCCTGCGCGAGGAGCGCGGCGATGCGAAGGACCTCTTCGGCGTGCGGTCGCTTCGACGCGCGCTCGGCGATCGCGCGGAGGCGCGCGTCGAGGCCGTCCTCCTCGAGCTGGTCCGAGAGATCGGCGACGAGCGCCTGGATCTGCGGCTCGGTCACGATGCCGCCGGACGACGCCGCGACGACCTTCTCGAACGTGTGCCGCTCGCTCTCGTCGATGACGCCGTCGGCGCAGGCCACGAGGTACGCGCCCTCGACGATCGCCTCGAACAAGCGCGCCGCGGCGGGATCGAACCCGGTCGGGACGGTCGAGTCGTCGTTCACGTGCGCGCCGTACGACGCCGCCGCGAGCGTCAGGATCGACGTCGTCCCCGTGCTGCTCTTCGCTGCGCCCGGCGAGCGCGCCACGCGCGCGAGCAGGTTGATGCGCTCCTCGGTGTCCATCGCTGGCCTACCATACACGCGCGCGGCCTTCGCGCCTACGCCTACTCGGGCGGCGCGAGGAACAGCTGAAAGAAGGCGCTCTCGTCGGTGAAGGTCATTCCGACGAGGCGCGCCCCGCGCGTCACCGGAGCCCCGCCGTCCGGGCCCTGCGTGAGCGGCGGAAACGCGTACGCCCGCACGACGGCGTGGCTGATCGGGTTACCGACGTTGTCGGTGAGCTCCCCCATCGGCTTCTGCGTGAAGCGCGAGGGCGCCGGCACGACGACGTCCGGGAGCGAGAGCGTGAGCTGCCCGCCCGCGTCGGCCCCGTCGCTGAGCGGCACGGTTCGGTTCATGAGGACGACCCACGGAAAGTTCGTTCCGTCGCGCGGGCGGATCGAGATGTCCACGAGCCCCGAGTCCGCGGGGACGTCGAAGTTGCCGCCGATGTCGGTCGTCCCGCGCGACTCGCGCGGCCGCGCGAGCGGATCGTCGTTGAACGCCGGAAGCCCCGAGTCCGCGGACGCCGAGACGACGACGTCCGCGGCGAAGACCGGCGTCGCCGTTCTCGAGCACGACGCGCCCCTTCACGTGCGAGCGCCTCCGCACCGTGAGCGCCTTGCCCGCCTGCACGCCCGCATCCGACGGGCTCACGAGGTTGTCGGTCCACGTGAGCGCGAGGCTGTCGTCGTCGGGCACGACGTAGACCCGGAAGTTCCCGGGCGGCAGCGTCACGCTGTATTGCCCCTTCGAATCCGTCGTGACGATCTTCGAGTAGATGAGCGACGTCGCCTGCGTCGTCCCGTCGGCCTCGAGGATGTAGTCGACGTTGTTGCTCGCGAACGGGTTCGCGGCGAACACGATCCGCGACGTCCCCGTCGCCTGGAAATCGCTCGTAATCACGGAGCCCTCGATCGTCACGGGCGGCGGCAGCGCGGGGTACGCGAACGGCCCGAAGATCTGCGACAACGACGGCCGGCGATTTGTAGCGAGGGAGATCGACTCCGGGCGGCGGATCGATGAACAGCGTCTCGCTCGTCTGCGCAGGCGTGCCCGTCGCCTCGTACACGTGGACCGCCTTGGGCGAGCCTGCGCCGAGCGTGACGTTGCCCGGACACGCGGTGCCCGTCGGCGTCGTCGATGTGCATCGTCCAACCCGCGAGGCTCGGCGCGCCCGGATCTTCGTCGACTTCGTAATCGTGCTGGACGATGGGTGAGCCGCTGTCGGGCGTCGGCGCGTCGTATGTGGGTATCGCGCCGAAGAGCGAGACCGAGAGCGACACGAGCCCGGTCTGCGTGACGGGCGTGGTGAGCGGGTTGTTGCGGCCGAACACGAACGGAGGCACGACGCCGTACGGATCGACCGGCACGACGTTCATCGTGTACGCGCTCATCGGATCTTCCGGCGACAGCGGCTGCGGGACATTCGCCGAAAAATTGAAGCCGGGCTGCGGCTTCGCCGACGTGGTCGGCGCGAGCAGCGCGCTGTTGGTCGACGTCGTGCCGACGACGTCGTCGAGCGCGATGCCGAGCTTGCGCGCGAGCATGTACGTGTCGTCGTCGCGGGATCCTTCCAGAGCATCTCGAGCGTCACCGTCACTGGAAGCGCGGCGGCGACGGTCTGACCGACCTTCGTCTTCAGGTTCGGCAAGAATCCCTTGGGCGGCCAGATCGTCTGGTCGAACTCCCCGGCGACGACCTGGAGCACGCCGCCTCCGAACGAGGTGAGCGGCGGCATGAAATCGCACTCGACGCCGTCCGGCGTGGAGCACTGAGTGGGCACGCCTGTCTTTGCGCGGAGCGCGGCGTAGTTTGGTGGGAGCGGCATCGTCACGCCGCCGAGCCCCGCGACGTCGGTCGGGATCGCGACCACCAAGAACGGGCTCGTCGCCCCGAAGCCTTGAACCGAGCACGAGCCTGCCGCGCAGCTGGGCGCCGTCGACGCGTCTGGAAAGAGCGTGGCGCAGCTCGGATCGCCCGTGCACGTGTTCGTCGGCGCGATCGGCTCCGGCGGGATCGTGATGACGCCGCACGCGAGCGCAGCGGCGAGCGCGGTGCCGATCGCCGAGAGCGTCGCGACCGTCGCGCGCTTCACTCGGTCGCCCCGTCGGACGCGTCGTACGCCGGCCCGCCGTCGTAATAGTTGCAGTCTGCAATGGGTTGGTAGAACCAGAACGCGTAGTCGCCGCCGGGAGGCAGCGGCTTCGAGAAATCGTCCGGGTAGAAGTCGTACGCGACGACGAACGTGAACGTGTGGCACTGCGTCAGGTCGATCGGCGTCTGCGGTCCGATCCCGAACGAGAAGAGGCGCGTCTGCGGTCCGGCGTCGGGCCCGACGCCGACCACTCCCCCATCGTCACCGCCGGAGGCGACCGGGTCCTGCGTCGGGACCGTCGGATCGAGATCGGCGAACACGCGCCATTTCACCGATGCGCTCGGATCGACGACGACGGGGACGACGAAGCAGTCGGCGCCCGCGCCGCTCGTGCAAGGCATCGTCGTCTGGATCTGACCCTGCGGCGGCGTCACGGACTCCCAGACGATCGCCGGCGGCTGCTGCGGAGGAGGCGTCGAGATCGGCGGCGGATCGGCGAGCACGCACGCGACCGCCGCGGCCGAGCCCGCCGCGACGATGAGGAGAAGCGCGACCCGAACGTTCATAGAATCTTGAACCGCCCGCTCGAGAGTGTGGCACGCGGACCGCCTTCGGGCATCGGGCGGAAGCGCGCGTCGGCGTATTCGGCGCTCACGGCGAGGCGGACGAGATCGCCGATGATCGGCGACGACCCGACGAGATCGGCGAAGTTGTCGACCGTGAGGAGCGCCTGCGGGAGCGCGAGCTCGGCCGCGACCATGCGCAGGACGAAGCCGATGTCGCCGCACAAGAAGAGCGCGACGCGCCTTCCGCTCTGGCGCGAGCGCTCGAGCGCCGCGTCGAAATCCGTCGGCGCGCGCGCGAGCAGCTCCTGAAGGCGCCGCTGCGACCGCGGCGGGATCGTGTTCCAGAACGCCTGAACCAAACGCGTCGCGGCGGGATCGCCGAGCTTGCCGAACTCGGGCGGGCCGAACGCGGCGAGCATCGCGTTCCAGAGCACGCGCGCTTCGGCCTCGGGCAGCCCGAGGAGCAGCGCGCTCTGCGGCATCGCGGCGGCGAACGCTTGACCGAGCGCGTAGCGGAGCGCCGACGAGTCCTCGCGCGCGTCGCCGAGCACCATCGCGGAGAGCGTGGGGAGCAGCGCGACGCCGCCCGTGAGCCGCGTAGGCCCGCTCGGCGGGTTGCTCTTTCCGACGGGCGGATTCGAGGTCGAGCCCGTGCGCCGCGCGTAGAGCGGGACGTTGGGCGCGCCGAGCAGCCGCGAGACGAGCTCGTAGAGCCGCGCGAGCGGCGAGTGCTGTCCCGGCGCGACGCGCTCGACGCCCGTGAGCGCGTAGCTCTGCGCGTCACGCGCGAGGAGCGTCGACGCGCCCTCCCACACGAGCGCGAGCGCCTCGCCCACCGAGTCGAGCGCGGGCCGCGCGAGGAGCTGCAAGATGCCAGGATGCTCGCCCTGCGCGGAGAGCGGCGGAGGCGGCAGCGGGCCCGCGCCGAGGTCGAGCGCGCGAAGGACGTGATCGATCGCGCGCGCCTGCGTCGCGTTGCGATCGTGGAGCGCCGCGTCGCGGAGGCCCTTCAAGAGGCGCACGTCGCCGGGGTGGTGCTCGACTTGTAGGCGTCGCACGCGGAGCAAATCCGAGGCGCGCGCAGCGTCGCGCTCGAGCATCTCCGCGAGCTGCTCGCCGGCGTCCACGTCGCCCTCGGCGAGGCACTCGAGCAAGAGGGACTCGCCGAGCGCGACGTCGCCGCGCGCGAGGTGCGCCCGCGCGAGGTGCGCCCGCGTGCGCGTCCGATCGGGCCCCGGCGGAGCCTCCGCGACCGCGCTCGCGAGCGCGCCGAGCGGGGTCGGCTCGTCGATCGGCAGATTGGGGACCGACGACTCCTTCTCGAGCGGCTCGCCGCGCATCGTGAGCGCGCCGAGCTCCGCCTCGAGCTGCGCGTGGAGCAGCGAATCGAGCGGCGCCGCGTCGATCGCGTCGCGGAACGTGTCGATCGCGAGGTCGACCTCGTTGCCTTGCGCGAACAAGAGGCGCCCGAGCGACGCGAGCACCGACGCGCGGTCCTTCGGATCTTGCGCGAGCACGTCCTCGAGCGCGCGCCGAGCGCGCGGCAGATCGCCGCCCGCGGACGCGACGTGCGCCAAGCGCTTGAGCGCGTCCTCACGGAGCGCCGGGTCCTCCGCGGCGCGCTCGAGGATCGCGATCGCGTCGTCGATGCGATCCGCGCGCACGGCCGCCTCGGACGCCGCCATCGCCACCGTAGAGGGCGCGCGTAGCCCGAGGAGGTTACCCGCGAGCGCGTCTTCATAGTGCGGCAGAGCGTCCGCGAACTTCCGCTGCTCGGCGAGCCGCTCGGCCATCGCGAGGTGCACGAGCGCGTGCGTCGCGCCCACTTGCCCGTCGAGGATGCAGCGCTCGAGATAACGCAGGCCCGCCTCCCCGCCTTGCGCGATGTCGAGCGCCTCGGCCCGCAGGAACATCGAGAGCGCGTCGTCGTCGGCGCCGAGCGTCTCGGTCACTTGATCGAGCTGCGCGAGCATCTCGCGCGCTTCGTCTGGCGTGCCGGCGCGGCGCAGGCGGTACTCGAGCCCGCGCGCGAAGAGCTGCGCGGACCCGCGCCCCGGCGTGAGCGACGCGGCGCGCTGCGCGAACTCGAGCGCGGATTGCGTGCTGCCTGCGCGCGCCGCGGCTTGCGCTGCGTCGATGAGCCAGTCGCTGCGCTGCTCGGCGCTCTCGGTCGGAGAGGCCGCGAGCGCGACGAGCGTCTGCGCGACCGTCGCGTAATCGCCCTTCTCGCGCGCGAGCTCGCCGAGGAGCGAGAGCGCCGGAGCGTACGCCGTGTTCCGCGAGACCACGCTCCGCGCGAGCTCCTCGGCCGCGTCCGCGTTGCCCGCGCGCCGCGCGGCGGTCGCGGCGCGCAAGAGCAGAATCGCCCCTCGAGGTCTCGTCCGCCGCGAGCGTGGCGAGGTGCTTGTACACGTCCACCGCTCGCGCGTAGTCGCCCTGTCGCTCGAGGAGATCGCCGAGGTAGCGGAGCGCGCTCTCGTTGTTCGGCCACTCGGCCGCCACGCGCGCGAGCTCCTCGGTCGCCTGCTGCAAGAGCCCGAGGCGCTGCTCGAGGATCGCCGCGCGGCGAAGTCGGACGACGCGCAGCATCTCGCGCCTGTCCGGAAACCGCGAGAGGCGCTCGGCGCGTTTGTCGAGGTGATCGGCGAGCCGCGCGTGATCTTGCTTCCGCGCGAGAAGCTCTTCAATCGCGAAGTCCGCTTCTTCGTCGTCCGGCCGGAGCTCGAGGACGCGGTGCCACGTCTCTTCGACCGACGCGAAATCGCCCGCCTCTTCGTACGTGTGCGCGAGCCTTCGAAGCACGGCCGGACGGGCGTCGCCTTGGACGCGCGACTCGATCTCGTTGAGCGCCTGCGCGCGCACCGACGCGTTTCCGGCGAGGCCCGCGACGCGTTCGAGCTGGCTCCATCGCTCGAGCGGGGCCGGATCGAGGAGCGCGGCCGTGCGCAACGACTCCACCGCCGCGGCGACGTCGCCACGACGCTCGCGAAGCTGCGCGACCTCGAGCCACGCGGCGACGCGCGCGTCCGCGGCGGCCTGCTCGTCCTTGGCGAGCGCGAGCGCGCGACGCTCGATCTCCTCGTCCTGCCCGGCGAGCTCGTAGGTCGCGCGGATCTGCGCGTCGATCTCGGGTTGGTCGTTCGGGTCGGTGAGCTCGCGGACGCGCTCGAGCGACGCGACGGCGCTCTCGAATCGTCCTGCGAGACGCTCGGCTTCGAACAGGGCGCGGTGCGCCGCGATGCGCCGCTTGACGCTCACCTTCTTCTCGAAGCGTTCCTTGGCCGGGCCGGTCATCGTGCGCGACGCGAGGTCGGCGGCGCGCACGAGCTCGTCGTCGTCGCCCTCGCGCTCGGCGGCGGCCATTTGCATGCGCGCCGCGGCCTCGGAGTCTCGCGACGCCTGCGCGATCGCGCCGAGCAAGCGGAGCGCGGGGACGCCCACGTTGCTGAAGGGTTTGTCGAGGAGCTCGACGCCGCGCCCGACGACGGCGCGCGCGTCGTTGCCTCGCGCGAGCGAAGGCGCGTGCGGCAAGAAGGAGCACGTATTCTTCGAGGTCGGCGTCGGAGCCGAGCGCGCGATCGAGCGACGAGAGCGCGTCGTCGACGTCGTCGAAGAGCTCGAGCGCGAGCGTCATGAACCCGAGCGCGACGCGCGCGCCGTCGGGACCTTCGAGCTTGCGCGCGAGCGCGTGGCTCGCCTTCGCGAAGCGCACCTGGAGCATGGGGCGCTCCTCGGGGGCGCGCGCGAGGAGATCGCGCGCGGCGTCTCCGAGGAGCGCGAGCGTGCTCGGCATCGGCTGGAGGAACGCGGCCTTGAGCAGCACGTCGACGCGCATGCGAGCGCCCTCGTCTCCGCCACCGGCGACCTGCGCCGCGCGGAGGAGCCAGCCCGCGCGGATCCCTTTCTTGGGCGACGCGTCGGCGACCTCTTCAATCGTGCGCACCGCGTAGCTCGCGTCACCCGTGCGCTCGGCGATGCGAGCGAGCTGGAAGAACGTGCCGCCCTCGGAAGGCACGGCGGCGAACGCGAGCGCGGCGTGCTTCAGCGCGAGGTCGGATTCGCCGCGTTGATCGAAGAAGCGCGCGCCGCGATAGTGCGCCGCGCGACGACCGAAGCGGCCGCGCGCGCGCGCCCCGAGCGCGTCGTACACGCGCGACAAATCGCGGATGCGCCCGGCCGCGAGGGCGCCGCGCTCGGCGAGCTCGATCGCCTCGGCGACGAGCGGGTTCTTCGTGAGCGCGGCTTCGGCGAGCTCGAGCGCTCGAATCGGCGCGTTGATCGCGAGGGCCGCGCGCGCCGCCTCGGCGGCGATCGCGCCAGCGCGCATGGGATCCTTTTCGCCCGCGACGAGGCTCTGGAGCTTCTCGAGCGCGGGCTGCGCGCCCGCGAAGCGCGCGAGGTCCACGCCGAGCGCCGCGTAGCCGCCCGACGGCGCGATGCGCGCCGCGCGGAGCCACGTCTCGAGCGCGCCTCGCGCGTCACCCGCCATGTCCCACTGCATCGCGCCGAGCGCGCGCAGCGCACGACACGCGCTCTCCGCCGCGGCGTCGAGCACGCGTCGCGACGAGCGCGTCGTCACCCCACGGCGCGAAGCGGGCGACCCTGCCTCGGCCTCGAGCGCCGCCGCGCGAATCTGCGCCCGCTGAAGCTCCGCGTCGCCGGACGTCGCGCCTTGCGCGCCGTCCGCCGCCGCGGCCACGCGCGTCGCGTCCGCGCCGAGCGTGACCGCCTGCGCGAGCGTGCGAAGCGCGCCGTCCGGGTCCGAGCGCATCTCGAGCTCCGCGAGCTCGAGCAAGAGCAAGACGCGCTCCTCCGGCGCGGCGACCGTTCCGATACGGCGCGCGAGGAGCGCCGCGGTGAGCGCGTCGTCGCTTGCGCGCTCGGCGGCGCGCGCGAGGGTCGCCGTGAGCTGCTCGTTTCGTGGACCGAGCGCGTCGAGCGCGCGGCGCGCCGCGGGCGCGGCGCGCGAGGGGTCGAGCGCGGTGAGCGTGTCGATCGCTCGCGCCACGAGCGGCGCGAGCGTGGACGCCGGCAGTGGCTGCGGCAGCAGCCACAGCACGGCGTCCATGAGCCGCGACGCGTCGCCGAGCTCGGCGACGCGCTCCACGAGCCGCGCGATCACCCGCGCGTCGCCCGGACGCAGCGCCACGAGGCGCTGCGTCCACGCAACCGCGTAATCACGCTCGCCGAGCGCCTCGAGCGTGTCCCCGAGGGCCTCGCAGATTTCCCCGGTCGCGAAGACCGCAGTCGCGGCGCGCTCGAGCACCGACGCCGCGGGCCGCTCGCGCTCGCGCGCGGACGCGAGCGCGAGCGCCACGATCGCGCGCGGCGACGAGGGCTCCGCTTCGCACGCCGCCTCTGCGAGGCGGCGCGCGTCCGCGAGGAGCGCGACCTCGTCGCTCGCGCCTTCGGGGGCGCGCGCGAGCGCGCGCAGCCCCTCGGAGGCGCACGCGAGGAGGACCGCGCGCACCGCGGGCGCGCTGAACGACGCGAGGCTCTCGAGGGCGCGCGCGCGAACGCGCGCGTCGCCCGCGAGGGCCGCATTGACCCACGCGAGGCTCGCTGCGCGAGCCCCGCTCGTCTCGTATCCCTCGCTCGCGCGCCGCTCGGCGAGCGGCGCGGTCAAGCTGCACGCCTCGCCCGCGTCGCCGCGCTGCCGCGCGGCCGCCGCGAGCGCCGCGCGCGCCTCCACCTCGTCCGGCGGCGTCAGCTCCTGCCGGAGCAGCCACCGCCCGAGCCCGAAGTTGTGCGAATCGCGCTCGAGCCCCGCGCCGAGCGCGCTTCGCCACTGCTTTCGTTCGTTCTCGGGCTCGGCGACGTCGAGCCGTCGCACCGCCGCCTCGATGTCACCGAGCCCCGCGATGAGCCCCTGCGCGCGCGCGTCGCTCGCGGCCAAATCGCGGAGCTGTTTGTAAGCCCACTGCGCCAGCATCGGGTGTCGAAGCGTCTCCTCCGCGAAGAGCGCGAGCGAACGAGCGCAGTGCGCGCGAGCCTCCGCGTCGCCGCCCTTCGCCGCCGCGCCGCGCACGAGCGCCTCCACGAGCGGCGCGCGGTCGCCCGTCTCGGCGAGCTCGCGGAGCGCGAGGAGCGACTCCTCCCGCGACGGGTCCTCCGCGATCATCCGCACGTGCTGAAGCGCCGCGCGCATCGGGCTCCCGAGCGGCCCGCTGAAGAGGCGCGCGAGCTGCTCGCGCACGGTCCGTCGATCTTCGGTCTGCGACTCGGCGCGCACCTCGAGCCGCGCGGCGAGCGTCTCGATGAGCCCCAAGCGCAGGAGCACGCCGTCGAACGTCGCCGCGTCTTCACCGGAGAAAATCCGATCGAGCCCCGCGTCGAGCGAAGCGCCGAGCGCCTCGACGTACGCCGCCGACCCGAGCCGCTCCGACGCGATGCGAACGAGCCCGCGACGCCGCGGTGGCCCTTCCTCGAGCGCCATCGCGTGCGCCCTCGCCGCGAAATCCGCCGCCGCGCTTCGGCCGCGATCGCGGAGCGCCGTCTCGAGCGCGCGCAGCGCCGCGTCTCCGCCCGCGTCGATCTCGAACGCGCGGAGCGCGTCCTCGAGCTCGCCGTTGAGGCCACCCGCCTCCTTGCGACGCGCCGCGGCCTCCGCGAAGCATCGCGCCGCGGTCTTCGCGTCGACCACGTCCGGCGCCCACGACGAAATCGTCCCGCGGAGCTCGAGCGCCGTCGCGTCAGACTCGTCGAGCTTCGCCGCGTCCTCGAACGCCGCGCTCGCTCCGCGCGCGTCACCCGCGCGCGCGAGCAGCACGCCGACGCGAACCATCGTCGCCGCCGCCGCCGCGCCCGACTCGCTCGTCTTTCGGAGGACCATCGCGGCGGTGCCCGGCTCGCCGAGCATCTCGAGCCACGACGCGACCTCCTTGCGAAGCTCCACGTCTTCACCGCGCCCGAGCGCTCCGAGCCCGAGCTCGACGGCCTCGTCGAGATCGCGCTCCCGCTTCGCGAGGTGACGCGCGAGCTCGATGGCAGCGCGCCGCTCGGCCTCGGGGTCTCCGCTCGCACGCGCAGCCGAGACCATCGCACGGAGCGTCGCCTCCTCGGCCTTCCGTCCTTCGCGCCGCTGCACGGGCTCGATGACCGAAGGTGGGCTCTCGGGCGCGACCGGAGCGGGCGCCCACTCCGGCGGCGGCAGCGTCACGCGCGTATGGACGTTCTGATCGCCGCTCGCCATCGTCCCCAACGATACCGAAAAAACGTCTCTTAACGCACGATCAGCGCAAAAGGCACGGCGCACGCGTAACGCTCGCGGCTGGCGAGCGGCGCGAGGCTCGAGGCGAACACGAACGCTTCGGGCGCGATCTCCCGCGTCCACGCGAGCACGGGGCTCGTCGGCGACGCGAGCTTCGAGGGGTCCACGTCGGGCGCGGCCGACTCGGGACCGTCGTCCCCCGCGATGAGCTCCGCGATCCGCGGGGCGGACGTGAACGTGCGCACGAGCGCGTCGGGCGGAAGCCCCGCGAGCTCCTTCGCTCGCGTCGTGGCCGCGCCGATCCCGCCGAGCGTGTCGACGAGCCCGCGTCGCTTTCCGTCGAGCCCGCTGAAGATCCTGCCCTCCGCGGACACGGCGATCTTGTCGACGCCGGTCTTCCGCCCTTCGGCGACCCGCGTGAGGAAGAGGTCGTAGATCCCCTTCATCGACGCGAGCACGCGGACGCGCGTGGCGTCGTCCCACGGCACGAACGGAGACTCGTAAGCGGCCCTCGCGCGCGCGGCGTCGTCGCCCTTCTTCGCCGGGAACGTCTCGACGTGGACGCCGATGTGCTCGAGCGCGTCGCCGATGCCGATCTTCCCACCGACGACGCCGATCGATCCGACGATGCTCTGCGGCTCGGCGAAGATCTCGTTGCCCGTCGACGCGAGGTAGTACCCGCCGCTCGCGGCCATGTCGCCGACGCTCACGACGAGCGGCTTCTTCGCGCGGAGCTTCATGAGCGCGTGCCAGAGGAGATCGCTCGCGAGCGCGCTCCCTCCAGGCGAGTCGATGCGCAAGACGACCGCCTTCACGGCGTCGTCCTCGGTCACGCGCTTGATCTGCTTGATGAACGACTTCTCGGTGATGCCCGCGTCGCCGAAGAGGCTCGAGCCCTCGCCCATCGAGATGCTCCCGACCGCGCGTAGCACCATCACCTGCGGCGCCGCGCCCTCGTCGCCCGCGAACGCTTTGAGGAGGTCGTCGATGTCCGGCCCCGTGTTGCCGTGCGTGCCCGGCCCGAAGCGCACGACGTCGCGAACCGCGGACACGGCCGTCTTCGCCGCTTCGCGCGCGTCGTCCTCGTAGCCAATCTCGTCGACGAGCCCTTTGTCCTTCGCGGCGGTCGCCGAGTACGGCCCGTCCTCGGCCGCGTCGCGCACGCCGGCGTGCCCCTCGCGGCCCTTCTCGATCCCGTCGAGCCACGTCTGGCGAAGATCGACGAGCACGGTCTCGAGCGACTCGCGCGCCTCGGGGCTCGGACCGTCGCGCGTGAGCGGCTCCTCGGCGCCCTTGAATTTGCCGACCTGCAAGATGTCGACGTCGACGTGGAGCTCCTCGGTGAGGAGCTTGTGCATGTAGATCACCTGCGACGCGATGCCGACCGACTCGACCTCGCCCGAAGGCGCGAGCGTGATCTTCGTGCAGGCGCGCGCGGCGACGTAGAGCGAGGCGTTTCCGAGGCCGTTGGCGTGACAATAAACGGGAATCTTCGTTCGTATGTTGGCGAGGGCCTCGCCGATCTCCTGGCCGCGCGCCATCCCGAACGTCGCCGACCCGAAGCGAACGAAGACGCCCTTCGTGTCTTTGTCCTTCTGGATCTCGTCGATGATCTTGATGAGCGAATCGAACGCGCGACGTCGACCCGGCGGCGGTCCGAGAAAGCCCGCCTCCTCTTTCTCCGGGACGCCCGCCGTGAAGTCGAGGACGGCGAGCGCCGGGCCCGAGCGCGGCTGGGATTTGCTGGCGCTCCCCGCGCTCCTCGGGCGACCGTCGCACCCGAGCGGCGCGAGGACCGCGAGCGCGACGACGCCCGTGAGCGCGCGCGCGGCACGCTTCATTCGGGCTTCCCCGTGGCGCTCGCCGTCGCCGTGGGCGTGGGCGCGGGCGCGCTCCCGCCCTCGTTCGCGCGAGATTTCACGCGCGCAGGCACCATCGAGTCCGGCAACCGGTCGACGATGTCCTTGTATCGTTTCTGCGCGCCCGCCTTGTCGCCGGTGTCCCAGAGCGTGTCGGCGAGGCCGATCAGCGCGGGCGTGTACGTGCTGTTGGAGTCGAGCGCGCGCTGGTAATAGGTCTTGGCGTTGTCGAGATCGCGCGACGCATACGAGCAATCTCCGAGGCCCGCGAGCGCCTCGGAGTCGTTCGGGTTCGATTGGAGGACCTTGCCGTAGAGCTCCTTCGCCTTCGCGTAATCGCCGTGGGCGCGCGCCGTGTCGGCTTGTTGATTGAGCGCGCGCGGATCGGCCGCGCCGCCTCCGCCTCCACCACCACCGCCTCCGCCACCACCGCCTCCACCGCCGCTCGACGGGAGCGAGCTCACGTCCACGACGGCGACCGCGCCCGCGTCACCGTTCGCTTGCGCCGCGCGGTCGACGAGCGCGCGAAGCTCCGACTGGAGCGCGTGTTGCCGCGGGAGCCCGAGGAGCTTCTCGAGCTCGCGCCGCGCGCCCGCCGCGTCGCCCGTCCGCGCGAGCGCGTACACGAGCGCCGCACGAGCGCGTCCGAGGTTTCCTTCCGCGCCGGCGGCGTCGCGCAGCCGTTCGATCACCTGGGTCGTCGGCGGCGCGGGATCGGCGAGGTCGAGGGCCGCGAGAACGTACTCGGTCTCGGGCTGCGCCGCGATCGACGACGTCTGCATCTTCGCGACGAGCGCGCGAGCCTGCGCGAGATCTCCCGCGATGCGGAGCGCGTCGATCTTCGACCGAACCGCAGCAGGCTCGTCGGGCTGCGCCGCGAGCGCCGCGTCCGCCGCGCCGCTCGATTTCACGGAGAGCTCGTCGAGCTCCTTCTTCGCGCGCGTCTGCGCCTCGCCCGGCGTCGCGAGCTTCACGCCGAGCCACGCGACGTCCGCGCGAGCCTCGGCGACGCGCGCTACGTCGAGCAGCACGCGCGGATCCTTGTCCGCGAGCACGCTCGCCTTGTCGAACGACTCCTTGGCCGTGTCGAGGTTTCCGTCCGCGAACGCGCGCTCGCCGTCGGTCCGAAGCTGCTGCGCCTTCGGATCGAGCGGCGCGAGCGACGCCGTGGGCTTCGCCGGCCCCATGAGCCTCGGCTTGACGACGACGAACCCGAGCACGCTCACGCCGACGAGCAGGACGAACGCGACAATCCACCCGCCCACGCGTCGCCGCGGCGGCGCGTAGAGCTCGTCGGGAATCGAAGGGTGCGCGGGATAGAGCGAGTCTTGCTGCCGCCGCGGCGCGGTCGGCGGCGGCAGCGGCGAGCTCAAGACCTGGTGCTGCGGGCTCGAGCGCATCTCCGCCCGCGGCGGCTCGGGGGTCGGCTGCGTGACCGGCGGCATCGGCTGCGTCTGGTGCGTCGACTGCTGTTGCGACTGCATCGTCGACGCGTACGCGGGTATCGTCGCGGACGGCTCCGGGATCGACGGGTGGATCGGGCGCGGCACGAACGGCTCCGCGGTCATCGGCTGCTGTGGCGGCTGCGACGACGGCAGGCCCGTTCGGATGTTCTGCATCGTCGTCGCGAGCGCGCTCGTCGCGGTCTGCGGCGGGACCTGGACGTGGGGCGGCGCGACGACCGCGTCGGGACGAAGCGTGTCGATGCGCGGCCTCACCGGCGGCGTGCTCGGCGTCGGAGCCGCGGCGCCAGGCGGCCGCGACGGTCGGCGGTTCGTCGGCGGCTCGACGTCCTTCGCCGGCGGCACGCTCGCGCGCTTGTCGAAGAAGGGCTCGAGCTCCGCGATCGCTCCGAGGAGCCGCGGCGGCCCGCTCCCTCGTTGCAACGAGTCGCTGCGCGCGACCTGCTTGCCGAGGATCGCCTTCTGGAGCTCACGCAGCGACGTGAATACGAGCGTCTTGCCCGAGACCGTGGTGACTTCCCATCGATCCGAGTGCCCGTCAGCAGGGGCTGCAGCGCGACGCACCTTGAATTGGTGCCCACACTGGGTGCACTTCACCGTCGTGCCACGCTCGCTGACCAGCGCATCGTCGAAGTCGTATTCCGTCTTGCAACGTTCGCACTGGACGTACATTGGCGCGCGCAGAGGCACCTTACGAGGAAGCAGGCGTTTGGTCCACATCGCGCGTGAACGAGGGTCCACACCGTCCCGTCCCGACCCCTGGATTCCCCTAGTTTTTTCGATCGTACGCGTTCGCTTGTTCAGGGCACGTACATTGCTAGACTGGGCCGTAGGACCATGAAACGAATCCTTTCGTTCGGCGTGATCGCAGGCCTTGGTGTGATGCTCGGATGTCCGATCTACTCGGACAACGGCGGGGGCGGCACAGGCTGCCAGTCACCGAATGACTGCCCGAGCGGCGAGACATGCAACGCCGCAGGTCAATGTCAGACCGGCGACTGCACCCAGACGGGCTGCGTCGACGGCTACACCTGCACGCTGAGTAACGGCGTCGCAGCGTGCGTCGCCAACACCACCAACAACGACGCGGGTCCAGCGCCGTACAGCGGGTGCTTCGCCGATGGCGACTGCTCCAGCCTCGGCGCCGGATCGAAGTGCTTGAACGCGGTCTGCACCGCGCCCGCGAACCAATGCGCGGACAAGACCCAGTGCGGCGCGAACGAAGACTGCGTCCAAGGCGTCTGCACCCCGACGTGCAGCTCGACCCTCACCTGCCCCACGGGTTACTCGTGCGGCACCAACGGCGTCTGCACCGGCAATCCCACGGCGTGCACCACGCCGGGCGGCGCGTGCGGCTCGAACGGCATCTGCATCGAGGGCCACTGCGACGCGAAGTGCGGCACGAACAACTCGTGCGGCCAAAATCTCGTCTGCGTGAACGGCGGCTGCATGCCGGCCGAGAAGCCGAACTTCGTCTGCCAGACCGAAGGCGTGCAGGACAAGTGCGCGACGGGCAGCATCTGCCTCCGCCACAACTGCTACATCTCGTGCCAAACCGATCCGAACGTCTGCGCGACCGCGGCCGAGTTCAACGTCTGCAAGTCGGTGACGACGACGAGCGGCTCGTACCAGGTCTGCGGCTCGAGCACGAACCTCGGCAGCGACTGCGACCCGACGATCGGCAAGAACTGCCCAGGCTCGGGCGTCTGCATCGACGGCTACTGCCACTGATTCGAGTGATTCACTCGCGGCGTGCCGTCGCGCAGCCGACGTGCACGCTCAGCTCGAAGTCGCCATCGCTCCAGTATTTGTCGATGGCGTCGCGAACGTAGAGGAACGGCTTCATCAGCTCGTCGGTGTCGAGGTTCTTTCGGAACTCCGGCATCAAGAGGAGGCGCGTGATGGGGTCCTCGATGAACGCGCGCCCGTTCGGAAAATCGACGGCCGCTGGGCGAAGCGTCACGTCGACGTCCACGAAGCCAGCTTCTTCGATCTCCGCGGAGAGCTTTTCGACCGTCGGGCGCTGAGACATCGCGCGCTCGATCGCCGCCGAGAGCATCGCGTCGTCCCGCTTGAGCGCGCACTCGCGCAGGAGATCGGCGACCTCGCCGAAAGACCCGCGGAGCGGTAGCGCGATGACGAGCTGCCCGCCCGGCTCGAGCACGCGCGCCATCTCCGCGACGAGCAGCATTCGGTCCTCGGGCGCGGCGAACGGGTGGATCGAGACGGCGTGCGTGAACGAGCCGTCGGCGATCTCCGTCGGGAAGCCCTCGAAGACGCGATACTCCGCCATCATGTCGCGCATCGTCGCGGCCTTCGCGCGCGCGAGCTCCACCGCCGCGGGCGACTCGTCGAACCCATAGATGCGCGCGCCGGGGATGCGCATCGCGATGCCGCGATCCGGGTATCCGGTGCGGCAACCGAGGTGCGCGACGCGCGCGCCGTCGACCTCCGCCATCGACTCGAGCGCGAGCTCGCCGAAGAGCGAGAGGTAGCGTGGAACGACGAACGTCTCGAAGATCGCCGCGTCGGCGGGCGCGAGCCGCGTCGTGCGCGGCGCGAGATCGGGAGACGACCCGGCGCTCACGATCACTCGGGCCGGACGCGCTTGAGCAGATCGATCGCCTCGCGCGCGAGCTCGCCGATCGTGATCGAAGCTTCGCCCGCGACGTTCACGGTGCGCGTGTCCTTCTCGAGCGGCGAGAGCATCTTCACCGCGTTCGGATCGCCGATCTCGACGAGCGCTTCGACCGCGGCGGACACCGCGTCTGCGGACTCGAGCTTGAGGAACCGCTCGAGGAGCTTCGCGACGCCGGGCTCGGGGATCTCGGCGAGCAAGTACGGCAGCTCCTCGAGCGCGACGCTCGTCTGTGGCAGCCGCCCGAGGGCTCGCTCCACCGCGAGCGCGAGCTCCTTGAAGCGCGAGTAGCCGCGCTCCTCGAGCGCCTCGCCGGCCGAGAGCCTCGCCTCGCCCTGATCGCTTCCGAGGATGTCGACGAGCAAATCCGCGGACGCGTCGCCCGGGACGTCCGCGAGGAGCTCCGCGATCCGCACGAGGCGCACGGTCGCCTCCGCGGCGTCCTTCATGTCGAGCGCGGCGCGCGCGGCTGGGGTCGCCGCCGCGACGAGCGCGCTCGGGTCCGCCTTCGAGAGCTCGGTGTGGAGGGAGCGCACGGCGCGCTCGGCTTCGAAGAGCTTGTCGAGCTGCGCCGCGAGATCCATGAGACCCTTTCTACGCGACCGCGAGAGCCTGGAACAACGCTTTTTCTCGTCTGTTATGCTTGCAGAGTGCAACGGTTCCTTCCAATCGCCGCGATCGCGGTTTGTGGTGTCGCGCTCGCCCCGCGCGGCGCGGCGAGCACGATCCACGCGGTCCACGTCGCTTTCGCTCGGCCCGAGGTCGCGGGCGGCGCCGCCGCGCCCGAGGAGGGCTGCCCCGCGGGCACCTTCCCCGACAACGGCGCGTGCGTGCACCTCGAGGGCGACGACGAAGGAGAAGCCATCGCGGCCCAAAACGCGCATCGAGAGCGCTCGGGAAAATGGGTGCTCTATGACCAGATCCCTCGAAGGCCCGATCGCCCGTCCGATTACGACCTCTACAAGTACCCCATCCCTCCGGGTCTCCCTGGCGGCCACGCCGTGATCTCCGGATACGATTTGGATCGCCCCGACGAGACGCAGCGGCGCGGGCGCACGCTCCACGCCGTCGGCCACGGCGGCGTCGATTTGCCGCAAGCGCGCGGCACGCCCGTCGCGATGATCGCGCTCGACCACCAACAAGGCGACGCGGAGGTCGTCTACACGGGCCCGCTCTTCGGAAACACGGTCGTGACGCGCCACACGCTCCATGAAGGAGGAGGGCTCCGCGACTACATCCTCTTGTTCGGGCACCTCGACGCGATCGCGCCGGGGCTCTCGAAGGGGCAGACGGTGCACGTGGGCGACGTCGTCGGCGTCGTGGGCGATACCGGGTCGCCGGAGCTCATCCATCTCCACCTCGAGGCGCGCCGCGTGCGCGAAGGCGTCGATGTGAGCGCGGTCGCGACGCCAAACATGCTCCTCGCTGCGGAGATCTCCGTCGTCTGCGATCCGAGAAACGTCCTGCCTTTGCGGTGACAGCGGAATCGAGCTTGCGTGTCGGCCTCAAGCGCGCGACCATTTGGGGCCGACTTTGTCGTTTCCAATCGCACGGCAGAAACCCGACGAGACCGCGCCGTCGCTGCGCGACGTCGACGTGCTCGTTTGTCCGCGATGCGAGCAGCGTTTCGAGCGTGCGCAGACCGCGCCGTCGCACTGCCCGAAGGACGGCTCGCTGCTCCTCCGTTCGGCAGACCTCGCCGCCGCGAAGTTCGACCCGATGCTCGGACGCACGCTCGGCGATCGTTTCACCGTCGTCGCGAAGCTCGGCGCGGGGTCGATGGGCGCGGTCTATCGCGCGCGACAGGCCAACATCAACCGCGACGTCGCGATCAAGATCCTCCGAAGCGACAAGGCGATGGACGAAGCGTCGAAGGCGCGCTTCCTCCGTGAGGCGCGCGCCAACAGCGTCCTCGTCTCTCCGCACACGGTCACCGTCTTCGACTTCGGACAGAGCCCATCGGGCGAGCTCTACCTCGTCATGGAGCTGCTCGAGGGCGAGTCGCTCGGGCAGAGGCTCGCGCGGGAGAAGCGGCTCGATGCGAACGCCGCGGTCGACATGGCGTGCCAGGCGCTGCGCTCGCTCGCCGAGGCGCACGCCAAGGGCATCGTCCACCGCGATCTCAAGCCCGACAACCTGTTCTTCGCGCGCGTCGTGAACGCGAGCGGCGTCGCGGAAGAGATCGTCAAGGTCCTCGATTTCGGCATCGCGAAGATGTTCGGCGAAGGCGCCGGGCCGATGAACGCGATCGAGACGCAAGCGGGCACGGTCTTCGGGACGCCTCGTTACATGTCGCCCGAGCAGGCGCAGGCGAAGCCGCTCGACGCGCGGAGCGATCTCTATTCGCTGGGCGTCATCCTCTACCACATGCTCACCGGCCGCCCGCCGTTCACCGACGACGACGCGATCATCGTGATGGCGCGGCACATCAAGTCGAACCCCAAGCCGATGAACGACGCGTGCCCGGAGGCGAAGGTCCCCGTCGAGATCGAGCGCGCCGTGATGCGCATGATGTCGAAGAACCCCGCGAACCGCCCCACGAATGCCGACGAGATGGCGGGCGAGCTCATGCGAGCCCTCGAGTCGTCGAGCGGCGTCACGAGCGGCGTGCGCACGTCGCTCCCCTCCGGCGCGCGCGTGAACGGGCAGCGCGTGATCACGTGGCGACCCTCGGCGCCGCCGCCGCCCACGGCCGCCGACAGCCTCGAGCTCCCCGCTGTCAAACAGTCTGGGCGGCGCACGCTGCTCATCGCCGGCGCCGCGGTGCTCCTCGCGGCGATCGTCGCGATCGGGCTCGCGCTCGCCGTGAAGAGACTGGGGCCGAGCGCGACCGCCGCGACCGCGACCGTCACGGCGACCGCGCCTCTTCCGTCGCCCACGGTGACGGCGCCGCCGCCCGCGTCGCAGACCGCGACCGCGCTCGAGGTCAGCTCGCTCCCGACCGCCTCGACCTCCTCGGGCCGGCCTTCCAACGCGACGAACGTGCACTCCCACGGGCCCGCCACAGCCACGACGAAGCCCTCGGGGAAGCCCCTCGGCACCTCGGCTGCGCCCTCCGCCAGCGCGACCACGCGCTACGGCATTCTGGAATGAGCCGATTTGGCTCGATTGCTTGCACCGCGCGAACGGTGTTAGCCTCCGCGCCCACATGGATCCGAGCGAGATCGAAGCGCTCGTAGCGCGCCTCGTTGCCAATCCTCACGACGAGGAAGCGCTTTCGTACGCACACAACGCGGGGGCCGCGGATCCAAAGAGCTACGCGCTCCTTTTGGAACGCGTGGGAAACGAGACGCCAGACCCGGCGTACGCGAGCCACTGGTTGAGTGAAGCCGCCAACGTGTGGCTCACGGCGCTCGGCGACGCGCACCGCGCCGCGCGCACGTTGATGGACGCCATCAACAAAGACCCGACGCAGCAGGTCGCCGCGGATCGACTCGCGCAGCTCTATCGCGACAAGGGCGACACGAAGGCGCTCGCGGCGCTCCTCGATCGCCGCGCCAAGGCGCTCGCGCCGCTCGTCAACCAGAACCCCGACATGCGCATTCAGCTGTCGGCGATGCACGAGGAGCTCGGTCGGCTCTGGGCAGACCCGCCGCTCTCGCAGCCGCCGAAGGCGATCGAGAACTACAAGCGCGCCGCGGAGCTCGATCCGCAGAACGCGCTCGCGATCTTCTCTGCGCGCGAGCTCTTGAAGGCGCAGTCCGCGTTCGACGAGGCGTATCCTCTCTACGAGGCCGAGCTCGCGATCGAGTCCGATCCCGGGCGGCGCGCGGCGCTCCTGCGCGACGAAGCCGCGACGCGCCGCACCGCCGGCGACCTCGCGGGCACGACGCGCGCGCTGATGCGTGCGCGCGAGATCGATCAGCAGGATCCGGGTCTCCAGCAGGAGCTCGCGTCGAGCGTGATCGATCGCGTCTCCGCGGGCGAGCCCGTCGGTCCGTCGGAGCGCGCGACCGCGTGCGAGCTGCTCGTCGGCCTCGCGGAGGTGTACGACGGCGAGCACGGCCTCGCGTACGCGTCGGGCGCGCTCGATCTCGATGCGGGCCACGATCGCGCGCTTCAGCTCTTCTCTTATTACGCGCGCATGCTCGGTCGCGACAGCGAGCTGCCCGCGCGGTTCCTCGCGTACCTCGCGCAGAACCCGAACGGCGCGATGGTCGTCGATGCGCGCCGCGGCCTCGCGATGTACTACGAGACGATGGGGCAGCTGCCCGAGGCCATGACGGTCCTCGAGCCGATTCGCAACGTCGACCCAGAGGCCGCGCAGAAGCTCCAAGAGCTCGCGTCGCAGGGCATCGTCCCGGCGGCCGAGATGCCGCAGGCGCAAGCGCGCCCGCAGATCCACATCCAGCCGCAGCGCGGCGTTCCCGACGACGAGGGCTCGACCGCGCACGAGAACATCGTCGAGCCGAAGCGCGTCAGCGGCCTGCCGCCCGATCGCCTGCAAGGCGTCCTCGACGCCGCGCAGATGCTCGCCGGCAAGGGCAAGAAGCCCGAGGCGTTTGCAAAGTACAAGGAAGTGCTCGACGCCGATCCGGCGCACCCCGAGGCGCTCGCGTGGGTCGAGGACTACCTGCGGAGCAAGCGCGACTACGCGGCAGCTGCGCGACGTGCTCCTCGCGAGCGTTCGCGCGGTCTCCGGCTCGCGCGAGTCGCTCGAGACGCGCAAGGAGCGCCTGCGCGAGGTCGCGGGCCTCTGCGAAGGCAACCTGCGCGACATCGACGGCGCGATCGAGCGCGCTGAAGCAGCTCCTCGCGCTCGACCGCAGCGACGACACCGGCGCACCAGACGCTCACGCGCCTCCTCGAGAAGGCCCAGCGCTGGGACGATCTCGCGAACCTGCTCGAGCAGGAGGCGAACGCCGCGGGCGACGTCGACGCGAAGATCGCGCTCGAGAAGAAGCTCGCGACGCTCCACGAGCAGAAGCAGGCGCGACTTCGGCGCGGCCGCCGAGGCGTGGGGCCGCATCGCGCGCCTCGCCCCCGAGGACGATCGCGCGATCGCGACCGCGTCGAAGCTCTTCGAGAAGGCCGGCCAGCTCGAGCAGGCCGCGCAGGTCATCGCCGACGGCGCATCGAGCCTCGAGGACGCGGTCGCGCGCGGCGCAGCTCCTCGAGCGCCTCGGCGAGCTCCGCGAGCAGCTCACCGACGCCGTCGGCGCGGGCGACGCGTACGCCGACGCCGCCGAAGCGCAGAAGAGCGGAAAGCTCTGGGAGAGCGCGGAGCGCTGCTTCGCCGCGGCGCGAGCGCTGGGATCGCGCGGCCCACGCGGCCACGCAGCGCGGTCAGCTCGCGAGCGACAACCAAGCGCAGGCCGCGTCTTGCTACGCGCGCGCCGCCGACCACTACCTTCGCGCCGGCGACGAGCCCGCGCGCGCTCGAGCGGCTCGAGCAGGCGTCCGATCTCGATCCGATGGCCGACGAGTTCGCGAACGCGCTGTCCGAGCGCTACACGGCGATCGAGGCGTGGGACAAGCTCGTCGCGTTCCTCGTCGAAGCGCGGCGACCGCATCTCCGACAAGCCGAAGCGCGTCGCGATCCGTCGTCAGGCGGCGAACCTCTTCGCGACGCGCATGACGGACAAGGAGCGCGGCGCGCGAGCAGTGGCTCAAGGTCCTCGACGACGGCGACGATCGCGAGGCCTCGAGCGCCTCGTCGACTACGCCGTCGAGCGCGAGGATCACAACGAGGCGACGACGCTCCTCCGGCGCCTCGGCGCGCTCGCGACCGACAAAGCCGAAAAGGCGCGCGTCGCGCTGCGCGAGGCGGAGCTGCTCGCCGAGGGCATCGGCGACGTCGACACCGCGATCGCGCGCTACGAGCTCGATCCTCGCGGACCTCGACCCGACGTGCCGCCCTGCCCTCCAGGCGATCGCCGATCTCCAGGAAGCGCGGGACTCGTCTCGCAGGCCGCCGACGCGCTCGAGCGCGAGCTGAAGCTCGTGGCCGACGCGCGGCGAGCGCGCGCAAATCGGCAATCGCCTCGCGCGCCTCTACGAGAAGCTCGACGACACGCAAGAACGCCATCCGCGCGCTCGACGTCGTGCGCAAGGCCGACCCCGAGGACTTCGACGCGCTCTCGCGCCTCTGCGAGCTCTGCGAGAAGACCGAGCAGTGGGACCGCGTCGCGGAGCTGCTCGCGCAGCGCATCGAGGTCGAGGGCGACGAGGACGAGGCGAGCAAGATGACGCTCAAGCCTCGCGAACATCCTCGCCGACAAGCTGAACCGCGGCGACGAGGCGCTCGCGACGCTCACCGAGCTCGCCGATCAGGGCGTCCCCGATCTGCGAAAGCGTACGTCGAGCTCGGCGATCGCCTCGGGTGGAAGGGGCATCGTCGCGACGAAGCTCGTCGAGTGGTGGCTCGGCGCGCGAAGCGGCCCCGAGCGCACCGAAGCGCTCCGCGGCGCGTTCGATCGCTTCGTCGAGGTCGGCCGCGACCAGGACGCGACGCGCGTCGGCCTCGAGATCGTGCGCGCTCGCGGCGCCGATCGCGAGCTCGCCCAGAAGCTCGAGGAGCTCGCGGTCAAGACGAACGACCAGGACGCGCTCTTCGTCGCGCACGATCTCCTCTCGCGCGATCTCGCGGGCCTCGAGCGCGCGACGGAGCTCGTGCGCCAGGCCGAGGCGCGCGTCGCGGCCGGGTCGACTCGCACCGAGGCGCTCCCGCACGGCGAGCAAGGCCTCGCGGGCGTCCCCGCCGCCGACGCGGAGAAGCTCCTCGAGCGCCTCGCGCACATCGCCGAGAAGCCGGGTGAGGTCGTCGACCTCTACGAGCGCCAGGTCTCGCGCTGCAAGGCGCCCCGCAGATCGCATGCGCGCCCTCGCGCGCGCGGCGCAGGTCGCGGGCGCGCGCGGTCAGCTCGATCGCGCGCGCGGCTTCTTCGAGCTCGCCCTCGCGGGCACCCCGACGGACGACACCCTCGCGATGCTCGAGGAGGCCGCGACCGAAGGCGACAAGGTCAACGGCGGCGAGAAGCAGCGCCGCGCCCTCTGTCAGGCCCTCGCCGCGGGCGGCGGTGGCGCGCGCGACGGCGGAAAGACGCGCGGCGCGCTCCTCCGGCGCGCCGCGGGCATCGCGCACGCGTCGCTCAAGGACATCGACCAGGCCTTCACCTGGCTCGGCGACGCGCTCGTCGCGCACGTCGACAACGCCGCGCTCGACGCCCTCGAGGAGCTGGCGCGAATCCGCGGGCGATCTCGCGTCGCGCGGAGGCCGCGCTCACCCACGCGCTCACCGAGGTCTTCGACGGCCCGCTCGTTCGCCAGCTCCTCTCGCGGCGCGCGAAGCTGCGTCGCACGGACCTCGACGACCGAGCCGGCGCCGCGGCCGACCTCAAGAAGCTCCACGATCTGTCGCCGAACGAGCCCGCCGTGATGGACGAGCTCAGCTCGCTCCTCACGGAGCTCGGCGACTACCGCGGCATGGTGCAGCTCTACGAGGACCAGATCCTCCGCGGCAAGGACATGGGCACGCGCGCGGAGCTCGCGCGCAAGGTCGCGCGCATGTGGGAGGAGCAGCTCGCCGATCCGCGCGAGGCCGCCGACGCTTGGCGACGCGTCCTCCGCATGAAGCCCGGCGACGCGGAGGCGACGTCAGGCCTCGATCGCGCGAAGTCGAACATGCTCAAGAAGCCGGATCCCGACGCGCCGGCCGATCAGTACGCGCCGCCGCGAGTCTCATCCCCGCCTCCGGCGGGGACCCCGGTCTCCGCGCCCCCGGCGCCGCCGCCCGCGTCCCAGGCGACGCAGGTGAACGTGCCGCCGCCTGCCGCGATTCCCACGCCGATGGCCGCGTTCACGCCGCCCGGCCTCAAGGCGCCGACGCGCGAGATGCCCACGGACACGGGCTCGATCGTCGCCGCGCTGACCGACACGTCCGAGACGCCCGCCGGCCAGGACGACATCCCGAAATCGAAGCGAGACTCGGAGTTCCCGACGATGGCGCTCCCCGCCGACCAGGTCGCCGCGCTCCAGCGCAAGGCGCTCGCGGACGCCGGCGGCGCGATCTCCGAGAAGCCCACGCAGGAGCTCACGAACACGACCGACGAGCACCCGGTGTTCGACTTCAACGACGAGACGATCGCGCGGCCGTTCGACGTGCCCAAGATCATCGACGACGAGGACGAAGACGTCGTCATCGTCGACGACCTCGCCGAAGAGGTCATCATGGAAGGCGACGAGGAAGAGGAGCCCAAGAAGCCCCACTCGTCGATGCCGCCGATCCCGCGGACTTGACAAATCGAACGACCGTTCTATTTTGAACGGGTGAGCAAGGGCGAGAGCACCCGCGGCGCGATCTTGGACTCGGCGCTCGCGCTCGCGAGCGAGGTCGGGCTCGCAGGGGCCACGATCGGCGCGCTCGCGGATCGCACGCACATGTCGAAGAGCGGGCTCTTCGCGCACTTCCAGTCGAAGGAGAACCTCGAGGTCGCCATTCTCGACGAGGCGGTCCGGCGGTTCGTCGCGCTCGTCGTCACGCCGGCGCTCGCCAACAAACGCGGCGAGCCTCGGGTGCGCGCGCTCTTCGATCGGTGGCTCGCGTGGCCGCGCCACGATTTCCAGCCTGGAGGCTGCATTTTCGCGGCCGCCGCGGCGGAGCTCGACGATCGCCCCGGCCCCGCGAGGGACGCGCTCGTCGCGGCGCAGAAGGATTGGATCGACACGCTCGCGCTCGCGGCGCGCATCGGCGTCGACGAGGGGCACTTCCGCAAGGACCTCGACACGAAGCAGTTCGCGTTCGAGGAGTTCACGCTCGTCTACGGCGCGCAGATCGTCCACCGCCTCGGCCTCGACGCCCGCGCGGGCGCCCGACTGCGCGCCGCCTTCGACAGACTTCTACGCGACGCGCGCGCTTGAACGAATGACTCGAGGAGGACCCGCATGAACAGCTCGATCGGCCTTCGTAATCGCACGAACGTTCGTACCATCCAGGCGGCCCGCGCCGCAGTCCACGCGATCGCGCCGGCCTCGCCCGAGCTCGCCGCGCGGATCGCCCTCGAGGTCTTCGTGCGCCCGCGCAGGCACGCGACGCCGAGGCGCGAGCGCGAGGCCCTCGCCTCCGCGCGCGCGTCTCGCATCCCGTTCGGCGACGGAAGCCTGCCCATCTGGTCGTGGGGTGACGAGCGCGCGCCCGCGGTGCTCCTCGTCCACGGCTGGGAGGGGCGCGGGAGCCAGCTCGCGTCGTTCGTTCCCGCGCTCCTCGCGCAGGGCTTCCGCGCCGTCGCGTTCGATGGTCCGGGGCACGGGAGCTCGCTCTCGCAGCGCTCGTCCGCGGTGCATTTGGCGCTCGCGATCGAGCGGATCGCGCAGGCAACGGGACCCCTCCGAGGGATCATCGCGCACTCCGTCGGCGGCGCCGCGACCGCTCTCGCGCTCCAGCTCTCGCGTGGCGCGCTCGACGTGGGACGCTGCGTGCTCGTCGCGCCGCCCGTCAGCGCCGAGCGCTTCTTCGACGGCTTCTGCCGCGAGCTCGGGCTCGACGGCGACATGCGCGAAGCCGTCGCGCGCCGCATCGAGCTCGAGCTCGGCGTGCCGCTCGTCACGGTCGACGTGCGCGCCGCGACGCCGTACCTCCGCGCGCCGATGCTCCTCCTCCACGACGAAGCGGACCGCGAGGTCCCCTTCGAGGACGCACGAACGTTCGTGCGAGCCTGGCCCGGCGCGCAGCTCGTCGTCACGAGCGGCCTCGGTCACCGCGCGATCCTGCGCGATCCCGACGTCGTCGCGGCGTCGGCCGCGTTCATCTCCGGCAGGACCGACGTCGCGACGGGGCTCCCCTTCGGATCGATCGAGCGCGATCTCTTCGACCGCGAGCGGCGCTGGGCGCGCTCGGTCGCGTGATCCTCAGATGCCGCCACCGCCGTCGTGCGGGTACGTGGTCTGGCAGTACGTGAGGCCGGCGGGATCGATCGTCGGCGCGGCGATCGTCGGCGGGGTCGCGTTGGGACCCGCGCCGGTGAAGTCGAAGAGGTCCATCATCGCGTCCGCGTTCGCGTCGCGCGCCGTGAGCGCCGGGACCTTGAATTTGGCCTCGATGAAGCGCAGCACGCTCGTATGGTCGTACGTCGTGTGGCCGACGTAACCCTTCTTCGCGAACGGCGAGACGACGATGAGCGGCACGCGGACGCCGTACCGATCGAACTGCGCGTTGATCGTGTCGTCGCTCGTCGTGTTGAGGATGGGCGGCGTGCCGTCGGGGATGCACGCGGGCGGCGGCGGTACGTGATCGAAGAACCCGCCGTGCTCGTCCCACGTGATGAAGAGCGCCGTCTGCGCCCACTGCGGGCTCGACATCACGGCGTGGACGAGGTCGCTCACGAACTTCTGTCCGATTTGGATGTCGGCCGGCGGGTGCTCGTCGTTTCCGTCGGAGTTCTCGTGGGTCGTGTCGGGGTCGACGAAGGACACCTCGGGCAACGAGCCCGCCGCGGCCTGGCTCAGGAACTGGGTGATCGGAAAGCGCGGAAGCGCACGGCCCCAGCGGTTGGTGATCGCGACGCCGTAGACGACGGCCGCCGTGGGAAGCGCGTCGCCGTAGATCGCCCAGTTCGTGTGGCGCTCCTCGAGCTCGTCGATGATCGTCGCCTCGACGTTGGCGTAGCCGCCGTCGGCGCCGACGGGCGGGAACGGAAACGCGCCGATGCTCGGGAACGTGTTGGCGGTCTCGCCGAAGCTCGTGCCCGCCCAGAAGTACATGCGGTTCACCCACGTCGGCCCGAGGACGCTGGCGTGGTAGTGGTCGGCCGTCGCGAAGTTTTGCGCGAGGTTGTAGTAGAACGGGATGTCGGTCTGGTCGTAGTAGTACATCGCGCGCGCGCCGCTCGCGAGCGCGGGATCGGCGCCGTTCGGCAAATCGCCCGCCGACCAGCCCTCGTTCTGCTGCGCGAACCCGCTCATGCCGCCGTCGGCCCACGAGAGGTGCGTGCCGTCCCACTCGTGGTTCGTGTCGAGCGTGCAGAGGTGCGGCGCGTGCGTGTACGGCGCGACCGTCGTGCCGCCGTCCGCGGTCGTGATCGAGTTCGTCTCGCCGCCGTCGGGGACCTCGAAATCCGTGCGGCCGAGCGCTTTGTTGATTTGCCCGAAGTAGTTGTCGAAGGAGTGGTTCTCCATCATGAGGACGATGACGTTCTTGATGGGGATGTCCTTGTCGATCGGCGTGCTCGTGCCGAGCGTCGCGGCGGGCATGTCGCCGCGCTTGAACGTGCACGCGGCGCGGCTCTGCTTCGCCGTGTTGTCGTCGGGGCGCGTGACGGGCGCGTCCCACGAGGCCGGGGTCGGCGGAGGATCGTAGCCGTCGTCCACCACGTCAGCGCCACCGTCGTTGTTGTCGCCGCCGCTGCATCCCGTCAGAGACGACGCGACGTAACCGACCGAGGCGAGCGAGAGCGAAGCCAAAACCCCGTAACCAAGCGCTTGACGCATGGCGGGGAATCTAGCGAACTCGGCGCCGTCGCGCGAGTCGCGCGAGCGCAAGAAGCGCCATCGCGATCGCCGCGAGCGCGCTCGATGACGTTCGTGACGACGTCACCTGACAGGCGCACCCGCCGGGCTCGGGCGGTGGGTTGCCTCCGTCGGATTGCGCGGCGTCTCGCGGCGCCCCGTCGCTCGCGCCGCCCGAGTCGAGGCTCGCGTCCGCTCCAGCGTCCGCGATCGCGCCAGCGCACGAGGAATGGTGCGTCGCGCGCGTCTTGGCGCAGTCGGTGGGCGACGCGCACGAGGGCTCGCTCAAGTTCGGCGGTGAGCCCGTGCTGCCGATTTCGGCGCGGTTCGGATACGCGGCCGCGAGCACCGACCACCGGCCGTCGCTGGGCGGGTGCTCCATCCACCCGAGGACCTTCTCTTGATACGCGTAGCTGCCGCCGACCGCGGGATCGTAGACGCCGCGTCCGGGCGTGAGGTTCGGGTTGTTCGGGTTATTGCTGTAGGCGAGCCCGTTGTACGCCCAGATGGCCGCGTACCAGTCCTCGACGAGATCGGGATCGTTGTCTCCGACGCAGTTGGTGAGGATCCATTTGTCGCGGAGGATGAGCGTGCCGGTCGCGAGGTTGTACGTCGGGTCGGACGCGACGCGGCTTCGGTCGAAGCTCGGCGTCTCTCCGACGTGCATGCCGCTCGTGACCTGGCCGACGCCGTAGCCGCAATCGAACGCCACGATCGTGCGCGAAGGCTGACCGACCTCGTTCGACGGCGTGTCGGGCACGCAGAATTGCCGCCAGCCGCTCTCGACCATCGCGATCGCTTGCAGCACGTGACACGGGAAATGCGCCGGCACTTGCGTCGTAGGGTTCGGCTTTCCGCAGCCCGAGCCGATCGTGCCGATCGACGGGCCGTTGGCTCCCCACGACGCCTCGCCGGGCGCGACCACGCCGAAGATCTGCTGCCACGAGGCGATGTCCGGGTTCGTGCCAGGCGCGGGTTGGACGCCGCAGTTTTGGCCGCCCGCGGTGTCGGCGGGCGTGTAGCTCGGGCAGTACGCGCTCGCCGCTCGCGTCGACGCGAGCACGGCTGCGAAGACGACGAGGCGCTTCATCGACGGCCTCCGCCCACGCCGTCGAGCGCGATCACCGTGATGCGCTCGGTCCCGAGACGGAGGGCGCGCCCCGTCGCCACGTGGACGATCGCTTCGTCCATCGTCGGCACGTGGAGCGTCGCGAGCCACGCGCCGTCTCGGGTCCCGAGCTCGGGCGCGTCGAAGCCGTCGCCCATCGGCGCGACGGTGCGCCCGTCCACGACGAGCCCGTGGCGACCTTCGGCCGACCACGCCATGCGTCCGGCGAACGCGAGCGCCGCGGGCTGCTCGCTCGTCGAGCTTCGAACGCGCGAGCGCGCGCCGCTCGCGAGGTCGACGCGCTCGATCGTCCAACCCGAGGCGTCGCGGTTCGAGAGGACGAGCGAGCCGCCGTCGATCGAGAAATCGCGCGCGAACGGCGCGACGCTCGCGATCGTCCGCGAAGCGCCCGTGCGCTCGTCGACGCCGAGGATCGCCGTGCCGTACGCGTCGACGCGGTAGACCACGAGCTCGCCCGCGTGCTCGCCCGCGAGGTGAAGCGCGTACGCGTCCGCGCGCACGACCGTGCGCGTCGCGAGCGTCGCCGCGTCGATCGCGTCGATCTCCACGTGGTCGACGCGAAGGCCGCCGGACTTGATCTCGGCGAGCGTGGGAGGAGGTCCGCTGCTCCCGCGCTCGACGTAGACTGCGTCGTTCGACGCGAGCGGTCTTCGCGCGTGCCCGACGCCGCTCGTCACGCGGATCGCGCCGCGCGCGTCGACGCGGTAGAGCGCCGCGCCCCAATCGGCGTCGCGAGCTCCCTCCTCGTCGGCCACGACCCACGCGACGCCCCGCGAGAAATCGCCGCGCACCTCCGCGCCGGGCGCGTGCGCGACCGCTCCGATGCGACGCGTCGTCGTGATCCCGTGCTCGACGTGGAGCCCGCGGATCTCGGTGGCGCGCACGTCCTCGCCGCGCGCGGACGCGAGCACGACCGCGTCGACCGTGGGGAGAGTCGCGAGCTCGTCCGCGGAGCTATGGCCGCCTGGGAGCACGCTCGCGCACGCGAGGACGAACGCGCCGACGATCCGCCTCATGCGACCAGTCTACACGCGGCGGCTCTTCACTTCTTCGCGATGCGCGCGTCCGCGAGCCCGTTCGCCTCGAAGGAGCCCGTCGTAGGGTCGACGCGACCCGCGAGCACGCGAACGACCTCCGTCTTCGGGCCAGTCGGTTCGGGCGCGCGAGCTGCGAAGGCCGCCGCGAGAAGCGCGGCGTGAGCCGCGACGGACGCGAGGACGATGGCGACGACTCGACCGCGCCGACGCGGCGGGCTCGGGACGTCCAAATCGTTCGAGGAATTGACGCGATATGGGCGCATTCCGCTTCGACCGCTCGGTGCCGCGAAAGTTCCCGTTTCGTGACGCTACAGCTTTTGTTGCGCTAGCATCGTAAACCAGTCGAAAGCTTGTCTCCGCACGCCGAAAAAATACCGAAACCGCTTCGTTTGCCTGCGGGCAAGACGGTCCAGTCCTACCCGCTGGCGCCCGTCGACGGCTTCGTCTTGTCGCGCATCGACGGCACGCTCTCCATTCGCGACATCGTCAGCCTCACGGGCCTCGACCACGTCACGGTTCAGGGCTCGATCGACAAGCTCGCGTCCTTCGGCCTGATCGAGCTCGGAGCACCGCCGGTCGCCCCTCGATCGCTCCCTCCGACGGGCGCGCCGCCGTCGAAGTCGATCCCGCCGCGGCCCATCACCGAGGTCTCCGACGTTCTCGCGTCGGGCGCGCCGAAGCCGACGCCCGCGCTCTACGACCCCGCGGAGCTCGACGAGGACGTCGATCTCGAGCGCGATCACCGCCAGAAGATCCTCGACGCGTTCTACCGGCTCAACGACCTCAACCTCTACGAGGTGCTGGACGTGCCGCGCACGTCCGACAAAAAGGTCATCAAGCGCGCGTACTACGAGCTCGCGAGCCTGCACCACCCCGACCGGTTCTTCCGAAAGCGGCTCGGGTCGTTCAAACAGAAGATGGAAGCCGTCTTCTCGCGCGTCACCGAAGCGCACGACACGCTCACCGACAAGACGCGGCGCGCCGAGTACGACGCGTACCTCGAAGCCCAAGACGAGGCGCGCAACCTCGAAGCCCAGATGGCGCGGCGCGCGTCGTCGCCCGGCATGGACCGCGTGGACCGGCCCGCGACGCCCCCGCCGACGATCGTCACGCCTGCCCCGCCGCCCGCGGCGCCGGTGGAGCGCACGTCGGGCATCCAGCTCTCGGAGCAGGCGCGCCGCGACGCGCTCGCGCGGAGGCTCCTCGGTGGGCGCGGATCCTCGCCCGCGATCCAGAGGCCTACGGCGCCGCCGGTGGGGAGCGACCCCGATGCGCTCCGCCGCCACTACGAGCAGAAGGTCAACGCGGTGCGCGAGCACATGTCGAAGGAGCACATCACTGCCGCCGAGACCGCGGTCGCCGCGGGCGACTGGGTGGGCGCGTCGAACTCGTTTCGGCTCGCTCTCCAGGTGAACCCGGACGACGTGCACCTGCAGCAGGCGCTCGCGGAGGCCCAAGCCAAGGCCAACGTGGTCCTGGCCGAGGCGTACCGAAAACAGGCCGTCTACGAGGAAAAGTCGCTCAAGGTCGAGGAGGCGGCGAAATCCTGGCAGCGCGTGGCCAAGGCTCTGCCCGACGACGCGAGCGCGCACGCGCGCGCGGCCGCCTGCATGCTCGAGGCGGACATGGAGCTCCGTACGGCCGCGACGCTCGCGCAGCGTGCGGTTGCGCTCGACCCCAACAACGTGAAATACCGGCTCACGCTCGCCGAGATTTACCTCGGCGGGGGCCTTTCCTTGAACGCGAGACGCGAGCTCGAAGCGGCCGCGCGGCTTTCGCCCGACGATGCTAACATCGAGGCCTTGTTGAAACGCGCAGGCAAGGGCTGACAGAGGAGTCCATGGAGAAGGTGATCGGCATCGACCTCGGCACGACGAACTCGTGCGTGGCCATCGTTGAGAACGGGCAACCCACCGTGATCCCGAATCGCGGAGGTTACAAGACGACGCCCTCGATGCTCGCGGTCACGGAGGCAGGCAAGCGCTTGGTCGGTCACATCGCGAAGCGCCAAGCGATCACGAACGCGGAGAACACCGTGTACGCCGCGAAGCGCCTCATCGGACGCAAGTGGTCTTCGCCGCAGGTGAAGAACGCGATCGCGACGTCGAGCTATCGCATCGTCGAGGGTCCGCACCACGACTGCCGCATCGTCCTTCGCGACAAGGAGTTCAGCGTCCCGGAAGTGAGCGCGATGATCCTCCAGGAGATGCGCGTCATCGCCGAGGACTATCTCGGGCACTCGGTGCAGAAGGCGGTCATCACCGTCCCCGCGTACTTCAACGACAACCAGCGCCAGGCGACGAAAGACGCGGGCGAGATCGCCGGCCTAGACGTCATCCGCATCATCAACGAGCCGACCGCGGCTGCCCTCGCCTACGGCTACGGGCGCAACGTCGAGAAGACCGTCGCGGTCTACGACCTCGGCGGCGGCACGTTCGACATCTCGATCCTCGAGATCGCGCAGAACGGCGTCTTCAAGGTCATCGCGACCGCGGGCGACACGTTCCTCGGTGGCGAGGATGTCGACGCGCGAATCGTGGACTGGCTCGTTCAAGGCTTCAAGGACGAGCACGACCTCGATCTGCGGCAGGACCGCATGGCGCTCCAGCGCCTGAAGGACGCCGCGGAGAAAGCCAAATGCGAGCTCTCGAGCGTGAAGGAGACGGAGATCAACCTCCCCTTCATCATCTCGAGCGGCCGAAACGAGGCGCTCCACCTCCAGCGTGCCCTGTCGCGCACGATCCTCGAGGAGCTCAGCTCGGATCTCATCGAGCGCACGATCGACATCTGCAAGCAGACGCTCGACGACGCGCGCCTCGAGAAGGACGAGGTCGATGAAGTGCTCCTCGTCGGCGGCATGACGCGCATGCCGAAGATCCAAGACGCGGTCTCGAAGTTCTTCGGGCGCGAGCCGTCCAAGGGCGTCCACCCGGACGAGTGCGTCGCGCTCGGCGCGGCGATCCAGGGCGCCGCGCTCGTCGACGAGTCGCAGGAGATGATCCTCCTCGACGTCACGCCGCACGCGCTCGGCATCATGACGTTCGGCTCGTACTTCGAGGAGCTCATCCCGCAGAACACGACGGTCCCGACGTCGCGCACGAAGATCTTCACGACCTCGCGCGACAACCAGACGGCCGTGAAGATCCTCGTCATGCAGGGCGAGAACGAGAAGGCCGAGGACAACGAGGTCCTCGGCGAGTTCATCCTCACGGGCCTTCGCCGCGCGGCGAAAGGTCAGGTCGAGATCGAGGTCACGTTCGAGATCAACGCCGACGGCATCGTGTCGGTCCGCGCGAAGGACCTCGAGACCAACCAGGAGCAGTCGATCCAGGTCACGGCCACGAGCGGCCTCACGCGCGACGAGATCAAGAACATGATCGACAACGCCAAGGATCACATGGTCGAGCGCCGTGTGTCCGAGGAGTTCGAAGGCCTCAAGCAAGAGGCTCAAAAGCTCGCGGGTGAAATCGAGAAGCTCTTCCCCCAGGTCGAGCAGATCGTCGCCGCGAGCGACTTCGGCCGCGAGGCCATCGACAAAGCGCGCGGCATCGTCGCGCGCGCACGCACGGCGATCGACAAGAAGGACGTCGCCTCGCTCAAGGAGCAAATCGAGGGGCTCTCGCGCACTCAGCGCATGTTCAAGGGTGTGGTCGCAAAAGGTCAGTGAGCGCATCGGAGTAGTTCGTGGTCGAGGACAAGGAGGTCGATAGCGGGTGGGACGACGCGGACGACGGCAAGCCGGCGTCCCACGAAGCCCCTACCAAGCCGAAGCGCGAGACCCCGCCGGTCCTTCGCCTCGACTCGAGCCCTCAGTTCGAGCGCCCCGATCCGAGCGCCGTGATTTCGGGGCGCGGCCGCAAGAGCCTCCTCGATCTCGCCGACGGCGCCGAGGATCTCGCGCTCGGGCTCGACTCGGACGCGCTCAATCTCGTCGCGCGCGAGGCCGACCGCGAGACGCCCGCCGTCGAGGTCCCTGCCGCGGTGCCTCCGGCGCCGAAGTCTTCCACGAAGAACGTCGACGCCGTCCAAGACATGCGCGAGCGGTTCTCGCTGGGCGATTACTCGGGCGCGCTCGTCGTCGCCGAGGCGATCCTCGACGAGGACGGAGCGAACGTCGAAGCGCTCAAGTGCAGCGAGAGCTGCCGTCGCGTGCTCGAGCAGATGTACACGTCGCGCATCGGGCCGCTCGAGCGCGTGCCGTTCATCGCCGTCCCGCAGGAGCAGCTTCGCTGGCTCAACATCGATCACCGCGCGGGTTTCGTGCTCTCGCACGTCGACGGGATGTGCTCGCTCGAGCAGATCCTCGACGTGAGCGGCATGCCGACGCTCGACGCGCTGCGCATCCTCTACGAGCTGCTGCAGCAGCGCGTCATTGGATTTCGTTGACCTCGCCGCGCTGAACCACGTTTGCGAAGTCGTCAAGCGATCTTCGACGTCGCGCTTACTTCGCGTTGCACGAGCAGTGTGCGGCAGGTATCAAAGTTTTCGTGGGTACCGATCGCGTGATCTCCGAATGTCAGCGACTTCGTCGCGACGTCGAGCTCGCGCTCTCCGGGCCGGACCCTCTGCGCGTCTTGCCGCTGCTCCACCGCCTCGCGGCGCGCGCCGAGTCCGGGAGCGACGAGTGCGTCTTCGCGCACCGCCAGCTCGCCGAGGTCTTGCTCGAGCGTGACCCGTGGCGCGCCGCGCTCCACGCGCGCCGCGTCACGCGCATGCGCCCCGAGGACGACCGGGCTTGGGCTGCGCTCGGGCTCAGCCAGTCGCTCCTCGGAAACCACCAGTACGCGAGCCACGCGCTCTCGCGCGCCCTCGCCTGCGCACCCGAGAACCCTTGGTACGCGCACAACCTCGGGCACACGCTCGACGTCGCGCTCGGCAAGCCGCGCGAGGCCATCAAGCACCTTCGGCGCGCGTACGAGCGGAGCGGAAGGAACGCGGAGGTCGCCACGTCTCTCGCGCACGCGCTCGCGCGCGTCGGCAAGACGCGCACTGCGAAGGCGCTCCTCGCGCGCGTCGTCAAGCAGAGCCCGTCGCCCGAGCGGCGCGCGCTCATGCGGTGGATCGACGCCGGAGCCAAGGGACACGCGACGGAGTGCGGGGTCGTGCAGGTCTTCGCGTCGCGCGAGCCTCCCGAGCCTCCCGCCTCGAGGCCCGTCCGCTCGTACCGGCGCTGCGTCCAAGACGCGCTTCGGCGCGGGCTCGCGCGCTTGCCGCTCGACGAAGCCCAGCGCGCGAACGCGGCGAACCTTGCGCGTGAAGCCCTCCAGCGAAAGCCCCCCGCGGACGAACGCGCAGCGCTCGGAATCGCTGCGGCGGCCGCGTGGGCCGTCATCGCGCGCGACGGCATTCCGCTCTCGCAAGCCGAGGTCGCCGCTTGTTTTCGCACGAGCGCGTCGTCGCTCCGCCAGCGCCTCGGCGCCGTCCGCGCGCGAACGAGTGTGAAGAGGTCGTAAAGTCGTACAAACCGCTTGGCCAACCCGGGCCGCGGGCGCTATCGCAAGCCATCATGCGCTTGCGACCGGTTATCGCGCTCGTCGGCTTCACCCTCCTCGCGTCCGCGACCGCATCGGCCCAAACGCAGCCGCAGCCGCTGCCGAACGTCGAGGGCGTCAACCTGCCCCCGCCGCCCACCGTCGACGATCCAGACCTTCGCCCGCTGCCGCCTGCGAAGCGCACGGTCTCGTCGTGGGGCGAGATCGCGTCGTACCTGCGCGCGCGCTCGGCCGATCTGCGCATCGCCATCGACGAGGTCGGCCGCGCGGAGGCGCAGCGGCGCGTCGCGTGGGCGGGTGTCCTCGGTTCGATCACGGCGAGCGGCGGTTACACGCACAACTTCCTCACGCACACGAGCACCACCGGCCTCTCGTTCGACACGAACACGGGGCTTCCGTGCTCGCCCGGGCAGTCGCAGACCTGCCCGCCCGACATCAACCCGACGCCCGATTACCTGAACGGCAGCATCAACGCGCAGCTGCCGATCATCGCGCCGCGCGCATGGAACGCGATCCACATCAGCGACGTGAATGTCGGCGTCCAGCGCGCCACGCTCGAAGACATCAAGCACACGATCTCGACGACCGTCGCGGGCGACGCGCTCCGCGTCGTGACCAACGAGCGACTCGCCGAGCTCAACCGCGTCGGCCTGCGGCAGGCGCTCGAGCGGCTCGAGCTCGCCAAGCGCAAGACGAGCCTCGGCGCAGGCACGGGGCTCGACGTGATCCGCGCGCAGCAAGACGTCGAGACGGCGCGATCGATCCTCGTCACGGGCGACGAGAACGCCCGCGAGTCGCGCGAGCAGTTCGGGCTCGACATCGGCGTCGCCGAGGACGTCGGCGTCGCCGGCGATCTCAGCTTCGAGGCGATCACGCGGCAGCTCCTGTCGCAGTGCAAGCCCGCGCCCACGATCGAAGAGCGCACCGACGTGATCGCGGCGCGCGAGCACGTGCACCTCGCGCGCGTGAACACCTGGGACGTCAAGACGCAGTTCTTCCCGACGCTCTCGCTCTCGAGCACGCTCTTCACGACGACGCAGCCGTTCATCAACCCGGCGACGACGTGGAACATCAGCGCGCTCGTCTCGTGGAACATCTGGGAAGGCGGCGCGCGCTACGGCAACCTCCGTGACACGCAGCTTCAGGTTCTGGAGGCCCAGGATCGGCTCGATGCCGTGCGCCGCGGCGCGGTCATCCAGGTCGTGCAGACGGACCGCGGCGTCGCGGTCGCGCAGCAGTCGCGCGACGTCGCCGAGCGCTCGCGCAACCTCGCCGCGGAGGTCGACCGCCTCACGCGCGCGGGCTTCATGACCGGTCAGGGCACGAGCCTCGACCTCGTGACCGCCGCCGCATCGCTGCGCCAAGCGGAGATCAACCTCGCGATCTCGGACGCGAACTTGATCAAGGCGCGCATTCTCGCGGTGCTCGCCCTCTCGAGCTGCCCGCTTTAAGAGTTTTGACTGACACGCCGAAGACTCGCGCTCGTCGCTTCGCTCCTCGAACGCTCGGCCCTCGCTCCGGCGCTGCGCGCCTGCGCTCAGGCTTGTCTTTCTCATGCGCTCGCGCTTGCGCGAGCGCTGATGGCCCACGCGTCGGCTATGTACCGCTAGGCGCGGCGGTGTCCCAGCCGGAGACTCGCGCGAGCTCGCTCAGGTTCACGTTGTAGTCGTTCAGCGCGCGGAGGTGCTCGAGGCGCGAGTAGACGTAGGCGCGCAGTGGCTCGATGAGGGCTCGCTCGTCCTTCGTGCCGAGATCGATCGCGCTCTCGATGGTCGCGATCCACTGGCGAGCGCGGTGCTCGGCTTGGTCCCAGTGCTCCTCGCGCGTGTGCGCCTCGAGCGCCGCGGCGTACGCGCCCTCGACCTCGACGCCGACGCCGCCGAGCGCGAGGCGCTCGACCGCGCGCATCTCTTCGAGGCGAGACTCGCTCTGCGACACGCGCGCCGCGTTGGTCGGCAAGTCGAGGCTCCAGCGCGCGCCCACGGCGAAGCCGTACCCGAAGTAGTTCGCGTTCCCCGCGGCGAAATAGTTCGTGAGCTGCACGATGCTCGGTGCGACCGAGTACGACGCGTTCAGGGCGATGCCGATGTCCGGGAAGTAGCGCGCGCGCTGCAGCGAGAGCTCCGCGCGGCGCGCCTCGATGCCAGCACGCGCCTGGTTGACCTCGGGCCGAAACAAGCGCGCGGCGCCCAGGTAGCGAACCACCGGAACGAGCGGCATGTCGGGCTTCTTCAGCGGCTCGTCGGGGAGGTCGAAGTTCGTCTGGACGCCCGTGAGGAAGCGGAGCGCCGCCAGGCCGTAGGTCTCGCCGCGATCGGCGTCGGCCGCGCGCGCGAGCGTCTCGTCGCGATAGAGCTGGAGGCGAAAGCGATCCGTCTCCTCGACGTCCTTCTCGCCTTTGTCGAGCTTGGTCGAGATCCCCTCGATCGCCTTGTCGAGCTTCTTGGTGATCTCCTTCACGAGGTACTTCGCGTCGCGCGCCCACATCACGCCGAAATACGCGCGGCGCACGTCCATGCGCGCGAACGCGCGAGCTTTCTCGACGTCCCACTCGTTCACGCGGACGTTCGCGTTGGCCGCGTCGAGCCCGCTCGAGATCTTGCCGAACGTGTAGAGCGGGAACGCGATGTCGATGCGGAACGTGAAGAAGGGCTCGTAGCCCGTGATGAACGTCGGGTTGATCGCCGTCGGCGAGAACTGCGTGTAGAGCGGGCTACCGCCGATCGTCGGCAAGATGCCGGCGGCCGCGGTCGCGTACCACTGGAAGTACGGGAGGTACTTCGCCTCGTCGAGCTGCCCGCGCGCCACACCGAGGCGCGCGCGCGCGGCCCAGATGTTCGGGTGGTTGCGGTCGGCGAGCGCGAGGCACTCGGCGAGCGAGTAAGTCCGGTGGGCGGCCTTGAGCTCGGGCTTCTGGGCGTCGTCGTCGTCCTGCGCGAGGGCTGCCCGCGTGACGAACGCCGCGCCGAGAACGCACAAGAGCGCGACGAGGGGTCTGGCCTTCATCCGGTTCGCCGTCGTCATAAAACGCGCGGTCGAAACTGTCGAGCCGCGTGATTATTCCCGCTCACTGCTCGTCTCGCAGGCGGCGCATGACGCGCCGGAAATTCGAGCGATCGAGCCCAGAGAGGCGCGCGGCCTCGGAGACGTTCCCGCCGGTCTTTTTGAGCTGCTCGCGCACATAGGCGAGGTCGAAATCGGCGAGGACGCGCCGCTTCGCCTCGGCGTATGGGAGTCCATAGGATTCGTCGCTCCAGGGCGCCTTCGTCCGGGCGTCTTCGCGCGCGCCGTGGTCGCCGCGCGGCAAAGGCAGGTCCGACGCGTCGATGACGTCGCCGTGCGACAAGACGAACGCGTGCTCGATGGCGTGCTCGAGCTCGCGCACGTTGCCCGGCCACTCGTAGGCGCGGAGCGCGCGCGTCGCGCTCTCGGAGACGCGCTTCGGCTCGCGGTTCATCCGGACCGCGAGCTTCTGCACGAAGTGGGTCGCGAGCAGGACCACGTCTTCGTCGCGCTCGCGGAGCGGCGGCAGCTCGATCGCGATCACGTTGAGCCGATAGAAGAGATCGCGCCGGAACTCGCCCGACTGGATCTTCGCCTTGAGATCGACGTTCGTCGCCGCGAGGACGCGCACGTCGACCACGTGCGCCTCGTCTGCGCCGACGCGCTTGATCTCGCCGTCTTGGAGCGCGCGAAGGAGCTTCACCTGCGCGGCGAGCGGCAGATCGCCGACCTCGTCGAGGAAGATCGTGCCGCCGTTCGCAGTGTCGAAGAGGCCCGCGCGCGCCGACTGCGCGCCCGTGAACGCGCCGCGCACGTGGCCGAAGAGCTCGCTCTCGACGAGGTCCTTCGGGATCGCGGCGCAGTTCACGGTCACGAACGGACGCGCGGCGCGCGGCGAGAGCTGGTGGATCGCGCGCGCAACGAGCTCTTTTCCCGTGCCGCTCTCGCCGAGGACGAGCACGGTCGACGTGGCCGACGCGACCCCCTCGATGAGCCGATAGACCTCCTGCATCTTGCGCGAGCTGCCGACGAGCTCTCCGAAGCGCTCGGCCGAGAGGAGCCGCTTCTCGAGGCGCTGCGCGCGCTCGACGAGCCTGTGGTGCTCGGCGGCCTTCGCGACCGCGAGCACCACCGCTTCGTTCGACGCGAACGGCTTGGTGAGAAAATCGTAGGCGCCGCCCTTCACCGCCGCGACCGCAGTGTCGACGTCGGCGTACGCGGTCATGAGGACCACCTCGACCTCGGGCCACCTTCGCTTGGTCTCTTCGAGCAGCTGGAGACCGGTGAGGCCCGGCATGAACAAGTCGCTGAGGAGCACGTCGGGGCGGGTCGTCTGGAGGACCTCGAGCGCCGCCCGCCCGCTCTCCGCGGTCGTCACCTCGCAGCCGCGCCCCGAGAGGATTCGAGCGAGGCCCTTTCGAAGCGCCTCCTCGTCGTCCACGACGAGCACGCGGGTCGGTCGCGCCTCGTCCGGGTCGATCGCGCGCGGTGCGCCGCTGAGCCGCGCGCTCCGTTCTCCCAGCCGTTCTGCCACTATGCGGCGACGATACCGCGGAAAGCGCGCCGGCTTATTTGCTTTCGCACGGCGGGATGCACGTGCCGAAGAGCGCGGTGCAGTCGGTGTCGCCCTGGCACGCGCTCGCCACGGGGTTGTAGCAAGCGCCGCTCTGGCCGAGCGACGACGTGATGCACTGCTCGCAAGCGCCGCCCGAGGTCGTCGGCTTGCTCGCGCACGACTCGGTCGCGCACTCGGTCGCGCACGCGCCCGGAGAGGTGCACGTGCAGTCGTTCAAGCGCCTGATGGTAGACGTCGTAGCCCGACGGGTGGACCTTGAGGCAGCACTGCTCGCACTGCCCCTTCGTGGTGAGGTTCGAGCACGCTGTGTCGTCGAGCGGCTGGCCCGCGTCGTCCGTCGGGGTGATCGTTCCGGAGTCGTCCTGCGTCGAGGATGATCCGGCGTCCTTCTTCGCCGGGCCGCTGTCCGACGTGCCGCCGTCCTTCGAAGCGGGAGACGGTCCAGCGTCTCCGCCTTCCGTGCCGACCGCAGTCGCGCAGCCTGTCGCGAACGCGAGCGCGAAAAATCCGACCGAGGTGATGAGCGCGAGCTTCA
The DNA here is from genome assembly GCA_963839305.1 of uncultured delta proteobacterium. Taxonomy (GTDB): domain Bacteria; phylum Myxococcota_A; class Polyangia; order Polyangiales; family Polyangiaceae; genus DASXHD01. Next base: position 1,194,930 of record CAWIUL010000010.1, read on the forward strand.
AGGCGTCCTCCGTTTGTCGCGCCTACCAATGCGCCACCTGTGCGAGGTTCGCCTCTAAAGGGATCGAAAATGGGCCTAGCGGCCAAGCGCCGCGTCGAGCGCGCGGCGCGCGAGCTTGCTGAGCGCGAGGCCCGAGAGCGCCCCGCGCGGCACGCGCACGAGCGCGTCGTAGTCTCCGAAAGGGGCCAATTTCGGCGCTCTTCGCGATCGAATGTAGAGTACATCGACCTCGAGGCGGCGGTGCGTCAGCACGTGCACGAGCTTGCCCCGCGCCTCGCACGCCTCGTCCTTGACGCCGAGGAGCGCGCTCGCGTCGTCTCCGGCGGCGAGCATCGGCGGCTCCCACATTCCGCCGTAGAGCGCGCCCTCGCGGCGCTTGCCGAGGACGACGTGGTCGTCGTGCTCGACGACGAACGCGCGGAGCGCGACGCGCTTGCCCTTCGCCTTGGGCGCGGTGCGCGGGAGCTTCAGCGCGATCCCTCGCTCGCGCGCGAGGCACATGTGCGCGACCGGGCACGCGTCGCACGCGGGGTTCTTCGGCGTGCAGACGGTCGCGCCGAGCTCCATGAGCGCTTGGTTCGCGTCGCCCGGCGACTCGCCGCGCGCGAGCGTCTCCGCCATTTGCCAGAGCGCGCGCTTGCCGCGAGGCGACGCGGGATCGTCACTTCGTGCCGCAAGGCGCGAGAGCACGCGCGCGACGTTGCCGTCGACGAGCGGCGCTTCTTGCCCGAACGCGATGCTCGCGATCGCGCCCGCCGTGTAGCGCCCCACGCCCGAGATCGACTGGAGCGTCTTCGCGTCTCGCGGGAGCGCGCCGCCGTGCGCGTCGACGACGTCGCGCGCGCCGCGATGGAGCAGCCGCGCGCGCCGGTAATAGCCGAGCCCGCTCCACAGCTCGAGCACGCGATCGAGCGGCGCCTCCGCGAGCGCTCCGACGGTCGGCAGCGCCGCGAGGAACCGCTCGTAATAGGGTACGACCGTCTCGACGCGCGTCTGCTGGAGCATCACCTCGCTCACCCAGATCGCGTACGGGTCGCGCGTCCGCCGCCACGGCAGATCGCGCCGAACGCGCCGATACCATCACGCGAGCGCAGCGCAGCGCTTCGAGCGCAGCGCGGAGCCTTGCGCAAGGTCGAGGTCGTGCGCAGCTTTCACCTCGCGCATGGCACCCCGTGACAACAAAGCCGGTCTCGCCGCGGTCCTCTCTTTTCTCATTCCGGGAGTGGGCCAGTTCTACAACGGTAAGTTCCTACGTGGCCTCTTTTGGCTGATCGTCACGCCAGGCCTGTGGATCGGCAGCGGCGGCACGCTCGGCTGGGTGTGCCACGTGATCGCGGCGTACACGGCGTATTCGTGGGCGAAGAGCCACCCGTAATCAGTGCGTCGCGGTGTACGTGAGCGTGTACGCGCCCTCGGTGCTTCGGTAGCCGTCGACGACCACGAAGTACGTCCCCGGATCGATCGTCGTCGTGATGCGCGAGTGTTGGGCGTCGTCCGAGTCGTTGTTGCACGCGATCTCGGCGGCGTGCGGGCCGGATGAGCCCGTGGGATCGAGGCACGCGCGACGAAGCGCGAGGACGCCGTCCCACGCGGGCGTCGAGAGGAGGATCGTGACGCTCGAGCGCTGCGTGACGACGATCTTGTAGACCTTGTCGCCCGAGGTGCCGTAGCGCGCGTCGCCGCCGCACGACGTCTCGAAGTGGTTCGGCGTGCCCTTGGTGTTGCCGCTCACCGTCTGGCCCGAGACGAGCGTCTGCGCGGCCTTGCACGCGGTCTCCTGCGCGCTCACGTCCTGCACGTTGTACTCGAGGTCGAACTTGCCGAACGACGACGCCGTCGCGCCGTCCACCGCGAGGTAATACGTTCCCGGCTGGAGCACCTCGTCGATCGACTCGGCGCAGCCCATCTCCGTCGAGCGATCGCCGCACGTCTTCTGGAGGACCAGCACGTGCCCGCGCTGGTGATCGTTCTTGCCTTCTTCGCTCGAGAAGCGCGCGCGGATGCGCGAGCGGTGCTGCAGATCGATGCGGTAGACGACGTCGGGCGCGCCAGCGACCGTGCATCGCCCCGCGATGTCGTCCTTCACGTCGAACGTGTCGCCCGAGGCCGTCGTCGACGTCGTGAGCGGGATGGCGTCCGCGCACCCGTCGCCGGTTCCGCCCGTGCCGCCGTCCGGGACGAGCTCGGCTTGCAGCGTGAACTGGCCGTCGGCCGAGTCTTGGTTGGCGTCGGCGAAGACCGTGTACGACGCCGGGTCGAGGACGCCCACGAACACGGCCTGCGTGTTCGACTGCATGCCGGTGTCCTCGCCGAAGCAGGCGATCTCGCTCCGCTCGTCGGTGCAGGTCTTCCGCACGTAGACGTTCGGCTGAAAATCGCTGCTCTCGAGCGTGATGCGCGCGCGCATCTTCTGGCCGACGTCGAACTTGTACGGCACGTCGGGTCCCTGCGCGTTGCCCGAGCAGGTGGCCTGCGCGAGATCGAACGCGCCGTGCAGCGTGCCGTTGATCGTCGTCCCCGCGGTGAGCGTGCGCGACTGGCGGCAAATGTCCGCGAGCTGCGGGACGTCTTGCAGCGACACGTTCATGCGGTACGCGCCGCTGTTCTGGTTGAAGCTGTCGACGAAGATGTAATACGTGCCGGGCTCGATGACCGTGTCGATGCGCGAGCGCTGCGCGTTGTTGTTGTCGTCGTCGTTGCACTTCACCTCGGCGTCTTGCGAGGCGCACTCCTCCTTGCGCACGTAGAGGATCGCGTCGTAGCGCGCGTCGAGCTCGATCAAGAGACGCTTCTGCGTGGGGACGTCGAGGCGGTAGACGATCTCCTTGCCGTCGGACGGAGACGAGCACCCCGGGTTGTCCGTCGTGCACTCGTTTTCTGCCTCGCCGTGCGAGGTGTTGCCCGTGTACGCCCCGGCGACGATCGGGATCGGCGACGCGCACGTTCCCTGCCCCGGACCGAGCGCGACCGCGTTCGGTGACGAACCGACCGGCGACGTGCCGCCCGCGTTTCCGACCCACGTCGCCGCGAGGAAATCGCCCGAGCCCGAGGCCATGCGGACGAGCATCGTGTACGTGCCGGCGCGCTCCGGGCAGACGCGGACGACCGCTTGCGCATCGTGCGTCGCGTCGCGACCGAGCGCGTTGCCCGCGTCGTCCTGGACGACCATGTCGAGATCGCGGACGCCCGCGCCACCCATGGCGACGAGCGTCGTGCACTGCGCCTGGAGGTCGACCGCGAGCCGCGCCTCGCGCCCCTCGACGAGCGAGCCTTGCTGCACGGGGCCGACCTGCGCGAGGCCCATTGCGGAGAACGCGTTGTGGAGCGCGAGGAACCGCGGATCGACCGCGGGGGTCGAGCTCACACATGCGAACACGGAGACGAGCGTCACGCCCGCCGCAAACCAAGCACCCTTCATGATCTTGCGCTCAGCGATAGGGGTTTTTGGAAATGTCGTCCACCGTGTTGGCCGGAGGGGCCGTCGTGGCCGGCGGAGGCGCAGTCGTCGTCGCCTGGGTCGCGGTGGTGGTCGTCGCGGGTTTGACCTGCGTGTGGCCGAGGTTCTTGGCGCTGCCCGTGTGAATCGCCTGCGCGACGTGCGTCGAGGCGGGCGCGGTGTCCGTGTCGATCGTCGCGATCGGGGTCGTGGGCTGCGCCGCGGTCGCGGTCGTCACGACGGGCGCGACGGGTGAAGTCGGCGGAGGTGGTTGCGTCACGGCGACCGGAGTCGGGGCCTTCGCGTTCCGATTCGCGAGGATGGCCACGGCGCCCACGACCATGAGAACGCCCACCGCCGCGCCGCCAATCCACACGTACGAACGTCGGCGCGCCGGGAGCGCCAGCGCGGGTGGAGGCATCGGCTGCGAGGGCGACGAGCCGACCTGGATGATCGCCGACGAGACGCTCGAGACGCCCGGCGCGGGCTCGTTCTTGTTCGGGAGCGTCGGAACCGCGCTCGGCTCGAAGCGCTGGCTCGGCTCGCTGCGCGCGAGCCACGAGCGCACCGCGTCGCGCTGCGCGGAGATGTCCGTGCCGAGGACGCCCTCGAGGTGCCCGGCCACGTCCTTGTGGCTGCCGAGCATGTTGTGATCGCGCGTGGCCTTCTCGAGCGCGTCGCCGAGATCGGACGCGGTCGCGTAGCGCTTGTCGGCGTCGCGATCGAGCGCCTTCATGACGACGGCCTCGACCGCCGGTGGCACGTCGGGGTTCGCCTGCCGGAGCGACGGGATCGGCTCGTAGAGCACGCGATTGAGCGTGTCGGCCTCACCCTCGCCCTTGAAGAGCCGCTTCTGCGCGAGGCACTCCCAGAGGACGATGCCCATCGCGAAGACGTCCGCGCGCCTGTCGACCGCGGCGCCACGCGCCTGCTCCGGCGCCATGTAAGCGAGCTTGCCCTTCAGCTGACCCGTGCGCGTCGTCGAGAGGCGTGTCGAGGCGCGGGCGACGCCGAAGTCCGTGATGCGACCCGTGCCGTCCATTCCGATGAGGATGTTCTGCGGGGAGACGTCACGGTGCACGATGCCGAGCGGCTGTGAGTCGTCGTCCTTCAGCTCGTGCGCCACGTCGAGGCCTAGGATGGTGTCGAGGCAGACGCGCATCGAGACCTTCGGCGGGAGCATGCGGCCGGCTTGCGCGGAGCGCGCGAGGATGCGCGCGAGCGTGTCGCCCTCCACGTACTCCATGACGAGGTAGTAGCCCTGCGGGCTCTCGCCGATCTCGAGGATCGGGACGACGTTCGGGTGGTGGAGCCGCGCGGCGAGGCGCGCCTCGTCCAAGAACATCTGGACGAACTCTTGGTCGTTCGCGAGGTGCGGGTGAAGACGTTTGATGGCGACGAATCGCTGGAAGCCGCCGGCGCCCGAGAGGCGCGCGAGGTACACGGTGGCCATACCGCCGCTCGCGAGCTCCGCGATGAGCTCGAAACGATCGAGACGGCGCTCCGTCTCGGAGGAGCCCGACAGGAATTTCGTCACCGGTTACTCAGCTTAGCGCATGCGCGGCCAGACCGCTCAAAAACGGCCAATCAGGCCCAAAGAGCCGGGGCCGACGGTCGGGATGATCCGGACTGCCTGCGTTTTTTCATGCTTGGGATGCGACCACTGCGTCAAAAACACGCTGACGAACGTGAGAAGGCCCAAACCGCTCGTGACGCCGATCAAGACGTTCGTCCGGGTCTGCGACGCGAGGCCCTGCTGGTAGAGCTGGCACGACGTCCCCTGCCCGACGCACCCGTCCTTCACGGCCTGGGCGCCTGGGTTGTTGATGGTGTCGATGCCCGACCAGACGAGGATGCCGCCCGAGACGGCGGTGAGCGAGAGGAGCGTGATGAAGACAGCCGGGCCGAACGGCTTGTTCGCGACGGGCGCCTCGACGAGCGCGCCGCCCCCGCCGCCGTTGTTCGTCGCGACGGGCATCGGCGGCGCGACGAAGCTCTGCTCGAGCGCCTGCCCTTCCTTCGCTTTGATGTCGAGCGATTTGCTGCGATCGCCCGGCCAGCTGACGACGACGCTGTGCGGGCCCGGCTGGAGGAAGATCGAGAAGCGCTTCGCGTCCTCGATCGACACGATGTGCCCGTCGGCCGCGACGCCGCAGTCGACGTCGCACGTCACCGAAAGCTTGAAGAGCTTCGGCCCCGCCTCGGCGAGGGTCTCCTTCACGATTTGCTGAGTCGGCTCGTCGTCCGAGTAGTTCTGCTGCGCGATGAGCGCGAGCGTCGCGGCGCGCGCCAGCTGGCTCGCCTGTTTGCGCGCGCGGATCGCGTTGCGGAGCGTCTGCGCGTTCGGCGCGTCGTGGTACGCGTTCTCGAAGTGTACGGCCGCGTCTTCGTATTTTCCGTCGGTGAACGCGCGCCGTCCCGCGTCGTACTCGGCGGCGGCGGACTTGATGCGCTCGGCGCTCGGCGCCTTGTCCGCTGCGAACGCGACCGAGGAAATCAGCGTGCACGCAACCAAGAGACGAAGGCGCATGATCGAAGCGTGCCGAGGTACGTCGCGTTCGTCAATGCCATCGTTTGGCGATATGATCGAAGCGATGTCTTCCTTCCGTGCCCTGACGGTCACGCTCTGCGTCATGCCCGCCATCGCGGTCGTGGTCTGGCAAGGATGCAGCGTCTACGACGACTCGCTGCTCCTCCCGGGTGACGGCGGAGGAAACGACGTGGTCACCTCGGACGTCGCGCCGGACAGCGGCGACGGATGCAACCACGCGAAATGGCCCGCGCGCCCCGCGGCGGACGACGACGCGGCGGTGCAGGACATCGAGATCTACAACGCGCTCCGCTACCTCGATTTCGGCGTGGGCGACGGCGGCGCGGGGACGAGCCCCCGCATCGGCGTGGATCTCGACAGCATCTGCACCTGCCCCGGGCCCGACTCGTGCAAACCGTTCGGCGACTCGGGCGCGCAGTGCGATCAAGACGGCGGCATCGACGACTCGCTCGGCTCGCTCGTGAAGGAGTTCTCCGGGTCTTCGAACTTCTTCGACCAGAGCCTACATCAACGAGAACCTGAGCCTCGGCGTCTTCGGCGCGCTCTTCCGCGTTCGGAACTACAACGGGCAAGCCAACGACACGAAGGTGGAGCTCTCGATCTACGTCTCGAACGGCACGCAAGGCGCCGGGACGGACGCGGGGCCGGCGGTTCCGAAGTGGGACGGAAACGATCTCTGGACGATCGACCCGGCGTCGCTCCTCGGCGGAACGATCGGCACGAGCGGCCCCGTGCCCGTCGTCGCGTACGACCTCAACGCGTACGTCAGCGACTACACGCTCGTCGGTAACATCAGCGACATGCCGCTCGCGATCGGCGCGTCGACCGGTGAAGGGCTCATCACGATCGATCTCACGGGCGGCCTCGTCATGGCGAAGCTCGAGCCGCTCGGCAACACGTTCCAGGTCACGTCCGGGATCGTCGCGGGCCGGTGGGAGACGCGAAAGCTCCTCACGGCGATGCAGGTGCTCCACGATCCGTTCGACTTCGACGCGTCGCTCTGCGGCACCGACACGATTTATCAAATCTTGAAGGGGCGCATCTGCGGCCTGCAGGACATCGCGACCAACGTGCTCGACGACGGAAAGGGCGCGCCGTGCAACGCGCTCTCGCTATCGTTCGGCTTCACGAGCTTGCCGGCGAAATACGGCTCGGTGTTCGCGCCCCCGAGCTCCGGGTTCGGCTGCGGAGCGAGCTGGACCGACCAATGCGGCCCGTGAGGGTCGCGGGCGCCGTCGCGCTCGCCGCGGGCTGCTCGATTTACGACGCGTCGCTCCTCCTCGACGGATCGCCTGACGTCGTGACGCCCGAGGCCGGCTCCGACGCGCGCCGACGCCGACACGTGCAACCACGCCGAGCCGCCCGCGCGCCCCGCCGCGGACGATCCGAGCGACGCGAGCGACATCGAGTTCGTCACCGCGCTGCGGACGGTCGACTTCAACGTGAACGGCGACGCGGGCGTCTACGGCTTCGACCTCGACCACACGTGCACCTGCCCCGGGCAAGAGTCGTGCGTCCCGCAGGCGAACGCGCCGCAGCACTGCGACGACTCCGAGGGACGCGACAACTCGGGCGGCGCGCTCATCCAACAGTTTTCGCAGCTCTCGTCGCTCTTCGACGCGAACAAAATCAACGACAACATCAACAAGGGCACGAACTCGATGATGATGCGCGTGCGCAACTACAACGGCACGCAAAACGACACGCAGGTCGCGCTCGACGCCATCGTCTCGAACGGCACCGTTCCGCTGAGCGACGCGGGAGCGAATCCGGTGCCGCTCCACGACGGCACCGATCAGTGGGGAGTCGACCCGAGCTCGGTGATCGGCGCGCCGCCGCCCTACGTGGCGGTCAACCAGGACACGTCCGCGTACGTCGTGAACGGCACGCTCGTCGCGAGCGTCTCGTTCCCGTTCAGCGTCGGCTCGCAATACGGCACGAATTTCCTCCGCCTCGATGGCGCGGTCCTCGTCGCCACGATCACGAAGACGTCCCTCGGGCTACACGCTCCAGGGCGTCCTCGCGGGTAGATGGGACACGCGGAACCTCCTGACCGGCATGCAAGCCGCGAAGGATCCGTTCAACCCGGGGCAGTTCCTCTGCGGCAGCGATCCGACGTACGCCGTCTTCAAGGCATCGATTTGCAAGGCCGCGGACATCGCGCACGTGACGACCAACGACAACACGGGCGCGCCGTGCGACGCGCTCTCGACGTCCGTCGGCTTCACGACCGAGCCCGCGCTCCTCGGCGGCCTGCTCTACGCCGCGCCGCCGAACACGCCGTGCGGCACGACGTACTTCGATCAGTGCGGCAACTGACTCACCGCAGCGTCTTGAGCGCCCCGCTCCATTTGTGGAGCTCGTCGAGCATCGGCGCGACCGATTTCTCGAGCGCTTCGTTCCCCGCGAAGACGTCGTCCTTCAGCATCGTCGCGAAGAACGGGATCGAGATCGCCTCGGGGATCGGCATGACCTTCACCGCGGTGAAGACCTGCTTGCACATCTGCACCGAGCGGAGGCCCGCGGACACGCCGCCGTAGCTGACGAACGCGGCCGGCTTGTAGTGCCACTCCTTGAAGACGTAATCGACTGCGTTCAACAGCGCGGGCGGCGCGGAGAAGTTGTACTCGGGCGTCACGACCGCGAACGCGTCGGCGGCCTGGACGATCGCGCTCCAGCGCTTCGTGTGCTCGTGCTCGTATTGGCCGAAGCGTGGGTGCTTGGGCTCGTCGAGGTGTGGGAGCGCGATCTCCTTCAAGTCCGCGACGGTGACCTCGAAGGCGCCGTGCTTCTTCGCGCGCTCGACGAACCAATTGGCGATGGGCAAGCCCGCGCGGCCGGGGCGCGTGCTCGCGATGATGACGGTGAGGTGCATCGGCGTGCTATCTAGCACGCCGACACTGGCCTCGTGGCCTCGGCTGCGTCATGCGCGGCGCATGCTAGCGCGCGCCTCGAGCGACTCCCACCTCGACGTGAGCGCCGCGACGGCCGCGCGCGCCTCCTCGAGCTCGGCGAGGATGCGCTTGGCTTCTTCGCCGCGCGTCGCGTACAGCGCGGGGTCCGAGAGCTCGCGCTCGAGCGCGCCGACGCGGCCTTCTGCCACGCCGATTTTGTCGAGGATCCCCTCGAGCTCGATGCGCTCGGCGTACGTGAGCGGTCTCTCCGCAGGCGGCGCGGCCGACGGAGCTTCTTTCTTTGGAGCGACCGAAGACGCAGCGCGCGCGGCGACCGGAGCCGGACGGAGCGAGAGATACTGAGAGTAGTTTCCGGGGTAGCGAACGACGCGTCCGCCCGCTTCGAACGCGAGGATGGACGTCGCGACGCGGTCGAGGAAATAGCGATCGTGCGACACGGCGATGACGCATCCGAGCCACGACTCGAGGAGCTCTTCGAGCGACGAGAGCGTCGCGATGTCGAGGTCGTTCGTCGGCTCGTCGAGCAAGAGGAGGTTCGCGCCGCCCTTGAGGATCTTCGCCAGCGCGACGCGCGCGCGCTCGCCGCCCGAGAGCGCTCCCACGGATTGGCGCTGCTTCGAGGCGTCGAACGCGAAGCGCTCGAGGTAGACGCGCGTGTCCATCGTCTCGCTGCCGAGCGTGACGACGCCCGCTCCGGAGCGCGCGGCGCCTTCGCGCTCGGCGACGTTGTCGAGGATCGACCAATCGTCACGAAGCTGCGCGCGCGCCTGATCGAAGAGCGCGATGCGTGTGCGCGCGCCGCGTACGATCGAGCCGCGCGTTGGCAAGAGCTCGCCCGTGATCGCGCGAAGCAGCGACGTCTTCCCTGCCCCGTTCGGCCCGATCACGCCGACGCGATCGCGGGTCACGAGGTGGAGCGTGAGATCCGAGACGAGCGATTTGTCCGCGATGCCGAGCGAGACGCCCTCGAAATCCAGGACGCTCTTGCCCATCTCGGACGCGCCCGACTCCATGCCCTCGAGATCGACGCGCGCGGCGTCTCTCGGCGGCTCCGCGGCGATGAGCGCTTCGGCGCGCTGGATGCGAGCCTTTTGCTTCGTCGTGCGCGCCTGCGCGCCGCGCATGAGCCACGCGGTCTCGCGCCGCAGCAGATTGAGGCGGTTCGACTCGGCGCGCTCCTCGTGCGCGAGGCGCTCGGCCTTTTGCGCGAGGTAGTCGCTGTATCCGCCCTGGTACTCGGTGAGCTCGGCGCGATCGAGCTCGACGATGCGATCGCAGATCGCCTCGAGCACGTAGCTGATCGTGCGTGACCATGAGGACCGCGCCGTCGTAGTCGGTCGCGAGGAACGTCTCGAGCCACTCGATCGTCGCGGCGTCGAGGTGGTTGGTCGGTTCGTCGAGGATGGCGAGCGTCGGCCGCGCGACGAGGAGGCGCGCGAGGGCGACGCGGCGCCGTTCGCCGCCGCTCATCGACGCGACCGGACGATCGCGCTCGAGCACGCCGAGGCGCTCGAGCATGTCGTCGACGACGTGATCGCGCGACCAGCCGCCGAGGTGCTCGATGCGATCGGCGAGCGCAGCCTGCTCCGAGACCAGCTCGGGGTGGGCTTCGCCGTGCTCGATGCGCTTCGAGACCTCCGCGTGGCGCGCGGTGACCGCGGTCCACTCGGCGAGACCTTCCGCGCCGATTTCTCGCGCGGTCTTCGCGCCGTCGAGCTCGGGCTCTTGGGCGAGGTAGAGGATGGTCGCGTCGCGTCGCCGGTCGACGACACCTTCGTCGGCCGGCTCCGCGCCCGCGAGCACGCGCAAGAGCGTCGATTTGCCCGCGCCGTTGATGCCGAGCAAGCCGACGCGCTCCCCGCGCGCGATCGTGATCGAGACGCTCGAGAAGAGCGTCTGAGGCCCGTAGGCCTTCGACACGCGGCGCGCGCTGAGGACCGGCATCAATCCGTCGCGCTGGGGATCCGCTGCTTGATGAGCCGCTCGATGTCGCGAAGGAGTCCGCGCTCGCCTGCGTCGCAGAACGAGATGGCGCGGCCAGCGCGACCCGCGCGCCCGGTGCGGCCGATGCGGTGCACGTAGGCTTCGGCGACGTTCGGCAGATCGTAGTTGATGACGTGCGAGACGTCGTCCACGTCGATGCCGCGCGCGGCGACGTCGGTGGCGACGAGGACGCGCGTCGAGCCGCGCTTGAACGCTTCGAGCGCGCGCTCGCGCGCTCCCTGCGATTTGTTGCCGTGGATCGCGGCGGCGCCGATGCCCGCGCGATCGAGCTGCTCGGTGAGCCGGTTCGCGCCGTGCTTCGTGCGCGTGAAGACGATGACGCGGGCGATCTCGGCGTCCGCGAGGAGGAGGCGCTCGAGCGCCGCGCGCTTGTCGTTCTTCTCGACGAACATGACGGTCTGCTCGACGCGCTCGGCCGTCGTGACCTTGGGGGCGATCGAGACGCGCACCGGATCGACGAGCAGGCCGCGCGCGAGCTGTTCGATCGCGGGCGGAACGGTCGCCGAGAAGAGGAGCGTCTGGCGCTCGCGCGGCACGGCTTGCGTGATGCGGCGAACGTCGTGGATGAAGCCCATGTCGAGCATGCGATCGGCTTCGTCGAGCACGTAGTGCGTGACGCCGCTGAGATCGACGAGGCGCTGCTGCATGAGGTCGAGCAGGCGTCCGGGCGTCGCGACGAGGATGTCGGGGCGCGCGGAGAGCGCGATCTCTTGCCGATGCTGGCTCACGCCGCCGTAGACGACCGTGTGAGTCAGCTTGAGGTAGCGGCCGTAGTGCGCGATGCTGTCGGCGATCTGCGAGGCGAGCTCGCGCGTCGGCGTGAGCACGAGCGCGCGGATGCGGCGACCTTGCGGCGCGGGCTCGGCCGCGAGGCGCTGGAGGATCGGAAGCACGAACGCGGCGGTCTTGCCGGTGCCCGTCTGGGCGCCAGCGATGACGTCACGGCCCGTGAGCGCGTGCGGGATCACGTCGACCTGAACGGGCGTCGGCGTGGTGTAGCCCTCGTCGAGCAGCGCGCGAAGGAGCGGCTGCGTGAGACCAAGCGGCGCGAACGCAGAGGCCGCGATGGCCTCCGCGATCTCGGGCGTCATCGGCTTGAGCGGGACGACCGCGGGCTGGCGGGCTTGCTGGGGCTGTTGGGGCTGAAAAGAATGGACCTGGGGCGCGCGCCGATGGCGGCGCCGGGGACGAAACGAATTCACGATGTAACGATGCTCTCTGCGGCGGGAAAATGACCGTTCCTCGCTGCCGCGGGGAAGGAAAGGCTCATGCGGCTTCTGCCGCGGTGCGCGCCCGTCTCTCACTGGGGGCACGCTGGGCCGCGCGAATCGCGGCACCTTGGTATGACGGCTGTGTAGCCCTAAACCGGACGCAGCGCAAGCTCGAGCGTCGGCTTAGACGAGCTCGAGGAACATTCGCTCGGGGTTTTCGAGGCTCGCGATGATGTCGTAAGCGAACGCAGCGCCCACGTGCCCGTCGACGATGCGGTGATCGAACGAGAGCGAAAGGAGCATCACGTTACCGATCACGATCTGCCCGTTCTTCACGACCGGGCGCTCCTTGATGCGGTGCACGCCGAGGATGCCGACCTCGGGGAAGTTGATGATCGGCGTCGCGAAGAGGCCGCCCTCTGCGCCGAGCGACGTGATCGTGAAGGTCGAGCCCGAGAGATCTTGCGGTTTGCTCTTGCCCGCCTTCGCGTCGCTGCCGAGGCGCTCGATCTCGCGCGCGATGTCGAGGATGTTGCGCTTGTCCGCGTCTTTCACGACGGGGACCATGAGGCCGGCGTCGGTCGACGCGGCGATGCCGATGTGGTGGCCCTTGCGATAGACGAGCTCGTTGGTCGTCTCGTCGAGCGCGCTGTTCAAGATCGGGCGGCGCTTGAGCGCGAGCACCACGGCCTTCACGATGAACGGAAGGAACGTGAGCTTCACGCCCTGCGCCTCGGCCGCGGGCTTGAGGCGCTGGCGCATCTCCATCAGCGCGGTCGCGTCGCACTCTTCGACGAACGTGAAGTGCGCGGCCGTGTTCTTCGACTGCTGCATCTTCGCGGCGATCTTTCGCCGCATGCCGACGAACGGGACGCGCTCGTCTGCGTCGTTCGCGGCGACCGGGACGGGAGCGTGCGTCACGACCGTGCTCGCGCTCGGCGTCGTGCTCGGGCTTTGGACCGCCCCGCCGCGCGAGTGCGCGACGACGTCGTCCTTCGTCACGCGCCCCTGCGCGCCTGACGGCTTCACCTTCTTCAGGTCGATGCCGAGGTCGCGCGCGGTCTTGCGCGTCGCGGGCGTCGCGAGCGGTTTGTCGTTGAAGTACGTCGAAGCCGCCGCGCCCGCCGACGCAGCAGCAGGCGCCGAAGCGACGGGCTTCGGCGCGCCCATGCCGGGCAAGCTCTCGCGAATGTCACCGACGGCCGTCGCCGCGGGACCGTCGTCCTTCTTCGTGCGTTGTTCCGTTCGTGTGGCCGTTCGTCGAAGGTGCTGCGGCCGTCGCGCCCGCGTCGGTCTCGAACACGACGAGCACCGAGTGGACCTGAATCACCTGCCCGGCTTTTCCGCGGAGCTCCGCGATGCGACCCGCGCGCGGCGCGGCGATCGTCACGGTGGCCTTGTCGGTCATGACCTCGACCATCGGCTGGTCTTCCTTCACGACCTCGCCTTCCTTGACGAGCCACTGAACGATTTCGCCCTCGGTCACGCCCTCGCCGATGTCGGGCAGCTTGAACTCCCAGCGCGCCATGGCTCCGCTTTCTAGCGCCCCAGCACGGCGGAAACCATCGGAATTTCGCGGTGCGGCGCGTCACCGCGGCTTAACGGAATCTTCAATGCGTTCGTCTCTAGTTTGACGGCGCCATCAATGGCCTCGCGGCTACGCACGTTTTTCTTCGGCCCGCCGAAGGATGTCCGCGACAGCAAGACTTTCCACGCGGTTTCGCTCGTCGCCATGCTCGCGTGGGTCGGCCTCGGCGCCGACGGGCTCTCGTCCTCGCGCGTACGGTCCGGACGAGGCGTTCCGCTCGCTCGATGCGCGGACGGCAACCACTCGAGCCTCGCCGTCGGCCTCGCGATCGGGACGGCGCTCACCGTCTTCATCATCGCGTACGGCTACACGCGCATCATCGAGCACTTCCCGTCGGGCGGCGGCGGCTACGTCGTCGCGACGAAGCTCCTCGGGCGCGAAGTTCGGCGTCGTCAGCGGCAGCGCGCTCCTCGTCGACTACGTCCTCACGATCACCGTCTCGATCGCGTCGGGCGGCGATCAGATCTTCAGCCTGATCCCGCGGCGATGGTTCGGGCTCAACGAGGTCTACGACGGCGCGCCACGCGCTCCTCGGTTACTCGATGCCTGGCGGCGGCATGCTGTCCGTCGCCGACACGGGCACGTGGCTCGATCCGGTGCAGCGCACGAAGATCGCCATCGAGGTCGGCGCGATCGTCTCACTCACGGTCCTCAACATCCGCGGCGTCAAAGAGTCGGTGCAGGCGATCCTGCCCATGTTCCTCCTGTTCGTCGTGACGCACGCGATCGCGCTCGGCGTCGCGATCTTCGGCGCACCTCGGCGACATCGGCACGGTCGCGTCGCAGCACGAGGCTCGAACTTCCACGGCACGCTCGGCGCGCTCGGCGTCATGGGCACGCTCGCGCTCTTCGTCCGCGCGTACTCGCTCGGCGGCGGCACGTACACCGGCATCGAGGCCGTCTCGAACGGCGTCCAGATCATGCGCGAGCCGAAGGTGCGCACCGCGAAGCGCACGATGGTGCTGATGGCGATCTCGCTCGCGCATCACCGCGGGCGGCATCATCCTCGCGTATCTCCTCGTCGGCGCGATCCCGCCGGACGATCAGACGCAGACGATGAACTGCGGTGCTGCTCGATCGCGTCGCCGACGCGGCTGGCACCTCGGGCAGCTTCGACGTCGGCAACGTGGTTCGTGATGCTCGCGCTCGCGAGCGAGGCGGGCCTCCTCTTCATCGCCGCGCAGGCGGGCTTCGTCGACGGGCCGCGCGTCATGGCGAACATGGCCGTCGACTCGTGGCTCCCGCACCGCTTCTCCGCGCTCTCCGAGCGCCTCAGCATGCGCAACGGCGTCGTGCTGATGGGCCGGCGCGTCGGTCGCGGCGCTCCTCTACACGCACGGCGACGTCGGCAAGCTCGTCGTCATGTACTCGATCAACGTGTTCCTCACGTTCTCGCTCTCGAACCTCGGCATGAGCCGGTTCTGGGTGAAGCACCGCAAGGAGCACAAGGACTGGTGGCGGCACGTGCCGATCCACATCGATCGCGCTCGCGCTGTGCCTCACGATCCTCGTCGTCACGTGCTTCGAGAAGTTCGCCGAGGGCGGCTGGCTCACGCTCGTCATCACGGGCGCGCTCGTCGCGCTCTGCTTCTGGATCAGGCGCCATTACGGGCGCGTCGTCGACGGGCATCCGCCGGCTCGACGTCGAGCTGCCCGATCCGCTGCAAGGACCTCGGCGCACGTGAAGGCGCTCGGGCCGATCGATCCGAGCGAAGCCCGTCGCGGTCATCTTCGTCGGCGGCTACGGCGGGCTCGGCCGTCACGCGCTCCTCACGCTGCTCCGCATGTTCCCGAACCACTTCAAGGGCGTCGTGTTCCTCTCGATCGCGATCGTCGACTCCGGCAACTTCAAGGGCATCGGCGAGGTGCACGAGCTCGAGAAGCGCACGAACGAGTCGCTCGAGCAGTACAAGCGCTTCGCGGCGACGCTCGAGCTCGCCCGCGGACGCGGAGCTCTCGACGGGCACCGAGGTCGCGGTCGAGGCGGAGAAGCTCGGCCTCGACGTCATCAAGAAGTACCCGAACGCGCTCTTCGTCGCCGGCCAGCTCCTCTTCGAGGAAGACTCGGCCTGGGGGCGCGTCCTCCACAACGAGACCGCGTTCCAGATCCAGCGGCGCCTCCAGCACGCGGCGATTCCGATGATCGTGCTTCCCGTGCGCCTCTCGGTCGGCGAAGGGCCACGCACGAAGGCGCCCTCGCTCGCTCAGCTCACTCGCGACGAAGCGCAACCGGAATCAGAAACACGGCCAGCAGCGCAAGCGTGAGCTCGGCGCCGAACGTCTGGTGAAGGTAGAGCCCGAGGCCGACGCGTACGATCGCGAAGAGCCACACGATCGGCGAACGACGATCCACAGATCGCGCGCCGTGCGCGGCTTCGCGAGCTTCGTCGTCGTCGTTGCGCGATACGGATCCATGGCGCCTTCATCGTGGATTCCGCCGCGTAAAAACGGTGCAAAGACGCCAGCGCTGGCATCAAGAAAACATCAAGACGGCTTTGATCCTTTCTTTATGCGGCGTCTGATTTAGTGCCCAAACATGGCGTCGCTGCTCCCGCCGGCTGCCACCCGCGCGCGGCCCCGCTTGCCGAGCTACGTCGACATCGAGGCACCGGTCGTGCCCGAGAAGAAGATCCCGTGGGGCCTCGCGCTCGGGGCGCTCGGGGTCGTCTACGGCGACCTCGGCACGAACCCGCTCTTCGCGCTGGGCGAGGCGTTCGGTGGCGAGCACCCGGTCGGCGTCGAGCCAGCTCGCGATCCTCGGCGTGCTCTCGCTGATCTTCTGGGCGCTGATGCTCGTCGTCACGCTCAAGTACCTGAGCTTCGTGATGCGCGCGTCGCAACGACGGCGAGGGCGGCATCCTCGCGCTGCTCGGGCTCATCCCGGCGAAGGCCGACCGCACGCGCTCGTGCTCGTCATCTTGTTCGGCGCGGCCCTGCTCTACGGCGACGGCGTCGTGACGCCGGCGATCTCGGTCCTCAGCGCGGTCGAAGGGCTCAAGAGCGGCGCGCCGTCGCTCGCGACGTGGATCGTGCCGATCACCATCGTCGATCCTGGTCGCTGCTCTTCATCGTGCAGCGTCGCGGCACCCAGGACATCGGCTTCGTGTTCGGCCCCGTGATGATGATCTGGTTCGTGGCGATCGGCGCGCTCGGCGTCGCTGGGCATCGCGCGAGCGCCCGATCGTGCTCACGGCGATGAACCCGCAGTGGGCGGCGCGCTACGTGCTCGAGCGGCCGCACGACGCGTTCGTCGGTGCTCGGCGCGGTCATCTTGTGCATCGCCGGCGGCGAGGCGCTCTACGCCGACATGGGCCACTTCGGGCGGCGGCCGATCGCGCTCGCCTGGTACGGGCTCGTCTTCCCGACGCTCGATCCTCAACTACTTCGGCCAGGGCGCGTTTCTCCTTTCGGGCGGAAAGCCCGATCCGTCGGCGTTCTACGCGCTCGTGCCGCACGCGCTCATCGTGCCGATGATCGTCCTCAGCACCGCGGCGACCGTCATCGCGTCGCAGGCGCTCATCTCGGGCGCGTACTCGCTCACGCAGCAGGCGGTGCAGCTCGGGTTCTCGCCGCGCGTGACCGTCGTGCACACGCGGCCGGGCAATTCGGGCAGATCTACGTGCCCGAGGTGAACTGGGCGCTGATGGTCGCGTGCGTCGCGCTCGTCGCGGGGTTCCGCACGTCCGACAAGCTCGCGGCCGCGTACGGCATGGCCGTGACGGGCACGATGAGCATCACCACGCTCGCGTACTTCGTCGTGCTCACGAGGCGCTGGCGCTGGCCGCTCGTGCAAGGCGGTGCCGCTCTGCGTGTCTCTTCATGGGCGTCGACCTCACGTTCCTCGTCGCGAACCTTCGCAAGTTCTGCGGACGGCGGCTGGGTGCCGTTCAGCATCGGGCTCGCCGTCTTCACGCTGTTCACGACGTGGATGGTCGGGCGCACGCGCCTCGGCGCGCACATCGCGTCGCTGATGGTGCCGCTCGACGCGTTCCTCGCCGACGTGCACGAGCTCAAGCCGCCAGCGCGTGCGCGGCACGGCCGTGTTTCTCACGGGCGAACACGCAACGGCGTGCCGCTGCTCCTGCTGCACCACTTCAAGCACAACCAGGTGCTGCACGAGACCGTCGTGCTCCTCACGATCACGAGCGAGCACACGCCGTTCGTGAAGGCCACGGAGCGCCTCGCGCACGAGCCGCGTCGGCGAGGGGTTCTACCGCGTGGTCGCGCGGTTCGGTTACATGGAGACGCCGAGCGTTCCTGCGTTGATGGAGGCGGTCCACCGAACCGGCGCGGTGCCGCTCGACATGGATCGCCTCACCTATTACCTCGGTCGCGAGACGCTGATTCCGTGCGGGCGCGGGTTGCGGCGCTTCCGCATGTGGCTCTTCGCGCTCGATTTCGCGCAACGCGCTCCCGGCGACCGCGTACTTCGGGATCCCGCCGAACCGCGTCGTCGAGCTCGGCATGCAAATCGAGCTGTGATGTGTCATCACGTCGCTCGATGATCGAGCTCTACACGTGGACGACGCCAAACGGCGTCAAACCGCTGATCATGCTCGAGGAGATTGGCCTCCCGCATCACGTCACGCCCATCGACATCGGCAAGGGCGAGCAGCACGCGGCGGCCTACCTGCGCATCAACCCGAACGGGAAGATCCCCGCGATGGTGGACGACGGGATCCGTATCTTCGAGTCGGGCGCGATCTCTGATTCACCTCGCCGAAAAGAGCGGCAAGCTCTTGCCGGCCTCGGGCCAAGCGCGCGCGGACGTGCTCGGCTGGACGTTCTTCCAGGTCGGCGCGATCGGGCCGATGTTCGGGCAGCTCGGGCATTTCCTCGGCGCAAAGCGCGAGGATCCCTACCCGCTCGATCGCTACACGGGCCGAGGTCGAGCGACTCGCGGGCGTCCTGGACGCGCGGCTCGAGGAAGTCGAGTACCTCGCGGGCGAGTACTCGATCGCCGACATCATGACGATCGGGTGGGCGCGTGGCCTCGGGACCTACTTGAAATTCGACGTGAAGCGATGGCCTAATCTGTCGCGATGGATCGACACCGTCGTCGCGCGCCCGGCCGTCCAGCGCGCGATCGCCTGGAAGCCCTGAAGCCTCCCGCGCCGAAGCTCGACTTCGCGAAGTGGATCGTCTTCGAGGACGAGTGGCTCGTCGCCGTCGACAAGCCCGCGGGCGTCCTCTCGCAGGGCGGCGAAGGCGGCGCGGGCGTCAACGTCGTCGATCTCGCGCGCGCGTATGTGTCGCCGCCTGAGAGCGGCGGCGCAACTCGGAAGAGCCGAGCGTCGGCGTGCTCCACAGGATCGATCGCAACGTGTCGGGCGTCGTGCTCGTCGCGAAGGAGCACGGGATCGCGAGCGCGATGACGAAGCTCTTCGCCAAGGGCGACGTCGAGCGCGTGTACCGCGCGATCGTGCGCGGCGCGCCGAAGGAAGACGCGTTCACGATGACGCCTGGCTCGCGAAGAACGAGCGCACCAACGAGGTGCGCGCTCGCGCCCGCGAGCGAGGTCGGCGAGGACCGCGAGTTTCGCCCTGCGAAGACCGAGGCGCGCGTGATCCGGCGGTTCGATGCGCGCATCGGGCCGTGCGCGGAGCTCGAGGTGCGCCCGATCACGGGCCGCTCGCATCAGATCCGCGTGCACCTCGCGCACGCGGGTCTCCCGATCGTCGGCGACCCGAAATATGGCGTCGCGGCGCCGGGCGTGAACCGACCGCTGCTCCACGCGGAGCGCGTCACGTTCGTTCATCCGCGCACGCGCAAGCGCGTCGACGATCGAGGCGCCCGTGCCGTGGCGGGACGACGTGCTCGAGCGATTCGCGATATGACGACGGAGGTGGAGCTCATCGACAGACTTCGAGATGGCGACGAGGCCGCGTTTCGCGAGCTCTTCGACGCACACCACGCGATGCTCGTGCGCCTCGCGCTCTCGTACGTGAAGAGCCCGAGCGTCGCGGAGGAGGTCGCGCAAGACACGTGGGCCGCGGTCATCGACGCGCTCGCCTACGTTCGAGGGACGCTCTTCGCTCAAGACGTGGATCGCGCGCATCGCGATCAACCGCGCGAAGACGCGCGCGCAGCGAGACGGGCGGCAGGTCCCGCTCGACGACGAGGAGCCGCCGTCCACCGACGACCGCTTCGGCTCAATCGGTCAGTTCAAGCGCAGGCCGACGAATTTCGAGAGCCCGGAGTCGCTCCTCTCGAACCGCGAGGTGCGCCAGGCCATCGACCGCTGCCTCGAGGGTTTGCCCGAGCAACAGCGCGCCATCGTGACGCTTCGGGACCTCGAGGGGTGGTCGAGTGAAGAAGTGTGTAACGTTCTGGGCCTGAGCGAGTCCAATCAGCGTGTGCTCCTCCATCGTGGTCGCGGACGCCTTCGGGAAGCGCTCGAGGCAGCCCTCGGCGGGAGGCAATCGTCATGATGTGCCGTGATGTAGTCGACCTGACGACCGACCACGCCGAGGGCGCGCTCTCCGGCTGGAAGCGCGTCTCTTTCAAGCTGCACCTCGCGATTTGCCCGTATTGCCGCGCTGCACCAAAAGCAGGTCGAGACGACGGTCGCGACGCTCGGTGCGCTCCCGAAGGAGACGCCGTCCGACGAGGCCCGCGAGCAGGCGCTCGCCGCGTTCAGAAATCGGAAAAAGTAGCTGTAACGTTTCCGCCCCTCGCGAGTCTTTGCGGCATGAGCCAACAAGACCTCGCAACGTCGGCCACCCTCGCAGCGGATCCGAACGCGACGCTCGCTGCCCCGCCGTCGATCAGCGCGACGACCACGACGACGATCAACACGTCGCTCCGCACGACGGTGCTCCCGCGCGTGGAGCTCGTCGGCGAGCAGCCGCACGTCGTCGCGGACGGCAAGGTTCGTTACGAGCTCTCGCGACGACTCGGTGAAGGCGGCGTCGGCGAGGTCGTCATGGCGCGCGACAACGACATCGATCGCGACGTCGCGATCAAGCGCCTCCGCCCCGAGCTGCAAGGCTCGCACTCGACGGTCCTCCGCTTCGCCGAAGAGGTGCGCACCGTCGGCAAGCTCGAGCACCCGAACATCGTGCCGATCCACGACGTCGGCATCCACGAGAACGGCGAGTACTTCTTCGTGATGAAATACGTCCAGGGCGAGACGCTCGAGACGATCATCGAGAAGCTCGCCGCGGGCGATCACGAGTACCACGCGCGCTACCCCATCGAGCGGCGCGTCCAGATCATGATGGGCATCCTCGACGCGATCGCGTACGCGCACGCGCAAGAAGATCATCCACCGCGACATCAAGCCCGCGAACGTGATGGTGGGCCCGTACGGCGAGGTCATGGTGATGGACTGGGGTCTCGCGCGCGAGGTGCGCGGAAAGGAGCTCGTTCCGCCGGCGGCGTCGCCGTCGATCGCCGGACGCGAGCGGCGGACGCCGGCTCTATCAGACGCAGGTCGGCGCGCTCCTCGGCACGCCCGCGTACATGTCGCCCGAGCAAGCGCGCGGCGACGAGCTCGACGAGCGGAGCGACGTCTACAGCCTCTGCATGACGTTCTACGAGCTGCTCGCGCTGCGCCATCCGTACGCGGAGATCGCAGTCGCTCCCGGAGATGCTCGAGGCCGTGAAGAGCGCGCCCGTCCCGCGCGCGCTGTCCGTCGGCAACGTTCCGGCGGACCTCGACTGGTTCCTCGAGAAGGGTCTCCGAAAGGACACCGCGGAGCGCTACCAGAGCGTGCAGGAGATGATCGATCGCCTCCAGCGCCGCGCGGCTGGCGACATCCCGATCCAGTGCCCGATCACCTTCTCGATGCGCATGACCACGCTCACGCGCCAAGCGCTCGCGAAGCGTCCGTTCTTGATGTCGAGCGCGTTCTTGCTCGGCTCGCGTCGGAACGTTCGGGCTCGCCGTCTTCGGCGCGGTGCGTCTGTTCGTGCACTAGCGCCAGAACACGACCGGCACGATCGTCATCCCGAAGAACAAGGTGAAGGCGCGCACCGACGGGAAGAAGCCGGCGTCGGCGCCCATGTCGAACACGAGCCACGGCTTCGGCGCCGTCGTGAGGACGAAGCGGACGCCGCCGTCGTGCGGCGCGAGCGGCGGCGAGTCGGTGAAATAGTAGACCTCGGCCGCGACGCCGAACGACCCTGGGAGGCTCGCCGAGAGCGCGAACGCGCCGAAGCCCTGCGAGACCGGCGTCGTGTCGAGCGCGACCTCGGCGATGCCGAGGTTGAGATCGCCGTGGATCGGGCCGATGTCCTTGCTCGCGTGGCCGGTGACGAGAGCCTCGAGGCCGTTGACGTTGTTCAACGGGACGCCGACGAGCGCGGTCACCGCGAACGACGGCGCCCATTTGTCTTGGTCGGCGAGGTGAAGCTTCGCGCCCATGAACAGGTTGTCGAAGTAGAGGTTTCGCGCGGGCTGCCCGTACGTGACGCCGTTCGATCCGACCTGGAGCTGGAGCATCTTCGTGAGCGTCTGCTTGAGGAGAAAGGGCACGATGCGCGTCGAGCCGAAGGTGCCCTTCGACGCCCCCCAACCGAGCTCCACCTCGAACGTGCCTGGCGCCGCGATGTCCGCGGTGCAGCTGATCGTCGGGCGGCACGGCAGCGCGTGATCGCGCGCGTCGGGCGTCTCGACAGCGAGCGCGGGGACGCTCGTCAGCACGAGCGCCATCGACACGAAGGACGTTCTCAGAAGGTTCTCACTCTTGCAGGTGGAACGGCGTATTGACGACGACGACCCGGGGCCCTCCACGCATGCGAAGGAGCGCACGCAAGATGGACCCGCGGTGGTTGTGGAGCAGCCCGTGATACCAGCGCTTCACGACGAGGTCTGGGATGACGACGACGATGTCGCGATGGGAGCCTCCGTCGCGCAGGCCGAGGACGAAGTCGACGAGCGGCTTGAAGAACTGCCTGTAGGTCGACGTGAGCACGACGAGCTTCGGCGGAGTGTGCCCCGATGCGCGCGCGGGGCCCTCCACGAGCTCGTGCCACTCGCTCGTGAGGTCCTTCATCTTCGAGGTCTCGCGAGCTCACCTGGACGGCGTAGACCACCGGCGAGAGACGCATCGCGAATCGAATCCCGCGGCGCGTCAGCTTGTTCCACGACTGCGCGGCCACGACGACGATGGGCGCAGTGCGCCGTGTCCGCGGACAGCGGCTCGGTCGTCGCGATTTGCGCGCGCCACGTCCGGTAGTGCGCGTTGATGCGCACGAACAGCCAGCACGAGCGAGCGGGACGACGAGCACCGTGAGCCACGCGCCCTCGGCGAACTTCGAGACGGCGACGACGATCACGCGTGACGCCCGTCGCCACCGCGCCGGCGGCGTTGATCGGCAGCGAGTGGCGCGCCGCCGCGCCGCCCACGCGGCGCCAGTGCGCGACCATTCCGGCTTGCGACATCGTGAACGCGAGGAGCGCGCCGATCGCGAAGAGCGGGATGAGCCGATCGGTGATGCCACCGAAGGCGACGAGCAGGATGCCCGAGAGGACCGCGAGCACGATGATGCCGTGCGAGTAGACGAGCCGGCGCCCGCGCATCGCGAACGAGTCGGGCAGGAACCGATCCTCCGCGAGGACGCGGCAGAGACGCGGGAAGTCCGCGAAGCTCGTGTTCGCCGAGAGCGCGAGCACCGCGACGACGGAGCCCATCGTCACGTAGTAGAACGGGCCGCGCCCCATCACGGCGCCCGTGAGCATGCGAGAGGATGCTCTGGTAGCCCGCCTTGCCCGGGCTCGGTCGCGCCGATGCCGTACGCGCGCGCGAGGTACGCGATGCCCGCCGAGGAGCAGCGCGAGGATGGCGATGATCGCCGTGAGCGTGCGCTGCGCGTTCTTGATCGTGGGCTTGCGGAAGAGGGGCACGCCGTTGCTGACCGCCTCGACGCCGGTCATCGCCGTGCACCCGTTGGCGAAGGCGCGCACACGATCCACGACGCCGACGCGTCTCGGTCGCGGCCGGCAAGCGCCGGCGGCGCGACGACCGGCAGCGGGGTGCCCGCCCGCCAGCGACCGCCTTGACGATGCCGAGGACGCATGACGATGCCGAGCGTCGCGACGAAGGTGTACGTCGGCAGCATGAACGCGATGCCCGGACTCGCGCACGCCGCGCAGGTTGACGAGCGTGAGGAACGCGAGGATGACGAGGCACAGAGCGAGCGTGTGCGGCAGGAGCGCGGGGACCGCGGAGACGAGCGCGCCGACGCCGGCCGAGATGCCGACGGCGACGTTCAGGACGTAGTCGAGCGCGAGCGCCGCGCCGGCGAGCGAGCCCGGGCATGCGGCCGAGGTTCTCCTTCGCGACCGTGTACGAGCCGCCGCCGCCCGGATACGCCGTGATGGTCTGCCGGTACGAAAAGTAGACGACGAGGAGCACGCCGATGATCACGGCGAGGACGGGCGCGATGTAGCGGAGCGCGAGCGCGCCGAGCGGGATGAGCAGCGTGAGCGCGGCCTCGGGGCCGTACGCGGCCGAGGCGAGCGCGTCGAGCCCGAGGACCGGGATGCCCGCCAGCGGCCCGATGTGTTGGTGCTCTTCTTCCTCGGACGCGAGCCTCCGACCCTAGGACCCAGTTGGCGACATTACTTGGAGTCATCGTCGAGCGCGAGGTTGAGCTCGAGGACGTTCACGCGCGGCTCGCCGAGGAAGCCCAGCGTGCGCTCCGAGGTGTGCGCCGCGACGAGCGCGCGGACCTTCGCTTCGTCGATGGCCGCGTGCCTTCGCGACGCGATGCGACTTGGTACTCGGCGGCAGCGACGCGAGATGTCCGGGTCGAGGCCGCTGCCCGAAGACGTGACGAGGTCGACCGGGATCGGCGCGGCGTTGTCGGGGTCGGCCGCCTTGAGCGCGTCGACGCGGCCCTTCACCTCGTCGACGAGCGCGGGGTTCGTCGGGCCGAGGTTCGAGCCCATCGAGTTTCCGCCGTTGTACGGAGCGCCTTGCCGTTCGCGTCCAGCGTCGCCGAGAGACGGCCCCAGAAGTACTTCGGATCGTCCAACTGGCGCCCGATGAGGTGCGAGCCGACGACCTTGCCGTCCTTCTCGATCAAGCTGCCGTTCGCCTGCTTGTGGAACGCAGCTTGCGCGATGCCCGTGACCGCGAGCGGATACGCGATGCCCGTGAGCACGGTGAAGAACGCGAGAGAAACGAGCGCGGCGCGGAGTTGCTTGAGCATGATCAGTGGCCTTACGCGCGATGTCATCACGTGAGGTGGAGGAGCACGAGGAGGAGATCGATGAGCTTGATGCCGACGAACGGCACGACGAGGCCGCCGAGCCCGTAGATGAGCAGGTGATCGCGCAGGAGGCGCTGGGCGCCGACGGCGCGGTAGCGAATGCCGCGGAGCGCGAGCGGGATGAGCGCGACGATGATGAGCGCGTTGAAGATGACGGCGCTCATGATCGCGCTCTGCGGGCGTCGCGAGGTGCATGATGTTGAGCGCGCCGAGCGCCGGGTACGTCGACGGCGAACGCGGCCGGGATGATCGCGAAGTACTTCGCGACGTCGTTGGCGATGCTGAACGTCGTCAGCGCGCCGCGCGTCATGAGGAGCTGCTTGCCGATCTCGACGATCTCGATGAGCTTCGTCGGGTTCGAGTCGAGGTCGACCATGTTGCCGGCCTCTTTGGCGGCCTGCGTGCCGGTGTTCATCGCGACGGCGACGTCGGCCTGCGCGAGCGCGGGCGCGTCGTTCGTGCCGTCGCCGGTCATCGCGACGAGCTTGCCGCCCTTCTGGTGCTCGCGGATGAGCGCGAGCTTCGTCTCGGGCGTGGCCTGCGGCGAGGAAGTCGTCGACGCCCGCTTCGGCGGCGATCGCGGCGGCGGTCAGCGGGTTGTCGCCGGTGATCATCACGGTCTTGATGCCCATCTTGCGGAGCTCGGCGAAGCGCTCCTTGATGCCGCCTTTGACGATGTCCTTGAGCTGGACGACGCCGAGGACCTTCTTGCCCTCGGCCACGACGAGCGGCGTCGCCGCCTTGCTTGGCGATCGTCGACGACCGTGCTCTTCACGTCCTCGGGGAACTCGCCGCCCTTCGACTTCGACGTAGCGCCTCGACGGCGTCGGACGCGCCCTTGCGGATCTCGCGGCCGTCGCATGTCGACGCCGCTCATGCGCGTCTGCGCGGTGAACGGGACGAACGACGCGCCGAGCTCGTGGATCTCGCGCTCGCGGATCGAGTACTTCTCCTTCGCGAGCACGACGATGCTGCGGCCTTCGGGCGTCTCGTCGGCGAGCGACGCGAGCTGCGCGGCGTCCGCGAGCGCTTCGGCGGTCGACGCCCGTCGCGGGCAAGAACGCCGTCGCCTGCCGGTTGCCGAGCGTGATCGTGCCCGTCTTGTCGAGCAGCAGCACGTCGACGTCGCCCGCGGCCTCGACCGCGCGCCCGCACGTCGCGATGACGTTCGCCTGGATCATGCGGTCCATGCCGGCGATGCCGATCGCCGAGAGGAGCCCGCCGATCGTCGTCGGGATGAGGCAGACGAGCAGCGCGACGAGCACGGTGATCGTGATCGGCGCGCCCTGCCCCGCCGCCTTCACGCTGTAGATCGAATACGGCAGCAGCGTGACGGTCGCGAGGAGGAAGACGATCGTGAGCGCGGCGAGCAGGATGTCGAGCGCGATCTCGTTCGGCGTCTTCTGGCGCTTCGCGCCCTCGACCATCGCGATCATGCGATCGAGGAACGTCTCGCCCGGGTTCGCCGTGATGCGCACGATGAGCCAGTCGGAGAGCACGCGCGTGCCGCCCGTGACGGCGCTGCGGTCGCCGCCGCTCTCGCGGATGACCGGCGCGCTCTCGCCGGTGATGGCGCTCTCGTCGACCGACGCGACGCCCTCGACGATCTCGCCGTCGCACGGGACGAAGTCGCCCGCTTCGACGATGCACGAGGTCGCCCTTCCGGAGCTTCGCCGCACGAGATCACGCTCGGCATCGCGTCGCGCTTGGGCTCGCTGAGCTGCTTGGCCTGGATGTCCTTGCGCGCCTTGCGCAGCGAGTCGGCCTGCGCCTTGCCGCGCCCCTCGGCCATGGCCTCGGCGAAGTTCGCGAAGAGCACGGTGAACCACAGCCACAGCGACACCGCGAGGATGAACCCCGCGGACGCCTCGCCCTTGCCCGACGAGCGCCTGGACGAAGAGCGCCGTCGTGAAGACGCTGCCGACCTCGACCACGAACATCACCGGGTTTCGGATCTGGTGGCGCGGGTCGAGCTTCTTGAACGACGCGACGATCGCCTGTCGGACGATCGCCGCCTCGAAGAGCGGGCGCGCTTCGCCCTTGTGGCGGTGCTTGCCGTGCTCGACGCGACCGGCGACGACGTCCTTTCCGACGCCTACGGTTTCGGGGACGAGGGGCATGACCGGTTTCGAGTCTTTCGGAGTGGGTTGGAGATGAGTGCTCATGACAGGTGCTCGACGATCGGGCCGAGCGCGAGCGCGGGGATGAAGGTGAGCGCGCCGACGATGATGACGACGCCGACGAGCATCGCGACGAAGAGCGGCGTGTGCGTGGGCAGCGTGCCGGCGCTCGCGGGGACGAGCTTCTTCTTCGCGAGCGAGCCCGCGAGCGCGAGCGCGAGGATCTTCAGCCAGATAGCGCCCGAAGAACATCGCGAGCCCGAGCGTGGTGTTGTAGAAGGGCGTGTTCGCGCTGAGCCCGCCGAACGCGCTGCCGTTGTTGTTCGACGCCGACGAGAACGCGTAGAGCATCTCGCTGAACCCGTGCGCGCCGGGGTTCGCCGATGCCCTTCGTGCCCGGCTCGGTGACGACGGCGATCGCCGTGAAGACGAGCACCGACGCCGCGCGGGACGAGGATGACGAGCGACGCCATCTTCATCTCGTAGGCCTCGATCTTCTTGCCGAGGTACTCGGGCGTGCGGCCGACCATGAGCCCCGCGACGAAGACCGCGACGATGGCGAACATGAGCATGCCGTAGAGGCCCGAGCCGACGCCGCCGAAGACGATCTCGCCGAGCTGCATCAGCCACATCGGCACGAGGCCGCCGAGCGGCGTGAACGAGTCGTGCATCGCGTTGACCGAGCCGTTCGACGCGCACGTCGTCGACGTCGCCTAGAGCGCGGAGGCGGCGATGCCGAAGCGCACCTCCTTGCCTTCCATGTTGCCGCCAGCGACGAATCGAGGCCCGAGCGACGCGAGCGCGTGGGTCGGGCTGCCATGCTCCTGCGAGACGCACAGCCAGAGCAGCGGAAGGAAGATCGCGAACATCGCCGCGAGCACGGCCCAGCCCTGCCGCGTGTCCTTCACCATCTTGCCGAACGTGTAGCAGAGCGCCGCGGGAATCGACGAGGATCGACAGCATGATCGACGAAGTTCGAGAGCGGCGTCGGGTTCTCGAACGGATGCGCCGAGTTCGCGTTGAAGAACCCGCCGCCGTTCGTGCCCAGGTCCTTGATCGCGATCTGCGACGCGGCGGGCCGAGCGCGAGCACCTGTGCCCGCTCGTCACGTCGTCACGTACATTCGGACGAACGTCTGCACGACGCCCTGCGACACGAGGAAGAGCGCGAAGACGAACGAGAGCGGCAAGAGGATGTAGAGCGTGCCGCGCGTGAGATCGACCCAGAAGTTGCCGATGCCTTGCGCCTGCTTGCTGCGCGAGGCCGCGGATGAGCGCGACGAGCACCGCCATGCCGGACGCTGCGGACACGAAGTTCTGCACCGCGAGCGCCGAGCATCTGCGACACGTAGCTGAGCGTCGATCTCGCCGCCGTACGACTGCCAGTTCGTGTTCGTGGCGAAGCTCGTCGCGGTGTTCCACGACGAGGTCGCGGCGTCGGCGCGCGCCAGGCGCTTGCGGGTTGAGCGGCAGATGACCTTGCAACCGCTGAATCAGCGTAGACGACGAGAAGCCCGGCCACGTTGAAGAGGAGCATCGCGACCGGCGTACGTCGTCCACGGCATGTCGCGTTTTTCCTCGTCGTGCAGGAACGCCCATGAGGCGATACGCGAGACGCTCGAGCGGGCCGAAGACTTTCCCGAGCAGCGTCGGCTCGCCTTCGTAGACGCGCGCCATGTACGCGCCGAGGGGCTTCGTGAGCCCCACAAGCGCGACCACGTACGCCGCGATCAGCGCATAGCCATGCCAGCTCATTGGAAGGCCTCCGGCTTGAGCAGCGCGATGAACAAATAGACGAGCAGCGCGACCGAGACGACGCCGCCGATGACGTAGAGAGATGGGCATGACAAACCTCAGGCGACGCGCTGGCAGAGCTTCACGAGCCCCCAGCCGAGCGCGAACAGACCGAACGTGAGACCGATGTAGACGACATCCATCATCGAAAGAGCTCCATTGAACGCGGCGTGCACTCTAGGCGCGGGCGAATAAAGCCGCTGCTAGGATTGGCCTCTCCAACGTTAGAGAAACCTAAATGCGTATCGCGCGATGCCACACGCCTCGTCCTTGCATCGTTCGAGCCACGCGCGCGCACCGCTTGATTCTTTTTTTATCTGCGCGCGCCTCGTCTTAGCGCAGCGCTAATTCGCGGTGCGGCATGTTGCCTGCGTGTCACGCCGCGTGCATCCGTATCGAGTCGCTTCACCGCGCGAGCAGCTGCGCACGCAGCCGGACCGAGCTCTCGCGTGGCTCGCGCTCGCTTTGTGGGCGGGAAGCGTGCTTCGCGCGATCGTCGGCGCGATGCACCACGAGCCCATGGGCCGAGAGATGGCGCTCGCTCTCGTGCTGGTCGTCGCCATTCCGTGGCTGGTGCAGAAGACGCGATGATGTCGTTCGCGTACGCAGCCGTTTCGTTCGTCGTCGTCGTGGTGGTCTTCCACGCGGTCCGCGGCGCCGCTCACGTCTTCCACTGGATTCACGACAACATCAAGAAAACATAAAGCGCCGCGGTATGGTCGTTGCTACACTGTTTGGTGATGCGGAATCACCTCGTGTGTATTGCGCTGATCATCGCGGTTGGCTGCGTGCCGAGCGCAAAGACGTCGGTCGAGCATGCACGCGCTGCGCAGGCGAAGTGCCAGGGCGTATCCAACGCGAGCGTGGAGCCCGTGCTCGCTCAGTCGATGGTCGATTCGGTCGAGCCCGCGTACACGTACGCCATCGGCGGCCCGAACGGCCGCATCGCACGGCTCGCTGGCGCGCAAATCCACATGCTCCCGATCGAGGGGACGTCACGTCAGTGGGTCGAGCGCGCGCTCGAGTGTCACGAGGCCCGCGTCACGCTCGGTCAGGTGTGCGCAGCCGACGGCGATCCCTACCGTCCCGCCAGCGGCTGGGTGAACATCGACGTCGAGTCGGACCGCGACGGGTACGTCGTCCGCTTGACGAGCGACGACGTCGACGACGCGCACGCGATCCTCGATCGCGCTCGGTCGTTCGCCACGCGGCGGAACTGACCTATTCGGTCCCGCGTCGCCGGCGCACCCGTCGGCCGCGTTGCTCGTCGCCGCGCAGATCGCGTCGAAGCCGCCTGCGCACCCGGGCTGGCAGACCGGATTGCTGCTGTCACCCGACGTCGGACAGCAGTAGTTCTCCGGACAGTTCTCGGGCTGCTGGCAAGCCAGACCCGAGCCGCACTCGTCGTGGCTCGAATTCGGATTGCAGCGATCGCCCTCGCGACCCTGTTCGCACCCGAGCGCGAGGAGCGCGAGCGGAAGGACGAGCGTGACGAGCTTCATCAGAACCTCACCAAGACCGCCAAGATGATGCGCGTGTCTGCCTTGACGAGATCGGGGCGCCATCCGGGCGGAACGGGCGTCGTGACGTAGCCGTCCGGAGACGTGACGCCGCCGTGGCCGGCGAAATAGGGGTCCGCCGTTTGGCGGTGGTTGATCTCGACGTCGTAGGTGACCTGCTCGTTCGGCATGTACTGGATGCCCGTCTCGATGTCCCACGCGTCGAACTGCGTTCCCGGGTTCAGGTCGTACGGGTGGTTCGCCGGCGGCGTGTTGAGCTGCGGCGGAAACGGCGAGGCCATGCCGGGCGGCGCGAGGACGAGATATCGACCCGGGTTGTGCATCATCCCGCCGCCGACGGTCCACGCGAAGTGGTCGTCGAAGAACCAGAAGCGGTTGTAGGCCATCCAACTCAAGAAACTGCTGCGTGCAGGGCGTCGCGTCGGTGCAGTGCCCTTCCGTTCCGCTGCCTCCGAACGGCGTCACGCCGTCTCCTTGCTCGCCGCCGATGTCTCCCGTGAGCGAGAACGCCGCGCGATGGAAGAACCGCTTGTCGCGCTTGTTGAAGTAACGAAGCTCGAGGCTGTTGTCGGAGTGGAAGCGCATGCGCCCGGGGTTATTTTGCGTGTCCCAACCGACGTAGTCGTTCGAGAGGAGCTGGAGCCACTCGACCGGGCGCGACAGAGGATCTGCGCGCCGAACCCGGGGAGCTCGTTGAACTTCCCGTACGTCTGCCAACCGTTGATGATCCACGGCTCGATCTTGAGCTTGTCGCTCGTGTACACCTGGACGCGAATGCCGTTGAAGAACCACGGCGTGTTGTCCGACGTGTACGACGGCAGGTACATCCAGTTCTCGAAGTTGTCGAACGAGAACAAGCCGACGTACGACATGAAGATGCCCGCGTCGATGTTGATGCCGTTGAGCACGTCGAGGTGCACGCCGCCGTACGCCTCGCTCACGTAGCGGAGCGCGGTCTGGAGATCGAACTGCCCGCGGTTCGTGCTCGCGTCGTTGCGCGGGACGAGCGTCGAGCGAACGCCGAACTGCGTCATCAAGCGCGCGCGTGCGGCGCCGTAGTGGAAATCGCCGCCGAAGCCCATGAACGCGAGCGTGAGCTCGTTGTTGCGCGAGAGCGCCGTCGAGCCGACGACGGTGTTGTCGATCGGGTTGTTCGTCGAGGCGGTGTAGTTGACGTCGAGCAAAAACTCCGGCGTGAAGTACGGCGTGTCGAGGATCGCTTTGTGCTGGCGGCTGCTGCCATTGAGCCAGGTGAAGTCGCCGAACGCGAAGGGCTCGGCAGGGGCTTCGTGCTTCTTCTCGGCGACGATCGGCGTTGGCGGCGGCGGCGCGACGGTCGGTGCTTTTTCGTGGGCGGCGACGCGATCCTCGAGCTCCTTCACGCGCGCCTGCAGCGCATGAAGCTCGTCGACGACGCTGCCCGTTCCGGCGTCTTGGTCTTGTGCACGAGACACGGACGCCCAGGAACCGAGCACGCACATGCAGACGAGCAACGGGCGAATCCGCAACACATTGACCTCTGGCGACCGAGCAACGTAGCGCCTCTCGCCTTAACAAGACGTCAAGGTGAGTGTTCGTTAGTGGTGATGAAATCACAAACGAACCCGCTGAATAGCCCGACTACGCCGGCTTCGACGTCACGCAACCGCGCCCGGCAGGCGCAACGTGAAGGACGTCCCGTTTCCGGGTGACGTCTCGACGTGAATGGCGCCGCGGTGCGCCGCGACGACGTCGTTCACCATGAGCAGCGCGAGGCCGGCGCTTGCACCGTTCGACGGGTTGTGCGTGAAGAGCCATTTCGCGCGTTGTGGCGTCATGCCAGGCCCGTTGTCCGCCACGACGACGACGAGCTCGCTCGTCGCTGCGTCCCACGCAGAACACGACGTCGATGCGCGGCTGCGGCGCGCTGCGCACGTAACGCAGCGCGTTCCCGACGAGCGTCGCGAGCGCCCAGGTGACCTTCTCGCGATCGAGCGAGACGACGCCGGCGCCCTCCTGCCGCACAGTGAAGCGCACCGCGTTCGACTTCGCTTGTGAAGCGAAGACGTCGAGCAGCCGAACCATGAGCTCGTTGACCTGCGTATACGACTTGCGAAGCGGCACCGCTTGCACGAGCAGGATCTCGATCGTCCCATTCGTCGCGTGGACGAGCCATCGCTGCACATACCTCGAGCCCGGCGCTCGGCGCGTGACCTCGCGCGCGATGGCGCGGACCTCGTCGGGTGCATCGGCGATCGTGGCGAGATCGTGGCCGACCCACGTCGACGGCGCGCCGTTCTCGACGGCGTCTACGACACCGTTCGGTTGCAAAATGACGACCCAGTCCTTCATCGAACGGAGGCAAACCTAACGGCGAGGTCGTCAAAGAACGATCAAGACGCGCGCGTCGCGCATCAATTTTTCGTATGCGCCGCGGGAAGTCGTCTTGATGCCGACTTAATGTGAACCGACGCCGTCTTGATCGTTTTTAGATGCAAGTCGCGGCAGATTTGCCGCGACACGAGATGGAACGGTCGCCAAACAACACCCAAGACATCCACGCGATCCCGTGCAACACCGCGTCGTTCGTCGTGACGATCGACGGCAAACCGTATGCGGGTTTCGTCAGCCGCGCGAGCGCCGAGCTGGCGGTCGCGATGTGGCTAGGCGAGGTCGATGCTTATGGCGAGCCTCTTCCGCCACACGAGCGCGGTCTTCGCGGGTGGCGTGCGGTTCGAGGGCGCCGCCTCGAGATCGTCGAGCGCGGCTTTCGCTGAAGCTTTCACGTACGTGGCATGTGAGCTGCATTGGGTTGAATCGATGCTCGACGTCCTATTCGTCATTGTGATGGCCGCAAGCTTCGCGGGCGCTCTCGCGTACGTCGTCGGCTGCGCGAGGCTCTGATGAACGTGCCCGGCTGGATTCAGCTCGTGCTCGTGCTCGTCGCGATCGTCCTGATCACGAAGCCGATCGGCGTGCACCTCTTGCAGGTGCTCGACCCCGAGATCGGCGGCGCGACGTTTCTCGAACGCGTTCTCGGACCCGTCGAGCGGCTGATTTACCGCGTCATCGGCGTCGATCCGTCACGCGAGCAGACGTGGAAGCGGTACGCCGCGTCGATGGTCGTATTCACTGGCGTCGTCACGTTCTTCACGTACGTGCTCTTGCGGTTGCAGCGCGTGTTGCCACTCAACCCGCAACACCTCGACGCAGTTCGACCCGACCTCGCGTTCAACACTGCGGTCAGCTTCGTCACCAACAGCAACTGGCAGAGCTACAGCGGCGAGACGACGATGAGCTACTTCTCGCAATGGTAGCGCTCGTTGCGAACAACTTCGTGTCGCCCGCCATCGGCATCGCGACCGCGGCAGTGCTGGTTCGCGGCATCGCGCGCGTTCAGGGCTCGACCGTCGGCAACTTCTGGCGCGACGTCGTCCGGCAGACGCTCTATCTGTTCCTCCCCGCGAGCATCCTCTACGCGGTCTTCCTGATCGCGCAGGGCATTCCGCAGAATTTCGCGCCCTATACGTCGGTGCACGCGATCGACGGCACGACACAAAACATCGTGCAGGGTCCCATCGCCTCGCAGATCGCGATCAAGATGCTCGGCACCAACGGCGGCGGCTACGTCAACGTGAACGCCGCGCACCCGTTCGAAAACCCGACCGCGCTCTCGAACTTCGTCGAAATGGTGTTGTTCATCGCCGTGTGCAGCGGGCTCACCTATTACCTCGGTCGCATGGTGAAGAACCAGCGCCACGGCTGGGCGGTGTGGGCCAGCATGTTCGGTCTGATGACCATCGGCATCCTCGTGTGCTGGTGGGCGGAGGCGCAGCCCAACGCGCACCTCGTCGCCCTCGGGGTCGACCCAGCTTCCGTGAACATGGAGGGGAAAGAAGTTCGCTTCGGCATCGCCGGCTCGTCGGTCTTCGCGGCGATGACGACGGCCACGGGGTGTGGCGCGGTGAACGCGATGCATGACTCTTTCACGCCCATCGGCGGTCTCGTCACGCTCGCGAACATTCTTTCCGGCGAGGTGCTCTTCGGCAGCGTGGGCTCGGGGCTTTACGGGATGCTCGTCTACGTCGTCATCGCGATCTTCGTCGCGGGTCTCATGGTCGGGCGCACGCCCGATTACCTCGGCAAGAAGCTAGAAGGCCGCGAGATGAAGCTCGCGACGCTCGCGATGCTCGTCCCGCCGATGCTCGTTCTCGTCTTCACCGCGGTGGCGTCGGTGACGGGCTGGGGTACGGCCGGTTTGAACAACAACGGGCCGCACGGGTTGAGCGAGATGCTCTACGCGTATGCGTCGGCGTCCGGAAACAACGGCTCCGCGTTCGCTGGGCTCACGGCGACGCCGACTTCCGGAAACGTCCTGTGGAACCTCACCCTCGGACTCTGCATCATCGCCGGTCGCCTCCTCCCCGCCGTATCGGTCATCGCGCTCGCGGGCGCGCTCGTCGCCAAGAAGCCTCGCCCGACGGACGAGAAGTCGTTTCCGGTCGCCGGTCCGACGTTCGTCTTGCTCGTGTCGTGCACCGTGGTGATCGTCGGCCTGCTCGCCTTCTTCCCCGCCCTCGCGCTCGGCCCTCTCGCGGAGCACTTCATGCGCGAAAGGACGTTCTGAATGTTGATGCGCGAAGCCATCCGAGAGACTGCGACGTCGATGCGAGCGATGCTCGTCATCGTGGTGCTCTGTTGCGGCGCCTACCCAGCGTGCGTCTACGCGCTTGGACAAGTGGCCTTTCCGTGGCAGGCGAACGGGTCGCTCGTCGATCGGTCCGGAAGACCGGCGAACGCCGGCGACGCCGTGGGCTCGTCGCAGCTCGGTCAGGCGTTCACGAGCGCGCGGTACTTTCACCCGCGTCCGTCCGCGGCCGGCGCGGGTTACGACGGCGCGAGCTCGAGCGGGACGAACCTCGGGCCGACGAGCGCGAAGCTCTTCGATGGCGCCCAAGACGATCCCACGACGCCCGACGTCGACGAGTCGTTCGTTGGCGTTCGTCAGCTCGTCGCCGCCTACCGTGAGGAGAATCACCTCGGCGACGACGTGCTCGTGCCGGCCGACGCCGTGACGCGATCCGGAAGCGGGCTCGACCCCCACATCTCTCTGCGCAACGCGGACCTTCAAGTCGCGCGTGTCGCCGCCGCGCGCGGCATCGCGGTTGGGCGCGTGCGCGACCTCGTGCACGCGCACACGGACGGTCGCGCGCTCGGCGTGCTCGGCGATCCGGGCGTGAACGTGTTGATGCTGAACCTCGCGCTCGACCGAGTGAAGCGGTCTACTCGGGACGAGCGCGCTGCGCCGCGACGGATCGGCGGAAACGCCACGATGTCGATCGTCGTGCTGGCGATCCCGATGCCGGCCGCGTCGAAGCCCTCGAGGATCGCGCGCGCGATCTGGTCTTTCGTCTCGCGCGAGCCTTGATCGCGCACGATGAATCGCAAGCTGAGCTCGAGCCAGTTGTCCGTGATGCGAAGAAACACTTGCGGCGCGAGCGACACGAGGTCGAGGTGATACGTCTCGTTGAGATGCTGGCGGTGCGGCTCGGCCTCTTTCTGGATGTCGGCGGTGCTCTCCTGCGCGGCTTCGAGCAGGATGGCCTCGGCGCGCCGTCGATCCGACGCGTAGGTGATCGGAACGATGATCTCGTCCCACATGAAGGGAAAGTCGCGCGTCGAGTTGAACACGGGCTCCTCGAAGATCTTGTCGTTCGTGATGGTCACGATGCGCCCGGTGTACTGGCGGCCGTGCACCCAGACCGATGGAGCGCCGACGACCGGATCGCCCATCTCCATCAACGTGGTCTTGAGGAAGCCGAGCGAGATGACGTCTCCGCGCACGCCGCCCATCGTGATTCGGTCACCCACGGTGAACACGCTGCTGCGAATGATGACGAAATAGCCGGCGAACGACGTGACCACTTTCTGGAGCGCGAACGCGAGGCCTGCCGAGACGAGGCCGATGCCGGTGGCGAGCCGGCCAGGATCGTCGAACCAGATCGACAGCATCGACAGAACGAACAACCCCGCCGTGAAGAGGTTCGCCGCTTGCCCGACCCAGAACGAGCGTCGCTCGCGCCGACCGACCGGAATGATCGCGCGAATCAGCCAATCGAGCAGCGTCCGAAGCGCGACGAGCGCGACGACGAACGCGATGGTGAGGACGGCCTTGTGCAACGTCATCGACGAGAGGCCGAGGAGCTTGACGCCGAAGACTTGTACGGGATTCTCGTTCACGAAATCGATAGTAGGCGCGGGCGCGCAGGCCATCGAAATGACCGAACGAAATTGATGGAATCTTGATGACCGTCCAATTCGTCTTGACGGATTTCTGATTCGGCTCTGCCTAACCTTGGGCTCCATCACGAAGGAGCCTCTCTTCGGCTCGAGAGTTGCACGGCCGCACGCCGCAATCCGCTGGAGCGAGGGCGACAAGATGAAAAAGACACCGATTGCGTTGATCGCCGCACTGACGGCGATGGGGACGTTCGCCACACTTGCACGCGCGCAAGACAACGTGGCCGCAGGCGATGCGGGCGCCGCAACGACTGCACCGACCGTCACGACTGCGCCGACGACGAGCGCGACGACCGCTCCCGTCGCCAGTGCGCAGACCGCGCCCGTAACGATCACGCTCACGCAGGCGGAGCTCGAGAAGCTGATCGACGCGCGCATCGCCGCGAAGGCGCCGCCGCCGAACCCCACCGTCGGCGACGGACAGACCGAGGTGAAAGACGCGCCGTTCGCGTTCGGCAACTTCGCGTGGTCGCCGGCCAACCTCGGATCGAGCGACAGCCCGCTCACGTGGGGTCCGTTCACGGGCGAGATCCGCCTCGACACCGCCTTTCACTACAACTTCAACAACCCCAAGGACCACACGATCAGCGGATCGAGCGAGGTCTTCCGCAGCGGCGAGCTGCAGGTCACGCAGATCGGGTTCGGCGGCGACTTCCTCTACAAGAACGTGATGGCGCGTCTGATGACGCAGTTCGGGATGTACTCGCAGACGACGCCGCGCAACGACGCGAGTCCGGGTCAAGGTCAGTGGAACCTCGACAACGCGTATCGATACATCTCCGAGGCGTACGCCGGTTATCACATCCCCGTTTTGAACGGCATCAACATCCAGGCCGGCATCTTCATGTCGTACATCGGCCTTTGGAGCTATTACAACTTCGACAACTGGACGTATCAGCCGTCGTACGTCTCGTCGAACACGCCGTGGTTCTTCAACGGCATCCGCATTCAGGTCTTCACGAGCGACAAGCTGAAAATCGAGCCTTGGCTCGTGAACGGGTGGCAGTCGTACGGCGTGTTCAACCAGGCGCCGGGCATTGGAATGCAGATCTCGCTGGAAGCCCGTCGAGTGGTTCTCGCTCGTCAGCAACAACTACTTCGGCACGGACACGATGGCGTGTCCCGGATCGAAAGCGCATCCACACCGACGACAGCGTGATGGTCCGCCTCTATCGCAACAAGGACAATCCCATCAGCCAGGCTGCGGCATCGCTCACGCTCGATGCGGGTTGCGAGTTCGGCAACGGCAACGCCGCGGCGGGCGTGCAGATGACGAACTGCACGAATCAATACTTTCTCGGGTTCATGGCGTATGCGCGCACGTGGTTCGCGCACGACCGCTTCGCTGCGACGGTCGGCGGCGGCGCCATCACGAACCCTGGCAGGTACCTCGTGCTCGTCCCGCCGATCAACGGTGCGACGGCGTTCTCCGGCGTCTCGGCGAATCTGCCGAACGACCCGAAATACGGCGCGCTCGCCGGAGGTCCCGCGTTCACGCGCGAACGTCGGCGACAAGTTCGACGCGTGGGACATGCAGATGCTGGCGATTACATGCCGAACGACTTCATCACGTTCCGCCTCGAGTTCAACCACCGCGCCGCGAGCATTCCCTACTTCGCCGGCTCGGGCGGCATGACGCCGTGTATCAACGGCACGTGCGGCAACCAGTTCAACAACGCGAACAACCCGAACGGTCCGGGCTCTTGGCCGGGTCAAAACGGCGCCCCGGCAGTCGCGGGAATGAACAATCCCGGTGGTCCGGATCTCTCCTACGACGAGAATCGACTGACGCTCGCAATGATGATGAAGTTCTAGTCATGGACGCCATCCCGCTTCGCCCCGAGCCCACCAACCTCGAGGCGTTGCTCGATGGCGCCATGGAGGCGCTCGAGGTCCAGGCGTCGCAGTGGAGATCACGCTCCGCGTCGAAGCGCCCGAGAAGCTCCCGCTCGTCATGATCGATCCCGAGAAGATCGCGTGGGCGGTTGCGACGCTCGTGGGCAACGCCCTCCGTTACGTCCGACGCGGCACGCGCCACCTGCCCGGCGGGACGATCATCGTGCGTGTCGCGCGCGAAGCACGACGACGGCGTCTCGATCACCGTGGACGACGACGGCCCTGGCATTCCGCCGGAGAAGCGGGCGTACCTCTTCAAGCGCGCGCCGGGCACGACGCACGCGGTCGGTCTCGCGCTCATGCTCGTCCTGGACGTCGTCACTGCGCACGGCGGCACCGTGGAAGTCGCGACGGCGACCCAAGGTCAGGACCGCGGTACGCGCATCACGTTGCGCCTCCCCCATGCTATCAGCGTGACCCATGTCGGAGCGGCCGAACCCTGACGAGCTGCTCGCGCGAGTCAAAGAGGAAGAGCGCGAAGCCGCCCGCGGCAAGCTGACGATCTTCTTCGGCGCCGCGCCTGGCGTCGGCAAGACGTTCACGATGCTCGAGGCCGCGCGGCTCGCGCTCTCCGACGAGCACCGAGACGTCGTCGTCGGCATCGTCGAGACGCACGGCCGCTACGACACGCACGCGCTCTTGATCGGCCTCGAGCTCTTGCCGCGCCGCAAGGTCGCCCACCGCAACATCGAGCTCGAGGAGCTCGACCTCGACGCCGCGCTCGCGCGCAAGCCGGGCGTGCTCCTCGTCGACGAGCTCGCGCACACGAACGCGCCGGGCTCGCGCCACGCGAAGCGGTGGCAAGACGTCGAAGAGCTCCTCGACGCCGGCATCGACGTCTACACGACGCTCAACGTGCAGCACCTCGAGAGCCTCAACGACGTCGTCGCGCAAATCACCGGCGTCGTGGTGCGCGAGACGGTGCCCGACTCGGTGTTCGACAAGGCCTACGAGGTGCGCGTCGTCGATTTGCCCGTCGACCAGCTGCTCGAGCGCCTGCACGAGGGGAAGGTCTACGTCCCCGAGGCGGCGGCGCGCGCCATCGAGAGCTTCTTCAAGGAGGGAAACCTCATCGCGCTGCGCGAGATCGCGCTGCGCCGCACGGCCGAGCGCGTCGAGGCGAAGCTCCGCGGCTACAAGGTCGCGCACGGCATCGAGAAGACCTGGCACACGGGCGAACGCATCCTCGTGTGCATCTCTCCGAGCCCGTACTCGGCGCGCCTGATCCGCGCGGCGCGCCGGATGGCGACGAGCCTCCACGCTGAGCTCCTCGGCCTCTACATAGAGACGCCTTCGGCCATCCGGCTCTCGACCGACGACCGCGAGCGCCTCGCGCAGCACATGCGGCTCGTCGAGTCGCTCGATGGGGAGGCCGTCACGATCCGCGCGGACGACGCTCCGATGGAGATCGTGCGTTACGCGCGCAAGCGCAACGTCACCAAGATCGTGGTGGGAAAGCCGACGCACCCGCGCTGGCGGGACGTCTTGAGGCCGCCTTTCCTCGATGTGCTCGTTCGCCTGAGCGAGGAAATCGACGTGTACGTCATTTCGGGGTTCGAGACGCCGCCCAAGACGAAGCCTGTCCAGGTCGAGCGGCCGCGCGTTCCAGCGCTCGGGTATCTCGCGGCCGCGGTGGTCGTTGTCTTGAGCACGCTGCTCGGCGTGGCCTTCGCGCGCGAGCAGACGGCGGACGTGGTCATGGTCTACCTGCTCGGCGTCGTCATCGTCGCGATGCGCTTCGGCTATGGCCCGTCGCTGCTCGCGGCGGTGCTCGCCGTGATCGCGTTCGACTTCTTCTTCATCACGCCGTTCTACAGCTTCGCGGTCTCGGACCTGCGGCACATCGCGACGTTCGCGGTCATGTTCATCGTCGCGGTCGTGATCAGCAACCTCACCCAGCGCATTCGACGGCAGGCAGACGCGGCGCGCAGCCGCGAGCGTCGTACGGCAGCGCTCTTCGCCGTGAGCCGCGAGCTCGGTGCGGCGGCGACGCGCGACGCGCTCGTGTCGACGACGTTGAGCCACGTGCGCAGCATCTTCAGCGCGAAGGCCGCACTCCTGTTGCCCAACGACTCCAGGTTGCTGGAACCCGTGATGTCCGACGTCACGCTCGACGAGAAGGATCTCGCGGTGGCCGAGTGGGTGTGGACGCACGAGCGCGCCGCGGGCGCTACCACCGACACGCTCGCGTCTTCGCGCGCCTTGTTCGTGCCGCTCCTCGGATCGCACGGGCGCGTCGGCGCGCTGGCGATCATCCCGTCGCCTGAGTCCCACCTGAACAACCCCGACGAACGGCAGCTCCTCGACACGATTGCGCGCCTCACCGCCTCCGCGCTCGAACGCGCCGAGCTCGCCGAAGAGGCTCGCCGTGCGCGGCTTCGAATCGAGACCGAGCAGCTTCGTAACGCGCTGCTCAGCTCGGTGTCGCACGATCTTCGCACCCCGCTCGCCGTGATCACGGGCTCGACGAGCGCGCTGCTCGAGGAAGGCGCCCCCAAAGACGAGGCGACGCGGCGCGAGCTCTTGAAGACCGCTCACGACGAGTCGCTGCGATTGAACCGGCTCGTGCGAAACCTGCTCGACATGACGCGCCTCGAAGCGGGCGCGCTCAAGGTGACCAAGGAAGCGCAGCCGCTCGAAGAGGTCGTCGGAGCGGCGCTCAATCGCATGGAAGACCGCCTCCAAGGCCGTGACGTGCAGACCGACATTCCCGCTGACTTGCCGCTCGTCCCGTTCGACTCCGTGCTCATCGAGCAGGTCCTCATCAATTTGCTCGAGAACGCGACGAAGTACACTCCGCCCGGTTCGCCGATTCGCGTCGCGGCGCGCGCGAGCGAGGACAGCGTCGAGGTGGAGGTCGCGGACCGCGGGCCCGGTATCGCCAAAGAAAACGCGGAGCGCGTCTTCGACAAATTCTATCGCGCGCATGAAGCCGAGGGCGGCGGGGTCGGCTTCGGGTCTCACGATTTGCCGCGGCATCATCAACGCTCACGACGGCCGAATCTGGGTCGATCCCCGCGACGGAGGCGGCGCGAGCTTTCGTTTCACGCTCCCCTTGCATGATAGGGTGCAACCGTCATGACCGAGACGCCGCCGGTCGTCGTGCTCATCGAGGACGAAGCGCAGATGCGCAAGTTCGTGCACCTCGCGCTCGAGTCGCAGGGCTACAAAGTGGTCGACGCGGAGACCGGCCGCGACGGCCTCCAGCAGGCCGCCGCGCACACGCCGGACCTCATCTTGCTCGATCTAGGCTTGCCCGACATGGACGGCCTCGAGGTGACGAAGCGGCTGCGTGAGTGGACCGCGACGCCGATCATCGTGATCTCCGCGCGCGGCCTCGAGCAGCAGAAGGTCGAAGCGCTCGACGCGGGCGCGGACGACTACCTCACCAAGCCGTTTGGAAACGCCGAGCTCATGGCGCGCATCCGCGTCGCTCTCCGCCACGCGTCGCGTTCCTCGCGCGATCCGACGAGCTCCGTCGTCACCGTCGGCGACTTGAAGATCGATCTCGCGAAGCGCCTCGTCTTCGCGGGCGATCGAGAGGTCCACCTCACGCCGACCGAGTACAAGCTGCTCGCGACGCTGATGAACCACGCCGGCCGCGTGATGACGCACAAGCAGCTGCTCGATCAGGTCTGGGGCCCCGGTCACGCGCACCAGATGCAATACCTCCGCGTCTACATGACGCAGCTCCGGCAAAAGCTCGAGGACAAACCCGCGCGCCCCCGCTACCTGCTCACCGAGCCGGGCGTCGGCTACCGAATCAAGGAGGTCCCATGAAGCGCGCGCTGCTCGTCGGCGTCTCTCTCGCTTGTGGATCGCCCACGCCTCGGGCGACCGCGGTCGCGCTCCCGTCGGCGACCGCTCACGCAGCGGCGCCCACGGTGCACGCGCCGTCGAGGTCGGTCGTGGACCGCTTCACGCTCCACGCGCCGAAATTGGCCGTGTTCATCGACGTCGAGGGGCTCGAGAAGACCAAGCTCATGACGGCCCTCGCGCCGCAGCTCCTCGGTTTCGCCGCGCGCTCCCTCGAGGGTCAGCCGAGCGCGGCCTGCGTGGACGACGCGTTCGCGAGCGCGAAGGAGATCGTCGCAGGGCGAAGCTCGGGCGAGTGGCTCTTCGTCATGCGCTACGACGATGCGCGCCTTCCATCCGCGCAGGATTGCTTCGGGCGCATTTTCGCGAAGGAGGCGACGCGCACGCTCGCGGCGCCCGGCGTGCTCGTGGTCGGCACGCCTACGAGCGTCGAGCAATCGCTCCGCGGCGGAGGGAGCGTGCCGAGCAAGCTCGCGCTCGGCCCGAGCGAGTACGCGCGGCTCCTCTTCGACGACCAGCCGGTGAGCGTCGACGCCGGGCTCGCGATGAGCGACGAGCGATTCGCGGTGCGCGCGGAGGCCGACGTGCCCGAGCCGCTCGCCCGCAACTTCGAGTCGGGCTTCGGCGCGCAGGTCGCGAGCCTCGAGAAGTCACCTCCACCCGGCATCTCGGAGAGCGACGCGAAGGCGGTCGCACGCGTCCTGGGTGCCTCGAAGATCACGCGTGCCGGATCGCACGTCACCTACGCTTTGGTTCTCGACGAGGGCCTCACGGACCAAGCCCGCGATCTCGGGATGCTCTCGGCGTTCGCCGCCGCGGGAGTGCGGCAATACCTGAACGCCTCGAAGGAGGCCGAGGCAACCAACGCGATCCATTCCATCTCGAGGAACGTCATCGAGTCATGGGAGCGCGAGGAGATCACGCCCGTCCCGCGCACGAAGAAGCGCCTCCGCTCGTTTCCGCCGGTGCCCAAAGCCGTGCCGCGCGGCGCCGC
The DNA here is from genome assembly GCA_963839305.1 of uncultured delta proteobacterium. Taxonomy (GTDB): domain Bacteria; phylum Myxococcota_A; class Polyangia; order Polyangiales; family Polyangiaceae; genus DASXHD01. Next base: position 1,238,273 of record CAWIUL010000010.1, read on the forward strand.
GTACCAGACCACCGCCGCCGACTGGTCAGCGTGGTCCCCGCTCAAGTTCGAGATGGATCAGCCGCAGCGCTACCAATACGAAGTGAAGGCCGCGCCCGACGGCATGAGCGCAGACGTCATCGCGCGCGGCGACCTCGACGGCGACGGCAAGACGTCGCTCTTCGTCGTCCACGTCACGGTCGACAAGACGGACCGCACGCTCAAGCTCTCGCCGCTCGAGACGACCGATCCCGACGAGATCTCGACTCAGTACCGCGCGGTCTCGACGATCGCCGGGCAAGATGCGGTGCGCGAGCGGGAGGTACTCGATCTCGAGCGTGTACGGGAACGGCGTGTCGAAGCCGGTGACGCGGACCGGCGGGCGCCTCGAGGTGCAGGAACGCCTTCTCGTTGATGAGCGAGACGATCTCCGCGCCGAAGCCGCAGGTCTTGGGCGCCTCGTGCACGACGACGACGCGGCCGGTCTTCTTCACGCTCGCGATGATCGTGTCGATGTCGAGCGGCCAGAGCGTTCGCAGATCGATGATCTCGCATTCGATGCCTTGCGCCTTCGCCTCGTCGGCCGCGGCGATCGCCTCGTAGAGCATCGCGCCCCACACGACGATCGTGACGTGCTGGCCCTCGCGCACGACGGCGGCCTTGCCGATCGGCACGGTGTAATCGCCCTCGGGCACGTCGCCCTTGGCGGCGCGGTAGATGCGCTTCGGCTCGAAGAACATCACCGGATCCGGATCGCGGATCGAAGCCAAAAGAAGGCCCTTCGCGTCGTACGGGTTCGACGGGCAAACGACCTTGAGGCCGGCGACGTGGATGAACTGCGACTCCGGCGACTGCGAGTGGTAGTGGCCGCCGCGGATGCCGCCGCCGACCGGCGTGCGGATGACGAGCTTCGCGGGGTACTCGCCGCCGGAGCGGTAGCGGTATTTCGCGAGCTCGCTGACGATCTGGTCGTACGCGGGGAAGATGAAGTCCGCGAACTGGATCTCGGGGACCGGCACGAGCCCGTAGAGCGCCATGCCGATCGCCGTGCCGATGATGCCGCCCTCGGAGAGCGGCGTGTCGATCACGCGGTCGTCGCCGAACTCGTCGAAGAGCCCCTGCGTGACGCGGAACACGCCGCCGACCTTGCCGACGTCCTCGCCGAGGACGACGACGCGATCGTCTCGCTTCATCTCGTGCCGCAGGCCGTCGTTGATGGCCTGCACCATGTTCATCTGGGGCATCAGTGTCCTCCACCGCGTCGGTCATGGTAAGGGGCTTCGCGCGCGACACCCCGGTTTCTCGCACGCGGAGCGTCTGCGCTGCTCGATTCTCTGGATCGTCAGTGTCCCTTCGCGCGGGGTCCGGCGAGGAGCGCGGCGCGTTGTTCTTGGAGGTGCCACGGCGGCTCGGCGAAGACGTCCTCGAACATCGTCTCGAGCGCCGGAGGCGGCGTCTTTTCGGCGTTGGCGACCGCACTCTTTGATCTGCGTCTCGATCGCGGCCTCGAGCGTCTTCTGCTTGTCGTGCGTCCCAGAGGTTCTTGAGCTCGAGGTGCTTGAGGAGGCGGGCGATCGGGTCGCGCTTCTTCCACAGATTCGACCTCGCCGTCTTTGCGGTACGCCTTCGGGTCGTCGCTCGTCGAGTGACCCGAGAGGCGGTACGTCATCGCCTCGATGATCGTCGGGCCCTTGCCGCGCCGCGGCGTGCGCGATGGCGTCGCGCGTGACCTTGAAGACCGCGAACAAGTCGTTGCCGTCGCAGCGGACGCCGGGGATGCCGTAGGCGACGCCCTTCACGGCGAACGACGCGGACGCCGTCTGGCGCTCGACCGGGACGCTGATCGCCCAGCCGTTGTTGCGGCAGAAGAAGACCGTCGGCGTCTTGAACACGCCGGCGAAGTTCATCCCGTTGTGGAACTCGCTCGAGCTCGTCGCGCCCTCGCCGAAGTAGACGAGCGTCGCGAGGTCGTCCTTCTTCATCTTCGCCGCCCACGCGAAGCCGACGGCCTGCGTGATCTGCGTGCCGATGGGCGAGCTGATCGAGCCGAACTTCGCCGCGCGGCAGGTGTAGTGGTCGGGCATCTGCCGGCCCTTCGCGGGGTCGTCGGCGTTGCCGAACATGTTGTTCGACGTACGCCTGGAGCGGCATCCCGCGCCAGAGCGCGGCGCCGAACTCGCGGTAGCACGGGAAGAGCCAGTCCGACGGGCGCAGCGCCGCGGCCGAGCCGATGATGGCCGCCTCTTCGCCGAGCGACCCGATGTGGAAGCCGATGCGCCCCTGGCGCTGCAGCGTGACGAGGCGCTCGTCGAGGATGCGCACGAAGACGAGATGCTTGTAGATTGCAACGACCGCGTCGGGGTCGATGTGCGGATCGAATGCCGGGTCGAGCGAGCCGTCGTCGCGGAGGACGCGAATGACGTCGGGGTCGTTGGTGTGCGTCGGGGACGCCGAGCCCGCCGACGTTGGAGGGGTGGTTTGTACGGCCATGGCGCGGCACCCACCCTACTCAAACTGCGCCCGGGCCGCCACGGCATTTCAGGTCTTCGCGTGGCGCGCGGCGATCATCGCGAAGTAGCGGCGGCCGATGCCCGACGCCTCCGCGGCCTGCGTGACGTTTCCGTTGTGACGCGCGAGCATCCGCTCGACGTAGCGCTGCTCGAACTCCGCGAGCACGCGATCGCGCGCGCGCGGAAACGGTAGATCGAGACCGAGCACGCTCTCGACGACGTCACCCGGGAGCGGCGCGGGAGAGGCTTGCCCTTCGACGAAATCGCCGAGCGCGATGTACCGCGCGACGGCGTTCGCGAGCTCGCGCACGTTGCCGGGCCACGCGTAGCGCTCGAAGCGGCGAAGGAGCTCGTACGGCGGCTCGTCCTTGCCGCCCATCTCGTGCCAGAAATGCGTCGCGAGCACCGCGACGTCGCCCTTGCGCGCGTGGAGCGGCGGCAGCTCGATGCGCGCGACCGCGAGCCGATAGTAGAGGTCGTCGCGGAAGCGACCGTCTTGCACCTCGCGATCGAGATCGCGACGCGTGGCGGCCATGACGCGAACGTCGACCTTGATCGGCGCGCGCTGCTGCTGCCGACGCGGCGGATCTCCGAGCGCTGGATCACGCGAAGGAGCTTCGGTTGCAGCGAGAGCTCGAGGTCGCCGATCTCGTCGATGAGGAGCGTGCCGCCGTGGGCCTGCTCGAAGACGCCCTTGCGCTGCGCCGTCGCGCCGGTGAACGCGCCGCGCTCGTGACCGAAGAGCTCCGACTCGACGAGGTTCGGCGGGACCGCGGTGCAGTCGAAGACGACGAACGGTCCCTTCGCGCGCGCGCTCTTGTCGTGGATCGACTCGGCGAGGACCTCCTTGCCGGTCCCCGTCGGCCCCTCGATCACGACCGGCACGTCGCTCGCCGCGAGCCGCTCGCAGAGCGGATAGAGCCGTCGCATCTCGATGCTCGCGCCCACCGTGTGCCCGAACGACGTCGCGCTCGAGATCGTGATCGGCTGAGCCTTCTCGAGCGCGTCGACGCGGAGCATCGTGTTGCCGATGCGGATCATCTCGCCGCCCTCGAGGATCGCGTCGAACACGCGCACGCCCGCAACGAACGTTCCGTTGCGCGACTCGAGATCGACGATGCGCAAACCCGAGTCGCCGAGGTCGAGCGCGACGTGGCGCCGAGACACCTTCGGATCCGTGAGGCGCAGATCGCAGCTCGCGCCTTGCCCGACGAGCACGCGGTTCGACTGGGTTCCGTCGAGGATGAGCTCGGCGCCGCGATCCGCTCCGTCGACGACGACGAGCTTGTACGTGCTCGTCATCTGGACGTTCTGAGCCGTCTGGACCTCGGTCGCCCAATCCTCTCGCATGCCGAGGAATGCTATAGCAGGGAGCGGTGCAAAAACTCGGGCGTTACACGCTCTATGCACAGATCGCCTCCGGAGGAATGGCGACGGTGCACTTCGCTCGACTGACGGGCGAGGTCGGCTTCGCGCGCACGGTCGCGGTGAAGCGACTCCACCAGAACCTCGCGATGAACCCGGAGTTCTCCGCGATGTTCCTCGACGAGGCGCGCCTCGCTGCGCGCATCCGCCATCCGAACGTCGTCGCGACCCTCGACGTCGTCTCGGACGCGGGCGAGGTCTTCGTCGTCATGGACTACGTCCACGGCGAGCCGCTCTCGCGCCTCATGCGTTTCGTCGCCGGCGACGTCGAGCGCATCCCGTTCGAGATCGTGTCGGCGATCATGACGAACGTCCTCGCGGGGCTCCACGCCGCGCACGAGGTCCGCGATCAAAAGGGCAAGCCGCTCGATCTCGTCCACCGTGACGTGTCGCCCGCAGAACATCATCGTCGGCGCGGACGGCGTCGCGCGGCTGATCGACTTCGGCGTCGCGAAGGCCCGCGGCCGCGCGCAGGAGTCGACGCAAGACGGCAAGGTCAAAGGCAAGCTCGGTTACATGTCGCCCGAGCAGCTCCACGGCGAGCGCATCGATCGGCGCACGGACATCTACGCGGCCGGCGTCGTCCTCTGGGAGATGCTCACGCTCGTGAGGCTGTTCGCCAACAAGAGCGACGCGACGACCATCGACAACATGTTCCAGCACAACGTCGAGCCGCCGAGCGCGTTCGCGGCCGACGTGCCGCCCGCGGTCGACGAGGTCGTGATGCGCGCGCTCGCGCGCAAGCCCGAAGATCGCTTCGACACGGCGAAGCAAATGGCCGCGGCGCTCGAAGAGGCGCTCCCCGTCGCGACGCAAGCGCAGGTCGCCGAGTGGGTCGAGAGCACCGCGAAGAGCGCGCTCGCGAACCGCACGCGCCTGCTCGGCGACATCGAGCGCGCGACGACGATCGGCATGCCGTGGGATTGGTACGAGCCGTCGGTGATCGCGCCCGCGAGCGGGATCATGCGCGCGCGCAGGCGACGCGCGTGGGGCCTCGGGGTCGCCGCGGCGGTCGCGGCGATCTCGGTCGGCGCGGCGATCCGCGCGAGCGTCGCTCGGCCTCAGCCACGCGCGCTGGCGCCTGCGCCTCCGTCGAGCTCGATCGCGATCGCCCTTCCCGTGCTCCCCGCCTCGTCGGACACGGCGCCACCCCCGGCGACCGCGTCGACGTCGCGTCCGACGCATCGTCCGCCCCCGAGCCAGCCCGCGAAGGACCCCTGCGATCCGCCGTACACCATGGGCCGCGACGGCATCCGCCACTACAAGCTCAACTGCATCCCCTGAGAACGATCCCTTCCAGACATGGAAGGGACCATTCCATTCGATCGACCGGCAGCCCCCGATTTCTCGGGAAAAACGCGTGGCACTCCTGTTGCTGAGGGGGTGGCCATGAAGGTTACCAAGCTCGCCCCGGTCTTCTTCGTCTTGCTGATGCCGTTCGCCGCTGACGCCAAGCTCGCCGCCTCCGGATCGGCTTCGGTGTCGTTCGCCGCAACGGGTCCCGCCGGCATGCGCATCGTGGGCTCGTCGAGCGACCTCTCCGTCTCCGACGACGCGCAGAACATCACGGTGACCGTGCCGCTCGGCAACCTCAAGACCGGCGTCGACCTTCGCGACCAGCACATGCGCGACAAGTACCTCGAGGTGCCGAAGTACCCGAACGCGGAGCTCGTCGTCGCCAAGAGCGCGATCAAGATCCCCGCGCCCGGCGGCGACTCGTCGGGTGACGCGCACGGCACGATGAAGCTCCACGGAAAGACGAAGGACGTCTCGTTCCACTACGTCGCGCGCAAGGATGGAAACGCGATGAGGGTCGGCGGCACGGTGCGCGTCGACATGCGCGACTACGGCATCAGCGTCCCGAGCTACCTGGGCGTCACCGTCAAGCCCGAGGTCGACGTCGAAGTGAAGTTCGGAGCGCAAGAATGAGCGCGCATCGTTTCCTCGGCGCGGCGCTCCTCGCGGCCGCCGCGGCCGGGTGCTACCTCAGCGTGCCCGATGGCGCCTCGACGGGCCCGAGCGCCAACAACAACAACAACAACAACCCGAGCAGCAGCCCGACGACCATCGACTGACCTGCCGTGCGACGTCGCCGCGGTGCTCCAGGCGACGTGCACGTCGTGCCACTCGAATCCGCCGATCGGCGGCGCGCCGATGGCGCTCCTCAGCTACGCCGACCTCACGGGCAAGGCGATCAGCGATCCGACGAAGACCGTCGCCGAGATGTGCGTCTCGCGCATGCAGAACGCGACCACGCCGATGCCTCCGGGCGGCGGCGCGTCGTCGGCGGACATCACGACGCTCCAGAATTGGATCTCTGCGGGTTACCCGCAGGGCACCTGCTCGGCCGACGCGGGCGCGTCGACGAACTACAACACGCCCCTCGTCTGCACGAGCGGCGTCACGAACTCGTCGTCCGATATCGGCCACGAGATGCACCCGGGCGGCGCGTGCAACACGTGCCACGCGACGCAGGGCAGCGAGGCTCCGCAGTTCACGATCGGGGGCACCGTCTACCCGACGGCGCACGAGCCGAACGACTGCTTCGGCGTCGGCAGCGGCGCCGCGCAAGTCATCATCATGGACGCGAACGGCAACACGCAGCTCACGCTCACGACGAACGCCGCCGGCAACTTCACGTCGAGCACCGGCATCTCGAAGCCCTACCGCGCGAAGATCGTCGCGAACGGCAAGACGCGCGAGATGGCGGCGACGCAGACCGACGGCAACTGCAACTCGTGCCACACGGTGAACGGCGCGAACGGCGCCCCCGGCCGCATCATGATGCCGTAGCCACTCAGAACGCGAACGTGACGCCCGACAGGCCGATGTGCTTGTCGGGCGCGCGCGTTCCATAGAGCACCCAGAAGACGCCCGCCGCGACCGCCGCGACGATGCCCGTCACGAGCCCCACGTTCGCGACGGTGAACTTCGTCTGTACGGGCGACACCTGCGACGCGGTGCAGTTCGGCGCGCACGAGGTCTTCAGCGCGTTCTGATCCGAAATGCCCGCAAGGCCCGCGCCGATGAAGACGCCCACGCCGGCCACCGCGAACACCGTCGACGTGATGCCGCCAACGAGGAGCCCCGTCCCGCTCGATCCGGTTTCGGGCTTGGGCGGCGGAGGGGGGGTCACGTGCGGATGCATCGTCACGGACGATTTCTTGGTTGCGCCGGCCCTCGTCGAGCTGAACATGCTGCTCGACGAAATCGAAATCGGGCTTCTCGAAGCGTAGGACGTGCTGCCCCGGATCCACCTCGACCGCGCCCTCGCCGGCGCGCTCTGCGATCACGACGCCGTTTTCGGTCACCTTGACGCCATCGATGCGGTGACCTGCGTCGTCCACCGGCTTGAGGACCACGGAGGCCACGCTGCGATCGACCTCTCCGAGCCACTGCGTGCAGTCGGAGGAGATGACGTCGGGGCAGTCTTTGCTCGAGCAAATGAGGAGCTGCTCGCGCGCGGCGACGAGCTTGTGCGACTTGAACAGACGCTGTCCTACTTCTGCGGCGGACGCGCATTGCGCTTTGTCAGCGGCCCAAACGGGTTGAACCGCCGCGGTAAGAGCCATAAACGACGCGAGCGCCGACGCACGGAAAATCACGACGGCGACCATAGCGTGATATCCTCGTCATGTGAACGTGGCCGAGCCTTCGTCCGCAAGCATCGCCACCATCGTAGGGCGCTACGCGCTCTTTGATGAGATCGCTTCGGGTGGGATGGCGGCGGTTCACTACGGGCGCTTGCTCGGGCCTTCTGGCTTCTCGCGCACAGTCGCGATCAAGCGTCTGCACCCGCACCTCGCGAAGGACGCTGAGTTCGCCGCGATGTTCCTCGACGAGGCGCGCGTCGCTGCGCGCGTCCGTCACCCGAACGTCGTGCCGACGCTCGACATCATCTCCGAGGGCAACCAGCTCTTCCTCGTCATGGAGTACGTGCAGGGCGAGTCGCTCGCGCGCATGCTCCGCGCGGCGAAGCGCGCCGAGTCGCCGATGCCTCCGAGCGTCGCGGCGGCGATCATCGTCGGCGTGCTCCACGGGCTCCACGCCGCGCACGAAGCGGTGAACGAGAAGGGCGAGCCGCTCGGCATCGTCCATCGCGACGTCTCGCCGCAGAACATCCTCGTCGGGCTCGACGGCATTCCGCGTCTGGTCGATTTCGGCGTCGCGAAGGCGATCGGGCGCGTGCAGCAGACGCGCGAAGGTCAGCTCAAGGGCAAGATCGCGTACATGGCGCCGGAGCAGATCCGTGGCGCGAACCCGACGCGCCTCGTCGACGTGTACGCCGCGTCGATCGTCCTCTGGGAGATGCTCACGGGCGAGCGCCTCTTCGGCGGCGAAAACGACGTCACCGTGCTCGAGCGCGCGCTCCACCACGATCCGGAGGCGCCGAGCACGCGCAACAAAGAGGTCACCACCGCGTTCGACGAGGTCGTCCTCAAGGGCCTCTCACGCGATCCGTCGAGCCGTTACACGACCGCGCGCGAGATGGCGCGCGCCATCGAGAGCGCGACGCCGATCGCGTCCGTGTCGAAGGTCGGCGAGTGGGTCGAGTCGATCGCGGGCGAAGCGATCGCCGAGCGCGCCGCGAAGGTCGCGGAGATCGAGAGCGTGTCGCAGGTGCGTACGCTCAAGTCGCACCCCTCGCTCATGCTCGACCCGCCCTCGGGACCGACGGTGTCCCCGTTCGACGTGCCCGTCTCGACGAGCGACGTGCCTCCGCCATTCGCGGACAAGCGTCGCGTCGCGATGCTCGCGGCCATCGGCGCGCTCGTGGTCGTCGCGCTCGTCGCGACCGCGATCGCGCTCCGCACGTCGCGATCGAACGAGGCGGCTGCGAACGTCGCTCCCACGACTCACGCGACGGAGACCGCGACGCAACCCAACCCGCCTGATCCCATTCCGACGCCCGTTGTCGTTCCGACTCCGACCGCGACGATCCCCGTCGCAGCGACGGCGACCGTGACGGCCACGGCTGTCGCCGCGACGACGACCGTGAAGCCCGTGGCGACCGTTCACCAGCAGATCGTGCGCGATTTCCCGACGACGAAGCCCGGCACGAAGCCCGGGTGCAGCCCGCCCTACACCATCGACGCGAACGGCGTGAAGCAATACAAAGTCGAGTGCCTCTGATTCAGGGGCCGCCGCCGCCACTCGAGCAGTGCTGGGGTCCGCCGTCGTAGCCGCCCGTGCACGAGCCGCTGCAGCACTGGTTGTCGTTCGTGCAGGTCGCGTTCGCCGCGTAACACTGGGCGCAGCCGCCGTCGGAGCAGAAGCTCCCTACGCAGCACGTGCTCGAGCTGCACGCGCCGCCCTGTGACACGCAGCTCGCCGCGCATCGCCCGTTCTGATTGCACGCCGAAGAGCAGCAGTCGCTGTTCTGTTGGCAATAGCCGCCGTCGCCCTTGCACCCGGCGTCATAGCCCGCGTCGTTGTTCGACGCGTCGCTCGCCTTCGCGTCGTTCGCGTTGCCGTCGGTGGTCGCGTCGCTCGAGCCGCCGTCCTCGCACGGCGCGCCGCACGTGAGGTAACCGTCGACTGCGCATCCGGTGAACGCGACGAGCGCCAGCGCGCAGGCTGCAACTTCTCGGCGTCCCATGGTGCTCCTCACTGGCACGTGTTCGTGTTGCTGCAGTTACCACCGCAGCATTGGTTGTCGTTCGTGCAACCGGCCTCCTTGGGGAAGCATTGCGAACACACTCCACCGCTGCAGAAACTCTGCTTGCAGCACGTGTCGCCACCCTGAGTGGTGCAGGATGCGTCCACCGCGCCGCACGTCGCCGCGCAGTGGTTGCTCGCGTTGCAGACCGGCGCTGCGCCGCAGCAGCTGCTTTGTCCCTGGCAGTAGTTGCCGGTGCAGTTGCCGTCCGAGCCACTGTCCTTCTGCTGAAAGGCGTCCGAGCCGCTGTCTTGTGGGTAGCTGCTGTCTTTCGGGTAGCTGCTGTCTTGCTGGTAGCCACCGTCTTTTCCGCCAGAGTCCGGGTTGACGGTCGCGTCTTGGGCGCCGCTGTCCTCGCACGGCGCGCCGCACGTGAGGTAGCTGTCGACGCCGCAGCCTGCGGCGAGGGCGAGCTCGAGCGCCACGATCCCGAGCCCGACCCAATCCCGTCGTCGCATCGGTGGATTATCCCATATCCAGGTGCGCGCAGGCTAGGCGCGGAGGTGCGCTGGAACGCCTCGTTTCACGACGGTATCGCGGGCGCTCTTCGTGTCCGTGTCGGGATAGTCCGTCGTGTAGTGAAGCCCGCGGCTCTCGCGGCGCGAGCTCGCGCACTCGACGATCAGCTGCGCGACGGTGGCGATGTTCCGAAGCTCGAGGAGATCGCGCGTGATGAAGTACTTCCAATAGTACTCGACGATCTCTTCTTGCAGCAGCGCGATGCGGCGCGCGGCGCGGCGCAAGCGGCTGTCGGAGCGCACGATGCCGACGTAGTTCCACATGAGCCTGCGGAGCTCGTCCCAGTTCTGCGTGATGACGACGGCCTCGTCGCTCGTCGCAGCTTGGCCGGTGTCCCACTCGGGCACCTCTGGGAGCGGCTTCTTCTCGAGCGCGCCGACGGCCTCCGCCGCGCGATGACCGAAGACCATCCCCTCGAGCAGCGAGTTCGACGCGAGGCGGTTCGCGCCGTGAAGGCCCGTGCACGCGACCTCGCCAATCGCCCAGAGACCCGGGATCGTCGTTCGCCCCTCGAGATCGGTCGTCACCCCACCGCACAAATAGTGCGCGCCGGGCACGACCGGCAGCGGCTCGATCTCCATGTCGAAGCCGAATCGCTTGCACTCTGCATAGATGTTCGGGAAGTGCGCTTTCGCGAAGCCCTTCGGCTTGTGCGTGAAGTCGAGCCAAACGTACTCCGCGCCCGACTTCTTCATCTCGAAGTCGATCGCGCGCGCCACGATGTCGCGCGGCGCGAGGTCCGCGAGCGGGTGGTGCGCCTTCATGAAGGCCACGCCGTCGTTCGTGCGCTTGAGCACCGCGCCCTCGCCGCGCACGGCCTCGCTGATGAGGAAGCTCTTGGCCTGCGGGTGAAAGAGGCACGTCGGGTGAAACTGGTAGAACTCCATGTTCGCGATCTCGGCGCCTGCGCGGTACGCCATCGCGATGCCGTCGCCCGAGGCGACGTCCGGGTTCGTCGTGTAGAGGTAGACCTTGCCGGCGCCGCCGCTCGCGAGCACGGTCGCGCGCGCGAGGATCGTGCTCACCTTGCCCGACGCGACGTCGAGCACGTAGGCGCCCGCGCAGACCTCGGGCCCGCCGTATTTCGCGAGCGTGATGAGGTCGACCGCCATGTGCTCCTCGAGCACGCGAACGCGCGGCGAAGCGCGAACGGCCTCGAGCAGTGCGCGCTCCACCTCCCTGCCCGTCGCGTCGGCCGCGTGCGCGACGCGCCGCGCGGAGTGCCCGCCCTCGAGGTGCAGGTCGAGATCCGCGTGGCCGTCGTGGTCTTTTCTCGCGACGTCGAACTTCGTTCCGAGCTTCCGCAACATCTCGATGCGCGCGGGGGCGTCGCGCACGCAGAGCTCGACGACGCGCTCGTGACAGAGCCCCGCGCCGGCCACGAGCGTGTCCTTCACGTGGGACTCGAACGAGTCCGTCTCGTCGAGCACGGCCGCGATGCCGCCCTGCGCGTATTTCGTGTTGGACTCGTCCGCGTTGCGCTTGGTGACGACGACGACCTCGCCGTGCTTCTGCGCTTCGAGGGCGAACGTGAGCCCGGCGATCCCGCTGCCGAGAACTAGGAAATCACACGTAACGGGCACGCCGTTACTCTAGTCCCGGCCTACTTGATGCCGTTGATTTCTTTTTCGATCGCGTCGAGCTCGGTCTTGTAGTTGGCGCTCGAGACGCTCTTGGCGGCCTGAGTGGCAGCGGCCGTGGGCGCAGGGAGCTTGTCGGGATCGGCGGTCGGCACGGTCCCGGCGGAGTCTCCGGGGGCTGCGCTGTTCAGCGCGGTGAGCGACGTGGGGCCGGACGACGCAGCGGCTGCGGCGTTCGACGCCGATGCGGAGCCGGAGGTTGCAACGCTCTCCTCCTTTTTGCACGCGCTCGAAAGCACGAATGCGGGCACGAGGACTGCGACTGCGAAGAAGACACGCTTCATCGGTGTTTCACCTTTCCCTTTGTGCGGGTGCGAAGACTAGTCGCGATTGACACTCGCGGTGCGAAACTTTACATCCGACGCGTGAAAATCCTAGTCCCCCTCAAGCGTGTGGCAGATCCGGACAACGCGAACAAAATCAAAATCGCGCCGAACAAGATCGACACAGCGGGCCTCGAGTTCAAACCGAATCCGTTCGACGAATATGCGGTCGAAACCGCGCTTCGCCTGACCGAGAACGGCGCCAACACGAAGGCGCGTCTGGGCGAGGTCATCGTCGTCACGTTCGGACCGAAGGAAACGGAGCAGACGCTCCGCGCCGCGCTCGCGACGGGGGCCGATCGCGCGATCCGCGTCGACTCGACGGACGACCAGCTCGACGGCGACGTCGTCGCGCGCGCGCTCAAGGCGCTCGTCGAAAAAGAGAAGCCCGACATGGTGTTGCTGGGCAAACAGCAAGTGGAAGGTGACTCTAACCAAGTGGGTCAGCTCCTCGCCGAGTACCTCGGTTGGCCGCAGGCGACGTTCGCCGGGTCGATCAAGAGCGAGGGCGACAAGGCCCTGCTCGTCGGTCGCGAGATCGACGGCGGCTCGATGTTCGTGAAGGTGACGCTCCCGGCGGTCGTCAGCGTCGACCTCCGAATCGTGTCGCCGAAGGCCGTCCAGAGCATGCACACGAAGCCCGACCACACCTATCAAGAGGGCGTCCGCTTCGCGGCGCTCATGGCGATCATGGCGGCGAAGAAGAAGCCGCTCGTCGAGGTGAAGCTCGCGGAGCTCACGAGCGACGCGGCGCTGAAGATTCAATACACCGGGTTCGAGCCGCCGGCCGCGCGCAAGGCGGGCGTGAAAGTGAAGACCGTGGCCGAGCTCGTCCAGAAGCTCCGCACGGAAGCGAAGGTGATCTCAATGAATGTTCTCGTCATCGCAGAGCTCGCTGAAGGTCACGTTCGCAAGAGCACGCTGAGCGCCGTCACGTTCGCGAAGCAGACGGGCGCCCCGTTTTCGATCCTCGTCCTCGGTGCCGGCGCGAAGGCGGCGGCGGGCGAGGTCGCGGCGTTCGGCGCGCAGAAGGTCCTCGTGTCCGAGGACGCGACGTTCGCTCACCCGATCGCCGAGCGCTACGCGCCGACGATCGCCGCGGTCGCGAAGACCGGCTTCGACGTGATCGCGTTCACCGCGAGCTCGTTCGGCAAGGACATCGCGCCGCGCGTCGCGGCCAAGCTCGGCGCGGGCTACGCGACGGACATCGCTGCGGTGAAGAACGACGGCGGCCTCTCGTTCAAGCGGCCGATGTTCGCGGGCAACGCGTACGGCTGGTGCAAGGTGACGACGCCGGTCGCGGTCGTCAGCGTGCGCCAGAGCGAGTTCGCGGCCGCGGAGCCGAGCGGCGGCGCCAGCGCGGTTCAAGACGTCGCGGCGGCTCCGGCCGACGCGGCCGCCGCGCGCGTCGAGTTCGTGAAGCTCGAGGCCGCCAAGAGCGAGCGCCCGGATCTGGGCGAGGCGCGCGTGGTCGTCTCGGGCGGTCGCGCGCTCAAGGAGAAGTTCGCCGAGGTGCTCGACCCGCTCGCGGGTCTCTTCGGCGCCGCGATCGGCGCGAGCCGCGCGGCCTGCGACGCGGGATACGCGCCGCCGGAGCTCCAAGTCGGCCAAACGGGCCGCGTCGTCGCCCCGCAGCTCTACGTCGCGATCGGCATCTCCGGCGCGATCCAGCACCTCGCGGGCATGAAGGGCAGCAAGGTCATCGTCGCGATCAACAAAGATCCCGACGCGCCGATCTTCCAGGTGGCCGACTACGGCCTCGTGGCGGACCTCTTCACCGCGGTGCCCGAGCTCGTCAGCGAGCTCAAAAAAGCCTGAGATGAACGTCGCGGCCTCGCGCGATCGCGCGGCGCGTGCGATCGCGGGCGCCGTGATCGACGACGCGTCGCCGTTCGCGGCGTCCGAGGCGCTCGCGAAGGAGGCCGTGGGCGCGCCCTCGGACGATCTCGCGCGGCTTCATTTCTGGCAGAAGCGCGTCCCGGGCACGCGCATCGGCGACGACCGGTATCGCTGGGAGATTTCGCACCGGCGCTGCAAGGGCGGCGCGCACGTGCCCCCGCGCGACCAGTGGCGTCCGCTCCGGGCCGAGGTCGAGCGCGACGCGGACGCGGCGGAGCTTCGACTCTCGGTGCCCGTGTCGGTCGCGGACGGCTGCGAGTACCTCGCGCGCCTCTCGACGAAGGCCGGCGAGATCGGCGAGGCCGCGAAGGCGCTCCTCGCCGAGGCCGAGCCGCTCTTTCGCCGCGATCTCGCGATGCACATCCAGGCGCAGCACGCGTGGGCCGACACGCTCGCGCTCCGCTGCGTCGCCTCGAGGCCGCACGCGCTCGAGAAGCTCCGACCGCTCGCGATCGCCATCGCGGCGTCGTATGCGCCGCTCGCGGAAGAGGGCGTCCTTCGCGGGCAGCGCTTCCCGGTCGCCGAGCGACCGCTCATCTCCGCCACCGCGCAGCTCGCGTTCGGCCTGTGCGCGCTCGGTCAGGAGCTTCCGCTCGTCGGCAAGCTCCTCGCGACGCTCAGAGGCGCGCAGCACGAAAACGGCGCGTTCGGCGACGACATCCCGGAGCGCTACGTCGACCGCTACGGGCACGACGATCTGCTCACGACGCTCGCCGCGGCCGACGTGCTCGGCGCGCTCGATCCGTCGTTCGACCTCGAACGCGCGCTCGCGTGGATCGTCAGCCAGCAGCGAGAAGACGGCTTCTTCATGGCGTTCGGGCCCGAGCTCGGCTGGCTCACGGGCGAGATCGTGCGGCTCGCGGACGCGTCCACGAGGCCGTTCGCCGAGCGATTTCCGCTTCCCAAGCGTGCCGATCGCGAACCTCGACCGAAAGACGTCGCTGCCCTTCTACGCGTTCTTCGACGATCTCTCGCAGCTCTTCGGGACGCTGCCGGGGCTCGCGTCGGCGAGCGTGCCCGTCGCGTTCCTCGATCTCGCGGGGTTCGGCGCGTTCAACAACGCCTTCGGGCAGGATCTCGGAGACGCGGTGCTCGCGTCGCTCGCGCGCGAGCTCGCCAAGCTGCCGTTCGCGCGCGCGATCCGCGACGGCGGCGACGAGTTCATCCTCGTCGGCGCCCCCGGACGGGCGGACATGGCGCGCGACCTCGACGCGTTCCGGCGGGCGTGGCCCGAGCGTTTCAACGCGGAGTTCGGCAAGGACGTGCCGACGGTCGCGCCTCGCATTCTGTGGACCGAAGCGCCGGGCCGCGATCTTCGCGCCTCGCGCGAGCGCCTCGGCCGCGGCATGGGCGGCGTGAAGAACGTCTCCAAGAAACCGCCGCCCGAGGGCGTGCTCGAACGGCTCACGTAACCGGACCGGCGGCCGGAGCCAAGCGGCGCATTTTCGGGTATGAACGTTCGCGTGAGCTATCTCGTCCTCGCGCGCAAGTATCGGCCGCAGACGTTCGACGATCTCGTCGGCCAGGAGCACGTCGCGCGCACGCTCGCGAACGCCATCGACTCCGGCCGCGTCGCGCACGCGTTCCTCTTCACGGGCGTCCGCGGCGTCGGCAAGACGACGAGCGCGCGCCTGCTCGCGAAGTGCCTCAACTGCCTCGGCGAGGACGGCAAGGCGACGAAGCCCACCGCCAAGCCCTGCAACGTGTGCTCCGCGTGCAAGGAGATCACCGCCGGCATGGACGTGGACGTCCAGGAGATCGACGGCGCGAGCTACAACGGCGTCGACGAGGTTCGCCGGCTCCAGGAAGGCCTTGTTTTCAGGCCCGCGCGCGATCGCTTCAAGATCTTCATCGTCGACGAGGTCCACATGCTCTCGAACGCGGCGTGGAACGCGTTCTTGAAGACGCTCGAGGAGCCGCCGCCGCACGTGAAGTTCATCTTCGCGACGACCGAGGTCCACAAGGTCCCCGTCACGATCCTGAGCCGCTGCCAGCGCTACGACTTCAAGCTGATCCCGACCCAGGTGATCGCGCGCCGCCTCAAGGACGTGCTCTCGCAGGAGAAGATCGACGCGGAGGACACGGCCATCTCGGTGCTCGCGCGCGAGGCGGCGGGGTCGATGCGCGACGCGATGAGCCTCGTCGACCAGGTCATCGCGTTCAGCGGCGACAAGATCACCGCGGAGAACGTGACGCGCGTCCTCGGCGTCGCGGACCGCAAGGTGCTCCACGAGCTGTGCTCGGCGCTCGTCGACGGTCAAGCGGACGTCGCGCTGCGCATCGTCGACCAGGTCGCGCACCAGGGCTTCGACGTCGTTCACGTGGCGAAGGATCTCCTCGCGAGCCTCCGAAACGTGGTGGTCGCGAAGGTCTCGGGCGAAAATGGGCGCGAGCTCCTCGACCTCGCCGACGAAGAAGTGCGCGACGTGATGGCGCTCGCGCAGCGCGCCGAGGTCGACGACCTCCTGCGCCTCTTCAACGGGTTTTCGAAGTCGTTCGACGACATCGCCAAGAGCGGCCAGGCCCGCGCGGCGCTCGAGATGACCCTCGTTCGGCTCGCGAAGCGGCCGCCGCTCATCCCGCTCGACGAGCTGCTCGTGCGGCTCGGAGATCTCGAGCGGCGCCTCGGAGGCGCGCCTTCGACCGGTCCGCGCACGGGCGGCGGTGGCGGCGGGAGCTCGCGGTCTTCGTCGTCTTCGGCGCACATCACGACGTCGTCGATCCCGAGCACGCAAGGTCCGGGCATGCCGGCGTTCGAGCCCAAGGCGCACGGCGCGCTCGCCCTCGCGGCGCGCCCGCGCCTCGTCACCGCCGAGCCGACGAGCGACACGCGCCTCGTGGTCGAAAACCCGACGCCCGATCCGCCTGTCGTCGGATTGCCGAAGGCAGCCGACGCGCGCTCGGAAGTCGGATTGCCGAAGGCAGCCGACGCGCGCTCGGAAGTCGGATTGCCGAAGGCAGCCGACGCGCGCTCGGAAGTCGGTGTGGCGAGGTCGTCGGGTGCGGGCGTCGTGGACGACTGGCGCGCGATCCTCGATCGCGTCCGCGCGAGCAACCCCGGGCTCGCGTCGGCGCTCGAGCACGCCGTCCCCGTCGAGATCAGCCGCGCGCGCGTCGCGCTCGGCTTCGCCCAGGACGACTTCCTCGGCCACCACGCGAGCGAAGAGCCGTCGGTCGCGCTCCTCACGCGCGCCGTGCAGACGCACTTCGGAGTCGCCGTCCCCGTCCAGATCGACACGAAGCACCGCGGCGGAAAGGGCGGCTCGGTCCACGCGATCGACAGCGCCGAGCGCCGCGCGGAGATCGCCAAGGCGCGCTCCGCCGTCGAAGAGCACCCCGTCGTTCGCGAGATCGTCCGTCTCTTCGACGCCGAGCTCCGCGACATCAAACTCCCTGAAGGAGAGTCATGAACATGCGAGTGAGCGTGAAGCGCGAACGGCTTGCCCATGCCGAGCGACCGAAGGGAGCGAAGGCATGAACTTTCGAGGCGGAATGAACGAGCTCATGCGCCAGGCCGCGCGCATGCAGCGCAAGATCGAGCAAGCGAAAGAGGCCGCGGGTACGAAGGAAGTCACCGCGAGCGCCGTGGGCGACAAGGTGAAGGCCACCGTCACGTACGCGCGCAAGGTCGTCAAAATCGAGATCGACCCCGAGTTTCTCAAGAGCGAGGGCATCGATCTCGCGCTCGACAGCGCGTGCGCGGCGATCAACCAGGCGATCGAAGAGGCCGACAAGCTCATGGAGGCCGAGGTCGACAAAGTCACCGGCGGCGTGAAAATCCCGGGCATGTGACGGTGACTCGCACGAAGCGAATCATCGAGCTTCTCTCGAAGCTGCCCGGCGTGGGCGAGAAGACGGCGCAGAGGTACCTGCTGTTCTTGCTCACGGCCGACGAGTCCGTCGCGCGCGATCTCGGCGCGGAGCTCTCCGTCTTGCGCGACTACGTGAAGGCGTGCGAGCGCTGCGGGAACATCGCCGAGATCGAGGGGCAAAGCCCCTCGAAAGAGAGAAGCGACGACCGACCACGCGTCCTCTGCACCGTCTGCACGGACAACAAGCGCGACGCGACGCTCCTCTGCGTCGTCGCGCGCGTCACGGATTTGCTCGCGATCGAGCGCGCGGGGTCGATGCGCGGGCGCTATTTCGTGCTCGGCAAGCTCCTCTCGCCGCTCGAGGGCATCGGCCCCGACGAGCTCCCGCTCGAGCGGCTCGCGACGCGCATCCGCGAGGACGGCGTGCGCGAGGTGATCGTCGCGACGCCTCCGAGCGTCGACGGCGAGGCCACGGCGCTCCTCCTGAAGCGAGAGCTCTCGCCGCTCGGCGTTGCCGTGTCGCGCATCGCGAGCGGCGTCCCGCACGGCGGCGACCTCGAGTTCGCGGACCCGATCACGATGAGCCGCGCGCTCGCGGGGCGACAGCGCCTTTAGAGAGTTGAACAGGGAGATCGGGGAGATCCGGAATTTGGGGTTCGGAATCCCATTCTGATCTTTGACGCTTCCTGTTAATCCTCTCGCTATGGAATCCATTTCTGCCGCTGATGCACCGAAGGCGATCGGGCCGTATTCGCAGGCCGTGCGCGCTGGGGACATGGTCTTTTGCAGCGGGCAAATCCCGCTCGATCCGCGATCGGGCGAGATGGTCGTGGGCGACATCGCCAAGGAGACCGAGCGCGTCCTCGACAACCTCGCCGCGGTGCTCCGCGCGGCGGGCCTCGGCTTCGAGCACGTCGTGCGCACGACGATCTACCTCATCGAGATGGCCGATTTTCCGAAGGTGAACGAGACGTACGCGAAGCGCTTCTCGGGGACGTTCCCCGCGCGCGCGACCGTGCAGGTCGCGGCGCTCCCGAAGGGCGCGCGCGTCGAGATCGACGCGATAGCTCACGCTCGGCCGTAGGCTCGCTCACGTAGGGCCTCATGGAGGTCCCGCGTCGTCTTGCCCGGTGCGCCGTCGCCAATCACGCGGTCTCCAACGCGCACGATGGGAACGAGCTCGCGAAGGCTCGAGGTGATGAACATCTCCGTCGCGCGCTCGAGGTCGCTCGCCTCGATCGGCCGCAGCGCGTGGTCCATCGCGCGATCGCGCGCGAGCCGAACGACGTGCGCGCGCGTGATGCCCTCGAGCACGCTCGACGTGACGAGGACGTCGCCGACGAGCGCGAAGACGCTTCCGGTCGCGGCGGACACGATGCGTCCGCTCTCGTCGGCGAGGAGCGCGTCGTCGAAACCCCTGGATTTTGCCTCTTTTCGCGCGAGGAGGCGCGGCAGATACCGCGCGTACTTCGCGTGGGGGCTCTCCGCCGTTCCGAGCTCGGCGCTCGGGAGCACGCACGCCGAGACGCCGCGCGTGTAGTCGTTCGCGTCGAGGACGAGCGACTCGGCGGTGACGAGACGGTGGCTTCGGAAGACGAACGCCCGCACGGCCGCGTCGCCCCCGAGCTTCGCCGCGACTGACGTGATCTCCTCTTCGAGCGACGCTGGCATCGACATTCGAGCCCACGCCGCGGAGCGCGCGAGCCGCGCGAGGTGATCCCCCAAGGCGAACGTGCGACCCGAGTACGCGCGCATCGTCTCGAACACCGCGTCGCCGAGGAGCAGACCCGGATCGTCGAGCGGGAGCGAATCGGCCGCGGCGCCGTCGAGCAGCGCGAGCCGAGTCATCTTCAGGCGCACGCTCGCTGCGCGAGCTCGTTGCACTCCGCGATCGCGCGCGCGAGGCGCTCGGGCCCTACGCTCGGCTCGACGGGCACGCCGAGCACGATGTCGACGCGCGTGAACGGCCACGGCAAGACGAAGCGGTCCCAGGCGCGTTCGAGGACGACCCCTCGGCGCGCCGCCGCGCCCGCGGGGATCACGCGCGCCCTCGCCTGCTCCGCAAGCGCGAGCGCGCCCGGCTTCACGACGCCGTAGGGGCCGCGCGGGCCGTCCACCGCGAAGACGGCGTCGGTCCCCGGCTCGCGGAGCCTCCGGACCATCGCTGCGAGCGCGCGTGCGCCTCCGCGCGACGACGACCCTCGCACCACGTCGAACCCGAGCGTCGCGAGCGCCGCGGCCTGGAGCTCTCCGTCGCGCGAGTGGCTCACCATCACGCAGGTGCGACCGCGGCGATGGAGCTTGTGCAGCAAGAGCTGCGTGCCGTGGAAGAACGCGAGCACCGCGCCGCCCTCGCGCTCGAGGACCTCGGCGCCGTGCACGCGCACGCGCACCGTGGCGAGCCACAGGCGCGCGATGAGGGCGAGCGCTCTGCCGAGGACGGTCCGCGCGCTCAAGCCTTCCACTCAGCAAGGCGCGACTTCGCCTTGTCGAGCGCCGGCTCGTTCTCGAGCGCGCGCTCGAGCATCTGGATGGCCTTCGTCTTGTCCCCTTGCTTCATGCTGATTTCGCCGAGGTAGAAGAAGACTTCGCCCTTCGTGATGCCGGCGTTCGAGTCGAGCTTCTGGAGGAGGAGCGCGCGGAAGGTCTTCTGCGCGCGATCGAGATCGCCGGTCTCCATCGAGAGGAGGCTGAGATCGCGGAGCACGCCGATCGAGCCGGGGTCGACCTTGAACGCGAGGTCGTACTGCGTGAGCGCGGCGGGCTGATCGCCGAGGCCCGCGAGCGCGCGGCCGAGGCGATGGTGGTAGAGCGCGATCTCCTTCGTGCGCTTTCCGCCGAACGACGCGATGATCCGCTCGAGCACGTCGGCGGCGTCCTTCGCGCGGCTCGCGGCCGTGTACGAGTCGCAGAGCGCGAGGAGAAGCTCGCGATCTTGCGGCGCGAGCGCAGCGGCGCGCTCGAGGAGCGGGACGGCGTCGCCGGGGACCTCGCGCTGCTTCGCGTGGATGTCCGCGGCGCGGCGGAGGAGCTTGACCACGTCGGCGGGCTTGGCGCCCTGCCCTTCGAGGAGCGTCGCGTCCTCCGAGAGGAACGCGGCGAGCTCGCTCCACTTCTTGTTCTTCTCGTAGAGCGCCCGGAGGCGGTCGCGCACCTCGACGTTGCTCGCCTCGAAACGGAGCGCCGCGCCGAGCGCCTGCTCGACGCCGCCCTCGTCGCCGAGCTTCTCCTTGGCGTTGGCGAGGCGGAGCGCGAGCGCCACGCCAGCCTTCGCGTCGCTCTCGGACGCGACGAGCTTGTCGAGCGCGCCCGCAGCGCGCTCCCAGCTCGAACGAGCCTCGGCGAGGCGCGCCACGGCTTCGAGCGCGGCGTGATGCGAGGCGTCGCGCTCGAGCACGCTCTCGAACGTCGCGAGCGCCTTTCCAGCGTCGCGAAGGCGCGTCTCGTAGACCTCGCCGAGGCGAACCTGAAGCGTGACCTCGGACTGCACGTCGCCTCGCTCGCGCGCGGCCTCGATTTGCCCATTGAGGAGCTCGGCGAGCTCTTCGTCCTTGCCGCCCTTCTCGAGCAGCTCCGACAGCGCGACGACCGCCTCGGCGTGTCCGCGGTTCTCTTCGAGCACCGAGCGGAGCGTGTCGATCGCGGCGGACGCGTCGCCCATCGCGTCCTGGAGCTTCGCGAGCTCGATGCGGAGCGTCGAGCGCGTGCCCTCGGCCTCCGCGGTGTCGATGAGCGTCTGGAGGAGCTTGCCGAGCTCGCGGCGCTTGCCCATCGACGCGTAGAGCTCACGGAGCGCGCCGGACGCGTCCGAGTCCTCGGGATCCGCCTCGAAGAGCTCCTCGTAGAGCTTCGCGGCGCGCGCTGGGTCGCTCAGGTGCTCGCGCGCGGCCTTCGCGGCGCGGTGGCGCAAATCGGCGATGGTCTTTCCGTCGGCCTCGAGATCCGCGCGCTTGAGGAGGAGGTCCACGACCTCTTCCCACGCGCCGGCCTGCTCGCGGACTCGACCGAGCTCCTCGAGAGCCCAGAGGTCGCCCTCGTCCTCCGCGAGCAGATCGCGGAGCACGCTCTCGCCGAGCGCTCCGTCCCCGAGCACGTCCGCGAGGCTCTTGGCTTCGCGCAGGAGCGTGCGCTTGTCGCCGAGATCGACCTCGAGGCGCGCGCGCGCGCGCAGCGTCTCGACGAGCTCGCGCTCGCGGCCCGGGGCGCGCTGAAGCTCCTCGAGCGCGCGGAGGACCTCGGTGTTCTCGGGGTCGAGCTTGCGCGCTTGAACGAACGCGTCTTCGGCGCCTCGCGCGTCTTGCGTCTTGTCCTTGTGCCAGCCCGCGACGCGGATCCAGAGCTCGGTGCGCGACTGCGCGGGGAGATCGGTGGCCTTGCGGAGCGACGCGGCGAGCGCCTCGGCCGCTTCCTTCCATTGGCCGGTCACGCCCGCGAGGCGCTCGAGCTCCGCGAGCGCGTCGGGATCCGACGCGTCCTCGGCGATCGCCTCTTCGACCACGCGCTGCGCGCGCGCGGCGTCGTGCGCCTGCTCGTCGAGCACGCGCGCGAGATCGAGCCGGCTGCGGTTCTTCTCGCGCGACCCGTGCGCGCGGCCCACGCGCCGCTCGTAGAGCTTCGCGAGGTCTTCGCTGCGGCCGAGCGCGCGATACACCCACTCGAGCGCCTCGAACGCGTCTTGGAACAAATCGTCGTCGTCGAGGAGGCCCTCGAGCACTTCGCGGCTCGCGCCGTGCTCCGGCACGCGCTCGAGCGCGGCGCGCAAGGTGCCGAGCGCCTTGCGCTTCTCGCCGAACTCCTTGAGCTGCAGGCACGCGATGCGGAACGTGAGCTCCGCTTGAACGGCCGCGTCGGTCTCGACCGCGACGCGCCGCTCGAGCACGTCGGCGAGGTTTCGCGAGTCGCCGAGCCGCGCGTAGAGGCGGTCGAGCGCGGAGAGGATCTCGGCCGAGTCGCCCGCGTTCTCCGCGGCTTGCGCGTACGCCTTCGCGGCGCGCGCGTCGTCCTTGAGCTTCTCTTCGGAGACCTTTCCGAGGCGCACGAACATGTCCGTCGTGATCTCGGCGTCGAAGATCGACCCCGCGCGCTCGGAGAGCGCGTCGGCGTAGCGGGACCAGCCGTCGTCGCCGTTGCTCTGCGCGACGCGCTCGATCTCCGCGTGGAGCTCGGCGTCGTTCGGCACCTCGACGAGCGCGCGGTGGAGCGCCTCTTGAGCGCGCTTCGCGTCGCCCAGGCGCGACTCGCGGACCTCCGCGATCGCGCGGAGCGTGGCGGCGCGGGCGGAGGGCTCCGTCTGCGCGCGCAGGCGCATCTCGAGCACGTCCGCGAGCGCCTCGTGGCTGCCGCTTCCGCGGAGGACCGGCTCGAGGATGTCGGCCGCGGTCTCGCGAAGCTCTTCGCGCGTCTCGCCGATTTCGCGCACGGCCGCGATCGTCTGGTCGTCGGCGCCGCCCTCGAGCACGTCGCGGTACGCGTCGAGCGCCGCGTTCGGATCCTCGAGCTCCTTCGCGAGGAGCGCGCCCGTGCGCTTCTTCAGCGCGCGCTTCTTGGCGTCGTCGTGCTCCTCGGCCGCTTGCAAGCGGAGGTTCTCGAGGAGCTCGGGCCACATCTGCTCGGCCGTGTAGAGCCGGTCGAGCCGCTGCATCACGTCCGCGGCGCCCGGCTTCACCGAGAGCGCCTCGTTGAGGAGCGCGATCGCCTCGCGGCGGTCGTCGAGCCCGCGCTCGTAGCGATCGGCGGCGTCGAGCAAGAGGCGGAGCTTCAGCTCGCTCTCGGTCTCGTCGCACAGCTCGATGCGCTTCTTGTAAAGGTCCACGAGCCTCGCGGCGTCGTTCTTCGCCTCGTAGAGCGGGATGAGGTCGTCGATCGATTTCGCGTTCTGCGGCTCGAGCTCGAGCGCGCGCTCGTAGGCCTCGATGGCGCCCGCTGCGTCGTCGAGCATGTCACGCTTCACGTCGCCGATGCGACGCCACGTGCCGGCGCGCTCCTGATCGTCGTTCTGCAAATCGGCCTTGCGCGCGAGCACGAGGACGAGCGCGGACCAATCGGAGAGCAGCGTCGCGAGCTCGTCTTCGCGATCGAGCGGGACGATGTCGGTCTCGTCGAGCTTGAAGAGCCGTTCGTACGCATCGAGCGCGTTGCGCGGATCGTCGCGTCGCTCGTCGTGGAGCTTGCCGAGCGCGGAGAGGAGCTCGCGCTGTCCGAGGTCGGACGCGCGCTCGATGCCCTTCTCGTAAGCGTCGGCGAGATCGTCGTAGCGCTTGGTGATCTCGGCCAGTCGATCGAGATCCTCGCGGAGACCGCCGTCGTCGGGATCGAGGACGAATGCCTCGCGCGTCGCGTCGAACGCGCGACGCGTGTCGCGTCCGCGCTGCTCCCAGAGCTGCGCGGTCTCGCGGAAAATCTGGACCTTCTCGGACGCGTCGTTGGCGAGCGCGAGCCGCTCGCCGTTCACCGCGACGAGGTGGCGCCAGTCGTCGGCGCGCTCGTAAATCGGGCGCAGGATGTCGACGACGCGCGCCTTGTGCTCGTCGATCGAGAGCATCGCCTCGAGCGCCTTCACGGCCGCGATCGCCGCCGTGTTGCCCGTCCCCGGGGGAACGAGCTCCACGACGTTCTGGTACTCGTCGAGCGCCGCGCCCGACTCCTCGAGCTTCTCGAGGAGCTGGCCGAGGTCGTAGCGGAAGCGGGCCTCGTCCTCGGGGAGCGCCGCCTGCTCGGCGCGACGCCGAAGGAGGTCGGCGAGATCCTTGAAGCGCTCGCGACGCGCGTAGAGCCGCGAGAGCGACTCGAGCGAGTGGCTGTCGCTGTCGTCGAGGTCGAGCGCTTGCTGATACGTGTGGATCGCCGCGTCGTCATCGCCGAGCTCGGTCTCTTCGAGGAGCGCGATCGTGTGGAGCGTCGTGATGCGGACGCCCGGATCGTCGCGATACTCGAGCGCCTCGCGGTAGAGCGCGACGCGGTCCTTCGGTTTGTTCGCCTCGCGAAGGAGGCGATCGATCGCGTCGAACACGCCGCCCTCGCTCTCTTCGGGAGCGAACGCGTACGCGCGGCGATAGAACTCGAGCGCCTTGTCGGGCTGTTTTTGCGCTTCGTAGAGCTCGCCCGTGCGGCGCGCGAGGCGCGCGGTGGCGGGCTCGTCGGACGTCACCTTCGCGAGCTCGCCCGCGAAGATCTCGGCGAGGCGCCCCTCGGCGTTGGCCACGCGCGCGAGCCGCTCGAGCTCGTGCCACGTGTTCTCGTCGGTCACGTCCTCGGCGAGGAGCTTCGCGGTGGTCTCGAGGCCCGCGGTGTAGTTCTCCTCTTGCTCCTCGTGGAGCTTCGCGAGGCGACGGAGCAGCTGGCGCCGCTCGTCGGGATCCTGGCTCACGCCGAGGCGCGCCTCGAGGGTCGCCATGACGCGCCGCCAATCGAGCTTCGCGAGGTAGACGCTCTCGAGCATCTCCGCGGCCTGCGCGGCGTGCTGGTGCTGCTGCATGAGCGACTCGAGGGACGCGACCGTCGCCTCGTGCTGCGGATCGAGCTTGAGGGCGGCCTCGTACTCGCCGAACGCGCGCTCGAAGTCGTTCTGGTGCGTGCTCGTCACCTGCCCGAGGGCGTGGTGCAGGGTCGCCTTCTCGGAGTCGCTCGGGTTGGCGCCGATCTGCCGCTCGTAGAGCGCGACGAGATCGTCCCAGCGCTCGGCGCTCGTGTAGAGCCGAACGAGCGCGTCGATCGCCTCGCGCTCGAGCGCGAGGTCGAGGACGTGCTCGTACGTCTCGATCGCGCCGCGCGCGTCGCCGTCTTTTTCCGCGAGCTTGGCCTGCTTGTAGAGGAGCGCCTTGCGATCGGCGTCACTGTCGGCGACGTCCACGCGCCGCTTGACGATGTCGAGCAGCGACGCGGCGTTACCCGCGTTCTCGTAGAGCTTCTCGAGCGCCTCGAGGACGCGGTGATCGTCGGCGCGGACCTGGAGCGCCTTCTCGAAGTACTCGCGCGCCGCCTCGGCGTCGTCGAGCTTGTCGCGCGAGAGCTCGGCGATCTTCACGAGGACGTCGAGCTGCTGCTGCTCGTCGAGGATGTTCGAGACGACCTCGCGCAAGAGCGCGACGAACGCCGGCGTCTTGCTCGAGGCGCCGGCGAGGCGCTCGGCGCGCTCGATCCACATCGGGAGCTCGGCCTCGCCCGCCGCTTCACGCAGACCGCGCGACGCGTACGCGAAGGCCGCGTCGGGCTCGTTCAGTTGCTGCTCGGCGACCATCATCGCCTGCGACAGGATCACGAGGCGATCGGGTGGGCTGTCCGCGAGATCGGTCTCGATGTCGAGCACGCGGAGGAGCTTTCGCTGCTCGCCGTCGGCTTCGTAGAGCGGGCGGAGGATCTGCGCGGCCTCGCGGCGCGCCGCTTCGATCTCGAGCATCGCCTCGAGCGCCGACCGGCTCGGCGCGTGCGCCGGTTCGATCGTGAGCGCCTGGCGATACGCCTCGAGCGCGCCCGCGACGTCGTCGAGCTTCTCTTGCCGCACGCGCCCGAGGCGCGCGAGCAAGCCGAGCTTGTCGACCGGGATCTCGGCGAGCGCGAGGTCGGCCTCGAGCGTCTCCGCGAGGTCTTCGAAGCGCGCTGCTTTTTCGTAGAGCTCGGTGAGCGGCGCGAGGATCGCGTGCTCCTGGCCGAAGTCGTCGAGGATCGCGCGGTACGCGGCGATCGCCTCGGCGGTGTCGCCCACGCGCTCGGAGAGGACGAGCGCGAGCCGCGTCATGAGCTCCTTGCGCTGGTCGCGATCGCTCGCGGCGCGCTCGCGCGCGCGGAGGACCTCCACGAGCGAGGGCCATTGCTCGGTGCGTCCGTAGAGGCGATCGAGCGCCGCGAGCGCCTGCTCGTCGGCCGGATCGTCCTCGACGCGCGCGCGCCACGCGGAGATCGCGCTCGTCGGATCGTCGAGCGACGTCTCGTAGATCTCTCCGAGCCGGCCCCAGAGCGTGCCGCGCGTCGGCACGTCGCTCTCGAGCTCGACCTGAACGCGAAGCACCTCGGCGAGCTCCTTGGCGCGGCCGCCGCCGGCGTAGAGCCGCTCGAGCGCCTTGGCTGCAGGGAGCGCGAGCGCCGGATCGGCGCGATCGAGATCGAGCACCTCGCGGTACACCGTCTCGGCGCGCGTGGCGTTGTCGAGGAAGTCCTCGAAGATCTTCGCCACGGCCATCAAGATGTCGGACTTCGGCTGCGGAGCGTTCGCGGCCTTCGCGGCGGCGAGCATGACGCCTGCGGCCTGCTCGTGCGAGCCGAGGCGTCGAGCGATCTCGAGCAGGCGCGTGCGCGCGTGCTCGTCGTCGGGCGTGAGCGGAACGAGGCGCGAGTAGGCCTCGAGCGCGCTCACGTCTTCGTTCAGTCGATCGTCGCGGAGCTCCGCGATGCGCCGCAAGAGCTCGGCGCGTGCTTCGTTCGTCGTCGCCGTCTCGAGGCGCACGTCGAGCGCGCGCACGAGATCGCGCGGCTGATCGAGCGCGGCGTAGACGTTCTCGAGCACCACGGCGGCGCGCGCGCGGAGGTCTTGCTTCGTCAGGCACTGCTCGACGAGATCGCGCGCGTCGCGCACGTGCGGGTCGTCTCCGAGCACGACCTCGAGGTGGTCGAGCGCGTGCGCGTAGTCGTCGAGGCGAGTCGCGTAGAGCGTCCCGAGGCGCTTGCGCAGCTCGGTCGCGTCGTCCCCCGCGGCCGCGTCGAGGCGGCGCGTGAGGAGCGCGGCGAGCTTCTCCCAGCTCTCCTGCGTGGCGTAGAGCTTGTCGAGCGCGCGGATCGCTTGATCGTGCTGCGCGTCGATCTCGAGGATGCGCTCGTAATAGCGCGTGGCCTTCGCGCGCTCGCCGGTGATCTCTTCGGCGACGAGCGCCGCCTCGGCGAGCAAATCGGTCTGCCGCGCGCGGTCGGCGGCGGCGATCGATTTCTCGTAGAGCGCCTCGAGCGCGTCCCAGCGCTCGAGCGACGTGAGGGTCTGCTTGAGGCGCGAGAACGCGCGCTCGTTGCCGGCGTCGCGCAGAAGGACGCGCTCGAGGTACGGCGTCGCCTTGCCGACCTCGCCGAGCATCTCGTCGTAGAGCGTCGCGATGCGCTCGGAGAGATCCATGTCGACGGCGGCGGGCAAATTGCTCTCGCCCTCCGGCGGCACGGCGCGCACGAGCGCGTCGACGAACGCCTGCGTGCGCCCGGTGCGGTTCGCCAAGACGCCGAGCCGGTCCCAGAGCGAGAGCTCGCCCGGAAACTCCTCGGCGGCGCGCGCCGCGACGTCGAACGCCGCCTCGGTCCCGCCGAGCGCCTCGTGGACGCCGATGAGCTTGTCGTAGAGCGCGATGCGATCGCCCTTCGCGGCCGCGGTCGCGATGAGCACCTCGATGACCTCGGCCTGCTTCTGGTGCTGGCCCGCTTGGTCGTAGTGCTGCTCGAGGAGCGCCGCCGCGCGCGCGCGCGACTCACCCACCTGGAGGAGCTCTTCGAGGACGGCGATCGCCTGCGGGTCGCCCGGCGAATCGTCGAGCGCGCGCTTCACCGCGGCGATCGCGTCAGCGGGCCGCTTGAGCGATAGCTGAAGCTTCGCGATCTCGATCTCGCGCGCCCCGCGCTCCTTGCCTTCGCGCTGGTCGCGGTCGCGCTCGAGCATCTGGACGGCCTCGTCCGCGCTACCTGTATTCTGCAACAATCGCGCGAGCGCGCGCAGCGAGCGGCCGTGCTTGGGCACGACCTCGAGGACGCGGCGGTGGAGCTCGACGGCGCGATCGGGCGCGCCCATCGCCTCTTCTTCGAGCGTCGCCCACTCGGACAAGAGCTCCACCTTCTGCGCCGTGTTCGCGCGCGAGGCGCGCGTCTCGTACAGCCAGCGGAGGTCCTCGCGGCGGTCCTGCGCGCGGAGGATGCGATCGAGCGTCGCGACCGCTTCCTCGTCGTGCTCGTCCTCTTCGACGAGCGCGCGATACGTGGCGATCGACTCGTCGACGCGACCGAGGTGCGTGGCGTACGTCTCGGCGACCTTCGCGCGGAGCGCGCGCTTCTCGGCCTTGTCGATGCCGCTCTGCGCGAGGCGCGCGTCGAGCGCCGCGACGAACGCGGGCCACTGCTGCGCGGCCTCCGCGGCCTTCTCGAGGTCGGCGACGGCCTCCTTGCGCGTCGGAACGAGCTCGAACGCGCGCTGCTCGTAACGGAACGCCGCCGCGCGATCTTGCAGGTTCTGCGCGGTGACGCGCACGAGCTTGTGGAGGATCTCGAGCTTCCGCTCGTCGTCCTGCGCGTGCGCGAGGAGCACCTCGTAGAGCGCGGGCAAGCGCGCCCATTTCTCTTCGTTCTCGTAGAGCGGAATGAGGGCGCCGGCGGCGCGCTCGTCGTCCGGTCGCACCGCGAGGACGCGCTCGTACGCGCGGAACGCGCGCTCGGGCTCTTTGAGCTGCTTTTCGTATACGTCCGCCGCGCGGTACGAGAGATCGATCTTCGCGTGCGCGTCGCCCGCGCGATCAGCCGCGCTCGAGAGCACGTCGGCGAGGCCCTCCCAGTCGTTGGACTGCGCGAAGAGCGTCGTGAGCCCCTCGAAGTCGTTCGCGCCGAGGTAGCTGTCACGAAGGACGCGGAGCGCCTTCGGGTGACCCGGCGAGAGATCGAGCACGCGACGCCACGCCTTCATGGCGGCGTCGTGATCGCTCAGGCGCTCGGCGTAGATCGCGCCGAGCTTCTGGAGGACCGCGAGCTTGGTCGGCTCGTCCGACGCAGCCGCGACGCGCCGCTCGAGCGCGTCGGCGACCGTCACGAAATCCTTGTCGCGCTCGGCTTGCTTCTCGAGCGCCTCGAGCGCGGCCTGCGCGGACGGATCCTCGTCGAGCACGCGCTTGTAGAGCGCGATCGCGTCCTTGCCGTGATCGAGCCGCTCGGCCGCGATCTTGGCCATCTCGGCCCAGACCTCACGCCGCGCTTGCCCCTCTTCCATCCCGGAGGCCTCGCGCTCGTAGAGATCGTAGAGCGGCTTGAACGCGCGGCGTTTGACGTACAGCTCCTTGAGCTTGCCGATCGACTCGGCGTCGTGGGGCTCGGACTCGAGCACCTTCTCGTACGCCTCCATCGCGTTCTGCACGTTCGAGAACTGTTCGAGCCAGCGACGCGCGACCTGACGCCAGAGCTCCGCCTTGACGCTCGGCTCCTTCTCGAGCTCGGCGAGGCGCGACTGCGCCGAGAGGAGATCACGCACGCGGCCGAGGGCCTCGTAGACGCGAACGAGCTCGCGCACGGTGTCCGCGTCTTCCGGCGCGAGCTGGGCGATTTGCGTGAGCGCCGCGAGGAGCGCGGAGTCGGCCTTCGTGTGCTCGCGGTAGATGCCGGCGATCTCGCGAAGGAGCGGCAAGCGCGTCTCGGCGTCGCCAGCCGGGATCCGCTCGAGCTCGCCGCGAAGGAGCTCGGCGAGCGCGTTGAAGTTCGCGGTCTGCCGATAGAGGCGCTTCAGCGAATCGCGCGCCTGCTTGTTTCCCGGGTCTTGGCGCAAGAGCGCGCGCCACTGCTCGATCGCCTTGGTCGCGTTCGCGCCCTCTTCGGAGAGCTTCGCGACCTCGGAGGCGATCTGCGTGCGCGCGAGCCCGTCGGGGAGCGCGCGCTGCGCGTCGGTGAGCACCTGCGTGAGCTTCGCGAGATCGTTTCGCGCGCTCAGCGTCTCGCGGAAGAACGCGAGCATGCCCGGGTGCGCGGGCTCCACCTTGCGCAGCTTGTCGAAGTACGGCTCGGCGACGTCCGCCTTGCCGCGCATCTTCCAGTGCACCATCGCGAGCTGCAGGACGATGCCGATGTCTTCCTTGCCGTGACGCGTGCTCGCGGAGAGCTGCTCGTCGTAGAGCGAGACGAGGTGATCCCACATCTCGCGCGCGGTGAAGAAGTCCACGAGGAACGAGGTCGCCTCGTCGTTGCCTGGCGAGAGATCGAGCACGCCCTCGTACGCGGCGCACGCGCGCTCGGGGCTCTTGATCTTCTTCGCGAGGACGCGCGCGAGCCTGAGAAAGCCCGCGGTCTTTTCGTCCTTCGCGGTGGACTCCGTCGCGACGAGCTCGAGGAGCGTCGCGAGCTCTTCCCACTTTTGCGCCTCGCGGTAGATGCGCTCGAGGAGCGCGCCCGCGCGGCGGTTCTTCGGATCGACCTTGAGCGCGTCTTGGAGGCGCGTGATGGTCTCGCCCTGGAGCGCGGCGAGCTTCTTCTTCGCGCCCTTCTCGCCGGCGATCGCTCCGCGACCGTAGCGATACGCGGTCTCGGCGGCGCTCACGAGCATCGAGCTCTTGAGGCGCGGCTCGCCCGCGGACGCCGCTTCGTCGACGTAGCGCGCGACCAAATCGTTCCACTTCGCGCGCTTGGCGCGCAGGCGCTCGAGCGCCTCTTCGACGTCGGCGTCGCCCGGAACGAGCGACAGGACGCGCCCGAAGACCTCTTCGGCGCGTGCGTCGTCGAACAGCTCTTCGTCCGCCACGCGCGCGAGCTCGCGCAGCATGTCGATCTCGGCGGCATCCCCTTGTGCGAGCAGGATCTCGAGCTCGAGGAGCGAAGCGACCGCGTCATATTCGCGTCTCGCTTCGTGCGCGCGGCGGGCTGCGGCGAGCAGCGCCCGAGCCTCCTCGTGGGTCATCCCTTCGGGCTTGCCACTCCCAAGCGCCTCCTTGAGATCCAGATAGGCTTGCTCGTGATCAGGATCGTCCTGAAGCAGGCCCAGCGCAGTCCTTATCGTATTGGCGCTCATCCTCACCCAAAACGCGCGAAATGTTCGACAAAATAGGCTTTTTTAGCCCGCGCGCGAAGCGATGGTACGGGGCGCCGCGGAACGTTGCAAGGCTCCATGATAAGGATGCTTCCGTTGGCCGGATCGCTCGTCCTCTCCATCACGAATATGGCTGAGACTCTAAGAATCTCGGTCCCAACCGTGGTCGACGCGACCCGCGGGCGGCTCACGATGCAGACGTGCGACGAGCGCCTCGCGGCGTGGTCGAACCGTATCGTCGAGCACCTCGGGATGCAGATCGAGGTTTCGGGCCGAGAGCACTTCTCGCCCAACCAGAACTACCTCGTCATGAGCAACCACCAGTCGCACTACGACGTGCCGGTGCTCTTCCACGTGCTCGGTCCGCCGCACGGCGTCGCGCTCCGCATGATCGCGAAGGTGGAGCTCTTCAGCGTTCCGTTTTTTGGGCGCGCGATGCGCGAGGCGGGCTTCATCGCGATCGATCGAAATAGCCGCAAGGCCGCGATGGCGAGCCTGCGCGAAGCCAAGGAGAAGATGCTCTCTGGCGTGAGCGTGTGGATCGCGCCCGAAGGGACGCGCAGCCCCGACGGCAAGCTCCTGCCGTTCAAGAAGGGCGCCTTCCACCTCGCGCTCGACGTTCGGCAGCCCGTGCTCCCCGTCACGATCTGGGGCACGCGCGACGCGCTCCCACGCGGCCGAACGGTGTCGAGCAAAGGCGCGAGCGTGAGCGTGCGCATCCATCCGCCGATCGACACGACCCCTTACCCGGGCGACGGGCTCGGCATCGCGCCGCTGATGCAAGACGTGAGGGTGGCGATCGAGAGCGGGCTCCCGTGAGCGCGTTCGCGATCCAGAGCCCCGCCGGCCTCGGTGAAGGCCTCGCGATCCTCGTGAACGCGAACGCCAAGCGCGGCGGGCGCCGAATCGCCGTGCAGACTGCACGCATTTTGCCGCGCGCGCAGGTGAAGCTCTCGCGGTCGCTCGAGGAAGCGACCGAGTGGCTGCGCCAGGTGGTCGCGACGAAGCCGAAGGTGATCTTCGCGGCGGGCGGAGACGGGACCGCGATCGCGCTCGTCAACGCGCTCGCGCGCGTCGTCCCCGAGGACGTGCCGCTCCCGCCGATCGGCGTGCTCAAGCTCGGCACTGGAAACGCGTGGGCGAACGTGCTCGGCGCGCCGAAGCTCTCGGTGTCGCTCGACATCCTGCGCGCGCTCGACGACTACGAGGGCCCGCTCCCGCTGCGCCGCTTCGGGCTCGTCGACGCATCCGGCACGCTGACGCACTTCGCGGGCGCGGGTTGGGACGCGGAGATCCTCAACGACTACAAAGAGCAGCTCGCGGCGTCGAAGGGGCCTCCGCGCATCTTCGCGAAGAGCGTCTACGGCTACGTCGGCGCGATGTTCCTGCGCACGGCGCCGAAGTCGATCATTCACGGCCGGCCTCACGTGCTCATCGAGAACCTCGGCGACGAGGTCTACACCGTGGACTCGTCGGGCGCGCTCGCGCGCGTCGAGGGCGCCAAGCGCGGCACCGTTTTGTGGGACGGCCTCATGAGCGTGACGGGCGCCGCGACCTGCCCCGAGTTCGGCTACCACTTCCGCGCGTATCCGTTCGCCGAGCGCATGCTCGGGATGATCAACGTGCGCGTCTTCGATCGCTCGACCGTCGGCGGCATCCTGAGCATCCCGCGCCTGTGGACCGGGCAGCACCCGCTCCGCGGCATGCACGACTGGTTCACGACGGCCGCGCGCTTCACCTTCTCGCGCCCCATGGCCCTCGAGGTCGGCGGCGACGCCCTCCCCCCGCGGCGCACCGTCGAAATGCGCATCTCCCCGCGCGAAGCCCGCGTCCTCGATTGGCGCGGGCTACACTGATTTCGGTGAGGAAGCTCGTCGTCGCCGTGGCGCTCGTCGGGTGCGCGGGCTCGCAGCCGAAGCCGGTGGTCGCAGCGCACGCGGACGATCCCATGACGAAGTGGGACGCGACTCCCAAGGCGCCGCTCGTGTGGAGCGACTTCGACACGAAGACGTTCGCGCGCGCGAAGACCGAGAAGAAGTTCGTCGTGATGGATGGCTCCGCGGAGTGGTGCCACTGGTGCCACGTGATGGAGGCGGTCACGTACCACGACGCGGCGGTGCGCGAGCTCCTCGACGCGCGGTTCATCGCGGCGAAGGTCGACGTCGACGCGCGGCCCGACATCGAAGAGCGCTACGCGGAGTACGGCTGGCCCGCGACGGTCATCTTCTCCCCCGAGGGGCGCGAGCTCGGGAAATACCGTGGGTTCATCGCGCCCGATCGGTTCGTAGAAATCTTGAAGGAGGTCATCGCGTCGACCGACTCGAGCGCGTCCGCGCAGGAAGCCGAATCCACGCCGCTCCCCGACGTGCCGATGTCCGAGGAGATGCTCGCGTGGATCGAGCGCGAGACCGAGCTGAATCTCGGCGACTACTGGGACGACGAGCAAGGGAGCTGGGGCCACGGCCAGAAGGTGCCCATCTACACGACGAACGCGTGGGCGCTCGGGCACCAGCAGAAGCGCGCGCTCCTCTCGCTCGATCGTCAGATGGCGATCGTCGATCCGATCTGGGGCGGCATCTACCAGTACTCGACCGACGGCGACTGGAAGCACCCGCACTTCGAGAAGCTCATGACCTTCAACGCGGGCGCGCTCGACAACTACTCGGCGGCCTACGCGCTCACGAAGGACAAGAAGTACCTCGACGTCGCGACGTCGATTCGAAAGTACATCGATCGGTTTTTGTCGTCGCCCGAGGGCGGGTTTTACGTCACGCAAGACGCGGACCTCAACGCGCACGAGGTCGGAAAGCGTTTCATCACCGGGCACGAGTACTACGCGAAGCCCGAGGCCGAGCGGCTCGCGCTCGGCGTGCCGCGCGTCGACGCGCACGAGTACCCGCGCGAGAACGGGATGGCGATATTTGCATACTGCACGTATGCGAACGCCGCGGGCGACGCGTCGGCGCTCGACCGCGCGAAGAAGGCCGCCGACCGAATCTTGGCGACGCACGCGCTCGACTCCGGCGGGCTCGTGCACGCCGAGAAGACCGAGCACGTCGTTCACCTCTCCGACAACGCGTGGTTCGCGCTCGGCCTGCTCGCGCTCGGGCGCACGGAGCAAGCCGCGAAGATCACCGCGGCGATCCTCGCCGACCTCGAGGACGCGCGCGGCGGAGGGTTCTTCGCGCGCTCCGCGGATCCCGACGCGGTCGGCGTGTTCGCCGTGCGCCGAAAGCCCTTCGAGGACAACGTCGTGATGCTCCGCGTCCTCGCGCGGCTCGCGCGCGCGCTCCCGGACCGCGCGCCCACGTACAAGCGCGCGATCGACCGCACGCTGCGCGCGATCGCGACCCCCGAGCGCATCCGCGATCGAGGGCGTTTCGTGGGCGATTTCTTGTTGGCGCTCGAGGAGACGAAGGGCGTTCGCTGATCGCCCTTCAGGGCACGTAGAGCGCGTTACCGAGGTAACCCCCGCTCTGCGTGAACGGATTTTGTCCGAGCACCACGGAGCCGCCGTCGGCGAGCGTGACGTTGATCACGTTGATCGGGCCGGCGGCGCCGTCGGTCGCGAACGTCGACTGCGGTCCGAGGATGTGGCCCGCGTCGTCGTAGTCGAACACGTCGGGCCCCGTCGGCAGCGCGGCGGGGAGCGTCGTCTGCGTCGTGTCCCAGACGAACGTCGAGATGTACGGCGCGAACGAGCCGAACTGGATCACCGCGTGCGTGGAGTCGATCAGCTTGAAGACGTTCGGGTAGTCCTGCGCGTTCGCGTCGAGGAGCGTCTTGGTCGTGTTCGTCTTCAAGTCGAACGCCTCGACGAGGCGCTGCTGGACCGGCGCGAGGCCGCCGTCGCCGTCCGTCATGTTGCAGCCGAACGAGACGACGAAGATGCGATCGCCCGCGACGTCGAGCGTGACGCCGCCGTAGTAGCCCATCTGTGGGTTGTATCCGTTCAGCGCGACGCTGCCGCCGGGGCCGCTTCCGCCGAGATCGACGAGCGTGTCGTTCGTCGTGTCGATCGCCATCATCGTCATCTTCGTGCTCACGCAAATGAGCGCGTAGTTCGGCGGCTGCACCGTCCCGAGATCGACGTTGCCGAGGACGACGTAGAGGCGATGGCGCGTGGCGTCGAACGCCGCGCCGCTCATGTCGACCGCGTGATCGCCGTCGGCCGATTGCACGAGCGACGAGAGATCGATCGTGGACGTCGGCGCGCCCGCGTCGGCGGGGAGCGACGGATCGAAGACCGCGATGCGGTTTCGGTTGAAGCGGAGCACGTACGCCTTCGTCGCGGACGCCTCGATGATCTGCACGGGATCGGCGTAGCTCGAGCCGCCGTCCGTGGCGTCGGTGCCCGCCATGCTCCACGTGGAGCCCGATTTCGTGAGCGTCACTGGGTCGAGCTTCACGACCGTGTCCGCGCCGCTCTCGAGGACGAAGTAGTCGGCGCCCGTCTTTTGCACCGTGCCGTAGCCCGGCATCGCGAGGCGCCCGAGGACCTGCGCGCTACTCGTCCCGAACGAGACGAGCTCGCCCGACGTCGCCGCGTACGTCATCAGGACGCGCGGCCCCACGGACGCCTCGGGTCCTGCGTCCGACGTCGACTGATCGATCGTCGCGTCGGACTTCGGCTGCCCCGAGTCCGGCCCGTACGTGATGTCCTCGCTGCACGCGAGCAACCCAATTGCGTGCAAAATGCACGCATTCCGCAAAACGCTCATTTTTGGCCTCTTTTGCCGCTCCCACGCGGCGCTCGAAGGTGGAAGCTCGGGGTCAGGTTTCCGGACTCCGGATCATCCTTCCTCGCGCCTTCCCACTCATGCCATCGCGGCGCAAGCCGCGGAGCAGGTATCGAGCAGTGGCATTCGCGAGGTCGTCACCGGTTACCGTGGCGGGGGCCGTGCCGGATTTTCACCGGCTTCCCTGGAACCTAGAGCTGAAGCAAACGAAGGAAGTGCGCCCTCATTACTGCGCGCGGCTCAGGCGAGCAAGCTCTTGATGCGATCGAGCAGCGCGTCGGCGAGATCGACCTTTGCGGCGCGCGGCAAGCGCTCGTCGCGGTTCTCGGTGACGAACGAGATCTCGTTCTCGTCGCCGCCGAACGCGTGGCGCGCCTCGTTCGCGACGACCACGTCGACCTTCTTCTCGCGGAGCTTGCGGCGCGCCTCCGCGACGACCTGGGCGTGCGAGCCGGTCTCGAGCGCGAAGGCGACGAGCACGGGGCGCACGCCCTTGCGCGCCGCGCCGAGCTCCGCGATGACGTCGGGGTTCTTCACGAATTCCATCGTCTGCGTCTCGCCGCTCTTCTTCAGCTTCGTGTCGCTCGTGTGCGCGAAGCGATAATCGGCGACGGCCGCGGCCATCACAATCGCGTCGGCGGGACCCGACTCGGCGAGCGTGCGCTGCATCTCGAGCGCGCTCCTCACGTCGATGCGGTGGACGCGCGGCGGCGTCGCGAGCTGCACGGGCCCCGCGACGAGCGTCACGCGCGCGCCTCGCGCGGCCGCGCGCGAAGCGACGGCGAACCCCATTTTTCCAGTGGAACGGTTCCCGAGGAAGCGCACCGGGTCCATGTCCTCGAGCGTCGGCCCGGCGCTGACGACGATGTGGAGGCCCTCGAGATCCTTGTGCGTGAGCGCGAGGACGACGGCCTCGAGGATCTGTTCGGGCTCGAGCATGCGCCCGGGGCCTTCGTCGCCCGAGGCGACCGCGCCCACGGCGGGGCCCACGATCTCGACGCGCCCGAGCACCTCGAGGTCCCTCACGTTCTTCTGCGTCGCGGGGTTCGTCCACATGCGCGGGTGCATTGCGGGCGCGGCGAGGACGCGGCCCTTCGCGCAGAGCACGAGCGCGGTGACGAGATCGTCCGCGCGTCCCTGCGCGAGCCGCGCGAGCACGTCGGCCGTCGCTGGCGCGATCACGACCGCGTCGGCGCTCGCCCCGAGCGCCACGTGCGCCTCTCCAGGCGCTGCGAACATGTCGCGCATCACGTCTTCGCCCGTGAGCCCGGAGAGCGTGCTCGCGCCGAGGAACTTCTCCGCGCCCTGGCTCATCACTGGGACGACGCGCGCCCCTTCCTTGCGAAGGAGCCTCGCCAGCGCGGCCGCTTTGTACGCCGCAACGCTCCCCGTCACGCAGAGCGCGACCGTCTTCTCTGCAAGCCTTCCCGCGGAAATCACTCGTTGCACTCTACAACCGCCCCTGTTCCCGCGCCTCTTTTCGTGCTTAAAGACGCCCTCCAATGGGTCTCTCGGTCGGCATCGTCGGTCTCCCGAACGTCGGAAAATCGACGCTCTTCAACTCGCTCTCCGCGGCCAAGGCCGAGGCGGCGAACTATCCTTTTTGCACGATCGAGCCGAACGTCGGCGTCGTGATGGTGCCGGACGACCGCCTCACCGCGCTCGACTCGGTCGTCCACGCCGACCGCATCGTCCCGACGGCGATCGAGTTCGTCGACATCGCCGGGCTCGTCCGCGGCGCGAGCAAGGGCGAAGGCCTCGGCAACCAGTTCCTCTCGCACATCCGCGAGGCGGCCGCGATCGTGCAGGTCGCGCGCTGCTTCGAGGACCCGAACGTCATCCACGTCGAGAACCGCGTGAACCCGGTCGGCGACATCGAGACGGTCACGACCGAGCTCTGCCTCAAGGACCTCGACACGGTGAACAAGCGCCTCGACAAAGCGCGCAAGGCCGCCAAGGGAAACGACGCGAAGGAAAAAATCGCGGTCGAGGTCTGCGAGGTGCTCTCCAAGCACCTCGACGAAGGCAAGCCCGCGCGCACCGCGAAGCTCCCCGACTCGATCGACGCGAAGGCGATCGTGAAGGACATGCAGCTCCTCACGACCAAGCCCACGTTCTACGTCGCGAACGTCGACGAGGCGTCGCTCTCCGCGCTCGACAAGAACCCGCACTACGTCGCGCTCTGCAAGTACGCCGAGAACGAGGGCGCGCCCGTCGTCCCCGTGTGCGCCGCGCTCGAGGAGCAGATCGCGCAGCTCGATCCGAAGGACCGCCCCGACTTCCTCGAGAGCGCCGGCCTCAAGGAACCCGGCCTCAACGCCGTGATCCGTGCAGGATACAAGCTCCTCGAGCTGCTCACGTTCTTCACCGCCGGCAAGCAAGAGGTCCGCGCGTGGACCACGGTGGTCGGCGCGCGGGCGCCGCAAGCCGCGGGCGTCATCCACACCGACTTCGAGAAGGGCTTCATCAAGGCCGAAGTGATCTGGTGGGAGGACTTCGTGAAGCTCGGCGGCGAAGCCAAGTGCCGCGAGGCCGGCAAGCTCGCGATCGAAGGCAAGGAGTATGTCGTCCGCGACGGCGACGTGATGCACTTCCGATTCAACGTTTAATCCGGCCCGCGTGGTCGCTCGTCGAGCCGCACGAGCCCTCGACGCCTCCACCCGGTTCCTCCTAGCCACGTGCGTGCGGCGAGCACGGGGCACGGCTCGTCCTTCGGCGCGACGTTGTTCGTCGCCGCGAACCCGCGAAACCACGGCGCCGACGAGAACGCATCGATGCCCGAAGCGACGCGCGAGCCGTGCTTCTTCGCGTTCATGAGCACGTAGACGATCGCGTTCCGCACCGCGCGCGGCGTCTTGAGCTCGCGCGCGTGATAGCGGTCGCCCCACACCGCGCCGCGCACGCGAAGCACGCGATTCACGGTACGCGCGAGGCGAATCGCGAGCCCGCGGAGGCCGCGCGAAAGGGCGTCTTTGTCCTGCGCCTCGATGATGAAGTGCGCGTGGTCGTTCTGAACGGAGAACTCGACGACGCGAAACACTTCGCCCACCGCGGGTGAGCGACTCGCGCCGTGAATGGCAGCGCGCAGCTCGGCGAAGAGGCCACGGTCTCGAAACGGCGGGAGCCCTCCCCTCGCCCGCAGCGTGACGTGAACCGGATGCGCGGGGCGATGCGCGGGCCGCGTGCGATGCGGAACGCAGGGTCGCCCGAGCTTCACGCGCTTGCGTCCAGCATTCTCGCGCTTGCCGCCCCACGGACGAAAGCGAAACGACTGCTGTCGCGCCAACATGATTGGGCTATAATTACAAGGTCCAGCGCGAAACGCAAGACGCTCACGCGACAAAATGCCTGCACTGATCGGCAACACTCGCGCGACGCCGCCGCGCGCTTCTCGACGTCTCTCACGAGCTCGGCTTGCCGAAGGCGATTCGCTCGGTCAACGGGCGCCGTTCGGCTCGCCCGCACCTACGGGTCTTTCGGCGCTGCGGTGCCTTCAGAGTGCGAGGCCGACGCGGTCAGCGGTTCACGGACGACATCGCAGCCTGCGGGTAACGCGTGCCGGCGGCGGCGCCGGGTGGGAAGGCGGCGTCGAGGGTCGCGATGTCTTCCGGCGTGAGCGACAACGTCGTTGCGGCGACGTTCTCGTCGAGGCGCGCGCGCTTCTTCGTGCCGGGGATGGGGACCACGTCGTTTCCCCTCGCGAGGACCCACGCGAGCGCAACCTGGGCGGCTGTCGCGCCTCTTCTTCTCCGCGAGCGCGCGCACGTGCGCGACGAGCGCGAGGTTCTTGTCGATGTTTCCGTCTGCGAAGCGCGGGCTGAATCGGCGGAAGTCGTTCGGCGCGAGCGACTCGGTGCTCGCGACTGCGCCCGTGAGAAAGCCGCGGCCGAGCGGGCTGTAGGCCACGAAGCCGATGCCGAGCTCGCGGCACGTGGGCAAGATCTCGGGCTCGACGTCGCGCGTCCAGAGCGAGAGCTCGGATTGGAGCGCGGCGATCGGGTGGACCGCGTGCGCGCGACGGATCGTGTCGGCGGAGGCCTCGGACAATCCGATGAAGCGCACCTTGCCCTGCTTCACGAGCGCGGCCATCGCGCCGACGGTCTCCTCGATCGGGACGTCGGGGTCGACGCGGTGTTGGTAGTACGAGATCGATCACGTCGACGCCGAGGCGGCGCAGCGACGCTTCGCATGCAGACTGCACGTAATCCGGGCGCCCGCAGATGCCGCGGATCGCGGCGTTCTCGCGGCTGCGGACGACGCCGAACTTGGTGGCGATGACGGCTCGGTCGCGCCGGTCGTGGAGCGCGCGACCGACGAGCTCCTCGTTGTGGCCGACGCCGTACATGTCCGCCGTGTCGAAGAACGTGACGCCGCGCTCGAGCGCGTGGTGGATCGTCGCGATCGACTCGGCCTCGTCGGCCTCGCCGTAGAACTCGCTCATCCCCATGCAGCCGAGGCCGAGCGCGGAGACTTCGAGACTGCCGAGCTTGCGCTTTTGCATCCGTGAAAGCCTACTATGCAGCGTGACGCCCGGATGGCCCAAGCGGATGCTCGTGCCGATCGCGGTGGCGCTCTTCGCGTGGGGACACGTCACGCGACTCGCGTTCCATTGGGACTGCCCCGTGCGAGCTCTGCTCCATGCCCCGTGCCCGACGTGCGGCATGACGACGGCGTTCCGAGCGATGCTGCGCCTCGACTTCGTGGGCGCGACTCTGATCCACCCGCTCGCGCTCGTCGTCGTGCCGTTCGTGATCGCGCTCGTGGCGATGGAGCTCGGCGGCTACGTGGTCACCGCGCGCTTCGGGACATGGACGAACAAAAGCGCCGTGCGCATCGCGGGGATCGCGATGTGCGCGGCGCTTTTCCTCGTTTGGGTCGCGCGCTTCT
This sequence comes from uncultured delta proteobacterium, assembly GCA_963839305.1. Classification (GTDB taxonomy): domain Bacteria; phylum Myxococcota_A; class Polyangia; order Polyangiales; family Polyangiaceae; genus DASXHD01. Next base: position 1,279,403 of record CAWIUL010000010.1, read on the forward strand.
TCGGCGCGTTTGGCGGCCCGCTCAGTCCTTCTTGAGCGGACGGCCCTGCGCGTCGGTGAACTTGCCGGTGATGATCATGATGAGATCGATCAGCGTCCAAATTCCGCAGCCGCCGAACGTGAGCAGCTGACCGACACCCGAGCCGATCTTGCCGACGTAGAAGCGGTGAACGCCGATCGTGCCTGCGAAGAGGCACAGGATGAGCGTCATCATCCACGTCTTGTCGCTGACGCCACCCGGCGCCATCGGACCGCCAGGACCACCCGGCATCATCGGACCACCAGGGCCACCCGGATACGGCTGCATTCCACCCGGCGGCGCTTGCATTCCCGGACCACCTTGCATTGGAGCTCCTCCCATTCCCATCTGCTGTTGTTGTTGCGGAAAACCCTGTTGTTGTCCGAACCCTTGATCCGGCGGCGGGCCGAAGCCGCCCATCGGAGGACCGCCCATCGGCTGCTGGCCAGGAGGCGGACCGAATCCTTGCGGAGGCGGACCGCCCATCGGCTGTTGACCCGGAGGCGGACCACCGTACCCGCCACCAGGCGGCGGCCCACCGAAACCTTGATCTTGCGGCGGCGCACCAAAGCCGCCCATTTGCGGCGGCGGTTGCTGCTGCTGTTGCTGCGGACCGCCGTAACCCGGCGGCGGCTGAAAGCTCGCCTCGGTCGCGACCATCGTGCCCGCGAGCGCGTTGACGTTACCGCCGCCGCCGAACCCCTGATCTTGGGGAGGAGCTTGCGGAGGCGGCGCGCCGAAGTTCGGCGCCGTCGGCGGCTCGGGCGGCGGCGGCGCGCGTCGGCGGACGCATCTCGGGCATCTTCGCGGAGCCCGGCATCGGCGGGGCGACGCCGACCATCGTGCCCTTCAACTTGCTCGGCGGACCGCCCGCGGGACGCGGAGGCATCGCGGGACCACCAGGCGGCGCGCCAGGCGGCGCGCCCGGCGGCGCGACTCCAGGAGGCGCCGCGCCCGGCGCCTGCTGACTCGACATGAGCATCGTGCCTTTGAACTTCGGCGCCGCGGCGCCCTTCAAGTTGAAATTGCACTTCGTGCACGTCTGGGCCGTGTCGGGGTTTTGCGTGCCACAGTTCGGACAGAACACCGAGCCACCTCGCGAGAGTCGTCAGGTTGAGAAGCCGCGCGGGAGCATACTGCTCAAAATCGCACGCACTCAAGGGGAACGTTTGCCTTGACGGATGAGCACCGTCGGCACTAGCGTCCGCCGCGCATTTTCAGGGGTTTTCGACGATCGATCGACCAATGCCCTTCGAGCTCACCAAAGACCGCGAGCAAAAGCTCGCAGACCTCCTCACGCACTATCCGACGAAGATGGCGGCGCTCATTCCGCTCCTCCATCTTTGCCAGGAACAGAACGGGTTCATCAGCGAAGACGTGATGAGCTTCTGCGCGCACAAACTGGACGTCGCGCCTGCGCACGTCGAGGGCGTCGTCACGTTCTACACGCTGTTCAACCGCGAGCCCGTCGGCAAGCACCAAGTCTGGGTGTGCCGAACGCTGCCCTGCGCGCTCCGCGGCGCAGACGGCGTCGTCAAGCAGTGCGAGAAGAAGCTCGGCATCAAGGTCGGTGAGACCACCTCCGACGGGAAGATCACGCTGCGGAGCGCCGAGTGCCTCGCGAGCTGCGGCACCGCGCCGATGATGCAGGTCGACAAGGACTATTACGAGAACCTCACGCCTGAAAAAGTCGACGCGCTGCTCGACAACCTTCGGGAGAAGTGATGCTCAAGAAAACCGACTACCTCACGAAGGTGTACGGCAAGCCCAACGGCTGGAAGCTCGACGTCTACGAGCGCGAGTGCGACGGCTACAAGACCGCGCAGCGCGTGCTCACGACGATGACGCGCGACCAAGTCGTCGACGAGGCGAAGAAGGCGAACATCCGCGGCCGCGGCGGCGCGGGCTTTCCGATGGGCGTGAAGTGGAGCTTCATGCCCAAGCAGACGCACCAAGCCCTGCTACCTCGTCATCAACGCGGACGAAGGCGAGCCCGGCACGCACAAAGACCGCACGCTGATGGAGCTCAATCCCCACTCCGTGGTCGAGGGCTGCATCATCGGCTGCTACGGCATCGGCGCGCACGTCGCGTACATCTACGTGCGCGACGAGCTTCACTTCTCGAAGGCGCGCCTCGAGGGCGCGATCGACGAGGCGAAGAAGAAGGGCTACCTCGGCAAGACGCCGTTCGGGAAGGACTACGCCGTCGAGGTCTACGTCCACACGGGCGCCGGCGCGTACATCTGCGGTGAAGAGACCGCGCTCCTCAACAGCCTCGAAGGCCGCCGCGGCGAGCCGCGCCTCAAGCCGCCCTTCCCTGCGCAGGCCGGCGCGTTCGGCATGCCGTCGACGGTGAACAACCTCGAGACGATCGCGGCGGTGCCGACGGCGTTCAAGATGGGCTGCGACGAGTTCAGCAAGCTCTCCGCGCTCCACGACATCAAAGACGGCGGCGTTCGTCTCTACGGCCTCAACGGCCACGTGAAGAACCCGTGCGTCGTCGAGCTCGCCTGCGGTCCGACGCTCAACGAGCTCATCTTCGACATCGGCGGCGGCGTCCTCGGTGACAAGAAATTGCTCTGCGTCATCCCGGGCGGGAGCTCGACGCCAATCCTCCTCCCCGAGGAGACGGTGAACGCGCCGGACGAAAAGAATCCGATGCACAAATGGCACGGCAAGAGCGTGTTCGACGTGCCGCTCGGCGTCGACACGATGCGAAACGTCGGCACGATGCTCGGGACGTGCTGCGTCACCGTGATGGCCGAGGGCACCGACCCCGTCCTCGCGATGAAGAACCTGATGCAGTTCTACAAACACGAGTCGTGCGGCCAGTGCACGCCGTGCCGCGAAGGAGCGGCGTGGCTCTATCGCACCGTCGACAAGATCCTCGACGGCCACGGCACGATGGCCGACGTCGACTCGCTCCACGACATCGCGAACGGCATCATGGGCAACACGATCTGCGCGTTCGGCGAGGGCACCGCGATGCCCGCGCTCGGTTTCGTCAAGAAGTTCCGCAAGGACTTCGAGGCCTACGTGACGGGCGCGAAGAAACACGACGACGCAAAGCTCGTCGTAACGGCCGAGTAAGCGAGGGAACCTCCGTGACAGCCGTCAGCCTGATTTATTTCTACACGTGTGCGGTGATCGCCATCCTCGGCGCGCTCGCCACGGTCATCGCGAAGAACCCGATCCGCGGGGCGATGGGCCTCATGAGCACCATCCTCGCCGTCGCCGGTCTCTTCATCGCGCTCCACGCGCACTTCCTCGCAGCGATCCAGCTCATCGTGTACGCGGGCGCGATCGTCGTCCTCTTCATCTTCGTCATCATGCTGCTCGGGCCGAGCGCGACGTCGTCGCGAGACCAGCGCGGGCGCTTCACGCGGACGTTCGGCGGCGGGCTCTTCGCGCTCGTGTCGCTCGCCGCGATGTACCTCGTCATGCGCCCGGCCTGGGGCCACGCGTACCGCCTCACGGAGTACCCCGCGGACTACGGGACGATCGACGCGATGGGTCGCGCGCTCTTCACCGATTACGTCGTGCCGTTCGAGCTCTCGTCCGCGCTCCTCATGATCGCGATCGTCGCGGCCGTGGCCGTCGCGCGCGGCAAGCACAAGTCGGACAACCCCACGAAGGAGATCGAGTCGTGATCCCCGTCGAGTACTACGTCGCGCTCAGCGCGATCCTCTTCACGATCGGCGGCATCGGATTCCTCGTCCGCCGCAACGTGCTCTCCACGCTCATGAGCATCGAGCTCATGCTCAACGCGGTGAACGTCGCGTTCGTCGCGTTCAACCGCGCGCAGACGGCCAACCACACCGGCCAGCTCTTCGCCTTCTTCTTGATCGCCGCCGAGGCCGCCGAGGTCGCGGTGGGCTTGGCGATCGTCATCTCCTTGTTCCGCCTCAAGCGCTCCGTGCGCACGGACGAGGCTGACCTCTTGAGGAACTAAGAATGAGTTTCTTCGCGAGCTTGTTTCCGCAAGACGATTTCGCGCTCTTCGGCGTGATCCTCGGCTTCCCGCTCCTCGGCGCGTTCATCAACGGCATCTGGGGCAAGCGCCTCGGTAAGCCGGCCGTCCGCGCGATGGCGATCGCGTCGGTCACGATCAGCTTCGTGGCGTCGGTGGTGGTGCTCTTCGCGCTCAACTACTGGGTGGACACGTCGGGCCACACCGAGAACGGCAAGATGGTCCACGACCACGTCCGCGTCACGTGGACGCTGTGGCAGTGGATGCACACGAACGGCGGCCGCGGCGCGGGCAGCATTCCGATCGACGTGAAGTTCAGCGTCGACGCGCTCTCGAGCGTGATGATGCTCGTCATCACCGGCGTCGGCGCGCTCATCCACCTGTACGCGAGCTCGTACATGGCGGAGGACAAGGCCTACCACCGCTTCTTCTGCTACCTGAACCTGTTCGTCTTCGCGATGCTCATGCTCGTGATGGCCGACAACCTGCCGATCCTCTTCATCGGCTGGGAGGGCGTCGGGCTCTGCTCGTATCTGTTGATCGGCTTCTGGTACGACAAAGACGCGAACGCGGCGGCCGGCAAGAAGGCGTTCATCGCGAACCGAGTCGGCGACTTCGGCCTGCTCTGCGCGATGTTCCTCCTCGCGCAATACTGCGGCGCGCTCGACTGGAACGGCATCGAGTCGAACGCGGCGCAGCTCGTCGATCCGCCCGTCGACGCGCTCCGCATCCACCTCTGGCCGCTCGGCGGCGGTCGCTACGAGGGCTGGGCGTCGTTCCTCCAACCGGCGAATCCACTCTCGATCAGCGCCGCGACCGCGTGCGGTCTCGCGCTCCTCCTCGGCTGCACCGGCAAGAGCGCGCAGATCCCGCTCTACACGTGGCTCCCCGACGCGATGGCGGGCCCAACTCCGGTCTCCGCGCTCATCCACGCGGCCACGATGGTCACGGCGGGCGTCTACCTCGTCTGCCGACTGCACTTCGTGTTTTTGCTCTCGCCGTTCGTGATGATGGTCGTCGCGCTCGTCGGCGCGTTCACCGCGTTCTACGCGGCGACGATCGCGCTCGTTCAGTACGACATCAAGAAGGTCCTCGCCTACTCCACAGTCAGTCAGCTCGGGTTCATGTTCCTGGGCGTCGGCGTCGGTGCGTTCTCGGCAGGCTTCTTCCACGTCTTCACGCACGCGTTCTTCAAGGCCTGCCTCTTCCTCGGCGCCGGCTCCGTCATCCACTCGATGCACGCGCGCGTGCACGACGACGACAAAGCCCAGGACATGCGCAACATGGGCGGCCTGCGGAAGTACATGACGTACACGTACTGGACGTTCGCCGCGTCGACCGCGGCGATCATCGGCGTGCCCTTCTTGAGCGGCTTCTTCTCGAAGGACGAGATCATGTTCCGCGCGTACGTCGATCGGCTCCAGAGCCCGCTCGCGGAGCGGCTGAAGCACGAAGGCAACGCGCCGTTCGTGCCGCCCGAGTGGGTCGGCACGGTGCTCTTCGTCGTCGCAGTCGCTGCCGCGACGATGACGGCGTTCTACATGTGCCGCGCGTACTTCATGACCTTCTGGGGCGATTTCCGCGGCTGGACGATCGGCCGCCCGTCGCTCCTCGCCAAGATGGACAAGGACGACGACGAGCACGACGAGCATCACGAGGAAGACCTCACGACGCCGGGCTACCCGCCGCACGAGTCGCCGTGGCAGATGACGATCCCGCTCATCATCCTCGCGACGTTCGCGGTCTTCGCCGGGCTGCTCAACATGGGCATGTTCCACGTGACCGCGATCGATCACTGGCTCGAGCCGGTGTTCGAGGCCGCGTCCAAGGGCTCGGTGAAGGAGCACGAGGGCACGAGCCCGATGGCCCTCTTGCCGTTCGGCGTCGGCGCGTTCGCCGTCGGCAGCTACGTCGCGTATTACATGTATGTTGCACGTAAGGGCGCGGACGAGCAGCAGTACATCAAGGCTGCGACGCGGTTCACGCAGGCGATGACCGGCGTGCTCCTCCTCGCGATCGCGGCGCTCCTCTGGGTCGTGGTCCCGTGGACGGCCGGCGGTGTCGCTCGCTACATCGTGTGCGGCGGCTTCGCGGCGGGCGGCGCGTACGCGCTCGTCAGCTACCTCTACACGGGCCTCGACAAGCTCTACGAGGAGACTGCCATCTCGCTCGTCGACGCCCTCGCGGACACGTCGGTGTCGTTCGATCGCTGGGTGGTCGACGGCATCCTCGCCAAGGTGACGGCGTTCGTCGTCGCCGCGGCGGGCACGGTGCTCCGCGCGGTGCAGAACGGCGTCGTCCACCTCTACGCGGCGATGATGGTCGTCGGCGTCGCGGCGATCGGCTGGTTCTTCGTCGTTTCCGCACGCGGACGCGACGGTCGCCGCGAAGGGCTCGGACTTCACCGTGAAGACCGGCGAGTCCGGCGGCTACCTCGGCTACGCGTACGAGTGGAAGCAGTGCGAGCCGGACAAGAAGCTCTGGCAGAAGGACTGGGACGAGGCGATGAAGGTCGACGACGCGAAGAAGCGCGCGTCGGAGCAGCGCCACGTCGTCGAGGACCTCACTTCGAAGCACGCGCGCTGCGAGGCGCCGGGCGACAAGTGGGTCGCGATCACCGCGTCCAAGGACGAGTTCGGTCCGCAGTCCGAGGTCACGCTCCACCTCGAGGCCGACGGTGACGCCGTCGTCGAGGAGAGCCGGCCCGTCCGCCTCCGCGCGCAGAACGTCTTCTCGCCTGCCCTCCGCAACTACGCGGCGTCCACGATCGTGTACGTCCCGCGTCCGGCGAAGGTCACGCAAATCGAAGTGGGGCAAAACCAATGAGCACCGCTCACACTGTCGAACACCCCGAGCACGTCGAGCCGCAGCCGGAGCCGCCGCTCCAGTTCGGCGTCCCGCAGCTCGTGTGGATCTTCGTCGCGGCGGTCGCCGCGTTCGTCCTCTCGCGCTACGTCGATCACGCCGTGCCCGTCATCCTCGCGGGGCTCGTCGGCGCGGCCGTGCCGCACCGGTGGGGCGCGCGCACGCGCGTCTCGATCGCGATCATCTGCGCGCTCGCGGCGCTCTTCGTCGCGCGCCTGTGGGTGAGCGACGATCTCTCGGTGGTCCCGAGGCGCCGCCGCCCGAGTCGCGCGCGTTCCTCTCGTGGCTCTTGCGCGTGCCGTTCCTCGCGGGCGTCGCGGTGCTCTTCATCCCGCGCCAGTCGCACAGGTTCCTTCGCGGTTTCACGTTCCTCTCGATGCTCGGCACGCTCGCGATGAGCCTCGTGCTCCTACGCACGCCGATGGGCCACGAGTACCACTTCAACCAAGACTTCATCTGGATCCGCGAGCTCGGCATCCACTATCACGTCGCGGTCGACGGCATCTCGCTCTGGCTCGTGCTCCTCACGACGTTCATCATGCCGATCGCGACGTACGTCTCGTTCGGCTCGGTGACGCAGCGCACGAAGGACTGGTGCTTCGCGCTGCTTCTGCTCGAAGGCGCGCTCATCGGGTCGTTCGTCGCGCTCGACCTCTTCCTCTTCTATCTGTTCTTCGAGCTCTGCCTCGTGCCGATGTACGTCATGATCGGCGTCTGGGGCGGCCAGGCACGCGTGAAGGCGGCCATCAAGTTCTTCCTCTACACGATGGTCGGCTCGATGCTGATGCTCGCGGCGCTCTTGTACCTCGCGCACGCGTTCTATCGCCTCACGGGCACGGTGAGCTTCGACTACTTCGATCTCCAGCGCGTGATGCTGCCGATCGGCAAGAACGCCGACGAGATCTTCCCGCACGGCGCGCAGTTCTGGCTGTGGGCGGCGTTCTCGATCGCGTTCTTCATCAAGGTGCCGATGTTCCCGGTGCACACGTGGCTGCCCGACGCGCACACCGAGGCGCCGACGGCTGGCTCGATCGTGCTGGCCGCCGTCATGCTGAAGCTCGGCACGTACGGCTACCTGCGCTTCTCGATGGGTCTCTTCCCCGAGGCGAGCGCGCACTTCGGCGCGAGCCTCGCCGGCGTCGCGGTGCTCGGCGGCATCCTCTACGGCGCGCTCTGCGCGTGGAAGCAAGACGACTTCAAGCGCCTCGTCGCGTACTCGTCGGTCGCGCACCTCGGCTACGTCATGCTCGGCCTCTTCGCGTGCACGCCCGCGTCGCTCGAAGGCGCCGTGCTGCAGATGGTGAACCACGGCATCTCGACGGGCGCGCTCTTCCTCCTCGTCGGCGTCATCTACGACCGCCGTCACACGCGCATGGTCGCCGAGTTCGGCGGCCTCGCGAAGGTCATGCCGCTCTACGCGACGATGTTCATGATCGCGACGCTCGCGAGCATCGGCCTGCCGGGCACGAACGGCTTCATCGGCGAGTTCATGGTGATCACGGGCACGTTCGTCTCGACCAAGCTCGGTCACTTCAACGGCATCCAGGCCGCGGGCGCCGCCATCGGCGTCATCCTCGGCGCGCTCTACATGCTCTCCGTCGTCCAGAAGGTCTTCTGGGGGCCGATTCGCAAAGAAGAGAACCGCCGCCTGCCCGACATGACGTCGCGCGAGATGCTCGCGGTGCTCCCGCTGATCCTCGCGATCTTCGTGATCGGGTTCTTCCCGAACATCTTCCTCACGCAGATCCAGGGCGCGACTCAGCGCGTCCAGCAGGATTTCGAGAACCGCGTGCCCTCGGGCGCGCCCCGTTACTTCGAGGGTGGAATGAAGCTCATGCCGCGCGCGCACGAGGCGCCGGTGCGTGCCGGCCCACCGGTCTCATCCCTGCAAGCAGGGAACCCTGGCGAATCGGTGAAGGAGGGGCAGCCATGATGACCGCTCTCACGCTCGCTCCGTTCCTCATCGTGGGAATCGGCGCGCTGCTCTTGATGCTGGTCGAGGTCACGTCGAAGACGCGCTCGGGCCTCGCGCTCGGCGCCACGCTGATCCTCGCGATGGGCGGCGTCAGCTCCATCGCCCTCTGGTGGTACGGCACGCAGAACCTCGAAGGCGCGGCGCTCGCTCCGTGGCTCATCACGGACAAGTTCGCGCTCTTCTTCGACGGCCTCTTGTGCCTCGGCGGCGCGCTCGCAGCGCTCCTCGCGGGCGGTTACTTGCCCGAGCACAACCTCGATCGCGGCGAGTTCTACTCGCTACTGCTCTTCGCGACGTTCGGCGCGATGATGCTCGCAGGCGCGGGCGACCTCCTCGTGCTCTTCCTCGGCCTCGAGACGATGTCGATCGGCGCGTACGCGATGACGGCGTTTCGCCGCGCGTCGCCGCGCTCGGCAGAGGGCGGACTGAAGTACTTCCTGCTCGGCTCCTTCGCGGCCGCGATCATGCTCTACGGCTTCGCGCTCCTCTATGGCGCGACGGGACACACCGACCTCGTCGGCATCGGCGGGGCGATCAAGAGCCTCGCGGGCGGCACGACGAGCATCGCGGGTGCGCCCGTCTTCGCCAAGGCCGCGGGGGCGCCGATGATCGTCATCGCGCTGCTCCTCGTGCTCGTCGGGCTCGTCTTCAAGATCTCGGCTGTGCCCTTCCACATGTGGGCGCCGGACGCGTACGAAGGTGCGCCGACGCCGGGCATGGCCTACATGGCCGTCGTGGTGAAGGCCGGCGCCTTCGCGATGATGCTCCGCGTACTGCTCGTCGTCTTCGGCGATCCGCACTCGATGTCGTGGAGCAGTGGCTGGCCGCCGGTGCTCGCGGGCATCTCCGTCGCGACGATGACGGTCGCGAACCTCATCGCGGGCAGGCAAGAGTCGGTGAAGCGCATGCTCGCGTACTCGAGCATCGCGCACGCCGGGTACGTGCTCGTCGGGGTCGTCGCGACGATGCGCAGCGAGCCGCAGGCGAGCGCGAGCGTGCTCTTCTACCTCCTCACGTACACGGTCTCGACAGCCGGCGCGATCGGATCGCTCATCCTCTGCGGGCGGCGCGGCGCGGAGGCGGTCTCGTACGAAGACCTCGCGGGCATCGGTCGCCGCCACCCGGCAGCGGCGTTGCCGTTCGCGTTCTTTCTCTTGTCGCTCGCCGGCATCCCGCCGACCGCGGGCTTCTTCGGGAAGTACTACGTCTTCCGCGCAGCGATCGACGGCGGCTTCTACTGGCTCACCGTCATCGCCTTCATGAACAGCGTGATCGGCGCGTACTACTACCTGCGCGTCCTCGTTTACATGTACATGCGCGAGCCCGCAGCGGGCGCTCCGGTCGCGAGGCCCATGCGCTCGGGCTACGTCGCCGCCGCGCTCATCGTCAGCGCGATCCTCGTCGCGGTCCTCGGTCTATTGCCGAGCCGCTCGCTCGACGTCGCCATCGCAGCGGCCTCGACTCTCACCAGCTGACATGAAACCTCGCACGCCGCAGCGAAGCGGAGGTCCGAGGTTTCGACTCGGACGGTCTACTTTTTGAACTGGCAGTCGTCGATGTCCGTTCGAAAGCTCGTTTTTGCCATCGCGGTTGGCAGCGTCGCCCTTCCCTCGTGCAAAACCGATGCGGCTCGGCCCGCGGACGGTGATGGTGCAACGACGTTGGCAGCCGCTTCGGTGAAGCCAGGCCCCGTGAACGTCCTTCCTGTGCCGAAGGACGAGGTCGAGAAGACCGTCAACCCGACGCACCTCCCGGAATACAAGGGGCCGACGGGCGTCATCGAAGGCACCGTCTGGGTCACGGGAGATCCCGCGCCGCCGGTGCTCGGAAAGACGTTCGACCGGTGCCCGGCAGCCGCGGACGTCTACAGCAAGGCGTTTCGCGAGGGGCCGCCGCTGCCGAACGGCGCGCGCGAGCTCGCGGACGCGGTGCTCGGCGTCACGGGCTACACGGGGTACATCGTCGCGGAGAAGAAGCCCGCCAAGCAGATCTCGATTCACAACTGCGCGTTCAGCCAGCGCAGCGTGGACATGACCTTCGGGCAGGCGCTCGAGGTGAAGAACGACGGCGGACAAGGTCCGCTCTTCGCGCCCGACCTCGAGAACCAGATCTCGCCTGCGGTGATGATCGCGACGCCGGCGGGCGATCCGGTGAAGCTCTATCCGAAGAAGCCTGGGCGGTACCGGCTCATCGACCGCGTCGGCAACACGTGGCTCGACGCGGACGTGTTCGTCTCGGTGACGCCGCTCCACGCGGTGAGCGACGTGAAGGGGCACTATCGAATCGAGGGCGTGCCCGTGGGCAAGCTGAAGCTCAACGCGTGGCACCCCGCGATCGCGCACGGGTTCGACAAGGAGGTCGAGGTGCGCGACGGCGTCGTGACGACGGTCGACGTCACGATCTTGAACGACAAGCCGGCAAAGCAGCCGCCTTCGCAGCCGCCGAAGCCGATCCTGCAGTAATCGGTCACTGCACGAGCGCGCGCTCGGCGGGGGTCGCGGCGAGGCTCGTGAACCGCGCGCGGATGCGCGTGCGCTCGGGCGCCGACGTCGGGAGCGTCTCGAGGAGCGCGCCGTCGAGGATCGGGTTCGACGGCGGTCCGAGCGCGGCGCGCGCGAGCTCGTCGAGCGTCTCGTTGTGTGCGCGCGCGACCGCGAGCAGCGACGCGAGGACCACGGGATCCGACGGGTGACGTCGCGCGAGCTTCGTCGCGATCTCGACCGTTCGCGGCGAGAGCGCGTCGGATTGAGCTCGTGCGAGCAGCTCGTGGCGGAGGTCGAGGCCGCTTGGCGTCTGCGCGCGAAACGGAGCGCGCTTGCGCCACGCGAGCTCGATTTGGCCTTCGAGCGGGAGCGCGGCCTCGACGACCACGTCGCGCGCGGCGAGGTCGACGAAGAGCGAGATGACGGTCTCGTCGTCGTGCGCGATCGGGTCGCACGCGCTCGCCGCGAGCGCCGCGTGCGCCGCGGGGGCCGAGACGGAGCGCAAGAGGGCGCGGCCGAGGAGCGCGCACGCAGCCGCCGGCGCGGAGCGCGCAGAGGGCTGAGTGGCGCCGAAGGCGGCGCGCAGCCCGGTGGCGTCGCCGCGAGCTTCGGCGGTCGCCACGAGGACCATCCTGGCGCCGAGGTCGTCCGGGTCCGCGAGGAGCGTCGCTTGCGCGACGCTCTTCGCGAGGTCGAAGCGCGCCGCGAGCGCGGCGCGCGCCGCGGCCTCCGCGTTGGGCAGGCGCGCCGTGACGGCGCGCCTGCGCAGCGCGTCCTCGTCGTCGCGCTCGGCGGCCTCGTCCACGGCGAGGCGGCCGAGGGCGGCGCGTGTCGCTTCGTCCAGCGGGGGGCCGCCGCGATCTCGACGCGCGCGCGCGTCGAGGAGCGCGGCGGCAACGCGGCGGGCTCGCGCGGTTTGGCCCTCGCCCGCGAGGGCGAGGGCGCGCCGCGCGACCTTCGCGTCGAGGCGAGGCGCGCGTCGCGCGGCCTCGCCGAGGGCGAGCACGAGGAGGTCGAGGTCGTCGTGGGCGTCCGCCCACGACGCGAGCGCGTCGAGGGCGTCGGAGCTCTGGGGCTGCTCGAGCGTGAGCTCGAGCAGCCGATCGCGTGCGGCGCCGCTCGAGCTCGGCTCGAGCGAGCGCGCGTACGCGATCTGGACGGACGCGTCACGGGGCTCCGCGCGGGCGGCGCGAGCGAGCGCGTCGGCGCCGAAGGCGCCGCACGCGCTCGCCGCGGACCACGCGGGGCCGTAGTCGGGGTCGAGCGCGAACGCGCGCTCGAGCGCGACGCGGGCGGCGCGGTCGCCCGGCTCGCGCGCGCAGCGGGCGCGCGCGATCCGCGCGAACACCTCGGGGTCGCGATCGTCTCGGCGCGCCACCTGCTCGTACGCGGAGATGGCCTCCGCCCAAGCGCCGTTGCCCTCGGCGATCGCGCCGCGCAAGAAGAGCGAATACGACTCCGGCTCGACGAACGAGCCGACGACGGTGCGCCCATCGACCACCCGCGTCACGGCGCTCCCGCCTGCGCCGCACGCGGTGACCGCGATCGCGGCTGTCAACGCCAGCGCGCGGCGTATCACGCGCAGCACTCCCGGAGCGCGACGAGCAGCGCGTCGTTCTCCTCGCGCGTTCCGATCGTCACGCGCAGGTGCTTGCCCATGCGACCGCCCGCGGCGTGGAAGCTCCGAACGAGCACTCCGCGCGCGGCGAGCCCTTCATGGACGCCGCGAGCGTCCGCTTCCGTTCGGATCCACACGAAATTCGCCTCGGTCGGCGTCGGCTCGACGCCGCGCATCGCGCGCATCTCGAAGACGACGCGCTCGCGCTCGGACACGATCGTCGCGACGTGCTCTCTCACCGCGCCCCAAGCGTCGCGCAACACGGCGGCCGCCGCGGCCTGGCTGGTCGCGCTCACGTTGAAGGGCTGTCGCGCCTTGTCGACCGCGCCGACGATCGCGTCGTCGGCCTCGATCCACCCGATGCGCAGCGCCGCCAAGCCAAGCTTGCTCAGCGTGCGCAGGATGGCGACGTTCCGATGCCGCTCGCGGAGCTCGCGAAGCGACCCGCCCGCCGCGTAGTCGACGTACGCCTCGTCGACGACGACGAGCGAGTCGGGCGCGGCCTCCGCCACGGCCTCGATCCGCGCGCGCGTCATGCGGTTGCCCGTCGGGTTGTTCGGCGTCGCGATGAACACGACGTTCGGCTGCATGAGCTCGAGCGCCTTCGTCATCGACGCGACGTCGAGATCCCACGACGCGTCGAGCGGCACGTCGACGAAGCGGATCCCGTGCGCGCGCGCGGTGACGCGATACATCACGAACGTCGGCGTCGGCGCCATGAACGTCGCCTGCGGGACGCGCCCTCGCGGCCGCGCGCACGCCGCGGCGAGCAGCGCGATGACCTCGTCCGAGCCCGTGCCGACGATGAGCGACGACGCGGGCGCGCCGGTCCTCGCCGCGATCGCCTCCTTGAGCTCGAGCGCGCGCGCGTCCGGATATCGCTCGAGCGGCACCTTCGCGACCGCGGCGGCGACGACCTCGCGCACCGCGCGCGGCGCGGGCGGCGCCTCGTTCGCGTCGAGGCGAAAGCGAATGCCGCTCGGGCTCGCCGGAACGTAAGCCGTGAGCTCAGCGAGCTCGGGCCGAAGCACGTCTTCGAGCGCCATCAACGCACCCGAAAATCGGAGGCGTCCGCGAGCTCGGGCGTCGAGGCGTCCGCCTCCGGAGCTTTCTCGCCGTGCGAGTGCCCCTCCGCTTGGCGCAGCCGCTCGGCGATCTCGATGAGCCGCCGCTCGACGCGCGCGAAGACGCTCGCCGCGGGAAAGTGCCCCGACTCGTCGCGCGTGCCCGCGCTCACGCCCGTGAGCAGCTCGATGCCGTGCGCGACGTCGTCGACGGCGTAGAGGTGGAAGCGCCCTTGCGCGATCGCTTCGGCGACGTCGCCGCGCAGCACGAGGTGCTGCACGTTCGAAACCGGGAGCATCACGCCCTGCTTGCCAGAGAGCCCGCGCGCCACGCACAGATCGAAGAAGCCCTCGATCTTCGCGCAGACGCCGCCGATCGCCTGGAGCTCGCCGAGCTGGTTCACGCTGCCGGTCACGGCGATGCCTTGATCGATGGGCAAGTCCGCGAGCGCGCTCAGCACCGCGAAGAGCTCGCTCGACGACGCGCTGTCACCGTCGATCTCGCCGTAGCTCTGCTCGATCGCGAGCTGCGCGCGCAGACTGAGCGGGCGCTCCTGCCCGAACATGCGCCCGAGGTACCCGCGCAAGATCGCGATGCCCTTGGTGTGGATCGCGCCGCCGAGCTGCGCTTCGCGCTCGACGTCGATGATGCCCTCGCGCCCGAGCGCGACGACCGCGGTGATGCGCATCGGCTGGCCGAACTCGACGTCGCCGGCCGAGAACACGGAGAGACCGTTCACGACGCCGACGCGCGCGCCCTCGGTGTCGAGCGCGACCTCGCCGCGGAGCGTGAGCTCGCGGATTGCGCGCTCGGCCGCGCCCGCGCGGTCGCGACGCTCGCGCCACGCGTGCTCGATGTCGGCTGCGGTGACCTCGCTCACGGGCGGCGGCGCGATCGAAGCGCGGAACGCAGGCCCGCCGTCGCTCTTGTTGTTCGGCCCCGGTCCAGGCTCGGCGCGAGCAGCGGCGATCGCGCTCGCGAACGCCATCGTCTCCTCGAGCGGCGAGAGGCCGAGCGTGAGCTTGTCCTTGTGACCCGAGAGGCGCGTCGCGATGTCGAGCAGCGTCGCGCGCGCGGCGCGGTCGAACCGCCCCCACTCGCGATCGGCGGCCTTCGCCATCAGGTGCGCGTCGAGCGCGACGAGGCTTGCCTCGTTTCGAGCGATCGCCGGCTCGATCTCGACCTTCACGCGGAAGAGCGAAGCAAAATCCGGATCGCCCTCGAGCAGCGTCGCATAGAGTTCTTGCGTCCCGACGAGCACGACGCGCACGCGGATGGGCAGCGGCACCGGGCGAAGCGAGGTCGCGTAGAGCCCGAGCGGCCCGAGCGGATCCTCCGCGCCGATCGCGCGCTCGCGCAGGATGCGCTTGAGCCTCTCCCAGATGATCGGATCGGCGAGCACGTCGGCCGCGCGCACGATGAGCACGCCGCCCGAGGCCTGTTGGATCGAGCCCGAGCGAATGCGTGTGAAATCCGTGAGCAGCGCGCCCATGCGTGCGCGTCGCTCGAGATAACCAAAGAGGTGCGGATACGTCGGGTTCGTGTCGTAGATCACTGGAGGCGGCGAGCCCGGCTCGTGCCCCACGAGCACGTTCACGCGGAACCGGTTGAGCCTCACCGCGTGCTCGGGATCGCCGTCACCCGCGGACTCTTTTTCGCCGTCGTCGTCGGAGAGGAGGTCTTGCCAGTCTTCGGCGAGCGAGATCGTGACCTGCTCGAGCCACGTCGCGAGGTCCGCGCCGTACTGCTCGAACTCGGCGACGAGCGGCTCCATCGCTTCGCGAACGACGGCGCGCGCCGCGACCAGCAGCGCGCGACGCTGCGCGTCCTCGTAGCGCTGGCTCGTCTCGCGCACGAGCGCGGCGCTCTTCTCGACCTCTCGCGTGAGGCGCTCCTCGGCGGTCGTGAGCGACTTCTTCGTCGCCTCGTCGAGCGCTTGGAACTGCTCGGCGCTGAGCGGCTTTCCGTGAAGGATCGGGTAGGTCTGCACGCCGCCCTGCACGGCGCGCACGCCGAACCCGAGCGTCTTCGCCGTGCTCTCGAGGCCGGTCAGCACCTCGCGGTTCTTCGCCTCGAGCTCCTTGGCGAGATCGATCTGCGCCTCGCGCACCGGCTCGAGCTCGCCGATTTTCGCAATCTGCTCCGGGAGCGACTCGAGGCACGCGGCCATCGCCTCTTCGAGCTTCGTTCCGACGCCCGCAGGGAGCACGAGCGCGCGCGGCGCCTCGGGGTGCTCGAAATCGTGCACGTAGACGAGATCGGGCGGCGTCTTCGCACCGCCCGAGTGCTCGCGCGCGAAGCGCTCGGCGTAGCGCACGACGTCGTCTTCGATGCCGACTTCGGGGCGCGCGGAGACGAAGACGTGGAAGCTCGGCTCACGCGCGGCGAGCCCGAGCTCGAGCGCGCGACGCGCGACCGCGCCGACGAGGTCGAGCAGCCCAGAGCTCGCGATCGGCTCTTCGGGCAAGATGTCCTGGCTCGTCCGTACAGTCGCGAGCTCGGGCGCTACACGAACACGCTTGCGCAAGTCCGTAGCGACTTCGCCGCCATTCCAATCGTTCGCCGCGACATCGCTATCGCTGCCTCTGAGTTCCATCAACCCTTCAACGTCAGTCTTAGCATGGTCATCGAGTTGAGAGCCAAATGCGCTCCGCAGTGCGGTACACTGGCTGGAGAGTGACGGAGCCCAAGAAACAAGACGGCACGATGGAGCTGGATGTCGGCCAGATCGACTTGCTCGATCTTCCGCTCCCTCCCCGCTCGAAACCCGAGCTCGAAGGCGAGGCGCACGCCAGCAAAGGTCCGCCGCCGCTCCCTCCGTCGCTCCCGCCGATGGACGCCGCGGCCGAAGAACCGCCGGTGCCGTCGCTCGTGCTCCCGGAGCCGTGCTCGCGCAACGCCGTCGCCGCCAGTTTCGGCGCGCAAGCTCGTCGGCGGACCGCCCGAGGAGCAAAAGAGCCCAATCGGCCGCTTCTTGCTCGGAATGGGCGGAGCGACGCTCGTTTGCGTGCTCGTCGTCGTCGGTTATCGCATGACGCACAAGACGGCGGCCGCGCCCGCGGCGACGAGCGCGGCGCCCGCGCCGACGCACGCCTTCACGATGGCCCCGATCGAATTCACCGCTGGCCCCGCTTCGAGCCAAGACGAGGCGCCACCCACGCCGAGCGCGCACGCATCCGCCGCGACGACCGCTTCGGCGGTTCCCGTGTCGCCCAGCGCTCACGCGGGCGCGACGACCGCGCACCCGAGCGCGTCCTCGACGGCGCACTCCAGCACGGCGGCGACCACGACGGCCAAGCCGCCACGCACCGACGAGCTGATCAAGGTCGAGAACTGAATGCGGATTCGCGCCCTCGCCTTCGCGCTCATCGTCTCGCTCCCCACGGTCGCGCTCGCCGACAACAAGGCCGAATCGGACAAGCTGTTCGGCGAAGGCCTTCAGCTGTTCGCGCAAAAAGACTTCGTGCACGCGCGGATGAAATTCGCCGAGGCGTACTCGAAGTACCCGAGCCCGAACTCGCTCTTGAACCTCGCGCGCTCGGAGCAGCTGTCGAACGAGTGCGTCGACGCGGTCATGCACTACCGCGCGTACATCGCGCTCCCCGAGAACCCGCGCATTTCGAGCTTCGACCGCGGGTCGGCGAGCATCAAGCTCAACGAGTGCCTCGGCAAGATCGGGCGCATCCAGGTGAACGCCCCGCGCGGGGCGAAGGTGTCGATCGACGGCCTCGCGCAAGTGTGGACGTCCGGCGAGCCGATCGACGTCCCGGCCGGCACGCACCGCGTCGACATCGCGTTCGAGAACCTCACGAAGTCGCGCACGACGTCGCCCGGCGAAGGCGAGGTCACGAGCGTGCAGTGGGAAGACCCCGCGCCGCCTCCGCCGCCACCTCCTCCGCCGCCGCCTCCCGAGACGAAGCCGCCCGAGACCAAGCCGCCCGAGCCTCCGCCGCCGCCTCAAGTCGAGACCAAGATCGTCGAGGTGAAGGTCGAGAAGCCGCCCGAGTGGAAGAAGGAGGCGCACTGGCCGACCGGGAAGGTCGTGTCGGCGATCGGCCTCGGCGTCGTCGCGGTCGGCTCGTTCATCGCGGCGCCGTCGTTCCTCGCGGTGTCGCTCAGCGCCGCGCGCGACGCGGACAAGCTCGCGACGCAGCTCGGCAGCTCTTACTGCAACCCGACCGGCCCCAACGCGTCGAGCGCGCAGTGCATCGAGCTCGCGGGCAAGCGCTCCGATCAGTCGACGTTCGGCGCGCTCTCTGCGACCTTCTTCGTGCTCGGCGCGCTCGCCATCGCCGCGGACATCGTCGTCCTCGTCGCTTGGCCCAACGTTCATCCGCTCGTCACCGCGACGCGCGACGGCTTCTTGTTTCGCTTTTGATAAGAGGTGAATCCCATGCTGCGTAAACCTTCGCTGTTCGTCCTCTTCGGTTCGCTGGTCGTCGTGACGTTCGCGCCCCGCTGCTCGAACGGCACGCAAGACTGCACGCAAACCTCGACGTGCCCGTCGGACGCCTCCGACGGCCCCGGCCCGCTCAGCTGCGACACCACGAAGGACCCGAAGGACGCGCCGGGCTGTTTGGACGACCGCGTGGGCGTGTTCGTGGATTCCATTCTCGGGAAGGACACGAACCCCGGAACGAAAGCAGCCCCTTTCCAAACGATTGGGAAAGCGCTCTCGTCCACGGGAACGCTGTCGCGCGTGTACGTGTGCGAAGGCACTTACGCCGAGGACATCGCCATCGCAGCCCCGATCGATGGGATCTCGATCTACGGCGGCTTCAAGTGCTCAGATTGGAGTTACACAGGTAACAAACCAACAATCGGTAAAAGTAACATCGCCCTGAAGATCAGCGGGACGACGAAGCCGTTCGCGATCGAGGACGTGCTCGTGAAGGCGGCTGACGGCTCCGCGCAAAGCACATCCAGCATTGCAGCGCTCGTGGCGAACGCGTCCGGCGCGATTACCTTCACGCGCGTGAACCTCACCGCTGGTGTGGGCGCGCTTGGCTTGGATGGAACACCCGGCTCGAACTACAGCGCGACATTGTCGCAGAGTGACGCAAGCATCGCAGGCCACAACGCGTCGGGTGTCAGCGGCGGCGCACCGCAGACATGCACAGGATTGTGCAGCGATGCAACCGCGAGCGCCGGTGGTGGTGGTGGTAATGGCGGAACCGGTAGCGGCGGATCCGGTGGTCTTCCCAACCTGGGTGGGACAGCACCAAATGACGGTGCTCCCGGTTCCGGTGGAAACAGCTGCACCAACGGGAATCACGGCGCTTCAGCTTCGGCGGCCAGCGACGCGATCTCACCGACGACGCTCGGCGCACTCACCGACACGGGCTGGGCGCCAACGAAAGGTGCGCCCGGACAAAATGGCGGTGTTGGGCAAGGTGGTGGTGGCGGTGGGGGCGCGGCGGCAAACAACGCGGGTGGCGGCGCTGGTGGTGGCTGCGGCGGGTGTGGAGGAGCGGGTGGGCTCGGTGGAACGGGTGGTGGTGCAAGCATCGCTCTTGCGGTCGTTTCGAGTTCGGTCAGCGTAAACGCAAGCGAGTTGCATGCGGGGAATGCCGGAGACGGCGGTAAGGGCAGCATCGGGCAAGGTGGACAGCAGGGAGGCTATTCTGGGCTTCAGTCGAATCCCGGTTGTGTCGGCGGAACTGGAGGGACAGGTGGCACTGGCGGCGCTAGCGCGGGCGGCGCGGGAGGCATCTCCGTGGGCGTCCTCTACAAAGGCTCCCAGCCCACACTCGACCCGACGACTACCACCGGCACGACCGTTGGTAAGGCCGGAGCCAAAGGAGTCGGCGGAAAACCTGGTACGAACGATGGCATCGACGGCATGGCCCAGCCCTCTCTGGCGGCACCGTGACGTCGGGCTTCTCCCCAACGTGAAACCCTCGTAGAGTGAGCACCGGTCCGCAACGACAATGGCGCGCCTGATTCTCCTGACGGCCGAGGGCCAACAAGCCATCGAGCTCCGTCCTATCAACAGCCTCGGGCGCCACCCGAACAACTCGATCCAGCTTCTCGACAAGATCGTCTCGAAAGAGCACTGCATCGTCGAGCAGCGGGACGGGATGTTCATCCTGCGCGATCTCGGCAGCCTGAACGGCACGTACATCAACGGCGAGCGCGTTCGCGGCGAGCAGCTCCTTCGCCACGGTGACGAGATCACGCTCGGCTCGACGCGCGCGCGCTACGACGACGGGACGCAGCCGCTGCCGCCCGTCCCGCCGCTCCCGATGGCGGTCGCCGCCGGGCTTCCGCCGCCCGCGATCGTTCAAGGCGCGGCGCCCGCGCCGGCGATGAGCCCGCAGCAGCAGGTCCCCGCGTGGCCGCAGCAGCAAGGCGCTCCGCCCGGCTCGATGATGCAGCCGCAGCAGCCGCAGATGGGCGTCGGCGTGCCCATGCAGCAGCAGCCGCAGCGCTACCCGCCGGGCCCTGGCATTTACGCGCAGCAGCAGCAGCAGCAACCGCAGCAGCCGCTCATCAACCCCGCGATGCAAGCGCGCGGGCCGATCCCGATCTCGGGTCCGGCTCCGGTGACGCCGCCGATGGGCGGCGCGCCGAACTCGAATTTCGGCACCGCGAGCTACGCGCGGCCGCCGCGTCCGCCGAGCTTCAGCGGAACGCGCGTCGACATGCTCGACTCCGCGCGCGCGATCGGCACGCAGATCGCCGCGCAGACCAAGGGCTTCCTCGCGTTCGATCAAATCGCCGCCGACCCGCAGCAGCTCCGGCTCGACTACGAGCG
This sequence comes from uncultured delta proteobacterium, assembly GCA_963839305.1. GTDB lineage: Bacteria > Myxococcota_A > Polyangia > Polyangiales > Polyangiaceae > DASXHD01. Next base: position 1,300,154 of record CAWIUL010000010.1, read on the forward strand.
CCTCCGCATCACGTGGGAGCTCACGCGCGACATCGGCCTCGAGCGCGACTTCGACAAGCTGCTCGAAAAAATCCTCCAGGCGCTCTTCCGATTCGTGAAGGCGGACCGCGGCGTCATCTTGTTGAAGGACGCAGAAGGCCAATTGCAGCCGCGCGCCGCGCGCCGCCGCGACGGGACCGACGCGCCGATCCAGGTCTCGTCGACGATCCTCAACCACATCATCAAAGAGAAGGCCGCCGTCCTCACCCACGACGCGTCGATGGATTTCGCCGCGTCGAAGGGCAAATCGATGATCCTGAACCGGATCTCGAGCGCGATCGTCGTGCCGCTGCTCCACGAGGGCGACGTGCTCGGCGCGCTGTGGCTCGACTCCGAGTCGCTCGCGCAGTTCCAGCAAAAAGACCTCGAGATGATCACTGCCGTCGGCAATCAGGCCGCGATGTTCATCGAGAACAACTTCCTCCAGCGCAAGGTCGAGCAGGAGATCGTCACGCGCGAGCGCTTCTCGCGGCTCCTCTCGCCGAACGTCGCCGAGCAGGTCATCAGCGGCAAGCTCGAGGTGAAGCTCGGCGGCGCGCTCGTCGACGAGTGCACCGTCTTCAACTCGGACATCCGCGGCTTCACGCGCATGAGCGAGGGCGCGACGCCCGAGACCATGATCGACATGCTCAACGAGTATTTCGAGATGATGGTCGAGACGATCTTCAAATACGAAGGCACGCTCGACAAGTTCATGGGCGACGGCATCATGGCGCTCTGGGGCGCGCCCGCGCACAACCCCGACGACGCGATCCGCTGCGTGCAGAGCTCGCTCGAGCAGATGGAGCGCCTCGGTCAGTTCAATCGCCTGCGCGTCGAGCGCAACCAGATGCCGCTCGCGATCGGCATCGGCATCCACACCGGTCCGCTCGTCGCGGGCTACGTCGGGTCGAGCAAAGCGCTCTCGTACACGGTCATCGGCGACACGGCGAACACGAGCGCGCGTCTGTGCGGCATCGCGCTCGCGGGGCAGATCATCGTCAGCGAGGGGACGCTCGCGAAGCTCGGCAACCGCTTCGAGGTCGAGGAGCTCCCGCCCGCGAATTTGAAGGGCAAAGAGAAGCCGCTCCGCATCTACAACGTCAAGCGCGAGAAGCCCAGCGCGACGGTGCGCTGATGCGCCATTCATGGCGCGTCTTCGCGCCATTGATGGCGTGCGCGTGCGTGGCGTCGCTCGCGCGGTGCAGCGGGGATGACACCTCGCAGTGCGACGCTTGCGTCGACGTGACGCCCACGCCGCTCGCGGTCGCGCTCACGCCGCAGGAAATCTGGGCGCACTCGGGCGACGCGAAGCCGATTGCGATCGCGCTCGCGCGCGGCCCCGGAGGCGACGGTGACGTCGCGGTGACGATCGAGTCGGACGCGGGCCTCGTCGCGGACGGGCTCTCGATCGCTGCGGGTCAGTCGCTTGGCACGCTCGTCGTGCACGTGCCTTCGTCGTTCGTTCAGGGCGACACGGCGGTCGTCATCGACGCGGCGAGCCCTTCGGCGCTCGCGAAGGCGACGCTCGTGGTGCACGTCGCGGGCGCGTCGGGCGCGCTCGATACGTCGTTCGGAGCGGGCGGCCTCGCCGATCTCGCGCCGAGCGCCGGACAAGATTTCGCGCGCGCGCTCGTCTCGCTCCAGAACGGCATCGTCGTCGGCGCGACGCACGTCGAGACCGCGCCTTCGATGAGGATCTTGCGGCTGACGACGTCGGGCGCGATCGACTCTTCGTTCGCGGAGACGTCCGCGCCCGGTGAGCTCGGATCGCTCGCGATGCTCCCCGACGGGCGAATCTTCGCGGTGGGCGACGTGCGCGACACGAAGGCGAGCTTCTTCGCGGTGCGCATTTTCGCGGGCGGCGGGCTCGATCCGACGTACGCGGTGACGACTTCAATCTCGGCCGGCGACGACCTCGCGTACGCGGGCGGGGTCGAGCCCGGAGGACGGCTCGTCGCCGCAGGCTCCGAGAACGACGCGAGCGTGCTCGCGCTCGCGCGCTACACGCAGGTGCCCCTACCCGTCCCCGACGCGGGCTCGGACTCGGCGACCGACGCGACGACCGATGCTGCGAGCGACGCTCCGAGCGACGCCGTCGTCGAGGCGTCTCCGAACACGTCGCACCTCAATCCCACGTTCGGCGAGGGCGGCCTCGTACACTTGCCCCTCGATCCGAGCGCGGGCGCGCGCTCACTGCTCGTCGCGTCCGATGGGAGCCTCTTCGCGTTCGGCGTCACGCAGAGCTCGCTCCTCGTCGCGGCGCACTTCGGCACCGACGGCTCGCTCGACACGTCTTTCGGCGACGGCGGAACGACTTCGTCGACTGGCGGCCCGGCGATCGCCGCGCTCCTCGAGCCGCTCGGCACGCTGCTCGTCGCGCAACCCACGGGCCTCGTCCGAATGACCTCCACGGGCGCGTTCCCCGCGCAATCATTTGCGGGTCTGCCCGGGGGCTCGACCGCGACCGCGATCGCGCGCGATCCCGCAAGCGGTGCGATCTACGTCGGCGGCTTCACCGGCTCGCCGCACGCGTGCCTCCTCGTGCGCTACACCGCGGCGCTCGCGCTCGACACGGCGTTCGCGAGCGCTGGGTCGCTCACGTGGTCCGCGGGTGACGCGTGCGACGTCGCGGCGCTCGCGGTCGACGACTCCGCCAAGGTCGTCGTGCTCCAGTCGATCACGACCGCAGGCGCCAGCCACATGGCCGTGGCGCGCTACTGGCCCTGATTTCTGGTAGAACGCTCTCGCCGTGGCTGCGTTCGTCCTCCCGTTCGAAAAACCCGTGGTCGACCTGCTCTCGCGCGTGCGCGAGCTCCGCGATCTCGCGGAAGAAGACGAGTCGCTGAAGGGCGAGCTGCGCCGCCTCGAAGAGAAGACGACGCGCGTCGCCAAGGAGCTCTTCACGAGCCTCTCGCCGTGGCAGAAGGTCCAACTCTCGCGCCACCCGAACAGGCCCTACTCGCTCGACTACATCGAGCGGCTCGTCACGGACTTCATCGAGCTCCACGGAGATCGCCGCTTCGGCGACGACGCGGCCGTGGTCGCGGGGATGGGTCGCTTCCGCGGACGCAGCGTGATCGTCGTGGGCCACCAGAAGGGTCGCTCGACGAAAGAGAAGGTCACGCGCAATTTCGGCCAGGCGCACCCCGAGGGCAACCGCAAGGTGCTGCGCATGGTCGAGACAGCGGAGCGCTTCGGCTTGCCCGTGCTCTCGTTCATCGACACGCCCGGCGCGTACCCCGGCATCGGCGCCGAAGAGCGCGGGCAGAGCGAGGCCATCGGCGCGTGCATCGCCGCGTTCGCCCGCGCGCGCGTGCCCATCATCGCGACGATCATCGGCGAAGGCGGCAGCGGCGGAGCGCTAGCCCTCGGCGTCGCCAACCGCGTGCTCGTGATGGAGTACGGAACCTACAGCGTCATCAGCCCCGAAGGCTGCGCTTCGATTTTGTGGAAGGACGGCTCGAAGGCGGAGACCGCGGCCGAGGCGATGAAGATGACCGCGCCCGATCTCTTGCGCCTCAAGATCGTCGATCGTGTCATCGACGAGCCCGCGGGCGGCGCCCACCAAGACCCGGACGAGGCGGCGCGGCTCGTCGGCGCCGCGATCCACAACTCGCTCCGCGAGCTCTTGCGGATGACGCCGGACGAGCTCGCCGAGGATCGCTACAAGCGCTTCCGCGCGCTGGGCGCATTCCTCGCGTGAACGCGCGCACACCACGTGTGCTACGTTGGCGCGCGCATGCGCGGCCGTGCCAGTGATCTCGCCTTCGGCGTCCTCTTGCTCGCAGCGACGGTGCTCTACGTCGCGACGATCCACGTCGTCTTCCTGCGCGCGCCCATCGAGGTGCGCATGGGCATCGTGCAGAAGATCTTCTACTTCCACGTGCCCGCGGCCTACAGCATGTACCTCGGCGCGACGGCGTGCTTCATCGGCTCCGTCGGTTACCTCCTTCGCCCCACGGATTTTTGGGACGGCCTCGGCCGCGCGGGCGCGGAGATCGCGGTCGCGTTCGGCTTGATGGTCCTCGTCACCGGTCCGCTCTGGGCCGCGAAGGCGTGGGGCTTCTACTGGACGTGGGACCCGCGCCTCACGACCGCGCTCCTCTCGGTGCTCGTGTACGTCGCGTACCTCGTCCTTCGCGGCTTCGCGGGTGACGGCGAGGGCGAGCGCAAGTTCGCCGCCGCGCTCGGCATCCTCGGCGCGGCGAACCTCCCGATCATCCACTTCAGCGTCCAGAAGTGGGGCGGCCAGCACCCGGCCGTGATCACCGGAAAAGGCGGGGGCCTGCAGCACCCCGACATGAAGCTCGCGCTCACGCTCGTCGTTTCTCGCGTTCACCTGCTTCGTCGTGGCGCTCCTCTGGGCGCGCACACGGCAACAAGTTCTCGCGAGCCGCCTCGAGCGCGCCGAGCTCGACGCGCTCGACCTCGGGCTGCTCGACGAAGAGGCCTCATGATCGTCCACCAAGACACCCAAGCCAAACCCGCGTCGTCTTCGCCCGATGACCGCGCGCAAGCCTTCGAGGCGCAGCAAGGCTCCCCCATCCCCGAGGCGCACAGCGGCGAACGCCTGCTCGTCACCGCGTACGCGTTCATTTGGGTCGTCGTGATGGCCTACGTCCTCATCCTGTGGTCGCGTCAGCGCAACATCTCGCGCCGCATCGACGCGCTCGAGCGCGCGATCGACAAGAAGGCCGGTTCGAACGACGACGACGACAACGACCGCATGGCGAAGACCGTCGTGAAGGACCTCCCGAAGCGCGAGAGGGATTGAAGATGCCCGTCGAACACGTCATCTTCATTCCGGGAGTCCTGCTCATCGGCATCGTGTTCGGCTACATTCTCGGCGTCCGCGCGGAGCGCAATCGCCTCGAAACGCGCCGCCGCCGCATCAAGGAGTAATGAAACCTCGCACGCCGCAGCGAAGCGGAGGTACGAGGTTTCGACGGAGGAGGTCATCATGTACGGCTTCGAGCCCACGGAAGAACAGAAAGCGCTGCAAGACGCCGCGCGTCGCTTCGCCAAAGAGCGCATCATTCCGATCGCCGCCGAGTGCGACCAAAAATCGGTGTTCCCGAAGGACGTGTTCGTCGCGGCGCACGAGCTCGGCATCGTCAATCCGTGCATCCCGACGGAGTTCGGCGGCCCGGGGCTGTCCGACCTCGACATGACGTTCATCACCGAGGAGCTCGCGTACGGCTGCTCGGGCATCTGCACGTCGATGAGCGCGAACAACCTCGCGGTGACGCCCATCAAGCTCGGCGGCACGCCCGAGCAGAAGAAGAAGTACCTCGGCTGGCTCGCGAAGGAGCCGATCTTCGCGTCGCTACGCGACGACCGAGCCCGCCGCGGGCAGCGACGTCGCCGGCATGCAGTGCCGCGCGCGCAAAGAGGGCAACGACTGGGTGCTGAACGGCACCAAATGCTGGATCACCAACGCGTCGTTCGCGTCGTTCTACGTCATCTTCGCGACCGAGAACCCCGAGCTGAAGCACAAGGGCATCGGCGCGTTCATCGTCGAGCGCGATCACAAAGGGCGTGAGCGTCGGCGAGCACGAGGACAAGCTCGGCCAGCGCGCGAGCGACACGAACACCGTGATCCTCGAGGACGTGCGCGTCCCCGCGGCGCAGGTGCTCGCGCCTCCGGGCCAGGGCTTCAAGCTCGCGATGGAGACGTTCAACCAGACGCGCCCCGACATCGGCGCGATCGCGTGCGGCATCATGCGCAGGTGCATCGACGAGAGCGTCGCCTACGCCAAGGAGCGCAAGACGTTCGGCGTCCCGATCGCGCAGCACCAGCTCGTTCAGGCGATGCTCGCCGAGATGGCGATCCGCTACGAGGCGACGCTGCCTCCTCGTGAAGAAGGCGGCGTGGAGCCTCGACCAGGGCATCCGCAACCCGATCTCGTCGAGCTACGCGAAGGCCTTCGGCGCGGACGCCGCGATGCAGAGCTGCGATCGACGCGGTCCAGGTCTTCGGCGGCAACGGCTACGTGAAGGACTACCCCGTCGAGAAGCTCATGCGCGACGCGAAGATCCTCCAAATCTACGAGGGCACGGCGCAAGTGCAGCGCCTCGTCATCGCCCGTAACCTCCTCGCTTGAAGAAGCGAGCGACGGTCCTCGCGTCTCTCGCGCTGCTCGTCGCGGCGTGCGCGCCGGGACCGACGGACGTCGTCGAGACCGGCGGGCACACGTCGCACCCGGACGCCGCGGTGCAGCAGCACGGCGGCGCGTATGCCTACGCCGCCAAGCGGCCGCTCGTCGCCATCGGGCTCGCCGACGCGACCAACGTGTCCGACGAGGACTCGCACCGCGTCGTGGACGCCCTCGCGGACTCGGCGGAGAGCTGCTTCAAGCGGAGCGCGAACCTCGCGCCCGGCGCCGCGCGGATCACCGTGCCCGTCGATTCGGGCGGCATCCCCGGCGCGCCCGAGGTGACGATCAGCCCGCAAGAAGCGACCGCGATCGGGATGCTGTGCCTGCTCGCGCCGATCCGGATGGCCGCGTTCACGCCGGCGTCCGCCGACGCGGGGGCGCGGTCGATCACGATCGAGAGCGCCTGGGGCGCGAATTGAACGCGCAGAGCAAGTCGCGCATCGAGCGCGGCCAGGTGGTCCATCGCATCGGCGGCAAGCTCCACCCGCTCACCGACTTTTATCACACGCTGATGCGCGCGAATTGGCCGACCACGTTCGGCATCATCCTCGCCGCGCTCGTCTTCGTGAACGTGCTCTACGCGAGCGTCTACGTGCTCCTCGGCGACGGCATCGAGGGCGTGCGCGCGGGCAACTTCGAAGACTGCTTCTTCTTCAGCGTGCAGACGCTCGCGACGATCGGCTACGGCAAGATGGTCCCCGTCACGCGCGCCGCGCACGTCGTCGTCACGCTCGAGGCGTTCACGGGCGTCATCGTCACCGCGGTGACCACGGGCATCCTCTTCGCGAAGTTCTCGCGGCCCACGTCGCGCGTCCTCTTCTCGCGCGTCTGCGTCGTCGCGCCGTTCGAGGGCAAGCCTACGCTCATGTTCCGCCTCGCCAACGAGCGCGCGAACCGCATCGTCCAAGCCTCGGTGAAGCTCTCGGCGCTTCGCTTCGTGAAGACCGCCGAGGGCCACGTGCTGAGGCGCCTCATCGATCTGAAGCTCCACCGGAGCGACTCGGCGATGTTCGCGATCACGTGGACCGTGTTCCACACGATCGACGAGGCGAGCCCGCTCTTCGGCATGGACGCCGAGGCGCTCGCGAAGGAGAGCTTCGGCCTCGTCGTCACGCTCGTCGGCCTCGACGAGACGCTCGCGCAGACCGTCCACGCGCGGCACTCGTGGGATCACGACCAGATCGTCTTCGATCGGCGCTTCGTCGACGTGCTCGCGGAGAACGAGGACGGCTCGCGCACGATGGACCTCACGAAGTTCCACGACACGCTGCCGATGACTTAGTTGTATTCTGCACGCGTTTTCGGCGGAATTTGGCCGAGCGACTGAAAATTCGTTGCCCCCGGATCGCATCTTTGCGGTGCCAGCGGCAGGCGTGCGTTTTCTCGTCTTGTTGTTCGCCGCGTCGATTTTCCGGGGCGTAAAATGTCCGTCGATGCACAAGCTCTTCGCCCTTGGTCTTCTCCCGCTCGCGTCGATCTTGGCTTGCTCGGGCAACTCGAACTTCGGCGACGACACCACCGCCGACACGGGGACGCCGACCGACGACGCCGGTAACCCCATCGTCGACGACGCGACGACCGGCACCGACGGCAACAAGCCGCCGCCCACGAACGCGCCGCTCGCGACCGGCCTCGCGGTGACGGGCCTCACGGTCCTCCAAGGCACCGAGGTCACGGTCGTGAAGAACGGCGGCATGGCCAACAAGAACGCGCCGGTCGTCGCCGGTCGCAAGGGCCTCGTGCGCGTCTTCGTGACGCCGAGCGGGAGCTTCTCTCCGCACGCGATCACGGGTGTGCTCACGCTCCACACCGCCGGTCAAGATCACACGTTCACGGCGACGCTCACGCCGAAGGCCGCGTCGACGGACGCGACGTTCACGAGCACGTTCAACTTCAACGTCGATGCGGCGAGCATCGGCACCGACACGACGTTCCTCGTCCAGCTCAAGGATCCGACGGGCACCGGCGCGGGCGACACGACCGCGCAGTTCCCGAACAGCGGCACGCCCACGGCGCTCGGCGCGAAGCTCTCGGGCACGGTGAAGATCTACGTATTCCCGATCCACTTCACGAGCGGCGGCGGCACGGCCGCGACGGGCTCGATCGACATCGGGGCGTACAAAGACGTCGTGATGGGCATCTACCCCGCGTCCGACGTGCAGCTCACGGTGCAGTCGACGATCAACTACTCCGGCTCGATCCCGAGCGCGGACGGGAGCATCGGCTGGAACTCGCTCCTCAACTACATGATCCAGAAGCGCGCCGCGGATCCGACGCCCGACGTCTACTACTACGGCGCGTTCGCGCCGACCTCGAGCTTCGCCACGTTCTGCAGCGGCGGCTGCGTCGCGGGGCTCTCGAGCATCCCGAGCTCGCCGTCGAACTACAGCCAGAAGGCCAGCATCGGCCTCGCGTACGGCGGCAACGCCAACGATCAAATGGCCACGGGCCAAACGATGGCGCACGAGGTCGGCCACGGACACGGACGCTCGCACGCGCCGACGAACTACAACACGCAGGGCTGCGCGCAGCCGAGCGGCATCGACCCGAGCTACCCGTACTCGAACGGCGCGATCGGCGTTTGGGGCTACAACATCATCAACTCGTCGCCGATCGATCCGTCGCAGTACTTCGACATCATGGGGTACTGCGCCTACGACTGGGTCAGCGACTACACGTACTCGGCGCTCTTCAGCTGGGTCGCCGCCGACAACGGCAACGACATGTTCATCCCGAAGACGCCGGTGACGTACCGCATGATCATCGTCAACGGCGACAACTCGCTCCAGGTCGGTGACGCTTTCCCGGTTTATGGTCCCGTCAGCGGCACGCCGCACACGGTCACCTACGACGACAGCGGCACGACGCGCACGGTCACGGGCTACTACTACCCGTACGACCACCTCCCCGGCGGCTACATCCTCGCGCCCGAGCCCGCGCATTTCACGTCGGTCCGCGTGACGGACTTCAGCAAGCTGGCGGTCACCGCGATCCACTGAACCTGATACCGTAGGAGCCGATGGACTTTCTCGTCGGCTTGATGCTCGGCGTCGTCTTCGTCTCGCCGTTCGTCATCACCTACGCGCTCATCATCCGGTGGATCGACCGCTTCGAGCCGGAGCCGTGGTGGCTGCTCATCTGCGCGTTCCTCTGGGGCGCGCTCTTCGCGACGCTCGGCGGCGGCCTCTCGAGCGCCGTCGGCGAGGGCGTCGCGGTCGCGGCGACCGGAGCCCCCGCGACCGACGAAGGCATCCAGGCCTTCGGCGCGACGGTGCTCGCGCCCATCTTCGAGGAGGGCTTCAAGGGCCTCGGCGTCGCGATCATCGCGGCGATCAGCGCGATGGGCGTGAAGGAGCTCGACGGCCCGCTCGACGGCGCGATCTACGGCGGAATGGTCGGCCTCGGCTTCACGCTGACCGAGGACACGCTCTACGTCGCGAGCGCGTACGCCGAGGGCGGCGCGGCGAGCTTCGCGGGTCTCCTCTTCTTGCGCACGGTTCTGCTCGGCCTCTCGCACTGCACGTTCACGGCGTGCACGGGCCTCGGGTTCGGGATCGCCGTCGAGGCGCGGAGCTGGTTCGTGAAGCTCATCATGCCGTTCTTCGGTTACGGCTGCGCGGTCGCGATGCACGCGATGCACAACGCGCTACCCACGTTCTTCCACGCCGAGGGCACGGTCTTGATGATCCTCATCTCGTGGCTCATCGACTTCCTCTTCTTCGTGCTCCTCGCGACGCTCGTCGTGCGCGATCGCGCGATCGTGATACGCGAGCTCTTGCCCGAGGTCGGCGCGCTCCTCCACCCGCAGGAGCTCACGCTCGTGACGACGTATTTCTCGATCGGGTGGAAGAATTTTGCATCCCTATTTTCCCAGGGCTGGGGCTACTCGCGCCGTCGCCGGAAGAAGCAGCTCGCGCTCGTCGAGATCGCGTTCATCAAGAACCGCCGCAGGCGCGGCGAGCGAGGCCGCTCGCTCGATGTGAAGGAAGCGAGGCTCCGCTGGGAGGTCGCGGTCCTCAACCGCCAAGGAGTCTGGATAGGGAGCTGATCACGTCCGCTTCGAGGCGTGACCGCCGATGACGTACTTCGGCGCCTCCAAGAACGGGTGCTTTCGCGGGATGTCGGGCGACGTCTCGAGCATGCGCGCCCAGCGCTCGAGGCCGACGGCGTTCTCGAGGATGATCTTCACGACCGTCGTGATGGGGACCGCGAGGATCGCGCCGAGCGGACCCCACATCCAGCCCCAGAAGAGCATCGAGAGGAGCACCGCGAGCGGCGAGAGGCCGATGGTGCGCCCGAGCAAGCGCGGCTCGAGGACGTTGCCGCAGAGAACCGCGATCACCTCGTAGCTGATCGCGACGGCGATCGCGTGCCCGACGCCGCGCGACAGGAGCGCGACCGAGACCGCGGGCACCATCGCGATCGGCACGCCCACCGCGGGCACGAAGTGGAGCAAAAAGAGAATGACCGCGAGCAAGAGCGCGAGCTCGACGTGGAGGATCCGCAAGACGACGTACGCGAGCACCGCGGCGACCAGGCTCACGAGGACCTTCACGACGAGGTAGCGCTGCACGTCGCGGATGACGCGATCGAGGCGCTCGAGGTGTCGCTCGGCGTTCGGGACGAACGCGCGGAGCTTGTCGCCGAGGAGCGTCACCTCGCAGAGCGTGAAGAACGCGACGAGGAGCACGACGACGACGATCGTCGCGACGTCCGCGAACGTTCCCACGGCGCCCGCGACGGTTCGGTCGATGCGCTCGATCTGGACCATCGGCGCGAGCGGATGCACCGCGTCGTGGATGCCGTGATGTGCGAGCCATTGTGCGATCGAGGCGTCCGCGCCGACGAACCACTCCGTGTGGCGTGGCAGAAATTCGGTCAGATCGCTTGCGGCCGTCACGAAGAGGACGCCGAGGACGCCGAGTGCGATCACGTCGAGCGCGAGCGCGATCACCGCGACGACGATCGGCGGCAGCCGTTTTCGCAGCAAATACGTGACGACGGGTGAAGAGGTCGCGGCGACCATCATCCCGAGCAGCACCGGCACGAGCAGGTCGCGCGCGAGCTTCAGACCCGCGAGGATGACGAACGCCGACGCGACCGCCACGAGCATGGTGCAACGCTTCGACTGCACGCCCTTCCGCATCGCAACGCTCGTGCCACGCGCGCTACGCGGCGCACGGTCGCGTGGCGTTAAGGCGAATCCGGGTACGAGCTCGGCAGAGGCAGCGTGATTTGCGGCGGCGAGACGCCAGCTGCGATCGCGCGGTAGCCGCTCGCGCTGAGCGTGCTCTGGTCCTGGTCGACGTAGAGGAAGCTGCCGCCCTCCCACTCGAACAGCGACGGCGAGCGCTCGTGCTTGCCGATCGCGTACGCGGCCGTGCTCGAGCGCGCGAGCGGCGCAGAGTCTTCGCCGTAGCGCGCAGCGAACCCGATCGTCGACGCCGGAACGGACGCGTCTCCGTCGGGCGCGAGCCCCGTGTAGAGTACACGGATATGCAAGCGCCCCGCTGCGGTGATGCGCGGCACGAGGCATGGGTCGACCACGGCGAGCGTGTCGAACGGCGGCGCGGGCGCGAGCACGGGGCCTATGCCCTCGCGCTTCCACGTCGCGCCGTCTGCGCTCGACGCCTCGTAGATCGAGCCGTTCTGCGCGAACATCATGCGGAACGTCCCGTCCGGGAGCTGGGCGACGCTCGCGGAGTCGATCCCGCCGCCGAGGACCGGGCCGCTCGCCTTCGTGAAGGCGAGGCCGTCGCTCGAGCGCGCGAGGCCGACGCTGCCGTTACTTGTATAGTACAGCCACACGCCGCCCCCAGTGGACACGGCGCTCGGGTGCGAGAGATCCTGCGCCTCCCACGATTGATCCGCGGCGAGCACGAGCTTCGGGGAGTGACCGATGTCTTGCGTGGCGCCGTAGAACGAGCGCCCGTCGACCGCGTGCGAGCGCGCGATGACGTCGTGGCCGCCGGTTTTGTCGTGCATCACGAAGTAGAGCGCGAGCTCGGTGCCGGCGAGCGGGAGCACGGTCGGCTGGCGGTAGCTCGCGGTCGCGTCGTCGAGCAAGTACGGCGCGGTCCCGTGCACCTCGGCGCCCTGGAGCTTTCGAAACGGACCTCCGCCCGCGGACGGAAGGTTCTGATCGCCGCCCGCGGTCTCCGCGAGCGTCGCGCAGCTCGCGAGCAAGAGCAGCGCGATGAGCTCCGCGGTCTTCGTCATCGAAACCCCGCGATCAGCGTAGCGCCGAGGTTCCAGATGAACCCGCCCGCGGTGTAGTCGCCGATGGGATCGGCGGGGTTGTCCTTCGTCGTGAGCGAGGTCGGGAGCACGTCGAACTGCGCGTGGACGTCGAAGCGGAGATCTCCGGGCAAGATCACGAACGGCTTGTCGACGAGGACTCCGGCGCCGACCGCCATCGTGTGGCGATCGCGATCGACGTAGTTCGTCACGCCGTTCTGCGTCCCGACGGGCGACTTCTGGAACGAATAGCCCGCGCGGAGAAAGCCCGTCCAGCGGCCGCGATCGAACGCGCGCCACTCGACGCCCACGTGTGGGACGATGCGATCGCTCATCACGAGCGGGACGATCGGCGACTTCACCGGCACGGTCGGCGGGCGGATGCCCGGAGGCCACCCGCCCGTGGGCGGCGGGATGTCGAGCGTGACGTCGAGGTCCGCGACGGGCGTCACGTACGCGCTCCAGTTGATCCACGTGAAGTCGACGTTCACCTTGAGGCGATCGAGCGGCAGGAAGCTTCCGCCGAAGACGACCTGCTGCGGGAGGTACGCGTCGATGCTCGCGGACTTGAGCGCGTAGTAGGCCGTCGTGAGGCCGTTGCCCGGGTTCGAGCCGGTCGCGATCTCGCCGAGGAGGTGCGCGGTGAGCGCGAGATCGAGCGAGAACTGCCCGCGGTACGCGACCGCGAGCGCCGCGCGATCGCTCAGCGCGACGCGCGCGCCGATCTGCGGGTAGCGGATCGCGCCGAGCGACGCGTCGACCTCGTGGCGAACCTGCGACGCGTTCACGTTCGCGATGTTCGCCTCGCCGGAGATGTCGAGCGTTCCCGTCGTCGACGCCATGAACGAGAGGCCGCCGCCGATTTCGAGCCATTTCCAGGGCTGGATCGCGATGTTCGCCGCGAGGTAAACGCGCTGGTTTCGGTTGTCGTAGAGCTCCCAGCGCGGCTCGGTCTGCGGCAGATCGCGCACGCGCGAGAGGCGGTCGTCGGGCACGTGGAGCCCGAGCCCGAACGCGACGGGGATGCCGAAGACCTTTCCGGGCAAGACGAGACCGCCGACGAGACCCGAGACGGGGTCGACGCCGTTGTTCTTGCCGTTCATCTGGAGCTCGTGGGTCGCGCGGAAGTAGCCAATCGCGATCTCGAAGTCGCGCGCGCCCGCGAGGCCGGCGGGGTTGTAGTAGTTCGCCGAGAAGTCCTGGGCGTCGGCGACTTGCGCGTCGCCCATCGCCGTGCCCCGCGAGCCGAACCCGAACGTGTCGAGCGGGTTCGCGCGCGCGGCGGGCGCGACGAGCAGCGCGGCGGATAGCGCGAGCGCGCGGCGCATCAGAAGCCCACCCCGATCTGCACGCCCGTGACGACGATCGTCCCCGAGACGTCCGCGGTCGACGTCGAGCCATCCGCCGCGCCCGCGTCGAGCGTCATCGTTCGCGGCGAGAGCACGTGGAGCTGCGCGAACGTGTCGATGTCGATCGGCAGCGGCCGCCGGAGCGCGATCCCGAGCCCTGCGGTGAACACGTGGCGGTCCGCGTCGAAGTAGCGCGTCGGCACGCTGACGAGCGACTGGCTCGGGATGTCGTATTTCTGCGACGACGGCAGGTGGGCTCCGACCGGCGTCGGCTCGAAGAAATAGCCGCCGCGTACGTGGAGCTTCGCCGTCGGCGTGAGCGCGATCGTGTGCTCGACGCCCGCGCGTGGGACGACCGTGTCCGAGTAGTCCGGCTTCGGCACGTCGAGCGTCGGCAGCGTCGGCTCGAGCGGGCCAGCGTAGTCGCTCCAGTGCTTCCACGTCGCGCCGAGCGCGAGCTTCCAACTCGCGTTCTCCCAAGCGACCTCGAGGCCACCTTGGAGTGGGTCGTACTGCGCGAGCCCGGCGATGTCGAAGACGGGAATCGCGATCGAGCTGAGCTTCGTCGCGTCGATCGACACGGAGAAGCGCGCGGCGAGCGCCCCGCGAAATACGGCGCCCGCGCGGAGCTTGCCCCCGAAGGCCTCGTGCTCCCACGACGCGCCGAGGATCGGCGCGTACGTCGCGACGAGCTGATCGTCGATCTCCGTGCCGACCTTGCCCGACGCGTCCGTCGCGACGACCACGGTGCCGACGATCTCTGCGAGCGCCGCGAAGCCTCCGCCGATGCGCACGCCGTGGCCGATGTCGATGCCGACGCCCATGCGGATCGCGACGCACTGCGCGCGATCGGACAACAGCGGAAACTGCGGGATCTCCGGGTAGAGGATGCGACCGCGAACGACGACGTCGCTCGGCGTGTAGAACGCGAGCGCCCCCGCCACGCGGTGCGCGAGGACGCCGCCGAGCGGGATCGGCAGGTCCGCGCCGATGTCGATTCCGTGCGCGCTCTCGTCTTCGATGCGCCCCGGAAGGCCTTGGCCGTGCGCCTCCTCGTCGAACGTCGCGCCGAGGAAGCCCAGCGTGAGCTTCGCGTGCTCGATGCGCGAGAGGAGCGCGGGGTTCGTGTACGCCGCCTCGAAATCGCGGCTCGTCGCGGTCCCGGTCCCCGCCATGGCGGACGACTGCGCGCCGTAGCCGAAGAGATCCTCGGGCGACGCCAGCGCGCGCGGAGCGCACACCATCACCGCGATCGCGACGCGCGTCCCAACCCGCACCGCGCGAACTTACACTAAGGCAGAGCTACCTTCGCGAAATAGATGTGATCGAGCCCCGTCTCGTTTCGGGGGTAGGCCACGTAGAGGGTGCCGGCGTGGTCGATCGCGCCGAAGTAGTCGCCGACCCAGCTCTGGTCGGTGCGGGACAGGTCGAAGATCATCGGGCCGTCGATCGCCTTGCTCGGCGCCGCCGTGAGGCCCGTCGTGCGCGTCATGCGGATCGACCCGCTGGGATCGCCGCTGAAGTCGCCCGCGACGTACGCCACGTCGAGCACGCCCTTCGAGTCGCGCACCATGAGCGGGATCGTGGCGAGCTGGCTCGCCTTCGAGTCGAGGGCGTCGACGCGCGCGGTGTCGAACGTCGACGCGCCGTCGCCGGAGTGCATGATCCAGAGGTGGTCGGCGCCGTCGAGGGTCGTCGCGTCGACCGAGGGCGACTGGGTCGTGCCGAACATCACCCAAACGTCGCTCCCGCTCGCGGCGCAGAACGGATCGAGCGCGGCGACCTGATCGGTGTCGGGCGAGACCTGCGTCGACCCGGCGCCGAACGTGACGCCGTCGTCCGTGCTCGCTCGCGCGCTGATGAACGACTTCGCGCTCGTCGCCTCGAGGAACGTCGTGTAGACCGCGCTCGCGCCCTGGCAGAACCAGAAGAACGTCCCGTAGAGCGCCTCGGGCTGCGTGATGACCGTCGTGCGCGTCCAATTGGCGCCGTCGGTGCTCCGCGCGATGACGCCGCTGAAATTCGTGTTCGTGTTCGGAAAATCCGCCCAGCCGACGAGCAGCGAGCCCGCCTTCGTGACGAAGATCTTCGGGTGATCGATGAGGCTCGTCGTGTTGTTCGGTGGGCTGATCTCGACGGGCATGTTGAACGCGAACGTGCCCTTCGGCGCCTCGGCGACGTAGACGCGCGAGTAGTCGACGCTCTGGCCCGCGTATTTGATGCCGAGGTACGACGCCCAGAAGTTGCCTTGCGCGTCGACGGTGATCGCGGGGTCGCCGGGCAAGAGGCCGTTCGGCGTGATGACGTCCTTCGGCGCGCTGAACGTCTTTCCGTCGTCCGTGCTGAACGAATACTGCATCGCGACGTACGGCGCGGTCTGCGTGAACGCCGACCAGAGGATCGCGATCGTGCCATCGGGCGCGACGGCGATCTGGTCCTCGCTCTCGTAGCCCGGCCCCTGCCCGGAGACGTTCAAGCCCGCGTCGAGCGGAGGAGGCGGCGGCTTGACGTCGGGAAGCCCTGTGTCGATCGGAGGCTTCGCGTCCTTCTTGATGATGACGTCGGTCGTCGATGCGTCGCTCGTCGTGTCATCGGCGAGCTTGCCGCCGCACGCGAGCAGCGACGCGCAAGCAATCGCCAAGAAAAGCCGCATGAACCGAGCGTATCACGCCCGAGCTGCGCGCAATTGTCCGCACGCGGCGGCGATGTCCGAACCGCCGCTGTAACGCGCATGCGACGCGAACCCTCCGCGCGCGAGCTCTTCGCGAAACGTTTCATGCGCGCTCGATCGGGTGAACGGATCGTGCGTCGAGATCGAGTTGTACGGGATGAGGCTGATGCGAGGGCGAACGCCGGCCGCCGTTTCGAAGCGTTTCGCGCGATCGGCCAGGGCGCGCGCGTGCTCTGGGGAGTCGTTGCGACCCTCGAGGAGCGTCAGCGCCCACATCGGCGCGTAGCCGCTCGCGCGCGCGTGGACGACGGCCGCTTCGAGGACCTCGTCGAGCGGGTGCGCTTTGTCGATCGGCATGAGCGACGCGCGGTCGCCCGCGATCGCGGAGCCGATCGAGACGCCGAGGCGAACGCGCGGAGCTTCGCGCGCGAGCCGGAGGATTCCGCTCGGGATCCCCGACGTGCACACGGTGATCGCGCGCGCGTCGACGGGCTGCGCGCACGGATCGGTGATGACCTCGATGGCCGCGAGCACGCGCTCGAGGTTCGCGAGCGGCTCGCCCATCCCCTGGAAGACGACGCCGTGCACGCGCTCGCCCTTGGTCAGGGTGCGGCGCACTTCCCTCACCTGCTCGACGATCTCCCACGTCTCCAAGTTGCGGAGGAGCCCGAGGCGACCGGTCGCGCAGAACGCGCACGCGAGCGCGCACCCGACCTGCGAGCTCACGCATACGGAGAAGCGCCCGCGCTTCTCGAGCGGAATGCGCACGGTCTCGAACGTGCGGCCGTCTTGGCCCGCGAGCAGCAATTTGCGAAACGGGTCGAGGAGGCTCTTCTGCTCGGTCACGCGGTGAAGCGTGGGGACCTCGGCCACGGGGCGGAGCGCCTCGAGCGCGACGCGTCGCACGCCGCGGATGGGCGCGTGGATGGTCTCGTCGCGATGGACGGCGGCGACCACGCGGCGCGCCTCGGCCTCTTCCAGCGCGGGCACGCGCGCGGAGAGCGATCGCGGAGTCTCGGCCTGCAGCGCCAGCACGCGTGGAAGCTACCATTTTGCGTGTGCTAAGGTGTCCGTGTGTTTGGAATGAGCTTCGGCGAGCTCGCGGTCGTGGTGATCGTCGCGCTCGTGGTCATGGGTCCGAAGGAGCTGCCGAAGGTGCTCCGCAAGCTCGGGCAATGGTCGGGAAAGCTCCGGCGAATGGCCGCGGATCTCCGCGCGCAGAGCGGCATCGACGACGCGCTCCGCGTCGAGGGGCTCGACAAGGACATCGTCGAGATCCGCAAGCTCGCGCGCGGCGAGCTCGACGGCGTGATGAAGGCCGCCGACCTCAAGCCCGCGGCGAGCGCGATCGCCGCCGCGTCTTCGTCGTCGCCTGGCCCCGCCTCGCGATCGCCCTACGACCAGGACCACGGCCCCGCGATCTTCTCCGACATGTTCGTCGAGCGCGACCGCGAGAACCCGCGCGAAGGGCCCGACTCGTACGGCGCGCTGCCCGACACCGCGATCGTCTACGACAACACGCTCCCCAAGAGCCCGCTCGCCGACGACCCGCTCTACATGCTCGGTGACGCGAGCGCGAAGATGCCCGAGGACAATGAGCCCCGCGCCGAAGCCTGAAGACGACAAGCCCGAGACGCCCGCGGTCCCCGAGGCCGACGTCAAGATGACGATCTGGGAGCACCTGAACGAGCTCCGCTCGCGCCTCGTTCGCGCGTCGATCGGCGTCCTCGTCACGACGGGCGTCGCGTGGGCGTATCGCGTTCAGATCCTCGCGTGGCTCATCCACCCATACGAGAAGGCGTGGATCGCGCGGAAGATGCCCGGCTCGCCCGAGCTCCAGACGCTCTCGCCCGGCGACGTCTTCATCGGATACCTCCAGCTCTCGCTCGTCGCGGGCATCATCGCGGCCGCGCCGATCATCTTCTATCAGCTCTGGGCCTTCGTGAGCCCGGGGCTCTACTCGCGCGAGAAGCGGCTCGTCATTCCGTTCGTGCTCTTCTCGACGACGCTGTTCTTGTCGGGCGTCGCGTTCGCGTACTACGTCGCGTTCCCGTTCACGTTCAATTACTTCTTCTCGCTGCTCGGCCAAGTGTCCGACAGCGGCACGGTGCTCACGCAGCGGCCGACGCTCGAGTTCTATCTCGACTTCTCGACGCGCATGCTCCTCGCGTTCGGCGTCGTGTTCGAGCTGCCGCTCTTCATCACGTTCTTGTCGCTCGCCGGTATCGTCACGCCGATGCAGCTGCTCAAGTTCGGGCGCTGGGCGGTCCTGCTCTCGTTCGTCGTGGGCGCGATCGCGACGCCCGGACCCGAGATCACGAGCCAGATCGCCGTGAGCGGCGCGCTCGTCGTCCTCTACTTCCTGTCGGTCGCGATCGCGTTCGTCATCGCGCGAAACAAGAAGAAGACCGACGAGAAGAAAGACTGAAGTCGTGGTCAGGAACGCGTTCGCCGTCCTCGCAGCGTGTCTAGCGTGTGGTGGCACCACGACGGGCAGTGACGCTGGCGCCGACGTGAGCTGTCCGGCGTTGCCAGGTCCCGCGCCGGGTCCCGCGTGCGCGGGAAAATGCTTTCTTTGCGTCGAGCTCGACCTTCCCGAGTCGTGCCCGAACACGTTTTGTTCGAGCACGGGCAGCGCGCAGTCGGTCGACTGCACCAACACCTGCGCCGACGCTGCTCCTGAATAACCAGCGTCGACTCCCCGGACCGAGGTGAGGTCCCGACTATGTGGCGACGGGGACGCGGCGGGCGTCTTCCCAGAGGCCCTCGAGATCGTACATCGAGCGGATCTCTTCCTGGAAGACGTGGACGACGACGTCGCCGAAGTCGATGAGGACCCAGCGCCCGCCCTGTTTGCCTTCGACGTTCTGCGCGCGGCGGCCGTTTTTGCGCATCGCTTCCTCGATGCCGTCGGCGAGCGCGACGACCTGCCTGTCGCTGCGGCCCGACATCAAGACGAGGAAGTCCGCGTAGTCGGTGCGACCTGCGACGTCGAGGACCTCGAGGCCGACGGCCTTCTTCTCGAGCGCGGCGGCGGCGATGTCGATCGCGAGCTTGCGCGCGTCGTCGCTCGCGACGCTCTCCGTCGGGACGCGCTCGAGGCGCACCTTGCGTACGGGCGCCGGCGCTTCGGCCGCGAGCGGTCGCACGGGAGGAAGCGGGCGCTTCTTGGGTTTCGCCGCCGGTTTCGCAGCACGCTTTGTAGGCTTCGCGCCTTTTTTCGGGCCAGCCGGACGCTCATGAGAAGCTCGAATTCGGACCAACGGGAAACCTCCAAGCTCAAGAAATCACCGGAACGCTGCCCGGGTCAACCGCGGACCTGCCCTTGGCCGTCGACGAGCCACTTCATGGTCGTCAGCGACTCGAGGCCCATGGGGCCTCGCCAATGCAGCCGGCTCGTCGCGATGCCGATTTCGGCGCCGAGACCGAGCTCTCCCCCATCGTGAAAACGCGTCGAGGCATTGACCACGACGCACGCGGCGTCGACCTCGCTCCGAAAGCGGGCCTCGTGTGCTTCGTTCTGCGAGCAGATGGCCTCCGTGTGGCCGGAGCCGTAGCGCGCGATGTGATCGAGCGCGCCGTCGAGGCCCGAGACGACGCGCACCGCGAGGATTCGGTCGAGAAACTCGCGCCCCCAGTCGTCGTCGGTCGCGGCTTTGGCTTGGGGAACGAGCGCGCGCGCCTTCTCGTCGGCGCGAAGCTCGCAACCGCCGGCGACGAGCGCGGCGGCGATGGGCGGAAGCAGACGCTCGGCGTCGGACTCGTCGACGAGCAGGCACTCGAGCGCGTTGCACACGCCCGGCCGCGAGAGCTTCGCGTTCACGGCGATGCGCGTCGCCTCCTCGAGGTTCGCGCCCGCGTCGACGTAAAGGTGGCAGACGCCTTTGTAGTGTTGCACGACGGGGACGCGCGCGTTCTCCGTCACGAAGCGAATGAGCGCCTCGCCGCCGCGCGGGATCACGAGATCAATGCTGCCTTCGGCCCGGACCATCTCGAGCACGCTCTCGCGCGAGGCGGCCGCATCCGAACGTGCGCCGGCCGCCTTCGGCGGATCGGCGACGAGCTGCACGGCGTCCCGGAGGCGCTCGGGGAGCGCGGCGCGAAACACTTCGGCGACCGCGGCGTTCGTCCGAATCGCGTCGGACCCTCCGCGCAAGATCACGGCGTTGCCGGACTTGAAGCAGAGCGCCGCGGCCTCCGCGGTCACGTTCGGCCGCGCCTCGTAGATCATGCCGATGACGCCGAGCGGGACGCGGACGCGCCGAACGCGGAGCCCGTTCGGGACCGAACGATCTTCGATGACCTGCCCCACGGGATCGGCGGACGCGGCGATCTCACGGATGCTCTTGGCGACGGCCGCGACGCGCGGCGCGTCGAGCACGAGCCGGTCGACGAGGGCGTCCTTCGTTCCCCGCGCCCGCGCGGCGGACACGTCGGCCGCGTTCTCTCGGGCGATGCGATCGGCGCTGGCGACGAGCGCGGACGCCGCGGCCTCGAGCGCCGCGTTCTTCTGCGCGGTGGTCGCGATCGCCATCGCGCGCGCGGCCGTGCGCGCACGCGCGCACGTTCGAGGAAAATCCGTCGCCATCGCGGCGGACTCTAGCGCACTTCAGAAACCGATCGAGAAGGTCGCGTTCACCATCGCGAACGCGCGCGCGCTCGCGATCGCGTCGTCGGACGGCCCGAGGAGCGCGCCCGTGAGGCCCGCGCCGATGCGCACGTCCGCGTCTTCCAGCTGGACCGCGTACTCGAGCCCGAGCCGTCCGAGGCCCGCGACCGCCCAGCCGCTCACGTCGTTCGGCTTGCCGATGTTCACGGCGCCGAGACCGAGGGCGAGCACGGGGTGGATGGGTCCGCCTTTGTGGAGATCGAGGACGAGCTCACCCGAGTAGAGGCCGAGGCTCGTCCCGAGTCGCGCGTTCGGATCGTCGGCGGCCTCGCCGCGAAACCACGCCGCGGTGAGCCGTAGACCGACGGTGCCCGTGCCGAAATCTGCCGCCGCGAGGAGACCCGGACCGATGCCCTGCCCGCTCGTGATCGCCGCGGGACCGATCGTCAGCCGAAACGGCGACCGGTAAGGGTCCTTCGGCAGCTCTCGCGGCGTCTCGTAAATCGTGGGCTGCGGCGTGTCGTCGCGCACGACGACCATCGTAGGCGTGGGCGTGAGCGGCGGCGGCCTCGAAAAACGGCCCTCTCCGACGCCGATCGTCGCCGAATCAGCGCTCGCTGCGCCAGCGATCGACAAGATAGACGCGACAATCGAGAACAACGACGCCTTGCTCATGTAAAGCCAACGCCGAGCGTCGTCGCGTCCTTACACCTCGTGACCAAACCAAGCTATGCTCCTCGGGTCGTGCGACGGGCCGCCTTAGCTTGTTGGGTCGCGATCGTGCTCGCGCCGCTGGTCGTGAACCAGGCGGCATGGGCGGAAGGCAAGCGTCCGAGCCCCGAGGCCATGAAGGCCGCGCAGACCCACATGACCAAGGCGCGCGCGCTCTACGAGGCGGGCAACTACCCGGACGCGATCGCCGAGCTCGAGACGGCGCGCGCGCTCGATCCATACGCGAAGGATCTCGTCTTCAACCTCGGGATCGTCCACGAGAAGGCCCTCCACTTCGAAGAGGCGCTCCACTTCTACAAGCTCTACCTCGAGATGGACATCGACCCCGCGGAGCGCGCGCGCGCGGAGTCCATCATCAAGCGGCTCGAGGGTGCGCGCGTGCACGTGCCGCCCACGGCCACCGCGACGACGACCGTGGCGCCTCCTCCGACGATCATCGTCACGGGGAACCCCCCTCACGGACGCGTGGACGCGCTCACGGTCTCGAGCGGCGTCCTCGCGGTCGCGGGCCTCGGCGTCGGCATCGGGTTCGGCGTGGCCGCGCTCGGCGCGAGACCGCCGTCGAACTACGTGACGGGCGGCCCGAACGATCCGAACGCGAACGGCACCTACGCGCAGCTCAAGTCGATGGTCGACCAAGCGAACGCGCTCGCGATCATCGCCGACATCGGATTTCTCACGGGGATCGTGTTCACCGGCGTCACGCTGGGCGTCTTCTTCGGGCGCACGAAGAACCCCGACGCGCGCCCCGCGGTGACGGTGTCGCCGACCGGCCGCGGCGTCGTCATCGGAGGCTCGTTTTGAACTCGACGCTGCGCCGCGCGGTCACGTTCGTCGGCGCCGCGAGCGTCATCCTCTTGTTCCGCTGCGAAGCCATCGTCAGCGACACCGTTCCGCAGTTCACGTGCGAAGGAACGGATCTCGCCGCGTGCCCGTCGGGCCAATACTGCAACGGCTCTGGCTGCAAGGCGTGCGAGACCCAGGACATCTGCGATCACCTCGACAACGACTGCAACGGCAAGGTCGACGACGGCAAGCTCTGCGACGCCGACAACGACGGCTACACGTGGTGCGGTCAGCTCGACTCGCAGGGCAAGCCGACCAACGCCGACTGCGACGACAACGATCCGACGGTCTACCCGGGCGCGCCGGAGGTGTGCGACGGCAAGGACAACAACTGCGACGGCACGATCGACAACGGCGCGACGTGCGGCTCGGGCGCCGTGTGCATCGCCGGGAAATGCGTCACCAACCCGTGCGATCCCGACGCGGGCACGGGGTGCAAGGTCGGCCAGCACTGCGACTCCGTCTCGCACACGTGCATCAACGACATCCTGCTCGACATCGGCCAGCCGTGCACGGCCGACGCCGAGTGCAAATCGCCTTATTTTTGCGCCGATCCGACCGTGCTCGGGACGAACGTCATCCCCACGCTGGGCAAGGGCATGTGCACGATGCCGTGCTGCTCGTCGAGCGAGTGCCCGACGACGCCGTCGACGTTCGTCTGCTACGACGCAGGGCACCGGCGGCCGTTTCTGCGTCGACCCGACCAAGCTCGGTCGCCCCGCGAGCCTCGGCACCGAGCCAGCTGGCCAGAGCGAGAGCTCCGCGAGCCGTTGCCGGTCAGGAGCCATCGCGGGCGGCCGCTGCATCGACACGTGCTGCTCCGACACGAACTGCACGAACGGCACGGCGTGCGCCCTCGGAAACTTGGACAACCACGACGGGCTCTACTGCGTGACCGGCACGGGCACCGGCAAGCAGTGGTCGGGCTGCGGCCAAGCGTCGGACTGCCACGACAACGCGTGCCTCAACTACGGGTTCGCTGGAAACCACTGCATCACGGTGTGCTGCGGCTCCTCGACGTGCGGCGCGCTGGCCGGCATCTACCCGTCGCACTGCTACTACGAGCAGACGACGAACGGCGATTACATCCCGCTCTGCTCCGACCCGCAGCAGGGCTCGGGTGGTTTCGGCTCGACGTGCACGCAGAACAGCGATTGCCAGACTGGCACTTGCTACACCGACGTCGCCAAGAGCGAGAAGTACTGCACCGACGCGTGCTGCGTGGACTCCGATTGCGGGTCCGGGTGGCTGTGCCGCCCGAACCCGACGCTCCCCCGCTGCATCAAGCAGTGAGCGCGATCAATCGGTCGTGGCGTCGGTCGAGCCGTCGTCCGCGTCGGCCGTCGAGCCGTCGCTCGCGTCGCTCGTGGTCGACCCGTCGCTCGCGTCGCTCGTCGCGGCGTCGCTCGCGTCGCTCGTGGTCGACCCGTCGCTCGCGTCGGTGGTCGTGACGTCGTTCGCTACGTCCTTGGTGCTCTGGTCGACGACGACGTCGTTGGTCACGACGTCCTGAGTCGTACCGTCGAGCAATCCGCCGTCGATCTTCGTGCGATCGAAGTCCACGATGAGCTCGCAGCCCGCAGCCGAGACGATCGACATGCCGAGCGCGACGAAAAAGATCCTGTTGCGATTCATCCGAGTTCTCCTGATCAGAAGCGAAGGAAGGCGCCAGCGCCGCCGCCGTTGGGGACGATGAAGGGCGTCGGGATGATCTTCACCGGATGCTTCTTCGTGTTTGCGCTCGCGGTCTTCGCGGGAGCGGCGTCGTCGTCTTTCGTGAGGAAGAGCACGGCGCTCGTGACGCCGAGGGTGATCGCGACGCCGAACGCCATGTCGGCGACGAGCGCGAAGTTCTCGCCCGTGTCGGCGATGTCCGCCGTGGGGGTCTTGTCGAATTGGCTCTTCTTGTCGAGCGCGGCGATGCCGAAGCCCGTTCCGATGCCGAGCGCGACGATCGCGAGGCCGCCCGTGATGTACGCGGGGAGCTTGCTGCGCGCCTCGTGCTTCTCTTCCTTCACGGGCTCGACCGGCTTCGCCTGCTCCGGCGGCGGCGTGACGACGGGCGTCACCGCGACCGGCTTCTCGACCGGTTTCGCGACGAGCTCCGACTTCATCTCCTCTTTCGCGCCGTAGGAGACGTCGACGTCCTTGTCGATCGGGAGGTAACCCGCGAGCTCGATGTGGATGATGTGCTTGCCGGGCGCGAGCTCGACGTCGGTGGGCGTCGTGCCGAGCGACTTGCCGTCCGCGATGATCGCGGCGCCGGGGGGCGTCGTCTCGATGCGGATGTGCGCGGGCATCGCCTTGATCGTGGAGACGCGCGCTTTGATCTCCTCGCCCTCCTTCTTCATCTTGTCCGGCACCTGCGCGAGGAACTTCTCGTACCAAACGACCGCGTCGGCGTAGTGACCGAGGTTGTCCTGGCAGAGGCCGATGTAGCGCTGCGACTGCGGCGTCGACTTGATCGCGTCCGCGGCCTGGAACTCCGCGACCGCGCCCGAGTAGTCGGCGGCCTTGAACTTCTTCTCGCCTTCGCCGTAGTGCTTCTTCGCTTCGGTGAGGTTCGGTGCGGTTGTCTGGGTGGTCGGACCAGTCTGCGTGCCCGCGGCGAACGCGGGAACCGTCGCGAGGACGCCCGTGCCCAGCATTGCCGCCAAAAGGAATCTGCGCATGGGGGGTAACCTACAACGCAAGCCTCTCGGAAACCAAGTGTTTTACGGGTGCTGCGCCGGCGCGGACGCTTCGACCAATTCGACGAGCACGCCGCCCGTGACGCTCGGGTGAACGAACGCCACTTTGTGGCCGCGCGCCCCAATGCGTGGCGTTTCATCAATGAGCTTGACGCCGAGCGTCTTCAGGAACGCGAGCGCGTCCTCGATGCCCTCGACCTCGATCGCCACGTGGTGCAAGCCTGGCCCGCGCTTGCCCAGGAATTTCTCCAGGCCGTCGTTTCCCTTGGGAGCGATCAGCTCGAGTGCCGTCTCACCGCTTCCGACCGGCAACAGCATCGCGTCGGTCTTCTGCGAGGCGACCACCTCGCGCACGGTGCTCTCGAGGCCGAACGCGCGGGTCCAAGCCGCTTTCGCGGCGTCAACGTCGGCGACGCAAATCGCCACATGATCGATGCGTTTGATTCGGATCATTGAAACGGACCGTGATGGTAGAACGGGACCGACCACGTGGCGAACGACTTGAGCAAGAACCTCGCGACCGCGCTCGGGCGCCTGCGTGGGAGCGATGGGACCCGGCCGCTCGTCACCTACGAGCCCAATCCCCTGCTCGGTTGGGCGTTTCATCGTTTCTTCGAGCACATCGAGGTCGACGAGACCTGGACCGGGTCCGTCCGCCGGGCCGAGTCGCGCGGGACGGTCGTGTACGTCTTGCGCAACCTCTCGCCGGTCGATTTCTTCGCGCTCGACTACCTCACGAAGCGCCACAAGCTGCCACAGGTCCATTTCGCCAACGACCTCGGGCTCTGGCTCCTCGAGCCGATGGGGCGTGGGTGGATCAACGCGCTCGCGCGCGACGAGACGACCGACGCCGACGATCTTCGCCTCGCGGTGTCGTCGGGCGCGTCCGCGGCGCTCTTCTTGAAGCGACCGCCGACGCTGCTCGACGGCGGCACGCGCGGTCGCATCGAGGGCGACAAGTTCCTTCGCACGATCCTCGACGTGCAGCGTCAGAGCAGCAAGCCCATCCTGCTCGTGCCCCAGGTGTTCGTCTGGTCGAAGCACGGCGACGAGGCCCAGCACACGGCGCTCGACGCCGTCCTCGGTCCGCGCGAGTGGCCGGGGAAGATCCGCGCGGTGACGCAGTTCCTGACGAACTACCGAAACGTCACGCTGCGCGCGGGCGAGCCGCTCGACCTCAAGGCGTTCATGGAGGCCGAGGCCACCGAGCGGCGGCGCACCGGACACGCGCCCGACGACGGCGCGCTCGTTCGACGCATGACGTACGTGCTCCTCCGGCGCCTCGAGCGCGAGCGCCGCGCGGTCGTCGGCCCCACGCGAAAACCCGCCGATCGCCTCCGCGAAGAGGTGCTCCGCAGCCCGCGCCTGCAGAAGATCATCCACGACATGGCGGGCGAAGGCGCGTCCGAGCGGCGCGTCTTGACGCTGCAAGGCGCACGCGATGCTCCGCGAGATGGAAGCGCAGCCGGACGCGAACGTCATCGCGGTGCTCGACGAGGTCGTCGAGCAAACCGTCAAGCGCATGTACCAGGAGATCGAGGTCGACACCGCCGGCATCGAGCGCGTGCGCGAGGCCGCGAAGGAGGGCACGCTCGTCCTCCTCCCGAGCCACAAATCGCACATCGACTACATCGTTCTCACGTACGTCCTCTATCACCACCACCTGCAGGTCCCGGTCATCGCCGCGGGCGACAACCTGAACTTCGCGCCGATGGGGCCGATCCTGCGGCGCGCGGGCGCGTTCTTCATCCGCCGCAGCTTCAAGGGCGATCGGCTCTACCGAGCCGTCGTCGACGCCTACATGCGCAAGCTCCTGCGTGACGGCTGGCCGCTCGAGTTCTTCCTCGAGGGCGGGCGCTCGCGCACGGGCAAGCTCCTTCCGCCGAAGCTCGGCCTGCTCAACATCGTCGTCGACGCCGCGCTCGGCCTGAGCGAGACGAAGACGTTCTTCGTGCCGATCTCGATCGGCTACGAGCGGCTCGTCGAGGAAGAGGCGTTCGTGCAGCGAGCTCTCCGGCGGCGAGAAATCCAAAGAGGACGTGCGCGGCCTGCTCGGCACGACGAAGCTCCTCTCGCAGCGCTACGGTCGCCTCAGCGTGCAGTTCGGCGAGATCCAGACGCTCGACCGCGTCCTCGCGCGATCTCGAGGCGACCTCCGACCGGCCCGCGCGCGCGCCCGGAGAGAAGCTCACACCCGCGCGAAGGCGCGCGCTCGTCACGCGTCTCGCGTACCGCGTGATGAACGAGATCAACCGCGTGAGCGCGGTCACGCCCGGCTCGCTCGTCGCCGCCGCGCTCCTCACTCACGGAAAGCGCGGCGCCTCGTACGACGATCTCGTGACCGCGTGCGAGCGCATCGCGAACGTGCTGCACGGCTTCGGCGCGCGCTTCTCGCCTTCCCTGTCGCCTGCGCCCGAGTCCGGAAAGTTCCGCATTCGGCTCGAGGCGATCCGCGAGGCGTGCGATCTCTTCGTTCGCGCGGGCCACGTCGAGGCGCGCCTCCCCGGCGACGCGGGCCACAAGACCGGCAAGCTGAAGGGCGCGCTGCCCGGCGCGATCTTCGTGGTCCCCGACGAGGCGCGCCTCTCGCTCGACCTCGCGAAGAACATCGTCGTGCACTTCTTCGTCACGCGCGGCCTCGTCGCCACGGCGCTGGCTTCGGGTGCGGCCGGCAAGCGCACGATGCCGATGGACACGCTCCGCGAGCGCGTGCGGTCGCTCTCGCGCCTCTTCAAGTACGAGTTCACGTTCCGCGCAGACGCGACGTTCGAGAAGATCTTCGACGACACGCTCCAGGAGCTCGTGCGAGAGGGCGACGTCGTCGTCGAGGCAGGCGCGGTCGCGGCGAAGCAAGACGGCACGACCATGAAGCTCTACGTCGAGATGCTGCGCAACTTCGTCGAGGGTTACCGCGTCGCCGCGCGCGCTCTCTCGCTGCTCGTGCGCGGCCCGATGACGATCAAAGAGATCACGAAGAAGGCGATCGTGATCGGCGAGCGCATGTTCCTCGCCGGCGAAATCCAGCGCCGCGAGGCCGTGAGCGGGCCGCTGATCGAGAACGCGCTCGAGGCGTTCGTCGACCTCGAGTACGTGAACCGGAGCGACGGAAAGCTCGAGCTACCGGAGAGCTACGCGAGCACCGAGACGGTGCGCACGATCGAGGCGAAGGTCGCGGGGTTCATCGCTCCGATGTGAGCGGCAGGCTCACTTCGTTCCGAACAGTCTGTCTCCTGCGTCCCCCAGCCCGGGCACGATGTACCCGTGGTCGTTCAGCCTCTCGTCGATCGCCGCCGTGTACACGTGCACGTCGGGGTGCGCCTTCTCGAACGTCGCGATCCCCTCCGGGCAACCGAGGAGGCACACGAACTTGAGGCTCGCGGGCTTGCTCTTCTTCACGCGTTCGACCGCCGCGACCGCGGAGTTTCCCGTCGCGAGCATCGGGTCGCACACGATGACGTCGCGGTCGCTCAGGTCGTTCGGCACTTTGTAGAAATACTCGACGGGCTCGAGCGTCTTCGGATCGCGAAAGAGCCCGATGTGCCCGACGCGCGCGTTCGGCACGATCTTCAGCATGCCGTCCACGATGCCAGCGCCCGCGCGCATGATCGCGATGAGCACGAGCTTCTTGCCATCGACGACAGGCGCCTTGATCTTCGCGAGCGGCGTCTCGATCTCTTCCTCGCGGAGCTTGATGCCCTCGAGCGCTTCGTACGCGAGGAGCATCGAGATCTCCGACAGGAGTGCGCGGAAGTTCACGGTGCTCGTGTCCTTCTTCCGCATGAGCGTGAGCTTGTGCCTGATGAGCGGGTGCGCGACGACTGTGACGGCCATGCGCCGACCTTACAACTTCGTGTAGCCGGCTGGGATCTGGAAATCCGAGGCCGGCAGGCTCTTCTTCTCGATGCGCGCGGCCTCGATCTTCATGAGCGGCGCCCCCTTCGGGTCGCGCAGGACGATGCGGAGGGGGAAGCCGTGCGAGTACGCCTCGCTCCACGCGTCGTCGCCCGTCGCGAACGCGCTGAACGGACCGCCGAGGCCCATCGCCATCATGCCGATGCCCGACGCGGCGCAGATGTCCGCGACGACCGCGTGGCCGTCGTTGATCTCGTAGACGTCGCAAGAGTGGCCCGCGACGACGTCGGTTCGCGCCGTCTTCACGAGCGTGGCGCTCGACCTCGGCGCAGCGCCGGAGGACTTCGACAGCGCGGCGAGATCCGTCTCGCTGTACGTGCGCGTCGCGGGGTCGAGCGACCAGGACTTCTTCGCGTCCGCGTCGACGATGCTGACGATGGCGAGCCCAGGGGTCTCGGTGCGCATCTTCGCGCCCTTGATCTTCATCGTCGCGGTTCCGAGGCCCGTCGACATGTCGATCTCGCCCTCGAAGCTCACGACGGACGCGAGCGTGCGAAGCTTGCATGATGCAATCGTCGTGACGACGGCGAGCGCGAAGACCACGCGGCGCATACTCCGATCTTACGCGCGGGCTTCGATTTCGCTTCCCGCCAGAGTCGTGCTAACGAAATGATCATGTCGAGGCTCGCACCGCTCGTCATCGCGGCTCTGCCGCTCATGACCGGTTGCGCACGAGCGCCGTCGCCGCTCTGGCCCGCGTTCGACGGGTCGATCGGCATGACCCACCGCGGCGTCCTCGCGCACGGCCGCGAGCTCCCGCGCGACGGCGAGGGTTACCACTTCCTGCGTGACAACGGGCGACACTGGGTGACACATCGCTTCGCGCGCGTGATCGAGCGCGCGGCGACGACGGTGAACCACGAGCGCCCGGGCGCGACCCTCGTCCTCGGCGACGCGTCGCAGAGCACGGGCGGACAGATCCTGCCGCACTTCTCGCATCGCTCGGGTCGCGACGCCGACCTCCTCTTCTTCTGGCTCACGCCGGACGGCGCGCCCGTGAGCGATCACGGGTTTCTCCACGCGGGCGCGGACGGGCTCGCGTGGGACGAAGAGCAGAAGCGCTTCCTCCGGCTCGACGTCGAGCGCGAGTGGCTCCTCGTGCGCGCGCTCCTCACCGACGAAGAGGCGCGCGTGCAGTGGATCTTCGTGCACGAGAACGTGAAGGCGCTCTTGATCGACTGGGCGAAGGCGCGCGGCGAACCGACGGACCTCGTCTGGCGCGCGAGCCAGGTGATGCTCCAGCCGAACCCGGGCGGTCCGCACGACGATCACATCCACGTGCGCACCGCGTGCGACGTCGACGAGGTCGCGCACGGGTGCGAGCCGTTCGGCCCCGAGCGCCCGTGGCTCGCGCTGCCGCAGGTCACCGCGTCGCCGCCCACGACCGACGCCGAGCTCGCGCGCGAGCTCTCCGAGCCCATCCATGATGACCGCGTCGCGCGAGCACGCTGAGCCGCGGCGCGTGCCGTCGCGGCTCTTTCACTGCGACGCGATCGGTCTCGGCGAGCGCGTGCCCGCGAAGAGCGCGGAGCTCGCGTACCTCGATCCGCCGTTCGCGGTCGGCGTCAAATTCGGCGCGCGCACGAAGCGCGGCGAGTCGCGCGCGACGGGCGTCGTCGCGTACGACGACACGTGGCCGTCGCTCGACGCGTACCTCGAGTGGCTCGAGGCGCGTATACGTGTAGTCTACACGCTCCTCTCCGACCGCGGCACGATGTGGCTGCACCTCGATCACCGCGCCAGCCACGAGGCCAAGGCGATCTGCGACGGCGTCTTCGGGCGCGCGCGGTTCTTCGGCGAGATCATCTGGGTGCCCGGCAACGGCTCGAAGTCGCGGCGCGGACCGGGCACGACGCACCAGACGCTCCTCCTCTACGCGCGCGGCGACGACCCCGTGTGGAACGCGAAGGACGCCGCCCTCCGCGAGCCCTACGCGCGCACGAGCCAGTCGATGCACTTCAAACGCAAGGACGCGGCGGGGCGGAGCTACCGCGAGCGCACGATCAACGGGCGCGCGTATCGCTACTACGCCGACGAAGGGCGCGCGATCGGGAGCGTGTGGAGCGACTGCCCCGCGATGGTCGCGAACACGCCGCTCCGCAAGGAGACCACGGGCTACCCGACCCAGAAGCCGCTCAAGCTCCTCGAGCGGATCGTGCGCGCGTCGAGCCGCGAGGGCTCGCTCGTCCTCGATCCGTTCTGCGGCTCGGGCACGACGCTCGAGGCCGCGGCGAAGCACGGGCGCGCGTTCGTGGGCTCGGACGCGTCGCCGCTCGCGATCGCGACGACGAAGAAGCGCCTCGAGTCGTCGAACGTGCCGTTCGAGGTCGTCTCGTCGACGTTTTCGTCGGCGTCGCGCGGCGCGACGACCTCCTAGCGCTCGTAGCTGATCACGTTGTGGTAGCGCGCCTCGCTGCCACCGGGGTTTTCGTAGACGTGCGCGCGATCGGCCGCGAACGAGATCGAGTCGCCCGGCGAGAGATCGTAGATGTCCTCGTCGACGCGCATGCGGAGCAGACCGCTCAGCACCACGACGATCTCGTGCGTGCCCGGCGCGTGCGCCTCGGCGCGATAAGCCGAGCGCGCGTGGAGACGGAGCTCGTACACCTCGACGAGCGGCGACACGCCCGCGGGCGCGAGCGGACGGCTCTCGAGCCGCCCGTCGGTCGAGCGGAGCACCTGCGCGTCCCCTCGCCGCAGGACGCTCACCGACCCCGACGAAGACGCGCCGATGAGCTCCGCGATCGGGATGC
Source organism: uncultured delta proteobacterium (assembly GCA_963839305.1). Lineage (GTDB taxonomy): Bacteria > Myxococcota_A > Polyangia > Polyangiales > Polyangiaceae > DASXHD01. Next base: position 1,332,132 of record CAWIUL010000010.1, read on the forward strand.
CGAGGCCAACCGCGATCTTCCAGAGCAGGCCCACGGTGGGGTTCGTCTTGCACGTCTCGATCTGCGAGAGCGCCGCGCGACTGACGCCCGAGGCCTTCGCCAGGTCGTCGAGCGACATCCCGCGCACCTTGCGTTTGTGCCGGAGGTTCTCGGCGACCCGACGACCCAGCTCGGCCGCGCCGACCTCGTCGCCAGCCGCCGGCTCCTTCTTCACCGCTGCTTCACGCTTCGCCACGATGGGCGTCACTATAGCAGAATTCGATCCGTTCTCGCGAAGTCGGCGCGCCAGGCGTCGAGATCGCGCAAGGCCCGCTCGGCCATCACGTCGTAGCGCTCGCGCTTCTTCAGCTTCAACTTCGCGCCCCCGCTCGGCGCCTCGAGCGGCGCGACGTGCGCCCACGTGACGTTCGACGGCTGGTAGTCGGGCGTCACCTTCGAGAGGTGACCGAGCAGGCCGCCGAGCGCGGTCGTTCGCGGCGGCGGCGCGACGCCCGCGAGCATGAGCGCGCACAAGAAGCCGCCCGCGCAGCTCTCGACGTAGCCCTCGACGCCGGTGATCTGTCCCGCGAGGTAGACGCCCGGCCGCGCGCGGAGCTGCATCCGCTCGTCGAGGCACGCGGGCGCGTTCACGAACGTGTTCCGGTGGATGCTCCCCATCCGCAAGAACTCGGCGTTCGCGAGGCCCGGAATCATGCAAAATACACGCTTCTGCTCGGGCCACGTCATGCGCGTCTGGAAGCCGACGAGGTTGTACGCCGTCGCCGCCTCGTCCTCTTGGCGGAGCTGCACCACGGCGAACGGGCGCTTTCCGGTCCGCGGATCCTCGAGGCCGACGGGCTTCATCGGCCCGAACGCGAGCGTCATCTCGCCGCGCGAGGCCATCACCTCGACGGGCAGGCAGCCCTCGAAATACCGGACGTCCTCGAACGGACGCGCCTCGACCTTCTCGCGCCGCGAGGAGCGCCGCGACGAACGCCTTGTACTGCGCCTCGTCCAACGGGCAATTCACGTAGTCGCCCTTCTCATCAAGCAGGGACGGCGTCCCTTCTCGCGCGCTTTGCGCGCTCACTTCCCTGCGGGTCTCGCCTTGCGGCTCGACCCCAACGGGGGGCGTTGCCCCCCCGTCCCCCCATTTTTGTCGTAGCGGGACTTTTTGTATGCGATCGTCATGTCGATCGAGTCGGCCGCGACGATCGGCGCGATCGCGTCGTAGTACGCGAGGTGCTCCTGGCCGAGCGAGCGCGCGAGGTCCTTCGCGAGCGCGTCGCCGGTGAGCGGCCCGGTCGCGAGGATCACGGGGTGATCGCGCGCCGGGATCGCGTCGATGACGGCGTGCTCGATCGTGACGCGCGGGTGCGCCGCGAGCGCGCGCGTGATGCGCTCCGAGAAGCGCTCGCGATCGACGGCGAGCGCGCCGCCCGCGGGCACGGCCGTCTCGTCGGCGGAGCGGATGACGAGCGAGCCCGCGCGCCGGAGCTCCTCTTTGAGGAGGCCCACCGCGTTCGAGAGCGCTGCGCCGCGCATCGAGTTCGAGCACACGAGCTCGCAGAAGCCGTCGCTGTTCTGCGCGGGCGTTCGCGCCTTGGGCTTCTGCTCGACGAGCGTGACGTGAAACCCGCGCTCCGCGAGCTGAAAGGCGGCCTCGCATCCCGCGAGACCGGCGCCGACGACGGTGACTTCCTTCACGCGCGAGCTTCTAGCACTTCAGCGCGCCGACGCGCCCCAGAACGTCGCGGTCGACGTGTTGAGCTGCGTCGCCTTCCCGGTCGTCGTGTCGATCGAGAGGACGCGCCCCTCGCACGTGAGCCCGTAGAGCGTGGTGCCGAATGCCGCGAGACCCCAGATGCACGTGAAGCCCGTCGCGCCGATGACCGTCGACGTCTTGGTGATGAGGCTGACCTCGACGAGGTCGTCGCCGCCGCCCGTCACGGCCGTCGCCAGTAGTCGGGTGCCCACCCACGCGAGGTCCCCGCTCGAGGTCATGCCCGGCGGAAAGGACGCGACGTACATGAGCGTGCCCGAGACCGTGTTCGCCGTGTAGACGCTCGATCCACCGGAGACCCAGAGCGTCCCGTCGGGCGCGAAGTCCGCGCCGTTGAGGCTGCCGCCGCTCAGGTTCTTCGCGAACGTCGCCGTGCCGTTCTGCTGCGAGACGGTGTAGAGCGCGCCGAAGCCGATCCCGAAGAGCTGGTTCGACGGCGACAGCGCGATGTCCGTGAGCTGCGACTGCGTAGCCCCGATGACGTTCACTTGCCCCGAAGGGAGGCGAACGTCGTAGAGCGTCGTGTCGTCGTGCGCGAGCGCGTGCGCCTGGCATCCGAGCACCGGATCGCAGACGTGGCTGATCGGACAGAGCGAGTCGTCCGGCGCGTGCACGCACGCTTGGTTCTGCTCGTCGCACGTGTCGACCGTGCACGTCACCGAATCGGCGCAATTGCGCGGGATCGTGGTGCAGCCCGCGCTCGGGTCACACACCTCGTCGCCGTCACAAAAGACGCCGTCATCGCAGAGCGCGCTCCGCGGCGCGTGCGTGCACACGCGGAGCGCGGGATCGCACGCGTCGACGGTGCACGCGAGCCCGTCGTCGCACTGCGCGTCGCTCGTGCAACCCGAGTCCGTCACGATGACGTCTTCGGGATGCGCGGCGTCGTGCGCCACGTCGGGCACGCTCGCGTCGAAGCTCTCGGGCGCGCCGAGCTCGGTCCGCGCGCCGCAGCCAGTGAGCGCGAGCGCGAGGACGAGCGCCGCCCGCTTCACCGCGTCACGCGCGCTCGACCGCGACCACGCCGTGGACCTTCTGGAGCGCCTTCATCACGCTCTTCAGCTGATCCATGTCGGTGCACATGAACGTGAACACGTTGACCGCGCGCCCGTCGTCGCCCGCGCGGCAGTTGGCTTCGCTGATGTTGATGCCCTGCGCGCTGAACGTCTGGCCGACGGTCGCGAGGATGCCCGGCCGGTTCGCGGTCATCACGCGGAGCTGCACGGCGCGGTTGATCTTCGCCTTCGTGTCCCAGGTGATGTCGACGCGGCGCTCGGGATCGGTGTCGAACGCCTTCGTGCAGCCGCGGCGGTGGATCGGTGATGCCGCGGCCGCGCGTGATGAAGCCGAGGATGTCGTCGCCGGGGAGCGGGTTGCAGCACTTGCGCGTAGCGAACGAGCACGTCGTCGATGCCGTTGAGCCGGATGCCGCCGTCGTCCTTGCCGGTGACCTTGCGGACGAGGCCCTCGATGCGCCCCTCGCGAACCTGCGGCGGCGGGAGCGACGCGGGCCCTTCGCTCTTCGGCGCGACGAACTCGAGCACGTCCTGCGGGCGAGATCTTGCCGTAGCCGACGCGGACGAAGAGCTCCTCTTGGTTGACGCGACCTTGAGCTGCTCGAGCACCTTGCGGAGCTCGCGCCTCGTTCTTGAGCAGCTTGCTCAGCGAGACGCCCGATTTGTGGAGCTCGCGCTCGAGGAGCTCGCGGCCGAGCTTCAGCGATTTGTCGCGCTGCTCGGCGCGGAGGAAGTTGCGGATCTTCGCCTTCGCGCGCGTCGTCGCCGACGAAGTCGAGCCAGTCCTTCGACGGGTGCTGGTTCGGCGAGCGTCATGATCTCGACGACGTCGCCGTTCTGCAGCTTGTAGCGGAGCGGCTCGATGCTTGCCGTTGACGCGCGCGCCCGTGCAGTGCTCGCCGAGCTGCGAGTGGATCGCGTACGCGAAGTCGATCGGCGTCGCGCCGCGCGGGAAGACGCGCACGTCGCCCTTCGGGGTGAAGACGTAGACCTCGTCCTGGAAGAGGTCGACCTTCACGCCCTCCAGGAACTCGGCCGGATCCTTGAGCTCCTTCTGCCACTCCATGAGCTGGCGCAGCCAGCCGAATTTCTGCGCGTCCGTGTCGGCGACGCCCCCGCCGCGTTCTCCTTGTATTTCCAGTGCGCCGCGATGCCGCGCTCGGCGACGCGGTGCATCTCGTGCGTGCGGATCTGGATCTCGATGCGCTCGCGGCCCGGGCCGATGACCGTCGTGTGGAGCGACTGGTACATGTTGGGCTTCGGCAGCGCGACGTAGTCCTTGAAGCGGCCCGGCACCGGCGTCCACTTCGAGTGGATGACGCCGAGCGCCGCGTAGCAGTCGCTCACGCTCTCGACGAGCACGCGGAACGCGATGACGTCGTGGATCTGCTCGAGCGTCGCACTGCTGCGACTGCATCTTGCGCCAGATCGAGTAGAGGTGCTTCGCGCGGCCCGGTGACGTCGGCGGCGAAGCCTTGCTCGGCGAGGCGCGACGCGAGCGTCTTGCAGACGTCGGCGATGTACTTGTCGCGCTCGCGCTTGCTCTTCTGGATGGCGGTCGACAGCTCGGTGAACGCGTCGGGCTCGAGGTACTGGAACGAGAGGTCCTCGAGCTCGCTCTTGAACGACTGCGATGCCGAGCCGGTTCGCGAGCGGCGCGTAGATCTCCATCGTCTCGCGCGCGATGCGCTCCTGCGCCTCGGGCTTCATGTGCTCGAGCGTCCGCATGTTGTCGACGCGGTCGCAGAGCTTCACGAGGAGCACGCGGATGTCGCGCGCCATCGCGACGACCATCTTGCGGAAGTTCTCGGCCTGCCGGTCTTCCTTCGAGGTGAAGTTGATCTTGCTGAGCTTGGTGACGCCGTCGACGAGGTACGCGATCTCGCCGCCGAACTCGCGCTCGATGTCGGTCATCGACGAGAGCGTGTCCTCGACGACGTCGTGCAGGAGCCCCGCGCAAACGCTCGCGGTGTCGAGGCGAAGCTCGGTGATGATCCCGGCGACGCTCGCGGGGTGCACGAAGTACGGATCCCCGATCTTGCGGAGTCTGTCCCTCGTGCGCGCGATAGCTGAAGTCGTACGCGCGTTGGATGAGGTCCGCGTCGGCCGTCGGGTGATACGCCTGGACGCGGTGGATGAGATCGGTCGCTTGAAGCATTTCTGCCAGCGTTTTCGAGAAAACGCCGATGGAAAGCTAACACCGGTCTTCCTTTAATGCATGAGGGCAAACCGCATCACGAGGCCCGCGGCCCATAACGCGAGGTCCACGAAGCCGATGACGAGCGCCGCGGTGGCCATTCCGTCGCCACGCATTCCTGGCGTCCCGGCGATGATCATCTTCGCGCTCTTGGCCTTGCTGATGGCGAGCGGCCCGAGGACGATGCCGAAACAGAAGAGCCCGATGATGGCGTACGTCAGCGCTTGCCGCGCGAGCCCGCACTCGCCAGGATCGACGTAGACCTGCGGCGCGCCATATCCGGGCCCGTACGGGTTCTGCGGATAAGGTGGATAAGGAGGCGGCGCGCCGTAGCCGCCAGGAGGGGGCGGAGTGTATCCCTGCATGGCATCCTCTACGCCGAGGAAACCACATCCTTCCCATGCTCGCCTCCGTCTACGTGCACTTTCCGTACTGCCTCGAGAAGTGCCCATATTGCGACTTCGTGTCGTACAAGACCGAGCGGAGCGCGATCGACCACGACGCCTACGCCGAGGCCGTGCTCCGTGAGCTCGACGCGCGCGCCGAGGTGGTTGCAGGTCGAACCATCGCGACGATGTTCTTCGGCGGCGGGACCCCGAGCCTCTGGGAGCCGCGCGCGCTCGGGCGAGTCATCGCCGGCGTTCGCTCGAAGCTGAAGACGAGCGACGACCTCGAGATCACGGTCGAGTGCAACCCCACGTCGCTCGACGCGGCGCGCTGCGAGGGGCTCGCGGAGGCCGGCGTGAACCGCTTGTCGATCGGCGTGCAGTCGCTTCGCGATCAAGAGCTGAAGTTTCTCGGGCGCCTCCACGACGCGAGCGGCGCGATCGCCGCCGTGAAGGCCGCGATCGCTTCTCCCATTCGCCGCGTCTCGGCCGACCTGATCTTCGGCCTGCCCGAGCAGGCGCCCGAAGAAGCCGCGCGCCAAGCCGGCGCGCTCGCCGATCTCGGGCTCTCTCACCTCTCCTGCTATCAGCTCACGATCGAGCCGATGACGCGCTTCGGCGAGCTGAAGAAGCGCGGGCGCCTCCCCATGGCGGAAGACGGCGCGGTCGCCGACGCGTTCGTCGCGATCGACGAGGTGCTCGCCAAGCGCGGCCTCCGTCACTACGAGATCTCGAACTACGCGCGGCCTGGCGAAGAAGCGCGGCACAACCTCGGCTACTGGCGCGGCGAGGAGTACCTCGGCCTCGGATGCGGCGCGTTCGGGTTCGCGCGCACCGAACACGGCGGCGTGCGCTGGCGCAACCAGATCTTGCCGGACAAATACGTGCAGAGTGCAAGCGCGCCGACGATGGAGCGCGAGGACCTCGACGCGCAGGCGCTCCTCCGCGAGCGCGTGATGCTCGGCCTCCGCGTCGTCGGCGGGCTCGATCTCGCCGCGGTGGGCGACGACCTCGGCGTCGACGCGATGACTGCCGAGCGCCGCCGCGCGATCGACGCGCTCGTGTCTCGCGGCCGCTTGATCGCCGACGGCGCGCGCGTCTGGATCCCCTCACGTGCGTGGCTCTTCGCGGACGACACCGCGGCGCGCCTCATGTGAGGGTCAAAATCGTACGGCGACCGCCCCGGCGCGGGTCGTCGTGGTCCCGTCGCCGAGCTGAGCATCGCACGGTCCCGTCGTCCATGAGCGCGCAGTCGAAGGCGTCGCCGACCGCGATCTGCTTCACGCCGGAGAGCGCGGGGATGGCGCGCGGCACCCGCTGCTCGGAAGCGGCGCCCTCGCCGACCTCGCCGAATTGGTTCTTTCCCCAACACCGCACCGTGGCGTCGCTCATGCGCGCGCACGTGACCTCGCCGCCCGCGGCGATTTGCGTCGGGACCGCGGATGGCCCCACGACGGGCGCCGCGATGGACGTAGTCGGAGTGGGCGGCGCGTAGATCGATCCGCTCGCGCTCGCGTACGGGGCGTTCGGCAAAGCCGACGGCGCCCCCGCACCACCGCACGCGACGATGAAGATCGCTGCGATGGCGCGCATGAAGCGAGCGTATCGCGATTTCGCGCAACCAGCTCCGCTCGAGGCCGATGGGCCGTCACCATGAACAAGGCTCTCACCTCGCTCTCGCTCGTCGCTGCCCTCCTCGCTTCCTCGTCCGCGCTCGCGGACGACGCCAACCCGGACGTCGCGCACGCAAAGCCGCTCGCCCCGCCGCACGTCCTCTTCAGCCTTGGTGCGGGTGCGTCGTTCACGTCGGTGGACGTCGGCGACGTTCACTACCTCTCGGCTCACGCGCACGTCGATCTCGGCATCGGCCGCGAGATCTTGGTGGGTCGCCTCGGCGACGACCGCGTCTCGCTCGCCCTCGGCTACGTCGGCGGCGCGGACTTCAACGCCGACGAGGTGCTCCACCATCACGGCTTCGGCGTCACGCTTCGCAAGAGCTGGTTCTACGTCACGCTCGACGGCGGCTTCGCGATGCTCCACGGCTTCTCGGACGGCTCGCTCTACGCGGGCGGCCACTTCGGCGTGAACTGGGGCTTCCGCATGGGCCCGGTGCAGCTCGGCTTCCCCGTCTCTGTCGACGTCTTCAACGCCCCGGCGACCACGTTCGCTGCGACGCTCGGCGTCCAGCTCTGACCTCGGTGTATGCTGCGCGGCATGCCGTTCGACGCACGCCGCCTCGTCGCGCTGGGTCGTGTCTCGTCTCTCGCCGTCTCGCCCGACGGCACTTACGCAGTCGCCGCGGTCGCGCGGCTCGATCCGACCGGCGCGAAGTACGTCGCGGATCTCTGGCGCGTGCCGCTCGATGGCAGCGCGGCGACCCAGCTGACGCGTGGAAAGTACAACGATCGCGCGCCGTCGTTTCGCCGTGACGGCGCGCTCGGGTTCTTGTCGAACCGCCCCGTCAAAGACCAAGGTCTCGAGGCGCGCGGCGCGCAGGACCCCGACGACGAAGAGCGCGACCAGGTCTGGATCCTCGAGCGCGGGCAGCGAGCCGCGCCCGCTCACCGACGAGGCGCTCGGCGTCGACGGGTTTCGGTTCGCGGCGAAGGGCGATCTCCTCGTCCTCGTCACGCACGTCCTCCCGGGCGTCCCCATGGGCGACCAGCGCGCGCGCATGAAGGACCTCGACAAAGGCGGACCGAGCGTCCTCTTCTACGAGGATCGCAGCGGTCCGATTCGTCACTGGGATCACTGGCTCGGTCGCGCCAACCCGCACATCGTCGCCTACGACGAGCGCGGGCGGAGCCGGCGCGATCTCACGCCCACGGCGACGATGGAGCACACGGGCGATTTCGCGTTCGCGATTTCCGAGAGCGGCGAGTGGATCGCCGCGACCGAGCGCACGCCGAGCGACGATCGCCTCGTCGACTGGTCGATTCGCCTGATCGGCAGCAGCGGTGCGACGTCGCGCCTGCTCGCCCACGGCGTCCACGTCGAGCACGGGCACCCGCTCTTTTCGCGCGACGGCAAGCGCCTCTACTTCAATCGCTCGCGCCGCTCGAAGGAGCGCCACGGAAAGGTCGAGCTCTGCGTCGCCGACGTCCCGTCGGGCGCGACGAAGGTGCTCTGCGAGTCTTGGGATCGCTGGCCGACCCCGCAGGCCGCGTTCGGCGACGACGCGATCGTCGCGACGGCGGACGACGAAGGCGCGGTGCCGGTGTTCATCATCGACGATCGCGGCGAGGTCACGCGCGTCACTGCGCGCGAGCACGGCGGAACGCACGACGCCCTCTCGGTGACGGCCGATGGCCGCATCGTCGGCATCCGCCACTCGCTCCGCGCGCCGCCGGATCCGTTCGTCATCGACGCGAAGAAGGACCAGGCGCCCAGCGCCCTCGCGTGCCTGTCGGGCTTCGATCCGAAAGAGATCGAGTCGCACGAGACGACGTGCTTCGAGGTCGCCGCGAAGGACGGCGCGCCCGTGCAGACTTGGCTCGTGCGGCCGCGAGGCGGGGCGGTCCCGACGGTCCTCTGGATCCACGGCGGCCCCGTCGGCATGTTCGGAGACAGCTGGCACTGGCGCTGGAACCCGCACGTCCTCGTCGCGCAGGGCTACGCGATCGCGCTCCCGAACGCGCGCGGCTCGACGGGCTTCGGCACGGCGTTCGTCGACGGCATCTGGAACAACGCGTGGGGCGGGGCCTGCTACGACGACCTCATGTGCGTGACCGACGCGCTCGAGAAGCGCGCGGGCCTCGACGGCAAGCGCATCGCCGCGATGGGCGGGAGCTTCGGCGGCTACATGTGCAACTTCATCGGCGGCCACACCGCGCGCTTCAAGGCGCTCGTCACGCACGCGAGCATCTTCCACCTCGAGGCGATGTGCGGCGCGAGCGACTACGGCCCGTACTTCGCGATCGAGATGGGCACGACGAGCTGGAAGGACCGCGCCGAGTTCGAGAAGCACTCCCCTCACCGCTTCATCCACCACTGGAAGACGCCGACGCTCGTCCTCCACGGCGAGAAGGACTACCGCGTGCCGATCAGCGAGGCGCTCATCCTGTTCGACGCGCTCCAAGAGCACGGCGTCGAGAGCGAGCTCGTCGTCTTCCCCGACGAGAACCACTGGGTCCTTCGCCCGCGCAACATCGAAGCTTGGTACGGCCACGTGCTGCGCTTCCTCGGCAAGCACCTGTGATCCCCGAAAGCGCCGAGCCGCTCCTCCACGCGTCGCTTTGGTCGCTTCATCGCGCCCTCCGCGCGGGCCACCCGATCGACGAGCACGCCCTCGACGACGCCGAGTACCAGGGCATCAGCGTCGGACTACCGAAATTCGTCGAGCGCTTCTCGTGGAAGACGTTCACGAAGACGTTCCACCGCGATCCCGCGACCGGCGAGCTGCGCGGATGGAACGTGCGCATGGAGCAGACGGGGATCGACGGCCCGCCCGTCGCGATGACGCGAGGTGGCGCGCCGTTCACGTGGGGTCACTACCGCGTCTACCCCGAGGGGCGCGCGCTCATGATCGACTACGGCGTCCCGTCGAACCCGTTCCTCCTCGGGCGCATGCGCGATCCGCTCGTCGCCGTGACGAAGGGCGACCCGAACGTGCTGCTCGGCGTGAGCTACCTCGACTTCGGGATCTTTCGGCTGTGGACCCCGACGTACTTCGTCCTCGTGCGCCGCGGACCGCTGACGCACGTCGTCTGAATCGTCTCAGGCGGCCCAGAGCGTGCGCTGCATTTCCGTCGCGAGCGCTCGCTCGTGCGGATCGGCGGTCTGGCTCGAGAGCTCACGCGCGGCGGCGACGCGCGCCGCACGAACGCGGTCGTGCGCCTCGCGCGAGAGCTTCTCTTCGGCCCACGCCGCGACGGCCCAGCCAAACGCGGCGTGCCGAAGCTCGTCCGGCGCGATCTCGCGCATCGCCGAGGCGACGTCGGCGTCCTTCGATCGCGCGCCGTGCAAGAGCGCCACCGCGGCGCCGAACGTCTCGCCGACGCAGCCTTCGATCGCGTTCTCGCGCGCGATGCTCTCGAGATCGCGCACGCCCATGTCCTCGACGACGACGCGCGGCACCGTCGCGCCGCGCTTCTTCGCGAGCATCGTCATGAGGCGCGCGTGCCGGATCTCGTCACGCGCACATTCCCGCGCCGACGCGACGAGACGCGCGGGCGCGCCGTGCGCCGCAAGCTCGCGCGCGAGCCGACGAAACGCGCCGACAGACGCTGCCTCGAGCCACGCCGAGCGAGCGAAGAACGCGCCGACCGGGTCTTCGCAGTCGACCTCCGGCGCGTGGAGCCCGTCGAGCTTGCGTCCCATGCACGCGCCCGCGGGAACTTCGCAGTGCGCCATCACGCTGCCCGCGGTGCCCGCGTCCTGCGTCGAGCTCAGACAGATCGCGCCGCCGCCCGAGATGGTCGCCGGTTTGAGCTGCGCGCACGCTTGGTCGCACGTCGCGAAGCAGACGCCCGCGTCGACCGCGCTCGCGTCCATGTCGGCGTCGCCCGCTTCGGCGGAGCCACCGTCGCCCGGCGCGCACGCTTCGTACGTGACGTCGAACGGCGTGGGCGCGCCCACATCGCCACAGTTACAGCCGCCGCACGCGACCGGCTGCGAGCTGCAACCCGAGACGACGCCGAGCGCCGACGCGATCGCCGCACCGAGGACCTTTTCCGAGACCAAGAAAGCTCTAGATCGCATGACAACTCCTGCTAAGTGATTCGCCCATGAAGGTAGCACGCGTCCTTCTCATCGCATGTGCCCTGGTGCCGGCGCACTCGTTCGCGCAGCAGGCGCAGTCGCAGTCGCACGGGATCCAGATCAAGCTCGACGTGCGTCGCGCGAAGCTCGATAACGGCCTGCGCGTCGTCCTCTCGCCCGACCACACGTCGCCGACGATCGCGATCGACGTCATCTACGACGTCGGCGGTCGCAACGAGGAGCGCGGCCACTCTGGCTTCGCGCACCTCTTCGAGCACATGATGTTCCAGGGCTCGGCGAACGTCGCGCGCGGCGAGCACTTCAAGCTCGTGACGAGCCACGGCGGCACGCTCAACGGCACGACGAGCGAAGACCGCACGAACTATTTCGAGATGCTCCCGCAGAGCGAGCTCCCGCTCGCGATCTGGCTCGAGGCCGATCGCATGCGCGCGCTCGACATCTCGCAGTTCAACTTCGAAAACCAGCGCAAGGTCGTCGAAGAAGAGTTCCGCATGCGCGTGTCGAACGCGCCGTACGTCCCGGCGGAGATCCGCTTGGACAGCATGGTGAACCAGGGCTACTGGCCCTACGAGCACCCGGCCATCGGCAACATGCAAGACCTCGAGGCCGCGCAGCTCGAGTGGGTCCGCGCGTTCCACGACCAGTACTACGCGCCGAACAACGCCGTGCTCGCCGTCTCGGGCGACTTCGATCCGGACGAGTGCATGTCGCAAATTCGGCGGCATTTCGGCCCGATCAAGCCGCAGCCGAGCGTCCCGCCATATCAACCAGGCCCGTTCCCGCAGCAAAAGGCGGCGCACGACGCGATCGTCGAGGACTCGCACGCGCAGCTCCCCGCGATCATGCTCGGCTGGCCCATCCCCGCGATGCGCGAGAAGGATCACTACGCGCTCGAGCTCCTCGCGATGCTCCTCTCCGACGGCGACAGCTCGCGCCTCGAGAGCAAGCTCGTTCGCGAGCGCGCCATCGCGACCGAGGTCGACGTCGGCACCGAAGATCGCCGCGGCCCCGACTCGTTCATGGCGACGCTCAAGGTCGCCTCGTCGGCCACGCCCGCGCAGGTGCAGGCCGCGTTCGACGCCGAGCTCCAGCGCATCAAGAGCGCGCCGCCGACGGACGACGAGATGAAGAAGCTCCGAAACCGAATCGAGGCCCACTTCCTCTTCGGCCTTCAGTCGAACTTCGCGCGCGCGCAGAAGCTCGCCGAGTTCGAGCTCTACTGGGGCGACGCGAACCTGCTCCTCGGAGAGCTCGACAAGTACCTCGCGGTAAAGAAGGAGGACATCTCGCGCGTCGCCGCGCAGTACCTCAAACCCGAGACGCGCTCGCGCGTCGAGGTGAAGCCGCTCGTCGCGGCGAACGAGAAGGAGCATCACTGATGCGAAAGATCGCTTTCACGACGCTCCTCGCGCTCGCCTGCGGCGGGTCCAACGAGGCGTCCGCGCCGCCGCACCTCGACATCCCCGTGCCGCCCGTGCGCACGTCTTCGGCGGACTCGTCGAAGCAGCACCGCGAGCCGCCGCCCGCCTCGCTCGCGTCGAAGCCTTCGCCGTTTCCGGCGATCGCGCGCGCGAAGCTCGACGACGGCCTTCGTGTCGCGGTCGTCGAGGCGCACGCGCTCCCGATCGTGCAGATCCGCCTCGTGACCTACGCGGGCATGGGCTACGGCGCAGCAGGCGCCGCGGAGCTCACCGCGGAGATGCTCAAGGAGGGCGGCACGCGCACGATGACCGGCGCGACGCTCCTCTCGCGCATCGAGGCGCTCGGCGCATCGCTCTCGGTCGACGTCGACTTCGATCGAAGCGTGCTGTCGCTCGGCGTCACCAAGACTCACCTCGACGACGCGCTCGCGCTCCTCGCGCAGGTCGTCATGGAGCCGCGCTTCGACGGCGCCGAGCTCCGCAAGGTGAAAGCGCGCCGCGCGGACGAAGCGCGCGAGGCCGCGCGTGGCAGCGGCGCGTGGGCCGCGACGCGCGTGATGTTCCGCGAGCTCTACAACGAGCAGAACCCGTACTCGCGCTACGACATGGTGCCGAGCGAGATCGCCAAGGTCACCGAGGCGACGCTCCGCGATTTCCACAAACGCTTCTACGTCCCGAACAACGTCGAGGTGATCGTCACCGGCGACGTGACGCTCGCTCAAGCGCAAAACGCGGTGCAAAAGAGCTTCGGCGCGTGGAAGGGCGCCGCCGCGCCGAAGGTCGAGTTCCCCGAGGCGATCGCCCCCGCGAAGCGCCGCGTGATCATCGCGAGCCGCCCGCACAGCGAGCAGAGCGACGTCTTCGTCGCCGGCCTCGGGCCCGCGCGAAACGCCTCCGATTGGCCGGATCTCCGCGTCGCGAACCAGGTGCTCGGCGGCGGCGTCGCGAGCCGCCTCTTCTCGGACGTGCGCGAGCAGCGCTCGCTCGCCTACAGCACGCGCTCGCAGGTCCTCGAGCTCGCCCACGGCAAAGAGCCCGTGTTCGCGTACGCGGGAACGGCGACGAAGAAGACCGGCCTCGCGGTGCAGGGCCTCATCGAGAACATGGAGAAGATCACACACGGAGCCGTCGAGCAGAACGAGGTCTCGAGCGCGGGTCGCTACCTGAGCGACATCTTCGCCATCCGCCTCGAGAGCATCGGCTCGATCGCCGATCTCGTCGCCGTCCAAGACACGCTCGGTCTGCCCGACGGTTATTGGGACACGTACCGCTCCGCGGTGCGTGAGGTCACACCCACGCGCGCAGAGGCCGCCTCGAAGGAGCTCTTCTCCGGCGCCTCGCAGCTCATCGTCGTCGCGGGCGACGCGAGCGTCATCGGAAAGCCGCTCTCGCACTTCGGCGAGGTCGTCGTGCTCGACCCTGAAAAGGAGTTCGCGACGGTCCAGACCATCCCCGCAGACCCGGCTGCGCCCCTCGAATGAGGGAAAACTTGTGAAGAGAACCTGAACAACCTGCGCCCTACCTTGGGGCTCCCTGTGAGCAGGCGCATCGCAAGTTCAGTGGTTCCGCCCGCTTAGATAAGTGGGAAGATGGACGCCGTTGTAACCGCGTGTAGCACAACATGTTGCGGGGCGATTTCCTTTACATCCACAATTAGTTGGGGTAGAAGCCATATCTCGCCCTTGCGAGAGGATGAGCTTCGAGCTTCTCGAGACGAGCCGTAGCCCCTCCGCCCGCTGGGTAACCTAGACTGACCAACTGTTCCGTCCTGAACGAATGACGCGCTGCGCAAGCCGCGTCATCGTAGGGCCGAACGGGCGGCTTTCTTTTGGCGTTTGCGAATGAAACCGGGGATGGGCAACTTGTCGGGTCCGCGAATGAAACCAGCGCGCTCCAGACCGTTGTCCCGCAAGAAGAACAGTGCGGAGGCAGACATGGCACAGTCGTCGGTGATTGGAGCGAAGGCGAAGAACGGCAACGGCTCGACTCAAGTGGCCAAAGGCAAACGTACAAAAGTAGCCGCCGCGCGCTCGACAGGGGGCATCACCGTCACACGCCGCTTCACGCAGCCCGGCGTCGACCCGCTCGAGGCGGGCGCGCCCGGCGAGCCAAAAGACGGGATTGCCCAGCCGCTCGTCTACGAGCGCCGCTCCAGCGTCATCACGAACCCCGACGGCTCGATCGTCTTCAAGATGGAAGGCGCGGAGATCCCGACGGGCTGGTCGCAGCTCGCGACCGACATCGTCATCTCCAAGTACTTCCGCAAGGCCGGCCTCTACGGCGACAAGGACCAGGGCGAGACGAGCGTGCGCCAGGTCGTGCACCGCATCGCGCACACGATCCGCGACGGCGGGCGAGAAGTTCGGCGGCTACTTCGCGACGACGGCGGACGCGGACACGTTCGAGGCCGAGCTCGCGCTGGCTCATGCGTCCACCAGTACGGCGCGTTCAACTCGCCCGTGTGGTTCAACTGCGGCCTCTTCCACGAGTACGGCATCGAGGGCTCGGGCGGCAACTGGGCGTGGGATCGACGTCGAGACGCGACGAAGCGTCGACGATGACCGCGAACGCCTACGAGCGCCCGCAGTGCTCGGCGTGCTTCATCCAGAAGGTCGACGACGACCTGATGTCGATCTACGACTTGATGAAGAGCGAGGCGCGCCTCTTCAAGTACGGCTCGGGCACGGGCACGAACTTCAGCGCAAATCCGCGGCAAGCAGGAGAAGCTCTCGGGCGGCGGCACGTCGAGCGGCCTCATGAGCTTCCTCGAGGTGTTCGATCGCGCGGCGGGCGCGACGAAGAGCGGCGGCACCACGCGCCGCGCGGCCAAGATGGTCTGCCTCGACATGGACCACCCCGAGATCGTCGACTTCATCAACTGGAAGGTGCGCGAAGAGAAGAAGGCGCACGCGCTCATCGCGGCGGGCTACTCGAGCGACTTCAACGGCGAGGCGTACCACACGATCAGCGGCCAGAACTCGAACAACTCGGTCCGCGTCTCGCGACGAGTTCATGCGCGCCGCGCTCGCGGGCGGCAAGTGGCAGACGATCGCGCGCACGACGAGCAAGGTCGTCGAGACGCTCGACGCGAAGGACCTCTGGCGCATGATCGCCGAGGCGGCGCATGGGCTGCGCGGATCCGGGCGTGCAGTACGACACGACGATCAACCGCTGGCACACGTGCCCGAACACGGACCGCATCAACGCGTCGAACCCGTGCTCGCGAGTACATGTTCCTCGACGACTCGGCGTGCAACCTCGCCAGCGTCAACCTCACGAAGTTCCTCCGCGCGGACGGCTCGTTCGACGTCGACGGCTATCGCCACGCGTGCCGCATGTTCTTCATCGCGCAGGAGATCCTCGTCGATCTCTCGTCGTACCCGACGCAGGGCATCGCGAAGAACAGCCACGACTATCGCCCGCTCGGCCTCGGCTACGCGAACCTCGGCTCGCTCCTCATGCAGCTCGGCGTTCCGTACGACAGCGACCGCGGGTCGCGCGATCGCCGCGGCGCTCACCGCGATCATGTGCGGCCACGCCTACAAGGCGAGCGCCGAGATGGCGGCGACGAAGGGCCCGTTCAACGGCTTCGCGAAGAACCGCGAGCCGATGCTCCGCGTGATGAGCATGCACCGCGACGCGGCGTACGGGATCCACCGCGAGCACTGCCCGACCGACCTCTACAAAGCCGGCGTGCGAGGACTGGGATCTCGCCGTGAAGCTCGGCGAGCAGCACGGCTACCGCAACGCGCAGGCCACCGTGCTCGCGCCGACCGGCACCATCGGCCTCTTGATGGACTGCGACACGACGGGCATCGAGCCGGACTTCGCGCTCGTGAAGTTCAAGAAGCTCGCCGGCGGCGGCTACTTCAAGATCGTCAACCAGTCGGTGCCCGCGGCGCTCGCGAACCTCGGCTACTCGCCGGCCGAGGTGCAGGAGATCGTCGCGTACGTGAGCGGCACCAACACGCTCCTCGGCGCGCCGCACGTCAACCGCCGCACGCTCGCGCAGCAAGGGCTTCGACGACCAGGATCTCGACAAGATCGAAGCGGCCATCCCGGGCGTGTTCGATCTCGAGAGCGCGTTCGCGCCGTGGGTGCTCGGCGAGGAGACGTACGAGCGTCTCGGCGGTCAGCACGCTCAAGAGCGGCCGCGGCTCGCTCCTCCGGCTCGTCGGCTTCACCGACGCGCAGATCGACGAGGCGAGCGACACGATCGTCGGACGCATGACGATCGAGGGCGCGCCGCACCTCCGCGACCGAGCACTACCCGGTGTTCGACTGCGCGAACCGCTGCGGCAAGATCGGCAAGCGCTTACCTCGCGCCGATGTCGCACGTGCGCATGATGGCGGCCGCGCAGCCGTTCCTCTCGGGCGCGATCTCGAAGACGGTCAACCTCCCGAACGAGGCGACCGTCGACGACGTCCAGAAGATCTACGAGGAGGGCTGGCGCCTGGGCCTCAAGGCCGTCGCGCTCTACCGCGACGGGTGCAAGGCCTCGCAGCCGCTCTCGACGAAGTCGGACGAGAAGAAAGAGATCGACTCGTCGCCGCCGCTCGCGCCGATCCCGATGAGCGACGAGCCGCAGGACTCGATCCAGCTGACGCTCCCGACGCCTTCGCGACCGCACGGCCTCCGCGTGCGCCTGCCGAAGAAGCGCCGCGGCTTCACCCAAGAGGCGCGCGTCGGCGGCCACAAGATCTTCCTCCGCACCGGCGAGTACGACGACGGCACGCTCGGCGAGATCTTCATCGACATGCACAAAGAGGGCGCCGCCTTCCGCTCGCTCATGAACTGCTTCGCGATGAGCGTCTCGGTCGGCCTGCAGTACGGCGTGCCGCTCGAGACGTACGTCGAGCAGTTCACGTTCACGCGCTTCGAGCCGCAAGGCACCGTCGAAGGGCACCCGAACGTGAAGCTCGCGACGTCGATCGTCGACTACCTCTTCCGCGTGCTCGGCATCGAGTACCTGCACCGCTACGACCTCGCGCACGTGAAGCCCGAGGTCCTGCAGGGCCCGTCGCACAAGCACGATCCCGCGCTTCCGGAAGAGCCGCCGTCGCTCCCCGCGCACGCGCTCGCCGCGGCCCCCTCGGACAGCGCGCCCGAGATCAACGCGACGCTCTCGTACACGCCTGCTGCGCTCGCGCGCTCCGCCGTGATGAACGAGGGGCTCGGCACGCACGAAGCGCCCGCGCACGGGCTCGACGCGCATCTCGACGCGATGATGGGCGACGCGCCCGTCTGCGACGTGTGCGGTCACATCACCGTCCGCAACGGCGCTTGCTACAAGTGCCTGAACTGCGGCAACTCGATGGGCTGCAGCTGAACCGCCCTTCGTAGGTCAGGAGGCCCTCCGCCGGGGTAGATTGTGGTCACGGCGATGGGGGCCTCGGATCTGGAGCATGACGTGCGTGACGCGGCGGGCGCCCTCGGGGCGCTCGTCCCTCACGCCGTCAGCTTCGGGCAAAGCGTCGTCGATTCGATTCAGAGGGTCTGCGCCGCGATAGAGCCCGAGCTCGCGAAGAGCGAGACCGTGCTCGTGGTGATGGGCGACGGGAGCGGCAAGCGCGCGCTCCTTCGAGCAATCCTCGGCGACGCGATCGAAGGGACCAAGGCTCGTCGCGATCGAACGATTCGAATTCGGGCGCGCGGGCCGTACGATTACGTCGCGCGCCGGACGAACGACGACAGCGTCATGCGCTTCGCGCGGTCGGTGCCGGATCGAGATCCGCTCTACCAGCGGCAGATCGATCAGGCCGAGGAGAGCGTGCGCGTCGCGAAGGCGTCGCGCGAGGCGCTCGTCGCGCACGTGGACCGCGCGCGCGACGAGGTTCGCGCGATCGAGGGCACGATCGCGGAGATCGAGCTCGAGGCCGAGGTGATGGGTCAGACGTTCGCCGAGGCATGGCGAGCGCACAAAGCGTCGGAGGCGCGCGTCGTGGCGCTCGATCGAGCCGAGCCCGAGGTGCCGCCGATCTTTCGAACGACGCCCGCGTGGTGGGCCATCTGGGTTTGGGTGATGCGCTGGATGGCCCAGAGCAAATGGCGCGAGCCGCTCCAGCTTCGCGCGCAGAATCGCGCGGAGGCGAGCGCCGCACGCGAGCGCGAGAAAGAGCTCGGCGCGGCCGCCAAAAAGACGGAGGACGAGCGCGAGGCGCTCAAGGCGCGACGCGACGCCGAGACCGCGCGGCTCGAGCGCGCGCACGCCGCGCTCGCTGGAGTCGAAGTGGCGCTCGCCGAGGAGCACGCGCTGAAGGACGCCGAGGCGCGCCTCGACGCGCTCTTGCGCGATCGCGCGAAGTACGCGGGCGAGCGCAAGGAGGAGTTCTTCGCGGACCTGCATGATTTCGATGCGACGGCGCGTGGCGACGACGTCGGGGATCTCGACCTCGAGCTCCCGCTCGATCACCCGAACGCGCCGCCGCCGGGGATCGTGCTCGCGATCGGGCCGGACGCGGAGCAAGGGGCCGACGGCTACGTCGTTGTGAGAGACGGCGCGGGACGCGATCGGCGGCATGGGAGCCTGCCGCGCGCCGCGGTGCTCTCGCTGCGCGACGACCTGACCAAGGCGCTCTCGGCCGTGCAGCGCACGCGAATCGTCGCGGCGAAGCTCGGCCTCGAGCTCCGCACGTGCATCGCGGAGATCGGCTCCGCGCGCGCTCGAGCGGAGGCCGACCACGCGCAGCGCCTCGCCGCCCTCGAGAGCCAGCGCATCCCCCACCCTGACGAGTTTCGAGCGAGGCAGGTCGCGCGCAGCGAGTCGGCGATCGAGACCAGCGCCAGCGACGTCCTCACGGCCGCGATCGAGCACCTTCGCGCCGAGCTCGCCGTCGTTCGAAAGGACTGGACCACGCGCACGGAGTCGGCGCGCGGAAGGCGCGAGCTCCTCGCGTGCATGGATGACATCAACCAGCGCGGCAAGCTCCGCGTGCTCGAGCTCCTCGAGGCCGTGAGCGAGCTCGTCGCGCGCGAGATGCAGTCTCACGGCGAGACGATCGAGCGCTTCGCGCTGGACGAGATCCAGTCGAGCTACCGCACGCAAAAGCGCATGCGCGCCGAGTCGCTCGCGCCCGTTGCGAGCGAGGTCACCGGCGAAGACCTGGCCGACGGGGTTCAGGCGCTCGTGCCGATCGTGGGCGCGCGCGAGAGCCACTTCAGAAAGCGCGTTCAAATCGCGCTCGGCGGGCTCGTGCTCGGCGCGGCTGCTGGATCGATCGTTCACCTCGGCGTCGGCACGGGCGTCGGCCTGGCCGTCGGAGCCGTCTCGCTCTTCATCAGCCCGAACGCGTCGCTTCGACGAGACTGCCTCGCGTGCGCGAACGCCTACCTGGACACGGTCGCGAGCCGCGTCGAGGACGTCCTGCGGGCCAAGCGCGACGACATCGCGCGCGGCATCCGCGCGGCGCTCGACGAAGCCCTCGACGAGGCGCTCCGCCGAATCAACGACGCGATCACGCGGCTCATGACGGTAGAAAAGAACGCGATCGAGTCCGAGCGCGCCACGCTCGCGAAGCTCGCGTCGACGCGCGGCACGCTCGAGGAACACGACGCGCGCCTCCGCGTCGCGCTCGAGCCCTTCACAGACAGTTGAGAAGCGCGTCGTACGCCGTCGCGGTGCCGCCCGGGAGCGCGCGGCGCAAGACGTCATCGCTGCCGTTCGCGTTCACGACGCTCATCAGCTGCGAGACGGTGCCCTTGACGGGGACCTCGCAGCGCCACGATTTCACGCTCACCACCTCGGCCCCCGTCTTCGACGGCATCGCGTAGCTCCCCTCGAAGACCCACGCGCACTCCTTCACGTTGCCCGTCGACTTCGTGACCGAGCACACGAACGCTAGCGACTGCATGTTGCCGTAATCGCCGCCGCAGAACGTATCGCCGCAGACGCGGTCGAAGCCGAGCTTCAGCGCGTCCTTCGCCTTCGCCCACTCTGCGCGGTACGTCGCGCTCGTGTAGTAGTCGCTCGCCTCGACGTACGTCGGCGACGTCGACGGGGTGACCGTGAACGGCGTCGCGCCGATCGGATTCGCGAAGCACGCGGGGAGCCCGTCCGCGAACGACGCGCTCGTGCCGGGGAGCGCCTCGTGGAGCGCGTCACTCGAGCCGGCGAGCAGCGCGACGAGCTTCGGCGCCGTGGTCTTCGGGTGGAAGTGGCACTGATACGAGGGCGCGTTCGTCGCGATCTTCGACGACGTCGGGTCGACGGCGGTCGCGACGCCCGCGAAGGTCCACACGCAGTCGTGGACGTTGCCGACCTTGCTCGTCACCGAGCACGCGAGACCGAGCGACGTGATCCCGGCGTAGCCGGCGCCGGCGAATTCGCCGTCGAGCTTGCTCCGCACGTCGTAAAAGGCGCCTTGGTCGATGGCCGAGAAGTCGAGGATGTCGACGTATTGCGTGCTCGTCGCGGACTCACCGTCCTCGGCGGTCGATCCGTCGAACGCGCAAGCGCTTGTCAACGCGACCACACCAGCGATAAGCAGGTACCTCATGCGAGCCATCTCCTACATTGTCCTACTTGGTGGTCAAGGACTTTTTGTCGCACTCCTCACAGGTTGCCCGAAGAGCGACAACACGACGACGACGGTCGACGCTTCCACGCCGGCGACATCCGCCTCTCAGGTGGTGCTCGCGCCGATCGACACGACGACTGCGTCCGCGACCGCGACCGCGACGACGACCGCGACGATGGCGCCACTCGGAACGGGCGCGCACTCGGGCGTCGCGATCAAGCTCGGGGACTCGGGTCTGCCGCTTCCCACCGCGACGACGACGGGCACGGCGACCGCGACTCCAGCGCTGCAAGCCCAGTTCAAGCAGTGCTGCGCCGCGCTCCACAAGCAGTCGCAGCAGCAGTCGCCTCAGGCCGCGCAGCTCGCGCAAGCCGCGGGCGTCTGCGATGGGCTCGTCGCAGCCATGGGGACGACTCAGGCCGGCGGGGCGATGGGGATGGCGCCGCAGCTCGATCAGGTAAAGATGCTGCTCGCGGGCGCGCAGCTGCCGCCGGTCTGCAACGGCCTGTGATTCGGCCTCGCGATCACGTGAAGTGATCGAAGCCGCCGGTGACGGCGCGCTCGCCGCGCGGGCCGCGCAGGACCACGCCCTCGCCTGGCTCGATGACTCCGATTTGCACGAAGCCCTCGATCGACGCGCGGCTCGCGCAGAGGAGCGCGTAGTCCTCGCCGCCTTCGAGCGCGAGGTCGAGCGGATCTCTTCCGAGCGCGCGCGCGATGTCGATCGTTGCAGGATGCAAGTGTGCGCGGAGGGCGTCCTCGTCGAGCGCGACGCGGACTCCGCTCGACGAAGCGAGGTGACCCGCGTCGCGCGCGAGCCCGTCGGAGACGTCGAGGGCCGCGCTCGCCGCGGCCGCCATGCGAAGGCCGTCCGCGATGCGCGCGCGCGGACGCCGCCACGCGCGCGCCGCGGCGTCGGGCGTCTCGATCTTCGCCGAGAGTGCCTGAAAGCCCGCAGCCGCGAGCCCAAGATCGCCCGAGACGAAGACCCCATCGGAAGCGCGAGCGCCTGCGCGCGTGATCGGGCGTTCGCAGGTCCCGATCCACGTCGTCGCGATCGAGAGCACCGGGCCGCGCGCGAGGTTTCCTCCGACGAGCATCGAACCTCGCATGCCGGAGCGAAGCGCAGGTACGAGGTTCGGATTGGCGAGGTACGCGCCGAGCTCGACGAGGGCTTCGTGCTGGCCGCGCGCGATGCGCTCGACGTCCTCGTCGCGCGTGCCCACCGGGAGGACCCAGGACGAGAGCGCGGCCAACGGCGCGGCCCCCATCGCGGCGAGATCGCTCGCGGCCGCCATCGTGGCGCGGTACCCCACGTCCTCGAGCGAGCAGAGGGCTCGGTCGAAGTGCGTCCCCTCGACCTGCTCGTCGACGGTGAGCACGAGCGGCCCCGCGACCGGATCGATGACCGCGGCGTCGTCTCCGATCCCGATGCGCGCGCTGCCACGTCCGAGGATCGCCGCGATGCGCGCGATCTTCTCGTCCTCCCCGCTCGGTTTCGTCATCCCACCGGGAGCGTAACCACGAACACGGCGCCGCGCGGAGCGTTCTCTTCCACGTGGATCGTGCCGTCGTGCGACTCGACGAGCCGCTTCACGATCGACAGGCCGAGACCCGTCCCGCCGTACTCGCGCGTCGAGGACGAGTCGACTTGATAGAACGCGTCGAAGACCTTCTCGCGCTCGTCTTCGGGGATGCCGATGCCCGTGTCCATCACGCGGACCTCGACGCTCGCGCGCACCGGCGCGAGGAGCGCGAAGCCCACGTCGCCGGCGCCCTCGCCGTGTCCTCGCTCGAGCGTCGTCACGCGGTACGTGACCGAGCCGCCGCTCGGCGTGAACTTCACCGCGTTGTCGCCGAGGTTGATGAACACTTGGCGCAAGCGCTCGGGGTCGGCGCGGAGCTCGGGCAATTTCGGATCGCACTCGAGCCGCAGCTGAACGCCCTTCTTTCGCGCGTTGGGCGTGAGGGTCTTCACGACCTCGGCGAGGACGTCCTCGACGCGGGTCTTCTCCTTGCGGACGCTCATCGTGCCGCTCTCGAGCTTGCTCATGTCGAGCAGGCTCTGGATGAGCGCGAGGAGCTGCTCGCCCTTCTCGCGGATCGTGCCGACGAACTCCTTTTGCTCGTCGTTGAGCGGCCCCGCGATGCCCTCGTGGAGCATCTCGCCGTAGCCGATGATCGACGTGAGCGGCGTGCGGAGCTCGTGGCTCACGGTCGCGAGGAAGTTGGACTTCAAACGATCGAGCTCGCGGAGCCGGTCGTACGCCTCTTGGAGGCGCGCCTGCTTCTCGGTGAGCTCGCGGAAGCTCTCGCGCACGCTCACGAGGTGCATCTGGCTCGTGAGGAGCGTCTTGTGCCCCGAGAACATGATGAGGTCGAGCGCCGCCTTGAGGTGGCGCGCGACGCGCTGGACGGTCTCGGGCCGCGCGCGCGGCACCTTCACGAGGAGGCTCTTGGCCATCGCCGCGTCGACCTTCTCGTCGATCTCGAGCAACGACGACGGCACCTCGTTGGTCTCCGCCGGCAGGTACGGCCCGAGGATGAACCGGCCGATGCGGCGCGCCTCGTAGTCGATCGCGACGACGCGGTACTGAAGGCCCGAGAAGCACGGGTGGATGAGCGTGCCCTCGTCGTCCGGGTCGGCGATCTTGACCGCGCCGACGGTCGCGCCGCACGCCGCGCGGCCCGAGGCGAACGTGTTGATGTACCCGCAGACCTCCTGCTCGCGCGTCGCGTCCGCGAGGACCTTGCCGTCCTTCGAGAGCACGCGCACGGGGATGCCGAAGAGCGTGAAGAAGCTCTCGCAGAGCTCGACGAGCGCGTCGCGATCGACGAGGTCCTCGAGCCGCAGCGTCGCGTCGATGTCGAGCGCCGCCGTGTCCGCCTTCTCCTGCATCATGGCGCTCTTGCCCGCGCCGTGAAAGTGGAGATCGCCGCCGAGGCAGCTCGCGAGCATCGTCGAGACGTCGCGCTTGATGCCGAGCTTGCGCGCGGCGACGGGGACGAACTCGCGCGGCTCGATGCCGATGATACGCGAGAGCTGGTGCTCGGCCTCGAGCTTGCTCCACGTGAGCGACAAGAGGCCGAAGAACGTCTCGACGACGCCCTCGCCCGTGAGCGCCGACGCCTGAAAGACCGGCTCGCGGCCCTGCTGCGCGAGGTTCTTGATCTCGTCGTCGGTGCGGATGTTCGGCAGATCGCGCTTGTTGAACTGGATGACGATCGGCATGTCCTTCACCGACACGTTCAGCTCTTTGAGGTTCGCGCGCAGGTCGAGGAAGGACGCCGCGTTGTGCTCGGTCTCGCTCACCTGCGAGTCGGCGATGAACGCGACGCCGTCGGCGCCCTGGAGGACGAGCCTTCGCGTCGCGCCGTGGAGGACCTGGCCGGGGACCGTGAAGACCTTGATGCGAAGGCTCATGCCCATCGTCGGATCGACGGGCGTGTAGCTGCGATCGCCGGGTCTCCGCGGGGCGTCGCCCGCGCGGAACAAGAGCGGCAGCATGTCGAAGAAGAGCGTGCGATCGTCGCGCGTCTCGAGCGTCATCAAGCGCCCGTGGCTCTCGTCGGACGTGAGCTCGTGGAGCGCCTTGAGGTTGGTCGTCTTCCCCGAGAGCGCAGGCCCGTAGTAGACGAGCTTGATCGTAATCTCACGACCTGCGAAGTTGAGCTGCAAGGGGGCTTTTCCGTTCCCCCTACAACAGCGATACCTAGATAAGGTGCCATGGGCAAGCGACTCTCGGAGGGCGACAAGGCCCCCGCATTCGATCTTCCGTCCGACTCCGGAAAGAACGTAAAACTGGCGGATTTCTCCGGCCGCTCGCTCGTTCTCTATTTCTATCCGAAGGACAACACGCCGGGGTGCACGCGCGAGGCTCAAGCGTTCACGAAGCTCCTTCCGGCGTTCAAGAAGGCGGGCGCGGACGTGCTCGGCGTCTCGAAGGACACGGTCGCCTCGCACTGCGGCTTCCGCGACAAGCTGAAGCTCAAGGTCCCGCTCTTGTCCGATCCGGATCTCGCGGTGCACAAGGCGTACGGCGCGTACGGCGAGAAGACGATGTACGGCAAAAAGACGATGGGCGTGATCCGGAGCACGTTCCTGATCGAAGCCGGCAAGATCAAGCGCGCGTGGTCGAGCGTGAAGGTCGACGGACACGCCGAAGCCGTGCTCGAGGCGATCGGAGCGCCGGGCAAAGCCCCCGACCGTAAGGCGATCAAAGAAAAGTGATGGACGCGCCGATCGTCTGGGAGGCCGAAGCACCCGAGCAGGTGCCGAGCATTCTCCAGACGTGGGCGGCGGCGCGTGGGCTTCGGCTCGTCGCGCCGAGCGACGGCGGGCAGCGCGCGATCGCGATCGATCCGAGCGTGGCGACGCGTGTCGAAGAGGATCTCCACGCGGCGCGCGAGCTCACGACGCAGCACGACGCGGACGGCGCGGAGCGCGCGCTCGCTCGCGCCGAGGCGCTCCTCCGCGCGCACGCGGAGCTGCCGCAGGGCGCGTGGCTCATGGCGGAGGTCGAGCGCGGGTGGGCCGCGAGGTTCGCGCGCCTCGAGCCTGCGGACATGGAACGCGCCGCGCGTCACTGGCGCGCCGCCGCCGCGCTCGACGGAGGCCGCGCGGCGGGCGTCGGCGAGCCGGCCGCTGGTCCGCGGAACGCGGCCGGCGCGAGCTCGGACGCTGGTCCGCAGCCCGAGCACGAAGAGCCGTTTTCGATTGATGCACGCGGCGCGACGTCGGAGCTCCGATGGGACGGCGATGTGATGACTCCCGGGACCCACGAAGCGCGACCGGGCTTGCACCAACTCGTGGTTTCAGAGAACGGCGCCGTGGTCTTCGCGCAGTGGGTGACGGTGGCGCACGGCACCGCGATTCGTGTCGCGGTGCCGACGCCCGAGCCCTGCTCACGCGCCGACTTCGCGGTCGCCGGCGCGGTCCAGTGCCCGTCTTGGGTCTCGGCCAAGCGTGGCGATCGTGCAAGCACCTTCCTCGTGAGAACGTGTGTGGCAAACACGTGCGGTGCGGAGCTGCTCGTCGCGCCGATTTCGTACGCGCCGGTGGGTCGCGGCCCGGCGACCGTGAAGCACCGCCTCCCCGCGTGGGCAGCTTGGACGCTCGCAGGCGCCGGAATCGCCGCGGCGGCCGCGCTCGCGGGCGTCATCGGGTACTACGCGTCGCCGGTTACGAGAGAAGTCGTCTTCCAGACCACCAAGCCGCAATAGCGAGGAAGCTTTCGGTCGAGCGAATTGTATGCCTGTTGCATGCTCCCGGCGCTGCGCGCGCGATACCGTGAAGGCGTGCAAAGCTTCATTGCTCCGCTCACCCTCCGTCGTTAGGTTACTTCCCATGGCGCAAACCCCTGCCCTCGATTTCGACGCTTTCGTCGCACGAAAGCGAAACGAGCGCGTCACGACCGGCGGCCTCGTCGAGAGCTCCGGGCACGAGTACGCGTACATCTCCGACAGGCAAACGCGCGCGGCCTTCGAGCGCGCGAAGCCCGTCGAGCTCGCCGTCGCCGCGACGGTCCGCATGTGGAAGCAGGTCCTGCAGAAACCAGCTCCTCGGAAGCGCCGTCAAGGTCTCGGACCGCCAGTTCCCGCGCATCCAGCGCATCGCTCAGCACTGCGCAGACACGCTCCACATCCCGACGCCTCACGTCTACATCGTGAACGAGCCGCACCTCAACGCGGCCACGTACGGCACGAACGAAGACTCCTTCATCATGGTGCACTCGGCGCTCGTCGATCACTACTCGGACGAAGAGCTCCTCACCGTGATCGGCCACGAGTGCGGACACATCCACAACTCGCACGTCGTCTACCTCACCGCGCTCCACTTGCTCACGCGCGTCGCGGGCGCCTTCGTGCAGTGGGCGCTGCAGCCCGCGGTCGTCGCGCTCCTCGCGTGGTCGCGCCGCGCCGAGATCACGTGCGACCGCGCCGGCATGCTCTGCTCGAAGAGCGGCGAGGTGTCGGGGCGCGCGCTCACCAAGCTCGCGCTCGGATCGCGCAAGCTCTACGAGGAGTTCAACCTCGAAGCGTTCCTCGAGCAGTACGAGGAAGGCAAAGAAGGGATTGGAAAGTACATGGAAGCCTTCGCGTCGCACCCGTACTTGCCGAAGCGCGTCCTCGCGATGCGCGTGTTCGGCGAGAGCGCGCTCTACAAGAAGGCCGCGGGCCTCGGTGACACGGGGCTGACGATGCAAGAGGTCGACGACCGCGTGCGCGCGCTCCTCAAGGGGGACGCATGATTACCTCGCTCGCCGCGCCGCTCGGCACCGGCAAAGACGGGCTCGCGGGATTCCGCGAGCGCAAGGTCGACGTCACCCTCGCCCTCCAATCGCTCGCCGACATCGCCGAGCGCCTCGGCGCCAAGACGCTGCGCGAGCGCGTCGAGCAAGGACCTCGTGCGAAAGCTCGAGGAGGACCGCTTCCACCTCGTCGTCGTCGGCGAGTTCAACCACGGCAAGAGCACGTTCGTGAACGCGCTCCTCGGCGAGAACGCGCTCCCCGTCGGCGTCACGCCGACCACGGCCGCGATCCACCACCTTCGGTACGCCGAAAAGCCCGAGGCGACCGTCGTCTACACGTCGGGCAAGCGCGAGCCGATCCCGTTCGACTCGGTGCGCGAGTTCGCGGTCGGCGGCGCCGCCCCAGCGACGAAGAGGTCGATTACCTCGAGGTCGGCTACCCCGCGGCGCTCCTCAAGGAGCGCATCCTCCTCGTCGACACGCCAGGCGTGAACGATCTCTCGCTCCAGCGCGCGGACATCACGTACAGCTACATCCCGCGCGCGGACGCGGTGCTCTTCCTGCTCGACGCGGGGCAGATCCTGAAAGAGAGCGAGCGCGTCTTCCTCGAGGACAAGCTCCTCAAGGCCTCGCGCGACAAGATCGTCTTCGTCATCACGAAGTGGGATCTCGCTCTCGCCCGCCGAGCGCACCGAAGCGCTCGCGTACGCGAAGAACCAGCTCGCGCGCCTCGTGCACGATCCGGTCGTGTTCCCGGTGAGCGCCGAGACGGCGCTCGGCGGGAAATCGGCGGAGAGCGGCCTCCCCGAGCTCGTCGCGCACCTCACGCGGTTCCTCGCGGAGGAGCGCGGGCGCATCCTGCTCGACAACGCGCTCGGCGAGGGCCTCTCGGTCGTGTCGCTGCTCGAGAAGGGCGTCAACGCGCGGCGTCGCGCGCTCGCGATGAACGCCGAGGAGCTCGACCGTCGCATCGCGCTCCTCGAGAAGGATCTCGCCGGCCAAGCCGGCACGATCGAGCAGCGCCGCATGCACATTCGCGAAGAGGTCAGCGGGCTCAAGGTCGGCGCGAGCAAGGATCTCGAGCGCTTCGTCGACGACGTCGTCCAGAAATTGCCCGGACGTGATCGACACCGCGAAGGCCGACGAGCTCAAGAAATACCTCCCCGCGTTCCTCGAGGAGACGTTCCGCAAGTGGGCCGAGGCGGAGAGCAAGGAGATCGCCGGCCGCCTCGAAGACCTCGCGGAGAGGACGATCGCGCTCGTCCGCGAGGACGCGCACGACGCCACCGAGCGCGTCGGCGAGACGCTCGGCACGGACATGAAGCGCCTCGACGTCCAGGTGGACACGTTCCAGTACGACGTCGGCGTGACGGCGCTCGTCGCGGTCGGGCTCGGCACGCTCCTCTTCAACCTGATGGTGGGCGGCGTCCTGCTCGCGGCGGCGCCCGTCGTCGCGTACATGCTCAAGGGCCGCGTCGAAGGCGAATACAAGAAGCGCGCGAAGGAGCTCGCGCCGGACGTGGTCCGTCAGGTCGCGCAGAAGGTCGGACCGAAGCTCGACGAGATGATCGACGACTTCGCGAAGAAGCTCGACGCGTGGGTCGTCTCGGCGAGCGAGGAGCTCCACCGCGAGGTGCTCGAGGTCCTCCGCGCGGCGCGAGACGCCCGCGAGGGCGTGCTCAAGGACGAAGAAGCCGCCAAGGCGGACATCACCGCCCAGATCGAGCGCGTCAGCGGCGCCAAGACGAAGATCGAGGAGCTTCGCGCCGCGCTCTGGGCGCCGCCCGAGAAGCTCCGCGTCGCAGCCGAAGAAGCCGCGGCGCACCCGTCGCCCATCACCTGAAGATCGCGGCGAGCCCCGCTTCGCCCATCGCCTCGAGCGCGTCGAGTCGCGCGAGGAAGCGCCTCCAGTCTTTCATCACGCGAGGCCCGGTCGCGTCCGCGCCGCGCATCGCGTAGTCGGTGATGCGCGTGATCGTGAAGCGCGCGGCCGCGAGGCGCGCTTCCGTGTAGAGCGCACGTTTCTCCGCGTCCGCGAGCGGGCGCACCGACGCGTAGCCGGACGCGAGCGCGCGCGCGAGCGACGCTTCGAGCGCGTCGCCGTAGCACCACGCGAGGAGCGTGACCGCGACGTCGTAGACGAACGCGCCGCGCGACGCGCTCTCGAAGTCGAGGAGCGCGGAGATGTCGCGCTCGGATCCCCAGAGCACGTTGTCGCGAAAGAGGTCTCCGTGGATGAGCCCGTGCGGCACGCTCGAGTCGCGCGCCGCCGCGAGCTCGCGGAGCGTCCTTCGGAGGCGCTCGACTGGATACGCGCCCGTGATGCGCTCGAGCCGCGTCTCGAGCGCAGCGACGTGGAAGCGTCCCTCGGGCAGCGTGAGCCCCTCGCCCGCCACGTGAACGCGCGCGAGCGCCGCGCCAACAGCCGCCGCGCGCTCCACCGAGACGCCGCGCTGACACGACATCGCGCCCTCGACCCACGGGAGCACGGCGGCGGGCTTGTTCACGAGCCTCCCGCTGAACGCCGCGACGGGCGTCCTTACACCGCCACGCGCGAGGGCCGCGACCATCGCCTGCTCGGCCGCGGCGCCGCGGTCGTCCTGCTCTTCGTAGATCCGCAAGAACCAGCGGCGCCCGCCGGCGAAGAAACTGAAGTTACTGTTGACGCTTCCACCCTCAACAGGTTGGAATTTTTCGTAATTTCCAAGGCCTACAGCGCGAAGAAATACCGTAAGCTCCTCTTCGGAGGGGGTCGTAAAGGCCGCCACGCGGCGGAACGATAGCCGTGAAGCGCTTGGATTTGTGGACGAAGCCGCTCGGGGTCTGCTAGAGCCGCACTCGATCAAACGGGTTATGTCCAAACAGCAGAAAAAGAAGAAGGGCCCGGCGGCGAAGCCGGCCACCAAGAGCGCGGCGAAAGCCAACAACAAAAAGGGTGCTGCCGCGCAGCCCGCAGCGGCCACGCCGGCTGACCCGAAGCTGGCCAAGCGCCGCCTCGGGCTCCGTGGCGCCGCTCCCTGGGCCGCTCGCCACGCAGCCAAGCACGCCGCCGAAGCGCGCGCACGCGCCGCCGAGCCGCCGCTTCCGGGCAGCGCGCGCGCGACCATCCGCACGCCGATGGGCGCCGAGGACATCAAGCAGAAGATCGCCGAGCTTCACCAGGCGCTCACGCAGATCAAGACGTTCCGCAAGAACGTGAACAAGTCGTTTTACGACATCGGGATGATCCTGCGCGACATCCAGGCCCGCCAGCTCTACCTCGCGAAGGGATTCGGCTCGTTCGAAGCGTTCCTCGAGCGCGAGATGGATCTCGGCAAGACGACGAGCCTCCGCCTCGTGCGCATCACGCAAATCTTCCTCAAGGAAGCCGCGCTCGAGTTCGGGATGGAGCGGTCGATCAACGCGCTCATCACGCTCGAAGCGATCCCGGAGGCTCCGGGCAGCTCGATCAAGCTCGAGAGTCACAGCAGCGCGAAGATCCCCGCGCCGCCGATCTCGTCGCCAGTCCTGCCGCTCAAGCCGCCCGGCCGTAATTAGAACGGGTTGCATCTTAGAAAGATTCTAGTTACGGTTCCGGACCGTGACGACGAAGTCGAAGGAGAAGGCGCGCGCGATGATCGCGACGCTACGCGAGCGCGGGCTGCGCATCACGCCGCAGCGGATCGCGCTCGTCGAGGCGTTCGCGAGCGACGACGCGCACCCGACCGCGCAGGACCTCTTCGAGCGCCTGCGGCCTGCGTTTCCGTCGATGAGCTTCGCGACGGTCTACAACACGCTCGACGCGCTCACGCAGGCCGGCCTCTCGAGCACGCTGCGCCTCGGGGAGAGCGGCGCGGCGCGCTTCGACCCGAACGCCGAGCCCCACCACCACGCGGTGTGTGACGTTTGTGGCGCCATCGCGGACGTGCCCGCGCGGACGCTCGAGCCCGACGCGGCTAGCGCGTCGCGCGTGGAAGGGGTATCGCCGGGGTTCCAGATCAACCGCGTCGACAAGACTTATCGCGGCACTTGCGGCCGCTGCATTGCGCGTAAACCGAACAAGGAGAATTGAGATGGGCAAATCGCTCGCAGGAACCAAGACGCTCCAGAACCTGAAGGACGCCTTCGCTGGCGAATCGCAGGCGAACCGCCGTTACTTGTATTTCGCAAAGGTCGCGGACGTGGAGGGCTACCCGGAGGTCGCCGGCAACTTCAAGGAGACGGCCGACGGTGAGACGG
Source organism: uncultured delta proteobacterium (assembly GCA_963839305.1). GTDB lineage: Bacteria > Myxococcota_A > Polyangia > Polyangiales > Polyangiaceae > DASXHD01. The sequence continues at coordinate 1,363,621 of CAWIUL010000010.1, forward strand.
GCCACGCGCACGGTCACCTCGACTACATCAAACAGGTCGGCGACCCGGCGACGGGCCTGCCGATCGGCAACACGGAGAAGAACCTCAAGGCCGCCATCGCCGGCGAGACGCACGAGTACGAGACGATGTACCCGGGCATGGCGAAGTCGGCGCGCGACGAGGGCTTCGACGACATCGCGGAGTGGTTCGAGACGCTCGCGAAGGCCGAGAAGAGCCACGCGGGCCGCTTCCAGAAGATGCTCGACACGATCAAGTAGCTCGCGACGCAGCTTCGGGCTTCGGGGCATACCCGGAGCCCGAAGCGCAGGCGCCTCCCGCATGAAGATCAACCCCACGCCAGCGACGACGCCCGCGTTCGATCCCACGGACGCGCGATACTTGGACCCGCGCGATCTCGAAGGAGAGCTCCGGCGCCTCTTCGAGATTTGCCACAACTGCCGCATGTGCGTGAACTACTGCGGCTCGTTCCCGGACATGTTCGCGCGCGTCGATCGCGACATCGACCAGGGCGCGGAGGGCGCCGAGCGGCTCGGCAAGGCCGACTTCGAGGCGGTCACCGATCTCTGCTGGCAGTGCAAGCTCTGTTACATCAAGTGCCCGTACACGCCCGACGAAGGGCACGCGTGGCAAGTGGACATCCCGCGCGCGCTCACGCGCGAGAAGGTGCAGCGCACCGCGCGTGAAGGGCTCTCGCTCCAGGACCTCGCGCTCGGCGAGCCGGGCGTGATGGGCAAGATGACCGCCGGCCCGATGGCGCGCGTCGCGAACCTCGTGAACGCCAACCGGCTCGTGCGAAAGGGCATGGAGAAGACGGCGGGCATCTCGGCGGAGTTTCCGCTGCCGACGTTCGCGACGACGACGTTCCAGAAATGGCTCGACCGCCACGAGCCGCTCGCCGAAGCGGGCAAACGCGGCACCGTCGCGATCTTCGCGACGTGCCAGGGCGACTACAACTTCCCCGCGGCTCCGGCGAACGCGGTCCGCGTGCTCGAGAAGAACGGCTACGCCGTCGTGCGTCCCGCGCAGGTGTGCTGCGGCATCCCGAACATCGACGGCGGCGATCTCGACGCGGCGCGCGAGAAGGCGCGCACGAACGTGCGCTCGCTCCTCGCGGAGATCGAGAAGGGTCACGACGTGGTCGTGCCCGGCCCGTCGTGCAGCTACACGATCCGCAAGGAGTACCCACGCCTGCTCGGCACCGAGGACGCCGCGAAGGTCGCCGCGCACACGTTCGACGTGATGGAGTTCCTCGAGAAGCTCCGCAAGGACAAGAAGCTCGAGCGCGAGTTCGAGAAGTCGCTCGGCAAGATCGCGTACCACGCGCCGTGTCACCTCCGCGCGCAGAAGATCGGCTTTCCCGCGGCGCGCGTGCTCGGCGCGGTCGACGACACCGAGGTCGAGATCATCGAAGAGTGCTCGGCGGTCGACGGCACTTGGGGGATGAAGGCGCAGCACTACGAGATGGGCCGCAAGTACGCCCAGAAGCTCGTGCGCAAGATCGGCGAGGTCGAAGAGGCCGCGCACGTCGTGACGGACTGCCCGCTCGCGGGGCTTCGCATCGCGAAGGAGAACGGCGTCCGCGTGGAGCACCCGGTCGAGGCGCTCGCCGAGGCCTATGGCATCCGAGTAGGAGTCGAATGATGAAGCCCATCGTGCGCGGCGAGATCCTCGACCTCGCGAGCTACGAGACGATTCGGCCGCATTTCCGCGCGCGCGTGATCGACGAGAAGAAGCGGCGGCGCGTCGCGGTCGGTCCGCGCGCGACGGTGCTGTTCGAGAACCGCGACACCGTGCTCCTCCAGATCCAGGAGATGCTTCGCACCGAGCGCATCACGCGCGAGGACGCCATCCAGCACGAGATCGACACGTACAACGACTTCATCCCCGGCGCGCGCGAGCTGTCGTGCACGGTGATGCTCGAGATCGCCGACAAGGACGAGCGCGACGCGTTCCTCGTGAAGGCGCAGGGCATCGAGGGCGCGTTCGCGCTGGTCGTCGACGGCGAGCGCGCCCAAGGTCGAACGACGCCTGACCGGCTCTTGCCCGACCGCGCATCGGCCGTGATTTACCTGAAAATGGCGCTCTCCGAGCGCGCGGCGAGCGCCGTCGCGGCCGCGGCGCGCGGTGAGGCGCACGCGATCGAGCTCGAGGTCGCCCACGACGCGTATCGCGCGAAGGCGGCGCTCCCGCCGATCGTCGTGCAGGCGATCGCCGAGGACCTCGGATGACGTTCGCCTACGAGCGGCCCGTGCGCTTCGAGGACGTCGACGCGGCACGGATCGTCTTCTTCGCGCGCTTCTTGAACTACGCTCACGAGGCGATGGAGGCGCTCCTCGGCGGGCTCGACGGCGGGTACGTGCGCCTCATCAACGAGCGGCGCATCGGCATGCCCGCGGTGCACGTCGCGTGCGACTTCCGCTCGCCGCTCCGCTTCGGAGACGTCGCGCGCATCGAGACGCGCGCGGCGCGCATCGGCAACAAATCCGTGACCTACCAGTACGAGTTCTTTCGCAAGGCCGACGGCGCGCACGTCGCCACCGTGAGCCACGTCTGCGCCGTCACCGACCTCGACGCGATGCGCGCGATCCCGATCCCAGACGACGTGCGCGCCCTGCTCGAGAAGAACCAGTGAAGGCGCGCCATCCGGCGCTCTTGGCGGTTTTGGTCGCGGCGTGCGGGCCCGCGCCCGTCGCGCGCTCGACGGAGCGCCACGAAGCGCCCAAGCCGCCGAAGCCTTCCGCGTCGCTCGGCACGTACGACGTGATCCATCTGCCGACGGGCGCGGACATCACGCCGCGCGCCGCGCCGGGATCGCTCATTTTGGAGCTCGATCCGCACCTCGCCGCGCACCCGGAGCTCCGCGCGGGCTACGCCGTGAGCCTCGCGATGTCGCCCGATGGCTCGACGCTCGCGCTCCTCACCTCGGGGTACAACCAGCTCGAGGACGCGCAGGGGCAACCCCTCGCGGACGCGCGCTCGGAGTACGTCTTCTTCTACGACGTGACCCACGGCGATCCGGTCGAGAAGCAGGTCGTCGCGCTCGCGAACGCGTTCGTCGGCCTCGCGTTCGCGGCGGACGACTTGCTCTACGCGAGCGGCGGCCCGGACGACTCGGTGTCCGTTCTCGAGCGGCGCGACGGCGCGTGGGGACAGACGCGGTCGGTCCCGCTCGGTCACGCGCGCGGGCTCGGCGTCGGACAAGGGCCGCTCGCGGCGGGGATCGCGGTGTCGTCGGATGGCGGGCGCGTGGTCGTCGCGAACCACGAGAACGACTCGCTCTCGATCATCGACGCGCACACCTCCGCGGTGACCGAGATCGAGCTTCGTCCGGGTCACGGCGCGGCCGGCGGGGAATTTCCGATGGGCGTCACGGTGACTGCGGCCGGCTTCGCGTACGTCGTGTCGCAGCGCGACCGCGAGCTCGTCGAGGTGGACCTCGCGACCCACACGGTCACGCGGCGCGTCGTCGTCGGGGGCCAGCCGGTGCGGGTCATCGCGACGCGCGACGCGGCGAAGCTCTACGTCGCGAACGCGAACAGCGACGATGTCACGATCGTGGATCGAGCGCATTTTACCGTCGATCATCGCGTCGCCGTGGGCGGCAGCCCTGGCTCGCTCGCCGCGTCGCTTCGGGGCGCGAGCCCCAACGGGCTGCGCCTCTCGCCGGACGAAAAGACGCTCTACGTCTCGCTAGGCGGGGCGAACGCGATCGCGATCGTGTCGCTCGAGGGCGAGCCGCGCCTCGTCGGGCTCGTGCCGACGGGCTTCTACCCGAACGACGTGGCCGTCTCGCGCGACGGCGCGAGGATCTACTGCGCGTACGGCAAGAGCGCGACGGGTCCGAACAGGAAGGGACCGTGGTTCGACGACGCGCGCGTGCACGAGAAACCCTTCGCGCCGTTCGGCGGCAACGAGTTCGTGCTCCAGCTGCACCACGGGGGCCTGCACGCGTTTCCGCCTCCTTCACCCGAGATCGGCGCGCTCCTCACGGCCCGCGCGATCCACAACGAGCACCTCGACGCGGTCCCGCCGGTGCCGCCGATCTTCGCGGCGCTCCGCGGCAAGGTGCGGCGCGTCGTCTACGTCATCGCGGAGAATCGCACGTTCGATCAGATCCTCGGCGACATGCCCGGGCTCGACGGCGATCCGAAGCTCGTCCACTGGAACCAGGCGATGACGCCGAACCAGCACGCGCTCGCGACGCGGTTCGTCGGGTTCGATCGCTTCTTCGACTCGGGCGGAGTCTCCGGAGACGGCTGGCAGTGGTCGACGGCAGCGCGCGCGACGGACGCCGCTGAGAAAGAGATCCCGCTGATGTACGCGGGCCGCGGACATCACACGTACGATTGGGAAGGGAAAAACCGCGGCGTGAACGTGTCGGTCGCGACGAACGCCGAGCGCAAGGCGCAGAACGCGGCCGCGCCCGACGACGACGATCTCCTCCCCGGCGTCGCCGACATGGCGGCGGTCGACCGGCCTCGCGAGGGCGGCACCGGTTTCTTGTGGGACGCGGCGAAGACCGCGGGCCTTCGCGTTCGCAACTACGGGTTCTTCATCGACGACGCTCGTTACATCCTGCCGAAGACCAACCCGGCGTTCATCGGGCCGCTACGCGAGCCCTTCAAGACGAAGACGCGCGTGTCGTTCCCGACCGCGCTCGGCCTCGAAGCGGACACCGACCCGTATTTCCGCGGCTACGATCAGTCATTTCCGGATTTTTGGCGCGCGCGCGAGCTCGAGCGCGAGATCGCCGCGTTCGACGCGAAGGGCGACATGCCGGAGCTCGTCCTCGTGCGCCTGCCCCACGACCACATCGGCGCGTTCGCGCGGTCGCACGACGGCGTGGACACGCCCGACACGCAGGTCGCCGATCACGACTACGCGCTCGGGCTCGTCGTCGAGTCGTTGTCGCGCTCTCGATTCTGGAAGGACACGCTCGTGATCGCGCTCGAGGACGACGCGCAGGACGGCGCCGATCACGTCGACGCGCACCGGAGCGTGCTCTTCGTCGCGGGCGGCCACGCGGCGCGCGGCGCGGTGTCGCACGTGACGTACACGACGCCGAGCGTCCTTCGCACGATCGAGCTCCTCTTGGGGCTACCCCCGCTCGGCCGGCGCGACGCGGTCGCCCCGCCCATCGCCGACGCGCTCACCGAAGACCTCGACGAGTCGCCGTTCAAGGCCTCCGTGCCCGACGTGCTCCGGTCGACGAAGCTCCCCCTTCCGCCGCCGAACAAGGGCGAGCACGCGACGGCGCCGCGCGGCGACGCGGCCACGTGGGAGCGCGCGACGGCCGGGATGAATTTCGATCACGAGGACAAAGCGCCAGCCGCGGCGCTCAACGCCGCGCTCTACTGCGGCCTCGTCAGCCCGACGCGCTGCGCGCGCTGACTCACTTCTTCTTCATCACGGCGAAGAGCGCCTTCGGCTCGGGCTTCATCTGCCCTTCGAAGACGCTCTTTTCGAGCGTCTCGATCTCGAAGTCGCCCTCGAACGCGTCGCGGAGCTCTTTCTCGGTGAAGCGGTGCGGCCCCTCGGCGCCGGGCTGCTCGTCGCTGAACGTCTTCAAGAAGAGTCGCCCTCCGTCGCCGAGCAGGCCCTTCACGGTCGCGACGTAGCCCCCGCGCTCGTCCTCGGGGAGCACGTGGAAGCAGCCGCGATCGAAGATCGCGTCGAACGGACCCTTCTCTTGCAGCTTCGAGTCGAGGACGTCGTCGACCACGAACTCGACCTTGGACGCTTCTTCTTTCTTCGCGCGCTTCTTGGCGAAGTCGATCGCCGCGGGCGACAGATCGCTTCCCACGACGTCGAGGCCGCGCTTCGCGAGCGCGATCGCTTGCGTCCCAGGTCCGGTGCCGAGGTCGAGGAATCGACCCTTGGTGATTTCGAGCCGATCGAGCGCGCCCACGAGGTCTTTGTCGAGCGCTTCCGAGAACCACGGGAGCTTCTCGATGTCGCCCTTTTCGTAGAGCGCCTTCCAGCCCGGGAAGTTGCTCGGCTTCTTCTCTTCTTCTGCTTTTTCTTCGTCCTCGTCGTCGTCTTCTTCTTCGACCTCTGCGGGCTTCGTGGGCTCGGTCGACTCGTACTTCTTTCGCGCGATCACCTCTTCGCCGCTCAGCGAGCCTGCGAGGACGAGCTTGCCGGGGTCGAAGCCGCGGGCGCGGTTACGCAGCATCACGCCGATCATCGCGAGGCCGAAGAGCGTCAGCGCGAGGCAGCACCACTGCGCCGGCGTGAGGCCGCCGTAGCGCGGGTCGGCGTTCACGCCGTCGGTGATGCGGAGGTAGTCCATCATGAAGCGCACGGGACCGTACGTGACCGCGGTCGCGACGACGTACGTTCCGACGCGCACCTTCTTGTGCCACGTGAGCGCGAGGAGCGACGCGAGACACACCGTGAAGAGCATCTCGAGCAGGCCGAGGTCGTAGCGCGGCAGGTCCCCGTGCAAGAGCTCGATGAAGCCGAAGCTCGAACGCGGCCCTTGGAACATCTTGGCGACGTATTCCGGGCTCGCGTCGGCTGGAAAGCCGCGCGGGTACTCGACGGCGAGGAACGCGCCCTTCACCGCGAGCGCGCCGGGATGATCGTGCACCGACGAGCAGCCCATGCGACCGAAGACCCACGCGACCGGAAACACGCTGAGGATCGAGATCCGCGAACGGAAGGATCGGCTGCGTCGTCGTTCGGCGGCGAATGCGGCCGATCCAACTGAGCCACGGGTGACCGGGGAACTTCGAGTCGAACCAGTAGTACTTCCAGAGGACGATGCCCGTGAACGCGCCGATGAAGCCGCCGAAGCTCGAGAGGCTCTTCCAGAGCATCAAGAGCGACCACGGCTCGTCGAGCACCTCGTGCGGGTGGTAGAAAATCTCGTCGAGCATGTGCCCGCCGATGAAGCCGCACACGAGCATCCACGTGATGAACGAGTTCAGGCGGTCGACGTCGTAGCCGAGGCTCCGCGCGCGCTTGGTCGCTAGCCAAATGCCGATGAGGACGCCCGTCGCGACGAGGAGGCCGAACGGGTGAATCACCCCGGGATCGGGGACGTGGACATACGGGATCATCGGTAACGCCGCTAAATAGTCTATTTTGGCAGGACGGTAATGAGATTGTTCTCGATGGTGACGCTCAGCGTGTCCCCACGCGACCGCGCGAGGGTCGTGACCGCGTCGCGAACGTAGCGCTCTGCCTCGCCTTGGGTGACCTCGCGCGAGAGGGCGGCCTCGGTCCAGCGCAGAAAAAGCTCGGGCCCGTCGATGACGACGCTCGCGACGGCGTCGTTCGTGACCGTTGCGGAGAGCGTGAATTCCAGCGTGCGCACGATGGGGCCGTTCTTCGAGGGGATCGTGTAGCCGACCACGCGCGTGCGGTGCGCCGGCGTGCGGCCGATGGTCATGCCGCTCGAGAGCCAACGTGAGAGCTCGGTCGGTTGTTCCAGCGGGCGGCCGTAAATCGCCGGGGTGAGCGCCACGCGCGCGGCTTCGACGGCCGCGTCGTTCGCGAGCGCGCGCTCCTCGGCGAGGCGCTCGAGTCGCTTCTCGTTCTCCTCTGCCGCCTTCACCATGCGGGACGCTTCGTCCTCGGGCTCGTGCTCGTCGAAGCTGCGGACCAGGGCGAACGCCGCTTCGGCGTGTGGGCCCTTCGGGAGCCAAGCGAGGTAATCGACCGCGGCCGAACGACTCTTCGTGCTCGCGCGGTAGTACGCGGGCTCTTCCGCCGCAAACGCGTTCCGCACGTCGGCTGCCCAGGCGCCGTTCGGATGGCGCTCGAGGTAACGCGTCGCGCGCGCCAGGCGTTCGCCTTCCGCCCGTGCGAGCGCGACGGCGCGGTAGTCGGAGAGATCCGCGCTGCTCGCGACCATCGGACGCGTGAGCGCGCACGACGCGAGGAGGAGGAGCGGAAGCGCGCGAGAGAGCGGCCTCATGGCGCGGCCTCGCCTCGGCAGAATTCGCACTCGGTCGGCACGAGACGAACGCTGTCGTCGACGTACTGCGCGTAGTCGGCGCACGAGGTCGCAAGGAGCGCGCGGAGGCAGACGAGGCCGTCTTGGTAGAGCGGCTCGCAGTTCGGCGGGAACGTGTCGGTGGGCGCCGCGTCCGCGCACGCCGCGACGCACCGCTGCGTCGTGAGGCCGCACTCGGTGCAGCGCTCGCAGTCGACGCTCTTGCGCGCGCGCGCGAAGGTCGACGCGTCGAGATCGTCGGCCGATTTTCCGCAGCTTCCGATGTCGCCGACGGTCGCGCCAACGCCGAAGACGAGCGCGAGCACCGACGTCGTCACCACCATGTGACCTCGCACCGCGCGCCTCACGGAAGCACCTCGTAGGCGATGACGATGCCGAGCTGCCCCGACAAGACCGGATAAGCCGCCGCCGCGACCTCACGCGTGCCCGCGCCGTAGAAGAGGTCTCCGACGATCTCGGCCGCGACGCCGATCCCGGCGCGGACGAACCAGACGCCGCCGAGCGCGCCCTCGAGGCCCCACGTCACCTCGGGCGTCGCGACGATCGACGTGCCCACACGCGCGTAAGCGGCGACGTCACGAAAGCGTTTGTAGAGCACGTACGAGGGCGTGATCACCGTCTGCTGCACGCCCTCGACCGCGAGCGTCACGTGCAGCGAAAATCCGTTTTGGAATTTGCGTGGATCGCCGAGCGTGATCGATGCCGCGAGGTCGACGTACGACGCCGTGCGCGAGACCGATTCGGCCGAAGAACCGAGCACGGTCGCGAGGCGATACGGATCGTTGAACCGGAGGCCGTCGCCGAAGAACGCGGCCGCGTGGATCGTGAACGGCAGGCCATGCGCCGGCGCGGGCTCGGACGCCTCCTCGGCGGCAAGCGCGCGCGAGCTCGCGAAGGCTACTGCGACGAGAAGCAGCCCGGCGCTTCGCTTCAAGATCGCTGAACTCGCACTTTCGGCTTGGCTCCGAGGAGCGCGAGCTGACCGCAGGCCGCGGCCACGTCGTCACCGCGGCGACGACGAATGAAGCACGAGTAGCCCGCGTCGCAGAGCACCTTCTGGAACTCGAGCACGCCAGAGAGATCGGGCGGACCGAGCGTCGCGGCCTCGATGGGGTTCATCGGGATGAGGTTCACCTTCACCGGCAGCCCGATGAGCAGCTTCGCGAGCTTGTGCGCATCCTGCACGGAATCGTTCTTCCCCGCGACGAGCGTGTACTCGATCGTGATGCGACGGCGGCGCGGCAGCGGGTAGCGGCGGAGCGCGTCCATGAGCTTCGGCAGCGGGTACTTCTTGTTGATCGGCATGAGGCGCGTGCGCGCCTCGTCGTCGGCGGCGTGGAGCGAGATCGCGAGGCCGATGTTGCCGCCGAAATCGGCGCCGAGCCGCGCGATCTCGGGGATGAGGCCGCTCGTCGAGACCGTCACGCGACGCGCCGAGAGGCCGACGCCATCGGGGTGCGTGAGGAGCCGGAGCGAGCGCACCGTCGCGTCGTAGTTCGCGAGCGGCTCGCCCATGCCCATGTAGACGACGTTTCGCAGGCGCTCGCCCTCGCCGAGGCGCGCGCGGCCGATGAGCACCTGCGCGACGATCTCGTCGGGGCCGAGGTGGCGCTTGAGCCCAGCGACGCCGCTCGCGCAGAAGACGCATCCCATCGCGCAGCCGACCTGCGTCGAGATGCACTGCGATACGCGGACGTATTCGGCGGGGAGCTCGGGACGCGGGACATCCTCTTCGTCATCGTCTTCGGCGAATCTCGTCCTCCACCGGGCTCGGCAGCGAGCCCTTCGGGCCGGTGACGCCAGGGATGAGCACGGTCTCGATGGTCGCGCCGTCGTGGAGCGTGAGGAGGAGCTTCTTCGTCCCATCCGTCGCGACGCGCTCTTGGGTGATACGCGCTCGAGCGCCCTCGCCGAGATCGTCGAGCGACGAGCGGAGCGCCGCCGGCAGATCCGTCATCTTCGACGCCTCGAGCACGCCGCGCGACTGGATCCACTTGAAGACCTGCTTGCCGTGGAACGGCCGGCCGCCGAGGCCTTTGACGGCCTCGCTCCACTCTTCAGGCGTTCGCGCGAGCGGCGGGAACATCGCCGTGATTTAGCACAACTTGGAAGCGCATCGCGCCGCTCTCGTCTTGCCGACTGCGTTGCCGTCGCCACGCGGCAGCGGTGACTATCCCGGCCGGACCGGCACGTTCGGTGTCGATCGAAGAGTTTGGCCACAACCTCGGTGCGCCACTCATGACCCGACGCGGCACGTGGCGGCCCCGCCGCGCAGTCACGCTGCCGCGTGTCGCGAACAACACCCGTGTGATTGGTTACGCCAGCGTGTCCTGCAGACTAAGACGGCTTCGTGATGCGCGTGCTCGCGGCGCGGAGGCGGCGGACGAGCACGCGGAGGATGCGCTCCTGGATCTGCGGGCGCCTCGCCATGAGCTCGCGAAAATCCGCGCCGTGGAGGCGCGCGAGCGACGTGTCCTCCACCGCGACCGCGTCGGCGCTGCGGGGCTCGTTGTCGAGCAGCGCAAGCTCCCCGAAGAAGTCTCCGGCCTTCGAGAGCGCGAGCTCGATCGCGCCGTCGCGGATCGACACCGCGCCGCGCCTCACGATGTAGAGCGCGTCGCCGGGGCTGCCCTTCTTGAAGATCGTCTCGCCCGCGTTCACCTCGACGCCCGTCAGCATCTCGGCGACGCGGCGTAGCTCTTGCCCCGGCATCTCCTCGAAGATGGGCACGGTGCGCAAGAAGGCCATGCGCTCGAAAAGCGGAATCAAGTGTGAGCTCTCCTCCCAGATGCGCGGGTAGCGCTTTTGGAAGCGGTCCTTGTATACCAGCATCGCGCGCCCGACGATGCTCGCGTCGCCGAGCTCCACGATGGCCGAGAGCGGATCGCGCTCGATTTGGGAGACGCCGTCCGCGAAGAGGCGCGCCGCCTGCGCGCGCTCGCGGAGCGACAGGTGCTCGAACAGCGGCACGACGCGCGCGGCGAGATCGCGGCTCAGCGTCGCGTCGACGAGCTCGGCGATCTTCGCGTCCACCTCGGGGCTCTTCTTGCGGAGGCCCGCCTGCACCGCGCTCGCGAGCTTGTGCTTGCCCGTGAGCGCGAGGATGTTGAGGACGCGCTCGCGCACGGCGCCGATCTCGTTCTCGATCTCGTTACCGAGCTGATCATAGGGCGCGTCGATCTTCCAATCGGGGATGCCGTCGTCCTTCGCGAGGCCCGCGAGGATCGCGTACATCTTGTAAGCCGAGACGAGCTCCCGCGAGAGGAGCGGCGCGATCTCGTCGTCGGGCGGACGCGGGATCGTGCCGCGGGTGACGGCGTAGGACATCGAGCGTACCGCGCGATCGCGCACCTCGGGATCGCCGTGCGCGAGGAGGCGGTGGAGGAGCGGCCCCGCGGCCTCGCCCGAGAGCGCGCTCGCGACGTGGCGCACGCTCTCGGCGCTGGCGCTGTCGACCTGGTCCTGCACGAACGCGAGGGCTTCTTCGCCCCAATCGACGAGGCGCGTGGCGACCTCGGGGCCGAGGCTCGTCGGCAGGAGCTTCGCGATGTCCGGCAGGAGCTCCGAGGCGCGAATGCGCGCGGCCGCGCTCACCGCGGCGAGCCGCGCCGCGTCCGTTCCGCGCTTGAGGACGCGCCGCATTTGCCTGTAGAGCGCCTCCGGGTCGTCGGGCATGGTCGTGACGACGTTGTCGAGCACGATCGCCGCCGATTCGTCGTCGAAGCTCGCGAGGAGCTCGGCGGGATCGCGCTCGCCCTCGAGCACCTTGAGCGCGACCTTCGCGGACGGGCGCTCGACGTCCTCGCCCTTCGCCATGCGCGTGAGCGGAGCGCGGGCCTCCTCGGGGGCCAAGCCGAGCTGCACGATCGCGCGCGCGCCCTCCGCGCGGCACGTCGCGTCCGTGTCCTTGTCGAGCACGACCACCACGTCGTCCATGAAGCGCCCGCGCCTGTGGCGCGCGATCGCGCGGAGCGCCGCGGACCGCACGAGCGCGTTCGGGCTATGAAGCGCGACGGAGAGCACCTCGTCGTCCGGGGCCTGCGAGCCCTCGCAGAGGAGCTCGGCGGCGAGGCCCGCGCGCCTGTCGTCGGTCGACCGAAGCTCCGCGAGGAGCGTCGCACGAGTGTCCGCGTCGAAGCTCTTGGGCTCGATCGCGTCGAGGTCGAGCGTCCGTTCGTCGATCGCGCGCCGGAGCGCGTCGCGGTAAGCACGCCGGACGCCGCGCGTGCACACGAACCCCATGATGGCGACGCCGATGACCGTGGCCGTCGCGAGGCTCCGCGCGCTCGTGTGGGGCAAGAAGGCGAGGATCGCCGCCGTGACGGCGTACGCCGCGGGCGCGAGCACGCCGCGAACCAGCGCGCGCGACTGGACGCGCTCGACGGGCGGAAGCGGCGTCTGCGTCTGCTCGCTCGCCGAGCTCCAGATCGACTGCTTGAGCACGCGGTCCACGCTCCGGAGCGCGACGGCGGTGCCGAAGCTCGGCATGATCGCCGCGACGACCGCAACGCCGATCGTCGTGAGCGGCGTGAGGAGGAGCGTGCGCGACGTGCCGAGCGCGAGCATCACGCGCCCCGAGAGGAGCAGCAGCACCGCGAGCGTCACGGCGCTCGTGATGCCGTAGTAGCGCCCGAAGAAGCTCGCGCACGACGCCTCGGTCGCGTAGCGCTCGTGCGCGGCCGTCATGAGCACGTAGTCCATGAACTGCTCGGTCACGAGCGCGAGGATGGAGAGCGTCGCCATCACGCGGAGGAGCGGGACGGCGCGCAGATACGCGAGCGCCTTCTTCCACTCGGTGACGGTGCTCGTTCGACGCGCGGCGGGCACGTGCGGCGCGAGATCGCGAGCGCGCACGACCATGACGAGCGGGATCATCCCGAGGAGCACCGCGGCCGCGAAGAAGAGGAGCGCCGGCGCGCCGAACACGTGCGCGAGCGGCATCACGAGCAAACCGACGAACGTCCACGCGAGCGTCGCGCCCGCGCCCGCGATCGGCAGGAGCCGCTTCGCGCTCCGCGCGGTGGTCGCCTGCGAGACCACAGCCCAGCCGTGGATCAAGAGCACGCCCGAGACGGCCTCGACGACGACGTAGAGGAGGAACGGCGCGGCCGGCACGCCCGCGGCGAGGAGGCCCCGCACCCCGAGGAGCGCGACCGCGCACGACAGCAGCGTGACGCGAAGCAGGCGCGCGGCCCCGAGGCGTGACGCGAGCGGCACGGTCGCGAGCGACGCGACCGAGAGCGCGATCGCCGAGGCGAAGAACGCCCACGGGATCATCGTCTTCGGGTACGCCATCAAGAAGATCCCGCTCTGCGCGGACTTGATCAGCACGAGCGCCGCCGAGAGCGCGAAGATGAGCGCGACGAGCCGCGCGGCGCGCCAGAGCTCCCCTTCCCCGAGGCGCAGCGCGCGCGCGATGAAGGAGGGCTCTTCGGACCTCGCGGACACGCTCACGGCGTCACAGTAACAGAGCACTCCGAAGCTCGCCTGAATCGCGCCGGTCGCCTAGGCGCTGCCAGCTCGCATCACCCCTTCTTCTTCGCCTCTTCCCAATACGCGTCGAGCGTCTCCAAGGGGAGCTTGTCCTTCCCTGTGTCGCCCCAACCGCCGTGCTCCTCCTTCACGCGCTGCTCGACGTGCGCGAAGCGCGTCGTGAACTTGTCGATCGTGCGCCTGAGCGCGCCCTCCGCGTCGACCTCGATGTGCCGCGCGAGGTTCACGAGCGCGAAGAGCACGTCGCCGAGCTCTTCTTCCTGGTGCTTCGAGTCACCCGAGGCGATCGCCCTTTCGAGCTCGCCGATTTCCTCGTGGACCTTGGTCATCGACCCGCGCGCGTCCGGCCAGTCGAAGCCGACGCGCGACACCTTCTCGCCGATGCGCTGCGCGCGCACGAGCGCCGGCAAGCTGCGTGGGACGCCGGCGAGCACGCCGCGGCCCTGCTTTTCCTTGGCCTTCAGCTTCTCCCAGTTCGTCAGCACCTCGCTCGCGGTCTCGGCCTTCACGTCGCCGAACACGTGCGGGTGGCGCGAGACGAGCTTCTCGACGATCCCCGAGATGACGTCGTCGATCGCGAACTTGCCCTCCGTGCGGAGGAGCTCGGCTTGAAACACGACCTGAAGGAGCAAATCGCCGAGCTCCTCGCGGAGCGCCTCGCGATCGCCGGACTCGATCGCGTCGATGACCTCGCACGCCTCTTCGAGCACGTACTTGCGGAGCGTCTCGAGGCTCTGCTCGCGATCCCACGGGCACCCGTTGGGCGCGAGGAGGCGCCGCATGACGCCCACGAGACGCACGAGCGTCGCGCCCTCTTGCTCGTCGAGCGTGGGCACGGGACGCGGCGTTTTCTCGTCGAAAGTCGTCGTCATTTTCGTCCTCACGTTCGAGGGGCTGCGCCCCTCGAGCTCCCCTGATCCTCGGCTCACTCCGCTCCGCTACGTGAGCCTCGAGCTCGTAGAAGGCGAGCTTGCCTGTCTTGCTGTAGTAGAGACCGCAGCCCACGCGAACGAAGTGCTTCTCGAGCGCGGACTTGTAGAACGAGCCTGGACGCGGGTGGATCGCGACGTCGGTCTTGTCGAGATCGCAGACCTCGCGGACGTCCCGCTCGGTGATCGCCTCGAGGTAGAAGAAGCCGCGGCTCATCGCGGCGATGTTGTCGATTGCGAGCGCGGCGTCCTCGTCGTTCAGATACGGGAGCACGCCCTGGCAGACGACGAGATCGAACCGCTCGCTTCCGCGCCAGCGCGCGATGTCGCGGTGCTCGTGCCCGTAGCGCTCGCAGGCGTACGCGCTCGCGTCGGTCGAGACGTAGCGCGTCTCGGGCTCGTGCTCGCGGAAGTGCGACCGCCAAAAGCCCGCCCCCGCGCCCACGTCGAGCACGTTGCGGAGCTCACCGCCGAGCCAGCGAATCATCCCCGTGACGCCGCGCGCCAGGTGTCCTACCTGGTCGCCGTCGTACACGCGCGTGCTGCGGCGCTCGTAGAACCGCTCGAAATATTCGGCATCAAATTGCATTCGCGCGCGCAAACTGCTTCGAAATCGCGCGTAGCGCAAGATCGTACTACGATCAGGACATGGAACCCGGGACCCACCTGAGCGCCTTTTGGCGGCGCGCGGTCATCGTCTCGGCCCTCGTCGTCGCGCTCGTCCTCGTCTATTTGCTGCGCGGCGTCCTCGTCCCGCTCTTCTTCGCGTTCCTGCTCGCCTACGCGCTCGATCCGTTCGTGGACCGGCTCGAGCGGTGGAAAATCCCGCGCACGGTCGGCGCGATCGCCGTCATGGTGGGCCTGTTCGGGCTCGTCGGCCTGTTCACCACTTTTGCCGTTCCGTACTTCGGCGAGGAGCTCCGCGCGGCGGCCGTGGACCTGCCGCGCGAGATCGAGGCGCTGCGCTCGCGCGTCGACCCGTTCCTCTGGCTCACGTTCAAGACGCGGATGCCGCAGACGTGGGGCGAGCTCCGCCCGTACCTGCCGACGCCGACGACGCTGAGCGAGTGGGCGTTCGGAACGCTCAGCTACGTCGCCGTCGTCCTCAGCGTGCTCATCGTCCCGGTGTTCGCGCTCTACCTCCTCATCGATTTCGATCGCATCGTGCGCTACACGGGCAAGCTCGTCCCGCGCCGCTGGATGCGCGTCGTGACCTCGGTCGCGATCCAGACTCACCGTACGCTCGGCGGCTACGTCCGCGGCCAGCTCACCGCGTGCTTCGTCCTCGGCGCGCTCTACGCCACGGGCCTTCGCATCGTCGACATCCGCCTCGCGGTCCCGATCGGCGTCCTCACGGGCATGCTCGCCTTCGTGCCGTACGTCGGGTTCAGCATGGGCCTCTCGCTCGCGCTCGCGATGGCGCTCCTCGACTGGAACGGCGTCGGCCCCGTCGTGGGCGTGCTCCTCGTGATGGGTAGCGTGCAGATCCTCGACGGCACGATCATCACGCCGCGCATCGTGGGCAAGTCCGTCGGCCTCGCGCCGCTCGAGGTGCTCCTCACGATGATGGCCGCGGGATCGCTCCTCGGGTTCTTCGGCGTCTTGCTCGCCGTCCCGCTCGGCGCGGTCGTGAAGATCCTCCTCCAGCGCCTCGTGAAGGTGTACCTCGCATCGGATTTCTACAAACGGTCCGACGACGAGCCCGAGCCCGCCAACGTCGTCAGCATTCCCGACAAGAGCCAGAACACGAGCGCCAGCAAGGTGAGGAAACAGTGACCGAAGAAGTGACGATCGAGCGCGTCTCGAAGACGCAAATCGTGACCCTCGCGCGCCCCGAGGCGCGCAACGCGCTGACGGTCTCCGCCGTGCGCTCGCTCCGCGAAGCGTTCCTCGCGGCCGCCAAGGACGAGGGCGTTCGCTGCGTCGTCTTGACGGGCGCAGGCGGCCACTTCTGCGCCGGCGCGGACCTCCGGAAGAACATGGAGGACCCCGAGATGATGGCGCGCGTCGACGAGTACATCGACGACTTCCACGGCCTCGTGAAGGCAATCGTGAGGTGCCCGAAGCCGACGGTCGCGATGGTCGACGGCGCCGCCGTGGGTTTCGGCGCGGACATGGCGCTCGCGTGCGATCTCCGCGTCGTCAGCGACCGCTGCTACGTGCAGGAAAAATTCGTCTCGATCGGCCTCATGCCCGACGGCGGCGGGACGTTCTGGCTCCCGCGCCTGCTCGGCACGGCGCGCGCGATGCAGCTCTGCCTCCTCGCCGAGAAGCTCGATGGAAAAAAGCTCCACGAGCTCGGTGTCGCGTTCGACGCGGTCCCCGCCGAAAAGCTCCGCGAGCGCACGCTCGAGCTATGCGCCCGCCTCGAGAAGGGCCCGCCGCTCGCGTACGCATCCATCAAGGAGGCCCTCTACGCAAACTGGGGCGACTTCGAGGCCGCGCTCGCCCGCGAGCGCACCGGGCAGCTGCGCCTGCTCAAGACGGCGGATCTGATGGAGGGCGTACTCGCGTTCATGCAGAAGCGAGAGCCGGAGTTTCAGGGGGCCTAGCGCCCGCTCGCCGACCACGTTCCGCGAGGAAATACTCGCGCACGGCGTCGCCGCTTCCGTGGCGCCCGAGGCCGATCATGAGCTTCGCGACGGCGGCCTCCGGCGTCATGTCGCCGCCCGAGATGGCCCCTGCCCGCTCGGCCGCGGCGCCGCCGACGTAGCGCGTGAGGTCCACGAAGCCTCGCAGGCACTGCGAGACGATCACGACGGGCACGTGCGCGGCGCGCGCGTGCTCGATCGCAGGGATCAGCGAGCGCCCAATTTGCTGCGGGACGTTTCCCGTCCCGTAGGCTTCGAGCACGAGGCCCTTCACGCCAGCGCGCACGGCGCCCGTGACGAGGCGCTCCTCGAGCCCAGGAAAGACGCGGACGGCGAGCACGCTCGGCTCGATGCGCGTCGTCGAACGGCGCGAGCGGCTCCGACTTTCGCACGTGCGTCGCGACGGCTGCGTCCATCCCCATCTCGACGAGCGGCTCGCAGTTCGGCGAGGCGAACGCGTCGTAAGCCCAAGCGTCGCGCTTCGTCGCGCGCACGCCGCGCAGCACGCGCGACGCGAACGTCACGGTCACCTCGGGCACGTCGAGCGTCGCCGCGATGGCCGCGTGGAGGAGGTTCTCGCGCGCGTCGGTGCGCGCCTCGGCGAGCGGCCGCTGCGAGCCCGTGAGGACCACCGGCTTCGGCAGCGGCCCGAGCAAGAGCCCCAGCGCGCTCGCCGTGTACGCCATCGTGTCGGTCCCGTGGACGACGACGACGCCGTCGTAGCTCGCCATGGAGGCGTGAACCTCGCGCGCGAGCTCGACCCAGTCGCTCGGCTGCATGTCGCTCGAGTCCATCGCGAAGAGTTGGCGCGTCTCGATCTGCGCGACGCGCGCGAGCGCGGGCACCTCGGCGAGCAAATCGGTCGTCGCGTCCTCGAGTGACAGGAGCGACGGACTGCGCCCGCTCACGGACGCCTTCTCACGCATCAGCAGCGTGCCGCCCGTGAGCAGAAAGAGGAGGCGCTTCATCGGTCGGTTGCCAGTGGCAACCTCGTACCTTCGCTACGCTCCGGCGTGCGAGGTTGCATGCTCAGAATACTCGACTGTCGACCTTGATGGTGTCGCCCGCTTGCACGGGGATGTCTGGCTGGGTCCCGTCACCGATGCCATCGACGTTGACGGTCACGGTCACGGTCTTGCCATTCCCGACGCGCCGCACGAGCACCACGTTTTTGCTGTCCGCGATCGACGTGAACCCGCCCGACTGCGAGATGACGTCGAAGAGACGGAGCCCGTCGGTCCACGGGAGGCTCCCCGGCTTGTTCACCTGCCCGATGACGCTCACCTTCTTCGACGCGTACTGCTTCACGACCAGCGTGATCTGCGGGTTCGTCAGGATGTTCTTTTGCTTCAGCGTGGCGCGGAGCTTGTCGACGAGCTGCTGCGGCTCGAGCCCACACACGTCGGTGACGCGATCGATGTACGGAAAGTCGATCGAGCAATCCGGCTGCACCCGGTACTCCTTCGGCAGGTCCTTCTCGCCGACGACCGTGACCTCGAAGAGATCGCTCGGCCCGAGCGTGGTGCTCGGCTGCGCCGGCGGGAGGTTGCGAGGCGGCGGGGCCCCACTCGAGCAAGCGACGAGGACCAGCAGCAATACGACGAAGCGATACATCCGGCGATAGTGTGGCGCGCGCGACCGCGCGTGTTCAAGTCACATGAACCAGCGGAAGCCCAAGTAGGCTTCGAAGCGCCGGAAGGCCATGTGGTAGAGAGCGCCAGAGGTGTCCGCCGGAAAAGACGTGCCGCTGATCTCTTCCGTATAGCGGATGGTGGTGTTCAGCCCGAGCGTGTTGGTGAAGCGGTATTCGCCGAACAACGTCGCGTCGATCGCGGCGTCGGTGAAGCCGGTGTGTATCGGCGTCGCGTTACCGTTCGAGAAGATGTTCGGGTACTCGCGTGCGCCGGCGCCGCCTTCGAGCGACACGAGCGCGCGGCCGCCGAAGAAGAACGAGAACTTCAGGTATCCACGGTCGGAGCCGTAGAAGCTCCCGAGATAGCTCTGCGCGAAGTCGCGGTTGTACCCCAGCGAAAGAGCCGAGACTGCCAGGCCAACAGCGTTTGGATCTTGGCTCGTCGCCGGGTTCGCGGTGAGGAAGAACTTCGCCTCCACTTGCCCGATCACGCTGTCGTATTGCTGGACGGCCTGGTTTCCGCCCGTTTGAACGAAGCTCCCGCCGTAGCCCGCGAACACGCTCAAGCCGAAGCGCGGAGCGATCAACCCGTTCAACCCCAAGCGCGATCGAAGCGGCGTCGAGTTGAACAAGCCGTTGAACGCTTGCGCCTGCTGGGTGTAGTTGACGAACGCGAAATTGCCGTCGTAGATGAGCGACGTCTTCGGACCGAATCGCCAGTTTCCACGGGTGAAGATCGTGTTCTGGAGGTTGTTGAACGGCGTGACGGCCGAGTAGTCGAAAAACTGGAAGTTACCGTTGTAACCAAACTTCCAGTCCAACGTCCCACTGTTGGGGCGCACCGTGAAATCAACGCCGGCGTTGAGCGTGTTGATGTTGAAGTTCGTGTTCGGATTGCCGCTCGTGTTGGGCTGGATCGTCCGGTCGTAGCCGGCTTGCACTCCGAAGCTGAAGGGGCGCTGGGGAAGAACGTCGAGGCGACCGTTCAAGTTCGCTGTCAACCCAGCGAGGCCGTTCTGATTCAGAATGTCCTGCTCGCCGACGAAGAATCTCTGCGTCACCGCGGCGCCGAGCTTGAAGTCCACCGTCGGCGGGGCTGCGTTGACGTCGCCGGCCTTGCGTTGGGCTTGAAGCGTCGAGAGGTAGAGCGATCCCGTCAGGCGGAAGACGCCCGCGGGCGCGGGACACGCCCCTGGACAGCCGTTGACGAAGCCGGTGTTGTACGTTCGAGAGAACCAGTTCGAGTCGAACCCCGCCTCACCACCGAGGCCGGGGTGAATCTCGAAGTCACCGGCCTTGATACCGATACCTTCGGTATACCGGCGATCGGACAACCACCCCTGCGCGTGCGCTGGGCGAGTCGCGAGCATCGGCAAAGCGAAGCTCGAAGCGATGGCAAGGGTAGAGAGTAGTCGGCGTTGCATGCGCTCTGCTGGCGGGCGGGCGTTTACTACCGCAGCCTAAGCCGGCTCAACTGTTGTGGGCACTCGGCTTATCTAATTCGAGCACGAAGTGCAACTAGGTGGATTGATGACCACGTTCGGATCGGTCGGCTGCCACGAGGTGTCGTCGTCGGGAGGCAGCGTCGGATCGACGGTCGTGGTGATCTTCGACTCGCCGATCAACGTGGCTTCTTCGCCGATGCACTGATTCGCTTCGGCCGTGAGTTGCTCGGTGCGCTGGCGGAGCACCGTGAGGATGGTGAACTCGTGGTTTCCGAGCTCGCTGTCGTTGCGGCCGATCGCGAGCTGGAGCGACTGGCGCCGATCCTTCGCCGAGCGGGTCGCGACGTCGATCTGCGAGAGCTTGTCGTTCAAACAGAGCGTCTTGACGACGTCGCGCGCGGCACGCGCGGCCTCGAGCTGACGACGGACGCTTCCAGACGCCTGCTCCATGCGCGAGATCTGGGCATCGGCCTCGACGATCTGCTGCTGAGGCGTCAGCTGCTGCTGTTTCTGGAACGCGACCTGACCCCCGCCCGCCGCGTCCGTCTGCGCGAGCGCAGGAACGGTCAACGCAGCGATGGCAGCGATGGTGCTGATCCACTTGATTTTCGAGCTAAGCCGCATCGAGCGTCACCCTTTTCTTCGGCTCTGCAATCTACTTCCCGCTACGCGGAGTGTCAAACACCGGATCCACACGGAAAAACGAAAGAAAACGGCCGGTACCCCATCTCGGGTGCCGGCCGTCCTTTCGACATTCAAACTGAGCGGTTACTGCTTCACGAACGTGACCGGCACCTGAATCGTGGAGCCGCCACCACCAGGAGCATCGAACGTGCCGCCGCGCGCGCGCTTGATGATGCACTGCTCGACGTCCGACGAGAGGCCTGAGCCGCCGACCTTGCTCACGTCGTTCACGTCGCCGTTCGGCGCGATCTTGATCGCGAGAACGATTTTGCCCGCCATCGACGGGTCGTTGGCGAGGCCCTTGTTGTAGCAAGAGCGGAACCCGGGGCGGAGCTTCGCGATCGAGGCCTCCGCGTTCGCCACGGGGGCTGACGTGGAGATGCTGCCCGTTTGCGCGTCGCCGGTCGGGCCCCTCACTTCGCGAGTCTGACCCGCCGTGCCGCCGCCGCCGCCGCTGCCTTGACCGAGTTGGTTGAGGCCGCCGCGTTGACCGGGGATGGTCGCGCCGCCACCAGCCGCGAGGTGGAGATCTCCGCCCGTGTTCGTGACGCCGGCGGCGGACTGCGCGACCTGGCTCAGGTCACCGACGGGGACGTCGCTTCGGTTGAGGGCGCCTTGAACGGCGGTCGTTCCGCCGAACGCCGCGAGCATCTGCATTTGCATCGCCTGCGCTTCGGAAGCGAGCGCGGCGGCTTTTTGATCGCTGATCTTGCCAGGCGTCGCGTTGGGCTTCTGGCCCGTGTCGGCCTTCTTCTCTTCCTTCGTGCCTTGCGCGGACGTGTCCGTCGGCGTGTCGGCCTTCTCCTCGACCGGCGGAGGCGCCGGGAGGTTCTTCGTCATGTCGATGAGGCCGGCGATGTTCTCTTCGCCGACGACCGGATCGAGCCAATCGGAGTACATCGCGCCGATGAAGCCGAAGTGGAACATGAAGCTGAACGCCGCGATGATCGTGAGCGTCCAGTCGATCTGCGAGGCGAGGCCGCCCTTCACCGACAGCGGGAGCTGCGGGCGGGGCTGCGGCGGCGGCGGCGCGACGAACTGGAAGAGGAACGTGATGTCGCCGATGACGACCTTGCCGCGCGCTTCTTCGGTGAGACGGACTTGGTACGCGGGGCCGACGCGCTTCGCTTGACCTCGGAGCGCGCCGAGATCGCTGATGCCCGTCGCGAGCGCGACGCGACCCGTCATGCCGTCGAGGAAGTTCAGGTAGTAGTCGTTGCCGATCAGCTCGAAGAGCTTGAACTGCGGCGGGATGTTCGGGGTCGGCACGACGAACGTGCTCTTTTCGTTCTGCCCCACGACGACGTGCGTGCGCTGCTTGATGATGCGCTCTTCGATGACACGACCTGCTTGCACCAACCCGATGCGGAGGACTTTCGGGCCCGCCTGCTGGGCGACGGCCCGCATCACCGCGGTCATCTGGCCGGGGCGGCCGGGTTGCTGTCCAGGTCCCACGTTTGGATTCATTTGGACATTCCTCTACGGAGCTTAGACGCGAGGCTACTTCAAAAGTTCCGAGGCTTACAGGTTTTCTCGCTCGAGCGTTTCGATCAACACGTCCGCGTCGCGCTGGAATGCCTTTGCGGCCTTTCGTGCGCGAAATTGCGCGGCGATCGCGAACGCCGCGCCTGCCACACCGAGCGCGGCGACGTTGACGGCCTGGAGCACGACCGCGTTGATCGCGTCGCCCCGTGCCTCATCCGAGCCTGCGCCCGCCGCGACGAGACCGAAGCGAAGTGCGAGGCTTCCACACAAGAACCCCGCGGAGCTCGCGATGCTCGCGCACACGCGAGGCACGCGAGCCCAACGTGACAGGCGGAAGTCGAGCTCCTGGAGCTGCTCGTTCATGTGCCCCGCGCGCGCCTCCGGGTTTGGCTCGCGCAGCGCGGCGAGGAGCTCGCGCTCCCAGTCTGCGTGTGGGTCTCGCTCGATCGCGCGCGTCACGCGCTCCCCCTTCCCGTCCTTTATCGCCGCGAGCCACGGCGCGGGGTGGAACGCCGTCGGATGGGTTGCAAAGTACAACCTTCGCGTGCACGCGACGGCGCACCCGAGGGTGATGACGACGGCGACGACGAGGAGCGCGATCACTCAGAACGGCTTCGATTGCACCGCTTGCTCGACGCGCTGGATGAGCGGCTGGCGAAGCTCGCTCGCTGTCGCGTGGCTCTGCATCGGCAGCTTCGTCACCTCTGTGACCGCCATCGGACGCGCCGCGCGCCCGTAGACGACGTAGTTTTTGAGGACGAGCGTGTTCGACGAGTCGTCCGCCCGCGCGGAGGACGCGACCGTGACGAGAGCGAGCGCTGCGAGGACGACGAGCGACTTCATCCGTTCATCGTAGCTTCGTCCTCGAGCTTCTGCACGTACCTGGCGGCGCGCTCGGCCCGAACGCGCGAAAGCCAGCTCGAAGGCGCCACGGGCGCGGTCTCCTCGACGATTGCGTTGGTCCGATAGCCGCGTGTCTCGTGCGGAGCTTGCACCGCTTCTTCCATCGCCTTGAAGGTCCTGCGAATGCCCGACGCCGTGCGCCAACGCTGCACGTGCTTCGTCACGGAAAGGAGCGCCTTGGTGAGAACCGCCACGCCCGCGACATAGCCAAGCTCGAGGCCGAGAAGCGCAAGATCCGAGGTCACGCGCTCACCCGGACGTGCAGCTGCGCGTAGCGCGCATCGCGCGACTCGAGCGCCGTCGTCGCCTCTTTGTACTTGGCCTCGCCATGCTCCTTCGCCCAGACAATCGAGTCGAACCCACGCTTGAAGGCCGGGTCCGTCGCATAGTGACGCGCAACCTCCGGGTTGCTCAACGCGAAAGCCGCGCGCGAGAGACCGGAATCGCACATCCGGCGCGCCGCGTTCGCTCCTTGATCCGCGTGGATTTGGACCAGCGCCATCTTGCCCTTGTCTTGGAGAGCGCCTTTCTCCGCGATGACTTGCTGAGCCGACTGCCAACCTTGCGTGTACTTCGACTGGAGCTTCGTCATTTCCTCGTCCTTGTAGCCTTGAGGGAGGTCGAGGTTCGCCAACATCGCCCCGTGCATCATGTCGCGGTCGACGGCTGCGCGAAGCTCGTCACCGGCGATGATTTCCTTGCCCGTCGCGAAGAGCTCGATCGCCAGCCCGGCGCCAACGAGCCCAGCGCCAAGAGCCGCTTCTTCACCCGCCGCCGCGATGATGTGGAGGATGCCCGGCGTGCCGTGCAACGCGAGGTTTTCTGGCGAGAGCTCTTCCTGCTCGCGCTTGGTCGCGGTTGCCGTGACGTCGTCCGAGCCGAACTCGACGTATTCCTTGTAGCCCGCGTCCTTGCGGATGTCGTTCATCACACGGACGGTCGACGAGCCCTCGTGGCCCGCCCACTTCGAAATATCCGCGTCGCTGTACCGTTTGTTCGCGTCGACTCCATCCGCCATGAAATCACCTCAAGGCCACGTCGGACCGAGGTGGGCGGAGGTTGCGTCAGAACGGATCTTTTTGGGTCGCCGCCTCGATGCGGTCGAGGAACGGCTGGCGGAGCTCGGCGAGCGTGAGCTTCGGTTGGATCTTGTTCACGTCGACGGACGCGATCGGCTTCTGGACGCGGCCGACGATCGTGACCTCGCTGATCGTGATGACGCGCCCGCCCGGCTTGGTCTCTTGAGCGTGAGCGCTCGGCGCGAGGAGGAGGACGACGGCAGCGGCAACGGATGCAACGTATTTCATCGCAATCTCCTCACGGTTTCTTCGCCGAGCCCGACGTCGCGGGGCGCGCGGTGGCCGCCGTGGCCGTCGCGGCGGGCATGTTCATCTGGTTCTGCTTGTCGGTCGCGCGCGCGATGAGATCGTCGATGTCGTCGCTGGTGCCGGGAGGCGCCTTCGGACCGCGCATCGTCTTGTACTGATTGAGCTCGCGCAGCGCGGCCGCGACCTGCGCCTTCGCGTCCATGCCGGGGTAGTTCGGCGCGTTGAGGTACATGAGGCCCATCGCGTAGTGGGCGCCCATGAGCGTCGAGTCGAGGGCGAGCGATTGATCGAGCTCGCGCTTCGCGTCGGCGTAGCGCTGCTGGAGGCGGTAGCAGTCGCCGAGGTTCATGTGCGCGACGGCGTTCTGCGGCGCGTACTTCACCGCGCTCTCGAGGAGCGGCTGCGCCTCGGACGCGTTGCCGGCTTCGAGCTTCATCGCGGCGACCTGCACGGTCGCTTCGATGAGATCCGGGCGCTTGAGGCGCGCCGAGTCGAAGTCCTTCAACGCGGCGATGCGCTGGCCAGCCTCGCGCTCGATGATCGCGCGGAGCAAGAGCGCCTCGGCGTTTCCGGGATCGCGAGCGGGGCTCGCCTGGCCGAACCCGTCGAGGATCGCGGTGAGCGCGTACTTCGCGAGGTCGGTGCGACCCGCGCGGTAGTGGTCGCGCGCGATGACGATCATCGCGTCCTTGAAGTTCGGATCGATGCGGAGCGCGTCCTGCGCGAGCTGCTGCGCGCTCGTCGAGTCCTTCGCGAGCGACTTGACCTCGGCGAGGTACGTCTCGAGGCGCGCCGACTTGGGGTTTCGCTGGTGCTTGTCGGTGAGGAACGTGTCGGCTTCGCCGGTGTGCCCCGTGTGCGCGAGGTTCAGCGCGTATGCGCCCATCGCGAGCTCGTTGTCGCTCTTGGCGTTGAAGGCCTGGCGATACGCGGTCTGCGCGCCGGCGTTGTCACCGAGGCGCTCGAGCACGCAGCCGAGCGAGTAGAACGCGCTCGACGCCTTGGGGTCGGCGTTGGACGCCTCGCGGAACTTTTGTTTCGCGGTCTGGAGATCGCCCGTCATCCACGCCTTGAAGCCGTCGTCATAGGCGCCCTTGTTGCCTTCGCTGGCGCCGCCCGCGCTGTTGTCGACGACGCCGACGACCGCGGACGCGCTGCCCGCGGTGACGTTGGTGTCGCTCGGCGACGTGACGGCCTCTCCGCCGTCCTTCGCCGGGTATTTCACGTTCTTCGAATCGTCACCGCCGCACGCGATGACGACGAACGGAGAGACGGCGACCGCGAGGAGCGCGAACCTGAGTGTTCTCATGGTGCCACCGGGAGCGGGCCCGCGGCGCCGTTGGTCGGCAACGCGAGCGGGAGACCCGAGCGCATCTGCGGGTACATGTTGTTCGTGTACGTCAGCCTGCGCGAGTGCGAGGGATCGGTCGGATCGGTCGTCTGGTTCACGTAGGTCGCCATCTTCGCGTCACCGATGAGATCGGTGAGCGACGCGAGGCGCGCGATGGCGCGCGCGGTCCATTGGTCGCGAATGTTGAACGCCTTCTGAGCCGCCGCGCTCTGCGCGTAGTAGCGGATCATGATGGTGTCGGCGCCGTCGATCTCTTGGTCGCGCTTGTCGCGCCAGCCCTTCTTCACCTTCGACTCGATGTCGTCGGCGAGGTCGACGAGCTCGTCACGGCCGCTGTTGCGCATCTGCTTCAGCGTCGCCTCCTGCTTCGGCGTGAAGAGCTTGAACGCGCTGCCGCCGCAGTAATAGAGGCCCGTGCGGAGCGAATCGAAGAGCGACCCGCGCCGCTCGAGCATCGCCGGCACCCAGAGCGAGACGTCGTACGTCGCGAGGAGCTCGGCGAGCTTCTTGTCGTAGTCGTCCGCTACCTTGGCGTCGTCGCGGTACTTGCCCTCGGTGATGAACTTGCCGGTCTTCTGGTCGATCTTGCCCATGATGTCTTCGGCATGCATGTCGACGTACTTGTGGTGACCGGTCTCGTAGTCGAACTTGTCGTGAATCTCTTCGTCGAGCGGCAAGAACGCGGCTTCCGCGCCGTAGTCGATGTACGGGAGCTTCTTGGCCTCGGTCGAGTTCGCGTTCTTGAAGAACGTCCACGCGGCGACGGTGTTCTTGTACCAATCCTTGTGGCTCGGATCGTTGCCCGCCTTCTTCATGCGTGCGACGCGCCACGCGGCCTCGAGCGAGTACTTCGCCGCGGCGCTGTCGCCGCGGTGCGAGTTGTAGAAGCCGGAGAGCGCGCCGATCGCGTTCGCGCGCGCCTGGTTGTTGCTCCCGCTGCTGGACCCGTTCGGGTTCCACTGCTGGAAGTCGAAGCTCGCGACGAGGTAGTCGTAGTTCGCCTTCTCGTCCGACGTGGGACCGAGGCTGACGACGACCTTGTACATCGCGAGCATCTGGTCGCGACGACCGATCGCGTTCTCGAGGATCATCGCGTTCTTCGCGGCGTCTTTGCGCTTCTGGGTGTCGAAGCGCGTGATGTTCGCGACCTTCTCGTAGATCGCTGCGGCCTGCGGGTACGAGAAGAACGCGTAGTACGTCGTGCCTTCCTCGTCGTACGCCTGCTGGAGGAACGTGAGGCGCTCCTTGTACTGCTTCGGGTCGTCTTTCTGGACCTTCGAGAGGATGTCCTCTTTGCCGTACTCCGAGATGAAGCGCTCGTAGTTCTTGATGGCGCGGTTCGAGTCGCCGATCTGCTTGAAGCAGTACGCGGCGCGCATGGCTCCGCGCGGCGCCTCACGGCGTGACGGCGCGTTGTTGAGGGCGGCCTCGTAGAGCGCGCCCGCCTCTTCCCACTTCTTCACGCGATCGGGCGTGACGGGATCGCAGCGGTCGCTGTCGCTCTTGAGATCGCGGCCGCACGCCTCGATGAACTTCTTGTCCGCGTCCTGGTAACCGGCAGCGGCGAAGATGTCGACCGTGAGCGTGTTGCGGCAGTGGCTGTCGATGCAGTCTTCGTCCTGACCGCACTCCGCCTTCTTCGTGCACGCCTTGCCCGACGGCGTGGTGCCGACGGAGCACGAGTGCGCCTTGTCGGCCTCGGCGAGCTCGCGAGCGCGCTGCGTGTCGTTCGAGCGCGCGGCCATCGTGATGAGCTTCGTCCACGCCTTCTGGCCGTACTCGTCCTTGCCGCAGTGATCTTTGTAGAGCGGCTCGAAGCGTTCCTTCGCTTCTTTGAACTGGCCGTAGACGAAGTAAACGTCGCCGACGTCGAACTGGTACATGAGCGCGTTGTGCGTCGAGTCCTTCTCGGGCGGGACACGCTGCACGTACTCGTCGCGCGCCTTCATCGACGCGAGGACGACCGGCGGGATCGGCGACCTGCTTCGGCTTCGCCTCGTCGCCCGAGCCGACCATCTCGAGCTCGGTGCGCTTCTGGACGCCTTGCGTGCCCTTCGTGTCGTCGTAGCGCTGGTACTCGAGGTCGCGCGCCACGTCGGACTCGTCGACGACGAACGTGCGCCGCGACGTCGAGGTACTTGTCGTCCTCGTTCGAGTCGCGCACCTCGATCGCCGCGGTCTTCGCGGCCTCGATGTCCGTGCTCGAAGGCTCGGCGTACTGGTCCTTCTTCTTCTGGTGAAGGATGAGCTGGACTGCGCACCTGCTTGTTGCGCGAGTCGGCGAGCCAGTAGCGGCTCTCGTACGCGTCGGGCGCGTTCTCGTCCTGCTTGAGGTAGCCCTTCCAGCCGAGCGCCGCGAGCTTGTACTCCGCCGCGCGCGCGGTTCAGGTCGTCGAGCGCTCCTTGTCGTTCGGCGCTTGGGTCGCCGCGACGAGGGCGCTTGCCGATGTTCGTGTGCGTCGCCGCCGCCTGGCGGAGACCGCCGCGGACGAGGCGCTCGGCGTTCTGGATCGCGCCGGGGTTGTCCTTGTTCGCGTCGACCCACGGCGTGTTGCCGATGTAGTTCGCGAGCGCGGTGCGCGCCTGGAGCGCCTTGGCGGCGATCGCGTCGTGCTCCGGCGTGCCGCTCTTCTTCGTGACCAGCATCTGGTCGTACGTCATCGCGATCTCGTTCTGCACGTCCGGCGCGGTCGGATCCATCGGCCACTTCTTGAGGATCAGCTCGTAGACCTCGACCGCGTTGTTGAACTGGTTGAGGCTTCGGAACTCCTTCGCGAGCGCCTTGTAGATCTCGATCGTCCAGGCTTTGTCCTGGGGGATGAGCGTCGGGTCCTTCACGCGATCGATCGCGACGTGGAGCTTGCGCTCTGCGATGTCGGGGTTCGGCTCGGTGTCGACGATGTCCGGACGCGGGATGTACGGCTCCCACTCCTCGGGACCGGCGAAGTCGACGTTCGTGAGCGAGCCCGCGATGTACGTGTACGCCTCGCTGCGGAAGTCGGCGACGTCGTCTCGCCCGTGGCTTCTCGTGCTCGTCGGTGTGGAGCAGGAGCTTCACGAACTGGCGCGTCGCGCGCCTCGTAGCGCTGCTGCTTGAAGAGCGTCCAGGCGTACTTGTAGAGCGCGACGCCGTAGAGCGGCGGCTTCTTGAACTTGAGCGAGTGCTGGTAGGCGCTCGCGGCGCGGTTGAGGTCCCACACGGCGATAGGCTCGTCACCGACGACGCCGCCGCGGGTGTCGAGCTGGTCGAACTCCCAGTTTCCGATCTGCCACCAGATCTCGGCGACGTACTTCGGGTCCTCGCCCGCGCGGAGCGCCGGCTGCGCGATCGCCGGCGCAGTCGTTCGGGTACGGATCGATGAACGTCGTCTCCGGGTTGTCCTTTTCGGACCTGCTTCGGGAGCTGATAGCGCTGGCGCCAGTCCGTTCCAGAATCGGGCGGAGTGTCCTGCGGGAGCGGGACGATCGCGTCGACGTCGGTGTTCTTCGGATCGGTCGGCGTCGGGTACGGGAAGTTGTTGTGGCAGACGAGCGAGCGCCACACCTGCTGCGCTTCCTCGAGGCGCGCTCGAGTCGTTGTAGCGCGTGGCCGAGGAAGTAGTAGATGCCGGCGAGCTCGCGGTAAGCTCGGGAACTCCTTGATGACGCGCTTGTAGAGCGCGATCGCGGGCTTCAGGCCGATCGAGCAGATCGTCCGTCGCCTCGTCGGAGCGGGCGCGCTCCTCGTAGAGCGCGGCGAGGCGGTACATCGCGTCGGGCGTGGCCTCGGGCTGCGCGTGCCGTGTACTTCGCGATGAACTCCTCGAGCCGCTGGATGGCGATCTCGCGCGCCTTGCGGAGCTCTTCCTTCTCGATGTTGATCTCTTTGTCGAGCCCGCAGAGGATGGTCTTCTTCTTCTCCTCGTAGTGGAGCTTGATGATCGTCGTGACGGTGTCGCGGTAGTCCTTCGCGCCCTGCTCGTACGCGTCGGCCTCCTCCTGGAGCTTGTCGAGCGCGGCGAGCTGCTCGGGCGTCGGCGGGGGCGGCGGCGGCGAGGCCTTCGTGCATCGTCGACATGGGCGACGCGAGCGTCGGCGTGCGCGTGCTCGCGGCGGTCGTCGCGGTCGTCGTCGGAGCCGCGGCGTCACCCGCGGCGGCGCTGGTCGTGAGAGCCACGGCGCCGCCGTCCTTGGCGGTCGAGGCGACTCCGGCGTCCGTCGTGACGTTCTGCGCGAAGCCCGGGAGCGTCGCGCAGATCGAGACCGTGACGATGGCGGCTGCAAAGAGCTGGTTGGCCCTCATGGGTTTTACTTCGACCCTCCACCGGTCGTTGAATTTTGCTCGCCCGAGTCGTCGAGCACTTCTTTCAGCTCCTCGTCGAGGAGCTGCTCTTGCGCGCGACGCTCGGTCTGCAGGTTGCGCACGCGATCGAGCTCCTCTTCGCGGACCTCCCACGCCTGCTCGGTGATGCCGACGTCGGCGCGGAGGACGATGTTCTGCAGCTTGTCGCGGACGAGCGTGAAGTTGCGCTGCGCCACGTGGCCGACGAGGTCCTGCGCTTCGCCGTCGAGCTTGCTCGAGCGTGTCTTTGTAGCCGGCGATGGCGCCCGCCTCGGTGTCGACCTTCTTCTGGAGATCGCCGATGCGACTTCCGACCTGCGACTCGAGACGGAGGAACGCGGCGGTGAGCTGGTCTTCCTCGGCGCGCATCTGGCCGAGGATGCCCGTCACCTTGCCCGCGTAGACCTGCGAGTCGCGACCCGCGGCGCCGCCTTGCGGCGAGCTGCACCTCGCGGTCGAGCGCGTCGCGGTACGACGCGCGGTTCGTCGCGTCGGCCTGATAGCGCGCGTCGCCGAGGCCGATCTGCGCGCGGCCGACCTCGATCTGGCGACGCAAGATCGCGCGACTCCTCGCGGTGCTGCTTGAGCAGGCGCTCGTTTTCGTCGATCTCGGCGTTGAAGCGCTTGATGCTGTCGGGATCGCGCGTGACGCCCCTGCGCGGGCCCTCTTTGATCATGCGCCGGAGGCCGTTCACGACGGCTTGCAGCTGATCGATCTCCTGCATGCTCTGCGTGAGCCGCTGCGAGACGGCGTTCCACTGCTGCTTGCCTTGCTGATCGCGCTCGGCGAAGTCGGCCGACGAGACGGGCAAGCCGCTGATGTCGGCCTCGAGCTTCTTGCGCTGCTCGTGGGCCGCGCCGATGTCGCCGCTCAGGCTGCCGGGCTCCTCGGCGTCGAGGCCCTTGGCGATCTCGAGGCGCGCCTTCGAGATGCGGTTGATCAAGCCGAGCGCGAGCTCCTCGCCCGCGAGCAGCTCGGGGAACGCGCGAACGCGGTTCGACGCGCCGATGAGCGCGTTGAGCTTCTCGATGAGCTCCTCCGACTGGCGAATGAGCGTCTTGCACTGGTTGACGTCGTCGATGACGGCGAACGCGAGCGGACCATCCTCCGTCTCGCGCGCCCAGCGGATCGCGACGGCGGGGAGCTCTTGGCTCGTGTCGAGCGAGTCCAGCTGTGCTGGCTGAGCTTGCCGTAGAAGACGCCGACGTCGGTGGTGCTGTCCGAGGAAGTCTTCCACCTTCTGGCGGATCGGATCGTACTGCGTGCGCACGGTCGTGTAGAGCTCGAGCGCCTTGTCGAACGCGCCGGCGCGAAGGAGAAGGTCGGCGCGGAGGAGCGTGCCGTCGGCGAGGTACGTCGAGTCCGGGTCGGCGATCGACGAGGACCTCGAGCGCGCGCTCGGCGCGCTGCACGTCGCCGAGGCGGACGTACACCCACGCGAGCTCGTAGAGCATCGTGTCGAACTCGGGCGACTCGCGACCCACCTTCGAGTACGCGTCGCGCGCGAGCTGGAACTGCTCGTTCTCGTAGCCCATGCGGCCGATCGCCATCCACGCGAGATCGATCACGTGCCGTGCTCGTCGGTGTCGGGCGGGAGCTCGGTGACGACCTTGAACGCGTCGATCGCCGCCTTGTACGAGACCTTCGGCGGCGGAGCGCCGTTCGCGACGGCTGAGTCGACGCGCCGGCGCTCGCCTGCGCGTTCTTCATCGCGACGAGGCCCTGGAAATACCGCGCTTGGTGCGTGTACGGCGTGCCGTTCGCGACGTTCTGGAATGCGCCTGCGCGTTGCCGTAGTCCTTCTTGGCGTAGTAGGCCTTGCCCTTGGCGTACGTGAGCGCGGCGTCGACTTGCGCCGGCGGCACGAGGTTCAAGTTCGCGAAGACCTCGTCGAGCGACGCGACGTCGCCCGTGCGGAACGAGACGTCCACGAGGCGCGCGAGCGCCTTCGCGACGTACGGCTGGAAGCGCGGCTCGTTTCCGCGCTTCACGATCGCGCGGTAGTCGCGACGCGCGGACGAGGTAGTCCTTCGCCGCGTAGAACGTCTCGCCGCGCCACCAGTACGCGTCCACCATCGACGGCGTCTCGGGGAAGCCTTCGATGACCTCGCTGAGGACGACGAGCGCGCGGTCGTAGTCCTTCATGCGATAGAGGAGCTCGCCGTTCGCGACGCGCGACTCGGGGCTCGAGACGTCCGACTTCGCCTTCGCGATCGCCGCGTCGACACCCGAGGCCTCGCGCGTGACCGCGGACACCTCGTTCTGCGCCTTCGCGATGTTGTCCTCGCTGCCCGCGTGAGCAGGCGACGAGACCGCGATGGCGAGCGCGATGAGCGACGTTGCCGAGACTTGCGGAGCGAAGCGGAGCAAGTCGAGACGACGGGGAGCCCGAGGGGCGCTGCCCCTCGAACGAGTCCGCCTTTTCATTTCTTGTCTCCCCCGCCCGTCGCCGCCGGCTGCGCGGTTCCCGCCGGTGCCGCCGCCCGGTCCGAGCGCCTGCACCTTCTCCTTCCACTCGATCTTCGGACGATCCTGGAGCGGCGTCGTGACGCCGCCCGACTCGTACGAGGTCGCGGTGACGCTGAGCGTCTTGCCCTCGACCGCCGTGAACGAGTGGCTCGACTTGACCTCGAACTTGTAGCCGCGGAGGTACGTGAAGACGCCGTAGCCGTTGCCCTGGAACGTGAGCAGCGCGCTCATCGTGTGATCGCCCGGCGTGATCGAGCCGCTGTAGATCGGGATGTCCTTCTGATCGGCGAGCGCGCCCGTGTCGTCTTGGCGGTTGTACTGCACCGCGCCATCGAGCACGAAGAGCGCGCGCACGAGGCGGAACGCGCTCGACATCTCGTTGTGGAAGTTGATCTCGCTGCGCGAGCCTGCCGCGCCGCCCGAGAGGATCGTGTCGCTGAGGAGCGCGAGGCGCGTGTGGCTACGGCGAATCTGATCCTTCAGCTCGTCGACGCGCGCTTCGAGGTCGCGCAGGCGGACGTTGTAGGTCGCGCCGTCCATCGCCACCGCGCTGCCCGTCGGGGTCGCGGATGAGCCCGCGGCGCTCGCCGTCGGCGCTGCTGCGGTCGTCGACCCAGGCGCGGAGCTCGCAGCTCCCTTCGCACTCGACGACGCGACGGCGTTCGAGACGCCTCCGTCTTTGGTTGCCGATCCACCGCCGTTCGTTTGCGCGAAAGCGGCCGCGGAAACGAGAATCGGAAACGCGAGTGCGAAAAAGCGAGTCGCCTTGTGCATGATCATCCTTCCAAAGCTCAGCGTTGGGACGCAGGGAGTGTAGTTTGGGGTCGCACCCGCTGGCAACCACTCCCCGCGACTGTCATTTTCCGCGGCGCGATCACGTGCGGCAGAGCCAGAAGCAGGAGCACACGCGTCTTCATCGAGAGGCCTCCCGAACGTTCCCGGCGCCGTGCAGTCTACTTCGCACTGGCCGACACGCAACGCGCTAGCGTCGCAGATCTTCCCGAGGGCTCGCACGTCTGATCTCCCCAAGAAAAGGAGCACAGCGGTGTTACGGCCCATTTCCATGACGCTCGCGCAGAAACACGGGCGCGTATACGTTGTCACCAAGAGGAATGATCGATCCTCACGTGACAGACGAAGCGCTCATGATCCGCTTTCAGCAAGGGGATCGTGCGGCTTTTGCTGCGCTCGTGAGGAAGCACAAGTCGCCCCTCTTCAACTTCGCGCTCCGTCAGCTGCGCGCGAAGACGACCGCGGAGGACGTGGTCCAGGAGACGTTCGTGCGCGTCGTGCAGAACGCGGCGGACTTCAAGCACGAGGCTCGCTTCACGACGTGGCTCTACACGATCGCGAGAAACCTCTGCATCGACCAGCTTCGAAAAGGTGCATTACGCAAGCATCCGTCGCTCGACGCGCGACAATCCCAAGACGAAGGCGGCCCGACGCTCGGAGAGCAAACGGCCGACTCGCGTGCGAACGTGGAACGTGACGCGACCGCGGGCGAGCTTCGTGAGCGCATCGCGGGCGCGGTCGAGACGCTGCCGGACGACCAGCGAGAGGTGTTCTTGATGCGAGAGGTCGCGAACCTCCCCTTCAAGGAAATTGCCGACATCACGGGTGTGCCCGAAAATACGGTGAAAAGTCGGATGCGTTACGCGCTCGAGCGGCTTCAGGCCGCTCTGTCGGAGTACGAGGAGTACGCCCGTGCGCTCAAATGAAACGATGACTATTTCAAGGAGAGAGGAAGAAGTCGTGGATTGCGAGAAGTTCGAGAGTCTGCTCATCGACGAGCTCTACGGTGAGCTCGACGAGGTGACGAGCGCCGCGGTGCGTCGTCATGCGGCGGGTTGCGCCCGCTGCGGAGCGCTCCTCTCGGGTCTGCGCGCCACGCGGAAGGTCGCCGCCCTCCCCGTCGAGGAGCCGTCGAGCGATCTCGAGGATCGCATCTTGAGCGCGGTGCGCGAGCAGCAGAAGGTGCTGCCGTTTCGTGCGCGCTTCGCGACGGCGCTCTCGCGCGCGGGTGCTTGGGCGATGCGTCCGCAGACGGCGATGGCCGCGGTGTTCCTCGTCGTCATTGGGACGAGCTTCGTGCTCGTGGAGAGTCGGAAGCAGACGATGAGCGCGGGGGCATACTCGCGCCAGCGGTTCGACTCCGAGGGCGCGCCGGCGCCGGGTGCGCCGGCGGCGATGGCGACCGCGGCAGCTTCGGCGTTCGCGTTCGACGAACGTGAGACGGCGTTCGCGCACGGCGTCGAAGAGAAGCGCGACCTCCCAGGACGCGCGATGCCGACCACGGTCGCCGCCAACGAGATCGCCGATCTCGAGAAGGACAAATCGCTGGACGACGCGCGACTCGCGACGCGCAACGCCGAGATCTCGAAGAAGGAGCTGCCGACGAACGCTGGTCCGATCGGCGGGGTCGACCTGACGACGACGACGGGGACCGAGCAGCAAGGCCTCGCGCGCGCGGGAGGCGGCGGCAGCGCGGGCAACTCCGCGAACGGGCCAATGGCACAATCGCAAGCTCCCTACGGCAGCGGCGGCGTGAGCTTCGGCAGCGCGAAGCAGCTCTACGATCAGCAGCGCTACGACGAGGCCAAGGCGCAGTGGAACGCACTCGCGCCGACCGATCCAAACGCGGCGCTTTGGGCGGCGCGCGCCGAGAAGGCGAAGAACGGGTGCGGCGCAGCGGTGCCGCTCTTCGACGCGCTTCGGGGGCGGGCGCCGATCGGCAACGACGCGACGCTCGAGGCGGCGCGCTGCTATCGCGCGCTCGGCAACTCCGACGCGGCGCGTGCGCGCTACGCGAGCCTCGCGAACACTTCGTACGCGACGACGGCGCAGACCGAGCTCGACGCGATGACGCCCTCGGCGGTCGCCGCGCGCAAGGCCGCTCCTGCGCAGCACCAGCAAGCGCAGGCGACGGCCACGGCGCCCGCGGCGCCGCAGGCCAAGCCCGCGGAGCGCAAAGCGGGGGCAGCGGACGGCTACTGATGAAGACGCTCGACGAATGGACCCAGCGGCTCGCGGGCGCGGCGATCTCGGAGATCGACCGGCGCGCGGTCGCCGCGAGCGAGAGCGCTCGCGAGCTGGTGCTCGAGCGGCTCGCCGAAGGGTTCGACGGTCACGACGTGCTCCACGCGTGGGGCGCGCTCGGGCGGGTGCTCGCGGACGCGAGCGCTTCGCCCAGCCTCGTCGCGCAGGTCGTCGACGCGCTGGTCGAGACCGCGCCCGAGAAATGGGCGGCTCCCGCGCGCGCCGCGCTCATCGAGGCCTTCGTCGCGGCGCAGCGCGAAATCGAGGAGCTCCGCGTCGCGGAGGCGTGGCGCTTCCCGCGCTGCGCCGTGCGGCTCGACGAGAAGACCGCCGCGGTCGCCGCGTGCTTTCCCGACGACGACCCGGACGCGCTTTCGCGCTGGGCGGACGAGGTCGCAGCAGGCCTCGCAAAGATGGGCATTCGCCGCGTCCACGTCGACGGCACCGCGCGCGGGCGGGCGGCCCTCGCCGACGCCTTGTCGATCGCCGGCATCGACCTCGCGCGCACGCGTTTCTGATAGACTGCGGCCATGCGTCCGTTGCGCTTCATGCTCGCAACACTCTGGCTGGCTTGTTCCTCGAACGACGGCGCCGTCAACCTCGCGCCGACGATCGTCTTCCCGCAAGGCGTCCTCGACGGCGTCACGCGCCTCACCGTCTCCGTCTACGACGGCTCGGGCAGCCTCGACTGCAACGCCCCCGACGGCACGGTGAAGGGGCTCAACGGCGACACGCCCATCGCGACGAAAGATCTGGCGTCGAACAACTGCCCGGGCGGCGCGAAATTCTGCGGCGACATTTCGATCGACAAGAGCGGTAGCGCGCGCCTCTTTGCCGCGCAGGCGTTCGTCGGCACCGGCTCGGCGCCCGTCGCGAGCGGCTGCACCAAGATGCCGAACGCGAACCAGGACAACCTCGCGGTGAAGATCACGATGCTGCGCACGCTTCCGCCGCAGCAGTGCAACGGAAAGACCAGCGCGATCATCGTGCAGTGCGCGACGGGTCCCGACAGCGTCTGCGACGCGAACTGCCAGAGCATCGAGGAGTATTTCTCCAAGGGCGACGGGACGACGACGGGCGACTCGAAAGCGAAGGTTCGCCCGATGCTCGTGTGGCCCGTCGGCGCGGGCGATCCGGGCAGGCTCGTCGGCGTGTGGGGTGACCGCTCGCCGGGCGGCGGCACCGAGGTCGCGATGCGCGTCCTCGCGGACGACATGAACCCGTATACCGGCCAGGGCCAGTACGTGCAGGACAACTCGTTCCGCATGCCCGCGACGTCGGGCCTTCCGCCCGCGCCGTACTCGCTCTCGCAGTTCAACCCGACGATCGCGTCGATCAACGGCAACTACTACATCGCCTTCGAGGACACGTCGGGCGTCCCGGCGACCGCCATCAAGATCCGCTCGTTCGATCCGATCCTGAGCCCGCAGCAAGGCGCTGCGGTGCTCGTCAGCGCGGCCTCGTCCAACGTCGCGCAGACCACGCCGTCGATGGCCGCCAACGGCAACAACCTCTTCATCGCTTGGGAGAACAACGGGACGATCGTCGGTAACACGGTCGCGTCCGGCGCGCTCACGGCGGGCACGCAGAAGACGCTCGGTCCGGGCACGTCCGTGATCGTCGCGGCGTCTGGCGCTGGGTGGGTCGCGGTCTGGCAAAACGGGACGGACGTGCAGATGGCGACCATCGACGCGACCGGTACGCCGGGCCCGCTGTCGAAGGTGAACTCGGTCGCTGGCGCGTCGCACCCCGGCGTCGCGGCCTTCGGGAGCAACGTCGCGGTCGTGTGGGCCGATGGCGGCGGCAACATCCTCGTCCAGCGCTTCGACTCGTCGGGCAAGCCGATCGCGAACGATCAGGCGAACGCCCTTCAGGATGCGTCGCTCGGCGGCAACCAGTCGTCGCCGTCGATCGCCGCGGGCACCAACTTCTTCATCGCGACTTGGGTCGACAAGGCGAGCGGCCACGTGCGCGCGCGCTTCCTCGATGGCGCCAGCGGCTACGAGTACAACAACGTCAACGGGCAGTCGTCGGACTTCCAGGTGAGCACGGTCGGCAACGAGACGCGCGACAACCCAGTCGCCGTCGTCGGCGGCAACGCAGGTCAGTACGTCTCGATCGCGTGGGAAGACAACACGGGCTCGCCGACCTCGTTCAAGGGCATTTGGGGCCGCCGCTTCCCGCTCCCGACGCCGTAGAAAATAGAGAACGTCAGTCGGGGTCGCGCACGTACGTGATCGCGTGGATCACGTCGACGAGGCGCTCGCGCGCTTCGCTCGACAGCTCGACGAAGCGGACGCCCATGCCAGGGTTCGGGTTGTCGCCGTTCGAGCGGAGCCTGTTGACCCACGCGACGAGGCCGCGCAGCCGAAACGGCTCGTGGCCGGGCGGCGCGAACGCGAGATCCACCGGCGTGCCGGGCTCGAGCGGCTCGGTCGTGCGGATGAAGATGCCCATCGCGCTGATGTTCGCGATCGACGCGTAGAGGAACGTGTCCTCCGCGACGCAGTCCACGTTCCAACTCACGGCGACACGATCCGCGCTTCGACGGTTTTTGTCTTGGTCTTCATCACCCGGCACGCGGGCGCTTATTGCACGCGGAGCGGGCCGCCGTCGATGCGATTGTCGTTGTCGTTCGGGCCGCTGATCACTTTCATGCGGGTGTCGCCGACGAACAGGCCGAAGAAGACCGTGTACGTGCCAGGCGAGAAGTTCGGCTCGAGCGAGAACTCGTAGTCGTCGACGACGAGATCGTCCTTCAACCACAGCGAGAACGGATATTTGCCGTCGAGCGGCTTGTGGTCGCCGTTGTGGCGGCGGTGGTAGCCGTCGATGTGGATGAACGACTCCCACTCGGTCGTCACCGGCGCCGTCACTTTGTAGTACGTGCGCATGTGGTACTTGCGGCCCGGCCCGACGACGTCGACGAGCTTGCCGGCCGGATCGGTGATGTCGTAGCCGAGGACCTGGAGCTTGCCCTCCATGTCGACGAGCAGCTTGTGCTGCGGCGTGGGCGGCTTGTCGATGAGGATCTTCGAGAGCGGGTTTTGGTTCTTCTCGCTCGACCCGAGCGACGACGCGACGAGGAGGATCTGGCTCGACCGCGCGTCGAGGACCGGGAGGTTCTGCGCGGGCTCGCCGTGGCTGTGCGTCTGCTGGCGGTAGAGTTGGTTCAGCCGCGGGAGCTCCTCCGCGCGCGTCGCGAGGTAGCGCCGCGTGCCGGGATCGGTGCTTTCGAGCCACTGAAAGGCCTTCTGCGTGTCCGTGAGCGTCTCGACTTGGCCGCCGGCGTAGTACGCGGCGGTGCGCCCGCCGACGCCGAGCAGCGCGAGCGGCTCGCTGCCGTGGTGGATGCGCGCGTAGCTCTCGAAGACCTCTTTCGGCGAAAGTTGGTTCGCGAGCGCCGGGTAGTACCCGAAGCACAGGACGAACCCCGGGACCGCGGCGAGAACCGAGAAGCCCGCCGTGCGGCTGCCTCCGAGCAAATCGCCGAGGAAGCCGAGCACGAGGAAGATCGCGATGCCGCCGGGGACCGCGAGCGCCACCGCGATCGGCCATTTGTAGTTGTGCGTGACGAGGTAGGCGAGGATGCCGCCGGGGGCTGCGAGCACCATGAGCGGCACGAGCACCGCCGCGGACATCACCCAGCGGTTCTTCTTCGTCTCTTCGTCGCCCTCGTAGCCTTCGCGAAGGCGCGCGAAGAGCTCCTCGAACGGCTCGAAGCCGCGCGTGAACGATGCGGTCGAGAATGCGCGCCGCGTGCCGTCGAAGGCCCAGCGCCACGTGTCGAGCGCGAAGATCGTCCCGAAGATGACGACGAACGGCACGAACGCGGTGATCCACCAAGCGTTGAGCAACCCGTCGCGGACCTGCAAGGACACGCTGCTCACCCACGTCATCTTGAAGCGCACGCCGACCCAGATCGCGAGGCCCGCGATCGACGCGCCCGCGACGAGCGCGAAGTACGCCATCGCCAGCCAGCCGTCCCACGCCTCGCGGAGCTTCGTGAGGAGCTCGAGGTAGCGATCCGGATCGAAGGACTTGTGCGGGGAAGGCGCGTGGCCTTCCTCGTCGCCCTCGGTCCAGAGGAGCATGCCAAGGAGCGCGAAGCTGACGAGCGCGATCGTCCAGAGAAGGAGCGAGGTGTCCTTGAAGCTCTCGGGGAACGTCGTCGCGGGGACGCCGAAGGCTTGGTAGGCCTTCTCGGGCATCTCGTGGAAGTCGTGATGGAGGACGCCGAGGAGCACGGCGATGCCCACGCCGATCGCGACCGACGGGTGAGCGCCGCGGTCGAGATCGCGGAGCGCGATGCCGCACGCGGCCGCGATGAGCGCGGGCGCGCAGAACGGGATCATCTCGGTCTTGGCGCCGAGGTACGTGTGGGCGGCGAACGCCACCGCGGTGCCGATGACGAGCGCGAGGCGCGCGTAGCTCTCGCGCTGCATGACGAAGCCGGTGCGCCCGACGGGCGCGAGGAGCAAGCGGCCGAACGCGAACGGCGCGAACGCGCTCCACGGCGCGAGCGCGTGGCCGAGCTGGCCGATGACGACGTCGTACGTCGGATATTTCGTCGGCGCCTTCATGAGCGCGCCCGCGGCGAGGTCGAGCACGGGCCCCGTCTTGTTCGTCGCGGGGATGCCCCAGTAGAGCGCTGCTGCGCCCGCGAGGAGCGCGGCTGCCCCGACGAGATCGCCGAAATTGTCGCGCGCGCGCCGGCCTGCGGCCCACGTGACGCCCCACGCGAGACCGACGGAGAGCGTCGGCACGGCGACGCCGAGGATCGCGCCGCGCGAGTAGAAGCCTGTGAAGAGCGCGCCGATTCCGAAGAGCGTCCAGAGCACGCGTCCGCGCGTGATCTCCGCGCCCTCTTCGGTGCGATCGAACGCGCCGACGAGCAGCCCGCCGAACCCGACCGCGACGCTCGTCATCGTGACGACGTCGCCGAGCATCGTTCGCGCCTGGACGAAGAAGAGCGGCATCGTCGCGAGCGCGATGGCGGAGAAAAGGCCCGCGCGGCGATCGACGAGGCGCGCGATGAACGCCATAGGTCGCGACGACGCCGACGATGCCCCAGAGCGCGAGAGGCAACCGCCCCGCCCACTCGTGGAGGCCGAAGAGCTTGAAGCCGAGCGCCATCGACGTGAACGGGAGCTCGGGTCGGCCGAGATCGTTCAAGTGCGGAAGGGTGTTGTCGGCGCCGACGAGCGCGAGACCGTCGGCATGGAAGAGGTTCAACGCGAGGCGGCGCGCGAGATCGGCGACGTTGAGCTCGTACGGATCCCAGAGCCCGCTCTTCGAGAGCGGCGGCAGCACGAGGAAAAAGAGCGCCGGGAGGATCGCAGCGACGGCGAGGCTGATTCCCGCGGGGAGATCGCGCGTCTTCTCGACGCGCTCGGCCGGCGGCTCAGCCTTCTTCTCGGCCTTCTTCTCGGGCTCCGCTTCGACCTTCTTCTCCTCGGCCTTTTCCGGCTCTGCGGAGTCGATCTCGTCCTTTTTCGCTTCCTCGGACATCGTTTGGGCGGACCTTAGTGCTAGGAGTGGGCTCGTGCCGACAAAAAAAGGATTCCGCGCGGGTCGGGTGGCCCTCATGGGGCGACCCAACGTCGGCAAGAGCACCCTCCTTAACGCAATCGTCGGGGAAAAGATCGCGATCGTTTCTCCGCACCCGCAGACCACGCGGCAGAGGCTGCTCGGGATCTTGACCGAGGAGGACAGCCAAATCGTCTTCGTGGACACGCCGGGCGTCCACGCCCCACGGCACCGCCTGGGCGTTCAGATGGTCCACGAGGCGACCGAGGCGCTGCGCGACGTCGACGCGGTCGTGCTCGTCGCCGACGCACGAGGTCAGCCGGACGCCGAGCTCTTGGGCGCGC
Organism: uncultured delta proteobacterium; assembly: GCA_963839305.1. Lineage (GTDB taxonomy): Bacteria > Myxococcota_A > Polyangia > Polyangiales > Polyangiaceae > DASXHD01. The sequence continues at coordinate 1,405,126 of CAWIUL010000010.1, forward strand.
TCCCGCCGAAAGTCCCCGCGATTTTGGTGCTCAACAAGATCGATCTCGTTCAGCCGAAGAGCCGCCTCATGGGTCCGCTCGAGGCGTGGGCGAAGGCGCGCGACTTCGTCGCCATCGTCCCGATCAGCGCCAAGACGAACAGCGGCGTCGCGCGGCTCGTCGGTGAGCTCCGCAAGCTCATGCCCGAGGGTGATCCGCACTTCGACGACGACACGCTGACCGACAAGCCCGCCCGCTACATGGTCGCGGAGTTCGTCCGCGAGCAGATCCTCCTGCGCACGCGCCAAGAAGTGCCCCATGGCATCGCGGTGACCGTCGATCGCTTCGAGGAAGACGAAAAGCGCGGCCACAAGGTGCAGCTCACGGTGCACGTCGCGAAAGAGAGCCACAAGAAGATCGTCGTCGGCCGCGGCGGCGCGATGCTCAAGGCCGTGGGAATCGCCGCGCGGCGCCGGCTCGAGCGTCTCCTCGGCAACAAAGTGCACCTCTCGATTTGGGTTCGCGTCTCGCCCGATTGGGTCGACGACCCGAAGGCCCTCGGACAGCTCGGATTTTCATGACCAAACATTTCAGACCCCACGACGACGAATTCCCCGTCGCCGAAGACGCTCCCCTGCCGCTCGTTGCGATCGTCGGCCGGCCCAACGTCGGCAAATCGACGCTGTTCAACCGCCTCGCGCGGCGCAGGCTCGCGATCGTCCACGACGAGCCCGGCGTGACGCGCGATCGCCACTACGCGACGACGACCGGGTTCGGGACGTCGTATGCGATCGTCGACACCGGCGGGTTCGATCCGGAGTCCGATGACCCGATGAAGGTCGGGATCAACGCGCACGTCAAGGCGGCGATTCAGGAGGCCGACGTGATCGTGTTCGTGGGCGACGCGAGCACCGAGCTCACCGCGGCCGATCGCGCGGCGGTCGACCTCCTTCGTCGCTCGAAGAAGCCCGTCATCTACGTCGCGAACAAGGCGGACTCGCCGAGGCGCGACGCAGAGGCCTACGATCTCTATCGGCTCGGCGTCGGGGAGGTCCTGCCCGTGAGCAGCCTCCATGGGCGCGGCATGGGCGAGCTCGAGACGGCGATCATCAAGAGCCTCCCGCCGCGCGAAGTGGCGCCCGAGCAAGACGGCGACCCCCTCCTTCGCGTCGCGATCGTCGGGCGCCCCAACGCTGGAAAATCTTCGCTCTTGAACCGCGTGCTCGGCGAGGCGCGCATGCTCGTCGACGATCGCCCCGGGACGACGCGCGACTCGATCGACGCGCTCGTCACGCGCGAAGACAAAAAATACGTGCTCATCGACACCGCGGGCATTCGCCGCAAATCGAAGGTGCTCAAGAAGGACGAGCACGAGGTCGAGGCGCTAGGCGTCCTCTCGGCGATCCGCTCGATCGAGCGCGCGCACGTGGTCGTCTTGATGTGCGACGCGGCCGAGGGCGTCTCCGAGCAGGACGCGAAGATCCTCGGCCTCGCGCTCGAGCGCGCGCGCGCCGTGATCATCGCGCTCAACAAGACGGACCTCCTCGACAAGAAGGGCGTCGCGAAGGCCGAGGAGAAGGCGCGCGAGAAGCTCTCGTTCGCCCCGTTCGCGCCGATCGTGACGCTCTCGGTGAAGGCCGGCCGCGGCGTCAACGAGCTCTTTCGCACGATCGACGAGGTCCGCGCCGCGTACTTCTTCCGCGTGGGGACGGGCGAGCTCAACCGTTTCTTCGAGCAGGTGCTCGACACGCGCCCGCCGCCGACGATGGGCGGTCGCTCCCCTCGCCTCTACTTCATCACGCAGACGAGCGTCGCGCCGCCGACCTTCGTCGCGATGTCGAACGCGCCCGACTCGATCCACTTCTCCTACCAGCGCTACGTGCAGAACCAGCTCCGCAAGCGCTTCGGTTTCGCGGGGGCGCCGATCCGCGTGCACTACCGCGCGAAGCGCAAGCGCGACGAGGAGAGGCGCGAGGCGCCGGTAAAAGGACGCAGTCGCCAGGCGGCCGGCCCGCGCAGGCGGTAATACCGGGCTCGCCCCTACACGCCGCCTGCGACGAGCGTGTCCGCGAGCTTCGCGAGGAGCTTCACGTCGTGCACGTCCGACGCGAGCTCCGCGACGCGGATGAGCGGCGCGCGCTTGCGGACCTCGTCGAGCGCCTTCACGTTGCGCGCGTCGAGCTCCGCGAGGGCAAACGCGTCGGCGTGCGCGCGGGCCACGCGCTCGCCCGCGTCGTCTCCGAGCGCTTGATCGAGGCCGGCCGCGTGCACCGCCGCGGCCGCTTCGGTGATCGTCGCGGGAGCCTGCGCTGCCGCGGGCCGGAGGCGCAGGCGGTTCACGACGAACGCGCCGAGCGGCATCTCCGCGTCGATGAGCCGCTCGGCGAAATACACGACCTCGCGGAGGCTCATGGGCGACGGCGAGGTGACGCAGATGAACGCGACGTCCTTCGAGCGGAGCGTCTTCTGCACGATCTCGGCGCGCTGCTTGAAGCCGCCGAACAGATCGTTGAGCTCGGTGATGAGCTCCGCCATCGCCTCGAGGAAGCCGCCGCCGGTGATCTTGCCGATGCCCTTGAGCACCACCGCCGCGCTCTTCGCGAGGATGTTCAGCGAGAGCTTGCCGCTCTTCTCGAACGCCTGGATGAACCACTTCATGGTCGCGGAGTCGAGCGCGTCCATCAGGCGCTCGGGCGCGTCGAGGAAGTCGAGCGCGTTCGCGGTGGGCGGCGTGTCGAGGACGACGAGGTCGTAGCGCGGGTCGTCCTTCACGGCGACGAGCTTCTCGACCGCCATGTACTCCTGCGTACCCGCGAGCGACGTCGACACGTACTGGTAGAGCTTGTTTTCGAGGAGCTGCTTCGCCTTCTCGGGCGACGACGAATATTTGTGAACGAGCTCGTCGAAGGTGGTCTTCGTGTCGAGCATCATCACCGTGAGCTCGCCCTTGAGGGGCACGCCCGCCGCGTCGAATCGCTTCTTGTCGATCTGCACCGCCTCGGTCGCGATCGTGCGAAGCCCGAGGCTCTCGGCGAGGCGCTTCGCGGGATCGATCGTGAGGCAGAGGACGCGCTTGCCGTCACGCGCCGCGGCCACGGCGAGCGCCGCTGCCGTCGTGGTCTTTCCGACGCCGCCTGCGCCGACGGTGATGATCACGCGCCGCGTGGCGAGGAGCTTCGCGAGTTCCATGAGACGGTTTGGCCTTGTAGCGCGAAGAGGGCCGCATGTAGAAGCAGGAGATGCGACGAATCGCGCTCCTCGCACTTTTGGCGTGCGGACGTCCCTCCGCCGAGGCGACCGTCGCGCCCGATCCGCTGCCTGTGACGACGGCTGCGACGAGCACGAGCGCGGGCACGAGCACGGTCTCGAGCACGGCCACGACCACGGCTACGGCTGTGGCAACGGCCACGCCGAAGCCCACGGCGACCGTGACGACACGTTGCTCTGCGGGTCAGCTCAACACGCCCTGCGTCTTTCAGCGCGGCACAGCGTGCTTCGTCCGCCGCAGCAACTGCACGGGCATGCCGTGCACGGAGTCCGCGCCCGAGCCCGTCGACTGCAGCGTGTTCGCGAGCGCTCACCCCGCGAGCGCGTGTGACGTCGTCGAAAAATGCCGCGGCGTGAGCGACGAGGGGTGCCAGGTCACGGCCGGCACGTGCAACCCGATGAGGACGTGCGTGAAGCAGTCGTGCGAGAGCGCGATCCTCGCCGCCACGAGCTGCAGCGCAGTTCAGTCCTCCTGCATCAGGTAGTGATCGATCACTCGTACACGTCGTCGCGAACGCCGGCGGCGAGCTCCGCCTTTCGGCGATACCGATTCAAGATGATGCGGACGCCCTCGCGCACTTCGGGGAGGATCCACGCGCGCGGGATCGGCAGGTGCGGATCGGCGAGGAACTCGAACTGGGCGATCGTGTCGACCCCGTCGGGCACGATGCGCCAGTAGATGCGAAGGTCGTCGAGGTTGCCCTGGACCTCGTCGCCACGATACGCGCGGCCGAGGTTGGTCTTCACCGGCTTGAACCGCACGACGGCCCACACGTACTCGTGGATTACCGTCGGCACCTTCAAGTAGAGGTCCGTCGCGCCGATCGCGGGGAGCCTGTCGACCACGGTGCTTTGCTCGATGTACTCGGGGTTCAGGTCCTTGTAGTCGTCGAAGCGCGTCGCGACCTCGAACGCGACGTCGAGCGGCGCGTGGACGCGCACGTAGCCGCCGACCGTGGGCATCGCGTTCTCGGGGTCGACGCTGTCATGCTCGTAGATCTTCACGATCTCCGTGGCGTCCTCGAGCCCCGTCGCCGCGCGTGCGGTGGGCGGGGACGGCACCGGCGCGCGAGACTCGGCCGCCGGTGTGTGCGCGCACGCACACGCCAAGACGGCGAGGATGGAAAAATGACGGGCGCCCAACACGCTTCCTACGTTGGATGCGCGGCCGACCTTCTCTATTGGATCAAAGCCCGCGCTCGGCTTTAGTTGTCTTCGAACTCGCCTTCCGCGAGGTTGTCGAAGCGCGTGTAGGCGTTGTCGAAGCGGACCTTCGCGGTGCCAGTCGGGCCGTTGCGTTGCTTGGCGATGATGAGCTCGGCGACGTTGGGCTCGGTCGTCGACTCGCGGTTGTAATACTCGTCGCGGTAGATGAAGACGATGTTGTCTGCGTCCTGCTCGATCGCGCCCGACTCGCGAAGGTCGCTGAGCTGCGGGCGCTTGCTCTTCTCGCTGCGCGTCTCGACGGCGCGGTTGAGCTGGCTGAGCGCGATGACCGGCAGATAGAGCTCCTTCGCGAGGCCCTTGAGACCGCGGGAGATCTCGCTGATCTCCTGCTCGCGCGATTGCGCGCCCTCTCGACCCTTCATGAGCTGGAGGTAGTCGACGACGACGAGGCCGATGCGCTTCTTTCCGCGGCTGCCGCCGTTCGGGTCCGGCCGATCGAACTCGGCCTGAAGGCGGCGCACCTTCGCGCGCAGCTCGAGGATCGAGAGCGAGGGCGTGTCGTCGATCCAGATCGGCAGGCTCCCGAGGTACGACGCGGCCTGCGTGAGCTTGCTCCAGTCCTGCGGCGAGAGGTGGCCCTGGCGCAGCTTGCCAACGTCGACGCGCGCCTCGCTGCAGAGCATGCGGTTCGCGATCTGCTCGCGCGGCATTTCGAGCGAGAACACCGCGACGCCGACGCCGGGCTCGTCCCATCGTCCCTCTTCGCCCTTGCCCGTCGTCTCGCGACCCTTGGGGCTCGCGACGTTCGCGGCGACGTTGAGCACGAAGCTCGTCTTGCCCATGCCGGGGCGCGCCGCGACGATCGAGAGGTCACCGGGGTGGAGGCCCGCGGTGATGCGGTCGTATCGGTCGAATCCCGTCGGCGTTCCCGTGATGCGGTCGCCGCGCTGCATCGCCTCGGTGAGCGCCTTGAACGACTTCTTCATGACGTCGAGGAGCTTCTCGACGCTGCTCGATTCGGGCGTGCGCGCGATCTCGTAGATGTCTTGCTCGGCGCCGTCGATGTACTGCTGCGCCTCGCCGTAATCGAGGTAGCCCTGCGCGGAGACGCGCTGGCACGTCGCGATGAGCTGACGCACGCGGAATTTTTCGTGGATCGTGCGGCCGTACGCGGCGACGTTCGCGACCGCGGGCGCCGCGTTGAGGAGCTCGGTCAGGTACGACATGCCGCCGATTTGCGCGATGCGATCGCGGTTCTTCAGCCACGTGCCGATTTGAACGACGTCGACCGGTTGCCCGACGACGCGCAGCTCGATCGCCGCCTCGAAGATGCGCCGGTGCGCCTCCGAATAGAAATGCTCGGGCTTGAGGAACTCGAGGACTTTGTCGATCGCGCTCGTGTCGAGCATGATCGCCGAGAGAACGGCGGCCTCCGCGTCGAGATCGTGCGGAGGGACGCGCCCTTCGACGATCATCGGCTCCACGAGTTTTGCGCGAGCTTCCCGCATGTTTTCCCCAGGGTCCTGAAATGACGACGCCCCGACGCGATGGACGCGTCGAGGCTTATGGGATTCGGTAGCGAGTCTTTGTGCGGGCGTCGAGAGAAAACAGGAGTGAGGGCAGACGAGGATTTTTTTTTGGTTGGCTCCCCCAGCGACGTGCTCGCCTCGCGCCGCCGCGGAACGCGAGTGACTCGAGAGCGCGAGGCTGCGCGCGTCGCTTCCCCCTCCGGCGTTCGGCTTCGCCGAACGCGAGGGGGTTAGGGGTCAACTGAAGCGCTACGGACACATCGTGGGCTCACACTTGCAGGCAGTGTTCGGGTGCTCGATCCACACTCCGTTCACGCACTCCATCTGTGGTCCGAGCGCTGGCGGGTTGCAGCACTCGCTATAGTCGCACGTCGCGACGCTCGTCGTGCACGCGCTGCCCAAGGTCGGGCGTGGCGACGGACAGCTGGTGACGGCGCTCCAAAGATTGCAGCGCCAGACCTGTCCGGCGCCCGCATCGCCAAAACACGGCTCGCACGCGCAATTGCCTTCGTCGTAGGCGCAGACGTCCGCGCCCGAAATCGCGCAGCTCGTCCCGACAGGGACGTCAGCGAACGTCGCGGGACACACGCTCGAGTTCGGGACGCAACCGGGCTCGTCGACTCGAGACCACGTCGCTTGGGGTCCGCCGCAGCTCGTGAGGATGATGCACGTGGGCGAGAGACGGTATTCGCAGTCGATGGTCGTCGTGATTCCGCCGCAATCGCCGCCGATGTTCGGCGGTGACGTTGGGCACGTGGGCACGGTGTTGGTCGCGTCGTTGCACGCGAGCAGCGCGACGAAAATCGCCACCCTCATGCGCTCACCGTGTCACGCACCGAGCGCAGTGGCAGGCCGAAGGCCGAGCACGGCGCCGGGGAGCCTACAATCACAAATCTTCCAGCGCCACGTACCCGCGATCACCAAACGGGATCAACTTGGGCGCCTCGTCGTTCGACCACCAGACCATCACGCGACCCGCGAGCGAATCGTCCGTCGCGAGCGCGCACACGGCGTCGGCGATTTGCTCCATCGTCGTGAGCTCGGACGGGATGCCGAGCGACGCGCGCTCCTCGAGCGGCAGCGAATCGACGTACTCCTGCACCTCCGGGGTCGCGACCCAGTCGGGCAAGAGACAGTTCACGCGAATCTTTTCTTTCTTCCCGAGCCACGCGAGCGTCGTCGTGAGGCGCATCACGCCAGCCTTCGCGACGTCGTACGCGGGCGAACCGCCAGCGTGCGCGCGGCCATGCGAAAGCGCGCTCGTCGATCCGAGGTTCACGATCGCGCCGCCGCGGCCTCGCATCACGTCGATCGCTGCGCGCGTCGCGGTCATCGTTCCGAGCAGATCGGTCGCGATCGTGTCGGCCCAGTTGTCGAGCGGCGCCTGCGGGCGATACGGCGCGGACGCATCGTTCACGAGGAGGTCGAGCCCGCCAAGCTCGCGCGCGGCGAACGCGACGGTGTCCTCGACGTCTTGCGCCATGCGCACGTCGCAGCCGCGCATGACCGCGTGGCCACCGTCCTTCTCGATCAGACGAACCGTCTCGTGCGCGCCGAGCTCGTCGAGATCGCACACGATCACCTTCGCGCCCTTCTTCGCGAGACGGCGCGCGATCGCACGCCCGCAGCCGACGCCCCCCGCGCCGATCACGAGCGCGGACCTAATCTTCATCGTCGCAACCTCGTACCTTCGCTTCGCTCCGGCGTGCGAGGTTGCATGGCTTCACTTCTTCGTGACTTCGACCTTGATCGTCGCGCCGATGTCGCCGAGGAGCTTCACCGGGACCTCGTACGTGCCGAGCGCCTTGATCGGCTCCGCGAGGTGCATCTGCTTGCGATCGAGCTCGAAGCCCTTCGCCTTGACGGCCGCGTGGATGTCTTTCGACGTCACGGAGCCGAAGAGGCGATCTTCTTCGCCGACCGGGCGAGCGATCGTGATCGTGAGACCGTCGATCTTCGCCGCGAGATCGCGCGCGCCTTGCTTCGCCTTCTCGGCCTTCGCGACTGCGACGGCCTTCTCGTGGGCGATGCGGTTGACGGCGGCGGTCGTCGCGGGGACCGCGAGGTCGCGCGGGATGAGGAAGTTCCGCGCGAAGCCGGGGCGAACTCGAACGAGCTCGCCGGAGGTTCCGACGTTCTTCACGTCGTGCTGGAGAATCACTTGGATCGTGGCGGGCATGGTCAGCTCGTAACGGTGAACGGCAAGAGCGCGATGTTGCGCGCGCGCTTGATGGCCTGGTTGATCTTGCGCTGGTGGAGCGCGCAGTTGCCGCTGATGCGGCGCGGAACGACCTTGCCGCGCTCCGAGACGAAGTACTTGAGCGCTTGCGGGTCTTTGTAATCGATGACGGTTTCCTTCTCCGCGCAGAACTTGCAAACGCGCTTCTTGCCCATGCGGCGGCGCGAGACGTCGGCGTTCAGATCCGGCGCGCGAAGGTTGTCGTCGTCGAAGTTGTCGTTGCCGCGACCGCGGCCGGAGCCCCCAGAGCTGGAAAAGGCGTCCTCACGAACTCGATTGCTCATGATCAGCTCTCCTCTTCTTTCTTCTCAGCAGCAGGAGCGGCAGGAGCCGCAGGGGCAGCAGCAGCGGCGGGCTCGCCGCTCGACTCCGGCGGGAGCATGTCCTCGTCGGCGTAGGGATCTTCTTCGTCCTCACGGCGTGCGCGCGGCGCCTCGGGGGCGTCGACGAGGCCGAGGATCTTCTCGCGCGACTCTTCCTGCTCTGCGTCGGGCGCGAGCTCGAGGCGAGCGAACTTCACTTCTTCCGGATCGATCGTGAGCTGCGCCACATCGACCTGATCGCGGAGCGTCACCGTCTGGTATTTCAGGACCGCGTCCTGGAGCTTCAGGTTGCGCTCGAGCTCCTGCACGAGACCGCCGACGCCGACGTACTTCACGTAGACGTAGACGCCGCGGCGCTGCTTCTTGACCGGGTACGCGAGCTTGCGACGGCCCCACGCCTCGACCTTGACGAGCTTGCCCGTCCCGCGGTCGATGACCTCGGCGACGCGCGCCTGAACGCGGTCCGCCGTGTCCGCGTCGACGTCGGAGCGGAGGATGTAGATCGTCTCGTACTCCTTCGGCTTGTTGCCGGAGGGATTGTGGATCGAGCGCGGTTGCGTCGAACTGGGGCCTGCGCCGCCCGGGACTGTGGCTTGCTGGGTCATGCTTTTCCTCGTGGACTCCGTGCGGTCAGGCACGGTTGGCCCGTGACCGTCGGTCACGAGCAAGGGGGAGCGGGTGTTTATCACATCACTTTCGCGTGTTCACGACGTTTTGTGCCAGCGCGGGCCCCTTTTCGACGAGCGCCTGGACCGCAGAGAGCGCGCGACCGAGCATGTCGGGCAGCTCCGCGCGCTCGGACGCGTCGAAATCGTTCAACACGTAGTCCGCGACGTCGCCGCGGAATTCGGGCGGCGGACGGCCGATGCCGATGCGAACCCGCAGAAACTCCGGGGTTCCGAGGCGCTGGATGATGCTGCGAAGCCCGTTGTGGCCGGCGTGTCCCCCGCCCTGCTTGAGCCGGACGTCGCCGAACGCGAGATCGAGCTCGTCATGGAGCACGACGACGCGCGCCGGCTCGACTTTGACGAACGCCGCGGCGGGCTGCACCGAGTCGCCCGAGAGGTTCATGTACGTCATCGGCTTGAGGAGCATCAGGTCGTCGCCGAACGCGCTCCCGCGCGCGAAGAAGCCCGAAAACTTCTCTTTCCAATCCGGCAGCGAACGCTCGTCACGCAGCCGATCGACCGCCATGAACCCGACGTTGTGTCGGTTGCCAGCGTACTTTTTGCCGGGATTGCCGAGGCCCACGACCAAATACATTGATGGCCCCTCACAGACGCGCGACGAGTTCACCAGCTGAGAACGCGCTCGCGTTGGCGCGAGCGCTTGTGACAAGTCCAGCCTGAGGCACGCGCTCCCGCGCGCGCCGAGGGCCGAGCGTTCGAGGAGCGAAGCGACGAGCGCGAGTCTTCGGCGTGTCAGCCAAAACTCTCGAGCTCGATCTTACTTCTTCTTCTTCTCTTCCTTCGCCGGAGCCGCAGCGCCAGCAGCCGGCGCACCCGCAGCCGGAGCCGCCCCCGCAGCCGCAGGAGCGCCAGGAGCGCCAGGAGCAGCGGCGCCAGGAGCGCCAGGAGCGCCCGGAACGGGCTCTTCTTCGACCTTCTCCTTCTCGGGCGTGACGACGGCGATGAGCGTTTGCTCGGCGGGCACGCGCGCGACGACGCCCTCGGGGAGCTTCACGTCCTTCGTCTGGATCGCGTAGCCGAGCTCGAGGTGCGTGACGTCGACCTCGACCTTGAGCGGAATGACGCCCGGAAGGCAGCGCACGGGGAGCGTGCGGTAGACCTGGCGGAGGATGCCGCCATTGGTCACGCCGACGGGCTTGCCGGTGGCGATCAGCGGGATTTGGACGTCGACGGGCTTGTCGAGCTTCACCTCGACGAAGTCGACGTGGCGCAGCGCGCGGTCGACGGGGTGCACCGTGAAATCCTTGATCATCACGGTGAGGTCTTTGCCGCCGACCTTCATCTGGATGACCGTGTTCTTCCCGCGCTCGCTCTTCAGGATGCTCACCACGTCTTTCGGCGTGATGGCGAGCGGCGTGGAAGCCAGTTCTTTGCCGTAAGCGACGGCGGGGATTTTGCCAGTACGGCGGAGGCGACCCGCCTCGGCTTTGCCGCCGGCGGTGCGCGTCTGCGCTTCGAGTGTGACGAGCGAGCTCATGATGTGGACCTTGGGGGCGAGGCTTCTAGCAGAAGGTCTTCAGGCGAACAAGCTCGAGACCGAGTCGCTCGAGTGAATGCGCTTGATGGCCTCGCCGAGGAGCTTGGCGATGGAGACCTGTTTGATCTTGCCGGAGGCCCTCGCCGCGTCGCTGAGCGGGATCGTGTCCGTCACGATGACCTCGCTGAGGGGCGAGTCGACGATGCGCTGGATCGCGGGACCAGAGAGGACGCCGTGCGTCGCGACGCCGACCACCTTGGTCGCGCCCTTCGCCATGAGCGCCTTCGCCGCGTTGCAGGTCGTGCCCGCGGTGTCGATGATGTCGTCGAGGACGATGCACGGGCGACCCTTCACGTCGCCGATGAGGTTCATGACCTCGCTCTCGTTCGCGCGCTCGCGGCGCTTGTCGATGATCGCGAGGCTCGCGTTGAGGCGCTTCGAGTACGCGCGCGCCCGCTCGACGCCGCCCGCGTCCGGCGAGACGAAGACCGCCGACGAGTCGAAGTTCTTCTTCAAGTAATCCTCGAGGACGACGGGCATCGCGTAGAGGTGGTCCACCGGGATGTTGAAGAAGCCCTGGATTTGCCCCGCGTGGAGGTCGACCGTGACGACGCGCGTGACGCCCGCGGCCTGAATCAGATCGGCGACGAGCTTGCTCGTGATGGGCGTGCGCGGCGCGACCTTCCGGTCTTGGCGCGCGTAGCCGTAGTACGGGATGACCGCGTTGATCGACCCGGCCGAGGCGCGACGGAGCGCGTCGCACATGATGAGGAGCTCCATCACGTTGTCGTTGACGGGGCTGCACGTCGGCTGAATCACGAACGCGTCGACGCCGCGCACGTTCTCGTTGATCTCGACGAAGCTCTCACCGTCGGAGAAGCGCGTGGTCTTGCTCTTCGCCAGCGGCGTCTCGAGGAAGTTGGCGATCGAGTGCGCCAGTTGTGGATGCGCGTTGCCCGAGAAGATGCAGACTTTCTTGAACAACCGAGTCCTCCTCGCCGTGCTTTGGGCAGCGTGTACCGCGCGCGCACGCGCCGTGTCAACGCACGGCGGTCACTCCGATGTCACATCTTGCAGCGATGCATCGTAATCGCAGGGGGGCCCGGGGCATTGACACGCCATGTACGGCTCGAGCGCTTGGCAGCCGTAGGGGTCGATGACGACGCGCATTGGGACGTCTTGCGTATGACGGCCGCAGCAATCGGACGCTGTCGCGGCCCAGCCGCCACCCCACTCGTCGCAGTAGTTGATGACCGCGCCGGCACCGGAGAGCGAACAGCAGACGCCGCCGCCATCGGCTGGCGTCGAAGCAGGTGTCGTTCCCTTGCACTGATCGACGTCAGCTGACGTTTCCACGCTGGCGTCGACGCTCGCGTCCGCTGGTGCGCCATCACCGCCGCACCCACACACGAACAACACCGCCGCGAAGCGTGCAATGTACACGTTCCTCGCGGAGCTCCTCGTCACAAGCTGCCGAGCATGTCCTTGCAGTCGCTGATCGGGCCCTTCTTGCCCTGATTGACGCACGCGCTGTAGCAGCGCTTCGCCTGCGAGGCGTTGCCCATGGCCTGGTACGCGCCGCCGAGGACGAGCCAAGCTTCGCCGTCGCTCGGGTCGAGCGCGACGGAGCGTTCGCCCGCTTGGATCGCCGTCGCGTTCGCGCCGCGCTCGAGGGCCGCCTTCGCCGCCTGCTTTTCTTGCCAGGCGTTCTTCGGCTTCTCCGGCGGCAGATCGTCTTTCTTGTCGGTGGTCTCTTCCGTCGCCTTCGCGTCGGCCGCGGCCGCCGTGTCGTCCTTCTTCTCTTCCGGCTTCGCCTCGACCACCTTGTCGGCGTTCTCGACGTTCTGGATCGCGGGCGGAGGCGTCACGGCCTTCGGCTGCTCTTGCTGAACGGGCTGCTCGATGGCAGCGGCGACGTGCGTCACCTCGCGACGAACGGGCTCGTCGCTCGGATGACCGCGGAAGCTCTTGATCGCGAACCCGAGCATCAAGATGCCCGCGGCCGCGCCGACGGCGATCTTCACGTAGCGAGAGAGGTGAGCGCGGCGCGCGTGGGCGCTCGCCGACATCTTCTGCGCCTGGCGCGGGTCGAGCGCGGCGAACGAGCCGCTCTCTTTGACGACGTGCGCCTTCTCACCCGCGGCGAAGAACGCGTCGTGCACCTCGAGGTCGACGGGCGGAACGCTCGTATCGTCGTCGTCCGGCTTGCTTCCGAAGCCTTCGCGGGCGGCCTTCGCGACCGCGTCCTTCTTCTCCTCGAGCTTCGCCTCGAGCCGATCGATCTTCTGATCGAGCGCCTCGCGCGAGACGACCGGCGGCGGCCTCACGGAGCGCTTCTTCGACGCGGGGCGTTTCTTCTTCGGGCGCTTGGTCGCGGGCGCGGCGCTCGCGGGGGCGTCGCTCGCCGAAACTTCGCTCGCCGGCGGGGGCTCGCTCGCGGACACCTCGCTCGCGGGCGGCGGCGGCTCGCTCACGGCGATCGGCTCGGCGACGAGCTCCGCTGCCATCTCGGCGCTCACCGCGGGCTGCGAGACCGGCGGCGGCGGGACGCTCTCCGTCGTCTCGATGACGACCGTGGCTCCGATGGGAGTGGGAGTTTGCTCGGCAGACTTCTTTCGCTTCTTACCCATGATGGCCCCTGATCCCCTCGACACTCACCGAATGACCGCGGAGAGGATGTCCTGTTCGACAATCGCGTTCCGCGCACGACAACGAATAAGTCGGTCGCATGAGAAGCAAAGGCTGTGCTTGCGCGAGACGCAGGCCGATTTGAACGTTTTCGATTTTCACCGTCAGTCTTCGCGCAGCGGAGGGTGCGACAAAACGATCGCACAACCCGATGGTCTGGGCCACCATGACACAACACGCACAGGGCGTATTTTTGGGCGCCAATGTAGGATATCGAACCCGTGGCGACCGTTACGACCTTGAATCTCAGTCCTCGCGCTGCCGAGCCCGTTCGGCGAGGACATCCGTGGGTGTACCGCGAGCAGCTCGATTCCAGCGGTCGCGACGGTGAAGAAGTTCGGCTGGCTTCGAAGGGGGTGACGCTCGCGCGTGGCATCGCGTGCGCGGCTGGACCGATCGCCGTGCGCGTTTGGACGCGAGGAGATTTTCCCGTCGACCGCCGGTTGTTCCGCGACCGCCTCGCCGCCGCCGTGAGGCTTCGGTCGCGCTGGTTCGACGACCAGACGGACGCCTACCGCGTCGTTCATGGCGAAGGCGACCGCATGCCCGGTCTCGTCGTCGATCGATATGGCTCCGCGTGCGTCGTCGCGTTCGACGATGCGGCGATCCGTGCACACGTGAGCACGCTCGTGCCCGAAATCGCAGAGGCGACGCGCACGCTCGGCGTCCAGAGCGTGCTCGTGCGCAGCGGTCGCGGAGAAGCCAAGCAAGTCGAGGTCGCGGCCGGCGACGCGCCCGACATGCGCCCGTGCGTGCGCGAGCACGGCGTGCCGTTCGTCGTCGATCTCGAGAAGGGACAGAAGACGGGCGCGTTCCTCGATCAACGCGAGAACAGGCGCCGCGTCGGCGAGCTCGCGCGCGGGCGGAGCGTGCTGAACCTCTTTTCGTACACGGGCGGGTTCTCGCTTCGCGCAGCGCTCGGCGGAGCGACGAAGGTGACGAGCGTCGACGTCGCCGCGCAAGGCCACGCGACGGCGCAAGAGAGCTTCAAGCGTGCTGGCGTCTCCCCTTCTTCGCACGAGTTCGTCACGCAGGACTGCTTCGCGTTCCTCGAGGGCGCTCAGAAGCGCGGCCGCAAATGGGACCTCGTGATCAGCGATCCGCCGAGCTTCGCGCCGAACGCGAAATCGGTCCCGCACGCGCTCGCGTCGTACCGGCAGCTCCACCGCGCGTGCGTGTCGGTGCTCGCCGAGGGCGGGATTTTCTGCGCGGCCTCGTGCTCGAGCCACGTCAACGCCGAGCAGTTCGCGAGCACGCTCGACGACGCGTCGCTCGAGACGGACGCGCTCCGCATGGTCGCGCTCCACGGCGCGCCTTGCGATCACCCGATGCTCGCCGCATTCCCCGAAGGGCGCTATCTGAAGTTCGCGATCCTAGAATGAAACCTCGCAAGCCGGAGCGAAGCGAAGGTCCGAGGTTTCGACACCCGACATGACCACGGAAGAGAACATTCACTTCGTATCGAACGACGCCGGGCACGAGCTCGCGCTTCGGCGCGTCGCGCCGGGATCCAAATCGAAGGCGCGGCCGCTCGTCATCGTGCCGGGTTACGGGATGAACTCGTTCATCTTCGGGTTCCACCCCTCGGAGCGCTCGCTCGAGGCGACGCTCGCGCACAAGGGGATCACGGTCTACAGCGCCGATTTGCGCGGTCAGGGACGATCGCGCGCGACGCCGGGCACCACCGACGCGTACGGCATGGCCGAGCTCGCGGTGGACGACGTCAGCGCGGTGATCGATTTCGTCCGCGAGCGCGAGGGCGTCGACAAGGTCGACCTCATCGGCTGCAGCCTCGGGACCGCGCTCGCGTTCGGTCAGCTCGCGCACCGCGGCACGGACGCGATCGGATCGTTCGTCGCGCTCGGCGGGCTCGTGCGCTGGGTCGAGGTGCCCAAGCTCCTTCAGGTCGCGTTCGCGTGGCCGGCGCTCGTCGGCATGGTCAAGATGCGCAACACGCGCACGCTCGCCAAGCACGCGCTCCCGTTCATCACGCGCACGTTTCCGCGCGCGCTCTCGCTCTACGTCAACTCGACTTCGTCGGACCTCTCGCGGGCGAACGAGATCGTGCAGACCGTCGAGGATCCGCACGCGGGCATCAACCGCGAGATCGCCGAGTGGATCGCGCGGCGCGATCTCGTGCTCCGCGGCGTGAACGTCTCGCAGGCGATCGAAGAGATGAAGACCCCGCTCCTCTGCGTGGTCGCCAAGGACGACGGCATCGTCCCCGAGGCGACGTCGCGCGACGTCTACGACCGCATCGGCTCGAGCGACAAAGAGCTCTTGGTCGTCGGCGGCGACAAGTCGCGGCCGATCGCGCACGCAGATTTGTTCCTGTCGACCGGCGCCGAGGAGAGGATTTTTGCGCCGATCGCGAAGTTCTTGCTGGATCGTCGATAGCACCCGCCGACCAGATCTTTTTGCGCGCTGCTGCGTCTCAAGGGCGCAAGGAGTTGTTTCATGCGCAAAAGTGCGATCTTCGCGTCGATTCTGTTGATTGCCGGTTGCGGCGCTGCGCCCATCGCGCGCGGACCGGTCGTCGTGACGAGCGACGGGCGGGTGACCGGCGTCGAGACGCCGATCGCCAAAGATCCCGCGCTGACCGACACCGGGTCGCGTGCGGACCACGCAGAACGCGTCCGGCGCGTGGGTCGGCGTCGCGCCGGAGAGCGACGTCTTGCTCGCTGGTGACGGCACGGCCTCGCTCGGCCTCTGGGTCGACGCGCCGCAGACGCACCCGCGCGCGCACGTGCCGATGGACGTCTCGCTCGTGATCGACACGTCGGGCTCGATGGCAGGCCCGAAGATCGAGAACGCGCGGCGCGCTTCGAACATGCTCGTCGATGATCTGGCGGACGGCGACATCGTCTCGATCGTCGCGTTCAGCGACGACGCGCGAACGCTGGTCGAGCCGACCGTGCTCTCCACCGAGACGCGGCGCACCCTCAAGGCGCGCATCGCGCAGCTCCAGCCGAACGGGTCGACGAACATGTTCGACGGCCTCGGGCTCGGCGAGTCGCACGTCGCGCGCGCGCCGAGCACGCACGCGGTTCGTCGCGTCGTCGTCATCTCCGACGGCATCGCGAACGTCGGTCCCTCGTCACCCGAGGCGCTCGGCGCGCTCGCGGAGCGCGGCGTCCGATTCCACGCGCAGGTCACGTCGCTCGGCGTCGGCACCGACTACGACGAGCGCACGCTCAACGCGCTCGCGACGCGCTCGACTGGCCGCCTCTATCACCTGAGCGAGCCGAAGGAGATGCCGTCGCTCGTCGAGCACGAGATCGCGCTCCTCCGCTCCACGGTCGCGACCGACGCGTTCGTCGAGATCGTCCCCGCGCCGAACGTCGACCTCGTCGCGGTCGATGGCATCCGCAGCGAGCGCGGCGAAAACGGCGCGATCAAGCTCCCGCTCGGCGCGCTCTTCTCGGGCCAGCACCGCGAGGCCGTCCTCCGCGTGCGCATCCACGACTCGACCGTCGTCGCTTCGCGCGCGCTCGCGAGCGTGCGCCTCCACTTCCGCGATCCCGACGACGGCGACGTGCCGCGCATCCAGGAGATCGTCGCGCGCGCTGGCTTCTCGAGCGACACGGGCTCCGTCGCGAAATCGGAGAACGCGAAGGCCAAATCGATCATCGCCGTCATCGACGCCTCGAAGCTCGAGCTCGGCGCTTCACAGAGCGCCGCGAGCGGACAGTTCGCCGCCGCCGACAAACAGCTCGAAGAAGCGCAGCTCGCCCTCGAGACGCGCGCGAAGAAAGCCACCAACGACGACGAGCGCTCCCGCCTCGTCGCCGTCGCCCGCAAAGTCGCCGGCGCCCGCGCCCAAGTTCAAGCAGCGCCGAGCGCCCCCGCGGCGCAGCAGCGCAACCTGACCCTCGAGCTCAACGCTGGTGGAATGCACGACCAAGGGTTTTGATTGTTGGCCCCCGCCCAGCCGTGCTCGGGCTGGTGCTCGGCCGTGCTCGCCGGCCAATGAGTGCAGGATACACGCGTCCGGCTGCGCGCGGCTCTGCGCGCCAGCCCTGCGCGCGGCTGCCTCCCCCTCGGCGTCGCTCCGCGCCGCCGGGGGAGGTTAGAAACGTCGCGGCGATCCCGGTGCTGCGCGGCGTGATCCACGTCACTACGCGCGCGTCGCCAACACGGGCCGACGACCGGAACGACCAGCGCAGGCCCGCCATTCGTCTGCGCGATGTCAGCCAAGGGTTCTAATTCGGGAGGTTAGAACGTCGCGCTGATCCCGATTGCCCGAGGGCCGACGACCGGAACGACGTGTGCGCGCGCGTCGCGAACGACCTTCTTGCCGACGAGCGTGCCCCAGAGGATCAGCGTGAGACCCAACGCGTGCACGACGCCATCGGTGACGGCCACCAGGCGCGCCGTGTCGTTGTCGACCATCCCTGCGTAGATGAGGGCCCGACGACCGGAACGAAGAGCGCAGGCCCTCCATTCGACTGCGCGACGTTCGCCGCGAGCATGCACGCAGGAAAGTACGACACGAACGAAATGACGATGCCGCCTACAACGGGCGCAGGATCCACGCGCTTCACGACGCGTGATGCCACTTCGTCGTCAGCGCGTACGCTCCCCGAAACCAATGCGAGCGCCACGACTACCGCCACGCGTAACGACCACCCCATCTGGATCATCTAGCACCAACCTCCCCCGGCGGCGCGGAGCGACGCCGTGGGGGAGGCAGCCGCGCGCAGGGCTGGCGCGCAAGCTCGCGCGGAGGCGGCCCGCGCTCGACATGTTAGAGCGGTTCCGCCGAGCACGAGCGAGCACCAGCCCGAGCACGGCTGGGCGGGGGCCACCAAAACAATCAGCGAACCATCCGCGACAGCTTCTCGTCCCACTTCGCGTTCCACATCGGGCTCTGTTGGAGGAGCTTCACCGAGAGCGCGCTCCAGCCCGTTTGGT
Source organism: uncultured delta proteobacterium (assembly GCA_963839305.1). Lineage (GTDB taxonomy): Bacteria > Myxococcota_A > Polyangia > Polyangiales > Polyangiaceae > DASXHD01. The sequence goes on from CAWIUL010000010.1 coordinate 1,423,398, forward strand.
GCGACGCGCCGAGGCCCTCGCCGGTGTCGCCGTGGAAGTACTCGTAGAAGAGGATGTTGTCGCGGAAGTGCGGATCGTTCTGGAGGCGCGCAACGTTTCCGTGCGCGGCGCGGCGCCCGTGCTCGTCGCGCACGAAGAGGCGCGTGAGCCTGCGTGAGAGCTCGACGGCGACCTCCCAGAGGTTCATCCACACGCCCGAGCCCTTCGGGCACTCGACGCGGAGCGAGTCGCCGTAGAAGTGGTGGTACTTCTGCAGCGACTCGATGATGAGGTAGTTCACCGGGAACCACACCGGGCCGCGCCAGTTCGAGTTGCCGCCGAACATGCCCGTCTGCGACTCGCCGGGCTCGTAGTCGACGCGGTACGTGCGACCGTCGGCCTGGAAGATGAACGGCTGATCTTTGTGCGCGCGCGAGAGCCCGCGCACGCCGTACGGTGAGAGGAACTCGTCCTCGTCGAGCATGCGCTGGACGACGCGCACGAGGCGACGCCGATCGAGCAGCGACAAGAGCCGCCGCTGACCGGAGCCCTTGTCGTGGATCGACGCGACGGCCTCGCCGAGCTCGGGGCGGTTCGAGAGGAACCACTTCACGCGCTTGGCGAAATTCGGGAAGCGCTCGAAGACGTCGCCGTCGAGCGTCGACACCGCGAAGAGCGGGATGAGCCCGACCATCGAGCGGACCTTCAGCGGCGTGCGCGTGCCGTCGGGCGCGCTCACGCAGTCGTAGAAGAAGCCGTCGTCCTCGTCCCAGAGGCCCGCCATCCCCCGCCCCGCTTCATCACCGAGGTTCGCGGCCTTCGCGATGAGGAGGAAGTGCTCGAAGAATTTGTTCGCGACGTCCTCGTAGCTCTGGTTCTCACGCGCGAGCTCGAGCGCGATCTCGAGCAGGTTCAGGCAGTACATGCCCATCCAGCTCGTCGCGTCGGCTTGCTCGAGGACGTGTCCGCCGGGGAGCGGCGTCGAGCGATCGAAGACGCCGATGTTGTCGAGGCCGAGGAAGCCGCCTTGGAAGACGTTCCGGCCCTTGGCGTCCTTGCGATTCACCCACCACGTGAAGTTGAGCATCAGCTTGTGGAAGACGCTCTCGAGGAAGTTGCGGTCGCAGCGCGACGACATGCGCCGCTCGATTTGGTAGACGCGCTCCGCCGCCCACGCGTGCACGGGCGGGTTCACGTCGCCGAACGCCCACTCGTACGCAGGGAGCTGCCCGTTCGGGTGCATGTACCACTCGCGCGTGAGCAGCGAGAGCTGCTGCTTGGCGAGCTCGGGGTCGAAGAGCGCGATCGGGATCGTGTGGAACGCGAGATCCCACGCGGCGTACCAGGGGTACTCCCATTTGTCGGGCATCGAGAGCACCTCGCTGTTGAAGAGGTGCGTCCACTCGGCGTTCTTCCCGTTGCGACGCTCCGCGGGCGGAGGCGGGCCCTTCGGGTCGCCGCGGAGCCAGCGCTCGACGTCGTAGTGATAGAACTGCTTCGACCACAAAAGGCCCGCGGCGCCCTGCCGGAAGACGCGCTTTTCGTCCTCGCCGAGGCCTTCGGGCATCACCGCGGCCCAGAACGCGTCGGCCTCGCGCTTGCGGTCCTCGAACGCCGCGTCGAAATCGCCCCATGGCGCCTCCATCACGCCGTCGACGAAGCGCAACCGAATGGTTGCAGATTCTCCGCGACCGAGCTCGACCTCGTAGACCGCGCCGATCTTCGTGCCCTCTTCGCGCGTGTTCGACGCGCTCGCCTCGCCCTTCACGATGACGCGGTGGAACGCGTCCTTCGTGTACGGCTTGTCGTTCTTCTTGCCCCAGAGCGCTTGCTCGTTGGTCTCGTTCTCGGTGAAGAGGATGCGCTTGGCGTTCTCCGCGTAGAAGAGCCGGCGCCCGAGGTGCGCTTGCTCGGTGACGACGAAGTCCTTTCCGCCGCGATAAATCGTCGGGCGCGGCGTGTCGTCGCCCCAGCTCCACGTGTTCCGAAACCACAGCTGCGGGAGCACCGTGAGCTTCGCGTGGTCGCCGCGGTTGGTGATCGTGAGCCGAACGAGCACGTCCTCGCACGTGGTCTTGCCGTACTCGACCTCGACGTCGAAGTACGCGTCGTCGTCGAACATGCCGAGGTCGTAGAGCTCGGGCTCGGGGTCCTTCTTGCTCGCCGCGCGCGCGCGGTCGCGCAGCGCCTGGTACGGGAACTCGCGGTGCGGATATTTGTAGAGTGCACGCGCGTACGAGTGGGTCGGCGTCGCGTCGAGGTAGTAGTAGATCTCCTTCACGTCCTCGCCGTGGTTGCCCTCGGGGTTCGAGAGGCCGAAGAGGCGCTCCTTCAGGATCGGGTCCTTCCCGTTCCAGAGCGCGACCGAGAAGTTCATGAGGCCGCGGTTGTCGCAGAGCCCGAGCAGGCCGTCGTCGCCCCAGCGATACGCGCGAAGGTGCGCGTGGTCGAACGGGAAGTAATTCCACGCGTCGCCGCTCGCCGAATAGTCCTCGCGCACCGAGCCCCACTGGCGCTCGCTGAGGTACGTGCCCCAGCGGCGCCACTTCTTCCCTTCGCGCGCTTCTTCGAGACGGAGATGCTCCGGAGTCCGGGCGGGTTTGGGCATCGAAGCCCCGGAGTCTACGCGTGGATGCGGTAGCGGAGAAGCCAGCCGTTGCCGCCGACGTAGAGCATGGTCTCGATCGGGTCGATCGCGGCCGCCGTAACGGCCACGCCGCTCGTCGTGTTCCAACGGCTCACGTCCGTGAGCACGGTTCCGAGATACCCAAAGCTCGTGTCGAGCGTACCGTCGGCGCCAAACCGCTCGACGGCGACTAGCGACTTGTACGTCACGCCCGTCGTGAGCACGCGGCTCGATGGGGTGAGCGTCATCGGGCCGGGCGTCTGAATCACGTGCGCGTGACGGACGCCGGCAAGCCCGTAATCGACGCGAGCGTCGCCATCGAAACGGTGACGGGGATTGCGATTGATTCGCCCTGCACGACCGAAATGGTCGCAATCGAGCGCAGCGACGGTGTTGGCGCCTCGCGGTACTCGTCCCCACCGACATGGATGACGTCAGGGCCGGCGTCGGCTTGTGACGTGTCGCTCGACGTGCAGCGCACTCCGGCGACGATCACGAAGACCCACCCTCCACGCCACATGCGTGGAGGGTAGCATTCGCGCAGGTCAGTTCACCGGGACGATGCAGCGACCCGCCGTGCACGGCACGTTGTTGCAGCAGTCCGAGGACGTCGTGCAGGTCTGGCCGTAGAGCGAGCACGGCGTACCGGAGTCGATGATTCCGCCGTCGCTCGAGGTTCCGCCGTCGGGGAGGTTCGTGCTGACGCACAAGCCCGACGTGTGACCCGATTGGATGTAGCAGTGGCCGCCAGGGCAGCAGTCTGCGTCGGTCGTGCAGACGCCTTGCGTCGGCACGCACGCTTGCGGGTAACACGTAAAGCCGCCGTCGCCGCTCGGCACGCACGGGTTCAGGTTGCAGCAATCGGCGCTCGACGCGCACGTGCCGCTCGACGGGACGCAGTTGCCGCCGTCGCCCGCGTAGCTGCAGCGCGGCACGCCGAGGTTGTCCTGGTGGCACGTGTCGTTCTGCTGCACGTTGCCGGAGCAGCAGTTGTCGGTCGCGTTGCACTGGTTGGACTGCAAGCGGCAGATGTCGCCGTTCGGCTTGCAGCCGTTGCCCTGACCGCACACGCCGACGGGGTTCGTGCCGCTCTTGATGCACTGGTAGCCCGACTTCGGATCGCTGCCGCCGCAGCAATCGGTGTTCTTCGCGCAGATGTCGCCGATCGGGTGGCAACCGCTCGCGGGCTGGCAGATGAGGACGCTCGTCGGGCCCCATGGCGCGCACGCGCGGCTGCAGCACGAGCCGCCGCACGTCGGCAAACCGCCGTCGGTGTACGTCGCGCCGCCGTCGGCCGTCGTGCCTCCGCAGAGGAAGCCGTCCATCGTGCAACCGCCGCTCTTGGGTTGATCGCAGATGCCGAACGTCGCGTTGGGCGCCTTGGTGCAGAGGCCGCCGCAGCAGTCTCCGTTGCTCGCGCAGATGTCACCGTTCTGACCGCAGTAAGAGGGCTGCGCGCAGATGCCGTTCGAGCAGAAATTCGAGCAGCAGTCGACGCCCGAGGTGCACGGGTTTCCGAGCGTCTTGCAGGTGGTGTTGAGCGGCGTGCACGTTCCGTTCGTGCACGTCCCGCTGCAGCACTGCGCGCTCGTCGTGCACGCGAGGTTGTCGCCCGTGCACGTCGGAGGCTGACACGCGCCATTCGCGCAGTTGCCCGAGCAGCAATCGGTCGCGCTCTTGCACGAGACGCCGAGCGGCGTGCAGTTCGGGTTTCCGTCGCCGAAGAGGTTCCCGTCTCCGCCGCCGCCGCCGTCCGTCGGCTGACCATCGCCGTTTCCGTTTCCGTCCGTGACCGTCCCGTCGGGGCCGCCGTCCCCGTTGGTGCCGTTATCGCCGCCGCACGCGGACGCCAGCACGACGAGCCCAGCCGCAAACACAGACGCGATCGCCAAGAAACGACGCATGGAAGCCTCCGCTGTCTGAGCATGGTCGACTTTGCGGCGCTTGCCAACGTGGAGCGATGCTATCTTCGCGTTCTCTCGTGACACGCCAGACACCGCCGATGGGCACGCCGATCTCGTCGCCGCAACTTGCCACGACGACGCAATCTCCTTCTCCGGCGCCGCCGAACGCGAGCTCGAGTGGCGGTTTTCCGGCGCCGCAATCGCAGCCGAACATGGCGACGACGGCGCAGATCCCGACGCCGCCTGTCTCGCAACCTGCACTTCCGCCACAGGTCGGCCAGCGCCTCGTCGTACGCCTGCCACAGGTGGGCACGCGCCTCGTGTCGAAGCGTGGCGATTATGAAGTGCGTCGAATCCTCGGCACCGGAGAGTTCGGCGCGGTCTACGACTGCCTCGGGCCGTTCGATCAGGTCTACGCGGTGAAGATGATTCGCCCCGCGAACCGCCCCTACCAGGAAGTCCACACGGAGTGGGCGAAGGAGTCGCAGCGGCTCATGTCGCTCCGTCACCCGAACGTCGTCTACATGCACGACGCGTTCGAGCAGGATCACCTCTTCTACATGGCGCTCGAGAAGTGCGAGCACTCGCTCAGCGAGATGATCGGCACGCCCATGCAAGAGGGGCTCGTCCTCGAGCTCGCGCGACAGCTCCTCGCCGCCGTGCAGTTCCTCCACGACAACGACATCGTCCACGACGATCTTCACCCCGGAAACGTCCTCATCATCCACGGCGTCGATCGACCGACGGTGAAGATCAGCGACTTCGGCATCAGCCACGAGCTCCGCGGCGCGCCCGCCGTGCGCCCGAACGTCGTGCACCACAAAATCATGGCGCCCGAGGTGGTCGCGAGCGGCTACACGAGCAAGCAGAGCGACCTCTACCAGGTGGGCCTCTTGATGTACTGGATGCTCACGGGGCAGCCGGCGATCCCGCAGAACGTCCCGTACGAGCAGCTCGTGCGCATCGTGGGCGACGGCGTTCCGCGCAAGATGGCCGAGGCGATCGGCACGCCGCTCGGCGGCCTCATCGCGAAGATGCTCCGCCGGCGCGACGCGTATCGGTACTCGTCGGCGCGCGAGGTGTGGGCCGATTTGCGGCAGCTGCCGTCGTGGCAGAACCGCGAGCTCTTTCCGGTGAAGTGATGTTGCGGCGGGTACTCGCGTTCGTCGCCGCCGCGCTGTTCGTCTGCTCGATCGCGTCGTTTTCGTTCGCGCGCCCCGGCGGCGGACAGAGCTACCGAAGCGGCGGTTCGTCGGGTGGCGGCTCGCGTTCGTCGGGCGGCGGTGGCGGCTCGCGCTCGTCGGGCGGCGGCGGATACCACGGCACGTATTCGGGCGGCGGCGGCGGTTACTCTTCGGGCGGCGGATCGCTGAGCCCCTTCGGTCTCTGCTGCACGCTCTTCGTGGTCGGCGGCGTCGTGCTCGTCGTCATCATCGTCATGTCGCGCGCGAACCGCCAAGCGGGCAACGTGCGCTCCGCGGTGCTGGACGCGCAGTACGACCTCGAGGCGGCGAGCCGCAAATCGGTTTCGCTCGAGCTCTTGCAAGCGCGCGATCCGAACCTCACCGAGGCGAGCATCGTCGATCGCGTGCGCCGCATGAGCGACATCCTCCGCGACGGGTGGACCGCGGGTGACATGCGCCCCTCGCGTCCGTTCATGTCCGACGGTTGCTTCTCGCGGTTCCAGGTGCAGCTCGAGCTCATGCGGACCGAGGGCGTGCGCAACGTGATGAGCGACACGCAGGTCATGTTCGTGACGCTCGAGGCCGTGCAGACCTCCCCGCCCCTCGACATCGTGCACGTGCGCTTCACCGCGCAGGCGCGCGACGCGACGGTGCCGATCGACTCGACGCCTCCACAGATCCAGAACGCGCTCGCGCAGCAGCCGATCGCGCCATACACCGAAATCTGGACGCTCGTGCGGCGGCAGGGAGCGCAGACGAAGCAGAGCGCGGACGCAGTCGGCAAGGCGTGCCCCGCGTGCGGAGCTCCGTTCGATCTCGGCGGCGGCGAGATCGTCACGTGCAAGTACTGCAAGGCGCTCGTGTGCTCGGGCGAGCACGACTGGGTGCTCTCGGAGATCACGCAGCTCTCGGAGTGGCACCCGGACTCGGCGAACGAGGTGCCAGGGCTCGAGGGCCTTCGCGAGGTCGACCTCGGCGCCACGCGCGAGACGCTCGAGGATCGCGCGAGCTACCTCTTTTGGAAGTGGATCGAGTCGGGTCGAAAGCAGACCGCCGCGCCGCTCCGAAAGGGAGCGACCGAGGAGCTCGTCGCGCGCGGCGGGGACGGCGCGAACGTCGCGCTCGGCGCGCGAGACATCGCCGTCGGCGGCGCGGACGTCGTCTTGTGCGACGTGGCGCAGGGCGAGAAGGACGACTTCGTCTACGTCAACGTCTTCTGGTCCGGTCGATTCACGCCGAACGCCGAGCCCTTCCCGCGACAGTCGACGCTGAGGCTCGCGCGCAAGAGCGGCGTGAGCACGAAGCTCTCGATGTCGCAGGTCATCTGCCCGAACTGCGGCGGACCGCTCGCCGAGACCGACGACCCGCGCTGCAACCACTGCGGCGCGAACATCGTCGCGACCGGTCAGGTGTGGGCGCTCGACGCCGTGGGCAGCCCCGATCTCGCGCGGCCGCGCCACCCGATCGGCCCCGCCGCGTCGCTAGGCTTCCTCGTCCCCGACATCCGCGATCCGCGCGAGCGCATGGTGCTCTTCTCGCAGATGGCGCACGTCATGATCTCGAGCGGCCTCCAGCGCGACGAGAAGCGGCTCCTCGTCGAGTGCGGAAAGCGCTGGGGCATCCCCGAAGAGATCGTGTCGCGCGCGCTCGCTGGGCAGCTCGTCGGGCAGGTCGGTCCGATCGCGTCGCCCGAGTGGTTCCTCTCCGGGCTCGTCGCCGCTGCGCTCGTCGACGGGAACATCGACGCGCAAGAGCAAGCCACGCTCGAGCGCGTCTGCGCGCAGCTCAATTTGCCGCCGCAGACGCTCCAGCAGCAGATCTCCGCGATGCAGCAGCGGATGCAGGGCGGCGCGTTCCCGCAGGCCTGATCAAAGCCCGACGTCGACGTCGTCCTTCGGGGTGACGCCCGCGCGCTTGTCGGCTTCGAGCCGGTGCTTGCGGATGTCGTCGAGGCGCTTTCGCGCGAGGTCGACCCACTTGTCGCCGCCGTGCTGCGCGGCCTGCGGTCATGTAGCTCATCATCTCGGTCTCGGCGCGCTTCCAGTTCTCGGCGATCTCGCGCGGCTTGTCGCCGTCGAGCGCGAGCGCCTCACGACCGAGCGCGAGGTACCAGCTCCGCTCGTATTTCGGGACGAAGTAGACCGAGTCGTTCTCCTCGGAGACCGGAAAGAGCCCCGCCGGCACGAGCACGAACGCGATGTCGGCGTCCTTGCACGACGCGTAGATCTTCACGGTGTGCATCGTCGAGACCGCGAGGCACCGCGCGTCCATGTGGACCGCGGCGCGCGCCGCCGAGATCGCGCCGCGGACGTCGCCGCTGCGATCGAGCGCGACCGCGAGGTCCCACTGCGCGAGGACGCCGAGCTCGTTGCCGCTCGTCATCATGCCGGCGAGGCGGTAGACCTCGCGGAACTGCGAGACCGCGACGTCGACCTCGCCGTTGCGCATGTACGCCTCGGCCTGGTTGAGCATCGGCGTGGCGGTGCCCTCGGCGACGACGGCGCGCTTGATGACCTCGTCGTACGCGCGGATCTCGTCGGGCGTTCGCTCGACGCGCACGTAGCACTCGGCGAGCTTCTGCCAGATCTCCGCGGCGAAGAGCGTCCCCTCGAACTCCTTCGCGAGCGGCTCGAGCAGCGCGATCGCGACGTCGTACTCCTTCGCGGAGCCGAGCACGTCCGCGCGATACATCGCGACGACCGCCTCGTCGTAGCGGAGCCAGCGATCCTTCGGCGCGCTCGAGTCGTCGAGGACGCTCTGCGCGCCCGAGAGCGCCGCCGCGCGAAACGCGTCGCGCGTGCGCCCGCCGAGCTCCTTCAGCGTCGTCGAGGAGCTCGATGTTCTCTTCGAGCTTCAGGTGCTCGCGGCGCTGCTCGAACGCTTCGGGGTGCTTGGCGAGGTCCCAGATGTTCGGCGGCGTGTCCGCCCGAGCCGTGCCCGCGAGCGCGACGATGCCGAGGGCGATCGCGCAGGCGAACGCGCGCTTCACCGGCGCCCTCGCGGCGGCGCGGGCGTGTGCGACGTGAGGTGCGATTTCGCGTGCTCGATCCACGTCGGGTTCTGACCCGCGGCCTCGATGTACTTTTGCCACGCGGCCTGCGCCGCCGCGGGATCGCTCGCTTCGAGCCCGATCGCCGCCATCGCCTCGCCCTCGAAGGCGAGCGGGCCGAGGAGGTTCGGCAAGGTCGAGTCACGCGCGACGTTCCGCGCCGCGGCCTTCGCGCGCTCGTCGAGGAGCGCGCGCGCTTCGTCCTTCGCGCCCGAGCGATCGAGCGCGAGCGCCAAGGCGAGCGTCGTGAGGGGCTGGAGCGTGTCCGTTGCTTCGCGCTTGGCTTGGCGGAGCATGGCGATCGCGTCGTCCACGCTCGAGGCGCCCGCGCTCATCGCGAGGAGCGCGGCTTCGACGTACGCGGGAGCGCGCTCGGCCGACGTGAGCCCATCGGCGCGCGGCAGGAGCGAGCGAAACGCGCCGAGCGCCTCGGTCGCGTGACCGCTCCGCGCGGCAGACCGCGCGAACGCGAGGAGCGCGGAAGGATCGTCGAGCGCCCGCGCGTCACGCTGCTTCGCCTCGCTGAACGCGGCGTATGCCTCGGTGTGACGCCCGAGCTTCGCGAGCGCGCGCCCCTTGAGCGTGCGCGGCGCCGCGCGCCCAGCCATCACCTGCTCGGCCTCGTCGGCCTCGCGCAGCGCGTCCGCCGCGGTCGACGGCGACACGAGCTTGCTCGTGCCCGTCGCGAGCAGATCGCAGTAGCGACGAAGCTCGGGGTGCTTGGCGCGCTCCCAGATGTTCGTCCCGCGCATGTTGCCGTCGACGCCACACTCGGCGGGCCGCGAGGCGGCGCTGAGCGACAGTTGAGCCACGAAGAGGACGACCGGGATCACGTCCGTGAGTATAGGGCACGCCCCGCGAACGTGCTCGCGCCACCCCAAAAACTCACTCGAAAACCCCGCTCCGCACGATCGTCTCGTTCCGGCGCGACCCTACGCTCACGATCATCGCCTCGCACTCGGCGGCGTGCTCGATGCGCCTCACGTACTCGCGCGCGGCGTCCGGCAGATCTTCCATCGCCGTCGCCTTCGCGAGGTCCTCGCTCCACGGCTCGAAGTCTTCGTAGATCGGCGTCGCGTGCTCGAGGCCGCTCGTCGGGAGCTCCTTCACCTCGCCGTGCGGCGTCTTGTACGCGACGCACACCTTCAGCGACGACAGGCCCGTGAGCACGTCGAGCTTGGTGATCGCGATGCGATCGAGCCCGTTGATGCGCGCGGCGTAGCGCAGCGCGGGCAGATCGAGCCATCCCGTGCGACGCGGGCGTCCCGTCACCGAGCCGTACTCGTCGCCGATCTTGCGGAGACGCTCGCCGATGTCGTCGTTCAGCTCGGTCGGAAACGGGCCGCCGCCGACGCGCGTGCAGTACGCCTTCACGAGACCGACGACGCGCTTGATGCGCGTGGGACCGACGCCCGCGCCGGTGCACGCGCCTCCGGCGATCGCGCTCGACGAGGTCACGAACGGGTACGTGCCGTGGTCGATGTCGAGGAGCGTTCCTTGCGCGCCCTCGAAGAGCACGGTCTTGCCCTTCTTCAGCGCGTGATCGACGAGCGCAGACGTGTCGCAGAGGCGCGGCGTGATGCGCGCCGCGAGCGGCTCGATCTCGCTCATCACCTCGTCGACCGACGGCGCGGCTCCGCCGAGCGCCGCGATCGTCGGCGTCCACGCCTCGATGCCGCGCGAGACGAGCTCGCGGAGCGCCAACATGTCGCGCAGCGCGCCCATCGGCACGCCGCGACGGGCCGCCTTGTCTTCGTAGCAAGGGCCGATGCCGCGCTTCGTCGTGCCGATCGCGCCGCTGCCTTGCTCGCGCAGTCCGTCGACCAGGCGGTGATACGGAAGGATGCAGTGCGCGCGATCGGAGATGTGGAGCTCGGCCGCGTGCGGGTAGCCGCGCTTGGTGAGCTCGTCAATCTCGTCGCAGAGGCGCTTCAGGTCGATGACCATGCCCTGCGCGAGAACGCAGAGCGTGCCCTTGCGCAAGATGCCGCTCGGCACGAGGCGCACGATGACCTTCTCGTTTCCGACGACGAGGGTGTGCCCCGCGTTGGGTCCTCCCGCGTAACGGACGACCACCTCCGCGTGCTCCGTGAGGATGTCGACAATCTTGCCCTTCCCCTCGTCACCCCACTGCGCTCCGACGACGACCACGCCCGGCATCACTCGACCTCGATTATCTGGGTGAATCCCCACGCACGCGCATACTCCTCGGCGCCCTCGCGCTCCTTGCGAACGACGGCGACGACGCCGCGCGCGCGGAGCTCGCGGGCCTTCGCCTCGTCGCCGATCACGAGCAGTCGCTCGCGAGGCGCGGGCTCGCCGGCGGCCGCGCGCACCGCGACCGCGAGCGCGTCGAGGTCGATCGCGAAGCCCACGGCCGGCATCGGCGAGCCGAACCGCGCGAGCAAATCGTCGTAGCGGCCGCCAGAGCCGATCGGGTCGGCCGAGCCGCGCGCGTAAGCGCGAAAGAGCATGCCGGTGTAGTACGCGGCCGAGCGGATCTCGCCAAGGTCCGCCGTCAAATGATCGCCGAGGCCGCGTGAAACCGCCGCGGCGTGGAGCGCCGCGAGCCTTTGCGCGGCCGGCGCGGCCGGAGTCTTCTCGAGGAGCTTCACGCCTTCTTCGATCGATTTGTTCCTGAGGAGCTCGAGCACTATCGACGGATCGGCTCCCACCTCGCGCATGCGATCCGAAACCTCGACCTCGTCTTTTCGTCCGATCGCGTCTGCGATCACCGCGGCGCGCTCGGCGTCGACGTTCGCGAGGAGCGCGCGCACGACCCCGGCATCGCCGAGATCGATCACGAAGTCCACGAGGCCCGCCGCGCGCAGCACGGAGGTCGCGACCTCGAGGACCTCGAGATCGCCCTCGGGCCCGCGCTCGCCGACGAGCTCCACGCCGACCTGCGGAAGCTGCCTCCGCTTTCGCGCGCGCCCGCTGAGGCGACGAAGCACCGTGCCCTCGTACGCTAGACGAAACGGCGGCGGCCTCGAGCCGAGGCGCGTCGCGATCATCCGCGCGATCTGCGGGGTCATGTCCGGCCTCAAGGCGGCGACCTCGCCCGACTCCGGCTCGACGAATCGAAGCACCTCGCTCGGGTCGAGCGAGCCGAGCCCACGCTCGAGCACGTCCGCGAACTCGAACGCGGGCAGGAGCACGAGGTGATACCCGAAGAGCTCGAGCTGCGAGAGCACGCGCGCCGCGAGATCGCGTCGCTCGCGCGTCTCCTCCGGAAGGAGATCGCGCATGCCGGCTGGCAGGGGATGCGCGAGGCTCGAGCTCATCTCGGACCGGCACTTTCGCAGGTGTCCCCTTGCATTGCACCTGTCGTTTTTCCAACACCGAAGGCGCCCATCAAACACCGTGTTTTCCCGTGTTTCGTGCGTGGCACGCGGCTCGCTTCACGCACCGCATCATCATGGCCTTCGCCCTGGATTCGTCTGTCGTACAGCGTGCGCTCTCGGGGGATGAATCGGCGCTTCACGAGATCGTCATCGCGGCCAAGCCGCACATCGAGCGTCAGCTCCTGCGCTACCCCGTGAGCGACGACGACCGGCGCGATCTCGCGCAGACGACGCTCATGCAGGTGCTCCGCCGACTCGGATCGTTCCGCGGCGACTCGAGCTTCTCGACCTGGCTCTTCCGCGTGACGGCGAACGAAGCCCTGATGCTCATGCGATCGCAGCGCCGCCTCCGTGCGCGCATCGCGGACGTCGACTTCGACGCCGCCGTGGAGGGGCGCCCGGCCGAGGGCGTCGACCCAGCCGCGTACGCGGTCCGCGGCGAGACCTCCGCGCGCGTCGCGAGCGCGCTCGCCGCGCTTCCGCACGATTATCGCGAGGTCGTCCTCGCTCACTACGAACAAGACCTCGGCCTCCAAGAAATCGCCGACCGCCTCGATCTCACCGAGAGCGCCGTCCGCTCGCGGTTGCACCGCGCTCGCGCGAGGCTGCGCACGCTTCTCGACGCGGCTTGAGCATGCTCAAGGCGCGTCCGGCTTGACCTCGATCTCCTTCGTGCGCGCGCGCTGCGTCTCGAAGGCCGCTTTGATTGGCGCGAGCTTGTCGGCGTCGCCCGAGAGATCGTTCTTCTCCTCGGGATCGCTCGCGAGATCGTAGAGCTGGTAGCTCGTGCCGCCCGAGTAGATGAGCTTCATGTCGCCGACGATGATCGCCTTGCGCATCATCGTGTACGGGCCGACGGGCATGTCGAGGTAGACGTCGCGCTCCTCGTAGGGAGGTTTGCCGACGATGTCGCCGAGCATGCTTCGCCCGGAGAGCTCGCCTTGCGGCGGCTGCGGGGCGCCGAACAAATCGAGCAGCGTCGGCACGAGGTCCACGTGGCTTCGCTTCTTCTCGACGTGGTGTGGGTCGACGCCGGGCACGTAGACGAGGAGCGGCACGCGCACGAGCACCTCCCAGAGCTCGGCGCCGTGCCAGCTCATGTTGTGCTCGCCGAAGGCCTCGCCGTGATCGCTCGTGACGACGATCGCGGTGTGCGCGGCCCATGGCTGCGCGGCGACGTAGTCGAGCACGCGGCCGAGGTGCTTGTCGGTGAACCAGACCTCGCCGTCGTAGAGCGCGCGCGTCGCGGCCGCGCCGCCTCGCGCGTCGCCGAGGAAATTCGGCGCGCCTTCGTGCTGCATGTACTGAGCGTGCGGATCGAAATAGTGGAGCCACATGAAGAAGCGCCCGCCCGTGTTCTCGGGCTTCTTCATCAGGCGGATCGCCGCGTCGGAGAGCTTGTCGCTCGTGATGGACGTGTCCTCCTCGCCCTGCCCTTCGCTCGGCTTCGCGGACATGTCCCACTGGTCCATGCCCTGCGAGAGACCGCTCCACTGTGCGAAGTACCAGTGCGACGCGCCGCCGAACGTGCGGATGCCCGCGTCGTGGAGGCGCTCGGTCACGAACACGTTGCTCGGCGCGTATTTGTTGAAGTGACCGCCGTCGCGCTCCGTCTCGCTCGGATATTTTCCGATGAGCAGCGGGCCGACGCTCTTGCCGGTGTACGACGCGAGCGAGTACGCGCGATCGAAGACGACGCTCTTTTCGGCGAGCGCGTCGAGGTTCGGCGAGGTCGCCTTGTCGTAGCCCGCGAAGCCGACGTCGAGCCGCAGCGTGTCGATCGTGATGAGGATCACGTTGAGGTCAGCGGGGACGGTCGCCTTCGGCGGCGGCGGTGGCGGCGGTGGCGGCGGCGGGATGGGAGCGTCGGTGCCGGAGCAGTCCTCGTCGATCCGTTTCCAGGGACGTCGAACGCGAGCGGGTTGATCTTCGCGTCGCGATCGTTGCAGTCGCCCCCGCCGAAGAACGGCGAAGCGCCGTCGTGATCGCGATCGGTCGCGTGGCGGAGAGCGCCGAGCGCGATCTTCCCGAGCGGCGCGTGCTCGAGCGCACGAACGACGAGCGGCTCGTGGTTGAGCGCCTTGGCCTCGCGCGCGGTCCACACGACCGACGCGAGCACGACGCTCGCCGCGATGATCATCGCGCGACGCCGGCGTGACCGCGCGAGCGCCACGGGAAAGATGTAGGCGCACGCGGCGATCGCGACGAGATCGAGCACGGGCCGCAAATCGAGCTCGGAACGCGCGAGGACGCCGAAGATCGCGAGCGCCGTCGGGCCGTCGCCGCCCGCGTCGCCGACGTGGACGCCCCACGCGAAGAGCGCGACCGAGAGCGCGAGCGCGACGCCGCCCGTGAACACCGGATCGACGAGTCGAGGCATGCGATCGGCGCCCGAGGCGAGCACGCGTCGGAGCGGCGGGACGAGCGCGAGCACGAAGAGCGCGCCCGCGAAAAACAGCGCAGCCGCCGCTCCCGCGAGCTCGACGCCCACGCTCGGCGCGGCGCCTCGAGCGAGCGCGGCGCGCGCCACGTGCGCGAGCGCGACCGTCCCCGCGAACGTCGCCAAGAACACGAGCGGCGCGGCGGCCGCGGTGCGCGAACGCGACAGCACCGGCTCGGCGCGAATCGCCGCGAGGATCTCCGTGGGCGCGCGCAGCTCGCGCGGCTCGAAATACACGTGCGCCGCGGCGACCGCGAGCGACACGCCGATCGCCACGGGCGTGAGCACCGCGAGGTCGGCCGTGAGCACGTCGAAGGGCGACGCGCCGGCCTTCGCGGCCTCGACCGCGGCCACGAGCGCGGCGCCCACGAGGCCCCCTTCGGATGCGATGAGCACGCGGCGAAGCACGGGGTGTTTTTAGGCCGTCAGCTGTCGGCTGTCAGCTTCTTCGCTTCGCGAGCGGGTGCGCCGCGTCGTACACGCGCATGAGGTGATCGATCGACACGTGCGTATACCGCTGGGTCGTCGAGAGCGAAGAGTGGCCCAAGATCTCCTGGATGGAGCGGAGATCTGCGCCGCCGTCGAGCATGTGCGTCGCGCACGCGTGGCGGAGCGCGTGCGGGTGGAGATCGCTCCGGCCCGCCCCGAGCGCGCCGTTTCGCTTCGTGATCGTCTGGACGGCCCGCACGCCGAGCCGATTGCCGCGCGACGACAGGAGCAGCGCGAGCGGCGTTCGCACCTTGCGTCCGTGCTCGACGACGTCCTCGCGCACCGCGAGGTACGCCTCCACGGCGCGCGCGGCCTTGTCGCCGAGCGGCACGATGCGCTCCTTCTTTCCTTTGCCGACGACCCTCACGCGATGCTCGCGCAGATCCACGTCGCCAAGGTCGAGCCCGCAGAGCTCGCTCACGCGAAGCCCCGAGCCGTACATGAGCTCGAGCGCCGCGCGATCGCGGAGCCCAGCGGCCTTCGAGTCGCTCGGCGTCTCGACGATCTCCGCGGCCGCGGACTGCGACACGAGCGTCGGCAGAGGACGCCGCACCTTCGGGCTTCCGAGCAGCTCGGTCGGATCCTTGTCGATCGCGCCCGAGCGCCTCGCGTGCTTGAAGAACGAGCGCACGGCCGCGATCGCCCGAGCCGTGCTCGGCGCCGCGTGCGTCCGCGCGAGCGCGCCGAGCCATCCGCGGAGCGCGTAAATGTCGACGTCCGCGAGCTTGGGCGCGCGACCGCGCTTCTCGGTCAAGAACGCGTGGAGCCCGTGCAGATCTCGACCGTAGCCCGAGAGCGTGTGGGGAGACGCGCGCTTTTCCGAGCGCAGGTGCTCGAGAAACGCATCGATTGCATCCTGCACGCTTCAGCTTTAGCGCACCGCGAGCACGGGGCCAAAATCGTTCCTATGCTGCATCGCTGAATGTTCGGACGGCTCTGGCGCCGGCTCGTGATTTTGTGGCGACTCGCGACACGCGAGCACGCCACACCTCGGCACGTCGCGCTCGCGGTCGGGCTCGGCGCGTTCATCGGCGCGACGCCGCTCATGGGCTTTCACGGCTGGATCGCGCTCGGCGCGTCCACGGCGCTGCGCCTCAACCGTCTCTACACGTTCCTCGGCTCGCGCGTGTCGTCGCCGTTCGTCCTTCCGTTCATCGTCCTCGCGGAGATCCAGCTCGCACACCGCGTGCGCTGCGGAGAGTTCGTCGCGCTGACGAAGGACGACGTCCTTGCGCACGCCAAGGGGCTGCTCCTCGACTGGTGCCTCGGGACGATCCCCGTGGGCCTCGCGGTGGGCTTCGCGCTCGGCGCGCTCGGCTACGCGATCACGCGCAGGCGTCTTCGATCTCGGCGATCGACTTCGGAATGTCCGCCGTCAGATTCTCCGGCCCCGACTTCGTGACGAGGATGTCGTCCTCGATGCGCACGCCGATGCCGCGCCACTTCGCGTCGACCTTCTCGTCGTTCTTCGGGATGTAGATGCCCGGCTCGACGGTGAGCACCATCCCCTCGTCGAGGACGCGCGGCTTCTTGTCGACGTAGTACGAGCCGACGTCGTGCACGTCCATGCCGAGCCAGTGGCTGGTCCGGTGCATGTAATACGGCTTGTACGCTTCCTTCTCGACGAGCTCCTTCGGCTCGCCCTTGCAGAATGCCGACGTCGCGGAGGCCGCGCGTGATCACGTCGACGCTCTTTTTGTGCACCTCTTCGAGCGTCGCGCCGGCGCGCGTCGCCTCGATGCCCGCGATCTGCGCGTCGAGGACGATCTGGTAGATCGCGCGCTGCTCCTCGCTGAATTTCCCGCTGACCGGGAACGTGCGCGTGACGTCGCTCGCGTAGTAGCCGAACTCGCAGCCCGCATCGATGAGGAGCAGATCGCCGTCCTCCATCTTGCGGTTGTTCGCGCGGTAGTGGAGCACCGTGGCGTTCGCGCCGGAGCCGACGATGCTCCCGTACGCGGGGCGCTCGGAGCCGTTCTTGCGGAACGTCTCGAGGAGGAGCGCCTCCACCTCGTACTCGTGCATGCCGGGGCGCGTGTGGGCCATCGCGCGAAGGTGCGCGTCGCGCGTGATGCGCGCGGCCGTGCGCATCGCGTCGAGATCCTCGCTGCCCTTCACGAGGCGCATCTCGTGCAAGATCGATCCCGGATCGGTGATGTCCGTCGGCCAGAAGATCCCCGTGCGCGCGCGCCGGCGCGTCGCCTCGAGCGCGTCGAGGACGCGATCGTCGAACGCGCGATCCCGCCCGAGCCGGTAGTAGAGGCGCCGCTTGTTCGAGAGGAGCTTCGGCAGCTCCGCCTCGAGCTTGTCGATCGTGAACGCTTCGTCCGCGCCGAACTCGGCCTTCGCGCCGTCGACGCCCGCGCGCGGGCCGTCCCACACCTCACGCTCCGGATCGCGCGGCCTCACGAAGAGCACGCACGAGGCCGGCTCGGTCGTCAGCACGAGCACGCTCTGCGGCTCGTCGAAGCCGGTCAAGTAGAAGAGGTCGGAGTCCTGGCGGTACTCGTGGTCGACGTCGTTGTTGCGGACGTACGTCGGCGCCGCGGGCAGCACGGCAATCGCCGGCTCGCCACCCGCCGCCATCGCCGCGACGAGGTGCGCCCGTCGCTTGGCGTAGAGGTCCCGAAAACACGCGTGCATGGCTCTTTTCTGTGGGGGCTACGAGATTACGTCAAGCGAATATGCCCTAAAGTTGCCCGCGCGGACACGCGCTGGGGACAATTCGCGCATGGTTCACGATCAATCGGAACGTCGCCGCCGCCGTAGCCCCGACCCGCTCGTCGCCCTCCACTACCAGCTCAGCTCGATAAGGCGAGAAGGCTCGCTCGACACCGTGGTCGTGGCCGACGGCTCGGGCGTCGTCGTCGCGGGCGCGGGCTCATGGGCCTCGTGCGAGGAGCTCGCCGCTTTTGCGCCGCTCATCTTCGAGGGCACGATGCCGAGCGAGTCGCGCGTGACGATCCGCAGTGTAAACGTCGGCGCGGGTCGCGTGCTCCTTTGCGCGCGGTCGGTCGACGGTGAGAGCCAAGAGGCACAGCGTGCGCGCGAGACCGCGATGCAACGCGCCGAGCAAGGCATCTCGCGCATCCTCCAAGAAGCGGCGTGATCCCGTTCCCGCGTGGCAACGTCACGTTGCGCGCGTCGAAAACATCGCACCTCTCCACACGAAACACGCAGTGGCGCGATAGCATTGCTGCGCGACTGCACGCGATCCGCCTGAAATCAGCTGGGATCGTCGTA
Source organism: uncultured delta proteobacterium (assembly GCA_963839305.1). Taxonomy (GTDB): domain Bacteria; phylum Myxococcota_A; class Polyangia; order Polyangiales; family Polyangiaceae; genus DASXHD01. Next base: position 1,441,656 of record CAWIUL010000010.1, read on the forward strand.
AACCGCCTTGCGCGCATGGACGCGCGTCGGCTACGGCAGTTCCACGATTCGGAGGAACCGATGCGCGTCTTCGCTCTAGCTTGCTCGGCGGTGCTGTTGTGCGTGGGGTGTGGAGGATCGACGTCGGACAACCCCGACTCGGGTAACGGCGGCGACGCCGGTCTGCCCGACGGCGCGACCGACGACGGCGCGCTCGACGCCGCGATCGCCTACCCGGCCGATCACACCGCGTTCCCGAAGGTCGACTACAACGGCGGCCGCGTCCTCGGGAACCCGAAGATCGTCACCGTGACGTTCGCGAACGACGACCCGCAGATGGTCTCGCGGATGCAGCAGTTCGACGACATCATCACGACGACTGCGTGGTGGACCGCGGTGAGCTCCGAGTACTGCCAGCAGCCCGGCAACAAGCCGTGCATCGGCCCGGGCTCGAGCGGCGGACACGTCGTCATCCAAGATCCCCCCGCCGCGAGCTACGACGACTCGTCACAAGGCGCCGCGAGCTCGCTCCAGGACTTCATCAAGCAGCACATCACGGGTAGCGGCGTCGATGGCGGCATCACTGCGGATTTCCCCCCGCCGGACGACAACACCCTTTACGTCATCTATTTCCCGGCCGGCGTCACCATCAACCTCGATGGCTCGGCGAGCTGCGACACGTTCGGCGCGTACCACAACACGACGATCGCGCCGAACGCGAACGACATCCCGACGTTCGCGCCTTACGCGATCATCCCGCGCTGCGGCTCGAAGGAGTCGACGACGACGGTCTCCGCGAGCCACGAGATCATCGAGGCGGCGACCGATCCGGACATCGGGCAGAACAGCCTCTCGTATTACATGCTGAACCAGCTCTGGGCCGTCGCGGGCGGAGAGGTCGGCGATTTGTGCGAGGGCTTCGGCTCGTCGGGCACCACCACGACCGAGAGCACGTTCGTCGTGCAGCGCTCGTGGTCGAACAAGAGCGCGGCCGCGGGCCACGACCCGTGCGTTCCGATCCCGTCGACCGAGGTGTACTTCAACGCGGCGCCGCGGCAGGCGAAGGTCGTCCTTCCGAAGGCCGGCGCGACCGCGGTGCTCGACATCGACGCGTTCTCCGACGCGCCGATGGATCCGTGGACGATCTCGGCGATCGATTTCGCTGCGTTCCAGCAGCAGACTTCGCTGCTCGGCTTCTCGTTCGACAAGACGACCGTGCAGAACGGCGACCACATCCAGCTCACGGTCACGGCGAAGGCCGCGATGCCGAGCGGCGGCGACGAGTTCGTGATCAGCTCGAAGGACGCGAACGGAAATCGCCACAGCTGGCCGGTGCTCGCCAACTCGCACTGACACTCGCTCCCTCGCGAGCTACATTCAGGGCCTCGAATGGATGGCCCGAACTCCGCGCGCGCGAAAGTCGAGTGCGTTCACTCGGAGCGCTGCGGCGGGTGCCCGGCGATCGAGCTGACGTACGGCGAGCAGCTCGCGCTCAAGCGCGGGCGCGTGGTCTCGGCGCTCGCGCGCTACACGGCGCTCGAGCTCGTGTACGCCGACCCGGTGCTCGCCGCCGAGCCCGTCACCGAATACCGGCGGCGCGCGAAGCTCATCGTCGGGCCGCGCGGCGGCGTGGGGCTCTTCGCGAAGGGCGGCGGCCACGACGTCGTGGACGTGCCGAGCTGCCGCGTGCTCTCCCCCGTCGTGGCGCGCGTGGTCGCCGCGGTGCGCGCACGCGCGCAGCACGACGCCCGCTCGGGAGGGCCGCTCGCGCCACAAGGCGCCTCGGGGTCGCTCCGCGCGATCGACGTGCGCGAGCTCGACGGCGGTGACGCTCCCCGCGCCCTCCTGACGCTCGTCGTCCACCGCGGCCTTCTCGGCATCGCTCAGCCGGCGCGAGGCGTGCAGCCCGATCTCGAGCCGCTCCGCGCGGTCGCGGCGAGCCTCCTCGCAGAGGTGCCGGAGCTCGTGGGCGTCGCCGCGAGCCTCCACGGCGGCGAGTCGCCGCAGGTCCTCGGTGACGAGACCGTGCTCCTCGCGGGCGCGGCCGAGGCGGACGACCGCGTCGGCAAATGCGTGCATGTTGCAACCTTCGGCTCGTTCGTCCAGGCCCACCGCGCTCAGGCGACGCGCATCCACGAGCTGCTCGCGACGCACCTCGGCCTCGCGCGCGCCTCGACCCAGACGCCGCGCGTCCTCGACCTCTACTCCGGCTCCGGCGCGATCGCGCTCTCGCTCGCGGCCCACGGCGCGGACGTCACGTGCGTCGAGGCGTTCGGCCCGGCCGCCGCGCGCATCGAGCGCGCCGCGGCGAAATCGGGCCTGCGCGTCCACGCGATGCACTCCGACGTCGCGTCTGCGCTGCGCGCGTTCCACGACAAGGAGGTGCGCTACGACGCGGTCGTGGTGAACCCGCCGCGGCGCGGCGTGGGACCTACGGCGCGCGAGTGGCTCGCCAAGCTCGGCCCGCAGGTCGTCGGCTACGTCTCTTGCGATCCCGACACGCTCGCGCGCGACCTCGATCACCTCGCGCGCCTCGGCTACCGGTGCGCGTCGGCGCAGCCCCTCGACATGATCCCGCTGAGCGACGAGGTCGAGACCGTCGCCGTCCTTCGCCGCGCGCCGGTCCCGACGCCGCGCGTGCTCTTCGAGGACGAGACGTGCATCTTCGTCGAGAAGGCGCCGCACGAGCCGACCACGCCTCAAGGCGAGTACAAGCTGTCGCTCGCCGATCGCGTGAGGCAGCTCGAGCACGCGAGCGAGGCGGTCCCGGTGCACCGGCTCGACGTCGGCACGAGCGGCGTCGTCCTCTTCGCGCGCACGCCGCGCGACGTCGCCGGCTGGCAGCGCGTGATGTCTTCGCAGTCGGCGCGCAAGGTCTACCTCGCCGGGACGCGCGGCGTGCTCCCGACCAAGGGAAGCATCACGCGCGATCTCCGCGACAACGACGGCGTGCAGCCCGCGCGGACGAAGTACCGCAGGCTCGCCGTCTTCGCGGGCCACGGCGTCGCCCGCGTGATGCCGGAGCAGGGGCGCATGCACCAGATCCGGCGTCACCTCGCCTCGATCGGCCACCCCGTGCTCGGCGACGAGCGCTACGGCCACGCGCCGACCAACCGTCACTTCGAGGAGAAGTACGGGCTCGACCGCACCTTCCTGCACTGCGTGCGCTTCGAGATCGATCACGCGAGCTCGGGCGCGCACCTCGTCGTCGAGTCGCCGCTCCCCGGCGATCTCCAGACCGTCCTCGAGCGCGCGGGAGGACCCGGCACGCTGCGCTTCCTCGATCAGAAGAACGCGCTCGGCCGCACGTCGACGTCGAGCGTCCCGCCGCCGCCGTCCTCGCTGCCCACGACGACGCACGTCATCACGGACCGCGACTCCGCCGCCTCGGACGGCAGGATCATGCGCGCCGAGCTCTCGACCGACGACGACGAGCCTCGCACGGACTAAAGCAGAGGCGAGCGCCCGATCAAGCGAGCTCGCGTTCGAGATCGCGCACGAGCTCGTCGAGCTCCGCCTCGCGGCTCTTCGGCGCCGTGAGCACGAGCGCGCCGCCGCGCTCGCCGTAGACCTGCGCGATGCCGTCGTGCGCCTCGACGATCCCCTTGAGGAGCACGACGTCCTTCGCGCGCACCGTGATCGCGCGCGACACCATCTCGTCGTCGGGCTTTGGCGGCGGTCGGCGTGCATCTAGCACGCCGACACTGGCCTCGTTCCTCGGCGGCGTCACGCGAGCGGATCCGGCAGCTCGGACTCGCGCTTCTGGCTGCGCGTGTCGAGCCACTTCTGGACGTACGCGACGAGCCGATCGACGTAGGTGTCGAGCGGCGGGCACGCGATGCCTGTATTTTGCAACAATTCGTCCGCACCCGCGTGGTCGTAGCGGACGGGCACCATCATCGCGTCGAGGAACGCGCGCGGGCTCTTCGCGACGCGCTCGAGGCCCGGCGCGCGGAGCAGCGCGCGCGTGAGGTTCGCGGGGAGAAAGCCTGTCGAGACGCGGCGGCCGCCCGCGCGCGCGACGAGCTCGACGACCTGCCGCGAAGGGAGCGGGCTCGGGTCGACGAGGTGGAAGGTGCGCCCGATCGCGCGCGGATCGCGCCCGATGCGGAGCGCGGCCTTCGTGACGAAATCGATCGGCACCATGTTGAGCGGCACGTCGGTGCGCCCGGGGAGCGGCAGCGCGAAATCCGGCGGCGCGGCGAGCATCAACAAGATGAGTAGGTAGGGTCCTTCGAGGCGGTCCACTTCGCCCGTGTGCGAGTCACCGACGACGATCGTCGGTCGCAAAACGGCGATGGGCACGGGCTTCTTTCCGCCCATCGCTCGGCGGTAGATGCGCTCGGCGTGCGCGAGCGTCTCTTCGATGGGGTTGCGGAAGCGCTGCCCGCAATCGAGCTCGGCCTCGCGCACGACGCCCGAGCGATCGCCCGAGACGGTCGCCGAAGAGTGGACGACGAGGCACTGCAGGTGCGCGCACGCTCGCGCGATCTCGAGCACCTCGCGCGCGGCGCCGACGTTCACGTGCTCGGCCGTCGCGCGATCGGCGCCGAGGTAGCTCACCTGGACGCAGTGGTGGATTCGGTCGACCTCGCGCGCGAGCTCGCGGAACTCGGCGCCCGAGAGGCCGAGATCCATCGCCGCCGCGTCGCCCTCGATGAGGTGCACGCGGCGCCGCGCGTCGAGGGGCAGCGCGTCGAGCGCCGCCGCCGCGTCGGCCTCGAGCTTCGGGTGGACGATCGCGTGGACGAGCGCGCGCGGCTCCGCGAGCACGATCTCCTCGCACATGCGGCGCGCCCGAAACGACGGGAACCCCGTGAGCAGGACGACTTCGTCGTAGCCCTTGCGCGGCACGTAGTTCCTACTGGCAGTAGTGCGCGCCGACGCCGGCGAGCCACGAGCCGTAGTTGCCCTGATACTGCTGCGGGTTGCAGAACGAGCCCTGCCCGAAGAGCGCCGTGCCGATGCACTGCGCGCCCTGGAGGTACGTGGAGCACTGGCCCTGCGCGACCTGGTTCTTGCACTGCTGCACGGCGTTCGTCGGGCACTGGTCGCAGCTCTGCGTGAGGCAGTCGTCGATGCAGCCCGTGCTGTGGTTGCAGGTGCTCGTGACGAACGGGCTGACGCAGTTGAAGATGCCCTGCCCGTCCTGGAAGTTGTACTCGAAGGGCGTGAGGCACTTCGCGCACGGCGCGTTGATGCTCTGCTCCGTCTGGAAGAACGACTGGCACGCCACGGAGTTGAAGCCGAGCGTGCACGCGGCCTTCGCGTCGGCGAGGTCGCTCGCCGCGCACTGGCCCTTGTTGACCGAGAGCACCGAGGTGGTGACGCTCGAAGGACAGCTCGTGTACGACGCGGGGCACGTGGTCTGCTGCGACTTGCAGACGCGCGGCGTCGCCAGCGTGTCGCACGTGCTCTGCTGCTGCGTGCAGTCTGCACACGTCGCGCCGGCGGAGCCGCAGCGGCTGTCGAGGAAGCCCGCGAAGCACGTGCCCGTTTGGCAGCAGCCCACGCACGTGTTCGGGTTGCACGGCGAGATGCACGTGCCCGCGTTGCAGGTCTGGCTCTTCTGCGTGCAGTCGGTGCAAGCCGCGCCCGCGAGCCCGCACTGCTTGTCGGTCTCGCTCGTGACGCAGATGTCGCCCGAGCAGCACCCCTTGCAGTTCTGCGGCGTGCAGAGCGGCTGCGTGTTCGTGCACTGCCCCGTCGACGTGTTGCAGACCTCTTTCTGCTGCGTGCAGTCGGTGCAAGAGAGGCCGCCCGTTCCGCATTGCGCGTCGGTCTCCGCGTTCACGCACGTCGTCCCCGCGCAGCAGCCCTTGCAGTTGTTCGGGCCGCACGGCGCGTTGACGCACGCCTGCTTCGACGGGTCGCACACCTGTCCGTTCTGCGTGCAGTCGGAGCACTGCTGGCCCGCGTTTCCGCATGCGAGCGACGACACGCCCGAGACGCACGCTTGCTGGCCGTTGAAGAGCGTGCAGCAACCCGACGGGCACGTCGTGACGTCGCACTTCGGCTGCACGTTTCCGCACGCGTGGATCTGCGAGTCGCAGAAATCGAAGTTTTGCTGCTGGCAGTCGTTGCACGAGACGCCGCCGAAGCCGCACGCGTTGAGCTCCGTGCCGTCGCGGCACGTACCGGAGGGATCGCAGCAGCCGGTCGGGCACGTGGTCGCGTCGCACACGCCGCCGTCGTTGTGCACGTCGGCCGTGCTCCCGTCGCCCCACACGTAGACCGTGAGGTCCGAGCGGCCGCAGCCCGCGGCGATGGCGAGCGTCGCGAGCGCGAGCGCGAGGACCGTGCGAACGAATCGATAAGGCATGGACACCATCTTAGCGAAAACTCAGGCGCGGCGCAGGCGTCGCACGCCGAGACCAATGCCGAGCTCCGCGGCGAGCGCGAGCACGATCGCGGCGCCTTCCGGCCAATCGAGCGCGTGACCGAGGACGAAGCCGATCGCGACGCCGACGAGCCCCGCCACCGTGGACCAGCCCGCGACGCCGGCGAGCGACCGCCCCGCGAGGCGACCCACGGCCGAAGGAATGACGAGGAACGCGCTGACGAGCACGACGCCGGCGAGGCGGATCGCCGCGACGACGACGGCCGCGAGGAGCGCGAGGAGCGCGCTCTCGAGCCAGCCGACGTGGATGCCCGAGAGGCGCGCGAGCTCCTCGTCGAACGTGGCGTACGCCATGCGCGACCACGTGAACGCGAGGAACACGAACGTCACGATGGCGATCACCGACGACGATCTTGAGGTCGTCCTCGCCGACGAGGAGGATGTTTCCGAAGAGGAGCGACTCGGGGTCGAACGTGGACTCGGTCCGCGGCGCCTTGCGCAAGAGGACGATTCCCATCGCGAAGCACACCGCGAAGAGCGCGGCCATCGCGACGTCGGAGCGCAGGCCTCCTTTACGGCGGAGCGCGCCGATGCCGACCGCAGCGAGCGCCGTGAACGGGATCGCGACGTAGAGCGGCGCCTTGAGCCCGACGAACATGCCGAGCGCGATTCCGCCGAACGCGGCGTGCGAGAGCCCATCGCCGAGGTACGCGAGGCCGCGCGCGGTCACGAGCACGCCGAGGACCGCGAGCAGCGCGGAGAGGAGCGCGCCGGCCATGAGCGCGCGCTGGAAGATCGGGATCGAGAGGTAATCGAGCATCAGAAGCCCCTCGACGACGATACGACGAGCTGGCGAACGAGGACACCCGACGCGCGCGCGTCGAGCACGACGTCGCGGTTCGTGTGCACGAGCGCGACGAGCGCGGCGTCGCTCCGCGGCGAGGTCGCGACGAGCAGCGGGCGTGCGACGAGCGCCCAGACGACCTCGCCGTGCAGGCCGCGGAGCCAACCCGAGACCTTCGCGTCGGAGCCGAGCGTGATCTGGCCCGTCGCGGACGCGAGCACCGACGCCGCGTCGGTCCCCGCCGCGAGGTCCACCTCGCCGCCGCGCGTCGTCCAGCTCGCCTGGAACGCGCCCTGCTCGAACGCGAAGGTCGCCATCCCGCGCCCCGGCGTGCGCTCGATCTTCTTGATGCCGAGCGCGTCGGCCTCCCACTTCGACCAAGTGGGCTTTCGTGTGAGATCGATCGCGGACTCGATCGACGACGTGAGCGCCGCGGGATCGTTCGCGGCCATTCGGACGAGCCCGCCCGGAGACGCGCCGCTCGTCACCGAGACCATCGCCCAACCCGCGCGCGCCTTCGCGATGCGCGCGAGGGATTCGCCGAACGCCGCTTCGTCGGCCGCGGGCAAGCGCGACCCGAGCGCCGACGTGAGCGTCTCGGCGACGCCCTTGGCGGCGCGCTCGCGCTCGGCGAGGTCCGAGCGCCAGAAGAACGTCGCGAGCGCGTCCGTGCTCGACGTCGCGAGCGGCGCGGTCGACCCGCCCTCGAGGCGTTCGACCCATTTCTTCGCTTCGCCCTCGCTCGGCGGCGTGAGCGCGAGGCGCGCGTGGAAGCCGTCGTCGTCCACGTCGAGCGTGAGCTCGGCACGCTGCATCGCGACGACGCGGTCTTCGTACTCCGTCGCGAGCGCATCGAGCGCCGCCACGATCGGCTTCGGGTCGGCGAGGTCCGGCGCGCGGCCGCCGTGCGCGGCGCGCTGCTCGTCGTCCTTGTCGAGGAGGAATTTCTTCAGCGCCTCGCGGCGCGCGTCGAGCTCGGTCTTCGCGAACGCCGAGAGCGCGCCGCGATCGACCGACGCCCACGCGGCGCTCGGCGGGAGCGGACGCGTCGGCAGCGTCCGATACGCGTACGGGCCGAGCGACGCGATCGCGTCGCGATCGGAGCCGACGAGCACGTACTCGCCCGCGAGCCCGAGCCACGCGTTCTCCGCCTTGAGCACGTCGAGGCTTCCGACGCGCGACTCCGACGTGACGCCCGAAGCTCCCGCGTCGCCGACGAGCGTCGTCCGCGCGCGTGACGCGGTGACGACGTGCGCAGCGACCACCCATCGCCCGCCCTCGCCCATGGCACCGAAAGCCGGCGACGCGCCGTCGACGATCGTCGTCAGCGCAGGCACGCGCGCCCACGCGGCGAGCACGCCTCCGAACGTCTGAGGGGCGAGCAGGACGACGCCGCCGATCGACGTCTGAGCCTTTCGCCACGTCGCGTCCGGAGATGGGACGACGCCCTCCCCGACCAGCCCAGGAGGTGCTGGGACGGGCGGCTCGACCACATGCTCCACCTGCGTTTCAGCGGGCGGATTGCATCGGCGGTAGTAGACGACGAAGGCCCAAACCGCGGCGGCCGCCGCGAGCGCAAGGACGAACAGTCGCGCCCGTTTACCCACGGAAAAGGGACGCTAACACGCTTCTCATGATCGGACTCGACGGAGCAGCCGAGCCGCTCTAGGCTGCGCAACCACCATCGCGGCTTCGGGCCGCGGACCAGGAAAACGATGATCGACGAAGTTCACAAGGAGCTCGCTCAGCTCCCTCGCGAAAGCGCAGGACGCTCTCAAGCGAGAGCTGTCGAAGCTTCGCGCAGGACGCGCGACGCCAGCGCTCCTCGAAGGCATTCGCGTCGACTATTATGGGACGATGACGCCGCTCTCGCAGATGGCGCACGTCAACGTCCCCGAGCCTCGCCTCATCACGGTGAAGCCTTGGGACAAGACCCAAATCAAGGCAGTCGAGAAGGCGCTCCGCGAGAGCGATCTCGGTCTGAACCCGCAGCCCGACGGCGACATCGTGCGCATCCCGCTGCCGCCGCTCACGGAAGAGCGCCGCAAGGAGTTCGTGAAGATCGCCAAGAAGTACGGCGAGGAGTGCAAGGTCGCGATCCGCAAGGCTCGCCACGACGCGCTCGACATGCTCAGCAACATCGAGACTGAAGGCGAAGCCAGCGCGGACGAGGTGGATCGAGCCAAAAAGCGTGCCGAAGAGACGATCGCCGACGGAACGAAGCAAGTCGATGCGATCGTGGGTTCCAAAGAAAAAGACATCATGGAAGTGTGATGTGTGCTGCTTGACACCCATGATGGCCGGTGAAACTCTTTTTCCGTTGCTGTGGGAGCTAATCCGTTGATGCGGGCAGTCGCCTGGGGTCTGACGGATGTTGGGCTTCAGCGAGAACACAACGAAGACTCGTTCGTCGTTCTGAAGGAATACGACCTCTACGTCGTAGCCGACGGAATGGGCGGGCATCGTGCGGGCGACGTCGCGTCGAAGCTCGCGACGGAGACGATCTCGGAGTTCTTCCGCTCGACCGCGCAGGACGACGTCACGTGGCCGTTCCACTTCGACGCGAACCTGAGCGAGGAAGAGAACCGCCTGCTCACGGGCATCCGCGTGGCGAACCGTCAGATCTTCGAGCGCTCGACGCGCTCGCGCGAGTACCACGGCATGGGCACGACCGTCGTCGGCGCGATGTTCTCGCCGCGCAAGGGCCGCATGTACATCGGCCACGTCGGCGACTCGCGCTGCTACCGCATCCGCGCCGGTCAGATCCAACAGCTCACGCGCGACCACTCGCTCTTCAACGACTACCTCCTCGCGATGCCCGACCTCACCGAGGAACAGCGCCGCGAGCTGCCGAAGAACGTCATCACGCGCGCGCTCGGCATGCAGGATCAGGTCGCCGTCGACCTTCAGCACGACGAGAGCCACGCGGGCGACGTCTACGTCCTCTGCTCCGACGGGCTCTCGGGCATGGTGACCGACGAGGAGATCCTCGCGATCGTCCAGAACGCGCACCCGACGAGCATGCAAGAGGCGCCGAAGAAGCTCATCGAGCGCGCCAACGAGCGCGGTGGTGAGGACAACGTCACCGCCGTCGTCATCGCGATCGAGGACGACGCGCTCGAATCGACGGGGCAGGCCAAGGCCGTGAGCGAAGACGCGGCGGCCGGCGTGATGTCGACGCGCTCGGCGAACGCGCCGACCGAGGCCCCGCCGCCTGGACCGCCGGCGTCGACAGCTCAGCCTCCGGCGACGCCACCGAGCAACGACTTTACGGACGAGCCAACGCTCCCCGCGATCGACCTGCGAAAAGCTGCGGGCAACATCGGCGACGACCCGACCATGCCAGCAATCGATCTCACGAAAGAGATCGCGCAGATCAAAAAGCCGCGAGAATAGTGGACCGCGCCCCACATCGGCGATATTCACCCCGCCGATGCACCACCTGCTCCACGTCTGGTTCTCCTGGGTCGAGAACTGGGGCTACCTCGGCGTCTTTCTGTTGATGGCGCTCGAGAGCTCCATCGTCCCCGTCCCGAGCGAGATCGTCATGCCCCCGGCCGCGTACTTCGCCGCGCAGGGCCGACTGAACATGGGCGGCGTGATCGCCGCCGGCACGTTGGGCAGCTTGTTCGGGTCGGCGGTCAGCTACTGGGCCAGCCAGTGGCTCGGCCTGCCCATCATCAAGCGCTGGGGAAAATACGTCTTCCTCAAGCCGGCGAAGATCGACCAGGCGACGGCGTGGGTGCAGCGCTTCGGCGCGGGCGGGATCTTCTTCGCGCGCCTCTTGCCCGTCGTCCGGCACCTCGTCTCCATCCCCGCCGGCATCCTCAAGATGCCCTTCCGTCGCTTCAGCCTGGCGACGGTCATCGGAGCCGGCACCTGGTGCACGATCCTCTCGTTCTACGGCGCGCAGGTGATCACGCCGGAGCTGATCAACGCCAACGATCCGGAGGCGATGATCAAAGCGGTGAAGGCCAAGCTCGGGCTCATCGTCGTCGGCGTCGTGGCCCTCGCGGTCGCGTACGTCGTGATGTTGTTCCTGCGCAACAAGGCCTCTACGCCCAAGGCGGACGAAGCCGAGAGCTGACGCCCGAGGTGTCCGGCGCTATGTTCTGAAACATGGCGCAAGACGTCTCGCTCGCGAAAGACGAGGTCATCGGCGACTTCCCCGGCGATCTCGCGGTCATCCGCGCGGCGAAGGAAGCGTGGAAGAAGCACGTGGTCGCGAAGGCCGAGGCGAAGATGCCCTCGCGGCGCGAGCGCTTCTCGACGTGGAGCGACGCCGACGTGCCCGATCTCGTGACGCCGGCCGACGCGCATGTCGACTACCTGCGCGATCTCGGCTTCCCCGGCGAGTATCCGTTCACGCGCGGCGTGCAGCCGACGATGTACCGCAGCCGCCTCTGGACGATGCGCATGTTCGCGGGCTTCGGCACGCCCGAGCAGACGAACGCGCGCTTCAAGTACCTGCTCGCGCAGGGCCAGACCGGCCTCTCGACCGCCTTCGATTTCCCGACGCTCATGGGCTACGACTCCGACTCGCCGCGCTCGCTCGGCGAGGTCGGCATGTGCGGCGTCGCGGTCGACACGCTGCGCGACATGGAGGTCCTCTTCGACGGCATCCCGCTCGACAAGGTCACGACGTCGATGACCATCAACGGTCCGGCGATCGTGCTCCTCGCGTTCTACGTCGCGCTCGCCGACGTCCGCGGCATCCCGCGCACGGAGATCGGCGGCACCGTGCAGAACGACTGCCTGAAGGAGTTCATCGCGCAGCACGCGTGGCTCGTCCCGCCGCGTCCCGGCGATGCGCATCGTCACGGACATGATCGAGTTCTGCTCGAAGGAAGTCCCGCAGTGGAACACGCGTCTCGATCAGCGGCTACCACATCCGCGAAGCCGGAGCGACGGCCGCCCAGGAGCTCGCGTTCACGATCGCCGACGGCATCGGCTACGTCGAGTCGTGCCTCGCAGCGCGGCTTGAACGTGGACGATTTCGCGCCGCGCCTGTCGTTCTTCTTCGACGTGCACAACGACTTCTTCGAGGAGATCGCGAAGTTCCGCGCCGCTCGTCGGATCTGGGCGCGCCTCATGAAGGAGCGCTTCGGCGCGAAGAAGGCCGAGTCGATGAAGCTCCGCACGCACGCGCAGACCGCGGGCGTCTCGCTCACCGCGCAGCAGCCGTACAACAACGTCGTGCGCGTCGCGCTCCAGGCGCTCGCCGCGGTGCTCGGCGGCACGCAGTCGCTCCACACGAACTCGCTCGACGAGACGTACGCGCTGCCGACCGAAGAGGCCGTCACGATCGCGCTCCGCACGCAGCAGATCATCGCGGAGGAGAGCGGCGTCGCGAGCACGATCGACCCGCTCGGCGGGAGCTACTTCGTCGAGGAGATGACCAACCGCATCGAGACCGAGGCGCTCGCGTACATCCGCCGCATCGACGAGATGGAGCGGCATGGTCTCGGCGATCGAGAAGGGCTACCCGCAGCGCGAGATCGCCGCGAGCGCCTACCGCTTCCAGCGCCAGCTCGAGCAAGGCGAGCGCGTGATGGTCGGCGTGAACAAGTACGCGACCGATCACGACGCGAACATCCCGATGCTCCGCATCGACGAGACGGTGCAGAAGCAGCAGCTCGAGAACCTCGCGAAGGTGAAGGCCTCGCGCGACGCGGCGAAGGTCAAGGCGACGCTCGACGCGGTCCGCAAGGCGTCGACCTCGGGCGCGAACCTGATGCCGCCGATCATCGAGGCCGCGAAGGCCTACTGCACGCAGCAGGAGATCTGCGACGTGCTCCGCGAGACCATGGGGACGTACACGGACCCCGCCGAGTTCTGAGAGTCAGCGCTTCGCGATCTTCTCCGCGGCTGCCTTCCCCTGCTTCACGCAGTCCGGGATGCCGGTGCCGTTGTAGCCGTTGCCGATGAGCTGCACTCCCGGGAGGGTCTCGAGCCGCGCGAAGAGAGCGCGCATCCTCGCGAGGTGCCCGACCTCGGGCTGCGGGCTCGCGCGGACGTGACGGAAGACGCGCGTGAGCACCGGCTCGCCGAGGCGGCCCATGAGCTTCGAGAGCTCCGCGCGCGCGGTCGTAACGAGCGCGTCGTCGCTCGCGTCGAGCGTCTCTTCGCGGCCTGCGCCGCCGACGAACGCGCGGAGCAGCACGTGGCCTTCGGGCGCGCGGCTCTCCCACTTGCTCGTGACGAACGTGCACGCGACGATCTTTTGCGCGCTGCTGCGCGGGACCACGAAGCCCGTCGCGTCGAGCGGGTGCTCGACGTCCTCGCGGCGATAGCCGAGGAACACCGCGGCTGACGAGCCGCAGCGGATCTCCGACGCGACGCGCGCGGCCTCTTCGTCGAGCGGCCCGAGGAGCGCCGCGGTCGCCGGAGGAGGCGTCGCGAGCACGACCGCGTCGCACGCGAGCGCCCCCGATGACGTCGCGACCTCCCAGCCGCTCCCCTTCTTCACGATGCGCTCGGCGCGCGTGCTCGTGCGCACGTCGAGCGACTTCACGAGCGTCTCGGGCAAGAGCGACATGCCCGAGCGAAGCGACAAGAACGCGCTCCCCGCGCCGGGAGAGGCCTTCGCGCCCGGCTGCGGCTTGTGGCCGTTGCGACGCGACGCGCGCATCGCGCGGATGAGCGAGCCGTATTTCTTCTCTTGCTCGACGAACTGCGGGAAGGCCGCGCGGATCGACAGGCGCTTCGCGTCGCCCGCGAAGATGCCGCCAAGAAGCGGCGCTGCGAGGCGATCGGTCGCCTCGCGCCCGAGGCGACGCTCGACGAAGTCGCCGATCGACTCGTCCTCGTCGCCGGTCCACTCGCGCCGCGGGACGAACGGCTCGAGGCCCATGCGTGCCTTGCCGAGGAGCGAAAAGAGCGGCGTCGTCACCATCGGCGCGATGCGTGTCGGGACGCCGAGCACCACGCCCTCGGGCATCGGATGCAGCCGGCCGTTCCATGCAACATACACGCGTCTGTACTCGGGCCGCGTCCCGATGAGCTCGCCTTCGAGGCCGAGCTCGCGCGCGAGCGCCGTCGCGTCGGGCTTCGTCGTGACCCACGCGTCGGGCCCTGCGTCCATCACGAAGCCGCCCTCGCGCGCGGTGATCACGTTTCCGCCGACGCGCGCGCTCGCCTCGATGACGATCACGTCCGCTCGATCCCGCAGCGTCCACGCGCACGCGAGGCCGGACATGCCGGCGCCGATGACGACGACGCGAGGCGCGCTCACATGAGCTCCCGCGCGATGCCCGCGAGCACGGCGACGAAATCGTCCGCGTCGTCGAGCGACTCGGTCCGCGCGTACGCGAGCCCGCGCGCCTCGGCCAGCGCCTTCGCCTCGATGTCGAGGTCGTAGAGGATCTCGACGTGGTCCGCGAGAAACCCAATCGGCGCGAAGACGACCTTCTTCACGCGCCCCGCGAGCTCGTCGATCGTCTCGAGCAGCGTCGGCCCGAGCCACTCGGACGCGTCGCTCCCCGGCCCTTGGCTCTGGAACGCGACGCGCGTCTCGGCGTAGGCGTCCTTCAAGCGCGCGTGCACGCCCTCGGCGCTGCCGCGCGCCTCGCGCTCGTACGCGTCGCCCGCGGCGATCACGCGCTTCGGGAGCGAGTGCGCCGTGAGAACGAGCGCCGCGTCGCTTGCCTCAGGCGACGCCTTCGCCGCAGCGCGCCGCGCGAACGCGTCGAGCAGCTCCGGCCGCTGGCCCCAGTTCTCCGCGAAGACGACCTCGCGACCGGCGAGCTCGCGCTTCGCCGCTTCTCCATAGACGTGCGCCGAGTGCTGCGCGAGCGGGATCACGACGAACCGTTCCACGTCGAGGTCGGCGGCCACGTCCTTCACGTAGGGCTTCCACAGGCGTGAGGCACGTCGAACCGGCACGCCGAGCGTCGCCTCGAGCTTCTGCGCGAGGCGCACGTTGATCGCGTCGAGCGGCGAGCCGCCGATCGCCTCGTAGCGCCGCCTGAGCTCCGCGACGAGCTCGTCTGGGGCCTCGCGCCCGTGCCGCACGTTCCGCAAGAACGCGGGGATCTCGTCGAGGGTCGCGACGGTCCCGTGCGATACGAGAAGGACCGCTTGCGGTCGGCGTGCACGTAGCACGCCGACACTGGCCTCGTTCCTCGGCTGCGTCATTTCTTCGCGGACGCTTCGTGCACGAAATCGACGAGCGCCTTCACGGTGTCGACGGGCGTCTCCGGCAAGATGCCGTGCCCGAGGTTGAAGATGTGCCCCGCCCTCGGTCCGGTCTCGTCACGCGCCGCGTCGAGCACGCGCTTGGCGTGTTTTTTCACCACGTCGATCGGCGCGAAGAGCACGGTCGGATCGAGGTTGCCCTGAACGGCGCGATCGTAACCGACGCGCTTCCACCCTTCGGCGAGAGGCGTGCGCCAGTCGAGACCGATCACGTCGCCGCCCGCGTCGCGCTGGAGCTCGAGGAGCGAGTGCGTGCCCGTCCCGAAATGAATCACGGGCACGTCCGTGAGCCCTTGAAGGACGTGTTTCACGTGCGGCTGCACGTAGTCGCGGTAGTCGTCGGGCGAGAGCTGGCCCACCCACGAGTCGAAGAGCTGGATGCAGTCCGCGCCGGCCGCGACCTGCGCTTGCAAGTAACGACGCACGACCTCCGCGAGCTTGCCCATGAGCGCGTTCCACGAATCCGGATCGCCGTACATGAGCTTCTTCGTCTTCAGGAAGTGCGTGCTCTTCCCGCCCTCGATCAAATAGCTCGCCAGCGTGAACGGCGCGCCCGCGAACCCGATGAGCGGCACGCGCCCTTTGAGCTCCTTCTGGATCGCCTTGATCGCCTCGAGCACGTAACCGAGCCCGTCCTCGGCGTCGATCACGCGGAGCTTGTCGATCTGCGCGCGCGACGTGATGGGATCGTGCACGACGGGCCCCTCGCCCTTCGCGAACTCGAACGGCGCGCCCATGGGCTCGAGCGGGAGCAAGATGTCCGCGAAGAGGATCGCCGCGTCGACGCCGAGCTGCATCGGCTGCATCGTCACCGCGCACGCGAGCTCCGGGTTCTTGCAAAGATCGAGCATCGAGTGCTTCGCGCGGAGCGCGCGGTACTCCGGCATGTAACGCCCCGCCTGTCGCATCAACCAAATGGGCGTGGCATCCACGCTCTCTCTGCGGCACGCGCGAAGGAATCGAGAGGTCGCCTCTTTTTCACGACGGATTGTGTCGGTCACCGCCATGTACTTATCAGGTCTGGTCCGTTGCGTGACCAGGTGCCGGTGAGCGGCCTACATCACGCGTGAGAGCACTACACATTTGCGAAAACCCCATGCATTCCGATGGCTACTTTTCAGGCACCATGTAAAGTTCCATCGTAGGCGGTCATAGGAGGTTCAATGCGCAACGTCGCTTGGTTGGCTTTGGCGTTGGGGGGTGTGGCAACTGCAATGTTCACTGCGTGCGGCAGTGACGACAGCACGGTCTTCGACAGCGGACCTGGAAACGACGGCAGCAATGACCTCGATTCGACGCTGAACGACACGGGTTCTTCGGGTGATGGGTGCACTGGGCCGTTCTGTACTTTCGACGGCACGACGCCGGACAGCGCCCAGAGCTGCACCAACCTCTGTTTGAAACAAGTATCGTGCCCGAACGGCGCGGATGGCGGGCCGGTCACGACGACGGTCAGCGGCACCGTGTACGACCCGGCGGATCAAGTCCCCCTGTACAACGTCGCGGTCTACGTCCCGAACGCGCCGCTCTCGCCGCTCACGCACGGCGCGACTTGCGATCAGTGCGGCGCGACGCTCTCGGGC
Organism: uncultured delta proteobacterium; assembly: GCA_963839305.1. Taxonomy (GTDB): domain Bacteria; phylum Myxococcota_A; class Polyangia; order Polyangiales; family Polyangiaceae; genus DASXHD01. The sequence goes on from CAWIUL010000010.1 coordinate 1,458,598, forward strand.
GATCCGCTCGTGTCGACGCTGACGGACGCGGCGGGCCACTTCGTCCTCCAGAACGTCCCGGTCGACAGCAACGTGCCGCTCGTCATGCAGATCGGAAAGTGGCGTCGCCGCATCACGATCCCGACGGTCACCGCGTGCGTCGACAACCCCATCACCGACAAGACGAAGACGCGGCTCGCGACGAAGCCGAACGAGACCTCGCCCGACGACGACATCCCGTACATCGCGCTCACGACCGGCGGCGCCGACGCGCTCGAGTGCTTGCCGCTCAAGATCGGCATCGACCCCGGCCAGTTCACGAACCTCGCCGGCGCGGGTCGCGTGACGATCTATCAGGGTAGCGGCGGCGCGACGCTCAACGGCGGCGTGGCCTCGGCGACGAGCTTCTGGGCGAACAACGGCGCGAGCGGCACCGCGCCGCTCGCGAACTACGACATGGTCATGCTCGGGTGCGAGGGCAGCACGTTCCCGAACGAGAAGCCCTCGACTGCGCTTCTCGCGATGCAGGACTACGCCAACATCGGCGGTCGCGTGTTCGGTACGCACTATCACTACTACTGGATCCAGAGCAGCCCGGCGCCGTGGCCCGGCACCGCCACGTGGAACCACACGGCGAGCCCGACGAACCAGACGAACTGGCCCGTGCTCATCGACATGACCTTCCCGAAGGGCCAAGCGTTCGCGCAGTGGATGCTCGACAACGGCGGCTCGACGACGCTCGGCACGTTCCCCGTCGCCGAATCGCGACACGACGTCGACGCGGTGAACCAACTCCCGACGAACGATCCCGAGTCGATCCGCTGGGTGTACACGAACCCGAACAATCCGACGTCGGGCAACCCGAAGCTCGTCGAGTACTACTCGTTCAACACGCCCGTCTATCCGGGAGGCGTGCCCGACGCGGGACCAGATGGCGGTCCCGTGTACCAGTGCGGCAAGGTCGTCTTTTCAGACCTCCACGTATCTTCTGGTAACCTTCCTGGGGGAACGTTCCCACAGAACTGCGTGCAGCAGGGTGGGCTCACGCCTCAAGAGAAGGCGCTCGAGTTCTTGTTGTTCGATTTGTCGTCTTGCATCCAAAACGACAGCAAACAGCCGCCTCCGCCGGGGCCGCGTTGAGGAGAACGCATGCGTAAGATTGGTTATCTCGCTTTCGCGCTCGGCATCACGGGGATGGGTCTCGCAGGCGCGTGCGGGGGCGACTCCTCGACCTTCGACGGCGGCGCTGACGGATCCGGCGGCGACGGCGCGTGCTCGGGACCGTTTTGCAATCCCTTCCAAGACGGCACCGTCACGGGTGACGGCAAGGCGTGCACCAACCTTTGCCTCAAGCAGGTGAGCTGCGGCGGCGGTGGGACGACGAGCATCAGCGGCACCGTCTACGATCCCGCAGACAGGGTCCCGCTCTACAACGTCGCGGTCTACGTTCCGAACGCGCCGCTCTCTCCGATCACGCACGGCGCGACGTGCGACCAGTGCGGCTCGACGCTCTCGGGCGATCCGCTCGTCGCAACGCTCACGGACACGGCGGGTCACTTCAAGCTCGACAACGTGCCGGTCGACACGAACCTGCCGCTCGTCATCCAGATCGGCAAGTGGCGCCGGCACATCACGATCCCTGCGATCACGCAGTGCGCGGACAACCCCATCGGCGACAAGACGCAGACGCGTCTGCCGACGAAGCCGGGCGAGAACTCGCCCGACGACGACATTCCGTACATGGCGATCACCACCGGCGGCGCGGACGCGCTCGAGTGCCTGCTGCCGAAGATCGGCATCGACAAGACCCAGTTCGTCAACAAGGGCAGCGGCGGACGCGTGAACCTCTATCAGGGCGTCGGCGGCTCGACGCTCTCCGGCGGCTCGCCCAACGTCACCTCGTTCTGGACGGCGCAGACCAACCTCATGCCGTACGACATGGTGCTCCTCGGATGCGAGGGCGGCACCCACCCGGAGAACAAGGGCGGCACGTCGCTTCCGAACATGGAGGCGTACTCGAACGCTGGCGGTCGCGTCTTCGGGACGCACTTTCACTACTACTGGATCGAGAGCAACCCTCCGCCTTCGCTCTGGCCGACGACGGCGACGTGGAATCACTCGTCGAACCCGCCGTCTAATCAGTGGCCGGTGTTCATCGATCAGTCGTTCCCGAAGGGACAAGCGTTCGCGCAGTGGATGGTCAACGTCGGCGGGTCGACGACGCTCGGCACGTTCCCGATCGATCAAGCGCGCCACGACGTCAGCGCCGTCAACGGGCAGCCGCCGACGGATCCGATGTCGATCCGCTGGGTTTACGGGCAAAATCCGAACGTCGTCGAGTACTACACGTTCAACACGCCCGTCGGGCTCACGTCCGACAAGCAGTGCGGCAAGGTCGTCTTCTCGGACCTCCACGTCGCGGCCGGCGACACGCCCGGCGGCACGTTCCCGGGCAACTGCAACAACGCCGCGCTCACGCCGCAAGAGAAGGCGCTCGAGTTCTTGCTGTTCGATCTCTCGTCGTGCATCCAGAACGACAGCGGCCAGCCGCCGCCGCCCGTGCACTAGTTTCGACCGACGGAGAGCGACAACGTCAGACCGGCGCGGATCTCGAGCAACGGCGCGTCGAGCAGCCAACCGATGCGCGTCGCCGCGTCGAACGAGACGTGCTCGCTCGCGCGCACGATGAACCCGACGAGACACGAAGGCACGGCGTGGTCTCCGTGGCGGTCGATCGAAGAGCTCCGAGACGGGCTAATGCGCTCGCTCGGGCTCTCCTGCGAGCGAGATGCCGCTCTTGCCTTGAAGAGTCCCTTCGCGAAGGACGTGCTTGAGGAAGATGCCGCCGTCGATGAAGCGCGGCGGAGGTGGCGTGTCGAGCCCCAAGACGGGCGATACGCGCGCGCGCGCGGCGCCGCGAGGAGGATCGCCAGCGCGGCGGCGGCGAAGCGCGGCTTCATCGCTCATTTCGCGAAGAGTCGCTCGTAGTCGAAGTTGAGCGTGCCGATGAAGCTCACGTTCCGCTTTCCGAACGTGTCGTTCGTGCGCGCCTGCGCGAGGTTGTAGAGGTACGCGAGATCGATCTTGAAGAAGGGCAAGGCGACGCTCATGCCGGTCGTCCACGTCGTCTCGTCGAGACCGACGCGAGCCCAGACGTGCTTCGGCACGAGCACCTGCTCGATTCCGAGGGTCGGGTTCGGGACGACGGACGACGTCCCTTCGACCTCGTTGGAGCGATCGAGGACGACGACGCCGGCGTCGAGGAGCGTCCATTTCCACGGCGCGTACGCGACGCCGAGTCGATACTCGTACGACCGCAAGAGACCCGACGTCGCCTGCCCCGCGCTCGAGCGCGTCTCGATGTCGTGGTTCAGGATGACGCGAATCCCGGCTTGAAAGCTCTTCGAAGGGTGCCAGTGCAGACCGGCGCCCACCGACGGGAGCCACGTCGTCCGGTAGTCGATAGGCGCGCTCCCGTCGATCGGCACGAGCGTCGCTTGCGAGACCTCGTACGCGCCCATGAAGCCGATGCTCCACTCCTTCGAGAGCGGCTTCGCGAATTTCACGAACACCGAGGTGTCGGCGACGTTTCCGATCGACGCGGGGTGCATCGCGTTGGGCGGCGTCGTCGTCCACGTTCGAATGCCGGTGCCGCTCTGGCCGAGCGCGATCACGTAGAACGCCGCGCCGTTCCAGAAGTGCGGCGTCGTGAAGCCGACGGCGCTGAACGTGAAGAAGTTCCCCGTGTCGAGGAAGCGAACGAGGCCCTCGTCGAAGAGCGCGGTGCCCGCGTCGTTCATCACGAGCGCGTAGTTGCCGGTGGTCGCGCCGTCGCCGCCCATGCCGATCGTGCGCACGCCCTTCTTCACCTGGCCGCCCGCGAACTCGCGGAGCGCCGTCTCGGGACCGGCGATCGCCTCGCGCGTCAAGCACGAGGCGACGAGGAACGTCAGGACCTCAAGAGTATTTCGTGTTCTCAAGCAGGATCACGTTGGTCTTGCTGCGTGACTCGCCGACGCTCGTGATGTAGACGGCGGGCTGGTCCTGCACCGGGCAGACCTTCTCGCACGCGCCGCAGCCGATGCAGAGCGCGGGGTCGACGTGCGGGCGCTGGAGCTTCACCGTCTTCATCGCGGGCGGCTCGCCGTTCGGGCCGGGCTGTCTGCTCGCGGACGGGCGCCTCGACCTCTTCGACCCAGATCGCCTTCGGCGACGTCGGGCAGAACTCTTCGCACACGATGCACGGCGTCTGCATCGCCCACGGGAGGCAGCGACCGTGATCGTAGAACGCGGTGCCGATCTTCACCGGCGGCTGGCCGATGCCGAGCTTCTCCTTCTCGGTGATCTTCTGGATCGCGCCGGTCGGGCACACCTGGCCGCAGAGCACGCACGAGTGCTCGCAGTAGCCGATGCGCGCGATGAGGATCGGCGTCCAGATGCCCTCGATGCCCGCCTCGAAGAACGCGGGGTGGAGCGCGTTGTTCGGGCACACCTTCATGCACTCGGCGCAGCGGATGCAGCGCTCGAGGAACTGCGCGCTCCTCGACCGCGCCAGGCGGGCGGATCACCTTCGAGTGGTAGTTGACGTCGAGCGCGTCGGCGACGCGCGCGACGGGGAGGAACAGCGCGCCCGCGCCCGCCGCGGCGAGGCCCGTGCGGCGGTCGGTGTCGGGCTTCACGATGGCGCTCTTGCGGTTCGGCAAGAAGCGGAACTTGATGACGTCCTCGGGGCAGGCGTTCTCGCAGTTGAGGCACATGTGGCACTCGTCCTGCCGCCACTTCACGCCGCCTTGCGGCGAGTCAGCGCCCTGACAATGCACCAAGCACAAGTTGCAATCGGTGCATTTCGCGTGGTCTTTCTCCATTCCGAAGAGCGCGAATCGCGAGAACACGCCCAAAAACGCGCCGAGCGGGCAAAGAACGCGGCACCAGAATCGCGGGATGAAGCGATTGAGGAAGAGGACTCCCGACGAACAAGAAGAGGATCAACCACGTTTGATGGAAGTACGACTGGTGCGCCTGCCAGACGGTGCGCGCGAGGAAGTCCTGCGTGTGGTCGGCGCCGTTCTGGAGCGCGTGCGACGGGACGTGCGTCTCCACGCCGGCGAGGCCGCGGCCGGTGAGGTACTGCGTCGCGGGGATCACGCCGAGGCCGATCGAGCGCACCGCGACGCAGATCGGATCGAACATGCCGCCGATCGCGCTGCCCGCGATCGACGCGAGCAAGAACGCGTAGAGGAGGTAGTACTTCGCGCGCTGGTAGCCGTGCGTCTTGTTCGCCTCGACGCGCGCGGCGCCGCGCCCCTTGCGTCGACGGAAGGAGCCACCCGAAGAAATGGTGGAGCGTGCCGAACGGGCAGATCCAACCGCAGAAGACGCGACCGAAGACGAGCGTGAGCGCGAGGAGCCCGACGCTCCACAGGAGGCCCGCGGTAGACCGTGTGCGTCGAGAGCGCCGTCATCGTGGAGACGAACGGATCGGCGAGCAGGAACGCCTCGACCGGAAGCGGCAGGCGCACCGCTTGATCCGCGCTCGCGGCGAACGAGCCGCGGAACGCCGGTCTGGAAGAGGAAGTACATGAAGAGCGCGAAGAAGCCGACCTGCGACACGCGCCGCACCCACTTGAGCACGCGGATGCCCTTGCGCGCGGGGATCCCGGAGCCGGGAAGCTTCGGGATCGAAGATCTTGAGCGAGGTCGCGACGAGGTCTGGCCCGTGCGTGGTCGAGGTTGCGGCGCATTCGTTTTCCGAAGCGGTCGCTTCTCGCCGCCGGAGCGCGCTCACTTCGCGCGTCGAGCGCGCCCGGCCACGTCGAGCGGGGGCTTGCCCCCCTGTCCCCCGCACGTTCGCGATCCTCTCGGGATCGGGCTCGGTCCCCGCTGTGCGGGTTCGGCTCGGCGGCTGTCCGACATCAGACCTCCTTCATCCGGAGGTTCTCCCAGTACATGTTCCCGATGCCGCGCTCGTGCGCCATCTTGAGGTACGCGAGGTTGTCGCGGTGCTGGCCGATGAGCGTGCACGCGTACGCGTCGGCGGCGACCTGATCGACCGAGGCGATCACGGTGTGCATCTCGCGCGTGTCGTCGATGTTGCCGCCTTGCGGGCCGTTGCGAACGAGCACGCGCGTCGCGTCGATGATCGTGAGCGACGGGCGCATGAACGTCGCGAGATCGGCGATCGACGTGTCGATGTTCTGGTGCAGGCGATTTCTGCGGCCGCCGAGGACGCCGTACCAGTTCTTCATCGCCGCCGTGAACTTCGCGAGGTTGTGGTGCTTCGCGACCGGCACGTTGATGACCTTGTCGGCGTCGACGAGCGTCGTGAAGATCGGCCACTCGTCGAGCACGTCGCCTTGCAGGCGCATCGTGCGGTAGCGGTGCTCCGCGGGGAGCACGACCTCGGCGCCGGCCGCGTAGGCCTTGTTCCAGATGCCCGAGCGCTGAAAGCAGCGGTTCGGATCGTTGCACGAGCCGTCGGCGACGACGACGCGCTTCGCGCCCGCGTCGTACGCGGCCTGGACGACCGCGGCGACGACGTCGGGGTTCGTGTTCGCCGCGTGGATCGGCATGCGATCCCAGCCGATGTTCGGCTTGACGACGACGACGTCGTGTCGCGCGATGAAACGCTTCATCCCGCCGAGCGCCGCCGAGGGCGCGGGTGACGAGCTCTTCGGGCGTCGGCGTCGTCCCCTCCGGACCGCCCTTGGCGACGGCGAGCTCGGCGAACTGCACGTCCTTGCGAAGGCTCAGGTCGCGGAAATCGCGGACCTGTCGCGCGCCTTGACCCGTTTCGAGCCCGAAACCGCCCTTGTCCCAGATGGCGCGACCGAGCGCGGCGCTGCCCGCGACGACCCCGGTCGCCGCGCCCAATCGCTTGAGCATGTCGCGTCGGGAGGGCTTGTCGAAGTCGCGGCTCACGGCTGCTTGTTTCTACCTTGTTCCGCGGGCGGAGGTCCAAGTTGCGGGATCAGCGGACATTCACTTCATGCTATCACGGTGTCGTGCAGTGCTCACCGAAGCGCATCTTGCGCGGGCCCTCTGGGCTGGGAGATCGCCCGGTTCGGGACGCCGCTCGCGCTCGGCATGGCGCTCCAGACGACGTTCAACCTCGTCGACGCGTACCTCGCTCGGCGCAGATGCCGCGAGGCGGAGGTCGGGCCCGCGCTCGGCGCGCTCGGATCTGCGACCAGATCGCCGCGATCGGCACGATCGTGAGCTACGGCATCTCGACCGGCGGCCGCGTCGCTCGTGTCGCAGCGTCACGGCGCCAAGGACGCGGCGGGGATGCGCCACGCGGCGTGGCAGTCGACGCTCATGGTCGCCGCGCTCGGCGCGGTCTTCGCGTTCCTCGGTCTCGCGCTCGCCGGGCCGATCATGCGCGACGTCATCGGCGCGAAGGGCGAGGTCGCCGATCTCGGCGTTCGCTACCTGCGCGTCATCGTGACGGGCAGCTTCACGATGTTCTTCCTCTTGCACCTCACGAGCATTCAGCGCGCGCTCGGCTCGGCGAAGGTGCCCGCGTCGCTGCTCGTCGCGGGCAACGTGATCAACCTCTTGCTCGCGCTCCTCCTCATCTTCGGGCCGGGGCCCGCGCCCGCGCCGTTCGACGTGATGGCGCCGGTCGCGCGCGCGCTCGGCGTGCCGCGCATGGGAATGCTCGGCGCCGCGTGGGCCACGATCGTCGCGCGCGCGCTCGTGCTCGTTCCGGTCGTGCTCGTCGGCGTGCGCCGCTTCGGCGTCGGGCTCCCCGCCGAGAGACCCGCGCCCGATCTCGTCGAGATGAAGCGCATCGCCGCGCTCGCGTGGCCGACGAGCGCGCAGTTCGTCCTTCGCATCGCCGCGGGCCTCTTCGTGAACTCGCTCGTCGCGCGCTACTTCACGACGCAGACCGATCAGAGCGCGACGACCGCGATGGGCCTCGTCTTCCGGCTCGACACGATGGCGATCTTCGTCGCGATGGGTTGGGGCTCGCGCCGCGCAGACGTTCGTCGGGCAGAACCTCGGCGCGCGCCAGCTGCCGTCGCGCGAAGCGCAGCGGGTGGGTGACGGCGGGCTACGACGCGATCACGAACGTCGCGCTCGTGCTCGCGCTCTTCGCGTTCGGCGAGCGCGTCTTGCGCCTCTTCGACGACGACGACGTGCCCGTGCGGATCGCGATGACCTACCTCTCGGCGGTCGCGCCGAGCTACCTCGGCCTTGGGCTCGGTGTCGTGCTCGGCAACGCGATGACCGGCGCGGGCGCGACGCGCGTGACGCTCGTGGTCGACTCCGCGGTCGTGCTCTTGCTGCAGGTCCCGCTCTGCATCGTCGCGGTCACCGCGCTCGGCGCTGGGACGACCGGTCTCTTTCGATGCGTCGCGGCGTGCGGTTGGGCTTCGGCCCTCGCGTACGGCGTCACGTACCTGCGCGTGCCGTGGCTCAAGCGTTTGCCGCGCGCGGTGCGCGTGGTGATCGCCGCGCAACGTGATTGTTATCGGTTCCGGCGATGACGCGCCGATGGTATGTTCGTCGTCGATGGGCAGGGCGACGGTTTCTGTGCGCGAGCCGAACGTGCAGCGCGAATCCGTGGGCGTCGAGCATCAGGAGCCCGCGACGAAGCCGCGCTTCGCGACGGCGACCCACGAGCTCCTCTTCGCGGAGGCGAACGCGCGACGTTGCGACGTGTGCTCCGCGCCGCTCGACGGCGTCGACGAAGAGCAACAAGGCGCGGGCGTCTACCTCTGGTCGCGCGGCGGCGAGGTCCGCCGCGAAGAGGTCCCGCTCTGCCCCACGTGCAGCACGACGATCTTCGCGAACGCGCTCGGGATGATACGACTTCGACGACGAAGAGTAGAGCGTCGCGCCCGCCCTCAGTGGACGTCGGCGTTTCGCCTTCGTCGTGCGGATACTTCCGCGCGAGGTGCTCGAGGCACGCAGCGCGCACGACGGGCGAGACGTTCGTCGCCTCGACGACGAGCTTCAGCTCGTGTCGCAAGAGGAGGCCCGCCATCGGGATCGTGAGCTCCGTCGGCGAGAGCGGGTTCAGCACGATCGAGAGCCGCACGCGCGGGCGGTGCGCCCATTTCGGCGAGCGCGCGACCTCGGTGATCAGCTCCGGGCGACCCGGCGTGCGCGCGACGAAGCGCACCACGTCGTCCTCGGTGAGGCGCGGGTTGCGGAGGACGAAGCGGATCACGTCCGGGTGCGGATCGCCGAGCAAGCGCTCGAGCAAATGCCGATCGGTCTTCTTCGCGAGCGACTTCCGCTCGCCGAGCGTGAGCGGGCGGCCGTAGCCGTAGTCCGGCGGCCGCTGCGAGCGCGGGCCTGGCGCGTGCGACGGATGAACGGGCCGGCGAAGCAGCCGCTCGAGCGTCACCAGGCCCTTCGCCCGCGGCCTCTTCGCGTAAGCCGCTGAATCGCGGTCTGCGCGCGCGGATCGTTCATCGCGTCGACGATCGCGACGAGCGCCTCCTTGGCGATCTCGTTTCCCTGCTCGGCGTCGAGCGCCAGCGCGTCGAGCGCGCGCGCGAGCTCGTGCGACCGGCTCGACCTCGCAGCGCTCGACCACGAAATCGCGCCGGAGCGCTGGAATCAGGCAGCGCGACGATGTTGCGCGCGAGCCGCACTCAAAAACCGAGATCGGTTCCTGCGGGTTTCGCGGTCCCCGTCGGTCTGGTCGTCGCCGTCGGTCTCGCGGTCACCATGCCGGCCGTGGTCGATGGGCCTCGCGGTATTCGTCGCGACGGCCGTGGTCGTCGCTGTCGCGGTCGCCGTCGTGGTCGGCGGTCGCCGTCGCGGTCGCGGTCGCCGTGGCCGTGGCCGTCGCTGCCGTAGCCGTCGTCGTCGCTCGTCGCCGTGCTCGTCGCGGTCGCCGTGCTCGTGCATCTCGTCGTTCCCCCACCCGCTTGAGCCTTACCGTCGTCGTGGTTGCGCGTCACCGCGAACACGATCCCGCCGATCGCGAGCAACGCCCACGATCGCCGCGGCGCCGATGAGCGCGCATCATCGACTTCTTCGGCGGCGTCCCGATCTGACGATTGCACGAACGGCGGCGGCGTCGCCCCCGGCCCGGTCTGCGCTGCATGGCGGCATCGCAGGGTTCGGCGTGTTGAGCGGATTCGGGGTGTTGAGCGGGAGCGTCGCGCCGCGCGCGATCACCGCGTTCTTCTCGCGAGCCGACATCACCTCGGTCGCCGCGCCCGTGTTCAGCGCGACCGCGAGCGCGTCGGAGAGCTCCTTCGCCGTCGAAAGCGATCGTTCGGATCGCGCGCGCACGCCTTCGCGAACCACGCGTCGATCGGCTCCGGCAGGTTCGGCCGCGACTGCGTCGGCATCGGCAGCGGCTTCACCATGATCTGCATGAGCAGATCGCCGAGCGACTCGCTCTCGAACGGCCGCGTCCCCGTGAGGCACTCGTACGCGATGACGCCGAGCGCCCAGAGATCCGAGCGGCCGTCGATCGCCTTGTTCCCCTGCGCTTGCTCGGGGCTCATGTAATACGGCGTCCCGAGCATCGCGCCGGTCTTCGTGCCGCCGCCGATGTCGAGGTTCGGGTTCTTGCTCTTCGCGATCCCGAAATCGAGGATCTTCACGATGTCGCGGTCGTCGTCGTGGACGAGGAACAAATTGTCCGGCTTGAGATCGCGGTGGATGATGCCCTGCTGGTGCGCCTTGCCGAGCGCGCGGCACACCTGGCCGATGATCGCGACCGTCTCGGCTGGCGAGAGCGTGCCCATCGTCGCGATGCGCTTCGACAGCTCCTCGCCGTCGAGCAGCTCCATCGCGATGTACGGCATCCCATCCCAGATGTCGTGGTCGAGGATCTGGACGACGTGCGGGCTGCGGAGCGCGGCCGCGGCCTTCGCCTCGCGCTTGAAGCGCGCCTGCATCTCCGGCACGGCGGCGAAGTCGCCCTCGATGAACTTCACCGCGCACGGGATGTCGAGCGCGAGGTGCGTGGCCTGCCACACCGAGCCCATGCCCCCGCGCCCGAGCAACCGATTCAGGCGGAATTTCCCCGCGACGACGACGTTCTCCCCGAGCTGCATGCGCTACCGATCATGCTAGCGCCTAGTCCCTTGGGCTGGAAGCTTTCTCGCCCCTTGCAAAGGTGACGCCGACTGTCCAAGCTGGTCGCTGGTCAAGGCATGCCGAACGAGAAGAAGCCCGAGACTCCCACCATCGGGCGGCCCGGGAGGCGGGATCTCGGAAGAGGTCGACGTCAAGGTTCGTCCGAAACAGGTCGTTCCGCGGCGTTACAAGGTCATCTTCCACAACGACGACTACACGACCATGGAGTTCGTCGTGATCGCGCTCATGCAGTTCTTCCACAAGAGCGAGACCGAGGCGACCTACATCATGCTCACCGATCCACAAGAAAGGCAGCGGCATCGCCGGCGTGTACACGAAGGACGTCGCCGAGACGAAGTGCCAGAAGGTGACCGAGTTCGCGCGCGACCACGGGATGCCGCTTCTCGTCACGGCCGAGCCGGAGTCCGAATAAATGCGCATCAGCCCCGAAGTCGAAATCGCCCTCTCCGTCGCGACCAACGAAGCCGCGCGGCGCCGTCACGAGTACGTGACGATCGAGCACCTGCTCTACGCGCTGCTCTTCGACGACGCGACCGCGGACATCGTCCGTCACGCCGGCGGCGACGTGAAGTCGCTGAAGAAGAAGCTCGAGGGGTTCCTCGACGAGATGGAAGCGCTCGAGGAAGGCGCCGAGGTGATGCCCACCGCGTCGCTCGGCGTGAACCGCGCGATCCGTCGCGCCGCGATGCACGTGCAGTCGAGCGGCAAGGAAGAGGTCAAGGGCGCGAACGTCCTCGTCGCGATGTTCTCCGAGGCGCGACTCGTTCGCGGTCTCTGCGCTCGAGTCGATGGGCGTCACGCGCCTCGACGTCGTCTCGTACATCTCGCACGGCACGAGCAAGCTCGAGAGCGAGGACGCGGGCGAAGACGTCAACGGCGAGGTCCGCAAGGTCGACGCGACCGGCGAAGGCGCGAAGAACCCGCTCGAGTCGTTCACGGTCCTCCTCAACAAAGAGGCGGCCGAGGGCCGCATCGATCCGCTCGTCGGCCGGCAGCGCGAGATCTCGCGCATCATCCAGATCCTCGCGCGCCGAAAGAAGAACAACCCCGTGCTCGTCGGCGACTCGGGCGTCGGCAAGACGGCGATCGTCGACGGCCTCGCGCTCGCGATCCACGAAGGTCGCGTCCCGAAGGCGCTCGAGGGCTCGCAGGTCTACTCGCTCGACATGGGCGCGCTCCTCGCGGGCACGCGCTACCGCGGCGACTTCGAGGAGCGCCTCAAGGGCGTGCTCAAGGCGCTCAAGGAGATCCCGAAGGCCATCCTCTTCATCGACGAGATCCACACGATCGTCGGCGCCGGCGCGACGAGCGGCGGCTCGATGGACGCGTCGAACCTCCTCAAGCCCGCGCTCGCGTCGGGCAACCTCCGCTGCATCGGCTCGACCACGTTCGAGGAGTACCGCTCGCACGTCGAAAAAGATCGCGCGCTCGCCCGCCGCTTCCAGCGCGTCGAGGTGCTCGAGCCGTCCGTCGAGGAGGCCAAGCAAATCCTCAAGGGTCTCCAGCCGAAGTACGAAGCCTTTCACGAGGTCACGTACGTCGACGAAGCGGTCGAGCAAGCCGCGTCCTTGGCCGCGAAATACCTCCACGATCGGCGCTTGCCGGACAAAGCGATCGATTTGATGGACGAGTCCGGCGCGGCCGTGAAGCTCGCGGGCCACGAGCACAACGACGGCGAGCGGCCGAAGGTCACGGTCTCGGACGTCGAGACCGTGCTCGCGCGCATGGCGCAGATCCCTCCGCGCACCGTGCAGAGCGACGACAAGGCAAAGCTCAAGACGCTCGACCAAGACCTCAAGGGCGTCGTCTTCGGTCAGGAAGAGGCGATCGATCAGCTCGCGTCCGCGATCAAGCTCTCGCGCGCGGGCCTACGAAGCCCCGAGAAGCCGATCGGCGCGTTCTTGCTCACGGGCCCGACCGGCGTCGGCAAGACCGAGGTGGCCAAGCAGCTCGCGCGCATCCTCGGCGTGCAGTTTCTCCGCTTCGACATGAGCGAGTACATGGAGCGGCACTCGGTCTCGCGGCTCATCGGCGCGCCACCCGGGTACGTCGGGTTCGATCAAGGCGGCCTGCTCACGGACGCGGTCACGAAGACGCCACACGCGGTGCTCTTGCTCGACGAGATCGAGAAGGCGCACCCCGACGTCTTCAACATCCTCCTCCAGGTGATGGACCACGGCCGCTTGACCGACAACAACGGCAAGAGCGCCGACTTCCGTCACGTCATCCTCCTCATGACGAGCAACGTCGGCGCGCGCGATCTCGCGCGGCGCTCGGTCGGCTTCGGGAGCGAGCGCGGCACCGCCGACGCCGACCGCGAGCTCAAGCTGATGTTCAGCCCCGAGTTCCGAAACCGCCTCGACGCGCGCATCGCGTTCAACGCGCTCTCGAAGCAGACGATGGGCAGCATCGTCGACAAGTACATCAAGGAGCTCGAGGCCCAGCTCGCGGATCGCAAGGTCGAGATCGCCATCGACGACAAGGCCCGCGCTCACCTCGCCGACAAGGGCTACGACCCGGACTTCGGCGCGCGTCCCCTCGCCCGCGTCGTCCAGGAGGAAGTGAAGAAGCCGCTCGGCGACGAGCTGCTCTTCGGCCGCCTCGAGCACGGCGGCAAGGTCTCGGTCTCCGAGAAGGACGGAAAGCTCACCTTTACGTTTGGGCAAGAGGCGTAGCCGCAACGGAAACGCTGAGTGCGCGATTTGCCGCACTGAACGAGCATCGTATGGAGTGATGACCACTTCCATCGGAGTTCTGGGCTCGATTCCGGACGCAGTACGCAACGGCCTGCGCGAGCGGGGACACGAGGTCCACGACGGGGTGGACGACGTCATCGTCGTCCACGCGCGCGGGAATTTACCTGAATTTCCAAATGGATCCGTCATCGTCGCGATCTGCGACACACTCGAGTCGACGGGGGCGGCGTACCGAGCTGGCGCCCAATTCGTGACCACGGCCGACCCTCAGCTCGTCAGCGAGCTCGCCGAACGCGCTCGGACGACGTTCGCGAACCAGCGCGCCGTCGAGGGTTTTCGCAGCTCGACGCTCGCGACGATCGAGCGCGAGGCGATTCTCGGCGCCATGAAAGCCGCCTCGGGCAGCACGGCCCGCGCGGCCGCGATGCTCGATATCAGCGTGCGGAAGGTCCAGTACAAGCTCCACGAGTACGGCGTGCCCCTCACGCGGCGCGGATCCACCCCCTCGAACGGGGTGGCGAAGAAAAACGAAGCTGACTGAGATACTGAACACGTGTACAGTCTCTTGAGTGAAGAGGCTCACGGTCCAAAATCCCGCGAACCGTTTCTCCGAGACGGAGGTCGTCTACCTCGAAGACGAGGAGCACCCGCGCGCGGAGCTCGAGGTCTATTTCGACAAGACCGGCTCGGTGCTCGCGAAGAACGACAGCCCCGACGTCGGCTTCTCGTTCAGCGTGAACCCGTACCGCGGGTGCTTTCACGGCTGCGCCTACTGCCTCGACGGCGACACGCCGATCCTCATGGGCGACGCGACGACGCGCGCGCTCCGTGATCTGCGCATAGGCGACTCCATCTACGGAACGGAGCGGCGCGGTCGCTACCGCCGCTACGTGCGCACGCGGGTCCTCGCGCACTGGAGCACGATGAAGCCCGCGTACCGCGTCGTGCTCGCGGACGGAACGACGCTCGTCGCGAGCGGCGATCACCGCTTCCTCACCGAGCGCGGATGGAAGTGGGTCACCGGCGCGCGCCAAGGAGCCTCGCGCAGGCCTCACCTCACCGTCGGCAATCGCTTGATCGGAACGAGGCGCGTTCACGGGCCGGCCCGCGGAGAGCGCCGAGTACAAACGCGGCTACGTGTGCGGCGTGGTCCGCGGGGGCGCGCGCGCGCTCGTGGATCTGCCCCCGGTGCAGCGCGTGCGGCAGTTCATGGCGGAGCTCGTGCTCGCGCGAGCGCACGGTGCGCGGTCGGTCGACGCGTTCGAGAGCGTCGATGCGCTCTGCGCGTGGCCGAGCGCGCCGAGCGCCGAGTGGCAACGAGGACTTCTCGCGGGCACCTTCGACGCGGACGGGTCGTTCGGCGAGGGCGTCCTTCGCCTCGCGAGCGCGGATCCGAACGCGATCCGCGCGATCGTGGACGCTTGCCGCGCGCACCGCTTCGACGCGGTCGTCGAGAAGGACGGGCGCGTGCACCTCCGCGGCGGGCTCCGCGAGCACCTTCGCTTCGCGCACCTCACCGCGCCGGCGATCGCGCGAAAGTGGGACCTCGAAGATCGGGCCGTGAAGGCGCCGCCGCGGCTCAACGTCGTCGCGATCGAGTCGCTCGGCGTCACGACGCCGATGTTCGACATCACGACGGGGACGGGCGACTTCATCGCCAACGGCGTCGTCAGCCACAACTGCTTCGCGCGGCCGACGCACGAGTACCTGAGCTTCGGCGCCGGCACCGATTTCGAGCGGAAGATCGTCGTGAAGAAGGACGCGCCCGCGCTGCTGCGCAAGGCCCTCTCGGCCAAGAGCTGGCGGGGAGACCTCCTCATGTTCTCGGGCGTGACCGATTGCTACCAGCCGCTCGAGAACCGCTACGCGCTCACGCGCGGGTGCCTCCAGGTCTGTGTAGATTACAAGAATCCCGTGCACGTCATCACGAAGTCGCCGCTCGTCGAACGGGACATCGACGTGCTCGTCGCGCTCTCTCGTGTCGCGCACTGCACGATCGCGATCAGCCTGCCCTTCTTGCGCGAGGACCACGCGCGCGCGCTCGAGCCGTACGTCACGACGCCCGCGCGACGCCTTCGCGTCATCGAGCGCCTTGCGGCGGCGGGCGTTCGCGTCGGCGTGAGCGTCGCGCCGCTCATCCCCGGGCTGAACGACGAGGACATGCCGTCGGTGCTCGAGGCCGCGCGCTCGGCAGGCGCCTCGTTCGCGGGCTACACGCTGCTTCGCCTCCCGGGGCACGTGAAGGACGTGTTCGAGTCGCGCCTCCGCGCCTCGCTCCCGGACAAGGCCGACCGCGTCCTTTCCCACGTGCGGCAATCGCACGCGACGGGCAAGTTGTACGACTCGACCTTCGGCGTGCGCGGGCGCGGCTCGGGGCCTTACGCCGAGGCCATCGGGCTGTTGTTCGAGGCGACGTCGCGGCGCCTCGGGTTCGAGGCGCCCGAGCAGCGCAAAGAGGGCGCGCCCGGCATGCTCATGGGCCCGAACGAGGCGCTCGTGCCGCGCGCAGGCCCCAAGCAGCTCACGCTCTTTTGAGAGCGAGGCTCCGTGCTAACCTCCGCGCGGATGAGGCGCCTCGCCGTTTGCGTGATCGTGGTCTCGAGCGCGTTCGTCGCGCTATCGATGACGCTCGGCGCGTGCGATGACAGCTGCATCGACACGGGGTGCGTGCAGATCGACGCGGGCCCCGACGTGAAGGCCGAAGCTGGAAAGAAGGACGCGGCGAAGGACGCCCCGGTTGACTCTCCTTCGGACGCCGTGACCGACGCCACGTCCGACGCGAGCGAAGACGCGAGCGACGCGAGCGACGCAGCGGCGGAGTGAGCCCCGTGCGCGCGCGACTCCTCCACGTGCTCGTCGCGGCCCTCGCGCTCACGACGCCGTCCCTCGGCGACGAGCGTCCCGTCGACCCGGGAGCGAAATACGACGACGACGCGACCTTGGCGCAGCACGCCGAGGACGTCGTCGACTACACGCTCACCGCGGAGCTCGACCCGAAGGCGCACACAGTCCACGGCGACGGCACGATCACGTGGCGCAACACGAGCGAGACGCCCGTGAAGGAGGTGTGGCTCCACCTCTACTTGAACGCCTTCAAGAACGAGCAGTCGACGTTCATGCGCGAGCCCGCGTCCGGAGGACGCGGCGGGAGCAGCGTGTCGGACTGGGGGACGATCGACGTGCGCAAATTCGCGCTCGATGGAGTCGATCTGTGGCCGAGCGCGGACAAGACCGGCGGTCGCCCGGGCGATCCCGACGAGACCGACGCGCGCGTGCCGTTGCCGCGCGAAATTCCGCCCGGCGGGAGCGTTACGTTCGACGTGACGTGGGACGACAAGCTACCGGCCGTCGTCGAGCGCACGGGCTACTACGGCTCGTTTCACATGATCGGGCAGTGGTTCCCAAAGCTCGCGCGCCTCGAGCCCGACGGCCGCTGGGCGCATTTCCCCTTCCATCACTACGCCGAGTTCTATTCGGACTTTGGCACGTACGACGTCACGCTCAAGGCGCCGAAGAATTTCACGCTCGGTGCGACGGGCCCGCTCGTCGACTCGCACGACGACGGCGAGCTCCACACGGAGCATCACGTTCAGAAGGACGTGCACGACTTCGCGTGGACCGCGTTCGATCAATTCCAGGAGCGGCGCGAGACGATCGACGGCGTGCAGGTCCGCGTGCTCTTTCCGCGCGGCTTCGGATACGCCGCCGAGCGCGAGCTCGCGACGATTCGCTTCGCGATGCCGCACTACGGAAAGCGCTACGGGAAATATCCCTACGAGGTGCTGACGCTCGTCCACCCGCCCGAGGGCGCCGACGAAGCGGGCGGCATGGAGTACCCGACGCTCATCACGACGGGCGGACCTTGGTACGGGCCGCCCGGGCTCGACGCGATCGAGCTCGTCACGATCCACGAGTTCGGTCACCAGTGGTTCTATGGCCTGCTCGCGTCCGACGAGGTGACGTGGCCGTTCCTCGACGAAGGAATGAACACGTACGCCGAGGGCGAGGGCCTCCGCGCGTGGCTCGGACCGGGCAACGTGGTGCACGCGCTCGGGCTCGAGGTCGACGACGCGGCGCTGCACGCGTCGTGGGTCGGCGCGCGCGTCCACGACGCGCCCGTCGCGCAGCCCGCGTACGCATTTCCCTCGGGCGCGCACTACGGCGCGCTCGTCTACGGACGCACGGGCACGATCTTCACGACCATCGATCGCGTCTACGGCAAGGAGCTCGGCGCGCGCGCGATCGGACGCTACGCGCGTCGCGCGAGGTTTCGCCACCCGACGCCGGAGGATCTGCTCGCGAGCTACGAAGAGGTCCTCGGACCCGACGTGCGCGCGATGCTCGAGGAGGCGCTCTTCCACGAGGGCTGGGTGGATTTCCGCGTCGAGGCCGTGCACGCAGCGCGCGTCGCGGCGCCGCTCGGCATCTTCGATCGCGAGGGCAAGCGCGAGACCGTCAAAGAGTCCCCTCACGACGAGGGCGCGGATTACGACGGCTGGGTGCTCGTCGCGCGCGAGGGCACGCTCGTCGTCCCCGTCGACGTGGAGCTCACGCTCGAGGACGGCACGACGCAGCGCCTCGAGTGGGACGGAAGAGATCACTGGGCTCGCCTGCCCTTCCACGGGAAATCGCCGATCGCGTTCGCCGTGGTCGACCCCGATCACAAAGTCTTGGTGGACCAGGATCGCCTGAACGACTTCGCGCGCGGAAGCGGCGCGTCGCCTCCCTCGTCGCGCGTCCTCGAGCGCCTCTCCTACGCCGCGCAGGTCTTCATGTCGGGGGTGCTGCCGTGATCGCCGTCGCAACCTCGTACCTCCGATTCGCTCCGGCGTGCGAGGTTGCATGATGCCCTCGTCGTTCGACGCGATCGTCTCGTCGCGGTCCCCCGACACCTCCGGGCCGGAGTCGGTGCGAAAGGACACGCGGCTCTTGCTCGTGTCGAACGACGCGATGCGCGCCCGCCGGCGTCCGCTCGCAGTGCTTGCATACTACATCTATCAGCTCGCGCTCTCGCTCGTCGTCGCGTGGCCCGTGTCGCGCGCGCTCGCCGCGCTCTTCGGCGGCCACCCGCGCGGGGACTCCGTGCTCTTCGACGACGGCGGCTGGGCGCTCCTCGCGCTGCGCGCCTCGTTCGACCGCGCGTCACCCGCGTTCTTCGGGCTGCTCGTGCTCGTCGCCGTGCTCGGATCGGTGCTCGGCGTTCTGCCGCTCTCGGCGCTGCTCACGTCGATGTCGCACGCGACGCCCGACACGCGCGCGCCGCGCGCGCGGCACCTCGCGCCCTACCTCGTCGCGACGTTCGCGCCGCTCGTCTACTTGCTCGCGCTCGGCGCCGCCCTCGAGCTCTCGCTCCTCGCGGTCGCCGCGTGGGCGTTCGGAGCCACGCGCGAGTCGCTCGAGCCGCGCTACGGCGACGCACGCGCCGACCAGCTCGCGACGATCGCATGCTTGGGCGTTCTGCTCCTCGCGGCGGCGGTCGCGGTGCTCCACGATCTCGCGCGCGCCGCGGTCGTTCGTCATCGCGTCGGTGTCATGGGCTCGGTGAAGGTCGCGCTTGCAACGTTCCGTCGCGTCGCGTTTCGCGTTCTGTGGTCCTGGGCGTGGCGCGCGCTCGTCGCGGTCGCGCTCGTCGTGATCGTCGCGCTCATCGTCCCACATCTCGGCATGCGTGGGACGATCACGCTCGTCGTCGTCGCGCTGCTCCATCAGCTCGTGATCATTGCGCGCGTGGCGCTTCGCGCGTCGTGGCTCGCTCGCGCGCTGCGCGCGGTCGACGCGCATTCGACACGTCGCACGCGTTGAACGACGCGTTCACGAAACGGAAACGCGATCGCGCTCTGTAATTTTTCAGATCACAAAGTCGTCATCGCGGACGATTTCGGGTTCTCAACAGGCAAATCCCTGGTTATGCAATCGGGGTTGTTCGTTTCGAAGCTCCGATTCCTGTCGTCTTCGCTCGGCGCGCTCACCATCGTTTGGTCGGCCGCCACCGGCTGCTCACGGCCGGAGCCGATTGCGCAGTCACCGCTCGCGCGCGTCCCCACGGTGGTTCGCGCGCAGAAGACGGGCTTTTCGCGCGGTGATCGTCGTTCGGCTCGCAGGGGTCGCGTGCAGGAGCTCCAGCTCCTGCCCTCGCCCTCCGGCTCTCTCCTCGACGACGGGCTCGACGACGCGGATCGTCCGGCCGCGAACAACGGCCTCTGTCCCCCCGAGATGGCGAGCGTCGACGACGCGTACTGCATCGATCGCTTCGAAGCCTCGCTCGTCGAGATCCTCCCGAACGGCGACGAGCGCCCTTGGTCTCCTTACGACGCCATCGATCACAACACGGTCGGCGCGCGCCTCCCCGTCGTGCGCGCCGTGAGCGCGCAGGGATCGATTCCGCAGGCGTACATCTCCGAGGTGCAAGCGAAGGCCGCGTGCGCGCGCTCCGGCAAGCGCCTCTGCAAGGCGCCCGAGTGGAAGCGCGCGTGCATGGGCCCGGCGAAGACCACGTTCCCGTACGGCGCGAGGCGCGAGGCGGGTCGCTGCAACGATCACGGTCGCGCGCCGGTGGCCGCCGTCTTCGGGCTGGGCGTCGCGAGCAGCCCGCACGCGTACTCGTCGCACATGAACGACCCGAAGCTCAACCAGCTCTCGGGCACGATCGCCGCGACCGGCGCGCACTCGGGCTGCACCAACGACTACGGCGTCTACGACATGGTCGGCAACGTGCACGAGTGGGTCGACGATCCCGACGGAACGTTCCTCGGCGGCTACTACCTCGACACGCACGAGCTCGGCGACGGCTGCAACTACCGCACGCCCGGGCACGACATCTACTACCACGACTACTCGACTGGCTTCCGCTGCTGCGCTGATGTAGCGCAGTAGCGCGTGAGACGCGTCCTCGGGTTTCTCATCGTCGCTGCGTGCGCGAGCGCGCCGATCGCCATTCCGCCGCTCGGCGTGTCGATGAGCGAGCCCGGCCCGGCCGGCGAGGAGGTGCGCGACGCGGCCGCGCTGAAGCTCGCGCGCGTCGATTCGTGCGAGGTGCCGCCGTTCGTCGCGAATGACGCGGCAGGTCCCAGCGTTATCGAAGACATCGCGTATGGGGACGACAAACGCCAGAAGTACGACCTCGCGCTGCCCGAATCACCGAGGGCGCTCGTCGTGATCGTGCACGGCGGCGGGTGGACCTCCGGCGGCAAGGGTTTGTATCGCCCGACGATCCGCATGCTCGCCGAGCTCGGCTACGCGGCGGCGAGCGTCGGGTATCGACTCGCTGGCGACGCGAGCCGCGCGTTCCCCGTCGGCCTCGCGGACGTGCGCTGCGCGATCCGCGCGGCGCAGGCGAAGGTCGGGCTCCGAAAGACGATCGTGCTCGGCGCGTCCGCCGGGGGTCACCTCGCGGCGATGGTCGCGGCCGTCCCCGAGGCGCCGATGTTCGACGGCGACTGCGCGGATCGACGCCCCGTGCACGTCGACGGCGCGATCCTCTACTACGCGCCCCTCGCGATCGACCGCGCGCGCGAGCGGTATGTCCCCATCATGCGCCAAGCGGTCGACGAGCTCCTCTACGGCGCGAAGACCTTCGCGGACGAAGAGGACGGCGGCACGGGCGACCACGCCGCGAAGTCCGACGCGTTCGAGCGCGCCCACGAAGGCAACTGGGCGATGCGCGCGAACGCCGCGACCCCAGGCGATTATCCGCTCCATGGGGCGCCGCCCATGCTCCTCCTCCAAGGCGCCGAGGACCCGATCGTCCCGCCCGCGGACGCCCGCGATTTCGACGCGGCCCTCGAGCGCGCGGGTGTCCCACATCTGCTCGTCGAGCTCCCGGACCAAAAGCACGGTTTTCCCGTGCTCGGTCACAAACCCGAGCTAAAACCGGCAAGCTGCACGATGCTCCACTTTTTGGAGCAAATCGCAGCGCTCTGATAAGTGCAAAATGCAATGACTCGCACGGGCCTCTTCTTGTGTCTCGCCTTCATCGGGTGCGCCTGCCAAGAGACGCACGCCGAGTCGGGAAGGCCGATCGCGGCCGCCGCCGTTCCGAGCGCGACGATGTCGTCGCCGCCGCCGCTCACGAGCGCGCTCGTCGTCGCGGAGGTGAAAGAGAAGAAGGAATTCTGCGAGCCGATCGACAAGAGCGCGTACGACCTCGGCGCGCTCGACACGAAGATGGTGACGACGCCGCTGCCGCCGATCGTCGACGAGTCGAACGACCTCGCGCCGTTCTACGCGCGGCTCGCGCGGCTCGTTCGCGGCAAGGCGAAGGACCACGTCCGCATCGCCGTCTATGGCGATTCGAACATGACCATGGACTACATCAGCGGCTCGATGCGCCGCGTGCTCCAGGGCAAGCTCGGCGACGGCGGGCACGGCTACGTCGCCATGGCGCGCCCGTGGGGTTGGTACCACCACCTCGACGTGAAGCAGGAGCTCTCCGAGTCGCGCTGGACGAAGATCTCGACGTCGACCGATCACGTGCGCGACGGCCACTACGGCTTCGCGAACGTCGCGACCGAGTCCGACAAAGCCGGCGCCTGGAGCTGGGTCGCGACCGCCGACGACACGCAGCCCATCGGCAAGAGCGTCAGCTCAGTGGATGTATTCTACATGAAGCGCCCGCAAGGCGGCTCGTTCACGATCAAGGTCGACGGCGAGAAGCAGCGCGACGTGAGCTCCGCGTCGAGCGAGGCGACCGCCGCGTTCGAGCACTTCGACATGCCCGACGGCCCGCACAAGATCGAGGTCGTCGTGAATTCGGGCAACGTGCGCCTCTTCGGCGCGTCGATGGAGCGCCAGACGCCGAGCATCATCGTCGACTCGCTCGGCACGGGCGCGCTCAACTACGAGCAGATGACCCACGTGAGCGACGAGTCACGCGGCCCGATGCTCAAGCGCCGCAAGTACGACCTCGTCGTGTTCCTCATCGGCACGAACCTCTTCGCGCCCGCCTACCACGAGAAGTGGATGGAGAAGGACATCGGCGCGATCGAGGAGGCGGTCCCGAAGACGCCAATCCTCATCCTCTCGCCGCCGGACCTCGAGCTCCACCGCGACGACACGCACACCGACCCGCGCATCGTGAACCTCTCGAAGCAGCTCGCCGACATCGCCAAGCGCCACGAGTGGGGCTACTGGAATTTCTGGCAAGGCATGGGCGGCGACATGTCGATCATCAAATTCGCCAAGCAGGGGTACGCCGCGTGGGACCTCGTACACCTCACGCACGACGGCGGTTTCTTGATGGGCAACCGCTTCGCGCACGCGCTGATCGAAGGCCTCGACGGTTATTTGAAGGCGCACCCGGACGCGGGCTGCGAAGGCGAGTGACGCCTCACTTGATCAGATTCTTCATCAACCCCTCGTAGCGTCGCGCGGGGCCGTCCCAGCTGCGGTCGAGGCGCATGACGCGGCGTACGAGCGTGGGCCACTGCGGCAGCGCGCGAGCCGCGAGGGCGCGTTCGACGGCGCCGACGAGGGCGCCCGCGCTCTCTTCTTCGAAGAGGAAGCCGGTGCCGGTCTCGAGCTTCGCGTCGCAGTCGATCACGGTGTCGATGAGGCCGCCGGTGGCGCGCGCGACCGGGAGCGCGCCGTAGCGCTGCGCGTACTGCTGCACGAGGCCGCACGGCTCGAAGCGGCTCGGCACGAGCGCGACGTCCGCAGCGGAGAGCATGCGGTGAACGACGGCCTCGGGCGCGTTGCGCGAGAAGACCGCGCGTCCGTCGGATTTCGCGACCGCGGCCTCGATGCGCGCGACGAGCTCGGGATCGCCATCGCCCGCGATCGCGATCTGCGCGTCGGTGGCGCGGAGGATCTCCGGGATCGCCGCGGCGACGAGATCGGTCCCCTTCTGCGGCACCATGCGGCCGATCGAGACGATGAGCGGAGCGCTCGTCTCGAGCGTGAGCCCGAGCTCGCGCTGGAGCGCGCCCTTGCACCGCACGCGGCCGGTCATGTCTTGCGCGTCGTAGCGGGTCGCGAGCGTCGCGTCGGTCGCGGGGTTCCACACGGCGTAGTCGATGCCGTTGAGGATGCCGACGATCGGCGATCGGCGCGCGCGCACGACGCCGTCGAGCCCCGCGCCGCCTGATTCGGTCGCGAGCTCGCGCGCGTAGGTCGGGCTCACGGTCGTGACGACGTCCGCGCTGACGAGGCCGAGCTTGAGCAAGTTGAGCTTGCCGAAGAACTCGCCCGTGTCCGGCGTGAAGTGGCGTCCCTCGAGCCCGATCGCGTTGAGCTGCTCGCGGCCGAAGATGCCCTGGTGCGCCATGTTGTGGATCGTGAGGACCGTCTTCGTCGGCGATTCGCCGAGGTAGGTCGGCACGAGGGCGGCAGGCCAGTCGTGGCAATGGATGACGTCGAACGGCGCGCTGCCCGCCGCGCGCTGACGCGCGATCTCCGCCGCCGCGTACGAGAGGATCGCGAAGCGAACGGCGTTGTCCGGATAGTCCTCGCCGCGCTCGCCGTAGATGCCGGCGCGATCGAAGAACCCCGGCGCGTCGACGAGCACGATGTCGACCTGCGACGCGAGGCGCCCGTCGAAGAGCGTCACGTCGTACGTGATGCCGCCGAGCGGGACGTGCACGGGCGTGAGCCGGCGCGCGACGAGCAGGCCGCCCTGCTCGAAGGCGGGAAAGCGCGGAAGAACGAGGGTGACCTTGTGGCCGAGCGCGCGCAGCGCCTTCGGCAGCGCAGCCGCGACGTCGGCGAGGCCGCCGACTTTGACGAACGGCGCTAGCTCGGTCGTGACGAAGAGGATGTCCATTCGCGAACGCGTTGTAACATGTTTGGCAAGCATCGATGACGCGGCTGCGCTGGAGCGAGAACCGTGGCTACGCGAGGCCGGCAGAACTGCCGGAAGGCGCGGTTTTGTCGGTGTTTCGCGTTCCGCCCGAGGTCGCGGGGCAGCGGCTCGACTTGTTCTTGCAGAGCCAGCTGCGCCGCACGAGCCGCACGCGGGCCCAGTTCATCGTGCGTGCGAGCGCGTACGACGAGCACGGAAAGCGCTTACGGCCGGGCTCGCGCGTGCGTCGCCGATCAGGTGGTCTTGCTCTGGAGGCCCCCCTGGGACGAGGTCGCGGTGCCGACGGAGGTCCCCATCCTCTACGAGGACGAATACCTCCTCGCCGTCGACAAACCCGCGAAGCTCCCCGTCCACCCGACGGCGCGCTACCACCACAACACACTCATCAAGGTGCTCCAGCGCGCGCGCCCCGATACGTTCCTCTCGCTCGGTCACCGCATCGACCGCGAGACGAGCGGCGTCCTGCTCGTCGCGAAGACCGCCGCGTGCGACCGCGCGCTCAAGCGCGATCTCGAGAACCGCGCGGGCATCGAGAAGATCTACACGGCGATCACGTGGGGCGTCCCCGTCGCCGAGGGCGAGACGCTCCGCGTCGACAAGCCGCTCGAGCTCGATCCCACGAGCAAGACGCGCGTGAAGATGCGGGTCGGAACCGCAGCTCTCCGCGAGCACGATCTTCCACGGCGTCGGCGTTCGCCGACGAGTACGCGCTCGTCCGCTGCGAATTGCTCACCGGCCGCCAACACCAAATCCGCGTCCACCTCGCGTCGCTCGATACGCCCATCGTCGGCGACAAGCTCTACGGCATCGACGAAACCTACTTCACGCGCGACGCCGACGGCGTCCTCGACGAAGCGGGCCTCGCCGACCTCGAGCTTCCCCGCCACGCCCTCCACGCGACCGAGCTCCGCCTAGAGCACCCGATCACGCGCAAACCTCTCGAGGTGATCGCGCCGCTCCCGGAGGACATGCGGGCGTTTTGGGAG
The DNA here is from genome assembly GCA_963839305.1 of uncultured delta proteobacterium. GTDB lineage: Bacteria > Myxococcota_A > Polyangia > Polyangiales > Polyangiaceae > DASXHD01. Next base: position 1,484,124 of record CAWIUL010000010.1, read on the forward strand.
AGCGCGAGCGCGCGGGGCGTTCCGCTACCGAGCTAGCAGAGTTGTTGAACAAGCTGACCGACGGCGGACTATCGCAGTCAACGCTGGTTCTTCAGGCGTGCGTTCCTGAGATCCCGCTTCGGGTCTTGCTAGAGGCCGGGGTTTGGCACCGACGCTGAGCTGAACCAGCTATTGAGCCCCTGGCTGCCGTTCCCGAACCGCTGATCCGCAAGTCGGGTCTATCGCGCAACCAACCTCCCCCGTGCGAGCGGAGCGAGCACGTGGGGGAGGCGCTCGCGCGCAGGGCTGGCGCGCAGAGCCGCGCGGAGCCGGAAGTTTGTATTATGCACTCATCGGCCGGCGAGCACGGCCGAGCACCAGCCCGAGCACGAGCGGGCGGGGGCCACCATCAAATCCCGCGCGGGACGCGATCCAGATCCACCTGCTGAAGCGCGGCGCGGATGAGGGCGCTCCGGTTCGCCTTCGTCATGCCGCGCTTCTTCAGCTGCGTGACGAGCTCGTCGAGGTGCTTGAGGTCCTCGTTGTACATCGAGATGCAGATGACCTTGTAGTGCGTCGGCTTCTCGGTCGCCTCGCGAGCCTCGCGCTCTTCCGTGCGCTCGTCGCGCGCCGTGTAGAAGCGCCCGGAGAGGACGCCTTGGACTTCGTCACGGTCGAATTCGAATTGGGCCATCGTGGTTTCCTTCAGGCAGTGGCCGCGAGCTTCTGCGCGTGACCGTGGATCAGGGTGTCGACGACGCGGCCGTAATCGATCGCGGCGTGGGACTCGGGGGCGTGCTCGAAGATCGTCTTGCTCGAGGCGGGCGCCTCTTTGACGCGCGTCGCCTGGCGGATCGGCTGCAGGCAGCGCTCGCCGAAGTGCTTCTGGAGCGTCTCGTGCGCGTCGCGGCAGATGCGCGCGCGCGCGTCGTAGAACGTCGGAAGGACGCCCCAGATCTGCACCGGGTGGTGGAGGAGCGAGTTCACGTTCTTCACGGTCTTGATCACCTGGCGCACGCCGACGAGCGACAGGTAGTCGCACGCGACGGGCACGAGCACGCCCTCGGCGTAGACGAGCGAGTTCTGGTTCAAGAGCGAGAGCGACGGCGAGCAGTCGAGGAGCACCACGTCGTAGTCCTTCGTGCCCGCGTCGAGGCGCTCGCGAAGGACGCGGTCGCGGTTCTGTCGGCCGGCGAGGAAGAGCTCCGCGGCGGCGAGCGTCTCGTTCGCCACGATGACGTCGAGGTTCGGTCGAACGTTGACCGCGGCCGCGCGCGGCGCGAGGCCCATCACGAGCACGTGATAGAGGCTCCGCTCGGCCTTGATGCCGAGCGAGTGGGCGACGTTGCCCTGCGAGTCGGTGTCGACGACGAGCACGCGGAGCCCGCGCGACGCGAGGCCCGCGGCGACGCTGACGCACGTCGTGGTCTTGCCCGTGCCACCTTTGTGGTTGAACACGGCGATGCGCCGCGGCCCCGCGAAGGGCGCCTGGTCGTTCCGAGCGCGACATCGGCCGGAGCACGGCGGGGATTTCCTGGATGCTGTCGACGAGGCGCGCGCCCGCGTCCTCGGCGATCACCTGCGCACGGCACGCATCGCTACACGCGTATTTGCGCACGCCCTTGATCTGGACGACCTGCGCGACGAGCTCGACACGAAAGCGCTTCTGGCACGCGTCGCACGTGCTGTCGCCGTCCAAGCTCGCGGAGTGACACTTCTGCGAGCAGAAGAACGCGAAGCCGCCGCCGCGCTCCTCCATCTGATACCGAAACTGCACGTCGAATGCGCTTCCGCAGACGCTGCACGATTCCGAGATGGCCCCATCGCTCATGGGCCCATCGGTGCCATGAGTTAACGAAGTGGGCCAAATTTTCAGTGCCTGAAGTGGCGAACCCCCGTGAGGATCATCGCGAGCCCCAATTTGTCAGCGGCGGCGATCACTTCCGCGTCGTTCTTCGCTGCCGCCCGGGTGCGCGACGGCGGTGACGCCGTGTTTGGCGCCGGCCTCGACGCCGTCTGGGAACGGAAAGAACGCGTCGGACGCGAGCACACTGCCCTTGGCGGCGTCGCCTGCTTTTTCACATGCAATCTGCACGGAAACCACGCGAGACATTTGTCCTGCGCCGACGCCCACGGTGCGGAGGCCACCGTCGGCTCGAGCCAAGACGATCGCGTTCGACTTCACGTGCTTGCACACGCGCCACGCGAACTCGAGCGCCTCGATTTCCTGCGGCGTGGGCGCGCGCTTGCTCACCACTCTGCCGCCCGTCACCTCGCCTGCGCCCGTGTTGTCGCGCGTCTGCACGACGAGGCCGCCGCCGATGCGTTTGTACTGCATCGACTCGTGGACCGCCGGGAGCCACGCGTTCGTCGCGATGAGGCGGAGGTTCTTCTTCTGGCGCAAAGCCTCGAGAGCGCCTTTGGAAAATGACGGCGCGACGACGCACTCGAGGAAGGTCTCGCCGAGGAGCTTCGCGGTCGCTTCGTCCACCTCGCGATTGAGCGCGACGATGCCGCCGAACGCGGAGAGCGCGTCCGCTTCGCGCGCGCGGTGGTACGCGACCGAGAGCGTGTCGTCGACGGCGACGCCGCACGGGTTCGTGTGCTTCACGACGACCGCGGCCGGTTTTTCGAACTCGCGCACTGCATCAAGAGCGGCTTCTACGTCTACGAGATTGTTGAAAGAAAGCTCCTTGCCGCCGGCCCCGAGGCTCTCGGCCTTCGCGAGCGATCCCGCGGGCGCGTTGCGCTCGATGTAGAAGGCGCCGCGCTGGTGCGGGTTTTCGCCGTAGCGGAGCCCGTAGGCCTTCTCGAACGGGAGCGTGAGGTACTTCGGAAACTCTTTGTCCGCTTCGCCGCGGCCGGAGAGGTAACCGCTGATCGCCGCGTCGTACGCCGCGGTGTGCGCGAAGGCCTTCGCCGCGAGCGCCGCGCGCGTCTCCGCCTTCACCTCGCCGCTCTCGCGGATCTCGGCGAGCACGCGGTCGTAGTCGCTCGGGTCGCACACGACAGCGACGCGCGCGTGGTTCTTCGCGGCCGAGCGCACCATCGACGGACCGCCGATGTCGATGTTCTCGACGATCTCTTCGTGCGTCGACTTCGGGTTCGCGACCGTCTTCTCGAACGGATACAAATTGACGACGACGAGGTCGATCTCGCGAGCGCCGATGCGCTCGAGATCGCCTTTGTCCTTGTCGCCACGCGAGAGGATGCCGCCGTGCACGCGCGGATGGAGCGTCTTGACGCGTCCGTCCATCACCTCGGGAGAACCGGTGTAGCTCTCGACGGTGGAGACCGGGATCTTCTCGGCCTCGAGAGCTTTCGCGGTCCCGCCGCTCGAGAGGATGGTGACGCCGCGCTCGACGAGCGCGCGCGCGAACGGGATCAGATTCGTTTTATCGGAGACGGAAACGAGCGCAGTCCGTACGGGCATGCGGCTTATCTAAGACAACGCCCTCACCGCATCAACCCATGGCGGCATTCGACATGCGGCAGCGTGATTACCCGGCCGGGCCGGCACATGCCGCGTGGTCCTCGGGCGTGGCCCCAACGCCGAGCGGCATTGTCGCCTGAGGCAGAATGGTGGCGGGCTCGCCGCGCGTCTCGCCGCCGCATGTAGGCAACAGCGCAAGTCGAATTTGCTGGTTAGGGGCGAGCGGGCGACCTAACTCATTCACTCGATCTCGGCTGCCGCGAAAGCTTCGACGTCGAATTCGGCCGTATTTTCCGCGGCGGGCGGCGGCGACCGGGGCGACGTCTTCGAGGTCGTCGTCGTCGTCGTCCTCGTCGGCCTTCGCCTCGTCCTCGTCTTCGTCGTCGATCGTGAGGACCGGGAGCCGGCGCTTTCCGACGGGCCCCTCGTCGACGTAGTCGCGGAGCGCGGCCATGTCGCGGAGCGCCTGGAGCTTCGCGAGCCCCTTCACCTCGACCTGGCGAATGCGCTCGCGCGTGAGGTTCATGATCGCGCCGACCTCTTCGAGGGTCGCTCCGCCGCGGTCGGCGATGTCGAGCGCGCACGTCTCGTTCATCTCCCAGACCTCGAGGTCCGGGAAGTTCAGCTTGATCGCGCCGGTGCGCGCGGAGACGTCGAGGTAGAGGTGGTGCTTGCACGAGACGAACGGGCACGGCCGCTCGCCGCCCTGGCAGTCCTCGCGCGACACGGGGCGCTCGACGCCCTCGACGTCGGGATAGAGCATGCGACCGAGCTCGAGCTCGCGCTTGGTCATGCGCTTGACGCTGATCGTGCGAGCGCGCACTTCGCGCTTGCGACGCGAACGACGTTGCTCGCGCGTGACCGTCTCTTCCTCGGTCACGTCGGTGGTGGCCGGCTCGGTCGCCAAGGCCAACGCGCCTTCCGTTTGCGGAGTCTCCGTCTCGTCGATCGTCGCCATCGCTGCCTCCCGTGATGCACGCAGTTTTGGATGGAGATGTCCCGTCACCGCGCAAGGCCCGGAGGGTCTTACACGCGGCTACATCGCGTCCCCATGTTGCCGCGCGCCTCGCGCGGCGGTGTTGCTCAACCTGTTTCTTTGCGTGACTGCGATTCCAGCCGTGCACGCATCGACAACCGGGTCTCGACGCTCGAGAGCTTCGCCATCAGCTCTGCTGCGAGCGCCTTTGCTTCTGAAAGCTCCCTAAGCACCGCGCGAGATTGCGGCTCGTTGTTCGCTTCGACCTGCGGCTTGGCCGCAACTTGAAACGCCGAGAAGACGCGCTCGAGAGACTGTGAAAGCTCCTCGATGTCCCCGCGGACGAACAGAAACTCGCGTTGAATTTGCTCGATCGTGTAGTGAGCCAGAAGCGACTTGAGGTGTTGAATGCGCCGGACGACGGTCGCGGGATACAGCCCCTGCGAGCCTCGTTGAGCGCCAGCGATCGCGACCCGACGGCTTCTGGGCAAGAGCCCCAGTTGCACGTACTTGCGAAGGGTGGCCTCGGTGAAGCGGAGACTCCTTCGCGTGAAAAGATCGACGATCTGTTCCGAAGTGAGGCCTTCGCCGTGCTCGCGCTCGATGCGACTCAGCTCGTCGTCGGAAAACACTTCGGGCCCTTTCGGTCTGGAAGCGCCCGGAGAACCCGTGTTCCCCGAGGCTTGGAGCGGTCCAACATCTCCGACTCCGCCCACTGCTTGTTTCCTTCCGCGTGCGCCTCGCATGAAGCCCTCGGCGAACGTGGAATGTCACGGTCGCGACTCTATTCTACTCAAAAGATTCTCGTCAATCCATCCACGGGGTTTATTTTGCGTCGTCCATCGATGGATGTGCTTCCCGCCACTTAGCTCCATGGGGTGACAATCAATGTCACACCTAGCGCGACCGTTTCCGCGAAGCAGCGCTTTTCTGGCGGGTTTCCGCCCCTTCCATGGAGTGTGTGTATTCCATTGTGCGCCCGATGTATGTATAGCGCAAACAATCGGGGAAAGCTTGCAGTCTGCAACCTGTGTATTGTGCAAGACGTCCCGCGCGCGTTCGCTCGAAGCGACGGACCGGAGGCATAGACTCGGTCGCTCCAGCCGCATAAGGTTCTCGCGCGTGACCACGACCGCGGTGACGGCCGAGCCCGAGAGCGCGAAGACCCGCGACGTGGTCTGCAAAGACGCTCGGATCCGCGTCTCGGAGCGAGGCAGCGGAAAACCGCTGCTCTTGGTGCACGATTTCCTCTCGGACCGCGAAGAATGGGCGGGCGTGGCGCGCCGCTTGGCCGAGCGATTCCGTGTGATCGCCGTCGATTTGCCGGGGTTTGGCGAGAGCGAGAAGCCCACCCCGGGCCGATTCGGCTACGATTTCGATCGGTTCGCCGAAGCGCTGGTCGACGTCGCGGGGGCGCTCGACGCGGCGCCTTTCTCGGTCTGCGGACACGGCCTCGGGCGCGGCGATCGCGATCGCGCTCGCCGAGCGACACGAGGGCATGCTCGACCGCGTCGTGCTAGTCGCGCCGCCGATTTTCGGCGGGAAACCCCTCGGTTTCGCGCCGGCGTTCGCGCTGCCGGTGGTCGGGCCCGTCGCGTTCAAGCAGCTCTACGGGCGGCGCGCGCTCGGGTGGCATTTCCGGCGTGACGTGTTCTCGGTCGCGAAGCCATCTGCGGATCGGATGGAGCGACTCTTCGAGGCGTTCAACGCGCCGGCCGCGCGCGAAGCGGCCGTGACGACGCTCGAGGCGCTCCGCGACACGCGCGCGCTCGAGGCCCGCCTCGCGCGTGTGGGGTCGCCCACGCTGGTCATGTGGGGCCGGCGCGACGCCCTCGCGCCCGCAGGCGCCGCCAAGCGGCTCGCGCGCGCCCTGCCCGACGCGCGCACCGAGCTCCTCGAGTGCGGGCACTCGCCGGCCGAGGAGATGCCCGAGCGCTTCGCGGAGATCGTCCTCGATTTCCTCTCGTCGCGACGCTCGGGCGCGAGGCTCGCGTGACCATGCAACCTCGCACGCGGGAGCGAAGCGAAGGTTCGAGGTTGCGACGATGATCCATTTGTTCGACCGGCGCGCACGGCGCCGCTTCTGGAAAAACCGCGGCGCGACGGTCGGCGTGTGGCTCGTCGGGTTCCTCGTCGTCTTCGCGCTCATCGGTCCCCTCTTCGGTCGCCACGATCCCGACCTGAGCGATTTCGCGCATGGCGCGACGTCGCTCGGCGAGCCCGTGGGGCCGAGCTCGATGTACTGGCTCGGCACCGATCGCATCTTCCGCGACGTCTTCGTGCGCCTCGCGTACGGCGCGCGCCTCTCGCTCGTCATCGCGATCAGCGCGACCGTCATCTCGACCGTGATCGGCGCGGGCGTCGGGCTCGTCGCGGGCTTCTATCAGGGCACCGGCGGCGCGCGCATCCCTTGGGCGAGCCTCGCCGCGGGCGTCTTCGGGCTCTTCGCGATCTTCGCGTCGCACACTCGGCTCGGCGCCGTCGCGATCCTCGTCGGCGTCGCGTTCATGGTCGCGTCGTGGCTCGTCAAGTCCGAGTCGCTCGCGTTCGATGGGCCATCGATGGACGCCGACACGGCGCTCATGCGCGTCGTCGACATCGGCCTCTCGTTTCCATTCTTGCTCCTCGTGATGGCGCTCGCGGCTGCGTTCGATCGCACCACGGTGTCGACCATCTTGTGGACGCTCGGCCTCACGAGCTGGCTCGGGACGGCGCGCGTCGTGCGCGCGAAGACGCTCGCGGTCCGAAACCTCGACTACATCGGCGCGGCGCGTGCGCTCGGGCAGCCCGTGTCGCGCATCCTCGTGTCGCACGTGCTGCCGAACGTCTCGGGGCCGATCATCGTGCTCTCGACGGCGCAAGTCGCGTCGATGATCGTCGCCGAGAGCGTGCTCTCGTACCTCGGCGTCGGCATCGCGCCGCCCACGCCGACGTGGGGCCACATGCTCTACGAGGGACAGGACGTCTACCTCACGGCGCCATGGCTCCTCGCCGCGCCCGCGTTCGCCATCTTGCTGAGCGTGCTCGGCTTCAACCTCGTCGGAGAAGGACTGCGCGATGCGCTCGATCCGAGAGAGGACTGAGGTCCCGCGCTGGCGCGGGCCGACGGCCCGAAGGGCGCGGCTGACTGAGGTCGTCGCGCTGCTCGCGGCGTGCGCGCTTGGCTGCAGCGAGCCGGCCGCGAAGCCGCTCGCGGCGGGAGACGCGACGACGCCCACGCGGGGTGGCGAGCTACACCTCGCGGCGTTCGCGGACATCAAGTCGCTCGATCCCGCGATCGCGGGCGACACGCTCACCGGCGAGATGGTCGAGCTCCTCTTCGCGGGCCTCGTCGACTTCGACGATCGCGGGCAGGTCATCCCGGATCTCGCCGAGCGCTTCGAGCGGAGCGATGACGGGCTCGTGTACCGATTCTTCCTCCGCGAGGGCCTTCGCTTCCACGACGGCAGCCCGCTCACCGCCGCCGACTGCAAGCGAACGATCGATCGCGCGCTCCACCCGGACACGCCGAGCTCGTTCTCGGCGTTCTACGATCGCATCGTCGGCTTCGAGGATTACCAAGCGCGCAAGACCGAGCATCTCGAGGGCGTCACGGTCGAGGGAGAGCGCGTGCTCGCGGTTCGCCTGCGCGAGCCGGACGCGGCCTTTTTGCCGGTGTTCGCGATGCAGGCGCTCCGCCCGGTATGTCCTTCGGCCGGCGATCGCTACGACGACACGTGGAAGCCGTGCGGCGCGGGGCCGTTCAAGCTCGACGCGTGGGATCGCGGACGAAGCATTCGCGTCGTGCGCTTCGACGGGTGGCGAGAGCCAGGAAAGCCGTACCTCGACGCGCTCACGTACACGTACTCGATGGGGACGATCACGCAGCGGTTCAAGTTCGAGCAAGGCGATCTCGACATCGACCGCGAGCTCCTCCTCGCCGACACGTTTCGATACCAGAGCGATCCGAGCTGGAAGCCGCTCGGCGCGTACGACGTGATCCCGTCGATCGGCGCCGAGGAGATGAACGTCGAGATGCCGCCGTTCGACAACGTCGAGATTAGGCGCGCCGTCGCCGCGGCGATCGACCGTGAGCAGTATCGGATGGTGAAGACGTCCGCGCTGCTCCCGCTCGAGCGCGTGCTCGTGCCGATCCTCGGCGGCGACGATCCGAATTTTCCGAAGCAGAAATACGACTACGAGGCCGCGCTCGAGCACATGCGGCGCGCGGGCTACCCGTACGATCCGAAGACGGGCCAGGGCGGCTGGCCGAAGACGATCACGTATCCCATCTACAAACAGGGCCTCTACGAGTACAGCGCGCAGGTGATCCAGCAGCAGCTCGCGCGGATCGGCATCCGCATCGAGCTCAAGGTGGTGAGCTACCCGACGTACCTCGCGATGACGAAGCGCCGCGGCACCGTCGCGCTCTCGCCCGCGGGCTGGTCGCAGGACTTCCCCGACCCGAGCGACTTCTTCGATCCGATCTTCGCGACGAGCCAGATCAACGACGAGGACTCGAACAACGGCTCGTTCTACTCGAACCCGAAGCTCGACGATCTCCTCGTGCGCGGGCGGCGCGAGCTCGACCCGAAGACTCGCAAGAAGATCTACGACGAGGCCGACGCGATCATCTGCGACGAAGCGCCGTGGGCGATGGAGTACCAGTACCAGTACTACGGCGTGCACCAGCCGTACGTGAAGGGCCTCCGCTGGAGCGCCGTGTGGCCGAACTACGTGCGTGATGTGTGGCTCGACAAGCCCCGCAAGACGGCGTCGCGCGCGCGGCCCGCGGCGAGAAACGCGCTCGGTTCGATCTTGGAGCTCTTCAAGTGATCCAGCGCGCGCTTCGGAGGATCGCGTGGGCCGTGCTCGTCGTGTGGGCGACGACGACGATCACGTTCTTCATCAACAACGTGCTGCCGAGCGATCCTGCGCGCATGGTCGCGGGGCCGCAGGCGCGCCCCAAGGACGTCGAGAGAATCCGGCAGCAGCTCGGGCTCGATCGCCCGGTGCTCGAGCAGTACGCGCGCTTCATGCGGAGGCTCGTGCACGTCGGGCCGTCTCACTTCGAGGCGAAGGACGCGCAGCACGCCTCGTGCGCGAACCTCGGGCCGCTGCACTTCGACCTCGGAAAGAGCTACCAGCAGCGCCGCCCGGTCACGACGATCCTCGGCGAGCGCCTCCCGCGCACGCTCTTGCTCGCGCTCGCCGCGGTCGTCATCCAGACACTGCTCGGCGTGATCACGGGGCTCATCGCGGCCGTCAAGCGAAACACGGCGATCGATCACCTCACGGTCGGAGGGAGCCTCGTCGGGATCTCCGCGCCAACGTTCCTCATCGGGCTCGCGCTGCAGTTCGTGCTCGCGCACCGCCTCCACATCTTGCCGCTCGACGGCTTCGGCGACACGACCGCGGAGCACGCGGTGGGGCTCGTCTTGCCAGCGCTCACGCTCGGGATCTACGGCGCGGCGTACTACACGCGCGTCGTACGCGACGAGCTCATCTCCGCGGTGAAGCTCGATCACGTGCGCACCGCGCGCGCGAAGGGCTTGCCGATGTGGCGCGTGTGGCTAAGTCACGCGCTGCGAAACGCGCTCGTGCCGCTCGTCACGCTCATCGGGCTCGATCTCGGCGCGCTCGTCGGCGGGGCCATCGTGACCGAGACGCTCTTTCGCTGGCCGGGCCTCGGCGCGCTCAGCGTGAGCGCGCTGCTCGACCGCGACGGTCCCGTGATCATGGGCACGGTCATCGTGTCGTCGGCCGCGATCGTGCTCGCGAACCTCCTCGTCGATTTCTCGTACGCGGTCTTGGACCCGCGCGTCCGAAAGTAACGAGCGGCTACTCGCCCAAGAGGGCTTTGCACTCCGAGACGCGCGCGGAGGCCGCGGCGCTCGACACGCAGCTTCGGAACGCGCCGCGCGCGGCGCCCTTGTTTCCAGCCATTTCGTACGCGCCGCCGAGCGTGAGCCACGCCTCTGCGTCGGACGGGTTCGCGGCGGTGGCCTGCTGCGCGAGCGAGATCGCGGTCGCGGTCTGACCGCGGTCGAGCGCGCGCTGGGCGCGAGAGACGAGCGAGCCGCCTCCGGTGGGCGGAGGCTCGACGGCGGTCGCCGTCGCAGTCGCGGTGGCCGTCGCGGTCGCCGTCGCGGTCGCCGTGGGTGCGGTCGCGGTGGCGGTGGCGGTGGCCGTGGGCTCGGGGAGCTCGATCACCGCGGCGTCCGAGGCTGCAGCCGTCTCCGTCGGCGCGGTGGATACGGTCGGCGCGGGCGTGGTGCTGAGGGGCGGCAGCGGGATTCTCTGGACCGTTCGTCGTCGCTTGCGTCGCGGTCGGCACGGTCTCCGTCGTTCCCCGTCGGTAGTACGACTCGACGAGCGCGATGCCGACGCCCGCGACCACGATGAACGCGGCGACGAGCGCGAAGACTTGCATTCGAAGCGGCGCCGTCCCCGGGATCGCGGGGATTCTCGTCCTCGCTCTGAGACGCGGCGGTCGTCGGACGACGCGGGACCGTGGGCGCGCTGCGCTCGGACGCGCCGAGCGGTTCGCGCTTGACCGGCATCGTCGGCCGCGCACGCTCTCCCGCGGAAGTGGGCGCGCTCACGACGGCGGGCGCCGTCGCGGGTTCCTCTTCTTCCTCTTCTTCTTCGTCTTCCTCGTCGCCTTCCTCTTCCTCTTCTTCGTCTTCTTCTTCGTCGCCCTCTTCGTACTCTTCGCCGTCCTCGTCTTCTTCGTACTCCTCGTCGTCTTCTTTCCTCTTCTTCCTCTTCCTCATCGAGCGCACCGGCGGGCTTTGCCGCGACGATGGCCGGACGTGAGGCGCCTTCGCGCTTCGTCTCGATCAGCGAGTCGCGCTTCGGCGATTCTTCTTCGGCGATGGGCTGCTTCTCGTCGGCCGCCGGCTGACGGATCGTGTCCGGCACCTGCGGGAACTCGCGGAGCGTGGTCGCCCACTGACGGCTCTTGGTGGGCAGCGGCGGGGCTTGCTTCGGCGACTCGCCGTTCTTGCCCTCGTTCTTCTGCGTCGGGAACGACAACGCCGGCATCACGGCGGTCGTCTCGCCCTCTTTCTTCGCGAGCGGCACCTCCGGCTTCGTGGGCGGCGACGCGACCGTCGCGGGCGGAGCGGCCACGGCGACCGCTGGCGGCGGCGCGGTCGTCTGCGCGGGCACCATGACCTCGCTCGACTCTTTTTGCTTCCGCGCCTCGACGACGGGTGGCGGCGCGGTCGTCTCCGCGGCGGGCACGATGAGCATCTCGTCGCTCGGGTGACCGCCAGGCGGCGGCGGCCGCAGGCTCGACATGCCATCCGACGACGGAACGACCTCTTCGTGCGTGGGATCGGGCTGCGCCTTCGGCACGAGGAGCTCTTCGAAATAGAGCTTCGTGATCGTCGAGAGCGTCGAGAGATCCTCGAACGGCGACTCGTCGACGACTTGCATCAGCGTGCGCCGCCCGTCGAAGAGCTTGAGGATGCCGTTGAGCTCGTCCGGGATCTCGTTCAGTCGTTCGAGGAGCTGCTCGTGATCGACCTCGAACACGGTGGCGAGCGGCGGGAGCTGCTCGAGCAGGCGCCCCCACTCGTCGACGCGGCGCATGCCTTCCATGAGGATGCCTTGCGTCGACGTGTTGATGACGTCGTCGTTCTTCACCGGGCAGAAGACGACCTCGAACTCCGCCTCGTTCCAGATGAGGCCGCGGTAGATCGCCTCTTCGCCGCGGAGCGGACCGAGCTCGGCGTCGACCACCTTGCCGTCGCGGAAATAAATGTTGGCTGCGTGCGCGCCGTTTCGGAGCGTGAGAACGCCGCTCTTGCGCGAGACCTCGAACGTCTGCAGGAGATCGACGACGGCCATGTCGGCGATCGAGCCGGTGAAGCGCGTGCGGCCGGTCATCGTCCGCGTCGTCGCGATCGACTCCTGCGTCCGGCGGTTGATGAGCAGGTTCACGCGCGCGAGCAGCTCACGCACGAAGATCGGCTTCGTGAGGTAGTCCTCGACCCCGAGCTCGAGGCCGCGAATCTTGTCTTCGATCGACTTCTGGCTCGTGAGGAACACGACCGGAATGCCGGCCCACTCGGGTCGCTCTTTGAGCCTGCGGACGAGCGCGTACCCATCGAGCTTCGGCAGCCGCGTGTCGGAGAGGACGAGATCCGGCGTCGAGAGCTCGAGCTTCGAGAGGGCGTCGAGGCCATCTTGGGCCGTCGTGACGCTGTAGCCGGCCTTCTTCAGGCTAACTTCGAGCACGCGCACGCTTCGCGGGTCAGCGTCGACGAGGAGAAGTTGGAGCTTGGCCACGCGAGGCTACTCGATTCCGGACCGAAGAATGGGCGTCCTATCCACGAGTTGTCAACCAATCCGCATTAATGTTCGAAGGGGTCGGGGCCGAGCGTGGAGCCGACCTTGGTGGATACGGGTTTCGCGGTGTGCGAGGGCCGAGGCACGGCGGGGTGGATTGGAGCGGCCGAGGCGGACGCGAGGGACACGGTCGCGCTGGGGGTCTCGCTGGGGGTGGGCGTGGGCGTCGGGGTGGGCGTGGGCGTGGGCATGAGCGTGGGCGTGAGCGTCGCGAGGGGCGCGGGCGATTTTGTAGAATACACGTGAAGGCCGAAGCCCACGAAGACGAGCCCCAGCGCGAGCGCGACCACGGCGAGGACCAGGTGGCGAGCGCGCGTGCGGCGCTCGAGGCCCTCGGTCGCGCTGAGGCGCTCGCGGATCTCGCCCATCGTCGGCAGCTCGAGGTCATCGGCGATGCCGCGCGGCGGCGGTGCGCTCGGGTGCGGCGGCGCGGGCCACGACGGGCTCGCCGCGCGCGCGCTCACGGCGTCGCGGAGCGCGCTCTCGAGCTCCTCCATCGTCGCGAAGCGGGCGCTCGGCTCCTTCTCGAGCGCGCGAAGGACGACGCCCTCGATCGCGCCGAGCTTGCCGCCGAGGCTCGGCACCGCCTGCGACGGAGGGATCGGCGCGACGAACATGTGCTGCGTGAGCACGCCCATGTACGTGTCGCCCTCGAAGGGCACGCGGCCCGTGAGCATCTCGTAGAGGATGATGCCGAGCGCGTAGATGTCCGCGCGATGATCGACCGTCTTTCCCGCGGCTTGCTCGGGCGACATGTAGTGCGGCGTTCCGAAGACGACGCCGGCCTTGGTGAGCCGGCTACCGCCCATCACCATCGCCGCGCCGAAGTCGACGATGCGCATTTCTTTGCCTTCGTCGTCGACGAGGAACACGTTCTCCGGCTTGAGGTCTCGGTGCACGACGCGCGCGGCGTGCGCGGCGGCGAGACCGCTCGCGATGGCGATCCCGATGCGTGACGCCTGCCTCGCGGGCAGCGCGCCTCCGGCCTTGAGCAGCGCGGCGAGCGTGCGCCCGGACAAGAGCTCCATCACGAAGTACGGGCGGTTGTCGGGCAAGCGACCGAAGTCGGTGATCGAGACGATGTTCGGGTGCTTGATCGCGGCGGTGGCTTGCGCCTCTTGGAGGAAGCGCGCCGCGAGCTCGGGCTCCTCGGCGAGGTCCGCCCTCAGCACCTTGAGCGCGAGCGCGCGGTGGAGCGTGACGTGGCGCGCGCGGTAGACGGTGCCCATCCCGCCCTCGCCGAGCAGGCCCTCGATCGCGTAGCGCGCGTCGAGCGTCTGCCCGATGAGCGGGTCGAGCTTGTCATCGCTGCGCTGAGCGAGCTCGAGCCGCGCGCCGTCGAACGGGCAGAAGATCGCATCTTGGCTGAAGCACCGCGAGCACTCGGGGCACTGCCGTATCAGATGCCGTAAATCGAGCGTGTGCTTCTGCACCCGCTCCGGATGGTATCACCCCGGCGCGGGGGTGCCGCAGTTGGCGCAGAACTTCGCCGCGCCCGCGAGCTCTCCACCGCAGCCAGTGCAGAACTTCTTCGAGACCGCGAGCGCGTTGCCGCACTCACTGCAGAACTTCCCTGCGGGCTGAGCCGTGCCGCACTTCGAGCACGTCACCGGACCGCCGGGCGTCGGCGCGGGAGGACCGCCGACGGGAAAGTTCGGCGCGTTGCGCGCGCCGACGCCGGCCATCTGCCCGGCCATCGCCGCGCCCATCGCCATCTGCACGCCAGCGCCCGCGAGGCCGCTGTCGCCGACGCCGTGCGCCGCCATGCCCTGCCCCGCGCCGATCATCGCCTGACCGCCAGCGTAGTTCTGGTAGTTGCCGGCGAGGTTTTGCACGTAGCGCGCGTCCTGTTGGTATTTCTGGTCGAGCGCGAACTGCTGCGCCGCCGCGTCTGCCTGAGCGCCCGCGACGCCGATCTGCTTCACCTTCACGGCGCGCTGCGCGCGCGCGATCTCGGCGTTCGCCTCTTGGAGGCGCTGGCGATCTTCGTCGCTGAAGTTGATCTGGTAGTCCCCCATCTGGAGGATCTTCACGCCGATGTCCGCGAGCTCCGGACACTTGGCGACGAACTGCTGCGCGAGCTTCTGGCGCAGGCTCATCGACTGGAGCACGCTCTTGCCCTCGACCTCGCAGAGCTCGCCGAGCGTGACGCGCACGGCGTTGAGGAAGAGGCCCTTCACCCACTCGAGCGTCTTGTCGTTGTCGCCGCCCGCGGCCTGGCCGTGGTAGCCGACGACGAAGCGCACCGGATCGACGATGACGAGCGAGAACTCACCGAAGATGCGCGGCGTCACTTGCTCGCCCGTGAGCGGATCGAGCATGTCGCCGATCGGCCCGCCGAACGTGACGCCGTAGAGCGGCGAGGTCTTCACGAAGAAGATCTCCGCGATGAAGACGTTGCCGCCCGTGTAGCTCGTGATCAGGTTGTTGAGGAACGGGATGTTCTGCGATTGGAGCGTGTGACGTCCCGACGGCAGGACGCCCATCACGCGGCCATCCTTGAAGAACACGGCGCACTCGTCGCTGTCGACGGTGAGCTGCGAGTACATCGGGACGTTTTGATCCGGATGCTTGTAGACGATGAGGCTCTTCAGATGATCGGGGCGAGCGATCATCATTTCCTGCACGCCTTGCTTCACGAAATCGAACACACCCATTCGGTGAACCCTCCGGTGGTCGAGCCAAGATAATTCGCATCCACGCGATCCGCCAGGCCCAGCTATGCTGAATAAAGCGTGGTTCCCGCCGTCGATCTCGTGACGCTCTCCCCTGCGGTCCAGCGCGTCTTCGATGCGAAGACGCCGCCACCTGTCCGACAGATGGCCGCGCGAGGCATCGCGCCGGGCCTCAAGCCACCCGAGGCGCTGACGGTCGTCGCGCTTCTCTCCGAGTGGACGGACGAAGCGCTCGCGAAGACCGCGCAAGATACGCTCGCGAAGCTCCCGGGTCCGCTCTTGCAAGGCGCGCTCGTGCCCGAGCTCCCGCCCGGCGTCATCGCGGTGATCGCGCTGACGTACTTGAGCGACCTCGCCGTGATGGAGCGCATCCTCGGGCTCCCGCAGATCGCGGCCGAGACCGTCACCGAGCTCGCGAAGCGATGCAACGAGGCCGTCTCCGAGCTCATCGCGACGAACGAAGAGCGACTCCTTGCGAATCCGACGATCATCGAGAAGCTCTACCTGAACAAGAACACGCGGATGTCGACGGCGAACCGCGTCCTCGAGCTCGCGATCCGAAACAAGATCCGCGTCGACGGCATTCCCGCGTACGAGGAGGTCGCCGCGGCGCTCGCCACCGAGCTCATCCCCGAGCCGTCACCCGAGCCGACGTTCTCGGACGTGCTCGTCAAGGAGACGATCGCGATCGGCGAGAAGCTCGCAGTGGAAGCCGTCGCGAACGACACGCACGAGACCGACGAGAAGACCGGCGAGGACAAGCTCAAGGACAAGTTCCTGCCCGTGCACGCGCGCATCGCGGACATGAGCATGTCCGAGAAGATCCGCACGGCGATGATCGGCTCGGCGTCGGAGCGCGCGATCCTCGTCCGCGACGCCAACAAGATCGTCGCGCGCGCCGCCGTCAAGAGCCCGCAGATCCAGGAGAACGAAGCGGTGCGCATGGCCGCGATGCGCAACGTGAGCGACGAGGTCCTCGCGGAGCTCGCGCGCTCGCCGAAGTGGAAGCAGAGCTACCAGATCAAGCTGAACCTGGTTCAGAACCCGCGCACGCCGATGCACATCGCGTCGAAGCTCATCGCCTATCTCTTCGAGCACGACCTCAAGGCGCTCGCGAAGAGCAAGAACGTGCCTGGCCCCGTCGTGACGGCGGCGAGGCAGCACCTCGACCGCAAAAAGAAGCATTGAGTCAGCGGCCGATGCCCCAGATTTCGCCTGTCGCCCACGTCGCGTCGAGGAGCGCGAGGACGACGTGCACGACCTCTTCGGGCGTGCCGAAGCGGCCGAGCGGCGTGCGCGACGCGAGCCGGTGCGTGCGGAGCGGATCGGCGTCGGCCTCGGGATCCGCGACGATGCCGAGCGCGACGAGGTTGACGCGGACGTCGGGCGCGAGCTCGACGGAGAGCGCGCGAAGGCCCGTCGAGAGCGCGCCCTTGGCGGTGATGTACGCGACGTGGTTCTCGTATGGGCGGCTGATTCCCGCGTCGCCGAGCGCCACCACCGCGCCGCGAGCGCGCGCGAGATCGTCCTTGAGCGCGTGCACGAGCAGGAGCGGCGCGATCGCGTGAACCGTGAGCGTCGCTTGAAGATCCTCGCGGCGAAGCGCCTCGAAGGGCGTGCGCGGAAACGGACCGCACGCGAGGACGATGTCGTCGATCGCGACGTTCTTCTCGCGGATGCCGCTGACGATCTGCTCGACCGCGTCGTCGCGGAGGAGATCTGCGGTGACGAACGGCGCATCCCCGAGCTCTCTCGACAGCGCGAGGAGCTTGTTCGGATCACGCGCGGTGACCACGACGCGGTCGCCGCGCGCGTGGAGCGCGTGGGCGATCGCGACGCCGAGGCGCCCCGTCGCGCCGACGATCAGCGTTTTTCGACCGGCCATCGAAAGCCTTTCTACCACAAGGTCACGCGCGTCCTCGTCGCGTTTGCGGTCGCGCTCGCGTCGCAATCGGCGTGGGCCTCGGCCGAGGCGCCCCTCGACAGGCACCCTCCGCCGACCCTCTTCTGGATGCTCGCGCAGGCCGTCCCGAGCCCCGAGGTGGGCGTCGGCGGGGTCGCGCCGGCCGCGGGGCTCCGCTGGCAGCTCACGCCCCTCCTCTATTCGTTCGGCATGTACCGGAAGCTCTCGCCGTGGCGGACGTTCGTCGTCGAGCCGCTGACGCGGCAGTCGGGATCGTTCGAGGTCTTCTTCTCGCCCGAGTTTCTCACGTCACGGACCGACGAGTGGCTCGCGCGCGCGGGCGTGCACGCGACGTTTCCGCTGCTCGATCGCGGCGAGAAGCTCGCGGTCACGATCGGCGCGGGTGTCTGCTTCGGCGCCGAGACGAGCGCCGACTTCGAGGGCGGCGTGTCGATCCTCGCCGGCACCTTCGGGCTCTTCTTCTCCTACGCGCCGCGCTTGACGCTCGCGCCCGCGACGCTCTCGCTCCGAGTCCGGATCTTCTGATGCGACGCGCGGCGTTGGTCCTCTCACTCTCGCTCGGCGCGTGCGTCACGACGGCGCCGCCGCCGCACCACCTCGGCCACCCGGAGCGCCCGGACGCACACCTCGCGGTGTCGTGGATCGGCCACGCGACGGCGCTCGTCCAAATCGACGACCGCTTCGTGCTCACCGATCCGGTCCTCGTCGACACGGTCGGCACGGGGATTTCGCGCCGCAAGGTGGGCGTGCCGATCGACGCGGGAGATCTCCCGCCGATCGATGCGGTCTTGATCTCGCACGTGCACTTCGATCACCTGTCGCTCGCGTCGCTCTCGAAGATCGAGCACCGCGTGCGGCGGGCGTACCTGCCCGAGGGCGGCCTCGTCTACCTGACGAACATGTCGTTCGACGCGGTCGACGTCACCCGTTGGGAGACTGTGGATGACCGTGGGATGCAGCTCACCGCCGTCCCCGTGGATCACAACGGGGCGCGCTACGCGCTCGACACTTGGATGCACGCGTTCACCGGGTGGGTCGTGCGGTACCACGGCGTCACGGTGTATTTCTCGGGCGACACGGCGTACGCGCAGAGCGATTTCCGCGCGACGCGCGAGCGCATCGGGCACATCGATCTCGCGCTGCTCGCGATCGCGCCGATTCACCCGCGCGGCTGGATGAGGCGCGTCCACATGGACCCGGGCGAGGCGCTCGCGGCGTTCGCCGATCTCGGCGCCGACCGCATGATCCCGATCCACTTCGACACGTTCGTCGACTCGATCGACGCGCCGCACGAGGCGCGCGACACGCTCGCGAAGCTCACGATCGAGCGCGGGCTCGAGTCGCGCGTGACGATCCTCGAGATCGGCGAGCAGAGCGTCGTCTTGCCGAAGTAGTCAGTCGCCGCAGAGCCCGGCGTCGGCGCAGGGCGTCTTCGACGTCGGGAACGTCACCGGCGTATTCGCGACCTGCGCCGAGATCGCATCGAACGAGACCGCGACGGAGAGCGCGTCACACGCGGCGGTGTTGTTGTCGGGTCCCGCCGACGTGATGTCGCGCGCGCCGCACACCTGATCGGCGACGAGCGAGAACGCGCCGCCGTCGAGGTAGCTGCAGAGCGACTCGTTGTTGATCGTCGAGAGTCGCGATCTCCTTGAGCATGTCGTTCGCGGTCCAGCGCCCCGCGATGTTGCCGCTCGTGATGTCGTAGTTGCCGTCGGAGCGCTTCGCGAGCTTCGCTGTGAAGACCGGCTCGTTGAGCGTGACGTGCAGCGGCCCGACGAGCGTGTTGCCGGGCGGTAGGTACAGCGTGACCGAGACCGCGCTCGGATCGGTCGCGACGAGGACGCCGTTCGTGACGTACGCGGCGATGAGGTGGTTCGGCGTGTTCGTCCCGTTGAGGCCACCCACGACGTCGTCGGCCGAGGGGTACCAGCGGTCGTTGCCGTCCCATTTCGGCGGCGACGTGACGAGGCCCGACGTCGCCTGGATCGCGACCTTCAGGTTCTGTGACGGCGGCTGATCCTGACCGCTCTGGAGCCCGAATACGCGGATCAACATCGAGAACGATCCGGCCGCGATGATGCCGTTGATCGACTGGTCGCTGAGCGCGCTCGTCACGCCGAGGTTGAGCACCGTGTTCATTAGCGCGATCGACTCGTTGTCGATGCCGCCGACGCCGTCGCTCGTCACCGAAGCGGCCTTGCAGAGACGCGGTCGCCGGGTCGCTCGTGGTGCAGCGGCTGTCGAGGTCGTAGCCGAACGACGCGACGCCACCGTCGGGCGTCGTCGTGAAGTACACATGCTGGATCGCGAGCGTGTAATTGCGTCGGAGTGCCCGTCGAGCCGTCCGTCGTGGGCGGATCGGGCCATCGCGCGTGCGGGCACGTGTCGACGTCGGGGACGTTCACGTCGGGGACGTTCACGTCGGGGACGGACGCCTCGCCCTCTTTCAGCTCCTTGAAGCCGAAGAGATCGGCGCAGGCGACGCCGAAGACCGAGAGCGCGGAGAGCGCGAGGAGGATTCGCGCGCGCATCAGAACGTCCCTCCGAGCATCGCCGCGGCGCCGCCCTGGAGAGGCGTGACGCGCAGGTGCAACGCGGTCTGCCCCTCGCCGGCCGGACGCGAAGGCGTGCCGACGATGAAGAGCGTGACGCCCGCGGCGACCGCGACGAGCCCGCCGACGAAGAGACCGGTCGCGACGTTCGCGAGATCGTGCGCGGCGCTGCCGTTGTTCACGCCGACGGCCGTGCAGTTGTTCGGGTTGCCGCCGCAGTCGTTCTTCAGCGTGCTCTGGTATTTGTCGTTCGCGACGAACCCGAGCACCGAGCCGACGACGACCGACGCGATGCCTAGGCTGCCGACGATGACGCCGCTGATGCGCAGCGGAGTCCACGCGCTCGGCACCTCGACGACGCGCTCGACGATCTGCGGTTGGTTCGAACGAGGCCACGCGACGGGCGCGTCCGCGAGCTTCTCGATCTTCACCTCGACGAGCTTGTGATCCTCGTCGACGACGACCTCGGTGTGGAACGCGAGCTTGTGCGGCGCAATCGCCTCGATCACGTGCTTTCCGGAGTCGACGGCGATCGGCACGCCCCACGCGACCGGCTCGACGACGGTCTTGTCGCGCGTGATCTTCATCCCGTCGAGCTTCACCTCGGGCGGCACGACGATCGTCATCTTGAGCAGCTTCGGCTCGAGCTCGTCCTTCTTCTTCTGCGCGAACTCTTCGTACTCGGGTTTGTTCTGGCGGCGACCAAGGCTGATCGCGTCGAAGTACGCACCCCACGCGCTCGCGAGCTTGCCGGCCTTCTCGTAGCAAGTGGCGAGGTTCAAGAGCGTGCCGACGCGCGCGACGGCCTCGTTGCTCGCTTTGAAGCTCGCGCACGCGGCCTCGAAGTCGTTCTTCTCCATCTGCTGCTGGCCCTGCTCGAACAGGGTCTTGGCAGCAGCGACGGCTTGGAAGTTCTCTTGCGCGTGCGCCGAGGTCGCCCAAACGAGGCCGACCAACGCCGCCGCATAAGCAAGACGTCTCATGGAGTCGTTATTACTCGAACTTCGTCGGCGGTGCAGTCACCGCGGGAGCGACCTTCGTCGTCGTCGTCGCGGGCGGCTTCGAGGAGGTCGTCTGCGTCGGCTGCGTTCGATTGCCGCGCGGCGGCGTCGCGGTCGTCGTCTGCGTGGTCGACGGCGTGCTCGACGCGCTCGGGGTCGTGGCGGTCGCGATCGTCGTTTGCGTGGCCGTGGGCGACGGCTCGACGGGCGCCGCGGAGGTGACCGGCGGCGCGGTCTGCGTCGCGGCGACGCTCGTGTCCGGCTTCGACGACGAGCCCTTCAGCGCGACCCCGATACCGACCGACACGAGGACCAAACCCACCGCGCCCGCGGCGATGAGCGCCGTGCGGTTCTTCTTCGCGGGGACCGCCTGCGTCGTGCCCCACGCGGTCCCGCCCGTGCCGATCTTCGGGTTCGACGCGGACATCGACGACGAGAGGCTCACCATCGGCGGACGCGACGGGAGGTTCAGCGTCGACGCGATGCGCTCGCTCGAGCCGCGCGCGAGCACCGAGTACGGCTCGATCGCCGCGGCAAACTCCGCGACGTTCGCGAAGCGATTCGACGGGTTCTTCTCGAGGCACTTGAGCACGACCGCGCTGAGGCCCTCGGGGATCTCCGCGCGAATGCTCTTCGGCGACTCCGCCGCGTCTTGCACGACCTTCAGGCACAATTCGGGGATCGCCTCGGCCTCGAACGGGACGCGCCCCGTGAGAAGCTCGTAGAGGATGACGCCGAGCGCCCAGATGTCCGAGCGCTGATCGACGTTCTTCGACGAGCGCATCTGCTCGGGCGACATGTAGAGCGGCGAGCCCATGATCGACGACGTGCGCGTGAGCGAGAGGCCCGACTGCGTATCGAGCGTCTTCGAGATGCCGAAGTCGAGCACCTTCACGAGCGGCTGGCCGTCGACGCGACGCGTGACGAACAGGTTCTGCGGCTTGAGATCGCGATGGATGATGCCGAGCGAGTGGGCCTCGGCGATCGCCTCGCACGCCTGGAGCACGAAGTGGACGGACTCTTCGATCGTGATCGATCCCGTCGCCTCGACGACGCGTGAGAGATCGGCGCCGTCGAGGTACTCCATGACCATGTACGGCGCGCCCGAGTCGAGCGTGCCGACGTCGGTCACCTTCGCGACGTGCTCGCTCTTCAGGCGGACGGCGGAGCGCGCCTCGCGCGTGAAGCGCTCGACTGCCTCCTTGCTCTGCATCGCCTCGGGCCGGAGGAACTTGAGCGCGACCTTCTGCTCGAGCTGGAGATGCTTCGCGGCCACGACGACGCCCATCCCGCCCACGCCGAGAACGTCCTCGACCTGGTACTTGCCAGCGAGGATCTCCCCGACATGCACGGGCATGTCGACGTTGGGCGACGTCGGCGGATTCGACGAGACATGATTAAGATCGAATCATCGCAGGTATTTCACGGCTATGCGAGCGCCTTCCGGAAGACGCGGTATTTTTTGTAGACCTTCGCGCCCATCGAGCGGATGCCCAAATTGATGGGCGCGTCGTCCTCGCGCGTCCACGACAGCTCGCCCCATTTGTAGCCCTTGCCGCCGCCGCGCTTCGCAACCTCTACGTACATGGCGGCGGACAGACCGCCGTATCTCTTCACGTTGCTGCGCGCCTCGCCCTTGATGCCAAGCATCATGAGCCGCGCGGACTCGGGGTGCTTCACCTTGACGCGCCAGAGGAGCTTCGCCCATCCGAACGGAAAGAGCTTGCCGCCGAGGTCGCCGATCGCCTCGTTGAGGTTCGGCAGCATGATGCACATCCCGAGGGCTTTCCGTTGATCTCGGCGATGAACGCGATGTCCGGGTCGAGGATCAGCTTCATGTCCTTGGCGATCTTCGCGATCTCCTCGGGGAGCGCCGGCACCATGCCCCACTTGCCGCGCCAGGCGTCGTTGTAGATGTCCATGATGATGTCGACCTCGCGAGCCATCTTCGACGGATCGACGGAGCGGAGCGTCACCTCGGGCAGCGACTTGATGTGCTCCCACGCCTTGAGCACGCGATCGGGGAACGGCTGCGCGGCCTCGTACTTCCAGCAGAAGAGATCTTTTTCCTTCTCGCAGCCCGTGCCCTCGATGAGCTTCGCTTGGTACTTCTGCGAGTGCGCCATCATGAGGTTCGGCGGATAGTCGAAGCCTTCGACGAGGCAGCCGATCTCGTCGTTCGCGTAGAGCGAGAGCGGGCCGATCATGCGCTTCATGCCGCGGCCCTTGAGCCACGTCTCGGCGGCGGTCATCAGCTCGCTCGCGACCTCTTGATCGTCGATCGTGTCGAAGAATCCGAAGAAGCCCGTGTCGTCGTTCCAGAGCTTCAGCCACTCGCGGTCGACGGTCGCCGAGCAGCGGCCGACGAGCTTTCCGTCTCGCCACGCGGTGAACAGCGTGACGTCGGCGCGGCTGAAGAACGGATTGTGCTTCGGGGAGAGCCGCTCCCTGAGCTCGAAGTCGAGCGGCGGGACCCACATCGGGTCGTCGCGAAAGACCTCGAAGCCGGCTTGGATGAAATCGCCGACGTCCTTGCCCGGGACATGCTCTCGAATTTCGATGGCCATGGATTCGCCGGCCGCGTTTATAACGGAACCGACCTGCGATGGCCATGAGTGCGGCATGAACCGCTTGGTGCTCGTTTTCTTGCTGCCCGCCTGCGGGAGCTCGGTGCCGTTCGCCAGCGACGACGTCGCCGCCTTCGACGGAGGCCCGATCTTCGACAGCACCGTGCCGACGTTCGACTCGTCGGCAGACGCCGCGCCGGACTCGCCGAAATTCGGCGGCGGCGGACCGTTCCTTTGCAACGCGTGCGTCTGCGACGGGACGCTGAATTACTGTTCCGAGATCTCCGGCGGGAAGATGCCGCTCCTCGACGCGGGCTCGAGCGACGCGAGCGACGCGAGCGACGACGCGCCGTTCGGCGACGCGAGCGCGTGCGACATGGACGCGAGCGTCGGCTGCACCGCGATCCCGATCGCGTGCCTGCCAAACCCCACCTGCGAATGCGTGCTGGCCCACGCGAACCCCTCGTGCACGTGCGCGATCGACCCGAGCGGCAATGGGCTCGTGGTGACGTGCGTGTATCCGTAGGTTTTTTGGGGGCCCCTCCAGTCGCGCGTCGCTGGAGGCCCCAAAAAAATCTGCGGAAACGCTCCGGAAACACAGCCCGGCTCACCATTGCGCCGCGCTTGCCGAGGCGCTAGCACGCCTCGAACCAAAACCGAGAGAGGACCCTCATGAGCCACGGCACGAGCCCCCGCTTCGACGTCATCTTCGACCTCAAGAATCGCGTTCCGCGTCACGTCGAGGTGCCCCGCGACGAGCAGGGGCACAAGCTCAAGATCTCGGAGTACTTCGGCATCAACACGTTCGGCCTCACGCAAATGCGCGACAAGCTGCCGAGCGACGTCTACGCGAAGCTTCGGTCGACGCTCGAGCACGGCAAAGGTCTCGATCCGGAGATCGCGAACGTCGTCGCGCACGCGATCAAGGAGTGGGCGCTCTCGCGCGGCGTCACGCACTTCTGCCACTGGTTTCAGCCGCAGACCGGCTCGACCGCGGAGAAGCACGACGCGTTTCTCACGCTCGACGACAACAAGCTCGCGATCGAGAAGTTCTCGGGCGCGCAGCTCATCCAGTCCGAGCCGGACGCCTCGTCGTTCCCCTCGGGCGGCATGCGCACGACGTTCGAGGCGCGCGGCTACACCGCGTGGGACCCGTCGAGCCCCGTGTTCATCATGGAGGCGGGCGGCATCTCGACGCTCTGCGTGCCGAGCGTCTTCATCAGCTACCACGGCGACGCGCTCGACGAGAAGACGGCGCTCGTTCGCTCCGTCGAGGTCCTCTCGAACGCGCGCGGTGGAGCTCCTCCACACGATCGGCCAGACCGGTGCGAAGCGCGTCGTGCCGACGCTCGGCGCCGAGCAGGAGTACTTCCTGATCGATCGTGCATTCTACAACCTTCGTCCGGACCTCGTGATGGCCGGTCGCACGCTCGTCGGCGGTCAGCCGCCGAAGGGCCAGCAGCTCGAGGATCACTACTTCGGTTCGATCCCCGCGCGCGTCCTCTCGTTCATGGCGGAGATGGAGCACGAGCTCTACAAGCTCGGCATCCCGGTCAAGACGCGCCACAACGAGGTCGCGCCGTCGCAGTTCGAGACCGCGCCGATCTTCGAAGAGGTGAACATCTCGACGGACCACAACCAGCTCACGATGGAGGTGCTCCGCAAGGTCGCGCAGCGCCACGGCCTCGCGTGCCTCCTCCACGAGAAGCCCTTCGCGGGCGTCAACGGCAGCGGCAAGCACAACAACTGGTCGATGGCGGTGACCGGCTCGGGCAGCGAGCTCGACGGGCAGAACCTCCTCGATCCGGGGAAGACGCCGCACCAGAACCTGCGCTTCCTCCTCGTCGTCATGGCGATCCTGAAGGGCGTGCAGAAGCACGCGGGCCTTCTCCGCGCGGGCATCGCGTCGAGCGGAAACGATCACCGCCTCGGCGCGAACGAGGCGCCGCCGGCGATCATCAGCGTGTTCCTCGGCGACATGCTCTCGCGCATCCTCGACGACATCGAGAAGAGCGGGAAATCGAACGAGAGCGGCGAGGCCGCCGTCATCCGCCTCGGCGTCGCGAAGCTGCCCGAGGTCATGAAGGACAACACGGACCGCAACCGCACCTCGCCGTTCGCGTTCACGGGCAACAAGTTCGAGTTCCGCGCCGTCGGGTCGACCGCGTCGACCGCGTTCCCCGTCACGCTCCTCAACGCGGCCGTCGCGGACGGCATCTCCGAGGTCAACACGGCGCTCAAGGCGAAGATGGCCACCGTGAAGACCGCCGACGCGGCGATCTTCGAGGTCCTCCGCGAGATGATCCCGCAGACCAAGGCCGTTCGCTTCGAGGGCAACAACTACTCGGAGGAGTGGGTCCGCGAGGCCGAGAAGCGTGGCCTGCCGAACCTCCGCAAGTCGCCCGAGGCGCTCAAGCAGCTCGTCACGCCGTCGTCGAAGAAGATGCTCGTCGAGTCGGGCGTCTTCAGCGAGGCGGAGCTCACGAGCCGCTTCCACGTTCGCCTCGAGCGCTACGTCAAGGACATCGCCATCGAGGTCGAGTCGCTCACGCAGATCGTCGACACGATGATCCTGCCGGCCGCGCTCATGTACCACGGCAAGCTCGCCCAGGGCGCCGCGGCGGCGAAGACCGCGGGCTTCGCTGCGACGCCGCAGAAGGAGAGCGCGGAGCGCATCGCGCACCTCGTCGACCTCCTCTCGACGCGCAAGAAGAACCTCGGTGAGGTCTTCGCGAAGGCCGACGCGACCGAGGACCACGACGTGAAGGCAACGATGCTCTCGCAAGAGGTCTCGACCGCGATGCTCGAAGTCCGCCGCGTCTGCGACGAGCTCGAGGGCCTCGTGGCCGACCACCTCTGGCCGCTGCCGAAGTACCGCGAGATGCTCTTCCTTTCGTGATATTTTGGGCGCAATGAGCGCCGAAACCATCGCGAACGTCGTCCCCGAGAAGAGCGGTCTTCCGGCCGTGGAGGTCGACGCGATCGTCGAGATTGCCTACCTGACGATCGCGGCCGACCGGCGCCTCGCCGACGACGAGGTCGCCGCATTTCATCGCGTGCTCGAACGCCTGCGCGGCGCCGCGGTCGCGCAGGCCGAGCTCGCGCGCGTGCTCGACGAAATGTACGACCGCGCCGACGCGGCGCGCGCCGAGCACGGCTACGCCGACGAGCGCCTGCGTGCTCTCGCGGTGAAGATGGGCAAGCCGGCGCGTGAGCTCGCCTACAAAGTCGCGTTCGCGATGGGCCTCGCCGACATGGACTCGAGCGACGAAGAGTTCGAGCTCGATCTCCAGCTGCAAGACGCGCTCGAGATCTCGAACGAGCGCGCCGAGGACCTCGCCGACGAGGTGATGGCCGTGCTCAATCCCGAGGAGTGATTTTCGCGACCCACGACGCGCCCTCGGCGCGGATCTCGTCGTCGGTCGCGTACATGTCGATCGGCGATTTCTCGCCGGAGATTTGCTCGAGCGCCTGCTCGGCGTAGAAGCGGACGAGCGGGTACGGGTTGAGGAGCTCCGCGGCGATCGCGCGCGCCGCGCGCTTGTCCTTGCGCTCGCCGAGGAGCACGATCGCGACGGCCTGCTCGTGCGGCTTGCCGCGCGCGAGCGTCACGTCGAGCGCGTTCTGTTCCAGGTTTCCGTAGAGGCCGTCGAGCACCGCGCGATCGACGCGCTTTCCCCAGAGGCGCTCCATGTCGTTCGCGATCTTCGCGACGGTCCAGTCGCCGTGGCAGAGCGCGCACTCGAGCGGCCTGTCGAGCAGCTTCGCGGCGTCGTTCGGCGAGCCGATGCGGTGGTAGCGCCCGAGGCGAAGATCGAGCGACATGTTCTTCTTCGGCATGTGGCAAGCGACGCAGCGTCCCCCTGCCCCGCGCGGGTCGTGGTGCGAGTGCGCGCGCGCCGCGTCTTCGCTCGCGAGCGTCGTGTGGCACTTCGTGCAGACCGCGTCGCCCTCTTGGCGTCTCGAGGCGCGCGGCGCGCTCGCCATTGTCGGGCGCGTGCGGGTCGTGGCAAAGCGTGCAGTCTGCACGCGTCGAGCAGCGCGAGAGCATGAAGTCGCGCGCCTCGCCCGAGCTGATGTGGCTGCCGCCCGGGCTCTTGTCGCGCGTCGCGCCCTCCCACGTCCACGGGTAGCGCGAGAAGAGAACCTGGTGGCAGCGCGCGCACGTGCGGTTGATCTGGAGGCGCGCTCCTCGTCCGAGTCGCCTCGCCGCGTCGTGAAGTGGACGCCGGCGCCGTGCGGCGCGAGCGACGTGTGCACGGACGTGTCGCTCGCGTGCTCCTTCGATCCGCCGTGGCACGCCTCGCAGCCGATACCGACCTCGACGAGATCCTTCGCCGTGAAGTGCTCGCGCGTCGCGCCGATCGCGCGCCACGCGACGTCGTCCGTCGACCCGCCCGCGGGCTTTTCGCCGGTCATGCGCTCGATCTCGGCGCCGAGCGCGTCATCGAGCACGCTCGCGTCGTCGACGGTCACGCGCGATCGCGCCGCGACAGGCAAGAGCGGATCGACGAGCTCGCCCTGATACGCCGCGTGCCGAGAGACGCAGCCCGCCGAGCATCACGGACAAGTACGGCGCCGTGTTGTGACAGAAGATGCAGGTCCGATTCCACACCGGTCCGGCGGCGACGCCGGGTCGCTCGCGCGACATCACCGAGTAGCCCTTGTAACGAAACTTCTTCGACCAGAGCAGCCACGAGATCGGGAGCACGAGCTCGTCGGTCGCCGACCCGCCTGCGGTCGGCGCAGATTCGGACGCCTCGGCTCCTCCTCGGACCTCGACGCCCGCGTAGTCTTCGCGGTGGTGGCCGCCGATCACGCGGGTCACGCGGTAGTCCGCGTCGCCGAAGCGTGCACTATGCACGTGAACGAGGCGCGCGCCGTTCTTCTCCTCGAGCTCGACGCGGTCGTCCTTGAAGCGGAGCGCGAGGCCGCCCCACGGGGCCTTGCTGATCCCCGCGGCCGACGTGCGCGTCATGTTGTGCATCGGCGAGCCCAGCCATTTGTCGGCGATCGCCTGGTGGCAGCGCGCGCACACGGCCGAGCCCGCGTAGTCGCCGCGGGCGATGTTGCTCTTCACGATCACCTCGCGCGGTTTGGTCCGCGCGGAGGACGGCGCGTCAGCCGTTCGACCGGTGCACGCGAGCAATGCTGCGAGAAGAGTGAATCTCAGTCCGTGCAAGGAGCGTTGTCCCAACGCTCATCTTCGCACGTGGACGCCTCGTCGTGCGTCTCCATGGCTTGCGGCGGCGTCGAGCGCGGGCGCGCTTCGAGCACTTCACGGGAGTCGACGACCAGCTCTGCGGCGATCTTGTGGTATTGGTTCACGAACACTTCTCCTTGCGGCTCTTCATCGTGCAACCTACATGCCTCTCACGAAATGAGCCAAAAATAGGCTTCGCCGCACTGCGGCAAGACCCAAAGCGCGCACGCGCTTTCGCACGAACCGCATAACCGATTACTGACGCAATTAACGAATGGCGCTAATCGAAAGCGTCTCGAGCGTCGGAAAATCCCTCGGACCGAGCGGTACGTCTGCGTCGCTGCCGTTCACGGTGACGCGGACCTTCTTTACACCGCTCACGTGACGGAGCACGTGACGCACGCGATAGCCGAACGTCTTCTCCGTCGCGCCGAAGCCGAAGTGCTCGTTGTAGACGACGTGCGCGTCGGGCTCGAAGAGCTCGCGCACCTGGTCATCCGCCTCGCGGAGCACGCTCGCCTCGTCGACGCCTTGCTCGAGCGTCAACGTCGCGTTCACGGCGAAGGCGCGATAGGTCGGCGCCGAGAGCTCGAGCGCGAGCGGATCGCTGCACGGGATCGAGCGCGCGACCGCGAGGGCGTTGCGCTCGAGCGCAGCGTTCCCTCGGAGATCGCGCGGCACGACGAGGACGACGCCGTGGCCCTCGGGGATCGTCGCGTCTTGCGCGTGCGTGAGGAGCGTCGCTCGCCCCACGCCGGGCTCGCGCTGGAGCCGCTCCTCGAAATACGGCACCGCCGCAGCGCACGCGGGCGCGACGACCGAGCCCTTCGCGATCGCCACTGCCTGCGTCTTCCACGTGAGCGGCGCGACGAACGCGACCGAGGCGCAGCACGCGACGACGCTCGTCAGCGTGGCCGCCGAGCGCTTTCGTCGATCGAGGCGCAGCATCATCTTCGGGAGCGACGACATGACGCGCGCGAGCGGGCGCGGGCCGTCGCTCGTGCGGTACGTCGCCGACGCGTTCACGTGCGCGATCACCGCGTCGGTGATCGTGCCGCTGAGGACCGGCGGCAGGAGCTCGAAGCCGCGCACCTCGTCGTCGCGCTCGATGCGGTAGCTCGGCTCTTGCTTCGCGTACACGCGCGAGAGAAAGCGCGCGCGCACGACGTCGCGACGGAGCGCGACGCCGAGGAGCGTGACGGCGGCCGCGATGAGCGCGATGCCAACCAGGCGCAGCGTCGGGTGACCGATCGTGATCGAGAACATCGCCACGGCGAAGAGGCTTCGCGCTGCGGTGATGGCGACGCACTCGAAGCGATCGAGCGCGCCCTCGAGGCGCAGCGACGAGCTCGCGTGGCGCACGGGTCGAACGAG
Source organism: uncultured delta proteobacterium (assembly GCA_963839305.1). GTDB lineage: Bacteria > Myxococcota_A > Polyangia > Polyangiales > Polyangiaceae > DASXHD01. The sequence goes on from CAWIUL010000010.1 coordinate 1,514,148, forward strand.
GAGCGCGGTGACCGCCGCGCCGAAGGCCACGTACGCCGTGTGCGCGCTCGCGCTCTTCGCGCCGAGGATCGTGCCGAGCTCGTACGCGCAGGCGAGGGTCGGGATGGCCACCGCGAGGGTCGTGAGGCCGACGAGGCCGCGAACGACGCGCTCGCTGGGAACGGCCGGGACGAGCTCCATCCCGAAAATCTAGGATGCCTTGCCGCGCTCGTACAGCAGCAGATCGCCGAACATGTCGGTCTCGCGGAAGCCGACCTGGTGCATGCCGACTTTTTCGAGCACCTTCTGGCTCGCGCGGTGCCACGGGAACGTGCACGCTTGCACGCGCGAGACGTCGCGCTGCTCGAGCGCCCACGTCACGACGGCGCGCGTCCCTTCCGTTGCGTAACCCTTGCCTTGGAACGCCTCGTCGACGCCGTAGGCGACCTCGACCACGCCCGCGTCGGGGCGACCGTTGAGCACCACGCTGCCGACGATGACGCTCTCGTCCTTCGGCACGAGCACGCGCGCACCCCAGAGCCACGCGTCGGGATCGCGGCGCAGCTTCTCGATCGGGCACGAGAACGCGCGCTCGACGAGGGCGCGGCCCGGCCACAAATCCGGGAAGCGCGCGCCGACGAGCTTCTCCGCGAGCGCACGATCGCCCGACAGCACGGCCTCGACGAGATCACGCGTGATGGGCAGCAGCGTAAGCCTGTCGGTCTGGAGCGGCGTCTCCATGGGAAGGTTGTTAACCCTCGAACGCATCATGGAGCAACACCGCGCCGCGTCAAAAAGACGGCTTTTTCATCCTCGATAAACCTCGAGGTACTTCTCGGCGCTCGTGGCCCAGGAGCTGTCCCTGCGCATGGCGCGCTGGCGCAGCTCGTTGAAGGCGCCACGCGCGAGGTAGGCCGAGAGCGCGTCCTCGAAGGCCACGAGCATGTCGACCACGTTCGGCGACGAGGCGACGAAGCCGGTCCCCGTGTTTCGCGCGAGGTTCGCGGGCTCTACGGTGTCGTGGAGGCCCCCCACGTCCGTCACGACCGGGATCGCGCCGAAGCGCATGGCGTAGAGCTGCGTGAGCCCGCATGGCTCGAAGCGCGACGGCACGACGACGAAATCGGCTCCGGCGTAGACACGCGTGGCGAGCGCGGGATCGAATGCGATGCGCGCGGCGACGAGCCCCTGGTAGCGCAGAGACGACCGGTGGAGGACCTCCTCGAGGCCGGGATCGCCCTTGCCCACGAGGACGACGCGCGCGCCGCGCTCGACGAGCGCGCCGAGCGAATCGGCGAGGAGGTCGATCCCCTTCTGCTCCGTGAGGCGCGAGACGCACGCGAAGAGCGGCGCGTCTGGCCAGCCGAGGTCCATCTCCTCGACGAGCGCTTGCTTGCACGTCCACTTGCCGCGCCAGACCGAGTCCGCGTCGTAGCGCTCGGCGATGCGCGGCTCGGTCTTCGGATCGAAGCGCTCCTCGTCGATGCCGTTGGCGATGCCGACGAGCTTGCGTGCGTTCATGCGGAAGAACCACTCGAGGTAGAAGCCGTGGCCGTGGCGCTGGATCTCGCGCGCGTACGTCGGACTCACCGTGGTGATGACGTCGGAGAGCGCGGCCGCGCCCTTCAAGAGGTTCACGTTTCCGTCTTGGTCGAGGCACATCCCGTGAAAGAGACCGCGCGGAATGCCGAGCCGATCGAGCGCCTCGAACCCGAGGACGCCTTGGTACGCGAGGTTGTGGACCGTGAAGATCGACCGGACGCGCGCCCACTGCTCGCCCATCCTCGTGCGCGCGTAGATCGTCGTGAGCGCGGCGTGCCAGTCGTGCGCGTGGATCACGTCGACGCCGTCGGGCCAGAGACGCGCGGCGATCTCGAGCGCGCCGCGCGAGAGCGTCGCGAAGCGGAGATCGTTGTCGCCGAACGTTCCGCTCGCGTCGTCGTAGATGCCCTTGCGCGCACCATAAAGGTAGTCGTTCGCCAAGAGGCAGAAGCGGAGGGTTCCGCCGTTCTTGGTGACGCTCTCGTCACGGACCTCGCAGACGCCGCACTCGCGCGCGCCCGTGCCCCAGCCGACCTGCGCGCGGATGCCGTTCATCCAGAAGTGGTGGTGCTCGGGGATCGGCGTGACGCCGTAGAGCGGCGTGACGACGCATACGTCGTGACCGAGGCGCGCGAGCGCGCGCGACAGGCCGTACACCGCGTCGCCGAGCCCGCCGGTGCGCGCGAAGGTCTCGACCTCCGAGGAGACCATGAGAATTCGCATCAGCTACGAGCCCACGCCATCGGTGCGAGGGAGGCCTTATCACCTTTCGCGGGCGCCGCGCACGCCAAAGAGACGCGACCCGAGGAGCGCGCCTACCGTGGCGTAAATGAGCACGGGTAGGACGTGCGCGAGCGCGATGTGGAGCGGCTGCGTCAGCGGGCAGTGCATGTCGATGAGGACGCCGCCCCACGCGCCCGCGGCGGCGCCGATCGCTGCGCCCGTGGCGCGCGGGTGGACCGGGTCCGTCGCGCGACGCACGAACGCGAGCGACACGAGCGGGCCGAGCGACAGGAGCATCGTGAACGCGAGACACGTCGCGTGCACGCGCCACGACCCCGCCGCTTCGCGGAGCTCGGGCCAGCCGACCGTGCACCCCATGACCCACGCGAAGATCGCGGGAGCGACGGCGAGCGCGCACACGACGAGGATCACGCGGGCGCGTCCGAGCATCGTCTTTCCACGCGCTTCGCCGACGGCGGACGCGAGCGCCGCGATCGCCGCCCAACCGAGCACGGAGAGGATCACGAACGGGAGCGGTCGCCCGCCGAGCGCGACGCCGAGCGCGGCGATCGTCGTGGCGGCCGTCGCGAGGCCCAACACGGCCGCGGCGACGTTCGCGCGCCGAGTCGTTGCGCGCGTGGGCGAAGGCGCGACGCGCGCGCGCTCGAGGATCGAGGCGCGAAGATCCGGCGGCGGCGGAAGCGCGGAGCTCATCCGTCCTCCTCCTTCCAGGAGATGAGATCGCCGAGCGCCTCGCGGAGAGCCTTGTACGCGCGGTGGGCGCGGAGCTTCACGGCGCTCTCGGTCGTGCCGAGCACGGCGGCCGCCTCGGCGATCGTGAGCTCCTCTTCTTTGACGAGCTGAAACGCGATGCGCTGGTTTTCGGGGAGCTTCGCGAGCTCACGGCGTACGCGGCCCGCGAGCTCGGCGGAGTAGACCGCTTCGTCCGGCGACGGGTCGGTGGCCTCGCGGTCGTCGGACTCGATCGGCGTCTCGTGCTTTCCGCGGCGCGTTTGGTCGATCCAGAGCCGGCGCGCGATCGCGTACGCCCACGGAAGGACCGCCGCTCCCTCGAGGAACGTGCCGCGCGCGAGGTGGATCTTGAGCATCGTCTGCTGGAGCACGTCCTTCGCGTGCGCCTCGCTGCGCGTCTGGCGAAGGAGAAAGCCGTAGAGGCGCGGCGCGATCGCGTCGTAGAGCTCCGCGAACGCCGCGTCGTCGCCGCGCGCGTAGCGCTCCATGGCGAGGTCTTGCGGCGGACGTTCGCCAGATCGAACCTCGTACCTGCGCTTCGCTCCGGCGTGCGAGGTTCGATGATCCACGAAAGGCCTCATATCACGGCTCGTCCACATCCATGACGCGGCGAGCGAGACCTCCATGGAACGCGTACGCACCACGCGTGCGGCAGGTTTCGCGCTACGCTGAGGCGGTGGACGCGACGGTGGTCATCGAGCGGCACGTCGAGCGCGCCACCTTCGCCGACGAGCTCGTCACGGTGACGCAAACCTCGGACGGACGCGTCGTCCGCGAGCTCGGTGGCCCGAACAAACGCGGCGGAAAGACGTACTGGACGGCGGTATTTCCGCAGGGAACGTGGGCGATGAGCGCCCTGCCCGTCTCGCTCTACGTGGGCCTACCGAAGAGCCGCGATCTCGGCGACGCGGAAGACGGTGAGCTCGAGGTGGCGGCGCGCGCGTGGGGGCGCGTCGTCTGCACGGCGTTCCGCGCGCACGTCGTCGGCACGACCACGACGGGTCCGGGCGACGACGGCACGAGCGGCGTCTACTTCGAGGACACGACGTGGCCGAGCACGTTCACGCCCGGCGCGATCGCGACCACGGTCGTCCACGTCGACGCGCAAGGCCACATCTACGACGCCGACGTGTACGTCAACGGCGCCGACCACGTCTTCTCGCGCGACGGCCACGGGAGCACGGTCGACTTTCGGAGCGTCGCGACGCACGAGCTCGGTCACGTCTTGGGCCTCGGGGAGTCGGCCGATGCGCGCGCGACGATGTATCAATCGTATCCGCCCGGCGTCGCGTGGCGTTCGCTCGAGCAAGACGATTTCGACGGCGTCTGCACGCTCTACCCGGGAACGGGCGACACGCTGGGCTGCGAGGCGACCCCGTGCCCGAGCGGCTTCTCGTGCGTCGCGCGCGAGTGCGAGAGCGTCGGCGATCAGCGGATGCTCTGCTCGCCCTGCGAGCCGTCGATCAGCGGCGCGTGCGAGGGCTCGGGCGACAAGGCGCGATGCGTTGGTCTTGGTGCTGGCTACGCGTGCGGTCGCCCGTGCAAGACCAACGACGACTGCGGCGCGCATTTCTCGTGCGTCGCGACGACCCAAGCGGGCGATTTCCAGTGCGTTCCCGACGACGGCTGCGCGAGCGCCGCGAACCCTTGTCAGACTGTTGCAGAATGCAACGATCCCGACGACGCGGGCTGGATCTGCGCCTCCGCGTGCCTCGGTCCGATCGCCGCGAGCGACGCTGGCGACGCGGGCGCTGACGCTGACGTAGATGGCGGCGCTGTCGTCACGCCGCGCGGCGGCTGCAGCTGCGACGCGAGCGGCGGCTCGAGCGCGACGCCCTCGACGGTCGTCGGCTTCGTCGTGCTCCTGCTCGTTCAGCGAAGGAAGGGCACGAAACGCGGCACGCGCGACGCGTAGCCCGCGTACTCCGGAAATTGCGCGCCGAGCACCGCCTCCTCCCAGCGCGCCCGCAGCCACTGACCGAACAAGAACGGCACGACGAGGAGCACCCACGCGTTCACGAGCGGCGCGAGGAGTCCCACGAGCGCGACGGTCTCGGCGAGATAGAGCGGGTGCCGCGTCACCGCGTAGGGCCCGGTCGTCACGAGCTCGCGCGCCTCGGGGAGGATCGAAAACGAACGCCGAAGGTGCACGAGCGCCCAGAGTTGATACGCCGACCCGAGCGCCACGAGGATCGCCCCCGCGAGCTCGAGCCCCGCGCGCTCGGCGTGCGGAAGCATGGCGGCAGCGACGCTCACCAATCCAGTGAGGACGACCACCACGCCGACGAGCGGCGTTCGCACACCGCCCCTGCGCCGCGCGCGCGTCACGTACGACACGGTGAGCATCGTGAAGAACAAGCACGCTGCCGTTTCGTTCGCGAAGTGGAACGTCGCGTACGTCGACTGCTCCGCCACGCGTTGTGCTTCGGCCGCCGAGAGCGCCTTCGCCGTCGCACCCGCGCCGAAGAAGAGCACGGGCAAGATTCGCCCGAGCAGCACGTCCCAGAAGAATTTCTTCAATTCGCTTGAGAAGCGGCCTGTTCGCGCTTCTCGCGCTTCTTCGCGTAGAGCGCGTCGACCGCCTTGCCGTACTTCTCCATGACCTTGCGGCGCTTCACCTTGAGGCTCGGCGTGAGCATGCCGTTGTCGGTGGTGAAGTCCTCGTCGATGATCGCGAAGTCCCTCACCTCTTCGAAGCCCTTGAAGTCCGCGCCGTACTTCTCGAGCTCCTTCTTGAAGAGCTCGCGCACGCGCGGGTTCTCGAGGAGCGCCTCACCCGACTGCGCGCCGAGGCCTTGCTCCGAGGCGAACTTCTTCACGGCGTTCATGTCGGCGCAGAGGAGCGCGACGTTGTACGGCTTGTTGTCGCCGTAGATGAACGCGTTGAGGATGTACGGCGAGAGCTTGAGCTTCTCCTCGAGCGGCGACGGCACGACGTACTTGCCGTTCTCGAGCTTGTACTGCTCCTTGATGCGGCCCGTGATGTAGAGGTAGCCCGACGAGTCGACGAAGCCTTGGTCGCCGGTGCGGAAGCCGCCGTTCTTCGTGAAGACCTGGGCGTTCTCTTCGTCGCGCTTGAAGTAGCCCTTCATGACGTTGGGGCCGTGGATGATGATCTCGCCCTCGACGCGGTCCTTCGACCCGTGTCCGATGGTCGGATCGATCTCGATGCTGACGCCCGGGATGGGACGACCGACGGAGCCGATGCGGCGCTCGCCGGGCCAGTTCGCCGTCGAGATTGGCGACGTCTCCGTGAGGCCGTAGCCCTCGTAGACCGTGACGCCGAGCGAGTCGATGAACTCCGCGACCTCGCGCGAGATCGCCGCGCCGCCGCTGAACGCGTACTTCAATCGCCCGCCGAAGCGCTCGCGCACCTTCGAGAAGACGAGCTTGTCCGCCATCGCGAGCGTCACGTGCTCGCCGATCGAGAGGCGCTCGTGGTTGCGCTCCTTCGCCGTGCAGCGGAGCGCGGCCTTCACGAGGTTCTGCACGACCGCGGGCTTCTCCGAGATCGTCTTCTGGACGGCTTGATAGAGCTTGTTGAAGATGCGCGGCACGCTGAAGAGGAGCGTCGGCTTCACCTCGGCGAGGTTCTCGATGATCTTCTGCGTCGACTCGGCGAGCGCCATGCTCGCGCCGCGCGAGAAGAGGCAGTGGAGCTCGCACGTCTGGCCGAACGAGTGCGCCCACGGCAAAAACGAGAGCGAGCGATCGTCTTCGGTCATCGGGAAGACGTCGTGCACCGCGTTGACGTTCGACGCGATGTTGCCGTGCGTGAGGATCACGCCCTTCGGGTTTCCCGTGGTGCCGCTCGTGTAGATGAGGCAGCACGTGTCGCCGGGCTGCGGCTTGATCGCCGGCACGTTCTTGTTCGACGAGAGGAGCGCCTTGTACGTCGTGACGCGCGCGTCGCCGTTCGCGGAGTCTTCGAGGCAGATGATGTTGCCCTTGAAGAACTTCTGCACCTTCTCGAGGATCGTCTTGTTCGCGACGACGACGATCTTCGCGTCGCAGTCGTTGATGATGAACTCCCAGTCCTTCTCGTGCTGGGCTTCGTACATCGGCACCATCGCGGCGCCGAGGCCGAAGCACGCGTACTCGAGCACGGCCCACTCGACGCGGTTGTCCGCGATGACCGCGACCTTGGCTTCACCCCCGCCGGGCGAGATGCCCAAGGCAGCGAGGCCGCCTCGCGCTTTGTTCACTTGGGCGGCGAACTCGGCATAGGTCGTCCAGACCCACGTGCCGTTCTTCTTCGTGCCGAAGAGCTCGCGCGAGGGAAACTGAGAGATGGCGTGATCGAAGACGTCGACGAGGTTCTCGAACCGGGCGCTCATGGTGACGCAGCGTAACACCGTTTTTGTGGTAGATCGCGCGCGTGAGCGGCACGTTTCACGTCCACACGTTCGGCTGCCAAATGAACGTGCACGACTCGGATCGCATGTCCGAGCTCTTGCGCGCCCACGGCTGGACCGAAGAGGCCGCCGAAGCCGCGGACGTCATCGTCTTGAACACTTGCAGCGTCCGCGAGAAGGCCGAGCAGAAGCTCCGGAGCGAGCTCGGACGTCTCGCGGCGATGAAACGTGCGCGTCGCGATTTGGTGCTCGTCGTCGCCGGCTGCGTCGCGCAGCAAGAGGGTGACAGGCTCCTCCAGCGGGAGCCCGCGCTCGATCTGGTCATCGGGCCGGACAACATCGAGGAGCTACCCGCCCTCCTCGAGCACGCGCGCGCCGGCGGTCCGCCCAAGACGCACGCGATCTTCGACGTGGATGAGCCGCATTTCTTGGCGGCCAAGCCCGATCCCGGGCGAACGCCCGTGAGCGCGTTCGTCACGACGATGAAAGGCTGCGACGAGCGTTGCTCCTTCTGCATCGTCCCGTACACGCGCGGGCCCGAGCGTTACCGCCGCGCCGACGAGATCGTCGAGGAGTGCAGGCGGTTCGTCTCCGCGGGCGCGCGAGAGATCGTCCTCCTCGGGCAAACCGTCGATAGCTTCCGCGACGACGCTCTCCCGCCGCCCGAGTCCGAGGAGCGCGGAGCGCAGCGGAGCGGTCCGAGAAGCTCGGGGGACACGCCCGACGAGTCGCAGTTCCCTCACCTCCTCCGGCTCATCGCGCGCGAGGTCCCGGGGCTCCTCCGGCTCCGGTACACGAGCCCGCACCCGCGCCACGCCACGGCCGCGCTCGCCCGGGCCCACGCCGAGCTCGACGTCCTCGCGCGCCACGTCCACTTGCCCGTGCAGTCCGGGAGCGACGCGGTCTTGCGGCGCATGATCCGCCGCTATACGCGTGCAGAATACATCGAACGCGCAAACCTGCTGAAATCAGCCCGCCCGGGCCTCACGATGTCGACCGATCTCATCGTCGGCTTCCCCGGCGAGACCGACGCGGACTTCGAGCAGACGCTCTCGCTCGTGCGCGAGGTCGGCTTCGTGTCGCTCTTCGCGTTCAAGTACTCCCCGCGCCCGTACACGCCCGCGCTCAAGCTGAAGGGCGAGCCCCCGGAGGACGTGAAGGCCGCGCGCCTCGCGGCGCTCCTCGCGCTCGGCAACGTGCAGACCGAGGCGCACCTCGCGAGCCTCGTCGGCACCAAGCAGCGCGTCCTCGTGTGCGGCCGGAGCAAGACCGCCGGAACGCTCGAGGGCCGCACCGAAGCGAACGAGATCGTCCACGTCTCCGGCGCCCCCGATCACGCCATCGGCCAAATGCTCGAGGTCGAAATCTCCGAGCGCTTCAAACACAGCCTCGCGGCCAAAATCGGAGATGCCCCCGTCGTCTCGAAGACGACGAGGGCACCCATCCGACTCCCGATTCTGCCGGCTGACAGCTGAGCTGCCAGCGCTCAGCTCACTGGAACGCCCAGCGGAACGTGATGTTCTTGTTCGCGTGACCCGTGCCCCACGCGTTGCGCGCGGCGGTCGGCGTCGAGATCTTGAGCGCCATTTCCTTGGTCGCCGGCGTGACGAGGTTCTGGTTCGGCGCGCAGAGGCGGCCCTTGGTGTTGAACACGTCGACCGGGCCGGGGATCATCGTCGTCGAGTAGACCGGCTGCGACTCGCAGGTCGTCTGGCCGTAGGAGTTCGTGTTGCAGACGACGCGCGTGCCCGTGCGCTCCGTGTGCGGAACGAGGCCCTGATACGTCTGGCTCGTCGGCGCCTCGGCGTTGAGCTGCGGCTGGAGGAGCGAGCCCGTGTCGGTCGTGAGCTTCACTTCCGCCTGCGTCATGTCGAGGGCGGCGAGCTCGTGGATCGAGACGTTGACGCAGACCTGGGTCTTGTCGAGCGTGTCGATGACGGCTTCGTCGGACATCGAGCCCACGGGCAGGCCGTTCTGGCTCTCGGCGTAATTGTGCGCCTTGACGATGTGGTTCTGGTCGAGGACGCCCGCCACGATCGGGTTGCGCATCGTCATGTCGGGTCCGGCGCATCCCGCGACGGCGGCAACGGCGACGACGGACGCGAACGTGATGAAGTGCTTCGTGAGTTTCATGAGTTTTCTCTCTCCCAGCGTGAGGTTCGGACGGTGCTACGCAGCCCGGCCTCGAACGCTTCCCACTTTGCGTCGAGGCGGTCCGCGATATAACCGTTCGCGATGCGGAATGCACTGCTCCTGTCGATGTGCCTGATGGTCGGCTGCGGAGGCGGAATTCGCGTCGTCGCGACCACGCCACAGGGCGGAGAAATCGCGTTCGAAGGCTCGAAGGAGTCAGCCATGGGCAAGGCCCGCGAGCAAATGGCTCGGGCCTGCGGCGGCGAGAAGGCCTACGAGATCGTCGAGGAGGGCGAGGCGAGCTCGCTCGAGAAGCCCGCGGGGGTCGTGAAGGACCCGAAGGAGTGGCGCGTGCGGTACGAGTGCAAGAAGTAGCTCCTCATTTCCCGGCGTGGTGGAGGATGACGTTGCTCCCCACGGCCCACACGTCGCCCGCGCTCGTGCCGTAGACGCCTTCCAGCGAGCTCGTGACGCCGCTCGGTGATTCGCTCCACTGCGCGCCGTCGAAGTGCATGATCGCGCCTCGCTCGCCCACCGCCCAGATGTCGCTCGGTCCGCTGCCCCACACCGACCTGAGCTCGGGCTGTACGTCCGCGGGCGCGCGGAATTCGCTCCACTTCGATCCGTCGAAGTGGCCGATCATGCCGAACCCTCCGACGATCCAGACGTCGTTCGCGGCCGAGCCCCAGATGCCTTCGGGCGTCTGCGAGAGCTTCTGTTCTGGAAACGTCCAGCTCGCGCCGTCCCAATGCGAGATCCCCGTGTCGCTCACGGCCCAGACGTCGTTCGGCGCGCTTCCCCACGCATGCGTGAAGTCGCAGCACTGCTTTTCTGTCGTCGACTTCGACCACTTCGTGCCGTCCCAGTGCTCGATCGTGAAGCCGCCGCCGAGCGCCCAGACGTCGTTCGGTCCCGTGCCCCAGACGTTTTGCAGCATCAGGTATCCCGCGCGTGGCGTGATCGACCACGAGGTTCCGTCCCAATGCTCGATGCCGAAGTCGCCGTCGGCCCAGACGTCGTTCGACCCCGTGCCCCACACGCCGTTGATCATGTAGTAGCCCGCGGGCGTCGGCACGTCGGTCCACGACGCGCCGCTCCAGTGATAGAGGTGCCCGAAGAAGTCGCCGGCCCACGCGTCCGTCGGGCTCGCGGCCCACACGTTCGAGAGATCGTGCGCGCTTCCTTCGAGCACGGCGCTCACGCACCAGTCCGCGGTGCACGAGCCCACGACGAGACTCGGCTCCGCGGGTTGGCCCGGGCTCGGCGGATCGGTGACGATCTGCCCGGTGCAACCAAAGAGCGCGACGAGCGAGGCGAGCAGCGGCTTGTTCATGCACGCGAGATAACCTCTCTCGATCCGCGATGCTCCTTCGGCCCGACGAGCGGCGCCTTCCGCGTGACGAGCGGCGATGTACGATGCGTGAATGACCACGCGCTCACTCGTTCTGCTCGCGATCCTCGCGTCGGCGTGCTCCAACGGCGGAGGCTCGAGCGACGGCGGCGCCGATACGGGCAACGGCGGCGACGGCGGCGCTTGCCTCGCGGCGAACGCCGCGTGCGTTCGCGCGAACGTGTGCGTGAGCGGCGATTGCGGTGGAAGCTGCTGCGCGGGTGCGTGCGTCGGGCCGGACGATGCGTCCGTTTGCACCGATCCCAACGTCGACTTCTCGGCGACGTGCGCGCCGTCATGCTCCGGCGGCGACCCAACGGGAACCTGGCACCTCGTCGGCGGGTGCGGCGGCGCGGGCTGCGACGGCGGCGGCGGTACGGTGGGCCCGCTCGGCGACCTCGTCGTCGCGCAGAACGGCGGCACGTCTCTCGACGTGAGCGAGGCGCTGCACGCGTGCTCGCGGTACACGCTCGGCAACGCGTCGCTCGGCGGCGACTGGTCGCCCGACGCGGGCACCGTCGGCGGTGACTCGTACTGCGTGCAAGGCTCCACGCTCTACGTCTTCGTCAAGGTCGATCCGCAGAGCGCGTCCGACCCGCACCTTACAGCGCTCGAGCTCGTGAAGTGATCGCGCGCGGTCGCTGATACACTCGACGCATGCAGCGTTCGAAGCACGTGATGCTCGGCGCGATGATCGTCGCGGGCTTCGCCCTTCGGATTCGGGCACGAACGACGCCGCGCTCGATGGCTGGGTCCTCACGTGGTCGGACGAGTTCAACGCCGACGCTGGCCCCGATCCGGCGAGCTGGACGTTCACGTGCCTGAACACGTCGACCTCCGGTCCGGGATGGGGCCTCGAGTACGACCAGCCTGCCGCGGTGACCGTCGGGAATGGGATGCTCACCATCACCGCCACGCAGGCCGCGGACGGCGGCATCGTCTCGGGAGCATGAAAGCTCCGCCCGGCGCCGGCGTGTGGCCCGCTTTCTGGCTCATGGGCGACACGAACGGCAAGTCGTGGCCGACGTGCGGAGAGATCGACATCGTCGAGATCATCGGGAGCGCGCCGAAGAACGTCTACGGCACCGTGCACAGCGGAAGCATCGACGCGGGAACATCGACGGCACGCTCTACGAGACGATCACGCCGCAGACGCTGACGAGCGGCGAGCAATGGGCGTTCGATCACGCGTTCTACGTGCTCTTCGATCTCGCCATCGGCGGCTCCTGGGCCGGTCCGCCAAACGCGAGCACGTTCCCCGCGAAGATGCTCGTCGACTGGGTGCGCGTCTACCGCAAGGGCTGATCGGTCGCGGCTCTCACGGCTCGCCTTCCAGGTTGGCTTCGAAGTCGCTGTTCAGCAGCGCCTGCAGCTCGTTCGGCTGCGCGAAGAACATCACGTGCCCGCATTCGAGACAGAGGCGCGCGCGCGTGATGGGCACCTCCACCGTGTCGACCGAGAAGAAGCCCGGCTTCGCGGCTTTGTTTCGATAGACGAGGTCGTCCATCAGTCGCTTCGGCGCGATTCGGGTGGGCGGCGCCACTCGATCACTACGGCAGCACGCGCACTTGATGGCTTCGCTCATGCGTCGACGATACGCGCGCTACACAAAAACTTCGCGCGTCTTCAAGATCCGGTCGTGGAGCGGGCGGCCGCCGACTCCGAGCGCGAGCGCGACGAGCCAGGCGAGCATCGTGAGCGCGCCGAGTGCGCCATCCAAGCGTGGTGATGCAAAGAGGCCGTGAGCGCCGAAGAGATCCGACTCGGTCGCGATCGCGATCGGCCCGAAGACGCGGAGGACCGAGCGCGTCAGCATCACGGCCCACGACGTCGGGTCGCCCTTCGGGTCGACCACGCGAAGGCGCATGAGCTTCTTGCCCGGCGTGGACCACACGCGCTCGAGCGCACCGAAGCTGAGCGACGGCACGAGCCACGCGACGGTCGCGCTCTTCGTGAGCACGAGGAGCACGAGCGCGTAGACGCCGAGGGCGACGAGAATCGACGGCGAGCGCGACGCCGCGAACGAAGAACGTCGCGGGGACGAGCTCCTTCGCGCGCGCCGCGGCGATGGCGGCGCGGAGCTCCGCGTAGCTCGCGAAGCGCGCGTCCGGGCGTTTGTCGAGCAAGCGCATGACGAGCGATTCGACGGTCGGCCGGAGGCTCGGCTTGAGCACGCGCGGCGCGATCGGCGCCTCGTTCACGTGCTGTCGCAAGAGCGCCGCCGCGGTCTCGCCCGTGAACGGCGGTTGGCCCGCGAGCGACTCGTAGAGCGTCACGCCGAGCGAGTACATGTCGGCGCGGAAATCGACGGCCTCGCCGCGCGCCTGCTCGGGCGCGAGGTACGCCGGCGTGCCGAGGATCGCGCCGGCGTGCGTGAGGTTTTGCATACCGCTCTGCGTGGGCGCGCTCGCCTCGCCTTCGTCCCCGAACGCGACGTTCTTCGCGAGGCCGAAGTCCGCGAGCATCACGCGCCCTTGTTTGTCGACGAGGATGTTCGACGGCTTCACGTCGCGGTGCACGAGGCCCGCGGAGCTGCCGGCCTCGAGCGCGCTCGCGATCGCGTCGGCGACGTCGAGCGCGCGCGCCTCGCTGAGGCTCCCCTCGCGCGCGAGGAGATCGGCGAGCGACTCGCCGTCGACGACGTCCATCACGAGGAACGAGACGCTCTTGCGTTCCTCTTCGGCCTGCCCGACGAAGTGGATCGGCACGACGTTCGGGTGACGGAGCTTCGCTTGCACGCGCGCCTCGCGGAGGAAGCGCTCGCGCGACGCGTCGCTCGCGCCGAGGAGGACCTTCACCGCGACCTCGCGCTCGAGGCTCGCGTCCCACCCGCGATAGACCGCGCCCATGCCGCCCCGCCCGAGGCGCGCGTCGATCCGAAAGTGGCCGAGCGTGCGCCCGATCAGCTCGTCGCGCGCTTCGCGATCGCGCGCGGTCGCCGGATCGGAGGGCAGCGTCTCGGCGTGGGGATCTGCGAGCACCGGATCGACCACGGCTCGATCATCGCACATTCGGAGGGTCGATGATGCGCAGCTCCACCGGCGCGACGCCCATCCGGAGCATCCCGAGCTCGCGAGCGGCGCCGCTCGACAGATCGATGCAGAGGCGGTGCGACACGGGTCCGCGGTCGTTCACGCGCACGTGAACGATTTTCCCCGTGTCCGTACGCTTGACCTCGAGCCAGGTGCCGAGCTTCAGCGTGCGGTGGGCGGCGGTCATCTTCGACGGGTCGAAGATTTCGCCGCTCGCCGTGTGGTGCCCCGCGAGCGCGGCGCCGTACCAAGACGCGAGCCCGTGCTCGAAGACGGGCGCGTGGCTCGGGACGAGCGGCGGTGCCGGCGGTGCCGGCGGCGGTGCCTCTACGCTCGTGCTCGCGCTGGTGCCGGTGCTCGTGCTCGGCGCGACCGGCGGCGCGCTCGGCCCGCACGCGATCACGACCGCCAGCATCACCCAGGGCTGATGCACGTTCCGTTCGAGCACAACGGCTTCTGCAGCGTGCACGAGGTGCCGCACGTCCCGCAGTTGGCGTTGTCGTTCTTCGTGTCGGCGCAGTAAGAGCCCGCGTCGGCCGAGCCGGCGTCCGGGTTGCAGAGCGTCTGCGACGAAAGGCAGCTCGACGCGCACTTGCCGCCCGCGCAAACCTCGAGCACGCCGCATGTCTGACCGCACGTGCCGCAGTTCGAGTTGTCCGTCTGGGTCGTCGCGCAGTACACGCCCGCGTCGCCGCTGCACGTGGTCTGTCCTTGCGCGCACTCGCTCGCGCACGCGCCCGCGTTGCACACCGAGAGCGGCCCGCACGCGTTGAAGCACGAGCCGCAGTTCAGGTTGTCGCTGATGACGTGCGCGCAGTACGCCGCGCCGGCCTCGGGCGCGCAGCCGATTTCGCCCTGCGGGCAGCCGCCTTGGCATTTTCCGGAGACGCACGCCTCGAGCGTCTTGCAGGCGCCTCCGCACGTGCCGCAGTTCTTGTTGTCGGTCTGCGTGTCGACGCACGAGAAGCCGCCGTCGCCGCCGGTGCACACCGTGGCGGCCGGGGCGCACAGCGCGAGGCAGCTTCCCTTGGAGCACACGCTCGCTTGATCGCACGCCTTGCCGCACGCGCCGCAGTTCTGCGGATCGCTGTCGGTGTTCGTGCACGTGCCGTTGCAAGACGTCTGCACGCTCGCGCACGTCGCGACGGTCTGCCCGTTGCACGCGGCGACGGCGGCGAGCGCACCGAGCGCGCCGAACGCGACGGCCAGCGCCGCTGCGCGTGTGCGCTTCGTCAGTTGCATCGCGCCGCCCAGTTCGCCGCGTTGGCCATCATCTTCGTCAGGTTCGTGTCGTTGTACCAAGCGGTGCTCGAATACGCGGCCGCGTGCGCGATCTGCACGACACGCCCCGTGGTCGACGGGTCCTTCACCGCGACGCCGTAGGCGCCGCACTGCGAGCAGCTCGCGATCTGCACCGCGCCCGACGCGAGCGTTCCGCTGATGTTCGCGCCGAGCGTCACGGACGTCGTGAACGTCGTCGGCAGGCCAGCCCAAATCGGGTGATTCGTCTGCGTGAGCGTGAACGTGAGCGCCGACGTGACGCCGCTCGAGCGCGAGAAGCACAAGAGCGGCTGGAGCGTCGTGTACATGCTCACGGTGTTCATGTACGCGGCCCACTCCGTGAAGATGACGCCCGTTTGCGTGCCTGCGCCGACGGCGTTCACGATCGCGGTCTGACCCGCGGCGGGCATGTCGGTCGTGTACGTGTTGCCCGGTGTCACGATGATGACGCCGAAGGTGCTCGCCGCGGGCGAGTTCGCGTACGTCGTCGTCCCGCTCGCCTGGACGTTCACGGTGAAGCCGACGTTCTGGAGCAGCGTCTGGTACGCCGAGTTGCTCGCGGCGTTGCCGTCACCGAGGAGGAGCGCGGTCTTGTTGCACGTGCCGTTGGAGCACGCGCCACCGAGGCACACGGGCTTGTTCGACGGGCACACCGCGCCGCACGCGCCGCAGTTCGTGTTGTCGCTGAGCGTGTCGGCGCAGTAGGGCTGGCCGGCGTCGGGCGTGCAAGTCGTCTGCTGCGGAGCGCAGGTCGAGGTGCACACGCCCGCGGCGCAGACCTCGAGCGCCTTGCAGCTCGCGCCGCACGCGCCGCAGTTGGCGTTGTCGCTGTCGGTGTCGGCGCAGTACGGGGCGCCCGCGTCGGGCGTGCATTTCGTCTGCGAGGACGCGCACGCGCCCACGCACGACCCGCTCGAGCACATCTCGCCTTGTGGGCACGCGTTGCCGCACGCGCCGCAGTTGGTGTTGTCCGTCTTCAGGTTCGCGCAGAACGACGGACCGCCGCCGTCGGGTTGGCACATCGTCGCGCTGGTGGCGCACGACGACGAGCACGTCCCGTTCACGCACGCCTGGCCGGAGCCGCACACGGCGCCGCACTTGCCGCAGTTCGCGTTGTCGTTCTTCACGTCGACGCAGTAGCCGCGCGTTCCTCCGTCGGGCGTGCAGACCGCGTTGCCCGAGGGACACGCGCTCGCGCACTGTCCGGCGGAGCACACCTGCGCGACCGGGCACACCGTGCCGCACTTTCCGCAGTTGTCCGGATCGTTCTGGAGGTTCGCGCAGTAGTCGCAGAGCGACTCACCCGCCGAGCATGTCGGCGCTTGCTGCGCGGTCGCGCAGGCCCACGCGATCGCCGCGCATACGAACGCGACCGCCAGGCTACGAAAGGCGTTGCGAGTCTCCACTCCCAACGGGACAAATTAGCACACATCATCCCAGCGCTCACCAGTCAGCTTCGCCTTCGTCTTGATCGAAGAATGTGGCCAGAACCTCGATGCGCCGCTCGGTGGTCTGATCGAGCGAGGTGAGCCCCTGATCAGGCGCGCGCGAGCTCGATCCCGACGCGCGCCCCGCCGCCCTCGCGATTTTGCGCGTAGGCCCGCCCGCCGTGGGCTTCTGCGATGCGCTTCACGAGCGCGAGCCCGAGGCCGACGGAATTCTCGCCGCCGTTCTTCCCGCGATAGAACGGCTGGAAGACCTGCTCTTCCTCGCCAGGACCGAAACCGGGACCGTCGTCGTCCACTTCGAACGCGATGCGCGCGCCGCGTTCGAGGATGCGGATCCGGGCGGCGCCGCCCGCGTGGCGCTTGGCGTTCTCGAGGAGGTTTCCGACCGCGCGCGCGACGAGCGTCGCGTCGCCGAGGAACGTCGCGCCCTCGGTTCGATCCTCGAGCGCGGTCTCGGGGCTGACGCGCTCGATCGCCTGCTTGGCGATGTCGTACGCGATGAGCTCCGTCCTGCGTAGCGCGCCGAAGTCGATGCGGCTCGCCGCGAGCAACTCGCTCACGAGCGCGTCGACGCCGACGATCTCCTTGTCGAGCTCGCCGAGGTGCTTCTCGCGTTTGTCGCCGTCTTCGCAGTCGCGCGCGAACTCGACGAGGAGCCGCATGCGCGCGAGCGGCGTCCGGATCTCGTGCGACACGGTGGCGAGGAGCGCGCGCTGATCGCCGAGCTGCTTCTCGAGCCGGTCGGCGAGATCGTTCAGCGCGTGCCCGAGCACGGGGAACTCGCCCATTCGCATGCTCCGCTGGTGCATGTCGATGCGCTCGTGAAAGTTCCCCGAGCCGATCGCGCGAGCCATCCGCTCGAGCTCGCTGAGCGGCGAAGCGATGCGGCGAGCCATGAAGCGCGAAAACGTCCACAAGAGCAGGAACGCGATGAAGACGCCCCACGCGAAATGCGAAGGCGGCTTGTGGATCGCTAGGCCCATCGCGCGCAGGAGCACCATCACGATGCCGATCGTGAAGGCGATCGCCGCCGCGAGCGTGAAGAAGATGCGGCGCTGGAGGCGCCACCGCAGGATCCACCCGCGGCGCATCCCGTCGTCCCACTGGTGCCAGTGGTGGTGATGTCTGTGCTTCCAGCGCGGCATCCTATTCCTTGGACAGCACGTAGCCGATGCCGCGAACGGTCTTGATGAGGCGCGGCCCCTTCGGGTCGTCGCCGAGCTTCTGGCGCAAGTGCGAGATGTGGACGTCGACGGTGCGCTCGCCGACGACGACGTCGCCCCTGCCCGCTTCGCTGAGGAGCGAGTCGCGCGGAACCACGCGCCCCGCGCGTCGCACGAGCGCGACGAGGATGTCGAACTCGATGCCCGTGAGATCGACGCGCGTCGTTCCGCGCGTGACCTCGCGGCGCCCGAGGTCGACTGCGATGTCGCCGGCCGTGAGGCGCTCGACGGGCGCCTCGGGCTGGACGCGCCGGATGACGGCGCGGAGCCGAGCGAGGAGCTCGCGCGGCGAGAACGGCTTCGCGATGTAGTCGTCGGCGCCAATCTCGAGGCCGACGACCCGGTCCGTCTCGTCGCCCTTCGCGGTGAGCATGAGCACGGGCACGTTGCTCTTCGCGCGGATGCGCTTGCAGACCTCGAGCCCGTCGATGCCAGGCATCATGACGTCGAGGAGGACGGCATCGACGCCGCCCTCCTCGAGCATTCGCAGGCCCTGAATCCCGTCGCGCGCGCCCTTCACCGTGACGCCGTTCTGCTCGAGGTACGTCGAGAGCAGCTCGAACAGGCGAGCGTCGTCGTCGATGAGGAGCACACGCATCGAGACATGCTTACCGCGGATCTGGCTGTCGGTCAGCGCAGTCGTAGCGAGCATTGCTGTAGCGACCATTCCAATCTCCACGGTGACAGGACGAGTGATGCATGTGCGCGAAGCCGGCGGCGTAACCGCCCACGGTGCCCAGCGCGAGCAGCGCGATGAGGATTCGACGTCGCATGGTCACACCCACCTTTCGTCGCTGACGTTGTCGCCGCGGAAAGAGCCCCACCCGCCGCGACCGCGCGACTCGATGAAGTCGGCGAGGATACGGCGCTGCCGATCGTCGAGCGCCTCGTGGATTTGCGCGAGCGCTTCCACGATGACGACTCGCATTTTCGCGAAGGACGCGTCGGCTTTGCCGCTGAGCCCTTCGGCCGCGGTGCGATCGAACGTGTCACCGCGGAGGAGCGACGAGAGCTCGCTCGTGTCGCGCCACTCGCCGCGCGCCTCGCGCATCGTGTCGCGCACCCTCTGGAAGGCGTCGCGAATCACCTTCTCTTGACCTGGCGTCGTCTCGAGACGCGAGAACAAGAAGCGCTCGCCGAATCCGCCGCGACCACCACCACCCCAGCGCGCCCAAGGAGGCCCGCCGAAGCCGCGACCCGGTCCGCCGTGGTGACCGTGACAGCCGCCGTGACCGTGACCGCAGCCGTGCGCGTAGCGCCAGCCGCCGTGGTGGCCGTGGCGCACCACCTTGATGAGAGCCACCAAACAAACCGTTCCGACAATGAACCCGAGCATCGAATCCTCCATGATCCTTTTCCGCCGACTCGGCGGTGCACGGAGGAGCTTGCGCAGCGACCGTTAAGGGTCCGCGGGGCAAACCGTGAAGAAACATGAAGCGTGTGATAAGGCGTCGGACCCGTGGAACGCCTGCACGCCTTGCTCATCCTCGCGTGGGCGCTCGTGAAGACGCTGATCGCGCCGCTTTTTGGGGCGCGTCGCGGCCTGCCGGAGTTCCAGGCGAGCTACGCCGTGAAAGAGGGGCTCGCCGCGCTCGACGAGGACGACCGCACGAAGCTCCCGACCTTCAGCCGCTGCATCGCGTGCGGCCGCTGCAACGTCGGAGAGGCCTCTCGCATGGTCGCCTCGAAGGGCCTTTACGCAGGCGTCATGGACTTGGTGCTCACGTCCTCGCGCAGCATGCCGGACTTCGACGCGGCCGCGCGCTCGTTCGAGGCCGTGAGCGACGAGCGCCTCGCGGAGCTCGAGCGAATCTGCCCGACCGAGGTCCCGATGCGCGCCATCAAGCAGTTCGTCACGTCCTACCGTAACACCCGGCCGTAACACCCTTCGGGTTCGTTACGGGTTGTTACGCCGGAACGTTACGGTCACCCCGTGATTTCCCCGCGTTTTCCTACATCCCAGCCGTGGCACGGCAGCTGCAAAACCTTCCCTCGTACCGCGCAACACGACGCGGCCTTCGAGAGGAAAATTCAAATGAGCACGAAGCGGGACAGTGGGATGTTTGCGGCGGTCGTCGATGCCAGCGTTTGGACCGACGAGCAGCTCATCGCACGCCTCATCAAGAGCCAGCCGCTCGCGTGGCGCGAGTTCGAGCGCCGCTACGACCGCCTCATCGACCGATGCATCCTCAAGGTGACGCGCCGATTCAGCTCCGTCGTGAGCGCCGACGACGTGCGCGAGATCGCCTCGACGCTTCGCCTGTCGCTCCTCGCCAACGACATGCACAAGCTCCGCACGTTCGACCCGGAGCGCGGCAACCGCTTCTCGAGCTGGATTGGCCTGCTCGCCATCAACTGCGCCTACGACTACCTCCGCTCGGTCCGCCGCGAGCCCGGCAAGGCAGCCCTCACCGAGGCGAGCGATCTCGCGGCCGAGACGCCCGATCCCTTCGAGTCCGTCGCCCAGCGCCAGCGCGCGACCATCGCGCAAAAGCTCCTCGAGACCTTCAGCGCCCGCGACCGCGCCTTCGCGGCGCTCTACTTCGGCGAGGGCCTCGACCCGAACGTGATCGCCGCGCGCATGAAGATCAGCGTGAAGACGGTGTATTCGAAGAAGCACAAGATCCAGGCTCGCCTCGAAGCGATGCAACGCGCAGCCTGAAAAATGCTATGGAGGCCCCGTGAAGCCCGGGGCCTCTGCACTCGTTTTCTTGCTCGCTCTCGCCGCCGCTTGCAGCTCGGCGAAGGACAACGACCAACCTGCGCCGCTCAACCCGAGCCCGCTCGGCAGCGGCATGCGCCTGCGTGACGTTCAAGATCCGTCGAAGAACGCCTGCAACGGCGCGCCGTGCGCGAACCTGAGCGTGAACGTGACGAGCGTCGTGGTGACGGCGATCGACACGTTCGACGAGACGCAGAACGGCAAGAGCCGCGGCACGGTCTTCGTTCAAGACGCGGACGTCGGGGGTCCCTTCGGCGGCGTGAGCATGTATTCGCCGACGTACGTGCCGGCCAACCTGCGCCTCGCGCCGGGCGACGTCATCGACCTGAGCGGGCAGTACGTCGAGCAGACGAAGATTGGGTCGACCGTCGACTTCTCGACGGTCGGCGCGTTCCTTCCGCAGATGAACAAACCGCAGGTCACGCCGAGCTTCGAGGCGCCGCTGCCAACGCCGGTCGTCGTGCAGGCGAGCGATCTCGAGTCGTTCGCCACGGGCCGCAAGTGGATCGGGATGCTCGTGACGATTCAGGACGTGACGGTCGTCGGTGCGCCGGTCGCGACGGGCTCGGGACGCGTCGCGGCGACCGTCGCCAACGTGGCCAACGGTTTGTCGATCAACAACGAGCTCTGGGACTTGCAGGCGTGGAACGGCTCGAACACGTCGAACTCGTTTCCGGCGGGGACTCACTTCAAGTCGGTCACGGGCATCGTGGACTTCTTCTTCAACATCTTCCTCGCGCCGCGATCGGCGGCCGACTTGGTGCAATGACGCGACGACGAGCGGCGGCTGCGCTGCTCGCCACATGTCTCGCGTGCGGTGGCGCATCGACGAACGCGACTCGGCCCACGCTGACGACGGCGACGCCGAAGGCGATGCGCATCGTGCGCGACGCGGGTCGGCCCACGCTGGCGATCGTCACACGCGAGGGAGATCCTGCGGGCGCGGTCGCCGCGTTCGTGTCCACTGCGGGCATCGGCGCGCAGCGAGGGGCGGTGGTGCCCGTCGCGCTCGCGGGGCTCTTCGCTTCGCGGCTCGAGGGCGCGCGCGTGACGCCGCAGGCCGACGGTGTTCGCGTCGTCGTCCCCGCAAACGGAGAATCCGATCTCGCGCGCATGGCGTCCGCGATGACCGACCCCGTGACGGACAAAACGGATCTCACGCTCGCGAAGCGCAAGGTCGGCGCGCTCTCGGCGCTTCCGCACCTCGGTCCCGACGCGGCGGCGATCGCGACGTGCGAGGGCGCGATCGTGCCGCCTGGTGATGCGTCCGCGCCGTCCGCCGCGGACATCGAGGCGTGGCGCGCGGCAGCCGTGGTCAACGAGCGGGTCGGCTTCGGATCGGTGGGCGCGCGCGCGTTCAAGGCGCCATCGCTCGCGGCGGGATCGTTTCCAAATGCGCCCGCGGCCGCGGCGGAGCTCGCGCTCGTCGACGCGACCGGCGAAGCGCCCAGCGGTACGGCGCGCGTGTCGATCGCGTGGCGCGGCGATTTGCGTTTGCTCGGCGCGGCGCGGGCGCTCGGAGATCGCGGCGCGCCCGTCGCGGCGCTCCTCGCGGCGAGCGAGGGTGGCGCGCGCCTTCGCGCCGTGTCCACGGCGCTCTCCGGCGACGGCGCGTGCCTCTCGATCCGCGCCGAGCTCGCGGCGGACGTGACGACCAGCGCCGGCGCGCAGCGCGCCGCCCAGGCGATCGCGCTCCTCGCGCGCGAGGCGCACGCCGCGATCGCGGAACAAGGCGAGGCTGCACCTTCGCCCGACGACGCGTCGGAGGCCGCAGAGCAAGCCGCGATCATCGCGCTCGCGTCGGGACGCGACGTTCGCACCGACGCCGCGCCGCGCGTGGTCGTCGCGGCTTCTGGAGCGACGCCGCAAGCGCGCGACGCGCTCGCGCACGCGGTCGACGACTCGACGCGCGCGTGGAGCGCGCCGATCGCCGAGCCGAGGACGCGCGTCGAGAGCGGGCAATCGTCGACGTGGATCCTCCTCGCCTCCCCGTGCGGGACCGCAGGCGAAGGTGACGCGGACGCTGGCGCGTCTGCGGCGTTTGCGTTCGCGGCCGCGAGTGCGGCGCGCGCGCGAGGCGTCGCGGCCGAACCGTGGATCTCCGTGGATGGTGTCGGCGTGCTCGCATCGGGAGCGGACGCGGTGTCGCTCGCGGACGCGCTCGCGCGGAGCCTCCTCGTCGATCCGATCGAGGGCGGTCGCGCCGCGCAGGGTCGCTTGCTCGACGGCGCGCGCCCTGGGCTCGCTGGGCTCGCGGAGGCGATCGCGCCGGGCAGGCCCGCTTCGATCTTGCCGACGGGAACGCCGTATTCGCTCTTGCGCCTCTCGGAGCCGGTGATCCTCGCGCGCGCCGATTCGCTCCGGCGCGGGCCGCTCCGCGTCGCCGTGGTGTCGAACCTCGACGCCGCGCGCGCGACGAACGCCGCGGCGCGCGTCGATCGCTGGGTCCTTCGCCAGGGTGCGCGCGCGTGCCCGGCGCAATCGAACGCGGCGCCGCCGAAGCCCGGCACGTACGCCGTGCAGACCGACGACGGGACGAGCGAGGCTTACGTAGCCGCCCTCGTCCCGCAGGCTTCGGAGCAAGACGCGCGTGCGATCGCGGGCGCGCTCGACGGTGACGGAGGGCTGCTCGCCAAGTCTCTCGGTGACGGCATGGTGCGTGAGGTGAGCGCGCGCGTGCTGGGTCCTCCCGGTGGCCGCGCGCTCGTCATCCATGTCGAGGCGCCGCAAGCTGCGCTCGACGCCGCCGTGACTCAAATCCGCGCGCTCCTCGATCGCGTGAGGCAGGGCGCGCTCGAGCCCGCCGACCTCGCGCGCTCGAAGAAGCACGCCGAGGACGAACGCGCCGCGCGCCTGCGCGATCCACGCGAGCGCGTCATCGCGCTCTTTCGAGACGCCGCTGCGCCGACGGACACGACGCTCGACCGCGTGCGCGCCGCAGCGTACGCGTTCCTTCGAGACGACGCGCTCGTGATCGTCGCGGCGCGGCCGCGCGCGCGGAGGACCCCGTGAAGTGGTTCCGCGTCGACGATGACGAGGTCTGCCTCCTCCGCGACGGCAAGGAGGCGTACCCCGCGATGCTCGAGGCGATCGCCGCGGCGCAGCACGAGGTGCTCCTCGAGATGTACTGGGTGAGCCCGGACGCGGTCGGCCTCCGCTTCCTCGACGCCCTCGCCGCGCGCGCGCGCGCAGGTGTACGCGTGCGCGTCATCTACGACGCGGTCGGAAGCCTCACAATCACGCCGGGGTTCTGGGCGTCGCTCGTGCGCGCGGGCGGCGAGGTCGTCCCGTTCCACGCGGTCTTCCCCATCCGCAACACGCTCACGCTCGACGTGCTCGAGCGACGCGACCACCGCAAGATGCTCGTCATCGACGGCCACGTCGGGTTCACGGGCGGGATCAACTTGAGCCGGCAGTGGCTCTCGAAGGACGAGGGCGGCGACGGCTGGCGCGACGACATGATCGGCGTCCGCGGCGAGGTGGCGCACGAGCTCCGCGCGCTCTTCTACGACACGTGGCGGCGCGCGACGCTCTCCGCTTCGCCGAGCGACATTCGCCCGATTCGACGACGCCGCTCGCGACGCGTCTTCGTGCTCGCGAACCCTTGGCGAAAGCGCCGCGACGTGCGGCGCGAGTATCTGCGGCGGATCTACTTCGCGAAATCGCGCATCGACATCGCGAACCCTTATTTCGTGCCGAACCGCTCCGTCCGCGGGGCGCTCGTCCACGCCGCCGAGCGCGGCGTCAAGGTGCGCGTGCTCGTGCCCGAGCGCGGCGACGTGCGCATCGTGCAGTTCGCGGTCGAGGCGTTCTTCGATCGATTGATGAAGCACACGATCGACATCTACGTGATGCCCAACCGCGTCATGCACGCGAAGACCGCGGCCATCGACGACTCGTTCGCGACGATCGGCAGCTACAACCTCGACGAGCGCTCGTGGCGCAAGAACATGGAAGTGAACCTCGCGGTTGAGGACGTGGCGTTCGCGACGCACGTGCGCGAGTCGTTCGACGAAGACTTTCGCAACGCGCGGCGCATCGACCTCACCGAGTGGCGAGAGCGCCCGGCGACGAGGCGCGCGCTCGAGTGGATCGCCTACGGCATGCGGAGGCTCTGGTGAGCCCCGTGAAGAGCGCGCGCCGCGCGGCGCGCCTTTCCGCGTTCGCGGCGCTCACGCCGACGATGCTCGGGGCCTATTCGGCCCACGACGCGGTTCGCAAGGGCGACCTGCTCGAGCGGCGCGAGCTCCGCGATCGCTGGTTCGGCGCGTGGTGCGACGCGATGCTGCGCGTCTTCGGCGTCCGCGTGATCGCGATCGGCGAGACGCTCGGTGGCGCGCGCACGTCGCGCGGGCGGCTCGTCGTGAGCAACCACCGCGGCGTCGCGGACGTGCTCGTCCTCTTGCGCGCGTTCGGCGGGTGCATGGTGAGCCGCGCCGACATCTCGCGCTGGCCGGTCATCGGGCTCGCGGGGCGCAAGCTCGGGACCGTGTTCGTCGACCGCAGCGACGCGCGGAGCGGCGTCGCGACGATCCGCGCGATGCGCGCGCTGCTCGCCGAGGGCGAGACCGTCTCGATTTTTCCCGAGGGCACGACGTTCGCGGGCGACGAGGTCCGGCCTTTCCACGCCGGCGGCCTCGCGGCGGCCTCGGGCACGAACGCAGACGTCATCCCCGTGGGCCTCGCGTACTCGCGCAAGTCCGAGGCCGCCTTCGGTGACGAGACGTTCGTCGAGCACCTCGGGCGCATGGCCGCCGCGCCGCCGTCGTTCGTCGTGCTCTCGGTCGGCGCGCCCCTCGCGATCCCGGAGAAGACACGGTCCGCGAGCGCCGCGGAGATCGCTCGCGAGGCCGTCGCACGAGAGGTCGCGCGCGCGCGCGCCGAAGCCGATCGTCAGGGCGGCTGAGCGCGGCTGATCAGCCGCCGCCGACCATGTGCACGATCTCGAGCACGTCGCCGTCGACCACGGTGCGCCCCGCGTGCTCGGCGCGCGGAACGATCGCGCGATTGAGCTCGACCGCGACGGGTCCTTCGCCGAGGCCGAGGAGCGCGAGCAGCTCGGTCACGGTCATCGGCTTCGGCACCTCGCGTGCTTGGCCGTTGATCGTCACGTGCATGCGCGGACGCTAGCACGATCGTTCGCGGACGCTCCGGCGAAGAGGAGCAGCGCCTGCGCCGCGAGCAGCGCGGCGATCGTGAGATACGCCGGGCCGCCGTCGTCGATTCCGAAGACGGCCCAGTCGTCGCCCGTCTGCCCCACCACGAACGATCGCACGAGGACGACGAGACCGATCGCTTGAGCGAAACCGATCTCGAAGGCCGCGGCGATCCTCGCGGCTCGCGAAGACGTCCCCGCGACACGTAGGAGGCGGTAACCGACGAGCGCGCCTGCGATGACGACGGCGGGCCGGGCCGAGCTCGTGGTGAGTGACGTCGTATTGCGCGAGGAGCACCATGTACGGAGCGACGAGCGCGGCGGGCACCGCGAAATACAGCGAGACGAGCGCCGCGGCGATCACGACGGGCGCCACGCGCGGAGGAGATGCGAGCTCGAGCGTGCGCCCGCGATACGCGCCCGCGACGACGAAGGCGCGCGCCCCGGCCCAGGTCGCGCGATATTTCCGCCACCCGCGGCAAAAAATGGCGGCCGGCACGAGGATGACGAGGGCGAGAGGAAGGATGGCCACGACCCGCTGACGGCGACGAGCGCGCCTCCGGGGACGAGATCGAAGTGCTCCATGCGGCATTAACGAATCAACGCCGACAAAGCTTTCGCGATTGCGTAAATTGCGGGCGCCCATGGCGACGAAGAAGAAGTATTGGGACGACCCGTTCGCGGCCACGTTCGAGGCGCGCGGCGTGAAGGGCGCGACGTTCGACGGAAGGCCCGCGGTCGTGTTCGACGAGACGATCTTCTACCCGGAGGGCGGCGGACAGCTCGGCGACACGGGCGAGCTCCGCGTCGGCGCAGAGAGCGTGCGCGTCGTCGACACGCAAATCGACGACGCGGGCGTCATCCACCACGTCCTCGAGCGCGCCATCGCGGGCGGCGACGACGTGACCGTCACGGGGACGATCGACGTCGCGCGGCGGCGCGATCACATGGCGCAGCACACCGCGCAGCACATGCTTTCGCGCGCCCTGCTCGACGAGGCACGCGCGCCGACGGTCTCGGCGCGCCTCGGCGCCTCGAGCTGCACGCTCGACGTCAATCGCTCCGCGATCTCCGACGCGGACCTCCAGCGCGCCGAGGATCTCGTCAACGACGTCATCCGGTCCGACGTTTCCGTGCGCTCGCTCTTTCCGACGGCCGAGGAGCTCGCGTCGATGGATCTGCGCCGCGCGCCGAAGGTGTCCGCCGGCGTGCGCATCATCGACGTCGAGGGGTTCGACCTCACGCCGTGCGGCGGCACGCACTGCACGCGAACCGGCCAAATCGGCCTCGTTCGCGTCGCGTCGCTCGAGCGCTACAAGGGCAAGATGCGCGTGAGCTTCCACGCCGCGGGGCGCGCGCTCGCGGACGCGCGCGCGAAAGAGACCGCGCTCGTCTCGCTCGCGCAGAAGCTCACGTGCGGCCCGCTCGACGTGGGCGCCGCCGTCGCGAAGCTCCAGACCGAGCTCAAGCAGCGCATGGAGCTCCTCGGCAGCACACGCGGCGAGCTGCTCGAGCTCCTCGCGACGAAGATCCTCGCGGAGAGCCCGCCCTCGCCGAGCGGCACGACAATCGTGCGCGTCGCGCGCACGGCGGACGACGTCGGCATGCTTCAATCGCTCGCGGGCAAACTCGCCTCCGCGCGACCCGACGTCGTCGCAATCTGCACGTCGCCGGACGCGGACGCGCAGCTCGTCGTGGTCCAGCGCGGCTCGAGCGCGTCGTTCGACTGCGGCGCCTGGCTCAAGGCGCTCGCGGACCGCACCGGCGGCCGGGGCGGAGGCCGTCCCGAGCGCGCTGAAGGCCGTATCCCGAAAGGCGCGGCGATCGAATAATCTGTCTCCGATGAGCACGTCCCCGATCCCGAAGGTGCGCGACGACGATCCCGAAGACGTCTCGTGGGCGCTCTCCACGGCCGCCACGCAGTGGGCGCGTGGCGATCGCATCGAGGCCCTGAAGTGGCTGCGGCGCGCCGCCGAGGCCGCCTCCGAGTCCGAGAAGGACGCGCGCGCGCTCGAGCTCGCGAAGGCCGCCGCGGAGCTCACGACGCCGAGCATGCCGCCGCCCTCGCGCCCCGCCGGGCCTCCGCCGCTTCCGCCGCTCTCGCGGCCCGCGCCGATGGCCACGCCGAAGACTCCGCCCGCCTCAATCGCGCCGGCGAAGCTCGCGCCCACCACGCCGAAGGCTCCCGCGGCGCGCCCTTCGACGCCGCCGCGCGCGTCGACCCCTCCGCGCCCTGCCGCGGGAACGCCGGCGAAGCGCCCGAGCGTGAGGCCGCCGCCCGGCGACACGCCCAAGCGCGCCGCGTCGAAGTCGAGGCCCGACGCGCGCGCGCACAAGCCCGCGTCCGACGAGAAGACCGACGCGCACATCGTGACCGAAGTCACGAAGATGGATCACAAGGTGCACGCGAGCGAAGCCGACGCGTGGCCGACCGAGTCGATGGGCGCGAGCGAGCTCGACTCCCTGCACAACAAAGAAAAAGAAGAGATCTACGGCCAGGAGCGCACGCGCATCGGATCGCCCGCGTACACGCCACCCGACGCGACGCCCGCGACGCCTGCGACCCCGGCTTTCCGCGCGTCGCAGGCGGTGCACGTCATTCTGTGGCGCGACGCCGACGGCAAGCTGCGCGTCGCGCCGCGCGGCACGCAAGTTTCGGCCGTCACGATCGAAGTGCTACTCGTCGCTCCGAGCTCCGACGTCGACCTGCTCGCTTGGCTCGGTCCGACCTGATTCGTCGGTGTAGAGCGACGGCGGAGCGCCGCACGCCTCGGTGGCGCCCTCGATTTGCACGGTGACGTACTCGACGTCGAAGAGCTTTCGCAGTCGCTTCGAGATGTCGTGACCGAGCATCGGGTGAGCGTCGTCCGCGTGCACGTGCACGACAATCGCGTCGTGCCCCGCGCCGAGCGACCACACGTGCATGTCGTGGATGTCGACGACGCCCGGCTCGGCCGCGATGATCGTGCGGATCTGATCGACGTTGAGGTGCGGCGGCGCCGCCTCGAGGAGCACGAGCAGCGCGTCACGTAAGAGGCGAAGCGCGCCGAACACGAGGATCACCGCGACGACGAAGCTCGCGACGGGGTCGGCCTGCACCGGCCCGTGGAAGTGAATGACGATCGCGGCGACGAGCGCGGCGATGCTTCCGAGCATGTCTCCGAGGAGGTGCAGCCGCGCGCCGCGAAGATTGAGCTCGTGGCCTTTTTTCCCGTGCCCGTGGTCGTGATCGTGATCGTGATCGTGGTCGTGACCGGGATGGATCACGCCGTGGAGGAGCCAAGCGCTGAGGCCGTTGACGACGAGCGCGCCTGCCGCGACGAAGAGCATGATCCCAGCTTCGGGCTCCGCCTTCGTCTCGAGCGCGCGCACCGCGTTGAGGGTGATCTCGACCGTCGCCGCGAGGACGAGCATCGCGTTGAAAATCGCGACCACCGGCTCGACGCGCCGGAGGCCGAACGTGAACCGCGGCGTCGGCCTGCGGATCGCGACGCGCATCGCGACGAGGCTCGTGATGAGCGCGAACACGTCCATGAGCAAGTGAATCGCGTCCGCTTGGAGGACGCTGCTCCGCGCGAGGATCGCCCCGAACAGCTCGAGAACGAAGAAAAACGACACGAGCACGGCGACCATTCGCAGCCGCCGCTCCTGGCGCGCTTCGTGCGGCGCGAACGTCGGCGGGTGCTCGTGCTCCTGCACGTGAACGTGCTCGTGGTGGTGATGCGCGTGCGCCATGAATGAATCAGATGAGGACGTAGTCTTCGGCCACGTTCACCGACGACACGCTCATCACCGACGAGGTCTCTTCGTCGCGCTCGACGGCCAACAAATACAGGCTCTGCAAGATCGCCGGGTGCTCGCGCACGAGCGTGACGAACTCCTCGCGCGGCAAGAACAGCGTCACCGTCGGGTGCACCGCGACGACGTCCGCGTTCGCCTTGCGACGCAGCACGAGCGCCACCTCGCCGACGACGTCACCGACCCCGAGCGTCGAGATGACGAACGGCTCGCCGCCCTCGTGTCCGACGACGGCGACCTGGCCCGAGGCGACCAGGTGCAGGCCCGTCGTCTCCTTGCCATCGGTGATGAGCTTGTCGCCTTTTTCGAAGACCTTCGTCTCGAAGCGCTCGACGAGCGCGGGTCTCTCGTTCGGGTCGACGCCAATGAGCACGGGCGACGTGCGCACGAGGTTCGCGACCATGCGCCGGCGACAGTGCGCCGCGAGCTCGACGCCCACGTCCGGGCGCTGCTCCGCGACGGCCTCGAGCGCATCGCGCCGCGCGACGAGGAGGATCGACGGGCGACACGCGACGACGCTCGCCGCGCGAGGCGCGCGCGACAAGAGCGCCATCTCTCCGAAGAGCGCGCCGTTGGTGAGCCGCGCGAGCGTGATCATGCTGGGCGGCCCGTCGTCGTCGCCTTCTTCGTTCTCGCGCCGCACCTCGAGCTCGCCGCGCGCGACGATGTACGCCTCGGCTCCCTCTTCGCCTTGCTCGATGACGTGCTTGCCCGCGGGCACGGTGATCATCTCGAACGCGGTGATCAGCGCGCGGAGGCCTTCCTTCTCGAGCGCGGAGAAGAGCGGCAGCGGCGCGATGAGCGTCTCTGCGTTCTCGCTGTTCGACTCGTATTTGTTCTTCGCCTCGTGGATGATCTGCGTCGCCTTCGAGAGCAGCGCAGGCCCCGTGAGAAACGACGAGAGCGGCTGGAACTTGCTGAACGTCGGGAGCGGCGGCGGCGGCGAAGCCGACTCGGTGAGCCGAGGCGAGCCCGCGCAGAACGCGGCGGCGACCGCGTCGACCTCGTCGTCCACGTTCTCGCCGAGCTTGCGCAGGTCGGCGATCGCGGCCACGGCGAGCGGGAGGTTTCCCGAGTCGATCGCGCGCTCGAGGCCCATGCGGAACCCCTCGGTCGCGGCTTCGGTGCGCCCCGCGTCGGCCAGCAGGCGGCACGTCAAAATGAGCGCGCTCGGGACGGCCTCTTCGTGCTCGACGACCGCCGCGCTCCAACGCAAGGCCGCCTCGAGCTCGTCGGCGAGCATGAGCGAGAGCGCACGATCCAGCGGCGAATCGTGGGCGGAGGCTCCAGGTAAGTCAGGCGGGGCCGTCGGCATTGCGCGCAGAATACATCAATACTCGTCGTCTTCGTCGTCTTCGGGCAATGACGTCGCGGTCGACGGCGGGCTCTCCATGATCGCGCTCATCGCGTTGGCGGTCGCGGCGACGAGCGGCACGACCTTGGGATAGTCCATGCGCGTCGGGCCGATGACGCCGACGGCGCCCACGCGCTGCCCGCGATCGAGGTACGCCGCGCCGACGATCGACAAGTGCCCGCCGCCGAGATCGCCTGCCTCGCTCCCGACGACGACGGCGGCGCCCTGAGCGGCCAGCGTCGCGTCGAGCAGCGTGATGAGGCGCTCGGGCGCGTCGAACGCGTTCATCACCTGCTTCATCCCCTCGGCGTCCTTGAACTCGGGCTGCTCGAGGAGCCTCGCCTGGCCTTCGATGACGAGCTCGCCCGTCTGCGTCGCGACGCCCGAGAGCGCCGCCTCGCCGAGCTCGAACGCGCGTCGCCGGGTCACGTCCGCGCGCACGCGCTCGTTCGCGAGCCTCCGCGCGAACAAGTCGCGCAGCTCGCGCAGCGACCGGCCCTCGATCACGTCGTCGAGGAGGTTGTGGATCTCGACGAGATCCTTGTCGGTCATCGTCGCGCGCACGAAGCGGTTCTGCACCGTGCCGTTGCTCATCACGAGCACCGCGAGGAGCTCCTGACCGACGGGGACGAAGCGGAGCGTGCGGAGCGTCGCGGCCTCCGTGCGCGGCGTGACGACCACGGCGGCCGTCCCCGTGAGCTCGCTGAGGAGCTTTCCGGTCTCGCGGATCACGTCTTTTCCGGGCTCGATCGACTCGAAGTGCGAGCGGATGCGCGAGTGGTCCTCGGCCGAGAGCTGCTGCACGTGCATGAGCGCGTCGATGAAGAGGCGAAACGCTTTGTCCGTCGGCACGCGCCCCGCGCTCGTGTGCGGCTGGACGAGATACCCGGCCTCCTCGAGGTCCGCCAAGACGTTGCGAATGCTCGCGGGCGAGAGATCGATCCCCGCCTTCTTCGAGAGCGTGCGCGAGCCCACGGGCTGCCCGGTCGCGACGAACTCCGAGATCACCGCGTAGAGGATCTGCTTGGCGCGCGGGCTGAGCTCCATTCCTCAGCAAATTGTAGCTACTTTGTGCGGTCGCGGTAATCTCCCGTTTCGATGCACGCCTGGGCCGTACCGCTGATTCTGGCGCTCGTCATGCCCGCGGTGCACTCCCAGGACGAATCGCAGCCGCTTCAAGTGCCGCGCGACGTCTCGCAGACGCCCGCCGCGCGCTACGGCCGGCTCGACCGTGGGAGCTGCGAAGCCGAGCTCCAGCGCAGGCACGTGCCGTTCGCCGCGGTGGGCCAGGCGCGCGGAGTCCTCGCGCCCGTGCGGCTCACGGGGCCGATTCACGGCGTCACGTATCACTCCGCGCTCCCCGCCGCGCAGCGCGCCACGTCCCCGTACGAGATCCTCGACTGCCGGCTCGTGCTCGCGCTCGACGACTTCTCGCAGATCCTCGCGAAGCACGACGTCGTCGAGGTGATCCATTTCTCGGTCTATCGGCCGCCGAGCGCGCATTTCAATCGACCCGAAGGGCGCCAGCACGACGGCGCGCTCGCGATCGACGCGGGTTGGTTCAAGCGAAAAGACGGCACGACGCTCCAAGTCGAGCGCGACTTCCACGGGCACATCGGCGCGCCGACGTGCGGTCCCGGCGCCGGCCCGAACCCGGCGACGCCCGAGGCGATCGCGCTCCGAAACATCGCGTGCGAGGCGGCCGCGGCTCACCTCTTCAACGTCGAGCTCACGCCCGATTACAACTGGCCGCACCGCAATCACTTCCACCTCGAAGTGACCCCGCAGGTGCGCTGGTTCCTCGTGCACTGAGTCCTATACTCCGAGCATGAGCGATCCTTTCCGCAGCGAGCTCGAGGCGGCGCACCAGCGGATCGCGAAGCTCGAGGCCGATCACAAAACGCGCGTCGCGGAGCTCGAGCGCGAGAACGCGCGCCTTCGCAAGCGTCTCCTCGACGCTGCGCCGCCGAGCCAGAGCAAGACCGGCAAGACCTTCTTCGCGCTCGGGATGACGACGCTCGGCGTCTCGCTCGCCGCGGGGATGGTCTTCGCGCGCATGGCGCCGCCTCCGCCTCCGACCGCCATTCAACTCCTGCCGGGCGAAAAGATCGAGCTCGGCGCCGAAGCGCCGCCGGGGGAAAAAGCGGACGACTTCGATCGCGAAGAGGCGCGCAAATCGCTCGCGGCGATCCGCATCGACGACTGCGGCACCGGCGCGTTCTCGGGCCACGCGAAGATCACGTTCGCGCCGACCGGCTTCGTGTCGAACGTCGACGTGGACGCGCCGCTCGGGAGCACGGAGGTCGGGAAGTGCGTCGCGGCGCGTTACGTGAAAGCGCGCGTTCCCGCATTTTCTGGCGCGCCGCGCATGGTCGGCAAAGCGTTCTTCAAGTGACGCGGAGCCGCTCGAGCGTCTTTCGGAAGTCTTCGGGCACCGGCTCCTCCCATCGAACGGGGCGCTCGGTCGCCGGGTGCTCGAAGCCGAGCACCGCGGCGTGGAGCATCACGCGCGGCGCGGGGATGAGCGCGCCCCGAAAATTCCGGATGTAGACGCGCTCGCCGAGGAGCGGGTGGCCCATCTCGGCGAGGTGGATTCGGATCTGGTGCGTGCGCCCCGTCTCGAGGCGGCACGACACGAGCGTCGCGCCCTGGAGCTTCTCGAGCGGCTCGACGTGCGTCACCGCGCGCTGCCCCTCCACGTCGTGACCGCGCGTCGAGCCGCGAAGGCCGTCGCCGCGATCGGCCACGAGCTGCGAGGTGATCGTCCGCTTCGGCACGTCGCCGTGCGCGATCCCGAGATATTTCCGCTCGACCGTGTGCGCGCGAAACTGCGCCGAGAGGCTCTTCTTCGCGAGCCACGTGCGCGTGAAGACGACGAGGCCGCTCGTCTCCTTGTCGATCCGGTGGACGACGCCGAGGCTCGGGCGCGATCCGCCGCGTCCCGGAAATTTCTTCTCGAGCGCGCGACGTACGAGCTCGTCGAGCGTGCCCCTCTCCTTCTCTTCGAAGGGCACGGTGCTCACGCCCGCAGGCTTGCGCACGACGACCACGTGCGTGTCGACGTACACGATGAGATCGTGCGGCACCTGCGCCGCCGGCTTCGGCGCGTTCGCGTTGACCTCGACGGATTGCCCCTCGGACACGGCCGCCGTCGGGTCGAGAACGCGCGCTCCGTCGACGAAGACCTTGCCGCTCTCGACGAGCGCGCGGGCCTTTCCCCAAGACAAATCGAGCGCGCCCCGCAAAAACCCATCGATTCGGGCCCGCCCGGAAACAGTCAGCGGTTTTGCGGATCTCTTCACCAATCTCGAACTATCGCGTAGGCTGGGTTCCGACAACTTTCCACGCGTTTCGCACTGGAGAAGATCGTGCCGAAGACTCTGCTTGCCGTCGATGACAGCGCCACGATGCGCAAGGTCCTCGAGATCACGTTCGTCGGAGAGGACTTTGCGGTCCACACGTCGAGTGATCGCGGGGGGCTTCTGGCGAAGCTCGGGGAGAATCCGTCCGCCGTCGTGATCGACACGACCCTCGAAGGCGACGACGGCTACGCGATTTGCAAAGAGGTGCGCTCGAAGCTGCCGCGCGCCGCGATCGTCCTGATGGCGAGCCGCTACACGCCATACGATCAAGGCCGCGGGCGAGACGCCGGC
Source organism: uncultured delta proteobacterium (assembly GCA_963839305.1). Taxonomy (GTDB): domain Bacteria; phylum Myxococcota_A; class Polyangia; order Polyangiales; family Polyangiaceae; genus DASXHD01. Next base: position 1,548,689 of record CAWIUL010000010.1, read on the forward strand.
GCTGACGACTACGTCGACAAGCCGTTCGACACCCAGCAGCTGATCGACAAGGTGAAGAAGGCCATCGGCGCGCGTGAGTCTGCAGGCCCCGCGCCGCAACCGATCGCAGCGCCGCCTCAGCCGATCGCTGCGCCGCCTCCGCCGCAGCCGATCGCCGCTGCGCCGCCGCAGCCTCCGCCCGCGCCGCGCCCGCCGTATCAACCACCGCCACAGGCTCCGCAGCGCTCGGGCACGCTCATGTTCGCGGTCGACGGCCCCGCCGTTCCGCCCGCGCACGGCGCCGCGCCTTCGCCCGTCGCTCCGCCCGTCGCGGCGAAGCCGCCCGCACCACCGCCGGCGCCGCCCGCGAAGCTCACGCCGATGCCGGCTCCTTCGCCGATCGCTGCTCCCGCCGCCGCGATCGCCGCGTCGACGAACGGCCTTGGCGCGAAGCTCTCTCAGATGGGCCTCACGCCCGCGCAAGTCGAAGGCGTGCTCGCGCTCTCGCGCGAGGTCGTCGAGCAAGTCGTGTGGGAGGTCGTCCCGCAGCTCGCCGAAGCGCTGATCAAAGAAGAGATCGCGCGCCTGACCAAGGAGTAACAAGGCTCGTTCGCGCGACGAGCAGCGAGTGCTCCGCCGACATCGCGCGGCTACTGCGTCGTTCGGCGGACCTGGATCTGGCCCCGAGCTTGATGCGCCGCTGGTGCTCTGCTGCGGTCAAAGCGCGGCCCCGCCGCGATTGTCTCGCTGCCGCAGTTTCGTCAACCGCACCGCGGCAAGATCACGTCCGCTCACACGAAGCTCCTAAGTCTGCGTCGGGTCCATCACGCGACCCACGAAGAGCACCGCGCCCGTCGGGACGTCACGGAGCACGAAGAAGAACGGCCGATTCACCACGATCGGCGGGATCTCTTCGATCGCGTTCACGCCCACGGAGACGCCCGTCGCCGCCGCGGCCTCGGTGCCGCTCTCGTCGACGCGCACGTACGCTTGGTGGACGACGTCGTCGACGTGGAGCGGCTGATCGGCCGTCGCCATCGGCGTGAGGTCCGCCGTCTTGGGGTCGAAAGCGTCGACCATGCCGAGGCTCTCGAGCGCGGGTTTCAAGCTCACGGTCGCGCCCTTCAACGTGAACTTCGGGAGCGAGAGCGCGACGTCTTGCGCCTGCAGCGACGAGACGACCTGCGCGAGAAAATCGCCGCCGAGCGAAGCCTCGACGCTCGCGAACTGACCTCCGTTCGGCATGATGACGAGCATCGACGTCTGCCCGCCCGCGTACGGGATGTCGATCGCGGCGTACGTCGGCGCGAGCGCGACCGGCGCGTTGAGCTTCGCGAGGTTCATGAGCGGCGCGCTCACGGTCGTCCCGTCGAGCTTCGTGAAGGGCGCGGGCTGCGTCTTGCTCGAGTCGAACTGCGTCTTCCAATTCGCGTCGAAGTAGATCGCGTTCACGAGGACGACGCGCGTGTCGACGCCGAGCGAGCCCGGCTGAAAGAGGTTCTCTATCTTGCCCGCGGTCTGATCGGCGACCCACCCGTTGATCGCGTTCGTCGCCTGCGCGCTCGCGCCGATGAAGTCGACGCCGCGCACCTCCGATCCGTAGTCGATCGCGAGCGTGTCGAGGAACGGCTTGCCGAACGCGAGCGAGCGCTGACCCCAAATCGAGTTGGCGATCGAGAGGCGTACGTCGTGCCGGCTCGCGAGCGCGAGATCGAGCGCGTCGAACGCCGTGTGGAGCTGCGCGGGTGGGAGCGTGAAGTGCATCGCGGTGGCGATCTGCGAGGCGGTGTTCCCTTGCGTCCCCGCGTACGTCATCGCGAGCGCGACGGAGATGCTGTACGGCGAGAAGAAGACGTTGGAGCGCGAGTCCGCGCCGACTTGCGCGCGATAGAGATCGAACGCGAAGCTCGCCTCGTCGCTCGTGAGCTTCGGCACGTCAGCCGTGCTCGGTGACGTGTCGCGCGAGGCGGAAGACGCGATGTCCGCGTAGTCGTGGCCGCAGCCCACGAGCAGAAGTCCAAGCATTGCAAGATTAAGAAAACGCATGAGTCCATTATGCACGCGGTTGTCCGTCCGTGCTAATCGGAGCGAGCGATGAGCGACGCGAAAGCCCCCGATTTGTCGAAGCCGTACGATCCGCGCGAGGTCGAGTCGAGGTGGTACGACGCTTGGGAAAAAGCGGGCGTTTTCGAAGCCAACGACGACGACGACGGGCGCCCCGTCTACGTCATCCCGATGCCGCCGCCCAACGTCACGGGCTCGCTCCACATGGGGCACGCGCAGCGGTGCACGCTCGAGGACGCGCTCATCCGCTATCACCGAATGCGCGGTCACACCGCGCTGTGGCAACCTGGCATCGACCACGCCGGCATCGCGACGCAGACCGTGGTCGAGCGTCAGCTCCAACGTGAGGGCAAGACGCGCCACGATCTCGGCCGCGACAAATTCGTCGAGCGCGTCTGGCAATGGAAGGCCGAGAGCGGCGGTCGCATCGCGCTCCAGCAGCGCGTCCTCGGCGCCTCGCCGGACTGGCGCCGCAGCAAGTTCACGATGGACGCCGACATGGGCCGCGCCGTCACCGAGGCGTTCGTGCGCCTCTACGAGCAGGGCCTCATGTACCGCGACACGCGCCTCATCAACTGGTGCCCCGAGTGCCGCACCGCGCTCTCCGATCTCGAGGTCGACAACGAAGAGGGCGCGAACGGCGAGATGTTCGAGTTCGCGTACAAAGTGGATGGGACCGACGAGGAGATCGTCGTCGCAACGACGCGACCCGAGACGATGCTCGGCGACACCGCGGTCGCCGTTCACCCGGACGACCCGCGCTACAAGCACCTCCACGGAAAGAAGCTCGTGCACCCGTTCGTGGATCGCCTCGTGCCGATCATCACGGACGCGATCCTCGTCGACCCGAAATTCGGAACCGGCGCGGTGAAGGTCACGCCCGCGCACGACTTCAACGACTTCGCGACGGGCAAGCGGCACAAGCTCGAGGAGATCAACATCTTCGAGCTCGACGGCACCGTCAACGCGAACGGTGGTCGGTTCAAAGGCCTCGACCGCAAAGAGGCGCGGCGCGCCGTGAAGAAGGCGCTCGACGAAAAAGGGCTCGCGCGCGGCGCCAAGCCGCACGTGCTCACGCTCCCGCGGTGCCAGCGCTCGGGCGGCGTCGTCGAGCCGATGATCTCGACGCAGTGGTTCCTCAAGATGAAGGCCATGGCGGATCGCGCGCTCGAGGCGGTCCACACGAAACGCGTCGAGATCATCCCGGCCGAGTGGGTCAAGACCTACGACCACTTCCTCGGCAACATCCAGGACTGGTGCGTCTCGCGTCAGCTCTGGTGGGGTCATCAGAATCCCCGCGTGGCACGGGCCGAACGGCGAGATCAAGGTCGCGCGCACGCGCCCGCCCGAGTGCGGAGACGACTGGAAGCAAGATCCCGACGTGCTCGACACGTGGTTCTCGAGCGCGCTCTGGCCGTTCTCGACGCTCGGGTGGCCCGACGAGACGCCGTCGCTGAAGAAGTTCTATCCGACGAACCCGAAGCAAACGAGCGATCTCGAGACTGGCTACGACATCCTCTTCTTCTGGGTCGCGCGCATGATCATGTTCGGGCTGCACTTCACGAACGAAGTGCCGTTCCGGCGCGTGCTCCTCTCGGGCCTCATCGTCGACGAGACCGGCGAGAAGATGAGCAAGGTGAAGGGCAACGTGATCGACCCGCTCGATCTCGTGCACGGAGCCGACTTCAAGGAGATGGTCCAGAAGACGATGCCCGGCGCGCCCGAAGCCGAGGCGATGACGCGCTTCAAGAAGGCGTACCCGTCGGCCGCGCAAATGGGCGCGGGATTCCCCGCGTTCGGCGCGGACGCCGTGCGCTTCACGCTCGCGACGTACCCGCCGAGCAACATGCGCATCGCGCTCGCGCCCAAGCGCATCGAGGGAAACCGCCACTTCTTGAACAAGATTTGGAACGCGACGCGCTTGTCGGTCGAGCTGCTCGGCGGAAAAGCGACGCCTCCCAAAAACGCGCCCGACGCGAAGGACGCATTCAACAAATGGATCCTCTCGCGCATGTCGAACGCTGCGCGCATCGCGCGCGAGGGCATCGAGGCGTTCCGAATCGACGAAGCGGCCAACGAGCTCTATCGCTTCTTCTGGTACGACTTCTGCGACTGGTACCTCGAGATCGTCAAGCCGCGCCTGCGCGAGGGCGGCGCCGAAGACTTCGGAGCGGAGCGTAGAAGTCTGAGCCATGGGGAGCTCGAGGGGCGCAGCCCCTCGAACGAGAAGAACGCGGAAACGAAAGAGACCCTCGCGTACGTGCTCGGCGCGAGCCTCCGGCTCCTGCATCCGTTCGTGCCGTTCGTCACGGAAGAGCTGTGGCAGAAGTTGCACGATTATCCGGAGAAGTTTGCATCGATTGCACTCGAGCCCTTCCCCGTCCCGGCCGACACGAAGCACGACCGCGACACCGAGTCGCGCATGAAGACGCTCATGGACGTGATCGTCGCGGCCCGCACGGTGCGCGCGGAGCACGGCATCAAGTGGGCGGATCAGAATCCCGCTCGTCGTGCGCGGCTCGAACGAGTTCGTCCGCGCGCACGCGGCCGAGATCAAGCGGCTCACCAACTGCAACGACGAGGTCACGTTCACGGTGCCCGGCGGCGAGCGTCCCAAGGGTTACACGATGAGCGTCGTCCCCTCGCCCGCGGGCCCGATCGAGGTCCTCGTCGGCCTCAAGGGCCTCGTCGACCCGGCGCACGAGCGCGCGCGCATCGAGCGCGAGCTGAAGAAGATCGAGAAGGACCTCGCCGCGATCGCGAAGAAGCTTTCGTCGCCGAGCTTCGTCGACAAGGCCCCCAAGGAGGTCGTCGAGGAGTCGAACGCGCAAAAGCAGTCGCTGGAAGAAGCCCGCGAGCGCCTCCAAGAGGCGGCCGCGCTGGTCGACGAACTGTGAGTCACATCGTCGGCACCTCTCCGCACTCCTGACCCGATTTGCCGCACCTGTCTGGGAGCATGGTCGCGGCCGGTCCCACGCCGTCGCACTTGGCGAAGTAGTGATAGCCGATGTCCTTGAAGCGGTAGATCCGGCACCCGTCGTGCTCGAAGAGCAAATCGACCTGAATACCCACGTTGTTCGTGGGCGCCGACGCGATGGGTTCCGTGACGCACCCGACGAGGAACACGAGGAGGAGCTTTCGCATGTCGTGCCCGCGTAGCACCGCGCGTGCCGCGTTCATGATCTGATATCGTCTTGCGCTGATGCTCACGCCGGCCGAGGAAGCAGCGATGCGCGCCGCGCTCGACGTGCTCCGGCGTGATCCGACCGTGCGATACGCGGAGGTTCGGTTCGTCGAGGAGCAGAGCGAGCGGCTTCGCGTGCGCGACGGGCGACCCGAGCAAGCCTCGACCGGCGCCTCGCGCGGCGTCGGCGTTCGCGTGCTCGGAGAAAAGACGTGGGGCTTCGCGTGCACGCCGCACTTGACCGAAGCCGAGTGCGTCGCGGCCGCCGTGCGCGCCGCGCGGATCGCAAAGGCCTCCGCGGCGCTCGCGATCACTGCCGTGGTCTTCCCCGAGCGGCCCGCGTCGCGCGGCGTGTACGAGACGCGCGTGGCGCGCGATCCATTCGAGATCCCGCTCGACGAAAAATGGCCACGCTCGACGCGCCCGTGCGCGAGCTCTTGCGCGGCGGAAAACCCGTGTCGTCCGCGGACGCGTGGATGGAGTGGGTGCGCGTCGAAAAGCGCCTCCTCACGAGCGAAGGCACCGACACGACGCAGCGCTTCACGTACGGCGGCGCGGGCATGGAAGTCTTCGCGCTCGGAGACGACGGCGTCTCGCAGCGCCGCAGCTACCCGACGTGGCAAGGCTCCGACGGATTTCAGGGCGGCTGGGAGGGCCTCGACGCGCTCGACCTCATGGGCCACACGGGGGAAATTCGCGACGAAGCGATCGCGCTCTTGTCGGCGCCGCCCTGCCCCGAGGGCTCGCGCGATCTCATCTTGGACGCGAGCCAGGTCGCGCTGCAGATCCACGAGTCGTGCGGTCACCCGACGGAGCTCGATCGCGCGCTCGGCTCGGAGATCTCGCTCGCGGGCGGCTCGTTCCTTCAGCCGCGCATGCTCGGAAAGCTCCAGTACGGATCGGACATCGTCGACATCGTCGCCGACTCGACGAGCGCGGGCGGCATGGGCACGTTCGGTTGGGACGACGAGGGCGTCGCGGCCGGGACTCACCCGCTGATCGAGCGCGGCAAATTCGTCGACTACCTCTCGAGCCGCGAGACCGCGCACGCGCTCGGCCGCGAGACGACTGGCACGATGCGCGCCGACGGGTGGAACCGCGCGCCGATGATCCGCATGGTGAACGTCTCGCTGCAGCCGCAAAAAGGCACGCTCGACGAGCTCATCGCCGACACGAAGGACGGTGTCTTCATGCTCGTCGACAAGAGCTGGAGCATCGACGACCTGCGCCTGAATTTTCAATTCTCGTGCGAGGCCGCGTGGGAGATCAAGAACGGCAAGAAGACGCGCCTCCTGCGTGATCCGCGCTACACGGGCATCACGCCGGAGCTCTGGGGATCGTGCGACGCGATCTGCGGGCGCGAGGAGTGGAAGCTCTTCGGGCTCTCGACGTGCGGCAAGGGCGACCCGATGCAGATCATGCAAGTCGGCCACGGCGCGGCGCCCGCGCGCTTCCGCGGCGTTTCCGTGGGCAACACCGGGAGCAAGGGATGATTGCCGTCGAAACCTCGCACCTCCGCTTCGCTCCGGCGTGCGAGGTTTCATGACCGGCGACGAGCTACTTGCACTCTGCAAGGATTCGCTCGCGCGCGCGGGCGAGACGCACGCCGAGGTCTACGCGACTTGGCGCGCGCGAGGATGCGCGCGGTTCGCGGGCGGCGAGCTCGGTCAGCACATGGAGCTCGAGGAGCCCGCCGCGGTCGTACGCGTGGCGCGAGGGTCGCGCTTGGCCGAGGCCGGCACGTCACGGCTCGGAGTCGCGGAGATCGCCGAGGCGATCGCGCGCGCCGCGAAGGCCGCGCCGCTGTTGCCCGAGACGGAAGGGTTTCCGGGCTTCGCGCCCGCGGGCGATCCCACGCCGCACCCGCGCCGCTTCGAGGCGGACACGTCGCGCGCGACGCCCGAAGCGCGCGCCGAGCGCCTCGCGCCGGTGCTCGCGAAGGTGCGCGCCGCGGGCCTCGTCGCCGCGGGGATGCTCGAGACCTCGCGCGGCGCTGCCGCGGTCGCGACGACCGAGGGATGTGCGCGCTCGCACGACGACACGATCGCGAGCTTCAAGGTGTGGGCGCTCGAGACGCCCGGCGCGGGCGGCGCCGCGGGCTACGGCGGCCACATGCACCAGAGCTTCGGCGCGCTCGCGCTCGATCGCGAGACCGAGCGCGCGATCCGCATGTGCAAGCTCGGGCAAAACCCGATCGAGCTCGACGCGGGCCGCTACGACGTGGTTCTCGAGCCCGCCGCGATGGCGGAGCTCCTCGAGTGGCTCTCGCAAATCGCGTTCGGCGCGCCCGAGGTCGAGCAAGGCGGGAGCCCATTCGCCGGTCGCCTCGGCCAGCGCATCACCGGCGAGGGCGTCACGATCATCGAAGACGCGACGGTCGACGACGCCGCATTCGGCTTCGGCGTCCCCTTCGACCGCGAGGGCACCGCGCGCGCTCCGGTCACGCTCGTCGACCGAGGCGTGGCCCGCTCGATCCTCTACGACCGCACGTACGCCGCGCGCGCCAAGACGCGCTCCACCGGCAGCGCCAACCTCGGCGAAATCGGCGGCGGCGGCGCGATCGGCAGCTCGAACCTCGCCATGTCCGGCGGGAGAGCCGCGAGCGTCGACGAGCTCATCGCAGGCATCGACCGCGGCCTCTACGTGTGCCGCCTCCACTACGTGAACGGCCTGCTCGAGACGCCGCGCGCCGTGATGACGGGCCTCACGCGCGACGGTTGCTTCCTCGTCGAGCGCGGCAAGATCGTGCGCGCCGTCGGCAACATGCGCTTCACCGACAGCCTCCTCGAGGGCCTCGCGCGCTCCGACGGGATGACGAAAGACCGCACCGCGATCCCGACGTGGTGGACGGACGGCGGCTCGGTCGTCGCGCCCGCCGTTCGAATGCGCGAGTTCATGTTCAACGGACGCAGCCAAAAGACCCTCGCCGCCTTCGACTCATGACGAAGCGCTATGTCGCGGTCGCCGGCACGATCGGCGCGGGCAAGACCTCGCTCGTTCGCTGGCTCGAGAAGCGCTACGGCCTCAAGCCCTTCTTCGAGCCGCACGAGCACAACCCGTACCTCGAAGACTTCTATGCCGACATGAAGCGCTGGGGGTTTCAGTCGCAGCTCTTCTTCCTCGCGCACAAGCTCGAGCTCCATCAGCAGCTCATCGCGAGCAAACAGCCCGCGGTCATCGACCGAACGATCTACGAGGACGCCGAGATCTTCGCGCGAAACCTCCACCTGCAACGCCACATCGACAAGCGCGACTGGCAGGTTTACCAGCGCCTCTACGAGGGCATCGCACGGAGCCTCCCGCCGCCCGACGTCCTCATCGCGCTCACGTGCACGGTGAAGACGGCCAAGAAACGAATCCGCGCGCGCGCCCGAGCGATGGAGCAAGCGATCCCCGACGCTTACCTGAAGCGCCTCCACAAGCTCTACGAGCAATGGTTCGATTCGTATGATCTTTCGCCGATCGTTCGGATCCGAACGGACGACATGGATTACGTCGAGAACCTCATCGACCTCATCGACCTCCAGCGCACGCTCGACGCCGCCTTGAAGTGAAAATCGACCCGATCGTTCGGATCCGAACCATCAAAAGGTTTTGTACGTGCTGACGGTGGTGCCCAGGATGGCGGCCAGGATGGCCATGCCGGCGGCGGCGATGAACGCGCGGTGGGCGAGGACTCGGAAGGTTCGGTCGGTGCCTTCGGTTCGCCAAGCCGCGACGAACGCTGCAGCCCCAACCCAAGCAAAAGCCACGGCCGCGAACGCCAGGTGCTCCTTGCGCTCGAAGAGGAGACCGATCGACGGCGCCTTTTGGAAGATGTGCTGCTTGAGCTGGTCGCAATAGGCCGGATAGATCCAAACGCCGACCGCGCTCACGGCTGTGACGAGCGCCGTCGAGAGACCGACCGCCCACGCTCCTCCGCGATTTCGCCGGAGAACGATCGCGGGGTGGACCAGCGCGACCGCTGTCAACCAGCCAGCGTGGCCATGGATGTGCTCCACGACTCGCAAGGTTTGAGCGTCCACCGAAATGGCTTATCGCTTTCCCGGACATCAGGGAACGGGGCTTGCTCAGTGTGACAACAATGGGGTTTTGCAGACGTTTTCGGCCGCTTGGGCCGGGCGCTGTGCCCTAGTGGCGTGTTCGCCGCGAGACAACATGCCCCGTAACGAAAGATCGACATGACCAACCAGACAGCCGTAACGCCCTCAAACCCTACGACAAAAGGTCGCGTCCTCTTGATTGAAGACGACGAAACCCTCGCGGGCCTCCTGGCTCGCGTCCTCCGGACCGACGCGTACCAGGTGGACGTGATTGAGTCCGGGGAGGCGATTCCGGGCGCGCCGAAGCTGTCAGGGTACGACGTCGTTTTGACGGACGTTCACCTCGCCGGAAAGGCGACTGGGCACGACGTGCTCAAGCGTGTGCGGGAGTCGAACCCGAACATGCCGGTCATCCTCATGACGGCCTACGCAGACATCGAGGGCGCGATGAACGCCGTGGGTCAGGGCGCGTACGACTACATCGCCAAGCCCGTCGAGCCCACCGAGCTCCGGCGGATGCTGTCGGAGGCGATCGCCCGCCGTCGCCTCTCGGAGAGCAAGAAGCCGCAGACCGACGCGCGCGAGACCGCCGCGGTGGACGCGCAGATCGTCGGCAGCGCGCCGGCGATGATCGAGGTCTACAAGACCGTCGCGCAGGTCGCGCCGACGACCGCCGCGGTGCTGATCGTGGGTGAGAGCGGCACGGGCAAGGAGCTCGTCGCGCGTGCGATTCACGCGAAGTCACCGCGCGCGCAGAAGCCGTTCGTCGCGGTGAACTGCGCGGCGCTTCCGGAGTCGATCCTCGAGAGCGAGCTCTTCGGCCACGAGAAGGGCTCGTTCACGGGCGCGGCCTCGAGCAAGCGCGGGCTCTTCGAAGAGGCGAACGGCGGCACGCTCTTCCTCGACGAGGTCGGCGACATCTCGCCGAAGATGCAGGTCCAGCTCCTCCGCGTCCTCCAAGAGGGCGAGATTCGCCGCGTTGGCGGAACCGACACCGTGAGGGTCGACGTGCGCGTCGTCGCCGCGACGAACCGCGATCTCAAGGCCGACGTCGCCGCGGGACGCTTCCGCGAGGATCTCTACTTCCGCCTCCAGGTCGTCACCGTGCGCGTGCCGCCGCTCCGCGAGCGCAAGCAGGACATCAAGCTCCTCGTGCACCACTTCCTCGCGAAGCACGCCGAGCGCTTGAAGCGGCCCGTTCCGCGCGTCGCGACCGACGCGCTCGAGGCGCTCGAGACCTACGCGTTCCCCGGCAACGTGCGCGAGCTCGCGCACATCGTCGAGCGCGCGATGCTCCTCGCGCGCGAAGGCGCCATCACGGTCGCGGACCTCCCCGGCGAGATCAAGGGAGCCAACGGCAAGGAGACCCAGGGCATGTCCGGGCTCGCCGACGACTGGCCGACGCTCTCGGTCCTCGACCGCCGGTACATCGACCGCGTCCTCGCGCGCACGGGCGGAAACAAGACGCGCGCGGCCGAGGTGCTCGGGATCGACCGGCGCACGCTGAACCGCATGTTCGCGCGCGAGCGCGCTGCCGCACGCGCACAAAAGGAGTAGAGTCCCGCCCCGCATGGGGTCGCTCCTCGGGACGCTTCGCGCGCAAGAGGCGCCTGCCGAGACCATTCGGCGCGCGCTGCGGACGAAGCGCGTCCATCACGCGTACCTCTTCGAAGGGCCCGACGGCGTCGGAAAAGAGCTCGCAGCGTTCGCGCTCGCGCAGGCCCTCGTCTGCGAGAAAGGCGGCGCCGAGGCTTGCGGCGCGTGCAGCGCGTGCGTTCGCGCGATCGTCGATCCGAAGACCACGATGCCGAAGCACCCCGACATCGTGGTGCTCGAGCGCGCGCTCTACGAGCCTGCGCAGATCGGGCGGCGCACCCCCGAGAACCAAGACCTGTCGATCGACCAGGTGCGCACGCTCGTGCTGTCGCACGCCTCGTACGCGCCGCACGAGGGGCGCGCGCGCGTGTTCGTCGTCCGGCGCGCGGAGGAGCTGAGCACCTCGGCGGCCAACGCGCTCCTCAAGACGCTCGAGGAGCCGATCGAGAAGATGCACTTCGTGCTCCTCACGTCGCAGCCCGACGCGCTCCTTCCGACGATCCTCTCGCGCGTGCAGCGCGTGCGGTTCTCGCAGCTCCCGGACGAGCTCGTCGCGGAGCTCCTCACCCTGCGCGGCGTGTCGAAGGACGTGGCCGATCGCGTCGCGCCGCTCTCGGGTGGCAGCATGGAAATCGCGCTCGGCCTGTGCGACGCGGAGGCCACCGAGGCGCGCGAGGCGTTCGTCTCGAAGGCGCTCGCGGCGATCGACGCGCCGTCGCTCTCGGTCACGTTGGAGCTCGGCGAGCAGTCGAAGGGCGACAAGGTCGCGCTCCGCGTTCACCTCCTCGCGCTCGCCGCGCGCATCGCGACCATCGCGAAGAAAGGCGAGGCCGCGGAGCGCTGGGCGGCGAGCTACGCGCACGTCCTCCAGGCGCTGCGCGATCTCGACTCGAACGCGTCGCCGCAGCTGACGCTCGAGTCGATGTTCATCCGCATGCGCTGAGCTTCAATCCGTCTTGCCGGGCAGCACGTCGTACGTGCCCTGGGCGAGCGACGGGCCGTGCAGCGCGAGGACGCGGTCCTTCGTCGCGAGCACGACGAGGCAGTCGTCGCCGAGGCCCGTGTATTCTGCAAATATCAGCTCGCGGCCCAAATCCGGGGCGCCGGTGCCGACGCGCTCGGCGCGGAGCGGGAGGCGGCGGCGGCGCTCGTAGCGGTCGGTGCCGACCTCGAGCGCGGTGGGCGGCTCGCCGAGCGGCACGCGGACGCTCTTTTCCTCGGTGAGCCAGAGGAGCTCCTTCGTGCCGGGACGCGCGAGGATGGCGCGGTCGGCGCCCGCCTCGGGCGAGAAGAAGACCACCGCGGCGGGCTCGTCGCCCTCGCGAAGGACGAGCGCGCCCGCGAGCCACGCCTCGTCGCCCGCGCTCCGCAGGATCACGTCTCCGAGCTTGCACGGGAAGGCGTCGAGGCTCGGCGGGGTGGGCGCTGGAGGGGCGTTCACTTGCGGCTCTTTCTTCGCTTCGGCTTCTGGCTCGGCGGGCTTTTCGTCCTTCGTGCCGCGCGCGATGAAGCGCCCGACGAGGATCCCGCAGCCCACGAGGACCGACGTCAAGAGAACGCTCACGAGCTCCTCCGTTCGGGCGGCGCGATCGACGGCTCCGAGAGGCGCACGGGATCCTCGAACGCCGCGTCGAACTGCGCCGCGCGCACGCGCACGTAGGCGTACGCGTCGTCACCCGCGAGATCGGGCGGCGGAACGAGATCGGAGATGACCGCGGCCGCCGCGACGTAGCCGGCGATCTCCGCGATGCGGTCGAGCGTGACGCCGCCGATCGCGACGAGCGGCGGCGCGGAGCCGTGCTCGCGCTCGAAGAGGCGCACGAGCCGCGCGGCTTGCTTCAACCCCTGCACGCCAACGACGGGATCGGCGAGGAGCTTCGACGACGTCGACCACACGGGCCCGAACGCGACGTAGGACGGACGCGCGTGGAGCGCCTCGTTGAGCTGCTCGGGCGTGTGCGTCGAGATCCCCAGCGCGAGGTTCGGCGCGACCGTATGCACGAGCGACGGCGACGCGTCGGTCTGGCCCACGTGCACGAAATCCGCGCCGCCTACGAGCGCGAGATCGGGCCTGTCGTTCGCGACGAGCGGGACGCCAGCCTCGGCGCAGAGCGGCTTCAGCGCTCGAAGGAGCGCGATCGTGCGCTCCGCGGTCGCGCTCTTGGCGCGGAGCTGGAGCGCGCAGGGCTTGGCGCCGAGCGCCGCCGCCGCGAAGGCGACGGGATCGAGGCCTCGCGTATCGAGGACGTCGAGATCGACGATGGCGTACAACCCGCGCACGGAGGTGCTCGTACCACGCGAACCGCGAGACGTCAGCCTGCGCCCACTTTCGTGACGGAAACGTCGGCTGTGACGCGCTTGCACTCCGCGGCGAGCGGCGGAGAAAACGCGAGGACGTCGCCGCGCGAGGCGTTCGACCACGCGCCGTCGCGCGGCTCGTCCCGATCGAGGCGGGCGATTCTTCGGAGGAGCGACTCGCCGCAAAGAAAGAGCTCGCGCTTTCCCTTGGTGTCGATCGGCCCGGACACGACACGGAGCGCGCCCGGCGAGGCGACCGCGTCGCGGAGCGTCGCGCCATCCCTGCGAAGGACGAGATACGAGAACGTCACCCGTTGCCACCGAAGGCCCGCCGCACGCGCGAGCGCGGCCACGGGCGGCGGGAGGTCGATTGGGAGATCCTCGTGGCACCAGTCCCCTTCGCGCGCGAGCATCGGGCACGGCGCCGCGTGAAGGCACGGCGCGAAGATCGTGACGCCGCGTGACGCGAGCGCGTCGCGCACGCGCTGGAGACGACGCGTGCGCTCGCGGAGCGCGGGCTCGACGACGACGAGCGACCCATCGGGCTCCAAGCGCTCGAGGAGCTTGGCGAGGAACGCGACCTGTTTGGAGTCGTCGGACTCGATCTCGCCGAGCGACTGTCCGACGAGGATCACGTCGTACGCGCCTCGCTCGCCTTCCGCGAGGCGAACGCTCACCTCGCCTTCGTGCGTGCGCGCTCGGCCAATCGCGCGCGCGATCGCGAGCGCGCCCGCGTCGTCGTCGACCATCGTCGACTCGATCGAGCCCGATTGCCCGGAGATCGCGAGCACGCGCGCGAGGCCCCACGTGGACGCGCCGAGCCCCGCGCCGACGTCGAGCACGCGGAGCGCGCGGCCCGGAGCAAGCGCGAGGCGCTTGGCGAAGACGAGCTCGCGCACCGCGCCGCCCATCTTCGGCACGTCACGCGGGAACGAGAACATGAGGCGCGCCGCGTGAGCGCCCTTCGAGCGACTGCGCGCGAACGCGCCCGTGTTGTACGCCTCCGAGAGCGCGCGAACCTCCGCCGCGAGCTTCCCAGGCGCGAGCGCGAGCCCCTCTGCGCGCGCGACCGCGTCGAGCGTCGCGAGCCACTCTTCGTCGAGCGCGAGGCGGGCGAGCATGGGCGGAGAAACGTACTACGCTGGTCGCATGGACGCTCGGATCGCGGTCGGCGCGGTCGTGCTGCGCGAGGACGGCGCGGTGCTCTTGATCCAGCGCGGGCGTCCGCCGGGCGTGGGCACCTGGACGCTGCCTGGCGGAAAGGTCGAAGCGGGAGAGACGCTCGAGCAAGCCGTCTCGCGCGAGGTGCTCGAGGAGACGGGCCTCCGCGTCGCGCCGGTCGCGGTCGTCGAGACGCTCGTGCTCGAGCGCGAGGGCTTCGCTTATCGCATCACGGATTTCCTGTGCCGCGCTTCGGGCTCGATGGAAGCGCGCGCCTCCGACGACGCGCTCGCGGCGCGCTGGGTCCTCCCGCATGAATGCGACGGCCTCGGGCTCACGCCCGAAGTGCTGCGCGTCATCGCGCGAGCGCGGACGCTCGGCTGAGCTATAACGCTCGACCACGATGCGAACGGTCCCGCTGCTCCTTTGCTCCGCGATGTTGCTCGGCTGTCCCTCGGCGCCTCCGCCATCGCAGTTCCCGAACGCGCAGGCCGCGATCGATCGCATGCGCGCGACGGGCTCGTGCGGCAACGCGATCCAGGCGGACGCAAAGCTCGACTACATCGCGAGCGAGACGGGGCGCGCGCGGTTGAACGTGCTCTTCATCGCCGCGCGGCCCGCGAGCTTGCGCATGGACGCGATCGCGCCGCTCGTCGGCACCGTGTTCACGCTGTCGACCGACGGGCGCGACTTCCAGGTGTCCGATCTACGAAACCACCAGTTCTTGTATGGCCCCGCGACCGCGGAGAACATCGCGCGCGTCACGCGCATCCAGATGCCGCTCCACCCGCTCGTGACGATGCTCATGGGTCGCGCGCCCGTGCTCAAGCACGACGCGGCGGGCCTGCCGCAGCCGACGATCACGTGGGACAGCGGCGGCTACTACGTCGTTCGCATCGCGGGAAACCACGACGCGCTCGAGGAGATTCACCTCGCGCCGAAGAGCGAAGACTGGAACAAGCCGTGGGGCGAGCAGCGCCTTCGCGTCCTCGACGTCACCGTCTCGCAGCAGCAGATCACGCTCTATCACGTCGAGCTCGACACCCACGAGACGACGCCGATGTTCGGCGCGGCCGGCACCGGAAGCGCGCCCGCGTGCGACGAGGTTTGCCAGGCGCTCGGGCAAAAGCCCACCGGGCCGAGCGGCCCAACGTGCGAGGCCGAGCTCCCGCGGCGCATCCACGTCGACATCCCGCCGTTCAACACGGACGCGCTCTTCCGCTACGACAAGGTCGTCTGGAACCCGCCGCTCGAGCCGAGCACGTTCACGCAGCAGCAGCAGCCGGGGCTCACGCCTCGCCCGCTCGAATAGTCGCCGTCGAATCCGTGATCACCCAGTCGGCGCCGAGCGCTCGGAGCGCGCGCGCCTCGACGACCTCGTTCACGGTCCACACGCCGACGTAGAAACCGCGCTTCTTCAGGCCGCGAACGACGCGCGGCTTGGCCTGAGTGCGTTCGAGGTGGATCGCGTGGACCATCGACGGCCGCACGCCCCAGCGCGCGAGCGGAAGCGACCACTTGCGCTCCGTCGTGGTGAGCAGCGCCAAAGGGACGCGCGCGCGCATGACGCGCAGGCGCGCGAGGATGCGCGGGTCGAACGACGAGACGAGGACCTCGGCGCGCGGACACCCGTCGAGCGCGCGCGCGACGGCGCGCACGAGCGCCTTCCGGTCCACGAGATCGTATTTCACCTCGACGTTCAGCCCGATTCGGCGATCGTTGCAGAATGCAAGCACATCGCGGAGGAGCGGCGCGCGGTGGTTCGTCGCGAGCTCCACGTAGGGCACGTCGCGCACCTCGCGCAGATCCGCTCCGCCGCTCATGCGCTTCAAGTCCGGATCGTGGAAGACGACCACCTCGCCCGTCGCGCACAGCCGCACGTCGAGCTCGAGCGCGTCGGCGCCCTCGCGCGCCGCGCGCTCGAACGCCGCCATCGTGTTCTCGGTCGGCCAATCCGGCCCGCGTCCGCCGCGATGACCGACGACGACGAGCCGCTCGCGACGCGTGAAGACGCTCACGTCTTCGGGACCGACAGCTCTTCGGCGATCTCGCGCGCGACCTTCTTGGCCTTCTCGACGTCGGCCGCGACGAAGCTCACCGCGCCGACGACCGGGTGACCGCCGCCGCCGTGGCGCTCGCAGATCGACGCGATGTGGTGCGTGCGCGGGCGAGGCGCCCAGGGGTTGTAGCCGATCGAGAGCTTGCACTTCGTCGACGACTTCGTGATGACGACCGAATAGAGCTTCTCGGGGTAGAGCGCGTACGTCACGAACTTGCTCGCGACGTCGAGGTTCCTGTCGGTGAGATCGACGAGCACCGCGTCGCCGATGGGCTCGGCGTGCTTTCGCACGAGCTCGACGAACTCGACGTGCGCCTTCTCGAGCGGCGCGAAGGCCTTCTGCACGTCCTCGGAGCGCGCGACGGACTCGAGCGGCTCGACGAGCAGGCGCTTCACCATGCGCTGGAGCATCGCGTCGTCGCCGAGGTGCTCGACGACCGTCATGAGCTGGAGCGGCGGCTCCTTTCGCGCGACCGCCATCTCCGCGCTCGAAAAGCTCGCCGAGTCGATGATGTCGGCCCAGCGAATGAGCTCGGCGAGGCTCGAGAAGTCCACGCCGAAGACGCTCTTGCCGATGTCGGCGATGTACTTCGTGCACGACGGGTACGTGCCGTCGTGGAACATGTGGCGCTCTTGGCCTTCGTGCGCGGAGGCGCGCGCCTCGTAGACGGCGCGGTCCTCGGGCGTCGCGAACGCCGAGACGTGGTGATCGAAGTACCACGTGAGCTTGTCGCTGCGGCTGAAGCGGAAGTCGAGGATCGCGTTCTCGGTCCCGCGAAGGCGCTTCTCGTCGACGCCGTTTTGACCGGGGCCATAGCCAGCTCCGAAATATTCGAACGTCGCATCCTGCCCGCGAAGCGCTCGGAGCAGATGGGTGAAGACGACGGCCGAGCACATCCCGTCGAAACAGTGACCGTGCGTGGCGACGACGATGCTCACGCCGAAGGCCTAACACGGAGGCGGCTCGCGGTGCGTGGGATATTGTGATACATTTGCCCCCGTGAACCAGGCGCTCAGCGCGCTCGAGCGGACGGTCCTTCCCGGGACTCGACTCGGCCGCTACGAGATCATCACGCACCTCGCCGCGGGCGGGATGGCGACTGTGTTCCTCGGGCGAGCGCTCGGAGCCGCGGGGTTTCATCGCCTGGTCGCGATCAAGCTCCTGCACCCGCACATCTCGGCGGACCAACAGTTCACGACCATGTTCCTGGACGAGGCGCGCCTCGCCGCGGGCATCCGGCACCCGAACGTCGTGCCGACGCTCGATCTCCAGCAAGGTCCGGAGGGGCCTTACCTCGTGATGGAGTTCGTCGAGGGCGAGAGCCTGCTCAACCTCCTTCGCAACACGGTGAAGACGAGCAAGCCGATGCCCGCAGGCGTCGCGCTCCGCATCGTGCTCGACGCGCTCCACGGGCTCCACGCAGCGCACGAGCTCACCAACGATCACGGCGAGCCGCTCAACCTCGTGCACCGCGACGTCTCGCCGCACAACATCCTCGTCGGCGTCGACGGCGTCACGCGCATCGTCGACTTCGGCGTCGCGCGCGCGGAAGAGCGCATCGGCACGACGCGCGACGGTCAGGTGAAGGGCAAGCTCGCGTACATGGCGCCCGAGCAGACGACGGCGGAGCCGGTCGATCGACGCGTCGACGTGTTCACCGCGGGGATCGTCCTCTGGGAGTCGCTCACCGGCAAGCGCTTGTTCCGCGGGCAGACCGACGCCGAGGTGCTCCGAAACCTGCTCGACAAACCGATCCCGAAGCTCCGCGAGGTCTCGCCGGGTTACCCGCAAGCGCTCGAGAACGTGTGCGCGCGCGCGCTCAACCGCGACCGCGACGAGCGGTTCGACACCGCGGCCGAGTTCGCGGAGGCGCTCGAGCAAGCCGCGGAGGGGCTCGGCGTCGCGACGCCGAAGCAGGTCGGCGCGTTCGTGCGCGACATGGCCGGCGACGTGATCGACAGCGTCATGCGGCGCGTCCGCGCGTTCCAAGAGGGCGCGAAGATCAACCAGATCGCGCCCACGCTCCCGAAGCTCGAGATCGCGGAGAACGCGGACAGCTCCGTCCGCGCCACGTCTGCGCCCGCCGTGCAGGACGCCTTCACGCCATCGGCGCGCGCGACGCTGGCGGAGGCCGAGGTGACGCGCTCGCGAAGGCCCATCGTCATCGGCGTCGGCGCCGCGGCGCTCGTCCTCGTCGGCGCGCTCGTCGCGACGATCACGATGGTGATCGCGTCGTCCGGAGCGCCCGCGCCGTCCTCGCGCGCGCCGCAGCCGTCCGCGCCGAAGATCGCCGCCGCGGCGACCACGACGTACGCCGCGCCGATCGACTCGGGACCCAGCGTGTCCGTGACGGATTTGCCGCGCGTCGTGAGCGACTCGCGCGCGCACCCCGGGCCGCACAGGCCGCTCCCGCCGTCTGGCGCGACGACCGTGACGGCGACGCCTCCGACGACGACAGCAGCGCCTCCCCCCACGACGACGGCCGCTCCGAAGGCACCGCCGACGAGCACGGCGTTCAATCCCGAGTCGATGTGATGAGAGCGCGCTACGCCTGGGCGCTCTGCGCCCTCCTCGCCGCAGGTGCGGCCCACGCCCAAACGCAAGAGGCGGTCGCGCAATCGCGCTTCAACAAAGGGCGCGAGCTCTTCATCGCCAATCAATACGCGCCCGCGCTCGTCGAGTTCCGCGCGGCGGGTGAGCTCTACGAGAGCCCCAACACGCGCCTCTACATCGCGCGCTGCGAGCGCGAGCTCGGGCACGCGGCCGCCGCGTACGTCGAGTTCGAGCGCGCCGCGAACGAGGCCGCCGATCGTAGCCGCGCCGATCCGCGCTACGCGAGCACGCGCGACGTGGCGAAGTCCGAGGGCTCCGCGCTCGAAGCGAAGATCGCGCACGTGACGGTGCTCGCGCCTTCGGGTCTTCCCGAGGGAGCGACGGTGACCGTGAACGGCGCGGCGCTCGGGCCCGCGGGCGTGGGCGTCGCGGCGCCGATCGATCCGGGGACAGTCGAGGTGATCGCGAGGGCGCCCGGATACGTGACGACGAAGAAGACGGCGACCGTGACCGCGGGGGAGTCGGTCGAGATCAAGCTGCAGCTCGAGAAAGAGGCCGCGAGCACGGCCGGACGAGCACGGGCACGGGCACGAGCACGACCACGGTCACGACGGAGCCTCCGGTCATCATTCACGAAGAGGCGCGCGGGCCGAGCCACGGGCTTCGCAACGCGGGGTTCGTGGTCGGCGGGATCGGCATCGCGGGGATGGGCGTCTTCGCGGCGTTTGCGGCGCTCGCCCAGACGCGCTTCGATCAGCTCAAACAGGCGTGCAACGGTGGGCCTTGTGACGCGAGCTACGCTTCGCAGATCGACGAAGGCCAGACCTTCCAGAACATCGCGAACATCGCGCTCGCCGCGGGCGGCGTCGCGATCGTGACCGGCGCGATCATGATCGTCGCGGGCGTCTCGACGTCGGGCAAGTCAGTGAACGCTTCGTTGTCGCCAGTCCGAACCTCGGAGCTCCGCTTCGCTCCGCCGTGCGAGGTTCGATTCGTGCCGCTTCCGGGCGGAGGGTTCATCGCAGGAGTCGGCCGTGCGTTTTGATCGGCTGGCGCTCGTCGCGCTCGCGCTCGCGCCCGCGAGCTGCCTGCTCGACTGGGACTCGCTCCGCGAGCCGGACGGCGGCGGCTTCGACACGGGCGTCGACGTCGTCACGAAAGACGCGCCGCAAGACGTCGCGACGCAAGACGTCGTCGACGCGGGAAACGACACGAGCACGTGCCAGATCCAGCTCCTCATCAACGAGGTGCAAGCCGATGGCATTCAAGGGCCGTCGGACGAGTTCGTCGAGCTTCGAAATAGCGCGCCGTGCGGCGGGAGCTTGTTCAACTGGGGCCTTCGTTACTCGAGCGCGGCGGGAAGCTCGCCCTCGCAGCTCTGGACCGGACAAGCCGGCGACACGATCGGCCCCGCGGGTCCCAACGGCTACGTCATCCTCGGCGGCTTCGCGTTCCAGACGCCCGACGGCGGCGTCCTCATCGGCCGAATCTCGAGCGATCTGAACGGCGCGCTCTCGAAGAGCGGCGGCGGCGTCGGCCTCTTCGCGCCGGGCGGAACGCTCGTCGACGGCGTCGCGTACGAGACGCTCACCACGTCGACGCACCCGTTCATCCGTCCGGCGGACGCGGGCTCCGGCGGCGGAGCGCCGAACCCGCCGAGCGGCAAATCGATCGCGCGCACGCCAGACGGCCACAACACGTACACGAGCGCGACGGACTTCCAAGTCGCCACACCTTCGCCCGGTTTTTCCAACTAATCAGCGGCTCACCTCGTCTTGACCGAGCACGCCGACGCTGTCGTCGACATGCGGCAGCGAGACGCCACTGCTGACGGCTGAGTTTGGCTTGCAACTATCTCGTCGCGAGACGAGGATGCGGCGCCATGAAGATCGCCAAGCTCCTTTGCATCGTCGCGCTCGCCGCAGCAGCGCCCCTCGCGCAACTCGCGTGCGGTGGCGGCGAGAGCAACCTTCCGCCTCCCCCGCCCCCGCCCGGCACCGGCGTCGCGTCTGCCTCCGCGAGCGCGCAGAGCACGACCCCCGCGAACACCACTCCACCTCCGCCCGCGCCGCCGCCGCCCGCGCTCGTGCTCGGCACCGCGAGCGACGAGCCGACCCCGCCGCCCACGGTGAAGATCACCGCGCCGACGAGCGGGCAGGTCATCCCGAAGGACAAGGCCGCTGACTTCGTCGTGAAGCTCGACGTGAAGAACTGGCAGACGGCGATGGGCGCGCAGCACGTCCACCTGATCCTGGACAACCACCCGTACAAGCCGATCTACGACACGAAGGCGCCCGTGAAGCTCAGCGAGCTGATGGGCGGCGACCCGCTCAACGAGGGCGAGCACGTCCTCGTCGCGTTCCCGAGCCGCGCGAACCACGAGTCGGTGAAGTCGAAGGACGCGCTCGCGATCCTCGCGTTCTCGGTCGGCAAGAAGGCCGACAAGCCCACCGATCTGAAGAAGCCGATGCTGATCTACAGCCGTCCGAAGGGCGACTACAAAGGCCTCATGGCGAGCCACGTGATCGTCGACTGGCAGCTCGCGAACGCGACGCTCGGCGAGGGCAAGGACCACGTTCACATCACCGTGCTCGGCCCGGGCATTCCGGACAAGCTCGAGGCGAAGGCCGAGAAATTCGGCCCGCCGTACTTCCTCGACAACCTCCAGAACGGCACCTACACCGTGAAGCTCGAGCTCATGAGCGGCGGCGCGGACATGAAGGTGATCCCCGGCGCGTGGAACTCGACGACGCGCACGATCCGCATCGATCACGACGCGCAACCCGACGCGATGCCCGCAGCTTCGACGAGCGCGGCCCCCGCGACGAGCGGGAGCGCGGCGCCCGCGAAGAAGTGACGCGCGACGAGATCATCGCGCTCGACAAGGCGCACGTCTGGCATCCCTACACGGCGATGCGGGTCTACCTCGAGGAGGTGGACCCGCTCGTCGTCGTGCGCGCGGAGGGCTCGCATTTGTTCGACGCCGACGGGCGTCGCTACATCGACGGTAACTCGTCGTGGTGGACCGCGACGCTCGGTCACCGGCACCCGCGCGTGATCGCCGCGGTCGAGAAGCAGCTCCGCTCGCTCGATCACTGCGCGCTCGCGGGGATCGCGCACGAGCAAGCCGCCGCGCTCGCCGCGGAATTGTGCGCGGTCGCGCCCGCGGGACTGAACCGTGTATTCTACACGGACAACGGGTCGACCGCGATCGAGGCCGCGGTGAAGATGGCCGTGCAGCACTGGTACGTGCGCGGCGCGCCGCGGAAGAAGCGCTTCGTCGCGCTCGAGGGCGCGTTCCACGGCGAGACGGTGGGCGCGACGAGCCTCGGCGGCGTCGAGGTGTTCCGCCGTCCGTTCGCGGGGATCCTCTTCGAGACGGTGCACGTGCCGTTCCCCGGCGACGCCGTGAAGGAGCTCTTGGAGCGCGAGCACGACACGATCGCGGGCGTGATCGTCGAGCCGATCCTCCAGGGCGCCGCGGGGATGCGCATCTACCCGCCGTCGTACCTGCGCGAGCTGCGCGATCTCTGCGATCGCACGGGCGTCCTCCTCGTGTTCGACGAGGTCTTCACCGGCTACGGCCGCACCGGGCCGATGTGGGCCGCCGAGCACGCGGGCGTCTCGCCCGATCTCATGTGCGTCGGCAAGGGCTTCTCGCAGATCGTCCCGATGGGCGCGACGCTCGTGTCGGACCGCGTGATGAGCACGTTCCTCGCGGACCGCGAGACCGCGTTCCACTACGGCCACACGTTCTGCGGCAACCCGATCGGCGCGGCGATCGCGCGCGAGGTGCTTGCGATCTACAAGGAAGAAGGCGTGCTCGGTCAGGTCGCGGCGAAGGCCCCGCGCATCGCGCGCGCGATGGCTCGCCTCGGCGGCCGCTCGATCGGCATGGTCGGCGCCCTCGATCTCGGCGCCGAGACGAGCGCCCAGGAGTCGCTCGAAGAGGCCGGCTACCTGAGCACCGCGGGCTGGCGCGTCTACGCCGAGGCCCGAAAGCGCGGCGCGTACCTGAGGCCCTTGGGTGACACGGTCTACCTTTGTCCGCCGCTGACGATCAGCGACGCCGATCTCGACGAGCTCCTCGCGATCTTCGAGGAGTCGATCGCAGCCGCTACTGGACGACCACCGAGCTCTTGAACATCCCCATCCCGCACGTGAACGCAAGCGTGCGCGCCTCGCCCGTGGGGACCTCGACGTCGACGGGTTGATTCAGCGGGAGCGCCTTCTTGATCTTGAGCTCCGGGAAGACGACCTCTTTGGCGCAGGTGTCGTCGCTCGTTCGCGTGAAGACGAGAGTCGTCGGCTCGCCTTTCTTCACGGTGACCGACCCTGGCGTGAAGCCCTTGTCGTCGGCTCGAATGGCGATGCGCCCGTGGTCGGCGGCGGGCGCGCTCTTGTTGCACGCGACGAATGCGGCGATACACGCGGTGAATACGATGGCGGCACGTTTGCAGGATCGCATTGGTGCGCAGAATACGATGTGCGATCCTCGGGCGCCATGCCGAAGGTCATTGCCGAAGCGAAGGGGCACGTCTGGTTCATCACCATCAACCGCCCCGACAAACGAAACTGCGTCGACGGCGAGACCGCCGAGCTGCTCCGCGACGCGTGGATTCGATTTCGCGACGACGACCAGCTCTTCGTCGCGGTGCTCGCCGGCGCGGGTGACGAAGCGTTCTGCTCGGGCGCAGATCTCGCCGCGATCGGTACGCTCGGGCCGCCGCCCGATGCGTCGCCGGCCGAGCTCCGCCGCTTCGTGACGAACGGGCCCGGATACATGGGCTACACGCGGCAGACCGACATCTTCAAGCCCATCATCGGCGCGATCAACGGCCACGCGCTCGCGGGCGGGCTCGAGCTCATGTGCCTCGCGGACATTCGCGTCGTCTCGGAGCACGCGCAGATGGGCGTCGCGTGCCGGCGGTGGAACGTTCCACTCGTCGACGGCGGAACGCAACGTCTCCCGCGCATCGTCGGTCTCGGGCGCGCGATGGAGCTCATTCTCACGGGGCGATTCATCGCCGCCGAGGAGGCGCATCGCATCGGCCTCGCCAACGAGATCGTCCCGAAGGGTCGAGCGCTCGCTCGCGCGACCGAGATCGCCGAGATGCTTTGCGCGCTTCCCCAAGGCGCGATGCGGACCGACAAACAGGCCGCGATGATGGGTTGGGGAAAGCCGCTCGAAGAGGGCCTTCGGATCGAGGCGGAGCTCGGGCAATATCCGCTCCGCGCGGGCGAGGACATCGCCGAGGGCGCGCGCGCTTTCGTCGAGAAAAGGCCTGCGAAATTCGTCCAGGACGACTCGAAGCGACGCTGATCCCGGCGCGATTCAGATTCTTTCAGATGGCTTCCGTGGGCATTCAGGGGTGCGACGCCCAGAGTGCGCGCCATGAAGCTCGGCATTCCGCTCGACCCGCCGTGAACCCGCTCAGCGCAGCAAGTACCCGTCGTCTCGGCGCACCAGCAGATCGCCGAGACCGAGCTCGCGAAGCGTCTTGATCGCCGTGTAGGCGCGCGCGGCAGCGGCCTCGGGTTGAATTCGTTCCCCGGGCCAGCCCGCGGCGATGATCTCCTCGAGCGTGACGCCGCGGTTCGTCCCGCGCTGCTCGATGAGCTTCTGCATGATGAGGCGCGGCGCGCGGCGCTTCGAGAGATCGACCTTCTCGCCCGCGCCGACCTGGAACCAGCGCGCCTCTTCGCCGACCGCGAGCGCCGCGTGCGTGCTGTCGCGGCGCGCCACGGCGGACGCGAGCAAGCGACGCGCGACGCGGGCGTCCGAGGCGAGGCGCTTCTTCTCCGTGCGCGCGAGGACGTCACGCGCCACCGAGAGATCGCCGCGCGCGAGCGGCGCGAACGCCTCGAAGATTTCGAGGAGCACGAACGCGCGCGGCTCGCCGCGCTTCTCGAGGCTCTTTCGCGCGCTCGCGAACGCGTCGGCCGCTTCCTGCTCGCGACCGAGGAGCGCGAGCACGGCGCCGAGCGGCCCGAGGACGAAGCTCGTGAAGTCGCCGACCTCCTCGGCGATGGCCTTCGCGCGCTCGAGCGACGCGAGCGCCCGATTCGAGATCGCCCTCCTCGAGCGAGACCGTGCCGAGGTAGCGGTGCGTCGCGGCCTCGTAGCGTCGATGCCCGAGCTCGCGAAAGATCGTGAGCACCTCTTCGAGGCGCCTGCGCGCGGCGGCCGCGTTGCCCTCGACCATGTCGAGGCTCGCGAGCGAGCCGAGCACGTTCCCGACGTACTGCCTGTGACCTGCGGCGCGCTGGATCTCGAGCGCGCGCTCGAACTCCGCGCGCGCCTCGTCGAGCGCGCCCTCGTCGAGCAAGAGGAGCGCGAGGTTGATGCGGTCGACCGCCTCTTCGCGTCGATCGCCCATTTCCAGGGCGATCTCGAGCGCGGCGCGGTAGCAGCGCTCGGCCTCTTCGTCGCGGTCTTGCCAGTGGTGGACGATGCCGAGGTTTCCGAGCAGGCTCATCATCGCCACGCGATCGCCGAGCGCGCGCTGGAGCGCGAGGGCGCTCTCGAGGATGACGCGCGACTCGTCGATGCGACCCTGCTTGATGTGGACCGACGCCAGGAGCGCGAGCGCGCTCGCTTCGCTCGAGCGATCGCCGAGCTTTCGATAGAGCGCGAGCGCCTCGTCCACGGCGGCGAGCGTGCCCTCGGAGCGTCCGCGCTCGAGGTCGACGCGCGCGTGGCCGTCGAGGGCGCGCGCGCGGAGCGCGTCGTCTCCGGCCTTCGACGCAATCGCGAGCGCCGAGGCTGCGTCGGCGTCGGCGCCCGCAGTGTCTCCTCGAATGAGCTTCGCGCGCGCGCGCGCTACGAGCGCGCGAACGTGCAGCGAGGGTCCCGAGGCCTCCGCGTCCGCGACCGCCGCGTCGAGCAGCTCGCGCTGCATTCCGACCGGCCCGCGCATGGCGATGAGCATGTTGATCGCGAGCGCGATCGACGCCGCCGCGGCGCGATCGGTCGCGCGAAGCCGCCGATGGGCCTCGAGGATGTTGTCCGCCTCGGCGCGGAGCGCCGCGACCGCGGAGAGCGCAGCCTCGCCTCGGAGCTCCGCCGCGCGCGCCTCCGCGAACGCCGCGTAGAACGCGACGTGCGCTCGCGCGGCGTCCGCCTCTTCGCCGTCTTGGCGCCGCGAGCTTCTCCGCCGCGTAGTCGCGGATCGTCTCGCTCAACGTGAAGCGCACGTCGCGCCGCACGAGCGATTTGTCGACGAGCGACTCGAGCTCGGCGAGCCCGCCCGCTCCGAGCACGGCCTCCGCCGCGTCGACGGAGAATCCCCCGCGAAACACCGAGCACCGCGCGAGCGCGCGCTTCTCGCCGTCGGAGAGGAGCTCCCAGGACCAATCAATCGCGCCGCGGAGGCTCCCTTGGCGCGCCGAGCGATCGCGCGGACCGCCCGTCAAGAGCTCGAACCGCTTGTCGATGCGCGCGAGGAGATCGCGCGGCGAGAACATCTTCGTGCGCGCCGCCGCGAGCTCGATCGCGAGCGGGTTTCCGTCGAGCCGCCGCACGAGCTCCGCGATCGCCTTTCGGTCGTCCGCGTCCGGCGAGAACCTCCCGCGCGCGAGCGCCGCGCGTTCGGCGAAGAGCCGCGCCGCGTCGCCCTCGTCGAGCGGCAAGAGCTCGAGGCACGCCTCGCTCTCGATGCGAAGCCGCTCGCGCGACGTCACGACGAACCGCGCCCGCGGCGCCGTCCGCACCCAGCGCGAGAGCAACTCGGCCGACGAAGACGTCACCTGCTCGACGTTGTCGATCACGACGAGCACGTCCCCTCGCCCTTCGAGCGCGTGCCCCACGTCGCCCGTCGAGTCCCCGAGCGCCGTCGCCACCGCCGCGACGAACGCGCTCTCCGACCGCGCCTCCGCCGCCGCCACGAACCACACCCCCGCGAACCGTTCCTTCACGCTCGCGGCGGCCTCTTGGGCGAGCCGCGTCTTGCCGATCCCCGCCGGCCCGAGCACCGTGACGACGCGCGCCTCCCCCGCGAGGAGCGCGGTCACGCGCTCGACGTCGGACGCCCGCCCCACGAAGGATGACGTCAAAAGCGGCGCGTTTCCGGTCACGCCCTCATCGTACGTCAGGCCGGGCCGAGTGGGCTCGTCCGTCCCCTACGCGATTTGTCGTTGACGAAGCGGCTCATCGCCGCCATAACGGCGTCGTTCCCGGTCTTTTCCGGGGACTTCGGGGCGTAGCGCAGCCTGGTAGCGCACTCGGTTCGGGACCGAGGAGTCGGAGGTTCAAATCCTCTCGCCCCGACTCTGTTCACGGAACGCTTGCGTTCCGTTCACCAGTCTCGAGGATTTTGTCGATCCTGTACTGCGCCTGGGCGGAGAGCCCGAGCGTGGGGGCGAGTCTGGCTCGTACAGGATCGAGCAAATCCTCGTGCGCTGCCGCGTGTCCACGTCGAGCGAGCTCCACGGTCACGTGCGACAGCCACGCCCGCGCGGCGGAGTCGTTGCTGCGACGGAGTGCGAGTTGCTGCCGGGGGATGTCGTCGCCGACGAGCGCGACGCCGGGTTGGGCGATGTCGAACACGCCCGGAAGCGGCACGTCGGACACGAGGACGAGCGGCAACGACACGCCCGGCACGTTCGACGGCCCGCTCGACGAGCAAGCCACGACTGCCAAGCACGCGAGAAGCAAAGAACGCGCGCCCAATCTCCGTCTTTCTAAAACAACTGTCATAGCCCTTGCAGCAGCTGCGACATCGCAGCATACATCGCGCGTGCGATCTCGATCGTCTGCGCCTGGCGCGTTGCGAGTTGCCACACCGGTCGCGAGAGAAAGGACGAACATCATGAACCGAGCTCACCTGGCAGTCGTTGCCGCCCTCGTGTGCGCCGCGTGCGGCGGTTCGAACGCGAACACCACGCCGGCCGCGACGGGTACGACGGGGCCCGTCAACACGGCGACCACGACGTCGTCGACGAACACGTCGCCGCAGCCGATTGCGACTACGCAGGCCATGTCGCCGCCGATCGACGAGAAGGCCGTCGCCTCCGCCACGGACGCGAAGACCGAGAACGCCGAAGGGATCGTGAAGGTCTCGTTTCCTCGCACCGACGTCCCCGTCGAGGTCGACGGCTCGAAGCTTCCGCCGTTCATGGGGCTCACGTCGTGGGTTGCGTTCACGCCGGGCAAGGCGGGCGTCGAGGCCATGATGATGGGCGATCTCGTTCTCTTCGAGGACGAAGTGAACCGCGTGATGAGCACGCTGCTCGATCACAACGTCTCGGTCACCGCGCTCCACAACCACTTCTTCTTTTCGAAGCCCGCCGTCTACTTCATGCACGTCGAGGGCGAAGGGCCCGTCGCGTCGCTCGGCAGCACGGTGAAGACGGTCATGGATACGGTCGGCGAGATCCGGAAGAGGACGCCGAAGCCGCTCGATCGCTCCGGCGCCGCGGCGCTCCCCGCGAAGAGCGCGATCGACGGCGCGAAGCTCGACGCTGCGTTCGGGCTGAAGGGCACGTCGAAGGACGGCATGTACAAGGCGACGATGGGCCGCGCGACGACGGCCGCGTGCGGCTGTCACATCGGCAAGACGATGGGCGTGAACACGTGGGCCGCGTTCATCGGCACGGACGACAGCGCCGCGGTCGACGGCGACTTCGCGGTCACCGAGGGCGAGCTCCAGCCCGTGCTCAAGGCGCTTCGCGCGGGCAACATCGACGTCGTCGCGATCCACTCGCACATGACCGGCGAGAACCCGCGCATCCTCTTTTTGCACTACTGGGGTCGCGGCAAAGCGGTCGATCTCGCGAACGTCGTGAAGAAGGCGGTCGACCTCACGGCATGGGACGGGCGCACGCAGAGCACGTGAGCAGGCCTCACACAGTTGTTTTGCTTCGTCGCAACTGTTAGAGATGGCAGGCATGCCATCGCGGCGAAAGCAGCAGAGCTGGCTCTTGCTCGTGCACCAGATCCCGCCGAAGCCGAGCTACTTCCGCGCGAAGGTCGGCAGGCGCCTCCAGAAGATCGGCGCCGTCGCGATCAAGAACTCCGTCTACGTGCTGCCGCAGACCGAGCAGGCGCAAGAGGACTTTCAGTGGGCGACGCGCGAGATCATCGCCGAGGGCGGTGACGCGACGCTGTGCACGGCGTCGCTCGTCGAGGGCATGCGCGACGAGCAGGTGGAGGCGCTGTTTCATGCGGCGCGCGAAGCCGACTACGGACAGCTCGCCGACGACGCGCGCGCGGCGATCGCGGAGACGCCGGCCAAACCCGACGAGCAGGAGCGTGCGCAGGCCGAGGCTCACCTCGCGCGACTGACGAAGCGCATGCAGGAGATCCTCGCGATCGATTTCTTCGCGGCGCCCGGACGAGAAGCCGCCGAGTCGCTGATCGCGACGCTCACGAAGCGCGCGCGCGGCGAGCACAAGAAGGGCGCCGCTGCTCCGCAATCCGTGAAGCGCTCCGAGTTTCAGAAGCGCACCTGGGTCACGCGGAAGAACATCCACGTCGATCGCATCGCGAGCGCGTGGCTCATCAAGCGCTTCATCGACGAGAAGCCGACGTTCAAGTTCGTCGAGGCGAAGGGGTACGTGCCGAAGGCGGCCGAGGTCACGTTCGACATGTTCGAGGCGACGTTCACGCACGTTGGCGACCGCTGCACGTTCGAGGTGCTGCTCGAGCAGTTCGGGCTCCGCGAGAGCGGCCTTCGCGCGCTCGCCGAGATCGTGCACGACCTCGACATCAAGGACGGGAAATTCAATCGGCCCGAGGCCGCGGGGATCGCGAGCTTGGTCGCGGGGATCGCGGTCTTGCACCGCGACGACAACGAGCGAATCGCGGTGGG
This sequence comes from uncultured delta proteobacterium, assembly GCA_963839305.1. Lineage (GTDB taxonomy): Bacteria > Myxococcota_A > Polyangia > Polyangiales > Polyangiaceae > DASXHD01. The sequence goes on from CAWIUL010000010.1 coordinate 1,578,438, forward strand.
CTCGCAGATGCTCGATGCGCTCCTCGAGCTCCATAGCCGCCGAAGCAAGTGACCCTGATCAGTCGTGCTCGTGACGATGATGAACGTCATCGGCGTGGGCGTGAGCGTGCTCGAGCGATTCGTGCAGGTGCATGTGGCTGTGCTGGCCACGCACCGGCACGTCGTGCACGTGAGTGTGGTGGCCGTCATCGTGGCGATGCGCATGATCGTGCTCGAGTGGCTCGTGTCTGTGCGGATGACCGTGAGGCTCGGTCGCGTGGAGATAGACGGCGACCGCGAAGAGGACCGTGGCCAGGATGACGAGCGCGACGTTCGCTCGGTCGCCGATCGCGAACGCGAGGGCGACGCCGGCGAACGGCGCGAAAGCGAACACCGAACCGGTGCGCGCCGCGCCGAGCGTCCGCTGGGCACGAAGGTAGAGCCGCAAGCTGAGGCCGTAGCCGCTCGCACCACACGCGACGAGCCCGAGCGCGGCGGCTGACGATGGCCACACGTCGCGGGCCACGAGCGCGAGAAGCAGCGAGAGCAAGGCGCCCATCGTTGCCTTTCCGAACACGACCGAGCGCGGATCGTAGTCGGACAGCGGGCGCGTGAGGGTGTTGTCGGCGGCCCACGCGAACGTCGCGGCGATGATCGCGGCGATCCCGATGGCGCTCGAAGCGCCGCTCTGCTGCGTGCGAAGCGCGACCACGGCGCCGCCTGCGACCATCAGCGTGACGGCGACGAGCACGCGGCGACCGACGTGCTCGCGGTAGAGCACCCGCGCGAACGCCACCGTGAACACGGCCTCGAGGTTCAAGAGGAGCGACGCGGTCAACGCGCCGACGTGCTTCAAGCCCCACGCGAGGCACGCGGGTGCCATGGCCGCGCCGAACAGCGCGACGAGGGCGAGGCGACCGACGTGCTTGCGTTCGAGCTGCGCTTCCTTGCCCCGACGTTGGGGAACGCCAGCGCCGAGCGCCGCCCCGACGTAGAGCAGCATCGCCGTCGCGAACGCGCCGGAGGACGCGCTGAGCCGCTGAATGAGCGGCGTCGTGACTCCGAAGAGAACGGCCGCGATCAGCGCGACGAGCGTGCCTTTCGTGATCGCGTTCATCGTCCCTAGTCGGTCGACGCGTCGGGGCACGCCGAGGCGTCGATCGAGGTGATCCACGCTCTCACGGTCGCGACACCCGCGTCGTCGACGACCTCCGTGCAGTTGGGGGGCATCTCGAACGAGTCGCGTCGAGCCATTCGCGCCGGGATGCCGCTCCAATCGGGCTGGCCGGGCACGAGCGCGTAGATCAGGTTGTTCGGCGGGACCGCGTGCTTCATCACGAGGCACATCGCCGTCGCGTAGACCGGCGCCGCCTCGGGCGTCGTGAGGCTGACCGAGAGGCGAAGGCGCATCGCGGTCTGCTGCTGGAGCTTCGGGTCCGCGTAGTCGGAGTTGTGGCAGTGCCCGCAGTTTCCGTGCAGGTAGCCGAGCGCGTCCTTGGTGGCGCCGCTTCCGGGGACGTCGAACGACGCGACCGTCGGCGGGTTCGAGAGCGCGCCGGCCTCGGCGAGCTTGTCGAGCGTGCCGTCGCCGTCGCTCGCGCCGAGCTGGAGCGCCGAGACGCCGATGAGCACGTCGCGCACGCCCGTGTGACACGCGTTGCAGTCGGTCTGCGAGGGGATGTCGTGCGTCGTGCCGAGCGCGTTCACGCCGCCATCGGGCGCGGCGAGGGCGTCGGTCGCGTCGCTCGTCCACGCGTACGCGACCTCCCACCACTCGGCGTCCGCGATCTTCCACAGGAGGCGCGTCTCGATGGCGCCGCCGTCGACGTCGAACTCCTTCCAGACCTTCGTGCCGATCGGGAACGCCCACTCGTCCATCGACGACGTGTCGATCTTCGTGCTCGGCGGGAGCAAGAGGTAGCGCTTCTTCTCGAGCCCATCGGACCAGAGCGGGTAGCGCGGCTCGTAGGTGATGATCCCGGGCGCGAGCGTGCGCGAGGCGAAATCCGAGTAGAGACCCGTGTCCGAGAGGCGCGTCGGGCCGACGAACGGGCCCGCGTCCGCGTCACCTGCGTCGCCGGGCGGGACCTTCTTCTCGAACGTCGCGTCGTCGGCGCTCGCGTCGGGCGCGATCGGCGAGGTCCCGCACGCGGAGGCCATGCCCGCCGCGGCGCTCCCCACGATCGCCAGCGATACGAGCCATCGCGCCGTCGACATCTCGACCGAGCATAGCGTAGCTACTTGCGCGTGAACCGCCCGAACACGAAGCGCTGCTCCGCGCCGGACGGCGTCGCGTGCACGACGCGGCGCGACTCGACCATCTCGAGCACGGGCGAGAGCTCGTCTGCGAGCTCGGCCGGGGAGTAGCGCCGGACCGGCAGGCCGCTGCACCGCTCGGGGCCGTCCTCGGCGAACGTCGCGATGATCGCCGATCCGCCCGGTCGAAGCGCCGCTCGGAGGACGTCGCGATATTGCGCCCGCGCGGCGGGCTCCGTGAGGAAGTGGAACACCGCGCGATCGTGCCAGAGCGCGTAGGCGCGCGCGGGCTTCCACGACGTGACGTCGCTCGTCACGTAGTGGACCTCTTTGCGCTCGCCGACGCGCGCGCGCGTGACCTCGAGCGCCTTGGCGCTCACGTCGAGGAGCGTCACGTCGGAGAAACCGCGCGCGAGGAGGCCATCGACGAGCACGGACGCGCCAGCGCCCACGTCGACGACCGGATCGCTCGAGCGAGCGCGCGCGGCTTCGACGAAATCGAGCGACGCGGTCGCTTCGCGCTCGTACCAGCTCACCGCTTGCGAAGATTTCGTGCCGTAGATGTTCTGCCAGTGCTTCTCGCGCTCGGACATGGGGACTCCATGGAAGTAGTAACCAGTGCCGCGCGGCGCGTAATGGTAGCGGCCGTAGGTCCAGTGAAATGACGCGCCGAACGGGGCGACCATCGCGCGGAGCTCCTCTTCTTCGTAGACGCGGAGCGTGCTCACGAAGCCGTCCCAGATCGACATCGCGAGCGCCGCGGGCGTCGCGTACGTGAGCGCGGCCTTCGCGAGGCGATCGCGCTCGCTCATGATCGGGTTCAAGTAGAGCGCGGGTAGACCTGCGAGCGCGAAGTTCGCGAACTGCGAGGGGTGGCGCTCGAACCCCTCGGCGACGAAGACGCCCTTCGAGCCGCGGACGGCGTCCGCGAGCACGGCGGTCGCGAGCTCAGGCGGGAAATGATGGAGCACGTTGATGATCGTGCGCGCGCGATCGCGGGCGAGCTCCTCGGGGACGCGCGTCGCGTCGACGGACGTCGGGACGAAGTCGATCGCGTCCGGGAACGCGTCGCGCGAGCGCGTCCACGCCTCGACGCGCGGGTGCAAATCCGTGAGGAGAAAGCGCGGCGAGGCGCGGCCTCTTCGCGCGAGCGCGCGCGCGAGGATGCGCGCCGGTCCGCCCGCGCCCGCGCCGAGATCGAGCACCTCGCGCGCGCCCGACGCCGCGAGGAACTCCATGAACGGATCGACGAGCCCGTCGAGCACCCTCCCCCACTCGAGCGCGCGCGAGAGCGACTCGACGATCGTGTCGCGCGCCGCCGCGGGGACGGCGTGAAGGTCGTTGAACTCGAAGAGCTGGAGCCGCGGCCAGGGCGAAGCCATCGCGCCGATCAGGGCACGAATGCCACACGATCGCCACGACTTCCGTCACACCGCGCGGCTCGCCGTGGCGGATTCGTCGCGGAACGGGCAGTGCACGAGGCGAGACATGCGCTCGAACTCCAGCGAATGGCGATACGCGTGGGAGCTCCTGCGGCACCCGGCGCACGTGGTGCTCGTGGGCTGCGTTCTTCCGGCCCTTGCGTTCCTCACGTGGTCGACGATCGTGGCCGCGACGATGGTCTTCATGGAGCTCGGCATCGTCGGATTCGGCCATAAGCTGCCCGCTTTTCGCCGCATGGTCGACGAGCGAGAGCGCGCGATCGAGGCGCAGAGCGCCGCGCGCCTGCGCTCGGAGATGCTCGCGCGCATCGCGGAGCCGCATCGGATGGAGCTCCTTCACCTCGAGGCTCTGGCCGATTCGATACGCGCGCGTGTGTCGCCTTCGCGTGAGGCGCACCCGGAAGATTGCCTCGGCATCGCGCGCCTGCTCGCTACCTACGTCGGCGGCGCCATCGCCTACGCGGCGAGCCGCGCGCACCATCTCTCCACCGATCGGGACGCGCTCGACATGGACATCGCGTCTCTCGAGCTCAAGGCCGCGACGGCGCGAAACGAGTCGCTGCGCGCCATCGCGAACGAGCGCCTGCGTGTGGCGCACATGCGCGCCGCGCGGTGGGAGCGCTCGCGCGACGATCTCGAGGAGATGGAAGAACAGCTCAGGCTCATCTCGGATCTCGTGCGGCTCACGCACGAGAACGCCACGGCGCCGGTGCGATCGCACGCGTTCGCGGACGCGCTAGGTCGCGCGCTCGCGAGCATCCCCGAGGGGGAGCGAACCGTCTCGGAGCTCGTCGAGCTCCTCGCGAGCGATCCGTCGCCCGAGCCGCGGATCCTCGAGATGGGCCGCCGCGCGCTCGCGCTGGCGACCGCGCAAGCCGGGCCGATCATGGCCGCCGCGTTCCAACCCGCGCCGCCGTGAGCTCGCCCCGCCGAGCGCGGCACGCCGCGCGCCAACGCAAAACGGCCCGATCGTTGCGATCATGGCTTGGCCATGGACGCTCGCAAGCACATCCTGATCGTCGAGGACGACCGCGACGTTCACGGTGACGCTCCCGACGGAGCCGCGATGAGCGGCTTCTCCGTCATGGTGGTCGACGACGACCCCGACGTGCGCGAGGTCATGATGGAGGCCATCACGTTCGCCGGCGCCGAGGTGAGCTCGGCGGAGAACGGGCGCGCCGCGCTCGACAAGCTCCTCGCGGGCGCGCGCCCGAGCGTCATCCTGCTCGACCTCATGATGCCGGAGATGGATGGTTGGGCGTTTCGCGCCGAGCAGCGCAGACACCCCGATCTCGTGGACATCCCCGTCATCATCTTCAGCGCTCGTCGCATCACGCGGGAGACCGAGAGGGCGCTCGAAGCGCAGGCCTACCTCAACAAGCCGCTCGGCTTGGATGAGCTCATCTCGACCCTCGACCGCTTCCGCTGATGGTTGGAGCTGCAACCAGCTTGCCCCTCGCGTACCATCGTCGCGATGCGCCTCGCCGTGACGTCGACGGCCCTCGCCCTGCTCCTCGCGCCCGCGACCGCCCACGCGGCGCTCAAGATGAAGTGGGACTGCTACATCGCGACCGGCAACGTCGACTGCGCAGTGCTCGAGAGCAGCCTCACGAGCAAGATCCCGTTCCTCTCCCCGGTGCCCGACGAGCGCAGCGCGGACGTCGTCGTGACGGTGACGAGCGTGCCGGCCGAGGACGCGACCCGCTTCAAGCTCGACTTCGTGGGGCGCGCCGTCGACGGCTATTCGACCTCGATCCACACGTCCGACAAGATCCCTTCGACCGTGGACGACCCTACGCGCCTCGTTCGCATCATGACGAAGCTCGAGCGAGGCCTCGCGGACTTCATGGACCAGAAGGAGGCCGCCGAGGTGAAGCAAGGAAAGCTCGCCATCGTGCTGAGCGATCCGGTCGACGCGCCGTTCACCGGGCGGCCGGAGCAGACGAGCAAGAAGTGGTACGTCGCGCCGACGCTCGGGTCGTACCTGAGCGACGTCGTGGGCGTCGGCGTCAACGCGTGGGCGAGCGCGTCCGTGACCTTCAACCTCTCGCAGCAAAACTGGAGACTGCAGCAGGCCATCGGCGCGAGCTACACGCGCGAAAGCCAGCCCGTCGCCGGGACGAACGACACGGCGACGATCGACTTCGCGTCGGCGTGGACGACCGACGTCTTGTCGCAAGACCTGACGAGCGATCACCGCCTGAGCCTCGCGCTGCTCTTCGGAGCGGAGAAGAGTCCGCAGGCGAACTACCGCTTCCGCGCCAACGGTTCGCTCGGCCTCGAGTTCGACCTCGTCCCGAGGCAGACCTCGAGCCAGCGAAACTTCGGCTTTCACTGCGCGGTCGGACCGGAGCTCGAGCGATACGACACGACCAACCTCGAAGGTCTCGACGAGCAGGTCGTCCCGCGCGAGTTCTGCGACGTGTTCTTCACATGGCACTTCAAGCCGGTCGATTTGTCCGCGACCGTCGGCGAGAACATCGTCTTGAAGAGCCTCGACTACACGAGCTTCTCCGCGGCGCTAGGCGCGAGCTGGCGCCTCACCGACCACCTCGTCGTCTCGCCGTGGGTCTCGGTTCAGGAGATCGTCAAGGCGATCAACGAGGCGCAGCCGGCGACCGTCTCGTACTCCGATCCCAAGCAGGAAGTGGAGGCCAGCATGCGCGCAGCGGTCGAGCAGGGCTACACGGCGCCGTTCGGGATCCAGTCCGGGCTCGCGGTGAAGTACATCTTCGGAAACGGCTCGCTCGCGTCGGAGGACCAGCGCTGGAAGGGCGTCACGGCGCTTCGCTGAAGCGCGCTCCGGCTCACCGCTTGCAACCTCATCGCGGCATGAAGCGCGCCCTCTTTGTGGTCCTCGCAGCGTGCGGGACGTTCGAGTCCAACATTCCGGTCGCGACGACCTCGGCGAGCGTGCCCGCGCGGCCCGTCGAGGTCGAGGCCGCGACGCTCGCGCCGATCCAGGCCATGGTTCGCCTCGCGACCAGCGGCGTCGTCGAGCTGCGGAGCGACAAGGACCCCGCGGTCTTTGCGCGCGCCGTCCACGTGCGCACGACACTCCACAACGAGACGCTCGAGCCTTGGCTCTTCGATGTCTCTCAGCAGCGCATCGTTCTCGCCGGGCGTGAAAGCGCTGCAGCCTTCTCGTCCGCGACGGCCGGCAACGAGCCGCCGCTCTTGACGATCCCGGCGGGGACGTCGCGCGTCGTCGATCTCTTCTACACGCTGCCGCCGGACCGCCAGCTCGCGGCCGAGATCCCGCCGTACGACGTCGTCGCGTGGATCGACACGGGCGATCAGGTCGTGGTCGAGCGGATGCCATACGCGAAGCTCGAGCCGACGACGCTCGACGTCGGCGCGCCGCACGCGGGCGGCTTCGCGTCCGGGCCCGCGTACGAGTATGACCTCTTCCACGAGAGCGCTGCGTTCCCGGGGACCGTCGAGCTCTCGCGTCGCCTCGTCGGTTGGCCGCTGACCGTCGCCGAAACTGCGGTCCAGGTCGCGCGCTGAGCACGACGCGCGGAACGGGGCGTGCTTGACCGGTGGCATGCTCGCTGTCTGCGGCGAAGTCCGCCACATGAAGTCCGCCATCATCGAGCGCTTCAAGCGCGAGGCTCGGCGACGCGCGTTCTTGCCGCCGCTGCCCGAGCCGATGTTGCTGGACGACATCGACGGGCTGCTCGAGCGGCTCTGCGACACGCTCGAGGGCAAGCCGGGGTCGACCGAGCCCATGAAAAAGCACGCGGAACAGCGCTGGCAGATCGGCATCGACGTGAGCGCGCTCGTGCGCGAGTACGGCGTCCTCGCGAATTCGATCATGGGCGCGCTCGCGGACTCTGGCGCCGCGATCGGGCCGGAAGAGGCGATCGCCATCACGACGGCCGTCAACGACGCCGCCGCGCTCTCGGTGAAGCAGTACGCGAAGTTCCGCGACGACGAGAAGGAGCAACAAACGAACGCGCTGCGCGTGGCCGAGGCGGTCCGTGACGCGATTATCAACGATGCACCGGTCGGCGTGGCGTTTTTGGATCGCGACCTTCGCTTTCGGCTGATCAACGAGCAGCTCGCGCGGATCAACGGCGTCCCACGAGAGGCGCACCTCGGGCATACGCCGAGCGAAGTCTTGAGCGGGCTCCCCGCGGAGTTCTTGATGACGCAGGGCCGCGAGGTCATGGCGAGCGGAGAGGCCCACAAGGACATCGAGATCACGGGCCACACGCCGGCGGCGCCAGGCGTCCTGCGCGTCTGGGCCGAGCACTGGTACCCGGTGCGCGTCAGCGGCGACGTGCTCGGCGTCGGTGTGCTCGTCGAGGAGGTCACCGAGCGCAAGCGCATCGCCGAGTTTCGCGAGCGGCTCCTCGGCGTCGTGAGCCACGATTCTCCGAAACCCGCTGAACTCGATCGTCATGAGCGGCAACCTCGCGCTCATGCAGCCCGACGTGTCGAAGACCACGACCGACTTCGTCCGCCGCATCCTCACGAGCGCCAAGCGCATGGCGAGCATCGTCGACCAGCTCTTCGACTACGTGAGCGTCGACCAAGGCAGCGGGCTACCGCTCGCGCGCACGCACATGGACCTCGGCGAGCTCGCGCGGCGCGTCATCGAGGAGACCAAGCTCGCGTTCACGGGTCGACCCGACGTCGTGCTCCAACTCGACGGCGATCTCCACGGCGAGTGGGACGAGTCGCGCCTAGGTCAGGTCCTCTCGAACTTGCTCGGCAACGCGCTCCAGCACGGCACCGGCTCGCCCACCGTGGCGCTGCGCGACGCGGACGGGTTCGTGGTGATCGAGGTACGCAACCGCGGCCGGCCGATCCCGCCCGAGAAGCTCGAGACGCTCTTCGAGCCGTTCAAAGGCGGCACGGACAAGCGTCACCTCGGCTTGGGCCTCTTCATCGCGTGCGAGATCGTTCGCGCGCACGGCGGCCAGATCCACGCGACGTCCGGACCGGACTCCACCGTGTTCACTATTTCTTTACCGCGCGAAGCAAGACTGCGAGCCACGGCTTGAGGTAGCCGAGCTTCCACAAAATCGCCGCCGCCGCGATCGCGAGCGCGAGCGTCCAGACGATGATGTCGCTGCGCTTGTCCGGGTAGAGATCGCGGCGGATGCGCGTCGCGTCCTTCGGGAGCTCGCCTCGCTCCGTGAGCGACGTGCCGAACGCGATGTTGATGCGCGCCTCTGCGTTCACGGCCCACCCGGCCCCGTCTAGGATCGGCCCGAGCATGCGCCCGCGCAGCTTGATGTACGCGATGAGCATCGACGGGCCGGAGATCGCGACGCACACACCGACGAGCGCGAGCGGCATCTGCCACCACGAGAGGCCGAAGAAGCTCGTGAGGATCACCGCGAGCGCGGAGCCGATGGCGCCGATGGCGAGGCCGACGGCCGCGAGGATGCCGGCGAAGCGCGCGACGTCGAACGGCTTCTCGGGCGCGTCCTCGGCGGCGCTCTGCGCGACGCCCGTGACGTGGTCCTTCGTCGTCGCCTCGACCTCTTTGTCGCGGTCGCCGGCGAATTTCTCGATTTGCGTGCCGATGAAGCTGCCGATGCGCCGATACGGGAGCCAAAACGCTTCGCGGATGCTGATCGGCTGCTTCAAGACCTTGAGGACGTGCGCGTCCCAGTCGCGACCGCTGCGGTCGTAGAAGACGCCGTTTCGCGCTGCGTGGACGCGCTGCTCGTCGCCCGCGGTGAGCGCCGCGGCGATCGTGATGTGCTCGGGCGCGTCGCCGGCCCCACGGCGCGTGCACTCGCAGTAGACGAGGAACGTGTTGCTCGCCCCCGCGATCTCGGCGTGCGCGCCGGCGGCCTCGACGCGGACGCAGAGATCGCAGCTGCGTTCGTCGAGGAACAGCGTGCCGGCCTGGAAGACCGCGTCGCCGCTCAAGTAGAAGTCGCGGAAGTTGACGAAGTTGCAGAGGAGCCGGTGGAGATCTCGCTTGTAGCGAAGGAGCTTCTCGACGCGCGCGATCGCCTCGACCTGCGGGCGCACGGCCTCGTCTTTTTCGATGAGCGCGATGATCTGGTCGCGCTTGTTGCTCGCCGCGATGGACTCGACGCGGTCGCGCGCGAGCGAGCCGAGCGAGGTCGCGGGCTTGGACGCGAGGTGCGCGCGGTACGGCGCGAGCTTGGCGCGGATCGTCGCGAAGTCGGCGTCGGTGATCGATTTCCGCTCGCCCAGGAGCGGCGCGACGCAGTCTTTCTCGAACGCGCGCATCGCCTCGATCCACGCGGGGTTGAGGCCGCTCTCGAGCGACAGCGGGCGGCCCGGCTCGACGCGCGCGAGGGGAAACGCGGCGACCGTGGCGCTCGACGTCGAGAGCTCGCCCGTCGCGACCGCGGTCCAATCGGACTCGGAGCGGTTCAGCGGACCGGCGGCGCGCGCGTCGAACTGCGCGAGCCTCGCGCGGACGAAGTAGTCCTCGATCTTCGCCTCGACGGCGGCGAGCGCGCCCTCTGCGGCGGCCGTGCGCTCGCCGATCGGCAGCGTGTCCTTCGAGTCGCTCAGGGCCTTCCACCATTTCGCGAGCGCCGTCGCCTGCTCGAAGAACAGGTCGACCTTCGGGCGCGAGACGCCGGGTTTTCCGCTGCGATCGGGCTCGGGGCCGAGGCACGCGATGACGTCCGCGACGACGGCGCGCACGGCGTCGTCGTCGGCCGACTCGGCGGGGACCACGCCGTCGCCGTTGAACTTCGTCTCGGAGAAGATCTTCGCGGTGTCGAGCACGTCCTCGAGCGAGATCGTCTCCTCCTTCGCTTTGCCGAGGTTTTCGAGGATGACCTTCGCGGACGCGAGGAGCTCTTTTCCTTCGTCGTTGTCGTCGTCGATCTGGTCGAGGTCGAGCGTCGCGGTGCGCTCCGGCAGCTCGTCGAGGTCCACGAGCACGCGCTCCATCCACGCGACGGCCGCGAGCACCTCGGGGGGGCGGATTCGTCCGTCGTGATCGCTGTCGACCAGCGCGAGCGTCTTTTCGTCGAGCTCGAGGCCGCTCACGGGACACGCGAGCGCGACCCACAGCTTCTGGTCGAGGTCGCTGAGCGCCGCGATGTCGGCGCCAGTGTCGAGCCTGGCTTGGTACGAGCTGCCGCCGGCGCGAAAGAACGTGAACGAGTGGCCCATCGCGCACTGGTCTACAACAGCCAAGCCCCGCGTGTAGATCGACGGCGCAGTGAACGTGAAGCGGCTCTTCGCCCTCGTAGTCTCCGTCGCGGTCGTAGCCGCATGTTTTGCAACGACGCCGCCGAGACATGACGCGCTCGCGCCCGCGAAGCCGAGCGCGACTCCTCCTCCCCTCGCGCCGCCGATCGAGGACGCGTTCGCGCCCCTCGCAGGTCCGATCAACCAGGCGATCGCCGACGGAAAGCTCCCGGGGTGCGTGGTCGTCGTGGGCCGGCGTGACGAGATCCTCTTCGCGAAGGCGTTCGGGTCGCGATCGATCGAGCCCGAGCGGACGCCGATGACGTTCGACACGGTGTTCGACCTCGCGTCCCTCACGAAGCCCGTCGCGACCGCGACGAGCGTGATGATCCTCGTCGAGCGGGGGCTCGTGTCGCTCGATGCGCCCGCGTCGAAGTACGTGCCCGAGCTCGCGCCGCTCCCGCCGTTCACGGTGCGCCAGCTCCTCTTGCACGAGAGCGGCCTCGTCGCCGACACGTCGACCGACGACTACGGCCGCGGCGCGGTCGAGGCGATGAAGCGGCTCGCGGCGCACAAGATGGCCGCGCAGCCGGGCGAGAAGTTCGTCTACTCCGACGCAGGGTTCATCGTGCTCGGCGAGCTCGTGCGGCGCGTCACGGGCGAAGACCTCGCGACCTTCGCGGCGCGCGAGGTCTTCGCGCCGCTCGCGATGACGGAGACCGCGTTTACGCCGCCCGCGGAGCTCAAGAAGCGCGCGGCGCCCACCGAGCAGCGCGACGGCGGTTGGATGATCGGCGACGTCCACGATCCGCGCGCGTGGGCGCTCGGCGGCGTCGCGGGCCACGCGGGCCTCTTCTCGACCGCGGGCGATCTCTCGCGCTTCGCGCGCGCGATGCTCGGGCGCGGCGCGCTCGACGGCCACCGCGTCTTCTCGCGCGCGACCGCGGATCTCTTCTTCACGCGTCAGCCCGCGTCGCTCGGCGGACGCACGCTCGGGTGGGACGCCGACAGCGCCTACGCGAAGAACAAACCCGCGAACTTCTCGGCGCGCTCGTTCGGTCATGGCGGGTTCACCGGAACCGCGCTCTGGATCGACCCCGAGCAAGATCTCTTCGTGCTCTTCTTGAGCAACCGCGTGCACCCCGATGGCAAAGGACAAGTGAACCCACTCGTCGCCGAGGTCGGCGCGCTCGCGGTCTCGGCGGTGCGCGTCGCGACGGGCCTCGACGTCGTGCGCGACGAGCGATTCGCTCGCCTCCGCGGCGCGCGCGTGGGCCTCGTCACGAACACGTCCGCGCGAGCGCGCGACGGGGCCACCGCGATCGACGCGTTTCAAGACGCGGTCGCCGCGGACGCGGGCGTGAAGCTCGCCGCGCTCTTCTCGCCCGAGCACGGCCTCTCCGCGGATCGCGACAGCCTGATCGCCGACTCCGAGCACGGCGCCGTGCCCGTCTACAGCCTCTATGGAGAGCGGTTTTCTCCTCCGCCTGCGGCGCTCGCGGGCCTCGACGCGCTCGTCTTCGATCTCCAGGACGCGGGCGTGCGCTTCTACACGTACGCCTCGACGATGCGCCGCGCGATGCGCGTGGCCGCCGACGCGAAGCTTCGCTTCGTCGTGCTCGATCGCCCGAATCCGCTCGATGGGGTCGACGTCCAAGGCCCGGTGTTCTCGGGCCCCTCGAGCTTCGTGAGCCACGCGGCCATCCCCGTACGACATGGCATGACGATGGGCGAGCTCGCGCGAATGTTCGCCGCGGAGGACGGAACCGAGGCGAAGCTCGAGATCGTCCCCATGCGCGGCTGGCGTCGCGCCGAGTACTTCGAGTCGACGGGGCTCTCGTGGGTGAGCCCGTCGCCGAACCTCCGAAGCGTGGACGAGGCCGTCCTCTATCCCGCGCTCGGTCTCCTCGAAGGCACGAACGTCTCCGTCGGACGCGGGACCGACGCGCCCTTCGAGCAGCTCGGCGCGCCGTGGATCGACGGCGACGCGCTGGCGCGCTCGCTCGGCGCCGCGAAGCTCGAGGGCGTCGCGTTCAAGCCCGCGACGTTCACGCCCACGTCGTCGATCTACCGCGGCGAGGCGTGTCGCGGCGTCGCCGTCTCGGTCACCGATCGCGCCGCGTTCGATCCGCTCCGCACGGGCGTGGCGATCGCCGTCGCGTTGAGCGCGGCCTACGGCACGACGTGGAAGCTCGACAAGATGGCCGGCCTGCTCGGGAGCAGCGCGACGCTCGACGCGATCCGTCGAAGCGCGCCGCTCGACGACATCACGCACCTCTGGGACGAAGGCATCGCGGCGTTCCGCGCCAGGCGCGCGGCGTTCTTGCTCTATCGCTGAACGACGCGGGCCGATTTTCCTCTTCGGCTGCAACGGTCGCGGTTTTCGCGACGATCCGTGATCCACCAAGAGTCACGAGCACATTGCTCGGTCATGGGTCGTATGACGTATCTGCGGGGGATCACGATCGCGCTCGCCGCGATGCACCTCTTGCCCGCGCGCCATCACCTCGCGGACTTCTTCGCGAGCCCATCGATGTCGGATGCGTGGAAGGGCTTCGGCGCTCTCGTCGCCATCACGCTGCTCGCGCTCCCGCAGCGCGTCCAGGCGAGGCTCGCGACCCTCGTGTGGAAGTATCGCGCCATCGGCGTCGTCATCGCCGCGGCGCACGTGGTCCCTGCCCTCGACCACCTGCCGAAGCTCGTGGCGTCGTTCACGTTCGGCGACGCGTGGAAGGGCCTCGGCGCGACCTTCGCCGTCCTCTGGTTCCTCGCTCCGCGCCGGCTTCAGCTCGCGATCCTCCGCGCGCCGAAGGCGACGATGAAGGCCGCGCTCGTCGCGGGCGCGGCGGCCATGCTCCTCGTAGCCTGCGCGCAGAACGGGCTCGATCCGAACGGCAACGGAAACCCCGACGCGTCCGGCGCGGGCACGTGCCAAGCGTGCGTCATCGACAGCGACTGCCCGAGCGGCAGCGTGTGCTCGCAGCTCGGCGGCGACTCGTATTGTGCGGTGTCGTGCACGTCGCAGAGCGACTGCCAGAGCGCCGAGCAGTGCATGCCGGTGTCGACGGTCACGGGCGATCAGGCGCAAGTCTGCGTGCAGACCTCGAGCACCACGTGCGGGCTCAACGCGTCGCAGCCCTCGGCCGACGCGGGCGTTGCCAACAATTGCCCGGGGCTCGCCGATCCGAGCACGAAGGCCGGTTGCACGTCGTGCACGTCGATGCAGCAGAACTGCCAGACCAACGGATGCTACGGCGGTTGGTACTGCAACGAGCAGACGCTCAAGTGCCAAGCTCCGCCGACGAACTGCACGTCGAGCGGCGACGCTGGCGGGCCGCCGCCGACGAGCTTCGACGGTGGCGTCAACGCGAACATCGGTCCGAGCGGCGGCACGGAGTCGAACCTCTTCTTCGCGATCGTCGGCGACACACGCCCCGCGACCGAGGACGACACCGCGAGCTACCCGACCGCGATCATCACGAAGGTCTTCTCCGATCTCGGGTCGCTCACGACCGTTCCGCCGTTCGTCGTCTCGACGGGCGACTATCAGTTCTCGAACCCGTCCGGCTCGCAGGCCGCGGCGCAGCTCGCGCTCTACCTCAAGGCCAAGGGCGGCTATCCGGGCGTGCAGTTCCCGGCGATGGGCAACCACGAGTGCACGGGCGCCACCGCGAGCAACTGCGGCACCGGCAACACGAACGGCGTCACGAACAACTACTCGGCCTTCATGAGCCAGCTCCTCGGGCCGATCCAGAAGTCGGCGCCGTACTACGTCATCAACGTGAGCGCGCCCAGCAGCGCGTGGACCGCGAAGTTCGTCTTCATCGCGGCGAACGCGTGGGACTCGACGCAGTCAGCTTGGCTCGACAGCACGCTCGCGCAGTCGACGACCTACACGTTCGTCGTGCGCCACGAGCCCGCGTCGGCGAACACGGCGCCCGGCGTGACGCCGAGCGAGACGATCATCGCGAAGCACCCCTACACGCTCGCGATCGTCGGCCACTCGCACGAGTACTACCACTCGAAGTACTCGAACCCGAAGGAGGTCGTCATCGGCAACGGCGGCGCGCCGCTCGCGACCAACCAGAACTACGGCTACGGCATCGTCGCGCAGCGAAGCGACGGCTCGCTCACCGTCGACATGTACGACTACCAGACGAACCTCGCCGTCTCTTCGTTCCACTTCGCCGTGAACGCGGACGGCTCGCCGGCTCCGTAGCAAAAGACCTCGCGCGCATCGTTTTGCCACGCACGTGTGCGCTGCGCGCCTGAATTTCGCAGCATTTTCGCGGCGGTGCGGAGATTGCACGTCTTCGCGCTTCGCCAAATGACCATCGCCGCGCTCGTCCTCGTTGGATCCACGAATCGCTTCGGCACGCCGAAGCATCTCATCCCGATCGACGGGCGCCCGCTCGTGCGGCACGTCGTCGAGGCCGCGGTTTCTTCATCGTGCGACGCGGTCGCCGTGGTGGTGGGGGCGCACGCGGCACGCGTCGAGAGCGCGCTCGAGGGGCTCGACGTCGTGTGCTTGCCGAACGCGCGATGGATCGAGGGGATGGCCTCGTCGATCCGCGCGGGCGTCGCGTGGGCCGATGCACGGGGCTTCGACGACGTCGTCGTGCTCGTCGCGGATCAATTGCGCGTCACGAACGACCACGTCGACGCCCTCGTTCGCACGCACCGACGCGGTCACGCGATGACCGCGTCGCGATATTGCAACGTGCTCGGCGTGCCCGCGGTGTTCGCGCGCTCGCGCTTTCCCGCGTTGATGTCGCTCGTCGGCGATCGCGGCGCGCGCGACGTCCTCGTCGACGTGCCGGATGTCGCGACCGTCGATTGGCGCGAAGCGGCCGTCACTCCGCTGCGTGTGCCGTCTCGCGCGGCACCGCGCGCACGTCGAGAGACACCGCGATCACGAGCGCGCTCTCGGTGATTCGGACCTGACCCCAGCGCGAGCGCACGTCGATCGCGCTCGACGACTCGATCCGCTGCGGGAGCGCGAGCTGCCTGTCGAACATCTTCGAGAAGCGCCAGACGAGCACCTCGTCGGCCTTCGCGAGCGCGTCGTTGATGCGGTGGAGCACCGTGTCGTCGACGAAATCGGGGAGCACCTTCATGTCGAGCTTCTCGACGCGCGCGCGAAACACGAGCGCGTCGCGACCGTCGCGCGATTCGATCGACGGCGTGAGCAGCAAGCTCGCGATGCGGATCTTCACCGGCACCTTCACGCCGGCGACCGTCCAGAGGACGCTGCCCGCCGTCTCGAGCCGAAGCCCCTTGTCGGGGACGAGCTCCGCGTGGCCCGGCGGTTCCACGACCAACATCCGCTCGCCGCCGAGGCCGACCTTGAGCGGCGTGATGCTCCCGACGAAATCGGTGCAGTCACGCGGAGTGAGAATGGCTTCGATCCACATGGATCACCTCCAGGACACGGCGAACCCGAGCGCCACGACATACGCGAGCGCCGAAGCAAACCATGCGATCGCCCACCCCGCTCGGCGCGTGCGCACGGCGTAATAAGGAAAGAAGGGCGGCACGACGAGCGCGACCGCGCCGTTCCAGTGCGGCTTGTGCCGGCCGAGCGCGACGCTCCCCACGACGTGCACGGTGACGAGCACGCTGAACGAGAGCACCACCGCGATCACGATCGCGTTCATGGCAGCACCAGGGCGACGCAGAAGAGCCGCATGCGACCCATGCCTTGCATTCGCCACGCCAGCGCCGACGGTGCAGGTGTCGGGTTAGCACTCCATTTGCATCACCGTGCTTCGAAGGAGTACGCGTCATGATTCGGCCCCTCAGCCCATTCGTTCTCGCCGCCGCGTTGGTCGGTTGCGCCGGTACGACGCAAGAGGCGCCGCCTATGGCCGTGACCACGACGAGCGCCGTCGTCACCGCAAGCGTGGCGGACACCGAGCGCGCACCGCGCGTCGAGCCCAAACCCGTCGAGACCTTCACCGACGATCAAATCCTCGGACTTCTCGCGACGTTCAACACGGGCGAAATCGACCTCGCCGCCCTCGCGCAAGAGCGAGCCCATGAGCCGGGCGTGAAGCGGTTTGCGTCGGTCCTGCAAAAGGATCACACGGCGGCGCGCGACGAGGAGGCCCGCTTGAGCGAGCGCCTCGTCATGCGCCCTGCGACGACCGAGAAGATGCGCGCGATGCAAATCGCCGCGCAGCAAGAGGTCGACAAGCTCCGCGGCATGAGCGGACACGACTTCGACGTCGAGTTCGTCGGTAACCAAGTCGATCAGCAGCGCGACTGCCTCGCGATGATCGACGTTCAGCTCATCCCGAGCGCGCGCATCGCCGAGATCAAGGCGCACCTCGCGCGCGTCCGCGACGAAGTCGACCACCACTATCGCGACGGCACCGAGCTGAAACGCTCGCTAGGCGGACCGATCGTCGCGCAGCGGTAACCGATGGCTGCGCGCGCGATTTGGAAGGGCAGCATCGCCTTCGGCCTCGTGCAGATCCCCGTGGAGCTGTACGTGGCCGAGGAATCGACGGAGCTCTCGTTTCGTCAGCTCGACAAGCACGACTTTTCGCCGGTCGGCTACGACCGCATCAACAAGCGAACGGGCAAGAAGGTCGCGTGGGACGACATCGTCCGCGGCTATGAATGGGACAAGGACGAGTACGTCGTTCTGAGCGACGCAGAGCTCGAGTCCGCGAACGTCGAGGCCACGCACACGATCGACATCGTCGCCTTCGTCGACGAGGGCGAGGTCGACCCGGTCTACTTCGAGAAGCCCTACTACGTGGCGCCCACCAAGCAGGGCGCGAAGGCGTACGCCCTCCTCCGCGCGACCCTCTCGAAGAACAAGCAGATCGGCGTCGCGAAGGTCGTCATCCGCACGCGCCAGCACCTCGCCGCGCTCATGCCTCAGGGTGACGTGCTCACGCTCGTCACGCTGCGCTTCGCCCACGAGCTCCGAAGCCCCGAAGACTTGCCGCTGCCCGGCCGGAGCCTCGACAAGCTCGGCGTCAGCGACGCGGAGATGCGCATGGCCGAGACGCTCGTGCGCGGGATGCACGACGAGTGGAAGCCCGAGCAATACAAGGACACGTTCCGCGACGACGTCCTCGCGCTCGTCGAAAAGAAGGTGAAGGCCGGCGAGGTGAACACGATCACCGAGCTCCCGCGCGAGCGCCACGAACCGAAGAAGAGCAACGTCGTCGACCTGATGGACATGCTCAAGCGAAGCCTCGGCGAGAAGGGCATCCCCGCGCCCCCGGGCCCGAAGAAGGCCTCGGGCAATCACCACAAGCGCCGCCGCAAGTCGGCATGATGCAACCTCGCACGCCGGAGCGAAGGACTGGCCTCGAGACCTACAACGCGAAGCGCCACTTCCAGCAGACGCACGAGCCGCGCGGGCGCGTGAAGAAGACCCGCGGCGGCTTCGCCTACGTGATCCAGAAGCACGCCGCGAGTCACCTCCACTACGACTTTCGGCTCGAGCTCGACGGAGTCCTCTTGAGCTGGGCGGTGCCGAAGGGGCCGTCGCTCGACCCGCGCGACAAGCGCCTCGCGATGCAGGTGGAGGATCACCCGGTCGAGTACGGCGGCTTCGAGGGGACGATCCCGAAGGGGGAATACGGCGGCGGCACGGTCATGCTGTGGGACCGCGGCACGTGGGAGCCCGAGGGCGATCCGCGAACGGACTACGAGCGCGGACGGCTCACGTTCACGCTCCACGGCGAGAAGCTCAAAGGCAAATGGCACCTCGTGCGATCGCGCGCGGGCCGAGGCGAGCGCACGCCGTGGCTCCTCTTCAAGGGCGCCGACGACGAGGCGCGAAGGAGCGACGGCAAGATCGTCGAGGCGATGCGCGCGAGCGTGGCCACGGGGCGCTCGCTCGACGAGATCGCGGCCGAGGGCGACCGCACCTGGCACTCGAAGGAGCCCTCGAAGCGTACGCGCGCGACGAAGCCCCCGAAGTTCACGCCGCCCGCGCTCGCGACGCTCGTGAAGGAAGCGCCCGAGGGCGACGCGTGGCTGCACGAGGTGAAGCTCGACGGATACCGGATCCTCGCGCACGTCGCGCGCGGCAGCGTCACGCTCTACTCGCGCAACGGCAAGGACTGGACGGCGCGCATGCCCGAGGTCGAGTCCGCGCTCCGGCGCCTCGACTGCAAGAGCGCCATCCTCGACGGCGAGGTCGTCGTGCTCGGCGAAGACGGCGTCAGCGATTTCCAGCGCCTGCAAAACGCGCTGGGCTCGGGTGAAGAGTCGCTCGCGTATTTCGTCTTCGACCTGCTCGAGCTCGACGGACGCGATCTCCGGAGCGAGCCGCTCGAGACTCGAAAGGCAGCGCTCGCGAAGCTCGTGCCCCGAAAGGGCGTCGTTCGATTCGGCGATCACGTCGTCGGCGGCGGCCCAGAGTTCTTCGCGAAGGCGTGCAAGGTCGGCCTCGAGGGGATCGTCTCGAAGCGGCGCGACGCGCCGTATCGAGAAGGTCGCGGGCGCGATTGGCTCAAGGTGAAGTGCGTCGGGCCGCCAGGAGCTGGTGATCGTCGGCTGGACCGATCCGAAGAGCTCGCGCGCGCACTTCGGCGCTCTCTTGCTCGGCCTGCGCAAAGGGAAAGACCTCGTCTACGCGGGCAAGGTCGGGACGGGCTTCTCGCAAGAGTCGCTCGCGTCGATCGCGCCGAAGCTCCGCGCGCTCGCGACGAAGACGCCGCACGTGAAGGGCGCGCCACGCGGAAGAAGCGTTCACTGGGTCGAGCCGAAGCTCGTCTGCGAGGTGGACTTCACCGAGATGACCTCGGACGGAAAGCTGCGGCACCCGTCGTTCCGCGGGCTCCGGCAGGACAAACCGGCGAGCGACGTGGTGCTCGAGCGGCCCGCGCGATCGCCGGCGCGCGCGAGCCCTCGCGTCTCGAACGAGCACAAAGTCCTCTTCCCCGAGAGCGGGATCACGAAGGGGCAGCTCGCGGCGTACCTCGAGCGCGTGGGGCCATGGATGTTGCCTCACGTGGCGCGTCGGCCGCTGATGCTCTGGCGCTGCCCGAACGGCATCGCCCGCTGCTTCGTCCAAAAACACGCGACGACGATGCTCCCGCCCGCGGTTCACGCGGTGGACGTCGGCGACACGGCGAAGCACGCGATGATCGACGACCTCGAAGGCCTCATGGGGCTCGCTCAGGCGGGCGTCGTCGAGATCCACACCTGGGGCTCGCACGTGGAGACGGTCGAGCACCCGGATCTGCTCGTGTTCGACCTCGACCCGGATCCGTCGGTGAAATGGCGCGACGTCGTCTGGGCGGCGCGACTCCTCCGCGAGCGGCTCGAGGACCTTCGCCTCGAGCCCTTCGTGAAGACGACGGGCGGAAAGGGACTCCACGTCGTCTGCGCGATCGAGCCGACGATGACGTGGGCCGCCGCGAAGGACTTCGCGCGCACCGATCGCCGAGGCGGTCGTCGCGGAAGAGCCGTCGCGCTTCGTCGCGACGATGGCCAAGGCCAAGCGCAAAGGGAAGATCTTCATCGATTACCTGCGAAACGGGCGCGGCGCGACGTTCGTGGCGCCGTATTCGCCGCGCGCTCGCCCTGGCGCGCCGATCGCGATGCCCATCGATTGGGACGAGCTCACGAACGAATTGCGGCCTGACCAGTTCACGGTCGGCAACGCCTTCGAAAGGCTCGATGCATTGAACGCGGATCCGTGGAACAAACTGGGGCGGATATGGACGCGCCGGCGCAAAAAGACCACGATCACGCGCGCGAGGTCGAGCTCGACATCCCGATCGAAGGGATGACCTGCGCCGCGTGCGTGACGCGCGTCGAGCGCGCGCTCTCGCAGACCGAGGGCGTCGAGCACGCGAACGTGAACCTCGTCACGAAGCGCGCCTCGGTGCGGTTCGATCCATCGCGCGCGTCGCGCGACGACATGGCGCGAGCGATCGAGGACGCGGGCTACCACGTCGGCATCGAGCAAGCCCCCGCCGCGCCGGACACCGAGTCGCGCGATCGCGGGCGTGACGCGCTCATCGCGGCGCTCATCGCCGTGCCGCTCGTCGCGATCGGGATGGCGCACGTCGAGTCGGACTTCGCGCGGTGGTTCGAGCTCGTCCTCGCGACGGTGCTCCTCGTCGGTCCCGGGCGGACGTTCTTCGTCGCCGCGTTCAAGGCCACGCGCCACGCGACCGCGGACATGAACACGCTCGTCGCGCTCGGTTCGGGCGCGGCGTGGATCTACTCGACCGTCGCGGTCGTCGCGCCGGGCGTCTTTCCGCACGCCGAGCACGGGATGAAGCCCCACGTGTACTTCGAGGCCGCTGGCGCGATCGTCGCGTTCGTGCTCCTCGGGCGCTTCCTCGAGGCGCGCGCGCGAAGGCACCTCGGCGACGCGGTGCGCGGCCTCGTGTCGCTCCAGCCCGCGACGGCGCGCGTCCTTCGCGGCGATGACGAAGTGGAGACGATCGTGTCGGCGATCGAGCTTGGCGATCGCGTGCGCGTCCGCCCCGGCGAGCGCGTCCCCGCGGACGGCGAGGTCGAGCGAGGCGCGGCGTCCGTCGACGAGTCGATGCTCACGGGCGAGAGCGCTCCGGTCGACAAGCTCGTGGGCGCGCGCGTCTTCGGCGGGACGCTCGATCGCGACGGCGAGCTCGTCGTTCGCGTCACGCGGCTCGAGAAGGACTCGGCGCTCGCGCGCATCGTCCGCGCGCTCGAGCAGGCGCAAGGCTCGAAGGCGCCCATCGCGCGGCTCGCCAATCGCGTGAGCGGCGTCTTCGCGCTGGTCGTCCTCGGCATCGCCCTGACGACGCTCGTCACGTGGCTCGTCCTCGGCGCTGGGCCGCCGATCGCGCTCGAGCGGTTCGTCGCGGTGCTCGTCATCGCGTGCCCGTGCGCTCTCGGCCTCGCGACGCCCGCGGCGATCGCGGTCGGAACGGGGCGCGGCGCGGAGCTCGGCGTCCTCGTGAAAGGCGGCGAGGCGCTCGAGGCCGCGAGCCACGTCGACACCGTCCTCCTCGACAAGACCGGCACGCTCACCACGGGCAAGCCGCGCGTCGTCAGCGTGAAGACGCGCGGCATGGAAGAGGCGGACGCCCTCAGGCTCGCGGCCTGCGCGGAGCTCCCGAGCGAGCACCCGCTCGGCGTCGCGATCGTCGCCGACGCTCGCGAGCGCGGCCTCGAGGTCGCCTCGCCCGAGTCGTTCCGCGCGGAGCCCGGGGGCGGCGTCGTCGCGCGCGCGCTCGGCCGCGACGTTCGCATCGGCACCGCGCGCCACCTCGAAGAAGCTGGCGTCGACGTTCACGACCTGGGCGCGGCCGCCGCAGAGCTCGCGGCGCGCGGCGAGACGCCCGTGCTCGTCGCCGCGGACGGCGCCGTCGTCGCGGTCATTGGCCTCCGCGACGAGCCCGCGAAGGGCGCGCGAGAAGCGATGGCCCGGCTCCACGCGCTCGGCGTCGACGTCGCGATCCTCTCGGGCGATCGCGCCGCGGTCGTCGAGGCGATCGCCGAGCAGCTCGGCGTCTCGCGCGCGATCGCCGAGGTCCGCCCCGAGGACAAGGCGCGCATCGTCCGCGAAGAGCAAGCGCGCGGCCGCGTCGTCGCGATGGTCGGCGACGGGATCAACGACGCCCCTGCCCTCGCCACGGCCGACGTCGGCGTGACCGTCGCGCGCGCCGCGGACGTCGCTGCCGCGGCGTCCGACATCGCGCTCGTCTCCGGATCGATCGAGGCGCTCCCCACCGCGCTCGGCCTCGCGCGCGCCACGCTCCGCACGATCCGCCAGAACCTCTTCTGGGCCTTCGTCTACAACGTCATCGGCCTGCCGGTCGCGGCGGGCGTCCTCTACCCGTTCACCGGCTGGCAGCTCTCGCCGGTCTTGGCGAGCGCGGCCATGAGCCTCTCGAGCGTCTCGGTCCTCTTGAATTCGCTGCGGCTCAGGCGATTTGCGGTGTGATATGTCCGCATCTCGTGGACGACTTCGACGGAGAACGCGAGATGCTCGCGCGCGCGTGGACGTGCGCGGGTCGCGCCTCGGACGTCGAGCAGCCGGGGTCGTGGATCCGCTCGTCGTCCTCCGGTGACGACATCCTCGTCGTCCGCGGCGAGGACCTCGAGCTCCGTGCATTCTACAACCTTTGTCGCCACCGCGGCACGCCGCTCCTCGACGGCGACTCGGGCCGCGCCGAGCGCATCGCGTGCCCGTATCACGGCTGGTCTTACGCGTGCACCGGCGCGCTGCGCGACGCGCCGAACACGCCGAGCGACTTCAATCGCGGCCCGTGGGGTCTCCGCGCCGTGCGCGTCGCGCTCTGGCAGGGCTTCGTCTTCGTCACGCAAGACGAAGCGACCCCGCCGCTCGAGGCGTGGATGGGCCCCGTGCCGCCGACGCTCTCGGACGCGCCGCTCGCGCTCCTCTCGCGCGCCCGCTCCGTCTCGCACGAGGTGGCCGCGGGGTGGAAGCTCCTCGTCTCGAATTTCCAAGAGTCGCACCACTTCCCGAGCGTCCACCCCGAGCTCGAGCGGTTCACGCCCACGCGGCGCGCGCGCTCGCTCTTCGCGAAGGGCTCGAAGTGGCTCGGCGGCGAGATGGACATCACGGGCGCGGCCGAGACGGTCTCGAAGAGCGGCTTCATCGGCGCGCGCCCGCGCATCGTGCCCGGTCGAACGGTGTTCGACGCGATGCTCTTCCCGCTCCTGCTGACGAGCCTCCAACCCGACTACTTCCTCACGTATCGCCTCGAGCCCCTCGCGCGCGACCGCACGCGCGTCATCGCCGAGATCTTCGTCCACCCCGCGACGCCGAAGGACGCAGACCTCTCCGACGTCTTCGATTTCTGGGACGTCGTGAACGCCCAGGACCGCGCGATCTGCGAGCGACAGCAGCGCGGCCTCGGCTCGCGCGGCTTGTCGCCAGGCCCGCGTCTCCCTGCGGACGAGGGCGTCTACGCGTTCGAAGCGCTCCTCGCAGAGGCGCTCGCGTGAGCCTCGTCGGCATTCGCGGCAAGCCGTACGTCGATCTCTCGCCGTTCATCGACACGTCGTGCTTTCCCGAGCTCGATCGCGAGATCTGCGCTGGGCTCTGCCACGTCGACCCGAGCTACACGGGCGCGACGCTCAAGTGGATGGGCGTCTGCGCGCCGTGGGTCATGGAAGACGGCTACCTCGACGCGATGCACGTGCTCGAGGGGCTCGACTCGGCCGAGCGCGCCGAGTTCATCGCCCTCGGCGAAGACCCGTCGATCGATCCGAACGAGCCGCACGCCTTCGGCGACGAGACCGACCACCCCTTCACGTTCGCGCAGATGCGTTGGCTCGCGTTTCGGCACGGCGTCTACTTCCCGTGGAAGGTCTGCTTCCACTTGCTCGAAAACGATCGCTGGGAAGACAAGCACTCCGGCGCCGGCAAGAGCTTCTCGCGCGACGCGGAGGAGCATTTCCCGAAGACCGTGGGATTCATCCGGGACCTGCCGTTCCGCGAGGTCGGCCGCGCGGTGCTCTTCGGCATCGAGGCGAACGATCACGCGCCCGCGCACCGCGACTCCGAGCCGGGCGCGTCGCTGACCATCGCGCAGTCGATCTCGTTCGACCCGCGCGGCGACAAGGGCCTCTACCTCGTCGACCCGAGCCGCGAGAACAAGACCGTCGTGGCGAGCCCGATCTACTGGTTCAACGACGCCGACTACCACGGCGTAGATCCCGCGCCACGGTTCCGCTACTCGATACGCGTCGACGGGATCTTCGAGCCGTCGTTCTTGAAGCGCATTTTTTGAAACTTCGCGCGCCGCCGCGCCCACTGATCTCGGCATGAGCGTGCGCGCTTTGCTTGCTTTGATTCCGGCTCTGGCGGGGTGCACCGCCGACACGTTCGTCGCGGCTGACGCGGGGTCCGACGCCGCGCCCGGTCCCACGTGCGGCTCGCTCCAGTGCGCCGCGACCGAGACGTGCTGCGTCTCGAGCGCGGCGAGCCCCACGTTTTCGTGCCTCGCGACGTGCCCAGCTCAGCAGAACGGCGTCCCCGTCGCCTCGCTCGCGTGCACGTCGACCGCCGACTGCGCCGGGAGCATCTGCTGCGTGCACGTCTCGAACAACGTCACCATCTCGGCGTGCGAAGCGCAGTGCGGATCGAACGAGGTCCAGCTCTGCAACCCCTCCGCCGCCAACCCCGGGTGTCCGGCGGCCGCGCCGTGCTCGAGCTCGAACATCCAAGACTGGAAGCTCCCGCTGTCGTTCGGCACGTGCGGCGGCCAAAACGTGCCCTAACCCGAGATCAGCACCGGCACGCTGAGGGCGCCCGAGTCCGTGGGCCCGCGCTGCACGCGCGCGTAGACGCCCGCGGCGCGCCCCGCGACGAGGTACACGCCGAAGTTCGTCACCTCGCCGTGCTCGTTCGTCTTCGCGTCGAAGTAGCGTTGCGCGACCCAGTGCCCGACGCGCGCGTGCTCGAGCGACGCGGTCCACGTCGCGTCGTCCGCGACCTTGCCCACGACGACCTCTTCGCCTTCTGCGCCGTAGTCGCTCTTGAGCACCCACTGCTCCTTCTGCGCGAGGAGCTGCTCTCGGTGCATCGTCTCGAGGCGCGAGGTCGGCGGCACGTGCTTCTCGATCACGCCCTGCGCGCGCGGCGAGAAGCGATGAACGTGCTCCCACATGAAGGCCATGCTGCGTTTGTTCTGCGGCAAGACCGACCCGAACGGGTTCACGACGGACACCGCGCGCTCGAGCGCGCACTCGAGCGTGGCGCCGAGCGGATCGGTGAGCGGCTCGCTGTCGGCGAGCGCTTCGTCGTCCCACGGCGAGATGCGCTCGCCCCACCAGTCCGTCTTGTAGTGGCGCACCATCAGGTCGATGCGATCGTCGAAGAGCGCGATCCCGTCGCCGTCGCGCACGATGTTGTACGGCGAGCCGAGCACGACGCGCCGTCCGCTCGCCTCCGCCCAGCGCTTGTAGAGACGAATGACGGAGAGATCCTCGGTGAGCTCCGTCGGGTACACGAGGCCGACGACCTCGGCGTCGCGCTCGAGCTCGCGCGCGCACAGCTCGTCGAGCATCAGGCGCCATCGCGTCTCGAGATCGACGTTGGGATCGCGCATCTTCGGATGGGCCTCGCGCGCGACGCGTCCGAGGACGACCGCCTCGGCCTCGCCCGTCGGCGTGTCGCAGTTGAGCTCGGCCATCGCGATACCCTCGCCGGTGACGAAGAGATCCGCGCGCGCGATGCCGTGCCAGAGCGGCTGCGAGCACGCCCACATGGCTCGCTGGAGCGGCGTCATCACGAAGAACTTCTCGAGCAGCTCGGGCTCGTCCGACACGACGCGGCACATCTCGTCGTAGACGCCCGCGAGGTCCTCCGCAGCGGTCGCGAGCGCGCTCCACTCCTTCTCCGTGAGGATGACGGGCTCCTCGCGGAAGCGCGGGACACCATCGAGCCACGGATCGGTGATCGTCCCGTCCGCGGTGATGGCTCGCGCGAACGCGTCGTAGGTCATCCCGATCGCCTTCGAAACGTCACGCAAGCTCGACGATGGCGAGCGCCGTCGCGACGTACGTCGCCGCTTCGAGCGCACCCATGCCGACGTTGCGCTCGTTCGCGATCGCGACGTCGAGCTTGCCGCCGCGGAGCGAGAGCGGCGCGTGGAGCAGGAGCATCTGCACGAACAGCTGGCGCACCGGATAGAACGCGAGGAGCGAGATCAGCACGAGGCCGTACCCCTTGAGCGCCGGCGCCCACCCCGTGAAATCGCCCTGGACCGCGCGCGCGACGACGATCGAGACGGCGATCACGAGGCCCGCGTAGCTCAACGCCGCGGCGAGGTTCTCGCCCGCGATTTGCTCGGCGTCGTCGTACGTCGTGAGCGCGCGAAAGAGCGCCGCGAAGACGTGGAGCGTCACCTGCGCGATGACGAAGAAGACGAGCGCGAGCCCGAGCTCGTGGACGCTGCTGCCCGCGATCGCGCGCGACGTGATGATGCCCGTCGCGACGTAGTTCGCCGCGGCCGCGACGCCCGCCGCGGTGTTTCCGCGATCGATCTCCTTGGGCAGGCGCGACTGGAGGAGAAGCTGCACGCCGAGCCGCCCCGTGAGGCTCACGAGGACCACGCCGATCGCGCCGAACGCCGCGACCCACGCGATGTCGTGGAGCACGTTCTCGCCCTTCGCGCCGTTCTTCACGACCGACGCCGCGACCAGGAAGACGGCGAGCACTTGCCCGACGCGCACGAGCCGCCGCGCCACGTTGCCTTGCGTCAGATCGCGCGCGACGGGGTGCGGATAGAGGAATCGCTGAACGAGCTTGAGCAAGAGGAGCATGCCGAGCGTCGTCGCGACTGCGAACGCGGCGACGTAGAGCGTCTCATTCATGGTCATTGACGCTATCATCGGTCGCGTGGGACTTCGCGGGATCTTCGGCAAGCCGTACGTCGACCTCTCGCCCCACCTCGATTTGTCGGGGCTCGACGCGCTCCACGACGAGATCTGCCTCGCGTTCACGCAAGTCCCGTCGGGCTACACCGGCGGAAGCCACCGCTCGATGGGCATCATGCCCGAGTCGCGAAGGGCGGAGGCACTCGTCGACTACGGCGAGGTGATCCGCGAGATGAGCGACCTCGAGTTCCTTACGTTCCGCTCGCTCTCGGATGACCCCGCGTCGATCGATCCGCACCGGCGCGAGGAGCTCACGTACGGCGAGGAGCGCGACGTGCCGCTCTCGCGCCGGCAGATGCTCTGGCTGAAGGTTCGCTTCGGCGTTTATTTTCCGTGGAAGGCGTACGTGGAGCTCATTCCGAACGATCGCTGGGAGGACAAGAGCGAGAGCGCGGGAAAATCTTTCACGCGCGCCGCGCGTGCGTTCTTTCCGAAGACGGTCGCCTTCATCGAGAGCCTTCCGTTTCGGCAGATCGGCCGCGCCAACGTCTACGGCCTCGAGGCCCACGACCACGGGACCGTTCACCGCGACGGCGACCCCGAGGAGCAGACCTCCGTCGATCAATTCGTGACGATCTGCCCGCGCGCGAACAAACACCTATTTTTGTGGGACGAGGACGCGAAGGCGAAGACGTACGTCGCGGGACGCGCGTACTGGTTCAACGATTTCGATTACCACGGTGTCGACGCCGATCCGTTCTTCCGATACTCGTTGCGTGTGGACGGCGTGTTCCGCGACGACTTCCTCGAGAGACTGAAAGCTTGAACGATCAGGAGCCGTTTCAGAGGGACGAGCACGTCGACAAGCCGGGCATCGTCGGAGCTCGCTGGTGGCAAGAGGGGCTCGCGCACGTCGATCCGGTCGCGCGGCGCTCCGCGCTGAAGGGCTTGCTCATCGGCGCCGGCGTGCTCACGAGCATCGGCGTCTTCGCGGCGCTCGCGTCGAAGGGCTCGTCGTCGGCCGACAAGGTCGAGGGCGCGGACGAGGATTTCAAGACGGATCAAAAGCCCGCGCTCGACATGCAGCGCGAGTACGGCTGGAATTTCGGCGCGGCGTCCGACGCGCTGGTCTTCGACGGCAAGACGACCGCCGCGTACGACAAGAGCGCGATCTCGTCGCTCGCGACCGATCTCGCGCCGAGCCAGAGCGCGTTTCTCCCCTACTTCGTGTCTTCGCTGCTCCAGTCTCCGACCGCGCTTCGCAAGACGGTCCCCGCGGGCGATCCGGACACGTTCACGCCGCTGAAGGACGTGCTCGTCCCGATCTTCACGCCCGCGATGGACGTCGCGTATCGCCGCGGCCTCGCGGTGGCGCAGCTCTTCGACGCCGCGCACCACCCAGGCACGTCGTCGATCGCGCTCATCGTCGACCTCCCCGGCCCCGAGGCGGTCGCGTTCGCTGCTGGCGCGGCTAGTCACGGTTCGGGCGCGCTCGACCCCGTGTTCCTGTTCGACAACTGGCCGCACCCGCGGGGCGTCGTGCCGTCGCACCTGACGCTCGCGGCGTGCGCCTACTACCAGCCGCTCTTCGCGAAGGCGCGCGCGTCGCTCCCGAAGGGCGCGCCGCCGATGTTCATCCTCGATCGCGCGCGCCTCTCGCCCTACTCGGACGACGCGAAGCAGTTCGACAACCGCTACGTCGCGCGCGTGCCGAGCGTCGCGCAGCTCGCGAAGCTCGGGATCTCGCGCGTGCTCTACGTCACCCCGAGCGACAACGATCGCGAGCTCGACGATCTCAACGACGACTTCCTCTACACGGTCAAACACGGCGCGCAGCTGAAGGTCCTGCCCATGTCGGATCTCGCCTCGGGCGTCGTGCCTCCTCTGAGCAACGACGGCGGCGTGACGAACGGGCCCTACTACTATTACGGCGGCGACCCCTCGACGAACGAGTACTTCTGGGTCGACTACCCGTGGTCGACGCCCTACGTGCCGAAGGGCGGAAAGCCGCCGATCGAGCCGCCGTTCGCGCGCTTCGGGAAGAACTACGTGCCCGTCGCGAGGCCGACGCCCTTCTCGACCGGCGCGCTCGAGGGCTCGACGACGCCGCCGCGCCCCGTCGCGTTCGGCACGGTCCCCGTCGTCATCGCGGCGGCGACCGGCATCATCCTCGGCGCGAAGATGAGCCGCAGCGGATCGTGGACGCGCAGCGGATCGTGGGGTGGTGGATGACGCCGCCGCGAGTCGAGTCTTGCGACGGCGATGTCGTCGACACGCGGCAGCGAGAGTTTGCGGCGAGGCCGCCGCCGTGCGGCGTCAGTCGACGAACGACGCCGGGCGCCCGGCGTCGCGGCCTGAAGAGGACGACTTAGATGGAGCGGACCATCTTCGCGCTCGAGCTCTGCTTCCGCTGGGACCCGGCCCTTCACGCGATTCTTGAAGGAGCACGTCCGCTCGCACCCGCTGTCGCTCGGCCACCACGAGAAATGGGTCGCGTATCGCAACTTGGAGAGCGACATCCTCGCGCACCTCGATCGCGTCGAGCGCGGGTGCTGGGACTACTTCAACGACGACGCGAAGGCGAAGCACGACTACGCGATGTGGGTGAACGGCATGATGACCGACGAGACCGCGCGTACGTCGCCGTCGGGCCCGATGGACTCGTACCGCGAGGCGCCGCGGTACATGACGTTCACGATGTGCTTCCTCATCGTCCAGGGCACCCCGACGGACACCGCGCTCTTCGACCTGTGCAACATCCCCGAGGATCGGTTGTGGCAGCGCGCGACGTTCGCGCACATTCTCCAAGGCCTCGGCATCGTGAACTTCGCGAGCGTCGAGAGCGACATCATGTACGTCGTCCCGCGCGACGAAGACTGGTCGCTCACCGCCGAGGACATGTCCGAGAGCAAGTTCGAGTACCTGCGACCGCTTTATTAAAACCAGGTATCCCAGAGGCCGTCGTCGATTTCGGCGGCGTGGATCGTGATCGAGATGCGATCGCGCGCGCCTTCGAACGGCTGGATCTGGTGGAGGCGGTAGCTGTCGATCACGAGCGCGCCGCCGACTCCGTACTGCGCGATCGCGGTCGGCGCGCCGAGCTCGGCTTCGGTCGCTTCGTCGCGTCCGCGGAACCGCACGTCCCAGAGCTTGAGGGCGCCGCCGCGCTCGGGCTCTTGGAGCATCAAGACGACCGTGAGCGCGGGGCGTTTGTCGCGCGCGTGCTTCTCGGAGAGGCCCTCGATGTCGAAGTGGATGACGCCGCCGCGCGCCGCGACCTCGCCGCCCGCGGGAAAGACGTGGACGCCAGGCCCGCACCAGTCGCGCCGCGCGCGGACCACGCCGCCCGTGATCGTCGCGACGATGCTCGCGCATGCGCTCTTGCATGCCGGGGAGGTGACGCTCGACGCACGCGTCGGACTCCGCGGCGTTCTCGAAGTACTCGTCCGAGCGATCCGTTTCGTAGTGCGTATAGAACGCGCGGCCGAGCGTGAACTGTTCGCCGTCGAAGTCCTCGTTCCACTCTTCGCGCGCCGCGAGCACCGCCTCCGACCACGCCTTCGCGGTCGCCGCGTCGAGGAGCCCGCGCACGCCGACCCCGGCGATGGCGGTCCTTCCGCGGATGTCGCGCGCCGCGCCCGCGGCGCTCTCGCGCCAAGCCACCTCGAAGCGCTCCACGCCGGACACCATAGAAGCTTGGCGATTCAAATTCCCCCGTGTTTAGTGGTACTGTAATCGCGATGGCACCCGAGCTCCCCTCGATTCGCATCCTCGTTTGCGACGACGACAAAGCGATCCTCGACTACATGCAGACGCTCCTCGAAGCGGACGGCTACCACGTCAAGACGCTCAACGATCCCACGCAGGTAGAGAACGAAGTCCGCGACGGCGACTACCACGTGCTCGTGCTCGACTTGATGATGCCCAAGCTCGACGGCATCGAAGTGCTGAGGCGCGTCCGGAAGATCGACACCGACATCGGCGTCATCATCTTCACGGGCTTCCCGCACTACGAGAGCGCCGCGGCGGCGATGGATCTCCGCGCGGTCGGCTACTTGAAGAAGCCGATCAACGTCGACGAGTTCCGAAAAGTGCTCGAGCGCGTCCTTCGCGACAAGGGCCTCGTGCGCTTGCCGGTCGAACAGCTCCAGCGCGCGATCGGCGACACGATCCGCAACATGCGCAAGGAAAAAGACCTCACGCTCAAGCAGATGTCGCACCGCACGGGCTTGAGCGTGTCGCTTCTCTCGCAGATCGAGCGCGCCGAGTCGGCCGCGTCGATCGAGTCGCTGTATCGCATCGCGCTCGCGCTCGGCACGCGCATCCGCGATTTGTTCGGCGAGTTCTGACCTCACGGAGCATCTGCCATGAAGAACGTCTTCCTTCGAGGAGTGGGACTGATCTCGGCCGCGCTCGCGTTCGCGTCGGCTTTTCCGAGCGATCGCGCGCAGGCGGGCTGGCCGCCGGGGCCGAACGACGACCTCACGAACACGGCGAACCAACCCAACGATCCCGACTACCAGGGGCGCTGGAATTATTGGTCGTACCTGCCGAAGCAGGATACCGGCACCGGACCGTACTTGAGCGCGGACGTCGCGATGGGCGCGTCCGGCATGAGCGTCGACAAAGCGTGGTCGCTCACGACGGGCAAAGACGAGGTCCACATCGCGATCCTCGACTCGGGCTACGAGTGGGACAACCCGGACACGGCGAACAAAGTCTTGCTCAACATGGGCGAGCTCACCGGAACGCAGAAGCCGCAGAACGCGCAGGGCCAGGCGTGCACCGCG
Organism: uncultured delta proteobacterium; assembly: GCA_963839305.1. Lineage (GTDB taxonomy): Bacteria > Myxococcota_A > Polyangia > Polyangiales > Polyangiaceae > DASXHD01. The sequence continues at coordinate 1,610,368 of CAWIUL010000010.1, forward strand.
CTGAACGGCTACGACTGCAACGGCGACGGCATCTTCACCGTCGCCGACTACAAAGACGACCCGCGCTTCGCCCCCATCGTCACCGGGCGACAAATGCTTTCAGGGCATGGACCCGACGAAGCCGTCGACGACCGATCGCCAGCTCGGCGACCTCAATCACAACTGCATCCTCGACGGCGGCGATCTCATCCTCATGTTCTCGGACGGCAAGGATGACGACGGCAACGGCTACGTCGACGACATCGCGGGCTGGGATTTCTATCACAACGACAACGATCCCTACGACGACACGCGCTACGGCCACGGCACCGGCGAGGCCAACGACTCGTCCGCCGAGGGCAACAACAAGATGGGCGGGATCGGCACGTGCCCGAATTGCCGCTTCATCCCGCTGCGCGTCGGCGAGAGCTTCATCACCGACGTGAACAACTTCGCCAAGGCCGTGGTCTACGCGACCGACAACGGCGTGAAGGTCATCCAGGAGGCGCTCGGCACGATCAACCAGACCGCGTTCTCGCGCGCGGCGATCGACTACGCGTACTCGAAGGGCGTCATGATCGACGCGAGCATGGCCGACGAGAACTCGCGCCACCACAACATGCCCGCGACGTGGAACCACACGCTCCCGGTGCACACGGTTCGCTTCAACGGCGACAGCTACCACAACTCGACGACGTTCCTCGCGTTCGACTCGTGCACCAACTACGGCGGACACTCCGCGCTCAGCGTGAGCGGAACGAGCTGCGCGAGCGAGGCCACGGGGCGCACCGCGGGCATCGCGGGGCTCGTGTACTCGGAGGCCCTCTCGCTCCAGCAGCCGCTCCAGCTCAGCGCCGAAGAGGTGATGCAGATCCTCAAGCAGAGCGCGGACGACATCAACGTGCCCGAGTCGCAGACGATCGACCCGAACACGGGCCTTCCGCCGTTCTACGAGAGCAAGGCGGGGTGGGATCAGCGCTTCAACTACGGCCGCATGAACGCCTTCAAGGCGGTCACGATGGTGCAGCAAGGGCACATCCCGCCCGAGGTCGACGTCGTCTCGCCCACTTGGTACCAGCCGATCTACGCGTCGCGCACGAGCGGTCCGATCGCGATCATGGGCACGGTCGCCGCGAAGCGCGCGAAGTCGTACGACTACGTCGTCGAGTGGGCGCCCGGCGTCGAGCCCGACAACAACCAGTTCCAGCCGCTCATCGCGCAGGTGAACAACGTGCCGAGCTCCACGGTGAGCGGCGGCGCGAACGCCCCGCTCGCGACGTTCGATCCGCGCTCGATCGACACTGCGCACTCGCCGGATCCCGACTCGCAGCCGACGTGCCGTGACACCGCCGCGGGCAAGTTCTGCTGGGGGCCGAACGACAAGACCGTGACGCTCCGCGTGCGCGCGGTCGCGCACTACGGCGGGTTCGATCAAGCGGGCGAGGCGCGCCGCACGATCGCGATCATCAACGACAAGAACGGTGGCGATCCGGATCTCCTGCCGGGCTTCCCGATCGACCTCGGCACGTCCGGCGAGGGCTCGGTGAAGCTCGCGGACATCGACGGCGACGGCATCCGCGACATCGTCTTCGCGGCGAGCGACGGCACGCTTCACGTCTACACGATGCGCACCGGCGTCCCGAGCGAAGTGACCGGCTTCCCCGTGCGCACCGCGCTCATCGACGGGCTCAACCCGGCGATCACGGACCCGGCGGTGCCGTCGTACCTCAAGGCGCCCGGTTATCAGAAGTCGTCGAGCGGCACGATCGACCCCGACATCGCGCGCGAGCCGATCCTCGCTGCCACGGCGATCGGCGATCTCGACGGCGACGGCAAGCCCGAGATCGTCGCTTCGACGTGGGACGGCACCGTCTACGTCTGGAAGCACGACGGCACGCTGCTCGCTGGCTGGCCCGTGCGTTTGCCGCTCGTCCCGTCGTGCCCGCTCGATCCGTCCAAGCCCAAGCCGACGGGCGACTGCATGGATCTCTACCACGCGCTCTCGCGCGGCACATACGCGGCGCCCGTCCTCGCCGACATCGACAAGGACGGCAAGCTCGACGTCATCCAAGCCGCGTTCGACGCGAACGTCTACGTCTGGAAATTCGACGGCACGCCGATCGCGGGCTGGCCCGTGCGCGTGCACACCTCGCGCGCGGCGAAGATGGACCGGCTCATGTCGACGCCGACGCTCACCGACCTCAACAAGGATGGGATCCCCGACGTCGTCGTGAGCTCGAACGAGACCGTCGGCGGCGGCGACGCGGCAGGCCCGATCTTCGCGATCGACGGCCGCGGCACGAACACGCCGAACCCGCAACAAGACGGGCCGTTCCTCCCGAACTGGCCGTGGATCCGCGCTTCGTTCAAGCTCTTCCCCGTCGTCGGCACCGGCGTCCCCGCGTCCGAGTTCGCGGCGGACTTCGACGGCGACGGCGTCGAGGAGATCGGCGTGATGGGCAACGGCGCGCCGCCGATCGTCGTGAAGGCCGACCCCGGCGCGCAGAGCAACTTCAACGACCCGACGAACCAGGTGCCGACGAACCACGTCGACGTCAACGACCCGTCGGGCAAGACGCTCAAGCCGGGCTTCGACCCGACGAGCATCTTCGGCAAGTACTCGCTCGCGTTCGCGCCCGACACGATGTTCCCGATCCTCGCGCAGCCCTCGGTGGGCGATCTCGATCAGGACGGCGTGCCGGACGCGATCATGACGGGCGGCTCGCTCAGCCTGCTCGGGACGCTCTCCGGCACCGGCATCCCGAAGCGCTCCCAGTTCCTCATCGGCGCGTGGAGCGGCAGCACCGGCAAGATGCTCGACGGCATGCCCTACCCCATCGAGGACTTTCAGTTCCTCACGATGCCGTCGGTCGCCGATCTGAACGGGGACGGCTACCCCGAGATCATCGTCGGCTCGGGCGTCTATTTCCTCCACGCTGTCGACGCATGCGGAGCCGAGCCGCAAGGCTGGCCGAAGTTCACGAACGGGTGGATGACCGGCGGACCCGCGATCGGCGACATCGACGGCAACGGATCGCTCGACGTCTTGACGTCGACGCGCGAGGGCTTCCTCTTCGCGTGGCAGACGAAAGGCACGCCCGACGGCGTGATCCAGTGGGCGTCGTTCCACCACGACAACCAGAACACCGGCTCGTACGCGCACCCGCTCGACCAAGGCGTCCTCAAGCGCGCCGCGACGCCGCCCAACTGCGCGCCGCCCGCGCCGCCGCCGACCTACGACGTGAGCGGCTGCACGTGCGACCTCACCGCCACGCGAACGTCACCAACCGGCCTATTTCTAGCCGCGATCGCGCTCGGACTGGCCCTCGCGCGGCGTCGTCAGCAAGGCGCGTGACGAACGTCTTTACGGAATCGAAGCGAGCGTTCATACTGCGCGCCCTTCGACCCTGCCGGAGTAGCTCAGTTGGTTAGAGCGGGCGTTTCATACGCGCTAGGTCGGGGGTTCGACTCCCTCCTCCGGCACCGAACACCTTGAGAAGAGCGCTCGCTGCACTCGCCGTCGTGATGACCGCGCAGCGCGCGCTCGCCGAGGAGCCCATCGCGAACCTCTCCGAGGGGGACGTGCGGCCGAGCACGAAGGCCACCATCACATTCGCGGGGTACGTCGAGGCGTTCTACTCCTGGAACTTCAACCAGCCCTCGAACTTCATCACGAACTATCGCGGCTTCGACAACCGCCACAACATCTTCGCGATCGACAACGCCGTGATCGACGTGAAGGGCTCTCTCGGCCCGGTGAGCGCGCGCGTCGCGTTGCAGGTCGGCCTCACGCCCGACACGTACTACCAGGCAGAGCCCGTGTGGAAGGCGACGCCGGGTGCGGGGCCGTCAGGCCCGCAGATCTGGCAGTACATCCAGCAGGCGAACCTCGCGTACGTCGCGCCGATCGGGCGCGGGCTCACGGTCGACGCCGGTATATTCCTCTCGCCAATCGGCCCCGAGTCGATGGCCGTGAAGGACAGCTGGAACTACTCGCGCTCCAACTTGTTCTTCGGGCTGCCCTTTTATCACACGGGCGTGCGCGCGACGTACCCGCTCAGCGAGCGCACGACGGTATCGCTGCAGCTCTACAACGGCTGGAACGACGCGCTCGATCAGAACGTCGAGCTCTCCCCCGCCGCGCAGATCAGTTACGCGGTGCCCGAGAAGTTCACGTTCAACGCGGTCTACTTCGGCGGCGTCGAGCGGCCGCAAGGCGCGCCGGAGGGGCGCGCGTGGCGGAACCTCTTCGACTCGTACGTCGCGTTCTACCCGCGCCCGTGGCTGCAGACGCTCTTCCACTTCGACTGGGGCTTCGAGCCGAACGCGTTCGGCACCTCCGCGTGGGCCGCCGGCGCGGTGTACCTGCGCTTGCGGATCTTGCCGTGGCTGTTCGTGTGCGGACGCGCCGACGCGTTCTACGAGCAGGTCGCGTCGAACGCGCAGGGCAGCGCGACGCCGCTCTTCTGGGGCGGATCGAAGTGGGTGTCGTCGGGCACGGGCACGATCGAGCTCCGCGCGAAGGACAACCTCTCCGTGCGGCTCGAGTACCGCCACGACGTCTCGCAGGCGCCGATCTACTTCGCGGGCCAGGTCCCGCAAGACGCGAGCGGCAACTGGATCCCGAACGCAGCGGGGCAAGACACGATCACGCTCGGCGCGACCGCGTGGTTTTGACTACTTCACGACGAAATTGTTCGCGATGAACGGCGCGCGAACATGGAGCGAGCTCACGCCTAGCGACGCGGGGATCGGCTCGAAGGGCATCGCGCGGCGGATGGCCTCGGCGCAGTTTCGGTCGAACTCGCCGATGCCGCTCGGGCGCGCCGGCGGCCAGAGGACGCGCGCCGTGCCGTCCTTGTTCACGATGAACTCGAGGATGACCGTGCCCTGCTTGAGCTCGAGGATCGCGCTCCGCGGGAACGCGTTCTGCCAGAGCGGATCGATCTTCGACTTCATGCGCCGGAAATACGGGAGCAGGCGCGGATCGGTCGTCTCGAGATCGTAGATCTCGCCGTCGCTCACGCCGAGCGGCTGCGGGTGCGAGCCGGCGCCGGAGACGCCATCGGCGCCGGAGAGGCCTCCGCCGCCCGCGCCGCCGCGCCCGTCGCCGTCCGCACCGCCCGCGTAGCTGCCGTGAACGAGCGAGCGGAGCGCGGTCGCCACGTCTTGATCGCTGCTGACGTTGTCGCGCGGGCGATCGACGATCGTCGCGGCGACCGCCACGGGGCCTTGCGGGAGCTCGGGGCGCGCGTGCATCGCGTCCGCGCTCTCTCGGTGATCTTCGCCCGCGCGTCCGTCGTGGAGGCCGAGGCCGGACGCCGACTCGGGCGAGCCTTCGCGATCGCTGCCGACATCGCGTCGCGACGCGCGCTGGTCGCCGAGGAGATCGAGGTTGGTCCCGAGCGTGCTTCCCTGGACCGAGCGCGTCGGCCGATTTGCGCGCGCCGCGGCTCGGGTTCGTCTGCGCGAGCGGCCGGCGCTGCTCGAGCGTCCCCTTGCCGCTCACGATGAACGTGAGCTCCATCGGGTGCGTCGTCATGCGCCGGTCTTCCCAGCTCGCGCGCGAGGCGTTGCTGCGAATGCGCTGCATCTGGTCGCGATCGAGGTGGCTGATCGAGTCGGGCGTGAGGTGAAGGTTCTCGTCGCGATCGCTGAGGTGCGTCGCGCGCCGCGAGGTCACGTCCCCGCCGTGACCGGGGTGGCCCGTGTCGATGCGCTCGACCGTTGCGCCGCCCGTGACGACGGGCTCCTCGCCCACGCGGTTCACGATGACCTGCGACACGGCCGTGCCGTCCATCGCGACCGGCAGCTCGATCGCGATCGGCTCCTCGGCGATCTGCGCGCGGCGCCGCTCATCGTCTTCGTGTTGCCGCCTCAGGTTCGCGACCGCGACGAGCGTGATGACGCCGATGAGGAGGCCGTGTACGCCGAGCGAGGCCATCCACGTCAGGCTCACCCGCCGGACACGCTCGGCTCGATCATGCGACCGCGAGTCGGTCATTCGTCATTATTATACGCTCGAAACCCCATGAAGCTTGGTGCCGACAGCGCGCTCGTCGATACGCATTGCCACCTCGACGAGCAATATTTCCCCGAGGGGCCGGGCGCCGTCCTCGATCGAGCCCGTGCGGCTGGGGTCAGCGCGTTCATGGTGGTGGGCGTCGGACGTACACTCGCCCCAGCGCGCGCGGCGGTTTCGCTCGCCGAGGCGAATCCGCGCGCGATCGCGGCGGCCGTGGGCGTTCATCCGCACGACGCGACCACGCTCGACGACGCGGCTGAGGCGGAGCTTCGGGCGCTTGGCGCGCGCGAAGCCGTCGCCGCGATCGGCGAGATCGGGCTCGATTATCACTACGACCACTCCCCGCGCGACGTCCAACGCGCGGTCTTCGCGCGGCTCGTTCGGCTCGCGCGCGACCTCGGAAAGCCCATCGTCGTCCACACGCGCGAGGCCCCCGAGGACACGCTCTCGATCCTCGATGGCGAAGGCGCGCGCGAGGTCGGCGGCATCATCCACTGCTTCAGCGAGGACGAGAAGTTCGCGCGGCGCGCGCTCGAGCTCGGCTTCGACATTTCGTTCTCGGGCATCGTCACGTTCAAGAGCGCGAAGGACGTCGCCGCGGTCGCCGCGAGCGCGCCCGTCGATCGCATCCACGTCGAGACCGACAGCCCGTACCTCGCGTCCGGTGCCGATGCGCGGCAAGCCGTGCGAGCCCGCGTACGTCGTCCACACCGCGAAGCGCGTCGCGGAGCTGCGAAATACGACGCTCGAAGAGCTCGCTCCCATCCTCCGCAAGAACGCCGAGCGTCGCCTCGGAAGGAGCTTCACATGATCGAGTCCCCTCGCGACGCGTGGCTCGTCTTCGCGCAAGGTCACGTCCCGCGGCTCGCGTTCCACGAGTGGCAGCACAACGCGCGGCAGTTCTTCGACACCGCGATCGACCTCGGAGCGGTCGAAGGCAACGCGACGCGGCTCACGATCGCGGGCCGAGAGCGCGTGGTCTTCGGGCGCGAGCGCCTCGAGCAGGATCTGCGGGACGCCATCGCCGCCGACAAAGGCGGCGGGCTCTACGATCTCGCCGAGCGTCGCTGCGGCGTCGTGTGGCTCGTCGAGCGCGAGGGCCCGAAGGACCGCGACGCGCTCGTCCTCGCCGCGGCGATCGCGAGCGTGTGCCTCGGGCCGATCCTCGGCGACGGGCGCCTCTTCGGCGTACGCTCCGCGCGCGAAGAGCTCGAGAGCTTCGAACGATGACGAACGATTTGAAAGGTCAGACCGCGCTCGTCACGGGCGCGTCCAGCGGGCTCGGCGCGGCGTTCGCGCGTCTCCTCGCGGAGCGCGGCGCGGACCTCGTCATCACGGCGCGCCGCAAGGAGAACCTCGACGCGCTCGCGAAGGAGCTCGAGGCAAGAGCACGGCGTGCAGCGTCCAAGTCGTCGCGCTCGACCTCTCGGAGCCCGGCGCGCCCGAGAAGCTCTGGAGCGAGACCGAAGGCGCTGGGCGCAAGGTCGACGTGCTCGTGAACAACGCGGGCGGCGGTCTCCACCAGAATTTCGTCGACACGCCGTGGGAGCGCATCGCGAAGCAAATCCAGCTCAACGTCGTCTCGCTCACGGAGCTCACCCATCGCTTCGTGCGCGCGATGGTCTCGCGCGGGCGCGGGCACGTCTTGAACGTCTCGTCGATCGGCGCGTACACGCCGAGCCCGACGTACGCGACGTACTCCGCGGGAAAGGCGTTCGTGCGCGATTTCACCGAGGCGATCGCCTTCGAGCTCAAAGACACGCCGGTGCGCGTCTGCAGCTTGTGCCCGGGCGGCACGCTCACCGAGTTCCACCAGGCCGCGGGCCACGAGCTGCCCGAAGGTGTTCCGCGCGACGTTCATGTCCGCCGAGGACTGCGCGAACATCGGGCTCCGAGCGCTCTTCGCGCGGGCGCCGCAACATCGTCGCAGGCATTCATCAACCACGCTCTCGATGTTTCTCCTGCGCTTCATGCCGCGCCGGATGATCGTGTGGGTCACGGCGCTGACGATGGGGAAGCCTAAAGCGCCGTAATCAAGCGGTGCCGGTAATGCACGCGCGGCTTTCGGTGCGTGTCGCACCACCACACGGTGCCGCTGCTCTGCGCGCGCGCGAGCTCGCACGCCTGACACGCGGGCTCTATTTCTGGCGAGGGACCGCCGAGCGCCTTCGCGAGCACGACGGGGCACGCGAGCTCGAGGCGCATCTTGTCGATCACCGAGCGCCGCAAGAGCCCGCCGAAGCGGCGATCGCTCTCGCCGACGACGACGAGGTCCGCGCCGAGCTCGCGCGCGACGCTCACGATCGCTTCGACGGGACTGCCCGTGCGGACGTGAACGCCCATCAGGCGCTCGTGGATGCCGAGCGACGCCGCGCGTCCCGTCGTATCGGACCGCAGGCTCTTCGCGATGTCTTCGAGGTGCGCGAGCGAGCCCATCTGCCTGAGCAAGTAGACCGCGTGGAGCGCTGCGAGCGGGATCCTCTCCGCGACACGCGCCGCCTCGTCGAAGGCGTTGCCCCCGGCGCGGGTCGCCTCGTCGGCGACGACGATCGTGAAGGGATTCATGCCTTCAACGTGCGCACTGTGCCGGCGCGATCAACGTTGATCGATGTGGCGACTTGCTACGATCGTCAGCGCGGCGCGGACGATCCAGTCGCAGGTCGAGCCCATCCACACGCCGGGCAGGCCGAGTCCGAGCTCGATGGCAAAGAGCCACGTGCACGCGAGCCTCACGCACACGGCGCCCGCGAGGCTGATCAGGAGCGCCGTTCGCGTCCGGCCCGCGCCGCGGAGCGCCTGTCCCGTGACGATCGCGGTGCCCATGAAGGGCTGCGCGATCGCGAGCACGGGCACCGCCGAGAGGCCCACGTCGATGACCGCAGCGTCCTTGGCGAACACGGGCAAGATGAATCGACGAAGCGCGAGCACGACGACGCCGAACACGGTGAGCAGGAGCGCCGCGTCGCGTGCTGCGATGCGCGTGGCCCGCTTGGCGTCGGAGGCGTTTTGCGCGCCGAGCTTCTGCGCGACGAGCGATGCGGCCGCGATGCCGAAGCCGTCGGCCGACATGAAGCAGATCGACTCGACGCTGATGAGCGCCTGATTGCCCGCCATGACCGTGTCGCCGAGGCGCCCGATGATCGCGACGTAACCGAGAAAACCCGCGTGGTAGAGCACGCGCTCGAGGAGCGAAGGCCAACCGATGCGCACGATGTCGCGGAGCCGGCCTCGCGTCGTCGCCCTCTCGCCGCGCCCTCCGACCGCAGCGAGACCGGAATGCCTGCGCGCGAGAGCACGACCAGGCCGAGGATCGCCTCGAGCGTGAACGTGCCCGCGGTGCTGATCGCGCACCCGCGCATGCCGAGCACCGGAATGAGCAAGTAGTTCGCGCCGACGTGCAGCGCGTTCACCACGATCGCGATCGCGAGCGGCGCGCGCGTGTTTCCGCCGGCCTGGAGCGACGCCGTCGCGACCGACGACACGAAGATCGCGGGCGAAGCGCCGAGCGTGACGACGAGGTAGCTCCGCGCGCCCGCGAGCACTTCCTTGCTGGCGCTGCTGGCCGCGAGCGGGAGCGCGGCGAGGAGCAGCGGCGTGAGGAGCGCGACGACCGCGCCCGCGAGCGCAGCGTACGCGAGCGACACGAAGAGCGCGCTCCGTGCGCCCGCGCGATCCTTCTCGCCGACGAGCCGCCCGATGGTGGCGACCGTGCCGACCTCGAACGCGAGGAAGATGGACCACACGCTCCACTCGATCGGCCCCGCGAGCTGCATCGCCGCGAGCGACGAGGCGTCGTGGTGGCCGAGCATCGCGCGGTCCACGACGAAGACGAGCGTCTGCAGGAGCGAGTGCGCGATCGCGGGTAGAGCGAGCGCGCGAACCTCTCGCGGCAGACTGATGCCCTCACTCAAACCACGAGATCGCCGAAGCGCCGGCGGAGCGTCGCGCTCGCCGCGTCGGCCGCGCAGTGCGGGCAGTACCCGTAGCGCGCCGTGAGCTCGTCGACGCACTTCTGCGCGTTCTTCTTGCGCTCGTCGTCGAGCCCCGACGCCCTCGTCGCGCACGAGCAGCACGACGTCTCGCGCGAGCCCCGCGACCGCCGGCCGCTTGCCGTCGTAGATCGCCTCGCGCATGCGCTTGAGGAAATGCGGGAACACCGTGCGCCGTGTCGACCTTCGCGCCCGGATGGTCGATCGCCCACGCGGCGATCGCGCTGATCATCTGCCTGGCGCGCCTCGCTCGCCTCGCCCTTCGTGTCGAGGAGCCTCTCGACCTCGTGCATCATGCTTCTCGTCGGGCTCTTCGTACTCGCCGGTGACCTTGTTGCGGATGCGCTCCTTCTTCACCCACACGCTCACGTGCTGCACGTAGCGCTCGAAGAGCTCGGCGTACTGCGTGCTCGTCGACGAGGCCGCTCGACGCGTAGAGCTCGTGCTCCCAGTCGTCGAGCAGGCGCGCCGGAGCGACTCGCGGAACTGCTTCGTGTCGTGGTAGCCGCCGGCGAGCGGATCCTGCTGGAGCCACTCGAACTCGGTGCGTGCGCTGGCAGAGCTGCTCGAGCTCGTCGAGCACCGCGAGCGGCGAGAGGCACTGGTAGTTCGGCGACTGCGCCGCGTCGAGCAGCGCGACGCGCATCTCGCGCGGGCGACGCGCCGATGCGGCCCTCGTAGATCGGGTACGCGTCGCTCTCGCTCGTAGATCAGCTCGATGTTCGCGCGGAGGAGCTTCTGCGCGTCGGGCTCGAGCCGCTCGGGCGCGCGCCCGTGCGCGTAGAGGTCCATCTTCTCGAGCGGCGGTGAGCGCCCGAGACGCGCGGCGCCGAGCGCGCGCGCGTACCGGTCCGGGCTCGGCTTGCGCATGCGCGTGAGCACCGCGAACATCGCGGCGATCTCGCGTCGCGTGCGGCGCGACGTGGCGCGCGCACCTGCGGCGCGATCGTGCGCGTCGTAGATCGCGCTGCTCGCTCGCGCGTAGTGAGCAGGTACGGCGTGCGGATCAGCTCGAGTCGCCCGCGGAAGCTCGCGAACTCGGGGTGCTCGCGGAACGCGTCGAGGTGGACCTCGTTCGCGCTCGCCGATCATCACGCAGTTGAGGTGCACGTTCTGCTGCGTGAGCGACACCTCGCCGGTCTCGATCGAGAGCTGGAGGTACTTGAACGCGTCGAGCGGCCGCTTGAGCAGATCGCTGAACTCGAGGATGCCGCCCGCCGCGTCGACGAGCTCGCCCTTCGCCTCGTAGAGCGTGATCGCCTGGAGCGACGGCGGCAGCGCGGCGAGCGAGCGGTCCGCGGTGATCTGCCGCTCGCCCGCGTCGACGCTCATCTGCGGGCCGACCGTGACCGCGCCGACGCGATAGCGCTGCGAGATGAAGTAGCGCTCGACCTGCACGTGCTTCAGCACCTCGGCGTACGAGCCGTGGTACGAGGCGAGGAGCGCCTCGAAGACCTGCTGGCTCTTGTGCGAGAGCTGCCCGCGCAAGATCCAGTCGGGCGGCGGCTCGGGCTCTTCGCCGTCTTCTTCGCGCGGCTGTAGCTGCGCTCGAGGAGCTGCCGCCGCTCCTCGACGGGGATGAGGAAGAGCGGGTGGTCGCGCACCTCGAGAGCGAGCTTCGCGTCGATCTGGTCGTCGGCGAGGTGCGCGTAGGTCGTCGAGTCGGCGCGCGTCGACGGCGGCCTCGCGCGACCGAAGCCGAGCGAGCCGCGCATCGTCTTCTGCGACGGGAAGACCCAGTGGAACCGGTAGAGCGCGCCTTCGTCGAGCGTGCGAGTAGTTCTCCATCGCGCGCATGAAGCAGCGCGACGAGCGTGCTCTTCGCCGAGCCGTTCGGCCCGTGGAGGAGGAGAGCCGGTTCGGCCTGCCCTCGCGCGCGAAGTTCGAGAGCGCGCGGTAAATCTCGCCCTGCACGCGCCTCTTGTCCGATGAGCGCGCCGCGCGGGAGCCGCCGCGCTGTCGCGTCTTCTCCCACGGGAGGTCGAACAGGTTGAAGCGCGTGAACTTGCCCCACGGGTACTCGACCTGCGTCGTGCCGAAGTGATCGAACAATCGCGCAGGTAGCGGCTCGCGTCGCGCGTCTGCCGGACGGGTCCTGCGCGAAGAGGTCGAGGTACTCGGTGAACGAGAGGAGGAGCCGCCCGCTCGAGAACCGACGCTCGACCTCGTCCGCGATGGACTCGATCTCGGCGAGGAGCGCTTTGTCTTCCGGCATCTCAATCAGTGTGCCACGAATGCGCGCGCACTACACTGCCTTGCCGCGCTGAGAACGGCTTACTCCGGCGCGCGCGGTCGTTCGTCGAGACGAATGAGCCCGCGCCTTCGCCAACCGACGCCCGCGAGCCACGTCCTCGGCGCGCGCACCGGCGAGGGCGCCGTCGGCCGAGGCAGCCGCTCGACGAACCCATCGAACCAAGCGGCAGACGAGAGAGCGTCGACACCTACGCGCACGTGCCCATGTTTTTTCGCGTTCATGAGCACGTAAACGAGGGCGTTGCGAACCGCGCGCGGCGTCCGCAGCTCGCGCCCGTGATACCGCTCGCGCCACACGCGGCCGCGCGCGCGCAGCGTGCCGTTGATCGCGCGCGCGAGACGAATGTTGAGCCCCTGCATGCCGCGCGCGAGCGCCTCTTTGTCGTGCGCTTCGACGATGAAGTGGAGGTGATTGGACTGGATCGAGAAGTGGACGACGCGGAACGCTTCCCGAGACGACGCCGCGATCGCGCGGCGGGTGGCGTCCGCGAGCACCTCTTCGCGCAGCGGGGGCAACCCGGCCCGCGCGCGCATCGTGACGTGCAGCGGGAAGCGCGCGCGGTGCTCGGGCCGCGTGCGGTGCGGCACCGTCCGCCGATGGCCCGCTGGACGGCCCGCGCCTTCGCGGGGTCCGCCGCGCCCGCGCGAGAAGCGCAGTTGGAGTTGAGCGCTACGGCGCATTTGATTAGGGGCAGATATATCAGGAGCTGAGCCGACTGCAACTCGGTGCCGCGCTTTTTTAGCGGGTTCGCGGGTCGAGCGACTGTTCACCTTGACAAGCTTTTCGCGCAATCGACTCGCAGCGCTACGCTGTGGGTGCCATGCGTTGCTCCGTCTGCGCCACCATCGTGGCCGATTCGCTCGAGCTTCCGGAGCGAGGGGTCGCGGTCTGTCGCGCATGCGCAGATCGAATCGGTCGTCTTCTCGAAGAGGCGACGGACTCGTTCGTTTGCGATCTTGTGGGGACAACGCATTCCGCCGACGCGCCATGATTCCTACGAGGAGCGCACCTTCGCGACATTCAAGGAGCGGATCGACGAGACGCTCACACACGCTGACGCTGCGGCGCACGTCGACCTCGCGGCTGCTTTCGCCGAAATGGGTCTCGCATTGGACGCCGTGCGGCATGCAGCCGTGTCGCTCGATCGCCACGCGCCAGCGGACTGCGCGCAGAAGGCGCTCGCGCTCGTGTTCGGTCCGCGCGCGCGCCCTGGCGCCTTGAACGACGTGCTGTGGCGTTACGTTCGACGAACTGAGCTCAGCGAACGGTCACGGGCACCGTCACGCTCGCGGATTCCATCTGGCAATTCTGCGCCGAGCAGACGCTCAGCTTGAAGACGCCGGAGATGCTCACGTTGCCTTTGTTCGCCGACTTGAACTTGAGGGTCATCGTGCCGACCTTCTCGTTGCCTGCGTCGAGCGTGAAGTCGCCGGCGTTCTTCGAGAACGTGTCGGCTCCCGCCGAGTCCTTGCCGAGGAACGTGATCCCGTTCGCGGCCGTCGCCTTGAACTTGTACGGGATACTCCTTGTTCACGTGGAAGGCGTTTTGCGCCTCGAGGCGCAAGTCGATCTTGCACTCCGCGTTCGCGGCGCACGAAGACGCCGTCGCGTTGACGACGAAGTTGTTGCCCTTGGCCACCGGATCCGCGTTCGCCGCGCTCGCGCAAAGCACGACGCCGCCGACGAGAGTGAACATCAGGAATTTCGAGCGCATCGCCATGGTCTCCTTGATTGCCTTATTTCTTGGGGATTGCGGGCCTGGGAAGGGTGCTCGCGTCGGGTTTTCCGGCGTCCGTCGACTCGTTGGACGAGCCAAACGCCGGGAGATTCAAGTGCGAGTCACGCGGCCCGGAGCGCAAGTATAGCTCCAGCCGAGGCGGCGCGGCCGCCCACGACGACCGTGCTTCGTCCGTCACGGTGCCGAGCATGGATGTGGGGCCTTCGTCGACCACGGACGAGGCGGCTGCAAAGGCCATTCCGGTACGGGAGGTGTCGTCCGAGAGGATCACGATGCCCTGGTCCCGCGGGTCCCGCTGCTTCCAATGCGTCACCAAATCGCGCACATCGACGCGAACGAGCGGGCGCCCGGTGCCGCTCACGATCGCGCCCGGCGAGCCGGTCTCCTCCCAGCGAGGTTGGCGCGCGTAGGAGATGGATCGTCCGTCCCAGGCGTCGATGATCCGGGCGGCGTGGAGCGAGATGGGGTTCGGATCGCCCTCGACCACGTCGGCGCGGTCGAGCAAGACGTACGCCTCGACGACGCTCTCTTCTTCCGCGATGGGCACCGCGAAGCGAAGGAGGAGGCGCGCGCCGTCTCCCGAGCGGCCGAGCACGAGCACGGGCGGAAGATCCGCGGGGTCCGAGCGGCTCGTGCTCACGTACGCCACGTCGACCGGCGACGCGATGACGCGACGCACTTGGGGCGACGCGATCATCGGTGGAATGGTTCGGCCAGCGTCGTCCTTGAGCGTCGGCTGGCAGCGCCCCGCGATGCACGCGCTCGTCGTCCCGCACTCGGTCGTGCTCGCGCACAGACGGTCGCGCTCGACACAAGCGAGCGGCACGAGCACCGCCGCAAGAACGAGGAAACCGCTGGGTTTCATGGGGCGGCGCAACGATAGACGATTCGTGTTACGAAGTCTGTCTCTTCGATGCTGCTTCGGGTGACCGATCTCGTGACGAGCTTTCGGACCGACGAAGGAGTCCTTCGCGCGGTCGACGAGGCCTCGTTCGAGGTCGACGCGGGCGCGACGCTCGGCATCGTCGGCGAGAGCGGCTGCGGCAAGAGCGTGACCGCGCTTTCGATCATGCGCCTCTTGCCCGAGCCCGCAGGCCGCGTCGACAGCGGCTCGATCGAGCTCGACGGAAAGAACCTCCTCGGGCTCAGCGAGCGCGCGATGCAGGGCATCCGCGGCAACACCGTCTCGATGATCTTCCAGGAGCCGATGACGAGCCTGAACCCCGTCTACACGGTGGGCGCGCAAATCGTCGAAGCGATCCGCATGCACCAGAAGAAGGGGCGCAGCGAGGCGCGCGCGCACGCGATCGAGATGCTCAAGCTCGTCGGCATCCCGTCGCCCGAGTCGAACGTCGACGCTTACCCACACCAGCTCTCGGGCGGCATGCGCCAGCGCGTGATGATCGCGATGGCGCTCGCGTGCCGCCCGAAGCTCCTCATCGCCGACGAGCCGACCACCGCGCTCGACGTGACGATCCAGGCGCAGATCCTCGAGCTCCTCAAGAAGCTCCAGGAGCAGCTCGGCATGGCCGTGGTCCTCATCACGCACGATCTCGGCGTGATCGCCGAGTACGCGAAGGACGTCGTCGTGATGTACGCGGGTCGCGTCGTCGAGCGCGCGCCCGTGAAGGAGATCTTCGAGTCGCCGCGCCATCCGTACACGAAGGGTCTCCTCGGGAGCATCCCCGTGCCGAAGAAGGGCGGCGAGCGAAAACGCCTCCCGACGATCGAAGGCATGGTCCCCGATCTCCGCGAGCTCCCGCCGGGGTGCCGCTTCGCCGATCGCTGCTCGATGGTGATCGACGCGTGCCGCAAGGCCGAGCCCGCGCTCGATGAAGTGGAGCCCGGCCACTTCTCGCGGTGCATTCGCGCGTCCGAGGTCCGCGCCGACGGCGCGGCCGACGGCCCGAAGGGCACGGCGAAAGAGGTGACGGCGTGAAGTCTCCCGAGCCGATCCCGTCGAGCGGAACGCTGCCCGAGTCGCGCGAGCCTTCGCCGTCGGTCGTACCCGAGAAGCGTCCGCGAACGCTCGTCGCGACCGACAAGCTCACGAAGTACTTCGCGGTCGAGCGCGGCCTCCTCGGACGGAACACGAAATACCTACGCGCCGTCGAGGACGTGAGCCTGCGCGTGCGCCGCGGCGAGACGCTCGGCCTCGTCGGCGAGAGCGGCTGCGGCAAGAGCACGCTCGGACGCTGCATCTTGCGCCTCATCGAGCCGACGTTCGGACGCGTCGTCTTCGACGGAAAAGATCTCCTCCCGCTGAGCCACGCCGAAATGCGCCCGATCCGAAGGCGCATGCAGATCATCTTCCAGGATCCATACTCGAGCCTGAACCCGCGCATGACCGTGCGCGAGATCGTCGGCGAAGCGATCCGCGTCTTCGATCTGGCGAAGAACCGCCGCGAAGAAGAGGAGATGATCGCCGATCTCCTCAAGCGCGTCGGCCTTCGCCCCGAGCACATCGATCGCTACCCGCACGAGTTCTCGGGCGGCCAGCGCCAGCGCATCGGCATCGCGCGCGCCCTCGCCGTCAAACCGGACTTCATCGTCTGCGACGAGCCGATCAGCGCGCTCGACGTGTCGATCCAGGCTCAGATCGTCAACCTCCTGCTCGAGCTGCAAGAGTCGATGGGCCTCTCGTACTTGTTCATCTCGCACGACCTCAAGGTGGTCGAGCACGTGAGCCACCGCGTCGCGGTGATGTACCTCGGGCGCATCGTCGAGCAGGCGCCTGCGGCGGCGCTCTACGAAAATCCGCGCCACCCGTACACGCGCGCGCTCCTCGCGGCCGCGCCCGTGCCGGATCCGAAGCGGAAGCGGCTCCGCGTCTTGCTCGAGGGCGATCTCCCCTCGCCCATCGATCCTCCCGCGGGGTGCTCGTTTCACCCGCGGTGCCCGCGCGTCATCGCGGGGAAATGCGACAAGGACACGCCGACGCTGACCGAGACACAGGCCGCCGGCCACAGCGTCGCTTGCTTCAATCCGCATGAGTGACGGCCCGAAGACGATCGGACGCTACGAGGTCGTGCGCCTCCTCGGAGAGGGCGGCATGGGCCGCGTCTTCCTCGCGATGGACCCGGTCCTCGGGCGCGAGGTCGCGATCAAGGTCCTGCGCGACGATCTCGGCCTGCCGCCCGACGTGAAGCAGAAGCTCGTCGCGCGCATGCGCAACGAGGCGCGCGCGGCCGCGACGGTGCGCCACCCGAACCTCGTCACGCTGCACGACATGGGAGAGGCCGACGACGTCGGTCTCTTTCTGGTGTTCGAGTACGTGCAGGGGCCGACGCTGCGCGAGCGCATCGCGAGCGGCTCGATCCCGCCGCTCGAGATCGCGCGCATCGCGATGGAGCTCGGCGCGGGGCTCACGACCGCGCACGAGGCGGGCATCATCCACCGCGACGTGAAGCCCGAGAACGTCATCTGCTCGTCGACGGGCGCGGTGCTCACCGATTTCGGCCTCGCGCGAATCCCGGACTCGACGCTCACGAGCGCCGGCATGACGTTCGGGACGATCGGCTACGCCGCGCCCGAGACGCTCGGCTCGTCCGCGACGTTCTCGCCGCGCTCGGATCAGTTCTCGCTCGCCGCGACGCTCTACGAGGCGCTCTCCGGCAAGCGCGCGTTCTCCGGCGAGGACGTCGTCGCCGTCGCCTCCGCGATCGTCAACGACGAGCCTCCGCCGCTCGCGACCGAGGACACCGACTACCGCGAGAAGCTGATGCTCACGCGCGCCGAGGGCGTCTTTCGTCGCGCGTTCCAGAAGGAGCCGACGCTCCGGTACCCGACTTGCCGCGCGTTCGGCGACGCGCTCGGCTCCGCGATCGACGTGCGCGTCTCGAGCGGCTTCCCGACGATTTCGATGCACTCTGCAAGCATCGTCCCGCGCGCGACGCGGCGTTGGCAGAACCTCTTCGTCCTCGGTGCGCTGCTCGTCATCGCGTTCCTCTTCCTGCTCGGACGAAACGAGCCGCACGAGAACAACGGCGCGCCGCTGAAGTCCGCGGCGAGCGCGTTCTCGTCGAGCATCGCTCCGCCCCACGGCCACCTTCGTCACCACGTTCCCTCGGCGCTGCCATCTTCCTCCGCCGCTCCCGACGCGGGCGCCGAATAGCGCTATACCGAGTTGGCGCATGCGCCGAGCCGTCCTCGCCCTTTGCATCGTCGCCATGGCCGCGTCGAGCGTCGGCTGCCGCAAGCTCTTTCGTCGCCACCGCCCTACGTACGACGCCGGCGCGTGGACGGCCTACACGGCGCCGACCGCGACGACTCCCCTCACCTCGTACGACGCGGGCCCTCCGCCGGTCGACCCGCGGAGGGCGACCGCCTTCGCCGCGCACGCGAGCTCGTGCGACGAAGGCCGCGGCACCGCGCGCGACTGCAACCTCCTCGGCATCGACTACGAAGAGGGCCTCGGCACGAGCGTCGACTACGCGAGCGCCGCGAACTACTACCGCCTCGCGTGCGACGCGAAGGTCCCCGACGGCTGCGCGAACCTCGGCGCGCTCTACGACGACGCGAAGGGCTTCGCCGAGGACAAAGCCAAGGCCGACGCGCTCTACGCGCAAGCGTGCACCGACGGCTCGACGCGCGCGTGCAACCAGCTCGGGCTCCACTACCTCTACGCGCAGGGCGGCCACACGCAGGACAACGCGAAGGCGATTCAGTTCTTCACGAAGGCTTGCGACAAGAACGACGCGTACGCGTGCACGAACCTCGGCTACATGTACTGGCGCGGCCTCGGGGTGAAGAAAGATCTCGCGAAGATGATCGGCCTCTACACCAAGGGTTGCTCGGGCGGCGATCCCAGCGGGTGCCACAACCTCGGCGTCCAGTACGAGAAAGGCGAAGGCGTCATCCAGAGCGACGCGCTCGCGGTCACGTATTACAAAAAAGCCTGCGACGGAAACGCGCTCGGCGGCTGCGTGAACCTCGGCACGCTCTACGAGAAGGGCCGCGGCACGGGTCTCTTCGCGAAGGATCCCGCGACCGCGTCGACCTACTACGAGAAGGCGTGCAGCGGTCGCAAGGCGTCGGGCTGCTACAACCTCGGGCGCCTCTACGAATACGGAAGCGGCGTCCCGCGCGACGTGGCGCGCGCGAAGGCGCTCTACAAGCAAGCGTGCGACGGCGGCGACGGCGACGGCTGCCGAAGCTACGCGAAGAATCCCTAGAGCGATTCGAGGTACGTCGACAGGTCCGCGACGTTCGCGGGCGAGAGCGACGAGAGATCGCCGTGGCCGGGCGTGCTGCACGCGCCGAAGCGGTCGGCCATCGTCGCCGCGCAGCCGTCGTGCATGAGCGGCGTGCGCCACCCGACGCCGACGAGCGGCGGCACCTGGAACGCGCCTCCCGTTCCGACGTCGACGGTCTTGTTGTTCGTGAGCTTGTCGCCGGAGTGGCAGGTCGCGCAGCCGACGCTGTCGCTTTGGAAGAGGTTCTTGCCGCGCGCGACCGCTCCGGGATCGAGGTACGACGGCGGCGGCGGCGACGGGATCGCCTGGACCCAGCTCGTGAGAGCGCCCTTCTCGCTGAGCGGCAGGAGCACGCCGCTCATGCGCTGCGTGTAGACGTCGCTCACGAGCGTGTCGAGATCGGCCTCGTCGCCCGGCCAGTGGTAAGGCGCGGTGCCCGCGATCGTGCCGCGGAGAGAGGGTGTGCGGCGCGCCGCGCCGTCGAGCATCCACACGTGTCCGTCATCGCCACCCTCTGGGTGACAAGACGCGCAGGCCATCATCGCGCCTGCTTGCGTGTAGAATACATCTAGCCCCGTGTCCGCGCGCGAGACGCTCGAGAGCGGGATCACCTTGGGCTGGCCGGTCTTTGCGTCGAAGCGCCAGATCGACGCGGGCTCGCGCGCCTGCACGAGCACGTCGTTCTGCGCGTCGAAGGCGACGGCGATCGGCGTCTGTGAGGTCTGACCGATGATGCGCGGGACCTCGCGCAGGTTTCCGCACTTGGTCTCGAACGTCATGACCGTGCCGACGCTCGGCGTGAACGCGTTACCCGCGGCGATGGCCGCGTAGGCGCTCCCGTCGCGCGCGACCGCGACGTCGACCGGGACCGCCGCCGGGATCACGCGATTGAGCTTCACGCCGCCGTTCGGCGCGACGACCGTGAGCACGCTCTTCACGACCGAGTCCGACTCGACGAAGCACCCGGCGTTCACGGTCTCGGGCGGGCACGCCTCGCTGGTCTGCGCGTCCGCCATCGGCGGCATGTTGAGCCCCTCACCGCCCATGCCGCTGCACGATCCGCTGCCGTAGCCGCCTTTGACGTGCGTCGGCACGAAGACGTCCGCTTCCATCTGGTGCACGCTGACGAGATCGCCCGAGTCCGTCGCCACCGTGCGCCACACGACCTGCGGCGTGAACCCAGCGCGCGGCGCCGGGAGTTGATCGCGACGCGCGACCACGCCGTCCTGCGAGAGCCGAAGGACGCTCGCGGAGCGGAACTGCGAGACCGAGAGCGCCCCGTTCATCACGGAGACGTCGCGCAGATCGCGCTCGACGACGAAGGACGTCGTGGACGGACCGCCCGCCGCGGGCAGCGCGACGATCTCGCCGGTCGCGCACGCGACCCACACGAGATCCGAGCTCGCGTCCCAGGTCACGCCGCGCGGCGCAGGGCACACGGAGCGACGCGCGAGGACATTTCCGGTGCTCTCGTCGATCGTGAGGAGCGCCCCGCCGCCGCGAAGCGCCACGTGCACGCGGCCCGCGCCGTCTTCCACGAGGCGACCGGGCTCTTCGCCCGTGCTCATCGAAATCGAGAGCGAGAGCGCCCCCGCCGCGAGGTCCACGATGTAGATCGCATCGCGATCCGGGTCCGACGCGATCGCGCGCGAGCCATCACGCGACACGATCAACGTGCCGCCCGAAATCGGCGCCGCGCGACGCGCGGGGACGCTCGTCGTGCCGAACATGGGCGGGATGCCTTGCGACTGAAAGCCCGTCCCGGTGTCGATGAAATCGCCGCCGTCCGCCGCCGGGAACGACATCCCACCATCGCCCGCGTCCTTTCTGGCGGCTGGCGGCAGCGGCTCGAACCGGTCGGCGGTGGAGCACGCCGCGACCGCGAGGACACACCACGGCGCCACCACCCCAAGTCGCGTTCGTCCCATCCTCGAGCTTATGGCCGCGCCGGGAGAATCCGTCGGATGATACGTTCGATCGAATGTCCCGACCGAACCTGTCCCTCGAACGAATGGCCCTCACGCTCGCCGCGCTCGGCACTTCCGCCGTCATCGCGTCGTGCTCGAAGGCCGAGCGCCCGAGCGCGGTGAGCTCCAATCCGGCGACCACCCCATCGGCCACCGCGGCCGCTGCGACGCCGCCGCCTCCGGCTTTGAAGAAGGACGAGGAACCGACGCCCACGGCGATCGCGGCCCCGAGCGCGAACGCCACAGCGCCGGGTGCGGCCTCCGTCCAGCCTGTCAGGAGGCCAAAAATGCAGGGCGGGGGCACGGGGCAAGCGAGCTGCGGCGCCGGAACGTGCACGTCCGACCCCAAGAAGAAGTAGCTCGGCATTGTGCTAGGCTCCGCGCCCTCGAATGAATGACGTCAGTGCGTCTGCGCACCTCGCGCAGCTCTACCGACAGATGTTGCTCATCCGCCGGCTCGAAGAAGAGTCGGCGCGCGCCTACGCGATGGGCAAGATCGGCGGCTTCCTCCACCTCTACATCGGACAGGAGGCCGTCGCCGTCGGCGCGTGCTCCGCGCTCCGCAAGGACGACTACGTCGTCACGACGTACCGCGATCACGGCCTCGCGATCGCCAAGGGCATGTCCGCGCGCGCGCTCATGGCGGAGCTCTATGGCAAGGCCACGGGCTGCAGCCACGGCCTCGGCGGCTCGATGCACCTCTTCGACAAAGAGCACAACATGCTCGGCGGCCACGCGATCGTCGGCGGGCACATCCCGCTCGCGGCGGGCGTGGCGTTCGCGTCGAAGTATCGCAACGACGGTCGCGTGACGCTCTGCTTCTTCGGCGACGGCGCGGTCAGCATCCAGGGCTTCCACGAGGGCGTCTCGCTCGCCGCGCTGTGGAAGCTCCCGATCGTCTTCGTCTGCGAGAACAACGAGTACTCGATGGGGACGCCGCTCTCGCGCACCGTCTCGGTCGAGGACATCTCGCTGAAGGCCACGGGCTACGGCATCCCGCACGATCGCTTCTTCGCGACGGACGTGCTCGAGGTCGAGAAGCACCTCGGCGCGGCGATCGAGCGAGCGCGCACGCAGTCGATGCCTTCACTCGTCGAGGTTCGCACCTACCGTTTCCGCGGCCACTCGATGAGCGACCCCGGAAAATACCGAACCGCGCAGGAGCTCGAGGACCGCAAACAGAAGGACCCGCTCGTGCTCGGCCGCCAGAAGCTCGAAGGCGTGATGGACAAGGGCGCGCTCGAAGCGCTCGAGGCCGAGGTCGAGCGCGAGGTCGCCGACGCGGTCAAATTCGCCGAGGAGAGCCCCGAGCCGGATCTGTCCATCCTCGAGCCCACCACCTACGACGGCCCCTTCGCGTACTGAGCCATGAAAACTCTGCGATACCGAGAAGCGCTCCGTGAAGCGATGATCGAAGAGATGGAGCGGGACGACCGCGTCTTTCTCATGGGCGAAGAGGTCGGCCACTACAACGGCGCGTACAAAGTCTCCGAGGGCATGCTCGAGAAGTTCGGCGAGAAGCGCGTCATCGACACGCCGATCGCCGAGGGCGGCTTCGCGGGCATTGGCGTCGGCGCGGCGATCGTCGGCCTTCGCCCGATCGTCGAGTTCATGACGTGGAACTTCTCCGCCATCGCGTTCGACCAGATCCTGAACAACGCGGCGAAGGTGCGGCAGATGTCCGGCGGGCAGCTCACCTGCCCGATCGTCTTCCGCGGTCCGAACGCGAGCGCGCGCCAGGTCGGCAGCCAGCACTCGCACGCGATGGAGCACTTCTACGCCACGGTGCCCGGTCTCAAGGTCGTCGCGCCGGCGTTCCCCGCGGACGCGAAGGGCCTCATGAAGGCCGCGATCCGCGACGAAAACCCCGTGCTCGTCATGGAGTCGGAGACGCTCTACGCGATCAAGGGCGACGTGCCCGACGACCAAGACGCGATGCCGCTCGGCGTCGCGAACGTCGTCCGCCAAGGCACCGACTGCACGCTCGTCGCGTACTCGCGCATGACGCACGTCGCGCTCGACGCGGCCGACAAGCTGGCCAAGGAGAACGTGAGCTGCGAGGTCGTCGACCTCCGAAGCCTCCGCCCGCTCGACGAGGAGACGATCCTCGCGTCTGTGCACAAGACGCACCGCTGCGTCGTCGTGCACGAAGGCTGGCCGTACGGCGGCGTCGGCGCCGAGATCTCCGATCGCGTGCAGCGCCTCGCGTTCGACGATCTCGACGCGCCTATCCTCCGCGTCACGCAGCTGGACGTCCCCATGCCGTACAACGCAAAGCTCGAGCAACTCGTGATGCCCCAACCCGATCGCGTCATCGCCGCCGTAAAAACGGTCATGAGGAAATCCTGATGCCCCCGTTCACCGTTGGGGGGGACAGGGGGGGCAAAGCCCCCCGTTGGGGTCGAGCCACCGGCGAGACCCGCAGGGTGGTGAGCGCGCAAAGCGCGCGAGGAGGGCGGCACGCCCTCCTAGTTAGGAGCCCCTGATGGCGAAGGTCCTCGAGATGCCGAAGCTCTCGCCCACGATGGAAGAGGGCGTTCTCACGGCGTGGCACAAGGCGGAGGGCGATCCCGTCGGCGTCGACGATTTGCTCGCCGAGGTCGAGACCGACAAAGCGACGATGGAATTTCGCGCGTTCGACAAGGGCGTGCTCTTGAAGCTCCTCGTGCCTCCGGGCGCGAACGTGAAGCTCGGTCAGCCCGTCGCGATCATGGGGAGCGCCGGCGAGGACATCTCGGCGCTCGTCGCGCAGCACGGTCAAGCCGGTGGCGCGTCCAAGGCGCAGGCCCCCGCGCCCGCTCCGCAGACCCCGGCCGCGTCTCCGTCTCCGTCTCCGCGCGGACCAGACACCGAGGCGCCTCGAGCGCAGCGCGTGCCCACGCGCACGACGACCGCGAGCGTGCTCGATCGCACGGCGCACGTCGCCGAGCCCGTCGCGTCGACCGAGCACGAAAACGGCCGCGTTCTTGCGTCGCCGTACGTCCGCCGCGTGGCGCGCGAGATGGGCGTCGACCTCCGCGGCGCGCACGGCACCGGTCCCGGCGGGCGAATCGTCCAAGACGATCTCCAACGGATGAAGCCCGCGAGCGCCGCGCCGGCGCCCCGCACCGACGGCGAAGACAACACGGCACGCTCGGTCGCGCAATTCGCCGAAGGCGATGCGCGCAATCGGCAACTCGTGCGCGCCGATCTCGCGACGCTCCAAGCGCCAGGCGCCTTCCTCGCCGAGCCGGAGGTTCGCCCGCTCTCGATGATGCGGAAGACGATCGCTCGCCGCCTCACCGAGGCGAAGCAGACCGTCCCTCACTTCTATTTGAACATCGACGTCGACGCCTCCGCGCTCCTCCAGCTCCGCGAGCGCGTCAACCTCGAGCTCGCCGACCAAGACGGCGAGCACGCGCAGAAGCTCAGCGTCAACGACTTCATCGTGAAGGCGTGCGCGCTCGGCCTCTTGCGCGTCCCGGAGTGCAACGCGAGCTTCACGCCCGACGCGATCCTCGTTCACCGCCGCGTCGACATCTCCGTCGCGGTCGCCGTCCCCGAGGGTCTCGTCACGCCCGTCGTGCGAAACGCCGACCAGAAGAGCCTCGCGGCGATCGGTCGCGAGGTGCGCGAGCTCGCGACGCGCGCCCGCGCGAAGAAGCTCAAGCCCGAGGAGATGCAGAACGGCACGTTCTCGATCTCGAACCTCGGCATGTTCGGCATCGACGAGTTCGCCGCGGTGATCAACCCGCCCGAGGGCGCGATCCTCGCCGTGGGCCGCGTGCGCGACGAGCCGGTCGTCAACCGCAGACGAAGACGGTCGAGCCAGGCAAGCGCCTCGGGGTGACGCTCTCGTGCGATCACCGCGTCGTCGATGGGGCGGTCGGCGCGGCGTTCTTGGGCGAGCTCCGCGGTTTGCTCGAGCGCCCCATGCGCTTGCTGACGGGCTGAAACCTGATACGTGCATGGGCGTGAGAGCCCGCGCCGTCTTTGCCGCGCTCGTCTTCGCGACGTCGATCGCGGGCGCGACCTCACCCGAGCGCTACGCGCAAGGCCTCGAGCAGCGCACGACCGACGACGCGCGCGCGGGCATCGTGGTCCTGCGGCAAGCGCCCCAAGGCCGCGTGCGAATTCCGGGCGGCCCGTTCACGATGGGCGCCACGCCGATGGACATGGTGCGCGGCATCCAGCTCTGCGAGCACGAGCCGCTCGGCATGCTCAAGCTCCCCATCGCGGACGCCAGCGGCACGTACCGCCGCTCGGCGCACTGCTTCGTACAGAAGTTCGAGGCCGAGGGCGTGGCGCACACGGTGACGCTCTCGCCCTTCTGGATCGATCGCACCGAGGTGCGCGTCTCCGAGTACATGCGCTGCGTCTCTTCGGGCGCGTGCTCGCCGCCGGGGTTCTCGCTCGGCGACGCGCGCTTCGCGAACCCGGATTTTCCCGTCGTCCTCGTGACGTGGGACGACGCGCGAGACTACTGCGCCTTCGCGAAGGGCCGGCTGCCGACCGAGGCCGAGTGGGAGCTCGCCGCGCGCGGCAACGAGGGCCGCATGTTCCCGTGGGGCAACGTCTACAACCCGCACCTCGCGAACCACGGCTCGATCGCGCTCGATCCTACCGATGCGACCGACGGCTTCGCGGGCCTCGCGCCCGTCGGATCGATCCCCGACGGCAAGACGCCGCTCGGCCTCCTCGACATGGCCGGCAACGCGGCCGAGTGGGTCGCGGACGCGGTCGATCCCGACGTGAGCGACATCCTGCCGATCCCGTACGATCCTTCGCCGCAAATGAACCCCGTGTCGTCGAACGGAGCGCGCCGCATCGTGCGCGGCGGCTCGTACCTCCAAGGCGCCGACGCGCAGCGCAGCACCTCGCGCCTCATCGCCTACCCGTCGCGGCGCCTGCCGAGCATCGGGTTTCGCTGCGCGGCGAACGACTGAGCCCGTGTGCGAGTCACCTCGTCTTGAGCGTGAGTGGCGGTCAACACGCGGCAGCGTGACTTCCCGGCCGGGCCGGCACGTTTGGTTTTGATCAAAGAATGTGGCCAAAACCTCGCGCGCCGCTCGCTCGTCAACGCGGCATGACTGATGTGAGCTCCGAATATTTGCTGTAGATCCCAGGGTCATGCGCATCGCCCATTTCTCCGATCTCCACGTGCTCGCGCTCGAGGGCATCGGCTGGGCTCGCTACTTGAACAAACGCCTCACGGGCGTCGCGAACCTCGCGCTCCGCCGCGCGCCGCTCGACGAGCTCTCGGGCGCGTGGCGCGCCGCAGCCGAGCGCATGCCCGCGCGATTCCGCAAGAAGGACGTCCATCGCACGGCGTACGTGAGCAACGTGGCGCGCGAGATCGCCAAGACGCGCGTCGACCACGTCGCCATCACCGGCGACGTCACGAACCTCGCGCTCGAGCCCGAGTTCGCCGCCGCGCGCGCCATCCTCGAAGGCGAGCTCCACCTCGGCCCGAAGGACATCAGCCTCGTCCCCGGCAACCACGACCTCTACACGCGCGGCGCGCTGCGCGACAAACGCTTCACGCAGTTCTTTGCAGACTACACGCATTGCGACATCGACGTCGCGGTCGACATCGGCGCCGGCCACTTCCCCTACGTGAAGCTCCGCGGCCCGTGCGCGATCATCGGCCTCTGCAGCGCCGTCCCGCGCCTGCCCTTCGTCGCCGCGGGCCACCTCGGCGAGGCACAGCTCCGCGCCCTCGAGCGCGCGCTCGCGCACCCCGAGGTGAAGAAGCGCACGCCGGTGATCCTCCTGCACCACCCGCCGCGCGGCCCGAGCTCGCAGACGAAGATGGTGATGGAAGGCCTCCGCGACCAGGACGCCCTCTTCGAGCGCCTCCGCGGCTTGCCGCGCGCGCTCGTGCTCCACGGTCACCTGCACAAACGCATGCAGGGCCGCATCGCGACGGACGCAGGCGAAATCACCGTCGTCGGCGCCGCGAGCGCCTCGCTCCACCACGAGCAAGAGGCCCGCATGAGCGGCTTCAACGTCTACGAATTCGACGACTCGGGCGCCCTCGTCGCCATCGAAGGCCATGTGTTCGACCCGGCCTCGAGCACGTTCCGCAAAGAGACCGTGCCCGACGCGCCCGCGCATTACTGGTGATTACAAACGAAAAAACCCGCGGGGTCCGAGGACCTCGCGGGCTTTTTCGTTCAGAGTCTTGTTCCACCCCTCAGGCCGTTTGATCAGCCTGCCCACCGCCCTGCATGCGGCTCACGTTGATGGCCTGAAGACCCTTCGGGCTCTCCTTGATTTCGAACTCGACGAGCTCGTCCTCGAAGAGACGACGGCGGCCGTCTCCGGCAATCTGCGAGTAATGAACGAAGACGTCAGGACCCGAGTCTTGCTTGATGAAGCCCCAGCCCTTTTCGTCGTTGAACCACTTGACCCTTCCCACTGCCATCGGAATGCCTCCACTTCAACTCTGCGAACTGCCACTCACGCCGGCAAAGGCGCGGGTTCTACGTCCGACTTCTCGCAAAACCGGGCCGGACACTACGAGAAGCTGAGCCGCACCGTCAAGCAGCGATGAAGCGCGCTCGGGCGATGGTTTCAGTGGCCTTTTTCGAGGGCGTCGAGCTCTTCGAGGTTGGCTTTCACGCGCGGATCGCTCGGGTCGATTTTTTGGGCCGTGAGGAGCGCGGCGCGCGCCTCGGCCCGGGTCTTCGGGTCGTGCGCGAGGGCCGTCGCGAGGTCGATCCACGCGCTCGCGAACTTGTCGTCGATGCGGAGCGCCGCGCGGTATTTCGCGATGGCGTCCGCGTATCGCCCGGTGAGCTGATACGCGTAGCCGAGGTTCGTGAGGTACGAAGGCCGCGACGGATCGAGCTGCACGGCGC
Organism: uncultured delta proteobacterium; assembly: GCA_963839305.1. Taxonomy (GTDB): domain Bacteria; phylum Myxococcota_A; class Polyangia; order Polyangiales; family Polyangiaceae; genus DASXHD01. The sequence continues at coordinate 1,638,357 of CAWIUL010000010.1, forward strand.
GCTCGAGCTCCGTCACGGCGCGCTGGATTTGGTTGGCCGCGAGCAGCGCCGTGCCCAAATCCGAGTGCGCGCGCGCGTCGCCGTCCGCGAGCCTCGCTTGCACCTCGAACTCGTGCACCGCGTCGTTCACGCGGCCGAGGAGGAGCATCACCGTGCCTAGGTTTCCGTGCCGCGGCGCGCTCCCCGCGTCGAGCGACGTCGCGCGCTGGAGCGACTCGAGCGCTTCGTCCTTGCGCCCCGTCGCGAGGAGGGCGACGCCCAGCGCCGACTGCGCCTCCGCCTCGCGCGGCAAGAGCTCCGCCGCCTTCCGCAGCGACGCGAGCGCCGCGTCCGCGTCGCCGATCATGAGCTGGGCGCGCCCGAGCTCCGCGTACGCGGGCCCATAGTCCTTCTCCATCGCGAGCGCCGACTTGAGCTCGCGCACGCTCGCGGCGATCTCGGCGTTCCCCTTCGACGCGCCGTAGTCGAGCGGCGCGTTCGTCTTCGCGATGCGCACGCGGAGGAGCCCCACGACCGGCCCGGCGCGCTTCGGCCCGAGCTTCCTCGCGGCGTCGTAGCGCGCCTTGCGCCTCGTCGAGCAGGTTCTTCTCGAACGCGGCGTCGCCTTTGTCGAGCTCCTGATCGACCGCGTCGCCCGCGCTCGACGCGAGGCGAATCGTCGTCGGCTTCGCGGGCGGGAGCGTCTCCGGGGGCTGCGCGGGCGCCTCGGCGTCACGAGTCGCGGCGGTCGGGCCCGCGTCCGCGTCCGTGTTCCTTGGCGACGTCACGGTCACCGTCGTGGATGCGGTCGGAGCCGCCTGCGCGCCTTGATTTTGCGCGCCGCCGCACGCGAGCACGAGCGTGCACAATACAAGTGATTTACGCATGTCTCTTCACCACCGCGTATGCGTGCGCCATCACGTCACGCGCCGCTTCGAGCACTCTCTCGTCCCCCGCCTTGCTTCGCAGCGAGAGGAGCCCGCTGCTCGGCGGACGCGCCTCGAGCAGCACCTTGCACGCCGCGCGCACCGCCTCGGGGACGTTCGCCTCCTTCGCGAGCGCCGTCACGTGGTCGACGTACGTGCGTCCCCACGCGGGGTTCGGCTCCACGCTGAGCGCGCCGTTCAGCGCCATCCCCGCCGCGCGCTTGCACCCGACGATCCCCGCCTGCGCGTCGCTGCGCGCGAACGCCGCCTCCGCCTGACGAAGCTCGGTCATCGACGCCGAGATCCACTCGTCGGGCGAAAACTTCCGGAGCCAGTCGTCAACGCTCATCCTTCCTTGCGGAGCGTCTTGGTCGTGTGCTCGCGTCCGTCGTAGCGGAGGAGCACGGTCTTTCCGTCCGCGACCGTCTGCGTGAGCACGGGGCGTTTCCAGATGCGGTGCAGGCCGCGCATGACCTCCTTGGCGTAGTCGACTCGGAGATCGATGCCCTGGTGATCGTGGCGCAGGAGCAGCTCGCCGCGGTTCTCGTAGTTCGCGTCCTCGACGTAGATGAACGGGCTCCCCGCGTTCGTCAGCTGGAAGAGGAGCTTCTCCTTCACCTGCTTGAACTCGCGCGTCTCGATCTCGTAGCGCTCGTTGCGGTTCGACCACGAGAACGAGAAGAGCTTCGCCTCGCGCGCGAAATCCGGCGTGAGGAACTCGTCGATGAAGGTGACGTCGTTGTAGAGCGCGCGCACCTCCATGATCTTCTTTCGCCCGAGCCCGAGGCGCAGGTTCCAGTGCTTCTTCGCCGCGAGGTCGTCGCACTCCTCCCACTCTTTTCCGAACTGCCCTTTGTCCCAGCGCTCCTCGATGTTGCGAAAGAGCTCGATGCCGAGCTTGTACGGGTTGAGCTGCCCCTTCGCCGTCGCGAGCACGCCCGCCGCGTTGTCCGCGTAGTCGATGATCTCGGACGCATCGAGGATGCGCTCGGTCATCATCTTCGAGTGCCAGAACGAGGCCCAGCCCTCGTTCATGATCTTCGTCTGCATCTGCGGCACGAAGTAGAGCGCCTCCTCGCGGACAATCTCGAGGATGTCGCGCTCCCACCGCTCGAGCGGCGCGTGCTCGAGCAAGAAGCCGAGGACGTCGCGCTCGGAGCGCTCCGGGAATTTCTTCGCCTTCTCCTTCTCGGCTTCGATCTTCGCGCGCTGCTCCTCGAGGTACTCCTCGGGGTTGATGAAGCTCTCCATGTAGTCCTTGGAGCGCAGGCGCGGCACCTCGGTCGCCTTTTCTTCGCCGTCCTCGACGGGCTTCTTGCGCCGCCCCGAAAACGCTGCGTGCGGGTCGATGAGGTTCTCGAGCGACAGGCAGTGGTCGACGAACTCCTCGACCCGGTTGATGCCGAACCGCGCGACGATGCGCCGGACGCGCGCGCCGTGGTTGGCCATCTTGTCGATCCACCGGCGGTTGGGCGAGTAGCTGTTGGGCCGCACCGCGGGATCGGTCGTCGTGCCGCCGGTGTCGAGATCGGTCGAGCGGAAGCAGTAGTTGTTCTTGAAGAAGTCGACGTGCCCGTAGACGTGCGCCATCACGAGCTTCTGATCCGTCAGCGAGTTGCCTTCGAGCAAGTAGGCGTAAGACGGGTTGTTGTTGATGACCATCTCGTAAATCTTCGAGAGGCCGTACTCGTAGCTCTTGCTCAGCCGTTCGTACTCCATGCCGTATCGCCAGTGCGGGTAGCGATTCGGGAAGCCGCCGTACGCGGCGATTTCGTTCATCTGATCGTACGAGAGGATCTCGAAGACGGTCGGGAAGAAGTCGAGACCGAAGCCCTTCGCGATGTCCGCGATCTTGTCCTGCCAACTGCGGAGGTACGCCGGAAGCGACGTCTTCAACGCGAATTCGCTCATGGGCTTTCATCCTACTAGCACCGCGGCCGAACGCTACGGCGTGTCTTGCGCGAGCGTTCGCGCAGGGCCATCTGGGCACTTCGCGCGGCATCGCGCTTGCTGTGAGTTCGAGCATGAAACCTCGTGCGTGGGTCGTCCTCCTCGCCGCTTGCACGACGCTCGGCTGCGCGAAATCGGTCCCGCCTCCGCAAGAGGGCCTCGCCTCGGCCGTGGACACGGTCCGCACGGCGTGGAACGTCGGCGCCCGAAACGACGCGGCCGCCGCCGAGTCGCTCACGCGCGCGAACGCCGAGATCGAGCGCGCGATCACGCTCATGCGCGAGGGCAAGAACGCCGAAGCGACGAGGCTCCTCGCCCGCGCCAACGTCGACGCGGAGCTCGCGATCGAGCTCGGCCGCGAGGGAATGATGCAAAGGCACGCGCGCGACGCTCGGGCGGTGGTCCAAGCGGCACGCGAAGGCAAGTGAGGCACGATCATGCGCAGTCAACACGTCTTGGTTTTCTCGGTGATCGGTCTCCTGGCGTGCGGCGGCGCCGCGCTCCCGCCGCCCGAGCTCACGCAGGCTCGAACGACGTACGGACGCACGACTAACGGACCCGCGGCACAGCTCGCCCCCGAGCAAGTCCTCGCCGCGCGCAGCGCCCTCGATCACGCGGAGGCGAGCTTCAAGGAGCACGGCAACAACGACGACACGCGCACGCTCGCGTACGTCGCGCAGCGTCGCTCCGAGATTGCGCGCAGCGCGGCGCGGGCCGCGTCCTACGAGCGCGACATCCGCCAAGCGGCGCGCGATCTCGCGGCCGTCGAGGCCGAGCGACTCCAGCGCGGCGAGCGGCTCCCGCGCGACACGAACGAAGCGCTCGCGTTCACCGCGCGTGAGCTCGAACGCGAGCGCCAAGCAGGCGAAGAAGCTCGCCACCACGCCGAGGAGCAAGTCGACGAGCTCCACCGCGTCGGCCACGTCAAGCGCGAGGGCATCGGCTTCACCGTCACGCTCTCCGCCCCCGAGAACTTCGAAGACGAGGCCACCACGCTCACCGACGCCGGCGCCTCACGGCTCGACGCGATCGCCGTCGCGATCGAGCGCAGCGCCGCGGGCGCCCCCGTCACGATCGAGAGCCACGCCGACACCGCGAACGGCGGCGACGCGCACGACAGGCTCCTCGCGCAAAAGCGCGCCGACGTGATCGCCGCTTACCTCGCGACGCACGGCGTCCCCCGGCAGCGCATCAAGGCCGTCGGCATGTCCCCGCGCCACTTCGATCCCGCGTCGCCCGACGCCCTCTCGCACGGCCTCGATCGCCGCATCGAGATCATCGTCGGCCGCTGAACATCGCGAGTGGCCCCGGGCCGGCCCGATGCCAGGCCCGGCCACCCTCGATCACGGGGAATCCCGCGGTTTCCGCGTGGCACGCGCGCTGCTCCATCCGGCGCGGCTGGCCAGCCATTTCTCGTCACGATCACGAAAGGAAACTGAATCGAACAAGGGCTATGCAAACGGGACTGAGCGGGTGCAAGCACACGCTCGTTGGAAGGTCGGCTGTGCGATCCTGCCGAGCCCGAGCGTCCTCATCGAGGACGAAGACACCGGTTAAGTGTCGCGTCGGGCTACCCAGGTCACTAGACAGCTCGGATGGCGGTGTTCCGCATCCGCCCGCAGTACCAACGAGCGCGGGACAACCGCGGAGGGTGCAGGTCTCCTCGCACCTGAATTCGGGACGCCGCGTCAACAAATGCTCGTAAAGAGCGAGGACTTGGTGCCACTCCCAGTTTGCTGAAGCAAGTCTCCCGGATGGGAGATCACAAACCGTTCTGAAATTTAACCGGGTGCTCTCGATCAAGCGTCGACGCATACGTGTGCCAACGTCGTTGAGCTATTTCCCTTTGCCGAGGAACTCTTTGATGCTCCCGACGATCGCGTCCTTGTCGCGGATCTCGGAGAGCACGACGCGCTCGTCCTTGCCGAAGTGATCGCGCAGGTCCTTGATGAACTGGCCCGAGCCGTATGGGCTCTCGACCTGGCCGTACGCGAACATGTTCACGCGCGGGAGGAGCTTCGTCTTCAAGAGCTCGACGCACTGGAGCGTGTCGTCCATCGACCAGTTGTCGCCGTCCGAGAAGTGGAAGGGATAGATGTTCCACTCCTCCGGCGGATAGTGGTCGTCGATCATCTGCGAGCAGAGCTTGTACGCGCTCGAGATCATCGTGCCGCCGCTCTCCCGTGTGTGGAAGAACGTGTCGCGATCGACCTCGCGCGCGACCGCGTCGTGGATGATGTAGCGGCTCTCGAGGCCCTTGTATTGGCGCTGGAGCCACGTATCGACCCAGAAGCTCTCGATGCGGACGATCTCTTTTTGCTCGTCGCCCATCGAGCCCGAGACGTCCATCATGTAGACGATGACCGCGTTCGCGACCGGCTCGGCGACGGTGCGCCACGAGCGGTAGCGCTTGTCTTCGGGGTGCGGGACGATCACGGGCTGGCCGGCGTCGTAGATGCCGGTCGCGATCGTGCGCTTCAGCGCCTCGCGGTACGTGCGGCGAAAATGCCGGAGCGACTCGGGACCGACGCGGCGAAGGCCCGTGTAGCGATCCTTCTCGTTGATGAGCTTGCTCTTGCCCTTGTTCTCGACGTCGGGCAGCTCGAGCTCCTCGCCGAGGATGGCCGCGAGCTCGTCGAGCGTGACGTCGACCTCGAGGATGTGCTCTCCAGCGCCCTCGCCGGCCTTCTTGCCGCCGTCTCCCTCTTCGCCCTCTTCTCCGCCGACGGGATCGCCGGCCTCGCCATCACCTTGCCCCGTGCCGCCCTGCTGTTTGTCGCCGTAGCGGAAGTGCGGGATGTCGATCTGCGGGATCGGGATGGAGACGAGGTCCTTCCCTTTTCGCCCCACGAGCTCGCCCTGCGAGATGTACTTCCTCAGGTTCTGGCGAATGCGTCCACGGACGATCTGCCGGAAGCGCGAGTGGTCTTGATCGATCTTCAGGGACATCGACTGTCGTGAAGCATATCACTCTTCACTTCTTGTCGAGCGCCATGCGGCCGATCCAGAGGCACGCGAGCGCGTTCGCGACCGCGAAGACGCGCATCATGGTCGTGCCGGCGAAGAACGCGGTCTCGCCGCTCCACGCCATCTGCGCGAGGAGCGCGGCCGAGCCGAGCGCGATGCCTCCGACGAACGGACGGAGCCGCTTGCTGCCGAAGAAGAGCAGCGCCGAGACGACCGCCGGGAGCGCGCTCGCGAGCGGCATGAAGCGATGGAGGCCCGCGCCGAAGAGGAGGTCCCACTCGCCGATCGGGCGCGCGAGCATCTCGACGACCCAGCGGAGCGATTCCGCGCGCGGCAAGAGGCCCGTCATGGGCAGGAACGGCAGCAGACCCACCGAGGTCAGCAGCGCGCCGAGCGTGGCGCCCTTCGACCAGCCGAGCTTGCCGTTCTTCGAGCGGATGCGGCGCGCGACGAGGAACGCGAGCGCCGCGAGGATGCCGAGCCGCAAGACGAGGTGCGTGTAAAATACATGCGTCGTCGCGGCGGCCGCGTCGAGGACGCCCGCGCCGTACAAATTCTTCTCGGTCTTCGGACGCGCCGTGTCTTGGAGCGTCGAGCGGAGCGCGCCGGGATCGGTCACGCCCTGACCGACGAGCAGCGCGGCGACGCCCGCGACGTGGGGCGAGGCCATGCTCGTTCCGTTGAACGTGCCGAACACCTCGCACTTGTCGCGCCCGTTGTTGCAGATGGTCTGCTGCGTCACGGACACGCCCGGCGCGCCAATCGCGATCTGCGGGCCGCGCGAGCTGAACCACGCGATGTTGTCGTTCGAGTCCGTCGCGCTCACGGCGACGACCTCGGGGTACGCGGCGGGATACCCGACGCTCTTGCCCGAGTTGCCCGCGGCCGCGACGACGAGCGCGCCCTTCGACGTCGCGTGCTTCACTGCGTCCTCGAGGATCTTGCTCTTGATCGGACCGCCGAGCGACAAGTTGATGACCTGCGCGCCGTGATCGGCCGCCCAGCGAATGCCCTCGGCGACGTTCGCGGTCGTTCCCCAACCTTGCTTGCTGAGGACCTTCACCGGCATGAGCGTCGCGCAATACGCGAGGCCCGCGACGCCCTTTCCGTTGTTGGTCGTCTGCGCGATCGTTCCGGCGACGTGCGTGCCGTGGCCTTGGTCGTCCCAAGCCTCGGCGCGATCGTCGACGAAGTTCCAACCCGACGTGCACTGCGTGCCCTGAAGGTCCGAGCCCTTCATGAACGGCGCCTTGTCGTAACAAGCGATGCCCGTGTCGACGACGGCGACGGTCACGCCCTGCCCGCACGCGTACTCCCACGCGCGCTCGGCGCCGACCTTCTTCAGGTGCCACTGCTTCTCTTTGTAGAGCGGATCGTTCGGCACGAACGAAGCCTTGAACACGCCCATCGGCTCGGCGGCCTCGACGCGCGGATCAGCGCGAAGCGCATCGAGGACGCGCTCCTCGTCCGCCGCGTTCACGTCGGCCACTTCGAACTTGTCGGTCGCATCGGAGATCGAGCTCGCGGCGTGCAGCGGGACGCCCGCGATCCGCGCGAGGTCCGCGAGATCGCCCGCGCTCACATCGTCCTTCGCGTCGATGAGGATCTCTCCCGAGATCTCGTCGGGCACGCTCTCCTCGGAGAACGTCGGCGCTTCGGAGGACGACGTGGTCGTCTGCTCCGTCGCGTCGGTTGCCTGGGTGTGGCAACCGAAGGTGGAGAGAAGAGCGAGCGCGGAGGCGATGGAGATGACGGTGCGCATGCGATCCTTTCCAAGATACGAGCGAGCGACCTCGTTTGTTCTCTCAAACATGGTCACTCACTCGTCACCTTTCCACGCACGAAGCGAACCGTCCGTAAAGAATCGCTAAACCGCCACAGCGTCGCTCTTCCGTGCGGGAAGCGCCTTCATCAGACTACGTTTCGTGAGCCCCATCACGAGGCGGAAGCCCGCGTCCACCCACGAGGTCGGCAGGACCATGATGAACCAGAGCGCGACGTACGTACGCCACGGGGCCACGTAGCGCGCCGACGGGCTCCGTGACTCGATGGCCTTCCGGATCGCGCGCGACACGTGCTCGGGCCCGACGCCGGTCTTCTCGAACAACTCGAGCACCTCAGCCGCTTTGTTCATCAGCGGCGCGAACGCCGAGCCCGGCTCGACCTTGATTTGGCTCATGGCGACGTCCGCGAACTCGGTCCGGATGTAGCCCGGCTCGATGAGCGAGACGCGAACGCCGAACGCGTGGACCTCGTTGCGAAGCGCGTCCGACAGCGATTCGACCGCGTATTTCGTGGCGTTGTACGCGCCCATCAGCGGGAACGTCATGCGCCCGCCCATGCTGCTCACGTTGACGATGCGGCCGAACCCGCGCTCGCGCATTTGCGGCAAGAACGTGCGCGTCACCGCCATGAGGCCGAACACGTTCGTCTCGAACTGCGCGCGAAGCCGCTCGTCGCCGAGGTCCTCGAGCGGCCCGAGCATGCCAAAGCCCGCGTTGTTCACGAGCGCGTCGACGCCGTAGCCGTCGGTGCGCTCGTCGATGAGCTTCTTCGCGGCCGCAATCGAATCGGACTTCGTCACGTCCATCACGATGCCTTCGAGGCGACCGCCCGCGGCGACCGCTTCCTTCTCGAGCGACTCGAGCTGGTTCTGGCGGCGGCCCGCCGCAAAGACGCGGTGCCCGGCGCGCGCGAGCGTGAGCGCGGTGTGACGGCCGATTCCAGCGGTGGCTCCCGTGATGAGGATCGTCAAAGGCTTCATGGTCAGTTCTCCGATTGCGTTGAAGAGGAATGAACGTTCATTCCGATTACGGGCAAAAAAAATCAGTCGTGACTCGGACGCCGAACGGCGTCCCAAATGGCATCTTCGAAGGCGGCCTCGGTCTTCGGCGTGATCTCGAGGCAGCGTCCCTCCCACCCCGCGCGCACGAGCCCGACGAGCCCGCCCCAAACGAGCCCCGCGAGCACGCCATCCGGTGCCTTGCGAAGCACCTTGGCGTGGACGTTCTGCTCGATGAAGCCGTTGGCCATCGCGACGACGCTCGCCTCCACCTCGCGACTCTTGTCGTCGAGGTACGGCGCGTGGTGGTGCAATTCGAGGAATTTGAACGCCAGCGGGTGCTTCCGCGCGAACGCAAACACGCTCGAAATGAAGTGGTGCACCTGCGAACGCGGAGGCCCGTCGTACGGAAAATCTGCCATCACCGTCGCGAGGAGCTGCGACTTCTGGCGCTGGTACACCGCGTTGACGATGGCTTCCTTGCTCGCGAAGTACCGATAGATCGTCCCCGCCGCGACGCCCGCCTTGTGCGCAATCTCCGGGACCGCCGTCCCGTGAAACCCCTTCTCCGCGAAGAGCTCGAGCGCAGCCGAGAGGATGCACTCTTTCTTGTCTTCACGGGTGGCGACGTCCGTCATCGTGAGTGAATGAATATTCATTCATGGCGACGGAGTCAAGGGACAAGATTCGTACAGATCGTTCGGATCCGAACGATCCGCTCGAAGCTGACGGCTTAGAGGATGCTGACAGCCCCTACAGCCAGAACGAGACGCCGATGTTGAAGAACTCGGGGAATCCGATGCGCATCGTCAGCGCAACGCGGTCGTTGAAGTGGTACCGCGCGACAAACGCTGCGTCGGGGTAGATCCACCAGTTGTGGCAACCGGGACCGCCGCAGTACTGGTTGTAGTCGTAGAAGACGCCGATGACCGGCGTGAACCCGACCTCGCCCGCGATGCTCCACTTTTTGTGGATGAAGAAGTTCCACTGCATCGCCACGGGCAAGTAGAGGTCCGTGATGACGAAATTGGCGTTGTTGACGAACGGGTAGAAGACGAAGTCGGCGCCGAAGCTGATGGCGACGTTGTTGTTGATCTTCGGGATGAAGCAGTTTTTGCACAGCGGGATCGAGAAGCGCGCTCCGCCGCCAAGGCCGACTCCCCACCCGCCGAGGTCCCACCAGCCGAAGCCGAGGACGCCGTGGGGCTCGATGTCGACGTGGTAGTCGGGGTGTTCGCCCGGCTGTTTGATCGTCCCGTCAGCGTGCGCCACCGACGGCGCGAGGATGGGTACCGCTGCGACCGCGAGGGCCGCAACGAGCGGAACTACGGGGTGTCGCGTCATGCGGGGGAGCATAACGCTGAGCCCCGAGAAAGTGTCTTAAATCGCTGAGGTGGGCTTGGTGCGCACCAGCGACGACGCTGGGACGAGCGGGACTTCATGTGCGCGCGCGGTTGCCATGCGCTCGTTCAGGGTGGCGTGGGGATCGTTTGGGCGCAGGATCCCTCGGACGAACGCCTCGGCGGCCTTGTAGGAGCTTCGCACCAAAGGTCCGCTCGCGACGTACGCGAACCCCATCTTGGTCCCCTCTTCGGCGAAGCGGGCGAACGTGTCTGGGTGAACGAAGCGCTCGACCGGCACGTGCTTCGGCGACGGGCGGAGGTATTGACCAATCGTCACGATGTCGACCTTCGTCGCGCGGAGGTCGGCCATCGTCTCGAGCACCTCGTCGTCGGTCTCGCCGATGCCGACCATGATCGAGCTCTTCGTGATGCGCGCGGGATCGCGCTCCTTCACGCGACCGAGCACGCGGAGCGACTGCTCGTAGCTGCAGCGCACGTCGCGGATCGTGCGCTGGAGGCGTTTGACGACCTCGACGTTGTGCGCCCAGACGTCAGGCTTTGCGTCGACGGTGATGTCGACGTAGTCGAGGTGACCTTGGAAGTCGCCGAGGAGCGTCTCGACGAGCATGTCGGGCCGAAGCTCCTTGAGGCGCGTGACCGTCTTCGCGACGTGCGAGGCGCCGCCGTCGAGGAGATCGTCGCGGTCGACCATCGTCATGACGACGTACTGGAGGCCGAGCTTCGATAGTGCACGCGCGGTGTGCTCGGGCTCGCGGCCGTCGACCGCGCCGCGCGGGTTGCCCGTCGTGACCGCGCAGAAGCGGCAGCCGCGCGTGCACGTGTCGCCGAGCAGCATGATGGTCGCGGTGCCTTCGCTCCAGCACTCGCCGACGTTCGGGCAGCGCGCCTCCTCGCAGACCGTGTGAAGGTCGAGCTTGCGGAACGTCTCCTTGAGGTGCGTGTAGCTCTCGCCTCCAGGCGCGCGCACTTTGAGCCACGCGGGCTTGGGGGCTAAGCGGTCGATGGTCACTGCCGAGATCCTAGTGTCCGAGCTTGGCGATGTCGACCGGGGCCGTGCCGCCGCGTTCCGTGTAGATTGCACGAATCAGCTTGGCCGGCGTCACGTCGAACGCGGGGTTTCTGGCGGGCACACCCGCCGGCGCGACGCGCGTGCCTTCGAGCGTGAGCACCTCGTCCTCCGCGCGCGACTCGATCGGGATCGCCGCGCCAGCGTCGCACGCGAGGTCGACGGTCGACCACGGGGCGGCCACGTAGAACGGGACGCCGTGCGCGTGCGCGACGATCGCGTGCGCGTACGTGCCGATTTTGTTCGCGACGTCGCCGTTTCTCGCGATGCGATCCGCTCCGACGACGACCGCGTCGATCTCGCCGCGCGCCATGATCGACGCCACCATCGAGTCCGTCACGAGCGTGACGTTCACGCGATCGCGCGCGAGCTCCCACGCGGTGAGCCTCGCGCCTTGGAGCAGCGGTCGCGTCTCCGACGCGAGGACGCGCACCTCTTTTCCCGCGGTGATCGCCGCGCGGATCACGCCGAGCGCCGTGCCGTATCCGCCCGTCGCGAGAGCGCCCGCGTTGCAGTGCGTGAGCACGGTGCACTTCTGCGGGAGCGCCGCTTGCCCGAGCTCGCCGATGCGCTTGCACGCCGCGACGTCGGCCTCGTGATACGCGCGCGCCACGCCGCCGAGGTTCTGGGGGCTCGCGTCCGTCTCCGCCGCGCGCATCATCGTGTCGATCGCGTGCATGAGGTTCACGGCCGTGGGGCGCGCCGTTCGCAGCCCCTGTGCGGCCGCGCGGAGCGTCTCGGGGCCGCGCGCGGCCGCGAGCACGAGGCCGTACGCGGCGGCGACGCCGATCGCCGGCGCGCCGCGCACCATCATCGTGCGGATCGCCTCCTCGACCTGCGTCCACTCGGTGAGGTGCTCGTAGCGCTCGGCGCCGGGGAGCTTTCGCTGATCGAGCATCATCACGGTGCGATCGCCCGGCATGAGCTCGACGGCGCTGTACGGCGCGCCACTGATCGGCTCGGGGTGACCGTGCGCCCGGCCCGCGGGGAGCGTCTTTGCCCAGGTCATGACGGCTTGTCCTTGCCGCCGCTCGCTTTCGCGCGCGCCGCGACCTCTTCTGCGAAATGCGTCATGTCGTCCACCGACTTCGCTTTGTCGCCCCTCAGGTACGCGTGCAAGCCATCCATCGCGAGCATCGCGAGGCTGATGTTCACGCCTTTCTCCGCGAGCGCCGCGCCCACGTCGGGGTTCTTGAGGAGCGTCTCGAGCTCCGCGATCACGTCGTCGATTTCGGAAAGCGGCGAGCTCATTGCAAACACCCTACGCGCGTCTTGGCGATCACCATGTCGTCGTACTCCACCCACGCCGTCGTGCCGGCTTGGGTGATGTAGTTCTGCGGCCAGAAGTAGTCGAGCTGAAGCGACGCCGTGCTGCGCCACTGCAGATCGAGCACGGTGTCGAACGGCGCGGGATAGTTGGTGCACTCCGGACCGTCGGCGCCCTTGGGGCAGAATTTGTCCTTGATCCAGTAGCCCATCGGCGCCGTCTGGTCGTAGCTCTGGACGAGCGCGTCGTTCTTCCAGATTTCGAGCTTCGCGCCCGCTCCCGACGCGAGGTCCGTGTTGAGGAGCACGTGCACCTCGACGCAGACCCAGCTTCCCTCGTCGACCGTGAACGCGCTCTGATTGACGACGGCGTTGCCGTAGTACGCGGTGCTGCCCGAAGGGACGTCCATCCACGAGTGCATCTGCATCCAGTAGTCGTACGTGTCGAAGCGCGCGGCGCCGCTTCCGACGTCGTAGACGGGCTCGATCGAGACCGAGAAGCGATCGTCGCCGTTCGGCTTCAATCCGGCCTGCGGGTTCGGCCACGGCGTCGCGGGAGCGTAACCGCCGAACCACGTGCCCACGTGGTGCCACTGGATCGCGCCGGATTCGTACTTCGCGTACCAGCGCACGTACCACTCGTCGTAGCCGACGGAGAACGACTTGTAGAGATCGGTCGCGTTCGCTGCGTCGCCGCTCGACGTCATGCGCATCGACGCTTGGCCTTTGCTCTTCTGCGGGACGTCGGCCTCGAGCGACATCCCCGGCGGGTTCGCGTGCGAGTCGTAGCGCGAGGTCACGCCGGCGACGGAGCCCTCTTCGAAGTTCTCCATCCACACGACCGCGGGATCGCCCTGCATGCCGACGTCGCCCGGATACTTCGACGCGAGCGTGGCCTGCGCCTGCACGACGTCTTGCGCGGCGTCGCTCGATTGCGGCGAATCGACGCTCGCGTCGAGGCCGCCATCCGAGCCTTGCGACGGAGCGCTGCTGCACGCGAGCAAGAGCGCGAACGCCAGCCGTCTCATGCGCCGAGATTACGCCTACTGCGCGAGGGCGGCGCGCTGTTTGTCCACGTTCACCTTCGGGGCGCCGAGCGCCTCGGCGCGATCGAGCGCGGCGCGCGCGTCGTCTCTCCTGCCGAGCTTCGCGAGCGCCCACGCGCGACCGAGCTGGCCTGCGGCGTAGCTCGGGTGCTTCGCGACGAGCGCGTCGTACGCGGCGAGCGCGCCTTTTCCGTCGTCGCGCATCACGGCGACCGTCGCGAGGCCGATGAGGTTCTCGTCGTGCTTCGGATCGACGCGCAGGCCCTCGCGGTACGCCTTCTCGGCGCCGTCGAGATCGCCCAGGTGCAAGCGAACGACCCCGAGCGCGTGGTACGTCTCGGCGTCGCGCGCGCCGCGCTTGATCGCCTCTTCGAGGCGCGGGCGCGCTTCTTCGACCTCGCCCCAGCGCGCGCATCGCATGCCGCCCTCGAGCGGTCCCGCGGGAGACTGCGGCGCGACGCTCGCCGCCTCGTCGTACTGCGCGAGCGCCTCGTCGAATTGGTGCGCGAGCTCGTACGCGTGCCCGAGCTCGATCTCGGGAGTCGGATCGCCCTCCTTCACGCGCGCGCGGAGCTCGTCGACCTGCGCCTTCGCCGCGCCGAGATCTCCGTCGAAACCGAGGAAGCGAATGAGGAGCTTGCGCGCGGCGACGTCGTCCGGGTGCTCGGCGATCTCCTTCTTCAAGAGCTGCTCGGCCTCGGACCTCCGCTCTTGTCGCGAGAGCGAGAGAGCGCGATCCACAGGGGAAAGCGTCACGCACGACGTCAGCGCAACGAAGAAGACCACCCAGCGCATCGCAAGCGCTCTTATACTGCGCCGCCATGGACATCCAAACCATCGGCGTCCTCGGCGCCGGACAAATGGGCGGCGGCATCGCGCAGGTCGCGGCGGCCGCGGGCTACGACGTTCGACTCTGCGATGCGTCGCTCGAGCTCGCGCAGAAGGGGCTCGCGAAGATCGACGCGATCCTCCAGAAGCAGGTCGAAAAGGGCAAGATGGACGCCGGCGCGAAGGCCGCGCTCACCGCGCGCATCAAGCCGGTCGAGTCGATCGCGGCGTTCTCCGAGTGCCAGCTCGCGATCGAGGCCGCGACGGAGAACGTCGACCTCAAGCTCAAGCTCTTCAAGCAATGCGACGCCGCGCTCGGGCCCGGCGCGTTCCTCGCGAGCAACACGTCGTCGATCTCGCTCACGAAGCTGGCGGGCGTGACGTCGCGTCCGGATCGCGTCGTCGGCTTGCACTTCATGAACCCCGTTCCGCTCATGAAGCTCGTCGAGCTCGTGCGCGCGGTGCAGACGAGCGACGAGACCTACGCCGTCGCGAAGGCGGTCGCCGAGAAGATGGGCAAGACCGTCGTCACGAGCAAGGACGCGCCCGGCTTCCTCGTCAACCGCATGCTCATCCCGATGCTGTGCGAGGCGATCTTCACGCTCGAAGAGGGACTCGGCACGCCCGCGGACATCGACACGGGCGCGAAGCTCGGTCTCAACCACCCCATGGGCCCGCTCGAGCTCGCCGATCTCATCGGCCTCGACACGGTGCTCTTCATCGCCGAGGTGCTCCACCGCGACTTCGGCGACAGCAAATACCGCGCGCCTACGCTCCTACGAAACTACGTCGCGGCCGGCTGGCTTGGCCGCAAGACGAAGCGTGGATTCTACACGTATTAGTGCTGCGCCTGGGCGAGACGCGGACCTTCCGCCTGCGGGCCGACCGCATAGGAGGCGCCCGCGAAGAACGCGAACAGCCAGAGCGCCAGACAGAGTCGAAGCAAAGGTTTCGGCATTCAAATGACAATCTTTTACAAGTCTCGCGCCAACGCAAGATCTCAGTGAATTTCGGCGACGATTTGCGCCGCGCGGCCCTCGACGCATGACAATCTTGTCGTGGTTTCCGCGTGGGTTGCGCGCCGGCGGGGTGAGGGGCTATTCGCCAGACATGACTGACGTCCTCCTTCAGGCGCAAGACGGCGCGGTGGTCACGCTCACGCTCAACCGGCCCGAGAAGCTCAACGCGCTCGACGCCGAGCTCCTCGACGCGCTCGCTTCCGCGTTCGATCGACTCGCGCACGATTCGTCCGTGGGCGTCGTGATCCTCACGGGCGCGGGCGAGAAGGCGTTCGCCGCCGGCGCGGACATCGCGGCGATGTCGAAGATGTCGCCCGCGCAAGCCAAGGCGTTCTCGGAGAAGGGCCACGGCATCTGCGCCGCGATGGAATCGGCGCCATTTCCGGTGATCGGCGCGATCAATGGCTTCGCCCTCGGTGGGGGCTGCGAGATCGCTCTCGCGTGCGATTTCCTATGGGCGAGCGAGCGCGCGAAATTCGGCCAGCCCGAGGTGAAGCTCGGGGTCATCCCCGGGTTCGGCGGGACGCAGCGCCTCTCGCGACGCGTCGGCCTCGGGCTCGCGCGCGAGCTTTGTTACACGGGCGCGATCATCGACGCGCAGCAAGCGCTCCGCGTCGGGCTGGTGAACGCGGTGACTCCGCAGGGCGAGCTCCTGACGAAGGTCTCCGAGCTCGCGAAGACGATCACGACGATGGGCCCGCGCGCGATCGCGTCGTGCAAGGAGGTGCTCCTCCGCGGCGCCGACTTGCCGCTCCGCGAAGCGAACGAGCTCGAAGGACGCGCGTTCGCCGCGCTCTTCGCGACCCAGGATCAACGCGAGGGCATGGCGGCCTTCCTCGAAAAGCGACCCGCGCGCTTCTCTGGAAGCTGAGACTCGGTTGGCACACTTTGACATCGTGCGCCGTCGCAAAACCTGGGCAAAACGCCGTGAAATGCCGCTGGCACCCCCAGTGCACTACGGCGTGCCATGCGATGCCTACTTGCGTCTTTGCCGGTCCTCGCCCTCGCCTGCGGCGGCACGATTCACCCCATTGATCCTTCGGCGCTCCACATCGAGGGATCTTACGATTTCACCGTCTCGAGCTTCACGGTCACGAACCAGCAAGGTTATCCGCCGCCGACGACGACGCACCCCGCGATCGGGCAGCACGCGCGGCTCGACATCCGCAAGAACGGCAGCGGCTACGACGCGTATGTGACGCCCGATTTCGCCGATCCCGCGCAGATGAACGTCATCCTCGGGAGCGATGGCGACGTGACGCTCCGGGGACAAGTGAACTTCAACGGGCCGACGAACGTCTCGTACGCGTCCGCGAGTGACGAGCTCGACGCGATTCACCTCGCCGTCGGCGCCGACGGACACCTCGCCGGGACCTTCACGGCCGAAGGCCAGGAGAACGTCTTCGAAGGCGACGTGGGCTGGACGTCGCAGGGCGCTGCCTCGGGAGCCATTGGCCACGACGCGCGCCCTCCGGTCGCGAACCCGAACGTCTCGAGCACGGCGCCGGTGACGTTTCCGTGGGACTCGCTCTATGCGCGCATCTCCGAGCCCGTCGACGCGAAGCTGCTCGCGAACGCGATCAGCTTGTCGCCCGCGAGTGGGACCTCGAACGTGAGCTGGCAGGTTGGACCGAGCGTGGACTGGCTCGGCGGCGTTTCGATAACCGGTTACCGAACGAGCTGGTCGGACTTCGCCGGCCCGGCGACGCTCTCGGTCGCCGGCGGGCTCGGGGATCCGTCGGGCAACGTCTCGACGGCGAGCGCGACGCCCGTGAGCTACCTCGACGTTCCGAAGGCCGCGAGCTTTTCGGGCGCGACCGTGCCCGCGCTCTTCGGCGCCTCGCAGGTCGCTTACACGCCCGACGCGTGCGGCTCGGCGAGCTCGTGCTTCGAGATTGGTCCGATCACCGGCCCCTGCTCGGCCGACTCCGGCGGCATCGCCGGCAGGCTCGGCAGCGGGAGCACGTTTTCGATCACCTTCCGCGCGCGCGTCGCGAAGGGACAATATGGTTCGCCGTACATGATGGGCCCGATCGGCGTGAGCGTGGCGGTGCCCGGGAGCCCCGCGCAGAACCTCCAGGATCCGAGCCTCGGCCTCACGTTCTCGGCGACGAACGACCCCGCGTTTCCCTACGCCAGCGATTGGGTCACGGCGAAGGTCGCGCTGCCCATCAGCGGGAGCGAGGTCGGCTTTGCGGTTCTTCCGTTCGCCAACGAGACCATGTACTGCGGCGGCGGTCCGGCGCTCATGCCGATCACCCTCGTGCTCGACGTGGCCGAGGTCACCACGCTGCCCTGATCGTTCGGATCCGAACATTTCGGTTCCGAGAGTCGTTGGTGGTGGTAATCAAACGACCCGCCCACGATGGCCCCCACCGCAGAAACCAGCTCCGACGAGTCGAAAGACGAGGCGGAAAAGCCCGAAGTCGAAGCCCCGGCCGCCGAAGCTTCGGAGCCGTCGTCCGATCCCGAGCCCGAGGCCGAGGCCAAGGACGAGAAAAAAGCGGCTCAGAAGGAAGAGCCGAAAGAGTCTCTCCTTCCGCGCGGAAACCCGCTTCGCTGGAAGCGCGGCGGAATCACGGCGCTCGTCGGCGGGCTCGGCGCCTTCCTCTTGATGGCGCACGACGCGCAGCTGCGCATCGGCGTTCCGCTCGGCTTCGTGCTCATGGTCGTCGCCACGTGGGGCGTGCTCGACCTCTGCGGCTCGTTCGACGACGAGGTGACGCCCGACGGTCGCGTCGATACGCAGCAGATGCTCCGCGCGCTCGGCGGCGTGGTCGGCGCGGGCCTCCTCTTCTCGGCCGCGCTCATGGGCGGTCAGAGCGGCTCGCTCCGCCAGTGGATTTGGGGCGCGATCGTCGTGCTCACGTTCGAGCTCCTCGTGTACGCGGTCTTCAACCTCGGCGTGAAGATCGGGCCCTGGGCGAAAGACGAGAAGGGCCTCGCGCGGCCGATCTGGCAAAGGCACGGCTTCTGGCTCGTGACCATCGCGGGCCTTCTCTACTTGCCGGCGCTCGGAAGCTACTCGCTCTGGGATCCGTGGGAGACGCACTACGGCGAGGTCGCGCGCGAGATCCTCGCGCGTGACGATTGGATCTCGCTCTGGTGGGCGCAAGACGGCTGGTTCTGGTCGAAGCCGATCCTGAACTTCTGGATCCAGGCGATCGCGATGGCGTCGCTCGGCACGCACTACCACCCCGATCAGATGCTCATCGGCTCGGACGGGCTCGCGAGCGCGCACCCGGAGTGGGTCGTGCGCGCGCCGAACTTCCTCCTGACCGTGATGGGGATGTACCTCCTCTACAAGGGCGTCGCGCGCGTCTTCGGTCGCCGCGCGGGTCTCCTCGGCGGGCTCGTCCTCGCGACGATGCCGGACTGGTACTTCCTCGCGCACCAGACGATGACCGACATGCCGTTCGTCGCGCCGATGTGCGGCGCGATGGGCTTGCTGATGCTCGGGCTCGCGACCGAAGACGACGCGCGCGTGCGCACGTGGGAGCTGAAGCTCTTCGGGCAGAAGTGGAAGCTCTCCGCCTGGCACCTCGTGTTCGGCGCGATCGTGCTCGTGGCGGCCCCGCAGATTCTCTACCTCTTCTCGCGCAACCTCTCGCTCCTGCTCCACGGCGATCACAAAGGGTTCGACTGGCACTGGGACGAGTTCAAGAGCGGCTCGGGCATGGGCAACTGCGGTCTGCCCGGCAACGAGGCGTGCAACCCGACGCACCCAGCGTCGATCCCGAAGGCCGCGGGCGTACACCCCGACTCGTTCGGCGGCGGCATGCTGCGCCTCTTCGGCGGCTTCGAGCCCGTCATCCAAGCGCTCCTCTGGGCTGCGGTGCTCGGCACCGTGCTCTACCTGAACTGGGGCGAGCGACGCGTGCGTCGACTCTGTTACATCGCCGCGTGGTTCTTCGCGGCGCTCGCGACGATGGGCAAGGGCCCCGCGGGCTTCGTGCTCCCGATGCTCGTCGGCGCGGCGTACGTCGCGACGACCAAGCGCTGGGCGGAGCTCACGCGCTTCGAGATGCTCTCCGGTCTGCTCGTGATTTTGTGCGTCGCGATCCCTTGGTACGTCGCGATGTACGTGAGGCACGGATCTCCATTCACCGATCGCCTCATCTTCCACGACATGTTCAACCGCGCCTTCCACCACGTGCACGACACGAACGAAGGCGACGACACGAGCTTCCGCTTCTACATCTGGCAGCTCGGTTACGCGCTCTTCCCGTGGACCGGCCTCGCGCCGCTCGGCCTCTTGTGGTGGATGCGCAAGCCCGACGCGGCGAGCGGCGACCGCACGACGCTCGCGCGCAACGGCGCGGGCGTCATGCTCGCGATGTGGTTCGTGTTCGCCTTCGCGCTCTTCTCGTTCATGGGCACGAAGTTCCACCACTACATCTTCCCGGCGGTGCCGCCCGTCGCGATGCTCATCGGCATCGTGCTCGACGACATGCTCGGACGCACCGACACGTCGAGCCCGCGCTTCGCGTTCTTCGGCGTCGCGCTCGGCGGGCTCGTCGCCGCTGCGATCGTGCTCGTCGCGTGGAAGCTCGACGGCAGCATCTGGGGCGACAAGGGCAAGGTCTTCGTCTCGTGGGACAAGGCCGTGCTCGCGATCGGCTTGGTGCTCGCGCCGCTCGCGTACGTCGTCGCGAGGCGATTCTCGAAGCCCGCGGTCGTCGACCTACCCGAGGAAGAAGAAGCGACGGTCTCCGCGGCGGACGCGAACGTTCCGTATCGCGGCGGCGGCGCGATGAAGGATGAAGAGGCCGCGGCAGAGCGCGATCGCGTGAAGATGCACGAGCGTCTCATGTGGGGCGCGGCGGCGGTCGCTGCGTCGCTCGTCATCCTCGTCGTCGGTCGCGACTTGGCGATCAAGCCCGAGGGCGCGGACCAACCCGGCGCGATCCGCTTGCTCCACCTCTTCACGTACAACTACCGGCGCCCGTGGCCCGAGTCGCTCGACTGGAACGGCGCGCTCGCCGCGTTCGCGATCGTCGGCGCGTTCGTCTGCGTGCTCCTCGCGGTCGACCGCATTCGCAAGTGGGCCGTCGTCGCGATGTGCGGCTTCGCCTTCGTGTGGGCCCTTTGGGGCGTCGACATCTACATGGTGCGGACCGCACCGCACTGGGGACAGCACGAAGTTACTGAAGCTTACTACCGAGCGCGCAGTGGGCCGGAGGAGCCCCTCGTCGCGTACCAGATGAACTGGAAGGGCGAGAACTTCTACACGGGAAACAAGATCCCTGCGTTCGTCTCGAGCGGTGCCCCCTTCACGCAGTGGGTGAAGCAGCAGAAGGAAAAGGGCACGAAGGTGATCTTCTTCGTCACGGAGCACACCCGAACAGGGGGGCTCCGCGGCGAAGTGCAGGCGCGCAGCTACAAAGAAATCACCGACAAGGAGCTCTGCAATAAATTCGTCTTGGTGCGCGCCGAGCTTTGATTCCGGCTACTTGTCGGGTGCGAACCCGGCGAGAAGCAGCGTCAAACCACGGTCGTACATGGCGTCGTAGTACTCGGGGCCGAGGTACTCCTGGACGCGTTTGATGTTCGGGTGCTCGTCGGTCGCTGGTGGGAATGCGCCCGAGAGCTCGTCGAGTATGGCGCCGTTGCAATAATTCGATGCGACGCGAAAGAGCTCCGCGGCTCCCTTCGACGAGAAGCCCTCCTCGAGGAGAGCGCCGAGCAACTGCTCGACGAGGTTTCGCGACCGCATTCGGAAGCGCCGCGTCGCAAGCAGCGGAAACGCCTTGGGGTGCGCGTGAGCGAGCGCTCGGTACGACACCGCGAACCCCCGAACGCGGGCCTCCCAGCCTTCCCCCTTCGTCGGGACGGAGACCTGGCGAAAGAGCTTGTCGACGACAGCGTCGAGGAGCGCGTCTTTGCTCGCGAAATGGTTGTAGATGGCCATCGCTTCACACCCAAGCGCCGCACCGAGGCGCCTGGTCGAGAACTCCTCGAGCCCGATTTCGTCAATCAGGTCGAGCGATGTCTTCGCAATACGTTCTTGCGTGAGCGGTTCACGACGGGGACGAGATGGAGTGGGGATGCCTGCCATTGTCACAGACTATCACGACTAATCTGCGCCAGCGTCCGGGAGGCTGTAGGTCGTACACGTACCTCCACTGCAGCGTGCGCCGATACCTTCACCGCAAGTGTAGGGACCCGCGTCGGGCTGCGCCGCACCACAGGTATTTCGGCACGCACCAATGCGCTCGAGGTCGGAGATGTAGTTGTCGTAGTCCCGAACGTTGATGGCCGAGAGGTCGCATGCGCACGAGCATTGGTCTCCGACCGAGATGCGAACGCACTGGTTGTCGGCGTCGCAGTCGTGCGCGTAATGGTCGGGGTAGATCGTCGTTCCGCACGCAGTCGCGAGCAGCGCGAGCACGAGCGTCGCTAGCGCCCTCACGCTCGCGCCTTACGTTCGAGGGGCCGTTCCCCTCGAGCTCCCGGATCGCTCGCCTCGATGACGAGGCGCGTCGCGCCCGCGACGCCGAACGGCAAGAGCAAGAGACCGAGACCAGGCACGAGCAACACGATCGCACCAAACGCGCCGAACACGAAGAGCCCCCAGAAGTTTCGCCGATAAAAGCGGAGGCGCTCCGACGGCGACACGCCTCGAAGGCCGAGCGGATAATCGAGGAGGTCCCACGCGAGCAGAAGCGACGACACGACGAACTTCAGCGGGAATGTGACGACGACGGCAGGCGGCGCGGCGAGCTCGATGACCGTGAGGATCGCGAAGAGCGGGATGCCCACCATGAGCCCGAGCAGGTTCACCGCAATCGAGCGCTTCAGGTTGTCGACGAATCCGGGCTTCGGCCGCCGCACGCCGCCGAGCGCGAGCTCTTGATGCTCGGAGATCGCTTCGAGCGCGAACCCCGAGAGCGGCTGCGCGAACGCGAAGCCCAAGAGGAGCGCGACGAGGATCACGACGCCTCCCACGATGATCTCGAGAAGCCACCTCCCCGCCTCGGCCCACGCGCTCCCGCCCGAGACGATCGCGGAGACGACGTGCCACGTCGCCCAGAGCCCGAGCGCGCCGAGGCCCGAGACGAGCGCGAGCAGCACGAGCACGGGAACCCACGCGTAAGGCCACACGCGCGGGTGCGAGAAGACGAACCCGATGCCGCCGAAGAAGGCGCGCGCGCCGTCGCCGATCCCGAGTCGTTTCTCCGGCGAACCCGGAGGCGTTGCGCGCTCCATCGGCCCGCCGGGGAGCGCGCTCGTCACGACCGGATCGCGCACGTCTACCTCTGGCGTCACGCCCGAAGTGTTTGCTCGGCTTCGTGGCAAGTCAATCGGGCGCGCGGCGTCAGTCCGCGTCGGGAGCGTCGTTGCTCGCGTCCGGGCTCGGCCCCGAGTCCGACTGCGGGACGACGCACGCGTCGGGGTTCGCCAGACACGGACCGCCGTAGAACGGCTGCGGCGCCTGCGAGCACTCGGCGAGCGCGACCGCGCTGGCCGCGAAGAGCGTCCCGCGGGCCACGCGCCCGAAGCGAACACGTGCAGTCTGCACGCACTTCGCGCCGCAGAACGGACAGGTCTCCTCGCGAACGTGACGGTTGCAGCTCGGACACGGGCTCATTGGGGCCACGGCTCCTCCACGATTTCGAAGCGACCGTGGTCGAACGGCAAGCCGGGCGCCTCTTCGACCTTCTTCAACGTCTCGCGCACGCCGCGCTCCTTGAGGACGCTCGCGCGGTGGTGGCAATAGGGGTTATCGCCGATGGCGCCCAAGAGGACGTGCGTCGTCCAGTTGCAGCCCGCCTTGCACTCGTCGGCGTAGTAACAGGTCTTGCAGAAGCCGCGGAGGTCGCCCGCGGTTTGATCGCGCGTGAAGCGTAGCGCGGCGGCGCGCTCCCAGATGTCGACGAGCTTCGCGTCGCGGACGTTGCCACCGACGTACTCTTCCGTCGGAAGCGACGGGCATCCCTTGATGCTGCCGTCGGCCTCGATGCCGAGCGTGCTCTTGCCCGCGCCGCACGTGCCGCGGTGCTTGCCGGGGAAGCTCGCGCGCAAGATCGCTTCGTACGGGCCGTAGTAGCCGATGTTGTTTCCGGGGAAGAACCGGATCTTCGCCGCGTCGGCCTTGGGCTTCAGCTCGGCGAGCATCGGGATCACGTCGAGCACCTGCCAGGGCTCGAGCAGCATGTGTTTCTCGTCGCCGGCGCGGCCCATCGCCGTCGTGAGCTGGAACTGCCAGCCGTGGATCTTCTTCGACGCGAGCAGCTCGAAGACGGCGGGGATCTCGTGGAGGTTGACCTTGTTGATCTGCGTGTTTGCGGCGATCGGGATGCCGACCGCGCGCAGGTTGTCCATCGCGGCCATCGCGGCGTCGAAGCTGCCCTTCACGCCGCGCTGCATGTCGTGCGACTCGCGCAGGCCGTCGATCGAGACGCTGACGCTCTGGATGCCCGCGTCCTTCGCGGCGCGCGCGCGCTCGGGGGTCAGGCCGCGACCGCCGGTCGTCATCGTGCACTGCATGCCCGATTTTCTGACTTCTCGTGCAATCGTTGCCCAATCGTCGCGGAGGTACGCTTCGCCCCCGATGAGCGTGACCTCGAAGACCCCGAGGTCCTTCATCTGGTGCACGAGGTCGAGGCACTCTTCGGTCGTGAGCTCGTCGGGGCGCGCCTTGCCCGCGCGCGATCCGCAGTGGCGGCACGCGAGATCGCACGCGAGCGTGATCTCCCACACCGCGTAGATCGGGCGTACGGCGTCTTCGGGACGCACGTCGTCCGCGAGCGGCAGCCTGCGCTTCGCGGGCGGCGCTTGCGGCGCGATCGGGAGCGAGCGCGGGCGATCGCCGAGACCTGACATCAGTCGCTTCCGGCGTCTCCCGTGCCGGAGTCGATCGGCGGACCGCCGTAGAACGTCGCCATCGCGTCGTTGCCGGCGTCGTTCTGCGCGGCGTCGGGCGGCGAGGCGTCCGGCATGGGTCCTCCGTAGAGCGCGGTCGCGCCGCAGGCCGAGGTGACCGCGGCGACGGCGACCGCGCCGATCAGAGCCGTGCGCGCGGCGCGCGGCAACGTGACGGCGGGAACCTGCGGGATGTCGGAGCCGCAGAACGGGCAGAGCGCCTCGCGCGCGTGGCGCGAGCAAGAAGGACAGACGCGTAAGCTCATCGAGCCTAGCGTATCACTTCACTTCTTCTTCGGCGCGTCGCTGATCGCCTTCGCGGCGGTCTCGGCGCACTGGAACGGCGTGCCGTCGGGCGCGTGGACCATGCAGCCCTTCTTGCACGCGGTATCGAGGACGAACTTGCCCATTTGGCACATGAGCTTGTCCTTGAGGTCGTCCGAGCACGCGGCTTGGCCTTCCTTCACGCACTCCTCGCCGAGCTGCGCGAGCGACTGATCGCACTCGGCCTGGTAGTGGCTGAAGCCGTCCTGGCCGTACTGGCGGATGTAACACTTGCCCTCGCCGCGGCAGTTGACCTCGCGCGTGAGCTTCTTGTTCACGCACGTGAGCATCTTGTCCTTCGGCTCGAGGCACGCGACGGCGAACTCCTGCTTGTCGGGATCGCACTCGTCGCCTGGGTTCGCGACGGAGCGGTCGCACCACGGTCCGGTGCTGAGCGGGACGCAGCCCTCGGCGCCGCGGCAGTAGTGCGTGAGCGCGAATTTGCCGTCCTTGCAGCGGAGCTCGCTCTTGAAGTCGTCGTTGCACGCGCCGTTGGCGCGCTCGCTCTTCGTCGAGTCGATCTTGCACGTGTCGCCGACCTTCGCGAACGGGTCGTTGCAGTGCGCGTTGCCGCTGTCGTCGACGCTGCAGCCGTCCTTGCTGCAGCGCGAGACGAAGACGAGCTTGCTGTCCTCGCACTTGAGCTTCGTCTTGCCGTCGGTGCCGCACACCGCGGTGTTCGCGAGCGCGCACGGATCGCCCACGTCGCCCTTCGACGAGTCGCACACCGTCGTCCCCTTGTCCTCCTTGCAGCCGTTCGCGCCCTTGCACGTCTCGAGCACGTAGTGGTTCGCGATGCAGGCGTAGCGCGAGGTCGGCGACTCGCAGGACGTCGCGTTCTCCTTGCACGAGCCGCCCACGGACGGCTTGCACGACGAGAACGCGATGACCGCGAGGGCGGTGAATGCGAGGGCGATAGAACCTCGCACGCCGGAGCGAAGCGAAGGTACGAGGTTCGGACTGGCGACCGAGGTCTTCTTCATTTCTTCTTCATCCGTTTCCACCGTCGACGGGCGGGCCGCCGTATGCGGCGATCGGACCGTCGGGCGTGGCGTCTTGTTGCGCGTCGTTCGTGGCGGCGTCGAGCGGCGGACCGCCGTACATCGCGATCGGGCCGTCGTAGGCGCTGCTGTCGTTCTGCGCGGCGTCGGCGCCGGCGTCGTCACCGGGCGCGGTCGTCCCGCACGCGATCGCGACCGCGGCCGCGCCGAGCATGGCGCCTCGGCTCGCGCGCAGGCGCGACCTGGTCACCTCGCGGCGCCGAGTGGCGCTGCAGAAAGGGCACTTCTCGTCTTCTGCGCGCACGTGGCGCGCGCACTCGGCGCAAAGCAAGAATCCCATCTCGTTCTCCCGCGACGCGACGTTATCACGAGGGGCCGGCGAACTGGATCCCTGCGTTCTTGAGCATCATCGTGAAGCCGGTCTTGTCGACGGACTTCATCCACGCCTCTTTCGGCTCGACGAGCTTCTTCTGGACGAGCGCGAGGAGCGAGTCGTTCATCGTCACCATTCCGGCGCTCTTCGACGTCTGCATGACCGACGGGATCTGGAACGTCTTGCCCTCGCGAATGAGGCTCGAGACCGCGGAGCTTCCGAGGAGGATCTCCATCGCCGCGACGCGCCCGCCGCCGACCTTCTTGCAGAGCACCTGCGCGATGACGCCCTTGAGCGACTCGCTGAGCATGACGCGGATCTGCTCCTGCTGATCCGTCGGGAACTGGTCGATGATGCGATCGACCGTGGAGATCGCGGTGGTCGTGTGCAGAGTGCCGAAGACGAGGTGGCCGGTCTCGGCGGTCTCGATGGCGATCGCGATCGTCTCGAGGTCGCGCATCTCGCCGACGAGGACGATGTCCGGGTCCTCGCGCAGCGCGGCGCGGAGCGCGTTCTTGAAGCTCTTCGTGTGCTGACCGACCTCGCGTTGGTTGACGAGGCACTTGATGTTCTTGTGAACGAACTCGACCGGGTCCTCGATCGTGATGATGTGATCGCTCCGGTTCTTGTTGATGTAGTCGACCATGCCGGCGAGCGTGGTCGACTTGCCCGAGCCCGTCGGTCCCGTGACGACGACGAGGCCCTTCGTGAGGTAGCAGAGGTCGAGGCACGCCTGCGGCAGGCCGAGCTTTTCGGCCGGGATGATCTCGATCGGGATCTGTCGCATGACCGCGCCGACGCCGTTGCGATCGAGGAAGACGTTCACGCGGAAACGCGCGAGCCCGGGCACCTCGTAGGCGAAGTCGGCGTCGTGCTTCTCCTCGAAGTCGACGCGCGCCTTGTCGCTGAAGATCGGCTCCATGAGCGCGAGGATGTTGTCCGACGTGAGCGTCGGCCGTTCCCGGAGGAAGTGCATTTCGCCGTGGATGCGGAGGACGGGCGGCGAGGTCGACGTGAGGTGCAGGTCGGAGGCCTGCTTGCCCATCATCTCCTCGAGCATCTCGTCGATCGAGTGACCGCCCGAGCGCGGGCGCCTCGGCGCGACGGGCTGCGCGACGGCCTGCATCTCCGGGACGCTCGCGTACGCGCCCTCTGGCTTTTCGGGCTCGGACGCGGCGGCGCCGCCCTTCGCGCGCTTCACGGTCAGCGTGAGGACGCCCGCGAGCGCCTGCACCGTGACCTCGATCTTCTCGCCCGAGCGCTCGACCACGATCGAGCGCTTCTCCTTCTGCATGATCGCGGCGACGTCCTTCGGCTCGAACACCTCGCCCGCGAGCGCGAGCATGCTCGACGACTGCAGCGGCTCACGCCCGATGTCGATGCGCTTGCCGGCGCGCATCAAGTGAATGCGCTCGCCGGCGACGAGCCTCACTTCCTCGGCCTCGGTTTTCTTCAGTGCATCGACGAGCGGATCGAGCCTCGACAAGGTGACCTCACAGTGTGATTGCGATGACGTGGCGCTTGTTCACGAAGAGGACGCCGCCGCCGTCCTGGAGCGCGAAGAAATCGGGCGCGGCGTTGAAGAAGTCCGACATGCGGGCCTCGTGGGCGTGGAGGACGGCGCCGTCGACCGTGGTGCCGTTCGAGAGCTCGACGCGGACGAGCTCCACGTCTTCCTGGGTCTGCGCGATGGCGCTCGGCGCGATGTCGCTCGAGACGCGCACCGAGACGACGGCGTCTCGCGCGAGCAGATCGCGGTCGGAGCGCTCGGGCTGCGCCACGGGAAAGAAGCGGCGCGAGGCGTTCAAGAACTCGTCGAGGGTCTCGGCGCCCTCGTGCGAAGCCGACGTAATCGAAAGAAAAAGCGTGACCCGCACTGCGCGCCCAGTCTCGAGCTCGACGTCGCAAAGAACCGGCAGCATCGGGACTTGGCGCGGGTCAGCCGTCATTCGGAACCAGCATAACTGTTCGGCGCTTGACGCAGTGCAACAAAGGTCGCAAAACCCTAGCGTGACCGCCACCGCCAAACCCATCCAGGCCATCAACCGTTACAAAGCCGACCTCCGCGATTTTCACTTCCTGCTCTTCGAGCAGTTCAAGATCGGCGAGCTCCTCGGCAAGGGTCAGTTCGAAGCGTGGGGCGAGGACGAGGTGAAGTCGTCGCTCGCGGAGTGTTATCGCTTCGTGCGCGAGGTCACCGGGCCGCTCAACGCGACCGGCGATCACGAAGGGTGTCGCGTCGTGGACGGGCGCGTCCTCACGCCGAACGGCTTCAAGGACGCGTGGAAGAAGCTCTACGAAGCCGGTTGGAAGTCGATCGGCGTCTCGATGGAGCACGGAGGCGCCGGCTCGCCGCACGCGGTGCAGATCCTCGTCGAGGAGATGCTCTCGGGCGCGAACGCGGCGTTCAACATGTACCCCGGGCTCGCGTTCGGCGCGGCCGAGGTCATCGCGGAGTTCGGAACGCCCGAGCAGAAGGCGCTCTACTGCGAGCGCATGTTCGGCGGCACGTGGGGCGGCACGATGTGCCTCACCGAGCCGCAGGCGGGCAGCGACGTCGGCTCGGCGCGCACGACCGCGAAGAAGAACGCGGACGGCAGCTACACCATCACGGGCACCAAGATCTTCATCTCCGGCGGCGATCACGATCTCGCGGAGAACATCATCCACCTCGTGCTCGCGCGCGCCGATGGGTCGCCGGCCGGAACCAAGGGGCTCACGCTCTTCATCGTGCCGCGCGTCCGCGCCTCGCAGGACGGCAAGCTCGGCGAGCTCAACGACGTCACGCTCGGGACGATCGAGCACAAGATGGGCATCAACGGCTCGGCGACGTGCGTGCTGAACCTCGGCGAGGCCGGGAAATGCATCGGCTGGCCCGTCGGCGGCGAGGCGGCCATCAACCGCGGCATGCCGCAGATGTTCATGATGATGAACGGCGCGCGCATCGCGGTCGGCGTTCAGGGCCTCGCGGTCGCGTCGAGCGCGTACTTGAACGCGCTCGAGTACGCCAAGGAGCGCAAGCAGGGCTCGTCGATCGCGCACTGGAAGGACGCGACGGCGCCTCGCGTGCCGATCATCGAGCACGCGGACGTGCGCCGCATGCTCCTCGACATGAAGTCGCGCGTCGAAGGCATCCGCGCGCTCGCGATCAAGCTAACGAGCCACCTCGATCGACTCGCGGTCGCGAAGGACGATCAAGAGAAGGCCTACCACCAAGGTCAGGTCGATCTCCTCGTGCCGCTCCTCAAGGCTTACGGCTCCGATCAGGCGTTCCGCATCTGCGAGACCGCGATCCAGACGTACGGCGGTGCGGGCTACACGCGCGACTACCCCGCGGAGCAGTACTGCCGCGACTCGAAGATCTTCAGCATCTACGAGGGCACGAACCACATCCAGGCGATGGATCTCGTCGGGCGCAAGCTCGGGCAGGCCGGCGGCGCGAACCTTCAGGCGTTCCTCGGCGACGTCGCGAAGTTCGTTGCACGATACAAGGACCACGCGACGCTCGGCCACGACGTGAAGGCGCTCGGCGCCGCGCAAGAGGCGCTCGCGGGCAGCGCGATGAAGCTCCTCACGTGGTTCCAGACGGGCAAGATGGACATGGTGCCGCTCTTCGCGAACCGCTTCCTCGAGATGATGAGCGAGCTGTCGGTCGCGTGGCTCCTCCTCGAAGGCGCGGTCATCGCGGACTCGAAGATGTCTGCCGCCGGAAACGACAAAGCGTTCTACGAGGGCAAGGTGCACTCGGCGCACTTCTACGCGCACACGGTGCTCCCGCACGTCGACTTCCTCGCGAAGCAGATGAACGACGAGGACCGCTCCCCGCTCGAGATCAGCGACGCGGCGTTCGCGACGGTCTAATTACAGAGCGGGCAACCGACGGGGCACGTGTTGCCCGTGATGCATTGCGGCGGGCCCGAGGGGCCGGGGCCGTCGATCGCGCAGCAAACCTGGCCGCTGCCGCACGCGGGCTGGCACGTCGGCATGGCGCACTGCCCGCCGAGGCACATCGAGAGAGAGCCCGCGCAGGCGTTTCCACAGCCGCCGCAGTTGAGCGGATCGTTCGTCTCGTTCACGCACGCGGCGCCGCAGCACTGAAGGCCGAGGCTGCACGCGCCGCCCATGCAAGGTCCGCCGCCGCCGTCGATCTGCGCGACGTCGCTCGTCGCGTCTTTTCCGGAGTCGCCGCCGCTGCTCGCGTCGGTGCCGGAGTCGAGGTCGGTGACGGTGGTGCCGCCGCAAGCGGCGACGAGCGTGCAAAGTAAAAGCAAAGCGAGCTTCATCCGTGAAGCATAGCGCGCTCAGGTGAGGAGGACGATCTTGCCGAACGCGCCGGCCTTCAGCACGTCCTCGTGCGCGCGCGCGGCGTCGTGGAGCTGCAGCTCTTTTCCGACGACCGGACGAAGCGTGCCGTTCTCGAGGCCTGCGGCGAGCGCCGCGTGGATCTCGCGCTCGTCGAGCTCGCTGACGTTCCAGAGGAGCATCGCGTGGATCGTCGCGTCGCGCGTCATGAGCTCGCGCGGGGTGATCGTGACGTCGCCTCGGCTGCCGATGACGACGACGCGACCGCGCGGAGCGAGCATCTTCAAGTCGTGACCGAGGTTCGCGTTCGCAAGCATCTCGAGGATCACGTCCGCGACGACGCCGTCGCGGTATTTCGGATCGTGGTGGTCGAGGACGACGTGCGCGCCCTCGCGCTTGGCGAGATCGCGGCCCGCGTCGCTGCCCGCGGTGCCGATCACGTGGAGGCCCATCGCGCGCGCGAGCTGCACCGCGGCGACCCCGACGCCGCCGCTCGCGCCGTGTACGAGGACGGTCTCGCCTCCCCGCGCGCGCGCGATTCTGATGGAGCGCGCGGAAGGCGGTCGCGTACGGCACGTAGAGGCCCGCGCCCTGCGCGAACGAGACGCGCTCGGGGAGCGGGTGGACCTGCGACGCCCCGGCGAGCGCGAGCTCCGCGTACGTGCCCGAGAGAGTGCGTGCGGTATACACGCGATCGCCAGGCTTCACGTGGGTGACGCCGACTCCGATCGCTTCGATGATCCCCGCCGCGTCGGTGCCCGGCGTGTACGGGAGCGGCGGCTTCGCGGGCGAATTCCCGCTTCGCATGTACGTGTCGGCGGGGTTCACGCCCGCCGCCTTCACGCGCACGAGGACTTGGTTCGGCCCCACGGCGGGGTCGTCGACGTCCTCGTACGCGAGCACCTCGGGCCCCCCGAACGCGTGCACGCGAATCGCTTTCATGAACCCGAGTGTACGTCGTAGGCGCCGGTCGGAAGCAAGGGGCGTCCCGATTCGTACGTGTCGATCAGCGAGAGCACTTCGCGGTGTCGGAGCGGAAGCTTCGCGATCTCGGCGCGCGTCAGGTACGCGGCGCCGCGCGAGTGGTGGTCGGGCGCCGTCTTTGGTGGAAGATCCACGCCGCGGTAGCACGCGAACACGAAGCGCATTCGGAACCGCTCGGGCGCGAGGAGCTCGTGGTCGATGGCGAGCAGACCGAGGACGCCGACGAGCTGCGCCGCTTCTTCGATCGTCTCGCGCACGACCGCGGCGACGAGGTTCTCGCCGGGCTCGACGCGACCGGCAGGCAAGTAGAACGTCCCGTCGCGCTCCTGGATGACGAGGTAGCGCGCGGGGCGTTCTTCGGTTTGAAACGGAACGACCGCGAGGACGAAGAGCGAGGCTTGCATGTTTGGATCGTGCGTCCGATTGAGCTTGCAGTCGATGCAACTTGGGTCGATGATCGAGGCAACTTTTGCATGAATTCCCTGGCGCGATTTCCCGGGTGATCTCGTCGAGCACGCGCGAGCCTTCGGCGTGCTCGCCGCGGAGATCGACGTGCCTGGCGCGGGCGCGTTCGAGCGGGCCGCGCGAAAGCTCCACCTGGATCCGAGCGTTCTTCGGCGCCGCATGCAGTCGCTCGTCGAGTACGCGGGCGGCTCGCTCGTGACGGGGCGCGGGCGCGAGCTTCGGCTGACGCCGCTCGGCGCGCGCGTACGCGGCGTCTCGACGCAGCTCATCGAGCTCGCGTCCGCCGTGCACACGAACGTGACGCCGCCGGAGCACGTCGTCATCGGGTGCACCGAGGCCGTGTCGAGCGAGCTCCTTCCGGGCGCGCTCTCGAGCCTCCGTCGCGAGATGCCTGGGGTCACGTTCGCCGTGCGCCGCCTCGGGACCGAGGAGTGCGTCGCCCGGCTCGTCGCGGGAGAGATCGACCTCGGCGTCGCGCGCGGAGCGCCGTTCGAGCGCCGCTGGCCGCGTGAGCTCGACGCGATCTCGCTCGGGCGCGATCGCCTCTGGATGGCCGCGCGGCGTACGCACGCGATCGCGCGAGCGCGCACCGTGCGCCTCCGCGATTTGGCGAAGGAGCCGCTCGTCCTCTACAGCGCGTCTTCGGCCACGCGTCGGCGCGTGATGAGCGCGCTCGCTCCGCTCGGCGCGAGCGTGGCGCTCGAGGTCGACGGACGTGCCGGGGCGCTCGCGTATGCGCGCCGCGGGTTCGGCGTCGGGTTCCTGTCGCTCTTGCCGCGGTGCATCCCGCGCGCGCCGGGCGTGCGCTTGCGCGACGTGACGCGCCTCTTTCCGCCGGCGTCGTTCTGGATGCTCGTGCCGCGCACGCCCACGGGCGCGGCAGCGCGCCTCGCCGTCCTCATCGCTCGCCACGCGCGCGGTCAGCGAACGCTGCGTTTGACGGCGGAATAAAGGACGACGCGCTACCGTCTAACCGCCGTGACGCGCGCTTCTCTGCTGCTCGCATGCGTCCTCGCGGGCGCTGCGGTCGCCGCGTGCGGCCACGTCGCTCCACCGCGCGCTGCGACGACGTCCGCGACGACGCCCAAGCCGCCCCCGACGTTCGGCAGCTCGAACGTCGACGCGATCTTGAAGAAGGCGTGGGCGCAAAAGGGCGTCACGCCCGCTGCGCCGGCCGACGACGCGACGTTCCTCAGGCGCGCCTTCGTCGACATCGTCGGCACGATCCCGCCACCCGAGAAGGTGCTCTCGTTCCTCGCCGACGGGTCGACGAACAAACGCGAGAAGCTCGTCGACGAGCTCCTCGCCTCGCCTGCGTACGCGGAGCACTGGGCGGATTACTGGGAAGACGAGCTCATGGGCCAAGCGCGCCAAGGCGACATCGACCGCCTCGCGCTGCGCATCTGGCTGCGCGACGAGTTCGCGAAGAACGCGCCGTGGGATCAGGTGGTCTTCGCGCTCGTCACGGCGAGCGGGCAGAACACGGTCGGCGGCGAGCGCGCGAAATCGATGAGCGAGGCCGAGCGCGCGATCCAGAAGAGCGACACGCCCATCAACGGCGCGGTGAACTACGTCCTGAAATTCCGCGACGCGCCGCAAGACTGGGCGGGCAGCGCCAGCAAGACGTTCCTCGGCGTGCAGATCCAGTGCGCGCAGTGCCACGACCACAAGACCGAGAAGTGGACGCAGCAGGATTTCCGCAAATTCGCGGCGTGTTTCATGCGCGCGCAGACGCTCCCGATCGACGGACCGATGATGAAGGGCATCAAGCGCGCGCTCGTGCGCGACATCGATCGTCCCCTTCCCCGCTTCATGCGCGACGCGGATTTGCAGATGATTGGCCGCGCGGCGCCGACCGCGCTCGACGGGACGGAGATGACCGGCAACGTGCGCGAGTCGGTCGCGAAGTGGATGACGACGAGCGCGTCGTTCTCGCGGGCGGCGGTCAACCGCCTGTGGGGACACTTCCTCGGCCGCGGCTTCGTCGATCCGGTCGATGACATCCGCCCGTCGAACCCACCCGACGCGCCCGAGCTCGAGGACGCGCTCTCGAAGGACTTCGCCGAGCACCACTACGACCTCAAGCGGCTCGTTCGAACGATCGCGCTCTCGCAAGCCTACGGGCTCTCCACCGCGCCGAGCGCGTCGCAGGATCCGAAGGCGCCTCCGGTTTTGTGGAGCCGCTTTCGCGCGACGCCGCTCGGACCGAACGAGCTGCTCGACGCGGTGATCGACTCGACGTCCGTCGACGACGTCCTCCGGCGGCTCGGTCGATTCAACGTCGAGGAGCTCACCGAGCGACTTCGTCAGCTCTACGGCTTCGTGTTCGACATCGACGAGGAGTTCGACCGACCCACGTACGAGGGCACGATCACGCAGGCGCTGATCCAGCTCAACGGCCGGCTGATCGCAGGCGGCTCGACGGCGCTGCCAGGGAGCGCCGTCGCGAACGTGGCGCGCGCCGAGACGAGCGACGCGCAGCGCGTCGAGGCGCTGTACTTGCGAACGCTCTCGCGCAAGCCGACGAGAGAAGAGCTCGACGCTTGGACGAAGTACCTCGCGAATCCGCCCGCGCTCACGCCAGCCGACCCGAAGCCGAAGCCCAAGAAAAACACTGGAAAAGGCGGCGATCCGCTCGCGCGCGTAGACGGCAAGGTGCCCGAGACGCGCGATCCGAAGACCGCGGCGCTCGAAGATCTCATGTGGACGCTCCTCAACTCCTCGGAGTTCGTTCTCAACCACTGACGATGAAGATGATCACCCGACGACACCTCATGATGTACGGCGCCGGCGGCTTCCTCGGCGCGCTCCTCTCGCGGCACGCGCGCGCGGGCACTGCAGCGCCGAAGGCGAAGTCGATGATCCTCTTGTGGATGAACGGCGGACCGAGCCACCTCGAGACGTGGGATCCGAAGCCCGGGCATTTGAACGGCGGGCCGACGAAGGCGATCCGCACGTCGCTCCCCGGGTTGATGGTGAGCGAGCACATGCCGCACGTCGCGCAGATCGCGAGCAAGCTCACGGTGCTTCGCGCGATGTCGAGCAAGGAGGGTAACCACCAGCGCGCGCAGTACTTGATGCACACGGGGTACGCGCCGACGCCGACCGTGGTGCACCCGTCGCTCGGGGGCTGGGTCTCGCGGAAGCTCGGCGGCCCGCAAAACGGGCTCCCCGCGTTCGTGTCGCTCGGCGGGCCGAGCTTCGGCGCGGGATTTCTCGGCGTGTCGAACGGTCCCTTCGTGGTGCAGAAGGCAGGCGCCGAGCCGGACAACATCGGCCCTGCGACCGAGAGCGATCGCTTCGCGCGGAGGCAAGCCCTCCTCGCTCGAGCCGAGCAGCGCTTCGCGCAGCAGAGCGGCTCGCCGATGGTGGACGACAGGCGCGCGGTCTACGCGCGCGCGGTGTCGCTCATGGGCTCGCGCGATCTCGGGGCGTTCGACGTCGACTCCGAGACGGACGCCGTGAAAAAAGAATACGGCGAGACCGATTTCGGACGCGGGTGCATCGTCGCGCGGCGGCTCGTCTCGAGCGGCGTGCGCTTCGTCGAGGTGGTGCACGACGGCTGGGACACGCACCAGAACAATTTCGAGCGCACGAAGAATCAGCTCGGGATCGTCGATCCGGCAGCGGCCGCGCTCATCAAGGATCTCGATCAGCGAGGGCTCCTCGCGAGCACGCTGGTCGTGTGGCTCGGCGACTTCGGACGAACGCCGCGCATCAACGGCAACGACGGCCGCGACCACTACCCCCAAGCGTGGTCGTGCGCGCTCGCGGGCGGCGGCGCGAGGCCCGGCGTGCTCGGCGCGACGGACGCAGGCGGCGAGAAGGTCGTCGGCAGCGCGTACGGCGTCCCCGATTTGCTCGCGACGTGCGCGACGCTCCTCGGCCTCGACCCGCACGAGGAGGCGATGTCGCCCGTCGGTCGCCCCATCGCTATCACCGACGGCGGCCAGCCTATCGCTGCGGCGATCGCGTGAGCTCGCGCGCGAGCTTCTCCCACTCCGCCTCGAGCGTGCCCGTCTCCGGCTCGACGCCCGCCTGCCTGTACCAGTAGCGAGCGTTCGAGAGATCGCCTTCGACGCGATGCAGGTGCGCGTGGATGCGCGATCCGAGCGCGTTCGTGAGGTCCGTCGCGGCGCGGTGGGCGCCGTCCCAGTCGCCTTTGCGCGCGAGCCAGAGCGCGCGGAGAGGCTCGTCGAGGCCTTCGGGCGGGGCCTTTCCCGCGAGCGAAGCGACGAGCTCCTCGTACGTCATGGCCGAAGCATAGCGCGGCCTCGCTCTTGCACGGATCGAGCCTATGCGCGTTCTCGTCACTTGGGGCAGCAAGCGCGGAGGCACCGAGGGGATCGCTCGCGTCATCGCCGAGACGCTCGAGCAGGAAGGGCTCGAGGTCCACGCGATGCCGCCCAAACAGGCGCGGCGCGTGCGCGGCCTCGGGTTCGACGCGGTCATCGTCGGCGGCGCGCTCTACGCCAACCGCTGGCACAAAGACGCGCGGCGGTTCGTGGCGAAGCGCGAGCATGAGCTATTGCACGTCCCCGTTTGGTTCTTCTCGAGCGGCCCGCTCGACGACTCCGCCGAGCGCTCGAACATCGCGCCGACGAAAGAGGTCTCCATCCTCATGGAGCGCGTCGGCGCGCAAGACCACGTGACCTTCGGCGGCAAGCTCGACAAGGACGCGCGCGGCTTCCCTGCGAGCTCGATGGCCAAGACGCACGCCGGAGACTTCCGCGACGAAGAGCGCGTCCGCGAGTGGGCGCGCGCCGTCGCGCACGCGATCCCGGAGGCTCGGCCGCGACCGCAGCTCGCGCAGCCAGGTCGATCAATCGCGACCGTGGTCGTGCACGCGGTGATCGGCTGGGCGATCTGCGCCGTCGCGATGGCCGCGCTGCTCCGTGCGATGGCGATAGGCGGCGCGTTCGCGATTCATGCGACCGTCGCGGCGATCGTCTTCGGGCTCATCGCTCGCCACTATTTCGCCTACCGCGGCGCGCGCGATCCGTTCCGCGTCGCGCTCGCGTTCGCAGGGATCACGGCGCTGCTCGACGTCACCGTCGTCTCCGGGCTCGTCCTTCACAGCGAGTCGATGCTCACGAGCTTCGCGGGGTTCTGGCTCCCGATCGCGCTCATCTTCGCGGTCACCTTCGTGGTCGGCGAGGTCGCGGCGGTCGGATCGTTCGCCAAGCCCGAGCCGCACCTCCGTCAGCGGCACGCATGAACGTGTATGCTCGCCGGCGATGCGAGCCTGGATCGCCGCTGCGCTGTGCGCCTTTGTCGCCGTCTCGTGCAAGAGATCGCCGATGGGCCGCGTAGAAGGCATCCGCGACGAGCTCGAGCGTGACTCGCCGCGCTTCGACGCGTCGCTCGCGCGCTGTCAGGGCGGCGCGAGCTGCGCGAAGGACGTTGCCGCGTCGATCGGCGGCGCGTTCGACGACAAGAAGCCCGACCAGATCTCCGCGGCCGCGGTCGCAGTCCTCGTCGCGCGCGACAGGCGCGCGACCGACGCGGGCGCGCCCGACGTGTGGCTCGCGGCGATTCGCAAGGCGAAGGGCGCCGGAGCCGACGCGCTTCGTCTCTCGACCGCGCTCGCGATGCGCGAGGTCGCGACCAAGCACGCTCGATTCATCGACACCGACGAGGGCGCGCGCGCGTTCATGCGCGACGTCGCCGCGACCGTCCCGGGCGCGTGCAAGACCTACGACGCGCTCGGTGGCGGCGCGGATCCCGACGCGATGCCGCCGGTCGACTCGCCGGATCACTCCGCGTGCGTGCAGCGCGATCTCTCGCGCAAGGACGGGCCGGGCGCGACGTACGGTCACGGGCTCTTTCGCGGCGCGGCGGGCGCGCTCGCGCTCTGGAAAGAGGCCGTCGCGGCGCTCCACGAGGGCGAGCCGCAATCGGACGCGAGCGCGAAGGACGCGCTCACGCGAAGGCTCGCCGCGCTCGACGAGGCGACGCCGAAGATCGCGCTCAAGCCCGTCGCCGCGCCCGCGGGAAACACGTGGGGTCAGATGATCCAAGAGCACGAGACGCCCTTGAAAAAGCCATGACCCCGAAGAAGCCTCGCAACCACGCGCGCGATCTCCGCGGCGCGAGCAAGCTCGTCGTCGACGCGACCAC
Source organism: uncultured delta proteobacterium (assembly GCA_963839305.1). GTDB lineage: Bacteria > Myxococcota_A > Polyangia > Polyangiales > Polyangiaceae > DASXHD01. The sequence continues at coordinate 1,675,984 of CAWIUL010000010.1, forward strand.
GAGCGTCACGGGCGCCGTCGAGGAGATGCACCACACGATCGGCGGCGCGCCCGCGCGGCTCTTCTCCGCGCCGGTCTACGCGAGCATCCGCGGGATCGCGAAGCTCGTCGGCGTGGGCATCGACTACGCGCTCGAGCGGCTCGACGCCGTCCTCGGCGAGAGCGAGCCCGGCGCGGAGCGCGACGCGATCGCCGCGGTGCTCAACGGCGTCCTCGGCGATTACCTCGAGGCGACGCACAACCCGCTCGCGTTCGCGATGACGCTGCGGGTCGAAGGAGAACCGCGCTCGCGCATCGTCGTGCTCGTGCACGGCTCGGCGATGAACGACCGGCAGTGGACGCGCGGCGGCCACGATCACGGCGAGGCGCTCGCGCGCGATCTCGACGCGACCGCCGTCTACGTCCGTTACAACAGCGGCCTCCACGTCTCGCAGAACGGACGCGAGCTCGCCGCGATGCTCGACGAGCTCGTCGCGAAGTGGCCCGTGCCCGTCGATTCGATCGCGCTCGTCGGCCACAGCATGGGCGGCCTCGTCGCGCGGAGCGCGTGTCACTACGCGGAGGACGCGCGCCTGCGCTGGCGCACGAAGGCTGCGCGCGCTCGTGACGATCGGCACGCCGCACCACGGCGCGCCGCTCGAGCGCGGCGGAAACCTGGTCCAGCTCCTCGGCGGCGTGAGCCGCTACAGCGCGCCGATCGCGAAGCTCGCGCGGATTCGCAGCGCGGGCGTCACCGATCTGCGCTTCGGCAACGTCCTCGACGAGCACTGGAGCGGCCGCGATCGATTCGGCAAAGGCGGCGATCCGCGGCGCGAGCTCGCGCTCCCCGAGGGCGTCGCGTGCTTCGCCCTCGCAGGAACGACCGCGAAATCGGCGGAGCGAAAGAAGCTCCCCGGCGACGGCATGGTCCCCGTCGACAGCGCGCTCGGTCGCCACGCGAAGCCCGAGCTCACGCTCTTCTCTCCCGCGAACGTCGCGATCGCCCACGGAATCGGGCACCTCGAGCTGCTCGGCGCGGGCGTCTACCCGATCCTGCGCGACTGGCTGAAATCCGCGCTCTGACGTTTTCACGCAACCTCGCGCCGAGCGCGCCGATGGGGCGGCATGAAAACCATCTGGATCAAGGTCGCCATGGGTGCAGTGGGTGTCTCGTGGCTCGTCGGCTGCGGCGGCGGAGCGCAGTACACGATCGTCTCGCGCGCGCAGCCGCAGGCGTTCGCCGCTCCGGGCTGCCACGCGGTCGTCGAGCCCGTCCGCGCCGATCACTTGATGGTCGGTGACCAGACCGAGGCGCAGTTTCTCGCGAAGAAGCAACCGAACCAGGTCTGGGCCTTCAACCGCGACAAGCGCGAGAGCGAGGGCGAGCTCGTCACGAAGCTCGAGAAGAAGCACGTCAACGTGTTCGCGCCGGGCGCGCCCGCGAACACGTTCGTCATTCGCCCGACGTGGACCCGCTGGGAGCCGGGCAAGTACATGGGCATGTTCTCGACGCCCGGCGAAGGCACGTTCGTGTTCGACGTGATCTCGCCGACGGGTCAGACGCTCGATCGCATCTCGATCAAACCGAGCGCGACCGCGTACACGGCGCAGGAGCGCATGCACAGCGTCTTCAAGGACGCGGGCAAAGGCGTCAGCCGCTACATCGAGGAGAACTGGACCTGCGCATCGCGGTGATTCACGGCACTTCGTGCGGAGAGGCGTCGCCCATTCGGAGCTCGTAACGCTTCCCCGCTTGAAGGCCCGAGAACGTCTGCGTCGTGAGCGCTTGATCGGGCCAGCGCACGGTGACCGCGTCGGTCTGCGCGCACTGACCGAGGCCGAACGACAGGATCGTGTCGTTCTGCATGCTCATGTGGCCGTAGCTTCCGTCGCGCTCCTTCGTCTGCGTGAGGCCGCCCGCGGCGAGCGTGACGCGCGCGCCGAACGCGCTCTTGTTCGCCGTGACGCCGTCGCCCGTGAGCTTCATCTGGATCCACTTCTGGGCGCTCGCGCCCTTGTTCTCGTAGAAGTGGACCTCGTTCGTCTTCCAGATCGTGCCGCAGTCGCGCGCGGTGCCCGAGCCGACGACCACGTCGAGATCGCCGTCGCGATCGAAGTCCGCGATCGTGAGGCCGCTCATGCACGCGTGGTGCATGCCCCACGCCTCGCCGACCTCTTCGAACGTGTGATCGGGCTTCTGGTGGAAGACGAGGCCGAACTGATTCGGGTAGTCGCTCGCCGCGACGACGAGATCCTCGAGCCCGTCGTTGTCGAGATCGCCACCGGCGACCATGAGGCCGCCTTCGTTCCAATCGGACGTCGGGTGCGGCCACACCATGCCGGTCGTCGCGTTGCCGGGGCGATTGAACGTGATCGTCCCGTCGCCCGGCGACGTGTTGACGAGCAGCTCCGAGCTGTCGCCCGACTGACCGATGTGCCAGTGGTGAATGCCCGCGGTGTAGACGTCGAGCTTGCCGTCGCCGTCGACGTCGCCGCAGTACGTCGAGAAGTTGTTCCCGCCGTTGCGCCAAGGCTGGTCGTCGGTGCCGTGCGCCCAATACGAGTCAGCCGGAGATGGGCACGACGTGGCGGGTTTCTCGACGCCAACGCAATCCGGCTCGGTCGCGTGGAGCGTGCAGTAACAGAGGAAGAACTGATTCGGGCCCACGTCCGAGCTGAGGCGGTGCATGTAGTCGACGTCGCTGTCGGAGGCGTAGCCGGCGGCCTGACCGACCTCGCTGAACTTTCCGGTGCCGTCGTTCTGGAAGAGGAAATTCCACTGGCGCCCGTACGCGCTCACCATGAGCTCGGGTGAGCCGTCGCCGTCGAGATCGCACGACGTGACGCCGTACGAAGGCTTCGAGTTCTTGTTCTGCGCGAAGCCGGCGTTCTGCGTCGTGAGGCCGGCGTTGCCGGTGTTCGTCGTGAACGTCCCGTCGCCGTGGCCGGAGTAGAGCTGCGCTTGGAAGCCCTGATACGTCGTGCCGTACGACTGGTACCAAAAGCCCACGAACAGATCGATTTTGCCGTCGCGATCGACGTCGGTCATCGTCGCGCCAGTCGTCGGCCAGAGCGCGGTCGCGGGCGGGTGCGGATCCGAGATCGGCGCGAGCGTGAAGTGACCCGTGCCGTCGTTGAGCAAGATCTCGCTGCGGTCGCCGGTGTCCGTCGTCGGGTTCGTGGGGTCGACGAACGTGCCGCTGAAGACGTCGAGGTCGCCGTCGTTGTCGATGTCGCCGACGCTCGCGAGGTGCGCGGAGCGATACTGCGTCGTCGATCCGCCGCGGACTTGGAAGAGGCCGCTCTCTTGGGTCGCGTCGACGAACTGGCGCCCGCCGCTCGGGTTCGGGCGATTCATGAGGACCCAGACGAGCTTCGGAGGCTGGCCGATCGTCTCGCGGTTGTTGCTGCCGATCGCGTGGATGATGAGGTCCGGGAAGCCGTCGCCGTCGAGGTCGGCGGAGACGATGCGGTTTCCGACGACCGAGCCGAGGCCCCACGCCTGCGTCGCGTCGACGAAGGTGGTGCCGCTCGTGCCGTGCGGATCGCACGTCGGGCCAGCGTCGCCCGCGTCGGGATTTCCGCTGCTCCCCCCGCCGCACGCGAAGAACGAGCCCAAAGCAAAGACGAGACCCCCGAACACCAAGAACGACTTCATTTCGGGCGCTTCCTTTGCGCCAAATTCTCGCGTGTGTCAGCCGTGGCGAGAAGGAAAATTGTTGCCGCGGGTGTGCAAGGTTCCGTGCTTTCAGGCTTGACGAACCCCCCGGCTGGGAGAATATTTCGCACGCGAAACTTTCGTAGAGCAAGGAGACAGGTTCATGGCTAACGATCTGCGGTTCGACGGCCGAGTCGTCATCGTCACGGGAGCGGGAAATGGCCTCGGAAAGTCGCACGCGCTGCTGTTCGCGTCGCGCGGCGCGAAGGTCGTCGTGAACGACCTGGGCGGAAAGCACGACGGCACCGGAAAGGGCTCCACGGCGGCGGACGCGGTCGTGAAGGAGATCAAGGACGCAGGCGGCGAGGCCGTCGCGAACTACGACTCCGTCGAGGACGGCGCGAAGATCGTCCAAACGGCGATGGACACGTTCGGCCAGGTCGACGTCGTCATCAACAACGCCGGCATCCTCCGCGACACTTCGTTCCAGAAGATCACGCAGGACGACTGGGATCTCATCTACCGCGTGCACGTGCTCGGCGCCTTCCGCGTGACGCACGCCGCGTGGAACGTCACCGGCGGCATGCGCGACAAAGGCTACGGCCGCGTGATCCTCACGGCGTCGGCCGCGGGCATCTACGGAAACTTCGGCCAGTCGAACTACTCGACGGCGAAGCTCGGTCTCGTGGGCCTGTCGAACACGCTCGCGATCGAAGGCAAGAAGCGGAACATCCGCGTGAACGCCATCGCGCCGATCGCAGGCTCGCGCATGACCGAGACGGTGCTCCCGCCGAACCTCATCGAAGCGCTTCGTCCCGAGTACGTCTCGCCGCTCGTCGCGTGGCTCTGTCACGAGTCGTGCGAGGAGAGCGGCGGCCTCTTCGAGGTGGGCGGCGGCTTCTACGCGAAGCTCCGCTGGGAGCGCTCCGAGGGAAAGACCTTCCGCCTCGGCCGCCAGCTCACGCCGGAGCTCGTCCAGAAGAACTGGGATGCGATCGCCGGCTTCGAGAAGGTGACGCACCCGACGGACATCACGTCGTCGATGCAGCCGATCCTCGGAAACCTCGACAAGAAATCGCGCGGCGGAAACGACTTCATCGACGTCGACGCGGCGATGGAAGCCGATCTCCCGCCGATCAAGAACGCCTACGACGAGCGTGACGTCGCGCTCTACGCGCTAGGCGTCGGCGCCGCGGAAAACCCGCTCGATCCGAAGGACCTCTCGCTCGTCTACGAGATGAGCGGCGAGGGCTTCTACACGCTGCCCACGTTCGCGGTCATCCCCGCGATGCGCGTCATCTTCGATCAGTTCAGGAAGGGCGACAAAGCGCCGGGCCTCAACTACGGCTTCGAGCGCATCCTCCACGGCGAGCAGTACACCGAGGTGAAGCGGCCGCTCCCGCCGAGCGCGAAGCTCACCCACAAGATCAAGATCAAGGACATCTTCGACAAGGGGAAGAACGCCGTCGTCGTCACGTCGATCACGACGACCGACGAGACCGGCGAGGAGCTCGCGTACAACGAGCTCACGTCGTTCGTGCGCGGCGCCGGCGGCTGGGGCGGCGATCGCGGGCCGAGCGGCGAGGTCAACGTGCCGCCGGACCGCAAGCCGGACGCGGTCGTCGAGGAGAAGACGCACCCGAACCAGGCGCTCCTCTATCGCCTCTCGGGCGACATCAACCCGCTCCACGCGGATCCGAATTTCGCGACGAACTTCGGATTCGAAAAGCCCATCCTCCACGGGCTCTGCACGTTCGGCTTCGCCGCGCGCGCGGTCATCAAGGCGTTTTCGAACGGCGACCCGCGCTTCTTCAAGAGCATCAAGGTCCGCATGGCCGACAGCGTGTTCCCCGGCGAGACGCTCGTCACCGAGATGTGGAAGGACGGCGAGAAGATCGTCTTCCGCACGAAGGTCAAAGAGCGCGACAAGGTCGTTCTCTCGAACGCGGCCGTCGAGCTCTACAAGGAAATCCCCAAGCCCGTCGCGAAGAAGGTTGCAGCTGCAACCACCGCGGCCGCGCCGAGCGCGATGCCCATCGCGGCCGACGTCTTCGCCGGAATGGGCGAGTACTTGGGCAAGAACGCCGAAGCCGTGAAGAAGATCGGCGTCGTCTACCAGTTCAAGCTCACGAGCCCGGATTCGACGTGGACGGTCGACACGAAGACCGCGACCGTCGCGGCCGGCGGCGCAGCGCCCGCGCAGTGCACGCTCGAATTGAGCGACGCCGACTTCATGGCGATGTGCACGGGCAAGGCGGATCCGATGAAGCTCTTCATGGACAAGAAGCTCCGCATCAGCGGCGACCTCATGGCGTCTCAGAAGCTCGAGTTCCTGAAGAAGATCGACCCGCAGAGCGTCATCGACGCGATGAACAAGCGCGGCGGCGGCGCGAGCGCCGCGGCTCCGGCGGCGGCCGCTCCGAGCGGAAGCATGAGCGGCGACGTCTTCCTCGCGATCCAAGATCACGTCGAGAAGAACGCGGCCGAGATGCAGAAGATCGGCGTCGTCTATCTGTTCAAGCTCACGAACCCCGACTCGCAGTGGACCGTCGACCTCAAGGCGGCCAAGGTCACGCAAGGCGAAGCCGCGAAGCCCGAGTGCACGCTCGAGCTCAGCGACTCGGACTTCCAGGACATGACGAGCGGCAAGGCGGACGCCATGAAGCTCTTCATGGACAAGAAGCTCCGCATCAGCGGCAACGTGATGGCGTCGCAGAAGCTCGAGTTCCTGAAGAAGATCGACAAGAACGCGGCAGCCGCCGCGATCGCGGCCAAGAAATCGGCCGGGCTCGTTCCGGCTCCGCCCGCCGCGGCGAAATCGTCTGCTTCCGCGACGAACAACGCACCGAAGATCTTCGAGGCGCTCAAGAAGCGACTCGCGGAAAACCCCAAGCTCGCCGGCGAGATCGGCGCGCGCGTCACGTTCGTCGTCGACGGAACGAAGTACCCCGTCGACTTCGGCGGCGACAAGGAAGCCGCCGTCGTCACGATCGGCGACGAGGACCTCACCTCCCTCGTCAAAGGCAAGAACGCGCTGTCGCTCTTCATGCACGGCGCCCTGCGGGTCGACGGCGACGTTCGCCTCGCGCACAAACTCACCATTCTCAAAGACTTGATCTGAGGAGCACGAACATGGGCCGTAAAGTGAATGTGATTGGCGTCGGGATGATCAAGTTCGCGAAGCCTGGCGCGAGCGAGGACTACAACGTGATGGCGTCGAAGGCGGCGCGCGAGGCCTTGAAGGACTCGGGCGTCTCCTACGACGAGGTCGAGCAGGCGTACGCCGGGTACGTCTACGGCGACAGCACGTGCGGTCAGCGCGCCGTCTACGAAGTGGGTCTCACCGGCATTCCGGTGTTCAACGTGAACAACAACTGCTCGACCGGATCGACCGCGCTCATGCTCGGTCGTCAGGCGATCGAAGGCGGCTTGGCCGAGTGCGTGCTCGTCGTCGGCTTCGAGCAGATGGAGAAGGGCGCGCTCGCGTCGAAGTTCACCGACCGCACGAACCCGCTCGACAAGCACGCGGGCGTGATGAACGACGTGCAGGGCTTCGCGCAGGCGCCGCCCGCCGCGCAGATGTTCGGCGGCGCAGGCCGCGAGTATCGCTGGCGCTACGGCACGAAGAAAGAGACCTTCGGCAAGGTCTCGGAGAAGGCGCGCAAGCACGCCGCGAACAACCCGTTCGCGATCTTCAACGAGCCGCTCACGCTCGACGAGATCATGAAGTCGCCGGAAGTGTTCGACCCGCTCACGCGCTATCAGTGCTGCCCGCCGACGTGCGGCGCCGCCGCCGCGATCCTCGCGAGCGACGATTTCGTGAAGCGCAAGGGCATCTCGAAGCCGGTCTACATCGCGGCGCAAGCGATGACGACCGACTACGGCTCGAGCTTCGGCGACTCGATGATCAAGATGGTCGGCTACGACATGACCGTGAACGCCGCCAAGAAGGTCTACGAGAAGAGCGGCGTCGGCCCGAAGGACGTGGACGTCGTCGAGCTCCACGACTGCTTCACCGCCAACGAGATCCTCACGTACGAGGGGCTCCAACTCTGCAAAGAGGGCGAAGCCGAGAAGTTCATCTGGGAGGGACAAAACACCTACGGCGGCAAATACGTGACGAACCCGTCCGGCGGCCTCCTCTCGAAGGGCCACCCGCTCGGCGCGACCGGCCTTGCACAATGCACGGAATTGGTCTGGCAGCTCCGCGGACAGGCCGACAAACGCCAGGTCCCGAACGCGAAGATCGCGCTCCAGCACAATCTAGGGCTCGGCGGCGCGTGCGTCGTCACGATGTATCGTCGCGATTGAGCGGACGGTAGCCAAACCGAACATTCGTCTAAAGACGCTCCGGCACGCGTAGGCCTATGCTGCGCCAGTGTCGGGGCGTTTGTTCGATGACCAGGAGATTCGCGACATCGTCGCGGCGTGCGAGCATCCAGTCGCCGTCGTCCGCGGTGCGAACGTCTTCGCGGTGAACGACGCGTGGCTCGCCGCGTATGGGTACGCGCGCGGCCAGGTCGAAGGGCAATCGCTCGTGAGCGTCTTGGCGGACCCCGACCGCGATCGCCTGCTCAAGCGCGCGCTCATGTCCGACGCCGAGGTGAGCTTCACGCGCCCGCTACGCACGGTCGTGAAGACGGTCGACGGCGGTCAGCTCCCCGTGAGCGTGTACACGTCGCGGTTCGCCGCGCACGAAGAGCCGAACTACCGCGTCTGCATGGTCCTCCCGGAGAGCAGGCTCAGCATCGAGCCCACGTTCGGGCGTGAGCTGCTCGAGCTCTCCGCGGATCTCATCGGCGCCGAATCCGCGTCCGACGTGCGCTCGAGGACTTGCCTCGCGTTCGAGCGCACGGGCCTCACGGCGGCATTCTGGCGCCGCGACGCGCCCGATCCGAAGGTCGACGCGGCGCTCGCGCGTCGCGCGCTCGACGAACGCGCGCCCGTGTTCTCGGGGTCGGCCACGGTCGCGGAGTCGGTCTTCGTCCCCGTCAGCGGCGACGAGGTGCTCTGCGTGAGCGGCCCGGACCTCACGGGACAGCACGGGTTCATCTTCGGATTCTTCGCGAAGCTCGTGTCGACGGCGCTGCTCGACGTGAGCGCGAGCGAAGCCGCGCAGCGAAAGCTGAGCGACACGCAGCTGCTCCTCCAGCTCGCGCAGACGACCTCGGAGACGCTCAATCTCGGCATCGTCATGGGTCTCACGGCGGACTCGCTCGTGCAGCTACTCGACGTGTCGAGCTGCTTCATCCTCCTCTACGACGAGCAGGCGCACGCGCTCCGGGGCGGCGCTTCGTCGCACCGCCGGCGCAACGTCGTGAAGGACATCGTCATCTCGCTCGACGACCCGCTGAGCATCACGGCCGAGGCCGCGCGCGAGCGGCGCGTGATCGCCATCACCGACACCGAGGCGGACGCGCGCGCGCACAGGGCGCCGTTCGTCACGCAGTTCAACGAGAAGGCGCTCGTCGCGCTCCCAATCATTTCGCGCGGGCGGCTCGAGGGCGTGGTCGTCCTCGACGACACCAGCGGACCGCGCACCTTCGCGAGGGAGTGGATCGAGCTCGCCACGGCGATGGTCGCCCAGGTCGGCCTGTCGCTCGCCAACGCGCGCCTCTACGAGTCGCTTCGCCGGAGCTACGACGAGCTCGCCGCGACGCGCGCGGAGATGGTGAAGCGCGAGCGCCTCGCGGGGCTCGGTGAGCTCGCGGCGATCGTCGCGCACGAGGTTCGAAACCCGCTCGGCGTCATCTACAACGCGACGACCTCGCTCAAGCGCCTCGCTCCGGGCTCCGAGGACGCGATCACGCTCATCGACATCGTTCGCGAAGAGTGCGAGCGCCTGAACCACATCGTCGGCGATTTGCTCGACTTCGCGCGCCCGAACAAGCTCACGCTCCACCCCGAGGAGATCAGCCGAATCCTCGGCGAGGTCGTCGAGGCGATCGGCGCGTCGCCGAACATGAAGTTCGTGGTCACGATCGACGACGACCTGCCGCTGCTCCTCATCGATCGGCGTTTCATGCGCCAGGCGCTCTTGAACGTCGCGCTCAACGCGGTCCAGGCGATGGCGCGCGGCGGGACGCTGCACATGCGCGCCTACGCCGAGGGCGACGCGGTCGTCGTCGAGGTGACCGACGAGGGGCCGGGGATCCCCAACGAAGACCTCCCGCGCATTTTCGAGCCGTTCTACACGACGAAGGCGACCGGCGCGGGGCTCGGTCTCGCGGTCGTGAAGCGCATCGTCGAGGACCACGGCGGCCAGGTGACGGTCATGTCGTCGCCCGTCGGCACCACGTTCCGCTTCCGCCTTCCGCCCCCGCGCGCTACTTAAGCTCGCAATGGTGCCGATTCTGGTCGCGTCCGCCCTCGAGATGGCGGTGGCGCGCGCCGAGGACGCGACCGCGGTTCGCCAAGGCGCGCGAACGCTCACGTACGGCGAGCTCGACTCGTACTCGAGCGCGCTCGCGTTCGCGCTCGAGCGTCGCGGCGTCGGCGCTGGCGATCGCGTGGCCACGCTGCTCGAGGGCGTCGAGGAGGTGGTCGCGTTCTGGGCCATCGCGAAGGCAGGAGCCGTGTCGGTCGCGCTCGACGACGCGGACGGCGACGAGCTCGCCGCGACGCTGCGCGACGTCGACGCGCGCGCGCTCGTGGTCGACGCCGCGCTCGCGCCCACGTTCCACCACGCCGTCGCGCGCACGCCACGCCTGCGCGCCGTGATCGCGCGCGGGCTCCGCGTCGAGGACGCGACGGGCACGGCCGTCTACGTCTCGTACGAGACCGCTCTGGCCGAAGAGGATCCGCTCTCGCGCGGCTCGGCGGCTCGCCGCATCGATCTCGACGACGCGTGGCTCGAGCGCGACGACGAGGACCAGGCGCTCTACGCGATCTCCCACCGCGCGCTCCTCTCGCGGGCCGCAGGCCTCGTGGAGGGTTTGACGATCGAGCGCACGGACGCGGTCGGAGGGACCGCGTTCGCGGAGCTCGCGGTCGCCTGCGCGCTCGCGGGCGCATGCCTCCGCGTCTCGGGCGACGCTGCTGCGTCACGCGCGCTCTGGATTTGCGCGATGGATGAAGAGGCGCCTGCGCCTTCGGGCGCGACGTTGGTCGAGCTCTATCGCACGATCGCGTGCGGCCCCATCGCCGTCGTGACCGCGTCGACGAACGATCCCGCGCGCGTCATCCCGAACGTCGACGTGCGCATCGTGGACGAGTCGGGCGCGCCCGTCGCCGCGAAGGTCGTCGGCGAGATCGCCGTGCGCTCGTCGAGCCTCGCGCGCGCGCCGAACGCGAGCGGCTATTTCCGAACGGGCGACTCCGGCATGCTGGACGACGCGGGCGCGCTGTACGTCCTTTGATGCTTGCCGTTCTGCGGCACGTGGATCGTGAGCACGGGCACGGTCGACGTCCGGAGGATCTTCTCCGCGACGCTCCCGATGAGCGCGCGCGCGATGCCGCGCCTTCCGTGCGTGCCGATGATGACGAGATCGGCGCCGACCTCTTCGGACACGGCGCGCACCTCTTCCCAAGCCACGCCTTGGCGAAGCACGGTCTCGATGTGGACCTCGTCGCTGTAGCGCTTGACCATCCCCTCGAGCCCCGCCTGAGCCGCGTTCATGATGCGCGTCGCGACGTCGACCGACGCGACGAGCGCTCCGTCGGGGAAGCCGTACACGGGCAGCTCGTAGCAGTGCACGACGACGACGCGCGCGCCGAGCGACTTCGCGAAGCCGACCGCATACTCGAGCGCGGCTTCGGATGAGTCGCTGAAATCGACCGCGACGAGGATTGTCTTGGGGACGGGCATGATTGACACAGTGGAAGCAAACGGCGGGCCTCCCCGATCAACCGCCCCGTGTGTGCATTTCCCGGTGCGGATCAGCGCGCAAGCGGCTCAGGGGCACGAACGCGGTGCGCTCCGCGAGCGCCCGACGGTGCTCCGCGCCTCGATCGTCCCGTGATTCCCACGCGGCGCGGACGGTCGCCGCGAGGTCCGCCTCGGTCGCGTGGGCGCGAAGCGGCGTGCGAAGGTCGACGCCGCGCTCGGCGTAGAGGCAGCCGAAGAAGACCCCGTCCGCGGTGACGCGGCTCCGATCGCAGCTCGCGCAGAACGGCGCGGTCGTGCTGGCGACGACGCCGATCACGGTCCCGTCGCTCATGCGGTAGCGCACGGCCGGATGAGGCGACGCGGTCTCGATCGGCTTCGGCCCGCCGAGCGCCGCGAGGATCTCGTCGCGCGAGACGACGTCGCGCGCGCTCCATCGCGTCGCGCCGCCGACGTCCATGTACTCGATGAAGCGCATCTCGGCGCCGTGCTCACGCGCGAGCGCCACGAGCTCGTGGAGCTCGTCGTCGTTCTTTCCGCGCATCACGACCGCGTTGATCTTCGTGCCGGTGAATCCGGCGTCGCGCGCCGCTCGAAGCCCGTCGAGCACGTCGCCGAGCCGCGTCGTTCGAGAGAGAGCGCGCGCCCGCTCCGGGCGGAGCGTGTCGATGCTGAACGTGACGCGGCCGATTCCCGCGCGCTTGAGCGCTCCGGCGCGCGGCGCGAAGAGGACGCCGTTCGTCGTCAGCGCGAGATCGTCCACGCCTTCGATGCGCGCGATGCGCTCGGCGATGGACTCGAGCTCGGGCCGAAGGAGCGGCTCGCCGCCAGTGAGGCGAACCTCGCGAACGCCGAGCCCGACGAAGGCGCGCGTGACGCGCTCGAGCTCCTCTTCGGAGAGGATCGACTCGTCCGGCAGCCACACGTAATGGTCCTCCGGCATGCAATAGACGCAGCGGAGGTTGCATCGATCGGTGACCGACAAGCGCAGCGTGCCGAGCGGACGGCGGTGGCGGTCGAGCGTCATCAGAGGAGTCGTTCTCCCACGGCGTCGAAGGCTTGCACGGGAAGACTTCGCGCGGGGAGCTCGTCGAGCTCGGCCTTGAGCGCCGAGAACAGGAGCGTGTCGCGCACGGTTCCGTCGGGTCGCACCGTGTTCGCGCGGAGCGTCCCGTCGAGCTTCATGCCGAGCTTCCTCGCGACGGCCGCGCTCGCGACGTTGTCTGGCTCGCAGCGGATCTCGACGCGCGGCACGCCGTCGACGCGAAACGCCACCTGAAGGAGCGCGCTCGCGGCCTCGGTCGCGAGCCCCTTCTTCGTGTGCGCGGTCGCGATCCAATAACCGATCTCACGCACGTACGGCCCTTGGTGGACGTGGAGGCCCCCCGCGCCGAGCACCTCGCGCTCTTCAGAGTCGAGGACGGCGTACGCGAAATCCTGGCCGAGATCGAAGTTGCCGCGGAAATGGCGGAGCCGCGCAATCTTCGCTTCGATCGGCTCGGGCTCGGCCGTGGCCCACGGCATGAAGCGGCGGAGCTCGGCGAGGCTCGCGTCGATCGCGACCTTCAGCTTCGGCGCGTCCTCGGGCGCCCAACACCGGAGCACCAGGCGCGGCGTGATCACGCGATAAGCCGGGCCGTACGACTGCACGCCTTCGGTTTATCACGTGCGGTCCGGGATGGTGTCGTGCACGGAGTGCCGCGACGCGACCGTGGGAAACGCGCTCGCGTGGACGAGCACCGGCGCGCGCCGCAGCCCTTTCGACGCAGACGGCACGCCCGTCACGCCGGCCTCGTCGAGCCACCGCTCGCGCAGACTCTTGCGTCTTTCCTCTTGCTCGGCGATCGCGCCCGACAGGAGGCCCACCAAGAAGCCGATCACGCCGCCCGCGATCACGCCAGGTGGCCCGCCGACGGCGCCCGTGACGGCGCCGACGACGCCGCCGAACATCGCTTCGAGAAGCTCACGCTGAACGTGCTTGATGCGCGCCGAGCGCCTGAGCTTCACGTCCCAACTCTGCTGTCGTCCGAACATGAACGAGCATGAGTGCAACGCCCGAACCAACTATCCCGATCGGTTCAGGCGGCTTGTTCGGCGCGCGGCTCGTCCACGCACGGCTCTTGCGGGCCGAACTTCGATTCCCAGCGCGCCGGATTGAAGAGGTGCGGTCGCTTGTGGTGGTTCGCGTGGAAGTAGATCCCCGTGAAGAGCTTGTTGCCGAGCCAGAAGTAGCCGTGGTTCAGGTTCACGGGTCGGAAGTCGCGCCCTGCCCCGCCGTTGTGCGTCGACCAGTTGAAGTGCCCGACGAACGCCGCCGCGACGATGTTCAGCGGCAACCAGAACGCGAAAAAACCGACGGGGCCGAGGAAGAGATACCAAGCCACCGCGAGCACGACGTTCGTGCCGTAGCTGACCTTCGCGCGGAACGCCTCGTAGCGGCGGTTGTCTTCCGAATCGCCCCACACGTCGCAGTACTGCTGCTGGAGCTGCTTCTCGACGTAGACGATGCTGTGGAAAAACGACTTCCAATAGCTCGGGTAGGTCGGGTGCGGGTCCTTCGCCTCGTGGTCGCTGAAGCGGTGATGGCGCATGTGGACGATGTCCCACGACGCGTAGCGCACGAAGACGATGACGCCGAGGACCTCACCGACGAGGCGGTTCACGGCCTTCGGGAAATTGCCGTGCGTCGCGTTGTGGATCCACAAATGCGCGCAGATGAGGAGGTAGAGGACGACCGGCCCCCCGAGGACGAAGTGCAAGGGCTTCCACTCCACGTCCGCGAAAATCGGGCGGAAATGGGTCGCGAGCATGAGCGCCGAGAGGCCGGCGCAGAGGATCAAGTAGAACGCGTCGTAGTGGAGATAGAACCGGCGGTTCTTCTTGAACTGCTGGAACGGATGCTGTGTCAGGAATGAAAACAACCCCACGAGCTCTCCCTGCGCCCCGGCAAACGCGCTCACCAACTACCTAATTTTTGGGTTCACGTCGAGTGCGTGCGTTTTTTCCGATGTTACGAAGCGTTCGCACTGGCTGAAATCCGCGTCTTTTTGTAAGACCCGTTCGTGTTGCAGCACGCACTGGGGGTGAAGCATCCGTCCGACGTCCGGCAGGTGGCGACGGTCGCGACGTACTACGCGCTGCTCGCGGCGATGTTCTTCGTCCCGGGGTGCCGCAACGTCGCGTTTCTGGTCGCGGCGTGCGCGTACAGCTTCCTCAGCGCGGTCGTCGGGCACAACACGCTCCACCAGGGGATGTTCGAGTCGAAGCGGCGGAACGTGCTGTTTCGCTACCTCCTCAGCTTCGGCGGGCTCTTTCCGATCTCGGCGGTCATTCCCTCGCACAACTTGGTGCACCACCATTTCGACGACGACGGCCAGCCCGATTGGGCCGCGCCGGAGCACGTCCGCTTCGAGTGGAACCTCCTGAACCTCCTCCACTTCCCGAACGTCGCGGGGCCGCAGACGTTCAACGGCGTGCAGCGCTGGGCGCGGCTCGCGGGCAAGGGCGAGTTCCGAAAGCAGTACACGAAGGAGCTCGTGTTCGCGTTCGGCCTCACGGGCGCGCTCCTCGTCTGGGATTTCTGGACGGCGCTCTTCTTCGTCGTCGTCCCGCAGCTCTGGGGCGCGCGCTCCTTCTTGCGCATCAACATCATCCAGCACGACGGCTGCGACACGAAGGCCGAGTGGAATCACTCGCGCAACTTCGTCGGCAAGCTCTTCAACTGGTTCATGATGAACAACGGCTATCACACGATTCATCACAACCGCGCGGGCATGCACTGGTCCGAGCTCGCGGACGCGCACGCGAAGGAAATCGCGCCGCGGATCGATCCGACGCTCGATGAGCCGAGCATGATTGGCTATCTCGCGCGCACTTATCTCTTTCGCTTCTCGCGTCCGAAGACGCGCGCTTCTTCCGAGCATGAAGCGCTCGACAGCCGCCTCTCGCGACGCGCGCAGGCCGAGGCCGAGGCGATCTGATGCTCACGCGCGAGCTCATGGGCCTCTTCTGCTTGGGGGTCGTCTGGATGACGGCGCTCCTCGTCGCGGGCGCGGCGTACCAGGAATTTCGCGATCTCCGCGCGATCGCACGTCGCGCCCGGCGCGCCGTACGCGGCGTCGTCACGGGCGGCGACCTCGCCGAATGGGCCGTCGAGCAGACGGGGCGCGCGACGGACGATGGCTCGATCGCCTTCCACGATCGCGCGTTCCACAACGACTGCTTCGGCGGAAGGATCGAGACCGGAGCGGGCCTCGTCGAGATCCTTCCAGCGACGTGCGCGGTCTGGGTCGACGCGCGCGCTCGCGAAGACGCGGCCGGCTGCGATGACGTGACGACCTACGACGCGGCGCACGCGCTCGCGCGCAAGGCCAAGGGCTTCACGCGTACGGTCCGCGTCCGCGTCCGCGCGGGCGACTCGGTGTGGATCCTCGGCGACCGCGAGGGCGACCGCGTGACGCCGTCGATCGTCGCGAGCAGCGATCCCGTCGCGTTCGCGACGCGCAAATCGCTCCTCATCGCGCTCTTCGTCCCGGTCGAGCTCGCGGCGTGCGCCGCGGCGACGCGTTTGGCGCTCTCGACGCCGCATTTCGGCACGACGAGCATCCTCGGCGCGGTCGCCTGCTTGGCGTTCTTCCTCGGCGTCACACCCATCGGCGTCGCGCTGCGCGAGTCCGTCCGCCGCCCACACGTTGCGTTCCTCCGAACGCAATGGATCCGGAAAGATCTCACCGGTCGCGCGGCCGAGCCGTCGGTGAGAACCACGTTACGCAGCTGAAACAAGCCACTTCTATGTTATGAGCGAGGCGAGATGCTGCGTCACCGCGCTGACGTCCGAACGCTCGCGTTCGTGGCGTTCTATTACGTGCTCCTGGTCGTCGAATGGCGGCTAGCCCGCGGCTGGATGGTGGCTCCGCTCGTCGTCCTGACGTGCGCCATCTCCTGGATTTGCGCGGTCATCACGCACAACACTCTCCATACGCCGGTCTTTTACAGCCGGACGGGCAACAAGCTTTTTCAGATCGCTCTGACGTGTGCCTATGGATTCCCGGTGAGCGAATACGTTCCCGGCCATAACCTCTCGCACCACAAATTCACGCAGAAGCGAAACGACCTGATGCGCACCTCGAAGGTGCAGCTCGGATGGAACCTCGCAAATTTTCTCGTATTTTTCCCGCGCGTCGCGATGGACATCTTCTCCGAGAACTACCGCTACGTCGCGATGATGAAGAGGAAGATGCCGCGCTGGTACCACCAGCTGCTCGTCGAGATGGTGATGTGCTGGGGCGCGAAGGCCGTCCTGCTCGCCTTCGACTGGAAGAAGGCGCTCGTCTTCGTGTTCATCCCACACCTCTTCGCGGTCTGGGGCATCACGACCGTGAACTACCTCCAGCACGATGGGTGCGACGAGGACGACCGATACAATCACTCGCGAAACTTCGTGGGGCGGATCTTCAACTGGTTCACCTTCAACAACGGGTTCCACGGAATCCACCATGATCACCCGGGGTTGCACTGGAGCAAGCTCCGCGAGGCGCACATGACCGAGCTGCACCCTGGCATCCACGCGGCGCTCGAGCAGAAGTCACTTGCACTCTACATGTTGCGAACCTTCGTCTATCCTGGAAGGCGCGTGCGATACGACGGTGAGCCAGTGGTGCTTCCGATGGAAGGTCCCGACGAGGAATGGATCCCGGCCAACATCCAGGCCGCGGTCCATGAGCTTGGCGCCGAAGGCACGGCGCTCGACGCAGGCTGATGGCAGCGAAGAAGAAGTCGATCCCCAAGAAGAAACCGGCGCCCAAGGCGGCAGCCGTGACGAAGTCCGCGAAGAAGAAGCTCGCGGTGCCCGCGCCGGCGCGCGCGCCCGCGCCGAGCCTCCACGCGCTCGGTGCGAGCGTCGAGGACTACGTCTCGAAGGTGATCCCGTGGCAGCGCACGGTGATCGAGAAGCTACGCCGCGTGCTCCGCACGGCAGCTCCGACGGCGAGCGAGTCGATCAAATGGGGGCAGCCCGTCTACGAGCACAAGGGACCGTTCGCGTACATCAAGGCGTACGCCGACGGCGTGAACTTCGGCTTCTGGCGCGGCGCTGAGCTCAACGACGGCAAGCGCATGCTCCAGGGCATCGGCGAGAAGATGCGCCACGTGAAGATCCTCGAGACGCACATCCTCGACGAAGAGACGCTCGCGGCGTTCGTGAAGCAGGCGGTCGCGCTCAACGAGAAGAAGGGCGACCCGACGAAGGGCTGATCTCCGAGTCTGCCCAGTCCGGATGATGCGTCAGCGCGTACGGATCTCCGCGCCGATTTGGCCGGGACCGCTCCAGTCCGTCCAGAAGTACTCTTCGTCGCGCACGTCGACGTGGATCATGTTCGTCGTCGGGTACCAGCCGACGCCCTTGACGCGGAGGTTGCGCGCGACCTTGCGTAGCTTCCACGCGGGCATCCCCTCCACGCGGATGTCCGCCGCTTGCGCGCGGTTGTGGAAGTTGTGCTCGTGCCAGTTGAGCGGCGCGCGATAACCGGACACGAGCCAGAGCGGCGCGTCGACCTCCTTCGCGATGTCGCGGAGCGTGTCGACGAGCCGCGGATCGATCGGCTTCGCCGACTCGGTGCGGAGGCAGCGCATCAGGTGATCGACCTGCTGCTTCGACGCGGGATCGACCACGCCGTCGACGTAGCGGACCGTGACCGCTTCGAGCGTGTTCGCCGAGTGGAGCTCGAAGGTCGTGACGACGTGCTGCGCGGACGCGCGCGTCGCCATCTCAGGCGAGGGCGCGAGCCATTTTCCCGGGTGATGCGACGAAGCCCGCGAGTACGGCGTGCCCGACACGAACGCCAGCGCGCACGCGCCCACGATCGACGTGAGCACGCGACGTCGGACGGCCCTCATCGCAAAATTAGAACGAAAGATCGCGCTCCATGCAACCTACAACTTCATGTGTGGGACGTTGTGGCCCTTTGCGATTCCACCAAGTGCACGAGCGCCCCTTCGAGATCGCGCGAGAGCGCTTTCCAGCCGCTCGCGACGAGCTCGTCTTCGCTTTGGTAAATCGTCTGGTGGGGCAGCGCGTCTTTCTTCGAGAGCGCGACGTGGCCGTACATGAAGCCGTTGCGAACGTCGACGACGAACGCGTCGACCGCGCTCTCGACCGTCATGTCGCGGAACGGAAGGAAGAACGCGGGCACGATGAAGACGTCGAGCGCCGCGAGCGCGTTCGCGGTGATGTCGACCCTGCGCGCGTAGTCGACGACGACGAGCACGTCGGCGTGCGCGCGCGCCGCGAGGAGGCGAAGCTTCTTCATCGAGAGCGGCTGCGTCGTTTGCGAGTCATCGAAGCGGTGCCGTCCGACGGCCTCGAGCGACGGAATCGCGTAGACGCTCGAGACGCCGGGCACCGCGCGCACGACCTTTTCGACGTCGTCGTCCTTGCTCGAATCGAAGCTGAAATAAGCGACGTTGAGGCGCTCACCGAGCTGTGGCTTGGCCTCGAAGGCCCTCTTGACGTCGCCGTCGTCGATCTGCGCCGTGCCGTCCGGGTCGAAGTTGGCGACGCGCGAGGGCATGTAGATCGAGCCGCCGCACGCCGCGGTGCAAGCAACGATCGTCGCGAAGAACAAGCTACGCATGACCGATCAACGCGCGCGCACGCGCGTTCTTACAGGTGCTAGCTTGCGGCCGTGAACCTGCGAGCGAGCCCGAAGGGCGAGCGGCTGGCCTATGCCGACCGACCGCAGGGAGGGAAGGCATGAATCCGCTCTTTGACGATCGCGAAATCGATTTTCTGCTCTACGACGTGCTCGATGCGGAAGGGCTGCTCAAGCTCGACGCGTTTCGCGAGCACTCGCGAGAGACGTTCGACATGGTCATAGGCGGCGCGCGGAAGCTCGCGCGCAGCGCGCTCTTTCCCGCGTACCGCGAGATGGACGCAACCCCGCGGTTCGAAGGCGGGCGCATCTTCCTTCACCCGAAGATGCAGGAGCTCTACCCGAAGCTCAACGCGCTCGGGATCGCGGCGGCGACGCGCGGCCCCGAGGTCGGCGGGCAGTCGCTCCCCGTGATCATCGACAGCGCCGCGCAGGTGTATTTGTGCGCCGCGAACCTCGGCGCCTCGGCGTTCGTGATCTTGTGCCGAGGGCCGGGACACTTGATCGAGGCGTTCGGGAGCGACGAGCTCAAGCGCGCGTACATGGGTCCGCTCTATCGAGGCGAGATGACGGGGACGATGGCGCTCACCGAGCCGCACGCGGGCTCGAGCCTCGCGGACCTCACGACGAGCGCGAAGCCGACCGATCGCGGCGAATACTTGATCCACGGGAGCAAGATCTTCATCTCCGGCGGCGATCACGATCTCACCGACAACATCGTGCACCTCACGCTCGCGCGCATCGAAGGCGCGCCTGCGGGGACGAAGGGTATTTCTCTCTTCGCGATCCCGAAGATGCTCGATGGCAAACCGAACGACGTCGCGGTCGCCGGGATGGTCCACAAAATCGGCTGGAAGGCGCTCCCGAGCTTGATCATGAGCTTCGGCGAGCACGGCGCGTGTCGAGGATTCCTCGTCGGCGAGCCAAATCAGGGGCTCTCGTACATGTTCCAGATGATGAACGAGGCGCGCATCGCCGTGGGCCTCGCGGCGACCGCGACCGCGAGCGTCGCGTACCACGAGGCGCTCGATTACGCGCGCACGCGCCTTCAAGGGCGCGCCCTCGGCGTGCGCGGCGGTCCGCAGGTGCCGATCATCGCGCACGCGGACGTGCGCCGCATGCTCCTTCGCCAGAAGGCGATCTGCGAGGGCGCGATGGCGCTCGTGCTCGCGACCGCGCGCTACGCCGACGTGGCCGAGCACGGCGACGACGCCGAGGAGCGCGAGCGCGCGCAGACGTTGCTCGATCTGCTCACGCCGATCACGAAGTCGTTCCCCGCCGAGCGCGGCTTCGAGTCGAACGCGCTCGCCGTCCAGATCCACGGCGGCTACGGCTACTCGAGCGAGTACCTCCCGGAGGCGTGGCTGCGCGATCAAAAGCTCAACACGATCCACGAGGGAACGACCGCGATCCAGAGCTTGGATCTCCTCGGTCGCAAGGTGATGGCCAAGGACGGCGCGGCGCTTCGTCTGCTCCTGGCCGAGGTCGAGCGCGCGATCAACGACGCGAAGCTCGCGGGGATCGCCGAGCCGCTCACGACGCAGATGACGACCGCGTCGGCGACGCTCGCCGACACCACGATGCGCCTCGCCGCGCTCGGCATGGGCGGCGATCCCGAGGCGATGATGCGCCACAGCGTCGATTACCTCGAGATGATGTCGACGTTCGTCGTCGGCTGGCTCTGGCTACGGCAAGCGACGGCCGCGTCGAAGAAGCCGAGCGCGCCGCTCTACGAGGGAAAGCTCCGCGCCGCGAAGTATTTCATCGAGACCGAGGTCCCGAAGATCGCGCACCTCGCGCACCTTTGCACGACCGCGGAGGACAGCTACGCGACGATGAAGGACGAGTGGTTCTAGAGAGCTGTGAGCTAGTGCGGGGGGCGCGGCGGTGACAGTGGCTCCGGCGCTTCGGCGGGCTTGGGGTTGCCGTCGAAGGCGCGGGTCGCGGAGACGAGCCCGCCTAGCTGCATGGTTTCGAGCGCCGAGCTCGGCACGAGGACGATCGTCGCGTTCTGCTTGAGGCCTTCGTAGAGCATGTTCATCGCGCGCAGGTGGAGCGCGACGGGATCGCCGGCGTACGTGCGCGCGGCCTCGCCGAACTTCTCGGCGATCTGACGCTCCGAGTCGCCGAGGATGACGCGCGCTTGCCGCTCGCGCTCCGCTTGCGCTTGCATCGACATGGCGTCTTGCAACGCGGCCGGAATGAGCACGTCGCGAACCTCGACGGAGATCGTGCTGACGCCCCACGGCTCGGTACGCTCGTCGATGATGCGCTGGAGCTCCTGGCTGATCTTCTGACGCCCCTCGAGCAGGTCGGCCAGGATGGTCTTGCCGATGACGTCACGGAGCGCGGTCTGCGCGGCCCAGCTGATCGCCGACGTGTAGTCCGCGACCGCGAGCGCGGCGCGCTCCGGGTCGACGACCTTCCAGAAGAGCACCGCGTCCACGTCGACCGGTACCGTGTCCTTCGTCAGCGTCTTCTCTGCCTTGAATCCCGAAGTGAGGACGCGAACGTCGATCCAGTACGCGACCGTGTCGATGAACGGCACGAGCACGAAGAGCCCCGGCCCCCTCAGCGCGCGAAACCGCCCGAGCCGCAAGACGACGACGCGCTCCCACGCGAGCGCGACCTTCACCGCGAGCGAGACGATCGCCGCGACGACGATCGTCACGATGAAAATCGCCACGCTCGGAAGAGGCGCCGCTGCGTTGAACGCCGCGTACGCGATCGCCGCGCCGACCGCGAGGATCAGGCAGAAGAGCAGCACCGACACAGGGCTCCGTTGCATGCGCGACCAATGTGCATCGCGCATGCCTCGGACCTCGGTCAATGCCCGAGGCGCCCCGGTCGCCTCCGCAGTGTTCAGCGCGACACTCGCAAGCGCCCTTGCCGCTGTCTAGTTCTGCGCGTGCGACTTGAACGCGAGCCCATCGGCGCCGCGGTCCACGACGATCCGCGTATTCGGCGGGTACTCCCCGGCGAGCACGCGCTTCGCGAGCGCGTCCTCGAGGTTCTTCTGGATCGCGCGCTTCAAGGGGCGCGCGCCGTATTGCGGGTCCCAGCCGACCTCCGCGAGGAAGTCCTTCGCGGCGTCCGTGAGCTCGATGCGGAGATCGCGCTTGCCGAGGCGCTGCGCGAACTGACCGAGCTGGATGTCGACGATCTTCCGGAGCTGCGCGCGATCGAGCCGGTGGAAGACGACGATCTCGTCGAGGCGGTTCACGAACTCGGGGCGGAACGCCTTGCGGACGTCCTCGAGCATCGCGCGTCGAATGAGCTCGCGCTTGTCCTCTTCGTCGAGGTTCGGGCGCTCGTCGATCGCGGCGATGTGCGTCGAGCCGATGTTGCTCGTGAGCACGATGACCGTGTTCTTGAAGTTCACGGTACGGCCCTGCCCGTCCGTCAGGCGTCCGTCGTCGAGGACTTGGAGTAGGACGTTCCACACGTCGGGGTGCGCCTTCTCGACCTCGTCGAAGAGGATGACCGCGTAGGGCCTCCGGCGAACGGGCTCGGTGAGCTGGCCGCCCTCTTCGTAGCCGACGTAGCCGGGCGGCGCGCCGATGAGGCGCGAGACCGCGTGCTTCTCCATGTACTCGCTCATGTCGAGGCGGATCATGGCGCGCTCGTCGTCGAACAAGAACTCGGCGAGGGCTCGCGCGAGCTCGGTCTTGCCGACGCCCGTCGGACCGAGGAACAAGAAGCTGCCGACGGGACGTCGCTCGTCGCCGAGGCCCGCGCGCGAGCGGCGCACCGCGTTCGACACGGCGACGACGGCCTCTTCCTGACCGACGACGCGCTTCTGGATGTTCTCCTCCATGTGGAGGAGCTTCTCCATCTCGCCCTGGAGCATCTTGGTCACGGGGACGCCGGTCCACTTCGAGACGATGCCCGCGATGTCCTGATCGGTGACCTCCTCGCGGAGGTAACTCGCCCTCTCCTGGACCTTCGCGAGCTGCTTGCGGAGCTCCTCGACGCGCTTCTCGAGCTCGGGGAGCTTGCCGTAGCGGATCTCGGCGACCTTGCCGAGATCGCCCCTGCGCTGGAGCTCTTCGGCCTGCGCGCGGAGCTCTTCGGCCTTCGGCTGCGTCGCGCGGATCTGATCGAGGACCTCCTTCTCCTTCGACCACTGCGCGCGGATCGCGTCGGCCTGCTCGCGGAACTCGGCGATCTCCTTCTGCACTTGTTGCAAGCGCTGCTTGCTCGCCGCGTCGCGCTCCTTCTTGAGCGCCTGCTCCTCGACCTGGAGGTGCGTCATCTTGCGCACGGCCGCGTCGAGCTCGGCGGGCATGCTGTCCGCCTCCATCTTGATCTTCGCGGCGGCCTCGTCGACGAGGTCGATGGCCTTGTCCGGGAGGAATCGCTCGGTGAGGTAGCGATCGCTGAGCGTCGCTGCGGCGACGAGCGCGGAGTCCTGGATGCGGATGCCGTGGTGGAGCTCGTAGCGCTCCTTGAGGCCGCGCAAGATCGCGATCGTGTCCTCGACGCTCGGCTGCGAGACGAACACGGGCTGGAAGCGGCGCTCGAGCGCGGCGTCCTTCTCGATGCGCTTCTGATACTCGTCGAGCGTCGTCGCGCCGATGCAGCGGAGCTCGCCGCGCGCGAGCGCGGGCTTGAGGAGGTTCGCGGCGTCCATCGCGCCCTCCGCGGCGCCCGCGCCGACGATCGTGTGGATCTCGTCGATGAAGAGGATGATCGATCCCGCGGCGGTCTCGACCTCTTTCAAGACGGCCTTGAGGCGGTCCTCGAACTCGCCGCGGTACTTCGCGCCGGCGACGAGCGCGCCCATGTCGAGCGAGACGACGCGTTTGTTCTTGAGCGACTCCGGCACGTCGCCGCGCACGATCCGCTGCGCGATGCCCTCGACGATCGCCGTCTTGCCGACGCCGGGCTCGCCGATGAGCACGGGGTTGTTCTTCGTGCGGCGCGAAAGCACCTGGAGGACCCGGCGGATTTCTTCGTCGCGGCCGATGACCGGATCGCTCTTTCCCTTGCGCGCGAGGTCCGTGAGATCGCGGCAGTACTTCTCGAGCGCCTGGAATTTCCCTTCGGGGTCTTTGTCGGTCACGCGCTGGCTGCCGCGCACGCCCGCGAGCGCCGCGAGGAGCTTGTCGTACTTCACGCCGCCCGATTGCTCGAGCATCGCCTGGATTTCGCGATCGCTCTTCGCGAGCGCGAGGATGAAGTGCTCGACGGAGACGAAGTCGTCCTTGAGGTTCTTCGCTTCGTCTTCGGCCTTGCGCATCATCTCCATCGCGCGCCGCGAGAGCTGCGGCTCGGCGCCGCCGGTCACACGCGGGAGCCCCTCGACGCGCTCCTCGAGTCGCCGCTCGAACGCGCTCACGTCGAGCCCCGCCTTCTGCAGGAGCGGGTGCGCGACGCCGCCCTCTTGGGCGAGCGCGGAGAGGAGCACGTGCTCGGGCACGAGCTCGGGGTTGCCGCGACGGGACGCGAGGTCCACGCCGTCACGGATGGCTTCTTGGCTCTTGGTCGTGAGTTTTTCGGGGCGCATGAGTTTCCCTCGGGCGAACGTAAGGCGCATGCGAACCGGCGCAAGACCCGTGCCGAGGCGTCGGAAGATTAAGCCTCGACGCTGCGGACGTACTCGGCGATCGCCTGTTTGTAGGGCGTTTCGAGATCGACGAGCTCGACGCCGAGCGCCACACGCGACGCGTCCTCGTGCGCCGAGCGTTGCCAGCGGAGGACGGCCGAGCTCGTCACGATGACGCCCGAAGGGAGCGGAAAACGGACCGTCACGGTCGTGCCGGGCTCGATGCCGCGGTTCGCCGTGACGAGCAGGCCGCCCGCGGAGATGTCTTGGATCGAGCCTTCGACGACGAGGCCATCCGAGAGCTTCATCTCGATCGGCGCGCGGTACGCGACGCGCACGTGACCGCGCCGGGACGTCTCGAGGCGTGGCTGCGAGCCGTGCCCCTGCTCCTCGAGATCGATCGCGTCGAGCGCGCGCGCGAGCTCCACCGCGGTCGGGAAGCGATCGGCCGGGTCGGCGGCGAGGCAACGCGCGACGAGCGCGGCGAGCGCAGCGGGTGCATCGGGCCGCAGCTTCCGCACGTCGGGGCGCGCGGTGGTCATCGACCGCGCGTAGATCTGCTCGAACGTGCCTGAGAAAGGGACCTGGCCCGTGAGGCACTCGAACATCGTCGCGCCGAACGAGTACACGTCGGCGGTGGGCTTCACGTGCTGACCGGCGAGGTGCTCGGGCGCCATGTAATACGGCGTCCCCACGACGGTGCTCGGCGGGCCCTCGTCGTCATCGCCCTCTTCCCAGCCCGTCGCGACGCCGAAATCGATCAGCTTGAGCGTCTTGCCCGTCTCGGTTCGTACGACGAGGAGGTTACCGGGCTTGACGTCGCGGTGGATGACGCGCGCCGAGTGCGTCGCGGCGAGCGCGGCCGCGCCGAGCCGCGCGATGACGAGCGCGTCGTGGACCGTGAGCTTGCCGCGCGCGAGGAGCAGCGCCTCGAGCGACTTGGCGCGCAGGCGCTCCATGACGACGAACGGCGTGCCATCGTCCATCCCGGCGTCGATCACCTCGACGACGTTCGGGTGGTGAACCGCGCCGAGCATGCGCGCCTCCGCGAGCAAGCGCGCGCGCGCCTCGTGGTGCTTGCGGTACTCGGGCAGGAGCGCCTTCAGCGCGTACGTGCGGCGCGTGTAGCGGTGCTCGGCGGCGTAGACGGCGCAGATGCCGCCGCGGCCGATTTCGCGCCGGAGCACGTAGCGTCCGTCGACCAACGTGCCGACGAGCTTTTCGGACGACGCGGGGATCGTCCGTAGCGACGGCGGCGGCGCTTCCTCTTCGGACATCACCGCCCAGCGTAGCAATCTTTCAAGGAAACAAGATCGCGCCCGTCGTTCCCGGCTGAAACACGCCAGAGACGTCCTTGCCGTCGAGCGTCGCGGACGGCATCCCCATGACGTACGGCGCGATCGCGTAGAGCGGGAAATCGACGCGGAGCTTTCCGTCGTTTCCGCTGACGGAAAAGCAGAGGTCCGCGTCGGCGAGCGTCGGCGCGTCCTCGAAGAAGCCGGCGTCGGTGAGCTTCGTGACCTTGCTCGCGCGCTCGAGCGCGTGGATGACGAGCGCGCGCACCTTCGCGTGGCCGGCGGGCGTGAGCTGCGTGGCGAGGCGCACGACGACGTGCTTCGCGAGATCGGCGACGAAGCAGCGCGACGCGTACGACCCGTGCGCGCCGCCGGTGAACTCGTGGATCGACGACGTCATCCCCACGAAGCCCGCACGCTCGCCGTCGATCGCGTAGGTCTGCGTGCGCTCGAAGGGCGTGTCGTCCGAGGCGCCATCGCAATCTCGCTTCGCGAGCGGCGGAGCGAAGAGGCTCTCCTGCTGCGCGAGCGTTGCGTCGAGGGCGCGCTCGGCGGACGGATCAGTGAGGCTCTGGAACGCGGGCGTGATGCGGCTGTCCTCGCAGAACGGCGCCGCCTTCACGTAGCGCTCTTGCGGGACGACGCGACCGACGTTCGCCGTCATCGCGTACGTCTCCGGGTAGCTGGAGCCGCTGAACAGCGTGACGTCCTCGCTGCGCTTTCCGTCGGCCGAGGTCCAGCGCGCGACGAGGCCCACGCTGCCCACGAGCGCGCCGGAGAAATGACCCGTGATCCGCCCGCTCGTCGTCTCGTCGAGCTCGAAGGTGGCGCCTTCCGACACGTGCCCTGCGAGGCGAAGGTCCTCGGCGCTCTGCGCGTACCGGTAGACGCCCGAGAGCGCGCTCCCCACGCGCGAGAGCTTCATGCGAACGTGCGCGCGCGCGCCGAGCGAGCCCGCGTAGGCCTGATCGAACGCGGGCTCGAGCGACGGCCCGGCGATCGTCGTCGCGCTCGGCGATTTGCGATCGGGATCGCGAACCTCGAGCTCACGCACCAGACTCGACGCGACGCGACCTTCGACGTGGACGCCACGCTTGCCCGCGCGGTGCTCGATGGCGTCGAGCGCGAAACGAAACGCGCCGCTCGGCTCGGCGATCGCCTGACCGCGGAGCGCGACGACGCGGCCGCGCGCGTCCACCGCGAGGAGCGCGAGCGCGTCGTCCCCTCGCCGCTCGAGCGCGAAGTCGAACGCGCCGTTGGAATCGGCGCCGCGCGCGACGTAGAACCTGCTCGAGACCTTCACGAGCTCGGCCTCGCGCTCGGCGGCGCTCGTAGGCATCGCGCCCGCGATCTCCGTCGTGCTCGTCCGCCCGCTCACGCTCGCGTTCGCGCTCGAGGCAGGCGCCAGGCGCGCATGGTTGCAGAATGCAAGTAGTGGCGCGACGGCAACGAGGCAGCGCTTCACGTTCGTGTGCAACGCTCATCGTCGATCGGCCGCTGCGCGTCAACGCGTTTACAGCGGAAAAATGCGCTCTTTGACCGTCCCGGCGAGGGCGCCCGACGCGTCGAACGTGCGCTCCTCGAAGTCGACGACGCCCGAGGCGTGACGGGCGACGACGGTCGAGCACCGTGTCCCGTAGCCGACGACGGGCATCCGCACGAACGGCGACGAGAGGGCGCGCTCGACCTCGAGCGGCACGCCGGTCTTCGGGAGCGCCTCGTCGCTCGCGGGCGAGTCGTCGCCGAGCATCGCAAAGAGCCGGTTCGTGAGATCGCCGAAATCGGACGTGCGCTCGCCGAACGCCGCGAGAGCGCGCGTCACCTTGGGCCAGGGCGTGTCCAGGCGATGGTTGCTGAGACCGTGGAGGCCCGGCTCGACGCGTGTGGGCGCGCCGTCGTCGCGCAGGTATTGGAGCGCGTCGCCCTCGGAAACGAGCAGGTTGAACGATGGGAAGCGCGCGCGGTCGATCTCGGGCGGGAACGCGGGGCTCACGAGGGCGTCGCGGGTCAGAAAGCCGCGCGAGAGCTCTCCCTCGCGGGCAGCGGCGACGTCTCGAACGTTCGTGACGACCGCGATGCGCCCGGGTCGAGTCACGCCGAGCCAGGTGCCGCCCTTTTCGAGATCGCGCCCCCCGAAGATGTCGACGCCCTCGTGGCGCCACCACCCCGCCTTCGTCGCGGGACGGGCGAAATACTCGTCGCGGTTCGCGGCGACGACGAGCGGAGCGCCGGGAAAGACGCCGAATGCGAAGACGACCAGACACATGGGAGCGGACCGGCGTAATCTGACACCAGGCAGCGTCGTGCGGAAGCATCGTCTCGTCTTCTTGGCGGCGCTGAGCCGCTTCGCCGTCGCGGGGATCGCGATCCTCCTGCTCGCGTCGCTCGGGCAGCGAACGCGCTCGGGCACCGGCGTGCTCTGGGCCTACCTGGGCTACGCGGCGATCGAACAGGTCCTCATCCGGTACGACGTCGGCGGACGGATCCGTTCTCTCCTCGCCGGGCTCGTCGACGGGGCGCTCGTCACGTTCTTCGTCCATCGCCTCGGCAGCACGGCGGGCGCGATGAGCGGGCTCTACGTGCTCGCCGCCGTGCTCAACACGCTCGTCATCGGGCGGCGCGTCGCGTTCGCGCTCGCCGCGGCCTACGCCGCCGCGTTCAACGCGATCGTCTGGCTCGAGTGGTCCGGGAGGCTCCCGTTCGCGCCGGACATCCCCGAGCTCGCCGCGCTCGGCCGGCCGCCGTTCGACTCGTGCGTCATCGCGTCGTTCATCGTCATCGTGACGCTCGGCGCGAGCGTCGGCGTGGTCGGGGCGCTCGTCCGCGCGCTCGATCGCCGCGAGCGCGATCTCACGTCCGCGAACACGCGCCTCGAGGAGCTCAGCCAGCGTGACGCGCTCACCGGCCTCGCGAACCGTCGCTTCGCGTTCGACACGCTCGAGCGCCTGCTCGAACGCGAGAACAAGCTCTGCGTCGTCATGCTCGACCTCGACGGCTTCAAGCGCATCAACGACACGCAGGGCCACCTGCGCGGGGACTTGCTCCTCGTCGAAATCTCCGAGGCGATGCGTGGAGCCGTGCGCGAGCGTGACGTCGTCGGTCGCTACGGCGGCGACGAGTTCTTCCTCGTGCTCCCAGACGCGGACGTCGCCGCGGCAGAGGGCGTCGCTCAGCGCGTCACCGAGGCGATCGCCGCGGTCGGTCGCAAGTTCGACCCTGCGAAGCCCGTCACCGCGAGCACGGGAATCGCCGAGGCGCGCGAGCACGACTCGGTCGCGTCGCTCACGCGCCGCGCAGACGACGCCGCGTACCGCGCAAAAGCCGCCGGTGGAAATCGCGTGATCGCCGCGTGACCCTGGTCAGGAGCTCACCTCGCTCGACCAGACCACGCTGTCGTTGTCGTCGACACGCGGCAGCGAGACATTCGCGGCGGGACCGCCACCTGCCGTGTCGACCAGCGAGTGGCGCACCGAGGTTTTGGCCGCATTCTTCGATCAAGACGGCATGTGCCGGTCCGGCCGGAGTCGTCAACGCTGCCGCTTCTCCATCACCACTCATCCTCAAGACAGGTCGGCTCACGCGAGCGCTCGGATTAGCGTGGCGCTCGCGTTGCATGTCGGAGCGCATGCTCATCGACACCCTCGAGCCGGACCGTGAGTTCGTTCAGCGCGTCTCCGTCCACGTGAACACGCCGCCAAAGGCCGCGATGCGCGCGCTCCGCGAGGTCGAGCTGCGCGACATGCCCATCGCGACGCTGCTGGGCGACCTCCGCTACTTGCCCGCGCGCCTCGCGGGACGCGCGAAGCCCGACGACCGCGACGCCCCGTTCTTCGAGCGCCTCCTCGAGGGCGGGAGCGTGCTGCTCGCCGACCGCGACGACGACGTCGTCATCGGCGGCATCGGCAAGTACCACCAGATCGTCGATCAAGAGCCGCTGCGCATCCCCGACGCGATGTTCTACGAGCACTTCGACGGCGCGTCGTACGAGAAGCTCGCGATCGAGGTCTGCGCGATCCCGAGCGACGGCGGCTGCGATCTCGTTCTCGAAGCGCACACCCACCCGCTCGGGGATTCGTCACGAAAGGCGTTCGCGCGCTATTGGAAAGTCATCGGGCCGACGGGCCGCTTCGTGTCGTGGCTCCTGTTGCGGGCTGCGAAACGCCGCGCAGAGCGCGCACCGAGCTGATGCTGTAAGAAGCCCGCATGACCGATCGATACGACGTCGTCATCGTCGGCGCCGGGCAAGGCGGCGCGCAGACCGCGTCCACGCTTCGCCAGCAGCAGTTTTCAGGCACGATCGCGCTCGTGGGCGACGAGCCCGACGCGCCGTACGAGCGGCCCGCGCTCTCGAAGGAGTACCTCGCGGGCGAAAAGACCTTCGAGAAGATGCTCCTCCGGCCCGTGAGCGCCTGGGCGGACAAGCGCATCGACCTCCGCCTCGGTAAGCGCGTCACCGCGGTCGACCCGGGCGCGCATCGCGTTCTGCTCGAAGATGGCAGCGCGCTCGAGTACGGCAAGCTCGTTTGGGCCACGGGCGGCGCGCCGCGGCGGCTCACGTGCACCGGCCACGATCTCCGCGGCGTGCACACGATCCGCTCGCGCGCCGACGTCGACAAGCTCCAGGGCGAGCTCGCAGCGACGAGCGAGGTCGTCGTGATCGGCGGCGGCTACATCGGCCTCGAGGCGGCCGCGGTCCTCTCCAAGCTCGGAAAGCGCGTCACGGTCGTCGAGGCGCTCGACCGCGTGCTCGCGCGCGTCGCGGGCGAAACGCTGTCGCGGTTCTACGAAGCGGAGCACGCGCGCCACGGCGTCACGATTCGCCTCTCGGCGAAGGTCGCGTGCATCGACGAGCGCGACGGGCGCGCGTGCGGCGTTCGCCTCGAGACCGGCGAGGTCCTCCCAGCCGACATGGTCATCGTCGGCATCGGCATCACGCCATTCGTCGAGCCGCTGCGCGCCGCCGGAGCGGACGTCGGCGACGGCGTCGTCGTCGATTTGCAGGGAACAACGAGCCTCCCCGACGTCTTCGCGCTCGGCGACTGCGCGGCGCACCCGAACGTCCACGCGCGAGGCCAGACGATTCGGCTCGAGTCGATCCAAAACGCGAACGACATGGCCGCGGTCGTCGCCAAGACGATCCTCGGCAAGCCTGATCGCTACGAGGCAATCCCGTGGTTCTGGTCGAACCAATGGGACCTGAAGCTCCAGACCGTCGGGCTCTCGCACGGTCATGACGCGACCGTCGTGCGCGGAAACCCCGACGATCGCAAATTCTCGCTCGTCTATTTCCGTGAAGGAAAAATCATCGCGCTCGACTGCGTGAACGCGATGAAGGACTACCTCCAGGGCAAGGGACTGATCGCCTCGGGCCGCACGCTCGAGCCGGACGCGGTCGCGCGCGCCGACGTCGAGCTCAAGTCGCTATAATCGGGCGCATGGAAGTCAAAGGCACCGCCTACGTCGCCCGAAAGTCGATGCTCGAACGCGAGCACGGCGCTGCGCGCTTCGAAGAGGTGCTCAAGAAAGTCGCCGCGACCGAGATGTGCTTTCGCACGCCGATCTTGGCGACGACGCGCCTGCCGCTCTCGTCGTTTCTTCGCTTCAACGAAGCCGTGGTGAAGGATCTCTACGCGGGCGACGAGCAGAGCTACTTCCGCTTCGGCGAGGCGAGCGCGGTCTGGGCGCTCACGGACGGTCCGTACAAGCACCTCGTGACGAACAAGAGCGTCGCCGAGTTCGCCGCCTCCGCGCACAACATCTATCGGAACTATTTCACCGAGGGCGACGCGCGCGCGACCGTCGAGGGCAAGCAGGTCACGCTGCAGCTCGTCGGCATCGAAACGCCGCACGTCTACTTCGAGTACGCGATCATGGGCTATTTCAAGCGCGGGCTCGAGATGGTGAGCGGGCGCAAGGTCACGATGACGTGCGAGCGCGGCTTCTCGAAGCGCGATCGCGACGTGCTCTATCGCTTCAAGATTTCGTGAGGCCCACTGGGCACGCGACGCCGGTCCCGCCGAGCCCGCAATAACCGTCCGGGTTCTTCGCGAGGTACTGCTGGTGGTACTCCTCGGCGAAGTAGAGCTCGGGGGCGTCCTTGATCTCGGTCGTGATCTTGCCGAAGCCAGCCTCGGTGAGCTTCGCTTGGTAGGCAGCGAGCGCCGCTTGCGCCGCGCGCTTCTGCGCGTCGTCGTAGACGTAGATGCCCGAGCGATACTGCGTGCCGACGTCGCCGCCTTGCCGCATTCCCTGCGTCGGATCGTGGTTCTCGAAGAACGACTTGAGGAGCTCGTCGTACGAGATCTCCTTCGGATCGAACACGACGCGGACGACCTCCGCGTGGCCGGTGCGGCCGGTGCACACTTCTTTGTACGTCGGGTTCTCGGTGAAGCCCGCGGCGTAGCCGACGGCGGTCACGTAGACGCCGCGCGTCTGCCAGAATTTCTTCTCCGCGCCCCAGAAACAACCGAGCGCGAACATCGCGGTCTGCATCCCAGCGGGATACGGGCCCTCGATGGGCCTCTCGTTCACGAAGTGCTTGGCGGGAACGGGCATCCGCTCTTTGCGTCCGGGCAGCGCCTCTTCGCGCGTGGGCATCATGCAACCTCGCATGCCGCAGCGAAGCGGAGGTCCGAGGTTGCGGCGTTTGGTCGTGCCAATAGCATGCGGGCATTGTGCTCGATTCGTGTATCCTCGCAACCGCCATGCGAAAGGAGAATCGTGTCATGCGTTGGGCTGCTTCAGTCGGGCTTGCGATCGTGCTCGTGGCTTGCGGAGGTTCCCTCTCCTACAAGGTTGCATCGTCGAACAAAGCGCCGGGATCGGACGCGATGATCAAGGCCGCGATCTCCAAGGATCAGCACCTCACGAAGTTGACCGTCGACGCGACGAACCTGCCGCCGCCCGAGCGCGTCACGGTGGGCATGCGGATCTTCATCATCTGGACGCGCAAGAACAGCGAGGCCCAGTGGGCTCGCGCCGGCAACCTCCAGTACAACCCCGCCGGTCGTGAGGGCCTCTTCGAAGGCACCGTGCCCGAGGTCGACTTCGACATGCAGGTCACGGTCGAGAAGGACGACAACGCTCAGTCGCCGTCGACCGACATGGTCTTCAGCCAGCACATCGGCCCGGCCTGATCTTCAGGCGCCGAGCACGCCCTCGGGCGACCAGCTCGGCGCCGCCATTTCGGATAGGCGCGAGCGCACGGCCTTCAGCCATCGCGAGTCGCTCTGGTAGACGTCGCCCGCGAGGAGCGAGGTGATCGAGCGACGAAGGAACGTGTGCTGCTTCTCCGCGAAGAGGTAGCGCACGAGGCCGCCCGCGTAGAAGGCCTGCACGGCTTCGACGAACGTGTCCGTCCCGTGCTTCACCTCCATCGCCCACGGCTCGAAGCGCGCGCTCGAGACGTCGTTCGCGGTGAGCGCGGCGTCGATGTGCTCCGAGGCGCGGACCGCGCCGTGCATCGCAATGTGCGCGCCGCTCGAGAAGAGCGGATCGACGAAGCCGCCCGCGTCGCCGACCATCAGCCACCCGTCGCCGAACGTCTTGCCGACGCGGTAGCTGTAGTCCGCCGCGGCGCGCGCCTTCGGCCAGAGCGCGGTCGCGCCCCCTTCATCGAGACGGAGGAGCCACTGCGCCGCAGGTGAGCGCTCGATCGCGCGCTGGAGCAAGCCGCTCGCGTCGCCCGCGTCCTTGTTCTCCTTCACCCACGCGCTCGACACGACCGCGCCGACGCTCGTGCGGCCGTCCTTGAACGGGATGAACCAGAACCAGCCATCCGAGAAGATGACGATGTCGATGTCGCCTTCCTGCACGCCCTCTTGCCGGCGCGTGCCGCGGAAATGGTTGTAGAATGCACTCTTGTCGAGGCGGTCGATCTTGCTCTTCTCGCGCCGGTCGCCCGCGAGGAGCGCGTCGCGACCGGTGGCGTCGACCACGAAGCGCGCGTCGATCACGTGGAGCTTGCCCGTCGGGTCGGCGGCCTCGACGCCGATGGCGCGGTCGCCGTCGAAGCGAATCTTCTTCACGGTCCACTCGTGGCGGACCTCGGCGCCGGCGCGCGCGGCGTTCTTCAAGAGGAGGTCGTCGAACTCGTCGCGCGGGACCTGGAAGGCGTGGTCGAAGTTCTTCGCCGTGGCGCCGCCGCTCGGAGGCGGCGACGCCTCGAACGCGTTCGCGAAGACGTAGCGCTCTTTTTTCTGCGTAGCGTCGAAATGGAAGCGGGCGCCGTACTTCAGGATGAAGCGCTCGCGGAGCTCGGGCATGAGGCCGAGCGACTCGAGGATCGGCATCGAGCCCGGCAGGAGCGACTCACCGAGGTGGAAGCGCGGGAAGACGTCGCGCTCGAGCACGAGCACGCGCCGCTTCTTCTCCGCGAGCTTCGCTGCGCACACGGAACCCCCAGGGCCACCACCGATCACGACGACGTCGAGCTTCTCCATGGCCGAAAGGCGTGCCTCATTCGCCGAGCTCACGCAAGAGGATTGCGTCGACGTCGCCCGCGGCCTCGTGCTGCACGAAATGCCCGGCCCCAGGGAGGCGCTCGACGCGCACGCGCGGCAGCCATTTCTCGAGCCCTTCGAGGCACTCGGGGCCGAGCGCGACATCGCGCATGCCCCAGATGACGAGGACGTCTTTGTCGAACGTGCGGTTCTTCGGCGCGCGATCGCCGCGCGACGCCGCGCGGTACCAATCGAGCGGCGGCGTGAACGACTCCGGACGCGGAAACGCGCGCTCGTACTCCGCGAGCTCCTCGCTCGACGCCGCGCCGCGGAGCATGCGCCCGAGCGTGCCTTTGCGCGCGAGCATGCGCTCCGGCACGAACGGCAGCTGGAAGAGCGCGATGTACCAGGACCTCCTCCGCTGGGCCCAGCTCCGCCGGAGAAGGCGCGCGAACTGCGCCGGGTGCGGGCCGTTGAGGATGAAGAGGCGCGAGACGAGCTCGGGGTGATCGTGCGCGAGGCGGTAGGCGATCGGCGCGCCCCAGTCGTGACCGACGACGGGCACCGGGCCCGCGCCGAGTGAGCGTATGAGCGCCGCGACGTCGCCTGCGATGAGCGAGCTCTTGTAGTGCGCCACGCCGCTGGGCTTGTCCGACTCGCCGTAGCCGCGAAGGTCCGGCGCGACCGCGCGGAAGCCGGCCGACGCGAGCGCGCGCATCTGCGAGCGCCACGAGAACCAACCCTCGGGAAACCCATGCAAGAGGACGACGGGCTTGCCGCCCGCTTCACCCTCTTCCGCCACGTGGAGGCGCACTTCGCCCGTGTCGAAAAATCGATGCGCGATCATCAAACCTCGCAGGCCGGAGCGTAGCGCAGGTACGAGGTTTGGTTGTCGATCGTCATGGCCTGATGGCATATCCGAACCTACAGTTTGCGCCATGAGCGAACGGAGCCCGCACACGCCGCGCGTCGTCGTCGTGGGCGCGGGCTTCGGTGGGCTCGAGGTCGCCAAAGCGCTGCGCCACGAAGACGTCGAGGTCGTCCTGGTCGACAAGCGCAACCACCACCTCTTCCAGCCGCTGCTCTACCAGGTCGCGACCGCCGCGCTGAGCGCGACCGACATCGCCGCGCCCATCCGCAACATCCTCCGGCACTGCGCGAACTGTACCGTGCTGCTCGCGGACGCGACGGGCGTGGACGTCGCGAACAAGAAGGTGCTCACGCACGCGGGCGACTCGCTCGCCTACGACTACCTCGTGCTCGCGGCCGGCGTGACGAACCGCTACTTCGGCCACGACGACTGGCGGCCTTGGGCGCCGGGGCTGAAGTCGCTCGAAGAGGCGCTCGACATCCGCCGGCGCGTGCTCCTCGCGTACGAGAACGCGGAGCGCACGCCCGAGGATCACGACGCGGAGCGGCAGGCGCAGCTCACGTTCGTCGTGGTCGGCGGCGGCGCCACGGGCGTCGAGCTCGCGGGCGCGCTCACGGAGATCGCGCGCAAGACGATGACGCGGAACTTCCGCCACTTCGACCCGCGCCGTGCGCGCGTCGTCTTGGTCGAGGGCGGCAAGCGCCTCGTCGCGGCGTTCCCGACGGATCTCTCGGAGCGCGTGCGCGAAGATCTCGTCGACCTCGGCGTGGACGTGCGCACGGAGACGCTTGCAGACTGCATCGATTCGCGCGGCGTCACGCTGAAAGGCGGCGAGCGCATCGAGGCGCGAACCGTCCTATGGGCCGCGGGCGTCGGCGGCGTTCCCCTCGCCCGCTCGCTCGGCGTCACGCTCGACAAGATGGGGCGCGTCCCCGTGAAAGCGAACCTCACCGCGCGCGACCTCGAGGGAGAGTCCGTGTTCGTCATCGGCGATCTCGCGGCGTTCGAGGTCGCCGCCTCCGAGCGGCGGCGCAACGGCGAGGACGGCGAGACCCTCCCCGGCGTCGCGCAGGTCGCCATCCAAATGGGTCGTCACGTCGCCGAGAACGTCGCGCTCGCCGCGAAGGGCGAGGCGCTCAAGGATTTTCACTACCACGACAAAGGATCGATGGCGACGATCGGGCGAAGCCGCGCGATCGCGCAAATCGGCAAGGTCCACCTCACGGGCTTCGTCGCGTGGCTCGCGTGGCTGTTCGTGCACGTGATGGCGCTCGTCGGCTTTCGGAACCGCGTCGCCGTCTTGCTCGAGTGGGCGTACGCGTACCTGACGTATCAGCGCAGCGCGCGAATCATTCTCAGTTCGGAAGCGGTTGCCCCGGAAGGAAGTCCAGGTCGGGCAGCGCGACGCCGCCGCACGCGCCACCGCCGACGCCGAGCACGGATCCGTCGAGGAGCGTGACCGCGTTCCACTCGGTGTTCGGATCGGGGAGCGTTCCGAACGACACGCGGGTGCCGGCGATCGGATCGATCTGATCGACCGAGGCCGAGGGCGCGCACGATCCCGCTTGCGTGTAACCGCCCATCACGAGGACGGTGCCGTCGCGGACGAGCGCGCTCGCGTGCCAGGTGCGCCCGACCGAGAGCGTGTACGTCTGCACGGTCCACGCGTCCTGCGCCGCATCGTACGTCTCGATCTCGTTCATCGGGTCGCACACGCCGCCGGCCGAGTCCGTCGAGCCGCCGATGACCATGACGCGCCCGTCGGGCAACGTGTGCGCCGTGAACATGCCGCGGCCCGCCTTCATCGGCGCCACCGACTTCCATTTGTTCGTCGCGACGTCGAACACCTCGGCGTCCGTCTGCGCAGCGACGCTGCAGCTGCCGCTGCTGCCGCCGAGCAAGAGCACGCGTCCGTCGCGCATCCGGACGAGCTGGTGGCCGTATTGGTGCGCGACGACGAGCGGCACGCTCGAGAACGCGCCCGTCGCGGGGTCGTAGATCTCGCTCGTCGCCGCGCCGCCCGACGTGAGCATCACGCGCCCGTCGACCATGAGCACGCCGTGCATGTACGACCGCGCCATCGTCATCGGGTTCGCCGCGGGGGTGAACGTGCTCGTCGCCGGATCGAAGACGTCGGCGAGCGCGCAGTTGTCGACGCCGCAGTCGGAGCCGCCCGCGACGATGACCTTGCCGTCGAACGTCGTGACCGCCGCGTCGTGCCACCGCTTGGCCTGCATCGAGCCGTTCGCGAGGACGACGGTGTCGGGGTTCGTGCCCGTGCCGCGCGTGAAGATCTCGCCGCTCTTGAGGCCCAGCGTGCCGTTGTCCGGCGTGGTCGTGCCACCCGCGATGAGCACACGGCCATCTTGCAGCACCGCGATCCCAGGCATCTCGCCGCGGATGAACTGCATCGGATCCTTCTGCCACGGGAGCTGCAGCCCTGCGGCGACGTACTGGAACGCGCTGCGCGTGAGCGACGAGCCCTTCGTGCTCGTGAGCGTGATGTCGTACGTGCCGACGAGGCCGGGCGGGGTCTGGATGAGCGCGTGCTTCGCGTCGGCGACGTGCACGGGCGCGCGCCCCGTGCCGATGAAGACGGACATGTCGGCCGTGAACCCGTCGCCCGTGAGCTGCACCCAGTCGCCGCCGCTCTGATTTCCGCGCTGCGGAGCGACCGCGGTGACGGCGAAATCGCAGCCGCTCGATTTCACGCACTTGCCCGAGCAGCAGAGATCGCCGCCCTGGCAGGTCGTTCCGCAGTTGCCGCAGTTGTAGACGTCGGTCTGCGTGTTCGCGCATTGCGCGCCGCACACCTGCTGCCCCGCGGCGCATTGGAGCGGCACGTCCGCCGTCGCGTCGGGTCCTCCTCCGTCTCCCGTCGCGGGCCCGTTCGATCCGCAGGCTACGGCGCTGATGACGAACGAAGCGAAGACGAAGGCGGCGAGGTGACGCATGCCCAAAGCGTAGCGCGCTTCTAGCGGCGGCAGTTCATCAACGTGGTGGGCGAGCCACCGTTGTTGATCAAACTCACCGCGCACTGCGGCTCGACGTTCTTGCAGAACATCAGCTGCGTCGCGTCGTGGCCCTTACGAAGGAGCGCCGCGGCGCAGTACGGCTCGACGCCGTTGCAGAACATCATCTGCGTCGA
The DNA here is from genome assembly GCA_963839305.1 of uncultured delta proteobacterium. Lineage (GTDB taxonomy): Bacteria > Myxococcota_A > Polyangia > Polyangiales > Polyangiaceae > DASXHD01. Next base: position 1,714,397 of record CAWIUL010000010.1, read on the forward strand.
GTCGTGGTGCGTCTCCATGAGGACGCTGCGGCAATCCGGCGGGCCCTGCACGACAGGCTGCTGGTACGACGTCGTCTGCACGTACCCGAGCCCGACGCCGCCACCGCCGCCGCGCGCGATCCAGTGGCCCTCGACGTGCACCCAGCGGCCGTCGCGGTTCTCCCAGAACGGCGGCACGAACGTGTAGCCCGCGCGGACCGTGTCCCAGTGCCCGCTCACCCACGCGTAGCCGTTGCCGCTCCAGCGGTAGTGGCCGCGCACCCAGAAGTAGTTGTCGCTCGGCGGAACGCCGGGGTTTTCGGCCATAGGCTGGGGCGGAGCTTGCGTCGCGTAGTTGTACGACCACGTGCCCGCGATCCACTGGTAGCGGCCGTTCTGCCAGCCCCAGTAACCCGGCGTCCAGTGCATGTCCGGGCCCGGCGCCGCGGTCTGCGCCTCGACGCGGAGCACGGGCGGTGCGCTCGCGCGCGCCTCGGCGGCCGCGGCGTTCGCGTTCGCTTGACGCGTCTTCTCGCGCTCGAGCGAGATGTTGTACGCGCGCTGACGCTCCTCGGCGTCGATCTGATCCTGGCGCGCCTGGCGCTCGGCCGCGGCGGCCGCGTCCGACTGCGCCTTCGCTTGCGCGGCGGCTTCACGCGCGGGGCGAGCGAGCTCTTCTTTGATCGTCGAGTCGAGCTTGCCCATCATCGAGCCGTAGTGCTTGTCGAGCATCACCTGCCCGTTCGCGTCCACCGAGGCGCCCATGCCCTGGCTGTCGACGTAGCTCACCGTCACGCGCGACGGATCGTAGGCGACGCTCACCTTCAACATGCGCGCGCCCTTGGTGTACGTCGCGACGATCGCGCCCGGGTTGTCTTGCTCCGTGGCGAATCCCTGCTCGGAGAGCGCGCGACCGATCGCGGCGCGAATCTGCGCCGGGTCGTACGACTCGGTGATCATCGTGACGTGCGGCTGCGAAGCCGGCGTGTACGCGCGCATGTGACCGCCGCCATGACCGCAGGCGACGAGCAATGTGGTGAACATGATCGAGCGGAGCTTCATGGGCGGGACAAGTAGACGCGCACATGTAGGACGTCAAGTCACAATCTCCTACATGTAGTTTGCTCAATGGTTTGGCGTGGATTGCAGGGGGAGCGCTCTGCTGCGTACCCTCGTCTTCCTCATGAACGACGCGCTCTGCATCAACACGATTCGAACGCTTGCGATGGATGCGGTTCAACAAGCGAGCTCGGGTCACCCGGGAACGCCGATGGCGATGGCGCCCGTCGCGTACGCGCTCTGGCAAAAAGTTCTGCGGTTCGATCCAGCTGATCCGATTTGGCCGAATCGCGATCGCTTCATCCTCTCTGCGGGCCATGCGTCGACGCTGCTCTACGCGATGCTCCACCTCACGAAGACGCGCGCGGTGAACCCCGAGTACGAGACGCTCGGCACGCCCACCGTCTCGCTCGACGACCTCAAGCGCTTCCGACAGCTCGACAGCAAATGCCCCGGACACCCGGAGTATCGCTGGACGAGCGGCGTCGAGACGACGACGGGCCCGCTCGGCCAAGGCGTCGCGACGAGCGTCGGCATGGCGATCGGGCAGCGGTGGATGGCGTCGTATTTCAACCGACCCGATTTCGCGATGATCGACTTCGACGTCTACGCGGTCGCGGGCGACGGCTGCATGATGGAAGGGATCTCGGGCGAAGCGGCGTCGCTCGCCGGCCACCTCGGGCTCTCGAACCTCTGCTGGATCTACGACAACAACCACATCACGATCGAAGGCAACACGGCCCTCGCGTTCACCGAGGACATCGCCTCGCGCTTCCTCGGCTACGGGTGGAACGTGCTCCGCGTCGGCGACGCGAACGACCAAGAGCTCCTCGCGCGCGCGTTCAAGACGTTCAAGGCGACGAAGGATCGCCCGACGCTGATCATCGTCGACAGCCACATCGCGTACGGCGCGCCGACCAAACAAGACACGAGCGCGGCGCACGGCGAGCCGCTCGGTGAAGACGAGATCAAGGCGACGAAGAAGAACTACGGCTGGCCCGAGGACGCGAAGTTCCTCGTGCCCGACGGCGTCTACGAGCACTTCGAGGGCGGCATCGGCGCGCGCGGCAAGAAGCTTCGCAGCGAGTGGATGGCGCGCTTCGAGGAGTATTCGGTGAAGTTCCCCGAGCTCGGCGCCGAGCTCCGCGCCATGCAGAAGCGCGAGCTCCCGAAGGACTGGGACAAGGACATCCCCGTGTTCCCCGCGGACGCGAAGGGCCTCGCGTCGCGCGACTCGTCGGGCAAGGTCGAGAACGCGATCGCCAAGCGCGTTCCGTGGCTCGTCGGCGGATCGGCGGACCTCGCGCCGTCGACGAAGACGCGCCTCACCTTCGAGGGCGCGGGCGATTTCCAGCGCGAGACGCCGCAGGGCCGAAACCTGCACTTCGGCGTGCGCGAGCACGCGATGGGCGCGGTGCTGAACGGTCTATCGCTCACGAAGATCCGCTCGTTCGGATCGGGCTTCCTCATCTTCAGCGACTACATGCGCGCGCCGATTCGCTTGAGCGCGATCATGGAGCTGCCGGTCGTCTACGTGTTCACGCACGACTCGATCGGCGTCGGCGAAGACGGCCCGACGCACCAGCCGATCGAGCAGCTCGCGTGTCTCCGATCGATCCCGGGGCTCGTGACGCTTCGTCCGGGCGACGCCAACGAGGTCGCCGAGGCGTGGCGCTGGGTGATGGAGCAAAAGCACACGCCGAGCGTGCTCGTCTTGAGCCGCCAGAATTTGCCGACGCTCGACCGCAAGGTGTACGCGGCGGCCGCCGGCCTTCGAAAAGGCGCTTACACGCTGATCGAGAACGGCAATCCCGACGTGATCCTCATCGGCACGGGGAGCGAGGTCGGGCTCTGCATCGACGCGTACAACCTCCTCGTGAAAGAGAACATCAAGGCGCGCGTCGTCTCGATGCCGAGCTGGGAGCTCTTCGAGGCGCAGTCCGACGAGTACAAGGAGTCGGTGTTGCCCGACGCGATCCGCGCGCGCGTCACCGTCGAGCAGGCTTCGCGCTTCGGTTGGGAGCGCTACGCGGGGCGCACCGGCGCGATGGTCGGAATGCTCGGATTCGGCGCCTCGGCGCCCCTCAAGGACCTTCAGAAGAAATTCGGATTCTTGCCGGAGCGCGTCGCGCAGGCCGCCAAGGATCAACTTGCCAAATTCAGGAGCGCGAAATGAGCGATCAGCACAGCGAGAGCATCATGCCCGATTACGTCGACCCGACACCGGACGTCGGCGCGCCGCCGTGCACGATGGTCATCTTCGGCGCGACGGGCGACCTCACGAAGCGAAAGCTCGTGCCGTCGCTGATGAACCTCGCGAAGGACGGCCTGCTCGATCAGAACTTCGCGGTCATCGGCGTCGCCATCCAGCCGATGAGCGACGACGACTTCCGCAAGAAGGTCGAGAGCGACATCTCGGAGCTCGACCCCGAGGTGCTCAACTTCGAGAACTGGAAGTGGTTCAAGAAGCGCATCTATTACATCAGCGGCGACTTCGCCGACCCGAAGACCTACGCCGCGCTCAAGGCGAAGATGGAGGAGGTCGACGGCAAGCACCAGTGCAAGCGCAACGGGCTCTTCTACCTCGCGACCGCGCCCTCGTTCTTCGGCAAGGTCACGACGATGCTCGGCGACGCCGGGCTCACGCAGGAGAACGGCTACTTCCGCCGCGTGATCATCGAGAAGCCGTTCGGGCACGATCTCGCGTCGGCGCGCGCGCTGAACCTCGAGCTTCGCAAGACGCTCCGCGAGGATCAGATCTATCGAATCGATCACTACCTCGGCAAAGAGACCGTCCAGAACATCATGGTGCTTCGCTTCGCGAACGCCATGTTCGAGCCGATCTGGAACTCGAACTACATCGACCACGTGCAGATCACGGTGGCGGAGACGCTCGGCGTCGAGCACCGCGGCGGGTACTACGACACCGCGGGCGCGATGCGCGACATGATCCCGAACCACATGATGCAGCTCCTGTCGTTCATCGCGATGGAGCCGCCGATCTCGTTCGCGGCGAACGAGGTGCGTGACGAGCAGGTCAAGACGCTCCGCGCGATCCAGCCAATCCTCCCCGAGGAGGTCGCGCATCGCGCGGTGCGCGGGCAGTACGGCGCGGGCGGCGCCGCGGGCGTCTTCTTGCCCGCGTATCGAGACGAGCAGCAGGTCGCGAAGAACTCCACGACCGACACGTTCGTCGCGATGAAGCTCTGGCTCGACAACTGGCGCTGGGCGGGCGTGCCGTTCTACGTGCGCACCGGAAAGCGCTTGAAGGAGCGCGTCACGCAGATCGTGATCCAGTTCAAGAAGCCGCCGTTCACGCTGTTCCGGCGCACGCGAATCGACAACCTCCTCGCCAATCAGCTCGTGCTCAACATCCAGCCCGACGAAGGCCTCTCGCTTCGATTCGGCGCGAAGGTGCCGGGCACGATCATGAACATCGGCACCGTGAAGATGCATTTCGAGTACGAGAAGTACTTCCACAAGCAGCGCTCGACGGGCTACGAGCGCCTCATGTTCGACTGCATGCTCGGCGACCCGACGCTCTTCCAGCGCGCCGACATGGTCGAAGCGGGCTGGGCGGTGATCGCGCCCGTGCTCGACGCGTGGAAGAACGGCGGCAAGCTCCCGAGCTACTCGGCGGGATCGTGGGGCCCCGCGGAGGCGACGGCCCTCATGGCGCGCGACGAACGCGAATGGAACGAGATCAGCGAAGAGCAGCGGGTGCAGACCATTCCCCCGCCGCCCGCGCGCTGAAAGACTCTCGAGAAAATTGAACAGGAAGATCGGGAAAACAGAAGGATGAGAGAAAGAGTTTGGGGGTGGACCTACCCTCTCCAAAATTCTTGAGCTTCTGATCTTCCTGTTAATCCCCAGAAAGGATCCAGAGATGCAATTGGGAATGATCGGCCTCGGCCGAATGGGCGCCAACATGGTTCGCCGTCTGATGAAGGCGGGTCACAAATGCGTCGTGTACGACGTGACGCCAGCGGCGGTCGACGCGCTCGCGAAAGAAGGCGCGACGGGAGCGAAGTCGATCGACGACTTCGTCGCGAAGCTCGATAGGTCCCGCGCCATTTGGCTGATGGTCCCTGCCGCGTACGTCGACTCGACGATCGAGCAGCTCGCCCCGAAGCTCGAGAAGGGCGACGTCCTCATCGACGGCGGAAACTCGTACTACCGCGACGACGTCGACCGCGCGAAGAAGCTCGAGACCAAGGGCATCCACTACATGGACGTCGGCACCTCGGGCGGCGTCTACGGCCTCGAGCGCGGGTACTGCTTGATGATCGGCGGAGACAAGGACGCGGTCGCGCGACTCGATCCGATCTTCAAGACGCTCGCGCCCGGAATGGGTGACGTCGAGCGCACGCCGGGCCGCGAGAAGCTCGCGGGCACCGCCGAGCAGGGATACCTCCACTGCGGGCCGTCGGGCGCGGGCCACTTCGTGAAGATGGTCCACAACGGGATCGAGTACGGCATGATGCAGGCGTACGCGGAGGGCTTGAACGTCATCCGCAACGCGAACATCGGCAAGAAATCCCACGAGAAGGACGCCGAGACGACGCCGCTGCGCGATCCGCAGTACTTCCAGTACGAGATGAACGTCGCCGACATCGCCGAGGTTTGGCGTCGCGGGAGCGTCGTCGCGTCGTGGCTGCTCGATCTCACCGCGCAGGCGCTCGCCGAGAGCCCGAACCTCGAGGACTTCTCGGGCAAGGTCTCCGACTCGGGTGAAGGGCGTTGGACCATCCTCGCCGCCGTCGAAGAGGGCGTGCCGACGCACGTGCTCTCGGCGTCGCTCTATTCGCGGTTCGACTCCCGCGGGAATGCCGACTTCCAGAACAAGGTTCTGTCCGCGATGCGGAAGATGTTCGGCGGCCACCACGAGAAGAAATGAGCGACCCCGAAAAAGACGAGCCCGCCTTCGTGCGCTGCCCCAAGTGCAACGCGAAGGTGCGCGTCGACGACAAGGCCCAAAAGGCCATGCGCACGACGTGCCCCAACGGTCACGAGGTCGAGCTCGTCAAGATGATCGAGTGACTCAGATCTGACCCTTGCACAGCATTCCCTTTCGGCACGAGCCGATACGCTCGATCGTGTCGAGAGGGTTGCCACAGCGCTCGGTGCGGATGTCGTTGAGACAGCCATCGAGGCGGTCCGAGACGACGCCCTGCGGGCACGCGTCCGCGCGGAGCGTGATGCCGGTGTCGTGGTGCAGCTCCTTCGTGCACGCCTCGAAGCTGCTGTACTTCTTGTTGTCGGCGCCGATGTTGTTGCACGAGTTCTCGCGGCTGCAGCGGGCGTAGGTGATCGAGTTGATCGCTTGCCCGTTGTCGACGACGGCGGCCGAGGTCGTCGAGGTCGACGACGGCTCGACCGACATGCTCTCGCGACAGCCGCCGATGGCGACGATTCCAAACGCGCAAACGCAGGCTGAGATACACGCATTCCTGAGTTTCATCGTTGTCTCCATTCCGCGGAGCAACGAATGCAAGCTCCTGACCGTCAGGGCTTGCGTCGAAAGATCACGAGGTGATTGACCTCGTCGGGCACGGGCACGGTCGGATAGACGACGTCGTACCGATGCGAGAGTGTGTCGCGCAGGCGCGTGGCGAATTGGCCGCGCAGCGTCGCGTCCTCGTGGAGATCGCCGCTCACCATCACGACGGAGCGGTAGCGTCCGTCGCCGAGGTGATCGAAGAAGAGCTCCGCTTCGGGTCGCTTTCCGTAGAAGAGCTCGTAGGCGACGTTGATGCAGTCGCGCGGCGGCTCGCGATCGCCGTGACGGATGAGGAGCGTCGCGGAGGCCCAGCTCGCTTCGTGCGCCGCGTCGTCTTCTGCGAGCGCGCGCTCGGCGGCCGCGGTTTGCTCTTCGAGAGAGAGCGGCGAGGCGGCGCCGTGCGCTTTGGGCGTCGCGACGAGCGCGAGCACGTAGACGACGAGCGCCGGGACGAGCGGACCGCGCGAGGCGCGCGCGCCGGCCACGACGAGGATCGCGACCGCGCCGATGACGAGGACGACGAGGTTGTTCTCGCGGCCCGCGTATTTGACGTACGCCGGCATGAACGCCGCGAGCAGGCACGCGAAGAAGATCGCCGCGCGACGCACGACGACGCTCGCGTTGCCGCCGAGCAGCCCGAACGAAACGGCCGCCGCGAGCGCGCCGGCCGCGGCGAACTGGATCGTCGGCGGGAGCGCGAGCCGCGCCCACTCGAGCGGGTGCGAGCGCTGGATGCGGATCGCGTACTCGGAGAAGCTCCCGAGCGTCGCGTCGAAGAGCGGGATCGTCGCGACCGTGAGCAGCGCGGACGCGGCGAGCACGAGGATCTCGCGACGGCGTCGCTCGACGAGCATCACGACACCGAGACCGAGGCCGACGCCGGCGCCGGTGAGCTTGAACGCGGAGGCGACCGGCGTGACGAGCAGGAGCGCGCTCCAATAGAGCCACCGCGGCAGCGACTCGCCGCGAACGAGGAGCGCGAACGCGAGCGCCGCGCACGCGAGCGTCGGGTGGTCCGGGTGGAGCGCTCCGGCGAGCAAGCTCGAGAAGCCCGCGAGGAGCGCGACGCCTAGCGCCCACATGTCCGCGCGTGATGGGAGCATGCGAAAGATGCCTTCCTTCACGTGCGGCGCGAGCGCCCAGACGAAGAGCGCAGTCGCGACGAGCTGGTCGGCGAGCGTGAGCGCACGGTTCGCGCCGAGCGATAGCTCGATGTGGAGCGGCGCGAGGAGCGCGTGGTGCGCGAGCTGCATGCCCGGCGAGTACGTGTACGCGCCGAGCTCCGCTACTGGCCCGTAGAGCGGCCGGTGCGCGTCGAGCTTGAGCATGTCGACGAGGAACGGCTCCTCGGCCCAGAAGACCGCGCCGTCGTTTCCGGCCATCGCGGCGACCTCGACGAGACGACGCACGACGAGCGCGAGCGTGAAGAGCATGACGAACGGCGTGACGAGGCGCGCGTCGCGCTCTTCGCGATCGGCGAGGAGGACGACGACGAGCGCCTTGAGCGCGACGAACGCGACGCCGAACCAGCCGAGCGCGGAGGCCGCGCCGAGCGAGACGAGCCCGACGCCTGCGAGCGCAGCACGGACGAGCGAGTCCCGTCGCTCGACGCCGAGCGCCGCGCGAGCCGCGTGCACGGACACCGCGAAGATAGCGGTCGCGCACGCGAGCGCTGGCGCCCGCCACGCGATCGCCGCGCAGAGCGCTCCGGAAGCGAGCGCGAGGACGCGCGACTCGACCGGGCGACGAGCCACGATCGAGAGCGCCGCGCAGACCATCGACGCGAGCGCGACGGCGCCGCCGAGGTCGAACGCGAGCGCAGGGCCGCCGCGGTATTGCGCGAGCAGCGCGACTGCGATGACCGCGTAGGCGATCTTCAGCTTCAAAGAAGCGAGGCCTTCGCGGCGAGCTCTGCGCGCGAACGGATGCCGAGCTTGCGGAACACGCTCTGGAGCTGGTTCGCGACGGTGCGCACCGAGCAGTGGCGCGCTTCGGCGATCTCGCTGTTCGACTTTCCACCGAGCGCGAGCAGCGCGACCTCGCGCTCGGCGGACGTGAGCTCGCCGGTCTTGTCGGTGTCGTCGACGTCGAACGAGATGATCGCGACGGTCTGCTGGTCGCCCGAGTACTCGACGCGGAGGTTCTTCGGCGGACCTCCGGACGTGACGGGCGGCGGCTCCGGAGCCTTCTTCGGATCGTCGCCGCTCACGCGCTCGCGCTCCCCTTCGCCGCCCGGGCGCGCCACACGCGAATCAGCTCGACGCGGCTCTTGGCGCCGAGCTTCGCGCCCGCGGTCGAGAGGTGCATCGCGACGGTCGACGGCGCGATCCCGAGCTCGTACGCGATGAGCTTGTTCGAGTGGCCCTGCGCGGCGTACGCGACGACCTGCGCCTCGCGCGGCGAGAGCTCGCCCATCGTCGGGACCTGCGGATCGTTTCGCACGGCGACGATGTAGCGCTTGCCGTCGTGATCGAAGTGGTCGATGAGCGTCCATCGACCGGAGACGAGCGCCTTCCACGCCTCGACCGCGCCGGGCGGATCGGAGTGCCTCGAGCTGCCGCGCGCGTGCGTCATCGCCTTCGCGGCGTCCTTCAGCGCGTCGAGCGTCGCGTCGGTGGAGTCGACTCCAGGCGCGGACTCGATGCGCCCAGCGGGCGTGAGGACCGCGTCCGCGTCCTCCGGCTTCGTCGTTCGACGCGCGCGACGAAGGCGCATCCCGGCGGCCATGTGCGCAGCGACGCGGCTCCACGCGGTCGCCTCGCCGCGCTTCACGCCCGTGACCTCGGGGAGCGGCGCGCCGACGAGGCACCCGACGAGCGCCGCCGAGACCGGATCCGGAGGCTCCGTCGCCGCGACGCTCATGAAATCGACGATGCCGAGCGGCGCGAGGAACTTCTGGTGGATCTCGAGAATCGCGCACGTGCTTGCCCATCTGCAAGCGGCTCGACATCGTCGCGCACGTCGCGCGGCCACCCACGGCCGCGGTGGCGTCCTTGATGAAGCGGTACGTGATCTCGCTCGACACCTCGTGCTCGAGCATGCGAAGCGCCTCGATCGATCCCTCCGGCGTGCCGCGCGCGACGGGCGACGTGACCTTCACGCGCTCGCCCTCGAACACGTAGAACATGCCGCACGTCCCGAGGCCACGGTCGAGCCCCGCGCGGGCCGAGCGATCGACGAGCCGCGCGAGCCAGGTCCCGTCGTCACCGTCGAGGCGATAGGCCGCCTCGATGACGCTGACCAGGTCACCGTGGGAGAACGCGCTCATGGCAGACGGCCACTAGGATATCACGCGGCCGGCGGAAAACCCGATCGCGCGGCTGAAGTTCGGAATAATGTTGCGGCGAACGTGACCGCTCAACTCCGAGAGCTGCTCGATCTGGTCATCCGTTGGGTCCACCTCATCGCCGGGATCATGTGGATCGGCAACTCGATGCTCTTCAACTGGCTCGACCGCAACCTCGAGAAGCCGAAGGACGCCGACCCGAACTATCAGGGCAAGATCTGGCTGCTCCACAGCGGGGCGTTCTACGACGTCGACAAGAAGCTGCTCCGGCCGAACGAGATGCCGGCGAAGCTCCACTGGTTCAAGTGGCAGAACTTCACGACGTGGGCGAGCGGCATCCTCCTGCTCTTCGTCGTCTACTACGCGGGCGGCGGCGCGCTGCTCATCGACCCGAGCGTGCGAGCGCTCGGACCTGCGCTCGCGATCGGCATCAGCCTCACGTTCATCGTCGTGTCGTGGTTCTTCTACGACCTCGTCTGGATCTCGCCGCTCGGAAAGAAGCCCATCGCCGCGGCGGCGCTCTGCTTCGTCTACATGGGCGCGGTCGCGTACTCGCTCACGCACGTCTTCAGCGGGCGCGCCGCGTACATCCACGTGGGCGTCATCCTCGGCACGCTGATGACCGGCAACGTGTGGTTCGTGATCGTGCCGTCGCAGCGCGAGCTCGTCGCGGCGACGCTCGCGGGTCGCGAGCAAGACGCCGCGATCTCGCTCCGCGCGAAGGAGCGATCGATCCACAACAACTACATGACGTTCCCGTTGCTGTTCATGATGATCAGCAACCACTTCCCGAGCACGTACGGCAACCCGCACGCGTGGATCGTGCTCTTCGTTGTCGCGATCGGCGGCGCGCTGATTCGCCACCTGATGAACATCCGGTTCCACTACACCGGTTGGCTGCCGGTCGCGGCGTTCGTCGCGCTCGCGACGTTCGCGTCGCTCTTCTTCCTCACGCGCCCCGAGCATCACGAGAGCGCGCAGACCGAGAAGATCGCGTTCCACACGATCCAGGGCGTCATCCACGAGCGCTGCGTGCAGTGCCACAGCGCACACCCGACGGACGACACGTGGAAGAGCGCGCCCTCGGGCGTGATGTTCGACACGCCCGAGCAGATCAAGCGGCTCGCCCCGCGCATCAAGGAGCGAGCGGTCATCTCGCGGACGATGCCGCTCCAGAACAAGACGCAGATCACCCAGAGCGAGCGCGACCTGATCGGCGATTGGATCGACCAGGGCGCCGCGACGGACTAGCCCAAGGAGCGCTCGCGTGCCGTGTCGATCACGCCATGGCACGACCGCTGCTCTTGTTCTTGGCCTGCGCCGCTACCGCGTGCGCGCGCGTCACCACGATCGCGGCCGACCGTGGCGTCGACGCGAATTCGGCGACGCCGGTCGCCTCGAGCGCTCGAGCGATGGCGCCGCCGCCGGTTCCTGCGCCGGCCGACGATGATCTCCGCGAGGCGACGTTCCGGTACATGTTTCGAAAGAACGCCTCGGGCGCGCAGCAGAACGCGAAGGTGTACTGCCTTCACTTCGAGAAGGGGGCCGACCCGCCAGCCGCGTTCCTCGCGCGCTTTGCCCAGGACAAGGTTCCGGTGCGCGCGGCGAGCGCTTGCTCTCAGAGCGTCGACGGCGTGTTCGAAAACGCGACGCACGCGCACGGCCTCGCGTTTCGCATCGACGGCATCACGCGGGCGGACGCCGACCACGCGACGGTGACCGGTGGGTACTACGAGGCTGGCTTGTCGGCCTCGGGCAACGTCTACACGCTCGAGCGCAAGGGCGGAGCGTGGAGCGTGACGAAGGACGAGATGCAGTGGATCTCGTGACCAGTATTTACTTCTTGTTCTGCGTCGGCGTGGGCTGAGCGGGCTTCGCGTCCTTGCTGCCCGTGGTGCCCGCCGCGCCGGTCGCGCCGGTCCCGGGGAGGTGCGCGGGGACGCCGAACGCGCTGGCGAACTCGAGCCGGCTGCCCCAGCGGCCCGCCCAACCGATCTTGCCGTCCTTGTTGAACTTGAAGACGTCGACGATGTGCGCGGTGCCGGACTTGCCGCTCGACTTCACCGAGCCGAGGTCGCCCTTCATCGTGCCGGTCATCTCGACCTCGGCGATCACGTACTCGCCGATCGCGAGGATGGACGTCGGGGTCATCTTCAAATCCGGGAAGGTCTTGAGGAGCTCGCCGAACGCCTTCTTCGTCGCGTCCTTGCCCTTCACGTCCTCAGGGCGCGTGTAGTCGGCGTGCGTGATGTCGTCGGAGAGCACGGCCGCGTACGCCTTGTCGTCCTTCTTCTCGAACGACGCGAGGAAGCCCTTCACGATCTCGGTGTTCTTCGCCTCGAGGTTGTTGTCGCCGGGCGTAATCTGCTCGAGCGTCATCGTCGGGACCGCCTCGACGTTGCGGTGCTTGAGCTTCGGATCGCCGTGGCCGAGGTGACCGAGCATCGCGGCGTGGTCGTGATAGAGGTGCTCCTTCACGATCTGGCCCTCGTCGTTGAACCAGACCATCGTGAAGTAGCGACCGCCGATCTTCTTGTTCGTGGCGGCGTGGCCCATGAACTCGCCGGTGTGCGTGCCGGTCATGACGCCCTCGATCGCGACCGCGTTGCCCTTGATGTAGGTGCGCGTCGGGGTCATCTTCACGTCCGGGAAGCCCTTGAAGAGCATCTCGAAGTGCTTCTGGATGTCGTCCTTCTTGTGCTCGACCCAGCCCTGCGAGCCGGGTTGGACGAGGACCGCGTCGGCCGCGTACACCGCCGTGCATTTCGCCGCGTCGTGCGCCGCGAACGCGACGTCGAACTCGGCGAGGGTCTTCTTCACGAGGTCGGCGATCGGCGGCTTCGTCGGAGCTTGAACCGTCGTCGTCGGCGCGGCCGAAGTCGTCGGCGCCGACGTGGCGGACGTCGTGGTCGTCGGCGTGTTGGTCGCCGTCTTTTCGCTCTCGCCCCCGCCGCACGCGACCGCGAAAACGAGCCCACCCAAGGCCAAGGCCTTCAGCAAATCGAGATTACGCATGGCCAGTGGCGTCGATCGAAACGCGGCCGATGTCAATGCGAATCAGCCTCCGCAGCTCGACACGACGTCTTGACCGACGCCGCGGACGGCGAGCGGATCGGCGTCGAGCGCGCTCCGTGCGGCCTCGATTTTCGCCACGATGAGCGCGTCGAGGTTCCCGGAAGTGAACTTCTTCTGCGTTCCGCCGCAGCTCTGGACGGGATCGCCGCCGCCAGTCGACTCGGGGCCCGCGCCGCCGCGAAGGACGAACATCTCCGTGCCGCCCGTGTACTGCGCGAGCTGGCGAAAGACGATCTGGCCGAACTCGTCCATCCCGGAAGCGGCGATCGTGAAGACCTGGACGCCCGCGTGCGAGGCCGCTCGCGCTTCGTCGGCGTAGCTCGGGCCGGGATCGTGGGCGTGCGGCGGCGCGTCGCCGACGACGAAGAGAAGGCGCGCCGGGGCGCCTTCGTTCCACTCGAGCGAAGAGAGCGCCTCGTGGAGGCCGAGGTTGACGGCCTCGGGCATGTCACCGCCGCCCGAGGCCGAGAGGGCCGCCACGGTGCGCGAGAATCGGCGGACGTCACTGCTCATCGGAAAGACGCGCGTCGTGTAGGGGTCCGAGCGATCTTTGTACTCGACGAGGCCGACGCGAACGTTCGACACGCGCGCCGCGACGGCGGCGAGCGTCGACTGGATCGCCGCGATCTCCTCGCTCATCGATCCGGTCGTGTCGAGCGCGAACGCGACGTCGATGGGCGCGTCGATCGCGTCGCGCGGCTCTCGGCCGTCGAGCCGGACCACGCCGTCGTCGGTCTGCGCGGTGAACGCCTGCGTGATCGAGTTTCCGCCACATCGGAGGTAGGCCGTGAGCTCGCCGGAGAGGCGCTCGGCGCGCGGGAAGAGGAGCGCGCGGCCGTTCGAAGCGGTGCGGAGCGTGATCGCGTTGCCTTGCGCGTCGCTCACGGTGATCGGGCAGCTCGCGAGCGGCTTGCCAGCCGAATCGCGCGCCACGAGCACGCGTCGGACCGACACGTCGAGCGGCTCGAGCGGCAGTCCCTGCGAGCGCGCGAGGACGCGCCGAAACTCGCGGAGCGTGAGGTTGTCGTCCCACTCGCCCGTGCGCACGCCCGCCGAGAGCTGGCGCTGCGAGCCGAAACCTTCGCCGCGACCGCCGCCGCCCGCGCCGGTCCCGCTGAGGCCGAGACCGCCCGCGCCGAACGCATCGCCGACGTCGCTGCCCCACATCGCGGTCGGAGCGCTGCCGATGAGCCCGATCATGCCGAACTCGGTGGCGTCTTCGAGCGCGCGCCCGTGGCCGTGACCGAGCGTCGCGACCGCGCGCTCCTTCGGGCTGCCCATCGAGCCTTCCTCGGCCTTCGCGCGCGTGCCCGTGCCCTCTTCGCGGGCAGCCGACTCGGGGTCGGAGGCCTCGGACGGCGTCTCGACGTGCGCGGAGAGCAGCCGCTGGCGAAGCGCTTGCTTCTCGTTCGCCTCCGCGACGGGGTCGACGGGCGTTCGCCTCGAGACCTCGAGCACGCCAGCGTGGAGGCCGAGCGAGCCTAGCGCGACGAGCGCGAGTAGACCGACGCGCGGCCACCGCTTGAAGCGGACCTTTTCGCGCGTGATCGTCACGCGAAGATCGCCCGCGACGAGCGAGCTCTCGCCATCGCGCGAAAACCCCTCGGGGACGATGAGCTCACCCGAAGGCGTGGTGAACGCGACGCCCGAGAACGAGACGGGCGGGCTCGAGCGACCCGCGTAGAGGACCGTGTCGTTCCAGGTGGCGACCACGTCGAGCTTCATGGCCGTTACGACAACGCGCGCGGGGCGCGGTTCCGGTCATTTCGCGACGAGGGACGTGACGGCCTCGATCGCGCGGGCGGTGCGCGAGGCAAAATCCCCTTCGAGCACGACGTATCGGCGTCCGCGGCGGTCGAGCTCGGCGCGCAGCCGGTCGAAGAACGCGGAGCGCTCGGCGGGCGCGTAGCGGACCGCGTCGGCCACGAAGGGCACGTCGGGCGACGTCAAGAGGTAGAGATCGTGCGTGTGGCGCGCAGCGAGATCCTCGAGCTCGGGATCGTGCCCGCCGAAGAGGAGATCGCTCCAGAGCAAGGTCGCGAGCGCGTCCGTGTCCGACACGAGCACGCGCTCGGCGTTGCGCGCGAGCGCCTCCTCGGACGCCATCTGGCCGCGCGCGATGGCGACCATGTCCTCGCCGCGCGACCGGCGCGCGCTCGCTCCCCGTCGCGCGCGGCTCGAGGAGCGAGCGCGCGTACTCGGGCACCCACGCCGTGCCAAAGCGCTCGGCGAGCGCGCGCGCGAGCGTCGATTTCCCCGTCGACTCGGGCCCGACGACGCAGACGCGCCTCACGAAATGAGGCCGCACGCAGCGAGGGATGTACCTCCAGTTCCCCATCGGATCGTTTCGGATCGCCGTTCCGCTCACGCGCACGGCGGCTCGATCGAGGTCGACGGGGATCCATTTTGCGTCGAGCTCGCTGCGCGAGGCGCTCGCCGTACGCCTCGGACGCGAACACGAGATCGGGCTGCGGCGCGACGCGGAGCAAGCTCTCGCGCCAGATGTCCCAGAACCGCGGGTGCTCGTGGGGCTCTTGCGGGTTTTCGTCCGTGAGGTGGACCACGTTCAGATCCGGGAAGAGCTCGCGCATCCAGCGGAATCGAAGCTCGCCGGGGATGGGCTCGCGCGCGAGCGTGCCGACGACGACCGTGACGCTCGATGCGTACGCGCGCGCGAACTCGACGAGGTAGACGTGCCCGAGGTGCGGCGGGAGGAATTTTCCGAGGACGAGCCCTTGCGTCATGGCGCGCCTCGCGAGAGGACGTCGCGCACGCACGTGGCGAGCGCCTCCGAGGCGGAAGGACAGCGCACGCCGGCCGCGGCGAGCGCCTCGAGCGCGCGCGCGGCGCCGAGATCGACGCCCGTCGCCTCGAAGAGGTCGAAGGAGCGCGTCGTCGGGCGTCCGTCGAGCGCGCGTATCGACGCGAGCGCGAGCGCGTCCAGCGTGTCGTGATGTCGGTCGGCGCGCGCACGAAACGCCTCGGTCGAGACGCGCGAGAGCGTATGGCCGCACGCCGACATCGCGCGCGCGAGATCGTCGAGGGTCGCGGGCGTGCGGTTCGCGAGGTGAATCGCGCGCTGCGGCCGCGCGGACGTGACGACGTGCGCGATCGCGTTCGCCGCGAAGTCGACTGGCGTCACGTCGAACGCGAGCGTGGGGTCATCAGGCAAGCACCCGAGCGTCGCGGCGGCGCGAACGAACGCGCTGAACGAATCGCGGCGTCGTGACGGCAAGAGCAGCCCGAGCCGGAGCACGATCGCGCCGGGAGCCGCGTGGCGCACGAGCGCCTCGGCGGCCCATTTCGACTGGGCATACCCGCCGAACACGGTCCGTGCGTCACGGAGATCATCGTCCTCTCGAAACGATCGACTCGATCGCGCGAGCTCGGTCGACGACGAACACCGACAGCGTCGAGACATGGTGGACGCGCTTCGGCGCGCCTTCACGGGCAAACTCGAAGACGCGCGCCGCGCCGACGACGTTCGGTGCGCGAAGCGCCGCGTACGACGCGGTGAGGCGCACGTCGGCCGCGGCGTGGACGATCCCGTCGTGCTCGCGCGCGAGCGCGTCGAACCGCGACGGCGCGCAGCCGAAGCGCTCGAGCGACACGTCGCCCGCGACCGCGCGAACCCCTCGTGGAAGGTCTCCGAGCGTCGACACGAGGCGCGCGCGTGCCTCGTCGTCGCCCCGCGCGCGAACGAGGCACGTGACGGCGCAGCCGCGCGCGGCGAGCGCGGCGACCAGGCGCGCGCCGAGCGTCCCCGTCGCGCCCGTGAGAAGCACGGCACGCGGGGCCACGCCGTACGCCGCATCGTCGACGCGCGGGCACGCGAGGGCGAAGGCGTCCGCTTCGAGATCCGCGACCGACATTCCCGCGACGTCCCCGCTCGCCGCGATGCGCCTCGCCGTTCGCTCCGAGGTGATCGTCTCGGGGGAGAGCGCGAGCCCGCGAGCGTCGGCCGCCGCGCACGCCGCGAGCGCCGCGAGCGAGTCGCCACCGGACGCGATGAAGTCTTCGTCTGCGCCGAAGCGCTCACGACCAAGCGCGCTCGCGAGCGCATCGCATACCGCGACGGTCGCGCCGTCCGCGCCTTCCGAACCGGCGTCCTCGCAACGCGCGGCGAGCGCGCCGAAATCGATCTTCCCGGTCGTCGTGCGCGGGAGCTCGTCCACCGCGACGATTCGCGCGGGGACGAGCCACCTGCGGAACGGCGGCGGCGAGCCGCGCTCGAATGGCGCTCGCCTCGATTCCTGCGCGCGTGGCGACGAACGCGTGGAGCGCGCGCCCCCGCGGGACCACCGCCGCATCGAGCACGTGCGGGTCCTCACGCAGGCGCGCCTCGATCTCCTCGGGCTCGATTCGCACGCCCGCGATCTTCACCTGGCGATCGATGCGGCCGACGATCTCGAGCTCTCCGGTCGCGTCGCGCGCGCGCACGCGGTCGCCCGTGCGATAGAAGCGCACGCCGTCGCGCAACGCGAAGCGCTTCGCGTCGAGCGCCGGATCGCCCGCGTATCCGCGCGCGAGGCACGGACCGCCGATGAGGAGCTCCTCGTCTTCGACGCGATACACGACGTGCGGGAGCGGCGAGCCGATGCGCGCGCCGTGTCGCTCTCCGGGGCGGCACACGTTGAGGCTCGTGCACACGGTCGCCTCGGTGGGTCCGTAGACGTTCACGAGGCGAACGCGCGCGGAGACGCGCTCGACGACGTGCTCGGCGCAGACCTCACCACCGATCACGATCGTGCGCAACGTGGATGGAGGCGCGCCGTCGAGGAGCGCGAGGAGCGACGGCGGCAAGTCGACGTGCGTCACCCCGAGCTCGCTCATCTTCGCGAAACGGGCTCGCGCGGAGCCGCTCACGAGCTCCTCGTCGACGACGAGCGTCGCGCCGGCGACGAGCGCGGTGCCAACATCCGAGATCGAAGCGTCGAAGAGCGGCGAGAGGACCCAAGCGCACCGCGCCGTGGCGCCGATCGCGAACGCGTCGATCTGCGCGTCGAGCATCGGCAAAAGGCCCGCGTGCGAGACGAGGACGCCCTTCGGCGCGCCAGTGGTCCCCGACGTGAAGACCACGTACGCGAGATCCTCGCCCCTCGCCTCCGCGCGCTCGAGCTCGCTCGACGGCGCCGACTCGACGAGCTCTCGATCGATCGTGACGCGTACGTTCGCGTCCGTCTTCATGCGCGCGGCGCGCGCCGGCGGCAGATCCGAGGTCACGACGACGAACGCCGCACCCGCGTACCACACGCCGACCATCCCGCACGCGATCGCCACGCGGTCATCGCTCTCGATCGCGACGACGTCGTCCCGTCCGACGCCCGAGGCGCGCAGGTGTCCGGCGATCGCCCGCGCGCGTGCGTCGAGCTCGGCGTACGTGAGGCGGCGCGCGCCGCCGTCGATTGCGACCTTGTCGGGTGTTCGCGACGCCTGAGCGGCGATGCGCGCGGCGATCACGCGTCACCTCGCAGGTAGTCCCCGAGCGCGCTCCCGCGCGACGCGTTGTCGCCGTCGGGAGCGCCGCGGCTCGCGGCGTGGTCGTCGAGGTCGACGAAGCGCACGTCGACCGAGAAGCGCGTGCGCGACGTCTCGTTCGGCGTGGTGCCGTGGAGGTGCGCCGCGGCGAACGCGAGGACCTCACCCGCCGCGGCGCGAACGCACGTGCGAGCGCCCCGCGGCGTCTTCGAGGGCGCGCGGGTACGCCGCGTCGATCACCGACGCGCTCTGGAAGCCGCCACGGCCCGTGAAGCTCGCGTAGTCGAACGCGCTCGAGTCGTTCTCGACGGCGACCCCGAAAGCGCCTTCCCAGATCGCGAACGAGTCGCGCTCGTCGACGTCGAACAGCGGGATCCACGCGTTGATTTGCGCGGCGGGGCTCCCATACCACGTGTCTCGATGCATGTAATATGCACGCGCCGCGGCCGGCTCACGGTGCGCACCTGGAGCGACCACGCGGAGGCGCGGGACGTCGTAGGCGAGCCGCGCGCGCGTGAACCCGAGCGCCGTCGCGAGGTCCACGCACGCAGCATGGGCGCGCGGATCCGTCGCGATCGCCGCGCGCGCGGCGCACGTGCGGCTCCACGTCTCCTTCGCGTCCCGGCGCTCGTGGACGCGCTGGAGCGCCGATGTGTCGCAGGCGAACGCCTCGGCCGCGTGCGCGATCGCGATCTCGACGAGGCGGCGCGACGGCTCGCACGCGGGCGCGCGCGCGATCGCGCCGCGGAGGATCGCGCGGCGATCGAGCGAGCTCACGTGGCCTCCAGGCCGTAGTGGCGTCCGAGGATCGTCGCGGACAGCGCGAGCATCAGCGGCGGATCCCAGAGCGCGCGCTCGCGTGACGACGCACCCGAGAGACGCTCCAGCGTCGACGCGACGGCGCCCGCGTCGAAAAACGACGGAAGAGCGCTCGACCGAAGCAGCTCGCGCGCTTCGTCGACGTCACCTCCGAACGCCGCGAGCGGCGGCGCGAGCAGCGGGTGCTTTCGTCGCTCGACGACCTCGGCCGGGAGCGACCCCTTCATCGCTTCGCGCAGCGCCCACTTCTCGACCTCGCCGCGGATCTTGCTCGTGGTGCGCATCGCGCGGGCGACCTCGAAGAAGCGGTGGTCGAGGAACGGCACGCGCCCCTCCACCGCGTGCGCCGCCTCGGTGCCGTCGCCGAGCGTCCGAAGGATGTATCCCGCGAGGGCGAGCTTGCACCAGCCGTACGCGGCCTGATCGACGCGCTCGCGACCGCGAAGCGCCTCGACGTCGAACGCCGCGGCGGTCTCCGTGTACGGATCGCGCCCTGCGAACCGCCGCGCGAAATCGCGCGACAAGAGCGACGACGCGCGAAAACCGAGCGCGGCCTTCGCCTCGATCCAGCTCGGGACGAACCCGAGCGCGCGCCCGACCGCGCTCACGTCGAGCGCGTCGCCTTCGGGCATCATGAGCCCGGCGGACGCGCCGTTCTTCTGCGCGAGCTCGCCCGTCTCGCCGCCGCGCTCCACGAGCAGATCGCGCCGGAAATGGGCGTAACCCGCGAGCACCTCGTCTGCGCCCTCGCCCGTGAGGAGCACGCTATGGCCGCTCCGGCGCACCGCGCGCGCGAGCATCCACTTCGCGGCGACGTGGAGGTTGATCGAGAGGCCCTCGCTCTGCGCGACGGCCGCGGGGAGCGCGTCCCACAGCGCGCGCTGCGAGGCGTGCACGACCTCGAGCTCCACGCCGAGGTGTTTCGCGGTCCGCGCGGCGATCGACGCCTCGTCGTAGTCGCTCGACTCGAACGAGAGCGTGAAGCATCGCGCGGGCTGCCTTCGCGACGCGAGCGCGGCCACGGTGCTCGAGTCGAGGCCGCCGCTGAGCGCGCACGCGACGCGCCCGTGATCGCCGCGGAGACGAATCGACACGGCCTCGTCGAGCGCTGCGACGAGCTCCTCCGGCGAGACGTCGCGCTTGTCCTCGGGGCGCGGGAAATCGAGATCCCAAAATCGCGTGACGCGCACGCCGCGCGCGTCCGCGACGAGCACGTGGCCCGGCGGGACCTGCCGCACGCCTTCGAACACCGTGCGATCCGGCGGCGCGTACTGCGCGCACATCGAGAGCCACACGGCCTCGTCGTCCCAGCGAGCGCGCACGCCCATCGCGAAGAGCGCCTTCGCCTCCGAGGCCACGGCGAGGCCGAACGGCGTCCGCGCCCACACGAGCGGCCTCACGCCGAAGCGATCGCGCACGCACACGAGGCGGCGGCTCTTGCCGTCCCAGAGCGCGAGCGCGAGCTCTCCGCGGAGGTGCTCGACGAACCGGTCGCCGTGCTCTTCGTAGAGGTGAACGCAGAGCTCGCTGTCGCTCCGCGTGCGAAATCGGTGGCCGCGCGCCTCGAGCTCGCGGCGAATCCGCGCGTCGTCGTAGATCTCGCCCGAGACGACGCACGCGATCGTGCCGTCCTCGTTCTCGATCGGCTGCGCGCCGCCGGTGACATCGACCAGCGCGAGGCGCGAGTGTCCGAGCGTCGCCACGCCCGCGTCGTACGAGACCACGCGCTGACCATCGGGCCCGCGGTGCGCGAGCGCCGCGACGCCACGCGACACGAGGCTCGGCGAGGCGGCGCGCTCCGGGCTGAAGACGGCGACGAGCCCGCACATCTCAAGCCTCCATCGCGAAGAAGATCTTCCGGCGTTCGCCTGCGCGCGCGGCCTCGAACGCGTCCGCGAAGCGCTCGAGCGGGAAGATCTCGCCGACGAGGTCGTCGACGCGAACGCGCCCCGTCGCGAGCCACTCGACGGCCTCGTCGAACGAGCCCCAACCGCGCGCCGCGATCGTGATCTCGCGACGCACGGCGAGCGCGACGTCGAGCGACGAAGGCCCCGGGGGTCGGCTCTTGAGAACGAGCGTGCCGCCGGGCCGGAGCGCGCGCATGAGCTCGGAGAGCGAGCTCGCGCGCGCCTCGACGACCCAGTCGAGCTCGGTCGGCGCGCCCTCCGACGAGGGCTCCCAGCGCATCGGCGAAAACCCCGCCGCCTCGAGCACGCGCACGAGCAAGTCCGCGATGCGGCCCGAGCCGTACACCGCACCGCGGCCGCGTCGATCGATCGGCGCTCGGAGCGCGCCGAGCGCCGCCGCGACCGGCTCGGCCATCGCCGCGGCCTGCCAGGAGAGCGCCTCGGGGACGCGGTGCACGGCGCCCGAGGGCACGCACACGCGATCGGCGAAGGCTCCGTCGCGCTCGACGCCGAGCATCTCGACGGCGCGCGAGCACTGGATCGATCGCCACGCGCGTCCCCAAGGCGAAGCGCGCGTGCGGCGACGCGATGATCGCCCGCGGCCTCGTGCCCGAGCACGCGCGGCTCTTGGACGGCGATCGCCCCGTCGGCCACGTAGACGTCCGTGCGGCAGATCCCCGCGCTTCGAACGGCGACGAGCACCTCGTCCGCCGCGGGCTTCGGGACCTCGCGCGACGCGAGCTCGACCGTTCCGCAACGCACGAGCGCTCTCATGTGCCTCGAAGCATCGGCGATCGCGCGCCCCTCTGTCACCGCAGACCTCATAATAGAGTTATAATGACTCTTTCTTGGCTTTCAAGGTGGGCGATGTTCGGACTACGGTGCACCCGTGGCCGCCATCTCACCCCGCGTCCTCTTCGAGCAGGTCCAAAACACCGCCGGCTGGGTGCTCGACGGCGATCGGTCGAGCCGCGCGACGTCGTTTCGCGACGCGCTCGCCGACGTCGAGGCCGTCCAGCGCGCCTACGAGGCCAGCGACGCGAGCCTTCCGTATTTCCGCGCGCTCCTCGCGGCGCACTTCTGCACGGTCGCGACGTTCGTTCCGACCGACGTCGACGCGCGCATCCGTCACCACGCCTTCGAGGAGATGGATGAAGCCGCGCTCGCCGCGGCGTGCGACGTCATCGACGAGGCCGCCGGGTGGGACGTGTCGCTCGTCTCGGCGCGCGTGGTCGAGCGCGTCTCCGGTCACGACGGCGAGTGGTTCTCGGTGCGCGCCGGCGCGCTCGGGCGCGCGCTCACGATCGGCGCGCAGACTCTCGCGGCGCGCCTCTCGGCAGCGGTCGACGAAGAGCTCGCGCGAGAGAACGGGGTCCTCCTGCGCCTCGTCGCGAACGGCGACCCGCTCGACGTCCTTCGCGTCACGACGGTCATCGCGCACAACCTCGGCGACCTCTCGCGCGTGGTGGACGCGTGGCCCAACAAACCCGAGCATGCCACGTTACGTGCAATCTACACGCGTCTCGGGCACGCCCCGAGCGAGCGCTTCGGCGACGCCTTCGTGCGCGCGGGCGTCCTCAACAAAGCCGAGATGGCCGACGAGAACCACCGGTTCCTCGCGCTTCGAAAGCCGCGCGGCCTTCGCCGCTCGCGCGAGCTGCTCTTGCCCATCGGCCCGTTCTTCGACGACTGGGGCGAGACGATCGCGCGGTCGCCTTTGCTCGACGAGCGCGATCGCGCCGAGGTGGTCGCGGCGCTCCTCGCGATGCACGAGAGCCGCCCCGCGCAGCGGGGGGTCCTCCGCGCGCTCTCGGCGATCCACGCGACCACGCCGAAGGGGCTCGCCGCGTTCGAGCACATGCTGCCCGCGCGTCTTCGCAAGGTGATCTCGTCGGGCCCGCTTCGCGACGCGCTCAAGACGCCGCGCGCGGTCTTCGAGGCGCGCATGCGCAAGCGCGCGCGCTTCTAACTCAGGCGATCGCGACGCGGAGGCGGCGGCGACCGAAGGACTGCGTGGGCTTCGCGCCGAAGCGGCCCGCGAGCTTCGCGCCGCACTCGCAGCGGCCTTCGTCGTCGAGGCGATAGGCGAGCAGCTCGTACCAGTCGCGCTCGATCACGGGGACGCCGCACGACGCGCAGAACGTCGTGTCCCCTTCCCGGTCGTGCACGTTGCCGACGTACACGTGCTGGA
Organism: uncultured delta proteobacterium; assembly: GCA_963839305.1. Lineage (GTDB taxonomy): Bacteria > Myxococcota_A > Polyangia > Polyangiales > Polyangiaceae > DASXHD01. The sequence goes on from CAWIUL010000010.1 coordinate 1,737,691, forward strand.
GGCCCGCGCTCTTCGCGATCCGGCGCGCGCGACGGAGCGTCTCGGGCGGCGTCGCGGGGACGTCGCCCATCTTGTAGTCCGGGTGGAACGCGGAGAAATGCAGCGGCACGTGCGGCCCGAGATCGCGCGCGACGAACTCGGAGAGCTTGCCGAGCTCCTCGTCGGAGTCGTTGTGGCCGGGGATGATGAGCGTCGTGATCTCGGTCCACACGTTGGTCTCGCGCACGAGGTAGCGGAGCGTGTCCTTCACGGGCTCGAGGCGCGCGCCCGTGATGCGGCGGTAGAAGTCGTCGGTGAACGCCTTGAGGTCGACGTTCGCCGCGTCGATCTTCTCGTAGAACGCGCGGCGCGCCGCGTCGTGCATGTAGCCAGCGGTCACCGCGACGGTCTTCACGCCGACTTCGTGGCACGCGTCAGCCACGTCCATCGCGTACTCGAGGAAGATGACGGGGTCGTTGTACGTGAACGCGACGCTCCGGCACTCGGCTTCCTTCGCGGCGCGCGCGATGTCGACCGGCCCAGCCGCGCTCTGAAGCGAGTCCATCTCACGCGATTTGGAGATGTCCCAGTTCTGACAGAACTTGCACGCGAGGTTACAGCCGGCGGTCCCGAACGAGAGCACGCTCGATCCCGGGTAGAAATGCGCGAGCGGCTTCTTCTCGATCGGGTCGATGCAGAAGCCCGACGAGCGGCCGTACGTGGTGAGGACCATCTCGTCGCCGCTCCGCTTGCGCACGAAGCAGAGGCCGCGCTGCCCTTCGGAGAGCGTGCAGTCGCGCGGACAGACGTCGCACTGGATGCGACCGCCTTCGGTCGTGTGCCAGAAGCGCGCAGGGTGCTCTCGTTCGGTGCTCATGCGACCCCCTTCGAGACGGTGTAGCGGTGGAGCTCGATCTCCTGAGACCAGAAGTCCATCGGCAGGCGCGCCTTGCGCTTCAGCTCGTCCAAGAACTCCTTGGCCGTCACGAGCTGCTCCCACATCTGCGGGAGGAACGTGCCGCGGTTATTTCGGTACGCGAGCAGGACGCCGTCGACGCCCGAGCGGAGCGCCGCGCGCGCGCCCTCTTCGGTGCCGTCGAACGCGATGCGCTCGAGCGGCGAGAGCACGGAGACCTCGACGTCGAGCTCGGGCATGTCCTCGAGCGTGATCGGCGTCGCGCGCGGGTCGACGAACGCCGCCGCGAGCGCGTTCTGAGCGACGTCGTCCGCGAGCGGGCGTCGCGCCTCGAGCGAGCCGATGCACCCCTGCAAACGCCCGTCGCGCCAGCGCAGCGTGACGAACGACGCGCCCGGAAGCTTCCACGACGGATCGAGGACGCCGACGCCCGGAGGCACGTCGACCGCGCCGAGCTCGCGCGAGATCGACGCGCGCGCGTGCCGCGCGAGGGCCGTCGAGCGCCGGGTCCTTCACGACGTCTCCCACGAAACCGAACGCGCCGTAGCCGACCACCTCCGCGCGGGGACCCGCGGTGTCGCCCGAGCTGCGAAGATCGAGCAGCCTGCACGTGAGCCTCTTCTCGCGCGCGACCGCGAGGAGACCTCGGAGGCCGACGTAGCCGCACGCCTCTTCGCCGTCGAGGTTCGCGTCGAGCGTCACGACTTTGTCCGCGGTCTTGCGGTCGACCTCGCGCGCGGTCTCGTACGGCAGGTAGTGCGAGAGGTCCGAGCTCACCACGATCGAGCGTCTCGGGGCCGCCCCACATCCTTCGAATCACCGCGGCGACGTCTTCTCTCGACGCGTGCCCGCACGCGATCGGACAGACGCGCGCGCGCGGGACGACGCGCTGCAAGAACGGGAGCTGCACCTCGAGCGAGTGCTCGCGCGCGTGCACGGCGTCGTCGCGCGGAACGCCCGCGCGCTCGAGCGCCTCGTGATCGATCTCGACCTCGCCGAGCGGCGTGCGCATCGCGCGAGCGTCCGGCGCGGCGACGCCGTCGATGTAGACCCGGTGCGACGGCCCGAGGAGCACGACGCGCGTAATCGCGTCTCGACCGCGCAAGCTCGCGTACGCGGTGGCGGCGACCGGGCCCGAGTAGACGTACCCCGCGTGCGGGACGACGAGCGCCTTGGGCGACGGCATGGGCGGCTCGAGCGCGAGCGCGTTCGCGAGCATCGCGTCGACGTCGCGCGCGAGCGTGCGCGCGTCGCCAGGATAGAAGGTGCCCGCGACGGCGGCGGGTCGAACGTCATGCGACATCGAGGAGCTCTGTTATAACGATCGCCCGCGCGCGGCGCAGGGTCAGCTGTGCTTTTTTCCCTGGGGGAGGTTCGAGTGGAAGAGCTTCAGCTTGCGGAGCGCGTCGACCGCTTCCTTGTACGCCTCTTCCGTCGCGTTCTCCGCGAGGCGATCGGCTTCGGCGAGCTTCGGCTCGAGCTCGTCCCAAGCCTTCTTCGCGTCCATGTTGGCGAGGTGGAGCTGGACGCGGACTTCGTCTCGGAGCTTGCGAAGCTCGGCGACCACGTTGCGCATCTGGGTCTGAATGGGGTTGTTCGTGGTTTGCATGGAGCGCCAAGTAGCAACGCGCGCGCCATCTCCGAGAGTCGCGGGGCGCGCCGCCGTGGCCGCTGCACCCGATGCGCGCGGCGCACCGGCTGCGCTCAGAAGAGCTTGAGCTGCTCGAAGGTCCTGCGCGGCCTCGGGCCGAGCTGGATCGTCCGGGATTTCCCGTGCGCGAGCACGTCGACGGGCAGATCTCGCGCGCGCTCGCGGACGGCGCGGAGCGCGAGCTCGGGCTCGTTGTTCACCTGCGAGAGGTGACAGAGGAAGATGCGCGACGTGCCCTGCCGCGCGAGCGTTCCCGCGAGCGCCGCCGCTTGTTGATTCGACAAATGGCCGAGGTGTCCCGCGATGCGACGCCGCAGCGAGCGCGGGTACGGTCCGAGCTCGAGCAGCTGCGGGCAGAAGTTCGCCTCGAGCAGCACGGTGTCACACGACGCGAGGAACTCGACCACGGGCGACGAGATCGATCCGACGTCGGTCAAGAACCCGAGCGTGTGCGTCTTCGATTGGATCGCGAGCGCGACGTGCGGGGCGTCGTGCGCGAGCGAGATCGTGCGAACGCGAAGCGCGCCGACCTCGAACGCCTCGCCCGCGCGGTAACGTCGCACGGCGAACCTGTGACGCACGCGGTGGACCTCGACGCCGTCGTGCAGGTGGAGCATCGGGTCGCGAGGCGCCCGCGCGCGGCGCGCCGATCGCCTTGCAAAGCGGCTCGAGCTGCGCGGCGTGATCGTCGTGGTGGTGCGTCACGACGATCCCATCGACGCCGCGCGGAAAGAGCTCGACCCCGAGCCCTTGCGCCCGCTTCACGACGTTGCGCGGCCCGATGCCCGCCTCGACGAGCAGCCGGGTGTCCTCCGCCTCGACGAGGAGCGAGTTTCCGCTCGAGCCCGTTCCGAGGACGTGGACGTCCATCACTGCGCTGGAAGAGGTCGGATCGTTGGGGAACGCGAGCGCGTGGAGCGAGTAACCGTTGAACGCGCCGCCGTCGAGCGTCGCGGAGACGCGCGGATCGCCCACGAAGACGAACGTGTAGTTCGTGCCCGGGGTGAAGTACGCGTTCTCGCCGGTCGTCTTGCCGGTCGTCGCTTCGTAGACCAGCGGCAGCGGGATGCTCACCGACGTGGGCGGCGCGCCGCCGTCCGGGTTCACCGGCGCGACGACGAACGACGTCTGATCGACCGTCGGCATCGCGAGCGACGCGGCCGAGCTCGGCGCGAGCAGATCGAGCTGCACGCTGTCGACGATGATCTCCTGAGCGCCGCCGTCGAACGCCTTGAGCGCGGCGCTCACGGCGGTCGATCCGTAAGACGACGACCAGACGCCCGCCGCGGGCGACGAGACGTGCGCGACCTGCGCGCCGAAGCGCTGCGTGTTGCCGATGACGCGATCGAGCGCGAAGATCTGGAGCGACAGGTTTCCCTTCGTGCTGTCGTAGCTCGCGCCGCACGTCGTCGTGTCGGCCGCGGGATCGAGCGCGTTCGGCATGCAACCCGTCGCCGCGACGAGGAACGTGGTGCTCGGCGCGAGCGTCCCGTTCTTGATCGTGGGAAGGACGAAGTAGTCGACGTTCGGCGTGAGCGACCCCGCGTCGCCCGCGAGCGTGTCGCATCGCGCGGCGCTCGACGTGATCTTCGACGCGAGGATCACGTAGGGCGTGAGCGCGCGCTGCGAGAGATCGATGCCCAAATCCGGGAGCGCGCCGCCGGTGCCAGGAGCGAGGCCCGTCTGCGGCAGCGGCGAGATCGGCGCGATGACGCCGTCGCTCCCGTCGTTCTGCAATCCGATCGCGAAGCACACGCGCACCGTGGGAACGTCCGGGCTCGCGTGGACGACGATCACCTTCGCGTGCGTGGTCGTGACGACGTCGGGTCCGGGTCCGTCTTGCACGACGTCGCTCGTCGTCGCGTCAGCGCCGCTGTCGAAGAAGCTCGGAGGCGTGGTGTCGCCGTCACAAGCGAAAGCCCACAAAACCAGGCCTGGAAGCAATGCAAGAAGGCCGAGCCGCCTCATGCCTCTACCCTACTACTCTTCCTTGGACGGCAGCGCACGTTTGACGTAAGCCATGAAACGAATGGCGAAGTCGTGCGCACAATGCGGCCATGTGCTCGACGACAGCGCGCGCGTTTGCACGCAGTGCGGCCGTCCATTCGAGCAGCCGAAGGCACCAGCGGCCGCGCCGCCGATCGCCGCGCAGACGATGCTCGGCTTCGCGTCTCCGTTCGCGCCGCCCGCTGCGCCTCCCACGCAGACTCAACCTCAGGCGCAGCCACAACCACCGGAGCCCCAGCCGCCGGCGCAGCCCTTCGCCGCCAAGACGATGCTCGGCTTCGCGGCGCCCGCCGAGCTCCGCGCGCTTCAGCAACCTCAAGCACCTGCACCTGCGCCCGCGCCAGCGCCGAATCCCGCGATCGCCAAGACGATGCTCGGCGTCGCGATGCCCGGCATCGCGCCGCTCGCGGCCTCCGCGCCCGCGCCGCAGCCGCAACCCGCGGGGCCGCCGAAGAGCCTCGCCGGCACGATGCTCGGCGTGGCGATCCCCGGCATCGCGCCGATGCAGTCGCAGCCGGGCGCTCCACCGCCTTCGGCGTACACGCCGGCTCCCGCGCCCGTCGTGTTCGAGCCGGTGCCTCCGATCGTGCCCGCGCCCGCGCCGCTCATGCAGGAGGCCGCTCCGCTCCCGCCCGCCGTGGTCCGACGTCGCGGCGCGCCGATCGCGATCGTCGCCGTGGTCGCGTCGCTGCTCGTGCTCGGCATCGGCGTCGCGCTCCTCCTCTTCTCGCGCAGCACGCCGCCGCTCACCGCCACCGCGAAGGTGTCCGCCGAAGGCAAAGAGCAGCTCCACCTCCGTTGCGAGGGATGCCCCGACGGGACGACCGCGACGTGGCAGAGCGCGAAGGCCTCGTTCGCGAACAAAGAAGCCGACCTCGATCTTCCCGCGCCGCTCGCCATCGGCGACAACACGTTCCAGATCGCGCTCGATCGCCCGGGCGTCGGGCGCGACGAGACCGTGAAGCTCATCCTCCCGCTCGCGTACCGCATTCGCGGCGATCTCTCGGGCATCGCGGCCTCGCCTCCGGTCGTGAAGGTCGAGGTCGAGGCGCAGGTCGGATCGACCGTGACCATCGACGACAAGCCCGTCACGCTCGACGGCAGCGGCCGGGCGACGCTGTCCTACGACGTCACCCAAGAGGCGACGGGCGCGTCCGACGAGACGAAGACGATCGAGCGCAAGATGACTTACGTCGTCGAGGAGAAGGGACACAAGAAGAGCACGGGTGACGTCGCCGTTCGCGTCGCCGTGCTGCCGATCCACATCGACGCGCCGGGCCTCTCGCTCGTCACCGACGAGCCCGCGGTTTGGATCGCGGGTCGCACGGCGAAGGGCGCCGTCGTCACCGCGAACGGCGCGCCGCTCACGGTCTCGGCGGATGGCTCGTTCGAGGGCAAGGTCGACGTGCACGACGGCGCGCAGAAGATCGCGGTTCGCGCCGCGCCCGCGGCCGACGCAGCCTCGAAGGCCGCCCCGCGCACGGTCGACGTGGACGTGAACCGCGTCGCGTCGCTCGACGCGGAGGCCAAGGCGCTCGACAAAGCCGCGGTCGTCGGCTTCGACGACGCCGCGCCCGACAAGGCCGTCGCGGTCGTCGGCAGCGTGATCGAGGCGCGCGTCGGCCATCACCAGACCGTGCTTCTCGTCGACGACAAGCGCGGGTGCGCCAAAGGCCCTTGCATGGTGCGCGTCGACTGGGGCGCCGAGAGCTCGCTTCGCGCGGGCGATCCGATCGTGGCGTACGGCGTCGTCGGCAAACCCTTCACGACGCCGGACGGCAAGACGCTCACGGTCGTCGAGGCGTCGCTCGTGCGAAAAGGTTCCAAGCGATGAAGCGCTCGTGGCTCCTCGGGCTCGGCGGCGTGGCCGCGGCGATCGCGCTCGCCGCCACGATCGACGGCGCCGTCGCGTTCGCGCAGCGGGGTGACGCGCGTCGACCGCTCACGGTCGTCGTCGGTCAGAGCGCGGGGCCCGCGCCGACGGTTCGCGGCGGCGCGCACCGCGACGGGCTCTCGCGCGACGCGTTCCCGCGCGCGCCGCTCAAGGTGGACTGGCGCTTCAACGTCGGCGGCGGGCAAATCGAGCAGCCGCCCGTCGTGAGCAGCGAAGCGATCATCGTCGTCACCACGCACGGCGACGTCGTGTGGGTCCCGCACGACGCGCGCGATCGCAACGAGCTCGCGCGACAGACGCTCGGCATCGCCGCGAGCTCGTCGTCGGCGCCCGCGCTCCTCAGCGACGGGACCGTGGTCGTCGTCGGCGGCTCGACCGACGCCTTCGCGGTCGGCGTCGACAAGAACGGGCTTCGCTTCCGCACGCAGCTCTCCGGCGCGTTCGCCGGAGACAACGCGCTCGACTCGGTCACGCCGCTCGCCCTCGACGACGGCGGCGTCGCCGTGGCGACCGCGACGGAGATCGCGCTGCTCGACGCGTCCGGCAACGTGCGCGTGCGCGCTCCCCTCCCCGAGCCGCTCGCGGGTCCGCTCCTCGCGAGCGGCGGCCCTGCGCCGAGCTCGCGACGCATCTTGGCCGTCTCGCGCACCGGCGTCGTCTACACGTGGTCGCCTGGCGGCGCGAACGGGCGCGACGTCGCGCGCGCGGGAAGCTTCTTGTCGAACGTCCAAGGCGGCGCGGTGCTGACCTCCGACGACACGCTCGTCGCGATCGTCGGCGACGCGCGCATGATGACGCTCGACATCCGCCAAGGCCTCGCCGTTCCGCTCGCGTCCTTCGCGGGCGGCGGCTACCTCGGGCCCGTCGCGTACCGCCGCGGCGTCGCGTACGCGATGGCGGGCGTCCCCGGACACACCTTCGCGATCGGCATCGACTCGAGCGGCCAAGAGGTCTTGCGCGTCCCGGTCGCCACGTCCAACGTCGTCACTGCGGACGGAGGCGTCCCCACCTTCGTCGTCCCGCCGCACGTCCCGGTCGCCGTCGACGACACGGGCACGCTCGCCTTCGCCGCCCCCGAGGGCCCCGTCGGGGTCGTCGACCCGGCCGGCGTGGTCACCTCGATCGACGGCGTCTGCACGCGAACGTTGCGCAACGGCCGGGGCGTCAGCTCGATCGTGTCGGGCGGCCCGGGCGCGTTCATCGTCACCTGCGCGACCGCCAGCGTCGTGCGGGTCATCCACGGGCAGCCCGGCGACACGCCGTAGCAGTAGGGCTGGCCGCGTGCGGCATCCGTGCCTATACTTGGAGCGACATGATCACGATCACCGAGAAAGCCGCAGCCAAAGTCAAAGAGATCGCCTCCGCCGAGAACCTCGAGGGCCAAGGCCTTCGCCTCCGCGTGATCGGTGGTGGCTGTGCTGGGTTCACCTACGACCTCTACTTCGAGGACAAGGTCGGCGACATGGACGAGACCTACGAGTCGCTGGGCGTGAAGCTCTACGTCGACCCGCTCTCGCACCAGTACCTCGAGGCGACGGAGATCGACTACGTCGAGAGCGCGCACGGCGCCGGCTTCAAGTTCAACAACCCGAACGTCAAGGGCAGCTGCGGCTGCGGCTCGTCGTTCTCGGTCTGAGCTAGGTTCAGCGGCGCTTCCAAAGCGGCTCGAAGGGCGAGCGGCGCAGCGACGCGCCGAGCTCGTCGTACGGAATTTCGTCCCAGAGGGGCGCGTGCACGCCTTCTTCGAGCTCGTCGAAGCGGAAGGAGACGCCTCGACGCGTGAGCACGCCAATGGGTCCGAGCTTGCGTGAGGCGACGAGCGCGCGCGCCTTCACCGGGTCGACCACGTCCCACACGTCGTCCGCGATCGCGCGCGCGTCGACCGCTGCGGTGAGCCCCCGCGTGTCCCCGATGCACAGCCCGCCGCCGCACGGCAGCTCGCTCGCGTAGCGCGAGGTCATGACGAACGACACGAAGCCGCGCTCGTCGAGCGGCACGCCGTAGTCGACCGTCACCGCGGCCGAGGCGTTGCGCGGCGCGATCACGTCGGTCATCTCCGCGAGCGCCGCGTTCAGCTTGCGCTCGAAGGCGCGGTCCGCGAGGCCGAGCACGACCGGCGTTCGCACGTCGACCGCCTCGCGAGGCCTCGTGTGACGCGCCGCGACGAGCACCGGTTGGCCCGCGCGTCGCGCGATCGGCTCGAGCTCGGCCGCACCGGAGCGCGACGCGTCCGCGCTCTCCCAAGTGCCGCTCCACGCCCCGCCAGCGTCTTTCGTCAGCGTGACGTTGCCGACGGGCCTGTCCTCGCTCATCTCCTCGAGCGTGAGCACGCCGCGTTCGTCGAACCCGCCGCGCAGCGGCACGTCCGCGCCGTCGGCCTCGTAGAAGCACGACCCCGACGCGATTTTGCCGCGGCTTCCGAACGTGACGTACACGTTCGCGCCGTGAAATCGCCCTCGGTAATCGAGCTCGACGAGATCGGGCGGCGTTGGCTGAGGCGCCGCGATGGGCGCAGAGGTGACGGTCGTCGTGTCGACGCCGCCTTCGGTCCGGCACGCCACGAACGCCACGAACAGCAAGGGCGTCACACGCATGTGGGATCCCCACGCAACGATCGTTCCGAAAAAAAACACGCGCCCGCCTCTTGCGAAGCGGACGCGTGGTCGGCGAACGGCGTAAGCCGAGTTCTGTGTCGCGATCCGGTCACCCTTCTCGCGCTGGCGATCATTCCTCTAGGACGACCGTTACCGGTCGCCTCGAGCAGCCTACCCGCAGGCATCGGACGAGTAGTCCTCAGGCGCCTGCTTACGCGGCCTTGCTCCCAGTGGGGTGTGCCATGCCGCGCGTGTTGCCACGCGCGCGGTGGGCTCTTACCCCGCCTTTTCACCCTTCCCACGCGAAGCGTGGAGGTTTGTTTTCTGTGGCGCTTTCCTCGACGTTGCCGTCACCGGGCGTTACCCGGCACCGCACTCTTTGGAGCTCGGACTTTCCTCCCGTCTACTTTCGTAAACCGGCGATCACCTGCCGGACACCGACGATGCAGACGCTGACAGAGCTTTCGGCCTGACGCAAGAGAACGATGCGAGCGTCAGGAGCGGCACCACGAGCAGGCCGTAGCGGCCCGCGCCGAAGAAGGCCGCGTGCGTGATCATCGTCGCGGCGAGCACGAAGCCCGAAGAGGCGCGGAGCGCGGAGCGTTTCTCGTCGCGATCGCGCAAGAGGCTCGCGACCGCGAGGACGCCGTACGCGGGCCACGCCGTGCGCGCGAACGCGAACCCGAGCCCGACGAGCGCGAGGAGGACGCGCGGGACGGTCGTTCGCAGCCGCTTTCTTCGCACGCGAAAGCGCCAGATGGGCGCGCTCGAGAGGAGCGCGAGCACGAGGATCAGGCGAGCCGTGACCGCGTCGAGGCCGCCCAAGACGACGACCGCGCGCTCGCCGAACGCGCGCGGGTTACTCCGGAAGAGGTACCAGGGGCCCGCAGCGAACACGTCGAACGTGACCGCGAGCTTGCGCGGCGCCTTCGCGAGCCACGCGCGGGGCGCGCGGTCGATCTCCGCGCGCGCGGCGCGCTCGAAGCACGCGTCCTTCGCGGCTTCGTCCCAGACCGTCTTGCACTCCTCGGGCGACTCGAGCGGCGTCCACGAGCCGTTGTCGGTGTGGACGCCGATGAGCAGGTTCCATCCGCCGTTCACGCTGACGAGCGCGCACCGGTGCATGCGCGCGCAGTTGCGCGCGGTCCACGGCGCGACCGTGAGGAGCGCGACGGCGAGCACCGCGGCGGGCACGAAGAGCCGAAGCCGCGTCGCGAACGCCGCGAGGAACGGCGCGAACACGATCGTCTGCGGGCGCACGAGCGTCGCGAAACCGAAGACGACGCCCATCAAGACGATGCGTGCAATGTACACGCGTTTTTCCGCGTCCCTCGGCGGCGCGCAGGCGAGCGCGATGACGACGAGCGACGCCGCGACGCCCTCGGTCATCACCGCCGGCGTGTAGAGCAAGAGCGCGGGCTGGAGCGCGAGCGCGAGCCCCGCGACGAGCGCGAGGCGCGGCGAGAGCTCACGCAGCGCGACGCGGTGGCCGCACGCGGCGGCGAGCGTCCCGATCGCTGCGTTGACGGCCATCGCGACGCCGGGCGCGTCGCCGAAGACTCGGTACGCGAGCGCCAGGAGCGCGGGGTACCCGACGGGATAATGCGCCGCGTAGGTGACCGCGCCGTCGTCCCACACGACGGTGTACCCGAGACCGTGCGCGAGGCGCGTCGCGAAGAGCTGGTAGAACGTGCCGTCCGCGATCGGCGGAAACCGATTGAACGCCCACGCGACGATCGCGGCGCGCGCGACGAGCGCGATCGCGGTGATGGCCGCCGTGTGCGCCCATCGCCGATCGGGTGGGCTCACAGGAGCTCCAGCCGCCGCAGCTCGATGACGAGCTCCGCCGTCGGCAGGCCGATCACGTTCGTGTGCGAGCCGGCGATGCGCCGAACGAGCGCGCTCGCCATGCCTTGGATCGCGTAGGCGCCCGCCTTGTCTCGGCACTCGCCGGTCGAGACGTACGCGTCGATCTCGGCCGCGCCGAGGGGCCGAAACTCGACCAGCGTGCGCACGGTCTCTTCGCCGACGAGCCGTCCCGTGCTCGGGTCACCGAGCGCGAACGCCGTCGCGACCTCGTGCTCTCGACCCGAGAGCGCGCGGAGCATCGCGCGCGCCTCGTCGTCGTCTCCGGGTTTGCCGAAGACGCGGTCGTCGAGGATGACCGACGTGTCCGCCGCGAGCACGATCGCCCCGCGCTCTCGCGTCGCCTCGTCGAGCAGGACCACGGCCGCGGCCAGCTTTGCTCGGGCGACCCGCGCCACGTACGCGAGCGCGTGCTCTCCCGGCGCGACGGTCTCGTCGGCCCCGGCGCGAATCACCTCGAAGGGTATGCGCGCGAGCTCCAGGAGCTCACGCCTGCGCGGCGAGGCGCTCGCGAGCAGCAGCGGGTGGTCACGCGAGATCCGCATTTCGCGCCTTTTATCACGATCTTTTCACGAGGCGGGTTGCCGAGTAGGTTGCATGCGATGCGTGCCCTCTGGCCGGTCGTGTGTGCAGGCGTGATCACGTGCTTCGCGCGCACGGCGGCGGCGGGTTGCGACGCGCCGGTCGTGAGCCCGTGCATCGACTCGGACACGTTCTGGCCGCACGCCGGGCCCTCCTTGTTCATGAACGTCGGCGGCACCGAGACCGTCGCGGCCGATCGCATCGCGTTCGGCCTCGTCGCGTCGTACTTGTCGCGCCCGATCGTCCTCCACGTCCCCTCGCCCGGCTCCGCAGGCAGCGATCGGCCCGCGGTCGACAACGAGCTGAACGCGACGTTCCTCTTCGCGTACGGCGTCACCGACCGCCTCGAGCTCGACCTCGCGCTCCCGGTCACGATCTTCCAGGACGGCGCAGGCGTGAGCCCGCTGCTCGGGTGCGGCGGCACGGTGTCGTGCGACGTCCCCGCGACCGCCACGCGGGACATGCGATTCGGTGCAACCTACACGTTTCTCAAGCGCCCGAAGAAGCACCCGTGGCGCCACGACGCGAGCGGCTTCGGCCTCGCCGCGCGCTTCGAGACCACCGCGCCGACGGGCGACGAGAACGCGTTCGCGGGCGAGCGCGCCGCGATCTTCATTCCGTCGATCTCGCTCGACTACCGGAGCTACCGGTTCTTCGCGGGCGCGGAGGTCGGCGTTCGCATTCGACCGACGACCGATTTCGCAGGCGCGCGCATCGGTACGCAGGGCCTGGTCTCGGCCGGCGTCGGCCTCGATTTGCTCAAGCAGCACGATCTGCTCGCGGTCACCGCGGAGGCGCGCGTGCTCCCCGTGTTCACCGAACAAGCCGACGTGTCGCAGGGCCCGAACGGCCTCCAGAGCTCCGCGAACGGCGCGTTCATCACGCCCGCGGAGTGGATGGTGAGCGCGCGCACCGCGCCGCTCGAAGGCGGCGACCTCACGCTCCAGCTCGGCGTCGGCGGGTGGCTCCCGACCTCGGGCTTCGCGCCCGCGACGACCCCGCGCTTTCGCGTCGCGCTCGGTCTCTCGTTCGCGCCGCGCGGCACCGACACCGACGGCGACGGCGTCCCCGACGCGATCGACAAGTGCCCGCTCGAGGCGGGCCCCAAAGTCTCCGAAGTGGGCACCGGCTGCCCGGACAAGGCTCCTTGATGCACGTCTCGCAGTCTTCTCACGCCGTGTTCTTTCGTCTGTCGCCGGGCGACGCGCTCCACGACGCGCTCGCGGCGCGCTTTCGCGAGGCCGGCATCGCGACCGGAACGATGACCGCCCACGGCGTCCTCGAGAACGTGGAGCTTCGCACCTTCTCGCCGCACTCGCGCACGTTCGGGACCGCGCGAGCCATCGCGGGCGCGATCCACGCGCTCTCGATCGAGGGAACGATCGGCCTCTCCGAGGGGACGCCGCAGGTCGTCCTCCGCGCGGTCCTCTCGCGCGAGACCGACGCCGGCGTCGAGACGCTCAGCGGCGTCGTCACGTCGGCGCGCGTCGTCGCACTCGAGGTGGTCGCGACGTCGGCGCTCGATCTCGCGCTCCCGCTCGTCCACGACGCGCGGAGCGGCGTGCCGATGATCGACGCGGGCAACGCCGGCACGCCTGCCGCGCCCGCGCCTCCAGCGGCCCAAGGTTCGTCGCCAAAACCGCCCACGGCGGAGCCGCGCGCGAACGTGTGGGCCGACGCGGTCGCCACCAGCAACGCGCAGCCGCCGCTCAAGCCGCTCGGGTCCACGGCCATGCCCGCGCGCCCGCCCGCGCGCCCCGCCGTCACGTACTCGAACGACGGCGATCAGGTCTTCCCCGAGCCCGGCGACGAGGTGCAGCACTTCGCGTTCGGAAGGTGCGAGGTCCTCCGCAGCGACGGCGATCGCCTTCACCTCAAGGTCGGCAAGGACGGTCGCATCCGCGAAATCGCCCTCGAGATGCTCAAGGTGACGCTGCTCGACGAAGAGCCGAACGTGAAGCCGCGCCACTTCAAGCTCGACCGCCGAATGTGATCGAGGCTCAGGCTGGCGTCTCGACGACGCGCGCGCGCTTGCCGGCCGCGTGGAGCGAGGCGCCGGGAGATGCGTGCGCGAGCTTCACCATCGCGAGCCCGACGAAGCGACCGAGGGTCGGCGACTCCGTCGCGCTCGACACCTTGCCGACCTCGACGCCCGCGTCGTCCGTCACGCTCGCGCCCGCTTCGACCGCGCCGCCGCCATCGATCACGAACGGCACGAGCTTGCGCTTCACGTGGCCCCGGAGCTCGAGCATGCACACGACCTCTTGCCCGAGGTAGCAGCCCTTGTCGAACGACACGGCGCGCTTCTCGAGCGACGCCTCTTGCGGGTACGTCTTGTCGTCGAAGTCCACGCCGAACGCGGGCACGCCGCGCTCGAGCCGGAGCGCGTCCCAACCATTCGCATCGCCGATCGCGCCCCCGAGGCTCGCGACGTGCTCGGCGAGCCGCTCTTTGTCGGCTTCGGGCGCGACGATCACGACGCCCCCGAGGCCCGTGCGATCACAAGGCTGCCCGCCGAGCCCATCGGCGCGCAGGCGCCGGAGCAGGTCAGTCGCCGCCTTGGGTCCGTGCGCGAACCACACGCGCTGCGAGTCGTCACGCTCCATCTCGACGTCCTCCATGACGAGGTGCCGGTCGAGCGTCTCGACCACGGCGTCGCACACGCGCGCCGGCAAAATCACCTGCAACGCGTCGCCGCGCTTCACGACGTAGAGGTCGGTCACGATGCGGCCCTTGGGCGTCACCATGAGCCCGTACGCGACGTTTCCGTCCGGGAGCTTCACGACGTCGCAGGTCACGAGACCGTTGAGCCACGCGGCGCGATCGGCGCCGCGCACGACGAGGACGGCGAGATCCGGCTCGGCCACGAGGAGCGCGCTCTCTCGCGCAGCGCGCACTTGTTCGGCGACGGTCGGCACGAGCACAAGGTGCAGCGTCGCCGGAGTTGACGCAAGAGCCCTATCACGGCACAAGAAAGCAGCGTGTCCGGCATTGGCGTCGTCCTCAACCCCAAGAGCGGCAAGAACCGGCGCGATCCGGGCGCGGCGCGCCGTCTGGCCAAGACGCTCGGCGACAGCGGCATCGTGCGCGAGGCCCACTCGCTCGACGAGCTCTACCGAATCGCGGAGGACTTCCAGCGCCTCGAGATCGACGTCCTCGCGATCAGCGGCGGCGACGGCACCAACCACGTCACGCTGACGGGCTTCATCGACGTCTACAACTCGCAGTCGCTGCCTCAGGTCGCGTTCCTGCGCGGCGGCACGATGAACACCGTCGCGAACTCGATCGGCGATCCCTCGCGGCAAGCCGGAGGGCCTTCTCGATCGTCTCACGCGCGCCTACGCGGAGCGCTCGGTGCGACCGCTCGTGAACGTCGAGCGCCACGTGATGCGCATCGGCACGACGTACGGCTTCTTGTTCGGGACGGGCGCGGTCTACGGCTTCTTGGCCGAGTACTACCGCGGCGGCACCGGCCGGCCCTCACCCATCATCGCCGCGCGCACGCTCATCTCGGGCGTCGGCAGCGCGCTCGTCGGCGGAGAGATCGTCTCGCGCATCGCGGCGCCGTTCCGCGGCTGGGTCGAGCACGACGACGGCACGATCTGGGAGGAGCGCGATTGGTTCTCGGTCGCGGGCGGCACGATCGACCAGATCGGGCTCAACTTCAAACCGTTCTATCGCTGGGGCGAGAAACCCGGCACGTTCCACCTCCTCGGCATCCAAACGAGCGCGATGGGCTTCGTCGCGGATCTCCCGCGCATCTGGCGTGCCCAGCCGATGCGCGACGGCAAGACCCTCGAGGCGACGGTGCCGCACACGCGTCTTCACTCGAGCGACGGTATGATGCGCTACATGATCGACGGCGACCTCCACGAGTCCAAGGGCCCGCTCGATGTCACGATCGGCCCTCGCGTGCAAATCGTGGCGCTCCAATTGCCCGCTCCGCAACTTCGCCGCGATCCGTGATGCTCGCTCGAATCTCTGCCATCGCGATGAATGCTTACCGCGAGGCGGTTCGCGCGCGGATCCTCTACGGACTGCTCGCGTTCGCGATCGCCGCGTGCGGCTACGCCGTCATCGTCGCGAGCCTGTCGCTCGATCAACAAGCGCGCGTCATCTCGGACGTGGGCGCCGCGAGCATCTCGCTCTGCGCGGTCCTCGTCGCGATCGTCCTCGGCGCGACCTCGCTCTATCGCGAGCTCGAGCTGAAGACGATCTTCCCGATCCTCACGCGGCCGCTCCACCGCCACGAGTACCTCGTCGGGAAATACCTCGGCACGCTGCTCACGCTGCTCGTGTTCGTGGCGATCGACGGCGCGCTCGTGCTCGCGATCCTCGCGGTCGAGACTGGCGCGTCCGCCGCGACCGTGGTCGGCGCGGGCGCGGGTCTCCTCGCGGGGCTCGGCGTGCTCCTCTGGCGCCTCCCGCGCGCGCGCGTGCAAGCCGTCGTCCCTTGGTCGCTCGTGACGTTCGCGACGATGGCCATCCTCGCTGCGCCCGCGGGCGCGAACCGGCAGGTGGTCCTCGCCTCGTGCGTCCTCACGCTCTGCGAGACGGCGATCATCACCGCGGTCGCGACGCTCTTCTCGTCGTTCTCGTCGCCGTTTCTTACCGCCATCTTCACGCTCAGCGTCTTCCTCATCGGGCGCTCGGCGGACACGCTCGCGCACCTGCCCGCGCGGCAAGTGGGCGCTGCCGTGAAGGGCGTGTCCGCGGTCCTCGCGCGGATCGTGCCGAACCTGCAGACCTACGTGCCCGCCCGCCCCATCTTGCTCGGGCAGGTCCCAGGCCTTCCGACGTGGCCCCTCGTGGCGAAGGCCGCCGCACAATCCTGCGCATATTCGATCGTGCTCATCGCCGTCGCCACGCTCGTCTTTCGCCGCCGCGACTTCTCCTGATAGAAGAGGCGCCATGGCTCGCGTGCCGATGGACGAAAAGAAGGTGGCGGACTGTCGCTCGCTCGCGGCGGACGTCGCGACGGACGTGCAGCGCTACATCGACGCTCACACCTCGGTCGGCGTGGAGCGCACGATTTTGCGCGCGTTCGGGGTCGAGGGCCTCGGCGATCAAGGCGCGCCGCTCGTGAACCTCGCCGTCGATCGATTCCACCAAGAGGGACTGCTCGGCGCGGGCATCTCGTACTTCCTCGGGCGCGCGCTCATCTCGGGCGCCAAGAACGTCCAGGATGCGGTCGAACGGCTCGCGTACTCGCCCGAGCTCGATCGCGCCGAGGGCGGCCCCTCGGCAGAGGAGGCCCGCGCGGCGCTCGCCCCGCACGTCACCGCCGCGCTCGAGCGCATCGACAAGGCGCGCGAGCAGCGCGAGGCCCTCAAGGCGCGCATCGCGCCCGCGGAGTCGCCGCTCAAATACGTCATCGTCGCCACGGGCAACATCTACGACGACGCGCTCCAGGCGAAGGCCGCGGCTTACGCGGGCGCGGACATCATCGCCGTCATCCGCGCGACGGCGCAGTCGCTCCTCGACTACGTCCCGCACGGCGCGACCACCGAGGGCTACGGCGGCACGTTCGCGACGCAGGAAAATTTCCGCATCGTGCGAACGGCGGTCGAGGAAGCGACCGAGGAATACGGCCGGTACGTCCACCAGACGAACTACTCGAGCGGCCTCTGCATGGCGGAGATCGCGTGGATGGCCGCGGTCGAGCGGCTCGACATGCTCCTCAACGACGCGATGTACGGGATCCTCTTCCGCGACATCAACATGTGCCGCACGTTCGTCGATCAGTACGTCTCGCGGCGCTTCATCGCGCGCGCGGGCATCGTGATCAACACGGGCGAGGACAACTACCTCACGACCGCGGACGCCGTCGAGAAGGCGCACACGGTGCTCGCGTCGCAGTTCATCAACGAGGCGTTCGCGCTCCGCGCGGGCCTCCGCGAGGAGCAGATGGGCCTCGGCCACGCGTACGAGATCGATCCGTGGCTCGAGGACAGCTTCCTCCTCGAGATCGCGCAGGCGCAGCTCATCCGGCAAATCTTCGCGCGCCACCCGATCAAGTGGATGCCGCCGACGAAGCACAAGACGGGCGACGTCTTCCAAAGCCACGTCCACGACGCGATGTTCAACCTGGTCGGCATCGCGACGCACCAGTCGATCGAGCTCCTCGGCATGTTCAGCGAGGCGATCCACAATCCGATGCTCATGGACCGCTACCTCTCGCTCAAGGCGACGCGTTACGTGTATAGTACATGTAAGCACCTCGGCGACGAGATCGAGTTCAAAGAGGGCGGGCGCATCGCGAAGCGCGCCGTGCAAGTCCTCGACGAGGCGCACGAGCTGCTCGAGGAGGTCGCGCGCGAGGGGATCTGGAGCGCGATCGGGCGCGGCGCGTTCGCCGACGTGAAGCGCACGAAGGAAGGCGGCAAGGGCTTCGCCGGGGTCGTCGCGCGCGGCGAGTCCTACGTGAACCCGATCCTCGACGCGCTGGAGGGCCACTGAGATGGAGCACATCCTCAAGGCGTACGGCGACCGCGAAGGCGACGGGATGGTGCAGATGAGCTTCGTGCTCGCGCTGCCCCCCTCGGTGAAGGCGCGCGAGGCGGCGAAGCAATTCGCGGCGAAGCACGGCCTCACCGAGCCGCTCGTCGCGACGATGGAGCCCTGCGCCGAGGGCTACTCGTATTTCGTCGTCTACGGGCACTCGCAGCACTCGATCGACGTCTCGAAGATCGACGTCGCCGAGGTGCGCACGGGCGCGCTCTCGCGCGAGGAGATCGAGCACCGCATCCACGCGCGCCTCGGTCGAAAGATCGTCGTCGTGGGCGCGTGCACTGGGAGCGACGCGCACACCGTCGGCATCGACGCCATCCTCAACTACAAAGGCTACGCGGGCGACAAAGGGCTCGAGAGCTACAAGGGCTTCGACGCGCACAACCTCGGCGCGCAGGTCGAAAACGATCAGCTCGCCGCGCGTTCGCGCGCGCTCAAGGCCGACGCGATCCTCGTCAGCCAGGTGATCACGCAGCGCAACTGCCACAAGGAGAACGCGCTCGCGTTCGCCGAGATGCTCAAGCAGGAGGGCTGGCGCAAGGACGTCGTCTTGCTCCTCGGCGGACCGCGCATCGATCACGCGCTCGCGCTCGAGCTCGGCTACGACGCGGGCTTCGGCCCCGGCACGAAGCCGTCGGACGTCGCGTCGTTCCTCGTCGACAAGCTGTGCGGCGACACGGAATCGGCGCAGCCGCCTCCGGCACATTAGCCCCGGAGCTAGTGCGGCACGAGGTCGATGTTGGCCCACACGTCGACGCCGTCGCGCCCGAGGCGGTGAGCTGCGCTCAGGCGAATTCGGAAGCAGCCGCAGCCGTCGCGGATCTCGACCGTGCCCGTCGCCGCGGTGAGCTCGACGGCCGTGAGATCCATCTCGACGCCGCCGCGCGTCACGAGCCACTTCGTCCACGGGACGGACGCGCGGATACCGCCGCTCACGCCCGACGTCGCGAAGAGGCCTGCGGCGGGCTCGATCGGCGCGTCGGTGAGGAGCCGCGCGGCGACCGGATCGACGCCGTCGCGCATCGCGAGGTGCGCCGTCACGGTGGGACCTGCCGCGTCGCGCTGCGAGAGCCCGACGCGCGCGCGGACGACGAACGCGTCGCCGCTCTCGGGCGTCCGAATGGCGCCGCCGCTCTGAGGCGGCGACGTGTTGCCGAAGACGTGCGCCCCCTCCGCGGATAGGCCGAGGACGCGGCCGCCCGCGAGCGCGCGCCACCGCACGAGCCCGCGCGCGTCGCCCGCGCCGTCGACGACGCCGCCCGCGTGCGCGTCGATCTCGAAGCCGTCACCTCGAGCCCAGCGCGCGAGCGCCGTGCGAACGCCCGCCGAAGCGGTCACGGCCTCCCCGGTGGCCGACGCGATCGCGCTCCGCGCGAGAAACGCCATGCTCCGCGCCGCGATCGACGAGAGGGCGCCGGTCGCGTCGCTCGCGAGCGCGGATGCTGCGATCACGGGCTCGATGCGGTGGCGCAGCGGATCGGCGCGCTCGGCAGTGTCGAACGAGCGCACGAAGGGCATCGTGGCCTCGACCCGCGCGAGCGCGGCGCCCATGGCGCCCGAGTCGGTCGCGTCGGTCGCCGCGTCCGCGACGCCGCGAAGCTCCGCGCGCAGCCCGAACATCGACGCGCGACCTGCGAGGAGCGCGCCCGCTTCTCCGTGCGCGAGCGCGATGGACCCGAGATCCGTCTCGTGGAGCACGCTCGCGTCGAGGGTCGCGTCGTAGGCGCCGACGCCTCCGATCGCGCCGCTGTCCGCGACCGTGACGTAAGGTCCGGCCGCGTCCGCCGTGAGGATGTCGCCGCCGCGAACCGCCGCGGTCCGCACGCCGGTGGCAACGACGAACGACGAGGCGTCGAGCGAGGTCTCGACCGCGCCGACGTCGAACGCGCGCGACGCGGCGTCGAGATCGGTCGTCGAGAGGACGCCGCGCGCGCCGCGAAGCAAATCGAAATCCCACGCGACGCGCGAGCGGAACGCCCCCGCGTCCGACGAGAACGAGCCCTGCGCGTCGACCACGAGCCCGCTGCCGTCGCCAGGCGCGCCCGGCCTCACCGACTGCGGGAGTCGATCGAAGCGAACGCGCGTCGTCGTCGTCTCGGTCCGCGCGCTCGCGTCCACCGCGAAGCCGCCCTCGAAATAGCCGCCCCCGCTGAGATCGACGATGACCGGCTTGCCGTGGGCCTTCCACGGCAAGTGCACGCCGCCGCCCAAGAAGAGGCCATCGGCGCCGCGCCACTCGATCTGCGGCGGCAAGAGACCCACGCGATCGGGCGCGCGCAGCCAGAAGAACGGCAGCCAGAACACGGGCACATGGAAGATTTCGAGGCGCGGGCTCGTGAGGAACAGATCGCCGGGCGGAGCAACCGTCGCGCTCTTGAACCCGAGCGCGAGCGGCGTCCCGAGGCACGGGCAGAACGTGAGGCGGCCGTCGCCATCGACGATGATGCCGCGGCTCGATCGATGGAGCTTGAGCGCGTCCGACGAGAGGTGGAACGGCGGGGCGTCCGCGTGTACGTGCCCGCGGAGCTCGAGCTCGCGCATGCGCGTGTCTACGGTCACCTCGTCGGCGCGCACGTCGAGCTCCTGCGCGAGATCTTCCTGCGCCGAGGCCTCGCGCGCCGCGAGCGCGAGGGCGAAGCCGCACGCGGCCGCGCGGACGCCGGATTCCGCCGAAGGCGGGACGGCGCAGTCTCGGACGCCTCACTGCTGCGGCGTCGTCGAGGCGCCCGCGAGGAACGAGCCCTTCGGGAAGTCCACGGTGAGCACGGAGCTCCCCTCTTTGCCCGGGTTCACCTTCCACGTCGGCGTCGCGTTCGCACGAAGCGTGACGACGAAGAGCAAGTCATGACCGGAGGGCACGAGCCGCGCGCTCGCGACAGGCGTGTTGAAGTGCACCGTGACGAGCGGGTTCGTGTTGTTGTGCACCGTGACGTGGGCGCCGTGCAGGACGTACGTGAGCGTCCCGTGCGCCCGTCGCTCTTCGACGGGGACCGTCTGTGAGAGCTCCACGAAGAGGCGCGAGCCGCCCTCCGCGAGCATCTCGAACCCAGGCAGAGTCGCGACAGGCCCGCTGTGCGCGGGCACGGTCGGATGGTGCGTTGCGGGCCTCCCAGAGCGCACCTGGAGCCGCCCGCCTCGCGCCGCTGGCGGATGGTCCGAGTAACCGTACCCCGTCGCTGCGCGCCCCGTGGGCGCGGCGGTCATCGAGGGGTTCGCGCCCGTATCGCTGCCCGTAGCCGTCGGCGCCGTCGTGGACGAGCCCGTCGCGCTCGCGCTCGCGTTGGCGTTCGCGTTACCGCCGCCCCCGCCGCTCTGCGCTTGCGCGACCGCGATCGGAACGGTCAGCGCGGCAAATGCGAGGAAGAGGACACGACGGCGCACGCTGCAAGTAGAGCACGCGCGCCGAAAAGGTCCAAAATCCCGCCAAACCCTAGAAGTTGGCGCTCAGCCCAGCGTTGAACGAGCCGTTTTTGCCGTCGGTGAAGACGTTGAAGTCGCCCGCGAGCGGGATCATGCCCGAGACCCAGAACTGCGCCGACGGCGTGATCTGGAGCCTGATCTCCGGCCACACCGAGAGCATCGCCGAGTTCACGTCGAAGCCTTGCGGTGGGTTCGAGCGCGCCGCGATCGGGACCATGCCGACGAGGCGAACGCCGAGGTGGAGCGGGCCGATCTCCTGCGCGACGCGGATGCCCGCGACGCCTTCGATGCGCACCGGCTCCTGCGCGGACGAGTTCTGCTCGAGGCCGAACATGATCGGGATCTTGATGTACGGCTGGACCCGCGTGTGGTTGAAGAGCATGTCGAACCCGACCTTCGGCGTGACGCCGAGCCGCCAGTTCAAGTAGAGCGCGTCGTCCTCGCCGCCGCGCGCGAACGCGGCCGCGTGCGCCACGGCGTACTGGGCGTATCGATCGGCGAGCGAGTTGTCCGGCTGGTTCGCCGCGAGGAGCGCGTCGCTGTACGGCGGCGTCGATCCGGGCGACGTCGGGAGCGTCAGCGCGATCTGCGGGATGTAACGCACCGTCGGCGAGAGGCGCCGCGGCATGTCCATCGAGACCTCGAGGTTGCCGGTCGTGAAGACGTCGTTCGGGAACGTCTGTTTCGCGGGGTCGTCCGAGATGTGACCGGAGACGAGCGGGAAGCGCGCGCCGAGGCCGAAGTTTTTGAAGCGGTAGTGCCCGAGCAGCACGAACGACGCGGTGCGGATCTGCGTGTCGTCGAAGACGTAGAGCGGGTTGATCTGCCCGGAAGGCGGCACCGCCTGCACGACGGCGCCGTAGTCGCCGTAGCCCAGCGTGAAGTCCAAGCCGATGAGGAGCGGCTCGTGCTTCTTCCGAAGCACGCCGTTGTCGTCCTCCTCCATCCCGGTCGTGTCCGCCGTCGCCTGGGGCGCTTGGGGCTGGACGACGACGGGTTCCTCGGCACGGGCCGCTCGCGACGCGAGCAGCGAAGCAAAGACAACTGCACTCACCCAGCCCAAACGGCGGGCGCCAACAAGACACGTGTGCATGAGCCGGCTCTATATCAGAAGGTGCTGGTGGGACGGCGTTCGTTCTTCGTACGAAGAATGCCTTCTTCGTCCTTCTTGCCCTGGACGGCTTCGTAAAGGCTGTCGAGGGCGATGTTCACACCGAGGTACACGCGCATGTCTTGGTACGGATCCCAGAACGGGTTGCCGATGGTGCTCTCGCCCGTGAGGATCGTTCGGTACATCTGGTACCCGATCTCGGCGGTGAGCCAGCCGTTCACCTCGTAGTCGAGCGACGCGTTGAAGTAGGACGACTGACGGAAGTTGGTCGCGCCGTTCGGCTCCGGGACGACGCCGGCGATCGGCTGGAACTGATACGTCCACTGGTTGAACAAGTAATAGAGGAGCGTCGGGCTCCACTTGCCCCATTTGGCCGTCGCGATGAACGCCGCCGTGACGCTGTTCTCGACGTTGGCCGCGCCGCTCGCCTGGTTCGCGCAGCTCACGTCGCTGCCGGCGCCGTAGCAGGCCGCCGCGTACGACGGCTGGTCGTTCAGCTGCGCCGTCGTGTAGCGATAGAGCGGGTGCGAGTAGGTCGCGCCGACGATGAGCTCGAGCTCGCCGCCGAGGAACTTTTCGAAGCTCTTGTCGAACGTGACCTTCGCGAAGGGGCTCGTGATGAGCGTGCGCGCCTGCGAGGTGGGCGAGGTCGGGATGCCCGAGCCGACAGCGCCAATCGTCTTGATGCCCCAGAATTCGGGGATGCCGCGGTAGTCGATCTCGGGGAGGATGTCGCCGAAGACGAGCTCGTTCGAGCGCGTCGTGGTCGAGTTCGCGTTGTTCGTGAACTCGTAGTTGGCCGTCATGCGCGCGCGAAGCTGCCAATCCTTGTTCAGCGCGAAGCGCGGCTGGAAGAGCATGAAGGTGTCGGCGATGGGCGCGTAGGTCTGGACGAGGCCCGGGGCCACGACGTCCGGGGAGACGCCGACCTGCTGGAAGTAGCTCGTGCCCGCCCAGCGAAGCTTCTCCTTCGGCTTCACGGTCGAAGCCTTGTCCTTCTGAGGCGTCGCGTACGTCGAGTTGAAGAACGCGGGGACGTCATCCCCAGCGGACGACGTCGCGGGCGCGGCGGTCGCCGTCGTGGACGACGTGTCCGTCGTCGTGGTCGTCGTCGTCGTGGGCGACGCGGGCGTCGTCGTGGTCGGCGCGGCCGTCTGCGTCGACGTGGTCGTCGGCGCGGTCGTCGTCGGCGTCGTGGTCGTCGTCGGCGCGGTGGTGTTGGGCGGCGGCGGCGTGGTTTGATCGCCTTGAGCAGCAGCAGCGCCTGCGACGAAGCTCGCAGCGGCGAACGTCAGAACCGAGAGATGCAGTTTGTTCACGAACACTCCTCCCAACGACCGACAGCCAAAATGCCGAGCGCGGACGTGCCTGAATTCCACGTCTGCGTCAATGGGCCGTGACTCATGCACTTTCCGTTCCCAACGGACAGGCCCCGTAACCGACCGGAATATCATCGAATTGGAGATCGTTAGCAAGCTACCGTTATCGGACTGACGGCTCTCGTGATAGGAAGCCGCATGGATCAAAGCGGAACGGAAATCACGGCTCTGCTGGGTCGGGGGACCCGCTTCGAAGGCAAGCTCCACTTCGAAGGGCGCGTCCGCGTCGACGGTCACTTCAAGGGCGAGATCAAGAGCGACGACACCCTCGTCATCGGCGACGGCGCCGAGGTCCACGCCGAGATCGACTGCGCGACCGTGATCGTACGTGGCGGCGTCGTGCACGGAAACATCCGCGCGAAGACGGCCCTCGAGATCCACGCGCCCGGCAAGGTCGTCGGCAACATCCACTCGCCCTCGATCTTCATCGATCGCGGCGTCGAGTTCCAAGGCAGCTGCCGCATGGACGCGATCGTCTCCGACGCCAAGCCGGCGAAGGACGCCGCGACGAAGGCGACCACGACCGCTTCGTGATCCGGCGAGGCCCGCGCGCCCTTCCCTTCGTTGCGCTCCTTGCGTGCGGCGGCGTGACGAGGTCGCACCACGCTCCCGAAATGCATCCTCCTTCGAGCGACGCGGGCGCGACGACGATCGTCGACGCCGCGGTCGACGCCGGGCCGCCGAAGATCGAGCTCGTCGCCGCAAGGCACGAGCGCGTCGCGCCGGGGATGCGCGAGATCACGCGGAGCGATCTCGACCTCGCGCGCGATCACGAGCTCGCGCTCCCCGCGTTCGAGGCCGACACGTGCGTGCGCGCCGCGTTCGACGCGGACGCGCCGACGGCCGTGACGCTCGTGGGCGCGAGCGGCATCACGCTCTCGAGCGTCGACGCCGCGAACGGCGCGATCGGCGCGGCAGGTCCCGTGTGCTTCAAGAAGGGCGACGTCGCGACGTTCCGATTCAACGGCCAGAGCCGCTTGCGGATCGTCGTTTGGGCTTCGCCTTAGCGCTCCCGCTCCCGAGCGCGCTCTTCGGCGGCTTCGAGACCGCGGGCGAGAGCGCGTCGAAGAAGCGATAGGGCGCGTCGGCCCACTCACCCGCGTAATGCACGCCGACCCGCGCGCTCACGGCGATGCGCACGCGGCGATCGCGCGGCAAGAGATGGAGGTGCGGCGTCATCAGCGACTCGCCGTCGTGCGCGCGCGAGAAATCCATCGCGCGCGCGAAGCGCCCAGGTCCGTCGGCGCGCGCTCCCGCGATCGCGATCGCCTGTCCGATGAGCTCCGCAGCGCGCACGAGGACCGCGTGCCCCGCGCCCTCGCCTTTGCAGACGACGTTGAAGCACTCGTGCATGCCGTAGATGAGGAACACGTACGCGTGGCCCGGCGGGCCGAAGAGCGTGCGCGTGCGCTTCGTGAGGCCCGCGCGCGCGTGGCAAGCGAGATCGCGCGGCCCGCGGTACGCCTCGGTCTCGACGATGCGCGCCACTCTGTGACCGTGCACGATGAACGTCCCGACGAGCGCGCGCGCGACGACGAGCGCGTCCCTCGCGAAGAAGGCCCTCTCGAGGCGCTCGGTCATCGCGTGATCGCGTAGACGCGGATCGCGCCAGAGCTGCCGCGCACCGCGACCTCCGATCCGTCGCGCGAGAACGCGGCCTCCTCGGCGTCCTCCAGATCCGCGCGCGCGGACTCCGTCGCGCCCGCGTTCACGGTGATCCACGATTTCTGCGATCCCGACGCGTGCATCAGGTCCGCCCAGCGCGTCGAGTGCCGGAGCGCGAAGAGCCCACCGGAAGGCGAGAACCACGCGGTGTCGACGTCGTTTCCGAGCTCGAACAAGACCCGCCCGTTCTTCGGATCGAGCATGCGCGCGGGCGACGTGTCCTCGGAGAACCACTCCTTGTCGATCGTCGTGAAGAGCATGTCCTCGTTCGGCGACATCACCGAGTGCGAGCTCATGATCGGTCCGGTCACGTGGCTCTTGATCTCCTCGAACGCGCCGCTCGCGCGCGCGACCCAGAAGATGAAGTTGCCGCTCGTCGTGATCGTTCCGCTGCGGATCGGCGCGGCCGAGTGGAACTCGTCGAAGCGCCCGAGCTCCGTGCCGGTGCGTGTATCATACACATGAGTCGCGTCGGCCGTTCCGCCTGGATCGAAGCAGTACGCGCTCATCCGCGATGCGTCCGCGGAGAACGCGACGGCGTGGCACTCGAAGCCCTTGGGGAGCGGCGGCGCGTGCGATTGGAACGCGACCGGATCGAACGCGCCGTCGCCGACGACGACGAGCGGTTGGCCGGGCTGCCACGCGTGAGGCGACGCGGCGACCGGGCCGCTTTTGTCGAAGACGCGGAGCGCGCCCGCGACGTTCACATAAAGGCGCCCGTGGTCGACCGCGACGCCGCGCACCGCGCCCTCCACGCGCTGCTCGAACGAGAGCGAGAGCGCGAGCGGGTGCGCGCGCGGAGGCGCGGGCGTTTGCGTCGTCGTGGGCGCCGCGGCCGCGACCGTCACCGTGTTCGGCGCGGTCGCGGCGCACGCGAGCGTGAGCGTGAGCGGGAGGATCAGCGTGCGGGTCACGGTTTGGCGGCGGGGGTTTCGGTCAGCTTGATTTCGCGGATCGCTTCTTTGAATCGAACGCCGATCTCGGCGAGCTTGCTGTCGGTCTCGACGAGGTGCTTGGTGATGTCGTCCATGCGCGTCGCCATCTCGCCGAGGCGAGCGGTGAGCTTCGCGCGGAGCGCGTCGGCCGCTTTGTTCTCTCGGAGCGCGCGGAGGTTTCGGCGCGTCTCTTCGGTCTGCGTGCCGAGATCGAGCTGCTCCTGCGCGAGCTTCTGCCTGGCCTCGCGCAGCGCGAGGATCTGATCGCGGTACGACCACGCGCCCGTGAGCTTCGAGGCGACGTCCTTGTTCGAGCGCGGATCGGCGAGGTACGCCTTCACCGCGTTGTCCGCGACGACGCTGAACCAGTCGACCTGCATGCGCAGCGTCTGGCGCTCGTCGACCGTGAGCTCGCCCGTCTGGCGCGGGTCGACGTGCATCGGAACGAGCGCGCTGCTGGTGCCGACGTTGTCCTCGGTGTCCTTCGGCGGCTGGAAGAGGCGCGCGCCGTTCTGGCGCGGGTGCCGCACGAGCAGCTTCGCCGCGGCGTCGCTCCCGTTGCGCACGCGGTATTTCGTCTGCGTCACTGCGTCGCGCTCGATCGTGAGCTCGCTGTTCTCGATCTTCGCGATGCGCTCGCCGAGCTGATCGTATTTGCGCTCCTGCTCGACGCCGATCGAGCGTTCGAGCGCGAAGGGCACCGTGGCCGTCGCGCCCTCGGGGAGCGGATCGACCAATCCCTGCCCCAAGAAAGCGCCGCGCTCGAAGACCGCGATCGGTCCGCGCTCGAGCGCGCCGCCGGTGCGGTTCGCGAAGCGCACCACGCGGAACGGGTGCGAGGTCGAGTCCGCGACGCCTCCGTCGGGCGCGAACAGGAAGATCGCCTCACCAGGGACGCGCCGGACGGCGAGCATGACCATCGTCGCGCTGCGATCGGGGATCGTCACCGTGGCGGGGAGGTCGTAGCGCGTCGTTCCGCCTTCCATCGCGACGGCCGCGAGCGAGCGGAGATCGCGCGGCCTCGAGATCTCGGTTCGCGGCGGCGGCGGGGGCATCGGGCGATGCGGCCCGTTCAACGAAGGCGTCGGCGTCGTCTGCGCGGCCGCGCCCGTCGCGACAGGCGCGCGCCGCGATCTGTCGGCCGATTTGTCCGCCTTGCGCTCGTCCTTCTCCCCCGCTTCTTCTTGGTCGACCGAGTCGGGGATTCCGTCGCCGTCGCGATCGACGTCCTGCCCGCCTTGCGAGAGCGACGTGTCGCCGCGCGGAACCGCCGCGATCACTTCGCCCGTGTCCGTGACCGTCGGACGAAGCGGGATCACGGCCTCGCCGAGCTGCGCCTGGAACGCGAGCGGCGCTCCGGCGACGAGCGACAGGCTCACGTTGTTCCAGTCCTCGCCCGAGAGGTTCTGCACGATGCCCCAGGCCTGGAGCTCCGCTTCACCCTTCGGTTGCACGACGAGCCGATAAGACGGCTTCCACACCGGCGACTCTGCCACGTAGCCGACTTGCAGATCGTGCTGTTTGCCATCGAGGCTGAGCACCACCGTCTTGAGGCCTCGCTTCTCGTCTTCCGTCATCTTGTCGCGGGGCTTCTGCTCCTCGTCCGCCAGGGGAAACGCCGCGGCCTTCACGGAGCTTCCGCCCTGCTCCATGACTGCAAGCGTTGCAAGGAAGTCGCCGACCTCGCTTCCGCGCATCTTGAAGCGAACGTCACCCTCCTCGACGTGCCCAGCGCGCTCGAAGTAGCCGACGCCGTTCCGGTAGATGACGACGCGTTTCAGCGGCAAGGCGTCCGTCGACACGATGGCGCTTCGACCGCACCCGAAGGCGCACAAAGCGAGACACATCAGCGATTTTTTCATGGAGCTCCAGACGCAGGCGTGGCGAAAAAGTTCTCCCACGTCAACAGTCAAAGACGAGCTGGCACGAAAATCGCTGTGCCCGTCCCTTTGCCAGTGTTACTTTTGGACCGAGGCCCACGAGCGCGATGGAAATCAAGCAGCAGCTGAAGCTGAGTCAGCAGCTCGTCATGACGCCCCAGCTGCAGCAGGCCATCAGGCTTCTGCAGCTTTCCCGTCTCGAGCTGATCGACGAAATCCGCAAGGAGCTCGACGCAAACCCCCTGCTCGCCGATGACGAAGTGGAGCCCAGGCCCCCCGGCGCCAACAAAGACGGCGTCATCGACCGCAGCGAGTCCGTCGTCCAGGAGAGCGAGGCACGCGCCGACCTCTCCGAGCGCATGCACGACAAGAAGGAAGAGCTCCAGCGCGCCGAGAACGAGAAGAAGGTCAACGACATCGACTGGGAGCAGTTCCTCGAGAACCGCACCCTTCAGCAGCCGCTCCCGCAAAGCCGCGGCGGCTTCGAGGACCTGCCGCCCATCGAGGCGAACCTCACGAAGATCGAGTCGCTCGTCGACCATTTGAAGTGGCAGCTGCAGCTCTCGGATTTCACCGAAGGCGAGCGCCGGTTCGCGGAGCTCGTGCTCGGCAACCTCGACGAGAACGGCTTCCTCGATTTGCAGGGCACCGAGCGCGAGGACGGCTCGCGCACCCCGGATCTCACCCTCGAAGACCTCGCGAGAGAGGCCGATCTCGAGCTCGAGGACGCCGAAGAGGTCCTCCACCTGATGCAGCTCTGGGATCCGATCGGCGCGTGCTCGCGCGATCTCCGCGAGTGCCTCAAGGTGCAGGCCGAAGCGTTCGGCTACGACGAGCTCGAGCTCCAGATCATCGACAAGCACCTCCACAACCTCGAAAAGCACAACTACGGCGCCATCTCGCGCGATCTGAAGATCGAGCTCGACGAGGTGTACGAGGCGGTCAAGGAGATCCAGAAGCTCGAGTCGCGCCCCGCGCGCAACTTCACCGAGACCGACGACAAGACGATCGCGATCACGCCCGACGTCTACGTCGTCAAGGACGGCGAGAAGTGGGTCGTCACGGACAACGACCGCGGCGTGCAGCGCCTCTACATCAACGAGTCGCTCACCAAGCAGCTCTTGAAGGACCCCGGCGCGAAGGAATTCATCGGCGAAAAGCTACGAAACGCGCAGTGGCTCATTCGCGCGATCGAGCAGCGCCGAAAGACCATCATCCGCGTCACCGAGTGCATCGTCGAGAAGCAGCGCGACTTCTTCGAGCAGGGCGTCGCCCACTTGAAGCCGATGATCCTCCGCGACATCGCCGACACCGTCGGCATGCACGAGTCGACCATCAGCCGCGTCACGACGAACAAGTACGTGCACACGCCGCAGGGGCTCTTCGAGCTGAAGTACTTCTTCAACTCGTCGATCCGCCGCACCGCCGACGAGGACATCGCGTCCGAGTCCGTGAAGCAGGCGATCAAGAAGATCATCGACGACGAGGACAAGCTGAACCCGCTGAGCGATCAGGCGATCGTCGAGATCCTCGCCAAGCGCGACGGCATCCAGATCGCGCGCCGCACCGTCGCGAAGTACCGCGAGATGCTCGGCATCCTCTCGTCCGGCAAGCGCAAGAAGGTTTTCTAGGCCAAGCCGGCACGTGCCGCGTCTCGCTGCCGCATGTCGTCTGCAACCTCGCATCAAGATCACGTCCGCTCAGGCGAGGTCCTGGGTTAGAGCTTCGTCGTCTTCGTGTCGGGAATGAGCTGCTGCTCCTGCGGCACCGACGCGAGCGTCACCTTGAGGCGAACGAGGTAGCCCTCCGCTTCTTGCATGAACGCGTTCGCCGAGCGATTGAGCTCCGCGCGGCTCATGCCCTGGTCGGGCACACGACCTCCGCCGACGACGGCGAGCACGGTCTTGCGCGTCTTGTCCTCGTATTCGATCTGGTCGCACTTCACGACCATCCACTCCGGGTGCGTCACCTGATCGGCCGGGATGAGCGGGCACGCGCGGCCGAACGCGGCCTCCGTGTCGAACACGGTGGCGAAGAGGATCTCCTGCGAGGATTTGTCGTAGCCGATGAGCAGCGGCAGGCTCGAGGCGCCCGTCGTGTCGCAGTACGCGAGGTCGGCCTTCACTTGGCAGCGGTGGCCCGCGGCGATGTACGCGTCCGCGGCTGCCCTGGCGACGTCTCGTGGCGTTCCCGGCGTGACCGCGCTGCCCGCACACCCAGCGAGGATCCCCAAAACCGCCAAATACCCCGCGGATTTGTGAGTCATACCCCGGGTCTCATGCAAGGGTCATGACACGCCGGCGCCACAGAATCGTCTTTTTCAGTTCATTTTCTGGAAGGCTGGGCCCGATTCGAGCGCTACTCTTGAGACCGAATGACGACGGGTTCCGCCACGCGGGCCGTTGATCACCCGATGCGCACCGCGACGCGCTCGGAGCAGCAAAGCACCACGTCGCGTCGTGAAGCGGAGCGGCACGGATTCGTCCATGCCGCGTGACCGAAGGGAGTGAACTGTATGAACATCGCGATCACGTTCCGGCAAATGGAGTCCACCGACGCCGTCAAAGGCTACGCGCACGAGAAGATCGGACGGCTCCAGAGGTTCCTCCGCGAGCCCATGAAGGGCCAGGTGAAGCTGAGCTGTCAAAGCCACCAGCACTCCGCGGAGGTCGACATCCACGCTGGCGGATCGCACTTCCACGCTCACGAGACGAGCGAGGACATGTACGCCTCGATCGACAAGGTGCTCGACAAGCTCGAACGCCAGATTCGCGGCAACAAGAACTCGCAAAAAGGAAAAGAGCGCGCGTCGCAGCGCTTGATCCGAGACGAGACAGGCGAAGAGTAACGCTCAAAATCTCGTTCGCGTGCGCTACACTCCACGCGAATGCACCTGACCGATCTTCTCGCCGCGGAACGCGCCGCGGTGAGGCACAACGACGGCGATTCATCTTCGCTCAACAAGCCCGAGGCGCTCCGCGTGCTCGCGGAGCTTCTCGCTCGCGGCACGTCCGTGCCCGTGACGAAGATCGAGGACGTGCTGCGCGAGCGTGAGGCGCTCCAATCGACGGGCATCGGCGAGGGCGTCGCGATCCCACACGGCGCGCTCGGCGAGCTCGACAGACAAGTCGCGGCGGTGCTCACCGTGCCCGAGGGGCTCGAGTTCGAGTCGATCGACGACAACAAGGTCAACATCCTCTTCGCGGTGATCAGCCCGAAGCGTGCGAGCGGCGAGCACTTGAAGACGCTCGCGCGCGTGTCACGACTCTTGAGGAGCAAGGGTTTCCGCGAACGTCTCTTGCACGCCGGGGACGGCGCGGAGGTGTTCGAGCTGCTCTGCGCCGAAGAAGAGGCGAACAAGTGAACAACGCACCGGCGGCGCTCGAGATCACGACCGGCCAGCTCGCGAGAGACGAGCGGCTCAGCGTGAAGCTCAGGCGCGTCGCCGGCGAGACGGGGCTCGACCGGCCGATCCGTCACCCGCGCATCCAAAAGTCCGGGCTCGCGCTCGCGGGCCACTACTACGGCGTCGTTCCGACGCGCGTCCAGGTGCTCGGCGGCACCGAGGTCTCTTACCTCGACAAGCTCGAGCACAACACGCGCGGCGCGGCGGTGCGCGGCTACTTCGCGCTCGGCCTCTCGTGCGTCGTGCTCACGCGCGACGACCCGCACAAGACCCTCGTCGCCGCGGCGGAGGCCACGGGCACGCCGCTCTTCGTGTCCGACAACCGATCGAGCCGCACGATCAACGCGCTCCACGCGCTGCTCGACGAGCGCCTCGCGCCGCAGACGAAGCTCCACGGCGTCCTCGTCGACGTGTTCGGCATCGGCGTGCTCCTCCTCGGCAAGAGCGGCATCGGCAAGAGCGAGTGCGCGCTCGAGCTCGTGCTCCGCGGCCACCGCCTCGTCGCGGACGACGTCGTGAAGTGCGACTGGCGGCCGCCGGGCATGGTCTTCGGCGTGCCCGAGGATCTGCTCAAGCACCACATCGAGATCCGCGGGCTCGGCGTGCTCAACATCAAGGCGATGTTCGGCGTCACGTCAATCAACGAGCGCAAGCGCATCGACCTCGTCGTGCGCCTGCTCGATTGGAACGAGAGCGAGACGTTCGATCGGCTCGGCCTCGAGGATCGCTATCACCACATCCTCGGCACACCGATCCGCGAGCTCGTCGTGCCGGTCAGGCCGGGGCGCGACATGGGGACGATCCTCGAGATCGCCGCGCGCAACGAGCTCTTGCGCCGAGCAGGCAGCCACGCGGCGAAGGAGTTCATGTCGCGACTCGAGGGCGAGCTCGTCCCGCAGCTCGCGCTCGAGCACGACGACGCGCCGGAGAACACGACGCAGAGGGACATGCCCGAGTCGGTCGTGCCGCCCGCGAGCATGCCGTCGTTCGGCGAGCGCACGGGTGACAGCTCCGCGTACATCCCCGCCGTGCGCCCGATCGATCGCAGCTCCGAGGACGACATCGACAGCGACGCTGGGGCCCCTTCGCCGGACGAGGACGACGAATGAGCGACGCGCCCGTCAACGCCGTGGTCGTGGTCACCGGGCTCTCCGGCGCGGGGAAATCCACGGCGCTCCACGCGCTCGAGGATCTCGGCTTCTTCTGCATCGACAACCTGCCGACGGTGATGGCGCCCGAGGCCGTCGCGGTTTGCGCGCGCGGCGGCGTCGCTCGCATCGCGCTCGGCATGGACGTCCGCGTCCGCGAGTTCCTCGGCGAGATGTCGCGCGTGCTCGCGCAGCTCGGCGGCGCTCGCGAAGACGGCACTTCCGTCGAATCCCCGCTCCGCGTGCTCTTCCTCGACGCGAGCGACGAGGCCTTGCTCCGGCGCTTCAACGAGACGCGAAGGCCTCACCCGCTCGCGCGACAAGGTCACCACCAGGAGGCGGTCGCGCTCCTCGAGAGCGTCGCGGCGGAGCGCGAGCGACTCTCGCCGCTCCGCGCGCGCGCCGACGACGTGATCGACACGACGAGCCTCTCGGTCCACGAGCTCCGTCGCACCGTCATCGATCGGTTCGGTCCGTCTTCGGGCGGCGCGCCGCCGATGAGCGTGCGCCTCGTCTCGTTCGGCTTCAAATACGGCGCCCCCGTCGACGCCGACGTGGTGCTCGACGTGCGCTTCCTCGACAACCCGCACTTCGTGCCCGCTCTCCGCGCCCTCCCCGGCACCGACGCGCGGGTGATGACCTACGTGCTCGACAACCCCGAGACGAAGGGCTTCGTCGAGCACGCGCAGAAGCTCCTCGCGTTCTCGCTCCCGAAATACGAGCGCGAGGGAAAGAGCTACCTCACCATCGCGATCGGTTGCACCGGGGGACGCCACCGGTCGGTCGTGGTCGCGCACGAGCTCGGGCGGCTTCTGCAAGAGGCGCAGCGCAACGTGACCGTGTACGATCGCGATCTCTCGCGCGCGGAAGGGGGGACGCGATGAGCTCGAGCGAAGCCCAAGCGAAGTTCACGATCATCAACCAGCTCGGCCTGCACGCGCGCGCGGCGACGAAGCTCGTGCAGCTCGCGTCGAAGTTCCCTTGCGAGGTCGAGGTCTCACGCGGCGATCAAGCCGCGAACGGCAAGAGCGTGATGGGCGTGCTGCTCCTCTGCGGCAGCAAGGGCACCGTCATCGACGTGCGCGCCAAGGGCGACCGCGCCGACGAGTGCGTGCGCGCGATCGGCGAGCTCATCGAGAACAAATTCGGCGAGGGCCAATAAGGCATGTCGTCGCGCCCTCCCTCCTCGAGCTCGATCGACGCGGTCCTCCCGTGTACGATCGTCAAGGGCATCGCGGGATCCCCCGGCGTCGCCGTGGGACCCGCCATCGTCGTCGGGGACGTGCACACCGCGTTCGTCCGCAAGCACGTCCACACGGCGCAGATCGAAGCCGAGATCGAGCGTATCAAGAAGGCGGTCGCGCACGCGCAAGAGGGCCTTCGCGAGGTGTCGACGCGCCTCACGGGCGCGCACGATCAAAAGCCGATCCTCGAGGCGTACCTGATGATGCTCGCCGATCCGCTCCTTCATCAGGAGATCGAGCGATACGTCCGAATCGAGAAGCGCTGCGCGGAGTGGGCCGTGGCGGGCGCCGCCGAGGCGATCGTCAGCCGCTTCCCGAGCTCCGCCAACGAGCACGACGCGTACATCCGCGAGCGCCGCCACGACGTCGAGTTCGTCGCCGATCGCCTGCTCCGCTCGCTCACCGGCGCGCCCGATCGGGTGATCCCCAAGATGGATCATCCGTCGATCGTCGTCGCCCGCGATCTCTCGCCCGCGGACACGGCGGGCATGGTGAAGGAGCCCGCGCTCGGCTTCGTGACCGAGGTCGGCTCGCGCACGAGCCACACGTCGATCATGGCGCGCGCGCTCGAGATCCCCGCGATCGTCGGCGCGGACGGCGTGCTCGGCGTCGTGCACACGGGCGACACAGTGATCGTCGACGGCCTCCGCGGCATCGTGACGGTCCACCCGAGCGAGGAGCAAATCGCGGAGGCGCTCGCGCGCGCCGCGCGACACCTCGCGTTCACGAAGGGCCTGCTCGAGAAGCGCGACATGCCGTGCGTGACCGCGTGCGGCACGCGCATCAGCCTCAAGGCGAACGTCGAGCTCCCCGCGGAGGCGACGCTCGCGATCGAGCACGGCGCCGAGGGCATCGGTCTCTACCGAACCGAGTTCCTCTACGTCGACCGCGCGACCCTCCCGAGCGAAGACGAGCAGTACGAGGTCTATCGCGCGATCGTGCAGACCGTCGCGCCGCGCCCGGTCGTGCTCCGCACGTTCGACATCGGCGGCGACAAGTTCGCTTCGAGCTTCCAGCTCCCCGCCGAGATGAACCCAGCGCTCGGCCTCCGCGCGGTGCGGCTCGCGCTCCGCCGCCCGGAGGTGTTCCTCGTGCAGCTCCGCGCGATGGTCCGCGCGAGCGCGCACGGCGACGTGCGCATCATGGTCCCCATGGTCGCGAGCGTCGACGAGATGCGCTCGGTGCGCCAGCTCCTCTCTCGCGCGCAGGCCCAGGTGGACGAGCGCGGTCTCCCGCGCGCGAAGGAAATCCCGCTCGGCATGATGATCGAGGTCCCCTCGGCGGCGATCATGGCCGACGTCTTCGCGCGCGAGGCCGAGTTCTTCAGCCTCGGGACGAATGATCTCGTGCAGTACTCGCTCGCGATCGACCGGACGAGCCGCTCGCTCGCCGAGCTCGCCTCCGCAGTCCACCCCGCCATCTTGCGCCTGCTTCGAACGGTCGCGAACGCGGCGCACGGCGCGGACATCCCCGTCGCCGTCTGCGGCGCGGTCGCATCGGATCTCCTCGCCGTCCCGCTCCTCGTCGGCCTCGGCCTGCGCGAGCTCTCGATGGAAGCCGCGGCCATCCCGGAGATCAAGGCCGCCCTCGGCCGCGTCACCGTGGAGCAGTGCGAGAAGATCGCCGCGCGCGCGCTCCGAGCCGACACGATCACCAAGGTCGACGAGGTCCTCAGTGAAGAGCTTCGGGTCCTCTTCCAGGATCTCCTGAGCGGCACGGGCGATTAGCGCGTGAGACGCCTCGTGGGCCCCGAGGGGATCGTCATCGCCCTCGCCTTGTCTTCGAGCTTCCTCACCCCGTCCGCGACCTTCCAGGATTCGACAATCTTTCGCTCGGAGGCGATCTCGGTGATGGTGCAATAGATGACGAAGATTCCGACCGCGACCCAGACGAGCGTGCGAAGGACGTCCATGGCGCTCACCCTCGGACCGCGACGGGGGCGCTCGTGCTAACGAACCCATCGCGATAATTTGTCTCGACGCCCATGCCGCCGTTCGTCACCCGAGCGCGCGAAGTTGCGGAAATTTTCACGTGTAAATCCGCGCGAACACTCTTCCATCGTTCAGGCCCCTAGAATAAGGTGCGCGCGCTTCAATGCGCTCTTGGCCCACTGTTTCGCGTGCGATCTCCGGCGGGCTCTTCGTCTTGGCGGCGGCGGCGCTGTCGGTGACGAGCACGCCGGCGTGCCAGACGCAAACCTCGAACGCGGGCCAAACCCCGTGTCCGCCCAACGCCGACGGGACGCCCGGTCAGTGCCAAGTGGAGCTCACGCTCCTGCACACCGCGGACATCCACTCGCGCCTTTTGCCGTACGACCTGCTCATCACGCAGGTCGACGGCAACCTGGGCCTCGGAACCATCGGAGACACCGCGAACGTCGGCGGCGCTGCGCGCATGGGGTACATCCTCAAGCGCGAGCGCGCGAAGTCGAGCCGCGCGCTCCACATCTCGGGCGGTGACGTCTTCGAGGGCGCGCCAATCTTCAACTTCTTCTCCGGCGAGCCGGAGATGCGCATCCAGGCCGAGCTCGGCGTCGACGCGGCGGTCCTCTCGAACCACGAGTTCGATCGCGGCGCGGTGAACGTCGCGCGCCAGATCCAGAAGTGGGCCGATTTCCCCGTCCTCGCGTCGAACTACGTCTTTTCGGATCCGACGCTGCCGACGAGCAACAACCTCGGCACGGTCATCCACCCGTTCACGGTGCTCAACTCGGGCGGGCTCAAGGTCGCCGTCATCGGGATGGGCAACCTCTCGAGCCTCACGTCGGTGTTCAACACGCCGAACAGCTTCGGCATCAAGCCGCTCAACTCGACCGAGGTCGTGCAGTTCTACGTCGACTTGCTCCGCCCGCTGGCGGACGTGATCGTGGTCGACTCGCACCTCGGGCTGGAGGTCGACCAGCGCGTCATCACGGAGACGACCGGCGTCGACGTCTGGCTCGGCAGCCACAACCACATCGTCATCAACCCGCCCGAGGTCATCAACGACTGCTCGGCGGACCCGCAGAATCCCGGGTTCATCTGGGTGATGGATCCGGGCATCGTCATCGACGAGAGCAAGCCGCCGCCTAACGACGCGCTGCACCCGGATCCCGCGGGGCACCCGTATCAAATCCATCGCCCGTGCCGGCCGCGCAAGGTCACGCTCGCGCACTCGGGAGCGTTCGCGAAGTACGTCGGTCGCCTCGACGTCGTCTTTTCGAACAACCCCGCCGACATCATCGCGCAGCGCACGGGCGATCCTGGCGATTACGATCCCGCTGACGGCTTCGAGGTCCTCTCGACCAAGTACCAGGTGTTCCCGATCAACGCGGACGTCCCCGAGGATCCCGTCATCAAGCAGATGCTCGAGCCGTATCAGCGTCAGCTGCAGCGGATCTCCGACCTCACGACGATCGCCGGCTTTTCGCCGAACGGCGCGAAGCGCACCGCGCCCGCCAACGGCGACTCGCCGCTCGGAAACCTGATCGCCGCGGCCAACTGGCTTCGCCTCGGCATCCAGACGGACTTCGCGCTGACGAACACGACCGGCATCCGCCAGGACCTCCTGCCGGGGCCCGTCACGATCGACGAGGCGTACGACATCTTCCCGTTCGACAACACGATCACGACGATGTACCTGTCCGGCGCCGAAATCTTCCAGATGTACGATTTCGTCGCGCGCCGCTCCGCGAGCCGCGGGTGCGTGTCGCAGGCGCAGATCGCCGGGTCGCGCATCCGCGTGAACTGCACGGGCTGCAACCGCACCGCGCCGATCGCCCAGTGCTTGCAGGACTCGGACTGCCCCGCGATCGAGACGCTCGGCACGTGCAACACCGCCGTGACGCTTCCCGACACGGGCGGCGAGCACCCGTGCAACTACCAGGCGTGCGCCGAGAACGTCTACGTCGGCTTCACGAACGTCGCCTGCCAGAGCGACGCGGAGTGCGTGGACGCGAACAACCAGGCGCTGCCCGGGTCGTGCTCGAAGCAGAACAACGGACAGGCTGGCGTGTGCATGACGCCCGTGCAGCTCACGAACGTCTACGAGCTCGCGACGAGCAACTACCTCGCGGGCGGCGGCTCCGGCTTCCGCGTCCTCCAGCGCAACACGACGCAGATCAACTCGGGCGTCAACCAGCGCGACGCGATGCTCGACTACATCCGTCAGGGTAGGCCCTGCGGCTGGCAAGACCCGACGAAGGTCACGACGGTCGACGACACGGGCCTCACGCCGTGCACGACCGACACCGAGTGCGCGGGCGTGGGCACGGGCGGCTTCGTGTGCGGGTGCCTCGGCAGCCCCGTGAACGGGAGCGGCAACACGATGACGTGCGGCTCGACGACGTGCGACGGCAACAGCGGGCACTGCATCTTGTCCTCGTGCCGCGACACGGTCGCGCAGTATCGCGCGCGCCGATGCGCCGGCGCAAAACCGGAGGACGCGGACGCGTGCACGGCGGACATTTCTCCCTGCGACGCGTCGAGCCAAATCTGTCAGCTCGTCTCGTGCGTCGACGACAAGCTCAACGCGGTCACGGACAACCGCATCCAGATGGTGGGCCGATGAAACGCTGGTTTTTGGCAGTCGCGCTCGCGCTGAGCTGCTCGCAGAACAACACGCTCCCGCCGAACCCGACGAGCAACCAGCTCGTCGTGACGCTCACGGGCGGCAACCTCGGCACGGCGGGGAGCCCGCAGCCGATCAACTTCAACCCCAGCGCCGCGTACACGCTCCACATCGAGATGCGCGACGCGACGGGCGCGATCGACACGAGCTTCAACTCGTTCGTGCGCATCTCGAGCAAGCCCGGCACGGTCTACACGGTCAACGGCGGCAACGACGGGCGCAACGTGCAGCTCGTCAACGGCGTCGCGGACAACGTCGCCGTCACGATCGTCGCGGCGTTCGGCCAGACGCGCATCTGGGCGCAAGACATCGGCTACGTGCCGGTTGCGGATCTCCAGACGACCACGCCGGAGTGCGCCGACGGGATCGACAACGACAACGACGGCCGCGTCGACATGGCGGACCCGGGCTGCTTCGCGCCGAACGACAACGACGAGACCACCGGCACGGGCGCCGTCGGCGTCAGCGACATCATCTACTACGCGCGCCCCCGCATCGCGGACGTGCGCGGCGCGACCACGACGAACGGCACGGGTACGCCGTTCCCGTTCGAGCAGGTCGACATCGACACTGGCTACGACCTCGCGCAAAACAAGTTCAACTGGGACACCGTCGTCACCGGCCTCGCGTCGGACGGCTTCTTCGTCACCGATCTCCAGAACGCGATTAACGACCCCCAGAAGGGCCTCCAGTACGGGAGCGTCTTCGCGTTCACGTTCTCGGCGCCCATCAAGATCGGCGTCTGCGATCGGCTCCGCTTGCTCGAGGCGACCTCGTCCGACTTCTTCGGATACACCGAGCTGAACTTCCCGACGTGGGCCGTCGAGTACTGGGACCCCAACGTGAGGCCGTGCCTCGTGCCCGACGCCGTGGTGCTCGCGCCGGCCGACTGGAACAACACGACGCTCATGTTCAAGGTCGAATCGGGCCTCGTGCGGCTCGTCACCGGTGGCACCGTCGAGGTGCACGTCGGCGGCCACATGGGCGCGGGAAAGCCCACGTCCGCGACCGCCTTCGCGCCCTCGCAAGACGCGAACGGAAACTGGCTGACGAACTGCGACCTCAGCGGCGACGGCAAGGTGAACTTCGCCGATCCGAACGAAGCCGCGTGCGCGAACGCGTGCCAGGCCGACGTGGAGTGCACCGAGTTCTCGAGCTTCCTCTCGCAGGGCGGCTTCACGATCGTCGCCCACGACACCGCGACCAACGGCCAGACCGCGAAGGCGCAAGGCAACGCGACCGCGGCGACGAGCTTCGATCCCGTCGCCAACATGGGCAAGCCCCTGACGTCCTTCACCGGCGAGCTCCGGTACTTCTCGGGCGGCAGTCAATTCACCATTCAAGCGCGCTGCGACGATGACGTGCGCTTCAAGCCGGGCGATCAACCGCTCGACTCGTCGCACGCGTGCGTGAACCAGAACGGGAACAATCCGGAACAACAACAATGACCTCGTCGATCCGTCGTTACGCGCTGGCCGCTGCATCGCTCGCGCTCTTCTGTCTCTTTTCGCGCAGCGCCAACGCCCAGACCGACGCGGACGCGGGTTTGCCTCCGCTCCCGAGCGCCACGCAGACGCAGCAGCCTCCGCCGCCACCGCCTCCGCCGCCGCCTCAAACCGGCGCAGCGGACACCACGAATCCGCAGGCGCGCGGCGCCGACACGGACAGCATGGTCCTCGGCACCGCGGGCGCGCGCGCCGTCGGCTACGCGCCAGCGGGCGTGAACTACTCGAACTTCATGGACACGCGCCTCTCGTGGACGTTCGGCGATGACGACGTGCTCCACCAGACGGGCGCGCTCATCCCGCTCTCGCCGAGCTTCAGCATCGCGGACCGGCCGCAGTACCGCATGTTCTTCGACTCGCTGAACAGCCGCTTCGCGGGACGCGAGAACCTGACGCACCTCGTGCTCTACAAAAAGATGCCGGGGTTCATCAAGAACCTCACGACCGAGGCCGCGGTCGTCCTGCGCTTCGATCTCTCGGCGCTCGCCGCGAACACGGGCAACCTGAACCAGGCGCTCTACGACTCGGGCAGCTACATCCGCATCTTCTACAAGACTGGCGGCGACGACGCGAAGCCCGAGGGCGTGTCGGCGGTGTTCCTCCCGCTCGACGCGGACCGCATGCGCGTCGGCTACCTCTACGACATCACGTGGGGCGGCTCGGCCTCGTACATCAACCAGTCGATCTTCCCGAGCCTCGTCGGCTCGGCGCCGGGCGCGAAGATCCAATACGACAACAAGCGCTTCTACGCGTACGGCGCGTTCAAGACCGCGACGATCGTCCAGCCGCAGCAGGTCATCAACCCGGGCGGCGAGAACGACGTCGAGACGGTCAACGTCGGCGAGACGAACTACGGCTTTCTCGGCGGCCTCGGCGTCGACATCACCGACAACTTCCGCTTCGACGCGAGCGGCGGCTACTTCCAACAAGGTCGCTTCGACCTCGAGGACGTCCGCGGCCTCCCCGTCTACACGTACGGCGGCGCAGCGCGCGTCGTGCTCCACCACAACATGCCGGTGCCCCAGTCGGTCGACTTGCTCCTCTACCGCAACGATCCGAACGCGCCGATGACGCTCTTCGCCCTCCCGGTCTACAAGCCGGATCAGACGAAGTGGGGCCTCTCGCTCGAGAGCGACGTGCTCGGCCAGCACCTCAAGAACTACGACGTCGAAGGCAAGACGAAGGACGAGCTCGCGTACGCGGTCGCGGCGCAAGGCGTCCTCGAGACCGGCTACCTCCGCGCGAGCATCACCGGCATCATGCGCAACCTCGAGTTCGTCGTGCGCAACGTCCCGGGCTTCATCCCGTTCCAGTCGATGCCGGGCACGGCGCAGACGGATCCGGAGCTGCTCGTCGCGGCCGCGGCGGACTACCACCTGCCCAAGGCACACCTCACGCCGGGCATCGGCGGCGGCGTTCAGCTCCCGTCGACGTTCAAGAGTGTCATCGACGTGAACGGTCTCGGCACCTCGTCACGCACGATCGTCGTGCGCTCGCAGGGCGACGAGTCGATCCTCCCGTACGGGCAGGATCGCCGTCCGATCGTGCAGGCGCGCGCCAGCCTCCGCTGGGATCTCTCGACGATCCTCTCGGCGGTCGCGTGGGTGCAGGTCATCTACGACAACAACGCGACGCTCGTCGTCACCGACCCGAACGAGGGCACCGCATCGCTGCGTGTCTTCCAAGACCCGTGGCGCCTCGGCTTCGCGCTGTCACTGCAAGCGCGTTACTGATCCTCAAAACATCGGTGGCTGCGCGTCGTTCACGACGGGGGGCAGCGGCGCCATCGCGTCCTCCGAGAGGACGCCGATGTCGAGGAGCGCGCCCACGAGCGACTTCTCGTGGCGGCGGAGATCGCGGCGGACGTCGTCCGCGAGGGGCTGGGCCAGCGCGCAGCGCACGTTGACGAGCTCCCACACCAGAATGTCGCCCATTTCTTTTTGCGAGGTGCGCGTCGTCATGGTCTTCACCGTGTGAAGATTGTTGGCTCCAATCGACCCGCTTCGCAAGTGTGGTCGAGCCGATTTCACGAACGAGTTGCTCTGCGCTTGCGGACCGATCGGGCGAGCGACGCGGAGCTCCACGTGATGCCACCGACGACGAAGCTCGCGATGAACGCGAGCACGTCCCATGAGCCGCTCGAGAGCGTGGCCGATTGCCGCATGACGACGTTCATCGCGACGCGCAGACCGAGAAACAAGAGCCCATACGTGACCGCGCTCGCGAAGAAGGTGCGACGCAGATCGCCCGCGAGCTCGAGCGCGCGTACGCTGTTGTTCCACGCTCTCCGCCGCACGGTGACGAAGAAGTAGATCGACGGTGTGAGTGCGATGAGCGAGCTGCCGACGAGGATCAAGATTGCCTCGGCGAGCGTGAGGTCCGCGTCGCGCTTGAATTGACGGAGGACGCCCGCGGCGGTGTCGACGAGCCCCACGACGAGCCACAAGACGATCCCGAGCCCCGTGAGGATGATCGTCGGACGTGACAGCTTTGCGTCGCCCGACACGGTCGCCTGCGACGAGGCCATCATCGTCTTCGCGTTGGGGTCGGCGGGCTTCGAGACGATCGTCGGCAGTGAGACGTGACCTGGCACGGGCGACGCGGTCATCGCGATCGCCTCGACGTCGTACGGAGCGAGCGCGCGCTCGAGGTCTTCCATCGTCTGGAAGCGATCCGAAGGGTCCTTCGCCATCGCGCGCTGGACGACGAGCTCGAGCGCCTCGGGGATCTCCGGGTTCACCTTCCGCGGGCGATCCGGCTCCTCGGTGAGAACGAGCGAGAGCGTCGACGTGGGGTCGTCGGCGTTGAACGGCTTCTTGCCGGTGAGCGCGTGATAGAGCATCGCGCCGAGCGCGTAGATGTCGGCGCGCGCGTCCACCTTGTCGCCGCGCGCTTGCTCGGGCGACATGTAGCTCGGCGTGCCCATGATCATGCCGGTCTTCGTGAGGTTCGCGTTGCCGCCCGCGGCCGCGGTGCTGATGCCGAAGTCGATGACCTTCACGGTGACCGCGCCGTCGTGCTGCACGAGGAAGACGTTCTCGGGCTTCATGTCGCGGTGGACGATGCCCTTCTTGTGCGCGGCGGCGAGCGCGCGGCACACCTGGCGCGTGACGTGGACCGCGGTGGGCACGTCGACGCGGCCCTGCTGCTCGAGCTGCGTGCCGAACTCCTGCCCCTCGAGGAATTCGCCGACGATGTACGGGACGCCGTCTTGAGTCTTGTGGACGTCGTAGACGTCGATCACGTTGGGGTGGCCGATCGAGCTCGCGCTCTCCGCCTCGCGCTGGAACCGCGCGACGACGTCCGGGTCGCGCGCGAGCTCGGGGTGAAGGACCTTGATCGCGAAGCGGCGATCCTTC
This sequence comes from uncultured delta proteobacterium, assembly GCA_963839305.1. GTDB lineage: Bacteria > Myxococcota_A > Polyangia > Polyangiales > Polyangiaceae > DASXHD01. Next base: position 1,781,350 of record CAWIUL010000010.1, read on the forward strand.
AGGCGGAGGTGCCGCGCCTCGTAGACGCGCCCCATGCCGCCCTCGCCGACGATGCGGACGATCTGGTACGCCTCGCCGAGGACCTTGCCGACGAGCCGATCGACGCCTTCAGCGCCTTCGAGCGTGAGGGGCGTCGCATCGCGCGGGCAGACGAGAAAATCCTCGGGATAACGGCTCTGGCAGGTCGAGCAGACCCTCGGCAGCATCGACGCGTCCGCGGCGGCCAAGAGCTCGCTGAACGAGCCGCTCGTCGTCCGCGGCGCCGAGACGGGGCTCGTTTGCGACGGCGGGTGGACGCCGACAAGCGGTCTGACGGGTTCGCGCGCCACGGAAGCCCCAGTCTACCCCAGGTGGGTCGCCTTGAAACCGATTGACCGAAGGCCGACTTCCATTATATTCCGCCCGCCGTCGTGGCCCTTTGGCCGCGCAAACGAAAGACGATGTCCCTTCTTACCGAACGCAAAGCGGAGCTCATCGACAAGTTCCGCACCCACCAGAGCGACACTGGGTCGCCCGAAGTGCAGATTGCCCTCCTTTCGGAGCGCATCGGCTACCTCACGGAGCACTTCAAGACCCACACGAAAGATCACCACTCGCGCCGCGGATTGCTCAAGCTCGTCTCGAAGCGCCGCCGCCTGTTGGACTATCTGAAGCGTACGAGCCTCGACCGCTACCGCAAGGTCGTCTCGTCGCTCAACCTCCGCAAGTAAACGCAGTCACATCGGCCGTGCAAGCCTGCACGGCCGACCATCACACCGCCGGCGCCCCGCGCTCTTCGATTTGTGCTCACGAGCCAAGGCTCGTGTGTAGAAACCGAGGAACGGAGGCTCTCTGGCGGTGAGAAAGCCAGAGAAGTCTCATGTCGTTCGTCCGCGAATCGATTCTCATCAACGGCAAGCCGCTCACGTTCGAAACGGGCCGGCTCGCCAAGCAAGCTCACGGCGCGATCCTCGTCTCGTACGGCGAGAGCGTCGTCCTCGTCACCGCCGTGTCGCGGCGACGAGCGCCCGGGCCTCGATTTCTTCCCGCTCACCTGCGAGTACGTCGAGAAGACGTTCGCCGCGGGCAAGATCCCCGGCGGCTTCTTCAAGCGCGAGGGGCGCCTGCGCGACGACGAGATCCTCACGTCGCCGCCTCATCGACCGCCCGTGCCGCCCGCTCTTCCCGGAGGGCTACAAGGAGCGACACGCAGATCATCGCGACGGTCCTCTCGAGCGACAAGCAGAACCCGACCGACGTCCTCGCGCTGACCGGCGCGAGCGCCGCGCTCCACATCTCGGACATCCCGTGGGCGGGCCCGATCGTCGGCATCGCGCGTCGCGCGCGTGAACGGCGAGCTCATCGTCTACCCGACCTTCGAGGAGCAAGCCGCGGCCGACATCGACATGGTCGTCGCGTGCAGCAAGGACGCGATCGTGATGGTCGAGGGCGGCGCCGCGGAGGCGAGCGAAGCGACGGTCATCGACGCGCTCTTGTTCGCGCACCAGGCCGCGCAGCCGATCCTCGAGGCCATCGAGAAGATCCGCGCGGCGGTGGGCAAGCCGAAGCGCTCGTTCGAGCCGAAGAAGCTCGACGAGTCGATCAAGAAGCGCATCGCGGCGCTCGTCGACAACCAGATCATCGAGAGCTCGCTCGATCAAGGACAAGGCCAAGCGCTACGGCGGCTACAAGACCGCGAAGAGCGATGGTCGAGACCCTCACGGCCGAGCTCGGCGCCGAGAAGGTCACCGAGAACGAGAAGCTCATCAAGGACGAGTTCGAGGAGCGCAAGTACCACGTCGTCCGCGAGTACGTTCTCTCGAAGAACAAGCGCATCGACGGCCGCGACATGAGACCGATCCGCCCGATCACGACCGAGGTCGGGCTCCTCCCGCGCGTGCACGGCTCGGCGCTCTTCCAGCGCGGCGAGACGCAGGCGCTCGTCACGACGACGCTCGGCACCTCGACGCGACGAGCAGAAGATCGACGCGCTCACCGGCGAGCGCTGGAAGCGCTTCATGCTCCACTACAACTTCCCGCCGTTCTCGACCGGCGAGACCAAGCCGATGCGCGGCCCCGGCCGTCGCGAGATCGGCCACGGCGCGCTCGCCGAGCGCGCGCTCCTCCGCATGATCCCGGAGCAGGAGAAGTTCCCGTACACGATCCGCGTCGTCTCCGAGACGCTCGAGTCGAACGGCTCGTCGTCGATGGCCGCGGTGTGCGGCGGCTCGCTCTCGCTCATGGACGCGGGCGTGCCGATCAAGTCGCCGGTCGCCGGCATCGCGATGGGCCTCATCACGGACGGCCAGCGCGTCGCGATCCTGACCGACATCCTCGGCGACGAGGACCACCTCGGCGACATGGACTTCAAGGTCTGCGGAACGGCCAAGGGCATCACCGCGATCCAGATGGACATCAAGATCGCGGGCCTCTCGCGCGAGATCCTGACGAAGGCGCTCGACCAGGCGCGCGAAGGCCGCCTGCACATCCTCGGCAAGATGCTCGAGACGCTCTCGACGCCTCGCGCCGAGCTCTCGCAAGTACGCGCCGCGCATCACGACCCTCAAGGTGAAGCCGGACCAGATCCGCCTCATCATCGGCCCGGGCGGCAAGACGATCAAGGGCATCATCGATCAGACCGGCGTCGCCATCGACGTCGAGGACGACGGCACGGTCAACGTCGCGTCGAGCGACAGCGACGCCGTGAAGAAGGCGATCGACATCATCAAGGGCCTCACGGCGGAGCCCGAGGTCGGCGCGATCTACAAGGGCACCGTCAAGCGCATCACGCGACTTCGGCGCGTTCGTCGAGATCCTGCCGGGCACCGACGGCCTCCTCCACATCTCCGAGATGGCGCACACGCGCGTCGAGCGAAGGTCGAGCGACGTCCTCAAGGAGGGCGACGTCGATCGAGGTGAAGGTCATCAGCGTCGGACCGCGACGGCAAGATCCGCCTCTCGCGCCGCGAGCTCGTTCCCTTCCCCGAGGGCGAAGAGGGCGAGCGCGCCAAGGAGCGCATGCAGCAAGCCCGCGAAGACGGCGGCCGCCCGCCGCGTCGCGACGGCCCTGGTGGCGGACGCGGCGACCGCCGTGGCCCGCCGCGCGGTCGCTAAGCTCGCGCTCGGCCGTAGCCTCGTGCTCCTGCGTTCGCCTGACGGCTCACGCTGACGTTTTCGTTCGAGGGCTCCGCCCTCGAGCTCCCGTCATTTCTTTTGGAGCGCTTCGACCTGCTTGCGGAGCGCGTCGATCTGCTTCTGCTGCTCTTGCACGGTGGCGAGCAGCATCGACGCGTAGCCGTATTCGTCGACGTGCGTCGCGTCGGACGCGACCGCGGGGCTCGTCTTCGGCTGGTCGTCGATGATGAAGCCGAGGTGGCGCTTCACGCCGACGCCGTCGGTCTTGTAGCGGTACGTCGCGAGCGGGATGGCGAGCGCTTCGCGCGCGAGCTCTTCGCGCTCGGCGCCCGCGACGTACTCGATCTCCTCCTTGAACGCGCGGCGCGAGATCGCGCCGTTGTTGCAGAGGAGGCTGCCGTCGGTCTGCGCGACGCACTTGTCGATGCCGCTGTTGCAGAAGCAGCCCGACATGCACGCGCAGGAGGCCACGCCGTTGCACGCTTGGGGAATTGTCGTGCAGCCGAGATCGTACGGCTGCGGACCGCTCACGCGCAGGCACACGGTGCCCGAGGGACACGGCGTCGTGCAGGGCTGACTCGGCGGCGTGCACTCGGCGGCGTCGACGGTGATCACGTCCTTCGTGGGCGCGTCCGAGGTGGCGTCCTTGCCGCCGCCGCTGTCGACGCCGCTGCCCCCGTCGAGATCGGTGGTCTGGCCGCCGCAAGCGGCCATGACGATGGCGCACGAAACAGAAAGACCAACGAAGCGCATGGTCCACCTCCGGCCTCTAGGATAAGCGCCAGTCGGCGAAGCACGCTATGGTGGGCCCGTGATCAGGGGTTTTCTCGTCGTCACCATCGCGCTCGTGGCGTGTCGCAGCCAGGACATCTCGGGTGGGGCGCCCCCGCCGCCGTCGGCCGTGGCGAGCACGACGATCGTCGTGAGCGAGCCGCTCGACGCCGCGGTGCCAGATTGCACGGTTCACCTCGTGAGCGACGCGTTCGCGCCGGCGCGCGGCTCGCCCGCGGGCGTCGTGCGAGTCGAGGGCGACTACACGCACACGCTCGCGAAGATCTCGATCGACCGCCCGAACGCCCCCGCGTGGTCCGGCACGTTCAGCGGGCCGCGCGACGCGTTCTTCGATTTCTTGCGCAAGCGCGTCTGCTCCGAGGCGCACGTCTACGTGCTCAAGCCGGACGGCAACAAGGACCCGTCGAAGGCGCCCGTCTCGATGTCGATCTTCGACATGAAACCGGACGAGAGGGGCGACGTGGAGAGCATCTGCAACGCGAGCGCGCGCGCGCCGGGCGCCGACGCCGGCAACGCCGACCTGCGTGATCGCGCGATGATGCAGTGGATCGAGGACGTCGTGACGACGACGAAGTGGGACGCCTGGCGGCGGAGCTTCGCGCGCGAACGCGGCGATCTCCTCGCGGCGAACAAAGAGCCCTCCGCGCTCTTCCACGCGCGAGGCGAGAACCTCGAAAACGCCTCGCACGCGCTCGGCCTCGCGTCGTGCCCGGTCGCGAGCGAATGGAAGAAGCGATGAACCCGTACCCTCCCCAGCAAGGCTGGCAGCCGCTCCCTGCGCCGCCGCAGATGCCGCAGACGCCGTACTACGGCGGGCAGCCGCCGATGCAGCCGTCGAAGCCGTCGGGCGCGTACAAGGCGCTCGGCATCGTCCAGCTCGTGCTCGGCGCGCTCGGGATCTTCTACGCGCTCTTCGGGCTCGCGTCGGTCACGTTCATCAAGGCGTGGAGCGCCACGTCGGCGATCTACGACACGCCGACGATGATCTACATGGTCGCGCACTCGGGCATGTCGGTCGTGACGGGCGCGATGCTCATCGCGACGGGCTGGGGCGTGTTCAAGGCCAAGCGCTGGTCGCGGCCGCTCGGGCTCGCGTACGCGTGCATCTCGCTCGGCGAGACCGTGCTCGGCACCGCGATCAACCTGCTCGTGGTCCAGCCCGCGATGTACGCGCGCATGGGCACGGCGATGCCGCACGAGATGGAGGCGTTCTCGATCGCGAGCGCGCTCTTCGGCGTGCTCATCGCGTCGATCCTGCCGGTCTTCACGCTGGTCGCGCTCGGCCGGAGCGCGGCGCGCGATCAGTTGGATCAGTGACGCGCGAAGACGGCGTACCCCGCGCCGGACGCGCCGAGCGGTAGCGAGCCGGTCTCGTCGTAGTGCGACGTGAACACGGGATCGCGCGCGAGGCGCGCGCCGACGACGTGCGCGTACGCGTCGGGCAGCGGGTTCACGTAGAGGACGACGAGGTCGACGTCGCGATCGAGCAGCATCGAGCCCGACACACGCTTCGACGTGTGTCCGCCGGGCAGCGCGGCGATCTCGGGATCGGTGAGGCCCGCGAGGTCGACGATGTCGGCCTCGGTCGCGGCCGAGACCCAGCCCACGTCGACCGCGGCGACGTGACGCGCGCCGCGAAGGACCGGCTCGGCACGCGCGACGAGGTCGGCGCGATCGCGCATCACGTGGCGGCCGCGAGGGCCCGCGGTGAGCGTCACGTATGCGCCGAGCGCGAGCGCGCTCGCGCTTCGCAGCCAAAACACGGGGCCCGAGGAGATGCGTGCAAGATGCAAGTGCACGAGGAGGAGCGACGGCACGACCGGCACGAGGAGGCGCGCGTAGGGCATCGAGTCGCCGCCCGCGGCGATGATCGCGACGACGTGCGCGACGAACGCGACGACCACGACCTTCATCGCGCCGGGGAGCGCCCGGAGCTTCGTCGTGAGGAGCAGCACGGGGAGCGCGCACGCGAGGAGCGCGGCGACCGCGTAGAGCGCTCCGTGCGTCACGTCGCTCGGCTTCGCCATGAGCGCGAGCGGCGTGAAGTGGCCGAAGGCGACGCGCCGCGCGACCGCGCACGCGGTGAAGGGCCCCGCCGAGACGAGCGCGGAGAGGACGACGACGCTCGGCCGCGCGCGCCGCACGAGGGGGAGCCCGCAGGCGACCGTGGCGGCCCAAGGCATCAGCTCCGGGCGAACCGAGGCCGCTAGGCCCGCGAAGAGCGGGGCCCAGCTTTTTTCATTGTAGACTACAGCTATCGTGCAGAGGAGCGTCGCGAGCGGGGTCTCCATGCCGCTCGCTCCGTAAGCCGACAGCGGCAGGCACGCCGCGAGGAGCGAGAGCGCGCCGAGCCGCGCGGCCGAAGGCGCGTTGACGCGCGCGAGGAGCGCGGCGGAGACCGCGTGGAGCGCGACGCCGAGCACCTTCACGCGCATGAGGACGCCGAGTGGAGAGCCGCGCGAGAACGCCGCCAAGACGAACGGCCACGGGAGCGGCGTGACGCCGTCGGTCGACGGGCCTGCCCGCGTCGAAGCGGTAGCCGACGCCGGCCGCGAGGTGGCGCGCGTAACGGATCGAGATGAGCGCGTCGTCGACGGTGAAGCCCCACATCGCGATCGCGCCCGCGATGGCGACCGCCGCGAACGCCGCGGCCCACATCCCGCCGTTCCGGCTCACCGAGGTCGGCTATCAGGCTCTTGCGGCGTTGTCCAATGCACGGCAGAGCCCGTCGAAAATTCGTGTCGTGTGAAGAAGGTCCAGACGATTTGCACAGTCAATGCGCGCATTCGAGATCTTTGTTGGCGAGAAAAACGAAAGCTCGGCCCGTGACGTCCTCGACGTCTTCGTCAACGGCGCCAACATCACCTGCGGCGTGCGCGACCCGGGGGCGCCCGTCCTCGGGGACCTCGCGCGCGCCGTCGCCACGCTCGCGTGCGCGCCCCGAGGCAAGGCGCTCGTGCGGTTCTACGACGAGCCATGGGAGCTCTGCATCGAGCGCCTCGGCGGGCTCGCGTCGCTGAGCGTGTACCGCACGGGGCCGCAGCCCGAGGTCGTCGTGTACGACGCGCGCGTGCCCTTCGCGGACGTCGTGCTCGGCGCGCGCGACGCGGTGCGCTCGGCCATCACGCGCGCCGGCGCGGCCCACGCCTTCGACCTCCGCGAGGCGGCCACGCGCCTCGACGACTGCGAGGTCCACGAGGACGAGCCCGCGTCGCCGGACTCCGAGCCCGTGCCGGTCTCCGTCGAGCTCGAGCGCGACGTGCCGATCGCGTTCGCGGCCGATTTCGCGCTTCGCGTGAACGACGACGTGCCCGCCGAGGCGGCCATCGAGCGCACCGATCTCCACGGCCTCCTCTTCCGCGGACGCGCGCGCGCCGTCGTGCGCGGTCGCGCGGTGGAGCTCGGAGAGTGCTTTCCGTTCCTCTTCGCCGAGCGCCTCCTCGCCGTCATGCAGCGCGTCCTCGACGCGTTCGAACAAGGCCGCCCGCTCCACTTCCGCGAGACCGCGGGTGGCGTCCGCTTCGGCGCGCGCCTCGGCCCCACGGGCGAGGTCGCGCTGGTCCTTGCAGACTACACGTTTCCGTCGCTGACGGTGTCGGACGCCGTGTTCGCGGCGCTCGCGTTCGGCCGCTCGCTCTCGCGCGCGCTCGTCCGCCGCGACAAATCGCAGTCGCACAACCTGAGGCTCGTCGGGTTTCGCCGCGCGCTGCGCGAGACGCAAGACCGCATGCAGGAGGCCTGCCGCGTCGACAGCAAGACGAACCCGCGCCCCGAGACCTACCGCGCGTACGCGTCGAGCCTTTCGAGCGCGCCCCCTCGCGTCGCGCCGATCACCGCCCCGAACCTCGGCTCGCGCCTTCGCTACACGCCGCGTTGGCGTGCGCTCGTCCCGGGGATCGATCTCCGCGCGACCTTCTTGTGCGGCGATCGCCTCGTGGTCGGCGGCGCGCACGAGACGTTCTGCCTGGATCGCACGAGCGGCGAGGTCCACTGGCGCGTCCCGACGCGTCGCGCCTCGTCGGTCCCCACGCCGCACGGCATCGCGCGCCTCCAGCACGACGGCGAGCTCACCGTGCTCGACTTGATCACCGGCGAGGTGCGCGCGCGCGCGAAGCTCCGCCCGCGCACGGCAGGTCCCACGTCCGGCGCGGTCGTCGGCGCGCCGGGGCTGCCGAAGCTCCTCGTCGTCACCGAGGGCGAGCGCCACCTCGTCGCGATCGATCTCCTCACGGGCGAGGCGCGGTGGCGAACGATGTGGGGCAACGGCAGCGTGCTCCGCATGAAGCGCCTCGGGAAGCTCCTCTACTACACGAGCGGCGACACGGCGGTCTCCGCGCTCGACGTGCAGACCGGCGCGATCGTGTGGCGCGTGCGCGATCGTCTCCGCTTCTGCGGAACGCCGCAGGCCGCGCACGACGTGATCTTCGCGGTCGCCGGGGGCGTCTCGGGCGCCGGCGCGCTCTACGCCATCGACGCCTTCGAGGGCGCGGTGAAATACGTCGCTCCCCTGCCCGGCCCCGATCAGCGCGGCGATCTCCACGTGCGCGCGGGCACGCTCTCGACCGTCGAGGGCTCGCCGCTCATCTGCGCGCAGACCGTGGCCGTCGCGGTGCGCGATCGCGAGGGCGTGCGCCTCGCGGCGTTCGACCGCGCGACGGGCGAGCCCGCGTGGGTGTCGCAGTCGACCGTCGCTCCGAGCGGCACGTCGTGGCTCGCCGTCGACGACACGATCCTCGGCAACACGCCCACGGGCGAGCTCGTCGCGCTCGACGCGAACACCGGCGCGCTCCGCTATCGCCACGTCCTCGGCCGGACGCTCGAAGCCGACGTCCCGCGACGGCTCGAGCCGATTCTCCGCGGCGGCGCGGTCTACGTCCCGCACACCGACGTGCACGTGTTCCGCCCGAGCGACGGCACCGCGCTCGGAGTCGTCGGCCCCTGCGAAGCGATCCCCGACCTGCTCCGCGTCGACGAGCGCTGCGACGTCTACGTCGCCGAAGAGAGCGGCCACATGGCCTGCTTCGGCGTCGCCTCGCGCCTCCAGCGCATCAAGTGAGCTAGTGGACCTCGTGCATGAGCTTCTTGAGAGGCCACACGAGGACGAGCAGCACGGCAGCGCCGGCTAGCGACGTCCACACGAAGAGCCAGAAGTAGTCGATGGGCGCGATGCGGCCCCACGACTCGCCGATGGCGCCGCCCACGTACTGCGCGACCGAGCTCGTGAGGAGCCACACGCCCATGAAGAGCGAAGCGAACCTGCGCGGCGCGAGCTTGGTCACCATCGAGAGGCCCACGGGCGAGAGACAAAGCTCGCCGAGCGTCGCGAAGAGGTAGCTCAAAAGCAGCCAAATCCCGGTCGTTCGTCCCGACTTGCTCTCCTCTTCGAGCGTCGTGACGGCTTCGCGGAAATCGTCGGGAGGCGCGGCGGCCGCGAGCGAGGTACGAACGGGGGCGTCGGCGTGCTTGGTGAACGTGAGCGTGCGCGCGCTCGGGTCCCACGCGACGCCCGCTTCCTTCGCCTGCTTTTCATCGAGCGGGAGCTTGAAGGTCGGGGCTGCGATCGGGAACGTCACCGGCGTGGCTCCGACCGCTTTTTGCGTCGCGTCGTCGAGCGACTCGGACCACTTCACCCAACCGTCGGGCGCGGTCTTCTCGAACATCTCCTGCACGACGTAGTGCGCGAGCACGCCGCGCGACTCGAGCGTGCCGTCCTTCACGAGCAGGCGACCGGCGTCGAACGGCGTGAAGGTCCCCTTCTCTTGGTAGCCGAGCTGCCCGTCCTTCACGGCGAGCTCCTTCGGCACGACGAACGTCTTGGCCTCGCGCGCGACGACGCGGTTCTCGCGGATCGCGCCGACGACCATCACCGCGAACGAGAGCGCCATGAAGAGCATCGCGATGAAGATCTTCGTCGGCGTGCGCGGCTCCCAACCGCGGCGCGCGAGCATCACCCACGCGGCCGAGAAGACCGGCGCGAACAGCAAGATGAAGATCGGGTTCGCCGACTGGAACGACTCGGCGGTGTACGAGCTCCCGCCGATGTGGCGATCGGTGAAGAACTCCGCCCACAGATTCAGCGCGTTTCCCGCCTGTTCGAACGCCATCCAGAAGAGCACGACGAAGACGAAGAGGACGAAGATGACGATGCTCTTGTCCTTCGCGGCGCCGCGGATCTTGGTCCGAAGGAGCGTGCCCATCACCATGAACACGATCGCGAACGCGGTCGGCATCACGAGCGAGATGGGCTTCTCGACGTTCGTGTGCACGAGCCACGCGTAGTACGCGGGGAGCGCGAGCGACGCGACGAGGAGCACCCACGGGTACGCGGTCGAGAGCAGCGCGGGGATGCCGGTCGCGCGCGGCTTGTCGTCGTCCGAGACCTCCATCGGCGCCTCGCCCGCCGCGTCGCGGTAGCCGCCCTTCGCTTCGAGCGTCTTCGGCGCGGTTGCTTCGTCGCGACGAATCTGGCGCATCGTGCGGAGGTCGTTGCCCGCGGCGGAGACTGCTCGCACGACGGTGCGCTGTCCGATGAGGAAGTTGATGAGCCCGAGGAGCATGCCGATGCCGGCGAGCGCGAATCCGTAGTGGAAGCTCCCGAACTTCTCGCGCACCGCGGCGCACCAGATCGGCGAGATGCCCGCGCCGACGTTGATGCCCATGTAGAAGATCGTGAACGCGCCGTCGCGACGCGGATCGTCCTTTTTGTACATCTTGCCGACGAGCGTCGACATGTTCGGCTTGAAGAAGCCGTTGCCCGCGACGAGGCACGCGAGCGCCACGTAGAAGATCGGGATGGGCTCGAACGCCATCAAGAAGTGACCGAGCGCCATCAAGAGCCCGCCGATGACGATCGACGCGCGGAGGCCGAGGAATTGGTCCGCGAGGAAGCCGCCGATGAGCGGCGTCAGGTAGACGAGGCTCGTGTACCACTTGTAGACCGTGGAGCTGTCGTGCGGCTGCCAGCCGTGGTGCTCGACGAGGTAGAGCACCAAGAGCGCGCGCATGCCGTAGTAGGAGAAGCGCTCCCACATCTCCGCGCCGAAGAGAAAATAGAGCGCGCGCGGGTGTTTCCCTGCTTCGACGGTCGCGAACGTGGCGACGATGGCGTAGGCGAGCAGGGCGAACGAGACGATGAGCTCGAGCACGGAGTCCCCGCATTACCACGGGATCCGCTCGCTCGACACAACCGCCCGCGACCGGTCATAATGAGGGTCTCTTGGAGCGGCGCGGGAAATTCATGCTGCTGGCGTCCGGTTCGGCGGTCGTCTTCATGGCGGCGTGCGCCGAGATTTTTGGCGTCCACGGCGCAGACACCGACGGCGGCACGGACGCAGCCGCCAAAGACACGTCCGACGACTACCTCTTTCGAGACGCCATCTCGCTCGACGTCAACACCGCAGTGTGCGAGGGCGGGATCACGCCCGTCGCCGACAGCGAGGCCGTGTTCGTGTCGGGCACCGGAAACGACACGGCGGCGTGCACGCGAGACGCGCCGTGCGCGACGATCAACCACGCGCTCTCCGTCATCGGCGCGCGCAAGGTCGTTTACCTCGATCACGCGACCTTCACCGAAGCCCTCGCCCTCGACAGCACGCGCGCGGGGTTCACCATCCAAGGCGGCTTCGAGCGCGGCGACGGCGGCTGGACGCCGCAGTGCGACAACTCGCTCTCGGTGATTCAAGAGCCGGACGACGGCGGTCCCTCGGCGGTCGACATCGCGGGCGCGAACGCGATCACGCTTCGGCTGCTCACGGTTCGTTCGAAGACGAACGGCAACCTCGGCGAGTCGGTGTACGCGGTGCGAGTCTTCGACACCAAAGGCGTCGTGCTCGACAACGTGACGCTCCTCGCGCAGAGCGGCGGTCCAGGAGCGAACGGAGCGAGCGGCACCACCGGCGTGGGCTGCGTGCAGTTGGCCAATGGGAGCGGATCGCCTGGCGCGCCGGGCGCACCAGGCGACTCCGGAACGCTCGGGCCGACCGGCCTCACGCCCGTGTTTGGCGGTCACGGCGGCGACGGCAGCGTCGGTTCGGGAAGTCCTGGGAGCGGAGGCGCGTGCGGGTTCTGCGCCGTGTGCACGCCATGAAGAAGCGCTCCCCCGCAAGCTCCAGTTGGTTGGCGGCGTTGCCGATCGCGCTTTTGTTCGCGACGTTCGGCGCCGTAGAGGCAGCGCCTTACGTGCCCTTCAACACCGGCGACAGCGGCGACGGCGGCGACGCTAGCGACGCCAGCTCCGACGGTCCCTTCGCGGGCGACGGCGGCACCGCGCTCGATTCGTCGACGTGCACCCTCTCGGGGGGCGGAAGCGCGTGCGCTCCGGATGGCGGCCCTGGGTGCGGCGGTAACGGTGGAAGCGGCGGCACGGGCGGCCAAGGCGGCGGCGCGGCCATCGCGCTCTTCGTGTCGGGCGCGAGCGACGTGACGATGATTCACGGCGCGCTCTTCACCGGGTACGGCGGAGCGGGCGGCGCAGGCGGACCAGGTGGCGGCGGCGCTCCAGGCGTGCAGGGACCGACGGGAGCGGACGTCCCGTGCGGATCGACGTGCGGCATCGTCAACTCCGTGTGCCAGCCCAATGGTACCCCGCTCACCGCCGGCACGGGTGGCACCGCGACCGACGGCGGCACGGGCGGCACGGGCGGAGGCGGCGCAGGCGGCTCGACGTATTTCTACGTCGACGTACGGCGACGCGGGCGTCAACATCGCGCAAGACACGCTCGCTGCGAGCGGGTTCAAAGGCACGCCCGGCCCTGGTGGAACGCCCAACGGGCCCGACGGCGGCCAGGCGATCTCGTACCCATGAACGAGTCGCCCGTCTCTTCCGGCACGGTGATCGCGGGGAAATACCGCGTGGAGCGCGTGCTCGGCCAAGGTGGCATGGGCGTCGTCGTCGTCGCGATGCACGACGAGCTCGATCAGCGCGTCGCGATCAAGTTCCTCCTCAAGAACGCGCTCACCGACGGCGAGTGGGTGGCGCGCTTCTCGCGCGAGGCGAAGGCCGCCGCGCGCATCAAGAGCGAGCACGCGGTGAAGGTGTACGACGTCGGCAAGCTCGCGGACGGCGCGCCGTACATGGTGATGGAGTACCTCGAGGGGCGCGACATGCAGTCGATCCTCAACGACCAAGCGAAGCTCCCGGTCGACGAGGCCGTCGAGTATTTGCTTCAGGCGTGCGAGGCGATCGCCGAGGCGCACTCGGCGGGCATCGTCCATCGCGATCTCAAGCCCGCGAACCTCTTCGTGACGCACCGAACCGACGGCTCGCCCTGCGTGAAGATCCTCGACTTCGGCATCTCGAAGATGACCTCGCTCACGGGCGCGCGCGATCAGACCGTGACGAACACGACGGCGATCGTCGGCTCGCCGCTCTACATGTCGCCCGAGCAGATGCGCGCGTCGAGGAACGTCGATCGACGCACGGACATCTGGTCGCTCGGCGTCATCTTGCAGGAGCTCGTCTCCGGCTCGCCGTCGTTCGTCGCGAACACGACCGCGGAGCTCTGCGCGCTCGTGCTCACCGCGGCGCCTTCGCCGCTCGAATTGCCGGGCGCGCCCGCCGGTCTCGCAGACGTGATCGTGAAGTGCCTGAAGAAGACGCCCGAGGAGCGCTACACGAACGTGGCCGAGCTCGCGCGCGCGCTCGAGCCGTTCGGGCCGCCTTCGGTGAAGACCTCCGTCGAGCGCATCGTGCGCCTCTCCAACACGCAGCCCAAGGCGATCTCGATCACGAACGAGCCCTCCGCGGTCTCGATCGTTCCGCCGGGACAGTCCGCTGGGGTCGCGGCGCTCGGACAGACCGAGCTGAGCGACTCGGCGCCGCAACCGAGCAGCGTCGCGGCGCCGTCCACGCTGGCCCCGGCCGCGCCGGCCGGCACCGCGGCGGCGTGGGGGACGTCGCGCCCGCAAATTCCCGCGAACCTGCTCCACCCGAAGATGTCGCGGTTGCCCGTCGTGATCGCGACCGCGACGATCGCGGCGATCGGCGTGCTCACCGTGGTGTTCGCACTGACGCGACCCGCGTCGCCGACCCCGGGCACGCGCGCGCCAACGGCAACGACGACGAGCACGAGCACGGCGACGAGCACGAGCACGGTCACGGCGCACGGCGACGGTCACGGCGACGGCGACGGCACGGCACGGCCACGGCCACGGTGACCGCCACCGCCACGACTCCCGTCACGACCGGCGCCGGGACGCGCCCGACGGCCAGGCCCACGACGTCATCGTCCACGCGCATCAAGACCGCGCCCGTCGACACGACCGGCTTCGGAGGACGCAACTGATGCGACGCGCTCCGGTGTTGCTCCTCGCCGCGTGCGTGCTCGGCGCGCCGGGCGTCGTGCTCGCGCAGTCCGCGCAGGACAAAGCGGACGCCGAGGCGCTCTTCAACTCCGCGAAGAGCGCGCTCGCCGCGGGCAACCTCGCCGACGCGTGCCCGAAGTTCGCCGAGAGCCAGAAGAAGGATCCCGCGATCGGCACGGCGCTCTATCTCGCCGAGTGTTACGAGCGCAGCGGCAAGATCGCGAGCGCGTGGGCGCAGTTCCGCCAAGCGGAGGACATGGCGAACCAGCGCCACGACAACCGCGCGGCCCTCGCGAAGGCCCGCGCCGACCGGCTCACGCCCTCGAAGATGACGATCGCGCTCGCGCCCGGCGCGGGCGACGTCTCGGGCCTCGAGGTGAAGCGTGACGGCGAGGTCGTCGGGAGCGCGCTCTTCGGGCTCGCCTCCCCGATCGACGGCGGTCGCCACGTGATCGTCGCGAGCGCGCCAGGGCGGCGCGCCTTCGAGTGGTCCGGTGACGTGGCCGCTCAGAGTGGAGCGGTCACGGTCACGATTCCGAAGCTCGAGGAGAGCAAGGGCGCGACGCCCGTCGCGACCGGAACCGCGACGCCCATTCCGACGGTGACGCCGACCGCGACCGCCACGCCCACCGTGACGGCGACCGCGACGTCGACGGCTGCACCCGAAACGAGCCCCGGAATGAGCGGCGTGAAGGTCGCGGGCATCGTCGTTGGGGGCGTGGGGCTCGTCGCGATGGGCGCCTCGGTCGTCATGGGCGCGGTCGCGCAGAGCAACTATCAGTCGGTGCTCCAGCCCAAGGGCTCGTGCAACGACAACGGCGGGACGACCACCGCGCACTGCACGAGCGCATCCGACGCAGCCACCGCGAACGGCGCCAAGACGCTCGCGGACGTGGGCACGGGCGTCTTCATCGGCGGCGCCGTGCTTGCCGTGGGCGGCATCGTGATGTTCCTCGTCGCGCCCAAGTCGAAGCCGGTCGCGGCCGCGTGGAACGTCACTCCGTACGTCGGCGCCCAGGGCGGCGGCGCGATGCTGTCCGGCCGCTTCTGACGATCGCGAGCGCGAGCGCGCCGAGCGCGACGAGGACGCCGTTCGTCGAGGCGGATCCCGCCGTCGTGCAGCCGCACCCGCTGCTGCCGCCGCTCGGGTTCGTCCCGGCGTCGCCGCCGGTCCCGCCGTCGACGTTCGTGCCGCCACCATCTCCGCCCGTCGAGCCGGGTTTGTCGAGCATCGCGAACAGCTGATCGCGCGCGCTCTCGAGCGCGGTCGCGGGCTGGTTGCACTGGTACGGCGTCGGAAAGAGCGCGAGCGCGATCTGCCGCGTCTTGTTCGGATCGATCGCGGCCGCCTGAACGAGGTACTCGTAGTCCTCCATGCCCTCGCGGATCAGCTTGATGCGGATCGACTCGATGGGGATGTCGTCCGCGCCGCCGATGATGCTCGTCTTGCCGGGGTAGAAGACCGTGCCGTCGCCCGAGCCGCTGAACGCGCACTGACCGTTGTTGTCCCACGCGGTCGCGAGCTGGTACGTCGTCTCGAAATAGAGCTCGCCCGTCGTGTTCTCGAGGAAGCTCCACCACTCGAACGCGCGATCTTGCACGCCGGTCGAGTCGATGACGCGCTCCGGCCAACCCGAATAATCCGGGCCCGGCGACGGATCGCCGCAGTTTCCGCAGCCGTGCTGATCGCACGATTGGTACATCCAGAGCTTGTTCGACGATTTGGTCGCGAGCCACGCGTCGTACTTCGTGCGGTTGTCGCCCGGGTACGTGCCGTCGGGGCGTCCGTACATCTCGTCGAGCACCGGGCACATGATGTCGATCTTGTCGGCCGCGTTGAACGACTGCGCGTTCTGGATCGCGGTCGTGAGGATGATCAGCGCGTTGGGATCCGCCGCGTGGAGCGCGTCCGAGTCGGTGCTGAACGTCTGCCAGGCCGACGCGTTGTTGTTCGGCTCGTCGATCGGATACGCGAAGAGCCGATCGAAGAACGCTTTGGTCTTCGCGTAGGCGATCCACTGCGCGTACTCGGCGGGCGCGCCGTCGAGCTCGACCGACGTGATCTTCGCGCCCTTCAGACGCGTCGGTCCCGTGCCCTGGATCAGCGGCACGACGTACTTCTCGTACGGCGCCTGATCGCCCCCGAACGGCGGCTGGAAATCGGTCGCCGAGATCGAGAAGCGGTGATCGAGCGCCGCGCGCAGATAGAGCGCGCGGATCGCGTTGGATTTGTCGAGATCGCCGCCGCAATACGGGAACGCGCCCCCGCAGTGGACGAGCGGCGGCGTGTTCCAGCCCATGCCGAACGCGGACGCGAGCGTCGCCGTCGAAGGGAGCGAGAAATTCCCGACGTGGAGGCTCACGGGGACGGTCGCCTGCATCACCCCCGAAACGTCGACCTCGATCGCCGCCGTGTAGTCGCCGGGGGGCGCGTCCGGCGGGACCTGCACGTCGACCCAGATGACGCCGGTTTGGCCCGCGGTGACGGTCATCGGGAACGCGTTTCGCTTCTCGTTGAAGTACGCGTCGACGTCCGGAACGAGCGGATCCGGCCACAAACCCGGGGCGCCGTCGTCGTTCGAGGCGACGCCAACGTCGTAATAGCGGGCCGCGTAGAGGCGCACGTCCGCCGCGATCGAGAACGGCGTCGTCACCTTCGCCGAGATTTGCGAGACGTCGCTCGCTCCCGCTTTGACGATGATTTGAAAGGCCTCGAACTCGTTCCGAGCGGCCTTGATGGAGGCCGTCTGCGCGAGCGTCGGGTTGTCCGCGGGCCGCACTTTTTGGCTGGAAGAGACGACGCCGACGGTCAAATCGGCGGCCAGCGCCGGACAGGCGAAGAACACCGCTCCGAGCCCCCAAAACCACCCCTGGCTGAAGCGTTTCATTGATTCATCCTAGCAAGTGCAGTAATGGCGCGTCCCAGGAGAAGCTCAATGAGGAACAGCACGTGGAAATTCGTCATCGCCGCCACCTTGGCATCGTCCGGTTTCGTCGCATTCGCATGCGGCGGCGGATCGTCCGAAGGCGGTGGTAGCAACACCCCGTCGGCAACGGCGAGCACGACCGAGACTCCGCCCGCCACGGCGAGCGCGACGGCGACCGCCACGGCGACCGCCACCACCCCACCCGCGCCGACGCTCCCCGCGTCGTTCACCGCGGCAACCGACGCGCGCAAGACGGCCGATGCGGCCTGGATGGCGCTCGAGACCGGCAAGGAGACGAAGTGCGACGCGATCACGACCGCGCTCACGAAGTTCACCAAGGACAACGCGGCCGCTTACCAGACCTGGAACAGCGAGTACTCGAAGCTCTCGGACGACCAGAAGAAGCTCGTCACGGAGAAGGCCCCCGCGGCCGACACGTCGGGCGCGACCGGCGGCTTCAAGGCTTGCGTGGACAAGAAAGACAAGAAGCTCACCGCGGCGGTCGCTGCGGCGGACGCTTCGATGAAGTCGATGCCGGGTGCGGCTCCGGCGGGCAGCGGCAGCGCGGGCCCGGCGGGCAGCGCGAAGCCGCCGGCGAAGAAGTAATCACTTCTCAAGTAAGTGACGGACGAAGCCGCCCAGACCCAACTCAAGAAGTTCGGTTATGCGCAGGAGCTCCTGCGCAGCATGGGCGGCTTCTCCAACTTCGCCCTTAGCTTTTCGATCATCAGCGTTCTGACGGGCGTCTTCTCGACGTACAAGATCGCGATCCAAGCTGCAGGCCCCGCGGGCCTCGGCGTCGGATGGCCGATCGTATGCGGGGGGACGCTCGTCGTCGCTTTGGCCATGGCCGAGCTCGCGAGCGCGTTCCCCACGGCGGGTGCGCTCTATCACTGGTCGGCGCTCCTCGGCGGGCCCGCGGCGGGATGGATGGTCGCAGCGACCAACCTCGTGGGTCAGGTCGCGATCGTCGCGGCGATCGATTTTGCGTGCGCGAAGTCGCTCGCGTCGACGCTCTCGTTCGGGGACGGCGCGCGCCTGCCGCTGTTCTTCGCGATCATGGCGACGCACGCGCTCATCAACCTGCGCTCGATTCGGCTCGTCGCGTGGCTCAACGATTTCTCCGCGACGGTGCACGTCGTCGGCGTGGTCGTGCTCGTCGCGCTGCTCGCGATCTTCGGGCGCGCGCAGCCGGTGTCGTTCCTCGCGCACGGCGGCTTCACGATGCGCGAGGACCACGCGTACCTCCTCGGGTTCTTGAACGCGCTCACGCTCGGCATGTGGACGATGACGGGCTTCGACGCGTCCGCTCACGCGAGCGAGGAGACGCACGAGCCCGAGACGCGCGCGCCGCGCGGCATCATCTCGTCGGTCGCGGTGAGCGCGATCGCCGGGTACGCGCTCGTCTGCGCGCTCACGCTCGCCATCGGCGATCTCCCCAAGATCGCGGGCGATGACGATCCAGCGCTCGCGATCCTGCGCGGCGCGCTCGGTGAGCGCGCGGGCCGCGTCGCGATGGGCGGGGCGATCGTCGCGATGTGGTTCTGCGGCCTTTCTTCCGTGACGAGCGCGTCGCGGACGTTCTACGCGTTCGCGCGCGACGACGGCCTTCCCTTCTCGCGGTTCATCCGCCGCGTGAGCCCACGCTTCAAGACGCCTCCTCCGGCGATCGCGCTCGCCGTGATCCTTCCGTGCGTGCTCGTCCTCGTCACGAGCCGCTTCAGCGACGCCGTCTTCGACGCGGTCACCTCACTCGCGACGACCGCGCTCTATCTCTCCTACGGCGCGCCCATCGCGCTCGGCCTCGTCGCGCGCCTCCGCAAGAGATGGGTCCGCTTCGGCCCGTTCCACCTCGCGCGCACGGGCCCGATCGTCGCGCTCGGCGCCGTGGTGTATTGCGCGTTCGTTCTCGTCTGCTTCGCGATCCCGCCGAACCAGGTCTATGGAGAGCTCATCGCCGGGATCGCCGTCGCGATCGTCCTCGCGTACGTGGTCTTCGCACGCGGCCGCTTTCACGGGCCGAAGATCGACCTCGCCTCGCTCGAGTGAGCGCTATCCTCTGGGCATGCGCGCGTACCTCCTCGCTTCCGTGCTCGTCTTCGCTTGCAGCAGCAACGAGCCCGCGGTGCCCGATGCCGGCACCGACGCGTCCGCGCCAGACGTCGCGCCCGATTACTTCATCAAGGAGACCGCGCCTCCCACGCCGACGCTCGTCGACGTCGCGGCCGGCGCACAGCACACGTGCACCATCGTCGCCTACGGCGGGCAGTACGTGACGTACTGCTTCGGCGCGGACGCCGCGCTCGGCGCGACCAAGCAGGGCGTGCTCGCCGTGACCGCGAACGGCGCGGGGTCGTCCCCGAATTTCCTCTCGATCGCGAGCGGCCACGGCGCAGCGCACACGTGCGCGATCGACATCCAGAAGCAGGTCTGGTGCTGGGGCGACGACTCGCACGCTCAGTGCGGCCAAGGAAACCTCGGCTCGAACATCGCGACGCCGCTCGTGGCGCTCGACTACCAGGCCGGCGTGGTCACCGGAAGCTCGGTCGCGGTCGGCGCGACGTCGACGTGCGTCGTCCGGAGCAGCGGCGGCAAGGTCGCGTGCTTCGGTGACAACACGAGCTGCGAGTCGGACCTCTACGACACCGGCGGCTGCACGGTCGGCGCGACCTCCGCGGTCGACACGACCGACACGGACGTCCTCTTCCACGACGTCACCTCCGTGGCGCTCGGCGCGGTCCACGGGTGCGTCGCGGCGTCGCCGCTCCCTTCGGGCGGTCCCGAGCTCTTTTGCTTCGGCGACAACGCGTCGACGGAGTCGGGGCCGAGCGGCAAGACGATCACGACGCCTGCCGCGGCGATCGCGTCACCGCAGAAGGTCGCCTCGATCGCCGCGGGCGACGCGCACACGTGCTTCGTCACCGACCCGCCGCATCAGCTCTTCTGCTTCGGAAAGAACGACGTCCACCAGGCGAGCCCGACGTCTGCGGCCGCGACCATCTCCCCGACCGGCATGACGCCGATCGCGCTTCCCCAGAACGCGATCGCGAACGTCGTCGTCGCGCGCGCGAGCGAGACGTGCGTCGTCGACACCGACGGTCTCCTCTGGTGCTTCGGTCAAGGACACGGCGCGAACATCGACGCGATCGCGGGCGTCAAGGACGTCGGCAAGATCGCGCTCGGCGGCGCGCACACCTGCGTCATCGGACACCTCCCGAGCGACTCCGCGCAGGCGCCCGGCTCGCTCTTGTGCTGGGGCGACAACACGAACGGACAGGCAGGGCAGACCGCCGGCGGGTCCGTCGCCGCGCCCACGGCCGTCGTGATCCCAGCCTCGGCGCCCTGATTCGGCCTTCGAGTATGCTCGGCGCGATGCCCGAGTTCCGACCCGCCGAAAAGCACGGCCCCATCACCGAAATCTTCCCCGACGTCTTCATGGTCACGGGCGGCATGCGCATGGCGCCCGGCCTCTCGATCACGAGGAACATGTTCGTCGTGCGCCAAGGCGACGAGCTCGTCCTCGTCAGCTCGATGCGCCTATCGCCCGAGGGCGAAGCCGAGCTCGACAAGCTCGGCAAGGTGAAGCACGTCGTCCGCATCGGCGGAAATCACGGCGTCGATGACGCGTACGTCCTCGATCGATACGCGGCGACGTTCTGGTCCGTCGCGAGCACGCCTGGCGTGCCGAAGACGGACCAGACGCTCGCGCCGGGGAGCTCGCCCATCTCGGACGGCGACGTGTTCGTCTTCGAGCAGGCCAAGCGCTCCGAGGCGATGATCTTGCTCGGGCGCGAGGGCGGGATCTTGCTCACCGCCGACGCGTACCAACACTGGACGAGCGTCGACGGCTGCAGCCTCATGGCCCGCATGATGCTGCCGCTCATGGGGTTCGGTCCGACGATCATCGGCGGCCCTTGGCTCAAGCAGCAAGGCCTCGGCGTGCGCCGCGATTTCGAGCGGCTCGCGGAGCGCGACTTCAAGCACCTCATGCCCGGTCACGGGAGCGTGCTGAAGGACGTCGCGAAGGAAGGCCTCGCGACCGCGATGTCGAAGCGATTTCGCTAGAACGTGCCGCTCAAGCCGGCCGAGCCCGGCAAGATCCACGGAACGACGCGCGCGCTCGTCTGCTGCGCGGGCGCGCTCGGCTTGCCGACGAGGATCGCGACGAGCCCCGCGACGCCGCACACGCCCGCCGCGATGAACGAGACGGTCGACACGAGCGCGACGGTGTTCGCCATCGAGAGCTCGTCGTGCGCGTCCGGGCCGCAGATGTGATTCGGGCACTTCGTCGTGAGGTCCGACTGCGTCGTGAACGTGAGCACGCCCGTGATGCCCGCCCCGACGAGCGCCGCGCCGCCGATGCCGAGCATGACGAAGCCGAACGTGCGCGCGCCGCTCCCGTGCGGTTGCTCTTTCGGTGGCGTGGGCTCCGTAGCGATCGTCTCGTGCTCGACGCCGCGCGCCTCGAGCGTGATCGTGATCTCCTTCTTCTCGGCCTCGCGGAGGTCGACCTCTTCGCGGCCCTCCATGCTCTTCGTGCTCGCGAGGATCACGTGGTGGCCGGGGTTGGCGCGCGCGGGGAGGCCGACGAGCGACGGCGGGAGCGCGACGCCGTCGATGAGGATCGTCGCGCTCGGGTCCGGTTTGCTCAGCGAGACGACCAACGTCGCGATGCGCGAGGCTATCTCGTCATCGAGCTTCTGCGCCTTCACGCGCGCCTCCTTGAACTGAGGCGGCTCGCCCTTCTGCGGCGGCGACGCGGTGATGCGCGCGAGCACCTCGCGCGCCTCGACGAGCATCCCGAGCGCGACCTCGGTCGTCGCGACCTCGAACCCCGTCGTCGGCACGCGCATGATCTGGTCGGCGGCCTTGAAGCGATCGAGCGCGGATTTCAGGTCCTTCTTGTCGTCGCGGAGATCGCGCCCCTCTTCCATCAGGTTTCGCGCGGTCTCTTTTTCTTGCGCCGTCGGGTCGGCAAACGCAGGAGCCGCGAGCGCGCTCGAGAACGCCAGCGCGAGCGCGACGAGGCGCGACCTAGAACCCATCGTTCACCCTGTGCTTGTGGCCCGCGGTGGTGGCCGCCGGTTTCGTCCATGTCGGCTTCGCCGTGGCGATCGGCGCGGTCGTCGTGGCGCTCGGTTGCGTCTTCGGGAGCTCGTCGATCCCGACGGACTTGATCGGTTGGTACGTGTTTGCGGCCGGCTCGTAGACCACGATCGTGCTCACCGACGGCGCAGCGACCGCGGCCTTGGGCGGCTCACGGTGCGTCGACTTCACGATCGCGACCGCGGCGATCGCCCCGAGGGCGAGGCACCCGACGGCGATCGCGATCGTGCGCTTGCGGTTCGACGGCGCCTCGATCTCGATCGGGATCGCGTCGAGCGCCGCGGACGCTCCGAGCGGCATCACGCCGGAGGACGAGTGCGGCCCGCTCCCACCCACGCCCGTCGCCTCGCTGGGCGGTGGCTTGAGCAGCTCGCGCATGCGCTGTCGCTCCTTGGCCGCCTTGATCGCGAGCTCGATCGAGTCCCGTCGCTGCTTGACCGGCTCGGCGAGGTGCTCCTTCGCGAAGCGCGCGACCTCGCCGGTCGTGCACGTCAGCTTGGCCTGGACCATCGCGCCTTCGATCGCGGTTTGGAGCTCCGCGGCGGTCGCGAACCGATCTCTCGGGTCGAGCGCGAGCGCGCGCATCACGAGCTGCGCGACCGCTGGGTGCACGGTCGACGGGAGCGGCGCGGCGGGCTGCTTCGTGCCGAATCGCTGGAGGAGCAGCGTCGGGCTCGCGGCGTCGAAGGCCGGCGCGTGCGCGAGCATTCGATAGAGCACCGCGCCGATCGCGAACACGTCCGTTCGCCGATCCACGTCGCCGCCCGTCGCCTGCTCGGGCGCCATGTAGTGGATCTTGCCCTTGAGCATGCCCGCGTTCGTGTCCTCGCCGAGCCGGTCGCGCGCCTTCGCGATGCCGAAGTCGATGAGCCGCGCGACGCCGAGCGCGCTCACGAGGATGTTCTGCGGCGTCACGTCGCGGTGGACGACGTTGAGCGTTTTTCCGTCCGCTCCCGTGAGCTCGTGCGCCGCGTGGAGGCCCCCGCACGCGTCCGCGATGATGCGCAGGAGCACGTTCTGCGGCATCGCGAGGTTCTTCTTCTTGACGGTGCGATAGAGGCGCGACAGCGACTCGCCGTCGACCCACTCCATCACGATGTAGAGGATGTCGTGCTGCTCGCCGAGATCGAGGATCTGCGCGACGTTCGTGTGCTCGATGCGTGACGCGAGCCGCGCCTCGTCGAGGAACATCTGTTGGAACCGCGCGTCGCTCGCGTGCTGCGGCAAGATCGTCTTGATGGCGAAGAGCTTCTCGAAGCCGTGCTTGCCTTGGAGGCGCGCCACCCAGACCGAGGCCATGCCGCCCTCGGCGATCGGACACAAGAGCTCGTAGCGATCGAGGTAGTAGCCGGGAACCAGCGGCGACGGGCGCTCCATCGTGGGTTCCATCGCCTCTGCCCTTAGTTCCATGACGGATCCGAGCTACCCGGGCAGAAGCAGGAGGTCGTCGTCGATGACTTGACGTGCCCGACGTTCGAGCCCGAGTAATCCCAGCAAACGCAGGCGCCGTTGGCCGTGCCACACACGACCAGGTTGCTGCCCGGACCGGTGCACGAGAACGTGCTGCAAGCGCCTTGGTTGTTCGTGTATGCGCCGCAGGCCTCCGACCCCTGCGTCGAGTTGAACGTGCCCTGCGCGACGCAGTCGTAATAGCTCTCCCCGATGCCGTTCGAGTGCGTCGTCTGGCACGAGCTGCCGCAGCACGCGGGCGTGTTGCACTCGCAGCCGTCCGTGTCGGGCGCGGTCGTGTTGCAGTCGGAGTAGCCCTGGTGGCAGCTCTGGTATCCGCACGTCACGCCATTGCACGACGGGCTGTTGCTGTGGACGACGTCGCACGCGAGACCGCACCCGCTGCAGTTGGTGATCGTGTTCGTGGCGCCGCAGCCCGAGTCGCTCGCGTCGTTCGTGGGGCCCGTGTCGTTCGTCTGTCCGCCGTCGCTCGCGTCACCGCCGCTGCTCTGATCCTTGGGCGCGTCGCCGACGTTCACGTCGTTCGGTGGAGGCTTCGCGTCACCGCTCGCGTCCGCGCCGACGCTCCCGTCGCAGTCGCCGCCGGCGCACGGTCCCTCCGAGAATTGATCAATGCCAGCGATCGTCGCGCATCCGGACGACACCAGCACGATCGCAGCGAGGGTTGCATGCCACCCCACGCTAAGAGTGTATCAACGTAAACGTGGCTGTGGAAATGGTCGGTCGAGTGACCACCTACATCGGACGCTGAGGAGCCTCGGCCCCCGTCTCGTCCACGTATTCCGAGTAGCCGCCGCCGTATTTGTGCGCGCCCTTCGGTCCCAGCTCGAGCACGCGGTTCGAGAGGGCCCGCAGGAAATGCCGGTCGTGTGAGACGAAGAGCATCGTTCCTTCGTAATTCTTGAGGGCTTCGATGAGCATCTCTTTCGTGTCGATGTCGAGGTGGTTGGTCGGCTCGTCGAGCACGAGGAAGTTCGGCGGGTCGTAGAGCATCTGCGCGAGCACGAGGCGCGCCTTCTCGCCGCCGGAGAGGATGCGCGTCTTCTTCTCGACGTCGTCGCCGGAGAAGCCGAAGACGCCCGCGAGCGTGCGGAGCGAGCCAATCGACGCGTGGGGAAATTTGTCGACGAGCGTGTCCCAGACGGACTTGTTCTCGTCGAGGACCTCCATCGCGTGCTGCGCGAAGTACGCCATCTTCACGCTCGCGCCGACCGACACGCGGCCCGAGTCGGGCTGGGCCGCGCCCGCGACGAGCTTCAGCAGCGTGGATTTTCCCGCGCCGTTGACGCCCATGACGCACCAGCGCTCGCCGCGCCGCACGAGAAAGTCCAGCGAGTCGTGGACGACGTTCGAGCCGTACGCCTTGCGCACGCCGTCGGCCTTCGCGACGTCCTCGCCGGAGCGCGGCGGAGTCGTGGAAATCGAAACGGAGCTTCTTCCTTCGCTTCGGCGGGTCGACGCGCTCGATCTTCTCGAGCTTCTTCACGCGCGACTGGACCTGCGCCGCGTGGCTCGCGCGCGCCTTGAAGCGCGCGATGAACGCCTCCTCCTTCGCGAGCATCGCCTGCTGGCGCGCGGCCGCGCTCTCCTGCTGCGCGTCGAGCATCGCGCGCTGCTTCACGTAAAACTCGTAGTTGCCCGAAAAGACGGTGAGCTCGCCGCCGTCGATCTCGACGATCTTCGACACGATGCGGTTCATGAGCTCGCGATCGTGCGAGGTCATCATGAGCGCGCCCTCGTACTGCTTCAGAAAATTCTCGAGCCAGAGGATCGACTCGATGTCGAGGTGGTTCGTCGGCTCGTCGAGGAGCATCGCGTCGGGCTTCATCAAGAGGATGCGCGCGAGCGCCACGCGCATCTTCCACCCGCCGGAGAGGGCGCCGACGTCGCCGTCCATGACCTCGTTCGAGAAGCCGAGGCCCGCGAGGATCTCTCGAGCGCCCGCCTCGAGCGCGTAGCCACCGAGCTCCTCGAAGCGCGCCTGCGCCTCGCCGAAGTGCTCGACGAGCTCTTCCATTTTGTCCGCGTTCGCCGGGTCGGCGAGCTCGTGCTCGAGCTCGTGGAGCTTCTGTCCCGCCTCGCTCACCTCGCCCGCGCCGTCGAGCGTCGCGGCGACGACGCTCTTGCCGCTCATCTCGCCCACGTCCTGGCTGAAGTAGCCGACCGTCGTGCCGCGATCGATCGCGACGGAGCCGCCGTCGGGCTGCTCCTCCTTCATGATCATGCGGAAAATGGTGGACTTGCCGGCGCCGTTCGGGCCGACGAGGCCGACCTTCTCCCCACGATTGAGCGCGCATGACGCGTCGAGGAAGAGGATCTGCTTGCCGTGTTGTTTGGTGACGGAGTCGAGGCGAATCAAAGCCGGCGGTATGTAGCAGGATCGGCGTCGCGACTCACGCGGCGCTTGCACCCAGCGCGACCGTGAGCGCAGAATGCGACCATGCGCTTTGCGACGTGCGGCGCTCTCGCTTCGTGCGCCGCTCTCGCACTCGCGTGCGGAGGAGGTGGCGACGTGCCCGACGCGTCCGCCGACGCCGGGATCGACGCGCACGACGCCTCCGTCGAGTCCTCTGCGCCGGACGTCGCGCCCGACGTCCCCGTCGATCACTACCTCGCGCCGCTCCCGCCTTACGCGCGCATGCCGGTCGTCGACTACCTCGGCGGCCACCTGCTCACGTCGGTCAAGGTCATCACCGTGAGCTTCGCGAGCGACGACGCGAACCTCATCACGCGCATGCAGGAGCTCGACGACACGATCACGCAGACGGAGTGGTGGAAGCAGGCGACGTCGGAGTACTGCGAGCTCCCGAACGGCGCGTGCATCGGACCGGGCACGAGCGGCGGTCACGTCGTCTTGAACGAGACCGCGCCCGCGTCGCTCGTCGACACCGACACGGGCGCCGGTTCGAGCGTCTTCCAGTTCATCCAGAGCCACATCACGGCGGGCACCTTCCCGCCGCCCGACGCCCAGACCATCTACGTCATCTACTTCCCCTCGGGGACGAGCATCTCCTTCGACGGCGATCACAGCTGCAGCAACTTCGGCGCGTACCACTACTCGGGCACGTTCGCGCTGCCCGACGGCGGAACGCAGGAGGGCGCATACGCGATCGAGCCGCGTTGCTCGGGCGAGCCGTTCATCACGCAGGCGACGAGCCACGAGCTCATCGAGGCCGCGACCGACGCGAACCCGGGAAAAGTGCGCGGCTGGGTGATGCAGGATTGGTCCTGGGAGTACTACGGCGACGAGGTCGGCGATCTCTGCGATCACCCGTGGGGCGGGCTCTACGACGTCATGAGCGTGGCGGTCGACGGCGGCGCGCCGTTCACCGTGCAGCGCGGGTGGTCCAACGTGAGCGCGCTCGCGGGCCACGATCCGTGCGTCATCGCGCCCACGGACCATCCGTATTTCAACACGGCCGTCGAGAGCGGCAAGCAGACGGTCTACCTCGGCGTCGGTGAGAGCGCGACGATCGAGCTCCAGGGCTTCAGCGACGGGACGATGAGCGATTGGACGATCGGCGGACAAGACTACGGCCCGCGATTCGGCGCGGGCGCGACGCTCGCGTTCTCGTTCGACAAGACGACGATGAACGACGGCCAGACCGCGCACGTCACGGTGACCGTGACGAAGCAGCCGAACATCACGTGGATGCCCTACGTGATCGACAACAAGGACGGCGCCGGCCACGAGCACACGTGGGGCGCGAACATTTATTTGAAGTGAGTCACTGTCACTGCGTCGGGGCGCGCGTCGTGACGGCCGCGCCACGGAACTGGATGTAGAACGGGCCGCTGCTCGCGTCGGCGTCCACGGCCGCATCGCCCGCGTCGCTCGCCCCGGCGTCGCTCGCGCCCGCGTCGCCGAGGTCGTACGTGATCGCGACGCTCTTGAGGTTCACGCCCGCGTCGCTGATTTGCGCGAAGTACACGCGCCCGAGGCCCGTGAACACGAAGAGGACGCCGCCCCACTGCGCGATGCCGCGAAGCTCGGACGCGCCGGTGAACCCGTCGACTCGCGTCGCGGCGCCGGTGTTCGGGTCGATCTCGATGATCGCGTCGCCGGCCTGAGGGTTCAGGTCGAACGCCGTGAGGTACGTCTTTCCGCCTGCGAGCGAGACCATGTCGCCCGACGCCTGGAGGTTGCCCGCGTCGTTGCCGAGCGCGCCGACGAACGAGAGCGCGCCCGAGTCCGGGTCGATCGCGCTGTACGTCGAGTATTTGTAGCCGAGCCATTTCTCCGCGCCCGCGTCGAGCGAGGCCGCGGGCACGAACGCCGTCGCGTAAGGGAGGTTCTGCGCGCCGCGCGCGATCCCCGTGCAGACGCCGGTGACCTTGTCGATGCGCATGACCGACTCGCTCGTGATGCCGAAGAGCTCTTCGTTCGCGTTCATCGCGAGGTCAATCATCGGCTCGCCGCTGCAGTCGAAATCGGCGATGCGCGTGATGACGTGCGTCGCGGGATCGAATTTGTAGAGCGTCGTCGCGCTCGCGACCCAAATGGCCCGCTCGGGCGGCACGTCCACCGCGACGTCCGCGACGTCCTCGGCGGCGTCGGGCCCTACGTCGAGCGTCGCGTCCGTGCCGCCGTCGGTCTTGTTGTCGTCCCCGCCGCAAGCGAACGCGAGCGGAACGAGCAAGGGGACCAAGCGGCGCACGTTCGCAGCATAGCGGCTTTGCGCGCGCGATGTGCGGGTCACGGCTTCTGATCAACGCGGGGGCTGGGCGAAGCGGAGGTCGACGGGGAACGGGTTGGCGGTGTCGCGCGTGCGGAGCTCGTCGAGCGTCCACGGCGTGAAGGAGTCGCCGCGCTCGCTGAAGAACGCGACGCCGATGACGCCCACGTTGCGGTCGCCGCTCGTCTGCGCGGCGTACGACTCGCTGACGCGCGAGAAGCGGAACGCGGCGACGGCCGATTGCGACTGGCGGAAGCCGTCGACCTCGATGCGCGCGAACGGGCCGAGGATGTAGCCGCGGTATTCGAGCGACGCGGGGTGGCCGTTGACGACGTCGAGGCCGTCGACCGTCGCGACGGACTCGAAGCGGTGGTTCGTGTGGTTCGTCATCACGATCGAATAGCGCTCGCCGTCGTGGCCGATGACGTACGTGCAATCGCCGACCTTGAGCGCGTCGAGCGGCGAGCCGTTCTGGTCGACGATGGCGACGGTGATCGCGCCGCCGGCCTCGGGGACCTCGTGGAGGAAGCCGCCCGCGACGGCCTGGTGATACGACGCGAGCGCCTCGACGCCGGCGCGGTCGTTGTAGTGGAGCATGCCTACGGCGAACGGGGTCGAGCCGTCACGATCGAACGTGACCTCGTGGACGTGCGAGACGCGCGTCTCGCCCCAGCCCGTGCCGAGGCCTGGGCGCTCGGGCGCCGGGTTGAGGGCTTGTCGCGAGTCGCCGTCGTTCGACGGAGTGCGCGAGGACGTCGTCGGGCTCTGCGTCGCCTCCATGTGGGCGCTCGAGCCGCCGCCGTAGTCGGCCGCAACGCCCGGCGCGCTCGTGCCGCCGTAGTTGGACGGCGCGTAGCTCGATTTGGCGTATTCGGCGCCACCGCCGCAAGCCGCGAGAAGCACCGTCGACGACAAGAGGCCCAGAACGTTGCGAATGCCCATGGCGCGATTTCCTCCGTTGTGAAGGGAAAACGCGGCGAAACGGCAGACCTTACACTCGCCTCGAGACGACCCAGACGGCCTTCAAATGGGACTCTCCGCGGGCCGGGAAATCCAGCGGCGGTGGCAGGTCGCGGACCGCGGCGTCGACGCCGGCCTCACGCGCCGCGCGCGCAGCGGCGTGGCGAAAATCGTTTTGCGTGGTCTTTCGGTAGTTGATGCTCGCGAGCATCTGACCGTGCGGCGAGAGCACGCGCATCGCGAGCGCGCAGAGCGGGACGAAATCGGTCGCGATCGAGAAGCGACCGCCTGCGGATCGGCGGCCCGCGGTGCCGAAGCTAGGCGGGTCGAGGATGATCACGTCGAAGCGCTCGTTCTTTCGCGCGGCGCGCTCGAGCCATGCGCGCGCGTCCATCGCGACGAAATCGTGCGTCGCGACGTCGAGGCCGGCGCCGATGACGTTCTCGCGCCCGCGCTCGAGGAACGACGCCGACGCGTCGACGCTCACGACGCGCGTCGCGCCGCCGAGCCCGGCCGCGACGCTGAACGCGCACGTGTACGAGAACAGATTGAGCACGCGCGCTCCCCCCGCCACCTGCCGTACGCGGCGCCGGTTCTTTCGTTGGTCGGCGTAGAAGCCCGTCGCGAGCCCGTCGTCGAGCTTCACGAAATACGGGACGCCCTCTTCGTGCACCACGAGCGGCGACGATGCCGCCGAGCCTCGCGACGGCGCGCGCGGCGCGAGCGCTTCCCGCGCGGCAGGTCCCACGGCGCTCGAGTGCTTCGGGCGCGATTTCTCGTAGACGCCGTCGAACCCGAACGACGCGATCGCGTCGAGCGCGCGCGCGCGGCGAGCCTGGTGCTCCGGCTCCGCGAGCTCGCCCGTGAAGCTCGCGACCGCGAAGCCCGCGTAATGGTCCACGGTCAGCCCCGGGAGCGCGTCGCCTTCGTCGTTCGCGAGGCGCATCACGTCGGTCGCGCGCGCTTCCGGCATCGCTCGAAGCAGGCCCCACCGCCGCTCGAACGCGAGCCCGAGCGCGGAGCGCAGCGCGCCCTCGTCGTCGAACACGCGCGCGCCACGATCGCCGTGCTCGAGCCACTCGCGCATCTCGGGCGGCACCGGCGCGCGCAGGTGGAGCTTCTTTCCGCTCGGCGCGGTGACCTCGAGGGCCGCGGCGTGGAGCATCAGTCGCGGAGCGGGAGCGCCTCCGTAGAGCGCGTCCCCGGCGACAGGCGATTTCGCGCGCGAGAGCTGGATGCGCGCCTGGTGGGTGCGCCCCGTCTCGAGGTCGATCTCGAGGAGCGCGCGCTCCCCTCGCCGCTCGACGGCGCGCGCGCGCATCACGGCGTTCTTCCCGTCGATGACGTCCTCGAGGCGCACCTCGCCCTTGCCGCGAAATGGGCTCGCTCCGCGAAGCTCGACGCAAGCGACGTACGTCTTCTTGATGCGGCGCTTCTCGAACTGCTCGGCGATCGACGCGTTCGCGGAGCGCTCGGTCGTGAAGAGCACGAGCCCGCTCGTCTCGGCGTCGAGGCGCTGGTGCGTCCCGAGGTACTCGGCGAGGCCTCGCAGGCGCGACGGCAAGTCATCCGGCACCTCCGGATCCGCCGCTTGCGACGGAACGCCCGCGGGCTTGTCGACCACGAGCAGGCCGTCGCCGCGATGGACGATGCGCGCCTCGTCGAACGCCGGAAACGCGCGCGCGAGATCCATCAGTGCCGGACGCACGCGCGCGAAATGGAGCCGGAGAAATCCGTCGCTCGACCGAAGGCGCAAGCGTCCGCGCAGGTCGTCAGCGTGAGGGTTTGGTGCGGCACGAGCAAATCGACCTTGTAGACCCATCGATCGCCGATCGCCAAGAATCGCTCGCCGTATGTCGGCGTCCGGGCTCGCTGCGCGGACGACGCAGTGCGCTGGATCATTCCAGCTGCTTGAGGCGCTTCTTCGCCTCTTCGGCCGTCCTGCTGCGCGGCTTCGCGTTGCCCCATCGATCGACGACGGTCTGGTAGGCCTTCCGAGCCCCGTCGAGATCGCCTTTGTTCTCGAGCGCCATGCCGAGGAAGTAGAACGAGCGCGTCTGCACGATCGGGTGGCCGAGCGCGATGCACGCCTTCGTCACCGCGCGGAGCGGCGGCAGCGCGTCGTCGTTGAGCCCCGCGAGCGCGTACGTCTTTCCGAGCTGCGCGTCGAACATCGCCGGGCGTCGCGACTCGGGCGGGAGCGGCAAGAAGTCCTTCTGGTTGTCGAGCGCGTACTTCGCCTCGTCGAGCGTCTCCGCGAAGCCCGCGTACATCTGCACCCAGCGGAACGGCGCGAGGCGCTCGTTCTCCTTCTGCGTGCGGTTCGCCTCTTGGTCCTTGAGCCAAGCCTTTCGCTTGTCTTCGAGCTCCGTCTTGGTGATGCGGCTCGCGCGGTACAGATACTCCGCGGTCCAGATCGACGGGTCGTTGCCCACCGGGCTCGGCGTGAGCGCGGGGAGGATCTTCATGAAGCCGTCCGCGACGCGCGCGGCCTTCGGCGCGTCACCGGTCTCGTACGCGATGTACGCGAGCTGCTGCTGCGTCTCGGAGTGGAGCACGAGCTCCTGCCGCGTGAGCGCGCGATCCCAATCGGCCGTCGCCCGCTCGGCCGTCACGAAATCGCCCTGCGCGAGCGCGAGGTTCGCGGTGTCCTCCGCCTCGTTCTCGGCGCGATCGTCCTTGCGCGCGGTCCACGAGCGCTGCAGCGCGATCTGCACGCTCTGCGGCGGCGAGCCCTTCGCCATGAGCGACGCCGCGACCCAGTAGCTCGGCTCGGGCGCGTCCGGCTCGACCGCCTGCCACGCGCGCGCGTCCGCCTCCATCGACTCGCACTCGCCGCGATCACGCAGCAGATAGATGCGCTGCTCGAGGCACATCGCCGCCGCCGACGATGCGCGGATGCATTTGCCGTACGCCTCGAGCGCCGCGTCCGGGTTTCCGAGCTGGAGGAGCACGTGCCCCTTCGCGACGAGCGCGGGCATGAACGCGGCGTCGCGCGCGAACGCGTGCTCGTAGTCGCTCCGCGCGTCCTCGTACTCCATGCGCATGTCGTGGACGTAGCCGAGGAGGTAGTCGAAGACCGGCTCCTTCTTCATCTTCGCCGAGGCGCGCTCGAGCTTCGCCTTCGCCGTGTCGAGATCGGCGGACGCGCGAACGAGCGGATCGATCGCGCCGAGAAGCTCGGCGTCGCGCGGGCCCAATCGATCGCGGTGCGAGTACGCCTTTTGATAGTGCTCCTGCGCGCGCGATTGAGCGCCGTCCGTGAGCTCTTGGATCGCGAGCTCGAGGTGCGCGGCCGCGAACGACGGATCGAGCTCGAGCGCGCGCTTCAGGCTCGCGGCGCTCCGCTTCTCGGACCCGTCGCGCCACTGCTGGACGCCCTCTCGATACGCGGCGAGAGCGTCGGCGTTGTCGGTGAGGGTCGGCGCCGCCGTGCTCGACGTGATCGGCTGAGCGCTGTTCGACGCGGTCGGTATCGGCGACGGGCCGCCCGGTTTGTGGACCTTCGCGTAGACCCCGACGCCGACGAGCGTCACCGCGATGCCCGCGACGAACGGCCACCGCCTCCGCGGGCGCTCCTGCGGCTTCGGCGCGAGCGGGTGCTCCGGCGATTTCGCCGTGACCATCACCTGCTTCGTCGATTTGTGATCGTCGGTCGGCTTCGCCTGCGAGTGCGGCAGCTCGCGCGCCGAGATCCGCTCGGCGCGCGCCGTCGAGCGCGAAGACTCCATCGACGGCCCCGAGCGCACCGCGAGCGGATCGAGCAGCTCGGCGATCTCGTCCATCGACTCGAAGCGATCGTCCGGGTTTCGCGAGAGCGTCCGCGCGACCGTCGCCTCGACCGACGGAGGGAGCTCGGGCGCGTGCTTTCGAAGCGACTTCGGATCCTCGGTGAGGATCGTCGCGACCGACGCGAGCAAATCGCTCTTCTCGGGCCACGGCCTCTCGCCGCTGAGGACCTCGTACGTCATCACGCCCCACGCGAACTGATCGGTGCGCGTGTCGGGATCGCCGCCCTTGAGCTGCTCGGGCGCCATGTACATCGGCGTGCCGACGACGAGGCCCTTTCCGGTGAGCGTCCCGATGTGGGCCTGCTCGGTCTTGCCCGTGGGGTCGACCGGCGCGGCGGTGCGGCGCGCGATCCCGAAGTCGAGCACCTTCACGAGCCCGTCGTCGCGCACCATCACGTTCTCGGGCTTGATGTCGCGGTGGACGAGGCCTTCGCGGTGCGCCGCGCCGAGCGCGCGCGCGACCTCGACGAGCCATCGCAGGCGCCGCTGCCACGCGATGTCGTGATCGCGCATCAGATCGCGGAGCGTCTTGCCGATGACGTACTCCATCGCGAGGTAGACGCGCCCGTCAATCTCGCCCACGTCGAACACGCCTACGATGTTCGGGTGGGTGAGCGACGCGGCCGCGCGCGCCTCACGGAGCAGGCGAGCGGCGGACTCCTTCACCTCCTCGGGCTTGTCCGAGTCGAGGATGACCTTGAGCGCCACGCGGCGATGGAGGCGGCTGTCGACGGCGAGGTACACCGCGCCCATCCCGCCCGAGCCGAGCATCGACTCGATCGTGTAGTGCGCGAGCTTGTCGCCACGGTTCAACATCGCCAAACTCGGATACTAGTCCAAACCCAGCCGATCTTGCCGTGGCCTCGACGTCGACGGGCGGCAGCGTCGAACTTCCCGGCCGGGCCGGCACGTGCCGCGTCGATCTCAGACTGTGGCCTAGACGCTCGTGCGTCACTCGTGACCGGGCGCGACATGTCGCGGCCCCGCCGCTCGAACTGCTCGATACCCGAAGCCATGGTAGCCTCATGCGCGGGCACGTAGGTGAACGGCGCGGGCATCCCAAAGTATTCCGGGCTCGACCGTTTCATCGTCCTCGCCGCGGCCGTGGCGCTCGCCGTCGCCGTCGCCTGCTCGTCTTCGCCCAAATATCCCGCGTGCAATCGCGACGATCAGTGCGCCGTCTCGGGCAAGCACGACTACTGCATCGACGGGAAATGCGTCTATTGCCGCACGAGCTCGGACTGCGGCGACCGCGAGCGTTGCCGCCAGGGACGATGTGAAACGGACCCCGACGCGCCTCCGATTCGCGTGCTCGACGCGGGCGACGACGCAGCAGACGGCGCGTCCGAGGAAGACGCCGGCGAGCCTGAGGAGACCGACGACGAGTCCGACCGGCGTCCGCAGCGCCAGATCCTCCCGCGCGGCGTCCGACGCTTCTTGCGTCCGTGACGCACGTTTTTTATATGCGTTGACGTGGCCAAGATCGGTGTCGTCGGTGCGACGGGTTATTCGGGCGCGGTGTGCGCTTCGATCCTCGCGAGCCATCCGGATTTCGAGCTCGCGTTCGCTACGTCCGACAAGGCCGTCGGCGAGCCGCTCGCGCCGCGCCTCGGCCTCTCGATCTCGCGGCGCGACCTGCGCTACGCGTCGCACGCGCACGCCGAGAAGCTCTCGGAAGAGGTCGACGCGGTCGTCCTCGCGACCTCCGCGGAGATCGCGATGGACCTCGCGCCCGCGCTCGCCAAGCGCACGCGGGTCGTCGATCTCTCCGGCGCGTTTCGGCTCGAGCCCGGGAGCTACCCGCGGTGGTACGGCTTCGACCACCGCGCGCCCGACGCGCTCGACGCAGCGTTCTACGGTCTTCCCGAGCTGTTCGGCGCGCCGCCGAAAGACGCGCGCCTCGTGTCGAACCCCGGTTGCTACGCGACCGCCGCGCTCCTCGCGACCGCGCCGATCTTCGGCGCCGAGCTCGCGTCGTCGGATCGTCTGATCCTCGACGGCAAATCGGGCATCTCGGGCGCGGGCCGCCGAGGTGAAGAGGCGTACTCGTTCGTCGAGCTCGCCGAAGAGCTCCGCGCGTACAAGGTCGGCGCACACCAGCACACGCCGGAGATCGCGCGTCACCTCCAGCGCTACACGCGCGGCTCGAGGCCGCGTGTGACGTTCACCCCGCACCTCGTGCCGCTCCGCCGCGGCCTCCTCGTCACCGCGTACATGACCGCGCGCGACGACGTCACGGCCGAGTCGGTCGCCGAAGCGCTCGAGCGCGCGTTCGCGGGGTCTTCCTTCGTGCGCGTGGTTCCCGTCGACCAGGTCTCCGCCCACGCCGTCGCCGGAACGCCGCTCGCGCACGTCGGCGCCACCGTCACGGATGGGACGATCGTGTCGATCTGCGCGATCGACAACTTGATGAAGGGCGCGGCGTCGCAGGCGGTCCAAAATCTGAACCTTTGGTTCGGTCTGAAGGACACGTCGGGCCTCGAGGGCATTGGGCGGTTTGCCCCCTAATCAGGAGCTCATCTCTGCTCGACCGGACCAAGCCATCGTTGTCGTCGACACGCGGCAGCGAGACGTTCGCGGCGGGGCCGCCACTTGCCGCGTCGACACGCTAGTTTAGTTCGTTCTTCGTTCCATTCCGCGCTCACCTTCCCTATTCGATAGCCCTCAGCACCCGATGCCCACCGTCCCCAAAGGTTTTCGCTTCGCTGGCATCAACGCCGGCATCAAGGCCGTGCGGCGCGACCTCGCGCTCATCGTGAGCGACGCGCCGTGCGCGGCGGCGGGCTGCTTCACCGTGAACAAGGCGCGCGCGGCCCCGGTGCGCATCGCGGCGTCGCGGCTCCCGCGCGACGGCATCTTCGCGATCGTCGCCAACAGCGGAAACGCGAACGCGCTCACGGGCCCCGACGGCGAGCGCGACGTGCTCGAGGTGCAGCACGCGATCGCGACCGCGATCGGCGCGAGCGACGACGCGGTGCTCTCGGCGTCGACGGGCGTCATCGGCGTGCCGCTCCCGACGCACAAGCTCGTCGAGGCCGCGCCGCGGCTCGTGTCCGATCTCGCGTCCGCGCTCGAGAGCGCCGCCGAGGCCGTGATGACGACCGACACGCGCCCGAAGATCGCGCGTCGCACGCTGCGACTCGGCGACTTCGAGGTGCGCATCGCGGCGTTCGCCAAGGGCTCGGGCATGATCGCGCCGCAGATGGCGACGATGCTCGCGTTCATCACGACCGACGCGGCCGCGACGCCCAAGGCGCTCCAGAGCGCGCTCACGCACGCGGTGTCCGAGAGCTTCAACCGGCTCGTCGTCGACGGCGACATGAGCACGAACGACTCGGTGTTCCTGCTCGCGAACGGCCAGGCGGGAAACCCGCCGATCGACGAAGATTCCGTGCACTATGCAACATTGCGCGCGGCGCTCGTCGACCTCTGCGTCGAGCTCGCGCGAGCGATCGCCGAGGACGGCGAGGGCGCGACGAAGCTCGTCGAGGTGGCCGTCCGCGGCGCGCCGAGCGACGAGATCGCGCGCGATCTCGCGACGTCGATCGCCGGGTCGAGCCTCGTCAAGGCGGCGATCTTCGGCGCGGATCCGAACTGGGGGCGCGTGCTCTCCACGGTCGGCGCGCGCGCGGGCGCACGAAAGTTCCCGATCGATCCGACGAGCGCGCGCGTGTCGATCCAGAACATGCTCGTCTACGACGACGGCGCGCCGACCAAGCACGACGCCGCCGCGCTTCGAAAGCGCATGCGCGAGCCGCGCGTGAGCCTCGACGTGCGCCTCGCCGAGGGCGCGTGCGACGCGGTCGCGTGGGGCTGCGACCTTTCGTACGACTACGTGAAGATCAACGCCGACTACACGTCGCTCATCACGGCCACGCCCGACGGCACCGTGAAGAAGGACGATCGGCTCACGAACTACACGCCGGGGTTCAAGCGCGCGCTGCTCGTCGAGGCGCTCTCGTACATCTCGCGATTCTCCGGTCGGCGCGCGGTGCTCGCGTACGGCGACGGCGCGATGGGCAAAGACTCGCTCCTCGCGAGCTTCGCGCGAGACATCAACCTGCTCCGCTCGGCGGGGCTCTCGCCGATCGTCGTCCACGGCGGCGGCCGCGAGCTCGCGCAGCGCGAGGCGCAGGTCCACTCGGGCGTCCCCGCGGAGCGGCCGAGCTCGCGCACCGTGGAGATGATCCTCACCGGGCGCGTGAACACCGAGCTCGTCTCGCTCCTCAACCACGCGAGCGCGCACGCCGAGGGCGGCGAAGGTCGCGGGCGCGAGGGCACCGCAGCGGCGATCGGGTTGAGCGGCAAGGACGCTGGCCTCTTCCGCGCGAAGGGGTCGGCTCAGAGCGGGGACGCGGCGACGACGCGCCCGACGTCGATCAACACCGACGTCCTCGAGATGATGCTCCCGAAGTACGTGCCGGTGCTCTCGCCCGTCGCCCTCGGAGACGACGGCGAAAGCGTGCTCCTCGACGCCGACCAAGTGGCCGCCGAGGTGGCCGTCGCGCTCCGGGCGGACAAGCTGATTTACCTCTCGGACGTGCCCGGGCTCCTCGAGCAGGGCGAGCTCGTCCCGGAGATCACGGCGAGCGACCTCCGCGCGCGGATCGAGGCCAAGACCGTGCCGGACAACGTCCGAAACAAGCTCGCCGCAGGCCTCCACGCGCTCGAAGGCGGGGTTCGATCGGTCCACGTGATCGACGGGCGCGTCCCCCACAGCGTCATTGCCGAGCTCTTCACGGATACCGGCGTCGGAACGCTGTTGAAACGCGACTGACGGGGTTCGAGCCCATTTCCTGCTAAACTTCGCGCGTGGCTTTGCCCACGAAGAAACCCCTCGCGTTGGTGGGTGGCAGCAGGCGCCCGCGCATGCTCGGGCGTTACCACGTGCTCGACGAGATCGGGCGAAACGCGGTGGGGCCGCTCTACCTCGCGCGCCTCGAGGGGCCGAAGGGCTTCCAGCGGTGGGCATCGATCCGGCGCGTCGACAAGAAGCACGCAGCCGAAGAGGGCTACGTCCAACGTTTCTTCGAGCGCGTTCGCGCGGGCGCGAAGCTCCTGCACCCGAACGTCGCGGCGCTCTTCGACGTCGACGAAGAGGACGGCACGCCCTGGGTCGCGATGGAGTACCTCCACGGCGAGCGCATCGAGACGGCGATCGAGCGGCTCGAGATCGCGGACACGCCCGCGTCGTGGGAGATCGCCGCGCGCATCATCGCCGACGCCGCGCAGGGCGTTCAGGCGGTGCACGAGCTTCGCGATCGCGAGGGCGCGCCGCTCGGGTTGATGCACGGCGATCTCGCGCCGCACAGCATCGTCGTCACCTACGAAGGCAAGACGAAGCTCAAGGGCGCGTTCGAGCCGCGCGTCCACGGCGTGCTCGACCCGCGCAAGATCGCGTACGCGGCGCCCGAGCAGCTGTTCGAGGGTGACCCCATCGACGCGCGCGCCGACGTGTTCGCGCTCGGCGCGATTTTGTGGGAGCTCCTCGCGGGCAAGCGCCTCTTCGCGCGATCGAGCGAGGACGAGACGCGCGCGATGATCGAGGCCGGCGTCGTCCCGCCGCTCGCGGAGGTCGTCGAGGACGTCCCGACCGAGCTCGACGCGATCGTGCGACGCGCGCTCGCTCGGAGCCCATCGTCGCGGTTCTCGAGCGCCCGCGAGCTCTCGCGCGAGCTCGAGAGCCTGCTCGTCCGTAAGGGCGTGGTCGCGCGTGACGACGACGTCGGGCGCTACATGCGGACGCTCTTCGCGGATCGCTACAACGATCAAGAGGCGCGCCTGCAGGCCGCGTCCGACGTGACCGAGATCTGGCGTCGATCGCAGCAGTCGCCCATCGCGCGCGCCCTCGCCGTCGCGTCGCTCCCCGACGTCTCCGCGAAGGACGAAGAAGAAGACGCGCCGGTCGAGGCGACCGAGCTGATGCGCCAGCCGTTCTCGGACGAAGAGGATCGAACGACGGCGGAGCGCCCCGCCGTGAAACCGCTCTCGGGTTACACCGACGAGGTCCCCGCCGACAGCGGCCCCACGATCCCGCGCACGCGCATACCGGTCGCCGCGATGCACGACACCGACGAGATCCCGACGATGACGGCGCCGCAGCAGACGCTCGTGCCGAAGACCAAGCCGCGGCCGTTGCGGCAAATGGATCGACAGCGACGACGACACGCAGACCGCGCCGCAGGATCCGGGAGGCAGCGGGCCGTCTCGGCTCATCATGCCGTCCTCGCTCCTCAACGACGGCGAGGTGACCGAGAGCGCGATCTTCGTCGCGCCGCGCATTCCGAGCACGACCCCGGCGGACACGTCGCCGCTCCCTCGATTTCCGCCGCGCCCGCTCGCGCCGAGCTTTCCGGATCGTCCGCTCCTTCCGTCGACGCCGAACGCCGGCGTGGATTTCACGGCGCCGCGCACGAGCGACATGTGGCCGCCTCCGCCGCCGACGCCCGCGCCGCTCACGATGGGCGCGACGCAGCCGCGCGCGTTCCAGCCAACTCCGCCTCCGCCGTGGCCCGAGCCGGTGTCGCGCGGGCCCCACAACGCGCTCTCGACGACCTCGCTCCGCGCGGTGCTCTTCCCGCAAGATCGCGCCAAGCGCATGTTCGTCGTGTCGATCGTCGGGCTGATCGGCGGCGCGGTGCTGTTCTTCACGTTCTTCGCGATTTGGCACGCGACGGATCGTTACGCGCAGATGCCCGCGCCTTCGAGCGCCGTGTCGACGAGGCCGATCGTCGTCACGCCCACGCCGCCCTCGGCGAGCGTCACGAGCGCCGCGCCCTCGGTCACGGTCACGCAGCGCCCCGTCGTTCCGCAGATCCCGACCTTCGATCTCTCGACACCGCAGCCGACCACGCGGCGCCACGGCGGCACCACGCACACGACCGCGCCGCCACCGGCCACGACGGCGACGAGCGCCTCGAGCAGCAAGACCGGATTCCTCACGGTCTGGTGCCGCCCGACCGCGTGCGATCACATCGTCGACGGCGCCCGCGATCTCGGCGGATCTCCCCTGTTTCGCCAGGAGCTCTCGGCGGGGAAGCATGTCCTCACGCTTCGCGTAGACAGCTCGCACGCCTCGAAGGTAGTGACCGTAGACGTACCCGAAGGCGAGACCGTCACCATCCGCCCCGACTCTCCATGACTACCCCCCTGCTGGCCGGCAAGTACCGCCTCGAGCGCGTCATCGGGCAAGGCGGGATGGGCGTGGTCGTGTCGGCGACGCACGTCATGTTGAACGAGCGCGTCGCCATCAAGCTCTTGCTTCCGGAGGCGCTCGAGAACGCGGAGACCGTCGCGCGGTTCCAGCGAGAGGCGCGCGCCGCGGTGCGCATCAAGAGCGAGCACGTCGCGCGCGTCAGCGACGTGGGTGTGGTCGATGCTCCGGCGTCCGCGCTTCAGCCCGTGATCGGCGTCCCGCTCGCGCCGGGCGCGCCGTTCATGGTGATGGAGTACCTCGAGGGGCAAGACCTCGCGGGCGTGCTTCGCGCGACCGGACCGCTGCCGCTCGCCGACGCCGTGGGCTACCTCGCGCAAGCGATCGAAGCGATCGCCGAGGCGCACGCGCTCGGCATCGTGCACCGCGATCTCAAGCCGTCGAACCTCTTCCTCACGCACCGCCCCGACGGCACGCCGCTCGTGAAGGTGCTCGACTTCGGCATCTCGAAGGCCGCGACGGGCAACGCGATGGAAGCCGCGATGACGACGACGAGCGCGGTCCTCGGCTCGCCCATGTACATGGCGCCCGAGCAGATGATCGCCTCGCGCGAGGTCGACGGGCGCACCGACGTCTGGGCGCTCGGCGTCGTGCTCTATCAGCTCCTCGCCGGCCACGGGCCGTTCAACGGCACGACGATGACCGAGCTCTGCGCTCGCATCCTCCAGGAGCCGCACGCGCCGATCCGTGCGAGCCGTCCGGACGTGCCCGTCGAGATCGACGCGGTGATCTCGCGGTGCCTCGAGAAGGATCGCGTGCGTCGATTTCCATCGGTCGCGGATCTCGCCGAGGCGATCGCGCCTTGGGGCGGACAGCTCGCCTCGCTCTCGGCGGAGCGCGCGCGCCGTCTCATCCCGCGCACCGAGCGCGTCTCGGGCGCGCCGATCGTCCCCCAGACCAACCCGAGCGCGTACGCGGTCTACGGAACGCCGCAACCCGCGATGCCGTACGCCGCGACGAACCCGTCTTGGTCGGCGACGCGCCAAGGGAGCGGCTCGAGCTCGGGTGTGTGGGTCGCGCTCGCGCTCGGCGCCGCCGCGATCATCGTCGCCGCCGCGATCGTGATCCTCATCGTCGCCGCGCGCATGCACTCGCCGAGCGCGCAGGCAGGGCCCGCGCAGACGGCGCCCGAGGCGCCGATCCCGACGGCGCCGGCGATGACGACGCCCGCCGTGGAGCTCGCGCCGCTCCACGCGCACGAGACCGCGACGGCCGCGGGGCAAGCTCCGCCCGTTCACACGCTCAATCGCCCGCCGGCGCCGCCGCCGACCGCGACGACCCACGTCGTTCCGACTCAAAACCAGCCGCCGCACGCCACGGCGGCGCAGCCCCCGCCGGACATCTTTTGACACGCCACTCTTTGCGCTATCCAAGGGGCGTGCTGCGCGCCCGCTTCGCCTTCGCCGTCCCCTTCGCGATCGCCATGGCCCTCGCGCCGTTGGCGTACGCGGCGGAGCCGACCGCGGCCGACATCGACAGCGCGCGCGCGGCGTTCTTGCAAGGCCTCGACCTCCGCGACAAGCAGCACGATCTCGGCGGCGCGGTCGCCAAGCTCAAGGCAGCGTACGCGCTCGTTCCGACGCCGCGCATCGGGTTCGAGCTCGGGCGAACGCTCCGCGCGATGAACGATCTCGTCGGCGCGCGCGCCGCGTTCATCGCCACGACGAACCTCCCTGCGCGGTCGAACGAGACCGCCGAGGCGAAGAAGGCCCGCGTCGAGGCGCAAGCGCAGGCCGACGATCTCGATCAACGCATCCCGGAGCTGATGCTGCACATCGTCGGCTTCGGGCAAATCTTCGTCGACGGCGAGGCCGTTCGTCACGAAGCGCTCGCCGCGCCGCGCCGCGTGAACCCCGGCTCGCACGTCGTTCAGGTGCAGGTCGAGGGCGACGTGAAGGGCGAGCAGACCGTGTCGCTCCGCGAGGGCGAGCACAAGGACGTGACGATGTCGGCCGGCGTGCAAGCGCGCGTCACGGTGACGGCGAGCCCGACGCTCCCGCCCGTGCAGGTCGTCGAGGCGCAGCCCACGCAGCCCTACGATCCCTTCGCGACGCCCGTGACGAACACCGTCAGGAGCAACGCGCCGACGAAGCTCGCGCTCGTGTACACGTCGCTCAGCCTCGGCGGCCTCGGGCTCATCCCCGGCGCGCTCTCGCTCAGCTACTTGAAGAACGCGCAAGACGCGTGCAGCGGCGGCGTCTGCACGCAGCAGTACGACCAGAACAAGAACCTCGCGCTCGGCTTCGCGGTCGCGACGGACGTCATCTGGGGCGCGGCGATCATCTGCCTCGTCGTCGCGATCGCGTATCCGAGCACGAGCGCGCTCGACCTGCGCACGACGGTGGTCGGCGTGGCGCCCACGAACGGTGGCGGAATGCTCTCCGCGACGGGGAGGTTCTGATGCGCGCCCGCACCGCCCTCGCCCTCGCGTGCGTCTCCATCGCGGCGCTCGCGCGCGTCGTCTCGGGCTGCACGCTCTACGTCGCCGCGCAGCTCCCGCAGGTCGACGGCTCGGCCCCGGTCACTCTGGGAGACTGCTTCAACCTCACGCCGAACCAGTGCGGTCAGTGCATCGCAACCTCGTGCGAGAACCCGAGCGGGTCGCCGCCCGTCTCGCTGAAGCAAGTCTGTAGCTTGGACAAGTACGCGCTCATCATCTCGGAGGCGACGGGCTGCGCGAGCGACCCGCGCCTCGCCAACTACAACTGCTCGGAGATGTACATCGACGGCGGCACGTACGCGGCGTCGATCGCCGACGAGAACGCCGCGGTCTCCAACCTGCAGCACTGCATCACCGACAACTGCAAGACCGCGTGCAGCGAGTGCGGCGTCCAGGTGCCGACGTGCGGGAGCGAGACCATCAACCTACCCGAGGCGGGCACGTGCGGCGTGTGCCTCGATCAGGCGATGAACCCGCCGAACAGCGCGTGCCAGCAGTGGGTGCTCGCGGGCGGCTGCTACGAGAGCCAATCGAGCGCCATCGGGCAGTGCGCGATCCCCGCGGGGCAGTGCTCGACCGCCGACTGCTCGGGGCTCTCGAACCCGAGCACATCGCTCGTGTCCGAGACGCTCGGGCTCTACAAGTGTTTGTGGCAGCAGTGCGGCAGCTCCTGCCAGTGAGATGGATTTCCGCGGCACCTCGCGGTTCCGCGTGGAGCGGCAAATCGGAAGCGGCGGCATGGGCGTCGTCTACGAGGCGACGGACACCGAGCGCGACGACGCTCGCGTCGCGCTGAAGACGCTCCGGAACCTCGACGCGTCCTCGCTCCTTCGGTTCAAGGCGGAGTTTCGCGCGCTCGCCGATCTCCACCACGAAAACCTCGTGCGCTTCGGCGAGCTGCTCGCGCACGAGTCGCAGTACTTCTTCACGATGGAGCTCCTCGGCGGCGTCGACTTCTTGTCGTACGTGCGCCCGGGCATCGCGAGCGATTCGCTCGGCGAGCGATCGACCGAGGGGCTCCTCGCGGCGGAGACGCTCCCCGCGGCGTCGAGCGTGCGCGGCTCGGCGGCGCAGGCCACGCGTCCCGGAAAGCTCGACGTGGCGCGGCTCCGCGACGCGCTCGCGCAGCTCGCGCGAGGGCTCGTCGCGCTCCACGCGGCGGGCAAGGTTCACCGCGACGTGAAGCCGACGAACGTGCTCGTGGAGTCGGGCCCGAAACCGCGCGTGGTGCTCGTCGATTTCGGCCTCGTGACCGAATCGGACGCGAGCGCGCAGGCCGACGCGGGCATCGCGGGGACGGTCGCGTACATGGCGCCGGAGCAAGCGCTCGGCGGCGCGGTGGGACCTGCCGCGGATTGGTACGCGGTCGGCGTGATGCTCTACGAGGCGCTCACGGGGCAGATCCCGTTCTTCGGAAGCGCGTACGAGGTTCTCACGACGAAGCGCACCGCGGCGCCCCCACGACCGAGCGACGTCGCCGAGGTGCCGGCCGATTTGGATGCACTCTGCATGGAGCTCCTCGCGCCCGATCCCGCGGCGCGCCCGGACGACGAGGC
This sequence comes from uncultured delta proteobacterium, assembly GCA_963839305.1. Lineage (GTDB taxonomy): Bacteria > Myxococcota_A > Polyangia > Polyangiales > Polyangiaceae > DASXHD01. The sequence goes on from CAWIUL010000010.1 coordinate 1,825,697, forward strand.
GATCATGCGACGGCTCGGGGTCGCGGCGCCGGCGCGCGCGTCGCTGATGCCGCCCTCGGGCGAGCACTCGCCGTTCGTCGGACGGCGCCGCGAGCTCGAGCAGCTCCAGCGCGCGTACGAGCAGGCGCGGCGCGGCACGTGCGTCACCGTCTACATCCACGGCGAGTCGGGCCTCGGCAAGACCGCGCTCGCGCGCCGATTCGTCGCGGACATGGGCAAGCGCGATCCGCAGGTGATCGTGCTCAAGGGGCGCTGCTACGAGCGCGAGTCGGTGCCGTACAAGGCGGTCGACGGCGTGATCGACGCGCTCGGCCGCTGGCTCCTCGACGTGCCGCGCTCGGAGCTCGCCTCGCTCCTTCCGTCGACCGTCGCGCGTCTCGGGCGCTCGTTCCCCGTCCTCGAGCGCCTCGGGTCCATACCCGACTCGAACACGATGTCGTCGGCGCGCGATCCGATGGAGCGGCGCGCGCGAGTCTTCCACGCGATGCGCGACCTCCTCCACGCGCTCGCGGAGAGCCGCCTCGTCGTGATGCTCATCGACGATCTCCAATGGGCCGACGCGGACAGCTTGCTCCTCTTGCGCGAGATCATGCGGCCGCCGTACGCGTCGATCCTGCTCGTGGCGACCGTGCGCACCGCGCGCGAGATCGCGGAGGCCAAATCGGGCGGCCCTGCGCCGTCGCTCCCCGCGAGCCGGCTCAACGTGGGGTCGAGCACGATGCCGGGCGACGTCCGCATCGTGCACCTCGAGCCGCTCGGCGAGGCCGAGAGCCGCGTCCTCGCCGAGGCGCTGATGCAGCGCGCGCAACACGAGGGCGGCGCCTTCCCCGAGAGCTCGGCGGACGCGATCGCGCGCGAGGCCGCGGGGCACCCGCTGTTCATCGACGAGCTCGTTCGCCACGCGCTCATCCACAGCGAGGTGCGGTCTCGCCCGCGAGCGCCGCGCGCCAACGTGCGCCTCGAGGACGCGCTCTGGGCTCGCATCCAAGTCGCCGAGGACGTGGAGCGACGGCTCCTCGAGGTGCTCGCCGTCGCGCGAGGTCCGCTCGCGTACGAGGCGGCCGCGCTCGCCACGGGCCTCAAGAACGCGAGCGCGCTCGACGAGCTCGTCGCGAAGCTCCGCTTCGAGCGCCTCGTTCGCACGACGCGCATCCAGGATCGCACGGCCGTGGAGCCATTCCACGATCGCGTGAGGCAGGCCGTGCTCTCGCACCTCGAAGCGCCCGAGGCCGTCCACGCGCGGATCGCCGAGGCGCTCGAGGCCTTGGGCGACGCGGACAGCGAGGCGCTCGCCGAGCATCACCGCGGCGCCGGAGATCTCGTGAAGGCCTCGGCCTACGCGATGCGCGCGGCCGACGCGGCCGCCGAGAAGCTCGCGTTCGACCGGGCCGCGCGCCTCTACGACTGGGCGATGGCGATGCACGAGGGCGCCGCGACGAAGGACACGCTGCTCAAGCTCGCCGTCGCGCACGCGAGCGTCGGGCGCGGACCTGCGGCGGCCGACGCGTATCTCCGTGCGGCGAAGCTGGAGACGGACGCGGATCAGAGGCTCGACCTCGAGCGGCGCGCCGCGCATCACCTCCTCACGACCGGGCACACGCGCGAGGGCATGGTCGTGATGAACGACGTGATGCGCGCGCTCGATCTCGAGCTCGCGTCGTCGCCGCGGCGCGCCCTCGTGCTGCTCGCGATGCATCGCGCGCGCCTCCGCCTGCGAGGGCTCGCGTTCAAGGCGCATTCGGCCTCCGCGCGCGATCTCGCACGCGTCGACGCGTGCTTCACGGCCGCCGCGGGGCTCGCGTTCGTCGATACGCTGCGCGGCGCGGAGCTCGGCGCGCGCGGCCTCCTCCTCGCCCTCTCGGCGGGAGACGGCGCTCGCGTCGCGCGCGCCCTCGCCGTGGAGGCCGCACAGATCGCGATGTCCGGGGACGACTCGCGCGACCGATGGCACGCGCTGCTCGAGCGCGCGCGAGAGATCGGCGCAGCGACGGGGGACGCGCGGGTCCTCGCGATCGTCGTCGCGGCCGAGGGGATCGCGCTGAACCTGTCCGGGTATTGGCTCGCCTCACGCGCGCGGTGCAACGACGCGCTCCGCCTCTTGCGCGAGCACGCGCCGGCGTCGACGTGGGAGCTCGACGCCGCGACGCTCTACTCGCTCCGCTCGCTCCTGCAGCTCGGCCAAATCGGCGCGCTCCGCGCGGAGCTCCCCGACAGGCTCGCGGACGCCGAAGCGCGCGGCGACACCTTCGCACAAAACAGCATGCGCACGGGCGATCTCAACCTCGTGTGGCTCGCCGCAGGCGACGTCGACGGCGCGAGGCGCGAGCTCGACCTGTCCCAGGGCGGTGAGGCCGCGGGCGACGCGGTTCGACTGCCGCAGCTCCAAGAGCTCATCGCGCGCGCGCGCGTGGATCTCTACGCGGGTGACGCGGCGCGCGCCCACGAGCGCGTCGTGGACCGGTGGCGCGCGATCGAGCGCTCGGGGCTCCTTCGCATCCAGCACCAGCGCATCGCGTGGTGCGGCCTCCGCGCGCGCACGGCGCTCGCTTGCGCGCGCACGTCCACCTTGCGCCCGCAGAGCCGCGCGCTCCTCGACGAGGCCGCGCACTACGCGAACGACCTCGCGCGCTCCGGCGCGTCGTGGGGCCTCGCGGAGGCGGCGATGCTCCGCGGCTGCATCGGCCAATCGCTCGGCGACGCTCCACGCGCCGCGATCTCGTTCGAACAAGCCGCGCGCGACTACGCCGCGTGCGACATGTCGCTCCACGCGGCCGTCGCGCGCCTGCGCCTCGGAAAGCTCGCAAGCGGCGAAGAGGGGCGCGCCGCCGTGACGCAATCGCGCGAGTGGATGAGCGGCCAAGCCATCGCCGATCCCGAAGCGCTCGCGGCGCTGCTGGCGCCCTAGAAACGGACGCCGGCGCGCGCGAGCGCCGCGAGGAGGGCACGGTTGTCGAGGACGCCGAGCGACTGCACCTCGAGGGCGCCGATGCGGTCCTCGGGCGAGAACGCGGTCGCCGAGCGTTCCATCGAGAGCTTCTCTGGCGCGTAGGCTGCGTTCTCCGCGTCGGTCGCGAGGATCGTGTAGTCGTCGCCGCGACGAAGCTCGATCGAGACGCGGCCCGTCACGGCCGTCGCCACCCAGCGCACGAGCGACTCCTTCAAGAGCGAGCACTCCGGGTCGTACCAGCGCCCCTCGTAGAGGAGGCGCCCGAGGCGGCGGCCGAGCGACATGTAGAGCTCGGTCGTGTTCTCGTTGTGGATCGCCGAGAGGAGTCGCTCGTAGGCGATCGAGACGAGCGCCATGCCTGGCGCCTCGTAAATCCCGCGCGATTTCGCGTCGACGACGCGGTTCTCGATCTGGTCGCTCATGCCGAGGCCGTGGCGACCGCCGACGATGTTTGCATGATGCAACAATTCCCACGTCGAGCCGAACGACTTTCCGCCGACGCTCTTCGGGACTCCGCGCTCGAAGACGATCTCGACGTTCTCGGCGTCGACCTTCACGTCGCTCCTCCAGTGCGCGACGCCCATGATCGGCTCGACGGCGTGCATCGACACGTCGAGGCGCTCGAGGTCCTTCGCCTCGTGCGTCGCGCCGAGGAGGTTACAGTCGGTCGAGTACGCCTTCTCGGCGCTCATCCCGTACGGCATGCCGAGCTCCGCGAGGTAGTCGCTCATCTCCTTGCGGCCGCCGAGCTTCTTCACGAACGCCGCGTCGAGCCACGGCTTGTAGATCGCGAGCTCCGGATCGACGAGCACGCCGTAGCGGAAGAAGCGCTGGATGTCGTTTCCCTTGTGCGTCGAGCCGTCGGAGAAGACGTGGACGTCGTCCTCCTTCATCGCCTTCGCGATCGCCGTCGCGGTCACCGCGCGCCCGAGCGGCGTCGTGTTGAAGTAGCGCTTGCCCGCCGTCTGGAGGTGGAACGCGCCGCACTGGATCGCGACGACGCCCTGCTCGGCGAGCGGCTCGCGCACGTCGATGAGGCGCGCCTTCTTGGCGCCGTGCTCCATCGCCGTCGGCGGGATGCGCGCGGGCTCTTTCTCGTCCGGCTGGGCGAGGTCGGCCGTGTACGCGTAGACGTCGAGGCCTTCGCGGGCCATGTAAGCGACCGCCGTGCGCGTATCGAGGCCGCCCGAATACGCGAGACCGATGCGAGTTCCTTTCGAGGGAAGCGTGCGGTGAATGCGCGACATGCGCCGCATATAACATGCTAGACGAGGCCCATGGCGTGCGAGGTTGCATGAACATCGCGCGGACCTCTGCGACGGGAGGAGCCATGCTCCCCGAGCTCGTCCGTTTGACGACCTCGCTCGAGAGCGACCTCTCGTTCTTGCGCGAGGATCTCCTCGGCAGCGCGGCGCACGCGACGATGCTCGGCAAGACGTCGATCGTCTCGCCGCACGTCGCGCGCACGCTGCGTGACGCGCTCCTCGAGATGGAGCGCGAGGCTCGCGGTCCCGAGCACCCGCACCTCCCGCTCGAGGAGGACGTGCACATGGCGGTCGAGGCGGCGCTCGTCGCGCGCGTCGGCGAGCCGGCGGCCCACCTCCACACCGCGCGCTCGCGAAACGACCAGGTCGCGCTCGACCTGCGCCTCTTCGCGCGCGACCGCGCGCGCGGCGTGCTCGCGTCGCTCCTCGATCTTGGCGAGTCGCTCCTGTCGCGCAGCGAGCGCGAGGAGAAAGTGCTGCTCCCCGCGTACACGCACCGGCAGCGCGCGCAGCCGATCACGGGCGCGTTCCTCTGCTGCGCGTGGACCGCGGCGCTCCTTCGCGCGGCCGACGTGCTCGCGTTCGCGATCGAGCAGACCAACGCCTCGCCGCTCGGCTCGGGCGCGTGCTCCGGGAGCTCGCTGCCGATCGATCGCGCGCTCGTCGCGCGGCTCCTCGGCTTCCCGCGCACGACGACGAACGCGCTCGACACCGTGCACGATCGCGATTTCGCGCTCGACGTCGTGTGGGCGTGCGCGCGGACCAACTTCGCGTGCGCGCAGCTCGCCGCGGACGTGGTCGACTTCTCGACGAGCGAGTTCGCGCTCGTGAAGCTCGACGGCGAGATCTCGGCTGGCTCGAGCATGATGCCGCAGAAGAAGAACCCCGACGTCTTCGAGCTCGCGCGCGGCAAGGCAGGCATCGCCGCGGGCGACGTGGCCGCGATGCTCGCGCTCGTGCGCGGACTGCCGAGCGGATACAACCGCGACCAACAAGAAGACCGCGGCCCGCTGCTCGCGGCGCCGCGGCGCGCGAAGGACGCCGTCGACCTCCTCGCGCTCGCGCTCCCGCACGTGCACTTCGACGCCGCGCGCGGCAAGGCGATGCTCGACGAGGGCTTCACGCAGGCGACCGACCTCGCCGAGGCGCTCGTCAGGAAGGGCGTCCCCTTCCGCGAGGCCTACGGCGCCGTCGGCGCGCTCGTGCGTCGCGCCGTCGACGCGGGGATCGCGCTCCGCGCGGTGTCGCTCGACGTCGCCCAATCCGTGCACTCTGCAATCGACGCGGACGCGCTCGCGGCGCTCGACCCCGCGCGCGCCGCCGCGGCGAAGGAGAGCGCGGGCGGCACCGGGCCGCGCTCCGTCGCCGCTCAACGCGAGACGCTCCGCGCTCGAGCTTCCCGCGCGCGGGAGGTCGTCGCGACCGTTCCTTCGCTCGACGAGATCGCCGAAGCGATCGCGAAAGAGACATGGCCATGAAACGCGATTTCCTCTCGATGAAGAGTCTGCCACTCGCCGAGTCGCGAGCGGTCCTCGACCTGGCGAAGACGATGAAGCGCGACCGCGCGGCGCACGTGAACGCGCTCCGCGGGAAGGCCGCGGGCATCGTCATGGAAAAGGCGAGCACGCGCACGCGCGTCTCGTTCGAGGTCGGCGCCGCGCAGCTCGGGATGCACCCCGTGGTGCTCACGCCGCAAGGCAGCCAGCTCGCGCGCGGCGAGCCCATCGCCGACACCGCACGAGTCCTCTCGCGCTACGTCGACATCATCGCGTTCCGCACGAGCGCGCGCGACCGCCTCGCGCAGATGGCCGAGCACGCGACCGTCCCCGTGATCAACGCGCTCTCCGACGACGGGCACCCCGTGCAGGTGCTCTGCGACGTCTTCACGATCGAGGAGCACTTCCAGAAGAGCATCGAGGGCATGCGCGTCGCGTGGGTCGGCGACGGCTCGAGCAACATGGCGCGCTCGTTCGTCGAGGCCGCGGACGTCTTCGGCTTCGAGCTCCGCGTGGGCGGTCCCGCCGCGTACGTCTCGCCCGATCGCGGGTCGGCGCACTTCACCACCGAGGCGCGCGAGGCGCTCCTCGGCGCGGACGTCGTCTGCACCGACGTGTGGACGAGCATGGGGCAGGAGGCCGAGAACGAAAAACGCCTCAAGGACTTTCGCGGCTGGACGCTCGACGAGTCGATGCTCGCGCACGCGAAGCCGAGCGCGATCGTGCTCCACTGCCTGCCCGCGCACCGCGGCGAGGAGATCACGCAAGACGTCCTCGAGGGTCCGCGGTCCCGCGTGTGGGACCAGGCCGAAAACCGCCTCCACGTGCAGAAGGCGCTCATGGCGCATCTGCTAGGGTGGAAGCCATGATGGAACCCGATCGCATCCGCGAGATCCTCGTCGCGTCGCTCCCTGGCGCGGACGTCGACGTCAAAGACCTCACCGGCACGAAGGACCATTTCTCAGCCACGATCGCGGCTCCGCAGTTTCAGGGGAAGAGCCTGATCGAGCAGCACCAGATGGTCTATCGCGCGCTCGGCGACGCGATGAAGGCCGACATCCACGCGCTCGCCCTGACCACTCGCCCGAAGTGAAACGCTGCTATCCTGTCCCAGCGCGATGAACACGCTGCCGAGCAACGCACGCCAAGACGATCCGGTGCAGCCCGGCGATGTCCTCAGCGGAAAGTTTCGCGTCGAGCGCGTGCTCGGCGTCGGCGGCATGGGCGTCGTCGTCGCGGCGACGCACCTGCAGCTCGGTCAGCTCGTCGCGCTGAAGTTCATGCTGACCCACGCGCTCGCGCATCCGGACAACGTCGCGCGGTTCGAGCGAGAGGCGAAGGCAGCCGTTCGCCTCAAGAGCGATCACGTCGCGAAGGTGACCGACGTGGGCCGACTCGATGACGGCGCCCCCTATATGGTCATGGAGTTCCTCGAGGGCGAGGATCTCGACGCGTTCATGCACCGCAACGGGGCGTTGCCCGTGCAGCAGGCGGTCGATTTCGTTCTGCAGGCGTGCGAGGCGATCGCCGAGGCGCACTCGCTCGGCATCATCCACCGCGATCTCAAGCCGAAGAACCTCTTTCTGACGCAGCGGCTCAACGGCGAGCCGCTCGTGAAGGTGCTCGACTTCGGCGTCTCGAAGATCATCGGCACCGAGGAGCTCTCGCTGACGGCGACGACGCAGGTGCTCGGCTCTCCGAGCTACATGTCGCCGGAGCAGCTGCGCGCCTCGCGCGACGTCGATCAGCGCACGGACATCTGGGCGCTCGGCTCGATCCTCTACGAGCTGCTCACGGGCTCGGTCCCCTTCCCCGCGACGACGCTCACCGCGCTCACGGCGATGGTCATCTCGGATCCGCCGCGGCCGGTGGAGTCGCTGCGCCCAGATCTGGCGCCGCCGCTCCGCGACGCGATCATGCGTTGCCTCGAAAAGAAGGCCGAGGCGCGCTTCCAGAGCGTGGGGGAGCTCGCCATGGCGCTCGCGCCGTTCGCGTCGCACGCGACCGCCGGCCTCGCGACCCAGCGCATCTCGGCTCTCGGCGCGTCGTCGTCTTCGCGTCTCTCGGCCGTGACGCCGCCCCCGGATCGCCCGTCGTTCCGGGCGCCCGGCAACAACACCGACGTCGCGTGGGATCAGACGCAGCTCGCCACGACGAGCAACAAGCGCCGCGTGCTGATCTTGCCCATCGCGATCGGAGTCGCCGCGGCCGCCGGCATCCTCGGCGCGGTCATCGCCGTGAAGGTCCTCCCGCACGGGTCGCAGCAGCCCGCGCCGCGGCCCGTCGCGAGCGAGACCGCCGCGCCGCTGCCGACCGTGCGCGATCCCATCACGCCGCCCGTCGTCTCCGGCGTCGAGCGGCCGCCGCCGTCGTCGATCGTTCCGACGGCGAGCGTCACTCCGCCGCCCGCGCACACGCCGTCCCATGTGGGCGCGAAGCGTGACGCGGGCGCACATGGGCCGGCGCAAGGCGGCGACGATCTTCCGACGACGCGCAACTGAGGGACTTGGCATGACGAGACGACTGGCTTGGATGGGTCTTGGGGCGGCGATGCTTTGCGCGCCGCTCGCGCGTGCCGCCGGAGCGGACGACAAAGCCGCGGCGCAGGTCCTCTTCGAGGAAGGCCGCAAGCTCATGGAGCAAGGCAAGTACGCCGACGCATGCCCCAAGCTCGAGAGCAGCCAGCGCCTCGATCCAGGCGCGGGCACGCTCCTGAACCTCGCCGCCTGTTACGACAAGAACGGTCAGACGGCGAGCGCGTGGGTCACGTACACCGACGCGGCGACCGCGTCGCGCGATCGTCACCCCGACTGGACGGCGCGCGCCGAGGCCCGCGCGAAGGCGCTCTTTCCGACTTTGTCGCACCTCACGATCGTCGTGCCGAGCGCGCCGGAAGGCCTCGCCGTCTTGCGTGACGGAAAGCCGATCGACCCCGGCAGCTTCGGCAGCGCGATGCCGATCGACCCCGGGCACCACGTCGTCGAGGCGACCGCGGCGAACAAGAAGCCGTTCCACCAAGAGCTCGACGTCGGCGCGCAGGCCGCGGAGGCGCGCGTCACGGTGAAGCTCGAGGACGCGCCCGCCGCGACCACGCCCGAGCACGTCGCGTTCGGGCCCGTCTCGCCCGTGCCGCCCGAGGACACGAGCCGCGGCGCCGGACTCCGCGTCGCTGGGCTGACGATCCTCGGCGTGGGCGTCGCGGGCGTCATCGTCGGCGGCGTCTTCGGAGGCCTCGCGATCGGCAAGAAGAACGACGCCGCGCCGAATTGCACGTCGGATTTCTCGCGCTGCAACACGACGGGCAAGGCCGCGGTCGATGACGCGATGACGTTCGGGCTAGTCTCGACGATCGGCTTCGTCGCCGGCGCCGTGCTCGCGGCCGCGGGGCTCACGATGTTCCTGGTCGCGCCCAGGCCGAAGGAGGCCCACGTCGCCCTCACGCTCTCGCCGTTCGGCGCGACGATCGGCGGTGCGTTTTGAGGCCGCGCGTCGAGCTCTTCGTCGCGCTCGCGTTCGGCGCGTCCGCGCTCGCGTGCAGCACCATCCTCGGCCTTCAGGAGCCGACGATCGACAACACCATCGGCGGCGACGGCGGCGGCGGGGAGACGGGCGGAGAGACCGGCGGCGACGGCGGCGCCGGCCCGGTTCAGCTCTTCAACGCGCGCGTGCGACACATCGCGCTCGACGACTCGTACGTCTACTACACCGAGCTCTTCGACCTCGTCGTCGGGCGAATCGGCAAGGACGGCACGGGGCAGGTCGCGCTCGCGAACGGATCGTTCGTCACGGGCTACTACCCCGACTCGCTCGCCGTCGACGCGACGAACGTCTACTGGGCTTCGGTCGCCGGCCTCCACCAGTGCGCGAAGGCGGGCTGCGGGAACTCGCCGATCCACCTCATCGACGAGAACGCCGACGCGTCGACGTCGTACAGTCCGGGCGGAGTCAACGTCGACGACACGCGCGTCTACTTCGTCAACTACGAGTCGAGCACGGCGAACTCCATCTGCGCGGTCCCCAAGGGCCAAGCGAACGCGCCCGTGACGGTGCTCGTCCCCGCGACCTCGCTCTGCCCGCAGATCAACCGCATGCAGCTCTCGTCGGGATACTTGTATTTTACATGCGACGACGGCCACGTCGACCGGTGGCCAACGGCGGGCGGAGCGATCGAGACGCTCTCGAACCAGGCCGCGCCGACCCCCGCGGACACGTTCGTCATCGTCGGCTCGTCGCTCTATTACAGCCAGTTCATCGAGCAGGCGACCATCTTCCAGCTCCCGATCGCGACGAGCTCGACGAGCTCGCCGGTCGTGCTCACGCAGCCGTACGTGAACGGCATCGACGCCGACGGGACGTACCTCTACTGGTTGAACGTCGGCGTCACGCTCGACAACGGCGGCGGCTCGCTCGCGCGCTGCTCGATCAGCCAGTGCAGCACGACGGTCTCGACGATCGCGTCCAAGATCGACGTGCCGATCGACATCAAGGTCGATCCGACGTCGATCTTCTGGTCGGCGAACGGCAACGGCGACACGCCGAACACGGGCGTCTGGAAGATGCCGAAGCCGCTATGATTCGTTACATCGAGAGGCCGCCGTCGACGTCGATGGTGCGGCCGTTGAAGTAGTCGCACTCGAGGACGAACTTCACGGCGAGCCAGATGTCCTCCGGGACGCCGATGCGGCCGACGGGGATCGCCGCGACGAGCGCGTCGCGCGCCTTCTGGTTCATGCCCTGCGTCATCGGCGTCTCGATCATGCCGGGCGCGACCGCGCCGACGCGGATGCCGAACGGCGCGAACTCCTGCGACCACGTCACCGTGTTCGCCGCGAGCGCCGCTTTGGCGGCGGTGTAGTTCGACTGCCCGCGGTTTCCGTGGCGGGCGACGCTCGACATGTTGACGATGACGCCGGGCTTCTGGTCCGGTCTCGACCATCTTCGCGACGACGTCGCGCGCCATGAGCGTCGCGCCGGTGAGGTTCACGCCGATGACCGCGTCCCACTGCTCCTTCGAGAGCTTCTTGACCGCGCCCGTCTCGCGGTCCTTCTTCACGAGGAGCCCGTCGCGCAGGATGCCCGCGTTGTTGATGAGGCCGTTGAGCCCGCCCATCGCGCCGTGCGCCCACTCGACGAACGCGCCCACGTCGGCCTCGTCCGCGACGTTGAGCTTGCGCGAGTGGACCTTGCCCGGACCCTTGCAGAGTGCAACGGTCTCCGCGAGACCGGCTTCGTTGACGTCGCCGATGGCGACTTGCGCGCCCGCCTCGACGAGGCGAACCGCGAAATGACGGCCCATCCCGCTGGCGCCGCCCGTGACGATGATCTTCAGGTCGGAGAGCTTCATGGGCGCGGAAGCTAGCACCATATTCGTGCCAAAAAAGCCCTTCCGTTCGGGGCGGCGATGTGGAAGGTTTCCGCGCGATGAGTCCCCGCAAGCGCCTTCCTTCCATGGTTTTGCCGCTCGGCATCGGCGCGGCGCTGGCGATCGCACTCGCGCCAGGCTGCACGACCCACGGCGAAGGGGGTCGCTGCGATCCGGCCAACGTGAACGCGTCGGGCGGCTTCGCCGACTGCGACGCCACGAACTCGAACAACGTGCCGCTCGTGTGCACGTCGGGCGCGGTCCTCTCGTCTGCCCGAGGGCGGCACCGTGCACGGGCTACGTCTGCTGCCCTGGCCCGAACGACCGCGACAAGGCGACGACCGACATCTGCCGCGGAAACCCGGTCGCGCCCGGCAGCGACGCGAGCATCCCCGATACGGGCGCGGACGCGACCTCCGATCAATCCACGAGCGACGTCGACGAGCGACTCGCCGAGCGACGTCACGAGCAGCGACTCGCCGAGCGACGTCGCGACCGACTCGCCGAGCGACGCGCCGATCGACTGATGAGGGGCGACTGATGGACACCGGGCACCTCGTCGACTCGGCGCAGCAGGCGCTCATCCTCGCGGCGCTGGTCTCGCTCCCCGTCGTGGGCGTCGCCGCGCTCGTGGGCCTCTTCGTCGCGGCGATCCAGGCCGCCGCGCAGGTGCAGGATCCGACGCTCTCCCACCTGCCGCGCATGCTCGCGGTCATCGCGGCGCTCGTCGTCGCGGGGCCGTGGATGGGTCACCAGATCGCGGGCTTCGCCGAGCGCGCGTTCTCGATGGTCCATTGAAGCGACTGCGAGAAAGAGCGCGCGTCGTCCGCGCCGTTCGCGACTTCTTCGACTCGCGCGGCTTCGTCGAGGTCGAGACGCCCGCGATCGTGCCTTCGCCGGGGATGGACCTGCACCTCGACGCGTATGGCGTCGTTGGATCCGGGGGATTTCTCATCACGTCGCCCGAGTACCAGATGAAGCGGCTCCTCGCGGAAGGCTGGGACCGCATCTTCCAGGTATGCCGGTGCTTTCGCCGCGGCGAGCAGGGCGCGCAGCACAATCCCGAGTTTACCATGGTTGAATGGTACCGTGGTAACGCGAGCTTCGAGGACGTCGTGCGCGACACCGAGCAGCTCGTCGCGTCCGTGTCGGGCGGCGCCTTCCACATCGGGGGGTCTACGTTCGACGCGCGGCCGCCTTTTGCGCGGCTGACCGTGTGCGAGGCGTTCGAGCGCTTCGCGGGCGCGTCCGAGGCGGACGTGCTCGAGTGGGCCGAAAAAGACGAGGACCGCTACTTCAGGACTTGGGTCGAGCGCGTCGAGCCGCGCCTCGCCGAGATGGATCGCGCGGTCCACGTCGTCGACTTCCCCGCGTCGCAGGCGTCGCTCGCGCGAAGGAAGCCGGGCGATCCGCGCTTCTGCGAGCGCTTCGAGCTCTACGTCGCCGGCGTCGAGCTGTGCAACGGCTTCGGCGAGCTCACCGACCCGCGAGAGCAGCGCGCGCGCTTCGAGCACGACCAGGCCGAGCGGCGCGCGAGAGGTTTGCCGGTCTATCCCATCGACGAGAACTTCCTCGCGGCGCTCGAGAAGGGCCTGCCTCCGTGCGCGGGCAACGCGCTCGGCGTCGACCGCCTCGCGGCCCTCGTTTGCGGCACGACCGACATTCGATCGGTGCTCGCCTTTTCCGCCGACGAAGTGTGACGCTTGGGCTAACCTCCTCCAGCTTTGCTGACGTTCGATGAGGCGCAAACGCGCGTGCTCGCGCTCGGGAGGCTGCTCGGCACCGAGCGTGCGCAGCTCGAGTCCGCCCTTGGTCGCGTGCTCACGGCCGACGTGCGCGCGACCGCGGATTTTCCTGCGTTCGACGCGAGCACGATGGACGGCTACGCGGTGCGCGCGGCAGACGTGACCGACGCGCCGATGCCCGTCGTGGGCGAGTCGCGCGCGGGCGCATCCGCCCCGAACCTCGCGCCGAAAAGCGCCTGTCGCATCTTCACGGGCGCGCCGATGCCGCGCGGCGCCGACGCGGTGATCATGCAAGAAGAGGCCACGCGCGCGCCCGGGAGCGACGTGGTGCGCTTCGGCGTCCGCCCGAAGGCCGAAGCGTGCGTGCGCAAGCGCGGTGAAGATCTGCGCGCGGGCGACGTCGCGATCGCGAAGGGCACGCGCGTCGGCGCGTCGCAGATCGCGATGCTCGCGAGCCTCGACTGCAAGGACGCCGAGGTCGCGCTCGCCCCGCGCGTTGCGATCGTGCCGACCGGGGACGAGCTCCGCGCGCCGGGCGCGGCCGGCGGCCCCGCGTCGATCCCCGAGTCGAATTCGCACGCCCTCGCGGCGATGGCGCTCCGCGCGGGCGCCAAGCCGTCGGTTCATGCGCCGGTCGGCGATGACGTCGAGGCGGTGAAGCGCGCGTTCGACGAAGCGCTGAGTGCATGCGACGTGCTCGTCACGATCGGCGGCGTGAGCGTCGGCGATCACGACGTCGTTCGCGACGCGCTCGCCGCGTGCGGCGTGTCGCTCGATTTCTGGCGCGTCGCGATCAAGCCGGGAAAGCCCCTCGCGCTCGGCGCGCGCGGGAAGAGCGTCGTCCTCGCTCTCCCTGGAAACCCGGTCTCGGCGATGGTCACGTTCGCGCTCTTCGGCGCGCCGCTCCTCCGCGCGATGCAGGGCGACGCACGGCCGACGCCGAGGACCTCACGCGCCCGGCTCGCCGCGCCGCTCACGCACAAGCCTGGACGCCTCGAGCTCGCGCGCGCGCGGTTCGACGAGCAAGGGCGCGTCGCGCTCTTGCCGCAACAGGCAAGCGGCGCGATCGTCGGCCTCGCGCGCGCGGAGATCCTCGCGCGCATCCCGGCGGACGCCGAGCGCCTCGAGGCGGGCGCGGAGATCGACGTCTACGCGATCGCGGAGCTCGGTCTATGAAGCGCCCCTCGCACCTCGACGCCAAGGGCCGCGCCCGCATGGTCGACGTGGGCGACAAGGCCGAGACCGATCGCGTCGCGCGCGCCGAGGCGATCGTCACGATGAAGAAGACGACGCGCGCGATGGCGACACGCGGGAGCGCGAAGAAGGGCGACGTGCTCGCGGCCGCGCGGATCGCGGGAATTCAAGCCGGAAAGCGCACGCCCGAGTGGATCCCGCTGTGTCATCACGTGGCGCTCTCGTCGCTCGTGGTCGACATCGAGAGCTCCGCGCGCGGTCTTCGCGTCGAGACGACGGCGCGCGCGCACGATCGAACCGGCGTCGAGATGGAAGCGCTCGTCGCCGCGAGCGCGGCCGCGCTCACGATCTACGACATGCTCAAGTCCGTCGACCGGGGCATGACGATCGCGGTGCGCTTGCTCGAGAAGCGCGGCGGAAAGTCGGGGCCGTTCGTGAGCCCGTCGGGTCGCGCACGAAAATGAGCTCGCTCGCGGATCTAGCGGCCCGGCGGGTCTTGCTCGTGACGGGAAAGGGCGGCGTCGGAAAGACGACGATCGCGGCCGCCCTCGGGCGCGCCATGGCCGACGCCGGCAAGCGCGTGCTCGTCGCGGAGATCAGCTACGAGTCGCCGCGCGACGCGGGCGAAGACGCGGCCGCGACGACGACCTCGCCGCTCGCGGGAGCGTTCGGCGCCGAGTCGTTCGCCGACGAGCCGCGCTGCATCGACGGCTCGCTCTATGGCGCGCGCCTCTCGCCGCTCGCTGGGCACCTCGCGTTCTTGCGCGACACGCTCCCGGTGAGGCTCCTCGCCGACGCCGCGATGAAGTCCGCCGCGGTCCGCCGCTTCTTCAACGCGGCGCCGACGCTCGCCGAGCTCGGGATCGTCTATCGCCTGCTCGGGCTCGTCGAGGAGAAGTGGGACGTGATCGTGTGCGATCTCCCCGCGACGGGGCACGCGCTCGCGCTCGCGCAGGTGCCGCAGACGCTCGCCGACGTGCTCCGCGCCGGGCCGATCCACGCCGCCGCCGAGAACGGCCTCGCGCTCCTGCGCGATCCGAAGAGGACGAGCACCGTGCTCGTGACGCTCCCCGAGCCGCTCCCCGTGAGCGAGGCGTGCGAGCTCCACGAGGGTCTTCACAAGCTCTCGATCGACTGCGGGCTCGTCGTCTTGAACCGCGTGCCCCCGAACCCGTTCACGCCCGAGGAGCGCGCTGCCGTCGAGCGCATCGTGCCCGATCGCATGCGCATGCTCGGCGCGCGCCGCCTGCCTCGACTCGATCGCGCGGCCGCCGCGCACGAGCGCCTCGCGCGCGAGCTCGAAGCTGCCCGTGCGCGTCGTGCGCGAGGTGGAGAGCGACGTCGTCGCGCGCATCGCGGCCGATCTCGGAGGCGAGCCGTGACGCCGAGCTCGAGGCGCCCGAGCGCGCCGCCGTACATCTCGAGCCTCCTCGCGTCGAAGCGAGTCGTCGTGTGCTGCGGCGCGGGCGGCGTCGGCAAGACGACCACCGCGGCGGCGCTCGGGCTCGGCGCGGCGATGCTCGGCAAGAAGGCGCTCGTGCTCACGATCGACCCCGCGCGAAGGCTCGCGGAGGCGATGGGGAGCCCGCAAGCCGCGCGCGCCCCCGTTCCCGTCGCCGACACGCGCCTCGCCGAGGCTGGCATCAAGGGCACGCTCGCGACGTGGATGGTCGACCCGCGCGTCGTCTTCGAGCGCATGGTGCGACGCCTCACGACGGACGAGGCGCAGGCCGACGCGATCCTCCAAAACCGCATCTACCGCGCCCTCGCGCAGCTCGTCGCCGGCATGCAGGAGTACACCGCGGCCGAGGCGCTCTACGGGTTCGTCGAGAGCGGCGAATACGACCTCGTCGTCCTCGACACGCCGCCGTCGCGCAACGCGCTCGATTTCCTCGAGGCCCCGCGCAAGCTCTCGCTCTTCCTCGACGAGCGCATCATCGGCGTCTTCCTCCCCGGCACGGGAGGCGGCGGGATCTTCCGCAACCGCGCGCGCCAGATCGCGCACGGCGTCTTCACGCGCATCTTCGGCGAGGGCTTCTTCGACGAGATGCAGCAGTTCTTGGCGGCGTTCTCGGGCATGTTCACCTCGATGCGGTCGCACGCCGAGTCGGTGCGCACGCTCCTCAAGAGCGACCAGTCGAGCTTCGTCGTCGTGACGAGCCCCGAGCCCGCCGCGCTCGCCGAGGCCGCTCACCTCGAGCGAACGCTCACGGGCGAGATGCAGCTGCCATTCTCGGGGTTCGTGCTCAACCGTAGCTGGGCGTACACGCGCGGGCTCGGCTCGCCCGGCGACGTCGTCTTGCCGCCGAACGCGTCGCGCGTCGACCACTCGGCGCTCGCGAAGCTCGAGCAGCTCGCGCAGGAAGAGCTCCGGCTCGCCGAGCGCGACAGGCGGTTGCTCGCGTCGCTCCGCGCGCGGAGCTCTGGCGCGCAAGCGGTCGCGACGCCGCAGCTCGACGGCGACATCGACTTCGCCGCGCTCCTCCTCATCGCCGACAGCCTCGTCTCCCCCGCCCCGGTCGAAGATGCGCTAGAGATCCCGTCATCGCGGAGGCAGTGATGCACGTCGAGATCCGAGAGGACGCGCTGCGCATCGACGAGGTCGTCGCGCGCGTGATGCGCCCCGGCGCGGGCGGCGTCGACGTGTTCGTCGGTTGCGTACGCGACGACAACGAGGGCCATCCCGTCGTCTTGCTCGAGTACGAGGCGTACCTCCCGATGGCGCTCGCCGAGATGAAGCGCATCGGCGAGGAGATCGAGGCGCGCACGAAGGACGTCCGCGTCGCCGCCGCGCACCGCGTGGGGTCGCTCCGCGTCGGAGATCTGGCGGTCGTGTGCGCCGCGAGCGCGCCGCACCGCGCGGAGGCGTTCGCCGCGTGCCGCGAGCTCATCGACGAGATCAAGCACCGCGTCCCGATCTGGAAGCGCGAGCACGGGCCCGAAGGGGCTTACTGGGTCGGCTGGCAGGACGCGCGCTGCCATCACCCATGAGACGCGCGCTCGCAGCCCTCGCGTTACTTGTATCCTGCAAGCACTCGCCGCCCTCGGTCGCGGTCGGCGCGGCGATCAGCCTGAAGGAGTCGATGGAGGCGATCGCGCCGATCTACGAGAAGGCGCACGGCTACGACCTCGCGCTCGCGTTCGGCGCGAGCGGCGACCTCGCCTCGCAGATGGAGCGCGGGGCGCCGTTCGACGTGCTCGTGACGGCCGGACCCGAGCCGCGCCTCTCGAAGATCGCGGGCGAGGCGTGCACGATGGCGTGGAACACGCTCGTGCTCGTGAGGCGCCGCGGCGGCCCCGACGTGACCTGGACGACCCTCGACAAGACGCCCAAGGAGTTTCGCCTCGCGATCGGGCTCGTGCCCCAGGTGCCCGCGGGCGTCTACGCGGAGCAGGCGCTCCGTGCTCTCGGCGAGTGGGACGCGGTCGCGGCGAAGATCGTCCGCGGGACGAACGTCCGCAACGTGCTCGATCTCGTCGCGCGAGGCGAGGCCGACGCGGGCGTCGTCTACGCGACCGACTCGAAGATCCGCAAAGACGTCGAAGCGATCGGCGAGGTGCCCGCGAGCGCGCGGCCCGACGTTCGCTACCCGGTCTACCTCGCGACCGCAGCGGGCGAGCGGAGCAAGGCGGTCGCGGCGTTCCTCTGCGAGCCCGACGCGAGGCGCGTGCTCGTCGAGCACGGCTTCTTGGATCACCCGCCGTGAGCGCGCTCCTCGTCTCGCTCCGCG
Source organism: uncultured delta proteobacterium (assembly GCA_963839305.1). GTDB lineage: Bacteria > Myxococcota_A > Polyangia > Polyangiales > Polyangiaceae > DASXHD01. The sequence continues at coordinate 1,843,437 of CAWIUL010000010.1, forward strand.
TGGTGCTCCCCGCGCTCGCGTTCGTGGTGCCGGTCGGCGCGGCGCTCGGTCTCTTCCTCGCGCGCCGACGCGGCGCTGCGCGCGCCGTCGTCGATGCGCTCGTGCTCGTGCCGCTCGTCTTGCCGCCGTCGGTCGTCGGGTACGCGCTGCTCTTGCTCCTCGGTCGCGAGGGGCCGATCGGCGCGCCGCTCGAGCACGCGCTCGGCGTGCGGCTCGTGTTTTCGAGCGCCGGCGCGTCGGTGGCCGCTGCGGCGGTCGCGCTCCCGCTGATGGCGAAGGGCGCGGAGGCCGCGTTCACGCGCGTCGATCGCGGGCTCGAGGAGGTCGCGGCCGCGAACGGGCTCTCGCCGCGCGAGACGTTCCGAATCGTGACGCTGCCGCTCGCGCTGCCCGGGCTCGGCGTCGCGATCACGCTCGCGGCGCTTCGAGCGCTCGGCGAGTTCGGCGCGACGCTCACGTTCGCCGGGTACTCCGCGAGCACGGCCACGGCGCCGCTCGAGGTCTATTTCGCGATGCAGCTCGGCGACGACTCGCGCGCCCTCGCGCTTTCGCTCGCGCTCGTGGGCGCCTCGGTGGTCGCCGCGCTCCTCCTCCGCGCGTGGAGCCGAAAATGACGGAGCTCGTCCTCGAGGCGCACGCGCGCGTCGGCGCGTTCGAGCTCGGCGCGTCCTTTCGCGCGAAGCCCGGCGTCACCGTGCTCTTCGGACCGACCGCCAGCGGCAAGACCACGGCGCTGCGAATCGTCGCGGGGCTCGAGCGCGTCGCGCGCGGCACGCTTCGGCTCGGCGACGAGCTGCTCGACGACGGACGCGACGTGTTCGTCCCGCCGCGCGCGCGGCGCGTCGGCTACGCGCCGCAAGACGCCGGGCTCTGGCCGCACCGGAGCGCGCGCGATCACCTCACGCCGTTCGTGCCGGTCGAGCGCGTGGACGCGCTCCTCTCGCTCGTCGGCCTCGAGCCGCGCAGCCACGGCGCGCGAAAGCCTGCTGGCCTCTCCGGGGGCGAGCGCCAGAGACTCGCGTTCGCACGCGCACTCGCGCGGTCGCCGAGGCTCCTACTCCTCGACGAGCCGTTCTCCGCGCTCGACGAGGACGCGCGCGCGGCGATGGGCGAGATCGTGCGCGAGCGCGCCGCGGACGCGATTGTCCTCTTCGTCACGCACGATCGCGAGGAGGCCACGCGCCTCGGCGACGCGTTCGTCCGCTTTCGCGACGGCCGCGCCGAGCAGGCGTCTTCGCTAACCCCCTGAAACCGGCGGGATGAGCGCGAGCACGTCGCCGTCGGCGATGCGCTCGGAGTCGTCGGCGAAGCGCTCGTTTCGCGCGACGCGCACGGTCGCCATGCGCTCGCGCAAGGGCTCGTGACGCTCGGCGAGGAATCGCGCGAGCTCGCCGACGGTCCCGACGCGCTCCGGGAGCTCGAGCGTCTCCTCGGCGACCCCGACCGCGTCGCGAACGCCGGCGAAATACAGCACGCGCACGCGCGCGCTCATTTCGGCGCGTGGTGCGCGTGGCGGCCCGTGACGAGCTCGACCGCGTGCGGCAGCATGTCGACGAGGAGCGACGCCGCGAGCTCGACGGCCGACGGGCTCCCCGGGATCGCGACGACGATCGTGCCACTCACGATCCCGGCGGTCGTGCGTGAGAGCATCGCGAGCGCGCCGAGACTGCCGTCGTGGTCGACGTTGGTGCGCCACGGCGTCGAGGGCGCGTTCCACGAACGCCTGCGGAACTCTTCGCCGAAGCCGTCGATTCGCTTCTCGAAGAGCGGCTCGACCGCCTCGGGCGTCACGTCGCGTGGCGCGAGGCCGGTGCCTCCGCAGAACACGATGACGTCCGCCTCGTTCTGCGTCGACGCGGAGCGGGCGAGCTCGCGGATCACGAGGAGCTCGTCACGCACGGGCGCGTGGCGCTTCACCGCGAAGCCCGCGTCGCTGAGCTTCTTGGCGAGCAGCTCGCCGGAGACATCGTCCTTGGCCTTTCGGGTGTCGCTCACCGTGACGGTGAGGACGCGAATCGCGGTCGCCATCGCTTCGAACCTACCACGTTCGGATCGATGCGCTACGCGCCGCCCTCTTCGACGGGGAGCCCCAGCTGGCGCATCAAGCGGAGCGCGTTCGAGCTCGTGACCACGCCCTCGCGGAGCTTGTAGTCGAACGTCATCGCGTCGCCCGAGACCTGCTCCTCGAAGTGCACGTTGCGGACGCGCTCGGCGAGCGGACCTTCGAGATCCGCCAGCGCGAGATCGTGCGTCGAGACCGCGCCGAGCGCGCCGTGGTCGAGGAGCCACGCGAGCGTCGCGCGCGAGCCGATGAGCCTCTCGCGCGCGTTCGTCCCGTAGAGGACCTCGTCGAGCAAGAAGAGGACGCCCGGTCCTCGCGAGGCCATGTCGACGACGAGCTTGAGCCGCCGGAGCTCGGCGTAAAAGCGCGACGCGCCCTCCACGAGCGAGTCGCTCACGCGCATGCTCGTCGCGAGCCGCACCGGCCCGAGCACGAGGCGCTCGGCGCAGACGGGTCCGCCCGCCATCGCCATCGCGGTCGCGACGCCAATCGATCGGAGCAGCGTCGACTTGCCGGACATGTTCGATCCCGTGACGACGAGCGCGCGACCCGCGTCGAGCCCAGTCACGTCGTTGCACACGCGCCGCGACGCGGGCACGAGCGGATGGCCGAGCGCGCGCGCGTCGAACCGAAGCTCGGTCTCGAGCTCGGGCCACGCGAACGCGGGGAAATCATGGGCGAGCAGCGAGAGGCTCGCGAGCGCCTCGAGCGCGCCGTACGCGGAGAACCAGCTCGACGAGGACGCGCCGTATTTCTTTCGCCAGCGCTCGAGCGCGAGCACCGCGTGGAGCTCGGCCATCACGAGCGGCGCGATGAGCAGCCGAAACACCTCGTTCTGGAGCGACTCGAGCGCGCGCGTCGGGACGCGGAGCGCGCGAATCGCTTCGCGACCGCCCTCGATGTCCTTCTGCAGCCGCGAGAGCAGCGAGCCCTCGAGGCGCGCGGCGAGCGCCGCGTCGAACGCGTCGGCGTACGCGAGCGCCCCGCCCTCGTGCGCGACGACCGCCGCGACGACCTTGCCGATGCGCGCGCGTAGCGCGAGCGAGACGACGACCGCGGCGGCATACGGTCCCCACGTCGCGGTCGACGACCACCCGCGCGCGGACCCGACGACGAGCGAGGCAATCGTCACGACGGGCAAGAGCCACGCGAGCGCCACGAACGGCGCGCCGAGCGCCGCGGAGTCCTTCGCGAGCGCCCACGACTCGAACGCGATCGAGCTCTCGGGGCAATCGCCGATCGCGGCGCCAGCGACCCAAAGCGACCGCGAGAGCTCAGGCTTCGTCGAGAGCGTTCGCGCGGCTTCCTGGCGCGTTCGCACCTCGTCGAGCGGTGGCGGATCATGCGCGGCGAGCAGCCAGGCGCGGAGCGTTCGCGCGCCGGGTTGCGTTCGAACGAACGACAAGAACGACCACACCGATGCCTCGCCGAGCATGTCGAGGTCGGCCGCGTACGGGTGCTGCGCGAGCGCCTCGGAGTCGACTGAGTACGCGTCCGGTTGAGGGAGCTTCTGCTCGGCGCTGCGTCCGAGCGCGCGCTCGTGGAACCGCGCGGCCGCGTCGCGCTTGTCTCGCTCGCGATCGACCCGCGCGTGCACCACGACGAGCGCGGCGAACGTCACCGCGGCCCCGAGCGTGATCCACGCGGCGCGCGGCGGCATGAGCGAAAGGCCGACGCCCGCGAGCGTCACGATGATTGCGGCGATGCACGCGAGCCGCGCGAACCCGAGCGCGCGCGAGCGCCCCTCGAGCGCTGCGTGCGCCATGCGCATCGCGGCGTGCTCTCGCTGGTGCCAGAGGCGCGCGTCGGCCATCGTGAATCAGGCCGCGGAGCGCGCGCGCGCGGGCGCTCGCTCGGTGCGCACCGGCGCGACCGTCGCGACGGCCACGGCGAGCCCGGCGAAGGTGAGCCGCGGATCGTTGGCGGAGCGAACGAGCCCATCACGCGAGAGCTCGCCCAGCGCCGCGTCGAGCTCCGATTCGGTGCAGTCGACGCGCAGGAGCAGGGCCTCGCGAGAGACCTCGCGACGATGACGAGCGCAGCGAAGAGCGGCGCGGAGAACGGCGATGCGGTGTTGGTTCTGGCTCATGTACGGCACATTAGTTCAGTACCTGAACGCATTCCCAGTTTGTGGCACAAAAAAGCGCCGCACGGCGGGTTTTCCCTGCCGTGCGGCGACGTGTTGCGATCGTTCGGATCCGAACGATCGGGTCCAATCAGAGACCGAGGTCGACGTTCTTCTTGTCGCCGAGGAGGCTGAAGCCGTGGACCTGGAACTTGAGGCTCTTCGCGTCCGCGGGGACCTCGATGACCGTCCAGTACTCCTTCGGCATGCTCGGCTGGAGCGTGTCGAGGCCGATCGTCTTCGCCTTCGCGGGGACGTAGAAGCTCTCCATGTCGATCGGGCCGAACTCGCGGCTCTTGTCGTCGACGACCTTCGGGCGGTCGAGGAGCATCTCCTCCTTCTTGCCCTTGTTCGTGACCTTGTAGTGGACCTGGATGAAGCGGCCCTCGGTCTTCTTCTCTTCCTCGTTGAACTCCGAGTTGCTCTTGAGGGTCTTGCCGGCGTCCTTCGCCTCGAGGACGATCCACTCCGAGTCATCGAAGGTCACGGTCTCGTTCATCTTGGCCGTGGCGCTCGAGCTTCCGCTGCTGGAGCTCGACGAGCCGCCCTTGCACGCAAGCAAAGCGCCCAAGAGCACGAGCATGGCTCCGAAGACTTGCGCCATCTCCAACCAACGCTTGCGACCAAACCCGACCTTCATGTGAAATCCCTTTCTTCGAGAAACGCACGGCCCTGAACCGCTGGCGGGATGGGACATCCGAAGTGTCCCAGTGTCAAGCATCGACGCCCCACACCAGCGCCCATGTTTACGCGTCAGCCGCGCGTTTCTTCCTCGATGAAAGCGAGCTCTGCCGCGAGCTGATCCGCGATCTTCGCGGTGGGCTTTCCCATCCCGTGACCGGCCTTCGTCTCGACCCGCAAGAGGACGGGCGCGCCCGAGGTGGACGTGCTTTGCATCGCCGCGGCCATCTTGCGCGCGTGCATCGGGTCGACGCGCGAGTCGCTCTCGGCCGCCCAGAAGAGCATGGAGGGATAGGCGCGGCCCTCGACGTGGTGCAGCGGCGAGTACGCGTGAAGGACGCGAAACTCCGCGTCGACGTCCGGCGAGCCGTACTCCGAGATCCAGAACGCGCCGAGCCGGAAGAGGTGGTAGCGGAGCATGTCCGCGAGCGGCACGAGCGCGACCCCAGCCGCGAAGAGCTCGGGACGCTGCGTCACCGCGGCCGACACGAGGAGCCCGCCGTTCGAGCCTCCGACCGCCGCGAGCGATTTCGCGGTCGTCACGCCGCTCGCGACGAGCTCCTCGGCGCAAGCGTAGAAGTCGTCGAAGACGTTCTGCTTGCGATCGAGCATCCCGGCTTTGTGCCACGCCTCGCCGTACTCCCCGCCCCCGCGGAGCACGCTCGACGCCCAGACTCCGCCGCGCTCCACGAACGCGAGCACGCGCGCGCTGAACGCGGGCGTCTGGTTCACGTTGAAGCCGCCGTAGCCGTAGAGGACCGCGCGCGCCGGAGTCTTGGTGGACTCCTTGCGGACGACGAACATCGGCACGCGCGTTCCGTCCTTGCTCGTCGCGAAGCGCCGCTCGATTCGGACGTCGGTCGGCCCGCGCGACGTCACCTGCGCCCAGGGCTCGAGCGTCTCGCCGCGGAGCAGCCAGACGCCGAGCGGGACGACGAAGGACGTGAAGCCCACGTAGACGTCGTCGTCGTCGGGCGAGCTGAACGCGGTCGCCGTCCCAATCGCGGGCAGCGCAATCTCGCGCCCGTTGGAGACGAGCACCGAGGAGGCGTCACGCAGATAGGTCGCGGCGATTCCGCCGCGCGTGATCGCGACGCTCGTGAGCACGTCTTCTTTCTCCGGGATGACCTCGCGCCAGCGCTCCCGCGCCGGGTCCTCCCAGTCGACGGAGAAGACGCGGTAACGCGGCGCGCCGCTGTTGGTCATCACGTAGAGCGCGTCGCGGCGCACGATCGCGTCGAACACGGCCTCCTCGCCCGTTGCGAGCGGCACGAATTCGCGTTTGTCCTTTCGGAGATCGCACAGCCAGAGCTCGCTCTTCGACCACCCCTGCTGCACGACGACGACGAGGAAGCGACCGCACGGCGACGCGAGCGGAACGGGCACGTCGGTCTTCTCGCGACCCTCGCCGAAGACGAGCGGGTCCTCCTTCCAGTCGCGTCCGATCTCGTGGTGGTAGAGGCGCGCGTCGTAGGGCTCGCCTTCGGGATAGCGCGTGTAGAAGAAGCTCGACTCGCTCGTCCACGCGACGACGCAGTGCTGCGTGTTGGGGATCCTCGTCGGGAGATCTTCACCCGTCGACGCGTCGCGCACGTGGAGGACGCTCTGCTCGCTGCCCGCGCTGCTTCGGCCCCACGCGATGCGCGTCCCCTTCGGCGACGCGTACCACCAGTCGAGCGCGTCGGTCGCGTCGGGCGAGAGCTTCGCGACGTCGAGGAGCACGCGCTCTTCATGTTCGAGGGGCTGCGCCCCTCGAGCCCCCTCATTCTCGCGCACGACGAGCCGCGGCTGCTGCGCGTCACCCTCGCGACGCGTGTAAAATGCACGTTTCCCCGCCACCACGGGGATCTCGCAGAACCCCGTGCGCAAGAGCTCGGCGATGCGGGCGCGCATCTCGGGCACGCTCGCGCGCTTCGCGAAATACTCGTCGGTCGCGCGGTTCTGCGCGTCCTGCCAGGCGAGCGTCTCCGCCGATTCTTCCTCGAGCCAGCGGAACGGATCGTCGACCACGACGCCGAAGCGCGTCTCTCGGCTTCCTTTGCCCACGCATCCACGCTAACGCTTCGCGCTCGCATGAAGCCACTCATTCTGCTCGCCAACGACGACGGCTATGCGCGACGCGGGATCCGTACGCTCGCCGCCGCGCTCGCGCCGCTCGGCGACGTCGTCATCGTCGCGCCCGAGGTCGAACAGAGCGCGTCGAGCCACTCGCTCAGCCTCCATCGGCCGCTCCGCCTGCGAAAAGTCGAGCCGTCGATCTGGGCCGTCGACGGCACGCCCGCCGACTGCATCTACGTCGCGATGCACCACCCGAACGTGCTTCCGCGAAAGCCGGACCTCGTCGTGTCGGGGCTCAACCACGGGCTGAACCTCGGACAGGACGTGTTCTACTCGGGCACGGTCGCCGCCGCGCGCGAGGCGGCCCTTCGCGCGGTCCCGTCGATCGCCGCGAGCGCCGCGCACGGCGTCGATCGCGAACAGGCCTGCGTCGCGGTCGCGAAGATCGCGGAGAAGGCCCTCGTCGCCAAGCGCCCGATCCTCCTCAACGTGAACTTCCCGCCGAAGTGGACCGGGGCGCTTCGCGTCACGCGCGTCGGCGTGCGCGCGTACGAGAACCTCGTCGACGTCCGCAAGGACCCGCGCGGCCGCGATTACCTCTGGATCGGCGGGTCCGGCGTGCACCACGACCCCGATCCCGGCTCGGACACCGAGGCCCACGATCAAGGCGTCGCGTCCGTCAGCCCGCTCCTTCTCGATTTGACCGCGAACGACGCGATGAGTTTCGCCTCATCCTTGATATAACCCTCGTCGCATGCCCCCGAAGCCGAAGAACCGCCCGCCGCTGCTCGCACGACGCACCAAGCGCGAGCCGATGCGCCACGCGAAGAAGAGCAAGTCGCGCGCGCAGTCGCCCGCGATCGTGCAGGTCGAGAGCGCGCTCGATTTCGCGCGCAGCGCGATCCGCGACGTGCCGGACTTTCCGAAGCCGGGGATCGTGTTCAAGGACATCACGCCGCTGCTCGCGTCGCCGCGCGCGTTCCACATCGTGCTCGACTCGCTCGCCGAGCGCTTCATCGGCGAGCACATCGACGTGGTCGTCGGCGTCGAGGCGCGAGGGTTCGTCTTCGGCGGCGCGCTCGCGGCGCGCCTCAACGCGAGCTTCGTCCCCGCGCGCAAGCCCGGCAAGCTCCCCGCCGCGCACGACAAGGTCTCGTACGACACCGAGTACTCCACGGCCGAGCTCCAGATGCACAAGGACTCCATCCCCGAGGAGGCGCACTGCATCGTCGTCGACGACCTCCTCGCGACGGGCGGAACGGCCCGGGCCGCGGCCGATCTCGTCCGCCTTCAGGGCGGGTACGTGGTCGCCTACGCGTTCGTCATCGAGCTCGGCTTCCTCCACGGCCGCGAAAAGCTGCTGCCAGTGCGCGTCGAAACGGTCCTTCGCTTTTAGCCCCAAAGACCCCCTTGGCTTTTTGAATGAAGCACACGATCATCCGGTCTGAATGACGCAAGGCGCTGTGGCGTCTCCTCGCGCTTCGGCTTCGAAGGTTGCGAAATGGCTGGTCGACAAAGGTCGTGTCGATGACGCCGTTTCCATTCTGAGCGCTTGGGCCGCATCGGGTCCGAACGACGCCGACGGGCAGAAGCTCCTCGCGGGCGCGCTCCGCATCAACCCCGCCTCGCCGCTCGCGAAGGCCGCCTTCGCGCGCATGGAAGGGCTCGACGGCGACTTCGCGGATCTCGAAGCCGCGGTGCAACGTTGGACTGCCGCCGAGATCTCGAAGCTCGAGCGGGAGATGAGCCAGCCGAGCTTCAACCGAGCTCAGGTCGGCTTCAACAACAACGTCAAATACAAGGAGCACGTCTACCACATCCAGACGGAGGACTCCGGGCTCAACAAGCCGCACATCATCACGCACCTCTTCGCGGATGGTGGCCGCGTCATCAAGAGCCACAAGCGCGTCTACGCCGAGTCCGTCTCGCGCCCCGACGTCGCGCTCTTCGTTCGCGCGCTCATGAAGGGCCAGCAGATGGAGATGATCATCTCGCTGCGCGACGGAAAGTTCGACCAGATCATCGAGGGACGCGCGCTCGGCGGAATGGAGCTCCTCACCGAGCCGCCCAACGTCGACATCAAGCAGATCAAGAAGAAGGGCGAGCAGGCCGCGGCGCCCGCATCCGCGCCCGCGACCGCAACGTCCACCGCGCCCGCGCCGCCGTCGAAGGAGCAGCCGATCGCCGTCAAGCACGTGCCGGTCCCTCCGCGCGCGTCGCAGCCGCAGATCCCCGCGACTCGCCCGCCGACGCCGTCGAAGCCCGCGATCCCCGCGACGCCGCCGCCGTCGATTCCGGATCACCCCGTCCCGCTCGTCCGCCCCGCGGAGGCCGAGGCTGTGCCGCTCGTTCGTCCGCCGAAGCTCCGCTTCAGGCTCCACGTGCTCCGCAGCATGGGCGGCGGACCCGACGTCTACGAGCCGCGCGGCGACGAGGTCATCATCGGCGCGAAGGGCGCGATCGGGCTCGCGGGCGAGCAGTTCTGCCACCCGAGCGAGGCGATCCTCAAGTGGCGGAGCGGCTCGCTCCTCGTCGAAGACTTCGAGGGCGGCAACGGCGTCTTCTTGCGCGTGCGCCGCCCCGTCGAGGTCGAGCCCGGCGACGAGTTCATCATCGGCGATCAGCTCCTGCGCATCATGAAGAACCCCGTCGCCGACGACGAGCCGGATCCCGATCCGACGTATTTCTACTCGTCGCCGAAGTGGCCGTCGGCGTTCCGCGTCGTGCAGATCTTCGAGGGCGGCGCGGAGGGCGCGTGCGTGGTCGCGCGCGGGACGACGCTCCAGGTCGGAAGCGCCGTCGGCGATCTCGTCTTCCCGAACGACCCGCTCGTGAGCGAGCAGCACTGCTACATCGAGGAGCAAGCGGGCAGCATCGTCCTCACCGATCTGCAGTCGCGCACGGGCGTCTTCGTCCGCGTGAAGAGCGAAGAGCGCCTCGACCACGGCGATCAGATCATCGTCGGCCGCACGCGCCTCGCGGTCGATCTCTCGCCGTCCGGGCAAGGCTGACGATAGTCGGGAGCTCACCTCGGTCGACGAGACCACGCCGTCGTTGTCGACGAGCGGCGCGCCGAGGTTCTGGCCACATTCTTCGACGGACAGCGCTGGGTTTAGCGGAGCTTCTTCGTCAAGAGCTCCAGGTACGGCAAGAAGAAGATCCGCATCATGTCGACGGAGCCGCCGAAGGCGAACGAGCCGCCGTTTCCGTCCGCCGTCCAGTCGACCCGCGCGAGCGCCCAAATCGAGAGCGCGCTCCGCACCCAAGCGGCGAAGCGATCCGCGTTCGATTTGGTCGCGTCCTCGACGGACATGTAGAACGGGATCACGAACGCGCGCGTCATCAGCCCGGCGCCGACGAGGTCCTTCGCGTCGAGCGTAGCCGACACGGTCGTCTCGAAGCCGAGCCCGACGCTGCCGTCGGTCACGTAGAAGAGCCCCGCGCCGAGCCCGAGCGCCGTGAACGCCGAGAGCGGATCCTTGTCCGAGAGCTCGGGGCGCGTCGCGGAGTCGAAGTCGAGCACCGCGCTGACCGCGAGTCGGCTCGTGATGTGAGCGATGTCCGCCTCGAGCCCAAGCGAGAGCGAGAACGCGGGCGCGCGCGTGATGCCCGTGTACGCGAAGCCCGCGCGGAGCGGAGCGCGCAGATCGAACGAGGGATCCTCGGCTCGCGCGAGCGGCGCGACCGCGAGCACGACGAGCGCCGCCGCGCACCCCGCGCCGCGCGCGTTCATCGCAGCGATGCGACGATCTGCGCGTAGTCGCCGTCTTCCACGGCGCCCGCGACGAAGCAGCGCAGCTTCGATTTCGCGTCGAAGATCGCGTGCTCGGGGAGCGGCGGATCGCTCTTCAGCTTCAACGACGCCATCCAGCTCGCGCGCATCGGCCCGTCCTTGAGCCAGTACGACGACTTGAGCCCCGCCTCGGGCTGCTGCGCGAAGAACGCGCTGAGCTGACGGAGGTCGTCGTCGATCGAGACGAACGTCACGTCGATGGGGACGCCGTCGTGATCGAGGCGCTTCGCAAACTCGCGAATGCGCGGGATCTCCTCTTTGCAGGGCCCGCACCACGAGGCGAAGAAGCTGATCCACTGGGCGCGCTTGCTGCCCCACGGGACCGTCGGTTTGTCGCTCACGCCACCCGTTGCGTCGACGAACGCGATGCTCGATTTCGGGAGCGCGCGGCTCGTGCTCGTGTCGCAGACGGGACCCTTCGGGGTCGCCGGCGCCGCGTGACTCGTGCTCGTGCTCGGATTCGCGCTCGTGCTCGGATCCGCGCTCGACACGACGGCCTCGCTCCGTCCGCCCTGCGACGGCTTCGCGGGATCGTTGCATCCTGCAACGATCACGAGGATCAGAGCCGGCAGTCGACCCATGACACGAACGCGCTCCGGTTGATCGTCTCCGCGCTGCACTTCTCCTTTTTGCCCGAAGAGTTCCAGTCGCAGTAGTCTTTCGAGAGCTGCGCGAACTCGTTTCCGAGCCACAAGCAGCCCGACCTGCTTGTCGAGATCGGGATCGTGGAACGCGTTCTGCAAATCGAGCATGACGCTGTTCGCGCGGCGGTGCGAGAGCGCGCGGTTCGCGTCGGACGTGCCCGTCTTGCTCGCGCGCGCGACGACGAAGAAATACCGCGCGCCCTTTCGCTCCTGCCACTTCTCCTCGAGGAGCTTCTTCGCCGCGTCGTCGAGGTCTTCCTTGCCCTCGTCGAACAAGATGACCGCGCCGCGATCCTTGAGCGGCGTGAAGAGCGCGTTGAAGTCCTCGTCGCTGATCGACGCGAACGTCTTCACGTCGGCCGGCTGGCAACCTCGGCGGCTCTCGCTGCCGACGAGGCCGCACGAGTTGAGCACGCGCTGGAGCACCGTCTTGAACGCGGGCGTGCAGTAGCCGACCTCGCTGTTGTCCGCGACGGCGACCTTCTCCACCTGCGCCGCTTCGGGGTGCGCGATGCGCTCGCCCGCCGCGTGCACGCTCCCGCGCACCCAGAGCGTGAGCGCGAGGAGCGTCACGACGAACGCGGCGATCCCGACGACCATCGGACCAGGCTTTCTGGGTCCGTCGCCCTTCGGGTCCTTTCCTCCGGGCTCCGCGAGCTGCGCGCGCGCGGAGAACTGGTCGTCCGTCGCGGGCAGCGTCGGATCGTTGCCGAGCGTCTCCATCTTCTTGGTGTCGGTCACGGCAGCACCTCCGGCGCGAGCTGACCCATCGCGTATTTCAGGCCCAAATCCGTGTCTTCGTCGCAGACGCGCGAGAGCTTGTCACCGCTCTCCTTCATGTACATCTGCGGCGTCGAGATCGGCACGTGGTTCGTCGCGGCGAACTGGAGCTCTTGGTTCAGCTTGATCGTGGTCGCCTTGTCGTCGATGCACGCGACGACGTCTGCGCCGAACTGCTTGCCCACGCGATCCTTGAGCGCCGCGGGGCCTTGCTTGCCGAGCGGGCGCAGCTCTTCTTGGTTGTCGTACGCCCACTCGAGCACGGCGCGCGCGCGATCCTTTCCGCAGATGACGGCCTTGCTGAGGACGCACGCGCCAGGGTGGAGGCTCCGGTCGAGCATCCAGTTGCACTCGGTGTCGAGCGGGAAGAGCGAGAGTGTGACGTCGAGCTTCTCGAGCACGCCCTCGGACGCGAGCCGCTCGTGGAATGCCTTGCACGTCGGACAGAGTGGGTCCTCGAAGAAGAGCACCTGTCGCTTCGGCGACGTCGTCGGCAGCTTGATGAGCGCGCCGTGCTGCTCGGTCGACTGCGCGAGCGTCCCGCACTGCGTGAGGTACGGCCGGTAATCCGGCAGAGACGACGCGTAGACGACCGCGGGAAGGAGCGACGCGATCCCGAGCGCGACGACGCCGCCCGCGATCACCGGCGTCGTGCCCTTTGGTCGCGACGTGCCGTCCTTCTTCTCGCGCGCGAGCGTTCGCCATCCGAGGATCGCGGCGGCCGCCACGAGGATCGACGAAAAGTAGATCCCGACACACACCTTGCAGAACGCGTGGAGCTGCGTGAGCGAGATGCCGAACATCACGAGCGACGCGCCGAGCGGCACGACCCCCGAGACGCCGAGGAGCTCGATGCTGCGCCGCGTCGCGCGCGACGGAGCGATCAGCAGGTAGATGCCTAGCCCGGCAAAAAAGGCGAAGCACCCGAGCGCGCCGAGCGAGATCGGGATGCCGCCCCAGTACGTCTGCCGAAACAGGGCCGAGTACGGGCTGAAAAGCGCTGCTTTGCAGGGGTTTGCTTCGTCGGAGCTGACGTCGGCGCCCGGGATGAACGAGCAGTGCACGGCGTGCATCTGTCGGTCGAGGTGCGCGGTGTAGTCGCTCGTCGAATAGATGGCGAACACCACGCCGAGCAACGCGCCTGCGAGAGCAAGCGCCCCAGCCCATCTAATTTCTCGCGGTCGCATGGCGAACGGGTTACCAACTTCCATTGCGTGCGGCCATCGGTTCTGTACAATTCCACACCGGGAGGTCGGTGCGTTCATCATCGAAGCGCCACGACGCCCAACCTCTATCGCCGGCACCGTTTTTTTCGAGGGAGTTCACCATGCGTCTTTTCCTTTCATTCGCGACGAGCATCCTCTTCGCGCTCTTGCTTGCCGGATGTGGCAACACGGGCTCGGGCTTCGGCAAGGACGGCGGCGGCAACGACGACGCGACAACGCTCGACGACGGCGGTGGATGCTTCGGCTTCCAGTGTAGCGACACCGGCGTCGCGGATGCCGGGTGCGTCGGGCTGCAATGTCAGCAGACTTGCCCGTCGACGTCGATCAGCGGAACCGTTTACGACCCCGCGGGCGTGAACGGCCTCTACAACGTCTTCGTCTACGTGCCGAACGCGGCGCTCGATCCGATCCCGGACGGCCCGACGTGCACGGCGTGCCAAGCGCCCGCATCGGGTAACCCCGTCGTCAGCGCGACGACCGACGCGAAGGGTCACTTCACGATCCCGAACGCGCCCATCGGAGCGAACATCCCGCTCGTGCTCCAGCTCGGCAAGTGGCGCCGGCACCTCACGATCTCGAACGTCGCCGCGTGCGTCGACAACCCGCAGGCCGACAAGACGCTCCGTCTCCCGCGCAAGCAGCACGAGACCTCGCCCGACGACAACATCCCGCTCATCGCGATGACGACGGGCTGCGACGGCGCCGAGTGCTTCTTCATGGGCCGCATCGGCATCGATCAGAGCGAGTTCACGGGCTCGAGCGGCAAGGGTCGCGTGCGCGTCTACAAGAGCACGAACGACGACGGCCAGACCTTCCCGAACATGGGAGGCAGCCCGCTCACCGCCGACGCGCTCTGGAACAACACGGGCGAGATGCTCAAATACGACATCGTCTTCGACGCGTGCGAGTGCTCGACCTACACGCGCGGAACGAACGGCTACAAGAACTTCCTCGACTACCTCAACAAGGGCGGTCGCGCGTTCACGACGCACTACTACTACAACTTCTTCGCGAACCAGACGCAGTGCCAGTTCGACACCACCTGCAACGGCGTGGCCCCGCTGCCGACCGTCGGCGCGTGGGAAGGCAACACAAATCAGCCGTACGCGACCGGCAAGTGCCCCAACGGCTACAACTCGTGCCTCTCGATCGACACGAACGTGCCGAAGGGCAAGGCGATGGCCGACTGGTATTCGAACAACAACTCGAAGATCGCGCCGACCTGGGGTGGCGAGAACTACGGCTACGTCGGCCTCACCGACATCCGTAACGACATGGGCAAGCTCGATCCGAGCCTCATCACCGCCGGTACGGCGACGCCGTGGCTCTACGCGGGCGCCCTGAACAGCTCCTACGACGCGTACTACTTCAGCTTCAACACGCCGGTCAGCACGAACCCCGCGAACCAGTGCGGCCGCGCGATCTACAGCGACGTGCACCTCGCGGAGTCGCCGTACGGCGCGTTCCCGTCGTACTGCGCCGCGAACCCGAACACGAGCGACCACGCGCCGAACGAGCTCGCGCTCGAGTTCCTCTTCTTCGACCTCGCGTCGTGCGTCCAGAACGACACCGTGGCGCCGATCCTCCCGAACTGAGGAGACCGCACAGGATCGTGGCGCGTGGGCGCCACGATCCCAGG
Organism: uncultured delta proteobacterium; assembly: GCA_963839305.1. Lineage (GTDB taxonomy): Bacteria > Myxococcota_A > Polyangia > Polyangiales > Polyangiaceae > DASXHD01. Next base: position 1,858,445 of record CAWIUL010000010.1, read on the forward strand.
AGCGACGGTATCGGTCTTGCTGGGGTGGTCGTCGAAGGACACCCCCATGGCGATCTCATCGCTTCTTTATCAGTGGCAAGCCACGACTCAGTACCATTACCGCTGCCCACGGTGTGGACGCTGGGTCTCCACGGCGTGGGCGCAGCGCTTGATCGAAAAGCGCTGCCCGCACGCCGACTGCGGCGCGATGTTCTCTGCCCCAATGCCCGGCGAGGATCCCGAGGCTTGGGTCGACGACTACGACGCGCCCTACGAGATGGCGTGCGCGGTGTTCACGTTCAACGGGCGATGCGCGAACGGCGTGTGCGTCTGCTCGACGCCGGGCTGTGGGCGCGAAGCGACGATGGTCGCGCACGACGTGCCCTACGATTGGACCGCAACTCCGGCTGAAAACCCGGGCAAGACGTGTGTGACGAACCTCGTCCCCGTGTGCGCCGAGTGCAAGCTCAGCTCGAGCTCGAACCTTCACCTGCGCTGGCTCGCGGACGTCTCGAACCTCCTCGGGACCGACGAGCGATGATCGGAAGGGTCCAGCTGCTCGCCGCGCGGCTCTATCCAGTCGGCGACGGGCGCTACTCGATCATGTGCGCGCGCTGCAGGCGCTCGGCGGTCGTCGTGGCGCGCACGTCGACGTCCGCGTGGCTCATGCTCGCGGCCGACGGCTGGCATCAGAGCTCCGCGCACGTGTCGGTCGCCTCGTGCCCCGAATGCGCGGTCCGAAACGCCTCGTGAAATCGACACATTCGCCCTGAAAAGCCCGAGGCCAAACGCGCATGGAGTGTGGCGGCCCGAAAGTGTGACGGGGTGAAATGTCTGATACGCTGCTGTTCGTGGTGGATTCTTCACCGCCGTCCCCGACGCTCGAGCCCGGCACCGTGCTCGATCGTTACGAGCTTTTATGCACCATCGCCCGCGGTGGCATGGCGCACGTGTGGCTAGGGCGCTTCAAGGGCAAGCACGGGTTCGAGAAGCTCGTCGCCGTGAAGACCATCCTTCCGGAGCACGCGCTCGACGACCGCTTTCGGAACATGTTCCTCGACGAGGCGCGCATCGCGAGCGGCGTCGAGCACCCGAACGTCGCGAAGATCCTCGATTTGGGCGAGTGGCGCGACACGCTCTACCTCGTGATGGAGTACGTCGACGGCGACTCGCTGTCGCGGCTACGGCGTTCGGTCGAGAAGCGAAACATCAAGCTGCCGCTCCCGCTGACGCTGCGCATGCTCGCGGACATCTGCGCCGGGCTCCACGCGGCGCACGAGCTCCGCGCGGACGACGGCGCGCTGCTCAACGTCGTTCACCGCGACGTCTCGCCGCAGAACGTCCTCATCCCGACGAACGGCGTCTCGAAGCTCATCGACTTCGGCGTGGCCAAGGCCCGCCACCGCCTCGGCGAGGAGACGAGCGCAGGCTTCGCGAAGGGCAAGAGCCGTTACATGTCGCCGGAGCAAGCGCTCTCGAAGCCGGTCGACCGGCGCGCGGACGTGTTCGCCGTCGGCGCGATGGCCTACGAGCTCTTCGAGGGCAACGCGCCGTACGACGGTCCGAACGACATGGCGCGCCTGCACGCGCTCATCACGGGCGAGCCGATCAAAGAGGTGAAGCACGCGCCGCATCCGAGCGTCGAGGCGCTCATCATCAAGGCGCTGTCGCGCGAGCCCGAGCAGCGCTTCGCCGCGGCGAACGAGATGCGCGCGGCGATCGAGGACGCGATGGTCGCGCTCAAGGTGCGCGCGGCCGCCGACGACGTCGCGGCGTTCGTCCAGGAGCACACGACGGACCGCATCGCGGAGCGAAAGCGCGTCGTGAAGGTCGCGCTCGATGCCGCCGGCGAACGCCAGCGCATCAAGGACATGCTCTCGGAGGGCACGGTGAGCGGGCGCTCGCAGCACACCTCGACGCCGGAGCTGTCGCCGAGCGACCTGAGCCTGCCGAAGCCGAGCGCGCCGGACGCCGGCGAAGCGTCGCCGAATCCGCTCCCCGAGAGCGCCTCGCCTCCGTCCGCATACTCCGCGACGCTCCACGAAGAAAAAACGCCGCTCAAGGTCCGGCGGCGACGCATGGCCATGCTCGGCGTGGCGATCGCGGTGGTGGGCTCGGTCGTGATCCTCGCGTTCGCGCTCCACAACGGCGCGTCCGCCGCGAAGCCTCTGACGACGCCGTCGGCCACGGTCGCGAACGCCGCGAGCGCGGCTCCGTCCGCCTCCTCGCTGGGCGTGAACATTCCGCCGCCGCCTCCCCCGCCCTCCGCTACCATCGAGACGCCGCCGCGCCCGAGCGCGACGACCAGCGCCAAGATCATCCACGCGCACCCGACTGCGACCTCGACGATCCGTCCACATGGCAAGAACCCGCACGACGTCGTCATTCAATAAGCTTCTCTTCGTCACAGCAGTCGGGTTGACCGCCGCGCACGCCCGCGCGCAAACGGTACCCGCGCCTCAAGTCCAAGCCGAGCCGTCGCCCGCCGACGTCGAGACCGCCAAGGCGCAGTTCACCGAGGGCCTCGCGCTCCGCGACAAGGGCGATCACGTCGCGGCGCTCGCGCGATTTCGCGCGGCGTACGCGCTCGTTCGGTCGCCCATCACGGGGCTCGAGGTCGGCCGCGAGCTGATCGACACGGGCCACGTCCTCGAGGGACGCGCGCTCTTGCTCGACGTCTCGCGCATGCCGAAGAAGGCCGGCGAGTCGGACCGCGCGCAGCAGGCGCGTGACGAGGCCGCGGACCTCGCCGAGAAGGCGCGCGCGAAGCTCGCGACGCTCACGGTCGAGACCAGCGCGGCCGACGTGACCATCGACGACGTCGCGATCCCGAAGGACGCGGCCCACGCGCCGCGCGTCCTCGACCCCGGGCACCACGTCGTCGTCGTGCGCTCTCCGAGCCACATCGGCCGCGCCGAAATCGAGCTCGCGCCCGGAGACCAACACCAGATCCACGTCGAGGCGGATCAAGCGGACCCCGAGCACCCCGAGCATCCGCAGCCGCCGCCGAAGGGGCGCTACGTGCTCCATCCGGGCACGCCGTTCTACGTGAGCCTGGTCGTCACCGGCGCCGGTCTCGCGATCGGCGCGGGCACGGGAATCGCCGCGCTCGCGATCACCGGGCACCTCGCGAACGAGTGCCCGTCGAAGCAGTGCCCGCCTTCGGCGCACGGCGATCTCAACGCGTCGCTCGCGCTCGGGTGGATGTCCACCGTGGGCTTCATCGTGGCGGGTGGCGGCGCGATCGCGACGTTCGTGACGCTCGCGCTCAGCGGTCACCGCGAGCCCCCGCCAACGACGCACGCCAGCTTGCGCATCGTGCCCGGGCCAGGCACGCTTTCCCTCACGGGGACCTTCTGATGCGACCCTTGGCTTCGCTCTTCGCCGCGTTCGCTGTCTGCGCCGCGTGCAACTCGATCGACGGCGCCGACAAATACCAGAACGTCGACGCGGTCGACGGCAGCGGCAACGACGTGAACAACCCGGACACCTCGCCGCAATGCACGCAGGCGTGCCTCGACACCGACTCGACGTGCCAGGGCAACTGCGAGTCGGTGAAGCAAGACTGCTTGAACAAGTGCTCGCAGGGCGCCTGCCAGAAGTGCACCAACGACTTCAACTCGTGCACGAGCCAGTGCGTCGCCGATTGCTCGCAAGGCACGTGCAACTGCCCGAAGTCGCAGTGCCAGACCGTTCCCCTCCCCGACGCGGCGACCGACGCTCCGAACGGAGGGTGACATGAAGAAGACGCGCATCGCGGGCCTCGACGTCGTCCTCGCCGGGGGAGACGATCGTGAAGGCACCGGCGATGGGCCGCTCGTCGTGCTGCTTCATGGCTTCGGCGCGCCGGGTGACGATCTCGTGTCGCTCGCGCGCGTGATGCGCGTGCCCCGAGGGACGCGCTTCGCGTTCCCTGCTGCGCCGCTCGAGACGCACATGATGGCGGGCTTCGACTCGCGCGCGTGGTGGCACATCGACGTCTTGCGCATGCAGCAAGCGATGGAGCGCGGAGAGGCGCGCGACCTCGTGCGGGGCGAGCCGGACGGCCTCACCGAGGCGCGCGAGGCGATGGATGCATTCCTCACGGAGCTCCGCCGCGCGCTCGCGCCGAGCGCGCTGGTGCTCGGCGGCTTCTCGCAGGGCTCGATGCTCACGATGGACGTCGCGCTCCGCACTTCGCAAGCGCCGGACGCGCTCGTGCTCTTGTCGAGCACGCTCCTCGCGGAGGACGTGTGGGTGCCGCGCATGAAGGCGCTCGCCGGAAAGCCCGTCTTCCAGAGCCACGGCACGCAGGATCCCATCCTGCCCTTCGCGGTCGCCGAGCACCTCAAGAACCAGCTCGTCGCGGCGGGCGCGCGCGTCACGTTCGTCCCGTTCCGCGGCGCGCACGAGATCCCTCCGCCCGTGCTCGACGAGCTCTGCACGTTCCTCGAGCCCGTGCTATCGAAGCCCAAGTGACCGTCTCGTCGAAGACGCTCAGCGTTCGCACGAAGGGCCGAGGGCTCTACGACATCACCCAAAATGTCGCCGAGGCGGTCGCCGCGAGCGGCGTGTCGGCGGGCATCTGCAGCGTGTTTCTGTCTCACACGAGCGCCTCGCTCGTCACGCAAGAGAACGCCGACCCGTCCGTGCTCCGCGATCTCGAGCGGTGGATCGCGCGAGTCGCGCCCGAGAGCGACGCGTACGAGCACGACGCGGAGGGGCCCGACGACATGCCCTCGCACATCCGCGCCTCGATCACGAAGACGAGCGAAACGGTCCCGATCCGGAGCGGTCGGCTCGCCCTCGGGACGTGGCAGGCGATCTACGTTTGGGAGCACCGGACCGCGCCGCACGAGCGCAAGCTGATCATCACGATCCTAGGCGAATGACGCCGGCGTGACTTGGCGAGGGCTCAATCGGGGCTATGCTGCCCGCATGGCCACTGCGAACCCGATCACCGAGAAAATCGAAGCCAAGCACGAAGAGACGTCGCCGGCCGAGCTCGGCGCCATCTTGGCGCGCATGAAGGACGCGCAGCTCAAGGCGGGGACGCCGAGCTACGAGAAGCGCGTCGAGCGCCTCGACAAGCTGCTCAAGGGTTTGCTCGCGCACAAGGAAGACTTCGCCAAAGCGATCAGCGAGGACTTCGGCAATCGCAGCGCGCACGAGACGTACGTCGCGGAGATCTTCGTGACGGTCAACTCGATCAAGCACTGCCGCGCGCACCTCCACGAGTGGATGGAGGTCGAGCCGCGCCCGGTGAGCTGGCTCTTCGCTCCCGCGCGCGCCGAGGTCGTGCCGCAGCCGCTCGGCGTGGTCGGCATCATCTCGCCGTGGAACTACCCGATGCAGCTCGCCCTCTCGCCGCTCGCCATCGCGCTCGCTGCGGGCAACCGCGCGATGATCAAGCCGAGCGAGCTCACGCCGCGCACGGCCGAGATGATGGCCAAGCTCGTCAAGGAGCAGTTCGCAGAAGACGAGGTCACGGTCGTGACCGGCGACGGCACGCTCGGCGCGGCGTTCTCCGCGCTGCCGTTCGACCACATCCTCTTCACGGGCTCGACCCGCGTCGGGAAGATCGTGATGAAGGCCGCGGCCGAGAACCTCGTCCCGGTGACGCTCGAGCTCGGCGGGAAATCGCCGGCGATCGTGGCCGAAGACTTCCCCATCGACGTCGCCGCGACGCGCATCATGCACGGCAACTGCTTCAACGCGGGCCAGACGTGCATCGCGCCGGACTACGCGCTCGTGCCGCGCGCGCACCTCGATCGCTTCGTCGACGAGTGCAAGGCCGCCGTCGCGCGCATGTTCCCGACGCTCAAGTCGAACCCCGATTACACGAGCATCGTGAGCCTCCACCACTACCGGCGCCTCGAGGCTTACCTGCTCGAGGCACAGAAGAAGGACGCCAAGGTCATCGAGGTGAACCCCGCGAAAGAGGAGCTCGGCCACGAAGAGCGCAAGCTCGCGCCGCACCTCGTCATCGACCCGCCGAAGGATCTCGCGCTCATGCAGGAGGAGATCTTCGGACCGATCCTCCCGATCATTCCGTACGACAAGCTCGAGGACGCGATCGCGTTCGTGAACGAGCGCCCGCGCCCGCTCGCGCTCTACATGTTCAGCTACGACGACGACGCGACGGCGAAGGTCATCGACCGCACGATCGCCGGCGGCGTCTCGGTCAACGAGACGCTGATGCACTTTGCGCAAGACGACCTGCCCTTTGGCGGCGTCGGGCCGAGCGGCATGGGCCACTACCACGGCCGCGAGGGCTTCGAGACGTTCAGCAAGAAGAAGCCGATCTTCTACCAAGCGCGCGTCAACGGCGCGGGGCTGCTCCGGCCGCCGTACGGCAAGACGCTGGATCTCGCTTTGCGTTTCCTCGTCGGAAAAGAGAAATGAGCTAAGCTCTGGCTCATGCGCTGGGCCAGAGCGATCGTGGGGATCGGCGTCGCGATCGGCTGCTCGGTGCAGACCCCGAACGTCGATAGCGACTCGGGAGCGCCCTACAAAAAGGACGCGGCGCTCCCCGTCACCGACGCGGACACCGTGGGCGACGGCTCGTTCGCGTGCAGCCCCGCCGCCGCGCCCGGGAGCTTCTTCGCGCTCGACTCGTGGGATCTCGGCAAGACGCGCGACGTCTCGATGTGCGAGTACCGCGGCGACGTGATCCTCGTCGTGAACACCGCGTCGTATTGCGGGTACACGCCCGAGTACGCGCCGCTCGAGTCGATCTTCGAGAAGTACATGCTGAAGGGCTTCGTGATCCTCGGCTTTCCGTGCAACCAGTTCGGCGGACAGGAGCCCGGCGAGGACTCGCAGATCAGCACCTTCTGCACGCAGCAGTACGGCATCAAGTTCCCGATGTTCACCAAGAGCGACGTGAACCCGCCCGACGAGAACCCGATCTACACGTGGCTCAAGACGCAGGCGGGCGCGACACTCGACGCGGGCGGAGACATCACGTGGAACTTCAACAAGTTCCTCCTGTCGCGCAAGGGCGAGGTCGTCGCCCGCTACGACTCGCCCGTCACGCCGGACTCGGTCGAGGTGACGAGCGCGATCGAAGCCGAGCTCGCCAAACCGATTCCAACGTTCTGAGATCGTGATTATGGTCACGGGCTGATGACGGACGAACGCGCCGAGCTCGCATCCATCGCGGCGTCGCTGAGGGCTCACCTCGAGCTCTCGTTCGACGCGGGCACGACCGGAATTCCGCGAGGGCGGCGCGCGAAATCGCCCGAGAAAGCGCCAGACACGACGCCGATGACCTCTCGAGAGCCGCCGCCTCCTTCGACGAAACAAGCTCCGCCGGTCAGCCTCCCGCCGGACACGGTCGCGATCCCGGTGTCCGAGTCGGCCGTCGCGACCGTGCGATCGCTGCCGATGCTCGAGGAGCAGGTCAAGGGCTGCACGCGCTGCGAGCTCAGCAAGACGCGCACGCACACCGTGTTCTCGCGCGGCAACCCGAAGGCCTCGCTCTGCTTCGTGGGCGAAGCGCCCGGGGCCGACGAGGACGAGCAAGGCATCCCGTTCGTCGGCAAGGCGGGTCAGCTGCTCGACAAGATGATCGCCGCGATGGGCCTCGACGCGACCAAGGACGTCTACGTCTGCAACATCATCAAGTGTCGCCCGCCCGGAAATCGCCGTCCCACGGCGGACGAGACGGCCGCGTGCATCCCGTACCTGCACGATCAGCTCGCGAACGTCGCGCCGAAGGTCATCATCGCGATGGGCAACACGTCGGCGCAGGCGCTGCTCGACACGAAGCTCGGCATCACGCGCCTCCGCGGGCAATGGAAGCTCTATCGCGGCAAGACGCTCCTCATGCCGACGTACCACCCGTCGTACCTCTTGCGCGAGAGCCCCATCCAGAAGCTCGCGAAGCAAGAGGCGTGGGAAGATCTCCAGAAGGCGATGAAGGAGCTCGGCCTGCCGATGCCCGCGAAGGGGACGCATCCGCCGGGATATCGCCCGCCGCCGTCCGAGGCGGAGCCGACGCCGAGCGTCGCCTTTCCGCCGAGCGTGAAGAAGTAACGATCAGCGCATCGCGTGTGCGGCGCTCGTCGGCGACACGATGGCAGCGGCTGCGCGCTCGTCCTTCTCCGTGCGGCGCGCCTCGAGGAGCGCTTGGTGCGCGAGCGACGCGTACGCGTCGATGCGCGTGTAGACGTGATTGCCTTCGGTGAAGCAGCTGCGACCGCGCGAGACGACGCCGACAATCTCGCCGGAGCGCACGTCGAGCGCGGGGCCTCCCGAGTCGCCGCGGCACGTGGCCTCGTCGACCTCGAACTCGCGCGGGCCGAGGACGGCGCCGGTCGACGAGTTGTGCGCGGGGCCGACCGCGAGCACCTGCGCGTGATCGCGCGGGACGCGCGTGCCGATGTCGCCGACGTATCCGCCGCCGAATCCGACCGGCACGATGTAGTCGCCCTCTTGCACGGGCGCGTCGAGTCGCATCGAGAGCATCTGCACGCCCTCGAGCGGACGATCGAGGACGACGAACGCGACGTCCGAGTCGCAGAGCACCTTGGTCTGCGGATGAATGGTCTTCGTCGCGTACGCGCGCGGCGCGTCAATCGCGACGTCGACGCGACCGCCCGTGTAGATCGCGATCGACGCGGGGTCCTCGTCGGCGCCGAGGTGATCGCCGTTGTGCGACGTGCCGTGCGTGTCGCACGCGGGGGTCGCGGTGATCGAACGCGACACGCAGTGACGCGCGGTGAGCACCAAGTTCGGCGCGACGAGCGCGCCGCTGCACAACGTGAGCGACCCGTCCTCCGGGTGCCTCGTTGCGATCGCGACGACGCCGCGTGCGGCGTCGTAGGTGGCTCGCGCGGTCTGCGGTACGGGACGCGCGCAGGTCGTGGACAAGGAGGAGAGGAGCGCCGCAGCGGCGAACACGACCATTCGCTTCAGCCGCGAATCCGACAACAGCTTCTTCATGTGGGTGATTGCTGAGAACGCGCACGCCTGCGCCGTCTCACACAACGACTGTGATGGAACTGTGTCTCGAACGCACGCCCCGAAATGCAACGCAGCAAAAATGTGTGGGACACCTCGCTACGTCGCCTACGTCGCTCCGCATGTGATCGTGCTAGCGTCTCACTCTGCCGTGCGGCGCGTCGCTTCTCTTCTAGTTGCTCTGTTCTGTTCGTCCACCACGCTCGAGCTTGCGTCGTGCGGCGGTCACACGACGAATGGTCCAGACGGATCGATCGTCGACGCGGGTCGGCTCGACGGGCCGTATCTGCCCGAAGCTTCTTGCTACGTGCGCATCGACAGCCCGCCGCTCCAGCCGGGCATTCACGTCGCTGTCGGCACCGACATCACCTCGTGGGACTCGAACCCGCCGTCGAGCGGCGAGCACTACCCCATCTGGGCGGCCTTCCAAGAGTTCGACGCGGCCGTTCCGCGCGGCTTCTACGTGCACGACCTCGAGCACGGCGCGGTCGTCTTCCTCTACAACTGCGCCGCCGACGGCGGCCCAGCGGACGACGGCGGCACGTGCGCGTCAAACCTCGCCGGGCTGCGTCAAGCGGTGGCCGCGCTCCCCGACGATCCGATCTGCGACCCGTCCATTCGCGTGCGGAGCGTCATCACGCCGGACCCGCTCATCGACTATCCGGTCTCGGCCGCCGCGTGGGGCTGGACATACAACGCGGCGTGCCTCGACTTGCCGACGCTCGAAGCGTTCGCGAAGGGACACTACGGGCAGTCGCCCGAGACCGAGTGCGCCAATGGCGTCACCAACTTCGATTTCTGAAGCCGAGCACGCGAGGCGACGCGCCGACATGGCGCACGCGGTGGACGTGTCGCTCGGACCGTTCGCGCGCGAGCACCTCCGCGCGCTCGAGGTGGTGCCGCGCGATCGCTTCGTGCGTGGAGAAGACGTCTCGCGCGCGGAGATCGACGCGCCGCTCCCGCTCGACGACGAGGGCCACGCGACGATCAGCGCGCCGCACGCGTACCTGCTCTCGTATCGCTTGCTCGATCTGCGCGCGGGCGATCGGCTGCTCGAGCTCGGGTCGGGCACGGGCTACGGCGCGGCGCTCGCAGCGGAGATCGTGGGCCCGAGCGGCTCCGTGATCACGACCGAGATCGACGCGGCGCTCGCGGCGCGGGCGCGCGAGCTCCTCGCTTCGTCGCAGAACGTACGCGCGCTCCATGGCGACGCGGTCGCCGCGACACCGTTCTTTGCAGAATGCAACAAGGTCGTCTGCGCGTTCGCCGTCGAAGAGCCTCCCGCAGGCGTGGGCCTCTGCGCTTCGTCCGGGCGCGGTCCTCGTCGCGCCGATCGGCGGCGAAACGCAGCACCTCGTCCGCGTGGCGCGCGATCTCCACGGCGCGATCTCCATCAGCCGACACGGCGCGGTCCGCTACGTTTCGAATCGCTCTATGATGCCGCCATGACCGCGTCCGCTCCTCTCGGCGTCTTCGACTCGGGCCTCGGCGGGCTCACCGTCGTGCGCGAGCTGCGGCGCGTGCTCCCCCACGAAGACATCGTCTACCTCGGCGACACGGCGCGCGTGCCGTACGGGACGCGCGCGCCCTCGACGGTGATTCGCTACGCGAGCGGCTGCGCGCGATGGCTCGTCGGGCGTGAGGTGAAGGCGATCATCATCGCGTGCAACACGGTGAGCGCGGTGGCGCCCGAGCGGCTTCGCGTCGAGCTCGACTTGCCCGTGCTGAGCGTGATCGAGCCTGGCGCGCGTGCGGCGGTCGCCGCGACCAAGACAGGCCGCGTCGGCGTGCTCGCGACGGCGGCCACGACCGCGTCAGGGGCCTATGCGCGCGCGGTCTCGACGATGTCGACGCGATGCGAGGTGTTCGGCCAGGCCGCGCCGCTGCTCGTTCCGCTCGCCGAAGAGGGTTGGACCGAGGGCGAGGTCCCGCGCCTCGCGGCGCGCCGTTACCTCGAGCCGCTCGCGAAGGAGAACGTCGACGTGGTCGTGCTCGGCTGCACGCACTATCCGCTCCTGCGCGACGTGATCGAGGAGCAAGCGCGCGCGCTCATGGGCGCGGGCGTGAAGGTCGTCGACAGCGCGAGCGCGGTGGCGCAAGAGGCCCACGCGTTCCTCAACGCGCGGGGCCTCGCGAAGACCGACGGAAAACCAGGCCGCCTCACGCTCGCCGTCACGGATTTGCCGAAATCGTTCTCCGACGTGGCGCGGCGGTTCCTCGGCGAGGAAGCGCGCGAAGTGGAGCAGGTGGACCTGTGAAGCGACTCGCGCTGCTCCTCGTGCTGTCCTGCACGCACGAAGAGCCCGCGGTCACGATCGCGAGCCCGCCGAGCGCGCCGGCGACCGCGAGCGCGACCGTGACAGTGACGGCCGTCGCGACTGCATCGCCTCCCGTGACGACCTGCATCGAAATCGACCAGGACAACCTGACGGGCAAGGAGACCTCGATCGACGGCGTCGTCGCGTGCGGCGAGCACTCGCACCCGAACGGCTCGCAGTTCAAGTTCTGTTACCTGAAGCTCGACGCGCCGCGGTGCGTGAAGGGCATGTCCGAGCACGCGTCCGTCGACGAGGTCCAGCTCGCGGGCGATCCCGATTTCGTGAAGCTCGCGGGCCAGCGCATTCGCGTGCGCGGCGAGCCCTTCCCCGAGCACACCGCGTGGCACGTGCGACCGGTGCTCGTCATGGTGAAGAGCTTCGATCGGCTGTGATCAAGCGATGCGGATCATCCGCGCGCGACCCGACGAGAACGGCTGCGCGGCGATCGCGTCGAGCGCACGCGACACGCTTTGCTCGACTGCCTCGTGCGTCGTCATGACGACGTGCGCGACGCCGTCTTCCTCTTCTTGCACCATCTGCTCGACGACGACGTCCGCGTCGCCGAGGGCGAGCGCGATGCGCGCGAGCGTGCCGGGCGCGTTCTGGACGCGGAAGCGCACGTAGTAGCGCGAGCGCAGCGACGCGAGCGACGCGACGCGGCGCCTCCGCGGCTGGATCCCGCGGGTCATGAGGCCGGCGGCGTTTCCGCGCTGCGCGCGCGCGACGTCGAGCACGTCCGCGACGACGCTCACGGCCGTGGGCATCGCGCCCGCGCCGCGACCCATGAGGAGCGCGGGGCCGAGCGCGCGGCCCTCGAGCTCGATCGCGTTGAGCACGCCCGAGACGCTCGCGAGCGGTGAGCCCTCGCGCACGAGCGTCGGGTGGACGCGAAGCTCGATTTCTTCGTCTCGATCGCGCCCGATCGCGAGGTGCTTGATGACGTACCCGAAGCGCTTCGCGAACCGGTGATCGATCGGCTCGAGCGCGCGGATTCCCTCCGTCGGCACGTCGCCGATCTCGACGCGCGCGCCGAACGCGAGCATCGCGAGGACGACGAGCTTGTGCGCTGCGTCGTGCCCGCCGACGTCGAGCTCGGGATCGGCCTCGGCGTACCCGAGCTCCTGCGCGGTCGCGACGGCCGCGTCGAACGTGTCGCCGTGTTCGCGCATGCGCGTCAGGACGAAGTTGCACGTGCCGTTGACGATGCCGGCGAGCGACGTGACCCAGTCGCTCGCGAGCGCCTCGCGGAGCGTGCGGATGATCGGGATGCCACCACCGACCGAGGCCTCGAACGCGAGGTCCACGCCAGCCGCGGTCGCGCGATCGACGAGGATCGGCGCCGCACGTCGCGAGGAGCATCTTGTTCGCCGTCACGACGGCGCGCTTCCTCTCGATCGCGCGCTCGACGTACTCGCGCGCCGGATCGAGCCCGCCCATCGTCTCGATGTAGAGATCGAATCGAGTCGTCGCCCAAGACGAGCTCGGGGTCGGTCGTCACGAGCTTCTTGTCGAGCTCGGCCGGGCGCTCCTTCGACGCGTCGCGAACGAGCACGCGAGCGATTTCGAGGGGCGCGCCCACGCGCTCCGCGAGGTAGCGGGCGTTGTCGTAGAGGAGCCGCACGACGCCGCCGCCGACGGTTCCGCAGCCGAGGAGCGCGACGCGCACGGGAGAGGCCATGGCGCCGTACGATACATCAGCTACTCTGGTGTCGTCGTGTCCGCCGTCCTTGCCCCTGGCTCGATCTTCGCGCGCGATTACCGCATCGTCGCCCCGCTCGGCCAGGGCGGCATGGGCGCGCTCTACGTCGCCGAGCAGCTCAGCACGAGCAAGCGTCGCGCGCTCAAATTGATGCACCCGACGCTCGTCAGCGAGGCCGAGCATCGCGATCGCTTCGTGCGCGAGGCGCAGGTCGGCGCGCGCATCGCGAGCGAGCACGTCGTCGAGGTCACCGCGGCCGGCGTCGACGAGCAAACGGGCCTTCCGTACATCGCGATGGAGCTCCTCGAGGGGGAGACGTTCGACTCGTACGTGAAGCGCCGCGGGTTTTTGCCGACTCCGGAGCTACTCCTCGTCTTCCAGCAGCTCTGTCACGCGATGATGGCCGCGCACGCCGCGGGCATCATCCACCGCGATTTGAAGCCCGAGAACGTGTTCCTCGCGCTGAACCGACGCGCGGGTGGCGCGCCGTTCGTCGTGAAGGTGCTCGACTTCGGCATCGCGAAGCTCGCCGCGGAGGCGGGCACGCGCGGGACCACGGGCGCGATGGGCTCTCCCTTGTGGATGGCGCCCGAGCAGACCGAGCGCGGCTCGATCACCGCGGCCGCGGACGTGTGGGCGCTCGGGCTCATGGCGTATTTCGCGCTCACGGGCACCGTCTTCTGGCGCGCCGCGCGCGATCCGCAGACCACGGTCGCGCAGGTGCTTCGAGAGATCGTCCTCGAGCCGATCCCCGCGGCGACGATTCGCGCGAACGAGACCGGTTTGCTCGATCGCCTGCCGCCCGGGTTCGATCGATTCTTCGCGCAGGCCGTCGCGCGCGACCCGAGCGCGCGCTTCCGAGACGCGAACGCCTTCTGGAACGCGCTCACCGCGATGACGAGCTCGACGGGCGCGACGATCGCGGCCATGCCGCCGTCGTCGGGCATGCGCCCGCAGCCGCCGATGGTGCCTTCGTTGGCGCCGCCGACGCCGATGCCCGTGTCTCCTCCGCCCGCGACTCCGATGCCGATGACCCCGATGCCGCAGCAAGCTGCGCCGCTCGGGACCGCGCCGGGCCTCGCGAACACGATGTCGCGCTCGGGCTCGGTGGGTCCGTGGATCTTCGCGTCGGCCGTGCTGCTCGTGGTCGCGTTCGGCGCCACGGCGCTCCTCGTCGTGCGACCGCGCGTGAACAAGGAGGTCGCGGTGACCATCGCGACCACGACGACCGCGACTGCGACTGCGAGCGCGCCGCTCACGATGGCGACGGCGCCGAGCGCCACCGTCGCGGAGCCACCGCCGCAGCCGACGGCGACGAGCACGGCCGCGAGCATGGGCACGAGCACGCGAACGGGCGCGGCACCGACGGCGACGGCGACGGCGACGGCCACGGCTCACAACGGCACCGAGGTCGCCTCCGGAACGAACGAGACCTACGTCAACGGCATGCGCAAGGTGCGAACGTGGAAGGTCGCGGGTCACACGGTCCGCATGGTCCCCGGCCCTGTTCGCGTGACGGGCAACGTGCCCGCGAGCGTCGTGCGTGACGCCCTCGACTACAACCCGTGGGAGTACCTGCGCTGCTACGAGAAGTACTTCTCGGCGGCGACCTCGCTGCCGAACGGCACCGTGACGATCGCGTTCAAGATCTTCGATCAGCTGCCGCGAAACGGCTCGATCGACAAGAGCGACTTCACCAACGCCGCGTTCAGCAAATGCGTGCTCGACACGGCCATGGGCAACACCGCGAACGCGGCGGGCGCTGATGGGTTCGCGACCGTCGTGTATCCGTTCGTCTTCACGGTCGTCGATTGATCCGTCGCGCCGCGCTGCCGCTCGTTCTCTCGATGTCGCTCGCGTGCACGAGCAAGGAGACTATCGCCCCGGGCGCGCGCATGGCGCTCGCGCAATCGACGACAGGCGACTTCATTCGCGTGCCCTCGGAGAGCGGCACGATCGAGTTTGGGCCCAACGCGACGCTGCACATCGGCGACGCAGATGTGCCTGCGAGCGACGTCTACCTGACGCGTTGGGGCCTCATCGACAAGGAAGGCAATCCGCTCGCATCGTGGGACGAATCGCGCTTCGCGAGGGTGGAGCAGGTCGACGGCGCGGCGACGGTCGCCATCGCGGCGTGCGCGGCAATCGTGATCGTCGGCGTCGCGATGCTCCTCAAGAGCGGGCCGAACCTCGGAGGCAGCGGCTCGAAATCCTCGGGGAGCAGCAGAGGAGGAGGCTCGCCCAAGGCGGCCTCGACGCGGTCGGCGCCCAACCCTTCGCCGATCATTCCCGAGCCGAACCCCGCGGTCACCGAGGTCGCGTTCCGGACGATCGAAGTGGTCGCCAGCGGTCGCGGCCCGAGCATCACCGTGCCCGTGACGAGCGAGGAAGAGCCCGACGCTGCGATCCCTCTCTTTTCGCGCGGAGCGCGACGTCGCGCGATGATCCGCGCGCTCGCGCGGCTCGAAGGCGGCGTCTGTTGGCCGAGCGCGGGCGGCGATTGCTTCCTATCGGGCGCGCGCGTCGGCACGCGCCTGTTCGACATGGTGGAGCTCAGCGGCGGCGTCCGCGTCGAGTCGAACGCGACGCGCTCGACGCCGCTCGGGGTCATTGGCGCGATGCTCCACGGCGAGCTCCCGTCGGCGCACTGGTTCGCGCTCGCGGTCGGCGCGAGCGTCGCGTTCGACGACGTCCACGCGCACGTCATCCCGCAGCTCGCCGTGCGACTTCGCCCGGTGCGCGGCTTCTGGCTTGGCCTCATGCCGATCGTGCCCGTGTACGCGGCCGAGAAGGGTGGCTGGACGGTCACGTCCAGCCTCGAGCTCACGGGCGAGCTCTAGCGGCGCGCGGTCGTCATCGCCGGAATCGCGCGGAGCCGATCGATCACCGCGTCCACTTGGTCACCCGCGACCAAGTCGCTCGTCGCGTAGAGCCCGTCGTCCCCCTCTTCGATCGCGTTGTGCACGGCGAGCTCGTGCCGGATCCGATCGAGGAGCGCCGCCGTCGGCTCGCCCGCCAGGAGCTTCGCGATGCGCGCATGATCCGCGTGAATCTGCTCGGCGTCGTGGACGCTCGCGCCCTTCTCGCGAATGAGCGGAAGGAGGATCTTCTCCTCGATCGCGATGTGCCGCAAAAGTCCGCCACGAAACTCGCCGTAGACGCGCGCGTCGATCGAACCGTCGTCGGCCTGCGCGCTCCGCAAGAGCGCATCGAGCCGCGCATGGTCGACGGTCATGTACGACTCGATGGGCCCGATCACGTCATCAATCCTCGTCGAACGATAGCGCGCGGAGGAGATCGATGTAGCTGACGATTCCGACGAGCGTCTTTTCGGCGTCGACGACGGGCACGGCACCGATTTTGTGGTCGAGCATCAGATCGACGATCTCGGCGGCGTCGGCCTCGACGTCCACCGCGATGACGTCGCTCGTCATGATGCTCGCGACCGAGGCTTCGAGCGCGACCCCGCTGAAATACGACGCGAGATACGGGCGGAGGTCTCGGTCGCTGAGCATGCCGACGAGCGCGCCGTCGCTGTCGACGACGGGCAGGTGCCGTATGTCGAGCGCGTGGAGCTTCTCAATCGCGGTCTGCAAGGTCGACGTCGCGTCGACGACGTGAGGCGACTCGGTCATGAGCTCGCGGGCGGTGAGCATGGTTCAGATCCTTTCGGCCTGGCCTTGGACGCGGCGACGCCCGCGGAGCAAGACGACGTGGCTCGCGTGCCCGCCGTCGCTCTCCTCGCTCTCGCTGAAGCGAACGCGGCTCCCGCGCCGCATGCGCTCGAAACCACCGTTCTCGACGGCGTTCCGGTGGAAGTAGACGTCGCGCCCTTCATCGGTGCGAATGAACCCGTAACCCTCGTACGAGAAGAGCTTGAAGATGACGCCGTGATGCGCGTGCTCTTCGTGGTGCTTCACGTCGCCGCGCGCGACGCGCGACTCGTCGCGGAGAGCGCGCGCGGCGTCTTCGAACGCGATGTCGATGGCGGCGTAGGCGTCGTCTTGCCCGCTGCCTTTGTGATGACGGTCGATGATGATCTCCTCGCGGGGAATGCCGATGTCGATGCGAACTCGGAACGCGTTGCCCATCCGATGGTGCCGATGAGGCGCCTCGAGGGCGACGCGCACGTGGGTGATCCGTTCGTTGAGCTTCGTCAGTTTGTCCGCTTTCTTTTGAACGTAGTCGCTGAGAGAAACCGAAGGCTGCAATCCATGAAACGTCAGTTGAACCACCATGTAAGGTAGTGAAGCAACGCACACGCCACACGCGTCGCACGGTAAAGGCGCGCAAAACCAAGCTCGGGGCGCAAATCTCGTTTTGGAGACCGCATGCCTTGCGGATTGTGGCGAGGAACGTGAATTGCTTCGTCGCGCCACATGGACTCGTATCGTTGGGCTGTGCTCGCCGTCGCTGTCGCCTCGACCACCGCGTGCACGAAGCACACGGAGTCGACGACCACGACGACCGGGCGGGTCGACGCGGGCGCGGCCACGTTCGATCCTCTGCTCCTCGCGCCGTTCGCGCCCGTGCCCGAGACGGCCGAGAAGAAGGACAACCCGATCACGCCTGAAAAGGTCGCGCTCGGGCGCATGCTCTACTTCGACGCTCGCCTGTCGAAGAACCAGGATGTGGCGTGTGAGACGTGCCACAAGCTCAGCGCGTACGGCGTCGACAACGAAGCCACGTCGACCGGGCACAAGGGGCAGCATGGGACGCGCAACGCGCCGACCGTCTACAACGCCGCGATCCATTTCCGTCAGTTCTGGGACGGCCGCTCACCCGACGTCGAGGCGCAAGCCACGGGGCCGATGATGAACCCGGTCGAGATGGCGATGCCGAACGAGGCGCGAATCACGGACACCTTGCGATCGATCCCCGGGTACGTCGACGCGTTCAAGAAGGCGTTTCCGGACGCGAAGGATCCCGTGACGCTCGACAACGCGGCGAAGTCGATCGGCGCGTTCGAGCGAAAGCTCCTCGTGCCTTCGCGATGGGACGATTTCTTGAAGGGCGATCGCAACGCGCTCCACCCCGACGAGATCGCGGGGCTTCGCAAGTTCGTCGAGACCGGTTGCCAGACGTGTCACTTCGGGCCCGGGATGGGCGGCGGCATGTTCCAGAAGTTCGGGCTCGTGATGCCATGGAAGGACGCGCGCGATCTCGGGTCGATTCGAGCTCACGAAGCAGGACTCGGACAAGATGGTCTTCAAGGTCCCGGGCCTCAGAAACGTGGAGAAGACCGGTCCGTACTTCCACGACGGCTCCGTCGCGACTTTGCCCGAGGCCGTGAAGCTCATGGGCCGTCACCAGCTCGGTAAGGAGCTCTCGGACGCGGACGTGAATTCGATCGTCAAGTTCCTCGATTCGCTCACGGGCCGACTGCCGGAGGATCTCATCGCGGCGCCGCAGCTTCCTCCGAGCAGCCCGACGACGCCGAAGCCCGAGCCGGATTGATCAGTTCGCCTTGACGCGCATCGTCGCGGCGTCGCCGAGGGCGAGGTCCGCGGCCGGCGCGTTCGCGAGCTTCTCCGCGAAGAACGAGACGAGCGCGCGGCGCGCGATCGTGCGCACCGTGAACGAGTCCGCGGTCCCCACGCGGCAGATCTGCTGGCCGGGAAAATCGGGGTTGTCCATCACCTGCACGTGATCGGCGTCGTGGACGGCGATCTCGACGGTGCCCGCGGGCGCGCGCTCGAAGAATCTTTGGTAGTTGTGCTCGCGCGGGCAGCAAACCCCCCAGCCGCGGAACGCGACCTCCGCGCCGATGAGCATGAGCGGCGCGCGGAGCGAACGGAGCGGCCCGCGCGAGACCGAGATCGATCCTTGATCGTCGGGCTCGAGCGCGACGACGGCGTGAAAGCGCGGATCGTCCGCGGCCGCCCAGACGGCGTCCTTGGCGCCGCGCGAGTGCCCGGCGACGCCGATGCGCGACGCGTCCACGAGCTTCGAGGAGACGAGCCAGTCGGCGATGAAGCTCGCGTCCCGCTTGAGCGACACCTCGGACATGAACGGTCCGTAGCCGCCTCGCACCGCCACGACGAAGCCGCGCGACGCGAGCGCGCGCGCGTAGCTCTCGTATTGCCTCTCCGGCGCCATGAGGCCCGGCAGAAACACCACGGCGGGGGCGTGGCCGTCGAGGTGCTCGGGGCGATAGAGCACGATGGAGAGCCGACCGAGATCGACCCCTTCCGCCGTGACGCGCTCCGGCCCGGGACCTGCTGCGTCGCCCGTGCGCAAACGGAGCGCGTCTGCCGCGAGCGTCGCGCCCGTGCCTGGGGCAAGCGGGCCGACGCGAACGCACGACGCAGCGGCCATGGCCACGACCACGAACGCGAAGAAGCTCGATCTCGTACGCACGTAGCCCAACGAAATAGCAGCGCTGCTGGTCTTGCCAAGCTCGACCACGTTCGATCGCTCGTTCGGTACGCCTCTCGCACAGACGGATGGTCATGACGTTCGACGTCGCCTTCGAAAGAAATGATCGTGTAGCTCAGCCGCGCGCGCGAGATGAAACCGAGCGCGCCGAGCTCGTTCGTCGCTTCGGTGGGCCCGTGTCGAACGTCCTGTTCGATTCGAGCGTCGAGACGTTTCGGATGCCCGAGATCGAGGGCGTGATCGCGTATCGACACGGCCTCGGATCGCGCGGTCGTCGTGGGCGACCCGATCTGCGCGGGGCCGCAGATGCCGCTACTCGCGGAGGCCTTTCGCACCGCGTGCCGCGATCGCGGCTGGCACACGATCTACACCGTCGCGGGCGAATCTTTCACCGCGTGGGCGACGCAGCACGGCTACGCGGCGATCGAGTTCGCGCGCGAGCTGGTCGTCGATCCCCGACAAGACGTGCTCGCCGGACACTCCGTGCAGCGCCTCCGCGGGAAGGTCCATCGCGCCCGGAGCGCGGGCGTCGTCGCCGCCGAGTACGCCGGCTCGGACGAAGCGCTCGAGCGCGAGCTCGAGGCCGCCGTGCGCCGCTGGCTCGAGGGGCGCAAAGGACCGCAGATTTATCTGACGCCGTTTTCCCTCTTCGAAGGCCGCCGCGGCAAGCGGTGGTTCTACGCGAAGCGCGCAGCCGCGATCGTCGGCGTCCTCCAGCTCGTTCGTCTCGACGCGCACGGCGGTTACCTCATCAGTCAGCTCGTCGCGACGCCCGACGCGCCGCCCGGCACGACCGAGCTCCTCGGCGCGTTCGCGCTTCGCACGCTCGGCGCCGACGGATGCGCCTTCGCCACGTGGGGCCCGACGCCGCTCGCGAAGCTCGGAGCGATCACAGGACCTCTCGCCGTTCTCCGAGCGCGTCGCGCGCTCCGTGTTCAGCGCGTCCGCGACGCGCGTTCCACCTCGCCAGGCGCTACGAGTACCGCCGCAAGTTCCCGATCGCGCGAACGACGGGCTCGTACCTCTTGTTCGACCCGCCGAAGATCGGCGCGCGCGACGTCATGGCGATCATGCGCGCCTACCACGCCTCCGCACGCTAGTGCTGACACGACCGCGGCTGCACGCACGTGCGCCGCACCTCACGCCCCGCGAGCGCGACGGCCGCCGACTGCTTCGGCATGCTCGTCTTCGCGACGTGGGTCGAGGCCATCGTGAACGTCTTCAAGTCGGGCGAGAAGACGAACGGGCTGAACGCGACCGGTCCCGGACCGATGTGGAGCTGCGACTCCCCTGCCGGCGGCGCGCCGAACTTGCCGCACAGCGACCCGCTGCACACGAGCGTGCCGTCGGTGTGATAGCCGCGGAGCGGCGTACGCCAGCGGACCGTGCGCGTCGCGCGATCGAACGTCCCCTCGGCGACGACCGAGCACGTGTCCGGCGTCGCCGCCGTCTTCGTCTCGGTCTTCACCGTCGTCGTCCAGAAGACCGTGTGCGCGTGGATCGTGAAGTTCTCGCGCATCGCGTACGAGAGCATCTGCACGCGCCCATTGTCGAAATTCAGCGCGACCTTGCCCGGGCCGATCGTGTACGACCCGTCTCCCGCGCCCATGGGCGTCTCGGTCAGCGCGAGCGTCGCGTTGAGGTCGTACTCGATGTCAGCCGGACACGGCATCTCCTCCGCGCTGCTGCGCGGAGCCACGAGCAGCGCGAGCACGCCGCCCGAGAGCGCCACTGAAATGAGCCGCGCGTACCGCATGCCGTGTGACGTGCATGCGCGATGCCACAAAAAACTCAGCCCCGAGACCTCACGGTCCCGGGGCTGACCTCTCTGCCGACGTCTGCCGTCAGTTCGACACGGGCGTCGCCGCGGCCTCGGTGGGCTTCGGCTTCGGCATTTCTTCGAGCGCGGCTTCGAGGACCTGCTCCATCTTCTGGACGAAGACGAACTCGAGATCGCTCTTCACCTCGGCCGGCACCTCGTCGAGGTCGGCCTTGTTGCGCTCGGGGACGATGACGCGCTTGATGCCCGCGCGGTGCGCGGCGAGCACCTTCTCCTTCAGGCCGCCGATCGGGAGGACCCGGCCGCGCAGCGTGATCTCGCCCGTCATCGCGACGTCGTGGCGCACGCGGATGCCCGTGAGCATCGACGTGAGCGCCGTGAACATCGTGACGCCGGCCGACGGACCGTCCTTCGGCATCGCGCCCGCGGGGATGTGGATGTGGATGTCGCTCTTCTCGAGGAAGTCCTTGGCGATGCCGAACTTCTCCGCGTTGGCGCGGACGTACGAGAGCGCCGCTTGCGCGGACTCCTTCATGACGTCGCCGAGCTGCCCGGTGAGCTGGAGCTTGCCCGAGCCGTACATGCGCGTCGCCTCGATGAAGAGGATCTCGCCGCCGACGCTCGTCCACGCGAGGCCGGTCGCGACGCCCGGCTCTTCGGTGCGCTCGGCGACTTCGCTCGTGAAGCGCTGCGCGCCGAGGAACTCGCGAACTTGCTCTTCGGTCTCGATCTTGCGCGGCGTGAGATCGCCTTCGGCGATCTTCACGGCGACGCCGCGGATGACGCTCGCGACCTGACGCTCGAGCGTACGAACGCCCGCTTCGCGCGTGTAGCAGTCGATGACGATGTCGAGCGCCTTGTCGGTGATGTCGAGCTGCTCCTTCGTGATGCCGTGCTCCTCGAGCTGCTTCGGGATGAGGTGGCTGCCGCGCGATCGCGAGCTTCTCGTTCCGCGTGTAGCCGGGGATCTCGAGGATCTCCATGCGGTCGCGGAGCGGCGCCGGGATCGGGTCGGCGACGTTCGCCGTCGCGACGAACATCACGTTCGAGAGGTCGTACGGGATCTCGAGGTAGTGATCGGCGAAGCGTGTTGTTCTGCTCGGGGTCGAGCACCTCGAGCAGCGCCGCCGCGGGATCGCCGCGGAAGTCGTGGCCGATCTTGTCGACCTCGTCGAGCATGAAGACCGGGTTGATCGTCCCGACCTTCTTCATGCCCTGGATGATCTGTCCGGGGAGCGCGCCGACGTACGTGCGGCGGTGACCGCGGATCGCGGCCTCGTCGTGCACGCCGCCGAGCGAGATGCGGTGGAACTTGCGTCCGAGCGAGCGCGCGATCGATCGACCGAGCGACGTCTTACCGACGCCGGGCGGACCGATCAGGCAGAGGATCGGACCCTTCTTGTCCTTCTTCAGCTTGCGGACGGCGAGGTACTCGAGGATGCGCTTCTTCACCTTCTCGAGGCCGTAGTGGTCTTCGTCGAGCACCTTGCGGACGGCCGCGATCTCGAGGTTGTCCGGCGTCTGCACGTGCCACGGCAGATCGAGGATCCAATCGAGGTACGTGCGGACGACGGTGTACTCGGCCGAGCCGACCTGCATGTTGCGAAGGCGCTTGAGCTGCTTCTTCGCGACCTGCTCGGCTTCGTTCGGGAGGTTCGCCTTCGCGATGCGATCCTCGAGGCCGTCGAGATCGCCTTGATCGCCGTCGTCCTCGCCGAGCTCTTCCTTGATCGCCTTGAGCTGCTGGCGAAGGACGTACTCGCGCTGGTTCTTGCCCATCTCCTCTTTGATCTGGGAGTTGATGCGCTCGCGCATCTTGAGGATCTCGAGCTGGCGCGTGAGCAGGCGCAGCACCTTGCGGATGCGCTCCTTCACGTCGACCGTCTCGAGCAGCGCGGCCTTCTCGTCGACCGGCGCGTCGAGGTTCGCCGCGACGAGATCGGCGAGCGCGCCCGGCGCCTGGATCGAGTCGATGAGCGAGCCCGCCTCGCGCGGGAGCTCGGGCATGAGCTGGATGACCTGCTTCGCGATGTCGCGCAGGCTCATGCTGAGCGCCTCGGCCTCGTCGTCCGCGACCGGCGGCTCCTCGAGGCGCTTGATCTTCGCCTTGAGGTACGGAGCAGCCTGCGTCACGTCCTCGAGCTTGATGCGCGTGAGGCCCTGAAGGATGAGCGAGTAGTTTCCGCTCGAGTGCTTCAGCGCCTTGAGGACGCGCGCCGCGCAGCCGACCTGGTGGAGATCATCGCCGCCCGGATCGTCGGTCGACGGATCCTTCTGCGCGAAGATCGCGATGACCGGCGAAGCGAGGTTGTCCACGTCCTCGACGAGCGCGACGGACTTCTCGCGACCGACGTCGAACGGGGCGACCGCGCCTGGGAAGAGGACCGCGTTACGAATCGGCAGCACGGGCAGCTCGTCGCCGAACGACGACCGTCTCTCTTCGGCGGCGGCTGCGGGGGACCCTTTTTCAGTCATTTCGAACCTCTCCCTCGCTCGTCTCGCTCAGTCTCAGCTAACTCCGAAACTAAACACCCGGCAAGGTCCGCGCCAGGTACCTGGAAAAAAGGTGGGTCGAAACGCGACGCAGCAAGCGCTAGAACGCGTAACCGAGGCCGACGCCCGCGCTGTAGTCGAAGTAGACGTTCTGCGCGAAGGGGCCGAGATTGACGAACTCGCCGAGCCGAGCTCGACGGGGCGCAGCCAAGACGTAGAGACCTTGAAGAAGAAGAGCTTCGCGTCCACTCCGACGCTCGCGTGGAAGCCGGCGTGCGTGTTCTGGAAGACATAGTTGAGGCCGACCGTCGCGAACGGCGCAGCGTGAGCTCGAAGCGGCCGTTGCGAAATGGCAGCGCGAAGTCCCAGCCCGCGCGGACGAGCGTCTCGCCCATCGAGTAGACGTCGCGACCCACGTCGAAGGCTTGCCGCACGCCGAGCACGAACCCGTCGTGCCGCCCGCTGAAGTGGAAGCCGAGCTCGACGTCGGGCCGCCAGTACGCTTGCCCGCCCGCGCTCCCCGGCAGTGAAGAGCGAGGGCCAGCACCGAGAACGCCCCGACGTTGCTCTGCACGTAGAAGGGGCGCCGCGTCGATTCGTCGAACGCGCGCGCGCTCGTGGCCGAGGTCGTCGCTGCTGCGAGCGCAAGAACGGCAATCGTTTTTCGCATCGGCTCTCTTCTCAACGCGGAACGCTGCGCGACGGATCGAGCGTGTGGATCGCGAGGCCCGTCGGCACCTTCGGGTGGAAGAACGTCGACTTCTGCGGCATGACCTCGCCCGCCTCCGCGACGGCGCGCACTTGCGCCACACGGCGTGGCGGTCATGAGGAAGAGCGCTTGCGCGTTGTCCTTGCCAGCGCGGAGCTCGGCGAGCGCGGCGCGCGCGTCCTGCGGGTAGCGGATGTTCGTCTTCTTGGCTTGCGCCTCCTTCGAGATGCCGAGGATGTCCTCGAGCACGCCCGCGTGGAGCGCGGCGACGTCGGTCGTGCGGAGCGTCGGGTGGACCGGGCCGAGCGTCGGGTGCGTCGGCGAGGTCGACGTCTTGCTTCAGCGCGAGCATCGCGGCGCGCCCGTCTTGGCCGACGACGACGAACGCGGGGTGACGTCGGCGCTTCCTTCGCGAGCCATCGAAGGAGCGTCTTCGGCGCGATCGGGCCGGCCTTGTCCTCGCGGCGCGTGACGATGAAGAGCGGCTGCGCCTTCGCCACGACCTCGTCGAGATCGAATTTCGGCAGCGAGTGAACGAGCCGGTGCGTCGGAAAGACGACGAGGTTCGGGTCGTCGCCGTTCACGAGGAACGTCATGAAGTAGCGGTGCTCGCCGGCGTCGTTGCGTTCGCGCCGGCCGCGATGACCTCGTCGCGGTAGCGCGACCGCGGTCTCGTAGCGATGGTGGCCGTCGGCGATGAGGAGCGACGACTTGCGGAGGCCGTCGACGATCGCGACGATCGCGTCGCGCGCGGTGACCTTCGCGAGGACGTGGTGGACGCCGTCGGGCGTCGCGAACTCGGCGAGGACGCTGCCCGTCTCGAGCGGCGCGTCGAGCGTTCCGCGCGCGTCGGCGTAGAGCATGAAGCCCGGGCGAGACCTGCGTCCGCGTCGCGCGAAAGAGCTTGAGGCGGTCTTCCTTCGGACCCGAGAGCGTGCGCTCGTGCGGCAGGACGATGCGCTCCGAGAACGGGTGCAAGCGCACGGCCGCGAAGAAGCCGCGACGCGTGATCGTCTGCGTGCCGCCGCCCGGCGGGAGAAACGACTGGTCGTAGCGATAGAACGCGGGCTCGTTGTCGCGCACGAGGACGCCGCTCTTCGTCCACTCGGCGACGAGCGCCGCCGCATTCGCGTATTTCGACTCGCCTTCGCCCTCGGGCAGCTCGAGCCGGACGACGTTCTGCGGGTGGCGCGCGAAGAGCTGCTTGCGCTCGTCCTCCGAGATGACGTCGTAGGGCGGGCAGATGACGCTCGCGAGCGGCGCGCGCGCGAGGTCGTAACGGAGAGGCGTGAGCGGAGCGATCTCGGCCATGAGGTTCGAACATCCTACCCTGAAGCCCCTGCCGCATGTCGATGACGACGTCGCGGCGGTCAGGTCGAGTCGGGCGCGCTCCTAATCAACGCGCGGTAACCGATGTCGGTTCTGTGATGCTCGCCGCGAAAACGAACGCGCGCGACGGCGTCGTACGCGCGGTCTCGCGCGGCGCGGAGGCTCGCGGCTACGGCCGTCACCGAGAGGACGCGGCCGCCGCTCGTCACGACGCGCGCGCCGTCGCGCTTGGTCCCCGCGTGGAAGACGTGGACGCCTTCGAGCTCTTCGGGCAGCTCGATCGCGTCGCCCGTCTTGGGTTTCGCGGGGTAGCTCTCCGCGGCCATCACGACGGCGAGCGCGGCGCCCGCGCGAACCGCGACCTCCGCGGGCATCGCACCGTATGGATGCAGAATACAACAATTGCCCCAAGTCCCCGTCGATGAGCGGGACGAGCACGCACGCCTCGGGATCGCCGAAGCGCACGTTGAACTCCAAGACGCGCGCGACCCCGGACTCGATCATGAGCCCCACGAAGAGGACGCCGCGAAACGGCGTCCCTTCTTCGCGCATGCCGCGGAGCGCTGGCTCGACGACGAGCCTCTCGACCTGCTCCGCGATCGCCCGCGTGACGATCGGCGCGGGCGCGTAAGCGCCCATGCCGCCCGTGTTCGGGCCTTGGTCGCCGTCGCGGACGCGCTTGTGATCCTGCGCGGCGGGGAGCGAGAGGAAGCGCTCGCCGTCGGTGATGACGTGGAAGCTCGCCTCCTCGCCTGGGAGGAGCTCCTCGATGACGACGGTGCGACCCGCATCGCCGAACGCGCCTTCGCGCATCGCGGCGCGCACCGCGGAGAGCGCCTCGTCCGTGGTTTGGGCGACGACGACCCCCTTGCCTGCCGCGAGCCCATCCGTCTTGACGACGAGCGGGCGGTTCGCGGCGCGCACGTACGCCTCCGCGGCGTCCGCGTCGTCGAAGACCTCGAAGGCCGCGGTCGGGATCTCGCAGCGCTTCAAGAAGCGCTTCATGAAGGCCTTCGAGCCCTCGAGCGCCGCGGCCGCCCGCGAAGGGCCGAACGCGCGGATCCCCTCGGCCTCGAGGGCGTCGACGAGGCCCGCGACGAGCGGCGCCTCCGGACCCACGACGACGAGCTCGACCGCCTCCCGCTTCGCCGCGGAGACCACGCCCGAGACATCGTCCGCGCGGCCCTCGACGTTGCGCGCCTGCGCGGCGGTCCCAGCGTTTCCGGGCAACGCGAGGACCTCGTGCCCGTCCGACGCGAGGCGCCAAACGAGCGCGTGCTCGCGCGATCCGGAACCGACGACCATCACGCGCATGGGCCTCGGGTGATGTATCATGGGTTTCGCATGTCCGCGAAGCCGCCCGCCGCGATACGCATCACGCGCCCGTATCAGACGGACGACGAGTTCCTCGCAGCGGAGCTCGAGACGATCTCGCGCACGGGCGTGGTGCTCGTCGGCGCTCAACAGCGCCCTGACGGCGTCGTCTTGCGCTTCGAGCTCGCGCTCGCGTCGGGCGCGCCGCTCATTCGCGGCGAAGGGCGCGTGATCGGCTACAAGCCGAACGCATTCGGCTCCGAGCCCGGCCTCGCGCTGCGATTCACTCGCCTCGACTCGAAGTCGAAGGCGCTCGTCGATCGCGCCGCCGCGCTCAGGCGCGGGCCCGTGAGCTCGCCGCGAATTCCCGAGCCCGGTCCGTCGGGCGACATTCCGGTCGAGGTCGTGCCCGCGCCGACGTCATCGGCGGATCGCCTCGCTCCCGCGCCCGAGAGCGCACCAGAGCCTCCGCCGCCCCCGGCCCCGCCGGACCACCCGCCGCTCGCGCAAGCCAGAGAGCGCGATGGCGACCGCGAGGGCATGCTCGCGAGGCTCCGAGAGCGCGCGGCGGCGATTTCTCCCGAGGTTCGCGAGCGAATTTTCGCGGACGGCGCGACGCGACGACGCCGTTGACCGTACACATCCGCGCACCCGAGAAAGCTGTCGCCTGACGTTTCGACACGGTAAACTGAGCCCCACGTGAACGCGCCAGAGCAAACGCTCGAGCCTGGACACAGGCTCGATCGCTACGAGCTGCTCTGTCCCATCGCTCAGGGAGGGATGGCGTCGGTGTGGCTCGCGCGCCAACACGGCAAGCACGGCTTCGAGAAGCTCGTCGCGGTGAAGACCATCCTGCCGCTGTACGCAAACGATCTGCGCTTCCAGAAGATGTTCCTCGACGAGGCGCGCATCGCGTCGGGCATCGAGCACGCGAACGTCGCGCAGATCCTCGACCTCGGCGAGGAGGACGACGTCCTCTACATCGCGATGGAGTGGGTCGACGGCGACTCGCTCTCGAAGCTGTTTCGCGCGGCCGAAAAAGCCGGCGAGCAGCTGCCCGTCGGCATCGTGTGCCGCATCATGTCGGACACGTGCGCCGGGTTGCACGCCGCGCACGAGCTCCGTGACAAGAGCGGCGAGCTGCTCAACGTCGTTCACCGCGACGTGTCGCCGCAGAACGTCCTCGTCAGCACGAAGGGTCAGGTGAAGCTCATCGACTTCGGCATCGCGAAGCCGCGAGACCGGGTCGCGGGCGACACGAGCACGGGGCTCTTGAAGGGCAAGATCCTCTACATGGCGCCCGAGCAGGCGCTCGGAAAGCCCGACGATCGGCGCGCGGACGTGTGGGCGATCGGCGCGGTGATGTATCACCTCCTCGCGGGGGTGCCGCCGTTCGAGGGCTCGAATCAGCTCGCGACGCTGCACCTCCTCACGCAAGAGGGCTCGGATCCGCCGCCGCTTCCCGCCCACGTCCCGCCGCAGGTCGCCGAGGTCGTGCGGCGCGCGCTCGTGAAGGACGCGACCCGGCGCGTCGCGACGGCGGAGGATCTCCAGCGCATGATCGAGCTCGCGATGTCCGCGAGCGGTCACACGGCGGTTCAGGCCGACGTCGCGTCGTTCGTGAGCAAGCAGCTCGCCGACCGCGTCGAGGCGCGCCGCAAGGCGATGGCGCTCGCGCTCGAGGCGGCGAAGCAGCGGGCCGAGCTGCACCAGATGCTCAAGCCGGCGGAGACGGACTCGTCGAGCGGCCGGAGACGACGACCGACATCGCGCCGGTGACCGCGTTCAGGAGCGCCGCAGGGCGCGCGCGAACCGCTTCGCCAGCGCGGGATCGACCGGAGCGCCTGCCCGACGCGCGCGCTTGATCGCGGTGCCGACGATCACGCCGTCGCACTGCGAGAGGAGGGCGCGCGCGGTCTTCTCGGTCACGCCGCTCGCGACGAACACGGGCAGGCGCGTCGCGCGCCGAACGCGCTCGAGATCGTCCGTGTCCGCCGGGCTCCCGGTCGCGCGACCCGTCACGAGGATCGCGTCGGCGAGCGCGCGCTCGGCGACCTCGGCCACTTCGTCCTCGAGCTCGCGCGGGGCGAGCGGCGCGGAGTGCTTCACGTCGACGTCGGCGAAGACGCGGACGCCCGGTGCCAGGCGCGCGCGCTCGCGCATCACCTCGGCGGCGCGCCCCTCGATGATGCCTTGATCGGTGAGTCGCGCGCCGGAGAGCACGTTGATGCGCACGAAGCTCGCGCCCGTCGCGGCGGCGATCGCGAGCGCCGCGTGCGCGTCGTTGCGCAGCACGTTCACGCCGATCGGGACGTGCGGCGCCTCTTCGCGCGCGGCGAGCACGCACGCGGTCATCGCCGCGATCGTGATCGGCGGAACGGCGTCCTTGAAGAACGGCGCGTCGCCGAAGTTCTCGACGATGATCGCGTCGAACCCGGCCTGCGTGAGCGCCTTCGCGTCGGCCGCGGCGCGCTCGACGGCCGCGCGCATCGCGCCACGACCCGCGCGCGGGCTGCCGGGGAGCGGCGGAAGATGAACAACGCCGATCGTCTTCATGGCGTCCTCATTGCGGAGCGGGCTCGACCGGGCGTCGCTCGCGTCGCGAGAAAGGCGCGCCCTCGACGGGCGGGAGCGTCGGGCTGTCGCCGCCATAACCGGGCTCCGCGCGCACGTCGAGCTTGCCGAGCAGGCCGAGCAGCTTGAAGGCGTAGAACCCGTCGGAGCGATGTGCAGTCCTCATCTTCGGGACGAAGCGGTCGACGTCGCCGCCCTTCGTGGATCCGGGCGCGCCGAAGAGCGCCTCGGTGAGCTTGCTCTTGCTCCGGTAGCTGTCGTTGATCTTGAAGCGGAGGTTCACGTCGACGGTGCTCTCGCTCGCGAGATCGCGCATCTGGATCTTCCCCTCGCCCGTGAGCTCGAGATCCTTGCCGCCTGCCGACAGCTTGAGCACCTTGAGCACGCCGTCCTTCGCCTCGGCGTTCAGCGTGAGCGGGCCGACGACGAGCTTCGGCCAGTCGAGCGCGTTCTTCAGCTTCGCCTTGCCGTCGCCGATGGCGACGTCCGCGACGTCGAGCTGCACGGTGCCGCTGCCCTTGGAGGCCTTGCCTTCGGGCATCACGAGCTTGATCGAGCCCTTCGCGTGCCCTTCGACGGGCAAGCCGAGCATGTCGGTGAGCGCGTCGATCTTCGTGAGGTCGACCCCGTCGAGATCCGCCTCGACCGCGCGCTCCTTGCTGTTCTCGTCGTACGTGCCGTCGATCTCGCCGCCGAAACCGTCGATGTGAAAGCTGACGCTCGTCGTGCCGAAGATCGCGGAGAAGACGCCGATCTTCGCGCGCGCCTCGTCGATCTTCATCTCGGTCGGCGCGCCGCCCGGCTCCGTCGGCGAGCTGATGAGGCGCACGCCCTTGACGCGTACGCCCGTGAGCCACCAACCCGACACGTCGTCGATCTGGAGCTGCTGCTGCGCGTTGCCCGAGCGCGGCTGGGCGTTGAACGTGTAGACGATGCGCTCGCGGATCTTGTCGTACGGGAACACGAGCCTGAGGAAGATCACGAACGCGAACAAATAGAAGAGCGGGTAGCCGACCCACTTTCCGTATTTCTGAAGGAGCTCCTTCCACTTGGTCATGGGGTCTTCTCCTTCGGCGCTCCGCCGTCCTTCGACTCGGCGACGGGCTTCTCGATGCGATCGTACGCCGAGACGCCGAGCTCGACGTCGTAAGAGTCTTGCTCGCCCGTGCGGCGGCGGAGGTTCAGCCGGTTCACCGCGATGGGCGTGCCGGGCTGCTCGAGCGACTCCATGAACTTCGAGATGTTGTAGAGGCCGGCCTTCTTGAGGTGGATCGTCGTGCTGCGCTCGATGTAGCGCTTGCCGGTGCCTATCGGGAGCGGCGGGCGATCGACCGAGTCGGTGACCTCGAGCTTCTGCTTGCGCGCGAGCTGCTCGAGGTAGCCGGCGAGCTCGGGGGCCTTCCGCGCGTAGCGCGCGGTGATCGCGTCGCGCTTCGCTTGCGAGGCGCGCATCGACGCGCGGCTCGCTTGGACGTTCTCGAGCGCGTCGCGGAGGTCGGAGTTCCCCGAGCGCTTCGCCGCGACGTACGACTCGAGGCCGACGGGCAAGCCGAGGAGCAACAGCGCGGCCGCGACGACCGCGAGGATCTGCGCGAGCCGCTGCTCGCGCGTGTTGAGGCCGAAGCGCTCGAAGAACGTTTGCGGGGCGGCCATGTCACTTCCCTCCCGTGGCGCTGGGAGCCGCGCTGCTCGACGACGACGAGTCCGGCTTCTTCTTCGTCACCTTCACGTCCTCGGGGCACTTGAGGTCGAACTCGACGACGTACTTTTGCCGCTCGCCTCCGACGACCTGGCTGATGCGGGTGTTCTTCACGTCGGAGAAGCACTTCTCCATCGCGAGCGACGTCGCGATCGACTGCGCCTCGGTGATCGTCCCCACGATGCCGTGGATCACGACGTGGCCCTTCTGCACGTCGAGCTCCTCGATGTCGTGCGTCATCGACTGCGGGATGTGCTCGCTGATGCGCACCATCACGTCGAACGCGTCGGCGTGCGGCAGCGGATCCTCTTCGCGTCGCGGTCTGCGCGGCGAGGAGCTCGTTGGCGCGCTCGGCCGTCGTCGCTTCCTCGCCGAAGACGTCCTTCGTCACGCTCCCGAGCGCGGTCTCGAGCGTCGTGCGCTCCTTCGACGCGGCGTAGATGCCCGTGCACGAAGAGAACACGAAGCTCACCGCGATGACGGCGCCGAGGCCCACGAGCACCGGGACGCGCTCGCGGAGCCAGCCCCAGCCGCGCTCGTAGGCGAGCGGGCCTTTGCGCAGATCGAGCCCGCCGTCGCGCGATTGGAGCGAGAGCGCGAGACCGAGCGCCACGGCGTAGAGCGGGAGCTCCTGCGCGACCGGCGCGGCGCGCTCGCCGAGCTCGATCGAGAGCGCGGGCAAGCGACGCACGGGCCGTTCGAGCTCCGCGGCGAGGAACGACTCGGCGCCCGAGACGAACGCGCCTCCTCCGCAGAGGATGATCTCGTCGGGCGGGGTGCCGCCTTGCGCGCGGAACGCGGCGAGCGAGAGGCGGATCTCGCGCGCGAGCTTCGGCGCCGTGCCCGGGAGCCCTTCGGTGCCGAGCGAGAGCGTGCGCGCGAAGACGGGCTCGCCGCGGCGGAGGAAGAGCAGATCGCTCGTCTTGTGCCCGAGATCGAGGAGCGCGATCGTCTCGCCGCGCGTCTCGGTGAGGGCGGTCGCGAACGGCGCGAGGTTCGCCATCGGGAACGGCGCCTACGCCGAGGCGCTCGGGCTCGATGCCGAGCGCGCCCTTGATGAGGTCGACGCGTTTGCGCGCGTCGTCCACGCGCGCGACGCTCGCGAGCACGGCGATCCCCTCGTCGTTCGTCGCGCCCTCGATGATGCGCCAGTCGAGCACGGCGTCGGAGAGGTCGAACGGGAGCTGCGCCTCGAGCTCGAACGGGAGCACCTCGGCGAGCTGGCGCTGCGCGGCCTCCGGGATGCGCACGGTGCGGAGCGTGGTCTGCGTGCCGGGCATCGAGGTCGCAACGCCGTCGGGCGAGCCCGCTCCGAGCGCGGACTGAGACGCCTCGCGGATCGCCGCGGCGACGTCGCCGTCCTGGATGGGCGTCATCGCGAGCCCTTCGAGCACGAGCTTGCGGTAGGCGCTGCGGACGACCGCCGCCTTCACGCTCGTCGTCCCGATGTCGATTCCCAAGTACCTGGACATTCTTCTAATCGATCCTGAAATAGACCACGTTGCCTCCGGTCGCAGGCACGACGATGGGCGAATTGCTGGAAGAGCCGCCGCTCGGTGGCAGCGCTTGCGGCGTGCCGCTCGCGCCGGGCAAACCGCTAGGCGCCGCTTGTGACAGGTTCGGCGCGTTGCGGAAGTCGACGACCTCGACCACGCGCAGGCGCGTCTCGCGCTTGTAGCCCTTCATGATGCCGACTGCGTAGATCGAAAACACTTTGCTCTCGGTCGTGATGGTCTTCGCGAACTCCGCTTCGGAGAGGAACTTCACCGGGGTCATGCCCATTCCCTTGAGCATCGGTCCGAGCATGCCCTTGGCCCTTCATCATCTGGATGAAGTCTCCGGTCGAGCCGAAGAGCGGCGCGCCCATCGTCATCGCTCGCGCCATCGTCACGCCCGAGAGGAACATGCCGGCCTGCGTGACGTCGGTGCAGATGGTCGCGGCGGGCGCGCCGGAGCAGACGACGCCGAGCAGCGTCTGCGCGTTCGCGCTGTTCACGTTGACCGCGCCTTGTCCCCACACGGTCATCACGCGCTTCTCGGGCTTGGTCGGATCGGGGTCGACGAACGTCGCCCAGAAGTCGTCGCTGATGCCGCGCACCATGTGGAGCTCTTCGAGCGAGTCGAACGGCGCGTTCTTCCGGCGATACGGCTTCACGGCGAGGAGCTGGTAGTACGCGTCCTCGACGCCGGCGCTGACGGGCGCGTTCGGCGTTTGCGTGTCGCAGTTCATCGCGGCCTCGTCGAGGTCCGCCCAGTCGATGATCGCGGCGCAGACCGTGAGGCGGTCGTGGTAGTTGCCCGTGGAGTCGCGCTGCTCGAAGAGCGGGTTGTATTGCGGCGGGCCCATGAGCCCCATGAGCTCTTTCGCGAGGCGAATGTGCGCGATGTCGTTCGACGCGCCGAGGTTCACGTTGATCTTCGCGTCCTCGTCGACGATTTCGACCTCGAAGCGACCTTGCGGCAGCCCGAGGTTCTTGCCCGTGCCGAAGTCGACTTTGATCGAGCTCGCGAACTGCGCGTTCGATTCCTTGTCGTTGAAGGCGCCGAGCAGCCGATCGGAGAACTCCCAGACGGGGAGCTGCGGCGGCTGGCGCTTCATGAACGCGAAGAGCGGCGCGATCGGCTTGGCGGATCGTCGGTTCCATCGCGATGAGAAGCTGCGAGAGGTTGACCGCCGAGCGCGCCACGTATTCCGCTTGGACGCCGTCGCGATCGGCCATCGCGCTCGCGAGCGTCGCGCTCGTGTCCGCCTGGAACTCGGCGAGCATCATCGTGAGGATGGTGAGCGAGCCGAGGACCATGATGAGGGCTACGCCGCGCTTGCGCGCGCTTCGGGTCCGCCTGCGTCGTTTGCTCATTGCGGGATCCCGAAGGTGAGCGGGTTCTGCATCGGCATCATGAACTTCGTCGTGTACGTCGCGTCGACGCCGGCGGGGACGTGCTTGAGCGTGAGCGTGATGCGGATCTCGAGCGGGAGCCTTCCGCCTTGTCCGAGCGCTTGCGTCGTGTCCCAGGTCTCGAGCCACTGCTGCGACTGCGGATCGATGTAGCGGATGTCGAAGCTCTCGATGTCCTCGCACAGGACGTTCACGACGCCGCCCTTCTTCGCGTCCATGTCGGCGGGCGTCTGCTCGCGACGCACGAGGTCGGTCTTTCCTTCGACGTCGGGGTCCGTCGACGCGAAATAGCCAATCTCGGCCTGGTCGGACTCGTGGCTGTTCGCCTCGATGCGGCGATGCGCGAACGCCTGGAAATCGAGGCGATCGAAGGGCTGCGAGTTCTGTCCGATGAACGCGACGACGCGAGTCTGGAGCGCGACGTTCGCGGGATTGTGAACCGAGAGGAACGCGGTCTGGATCTCGCGCGTCATGCGCAGGACGGCTTGGCGCCCTTCACGCGCGCGATCGCCGCGGATGGTCTCGGCCTTCTTCGCGTGGCTGAGCGAGTCGAACGCGCCGTAGAGGAGCACGCCGATCATCGCGAGCACGGCGAGCGCCACGAGGACCTCGACGAGCGTGAGGCCATCTTTCCTCAGGAGGGCGTGCCGCCCTCCTCGCGCGCTCCGCGCGCTCACCTTCCTGCGGGTCTCGCCCATGGCTCGACCCCAACGGGGGGCTTCGCCCCCCCTGTCCCCCCTTTGGAGATCCACAACGACTTGGTCATGGGCCTCCGAACATGCTGCCCGGGCGCGTCGGGGTGCCGGTGACGGGTGTCCCCGTGACGGGCGCTCCGGTCACGGGCGTGCCGCTGCCGCTCGGGAGCGGCGCGCCGCCGTCGCCGAACATGCCGCCCATGAAGCCGCCGCTCTGCGGGTTGGTGACGTACTGCGCGAGCACGAACTCTTGCGGGTTGGGTCCTTCCTTCCAATGAACGGTCACCGTGATCTTCCGGATGGACGCCTCCATCATCGGCTTCATCATCGGGTAGACGAGGCCCATCGCCATGTCGACGAGGCCCGCGGCTCCGTTCCCTCCGCTCTGCGGGCCGAGCATGCTCCCGATCGATCCGAGGCCGCCGTCGAAATTCAGCTCCGCCGTCGAGCCGCCGTCGGGGCTCGACATGCCCATCAGCTGCGACATGCCGCCACCGTCGAGGTCCATCGAGCTCGACGGCGGGTCGGGCAAGACCACCTTCTCGACTTTGTAGTCGCAGGTGAACTTCGTCGTGTCCGCGCCCTCGCAGCAGAGGAGGCCATTGTCCAAGTCGTCGATCGCGGGGTAGCCGAGCTTGAGGAGCTTCTCTTCGAGCTCCGTCATCTTGCAGCGCGCGAGCGTCGTCGCTTGCCCCATGTTCGCGGCCTTTTTGTTGCTGGCCGCGAGGCCGGCTTGCGCCGCGAGGATGCCGGAGATCATCAGGCCGAAGATCGCGAGGGCGACCATGACCTCGAGGAGCGAGAACCCTCTCGCCTCACGGCGTCCCCCGGTCTTCGCGCGTCGAGAGATCCTTCTCTTCCGTGATCACCGGCAGCGACACGTTGCCGGGCTTGACGTTCACCGAGCCCGTCAGCGGCGCGACGAGCAGCGTCATCGCGTCCCCGTCGGCGAGCGAGTCGCCCTTGCGGAGCACGATGCTCGCGCGCTCGGTGAGGCCGCCGGGCCAGAAATAGAGGTACGCGCGGCCCTTCGTGCGGGCTTCGTCGTCGTGTCCCGTCTGCACGGCGCGAAACTTGATGCCGTACGGGAGCGACTGCTCCGAGCCGCCCTGGTTGTCGCTCGCCGCGTAGAGCCCCGGCTTCACTGCATGGAACGTCGGACGCGGCGCTTCGGGGCCCTTGATCAAACGCGCGGTCTCGGCGACGGCTTGCTTCTCGGCCGCGGTCACTGGATCGGCGCCGCCGGTGCCGGTCACGTCCTTCGACTGAACGAGCATCGGCTGCTCGGACTCCTCGAGCCAGAACTTGTTCTGGTCGAAATCGAACACGATGCGCTCGCTCCGCGCGGTGACCGTCGCGCGCACGTACGCGACGCGCACGAGCCCCGTGAGCGTCGTGGCGCTCTTGCGGAGCTTCGCGCCCGCGAGCTGCCCAGACCCCATCACGACCCCCGCGAGCAGGAGCGTCACGATGAGGAGCACGATGAGCATCTCGACCAGCGTGAGCCCACGCTGGCCGGCGCGGCGCCGCCGAAGAGGTGCGAACAGGAAGGGCGAAGATCAGAAATGGAGAGATGGAGGTTTTTTTTCAAAACCTCTCTCTCCAATCCTTCCGATCTTTGGAGCTTCCCGTTCATTCTCTTATTTCGACGGCGACGTGTCCGGGAACTTGATGTCGTCCTGCGTGCCCTCTTTCTTGTCGGGGCCCCACGAGCTGACGGTGGTCGCGTCGTCGTCGCACTGGATCTTGTAGGGATCGCCCCACGCGTCGTTGATGTCGCTCGACGCGGCGAGCTCCTTCTCTTCCTTGAGGCGCTGCACGGTCGGGCACTCGTTGCCGTGGTTGGCGCGCCAGGCCTCGGCGACCGCGTGGAGCGCCTTGAGCGAGTTCTTCGTGTTGTCCTTCTGCGCCTGCTGGAACTTCGGCACGGCGTAGACGGCGATGCCGCCGGCGATGAGGCCGACGATCGCGAGCACGATGAGGATCTCGACGAGCGTCACGCCTCTCGACAGCGCTCTTCTCAGGAGTCGCGCGCTGCGCGCGCTCACCTTCCCCCTGTCCCCTCCAATCGCAAGTTTCTGGCTCATGTTCATGATGTCCTCTTTCGTTCACTCCACTCGGTCGAGCCCGCCCGGCAAGCCGTCGGGGCCGTCACTCTCCAAATCGAATCCCGCTTTGTCGCGCCGGCCCGGGCAGGTGAGGCGCAAGGGTCGTCCCCATGCGTCGAGCGGCACGTCGTGCAGGTAGCTCGCGGCGACCATCTCGCTCCAGTCGCGCGGGCACCCGCCGGCGTGATCGGCGCGGTACTGGATGAGCGCGTGAAACGACGTGTCGATGGTCGCGCGCGTCGCGCGAACGGCCGCGGCGTGCTCCTCGCGACGGCGAACGAGCACGATGAGCACGACGAACGCGATCGCCCCGAGGATGAAGCGCACGCGAGTCCGCCCGATCGCGCCGAGCAAGCCTCGCCGACGCTCCCACGGAAAAAAGACTTTGTTGCCAGACTTCATGACACCCCCGGAGAGATGGCCCCGAGCACGGCGCGAGCTTGCGTGCGCCTGTGACGGACTCGTTCGAGGGCTTTGCCCTCGAGCTGCCCCGTCGGTCTCGTCGCTTCGCTCCTCGCCCTCCGGCAAAGGGGGCTCGCAGCGGGCCCCCCTGGACCCCCATTTCGCGTGCAGCGTGTTGGCGGGGGTAATCATTGGACGAAGTCGTTCATCTGGATGAGCGGCATCAAGATCGAGAACGCGATGAAGCCGACGGCGCCGCCGAGGAATACGATGATGAGCGGCTCCATCAAGCTCGTCAGCGCCTGGACGCGCGTGTCGACCTGCGTGTCGTAGGCCTTCGCGACGTTCTCGAGCATCGTCTCGAGCTCGCCGCTCTTCTCGCCGACCGCGATCATGTGCGTCACGATCGGCGGGAACTCGCCGCTGCGCTTGAGCGGCACGGCGATGGACTCGCCCTCGCGGATCGATCCGGTCGCCGTCTCGATGACCTTCTCGAGTCGCGCGTTGTCGAGGACGTTCTTCACGATGTCCATCGACTTGAGCAGCGGCACGCCGCTCTGGAGGAGCGTCGCGAGCGTTCGCGAGAAACGCGCGACCGCGATCATGCGCACGAGCGGACCGATGAGCGGCGACTTGAGCATCACCGAGTCGCGCCACAAGCGCCCTTCGGCCCTGCCGAGGAACGCGACGAACCGCGCGAGCGCGAGCCCGCCGAAGATGCCGATGCCGACGCCGATGAAGTACGCGACGAGCGACGACACCGCGAAAGCCGCCAAAATGAGCACGAGCGCGAAGACGCTCGCGACGACCACCCACACGAGGCTCGCGGTGTTCTGCTGCGTGTTCTCGGCGCCGCTCTTCGTCTGCGGCTTCGTCATCGCCTTGCGCACCGCGGTGAGCGTGCCCATCGTCAGCAAGAAGCCGACCATCTCGTTCGAGCTCACCACGTCCGAGATGAAGATGAGCGTCGCCGTGTACCAGGGGAGCGCCTGACCGAGGCTCGCGAAGATCGACGTCACCTTCGGGACGACGGCGACCATCATGACGCTGATGAGCGCGGTCCCGATGATGATCATCAGGATCGGGTACGCGAGCGCGGCGGAGACCTTGCCGCGGAGCCTCGCCTGGCTCTCCTGGAAATCCGCGAGGCGCGTCAGGACGGTCTCGAGCGTTCCCGACGCCTCGCCCGCGGCGACCATGTTCACGTAGAGCGGCGGGAAGACCTTCGGGTGCGCCTCGAGCGCCTTCGCGAGCGACTTGCCTTCGTTCAACCTGTCGCGCACCTGCGTGAGGACGCGCTGGAGCTCGGGCTTCTCCATCTGGTCGACGAGCGCCGAGACCGCCTCGACGAGCGGGATGCCCGCGCCGACGAGCGTCGCGAGCTGGCGCGTCATCATCGCGACGTCGCCCACGCTCACGCGGCGGAAGAAGCCGAGGATGTCGATGTTGCGCGACGCCTTCTGGCCGTGCGCCTTCGTGTCCTCTTGCGCGCTCGTGAGCATCACGCCTTCGCGCTTGAGCACGGCGCGCAGCGAGCGCGCGTTGTCCGCGTCGCGGAAGCCATGGACGGCCTTTCCGCTCGCAGCGAGGACTCCGCGGTATTCGAAGACCGCCACGGCTTACTCTCCCGTGAGCGGCGCTGTGACCGAGCGCGCCGAGGCGGGCGCCGCCGAGGCGGGCCCACCGCCGAGGTTGATCTCGACGTCCTCGCCCTTCGCCGCGAGGACCTCTTCGACCGTGGTGAGCCCCGCGAGCACCTTGCGGGCGCCGTCGTCGCGGAGCGTGTCCATGCCCATCTCTTGCGCCGCGCGCTTGACCGCCTGCGCGTCGGAGCTCTTCAAGATGAGCGGACCGACGGCGTCGTCGATGAGCAGCAGCTCGTAGATGCCGCGTCGACCGGAGAACCCGGTGTTCGCGCACTTCTCGCAGCCCTTCGCGCGGAAGAACATCGGGCGCACGCCCGGCATCAGGTCGAGCACGTCGCGCTCCGGCGTGCCGCGCGGGTAGTAGCGCGTGTCCTCGCGGCTC
Source organism: uncultured delta proteobacterium (assembly GCA_963839305.1). Taxonomy (GTDB): domain Bacteria; phylum Myxococcota_A; class Polyangia; order Polyangiales; family Polyangiaceae; genus DASXHD01. The sequence continues at coordinate 1,897,793 of CAWIUL010000010.1, forward strand.
CTCCGGCGCATGCGCCAGTTGATGCGCTCTTGCGTGAGCCCGAGCTCCTCGAGCTCCGAGTCTTGCGCGGCGTACGGTTCTTTGCAGTGCGGGCAGAGGACGCGCACGAGGCGCTGCGCGAGGATGCCGATGACCGACGAGCGAATGAGGAACGGCTCGACGCCCATGTCGATCATGCGGGTGATCGCGCCGGCGGCGTCGTTCGTGTGGATCGTCGAGAGCACCAAGTGACCGGTGAGCGACGCGTTGATGGAGATGTCGACGGTCTCCTTGTCGCGGATCTCGCCGACCATGACGACGTCCGGGTCCTGGCGCAAGAACGCGCGGAGCGCGCTCGCGAACGAGAGCCCGATCTTGGGCTGCACGTGCACCTGGTGGATGCCGCTGATCTCGTACTCGACGGGATCCTCGGCGGTGAGGATGTTGATGTTCGGATCGTTGATGCGGTTGATGCACGCGTAGAGCGTGGTCGTCTTGCCGGAGCCCGTCGGCCCCGTCACGAGGATGATCCCGTCGGGGCGACGGATCAGCGAGTCCATGATCGCGTAGTCGCGCGGCGAGAAGCCGAGATCCGCGAGGTCGAGCAAGACGCTCGATTTGTTGAGGAGGCGCATGACGACGCGCTCGTACCCGCGCGAGGTCGGGATGGTCGAGACGCGGATGTCGAAGCCCTTGCCCGCGATCTTCTTCGTGATGCGTCCGTCTTGCGGCAGGCGCTTCTCGGCGATGTTGAGCGCGCTCTCGATCTTGATGCGCGAGATGATCGCGTTCATGAAGTTTCGCGGCGCGCGGCGCGCGATGTAGAGCTCGCCGTCGATGCGGTAGCGAACGAGGACCTCTTTCTCCTCGGGCTCGATGTGGATGTCGCTCGCGCGCTCCTTCATCGCCTGCAAGAAGAGCGAGTTGACCCAGCGAATGACCGGGGCCTCGTCGTCCGAGTCGAGGATGTCGCCGGCGCCCTCTTCCTCGTGGACCTCGCCTGCCTCGGTCTCGAGCTCGCCGCCGCCCGCCTCGCGCTCGAAGACGCGGTTGATCGCGTCGACGATCTTCTCCGCGGGCGCGACCGTGCACTCGACGGGCTTGCCGAAGAGCAGGCGCAGATCGTCGAGCGGCGCCGTGTCGAACGGGTCGGCGCAGAACACATGGACGTTGTGCTCGTCCTCGGCCCACGCGAGCACGCGGTGGCTCTTGGCGAACGTGATCGGCGTGCGCGCCGCGATCGCGTTGGGGATCTTCTCCGGATCGATCGACTCGACGAGCGGCAGCTGCGCCTCGTCGGCGATGGCGCGCGCGACCGTGAGCGGCTCGACGATCTGCTGGTTGACGAGCAGATCGACGAGGTCCACGCCGCGCTCCTTCTGGATCGCGTAGAGCGGCTCGAGCCGCTCTTGCGGGACGAGGCCGCGGCGGACGAGGAGATCTCCGAGGAAGCGTTGCTCGCGCATTGCGTCCTTCTATTTCTCCGTCCGGTCGACGTTGCGAACCGGCGGCGTGACCGTGATGTTCGCGGGCTCGCGCGGGGTTCGTTGAACCGGCGTGGTCGGAGGGGTCGTGACCGCGCCGGCCGCGTTGTCGCCGACGCCGCCCGCGCCCGCGGCGTGGACCTGCGACGGGAGATCGAGCGGCTCGCCCGGCTGGTGACCGATGACGTCGCGGGGGCGCATGATCTCCTCGAGGCGCTCCTTCTCGTCGATCGCGCGGTACGTCGCCTTGATGTCCTCGAGCAGGCCGTTGGCGCGCGAGTAGTCCTTGGCAGGCTTGTAGTCGTGGTCTGTCGGAGAAGACGAAGTAGCGGTCGAGGAACTCCTGGCGCTCCTGCATCTTGCGCTCGAAGATCGCGCGGAGGTCCGCCTGCTCGCGGATGATGTACGGCGTGAGCACGAGCAGGAGGTTCGACTTCTGCATCGTGTTGGTCGTCTGGCGGAAGAGGACGCCGAGGAGCGGGATGTCGCCGAGCACCGGGATCTTCGTCTCCTGGTGGGCGATGCGGTTTCGCATGAGGCCGCCGATGACGACGGTCTGCTGATCCTTCACGACGAGCTGCGTCGTCGCGGTGCGCTTGGTGATCGGGACGACGCCGAGCTGGCCGATCGGCGTCGCCGGCCTCGCTGATCTCCTCGGCGAGCTCGAGGCGGACCTCGTTCGACTCGTTGAGGTGAGGCGTGATCGTGATCTTCGTGCCGACGTCCTGGCGCGCCGGGGACGCCGCCGAAGCCGAACGCCGAACGCCCGAGCCGGCGACGGCGGCCGCGCCGCCCGCGCCGCCCGTCGACGGCAAGGCCGCCGATGTTCGTCTGCAGCGGGATGTTCTGGCCGACGTTGATCTCGGCCTTGACGTTGTCGGTCGCGAGGATGTGCGGCGTCGAGAGGACGTCGGTGTCGCCGTCGGTCGCGAGCGCCTGGAGGATGACGCCGAACGCGGGGATCGTCTGCCCAGTGACCGACATGGCTCTCGGTTCCGGGGATGCCCGGTCCGCGGAGGCCGAGCGCGAGCCCTTGTAGGATCGACGGATCGGAGCCGAGCGGGGCCACGGTCGAGAGCGGGTTGAGGCCGCCGAAGAGGAGCGACTGGCCGCCGCCGATGCCGAGATCGCTGAGGCCGCCGGCGTGGAAGTCGACGCCGAGCTGCGCTCTGCCTCGTCACCGAGAGGTCCATGATGACCGCCTCGATGAACACCTGACGTCGCGCCTGGTCGAGGCGATCGACGACCGCGCGCAGCGACGCGAAGTCGCGGAGCGACGACGTGACGACGATCGAGTTCGTGGACTTGTCGGCGCTGATCTTGATGCCGCCCTCGAACACCTGCGTCGCCGACCGACGGCGTTCCGGGCTTGCCCTGCCGCGCCCTGACCGCCGGCCGCGCCCGCACCCTGCACGAGCTCGTTGAGCGTCTTGGTGAGCTCGACGGCGTCGGCGTGCTGGAGCGGGAGCACGTGGATCTCGCCCTCGCCCGTCTGCGGGACGTCGAGGCGCTTGATGAACTCGAGGATGCGCAGATACGCGGGCTCGGTCGCGACGATGATGACGCGAGTTCGAGCGATCGTCGGCGACGACCTTCGTCACGTGGAGGCTGCCGACGCCCGAGCCGGCCACGTTGCCGCCCTTGCCGTCCTTGCCGCCGCCGCCCTTGAGCTCGAAGAGCTCGTTGATTCGCGACGCGATCTCGCTCGCGGACGCGTAGTGGATCGGCTCGATCCACATCTGATCGCCCGCGGAGCCGACGTCGATCTCCTCGACGATCTGCATCATGCGGCGGATGTTCGCGCCGGTGTCGGTGATGATGAGGAGGTTGCCCGTGCCCGAGACCGTGATGTCGCCGTCCTTCGACTTGAAGTGGCCGAGGACGTTTCCGATCTCGTCGGCGGGCGCGTGCTGGAGGCGGAGCATGCGCGTGACGAAGCGGTCTTCGCCCGGCGCCGCCTGGCCCGTGCCGTACGTCGGCGTCGCTTGCGTCGCGATGCCGCCCGTCTCGACGATCTTCAGGAAGCGACCGTGCGGCACGACGGTGAGCCCGTTCGTCTCGAGGATCGAGAGGAACGCCTGGTACGCCTCGGCGACCGTGACCTTCTGCGGCGCGTAGATCGACGCCTTGATGTTGCGGACCTTGCCGCCGAAGATGAAGCGCTTGCCCGTGAGCTGCCCGATGACGCGCACGAGCTCGGCGAGATCGGCGTCCTCGAGCGAGAGCGAGACCTTGTAGTTCGGATCGCGCGGCGCGTACTCGACGCCTTGCTCGAACTGCGGGAGCGAGCCCGTGTCGCCCTGCGCTTTTCCGCCTGGGCCCGTGGTCACCGGATGCTGGCCGCCGCCCTGCGTCTGCGCGCCGGCTCCGGCTCCGGTGCCGGTGCCGGTTCCAGTCCCCGTGCCGGTTCCAGTTCCGGTGGTCGTGGGCGTGCCCGTCGCGGGGTTCGCCGTCGTGATGCCCGTGGGGTTTCCGCCCGCGCCGGCGACGCCCGGCGGACGCACGATCGTGCGCTGCGCGAGGGCGAGCGACGACGTCGCGGCGATGACCAGAACGATCACCAGTCGCATGTTCCAAAAACGTCGCATCAGCTCTTCCCTGCGGGTTTGGCGGAGGCCGCGGACGGTACGTTCACGCGCTGCTCTTTCGGCGACGGGTTCGACGACGGCACCGCGAAGAGCGCGACCGCGCTCAAGATCGCGAGGAACGCCGCCACGGGCACGAGCATGAACGCCGTCGTGCGGAGCGTTTGTCGGAGGAGCGGAGCGTCTTCGTTCATTTGATGTTGTAGTCCAGGTTCTGATTGGCGCCCTTGCGGTTGATCGCGACCGTCATGTGATCGGCGGTGCGGAGCCGCGCGTAGGCTTCGAGTGCTTTTTCGGGCGACGTCATGTCGAACCCGTTGATCGATTGCAGGCGATCGCCGTTCTCCATGCCGAGCACGCCGAGGAGCGTGTCGGGACGAACGCCGAAGAGGCGGATGCCGACGACCTTGCCGTTCTCCTGCTCGGGCACGATGCGCGCCTGCTTCATGAGCTCGGCTTGGTTCTCGAGGATCTTGTCGACGACGCCGCGGTCGATGTTGAACTCGTTCGCGCTGACGCGCTGGATGCCCTTCTTGATGTCGTCGGGGACCGCGCCCGCGCCGCCCGCGACCGGCGGCGGCGGCACGTTCTGGACGGGCGTCGTCGTCGGCGGCGCCGTCGGGTTGAAGAGGATCGATTGGCAGAGCTGGCCGCCGCCCGAGAGCCACACGCGGTCCCAGCCGACGAACTTCACTTCCTTGCCGTTGAAGTCGCCGCCGCGCCGCCGGAGCACGCTCTTCGGGTCGCCAGGCGACTGGAGCGCGACGAAGGACCAATCCGGATCCGACGAGGCCGCGATGATGAGCACCTTCACGCCGTCGCACTGCGGCGCGTTCATCGGATCGCTCATGTCGACGGGCGGCGCGCTCGGGTTCTCGTCGGTGCCGATGCCGCGGAGGAGCGGCCCCGTGACCGAGTCGAACGGGTTTCGCGAAAGGATGGGGTCGGCGCTCGTCGCCTTCTGCGTCGCGTTGCTCGCGGTCGGCACCGCCTTGGTCACCATCGGCGGCGCGGAGAGCTGCCTGTCGTCGGCGCCGAGCGACGCGCCGAAGAGGTTTCCGACGCCACGCGCGCCGAAGAACGCAGCGACCGACGTGAGCACGAGGGTCGGCGCCCAAAAGTGACGCTTGAGGAGTTGATCGAGCGGCGCAGCCATTCTCAACGGACCTGCCTAAGCGAGGGTCGTGCCACGCACGAACCCTCGTGTTTTTGAGGTGTTTTCTTATCGAAGTCGGACAGGTTGTCTTCGTTCCAAGGCTTCGGCTTCGAGCGATGACAAACTGACAACCGGGTCGCTGGCGCCCTCAACGTTCGTCCGAGACGCCGTCGAGCTTGCGGTAGATCGTCCGCGTGGAGATGCCGAGGAGCTGCGCGGCGAGGCCCTTGTCGCCCTTGGTGTGGCGGAGGGTTTCGCGGATGACGCGGAGCTCGAGCTCGTCGAGCGTCGTGCCGATCTCGAACGCGAGCGAGCTCTTCGCGTCGGGCGTCGCCTTGGCGATCGCGTCGGGGAGGTCTTGCTCGGCCAGCGTGTCGCCGCGCGAGAGGACGACGGCGCGCTCGATGACGTTCTCGAGCTCGCGCACGTTGCCGGGCCATCCGTAGTCGAGCATGCGGTCCATCGCGCCGCGCGTCGGCGTCATGCGCGCCTTGGCGTTCTTCGCGCAGTAGAGCCCGAGGAAGTGATCGGTGAGCAGCGGGATGTCCTCGCGGCGTATGCGGAGCGGCGGCGCGGTGACCGCGATGACGTTGAGGCGATAGTAGAGATCCTCGCGGAAGCGCCCGGCCTGGACCTCGGCGAGTAGATCGCGGTTGGTGGCCGCGACCACGCGCACGTCCGCGCGCGTCGTGTTGCCGCCAACCGGCTCGTACTCGCCCTCTTGGAGGACGCGCAGGAGCTTCACCTGCACCTGCGGCGAGAGCTCGCCGATCTCGTCGAGGAAGAGCGTGCCGCTCGCGGCCTTGGCGAAGCGACCGTCGCGCCGCGCGATGGCTCCGGTGAACGCGCCCTTCTCGTGGCCGAAGAGCTCGCTCTCGAGGATCGTCTCCGGGATCGCCGCGCAGTTCACCGCGACGAACGGGCCCTTTTGCCGCTGGCTCCGCTCGTGGATGTATCTTGCAAGCAATTCTTTTCCGGTGCCGCTCTCGCCGAGGACGAGCACCGTTGCCATGCTCGGCGCGGCTTGCGTCGCGACGTCGACCACGCGGCGCCACGCGGGCGAGCTCCCGACGATCTCGCGCGTCGTGAGGAGCTTGAGCTCTTGGCGGAGCGACTTGTTCTCCGCGACGAGCTTCTGCTTCTCGGCCGCCTTGCGGACGCTCTTCACGATCGAGAGGCGCTTCAGCGGCTTCTCGACGAAGTCGTAGGCGCCCTCGCGCATCGCGGACACCGCGGACTCGACCGAGCCGTACGCGGTCATGAGGACGACCTCGACCTCGGGCGCGACCTGCTTGATGGCCCGGAGGAGGTCGAGCCCGGTCGTGCCCGGCATCATCAAATCGGTGAGGACCACGTGGACGCGATGCGTCCGCACGACCTCGAGCGCTTGCTTGGCGTCGATCGCCGTGAGCACGCGCATGTTCTCTCGCTGGAAGATCTTCTCGAGCGACTCGAGGTTCGAGCGCTCGTCGTCGACGACGAGCACCGTGATCGCGTCAGCGCTCTCGGGTTGAGGTTGGGCCGACGGAGAGGGGGAAGCGGACGAGCTGTCAAACACAGCGGCACTCTGTCATGCCTCGACAACATGTCAAGACAGATGACGAAGTGGCGTGATACTTTGAAACCATGGCTCAGGCAGGCAAGGGTTCGGTGGTCTCGTTCCAGCGCGAGCAGGGCTTCGGTCGCGTCAACGTCGAGGGCGTCGGCGAGCTCGCGTTCGACGCGGTCGTCACGCTCGCAAAGCCCGAGGATCTCGTGCCCGGCACGAAGGTGAACGTCGAGATCGGCCCCTCGAAGATCCCCGGCCGCATGAAGGTCACCAAGCTCTGGCTCGAAGGCCAGTCCGGCGAGCCGCTCAAAGGGTGAGGACGAGCGCGCCGCGCCCGAGCGCGAACGCGTAGACGAGTCGCCTGAAGAGCCACTCCGCCCGCTCACGCTCCAGGGCGACGTCTTTCACGAGCGGGTCCGCACGAAGCGCGTCGTTGACCACTTCGGCGATCACGCGCGTCCACACGAGCGCCAACATCACGGCCGCCGTCGCTCGACGTCCCTCGTGCGTCAGAACGCAAACACGCGTCCGTCGATCGAGCTCGTCGATCTCACGCGTGATGAACCCGAGCGCCTCCAGCGCGCGAAGCATGCGACTCGTCGTCGAGCGAGCCACGCCGAGCCGATGCCGCAGCACGTCTTGCGAGAGCCGATAACGCCGCTCGTAAATCAACCGCATCAAATCGAATCGAGCCGGCGTCAACCCAAACTCCCGCAGCCTCCGCGCAGCCCACCGATTCAACGCCAAGTGCACCCGCTTCGCTCCGAAGAAGACGTCATCCATATCGCCTCCCCCTCGCACCACCCGTACCAACCCCCGCTTTTCCCCTCGTTTCTCAGTCGCACGTCCGTTTTCGCAAGCATGCTAACGATTTCGGAGCCTCGCGCGGCGAAGGCGGGGATTTTTGCTGGGTGGGGGAGGCTGGCGGGGCCTGGTCTCTGGCGGCCAGGGGGCCAGGTCAGCGGACTAGTTTGGAGATTGTCTTGAACGCGTCGCCTTCGGCGCGGCGGAGCCAATCGAAGGCCACGGTCTCGGTCACCGTGCGGATCGCGCCGGAGCGCTCCGCGAGCGCGAGGCCCGCGAGGCGGTTCTCTTCGCGGCGCGACGCGACGGCGTCTTCGACGACGTAGGTGACGTAGCCGCGCGAGGCGAGATCGCGCGCGGATTGGAAGACGCAGACGTGCGCCTCCATCCCGGTGACGACGACGGCGCGCGGACGCACGGGCGAGTTGACCGCGTGCGCGACGTGGGGCTCGTCGAGCGCGCTGAAATCGAGCTTCTCGATGGGCGCGTGCGGGAGCTTCTCGGCGATCGGCGCGAGCGTCTTGCCGAGACCCTTCGGGTATTGCTCCGTGGCGACGACGCGCACGCCGAGCAGGCGCGCGGCGTCGAGCAGAATGCATGTATTGCGCACGAGGCGCGCGAGCGCGTCTTCGGGCATCGCGGCGGCCAGCTTTTCCTGGACGTCGACGACGAGGAGGAGCGTGGAGGCGGGCTCGAGTCGGGCGAGCATGCTCGAAGGATCCATCAGAAAGGCGACGCTCGCAACGAGCGCACCATCTCGCGGAGGCTGTGGACGTCCGCGTGCGTGCGCATCGTGCCGCGCGCGATCTCGGTCCAGACGTCGTTCTCCTTCCCGATCGTGAAGTGGAGGACGACGAGCGTCTCGATGGGGGCGAGCCAGCTCAGATCTTTTTCGCCGCGCAGGCGGTAGCGATGACCGTCGTCGCCCACGAACGCGAGGTCGTAGGGGATGCGTTTTTCGCCGAGCGCGCGCGCGTCGATCGTTCCTTGCACGGGAGACGTCGCGAAGCCCTCGGCGCGGAGGCGGCCCGGTGAGCGACGCGGTCTGCTTGCGCACGTGCGCCTCGAAATCGAGCGCGATCTTGCGTTCGCGGAGCGGCTCCGCGAGGAGGTAGAACGTGCCGCTCATGTGCTCGGTGAACGAGATGGCGGCCATCACTTGTCCGTGGGGCGGTGCACGACGAGGCGATCGACGATGCGGCCCTCGGCCGTCGCCTTGGCGATCTCGTCGACGTCCTCGGGTTTGACGTTGCCGTACGCGACGTGATCGGGCTCCACCACGATGGACGCGCCGCTCTCGCACAAATCGAGGCAGCTCGACTTGCACGCGCGGATGCGCTTGGACGCGCCGAGCTTGCCGATCGCGAGCTTCAGGTCGTCGGCGAGCTGCTCCGAGCCCTTCGCGGCGCACGAGCCGCGCGGGTCGTCGTCCTTGCGGCGGTTGGTGCAGATGAAGAGGAAGCGCTCACGGAACGGCATGAGGGACGTGTACGCCTTTCGCCTTCGCGAACTCGGTTGCAATTTCGTAGCCGGCGTCGGCGTGCCGAATGACGCCCATTCCGGGGTCGCTCGTGAGGACGCGCTCGAGGCGAAGCGCGGCTTCTTTCGTCCCGTCGGCGACGACGACCATGCCCGCGTGGAGCGACATGCCGATGCCGACGCCTCCGCCGTGGTGGAAGCTCACCCAGCTCGCGCCCGCGGCGGTGTTCACGAGCGCGTTCAGGATCGCCCAGTCGGCGATCGCGTCCGAGCCGTCCTTCATCGACTCCGTCTCGCGGTTCGGCGAGGCGACCGAGCCGCAGTCGAGATGATCGCGGCCGATCACGATCGGCGCCTTCACCTTCCCCGTGCGCACGAGCTCGTTGAACGCGAGGCCCACCTTCGCGCGATCCCCGTAGCCGAGCCAGCAGATGCGCGACGGAAGGCCCTGGAATTTGACGCGCTCGCGCGCCATCTCGAGCCAGCGATGCAAATCCGGATCGTCGACCGCCTCGAGCACGGCGCGATCGGTCACCGCGATGTCCTCGGGATCGCCCGAGAGGGCGACCCAGCGGAACGGGCCTTTTCCGGTGCAAAAGAGCGGGCGAACGTAGAGCGGCACGAAGCCCTCGATGTCGAACGCGTTCGATTCGCCGGCTTCCTTCGCGCACGCGCGGATGTTGTTTCCGTAGTCGAACACCTCGGACCCCGCGCGCTTCATCGCGAGCATCGCGGTCACCTCTTCGGCCATGCTCGCCTTCGCACGCTCGACGTATCCCTCGGCGTCCTCTGCGCGAAGCTCCGCGGCCTCTTCGAGCGTGAGCCCGAGCGGGATGTACCCGTTCAGCGGATCGTGCGCGGCGGTCTGCTCGGTGACGAGCGGCGGAACGACGCCGCGCGAGACGAGCTCCGGATAGACCTCGGCCGCGTTCCCGAGCAGACCCAGGCTGATCGGTTTGTTCGCGCGGCGCGCGCCCTCGAGGCGGTCGAGCGCCTCGTCGAGATCGCTCGTCATCGCGTCGACGTACCGCGTGTCGAGCCGCTTCTGGATGCGCGCAGGATCGACCTCGACGGCGAGGCACGACATGCCGGCCATCGTCGCGGCGAGAGGCTGCGCGCCGCCCATACCGCCGAGGCCCGCGGTGAGCACCCAGCTCGCCTCTTTGCCCGTGCGCTTCTCGTACGCCCTTCGCGCCGCGACGAACGTCTCGTACGTCCCCTGAAGAATCCCTTGGGTCCCAATGTAAATCCACGAGCCCGCGGTCATCTGGCCGAACATCGTGAGCCCCATCGCCTCGAGCCTGCGGAACTCGTCCCACGTCGCCCACTTCGGCACGAGGTTCGAGTTCGCGATGAGCACGCGCGGCGCCATGTCGTGCGTCTTGAATTTCCCGACGGCCTTGCCCGACTGCACGAGCAGCGTCTCGTCCGACGCGAGCTCGCGGAGCTCGCGCACGATCACGTCGAACGCCTCCCACGAGCGCGCGGCCTTTCCGGTTCCGCCGTAGACGACGAGATCCTCCGGGCGCTCGGCCACCTCGCTGTCGAGGTTGTTGTGCAGCATGCGGAGCGCGGCCTCTTGAACCCAGCCCTTGCACGAGAGCTCGGCCCCGCGCGGCGCGCGAATCGAACGAGTCATGCGCGTTTCCTAGCAGACTATTTGAAGTCCTGGACGGCCCACACGGTCGTGCCGTCGCTCATCGTGTAGAAGCCGCACGCGACCTCGGTGTACGCCGTGCTCGACATGTTGATGTAGTGGCCGTGCGTGCTGAAATCCGCCCCCGGCCCTTCAGCCCACATCATGGCGAGGCACTGCGGGATCATCTGCTCGGGCGGGCCCGGCCAGCCGGGACACTCGTTCTGCGCGCTCTCGGTGCATTGCCCGAAGGCGCCGTGCGCCGTGCCGGAGGCCGAGTCGCTCTGCGCCTGGCCGTCCGCGCAGGCTTCCTTCGAGCCCCAGCGGAGGTACGGCTTGAGCCCGAGCGTCGCGCGATATTGGTTGATCGTGTCGATGCAGATCTGCTCTGGGCTCGTCGCGCCGGAGTCTGCGTTCGTGCCTCCGTCGCCGTTTTGTTGCGAGGTGCTGCTGCAGGCGGCGAGGACGAGCGTCACGACGAGGAGCGAGCGCATCCTCGAAGATTATCGCGATTGGTTCAGCTCGGCGAGACGAGCTCGATGCGCGTGATCTCCGCGGGCGCTCCGATGCGCATCGGCGGGCCCCAATAGCCAGTGCCGCGGCTCACGTAGATCGCCGTGCCCTCGTGATCGTGGAGCCCTGCGACGTGTGGCTGATCGAGCCTCACCGCGTAGCCCCACGGCCAGATTTGGCCGCCATGCGTGTGACCCGAGATCTGCAGATCCACGGCGTGCTTGCACGCGTCGAGGACCGCCTTCGGCTGGTGCGCGAGGAGCACGAGGGCGCGCGACGTGTCACGGCCTTCCATCGCGCGCGGAACGTCTTGCCCGTGGCCGTGGCCGAAGTTGTGCGCGCTCGTGTCGTCGACTCCCGCGAGGTCGAGCCCTTCGCGCAGCGCGAGCCGTTCGTTGCGGAGTACACGTATTCCGAGCGTCTTCAGGTGCGCGATCCACGCGTCCGCGCCCGAGTAGTACTCGTGGTTGCCCGTCACGAAGAAGACGCCGTCCTTCGCGCGGAGCTCCTTGAGCGGCTCGACGAGCGCGCCGAGGTCGGCGACGGATCCGTCGACGAGATCGCCCGTGATCGCGACCACGTCGGGCGAGAGCGCGTTCGTGGTGCGCACGATCTGCTCGATGAACTCGCGGCCGATCGTCGGGCCGACGTGGATGTCCGTGAGCTGCACGATCGTGTAGCCCGAGAGCGCCTTCGGGAGCTTCGTGATGGGCACGCGGATGGTCTCGACGCCGACGCGCTTGAGCACGCTCGCGATCCCGACGCCGCTCTCGACGACACCGAGCACGCCCGCGGCGCCCGCGAGGATGCGGGCGAGCGCGAGCCGCCTCTCCGGGTCGACGCCGATCGCGCGCGCGCCGACGCGAACGAGCTCCATCGGCAAGAGCGTGAAGAAGAGCACGAACATCACGCCCATCCACGTGTACGCGACCCACGAGAGCGGCGCGGCCGCCGCGCGCGAGAGCGAGCGCGTCGCGACCATGCCGAGCGGGATCGACGCGGCCAGCGCGACGAGCGCCCAGCCGATCCCTCGAACGACGGGCGCGGGCCACTCGGGATCGCGCGCGAGGCGAACCCACAAGAAATAGTGGATGCCCGCCGTCACCGACAACACGACGGCCAAAAAGATGACGATGCGCGACAGGCTCATGCGCTTCCCGATTGGATGCCACGCGCCGCCGAAGCGGTGCGTGAAGAAACGTAATGAATGTGGGGATTAGGGGTGCCGGTGGCGACGCGACTTCGGGCGGCCCGCGGCCGCCAGCATCGCGTCGAGCGTCGTCAGCTCGTGAACGTCGGCCTCTTTTTGATGGGGCTCGGGCTCGTCCTCCGGCAGGGCCGCTTCGCTGTGTGGCGTCTTTGCAGCGAGATCCCAGCGATACGCGAGCTCACGCGCGATCCGATCGATGAGCGGACGAAGCGACTCGCGATCCGTCGCGCTCACGACGACGGCCTCGGGGTGCGAGCGCGCGATCGCCTTCGCGGGGAGGTCGTCGAGGAGGTCGGCCTTGTTGTAGACGAGCACGCGCGTCACGTCCGCGAGCTCGAGCTCCTCGAGCACCTTGAGCGTGGTCGCGATGTGATCGTCCTTCGCGGGATCGCTCGCGTCGACCACGTGGAGCAAGAGGTCCGCGTCGGCCGCCTCCTCGAACGTCGCGCGAAACGCGGCGAAGAGGTCCTTCGGCAGGTCCCGGATGAAACCGACGGTGTCGGTGATGACGACCTCGCGATCGCCGTAGCCTGCCCAGCCGACCTTGAGAATGCGCGAACGCGTGTCGAGCGTCGCGAAGAGCTTGTCCTCGGCGAGGACCTCGGCGCCCGTGAGCGTGTTGAGGAGCGTGCTCTTGCCCGCGTTCGTGTAACCGACGATCGCGACCGTCGGCACGCCCCCGCGGGTGCGCTTCCTGCGGCGCTGCTCGCGCTGCTTTCCGAGCTTCTTCAGCTGGGCTTCGAGGTGCGCGACGCGCTCCTTCGCGCGGCGGCGTCCGATCTCGAGCTTCGTCTCGCCCGGGCCGCGCCCGCCGATGCCGCCGGTGAGGCGCGAGAGCGAGTCGTCCTTCTGCTGCAGGCGCGGCATCGAATATTTGAGCTGCGCGAGCTCGACCTGGAGCTTGCCGTCCTTGCTCTCGGCGCGCTGCGCGAAGATGTCCAAGATGAGCTGGCTGCGATCGATCACCTTGAGGTCGCTCGTCTTCGCGATCGCGCTCGACTGCGACGGGCTCAGGTTGCGATCGAACACGAGCACGTCGGCGTCGAGCTCCGCGGCGCGGAGGATGATCTCGTTCAGCTTGCCCTCGCCGATGAGCGTCTTCGGGTCGACCTTCTCGCGAAGCTGGACGATCGAGTCGACGACCTCGACCCCCGCCGTGCGCGCGAGCTCGCGGAGCTCGTGCTGCCTCACGGTCTGGTTCCAGCCGTCGCCGTGCGCCTCGCGCTTCTCGGCGACGAACACCAGGATGGCCCGACCGTCCTTCGCGCGCACCTCGCGGAGGCGCGCGTTCTTTCCGAACTCCGCCTCGAGATCCGTGACGAGGTGCCCGACGTCGAGCTCCGCGCGACCGGGAAGGAGCCCTCCCACGACTTTGTAGGGCGGGTGCCCCGGCGCGTTGTGCGCGTACGAGAGCGCGCGCACCTCACCGTTCGGCGCGAGCTGGATCGCGCAGACGAGATCGAGGCGCAGCCGCACGAGGTCGACGAGGTCGTCCTGCGTGAGCGGCTCGCCGCGCACGTGCGTGTGGATCAAGCGAAGACCGCGCAGGCGCCCCTCGGCCGCGCGAAGGCGACCGACGTCGGGCAGGTCGAGCTTGCCCGCGTCGCCCGCGATGACGTAGTCGACCTGACCCGAGCGGTGCACGAGCACGCCGACCTGGCGCCCCGTCTCCATCGACGCGTCCGCGAGCGAGCGCAAGAGCTCAGGCGTGACGAGGCGATCGAGCGGCAAGCGGCGCCGGTAGATGCGCTGGAGCGTTTGCTTCGCGGACGGAGAGAGACCGGAGGTGTTCCCGTAAATTTCCAAGAGCCGCGAACTATCGCACACGATAAGTTCGAGGGCATGCCCGATCTGGAGGATGGTCAGAGCGTCGAGGTCCGCGGCTCGAGTGGGTCCGTCTACACGCTCAAGAACGTCGGCGGCGTCTACTCGTGCACGTGCCCCGCGTGGCGCAATCAGTCGCTCGGCATCGAGCAGCGGACGTGCAAGCACATCCGCGCGTACCGCGGAGACGAGGCTGAAAAGACGCGGCTCGGCGATGTGGCGCTCGCCGGCAAGCCCGTCCGCGCCAAGAAGGAAGGCGCCGAGGGAGAAGACGCTGACGACGCCGGGAGCGACGCGCCGCCGCTTCTCCTCGCTCACAAATGGGAGATGGACATCGAGCTCGCGGGCTGGTGGATGAGCGAGAAGCTCGACGGCGTCCGCGCGTACTGGGACGGCACGCAGTTCATCTCGCGCCTCGGCAACGTCTTCCACGCGCCCGCGTGGTTCATCGCGGACCTTCCGAAGACGCCGCTCGACGGCGAGATCTGGGGCGGTCGAAAGACCTTCCAGAAGACCGTGGGCGTCGTGAAGCGGCAGGACGGTCCGCCGGAGTGGAAGGCGCTCCGCTACCTCGTCTTCGACGCGCCCAAGCACGGCGGAGTCTTCGAGGAGCGCCTCGACCACCTCCGCGAGGTCGTCGGCCAGGACAAGTTGCAGTATGCACGCATGCACCCGCACGAGACGTGCCGCGACGTCGCGCACCTCAAGGAGGAGCTCGCGCGCGTCGAGGCGCTCGGCGGCGAGGGGCTCATGCTCCGCAAGCCGAAATCCAAGTACGAGCAGGGCCGGAGCTACACGCTCCTCAAGGTGAAGACGTTCCACGACGCCGAGGCGCGCGTCATCGAGCACGTCGCCGGGATGGGCAAGCACAAGGGCCGCCTCGGCGCGCTCCTCGTCGAGCTCGAGGACGGCACGCGCTTCAACGTCGGCACCGGCTTCTCGGACAAAGAGCGCGAGAACCCGCCCAAGGTCGGGACGATCATCACGTTTCGTTTTCAGGAGCTCTCGGACGGCGGAGTCCCGCGCTTTCCGAGCTACGTCGGAGAGGCGATCGACAAGAAGTTCGTGAGCGCGCCCAAGCCGCGGCCCGCGCCTGTCGAGCTGCCGACCCTCGACAAAACGCAGAAGTCGGCCGAGCCGCTCGCGCCCGCGAAGGTGCGCCGCTTCGAGATGAAGGACGGCGACGAGAGCCTCTTTTGGGAGATCGAGATCGTCGGAAACCGGCACCGCGTCCGGTACGGGACGTTCGAGACCAAGGCCAAGACGTTCGAGTCCGCGGGCGAGGCGCTCGTCGAGGCCGAGGCGCGCATCGCCGACAAGGTCGGCAAGGGCTTTCGCGAGGTGGAATGAGCGCGCCCGGCGCGAGCGTTCTTCGAGCATGAAGGGCTCGCGTCTCCTCGTCTGCGCGCTGCTCGCCGCGTGTCAGAAGAAGACCGCGCCGCCCGAGAAGGCGCCGGTCGCGGTGGTCGAGGCGAGCGCACCGGTCGCGATGGTCGAGGCGAGCGCGCCGATGGACGCTGGCGAGCCTCCGTGGCTCCCGCCGACGAGCGCGTGCCGGCATGCGATCGCGCACCGCGCCACGTTCGACCAGCTCCACGACTCCGTGCTCGTCGACGCGATCCTCGACGGCTCGCCCGCCGCGAAGAGCGCGCGCGATTGCCGAGGCGATCGCGTCACGTTCGAACATCCGCTCACCGAGACGCAGCGACGGAAACCGAGCACCACCCTCGCCTCCCCGCCGACCGACGACGACGCGGGCGCGACCGGCCTCGTGCGCGTCGACCGATACGATCTCCTCGACGGGCGCCTCGCGGTCTTCACGACCGTCGCGGTCGACTACGGCTACGCCTTCGCGTGTCGCGGGTTCGAAGCGCTCGTGCGGCTCGATCCCGACGAGATCGTCGTCGAGGGCGTCGGGCCCGCGGAGCTCTACGAGTGCGACGCGAAGAAGACGCCGGTCCGTCTCGCGACGCTCGGCGGGCGCGTCGCGATGTTGCTCCCCGTCAGCCGCGGCACCGGCGAGAGCGGAGACTTCGGATCGGCGTGGCTCGTCTCGGTCGCCGACCGAGGCGCGCTGCGCACCGTCGGCGAGGTGCGCCGCGCGCGAGGCGCCGGAAACGGTTCGATGATGACCGGCAAGTGGTTCGGCAACATGAGCGCCGAGCTCGTCGACGCGGGGAGCTTCGCGGTCGAAGAGACTTGGCGCTTCGTGCGCTACGAGGTCGACGGCAAAGAGACGAGCGGAGCGACGCGCAAGGTGCTCCGCACGTACGCGCTCGGCGACGCGGGGCTCGTCGGCTCACCCACGGGCGATCCGACTCACTGAGCGCGAACGATCTCGCCGATGCGCGCGATCGCGTCGTCGGACTCGGAAGCGATGCCCGCGAAGAAATGCCAAACGTGGAACACGTCGTCGAAGACCTCGAGCCGCAGGTCGACGCCGGCTTCGCGCGCGAGCGTCACGAGCCGGGTCGAGTCGTCGAGGAGGCACTCGTCCCTTCCGACTTGGACGTAGAGCGGCGGGAGCCCACGGAGGTCCGCGAAGAGCGGAGAGACGCGCGGATCGCGCGGCGAGCGCTCGCCGTAATAGAGCTTCGCATGCGCGCGACTGTCGCCTTCGCGAACGAGCGGATCGGCCTCCGCGTTCGCACGAATCGACTCCCCCGTGTGATCCAGATCCAGCCACGGCGAGATCATGACGGCGACGTCGGGGAGCCGCAGGCCTTCGTCGCGCGCGCGCACGAGCGTCCCAAGCGTGAGGTTTCCGCCCGCGGAGTCGCCCATCATCACGTACCGCTTGTTCGAATCGGTGCTCGTGATGGCGCGCCAAGCGGCGAGCGCGTCGTCCGGCGCGGCCGGAAACGGATGCTCGGGTGCGAGGCGATACTCGACGCTGAACACGGGAGCGCGACACGCGCGCGCGACGTGGGAAAGCAGCGCGCGATACCCGAGCGGCGTACCCAAGCAAAACGCGCCGCCGTGGAAATACACGACGGCTCGCTCGCCATCGCTTCGTTCCGGCACGACGATCTCGCCGTGCTCGTGCGGCTCGACCTTGGTCCCCGGCGCGAGCTGCGCGATCTGGCCCATCGCGTCGAACACCTCGCGTTCGCGCGGGACGTCGATGTCGCCGTCCGGCTTCTTCCGGACGTTCTCTCGAATGCGCGCTGCGATCCGGTCGAGCGCGCGCGCCGTCACTTGTTGACGCGCTCCAGGTAGTTTCCGGTGTCCGTGTCGACCTTGACCCACTCGCCTTCTTTGATGAAGAGCGGGACGTTCACGACGGCGCCCGTCGAGAGCGTCGCGGGCTTGGTCGCGCCGCTCGCGGTGTCGCCCTTGATGCCGGGCTCGCTCGACATGATCTGGAGGACGACGGTGGGCGGGAGCTCCACGCCGATGGGGTTTCCGTTGTAGAGCGTGACGTTGAGATCCATGCCCTCCGCGATCCACTTCACGTCGTCGCCGATCTTGTCCTTGCCGACGTTGATCTGATCGCCGGTCGCCGAGTCCATGAACACGAGGTCGTCGCCCTCGGCCCACGAGTACGTCATCTTGTGCTCTTCGATGTCGGCGACGTCGACGGACTCGCCCGACTTCCACGTGCGCTCGATCACGTTGCCCGTGAGGAGGTTTCGGATCTTCGCGCGCGTGAACGCCTGCCCTTTGCCGGGCTTGACGAACTGGTGCTCGATGACGCGATACGGGACCTTGTCGATTTCGAGACGCAGGCCTTTGCGGATGTCGGTGGTGGTGCCCATGGGACCGGCGTCAGCTAGCACGCCGCATGCGCCTGCGGCAAGCCGCCAGAAGCGCAACGAAGAAGCCGCCGAGGCCATAGGAAGGGCTGGATCCGACCACGTCGCAGCCGCACCCGCCGTTGGAATAGCCCGGGTCGATTCGGACCGGAGTCGACAAACCCGGCGTCGAGAGGCGCTCCCCCGTCCGGCAGCGTGAGGCCTCCGTCGAGCGGCGGCTGCGTCCCGTACGGGCCGATCCCGGGCCCGGTCGTGGTCGACTCGAACGCACCGATGTCTTTGACGGAATTGCGGACGCGGTACATCCGCGTGGTCTTGTCGTCGAGGTAGTACTCCGTGATGGGTGTATTCTGCACGGATGCAGCGGCGCCGATCAGCGAGCTTCCCAAGGACGGACGATAGGCGCTCGCGAACATCGGGTCGCTCCCGAAGATCGACCCGGTGAGCGGCGCGACGGCCGTGCCGGTCATGAACCAGTTGTTCTGCCCGCTCACCGTGCCGTTCGCGGTGTCCTCGATCTTGAACGCGGTCGTCGAGACCGTGAGCACGTTGTTCGAGACGACCGCGCTCATCTTCGTGTGGTCCGCGTTCGAGAGGTGCACGAGCGCGCCCTGCGGCGCCGCCGCGATGACCGTGTTGTTGATCACCTCGACGTTCATCGTGAGGTTCGCGACGCCCGTGTCGTTGTAGACCGCGATGATCTGGCCGTGGTTCGCGGGCGCGCCTTCGACGATGACGTTCCCGCGGAAGATCATGTTCTGCACGTACGGGCCCGCGCCCGTGTAGTCGTCGTTCGTCATCAGATCGCCCTCGTAGCTCGCGCCGCGGGCGATCCAGTTCGACTCGATGAGCGCCTGCTGCGCGCGCACGTGGAAGTTCTGCGCCTGCACCGGGTCGTGCAGGTACGAGTACCGCATCGTGAACGTGCCGCCGTAGATGTAGATGTTGTGCGTCGGCGAGCTGGCGGCCGCGTTGCCGTTTGCGTCGAACTCGGAGAACTCGACGACCGCGGTCGAGTCCTGCGTGCCGCCGGTGAGCCCGTTGTCGTTCGTCTTGAAGAGGCAGTCGCGGATCGTGACGCTCGAGCCGTTGTAGTAGCGGATGCCCGCCGCGTTCTGCGAAGCGTTCGAGCAGTTCTGAAAGACGATGCTCTCGATCGTGATGTTCGTCGCGCCCGAGAGCTGCCAGCAACCGCGACCCCGATCGCCCGCGGTGTAGCTGCCGGGCGCGCCGTCGAGCGGGATGCCGCCGAGGTCCCAGACCGGCGGGTTCTTCGGGTCCTGCGCGTGGATCAGGATGGGCTGTTGCGCGGTCGCCTTCTGCTGGAGAAAGACGAGGAACTTGTACGTCCCCGGCGCGACGACGACCTCGTCTCCCGGCTGGGCGGCCTCGATCTTCTTGTAGTCGTCGGCGGTGGTGACCGTGATCGTCGCGGCGGCGAAAAGCGCGGCAAGCATGGATGCAGGATGCAACGAATCCGTGCTATTTGCCCGTGCAAATGCACGAGGTCGACGACGAGCTGCGCGACATCAAGCGCGAGATCATCGAGTCGCGCGGGCTCGTCATCAAGACGAACAACCTGACGAACGCGCTCAGCGCGGACGTGAAGTCGATCGCGAAGCGCCAGGGCGGCTACGAGCGGCGCATCGCGTGGAACAGCGCGACGGCGTACATCGTCTTCGTGCTCGTCGTGTTCGTGTCGATGAAGTTCGCGTGGGACGCGCGCGTCGACTCGATCCGCGCCGAGACCGACCAGAAGACGTCCGAGAACGAGCGCCTCCGAAAAGAGGCGCGCGAGATCGAGAAGCGCGACGAGGAGCGCGCGCGCGCCGAGCAGAAGGCCGCGCAGTTCTACGAGCTCGTTCGGCAAGGCAAGCGCGTCGAGGTCGTCGACGGCTACGAGTCGATGAAGAAGGAGCCGCTCACGAAGGCCGAGCAGGCGATGTTCGCGGACGCGGCCGAGCGCGCGCGAAACGATCTCGCCGCCGCGAGCTACGCGCAGGGCCTCGACAAGGCGCGCGTGCAGCGCTGGCAAGAGGCCGCGAGCGCGTACGAGGACTCGCTCAAGTACAAGGACTCTTCGGCCATCGCGCCGAACGTGCGGCTCGCGCTCGCCGACGCGTACCGCCACCTCGGGCGCCCGCGCGACGCGATCCCGATCCTCACGCAGCTCTCCGACGCGTCACAAGATCGCGAGATCCAAGACGACGCGCTCCACCTCCTCGCCCTCTGTCAGCAAGACATCGAAGCGTGGAACGAAGCGAAGAACACGTGGCGCACGCTCGTGCGTCGCTTTCCGGATTCGCACTTCACGCCCGAGGGCAAGCTGCAGTTGATGAGCCTCAACGCGCTGCATTGAGCCGTGAGGTGCGAGCCGCTAGGCCACGAGCGCTTGGTACGCCGCGGCGACCTGGGCGAACTTCACCGCGAGGGTGCGGCGCTCGGCGTCGGTCGCTTCTGGATGGCGATCCGGGTGTAGCTCGCGCGCGAGGCGGCGGAAGGCGCGGCGGATTTCGGCGGCGTCGGCGTCGCGCTGGACGCCGAGGAGCGTGTACGCGCTCAGCCGCGGCCGGGGTGGTCGGGGTCTGCGCTTGTTTGTCGCGCGCGCGGCGGCGGCCGCGGAGAAACTCGGTCGCTTGGAGCGGGCGATCGCGGAGCGCTTCGCGCGGAGGGCGCACGGTGACGCGGAACCCGACGCGCGCGTCGTCGATCGTCTCGAGCGCGCGCAGACGCAAGACGAGCTGATCGCGCAGCGCGCCGTCGATGACGTCGGGCGAGACGTGAAAATCGTTCGAGAGGACCTCGCCGACGAGGCGGCGCGACGTGAGCGCGCGAAGGAGCGCGCGGCGAAGCGTCGCGTCGTCGAGCGCGCCCGCGGTCTTGAGCAGCTCGGCGAGAGGCGGGCTCGCGCCGTCGAGCTCGACGGACGTGACGAGGCCCTGCGCGAGGTGCACGCGGTGGGTGCGGCCGCGATCTTCGACGAGCTCGAGGGTGCCGCTCGCGGCGGCGCGGTAGAGCGCGCCGAGTAGATCGCCGAGCGTCGTCGCGCGGAGTCGACCGGGGAGCTGCATGGTTCCACCGCTAGATCAGCGGGGGCGCGCGGGCCAACTAATCCGTTCATTCACCCACGACGAGCTGCGCGGTCACGTCGCGATGCCACGGGGTGCATGCATTCTGCACGCACGCGACCGCGCGCACGCGCACGGTGACGTCCCCTCGCCCGCGCGTCCGCGCCGCGAGCGCGAACTCCCAGCGCCAGCGCTCGTGCGACTGATCGATCGCGTCCTCCGGGGCCAGCCGGCCTCGGAGCGGCGTCGCGAACTGGGGCGTCGAGACGATCACGACGTCGGCCCACGAGATCGCGCGGCCGTCGCGCGCGGTCGCGTCCACGGTGCAGCGCACTCGGCCCGTGCCTTGTGACGGCGGGCAACGCAAGGTCACGTCGATCGGCGCCGCTTCCTCCGCGGACACCGCCGCGGACCACGTCAAGACGACGAAGGCGATCACCCAGCGCACGCCGCATGGTAACTCGTCGGAATGGCCTCGAAGGCTCTTTCGATCTTGCTCGCGGCGCTCCTCGTCGCGTGCGGCGGGTCCGCCTCGGTCGGTCGCGCGCCGCTCACGAGCGGCCAGACCGCGGAGATCGTGCAGATCCCGCTGCGCCTCTCGAACGTGTTCCTCGTCAACGCGCGCCGCCCGATCCTCGTCGACACCGGCACGATCGGCGACATGGAAGATCTCGACGACGCCCTCGCCGAGCGCGGCGTCGCGACGAGCTCCGTGAGGCTCGTCATCCTCACGCACGGACACGCCGATCACGCGGGCCTCGCCGCCGACATCCAGCGGCTCGCGCGCGCGATCGTCATCCTCGGCGCGGGAGACGTGCCGCTCGCGATGGCCGGCCACGACGACGACCTCAAGCCGACAGGCTTCACCGGCGCGCTCCTCAAGCCGTTCATCACGGTCATCTATCCCGAGCTCGCGCCCGACATCGTCGTGCGCCCGAACGAAGACCTCGACCTCGCGCCGTGGGGCGTCGCGGGCAAGGTCGTCGCGATGCCCGGGCACACGCAGGGCTCGATCGTCGTCCTGCTCGACGATCACACGGCGTTCGTCGGAGACATGATCGCGGGCGGCTCGCTCGGCGGGCTCCTCTCGCCGCGCAGCCCGGGCGAGCACCTCTATCAAGCGGACCCGGCAGAGAACCGAAGAAACATCCAGACGCTGCTCGATCGCGGCGTCCAGAAATTCTATCTGGGCCACGGCGGCCCCGTCACACGCGCGGACGTCGCGCGCGCCTTCGGACTGCGGCGCTGACGCCACTTACTTGGGAGCCCAAGCATTCCACTTGACGGAGCGCGCTTTGGGCGACAAAAACGCATCCATGACAAAGCTCGCCCATACCTCCCCGTCACCTCGGCTCCCCACGCTTCGCTCCGCGTTCTTCGGCGTCGCGATCGCGGCCGCCGCGTTCTCGTCGGCGTGCGGCAAAGGCACCGCGGAGCTCAACATCGCCTCCGTCGGCGAAACGATGGCGTACGACCAGACCGCGCTCACCGTGAAGTCGGGACAGAAGGTGCACCTCGTTCTCACCAACCGCGCGACCTCGCCGGCGATGAAGCACAACTGGGTGCTCGTCCAGCCCGGTAAAGAGGCCGACGTCGCGACCGCCGGCATGACCGCGGGCGAGAGCGCGGGCTACGTCCCCGCTGGCAACGCGAACGTGATCGCGAACACGCCGCTCAGCCAGCCCGGTGGGCAAGTCGAGGTGACGTTCACCGCGCCCGCGGCCGGCTCGTACCCCTACATCTGCACGTTCCCGGGCCATTACACGACGATGCATGGGACGCTGACGGTCACGCCCTAGTCATGGTAGCGGTAGAGCGCATGCTCCCTCAGCGTGCGCTCGAGAAACGCGACGGCCGTCGCGAGCGTTCGGCGCGGACGCACAAGGCGATCGTCGCGGCGCTCATCGACATGATCGAAGAGGGGAACCTCGCGCCGACCGCCGGACAGATCGCGCGGCGCGCGAAGGTCGCGGTGCGATCGATCCGGCAGCATTTTCCCTCGCGCGAGGATCTGTTCGTCGCGGCGGTCGAGGAGCACGCGCGGCGCGTGTCGCCGATGCGCTCGTACGTCGACGCGCGGATGCCGCTCGAGCAGCGCGTGGCGGCGTTCGCGGAGGCTCGCGCGAAGGAGCTCGAGTTCTGCTCGCCCGTGAGGCGCGCGGCGTCGGTCGTCGACACGTCGCAGCGCACGGGGTCGACGGCGATCAGCCGCGCGACGGACGAAGCGTGGCAGCGCAGGCGTCGCGAAGTCGAGCAGGTGTTCGCCGCCGAGATCGAGCGACGACGCGAGCTGCTCGACACGCTCGACCTCCTCACGCACGGGCGAACCTGGGACACGCTGCGTTATTCGATGCACATGTCCGCGTCGCACGCCGAGGCGATCCTCAGGCGGCTCGTGCTCGCCGCCGTGAACGCCTAGAAAACGCCGACCCAGGCCTTGCCGGCGCGGACGCACGCGACGCGCGCGCCGTCGTCGCTCGCGACGCAGTCGCGCTGCTCGCCGTAGGTGCCGTCGAGCTCCGCCGCGCGGAGGAGGCGTGACTTCGTCGCGCCTTGGACGAGCACGCCGAGCGACGTCGAGTACGCGAACGTCTTTCCGTCGGGTGAGCGCGCCGAGCCCTTGGGCGTGAGCTGACCGAGCGGCGCGTGAAGCGGCGACGCGCGCCCCGAGGCGACGAGGATCGGCTCGCCCGCGACGAGCGTCTCGAGCCCGCCGGGGCCCCACGCGAGCGGCGCGATGGCCGCGGGCATTCCCTTCGCGCCCGTGCAGCGCGCGCCGAGGCGCGGCGAGATCGGAAGGAGCACGTCGGTGAGGTCGCCCCCGTCGACCGTGACGAACGTCGCGTGGAGCGAGACGCCGTCGCACGCGTCGTACGCCTCGAGGAACCGCTGCGCGCCGTCGGGCGAGAGGACGTTCGACGGCCACGCGGTCACGTCCGAGGCGTCGCCTTCGTCGCCGTTCGTCGGATCGACGCGCACGACGCCAGCCGCCGTGCGAACGAGGAGCTTGCCCGACGTCTCGAACGCGAGCGCGCCCCACGTCGGCGCCGTCGTGCGCGTGCTCTGCGGGACCGCGGCGATCGAGCGGATCTGCGTGGCCTGCGTGACCGGAGCGAGCTGCGTGATCCACCCCTCGGCGTCCTTCGCGCGAGGCGCGGTCTTGGTCGCGGGCGGCACCTGCGCGCGCTCGAGCGCCGTGATCGCGCCGAGCGCGTCGCCGAGCGCCGCGTGCGCGCGAGCCTCCGCGAGACCGGCCTCTTCGAGCGCTCGGCTCGGGCCGCACGTGATCGGCGCGCCGCCCATGACGCGCACGAGCCGCGGCGCGCGACCGTCGCCGCAGATCGCGCCCCACAAAACGTGGACCGCGCGGGCCGACGCGAGCACGTTCGGCGCGTCCTTCGCCTTCGCGGCTCGATACGCGAGGGCCGCGGCGACCGTGCGCAGCGATCCGTCGGGACCGTCGGGATCGCGGCTCATGCCCGCGGGCCGATCGAACCACCGGAGGCTCGCCTCCGCGCGCGGGAGCGGCTCGAACGGCGCGTCACCGCCGGAGACGGCGACCTTGAGGAGCACGTCGTCGAGACCGTCGCCGTCCGCGTCACCCGCGTCCGCCGTGAACGCGAGCTTCGGCGCGCCGGGCGGATCGATCACGGCCGCCGAGAGGTGCATGCGCGGCGGCGTCGTGCGCAGCGTCCACACCGAGATCTGCCTCGAGGGCTCGCGGAGCGACGGCGTCGCGCACTGAAGCCCGAGCTCGAGCCACACGGAGTGACGGCCGATTCCGGACATCGTGCGCTTCGGCGTGCAAGTCCCCGCCGTCGTGAACGTCGGCGACGGCGCGACCGTGATCGGAGACGCGAGGCCGGCGCCGTCTGCGTGATAGTAGAGGAGCGTTCCGAGATCGTTTTCTTGGTCCGCGCGCCGAACGAGCGCGGCCGCGTCGGTCTTGCCGTCGCCGTCGAAGTCGCGCGCGACCGCGAGCTCGAACACCATACCCGCGGGCGCCGACAGCGTGAGGCCGTCGAGCGTCCAGCGCGTCGAGCTCGGGGGCGCCTGCGTCGCCGAGATCTCGCGCGAAGGACCGCTCGCGTCGTCGCTTGCGTCAATCGCCGCGACCGCCTCGGCTTCTCCAGCGTCGTCTTCGATCGCGTACGGGACGTACGGGTGATCGTTCTTACAGCCCTTGCAGCCGCCGAGCATGAAAACGCCGAGCAGAAGCACGCACGAGCGACGCACGCCAGACGAGTACCACACTTACCCCTGTACAACGCCGCCGGCGTGCATCACCTTCCGTGCGAGGTCCATGAGCGCGCTCGTCCTCGCCCTTGCACTAGCCGCCGGAACCGGCGAAGCGGGGACCGCCGAGCAGCTCTACGAGGCGGCCGAGCAAGAAGAGCGTGGGCTCGAGCTCTCCGCGGCGCTCCAGCACTACGAAGAGAGCGTGAAGGCGTCGCCGTCGAACCGATGGGCGCTCCGCGCGACGGCGCGCGCGCGCTGGCTCCGCGATCGATCCGAGGGTGACTTCGCCCCGCTCGTGCGGCTCGAACGCGTGCGGCGCGATCCGAGCGCGCAGCGCGACGCGGCCACGGTCGACGCGCTCGCGCGCGATCTCGAGCAGTTTCCGCCCGGTGAAGTGCGCGTCGAGGCGCGCATGTTCGTCGCCGAGGCTTACGCGACGCAGCTCGGGCGTGCGCGCGACGCGGAGCACGAGCTCGACGCGCTCCTCGACGAGCCCAAGGGCGATCCGCCGATCCGCGCGCAGGCCGCGTCGCGCCTCGTGGACATCGCGATGGCCCGCGGCGACGTGGACGCCGCGAAGCACGCCGCGACGCGCGCGAGCTCCGCGGCGCCCGAGCTCCTCGCGCGCGTGCTCCGTTGGACGCGGAGGCGCGTGCTCGAGCGCGTAGCCGCGGCGCTCCTCGCGGCGTTCGCGCTCGCGGGCACGGTGACCGCGGCGCGCCGTCTCCGCGGCGCGCGAGCGGCGGCGCTCTTCGCGTTCGCCCCGAAGGCCCTGGCCATTTGCGTGTATCTTGCAATCGTCGCCGCGGTGCTCGCCGGCGCGTACGAAAACGGTCACACGCTGCCGTTCGTGGCGCTGCCCGCGAGCGTGCTCCCGATCGTCGTCATCGCGCGCGCGTGGGCGCTCGCGGGCGCGCAATCGACCGCGGCCCGCGCGACGCGCGCCGTGCTCGGCGCCGTGGCGGTCGTCTCCGCGGCGTTCCTCGTGCTCGACCGGATCGACGCGCACTACCTGGAGGGCTTCGGCCTATGAGCAGCGAAGAGCGAACACCCGAAGAGCTCGCGCGTCACGTGCGCGTCGTCCGCGAGGGACACGGCGCGAACTGCTCGAGCATCGGCAGCGTCATCGACACGCTTTTCGTCGCGCAGGTCGCCGCGGGCGCGCTGCTCGCGGTCGTCGCGGCGTCGCTCGCGGCGCAACCGGAGACGCGCGCGAAGTCGGAGTCGGAGACCGAGTCGGGTTCGGCGACGGAGTCGGACGAATGAGGACGCGCGTCGAGCCGTGGGGCGCGTGGGTGCGACTCGAGGAGCCGCCTGCGCTCGTCGCGCTCGATCGCGAAGGCGCGCGCGCGGTCGGCATCGACGGCGGTGCGTCGTGGGAAGGCGCGACCACGAAATCCGCGCCGCTCGAGGCCCACGTCGCGGTGACGTCGCGTTGCGGCGTGGGCTGCGAGGGGTGCTACCTCGACGCGACGCCCGAGGGCGCGCACGTGCCTCGCGAGCGCCTCGAGGCCACGCTCGACGCGCTCGCGCGTGACGGCGTCTTCACCGTCGCGTTCGGCGGCGGCGAGCCGATCCTCCGCGACGATCTCGGCGAGCTCGCGGCGTCCGCGCGCGCGCGAGGGCTCTTGCCCGTCGTCACGACGAGCGGCGTCGGCATGACGCGCCAAAAGGCGCTCTCGCTGCGCGCGTTCGCGCAGGTCAACGTGAGCTACGACGGCGAGGGCGACGTGTACGTCGCCGTCCGCGATTTTCCCGGTGCGCCCGCCGCGGAGCGCGCGATGCAGCTCCTCGGCGAGGCGGGCGTTCCGTTCGGCGTCAACGTCGTGCTCACGCGCGCGAGCTTCTCGTCGCTCGAGTCGACCCTCGCCCGCGCGCGCTCGCTCGGCGCGCGCGAAGCCCAGCTCCTCCGATACAAACCCGCGGGCCGCGCCGCGCGCCTCGACTACGTCGACAAGCGCCTCACGCGCGCGCAAATCGCGGAGCTCGGCGAGGTCGTGCGCCGCATTTCGTGCAATCTACACGGAACAGGCTTTCGCCTCCGCATCGACTGCGCGATGGTCGCGCTCCTCTCGGACGCGCTCTACGAACGCGCCGCGGAGCTCGAAGCGCTCGGCGTCTTCGGCTGCGAAGCGGGCGCGTCGCTCTGCGCCATTCGTTCCGACGGTCGCACCGCGCCGTGCAGCTTCCTCGAGCCGCGGCGAGAGCGCCCCGCCGGCAGCGAGCGCACCGTGCGACGGCTGCGCGCTTCGGCGCGTGTGCCGCGGCGGCTGCAAGGCGGTGTCGCGATTCCTCACCTCCGGCGACGCGCCCGATCCGGAGTGCCCGCGCGTCGTCCGCCACAAAGAGGCCGCGTCGTGAAGCCGAAGCTCGCGCGCGCTCTCGCCGCGGCGATCGCGGGCCTCGAGGCGTCGGTCGTCGTCTACGCGGTGACGCGCGTCCTCCAAGCGTTCCTCATCGCCGAGCCGAATCCCGCGCTCGTCGCCTCGAGCGTGCACCACGGCTTCTTCTGGCGCGCCTGGATCGCCGCATACGCGGGCGGCTTCGTCGCGCTCGCGATCTCGCTCCTCGCGCGCGACGCCCACGCGCTCGCGCGCACGTCGCTCCGCGCGCTCCCGTGGACCGCCGCGATCGGCGTCGCCCAAGCTCTGCTCGTGCCTTAGAGCGCACACCCCACGAGCACCGGCTCCGGCGCGAGCCGCACGCCGAACTTCGCCTCCACCGCGTCGCGCACCGCGCGCGCGAGCCCCACGATTTCCTCCGCGCTCGCGCCGCCGCGGTTCGTGAGCGCGAGCGCGTGCTTCGTCGAGATCGCCGCGCGCCCTCGCGCAGTTCCCTTCGTGAACCCCGCGCGCTCGATGAGCCACGCCGCGGGCACCTTCACCGCGCCCTCGCTGTCGAACCGCGGAACCTTCTCGCCCGCGCGCTTCGCGAGCGCCTCGTACGCGCGCTCGTCCATCGTCGGATTCACGAAGAACGATCCCGCGCTGCGCGTGTCGGCGTCGTCGGCGTCGAGCACCATCCCCTTCCCCCTCCTGAGCGCGATGACGGTCTCACGCACGCGCGCGAGCTCCGCGCTCTCGCCCTCTTTCACGCCGAGCGCGCGCGCGAGCTCCGCGTAACGAAGCGGCGCGCTCTTCGGCGATCGCGGCGGCGCGAACGCGACGCGGAGCACGACGAAGCGCGACGTCTCCTTCAACATGCTGTGCCGATACGAGAGCCGGCACTCCGCGGTCGAGAGGCGCATCACGCGCGCCGACTGTCGATCCCACACCTTCACGAACGCGAGCGTGTCCTTCACCTCTTGCCCGTACGCGCCCACGTTCTGCATCGGCGTCGCGCCGACGAGCCCCGGCACGCCCGACATGCACTCGACGCCCGAGCGCCCGATTCGAACGCAAAGCGCGACGAAGTCGTCCCACGGCTCGCCAGCCGCGACGTCGATCACGTCTTCGTCGAACACAATCCCGCGCGTCTCCACGTGGACGACGGTTCCATCGAAGCCCGCGTCGGCGAAGACGACGTTGCTCCCGCCGCCGAGCACGAACACGGGCTCGCCGCGCGAATCGCAGTCGCGAACTGCGTCGATGAGCTCGCTCTCCGTGCGCGCGGAGATGAACCTGCGCGCCGGTCCGCCGACCTCTAGCGTGGTGCAGCGCGAAAGCTCCATGTCTCGTTTCTAGGCGTTTTTGCCTGCTTTTTGGCGATTTCTGCGTTCTTTCGTTTCTCCGTGAAATCTGCGACGCTTTCACGCACAAAAGGAGATCGCCCAGTGAACAACAACAACCCGTACGGTGGAGGGCCTCCCGGAGGCTACCCGCCGGGTGCCCCGCAGGGTTATCCGCAACAGCCGCAGCAAGGCTACCCGCAGCAGCAACAGCAGGGCTTCCCGCAGCAGCCGCAGTATGGGCAGCCGCAACAACCGGGCTATCCCCCGCAACAGCAGCAGCAACCCCAGTATCCGCAGCAGCCGCCGCAGCCGGCGTATCAGCAACAGCAGCAGCAGCCCCAATACCAGCAGCCGCAGCAACCCGCCGCGCAACCTGGTTATGGTCAGCCGCCGCAGCAGCCGGGTTACGGTCAGCCGCAGCAGCAGCAACAGCAGCCTGCTTACGGTCAACAGCCGCAACAAGGTTATGGCCAGCCGCAGCAACAGCAAGGCTACGGTCAGCAGCCGCAGCAAGCCTACGGTCAGCAACCCGCGGATCAATTCCCCGCCAACGCGCAGCAGTTCGGCGCGGCGATGCAAGGCTTCCAGGCGTCGCTCCAAGGCGGCGGTGGTCGACCGAAGACGCGCAACGCGGTGATGACGCTCGTCATCCCGTTCGGCATCATCGTCGTCTCGCAGATCCTCGGCGCCGTCCTCAGCCACATCGTCAGCATCCTCGCGCTCGTCGGGATGCTCGGCTCGCTCGTCGGAATGGGGCTCTACTTGTTCATCTGCTACCAGATGCTGAACGAGCTGAAGAGCGTCACCAAGAACCCGCAGTTCCAGTGGTGGCCGATCATCGTCCCGATCTACCAGATCATCTACTCGCTCACGATCGTGCCTCCCGAGGTGCAGCGTGCGAAGCAGATGGTGGGTGCGCCGCAGCCGGCGCGCAGCCCGATCCTTTACCTCTTCTTCCTCCCGTTCGCGCTGGCGTCCGACTTGAACGACATCGCGGCGCGTTTGCCCCCGGCTGACGCTCCAACGACGGACAAAGGCCCGCGTCGCGATTGCGGCGCGGGCTTTTTCTTTTTGTGGTGATCGAGCTCCCCATCGACAAATCCCTCGGCGACGTGCGCGACGCGATCGCGCGCGCGGGGGCTTGCGTGCTCGAAGCTCCGCCGGGCGCCGGAAAGACCACGCGCGTTCCGCCGATGCTGCTCGACCTCGTGAAGGGCGACGTCGTCGTGCTCGAGCCGCGTCGCATGGCGGCGCGCATGGCCGCGCGGCGCGTGGCCGAAGAGCGCGGCGAGAAGGTCGGCGAGACCGTGGGCTACGCGGTGCGCTTCGAGGAGGCGCGCGGCCCGCGCACGCGCCTCCACTTCGTGACCGAAGGCATCCTCACGCGAAGGCTCGCGAGCGATCCGACGCTCGAGGGCGTCTCGGCGATCGTGCTCGACGAGCTCCACGAGCGGCACGTGCACACCGACGTCGCGCTCGCGCTCGTGAGGCGGCTGCGACGAGGCGCGCGGAAGGATCTCGCCGTCATCGCGATGTCCGCGACGCTCGACGCCGACCCCGTCGCGAAGTTCCTCGACGCGCCGATCGTTCGCGCGGAGGGACGTCCCTACCCCGTCGAGATCGTGCACGAGGAGGCTCACGATGATCGAGCGCTCGAGCTCCGCGTCGCGTCCGCGGTGCGACGCGCGCTCACCGAGAGCCCGGATGGTCACGTGCTCGTCTTCTTGCCCGGCGCCGCCGAGATTCGCCGCGCGATGGACGCGTGCGCGAGCGCCGCGCAGAAATTCGACGCGCTCGTGCTCCCGCTCCACGGGGACCTGCCGCCCGACGAGCAGGATCGCGCGGTGTCGCCGAGCGCGCGCCGCAAGGTGATCGTCTCGACGAACGTCGCGGAGTCGAGCGTCACGATCGAGGGCGTGGTCGCCGTCGTCGACAGCGGCCTCGTGCGCCGCGCGGACCACTCGCCGTACACGGGCCTTCCGTCGCTGCGCGTCGAGAAGGCGAGCCGCGCGTCGTGCGTGCAGCGCGCGGGACGCGCCGGTCGAACGCGCGCGGGCCGCGCGTACCGTTTGTATTCGCGCTCCGACTTCGAGTCGCGCGTCGAGCACGAGACGCCCGAGCTCCTCCGCGTCGACCTCACGCAGACGCTCCTCGAGCTCCGCGGGAGCGGCGTTCACGGGGACGTGGAGTGGCTCGACGCGCCACCTGCGAAATCAATCGCGGCCGCGGAGGAGCTCCTCGTGCGCCTCGGCGCCGTCGTACGCGGCAACGACATCACGGAGATCGGCCGCGCGATGCTCCGCATGCCCGTCCACCCTCGCCTC
Source organism: uncultured delta proteobacterium (assembly GCA_963839305.1). Classification (GTDB taxonomy): domain Bacteria; phylum Myxococcota_A; class Polyangia; order Polyangiales; family Polyangiaceae; genus DASXHD01. The sequence continues at coordinate 1,929,068 of CAWIUL010000010.1, forward strand.
GCGCGCGTGATCCTCGAGGCCGAGCGGCGCGGCGTCTCGGACGACGGCGTGACCGCAGCAGCGCTCCTCGGCGAGCGCGACATTCGTCTCGGCGTGCGCACGAAGCCCGGCGCGCGCGGGCGCCCTGGCGATCGCTCGCACGATTTCGCCACGGATCGCTCCGACGTGCTCGCGATGCTCGACGCTTTGTACGAAGGCGGCGACGTGGACCGCGGCGCCGTTCGCCGTGTCGAGCTCGCGCGCAAGCAGCTCCGGCGCTTCGTCCGCGAGCCGCAGAGGCTCTCGGGCAAGGCCGCCGAGGACGCGCTCCTCACGGCGATACTTGCAGGATACACCGATCGCGTCGCCAAGCGCCTGAGCGGCCGCGCGCTCGCGCTCTCGGGCGGAAAAGCGGAGCTCGCGGAGACGAGCGTCGTCCGCGACGCGCCGCTCATGGTCGCGGTCGACGCGGAGCAGCGCGGGTCGAGCGTGCTCGTCCGCGTCGCGAGCGAGGTCACGCCCGAACAGCTCGTCGAGCTCGCCGGCGATCGCCTCGACGAGCGCGCGACCATCGAGTGGAACGCCGCATCGGAGCGCGCCGAGCGCGTCACGCGTTTGATCTACGACGGCCTCCCGATCGAAGAGACGCGCGCCCCCGCGACGGGCGACGAGGCGAGCGAGCTCCTCTTCCGCGCCGCGCGCGACAAGGGCATCGCGGCGCTCGTCGGCGGACGCCCTGGATGATCTCCGCGTGCGCGCCGCGTTCGCGCACGGCGTCGACGCGTCCGTTCCCGCGCTCGACGACGAGACGCTCGAGAAGGCGCTCCGCGCGTGCTGCGAAGGCCACGCGAGCTTCGCCGAGCTCCGCGAAGCGGGCGCGGTGGATCTCGTTCGCGCCGCGCTCCCGATGGCGGCCATCGATCGCCTCGCGCCCCCGCGCATCACGCTCCCGAGCGGCCGCGTCGCGCGCGTCGCGTACGAGCCCGGCAAAGACCCCTACGTCGCGTCACGCCTCCAGGATTTCTTCGGTCTCCGCGACACGCCCCGCATCGGCTCGGGCCGCGTCGCGCTCGTGCTCCATTTGCTCGCGCCAAACCAACGCGCCGTCCAAGTGACGAGCGACCTCGCCGGCTTCTGGGAGCGCCACTACCCGAAGATCCGCAAAGAGCTCATGCGGAAGTACCCGCGCCACGCGTGGCCGGAGAACCCGCTCGAGAAGCCGCCTCAGAAGGCGTGAACGGGCACGGAGATCCCGTCGATCGCTTTGGTGCCCCCGCGGACCCGTCTTGACCGCCTAGACCTGCGGTGCCCGCGAGGACGGTGCTCTGCGTGTCGATGTCGGGTGTTGGGTTCGATGGCGCGAACGCGATCGCGACGGAGATGCCGCCCGCGCCGCCGCCGCCCGGCGCCGCCGTCGCCGCCGTGCCCTCCGGTGCCGCCGCCGCACGAGTTGCCAGGCCCGTGCCGCCCGTTGCCCGCCAGGTTGGCCGGGCTGCCCGACGGCCCACCGTTGCCGCCGTTACCGGCTTTGCCCGCGCGAAGCGGTCGAGCGACTGAACTCGCAAGCGTCGTGTTGATTGCGGCCGACCGCGATGCTCGCGCCGCCGCCGCGGCCGCCGACGCCGCCCTTGCCGCCGCACCCACCGCATCCGCCGCTGCTACCGCTGACGTTGCTGCCTGGATCGCCATACGCGCCGCCACCGCCCTGTGCAGTTCCGCCCGATACACCGACAGCCCCCGGCGAGGCGATCCAACCGTTCGTTGTGAGCTCGCCGAGCGTTCCGGTGCTGTTGCCCGTAGCGCCACTCGCAGCGTTCGCGCCCATGATCCCAGGAGGAGCGTTCGCAGTGCCCGCGCGCCCAGCGTCCGTGTTTCCGCCGATGACGGGCGCTCCGTTCGAAGGCGGGCTGAATCCGCCGTCGATGAAGCCACCGCCCGCGCCACCGACGCTGTTGTCCGTCGAGCACGCACAAACTTTGGCAGGAGGTGCCGTTCCGTCCGTCGTCGAATTTCCTGCAGAGCTCGCCGGCAGCTGCGCAACTTGCTGACCGTCGGCGCCGTTGCTCGCGACGCCAGCCGTCACGGTCGAACGCCGAAACGTCATGCCCGGCGACCCGTCGGAGAGCACGGCAACGCTCGACGCCCCGGGATCCGTCGCGTCGGGCGCGGTGAGCGTGAGCCCCTCGACGAGC